>CAVWCP010000001.1:0-477200 GCA_963753625.1 uncultured Chloroflexia bacterium
CGCAATGACATCTATGCGAGACGAATCACGAATTACAGATTACGAATTACGAATTACAGATTACGAATTACAGATTACGATTCTCTTCTCTCGCCTCTCGACTTCTCTTCACCATTTATCAGAAATATATAAGAGTTGCCTTAACCCTCTTGACTTACTTTTCAAACACGATTATTATTGGAAGTGACTTTAGCACTCCCTACATACGAGTGCTAAAAAATTCAGTTCATTCCTTTTCAGGAGGTCAGTATGGCTCTAAATTTGAAACCTTTGGGCAGCAGGGTTGTGGTTGAACCCTTGGAAGAAAATGACGTTACTGCCGGCGGAATTGTTTTACCCGAAACCGCAAAAGAAAAACCCCAAAAGGGTGTTGTCCTCTCCGTTGGTCCTGGTGACCGCGACGACGAGGGCAAACGCATCCAGCTGGATGTGGTTGTGGGAGACACCGTGCTCTTCGCCAAGTATGGCGGCACCGAGATCAAGATCGACGGCAAGAAACTCTTGATCCTGCGCGAAGCTGATCTGCTCGCGATCGTAAAGTAAAGTTCCATTCTTAATAAGGAGTAAACCTCTATGTCTGCTAAACAATTGATTTTTGGTGAAGAAGCCCGCCGCAAGCTCAAGAACGGCATTGATGTTGTTTCTGCCGCAGTCGTCACCACCCTCGGCCCCAAGGGACGCAACGTGGCCATCGACCGCAAATTCGGTTCCCCCACCATCACGCATGATGGCGTAACCGTTGCCAAGGAAATTGAACTGGAAGACCCGTTTGAGAACATGGGCGCCCAGTTGATGAAGGAAGCCGCCACCAAGACCAACGATATCGCCGGCGACGGCACCACCACCTCCACCCTTTTGGCGCACTCCATCGTCACCGAAGGTCTCAAGACCCTCGCTGCCGGCGGCAACCCCATGCTGCTCAAACGCGGCATTGAGATCGCCACCAACAAGGTCTCAGAAGCCATCAAAAAAGCCGCCATGCCCATCAGCACCCGTGCCGATATCGCCGCGGTTGCCACCACCTCCGCCCAGGACGCCTCCATTGGCGAACTCATCGCAGACGTGATGGACAAAGTCGGCAAAGACGGCGTTATCACCGTTGAAGAATCCAAGGGTCTGGAATTCGAAAAAGAATACGTAGAGGGTATGCAGTTCGACCGCGGTTACATCTCCCCCTACTTCATCACCGATTCCGAACACATGGAATCCATCATCCCCGAACCCTACATTTTCATCTACGACAAGAAAATTTCCGCCGCCCAGGATATTGTGCCTGTGCTCGAGAAACTTGTGCAGACCGGCAAACGCGACCTGGTGATCATCGCCGAAGATATCGACGCTGAAGCCCTGGCCACCCTGGTGCTCAACAAACTGCGCGGCATGCTCAACGTGCTCGCCATCAAAGCCCCCGGTTTTGGTGACCGCCGCAAGGCCATGCTGCAGGATATTGCCCTGCTCACCGGCGCCCAGGTGATCTCTGAAGAGACCGGACGCAAGCTGGATACCGTTACCCTCACCGACCTCGGCCGCGCCGAAAAGGTGACTGCCGATAAAGACAACACCACCATCATCGGCGGCAAGGGTGAAGCAGCCCAGATCAAGGGACGCATCGAGCAGATCCGCGTGGAGATCGACAAGACCACCAGTGATTATGACCGCGAAAAACTGCAGGAACGCCTTGCCAAGCTCTCCGGCGGTGTTGCCATCATCCGTGTTGGTGCTGCCACCGAGACCGAGCTCAAGGAAAAGAAACACCGCGTGGAAGATGCCCTTTCCGCCACGCGCGCCGCTGTGGAAGAAGGTATTGTCCCCGGTGGTGGTGTTGCCCTGCTGAACGCCATGGTCGTGCTGGATGACCTCAAACTGGATACCGAAGATGAGCAGATCGGCGTGAAGATCGTGCGCAAAGCCCTTGAAATGCCCATGCGCAAGATCGTTGAAAATGCCGGCAAAGACGGCGCCGTGATCGTTGAAGGCGTGCGCGCTGCCCAGAAAGCCAAGAAGAACGACAAGTTCGGCTACGATGTGATGCGCGACGATTACATCGACATGATCAAAGGCGGCCTCGGCGATCCTGCCAAGGTTACCCGCGGTGCCCTCGAGAATGCTGCCTCCATTGCAGCCATGATCCTGACCACCGAAGCCCTGATCACCGACCTGCCCGAGAAGAATGCACCGGCGGCACCTCAAATGCCCCCGATGGATTACTAATCCAATGGATGAAGAACTGGCAGGCTGAAAAGCCTGCCAGATTTTGTTTAAACACAATTCAGGTATAATTTAGCGAATGAAACGACATCCTCATAGCATCACTCGTGACCATTACTGCTGCTTACCGCCTGCGGTAAGCCAGGCACCCTCACCCCCCCTCCAGTTGCGGATACCCCGCAGCCCCCCACTGCAACCTCCATCCCCATGGCGCTCGTGGTCAACGGGCAGGGCATCACGCTGGCGGAGTACAACGCCGCGCTGCTGCGCCTCAAGGACGCCCAGGAATCCATCGGGCGAATCTGCGACCGACCAGGAGCAGAAGGAGCGCGTGCTGCGCAACTACACCGATGAGCTGCTGCTGGCGCAAGCCGCCGCGCAGAACGGCAGGGTGGTGGATGACGCCGAACTGCAAACGCGCCTCGACAAGCTGGCGGCGGATGTTGGCGGCGAGGCAAATTTGATATCCTGGCAGGAGCGCAACAACTACACCCCCGAATCCTTCAGGGAGAGTTTGCGCCGCGCGATCCTGGTGACCTGGCAGCGCGACGAGATCATCAACGCCGTGCCGCTCACCGCCGAGCACATCCGCGCGCGCCAGATCCTGGTGCAGGATGAAGACAACGCCGCATTCTATTACGCCAAGCTGCAGAGCGGTGAAGACTTTGAGACGCTGGCGTATCAAGCTGGACACACTCCTCGGCGGAGACCTCGGCTGGTTCCCGCGCGGCATGCTGACGCAGCCCAATGTTGAAGAAGCCGTGTTTGCCCTGCAGCCGGGGGAGTACACCGAAGTGATCAAGAGCGATATCGGCTATCACATCGTCTACGTCATCGCGCGCGAGGCGGAGCACAAGCTCTCCATTGAGTCGCGCCGCATGCTGCAGGAGAAAGCCCTGCAAGCCTGGCTTGAAGCTGCGCGCGCCACCAGCACAATTGAAATTCTGGTGCAGTAATTGCATCTAAACTCGTTGGAGAGAAGCGCATGAACTATCTGGATCACGAAGAACTCGCCGCACGCAGCAAAAGGTACAAGCGCAAACAACGCCGCGACATGGTGTGGAACACGCTCACCGGTCTGGCGCTGCTGGCCACCATCAGTTTGGTGGCAGTGCTGGCGTTGATCTTCTCCAACCCGGCAATCGGGTTGAACCCCTTCCCGCCGCCCACCATGCCCGTGCTGGTTAACCTTTCAACGCCAACGCCATCGCTGGTCTACCTGCCCGCCACCTGGACGCCGGCTGCCGGGGTAACCGATCATTCCCGCGGAGGCAACCGCCACCCCGGAACCCATCATCGTCGCAACCCAGGCACGCGCCCACCTTCGCGCCAACCCTCGGGGATGGCGTTTACCCGTTCGCGCTGGAGAGCAACCCCATCGCCATGGCGGGGACGGTCTTCCACACGGATATGGATTGCAACTGGCAGGGAGTGGCAGGGCGCGTGGTAGACCTGCAGGGCCGCCCGATGGTCGGCATGCGCGTGCACCTCACCGGCATCTACAACGGCAAGTCGGTCGAAATGACCACCCTGACCGGGGGAGCTTCCGCCTGGTACGGTGATTCCGGCTTTGAGTTTGTGCTGGGGGATAAAGCCATCGCGTCCACGCAGTCGCTGGCGGTGCAGCTGAATGACCAATCCTTTTTGCCCATCTCGGAGCAGGTGATCTTTGATACCTACGACACCTGCGATAAGAACCTCATCCTGATCAACTTCAAACAGGTGCGCTGAACCCCTTATAGATTGAACATCGAAAGCTGGGTGGTCTCTTCCAGGCTGATCGGGTCAGAATCGATCAGCAGTGTCCACAATTCCCGCGACAGGTCAGGGCGCACCGCCAGGTGGCGCATGGTGCGGAACTTGAGGAAATGCCAGTTTTGCGCGGTGCGTTCCCTGAGGAGCGCATCCCGCTCGATCTTGTACTTGATGAGCCCGGCGCGGCTGCCGGGGAAGAGGTAGACGCTCTCGCAGCCCTGTGGGCTGGGCAGGCGGGCAAACGTGCCCACCTGTGCCGTGGGGGAGGTGAACCAGCGGTAGATGGGCGCCAGCGCATCCCCCGGCTCGCACCACTCGATGGGGTTGTCCCCCTGGATGGCGTAGCCCAACTTACTCCCGGCTTCAGAGATGAGCTTGACGATATTGGTGACGTCCTGCGCGCGCCGCGCGGCGTCGTCGTGCTCATTGAGCGTCCAATCACCCGAGACCGGGTCCTGCGACGCGTAAGAGGCAAGGCAGCGCTCCATGTATTCGATGGCGGGGGTCGCGAACCCGGGGAACTGGCTGTTGAGATGCGCCACCAGGTCAGCCAGGCGGATGGTCTTGTGCTGCTGGAGGAACTCCACCAGCGCAGTCTCCATGCGGTCGGATAGCGGAATGGGGAGCTGCTCGATCTGGGCAAACCACCAGAAGCCGCTTTCCTTCTCCTGGCTGGTGAAGTCCATGTGGCGCAGGAATTTGCCGTCCGTGAGAATGTTGTGGAAATCCTTTTGCAGTTCCGCGGGGAAATCACTGCGCAGCTGATGCACGTCCGCGGAGAGCACGTCGTTGACCGCCAGACCCGCCATGACGGCAGCGTGGATCTTGATGTAGCGCTGGGGTTCGCCGGCGTCCATCAGCAGGTGGCGGATGGATTCGCGGATGATGCCCTGGTGGTTGACCCTGCCCGTGGACGCGCGTTCAGGCTGCAGCGCCCACTCCACCTGGATGGGCTTGCTCTCGTCGTAATACGCCAGTCCGCGCAGGGCGTAATCACTGGCGCTGGCGGCTTCAAAGGTGGCGTTGATGAGCCCCGGCGCCGGCTCGGGGATGAGCCCGAAGAATGGCGTTCCCTCAGTGACCATTTTGGCGGTCGCGGAGAAGGCGGCCTGCAGGGCGGCGGCGTGCCACGCCCAGTCAAAGCGGCGGCGCTCCAGAATGCCCATGAAACTGGCAGCGTTCTCCCTGCCCCAGATCCAGCCGCTCCACACCGCCGAGAAGGTCCAGAAGGCTGCCAATGGGCGGGGGATGACAGTGATGAGCGCACCCGGCTGCGGCTTGAGCAGGTCTGCGCCAAGGTCGCGTATCCTGCCGCGGTGCAGGCTGATGCCCGCTCCGGCGGGCATGGCTGGCCACTGGGTGACCTCCACCTTGGGGGAGACACCGCACCACTCCAGGTGGGCATTCTCCATCACCTGCCACAGGTTCTTCTCGATGAATTCAGCGGGCAGTGACAATGATTTGGGGGGTTCACCGGTTTCCGGCCAGGGGTTGAGTGAATGCCCGGCATCCAGCACATTGAGGAACATGGCTTCGTAGATCTCCCGCTGGCGGGTGGAAAGGACAATGCCTTCCATTTTGTTCAGCAGGGTGAAGATGAAGTACACCGCGCGCGGCGTGTAAAGGTTGAGGACCTCCTCCACCAGTTTCTGGCTGTCGGCTGTGCCGAGGGAGGCGCGTTCCAGGGCGCGCGCCTGGTGCAGCGGGTAGGATTTCTGCAGCCCCAGCAGGCGTTCGAGGTCTTCATCGGTGATCAGGCGCTGGCCGGCATCACCGCAGTTGGGGCATTGGTAGATGCGCGCGAAGGGAGCGGACTCCGCTTTACGCCACAGAAAGGCATCGGCGTGCAGCATCTGGCGGCAGTTGGCGCAGCGGGTGAGGTAGAGGTTCTTGAGGTGTTCTTCCAGGCGTTCCTCGCCGCGTTTGACCGCCGACAACCTTGCCAGCAGGGATTGAAAGCCGCTGACCTGCGGATCGCCCGCGAGGATCTTGAGAATGGCAGCTGTGACAGGGTTATTGGAGTTGACGATGACGCGGCAGCGCGAAGCCGCCTCCAGGAGGACTCGTGGGGATGAGCCGATGGGATCAAGGAGCACCACGCCTGGCTGGGCATTGCGGGTGAGCCACGCGCTCACCATTCCCGGATAGTATGGGGGCAGGTGACGCGCCAATGGCGCGACAGTCTCGTCCCGGGGGGCGTCAAGGTAGGGGAGTGGTGGAACGATATTCATGCTTAATATAATAGCCGAGAATTGCGGGTTTCCAAAATGGGAATTTTCACTACATGCGGCAACCGGAGAATCTCTTCCTGCGGGTTAGCCAGAAGTTACGCCAGGGGGGTTGTCCTTGCATCAGTCCCTCCTCAACCATCATCCGCTCAATGGCAGCCGGCGATGCTAAACCTTCTCGTATTTCCTCTGATAGTGATCGCCAACCAGGATGAAGCTCATCGACAGGAGTAACAGGCTGAGCGAGGGAACGAGTAACAACGTTGGATTGTAGCCAATGGCAGCCCGTCCCGCGAAGAAGAGCCCTCCCCAACTAACCACGGAGAAATCATTGCCACCCACTGCCCGGGTGATGACCACACCAATGTAGCCCAGGATGGCTTCCAACAGGATGATGGCAGGGAAGTTGTTGATGACCCATACAATAATCAGATGGGAGACATTGGGAAAGATATGTTTGGTGATGATGCGCCAGGGGGTGGCACCGATGGAGATGGCGGATTCAATATACAACTGGGTCTTTATCTGAAGGACAGTAACACGGACGATACGGGCAAGACCAACCCAACCAATGACGGAGTAACTGATAATGAGAGTGATGCACCCATTAATCCAGGTGGGCTTAAGCGTGCTGCGCAGTCCGAGAACGGTGATGACGACAAACATGATTCCCGGGAGGGATTGGAGGATATCGAGTATGGTGGTTATTACAGCGTCTACTCTCTTCCCCAGGTAACCTGCAACGAGGCCGACCATAGTTCCAAATATGGCGATAAGCGGGAGTGAACCCAGCGCCAGGACGAAAGTTGTTCTGACCCCATAAAGGTATCGACTGAATATATCCCGGCCCAGCGTGTCGGTGCCGAGCGGGTGGCCAATCATCTCCAATATTGTTGCCTTTTTGAACCCACATTGGAGGCAGGTCGGATTGCTTGAAACTGCTTGCATAGGGATCGTGAGGCGCGAGCAGGGGAGCAAAAATGGCGACAAGCGCAAAGGCAGCGATGATAAACAGACCAAAGACATAGGCTCTGGATGTTGATAATTTCTTGCGCACCGGGAGGGAATTCATTGAGAATCCGGTTCCTTAACAATCATCAGACGCGGGTCTATGATCTCACTGGTTATCTCCACGATGATGTTCACCAGCGCAATGATGACTGCATAAATCAAAGTTAACCCGAGGATCAAAGGATAATCCAGTTTAAGGACAGCCATCCAGTACTGCCGGCCAAAACCCGGAAAGGAATACAAACTCTCGACGATGAACAGCCCGGCAAATAATTCCACCAAGGTTGGACCCAGGTAAGTAATGAAGGGTGCATAGGCATTCCGCAAGATGTGGTCAACGATTACCCTGCGTTCAACCAACCCTTTGGCGCGGGCAGTGCGAACAAAATCCTCATTTTGAATATTGATGATAGCTACCTGCATTACCCTGGCAATGTTTGCCATTGGCATAAGCGCCAAGACAAACCCGGGTACAAGCCATTGCCCAAAATCATTCCAATCAGGCAGAACATTTATCAAATGCAGCCAGGAGGCAAGGACAATCATAGCCAGCAATCCGAGAACGAAATTGGGGATCGAGACGGCTGCCGCCAGGATTACATCCAGGAAGCGGCCAGATGTTTTTGCATGTTTCCTGGCCCCGAGAATTCCCAAAGGAATGCCAAGACCAACTGCGATCAATGAGCTCAGGAATACCAAGCGGATGGAGTAACCGAACTGGCTGAGCCAAAAAGACTTTCCGGTAGGAGGTGAGAAGAGGATGTTTTCAACACTACGCCCACCCTGGGAGACAGAGGGACCGAGGTTACCGCATATCACACCGCACACGAACGAATCATCATCACCGTAAAAATCACCGATCAGGTAACGAGTAAACTGTCTCCAGGGAGGCTGGTACAAGCCAAAGCGCTGGTTGAAGTTGTTCATCGTGGCTTGATCGATACTGTAGTTGGTTAAACCCCTCTGGGCAGTTGAAAAATTGCTTAATGGGTTTCCGGGAACGGCGTTGATCAGAATAAAGGTGAAGACCAACACGCCCAACAAGATAACCAGTATACGAAGTACCTTTTTTATGATCCTTAGAATCATAGTGTTTTACTCTGCCTCCCACGGGATGATAAACCCATTAGAGGAGAGGACAAGTTGAAAGAGAAAAAAGTAGAATCCAAACTTAGAAATCCCAAGGAAAAACCCTGCCAGCACATAGATATTCTTCAATGCATGAATTAAGGCATTATACGGTTAATAACAAGTGTAATGATTAAGACAGATTAAGAATGGTAAAGATTACCAGGATAGTCTTTAACAGTATAAACAGATTTTTGATTGATTAGGGATAATGATATGGGGTTTGTTACCAGGATAATCGGTATTCAGGAATTTCAAGTAAGGATACGGATCCTGGGTTGTTTCTGGGTCGGTGAGGAGCACATGCCGGCAACAGGGCAGGCGCCACAGGAACTGTCCTGGCACTCGTTGTTAATCGACTTCAGATAGCCCATGTTTTCGAGTGTATCCAACATGGCTTCGATCATGCGCGGTGTGGTATTCAAGCGTTCAGCCAGGGTGATGGGAGAGGTGGTTGTTCCGCTTCTGATTTCTGCCAATAGTTTTTCGAGCATTGTTTATCCGATCAGACCAGCCAGTTGAAAGACAATTATGGCGGCAACCACTGAAATCACCAGCATTAAGCCGATGTTCAGTAAAGTCCATTTCCATGAGCCGGTTTCCTGGCGAATGACAGCCACTGTGGCAGCACACGGGATGAAGAGAATGGAGACAGTGAGGAATGCCAAAGCCGTGGCAGGTGAGTAAGCTGCTGCAAGGGTTTGCGCTAATCCACTGCCGGCTGTGTTACCAAACAGCACTCCAAGCGTGGCGATGGCATTTTCCTTAGCCATAAAACTGGTGAGCAGGGCAACCGTCAGGCGCCAGTCCAGCCCCATTACCCTGCCGGCTGGTTCCAAAAAGCGGCCGATCCAGGAGAGGATATTGTTGTCCGGATCTCCATTAGGCAGGTAGGAAAGCGTCCAGATCACCAGCGAAAGGATAAGAATGGTTGTGCCTGCCTTTTTAAGGAAGGACAATGAGCGCTGCCAGATGAGCAACCCGATGGTACGCCAGTTAGGGATGTGATAAAGCGGCATTTCCATGATGAAAGCAGAGCGTTCACCTTTAAAGAGGATGCGATTGAGAATAACCCCAAGCAGGATGAGAATGAAGATACTGAATGCCACCAAACCCCAAACCACGAAAATGGCCTGACGGCCAAAAAAGATCGGAGCAAGGAAGGCGACCACAGCCATGCGCGCAGTGCAAGGGACAAGAGGCGCAAGGAGGATGGTGAGCAAGCGGGATTTCCATGAATCGATAACACGTGTGCCAATCACTGCCGGGACATTGCAGCCAAAACCGAGGAAAAGGGGCAGAAATGACTTGCCATGCAGTCCCATCCAATGCATGAAGTTATCCATCACAAAGGCGGCGCGAGCCATGTAGCCAACGTCTTCAAGGAAACCAAACGAAGCGAAGAAGATGATGAGGATGGGCAGAAAAGTGAGGACAGAACCGACCCCGCCGATGACGCCATCCACGATGACGCCGCGAAGCCAGCCAGGAGAACCCTGCATGGCGGTTGAAACCAACGATCCGAGCGGAATAATGACGCTATTTTCGAGCCAGGTCTGAACAGGTGACCCAATGGTGAAGGTGAGCCAAAAAACAAGACCAAGCACCAAGCCAAGGAGAATTAAACCGACGAGAGGATGCGCTGCCCAGCGATCCAGCCGGTCGGTGAGGCTGATCTGCCCAATCTTCGGATGCGTAACGGCAGCGCGTGTCATTCTGCCAATCCATTCATAACGCCCGGAGGCGATGGCGAGTAAGGCATCGTCGTGCTGTTTTAGAAGATCGTGAAGCGACTGCCATTCCGCCGCAGGCAACGCAGCTTTTACCTTGCGGGTGATCTCTGCATCTCCTTCAAGCAATTTTAGAGCAAGCCACTCCCTGGGATAAGGGGGAAATGGATACGGACAAAGAAGATCAATAACGCGGTCGAGGACAACCTGGTGGTCAGCGCGGATGGCGGGAGTTTTTGGCTGTGACCTTACGGTACTTTCCAGAACATCCTGGATAGCCTGAATAAGAGGTTGGACACTTTCCATGTGTGTGGCGGTGAAAGCAATGACCGGGACCCCAAGGGCTGCCTCAAGGACTTCAGGTTCAATGTGATACCCCTCCTGCCTGGCGACGTCCATCATATTAAGGACGACCAACAGCGGCGCAGGCAGTGAAACCAGTTCCGCAACCAGGTAGAGAGAACGCTCAAGATTGGCGGCATTCACCAGGGCAACGACCAGGTCAGGAGATTCGGTAAGGATGAACTCGCGGGTAATCAATTCTTCGGCAGAATTGGCACTGAGGCTGTAAGTCCCGGGGAGGTCAACCAGGGTATAGGTCTTTGCCGTTTTGCTTAAAGCGACCTTCTTTTCTTTCAACGGTCTTCCCCGGCCAATTGCCAACGTGCTGATTCATGCCCGTGAGGAGGTTAAAAACGGTTGACTTGCCCACATTGGGCTGCCCCACGAGGGCAATCAATGGCGAGTCTTTTGGTTTTACAGTTCTTTTTGTGGAGGGTTTTGAAACGTCGTGACAGTCGCTCATGCACCACCGAAGGGCTCAACCAGGATTCTTTCGGCTTCTCCGCGGCCTAATGCCACATGAGTACCACGTACGTTAATGATGATGGGACCGCGCCCGTAATTCTGCAACACCTGGAGCTGAACCCCAGGAGTGAGACCCAACGAAGTCAATCGACTGGTTAATTCCAATCCAACCCGCACGGTGGAAAGGGTAACTTCTTCCCCTTTGTTCACATCGGACAAGCGTTTATCTTGCGGCTTTAGTAACGAAGTCATCATTGTATAATTATTTAGTAACCCTTTGCACCCATTCAAGACTCTGGTATTATATTAGCGTATGCTAATGATTAACATTAGTATACTTGATAAAGATGTCATTTGTAAAGGATGATATTCCTCCTGAAAAGGTAAAATCATGAGCGATAAACCCAGCGCGACAATCGAAGATTATCTCAGCCTGCTGTATATCACCGAAAGGGATGGAGAGACCGGCGAGCGGAGCACGCCTGGCGGAATTACTGGGCGTTACCCCGCCGACAGTGACCAACGCACTTAAGCGCATGAGCCGGGACGGGCTGGTGGAGATGGACGCCAACCACAGCCCAAAGTTAACCAAGCACGGAGATGACCTGGCACGTTCCGTTTTACGGCGGCACATGCTGGCTGAATGGATGCTGATCCGATTGCTCTCCTGGTCTAAGGTGCACCAGGAAGCGCATGGTTTTGAACACACGATCTCTGATGACGTGGAAGCAGCGCTGCTGGAGGAACTCAACCAACCGGAGACCTGCCCGCACGGAAACCCGCTGCCCGGGTTTGAAGCCTCAGTATCTGATTGGGTAGCACTACCGCTGGTGAAGAGCGGAGAAGAAGTGGTCATCCGAAGAGTCCATGAACTAGCGGAGGAAATCCCCGGGTTGTTGACGTTTCTTGAGGAAAACCACATAGAACCGGGTCAGGTTGTGACAGTGAGCGAAATCCTGCCGTTCAACCAGACAATCACGCTGAATGTGGAAGGTAAACCTGTAACGCTGGGTTTTTCCACTGCGCGGCAGATATTTGTGGAAACATCTCAGATCAAAGAATTTAATTGAGCCCATATTTGTGGTGAGGAAAAAAGCATGCAGGAAATCATCAACTCGATTGAAAAATGGTTTGAACAGGGAAAACAGGTGGCGCTGGCCACAGTGATTAAGATTCAAGGATCCGTACCGCGCGAACTGGGTGCCACCATGGCGATCAGCCAGGATAGTGAGATGGCAGGCTCAGTGAGCGCTGGATGCGTTGAAGGAGCAGTGGTGCAAGAAGCCCTGCAGGTATTGAAGACCGGAAAAGCCAATGTCGTCCATTATGGTATTTCAGATGAAATGGCATTCACGGTGGGGCTGGCCTGCGGCGGCAACCTGGATGTGTTGATACGCCCTTACAGCAGGGAGGAATTGACAGATACCGTTGGACACCTTTCCTCCGGGCGAATTTTTGCCCAGGTCTCCGTGTTATCTCCCGAGGATCGCGGGCAGACGTTTTCCATTTATCCTGACGAGGACCTTTTGAAGATGCTGCGGTTGAGTGACCTGCATTTCGCGGAAGGGGTGGATCAGAAAAAGTTGTTTCTTGACCAAGTCAGTAAAGAGTTCCGCCTGGAAAAGGCGCAGCAAGAAATCCCGTTTTTCTTCAACATATTCCCGCTGCCTTCACGACTTATCGTCATCGGCGGCGTACATACTGCCATCAGCCTGTTGGGAATGGCTAAGGGTCTGAGGTTTCAGACCATCCTGGTGGATCCGCGCAAGGCGTTTGCCAACCGGGAGCGGTTTCCGGAAGTGGATGAATTAATGGCGGAGTGGCCGCAGGATGCCCTGCCAAAACTTAAACTTGACGAGGGTTGTTACCTGGTGACACTATCGCATGATGACAAACTGGATCTGCCTGCTGCAGAAATTGCCTGCAAAAGCCCGGCGCATTACATTGGCATGCTGAGTTCGAAGATCAATTTTGCCCGTAGAAAACTGGAATTGTTGGAAATGGGACTAACTGAAGAACAGATAAACCGGATCAGTACACCGGTGGGCTTGAAAATCGGGGCAAAAGGTCCGCAGGAGATCGCATTGGCGATTATGGCGGAGATGGTGGCGGTGCGGAACGGGCTCAATCCACGTTCAATTTAATCGGTAGTGTGTAACCCCTTTAATCTGGCTTAGCCCATCGCGGATATCATTCATGGGATCATCCGCGATGGTTTTTATTACCATGGAGGCGATCACCTTATTTGCCGGGAGGTCGGTTTCAAGTGAAATCGAGAGGACTTTTTTCTTCAACTGTTAAACAAAGCCACCAATTCCTCCGTCAGGTTGGGATTATCGATGGCAGTGACGGAGACACTGATGGTTTCATAGCCCTTGATCCATTTTTTCTCAATGACATTCAGCAATACCAGGATCACCAATAACATGACCGTGGTGGCGATACCGGAAAAGAAATGCCCGGCACCGATGGCAAGACCGACCATGGCAGTGGTCCAGAGCGAGGTGGCGGTAGTGAGCCCCTTGACGCTTGTGCCGTATCGTAAGATGGCACCAGCACCCAGGAAACCGATACCGGAAACCACCTGGGCTGCCAGCCGGGCTGGATCACCATTAGGCACGAGCGGGGTGAACTGCATGGCGAGGTTGATCGAAATGGTCATGGCGAGGCAGGAGCCGATGGCGAGGATGGTGTGGGTGCGCAAGCCTGCCGGCTGGTTCTGACGTTCGCGTTCAAAACCTACGATCATCCCCAAAACCGAGGCGATAGCCAGGCGGATAACAATTTCCTGTTCAGTGATCATAATTCTCCCTCACATCACTTGCTGAAAATAATTCTTTTCAATCTCCTGCCAGGTTTCTCCGGTCTCAATGAAAAGGTGCGGAGCAAAAGCGGGTAACACTCCCCGCAGGTCATCTGCCATTTTTGCTGCCAGGCGGCGCACAGAAAAATGTGCATTGGGAGCAGCGCGCAGGTTAATGAAATGAATGGCGCTGCGCAAATTTGTGGTGATGAGGAACCTGCGGTTGAAAGCGTTGGGCAGAATGTAGGAACCGATGCCAGGGGAGACAGATTCAAGCCGCGAGTATAACATGAGGCAGCGCTGCATAAGTTGAGCGAACTCCCGGCTGCAACCAGCCTGCTGCACAACTTTTGGAAGAGCAAAGCCAAGGAATGGCGTAAAGGTCTGGGTGGTGAGCGTCATCATACGGTGACGCTTTACTTCGTAGTATGCACCCTGGTCCAGCGTGACCTCAAAGGTAAAGGAAGAATGCTCGACCTCGCGCAAGGGAGCAGTGAAACGGCTGCGCTGCCCCAGGATGGTACGGGCGAGGTCACTTTTTTGGAGAGGCGTAAACTCAGCAATGGCGCAGAATGCTTGCGCATAGTCAATTTCCTTGTAACGGAACAAGGCAGCTGCGAGGATCTTGTTTTCTGCGTTTGTGTCAAAGTCAACCAGCCGGCACCAATCATTAACAGAAGGGGCTGCACTGCAAGGTGTGGTATTGATCTTTTCTGTGACGACATCCAGGTAGGTGATCTTATCGGCGTATTTGAGCAAGGTGGGGACGGACTGGATGGCACACGCCTTGATGTTTTCTCCCATCGCGCGTACCTCCGCGAGGTTGGAAGAGAGCATCTTGCTGATGCCGTGTTCGAGTGCGCGCGCGTTGATGGTCATTCCCACGTTTGCCAGCGAGGCCGCCGGGAGAATGAAACGGCAGGCATCTACAGCATTTGAGCGCACTTTGCGGTGCCACGCAGCATCACTTTCTTCTTCCTTGCGCGGAGTGTTATTTTCGACCACTTCCATCACAAGTGGAATGATGCGGGTATAGAAATCAAACAAGTCAACGCAAAGAGCCTGATAATCCATTTCAAGGGGATGCCCCTGCAGTTCAAGCGGCAGGTGATAGGCGTCCCTTTCCCAGGTCTGGTAACGCGTGGATTTTTCAGTATAAGACGCCAGGCGGTTTGACTCCAGGTTCTCAACCGCCAGGCGGGAGACATTCTCAACAGCAATGTGCAACACGGCGTGTTCCGCCACAGATGAATGCCCGTAACCCACAACCCATTTTTCATTAAATTCGGCACTCTTCTGGTCAGTCAATTCTGCCGCGATCTGGTCAAAGGACTCAGGCGAGCGTGAAGTTTTGGCAAATGCCACCGCAATCGTTTCAGGGGTATGTTTTAGAGAATCCAGCAGGTATACGCGCGGGCTATTCTTCATTCCAAAAAACCTTTCGGGCTTTCCTGATGTCCTTCTTGATCTGAGCAATCAACTTATTGACGCTGGCGAACTTCTTCTCCGGGCGGATAAAATCAATGAATTCCAAAGTTATTTCAGATTCATACAGGTCGCGATCCACCTCGAGGAGGTGAGGTTCAACCCGCGGAGCGGGAAGGGGGTTTTCGAAGGTCGGGCGGACGCCAATATTAGTAACCGCCTGGTGGTCACTTTCAGTCATCCAGGCTCGAGTAACATAAACGCCGTTTCCGGGAATGAGGCGCTCGGGAGCAATCTCCAGATTGGCGGTGGGAAAGCCAAGTTTACTGCCGCGATTTTCTCCATGGACAACTTTACCTGGAAGCATGAAGTGGTGCCCGAGTTTACGGTTGGCTTCACGAATCCTGCCGGCGAGCAGGTCCTGGCGAATCTGGCTGGAAGATACCACCTGCTTTTTTTCCATCCGAGGGGAAATCACTTCCAACTGGAAATCCATTTGCAAACCGATTTCCTTGAGGGTAGTGGTATCACCGAGGCGGTCCTTGCCAAGCGCAAAATCAGGTCCGGTGAACATCCAGGAAAAACCGGTATGGCTCTTGAGAATTTGGAGGAAGGAGCGGGCGTCCAGGCTGGTGAGTTCCTGGTTGAAATCCAATGTTATGACACGGTCTACGCCAGATTTTTTAATCAGTTCAATTCGCTCTTCAGGAGAGGTGAGCGCGTAACGCGGGGGACTCTCTTAAAAAACAGGGCGGGCAGAGGCCAAAAAGTGATGACCACTGACTGCAGTCCGTTTTTACGAGCATGGTCGACAACCTGATGTAAAAGGTGCTGGTGCCCGAGATGGACGCCATCAAATGAGCCGATAGTGATGACTGAATGCTTTGAATTTAACGCTTGCAGGGGATCCGACTGAGTCATGGCTCTATTATATTTGAAATTCCAGTTTTCATAAAAACACCCCCTTGCGGGGGTGAGAGGTTACGAGAAAAACACTTTTTTGGGCTGCCATTCCATTTTAGCAGCGTCCAGTTCGAGCAGGGCAACCAGTTCACCCTGTTCGCTGATACCGCAAGCCTTTGGTCCGGATCCCGCGGCTGCGGGGATGCGGTGCCCATGACGGATGGCGTCCATATATTCATTGGTGAGTTCGATCGCCGGCCAATCTGAGAGGGCATCGGCAGCAGGGATGAGATACTGATACCAGGAACCATCAACGAAGGCATCATTCAATTTACGCAGCGGTATGGCATCACGCAGTGTGAAGCGCCCGTTCTTGGTTCGGCGCAATCCGGTGAGGGTGGCACCGCAGCCAAGGCGCTGACCCAAATCGTGGGCTAAGGAGCGCACATAGGTGCCTGAGGAACAATTGACATCGATGACCACTTCAGGAGGTGCCCACTCGAGGAGTTCAAGACTGTAGACATCAATGATGCGCGGCTCAAGTTCAAATTGTTCGCCGGCACGGGCCATGTCGTAGGCTTTGCGACCCTGTACCTTGATGGCGGAATAAGGCGGGGGAACCTGTTCGATGCGCCCGACAAATTTCTGCAACTCGGTATTAAATTGCTCTTCTGTTACATCCATGGGTGAGGAGGTAGAGGTGGTGCGCCCGTCGCCGTCATATGTATCGGTAGTGGTGCCGAGTTGAATGACTGCCTGGTAACGTTTATCTGATGCAGCCACATATTCACTTAAGCGTACGGCTGGACCCAAGAGAATGACGAGCACACCTGAAGCCCGCGGATCCAGGGTACCAGTATGCCCGGCGCGACGAATATTGCTACCGCGGCGAACCGCCTGGACTACATCGTGAGACGTCATACCGACGGGTTTATCAACCACTAAAACCCCTGAAATTGTATTTTTTACGTCAAATCTGTCGTTGGACTGGTCGTTCATTTTCCCTCTCCGTTCTCTCTGTTTATTTCACCCCTGAACGTTCCGTTTTCAATTGAACGTAGATAAGCCATTGTCCGGGCAAGCACTTTTTCTTCAACTTCCTGGCGAGTACCGGGACAATCTGCACCTGCAGCTGCGGCATGCCCGCCGCCCTTAAATTCAGTAGCAAGGACGCTCACATCCACTCCAGGGATGGAACGCCAACTCACCTTGGTATGCGTTGTACTTTGTTCAACGAACAGTACTGAAACCCGGCTCTCTTCGATAGCCGACAGCAGATTCGTTAGGTCTGCATCATCATCTTGTTTATACCCCGAATTCTTGCGGTCTTCAAGAGTCAATGTGGTCCACACGACACCATCCTTGTGCTGCAGACGGCTGAGGGCGAATCCCCAGTATTTGGCAGCTTCGAAGGGGCGGGTGATGAGCGCTTTATTATAGAGAGAATGAATGTCAGCGCCTTTTTCCACGAGAGAGGCGGCAATTCTTAATGCGCGGGCATTCATGTTCGAGGTGCGGAAGCCGATGGTATCACTCAAGATGCCGGTCAACAACGCACTGGCGACCGGTTTATCGATGGTAAATCCCAGTTGGGGAATCAACTCCGCGAGGATGGCGGCTGTTGCTACCGCGTCTGCATCCACATAGTTAATGCGGGCAAAACGGTCATTGGTAATGTGATGATCGATACAAATATCAAATTGACGGTCGAGCAGCACTCCGCCAGTACGCGGGAGGTCGGAGCTATCCACAACGATATAGAGATCGCATGGATCTGCGAAGGATTTCTTGATCAACTCTGAGCCGGGCAGGTGGCGAAAGGTGTTGGAGACTCCATCACGGAGGACCATTTGGACAGTCTTTCCGGCAGCGATCAATGGCAGGCCGAGACCGAGCAAGGAACCAATGGCGTCACCATCCGGGCGGATGTGAGCAGCGATACCAATTTTATCCGCGGCGACAATTGCCTGCCGAATTTGGGAAACGGTTATTTCACTGTTGTTTTCGTTTTTCATCTTCTTTTTTTATTTCTATCAATAATTGTTCAATGCGATCTGCTTTTTCAGGAGTTGGATCCCAATGGAAGCGCAGCCTCGGGAAGGAACGCAATTCTATGCGATCGGACAGGGTCTTGCGGATGAATCCGCTGGCGCGTTCGAGCCCTTCCAGAATTTCACTGGCGCGCGAACTGCCTTCCACTGCTGAGACAAATATCTCGGCATAAGAAAGCTCGCGGTCGACTTTGACTTCGGTAACCGTTATCCCCGCCAGACGCGGGTCACGGATCTCGCCTTTAACCAACATGAGTGCGAAGCTCCTGCTGGAAGCGGTCACCGATGCGGGATAATCTTAATGGAGTTGGCATACTAAAACCCTTTTTCCGGCGATTGCCTTAGCCGGTCTTGTCAATAATATATGCTTCAAGAATGTCGCCTTCGAGGAGTTCATTGAAGTTCTTGAGCGTGACGCCGCATTCAAACCCCTGGCGGACTTCTTTGACATCATCCTTCTCGTGCTTAAGAGAGGAAACCTCGCCGTCAAAGACCTTGGTGCCATTGCGCATGACGCGCACACGGGTATTGCGGCGCAGTTCGCCCTGGGTCACACGGCAGCCGGCGATGGTGCCGACTTTATTGATCTTAAAGATGGCGCGTACCTGGGCTTGCCCGACTGGGATCTCTTTTACTTCAGGTTCGAGCATGCCTTTGAGGGCTTTCTCGACGTCTTCCAACATACGGTAGATGATCTCATACAGGCGGATGGAGACATTTTGCTGGTCAGCGAGATTGCGGGCGGTCACTTCAGCATCCACATTGAAACCAAGAATGATGGCTTTCGTGGCGGCAGCGAGCATCACATCACTCTCACTGATGTTGCCGGTCTCGGCGTGAACAATATTGATCTTGATCTCACCCTGACCGAGTTCGTTAAGCGAATTGACGATGGGTTCGACTGAACCCTGAACATCAGCTTTGACAATGACGGGTAGTTCGCGGATCTCCCCAGCCTGCACTTTTTCAAACAACTGCTCGAGGGTAATTTTGGAGGAAGTGATTTGTTTATTCCTCAATTCATCCTGGTTAACCTGGATCATCGCGCGGGCTTCCTTTTCATTGGCGACAACCTGGAAGACGTCTCCAGCAGGCGGTACTTCACCCAACCCGAGAATCTGGACAGGGAACGAAGGACCGGCAGTATGGAGCTTCTTGCCATTGTAGTCAAACATGGCACGAATCTTCCCATAAGTGGTACCAGAGAGGATGGTGTCGCCTTCCTTAAGGGTGCCATTTTGAACCAACAGCGTGGCAATGACACCACGAGTCTTATCAATCTGGGCTTCGATGACGGTGCCGAATACCTTGCCATTGGGATTGGCCTGGATTTCCATGCTGTCACTGACGAGCAGGATGGCTTCGAGGAGGTCTTCGAGGCCTTGTTTTAACTTGGCAGAAACAGGAACGACCAGGGTATTGCCTTCCCACTCATCGGGGACGAGTCCGAGTTCAGCCAGTTGATGCTTGACGAAATCAGGGTTGGCATCAGGGCGGTCAATCTTGTTGAGGGCGACAATGATGGGCACGCGGGCGGCCTTGGCGTGGGCGATGGCTTCCTTGGTCTGGGGCATAACGCCATCTTCAGCAGCAACAACGAGGATGACGATATCTGCTCCCTGGGCACCGCGGGCGCGCATGGCTGTAAAAGCCGCATGCCCGGGAGTATCCAGGAAGGTGATCTGACGCCCCTTTTGTTCAACCTGGTATGCGCCGATATGCTGGGTAATGCCGCCGGCTTCTCCGCTGGCGACATTGGTATGGCGCATGGCATCCAGCAGAGTGGTCTTGCCATGGTCAACGTGACCAAGGATGGTAACCACTGCAGGACGTTTGACGAGCTTCTTGGGGTCTTCGTCCATGATGATGCGGCGCCATAAAGGAATTTCACTGGTATCAACGGCAATGGCATCTTCTTCCCTGGCTTCGGGGACGGCTGCGAAACCGAGTTCGGATGCCACAATTGCCGCAGTATCGAAATCGACTACCTGGTTGATGTTTGCCATTACGCCATTTGACATCAGGATCTTGATTACCTGAATGGGACTGGCATCCATTTTTACCGCCAGGTCCCGAACGGTGAGACTCACCGGAAATTCAATTGACTTACTTTGGTCCTCGCTCATAACGCACCTCCTGAATGTGCCCCCTGATTAATCCTGCCAATCACACTATTAAAATTTCCAATGGCAAGAGTGACTTGTGGTACTTCTGAGCAAGTGGATTCAGATCAACCGATCATTTGGGGTTCCCCTGGTCTGCGGAGGAGTTGGGTAATGCTGCTGTACCTTCCGCAGTTCCATCTGCTGCCGGCAGAGTTGCCATGAATTCCTTGAGTTTTTCGCGATCTTCCGCTGTCAACTCAATTCTCAACGCGCCATTGATCGGTCCTTTTATCGCTTGCTCCCAGCACTTGCGAATGGCATGCACATAAGCGCCGCGTCCTGCGGCCTTCCCGGTGGGGTCCACAAAAATCCCTTTTTCTGAACGGACGATGCGGATCAGTTCCCGTTTGGAGAGAACCGTTCTGCAACCAATGCAGGTTCTTTGTGGAATGTGCTTCACTCGTTTTTGTGCTTGTTTAGACACCTGTCCTCTCGCTCTTACTCTTCAATTTCCCAACCGGCTGCACCACGTTTGTGCTGCTTGGTTACTGTGGTGGCATCGCGGTCTTCGTCGTAGGTAATCACAACGTGTTTGCTCTTCTTTTTCTTGCCTTTTTTCTTATCGCTTTCGTCACTTTCATCTTCATCAGTGACCAAGGCGGCTGTATCCAATACTTCGGGGCGCAAGGTGAAAATTTCAGCCAGGGAGATTTCTTCTTCCTCTTCAACCACAGGGGCGGGAATTCCCTCGACTGCTTCAACTATTGCGGCTTCTGATTCAGCAAGGGCTTCAACCGGAGCGACTTCTTCGACGGCGGCTGTGACCTCAGGTTCCAACACGACTTCCGGCTGGGGTTCCTGCGCCTTCAAGAGGGCGGCTTCCTGATCAGCGATGAGCTGCTCATCCATGGCTGCCATAAGGGTGGTGATGTTCCCCAGGGCGCGTTCACCGATACCCTGCAGGCGCAAAATCTGGTCCTGGTCAAGTTTCATCTGGACGGCGACATCCCCAATGGAGAAGTAACCGGCTTCCTGTAAAATGAAGCCGACGTGCTCCGGCAAACCACTATCGAGAATGCTCTTCTCAAATGCGGATGCAGGAACCAGCTTGCGAATCTCGGATAGCTGTGCTTCTTCTGCCAGTTTTTGTTCGGCAGTCTTGGCGGTGGCTTTCTTCTCGACACGGTCGACAAACTTCGTCATGAAGTCATATTCTTCAGGAGAGAGGGGACGGCCATCTGCCTTGCGGGCGAGGAATTCCTCGACCTTGACGGCGGCTTCCTCTTCCGTTGCCAGCATGGCGGCAAATGATGGATCGGTGCGCAACTTCACCAAAGATTCAGAGGCGGCTTCTGGCAGACTCTTGATATCAATGCGCCAATTGGTGAGCTTGGCAGCCAGGCGGGCGTTCTGCCCGTCACGACCGATGGCCAGGCTTAACTGGTCTTCAGGGACAACAACGGAGGCTGTTTTCCCGCCGGTGGTTTTTTGTTCATTAAGGTAGACACCGCTGACCCTGGCGGGACTGATGGCTTTGGCAATAAAGAGCGCGGGGTCCTGATTCCATTCAATGACGTCAATCTTCTCGTCGTGCAACTCGCGGACGATTGCCTGGATACGCACTCCGCGGATACCCACGCAGGCGCCAACCGGGTCAATACCCTGCTGAGTGGCAGAAACAGCCACCTTGGCACGCTGCCCGGGTTCACGGGCGATGGAGCGGATCTCGACGATGCCGTGGAAGATCTCGGGGACTTCATTCTCGAGCAGACGGCGGAGGAAATTGCGGTGGGTGCGGGAGAGGATAATCTGCGGACCGCGCTGATTTTCCTTTACTTCGGAAACCAGTGCGCGGACGCGGTCGTGAATGTGAAAACGCTCGCCGGGGATCATTTCCTTGCGGGGCATGGCGGCTTCGGCTTTTAATTCCAAACCAACTGTGAGACCGGTGGCACCGACAGCCTGAATGGTACCGCTGACGATCTCGCCCAACTGTTTTTCGTAAAAATCAACCTGGGATTTGCGCTCCGCATCGCGGATGCGCTGCTGGATCACCTGGCGCGCGGTCTGGGCGGCAACGCGGCCAAAATCAGCCGGTGTGGCTTCGACGAGGACCATGTCTCCCAATACGGCTTCAGGGAAAAGTTTTTGCGCGTTTTCAAGGGTGACTTCGGTGGGTTCGTTATTGATCTCCTCAACCACTTCCTTTTCCGCGTAGATCATCACATCGCCGGTTTCGGGATCAACCTTGGCTTCGATGTGCTGCTTGGTGGGGACGATGACGGAACGGCGATAGGCCGATACCATGGCGGATTCCAAAGCGGTCAGAATGACCTCTTTGGGGAGACCCTTTTCTTCAAGGACTTCATTGAAAGCGAGCATAAATTCGTTCTTCATGTTTCTTTTTCTCCACCTGTTTGAACAATTACCCGGTTATTCCATTATGATAATAAGAAAAGTGGGGGTTGCCCACTTCTCGGTGTTGACGATAACGATGTTGCCGAACAAGTGAATATTACCACAAGTCAGCAGTGTTTTCAAGGGTAACAAGCGTGATTTATCGTTGGATGCAACCCCAGAATGTATAATAAATAAAAAATTGGAGCTTTGAATGAGCAAAGATTACCTGTGGTGGCGGGACGGCGTTATTTATCAAATTTATCCCCGTTCGTTTGCTGACAGCAACGGGGACGGCATCGGTGACATCCCCGGCTTGATGGGCAAACTGGATTACCTGGCTGACCTGGGGATCGACGCCATCTGGCTCTCCCCGATCAATCCTTCACCGGACAAGGACTTTGGTTATGACGTTTCAGATTACAAGGATATCGATGCGAAGTACGGCAGCCTGCAGGATTACGACCTGCTGATCAGGGAAGCGCATAAACGAGGCATCCGGGTGATCATGGACCTGGTGCTGAATCACTCCTCTGACCAGCATCCCTGGTTCCTGGAATCGCGGCGCTCAAAGGAAAGCGAATACCGTGACTGGTACATCTGGCGCGACCCTAAAGGAAACAAACAACCCCCCAACAACTGGCAGTCCATTTTTGGCGGCAAAGCCTGGGAATATGATGAGGCAACAGGACAGTATTACTATCATATGTTCGTTAAGGAACAACCCGACCTGAACTGGCGCAACTCAGAGGTACGCACGGAAATGATCTCTGTTTTTACTTTCTGGGCAGAGCGCGGCGTGGATGGTTTCAGACTGGATGTGTTCAATGAATATTTCAAAGACGCCCAGTTCCGCGACAACCCCACCAAACCCGGAAGGCGACCTTTTGACGCACAACATCACCTCTACGATACCAACCAGCCGGAAATGATGGGGGTGGTGAACGAGATCCGTTCCACACTGGACCGTTACCCCGAACGCTACGCGGTGGGGGAAACCTTCATGTCTGACATGAAGACCGCAGCGGAATACAGCGGTGAAGGCAAATTGCACGCGGCGTTTGATTTTTCGTTCATGCACAACAAATGGGCTCCGGCGGGATTCCTGCGCTCCATCCAGGAATGGGAAGGAGTGATGCCTGAGGATTCCTGGCCGACTTATGTATTGAATAACCATGATAATCCCCGCAGCGCCACGCGGTTCAAGGCTCCGGAGAATGACGAGCGGCTTAAGGTGGCTGCAGGGATGCTGCTGACCCTGCGCGGTACGCCGTTCCTGTACGCCGGCGAAGAGATCGGAATGCGGGATATCCGGTTGAAACGTTCCGAGATCCAGGACCCGGTGGGGAAGCATTACTGGCCGATCAACGTGGGGCGGGACGGCTGCCGCAGCCCGATGCAGTGGGATGATTCTGCCAACGCCGGGTTTACCAGCGGCAAGCCCTGGCTCAAGGTACACGGTAACTACGTCTCCCGCAACGTGAGCGCACAGTTGAAAGATCCTGCATCGCTGTTGAATTTTTACAGGAAATTATTGAAAATTCGCAAGGAAACCCCTGCATTGCGGCGCGGCAGCTTTATGGCGATCACCTTTGAACCAAGGCGGGTGATGGGGTACCTGCGGCAGTACGGTGACCAGACCGTACTGGTGGCTTTGAATTTTGGAAAACGCAAAGTAAAACTGGCGCTGGGACGAAGCTTAAACAACGCCAGATGGGAACTGCTGCTTTCGAATAAAAGGGAAACTACACCCGGCATAGTGAACGGCTGGCTGGCGCTGGAAGGGGATGAGGTGTGCATCCTGAGGCAGGTATAAAGGGAATCACACCTTATGCAAAGAACTTATTAAGTGCTAGAAACAGGGCTTATAAGTGCAGAAACCCGGTTTCGAAATGCAAAGAAACCGGGTTTACAAACAGAGCAGAAACCGGGAATCTGTAAAAAGATTCCCGGTTTTTATAAATCGAAACCAGATCAGATAACTTGATTTCCAATCTCAAACTGGGTATGCTTAATCCAATTAAAAACAAGAGGTCAGCATGCAAAAGACTCGTCCAATACTTAGTTTTATCCTGATCACTCTTCTTGTCAGCGGCTGCTCAAATAACACAGGGAGCAACAACGAAGCTGCAGATCCGGGCGGGGAATGCAGGTTGCCACACTCTCCGGCAAACCGGTGTCGGTTACAGCCGGAGCCAGTACAGGCTACACCGCTTGGAACGCATGAGCTGGAAGCAACCTTGCTGATGCAGGATGATTTCAGTGATATCAGCAGCGGGTGGGAGTCTTATTCCAGTGAGTATGGAAGAGCGGATTACGACCAGGGCGGTTACCTGGTGGAGGCTTTAATCGAGAAAGAATACAACTGGGGGGTGGCAGGGGTGGATTACAGCAACATCCGGATCGAAGTGGATGCGGTGGTTCAACAGACGGCAGCCAACCTGAATGACGCTTTTGGCGTGGACTGCCGGGTGCAATCCAACGGAGATGGGTACGGATTCAGAATATCTTCAGATGGGTATGCGGGTATTGTATTCTTCCTGGATCAACAGGGAAGCAGCCTGCAGGATTGGATCAAGGTTGATGCTATAAAAACTGACGGGACTCTCAACCACCTGACCGCGATCTGCGAGGGGAATCACTTTTCCTTCCTGGTGAACGATGAATTTGTGGCGGAGGTTATTGATGACACCTTCGCCAGCGGGGATATCGCGCTCTCCGCCGTATCCTATGAGCCTGAACCAATAATCGTACTTTTCGATGACATCATGGTGCAGGAGATCGGCAATCCCTAGCTTCGTGGAGGTTGAATCCAAAAAAGACTGATGAAAAAGAGGCGTTCAGCCGAACGCCCCTACAAGAGCAATAAAAAGGGCAAAAAACCCGGTTTCGAAATGCCAAGAAACCGGGTTTAGAAACAGAGCAAAAACCGGGAATCTGTAATAGATTCCCGGTTTTAATTGTTCAATACTAGTTTCGAATGTAAAATAATCGGGCGGGCGTTCGGCGAACACCCCTACACTAACTTAACCCGATGATCTTGCCAGTGTCGGTCTCGATATCGATCTCCATGTAAATGGGGCGGGTGGGGAGACCGGGCATGGTGGACATGGTGCCCAGCAGCGGGTAGAGGAAGCCGGCACCAACCGAGGCGCGTACATCGCGGATGGGGATGCGGAAACCCGTGGGAACGCCTTTAAGGGCAGCGTCATGCGAGAGGCTGAGATGGGTTTTGGCCATGCAGATGGGGAGTTTATCAAACCCCAGGCGGGTGTAGTCAGCGATGCGTTCTTCAGCTTCGGGGAGGTAATCGACACCGTCAGCGCCGTAAACCTCTTTGGCGATGATCTCGATCTTCTGCTTGATGGTCCACTCCAGCGGGTAGAGGAATTTGAAATGCGCGGGTTGTTCGGCAGCCTTGACGACGGCTTCAGCCAGGTCCACGGCACCTTCTCCGCCTTTTTCCCAGTGTTCGCAAATGACCGCGTCCTCCGCGCCGCCCTCTTCAATGGCGGCCTTGCGGATCAATTCCAGTTCAGCCGGTGAATCGGTGAGGAAGCGATTGACCGCCACCACCACGGGAACACCGAACTTACGCGCGGTCTTGATATGATGCAGCATATTGCCCATACCAGCGCGCAGCAGGTCCAGATTCTCTGCGGTGTAGGCGGCATCCAATGGTTTGCCGGCAACGACTCTGGGACCACCGCCGTGCATCTTGAGCGCACGCACAGTAGCTACCAGCACCACCACGGACGGGACAAGCCCGGAGTAGCGGCACTTGATATTCATAAATTTTTCCATGCCCATATCGGCACCAAATCCGGATTCCGTGATGACATAGTCCGCCAGTTTGAGGGCGATCTTATCAGCGAGGATGGAGGAATTGCCGTGGGCGATATTGGCAAAAGGTCCGGCGTGCACGAACACGGGTGTGCCTTCCACCGTCTGCATCAGGTTGGGCTTGATGGCGTCACGCATGAGAACGGTCATGGCACCAGCTACCCCCAAGTCTTCAGCGGTGACGGCGTCGCCACCGCGGCTGATGCCGATGACGATCTTACCGAGGCGCTCGCGCATATCCTTGAGGCTGGTGGTGAGCGCCAGGATGGCCATGATCTCGGATGCTACAGTAATATCAAAACCGGTCTCACGGGTAAAGCCTTTTTCCTCCGGACCTTTGCCAATGGTCATCCCGCGCAGAAAGCGATCGGAGGTATCGAGCACACGGCGCCAGGTGACGGACTCCGGGTCGATATCCAGGCGGCAAAGACGGCGGCGATCTTCAGGAGAGAGTTCTTCGGGATCGGCGGCGGTGAGGCGAAGTTTTTCCAAGCGCACGACCATGCCTTTGGTGAAGTGGCGTTTACCGCTCTTATCCAGCGGTAAGAGGCGATTGAACAACTGCTCATCGGTGGCATCGGATTCGTGGAACATGCGCGCATCGATGGCGGCTGCCATGAGGTTATTGGCAGCAGTGATGGCGTGAATGTCACCGGTGAGGTGCAGGTTGAATTCCTCCATGGGAACCACCTGCGAATAACCCCCGCCGGCAGCTCCGCCCTTGATGCCGAAGGTGGGACCCTGCGAGGGCTGGCGGATGCAGGTGATAACGCGTTTGTTGAGGTGCGCACCAAGCGCCTGGCTGAGACCGACCGTGGTGGTGGTTTTTCCTTCTCCCAACGGGGTGGGGGTGATGGCTGTCACATCAATGTACTTGCCATCCGGCACATGGTGCAGGCGCTGGAGCACTTCCAGGCGCACCTTGGCTTTGGTATCGCCGTACTGCTCGATCTCGGAGGGCAGCAATCCGAGTTCTTCGGCAATGAGGGTGATGGGTTTGAGAGTGGCTTCCTGGGCGATATCGATATCGGACGGAACAGGTGCGCGGCGGTTGAGCGGGGTGGGAGTGAAGGCTTTACGGGTAAAAAGTTGGTTCGGGCTCATAACAGGCTCCTTGTAGGTTGATTGACCAACCCTAATTAAAGACCATTTTGGTCGGAAATGCAAGAAAAAAAGGGGGTAAAAACTGCTTGACAGGAATTGAAATTGGTCATTCGTAGTCGATTTTTCTATGCTATACTGACTTTATGAGAAGGGAAGTCCTTCTCTCCGGAACAACCAATAACAGGAGGATAATATGGCAGAAATTGGATATTGCATGAAATGTAAAATGAAGAGAGAAATGAAAGATACTGCAACCGTTACCATGAAGAACGGCCGAAAAGCACTCAAAGGCAAATGCACGGTTTGCGGCACGGGGATGTACAAGATCCTCGGCAAGTAAGACACTGTTTGACAAATAAAACCGCCCCTCATATGAGGGGCGGTTTTTGATATGGTTGAATCTAAATTGACTGGAAGAATGTACTAAGGTCGATCAAGGCATGCGTTTCCTGACCAATAACACCTTTTTGGATTTCGGTTATTACAATCGTCACTCGTTTTATAAATTGAGCAATATGTAGATACAGGCGGCACTGGCGTAGGAGTAGGCGTGGGGGTGAGGATGAGCGGGACGAAGAGACGCGGCAGGTCACCGAGCTGTCCTTCGGCGCGGCCGATATCCAGGCGTATCCAGCAGCGAATAGAGCGCCGGACCGATGGCGGATCGGGATCAACGACACTGCAATGTTCAAGCCCGGTGACACCCCAGGTAACTTCATCATCGATGTGAGTCAAGGTAGGCGGATCCGGGTCAATGATACAGTTCGGGTTCGGATTGATGGGGGTATCGGGGTCAATGAGCGCCCACCTGCCGGTGACGTCGAGCGCTTCAAGGAGAAACAGGCTGCCCAACGAGAGGAAGTATGATTAACAGGTCCAACCGGGTGAGCGCTGCCAGCCAGGATGAAATTACGTGAAAACCAAGATGGTAGTAACTGCCGGCGGTGACCGCGTTGAGCGGGATCGAAGAATCAAGCAGGCGCGTGGAGAGCAGGTAATGGTAGGTTGAATCCGCATAAGGCGGGGCGATTAAACCACGCAGGAACGCCAGACGCAGGATGAGCAGAAGGAGGAAAGCACCAACGCCGGCAGCCAGAGGCAGCCAGCGGGCTCGCCGAATCGATTCGGGACCCTGGGAGACCATCCAGGCAACGAGGAGCCCGAGCCCGCCAACTGCAATGATCCATGCGCCAACTACCAGGGCTGGCGGCCAAAGGCGGGGGAGTGCAAGGAATCCCAGAAATAAAATCGAAATGGTGATGGTCCCAAGAGGGAGTGCCAGGGTGATGGAAAGCAGAGCGGAGTGACTGTGGTTACGGGTGAAGGGTCGAGTAATCCATAACCCGAAGCCGGCGGTTGGAAGTAGTAAGGTTAACATGGGGATAAACAGAGATGAGAAAATGGAAAGTCCGTTAAGGAGTAAGAAGCCCACCCTATTCTTCCAAATACCGCAGCCTCAAAAACATATCTCTACAAAGAACATATTCAGAACCAATTTGAGCGCAAATAATTAAGTTAAGGATATTACGCAATGGTTCATGCGAAAGAAATAACAATTCGTCTCAAATCACCTGTCCAGATGGTATGGTACATCAATGATGATCCTTTGGAGACCGTGCCTGCGGCGCTGGAATAGAAGGGCTTTCTTAATTTCTTCCGCGGATTGATTATGCAAAATCTCCTGCAGACTGGATCCGGGAATCAGTTCAGGTAGGACGAGGATTGCCTGTTGACCGTCGTTATGTTCCATATCGGTTGTTTCCAGGTAGGTCAGCAGGGGCTCAACAAGCGACCGGTATGGAGATTGGACAACAACGAACTTAACCTCAGGGAACCAGTCGTTCCAGCGCTTGCGTAATTCGTCTTCATCAGGCCCCGGGTCAATATCAATAAAGACCGCAGTCACATTGTCAGTAATCGACCGAGCAAAATTCACCGCATCCACCATGCCGCGATGGACACCTGAAATGGGAATCACCACGCGCGGGGTTGACCATGGGCGCAAGGAGGGAGGTAAACCATGCATGGATAGTTCAGTCGATACGCGGGCGTAGTGTTTGCGTACCTGGGCGAATAAATAAACGAGCATGGGAATCACGAGCAAGGATACCCACGCACCCTGGGCAAATTTACTGATACTAATGATCACCAATGTGACTGCTGTGACCAAGGCTCCTACTGCATTGATCGCGGATTTTAATAACCAACCTTTTTCTCTTGCCCGAATCCAGTGAAATACCATTCCGAATTGTGAAAGGGTAAATGCTGTAAAAGCGCCAACGGCAAAAAGCGGAACCAAGGCGTGCGAGTCACCATTAAATATAATAATCAATAAAGCGGTGAGTCCTGTGAGGAGGAGAATTCCGTTTTGAAAAACCAGGCGGTCACCGACATTGAACAATTGCCGCGGCATGAACTTGTCTTTTGCCATAATAGCTGCAACACGAGGAAAACCTGCAAAACTGGTGTTGGCTGCAACTGCAAGGACCATGAGTGTAGAAAATTGAACGATGTAGTAAAAAATACCGTTGCCAAGTATTTTGTGAGCAAGGGCGGATAAAATAGTTTCCGGAGAATTGGCGACCACTCCGAAAAATTGGGTTAGCCCCATACTGCCCAGGAAAAGAATTCCCATCAGAATGGCCATGACGACGAGTGTTTTGCGGGCGTTAAGCCACTCTGGCGGGCGAAATGCCGGCACCCCGTTACTGATGGATTCAATCCCGGTGAGGGCAGTGCACCCGGCTGAGAACGCGTGCATAATGAGTAACAACCCCAGGGGCTCGATCATATTTGGCGCAGTTGTTACAAGCGGTGTTGGAGATCCCTGGATGATCGCTAATATGCCGCCGTACAGGAGCATGCTGATGAAAGCAAACAGGAAAAGATAGACCGGAAGTAGTAAGACTGTACCTGATTCGCGTAACCCGCGCATGTTCAACAAGGTGATGACGACCAGCAAGCCTAAAGCAACCCAGACCTTATAGGGCCAAAGAAATGGAAAAGCTGAGGAAATGGCTGCCACGCCGGCAGTTAAGCTGACTGCTGCGGTTAATATGTAATCAATTAGAAGCGCACCGCCTGCCACCAGTCCGGGGTAGGTCCCCAGGTTTTCGCGAGCCACAACGTACGAACCGCCACCGCTAGGATATGCCTGGATCGTCTGCGCATAAGAAAGTGAGACTATCCCAAGCAGTATGGTGATTCCCAGCGCGATAGGAAATTGCAGGGATAAGCCGGTTGATCCTGCAATGGCCAACCCAAGAAAGATTTCCTGGTTGGCATAGGCAACAGAAGAAAGAGCGTCAGGGGAGAAGGCAGCCAGCGCTCTCACCTTATTCAGGCGTTTTTCCTTTAACATTTCACTGGGGAGGGGAGAACCGATGACGAAATATTTGAGTTTGTTTAACATGGTTTTTTATCCCAGACCTAAGGATTTGATTCTATTCTTTAGCTAAATGTGCCAAAGCTATGTCCTTAATAACACCAATAGCCATTATACAGTTTTTGATCATTTTACATTTTGGTCTTTCCTGCACATAAGAGAATGAACTCGATTTTGCTAACATACTCATTCGTGGGGAAGTGGATGGCTTGTGGTATCAATTTCCATCAAAGTTGCTATAATATCTTTAATTCCTTTTCAGAACCGAATTTCGAATAAGCGGGTGAATGCTTGTGGCTTGCAGCTCTGTTATTAATTTTATTTGGCGCAGCAATTTTCTATGAGATTCGCAAGGGACGGAAGACCGCATTGAAGCTCACGATTGTTCTTTTGACTGTATTTATTATTGTTGTGGTGGCGTTTTGGATATCAGGCATCGGTCAATATTGATTAAAGCCAAAGTGTGAAGGCGAGGGAATTTGGCTATTTACATTTCGGCAAGCGACAATTGAAAGGCGGGAAAAAATGAAAAAATTTACCATAATTTCATTGGCAATCATCATGCTGGCAGCCTGCGCACCAAATACGAATTCCACTGATCCCGCCGCTACCGGACCAACACCGACCCCACCGCCTTTTGCGGAGTTTTTAATCAATAACGGTTTTCACCAGACGCGCAATTACTGTACTGTAGCCTGCACATCTTATGAACTTTACAACCCCCAGACAATCGCGAAAGTCAATGATGACGGTACTTTTTCCATCCAAGCTGTTGCCAGCGCTAGAGGCGTGCTTGACATGCAAGTTGTAAACCTCGTGCTGACACAGGCTTATGGACAGGAATTCACAGATTGGGCGACGGAGCACCTCAGCGCGTCCCTGCGCAAGGAACAGACAGACAGACTGGGGTTTTATGACGTGAGCATGACGGGAAAAGAGAACGAAAGGGTTACGATCACGATCAACCCAAACTGATGAGAGAAGTCCGGCAAGTTACAATCGTGGGGAAGATTCTCAATCCGATGATGACAGACTGCTTTAATGACCGCCGAATCTTCCAATCCCTGAACTGATCGATGAGCCGAGATCCCCGATTGGGGGAAAAATCAGGGAAAAATCAAAACCGGATTGTTTCAAAATTGGATAATTCTTCCAAACAAATATTACCAATACCACTAAAACCACGACGAGGAATATTGTCCAAAAATCGATAGAATTGCCTTTGTCTTCTCGCATATGGTCTATTCCAACCTGAACCAGTTAATAGGCTTATCAACATTATTGCACAAATTAGCCGAATTCAATATCATCGAATTGAGATGTTTGAAGGCAAACTGCACTTTTTACTTGGTTTAGTGTGATGGAAATTAGTTTTTCATTACGAGTACCGATTACAATTTTGTGGGGCGAGAGGGGGTCGAACCCTCACAGTGTCACCACCGACGGATTTTAAGTCCGTTGCGTCTGCCTATTCCGCCATCGCCCCAGTGATTTTTCTATTTTATCTTAATTTGTTCCTGTCGAGAATAGTGATAACCTTATTGCACCTGATGAAATGAAAAAGCAGGAGAAAGATCTCCTGCTTTTTTCATAGAAATCAATCAGGTGGCAGGTTCATTTATCGGATTGGCAATGAGGTCTTTATCAAAAACGGATCGGCATTTTCCGACAAAGACGAGGACTCTTACTCTCACATTGACGTCATTATAGAAAGTGTAATCGATGAAATCAGCATCACCAGGAACAAAATTGCCTACAAATCCTTCTCCGCTGGTTGCACCAGTGAGACCGCCAGCCGGGTCCATACCTAAAACTCTGTAGTAAACCATGGTGCCGTAGGCAACATTTTCCATGCCTTCAATCCAAAATCTCAAGGAATCATTATCGGGCCACGTGCCTAATCTCCATTTGCTTGTATCATATTCGCAGCCAGGTAGTAATTCTGGATGAGCAACCCACCTAATGAATGCATAAGTGCCACCAGATGTTATGGTGGCGCAGGCGCTGCTGACGAGGTTCTCTTCATAGCTAGTGATGGTTGTGGGAACCATGATCCATTTTTCGCCATCCCACAACCCGACTTTTCCACCCCACCCAACCTCTGTTCCAGTGATGCTGAAACATACAGTAGCTTTACCTGTTTCAAATTCTGAAATGCGAATGCCATTTCCCTGGAATTGTGCCTCACCAGAGGGAAACCCTACTGGTACCAGCATTCCGCCTGGTAACTCAGTGATTCCAGGAAGACTCGAAGTGGAAACTATTGTGGTGGAAAACTCCATGTCACCGCTTACCGGGGTGATCACAGGATTGTCAAGATCAGTTGCTGAGACAGTACTATATGAACTGAGCAACGAAGTTAAGACAAGCAAACAGCATAAAAGGGGGATAACTAACTTTCTCATCAATGCTCCTTGTTCAACTGGACGGATACGATGATAAATATTAGCATTATGTTAACTATGATGTACATAAATATTGCGTAAAATCCATGGAAACAGAATGTTTATATCATTTTGATTTAATTTTCACGAGGATTTTGATATTAAATTCCAGTGATATGCAAGTGTGAATGGTCAGTGCTGGTGGAGTATGCCTTATTAATCTGGATTTGCAAATGATTTATTTCTAAGGAAATTTTTCTTCATGCGAGCCCAGGATGAGTAAAAATGAACAAATGGGCTTGCCAGTTTACCGCCGACTGCCGCGTCCTTGATGGCTGAGCGCAGGCTGTCGGCATCGTGGAAATCAGGGACGATGGAGAATGCTTTACCAATTTCAGAGGGGTGATGTCCGTCTGTGCCTGCGGTGCCGGCGAGGTGGTACTCCTGTGCGAAGTGCTGTGCTCTTTCATTTTGTGATTGATTTAAGATGCGGGCATTGAAAACCTCAATAGCATCCACCTGGGAGGCCAGGGTGATCAAAGTCGCAAGAGGCCATCCCGAGCGCTGCGGGTCAAAAGGGTGCGAAAGACTGATGAAGGCGTTCTGATCTTTTAATCGTTTGAGCGCTTCCTGCCATCCCAGCCCTTTGGGGAGTTCCTGTGTTACATAGGCTGCAAGGAATTCACCCTGGGTGGTTTGGACTTCCTCGCCGATGATGATTAGATCCGGCGCAGCAGCGTAAGCCTCACGAGCTCCGGCAAGGCAATTGTGATCGGTCACCACCAGCCTATCCAACCCCCGTGCTGCGGGCTGCATTAATTACCTCATCGATGGTGGTGAGACTGTCTGGCGAATAGTATGTATGGCTGTGGAAATCAACCTTCAACAATTTGCCCATCCCCGCCGGACATGCCAAGTCTTCTTCCTGAAACTGACCATACCAGCAATCCAACGAGAAGGTTGATCCAGAAGGTTGCCAACCTAAAAAGCAAGGTGGCGGTTACGGCAATTCCAGGTTGAAAGTTTAGCAGTATTGTCATCATCAACGCCATGGAAGCTTCGACCACGCCTAAACCGCCGGGTATAGCGGTAATGTTGGCAATACTGGCTGAAAAAGCATAAACCAGGATGGCGGTAGCAGCCAGGGTTAAGGATGGGGTAAGACCAAGCCCAGCAAGGATGAAGAATAATACAGCTCCTTCAGCGGCGCGGGAGACGACCCCCAGGAAAAAGGTGATGGACAAATGACCAGTGGTGAACAGGTCAGGATGAGCGTCAATGCAGGAGTGAATATCGATCAAAAGCTGCCTGTAGAACGGCAGGCGCTCCTCCATGTCAGCCATTTCGCCGTCCTTGTGTTTCATACGCAGGAAAATTGTGGCTGTGAGGAAGAGAACTAAAATGAGCAGGAAAACCGGCCAAAAAGCAGGGTATGCCAGCGCACCAAATACGGTGAGGAAGAAGATACTCAGGTTGTCTGAAAGTTGTTCAAGCAGGTACACTGAAGTCAGGCGCTGGATGGGCATCCTTGCCAGTCTGAACAGCCATAGTCCCTGATAGGTATCGCCCACGCGGGCAGGCGCAGCATCCAGCGGCAGGCTGGCGAGGAATAATTGAATGGAACTCGGGAAGGACAACCCTTTAATTCCGGAAATGCGAAGGGCAATGGCACGTTTCAAGAAACGGATGGTATTGCCGAAAAATGCCAACCCCAATGCCATCCCAAAGAATTCCCAGCGGAAATCGATGAAATGCTGGCTGACGTCGCTTAAGTTACCAAGGAACATCAAACCGATGACCACGATGATTCCGAGGATAAGGCTGGGGACCAATTGAACAAAAACAGGATTTCGTGTGGTTTGCATCATTCGCCTCAATTGGATTATACAGTCCAATCATCCTAAAACGAATTTACACGCTTGTAAGGTGGTTTACAATTTCGATAGAGCACGGCGAGAATTGACAATTACGAGAAAAAAGCCCATAATAAAGAAACACCCATTCCAAAATTGGTGGGGAATCCCTAAAAACATGTTGTAAAAGGAGAAAAGAAGTGAAACGTCTATCTTTGGTTCTGGTTGTTGTTCTGGTACTTGCGTTTTCTCTATCTGCTTGTGCAAAACCCGCTGTTATTAAGGTGGCAACTGACGCCACGTTCAATCCGTTTGAATACACGGATGAATCTGGCAATTTGATCGGTTTTGACATTGACCTGATGAATGCCATTGCCGAAAAAGCTGACATCAAATTCGAATGGGTTAACGTTCCTTTTGATTCAGTCCTGGCTGGTTTATCAGAATGCCAGTACGAAGCTGCAATCGCTGCCATAGGAATCTCTGAAGACCGGAAAAAAGAGATGTTGTTCTCCGTTCCTTACCTGGATTCCGGGATGATCGTAGTGGTTAATTCAGAAACCATGGATATCAACAGCCTGGCTGACCTGGACGGCAAGAAAGTTGCTGCACAGTTAGGTACCACCGGTGAGATGGAAGCTCAAACGATCCCCAACGTGGACTACAAACCCTACGATTCCTACGAACTGGCTTTTCTCGAATTAGCCAACAAGGGTGTGGACGCTGTTATCGCTGATAACCCGGTTGCCCTTGGATATATTGCTGCAAATCCGGAAAAGATCAAGGCAGTCGGCGAAGTCTTTAATAACGAGCAGTATGGCATTGCCATGTGCAAGGAGAACGCCGATCTTCAGACAAAAATTGACAAGGCTTTACAAGAATTAATCGATGAAGGATACATCGCAACATTAGCCCAGAAGTACATTAAGTAATAACAAAGAAGCAAAATCTGCGGGGGTAGTATTTACCCCCGCAGGTTGTTAATCCAACCAAAGAGGTTCACTTGTCGAAAACATCTAAAAAAACTGATTTAAATAACAAGATGCAGTTCGACCGCTGGTGGTTCATGGTACTGGCGGTGATAATTCTGATCATCCTGCTTGTGTTTCTAAAGCCCGATCCTTATCAAAGGATCCTGCTTTTTGTTAAAAATGGAATTTGGACGACGATTTCCATCACGGGTATATCCTTCCTGCTCGTGATGGTGTTCGGGTTGATCGTTGCATTGGGCAGGTTATCCAAGTCGACGATAATCAAGGGGATTGCCACGGTCTACGTGGAAGTGATCCGCGGAATCCCCATGCTGGTGCAATTGATCTTCTGGTATTTTGCTTTTCCGTCACTGGTGCAATCACTGGGAGACTGGTTCAATATCCAGTCGTTTCAAGATTACAACGCTAATGCACTCTCCATGGCTATCCTGGGTTTGACATTTGGTTATTCAGCTTATATGAGTGAGGTCTACCGTGCGGGCATCCAAAGCATTTCCCGCGGGCAGATGGAAGCCGCGCGCAGCATGGGGATGACCTATTTCCAGGCGATGTGGTACGTGATCCTGCCGCAGGCTGTGCGGGTGATCCTGCCGCCAGTTGGCAACGAATTTATCACCTTACTTAAAGACTCTTCGCTGGTGTCAGTGGTGGCTGTGGCGGATATGACCCGGCGGGGGCGCGAGTTTATGGCAGCCAATTTCATCCCCATCCAGACCTGGGTGATGATCGCGTTACTCTACCTGGTGATGACCCTATTGGCGTCCCGCCTGGTAACCTGGATGGAACGCAAGTTTAAGATGGAGAAATAACCATGGCACCCATCATTCAAATCTCCAATGTACATAAACGATTCGGCCTTGTGGATGCGCTTAAGGGTGTGTCGCTGAATGTAGAAAAAGGGGAAGTAGTCCTGATCATTGGTCCTTCCGGTTCGGGTAAATCCACATTATTGCGCTGCATCAACCGCCTTGAGGAATTTGACAAAGGCCAAATCATTGTTGATGGCATTCCACTGGATACCGCAGAAAACATCAATGCAGTACGGACTGAAGTGGGCATGGTATTCCAGCAGTTCAACCTGTTCCCGCACCTGACAGTGCTGGATAATATTACCCTGGCACAAAAGGTGATCCGCAAACGCAGCAAGGTCGAAGCCGAAAATGTGGCACGCCAATTACTGGATAAAGTAGGCATACCGGAAAAAGCCAATTACTTCCCCGGGCAGCTTTCAGGCGGGCAGCAGCAGCGTGTAGCCATTGCGCGCGCGCTGGCGATGAATCCCAAGATAATGCTGTTCGATGAACCGACCAGTGCGCTTGACCCTGAAATGATCCAGGAAGTGCTGGATGTGATGCTTAACCTGGCAAAAGAAGGAATGACCATGGTGGTCGTTTCCCACGAGATCGGTTTTGCCAAGGCGGCAGCAGACCGCGCCATCCTGATGGACGGGGGTCAGATCATCGAAGAAGCGCCACCGGAAATTCTATTCAGCAACCCCAAGGAAGAAAGAACCAAACTCTTCCTCTCAAAAGTACTCTAAATTTCATTCAAACCCCGCATTGCCGGGGTTTGGTGATTAAAAAGGCGATTTTTTGACTTTTCGTCGTTAAATGTGCTATTCTCTTTACTTGCAATGAGATAATCATAAATTAAAGGATGTTGTGCATGCACCGTGAGAGAGTTTCGGATAATGTTTACTGGTTTCAAAGTGAAGTATATGCCCAGGTGACGGCCGGGGCGATCACTGGTCCGCAATGGGCTGTTGTGATCGATACCCTGGCACTGCCTGATGAAGCAGTTGAAATGCGCTCCTATATTGAAGAGACCCTGGGAGTTCCGGTTCGATACGTCATCAACACACATTACCACGCTGACCACGCCTGGGGCAACTGCTTTTTCCCTGGCGCAACCGTGATTTCGCACGCCATCAGCAGAGAGATCATGCTGGAAAAAGGGAACGCATCCCTTGAAGCCGTAAAAAAGCAAAACCCGCTGTTTAAACAGGTTAAATTGGTTGAACCACACATGACGTTTAGCGAAGGTTCACTCACCATGCGGATCGGGAAGAAAACCTTGATCCTATCACCAATGCCCGGTCACTCAATAGACGGTATTTCTGTGCTGGTTGAGGAAGACCGCGTTTTGTTTGCGGGTGATGCCTTCATGCCGATTCCGTATGTGGTGGATGGAAACCCGGATGACCTGGCGGCTTCGATCAAGCGAATTGGAAAAATGGGATTAGAGAATATTGTCCAGGGGCACGGAGATATTATCCTGCGCGGTGAAATAGAAGAGGCTACGCGTGAAAACCTGGCTTACCTGGCAGCGGTGCGCAAAGCTGTGCGAGCGGCGGCAAAGAAACGCGATCCACTGGAAGCACTGGCAGAGATTGACATTGAAAGCTGCGGAAAAAGCAGGGTGACCCTGGCAGGGCTGGGGGTAGAGCTGCACAAGCGCAACGTGGCTCACCTTTACCGCAACCTGGAAAGTGAAACTGCAGCAGACTAAAAAAAAATCCGGCAAAAGCCGGATTTTTCTTACCCGTTATTTCTTTTCTGATTTCTTTTGCAGATAAGCGCGCAAGCCCACAGTTCTTTCAGTACCTTCGCGCAAGCGCTGAAGATTGGGTTTTAATGCGATAAGAACGATCACCAGGGTAACTACGCCATAAACGATGAATTCCCAGGGGCCAACTCCGATAATTGCCCGGGAGATGAAAAGGATGAGTGAAAAAAGGGCGATGCTTATTGTGGTCACTGAAGCATAACCGATCAGGATGTAAACCAGGACAACCAGCGGAAGGATAATGGTCCAACTCAACGGCCAGAGAGAAATTGCCCCCCCCAGAGTGGTGGACCCACCGGCTCCCCCACGGAGGATGATTTTACCGGATTCATTTCTTTCGAGTAGAAAAACCGAATAGATTTGTCCGAGGACGGCAAGGATCAATGAAATGACCTTGACCCAGATGCTGCCAGGAACGAGAACTCCTGCCAGGAAGCCAGCAAGGATGCCTTTCCCGACATCAAACGCCGCAGTCAGCATGCCAGCCACGAAACCAGCCGAACGCATGGCGTTTGTCCCGCCGCTGCGCCCGCTGCCCATCTGGCGCACATCTTTTCCGGTGAAGACTCTGACGATGAACACCCCAACCGGAATTGAACCGATGAGGTAAGCACTAATGAAAGCAAGTATCACCATTAAAACCATTAAGATTTCTCCTTGTAAATACAGAAAAAGAAACCCCGATCGAGTGAAAAGGGTGCTTCTACTAGAAAAATAATAATCCAGAAACACAGAAAACGAGGAGCAAGAGGGCGGGTTCCATCCATAATCTGACAGAACTACGCGACTCTTCAATATTTCCAGCTAAGGTGATCAGAGCGAATAAAATTCCCAGGAGAATGAGCCCAAACTGGATTGGAAGAAGGGGCAGATAAAATAATCCTGCAGCAGTCTCGGTTATAACGATAGCGATCCCGAGAGCCCATACAGGTTTCCAGGTATCTGAAAAACGCAGAATCAGGCACCTGGCGGCAACGAGGAAACTGGCCGGGGCAATAGCAGCCAGGATGAGGTAGAGCCGCTGACCGGATCCACGCAGGGCGATCGCAAGTGTCAGGAATAATCCGAGGGATACAGCAGTTAGGCTGATGATGGCCAATGGGCTGCGATTATCTGCAGGGTCGACAGAAATGTATTCAGAGAGGAGCACTGCTGCAAGGAGGATACCACCCAGGGCAAATACTCCCCACCAGGCTGCACTTACCTGGAGCACATCCAAGGGGACGCCAATTACGAGCGCAGTCATTGCCGGGATCAGCCAGTGGTACCAGCGTGTACTTTTTTCAAGAAAGGGGTGACCATTGATCAACCAGTCGCACCCGGCGGCTGCCATGACGGCAACGATGACCGAGACGATGGTGAGAAAATTAATATCCACAGCCAGAAGGAAACCTGGAAGCTGAATATTGACTGATTGGATTGGAAATGAAATCACCGCGGTCAGCGAATAGGCGATAAGGACAAAAGCCATGATCACACTGAAACGGTCAATATCAGGTAAATTCTGATGTTCATTCACACCTTTATTTTACCTCTGCGATTGCGTGATTTGCGGGCGGTTCCACCAGCCAAATCCGGTGAAGGGTAACTATGGTAAAATCAAAGCCGATATGGAACAATCCAAGATTACCTTGATCGGCACACCCCCACGGATGTTTAAGACAATGCTGGCAGGTTTCAACACCATTGCCAACCATGCCTATCTGCTGCTATTCCCAATTGTGTTAAATCTTGCCTTATGGCTGGGACCGAAATTGCGGGTTAAAGAACTGCTCTCGCCAACAGTTGCGCAATTTTCGAAAGAAATGCTACGGATCGGTCCTGCAGATATGGCTGAAACGATCAAGAGCTCACAAACCATCTGGGCGCAATTGCTTGAGCAATATAACCTGGCAACGGCAGTCCGCACCATTCCGGTGGGGATCCCCAGCCTAATCGCGCGGCTCTCTCCCATCGAGTCACCAATATCCTGGAACCCGATCATTGAAATCCCTTCGGTGAACTGGGCAGTGGCTGCCCTTGGCATTTTCCTGACCGTTGGTTTTCTACTTGGGAGCTTGTTCTTTTACCTAATTTCACTTGAAACCGATAAAGAAAATCCAAAGTTCATCTTTAAGGATTATTTATTTACTTATATCAATAGTGTGGTTATTTTTTGTCTTCTACTCGGGGTGGGTATCCTCATTGCCATACCCATCTTTTTGATCCTCTCGGTTCTATCTCTTTTGAATGCCACAATGGCACAAGTGTTTCATCTTGCTGGCTGGATTTGGACTATTGTGGCTGTTGATGCCGTTGGTGTTTTCAGTCCACGGCATATTTGTGCTGAAAAAGAAAGCCATGCCATCCATCCTGATCTCCATCCAGTTGATCCGCTTCTTCCTGCCGGGAACGGGTTTGTTTGTGATGACCGCAGCTTTGATCAGCGAACTGTTGAACAAACTCTGGGTACTGCCTGAGGCTGACTCGTGGATGATGCTTTTCAGCATCGGGGGTCATGCTTTTGTTGTGGCCGGTTTATTAGCCGCGAGTTTTATCTATTACCGTGAAGGTCTGCGCTGGATGCAGGATAATGCAGAGACCATTGCGAATTTGCGCAAAAAAGCCCAGATGGGTGGAGGAACAACCATTGAGCAATAATGAGATCGCATCATACGGTGCAAAAGATATCCAGGTTCTGGAAGGGTTGGAGGCAGTTCGCCGCCGGCCTGGTATGTATGTGGGCGGTACCGATCTAAAAGCCCTGCATCACCTGGTTTATGAAGTGGTGGACAACTCCATCGACGAAGCGCTGGCAGGCGCTTGTGACCGTATCGAAATTACCATCAATGCAGACAGCAGCGTGACTGTTATGGATAACGGGCGCGGCATCCCGGTGGATATCCACCCGGAGAAGAAAAAATCAGCCCTGGAAGTTGTGATGACAGTGCTGCACGCCGGCGGTAAATTCGGGCATTCCTCTTACAAGGTGTCCGGCGGATTGCACGGCGTGGGTGTATCAGCGGTCAATGCCCTTTCCGAATGGTGCGAAGTGCACGTCTACCGCGATGGACAGGACTATTTCCAGCGATACGAACGCGGCATCCCCAAGGAACCGGTTAAGGCCATTGGTAAAGCTCCAAAAGACAGAACAGGAACAACAACAACCTTCCGTTTTGACACAGAGATATTCAAAGGGGAGATGGATTACAAGTTTGAAACCCTGGCGCAGCGCTTCAGGGAAATGGCTTTTGTCACCCGAAATGTGTTGATCAAACTTGATGGATAAACGTACTCCGGAACGGGAAACGACCTTCCTCTTCGAAGGCGGCATTGTTTCCTTCGTGCGTTTCATCAACCGCAACCGGGAGACGCTCCATCCTGTTTATTACGTTGAAAAAGAAATCGATCATATCGGCATTGAAACCGCGGTGCAATTCACTGATTCTTATAATGAGTCTGTCTATTCATTTGCCAATACCATCAATACCATCGATGGCGGTACCCACCTGACCGGATTGCGCACTGCAATCACGCGCGTGATCAATGATTACGCCCGCCGGACCAACCTGCTCAAGGATGCTGACCCCAATTTTACCGGGGATGACACCCGTGAGGGTATGACCGCCATTGTCAGTATCAAGCACCCGGATCCGCAGTTTGAAAGCCAGACCAAAGTCAAATTGATGAACCCCGAAGTTCAAACCTACGTCCAGCAGGTCATCGGGGAATCCTTCAGCGCATTCCTTGAAGAGAACCCTGCGGCTGCCAAGGCGATCGTATCAAAGTGCCTGACCTCCGCCCGCGCCCGTGATGCTGCACGGAAAGCCCGCGACCTGGTCATCCGCAAATCGGCGCTGGAAAGCCTGACCCTGCCGGGAAAACTGGCGGATTGTTCGGAGACGAGACAGCAGCAAGACCGAAATGTACATTGTGGAAGGTAATTCGGCAGGCGGTTCTGCCAAGCAGGGACGCGACCGGCATTTCCAGGCAATTCTGCCGTTGCGCGGCAAGATCCTCAACACCGAACGCGCCCGGCTGGATAAGATCCTGGGCAATGAGGAGATCAAATCCATCATCTCGGCACTTGGCACCGGGATTGGCGACAACTTTGACCTCAAGAACCTGCGCTACGGCCGGATGATCATCATGACCGATGCTGATGTTGACGGCAGCCACATCCGCACACTGTTGCTGACATTCTTCTTCCGCTATATGCCGGCGCTTGATCGAAGAAGGGCATATGTACATTGCCCAACCGCCGCTGTACCGGATCGATCACAAGCAAACATCGCGCAATACGTCTATACATGAAGCCGAGAAAGAGACGCTATCTTGAAGGAATTGGGTGCGCATGGCTGAAAAAGCGACCATGCAGCGCTATAAAGGTCTGGGTGAGATGAATCCCGCCCAGCTGTGGGAGACCACCATGAATCCCGAAACGCGCACCTTGCTGCAGGTATCGATCGATGATGCCGCAGCGGCTGACCGCACCTTTGATATGCTGATGGGATCAGCAGTTCCACCGCGAACACGCTTCATCACCACGCATGCCCACGCGGTTCGCAACCTGGATGTCTAGCAGGTACTTGAAACATCCTCCCCGGATTCTGAAAAGAATCCGGTTTTTTGTTATGATGGAGTTAGCAACCATACACTTACGAATTATCCTCTCTTGATTAATGAAAAGGAGTGAGATGACAGAAAACATTCAGGTTCGCCAAGTTACGAGGGTGATCGAACCGCAGTACGTGATGGAAGGAGCAGGGGTACGCCTGCGCCGCAGCATTGCCACCCGCCAACTGGATTACCTTGATCCATTCCTGCTGTTTGACCATTTTGGATCGCAAGACCCGCTGGATTACCGGCCGGCTTCCCAATGCATCCCCACCGCGGCATCGAGACGGTAACGTATATGCTGGCGGGGATCGTGCGGCACACAGACAGCATGGGCAACTCCGGGGAGATCACGCCGGTGATATGCAATGGATGACCGCAGGCGGGGGCATCATGCATGAGGAAATGCCGCGCGGAGTTGACGACCACATGGAGGGATTCCAGTTATGGGTAAATCTGCCGGCAAAATTGAAAATGTGCAGCCCGCGCTACCAGGAAATCGCAGCAGCAGACATCCCCGTTGGAACCCGTGAACCAGGGGTCGAGGTGAAAGTCATCGCTGGAGAAGTAGGCAGGGGTACACGGTCCGGTGACCGAGATCGCGGCTGACCCAACCTACCTGGACGTCAAATTGGAGAACGGGGCGCGATTCGCCCAGACCGTCCCGAGCGGATCACACTGCTTTTGCCTACCTTTATGAAGGAGACGCCGAATTTGCCGGCAAGACCCTGGAGGCAACAAGGCTGGTGGTCCTTGGCGATGGCAACCTGGTGGAAGTGACGGCGGGAAGCAAGGGTGCCCGCTTCCTGCTGGTTTCGGGCAAGCCACTGGGAGAGCCCATCGCGCGGTATGGTCCGTTCGTGATGAACACAGAAGAGGAGATCCGCCAGGCGCTGCACGATCTGCGCGACGGGACCTTTATCCGCACATAGGGTGTAAACACCTGAATCACCCGGAACTGCATGACTTTTCTCCTAAATCGGACTAATATTGTCTAATAATTAGGAGGAATAACTTGTCCATTTTCAAAAGCGGTCAGTGTAGTGGAATACCATGTAAAGGATTGGGAAAAAGCGAAGAAGTTCTACCTGGAGACACTGGAGTGGCCGGTTATCTTCGCGGGCGACGAAATGGGGTGGATCGAGTATGGCTTTGAGAACTCCACCCATCTTGCCATCAGCCGTTGGGACAGACCGGAACCAATTGGCCAAAACTGGGCGGCGGAACCGCGGTGCTTCACAGTGGCAGATGCGAAAAAAGTGACTGCCGATTCTGCGCGCCCGAGGGGTGAAATGCGACGATGTGGTCGAAATCCCGGGGATGGTGTGTTACGGTACATTTTACGATCCTGAGGGAAACCGCATCCAATTCGCATCAGACCCGTCCAAGTAAAGGCTGGCGCGGAAGTCGGTGAATTCACGCTCAAGGGGTCGTAACTGTTCGTTATCCAGGAAATCCAGCATTTGAAGGTCAGTTAGGTTGCGAACCGGCCAACCCATTTGCATGTTTTCGGGGGAGTCAAAGAAGGGTTGGGCATAGGTGAGATGGATCTGGTCAGGTTTCAGGCCGCCGGCGGGAATTTCCTGCATGGCGCGCCAAAAATTCAGAGCGGGATTTCATATTCGTAAGCAACGCGGGCGATGATGGCGTTGATGCTGCCATCGCCTTCGAGGTTATCCGCTTTGGTGACGAGCACAGGGACGACTTTGTTGGCAATGGTGATATCCAAAAGGTATCTCAGGTTGGCTTCAAATTTGGCGCGGGAGCTGGTGTTGACATCATTGGTGCCGAACATGATCAGTATGATGGCAGGTTTATGAATGCGGATCTCGCAGACAAGTGGGGATTCATCTGGTTTGCACAACGTGGCATCCGCCCAAATAGGGTGAGAGAACCGATGCGACTGAAAAACTTGATTTGGCGGCAATGCTTCTGCGCTCGAATGAACCCGCGTAGTTAATGATGACCGTTTCGAGGGAGGAGTACTCTCCCAAGCCGGTAGCCGTTTTTTTTCATATCAAATGGTGCGAGAAAGTAAGCTGTGGATGTTTCACAATCTCCCACTTTTGAAAAAGCCTGCTGGTTCGAACCACTCCCTTTCCCTGGTTGTAGAGATCGTGGACAGATGGGCTGACGGAAACGGGGATGAGCGGAAGATACTTCCACGAATCTGGAACTGAGGGGTCGTATGCGGCGGGTGTTTCAACTACAGGGGTTCAATGGTGGCAGTGGGTTCAGTTGTTGGAGGAATGCTCGTCTGTGAGGGTTCTGGAGTGAGGAATCGTTGGGTCAGCCTGAAGCGTGGGGGCAAGGGTGGGAACCAAAGGGGCAGCAGTCTGGCAGGCTGCCAAGCATGGATGTAAAAACCATCAGACGCTGCCGCAAGGGCAGGCTGATGAATGTGATGTTTGTGAAATGAATTACCAGTCAATCAGGGAGTGTAGTTGATGATGTTCCAGACACCGGCCGGTTCTTCGTAATCTTGGAGGATGACGCCACCAAAGTGAATCCAGGTATTGCCCGGTTTTAGCGCGATGGCAATGCCGTTTTTATCGTAGAAGGTGAAGCGGAGTATCGTAAACACCTTTCCAGGTGCCGTCGTAGACCTGACCATCGCGGAAGATGAGGGCGCGGCCTTTGGTCCCGGCAATGTGGATCTCATGCATGGTATCGTTGGGGGCATTCAGGGTTTCGATCTCGGCAAAGATGATAATGACATTGGAGAAGGTGAGCTGCTTGCCGTTCACGCGGTCCACCAGGGGGATCATGGTCAAATCTGGTTGTTGGCATCCACTGAATCGATCCAGCGCAGGTATTTTCCGGTTGCGGCATCATATTTCCACTGGGCTTCGTTGTTCTTGCCAAAGCGCATGGTCACTTCATGCCCGTCAGCACCGCCGGCAGGAATGCTCGGAATCAAAGGTCATGCCATCCAGAGTCTGTTTGGTGTTGGTGGAGGAGGTTTTGGAGCCGTAATACTTGCTCAATTCAGCTGGTATTGGCAAAGCGGCTGGTTTCGGTGAGGGGACCGTCGCTGCAAATCGCCGGGCAATGGTCTCCGCTGATGACCGCCCGCCAAGCTGGCTGATGATCTTGTTGTAGACGGTGGGTCAGCATATTCCATGCCAATGATGCCTTTATACATACCCACCAGCCAGCGGTCAATCAGGCGACCGGAACGGACGGGACCTGCCTTGCGGAATCCTGCCCGTAGAAGAGAGCAAAAAGCGGTTGGCGCCTTCACCGGTGTAGTAATCAAAAACGATATCCGCGTAGGAAAGCCGGCGTGGGGGCGTCCTGATCGGGGGAAATTGGAGACTTTCACCATCACCGGACGGCGGTTGAGGATGGCTGGATCGCTGACCATCCAAGCCGGTGAGAGGATTGACATTCTCGGGGAACTCAGTCGGGCCGTATTGAACTCTTGAGGGAGTTGGGGTAAGTGTGGGTAGAGGCGTGTTGGTGGCGGTGGGAGTAGGAGTGGCAGTGGGGGCTGCGGTTTGGGTGGCATTTACCGCGCCCTGAACGGTCAACTCCAACCCCGGGATTTCGGTAGGCGCGACGGGCTGGCAGGCTGCCAGCAGCAACCCAAGCAACAGCATGACGGTGAAGATGGCAGTGGTCTTTTGTTTCATGAAAACTCCTATTACGTGGCAAATCTTTTTTAGGATACTGGCGAATTATAACCCTAAAAATACAACAGAAAACCAGGGAGGTGTGAGCTCCCTGGTTGTGGATGAGTTGGAGTTAGCGGTTGACAGAGAAATTGAGGAAGGCACTGCCAGTGCCGCTGTAGATAACGCCGGTTGGGGCACCGATTGTGCCGAGGAGGAGGCTGCCAGCGCTACCGCCAGAGGTGGAGACCAAGTAGCGAGTGGCATCGATCCATTTTGAATCGTTGGCGTTGGCAATGTCCGGGACAAGCGCAGGGGGGGTACCCAGGGTGCCTATGTAGGATGTCCTGACATCAGCAACGCGGACGGTATAGAAGAAGTGTGCATTATCCGGCGACCAGGAGACGGGCTGGTCAAACATGCCGTTTACGTAAGACACATTGCTGGTGCCATCCACATTGGCGGTGTGCAGGGTGTAGGTGTTATCTGCAGGGGCGCCAAACCGGGTGAAGAAGATGACCTTTGTATTGTCAGGCGAGAAATAGCCAAAACCGCTCGGGTAATAGATCATGGGGGTGCTGAGGGTTTGCTCGCCGTACATACCATCGGCAGCCACGCGCCATAATGAGCCATCGCCTACGGGTTCGGTCCAGGGATCCTGTGGAGGAACAGCAACCATCATCTGGGTCGAATCGGCTGTCCACTGGGGTGAAGCCACCCAGGCGTACTCAGAGGCGGTGTTGACGAATGGATAAGTGAGAATGTTATCGTCTATGAGGGTGCCATCCGCATTGTAAGAAGCCACGCCAGTAGGCAGGCTGATGGCGATCTTGCTGCCATCGGGGCTGTAGGTGAACTTCCAGGATTCGCCGACATTGAGAATGTTGCTGATGGTGCCGGCATCGACATCAATGCGGTAGAGAGCGGGACCAAATGCCAGACCGGGTCCTTCATATTGAATGCGGGTAGTGAAGGCGAGGATGTGACTGTTGGGGACAAAAGCCATCTGAGATGGCGATGAGGAAAGCGAACCAGATGGGCGGGGAAGCGCGGCAAAGGCGGCGGCATCCATGAGCACGCGCTGACCGGTACCGTCGAAATTGATGACTTCAAGGGAGTAGTTGGCGAAGTCAGAGGTGCGGGTGTAAACCACCAGAGTACCATCGGGGGAGATAACCGAGGTGGAGACATCCCCGGTATCGACGCGCTTGAGGGCTGCCGGCATGGTGGCATCCCAAACGTAAAGGTCGCGGTCAGGCGAGACGAAGGACACCTTGACGGGGTAAACCACAGGCTCGGGCGAAGGTGCCACCGTGGGCAACTCAACCGTTGGCAGGGTGTGGGCATCAGGCGTGAGGGCAACGATGGCAGTGCCTGCCAGGGCTTCAACAGTGGCAGCGATGGAAGTGCCGGCGGCATCAATGACACCACCCGGCAGTGAGATGCCGCAGGAAATGGTGACAAGAGCAAAAATTATGAGGACGAGGAGCAAGGAGCGGGAGTTCTTTTTCATGAGTAACCCTCCATAAGTGAATAAGACAAACTTACTCATATTATAACGACTGGTGGGTAAAAGGCAAGAATGAGAATAGGCAAGTTCGGGTGCGGTTGAGGGGCAGGATTCGTTTTCTTTCGATTCGTTAAAAAATAAAAGTGGGTACGAATGGGATACGAATCAGTTTCGATGAGGATGAGATTAATTAACAGGTGTAACTGTATTAATATCATCTCACGAAAAGTGGAAAAATACTACTTGCCTGTTTGGCGAATTTTTTAGCCAAAACTTGCCAATTTGGCAAGTTTTTGGAGGTTTTAGGTACATTAGGGTCGTTGGGATTGTGGCGAAGGCACAAGCTGATTGAGAATTTAAACAACCAATTTTAAAAACAAAGACTCCGCAATGGTGATGTTACGAAGCCTTTGTTTTTCAAACGTAGATAGAACTTAATTTACACTCTCCGCAATTTCAATCATTTTATCTTTGCTTAGCGTTTCAGGTGGACCCATGTAAAGTAATTCAAACGCCATACCCCCTTCTTGCCAACGCATAGTCTTCAGATAAGGATCTGAAACCCATTCGGGGCCGTTGTCGGTCAGTTTCCAAATCCCTTCTGCATATTCACCATAGACTCCATTAATTGAGATTTCCTGAACAGCAGCGTCAGCACCTACTTTACCGCAAAGGTCGCATGTATCACTTAATGGGATCAGTTCCTGCCTGAATACCAAACCATTTGTCTCGACATATTGATAAAAGATTCGGACAGTTCCATTATCTTTATCATACGATGCCCCTGAGAATTCCAGATTCTCAGGAACCCAAGACGGCGTGAATACGTCAAAGCCAGCCTGTTGTTGTACTTCTTGAATACTCATATCCGCATCGATGATACTTGCCGGATCGGATGACTGGTTTCCTTCATTCACAGGGGGAATTAGTTGCCAAGATTGTACGGGGAGTTGGTTGCTTTCAGCCCGTGTGAAGAAATGGATTATGTTTTGGGCAACTACCTGCCCTTGGGGGGTTGTGAAAAATACACCGCTGGCAAATATAACTACCAAAGTGGTCGCGGCCCCCAAGCGGATACTGGAGAAACGGTTTCCACCTGTGATAATTTCCGGCTTTCGCCTTTTTGTTGTTTCGTTCATCTGATTACTCTCCTTTGAAATATTTGATTGTATAACAGGCCAAAGGTTGATTTTTGACGCAGGGGCTAGCTGTTCTGTTTTTTCCCTAAGAACGGACTGAACTCGTTTTTCAATCATGCTTCATCTCCTTTTTTTTGGACTCGTTTACGTCAATAGGTTCCAAAAGCGTTTGAAGGCGTTGGCGAGCAACACGAAGCCACCATTTTATTGTGGTGGACGGCCGGCCGAGATCCTGGATCATTTCTCTTTCATTTTTCTCCAAGAAATATCGAAGTACGATTGTTGCTCGTTGATTAGGCGTCAACCGATCCATCGCTTGCCAAATCGATTCACGATTTTCAGCTGACTCAGTCATATTTTCTGGACTCTTGGTTTGGTCAATTAACCAAATCCCTATTGCGTTCCCACCTTCAGGCTCTTCTAATGGGACAGATCTTTTCTGTTTTTGCACAGCCTTAATCGCAACATTGATCACAATTTTCAAAAACCATGGACCAAAGGGACGACTGTCATCAAACTGGGCGATTTTTCGATAGGATTGAAGAAATGCGTCCTGGACAACATCTTCAGACAGATCCCGATCACGTGTTATCACTAATGCTGTATGGACAGCCTTAACCTGATAGTTCTGTACGAGAGTTGATAACCCGTTGATGTTCCCATTCTTAAGTAGTGTGATTGCTTGTTGTTCGGAAATCAATTTAGTATCAATGTCCGAACGGTTAATGTTTTCCATAGAATCAATGCCTTTATAAGGTGGTATCAGAGAAATCAGTTTGAGCGCTCTATTTATACTATCCTTTGAAATTCCAAAAAGAGAGTAAACACTCGGTAGGATGTGTATAAATCACTCGCAATGGACAATCAAAAGGTATTACTTAGAAGCGCCACAACTGCGTTAGGTGACTAGAAAAGTAAAACCGCGAATTGTAGTCCCGACAATTCAGAGTAAGTTAATTGGGGATTGCTTTGGCAAGAACGTTCCTCCCTCTCTCTACGCTCGGGGATCCATAAACCGCGATCGCAATGACAGACTCAGTGGGGGAACCCTTCGGCAAAAACTGCCTCACAACACCTGCACAGCACCATACGCAGCGCGGTGCAAAGGTGAGCGGGAGGAATGAAAAATATGTGGAGCATCCTCAATGGAAAATTAAATGTATTTGCGGTTCAGCCTGTCACAGCGGTTCAGAGCGAATACTCGATCTGGTGGAGAGCGGTGGAAGGTGGGGTGCTGCCGACATGTGAAGAGTTGGGAATTGGTTTTGTGCCCTTCAGTCCGCTTGGGCGGGGATACCTGACCGGCAAGATAGACGAAAGCACCACCTTTGATAAGTCCGATATTCGTAGCCGTAACCCGCGCTTTACGGTCGAAGCAATCCGGGCAAACCAGGCGGTGGTGGATCTGTTGGGACGAATTGCCGGTGAGAAGAAGGCGACTCCTGCCCAGATCGCATTAGCCTGGCTGCTGGCGCAAAAACCGTGGATCGTGCCGATCCCGGGTACGCGCAGGTTGGAGCGCCTGGATGAAAACATTGGATCGATCAACGTCCAGTTGACAGAGGAGGATTTGAAGAACATCGATCAGTCCATGTCGCAGATCAAAGTGGTGGGAGAGCGGTATTAGGGGGAAGGAGCGTTGGCGGGTGGGCATTGCGGGAGGGTGGGAGGTTCGTGAACCTCGCCTACAGAAATATCTATTCGCCCTTACAAATTCAAATTCGGGCGATTCGTGAATCGCCCCTACAAAATTCCGTTGGGGATTGCTTCGCCTAAGAGCAAGGCTCGCAACACCTGCACTGTACCAAACGCAGTGCGGTGCAATTGTGACAAGTACAAGTGGGGATTGCTTGCAGGCTGTGGGGAGAGGTAGTTAGTTGGGGATTGCTTCGCCTAAGAACAAGGCTCGCAATGACAGAATTATGTGGATTTATTGGTCGAGCCACTTTTCGGCGGCTTTGGGGAGGTCGATGACGGTGCCGACTTTGGTGGTGCAGCCGGGCAGGCTTTCGATGAACTGGCGGCCGTAACGCTTGGTGAGGACGCGCTTGTCGAGGATGACGACCACGCCGCGGTCTGACTGGGTGCGGATGAGGCGCCCAAATCCCTGGCGGAAACGCAGGATGGCTTCAGGGAGGTTGTACTCGTTGAAGGGATCGTCAAAGGTCTCGGCGCGGGCGGCGATGATGGGGTCGGTGGGCACGTCGAAGGGCAGCTTGACGATCACCAGCACGGAAAGCGCTTCACCGGGGATATCCACGCCTTCCCAGAAGGCACGCGTACCCAGCAAGACAGCTTTATCGGCTTCGCGGAAGGTTTCCAGCAGGGTATTGGTGGAGGCGCCTTCCCCCTGTTCATACACCTGGATGCCAGCGTCTGTCAGGGCGGGTCCGATGGTTTGGGAGGTGCGGCGCAATTGGGCGTACGAGGTAAAGAGCGCCAGCATGCGCCCATTGGTGGCTTTTGCCAGGCGGATGAGAGCGGCTTCGACTTCACGCTGGTAGGCGTTGCCTTCACCGGGTTCGGGAACGTCATTGACGAGGTAGAGCAGGGTGGAGGATTCAAAATCAAAGGGCGAACCGAGGACGAGTTCATCGGCTTCATCTGCGTTGAGGCGGTTGCGCATGTAATCAAATTCATTATTGGTGGTGAGGGTGGCGGAGGTGAGGATAATTGAACTCTTCTCATGCCACAGGTACTGTTCCATCAAGGGTCCCACATTGAGAGGAGCCGCCTGGAAGACCAAGCGCCAGGTATTGGGCTGGATCTCGACCCAGTAAACGTTGCGCTCATCGGGTTCACTCACGAGCGCGTTGAGGGTCTCGCGGGCTTCGGTGAGGCGGCGGTTGACACTGGCGAGCGAACTGAGGGTATCTTCGACATCCTCGCCGGGATCATCCAGCGTGTCGGTGAGAGCTTTGTGGAATTCGCCTACCAACGCCAGGGAAGCATTGACCGAGCCATTGACATTGTCCCAGGAAATCTCCACATCGCCCCAGGCGGGCAGGGTGCGGGTGGCGGAGACGATGCGTGTCTGCTGACCATAATTGCTGACGGGCTGCCCATCGCGCAGGTCTTCCATAAAAGTTTCCATGCTGTGAACGAAATCATTGAAATCGTTCTCCACCCTGAAGAGGAGGTCGGTGATCTTGCGTGCCCCATTATCGAGCGCGGCTTTGTCAGCCGGCAGGAGCAGGTCAGAGGTTAACATCTTGAGCCTGCCGACCAGGCCACTGCCGACTGCCGCCAATCTCGCGCAGGAGGCGCACAAAATCCATCTGCGTGAGGCGGAAGGACAAAGCGTTGGTGGAGGCGGATTCGAGGTGATGGGCTTCATCGACAATGAGGTATTGATATTCAGGCAGCACGCGGCTGCCGGTGATGACATCCGCCAGCAGGAGAGCATGGTTGACGACGAGAATGTGGGCGGACTGAGCGGCCATGCGCACTTTGTAGAAGGGGCAGGCACCACCGGTGCGCGCCATGCAGACTTCCGCCTTACAGCCTTCATCTTCAGCAGAGAGGCGCGACCAGACTTCGCGTTCCTGCGGACCGTTGAGGTTGATCTCGCCGCGGTCACCGCCGCCACCCGTCTGGAGCCAGACGAGAATTTTGGCGAGGACACGCAGTTCATCAGCGTTGGCGGGACCGGTTTTGCGCATGGATTCCAGACGGCGCGGGCAGAGGTAATTGCCGCGACCTTTGACGACAACCGCGCGCACCTCAGAGTTGAGGGCGCTGGCAAGATCGGGAATATCCTTTTTGATCAACTGGTCCTGCAGGGTGATGGTGTTGGTGGAGATGACCACGCGCAGGGAGTTCTTGAGCGCCCACTCCACCGCGGGGATGAGGTAGGCGAAGGATTTGCCGGTGCCGGTGCCAGCTTCGACCATGAGGTGCTGGCTTTTGGAGAGGGCGTTGGATGACAGCACGCAGCATTTCGATCTGCTGGGGGCGGGATTCAAAATTATCAAAATAGCGGGCAAAGGGTCCGCCGTGCTCAATGTTGGCGGCAATCTCATCGGCATCCAAGGGCAGGGGATTGTCGACGGGGATCAAAGGAGGGAGGGAAACGCCGCCGCTGAAGAGGAGACCGTAATCCGTTTCGTGGACGCGTTTTGCTTCCACCGGCATGCGCCCCTTTTCCTTGAGGGCGGTTTTGAAGATGAGGGAACCGTCCCAATCAAGCCCTTCCGCGAAGCGAACCGTCTCCGCGAGGATCTCGATGGGGAGATCCAGGACTTTGGCGTAAAGGGCGTGGAGGACAACGTGGGTAAGGCGGGCATCATCGAGGGCGCGGTGACTGTTGGGGATGATACTGCCGAGCATTTTACCGAGGGTGCCGAGGTTGTACCGACTGCTGCCTGGCATGGCAACGGCGGCTAATTCGTAGGTATCGATGACCTCGTTGTGCTTGAGAATATTGTGGCGCTGCAGGAAAGAGAGGTCAAAGCGCACATTGTGCCCGACGACGGGATCATTGCCGCAGAAGTCTGCCACTTCCTGGAGTACATCGTGCAAGGTGGGGGCGTTGCGCACCATCTCATTGGTGATGCCGGTGAGCTGGGTGATGAAGGCGGGGATGGGTTTGCCGGGGTTGACGAGCGTGCTCCACTCATCTTCCACGCGGTGCCCGTTAAAACGGACAGCAGCAATTTCCAGGATGGCATCCTTTGCGGGATCCAGGCCTGTTGTTTCGATATCGATGGCAACCATTTGGGGCATGGCGAGATTATAACATGCGGGGTTTGGAGAAGCGCGGTTTGGCGATGAAATGGCGGACATGATAATATTAAGAATCCTTCCATTGGAGCAGAAAATGACCCACCTTGAAAATGACATCTTCAAACTTACCATCGAGCCAATTGATGGCAGGTTTTCCATACAACCAAAGGACCCCAAATTGCCCGGATTTTCTGGCGGCAGACTATCACTGCGATACCGGACACAAGGGGTAAACCGGAAAACCACGCTGACTGGCTGGAAAGAGATTGAAGGCAGCCGCAAGGCGGCAGACCTGGAGCCGCATGGGAGAACCGAACAGATCAGTTACCTGACCGCGATAAATGCTGATGGACTGGAAGTGGTTTTGCATTTTGGCATCGTGCTGGAAACTCCGCTGGTGATGTGGAAGGTTGAAGTGACCAATAAAGGGAGTTCCACGGTGAACTTTGAGCGCATCGACCTGCTCGAAGTGAACGAAGAAGATGGCGGGAGTGTGCAATCCCCCGATGCCTTAACTTCGGATGAGCCTGGTTTTTATTCCAACGGCTGGCAGAGCTGGTCACCCAGCGGGTGGTACGGCGGCAACGAGCGCATGAGGTTGAGCAGACTGGGCAGGCTGCAGAACCCGATGATCAGCAATCCCGGGACACCACTGCCGCGAAAAAGGGGACAATTCAGCAGCGATATGTTTGGTGTAATCGGTGACCGGAAGGCACGCAGCGGATTCGTGCTCGGTTTTCTCAGCCAGGTGGAGCAGTTCGGTTCGATTTATGCGGATTTCAATAAACCTTCGAAACTAGAGATGTGGGCGAATTGCGACGATGTGCGGCTGGACGCGGGTAAGACGATCAAGACAGATTGGGCGGTTTATAACCCGATCCTGCTGGATCACCGCGACCCGCTGGACAAATACCTGGAAGCGGCCGCCAGGCAAAATAATGTGCGCGTGCCGGCTGAATCTCCGGTGGGATGGTGCTCGTGGTATCACTTTTATACTGACCTATCCGAGCAGGATGTACGCAACAACCTGCAGACAATTCTGGAGCAGCAGGAAACGCTGCCGATCCAATTGGTGCAAATAGATGATGGGTTCGAGAGCCAGATTGGGGACTGGTTCTCGTTTAAGCCGGAGTTTCCACAGGGAGTAGCTCCGCTGGCGGGAGAGATCACCAGAGAAGGATTGACCCCGGGATTATGGCTGGCGCCCTTTATTGTGCATACAAAATCACAACTGGTCAAAGATCACCCCGAGTGGATGCTGCGCAAGAAAAATGGAGCACTGGCGAACGCCGGATTCGTGTGGGGAGTGCTGGACACTGCGCTTGACCTGACCGTCCCTGAGGCACTGGCGTACGCGTGCGATGTCGTGCGGACTGCGTCAAAAGAGTGGGGTTACCCCTACCTGAAACTGGATTTCCTGTACGCGGCGGCAGTGGAATGTGTGTATCACGATCCCACACTGACGCGCGCGCAGGTGCTGCGCAGGGGAATGGAAGCACTGCGTGAAGCAGTGGGACCAGAAGTGACGCTGCTGGGATGCGGGGCTCCATTGGGCAGTGTACTGGGATTGGTGGAAGCGAACCGCATTGGCGCGGATGTGAGCGGGGACTGGCTGCCGCAATTCAAGGGAATCGGAGCGTTCTTCAAGCATGAACCGGCCATGCCGAGCGCACGGAATTCCATCCGCAACATCCTCACGCGGGCAGCGCTGCATCAACACTGGTGGATCAACGACCCGGACTGCCTGCTTATCCGCCCGGATACGACTTTGACCCTGGCGGAGGTGCGCTCACTGGCATCGGCAATTGCCTTAACGGGCGGTTCACTGCTGGTGTCGGATGACCTGCCCAGTCTGCCGGCGGAACGCCTGCGCATTGCAGAAGTGCTGGTGCCGGTGATGGGTGAACGGGCAAGGGTGATCGACTGGTTCGACAACGGAATGCCGGAGCATTTGCGCCTGGATCAACTGGGGGTCACAGGCGAGTGGCATATACTGGCAGACTTCAACTGGTCGGATAAAGCAGTATCGCGCGAGATAACACTTGAGGATTATCACCTGAACCCCGGAAGGTATGTGGTACGCGAGTTCTGGTCAGGGGATGCTGGAACACTGACATCCACGCAGAGCTATAAAATCAATCAGCTCCCTGCGCATGGGTGCGCGGTGCTGGCAGTGAGGCAGGCAAATGAGGAAATCGCCGGCCTACCTGGGCAGCGACCTGCACATTTCACAAGGGATGGAAGTGGCTGAGTGGCAAGCAACAGCAAAATCAGTGCAGTGCCACACTGCGCCTGCCGCGTAAAGCCAGCGGAAAAGTCAGTATTGAAACTGCCCGGGGAAAATTGGGAAATCAGGGTGAATGATCAAGCTGTTACTGGCAAACAACTGGGCGGAGGTGCGGTTGAAATCCCGGTTGAGGTGGAGGGATTTGCTCATCTGGAGCTCAAACGGAAATAAGAAAAACGGAGAAGCGCAAGCTTCTCCGTTTTTTTATCACTTATTCAGGATTCAATTACACAAGTGGAGGCTGTTGGTTGCGCATGGCTTCCAGTTTCTTTGCCTGTTCGCGGCGGTTGCGGCGGGTTAACCAGCGGACTAAGAGGAAGATGGGGAGTCCGATGATGATGAGGATGGGGATGACCAGGATGCCAAACCAGATGAGGAAGTTGACCAGTCCCTTGCCGAAATCGATGAGGGCCTGGACGGCATCACGAGCGACACCCTTGGGGGTCCAACCAGCGACGGTGATGGGGGCGATGGATTCCTTGGCGACGATCTGCACAGTGATGGCGGATTTGGCGGCAGACTGTTCAAAGTACTGCATCTGACCCTTGATGACTTCGATCTGCTCCGTCACCTGCATTTTCTGCTGGTAGATGGCGAGGGCTTCTTCGGTTTTGGTGGCTGTGTCATACAACTCTGACAACTTGGCATTGGCTTCTTCCAGGTTGCGCAGGCGGGATTTGAGATCGGTGTATTCCTGGGTCACATCCTGACCGGAGATGTTCTCTGTGAGGGTGTACTTAACGGGATCACCGGTGAGGGCTTTGATCTTATCAAGAGCTTCGTTGAGTTTTTCTGCAGGGACACGCACGGTGAGATTGGCGGCGGGAACTTCGATGCCGGCTGCAGTTTGCGTTTTATAGATGTTGGAGCTGACGGTAAAGCCGCCCATCTCGGTGGCCATTTTTTGAATGGCGCTCATGGCGGCTCCGGGATCATCCACGGCGATCTCAAGGTTGGCGTTCATGATGATCATTTGCTTGATTTCACCAGTCGCACCGTTTCCAGTTGTCATGGTGGCCTGCGGGGCCAGGGGAGCTCCAGCAGAATCCACCGGGGACGGCGCTTCAGCAAGACCACGCTGGTCGAATAATAAGTTTTTCGTTCTCAAGACTTGTTTGGGTTGGGGCAGCTTTGGCACAGGCACTTAAAAGCAGAACAGCAATGATGAGACTGGTCCATAACACTTTCTTGTTCATGTTCTCCTCCTGGTTAATTGGCGTAGGTTTCTACGCCTTAGACGTTGTACCCCCGACTAATGTTCCGTTTCACCAACCTTCGGTCAGGCGCAGGGCGTGCCTTTCGGGTAATCCCGCGGCAATGATGCGCTGCTGTACGGATGGAATATCATATTCCACGCGGAAGTTCTGCCAGGTTTTCTCCACGGGATCATAAATACCGTAGGAAGCGCGCGGATCATGGTCACGCGGCTGACCGACCGAACCAGGGTTGAGGATCATGCGGTGGCGGATGTGAACCAGATCATCCAGCTTTAAGCAGTTTCTTGGTCATCCTGTCAGTCTTCTGGTCGAGGGTAAAACAAAGGGGCAGGTGGGTGTGACCGACGAATCCGATATCTTTTTCAATGAAAGCGATAGCCATACGAGCAGCCAGGGGATCGAGGATATACTCCCAGATCGGGTTGCGCGGGCTGCCGTGCGCGAGAATGGCGGATTCGGTTTCGATAGTCTCGGGCAGGGATTTGAGGTAATCCACACTTTCAGCGGAAACCATTGCGCGCGTTACAAGGATGGCTTGTTCAGCATCATCATTGAATTTCTCGATATTACGCAAACCGCTGACAGCTGCATCGTGGTTACCCATGATACAGAGAATGTTGGGGAGTTCACGCATCCGTTTTACACAGGCGTCCGGATCGGGGCCATATCCTACAAGATCGCCCAGGCACCAAACAGCATCCACCTGACCAGCTGAAGCTAAAACAGCTTCGAGGGCTGTAAGGTTGGAGTGAATATCAGAAATTACCAGTATGCGCATGATCCCCTAATCCCAATTTATGGACGCTACAAGCGATCCTGTAAATAGTGTTTTCAATTAATTGAATTAAGAACTCCTCTTCGCTGGAGGTTAACATTATTGTACTCTCAACTTTGCCGGAATTAACCTTACTTAATCTTTTCAATTATCTCAGCGGCGTGATCATACCTGTTGAAGGCGGGCATGAGATAAACGCCGCGAACGAACGGTTTAATTTGTTCCACCAGCTGCACTGTGAGCGCAACCCCGGTTTTAGCGCCCTGGTCGCCGCTGCGGTGCATCTGTTCGTGTATCTTTTCCGGAATTTCGATGCCGGGAACCTCCTGCTGCAGGAATGCGGCATGACGTGCGCTTGCCAGGGGTAGTAAGCCGACAATGAGCGGGATGGATAATTTGGTGCCGGATTTTTCAAACTCGGAGAGGAAGCGGGTGACGAGTTCAGCGTTGTAGATGGGCTGCGTGAGGATGAAATCAGCCCCGGCACGGATTTTACGGCGCAGATTCTTCAATTCCTCCTCGATGTTCAAGGGATTCAAGTTGAGGGCGCAACCAGTAAAGAATTGAGTCGGCTGCCCAATGTCGGAACCGGCGTGGTCAACACCGGCGTTAAACCCCTGCTTGATCAACTTGATCAAGCCTGAAGGCACCAGGTCATAATTGTCCATGGCATCCGGATAGTCGCCGATGGAGGTGGGGTCCCCCATGACCACGAAGACATTGCGGACTTCAAGGGCATGCGCCGCGAGAAGGTCACCCTGAACTCGCAGGAGGTTGCGTCCGCGGGTGGGGAAGTGCAATACAGTTTCAATGCCCACCTTGCGCTGGATCAGGCTGCAGACTGCCCAGGGGCTCATGCGCATACGCGCCATGGGGCTGTCTGCCACATCGATGACGTCTGCACCGGATTCTTTTAACAGGCTGGCGCCAGCCAATAATTTATGGGTAGTTAATCCCCGCGGGGGATCCATTTCAACAGCGATGACAAACTTGCCGCCGTTCAATTTTTGGGCTAATTCCGTAGGAGGCAGGCTTGAACTCTCGTCAGATTGTACAGGGATATTCCGGGCAACCCTGACGGTGGTGTTAGGCGTGGAAGGTGCGTGCTGCAATGCAGACGCCATGGCGGAAATATGCGCCGGCGTGGTGCCGCAGCAGCCACCGATGACGTTAGCGCCCGCCTGCCAGAAGGAAAGCGCGTATTCGCCGAAATACTCAGGACCGGCGGGGTACATGATGCGCCCTTCCACCTGCTCCGGCCAGCCGGCGTTCGGCATGATGGAGTAGTAACACTCCGGGAGGGCATCTTTCATTTGGGTGAGGATGCTCAAGAGCTGGTTGGGTCCACCGGAACAATTGATGCCCACCACATCCGCGCCGGCAGCGTGAATACCCCTGGCTACTTTGGCAGGTGGATCACCCGAGCAGGGTGCGGTTATCCCGGGTGAAGGTCATGGAGGCGATCACAGGGAGATGCGGCGCGACCTGACGGCTGGCTTTGATGGCTTCGACAACCTCAAAAAGGTCGGTCATGGTTTCGATGAGGATGAGGTCAACACCGGCATCCGCCAGGATGGAGATCTGTTCAGCAAAAGCCGCGCGGGCGTCTTCGAGCTGGACACGCCCGAAGGGAGCGAGGCGCACCCCCAGGGGACCAACATCACCAGCGATAAGCGTGTCTGTGCTGCTGGCAGTGACGGCGCGCCGGGCTAATTCAACTCCGGCGGTGTTGATCTCCTTGAGATCGTTTTGCAGCCCATGCTGGGTTAGCTTAAATCTATTCGCGCCAAATGTGTTGGTCTGGAGCATGTGCGAGCCGGCTTCGATGTACTCGCGGTGAATGCTGACGACAACTTCAGGCTGGGTGAGGTTCAACTGGTCAAAGCAGCCGGAAAAGGAAACGCCGCGCTGATGCAGCATGGTTCCCATGGCGCCATCTGAAAGCAATGGCTGACCGGAACGGATCCTTTTCAGGAATCGGGAGAGCGGAGGCATTATTTGGATCCCCTGGTCAACTGGTCAACACGGGATTCGCCGATGTTGTAATACTTCGCGTCCGGGTGATGGACGATGATGGCTGCGGTGGATTGTTCGGGGACCAACTGGAAGGCTGGCGTGAGGCTCATACCCAACTCGGCTTCCACGGGGAGGAGATCAAATACCTTGCGGTGATCGGATAATTCAGGAATGGCGGGGTAACCCCAGGAGTAACGCTTGCCCTGGCCGGGTTTGATGCCCAATTCACGCCTGACATGCGCATGCAGATAATCCGCGGTAGCTTCGGCGGTCTGCACGGCCAAACCGTGGGTGAAATAGGCTTCAGTGTAATCATTGTTGTTTTGCAAGCGCTCGAAGCGTTCCGTGGCAGCGCGACCCACCGTGACCACCTGGAAAGCGACGGTATCCATGAGACCGGAATCCACGCTGGCAAAGTAATCCGCCAGGCAGAGGCTTTCTCCGGCGAGCTGCCGGGCGAAAGTGAAACGCGAGATCTCGCGCGATGGGATTGAACCGTCAACAGGCGGTGCGTAGATGATGAGGTCATCCCCGGAGGATTGCGCGGGCCAGATACCGTAAACCGCCTGCGGCCGCAGCCACTTTTCAGCCAGAGCTTGTTTTGTCATGAGCGCCAGGCGCTCTTCAAATTCGCGCTGCAGTTTTGTCCAGGCTTCGCCGTGGGTGTTCTTTCCTCCCCAAGAGAGGCGGAAGAGTTCATTTTTGGAAAGATGTTTGAAGACGATCTCCAGCGGCATTTCCTTTACGACGCGCGTACCCCAGGCTGAGGGGATGGGAAGGATATCTGCTTTGCGGGTGGCCGAACGCGAGCCGGAAGGGGTCAGCGGCTTTTCTTCGGCTTTGCGGTCCAGTTCCATTTTGGATTCAGTCGTAATGCGGTCAAATATTTTTACGCGGGAATCCGGAGTGCTGAGGGCATCCATGGTGGAGAGACCCTCAAAGGCATCCTTGCAGTAGAAGACGCCGCCGGCGTAATTTTGCTGGTCATCGGTCACCAGGATGCGGCGACCAAAGCGCTCGTTAATGGCAGCGCCGCCGATGAGGACCGGGAATTTCAATCCGCGGCGATGCAGTTCGTTGATGATCAAGCGGCATCTGTTTACTGGTGCTCACCAGGAGCGCGCTCAATCCGATGGCATCTGCGTTGATTTCAACCGCTTTGGAAATGATGGTTTCGGCGGGTACCTGCTTGCCAAGATCAACGACGGTATAGCCGTTATTGGAGAGAATGGTTTTGACCAAATTCTTACCGATGTCATGCACATCTCCGTAGACGGTGGCCAAAACGAGCGTGCCTTTGGAGGTGCCTTCCTTGCGATCGAGGAAATTCTCAAGATAGGAGACGGTCTTCTTCATCACCTCAGCGGATTGAAGGACGAAGGGGAGGATGAGCTCACCACTGCCAAATTTGTCGCCGACTTCCTTCATTGCGGGCAAGAGAATGGTGTTGAGGATCTCCACCGCGCGCTGGTCCTGGTTTTGGGTTGAGGTTCTCTCTGCCAAAAGGAGGTCGATATCTTCTTCCACTTCCTCCTTGTAGCGGTGGAGGATCTTCCAGTGCAGGCGTTCGTTGACCGGCATGGCAGCGAGCATTTCAGTACGCATATCTTTGCGGGTTTCCGTTGGTACAGTGTCCTGGAAAAACTCGATGACATGTTGCAGGGCTTCAGGGTTGCGGTTGAAGATCAAATCCTCCACCAGGAGGCGTTCCTTTTCGGGGATCTCACCGTAAGGGGTGATGGCAGCCGGATTGACAATGGCCATATCCAAACCAGCAAGGACGGCGTGATGGAGCATGACACTGTTGATCACCGTGCGGGCAGGCGGGGTGAGACCAAACGAGACATTGCTCACTCCCAGCGAGGTAAGCACACCCGGAAGATGTTTTTTGATAAGCGCGATGCCGTTGAAGGTTTCAACGGCAGAATTGGCAAACTCTTCACTTCCGGTTGCGAGGGTGAAGGTGAGGGCGTCGTACACAAGGTCCTGGGGCTGCAAACCGTGTTCCTCGACGGCGATGGCGTAAATTCTTTTGGCGACCTCCAGCTTGCGTTCGGCGGTTTTTGCCATTCCCTGCTCATCAATGGTCAGGACGATGACCGCGGCGTTGTATTTCTTTGCGAGGTCGAAGATTTTGTCAGCTTTTTCACGACCACTTTCGAGATGAGTGGAGTTGATCAGGCAGCGCCCCGGGGCAGTTTTGAGGGCTATCTCGAGTACGTCTATTTCGGTGGAATCGATGACGAGCGGCAGACGGATGACAGGGGAGATGGTTTTAATGAGGCGGCGCATGGTGGCAGCTTCTTCACCGCGTTCGGTTAGCGCCACGCAAAGGTCGAGAGCATGCCCGCCACCATCGACCTGCTGCTGCGCCAGGCTGAGGATGGAATCGAAATCATTGTCGAGTACCATTTTCTTGAAAATGCGGCTTCCCTGGGTGTTCAAGCGTTCAGCGATGAAGAATGGACGCGGTTCCTGTTCCATGGGCTGCGCCTGGATGGACGAGGCAAGGCGGGGGGTGACAGCCTGAGGTAATGGAGATGGGGTTAAGTGATCCGATCTTCTCCACCAGGGCTTTGAGGTGTTCAGGCGTTGTACCGCAACAGCCGCCGAGCACACGCACCCCGTTCTTCTGAGCGAATTCAAACAAGGTATTGGCAAAAGGTTCGGGTTCCAGCGGATAAACCGCCTGACCATCGACATTCAATGGCAAGCCGGCATTAGGGATGCAGGAGACCGGCAGGGTGGAATTTTCACCCAGGTAGCGGATGGGTTCACGCATGAAGTCAGGGCCGGTGGAACAGTTGAGCCCGATGACATCGATGGGCATGCCTTCGAGGATGGCGAGCACCGCGCTGATATCCGTTCCGAGCAGCATGCGCCCGGTGGTGTCGAGGGTTACCTGCACCTGTACGGGCAGGCGTATTCCGGTATTGGTGAAGGCGTCCTGGATGCCGAGGATGGCAGCTTTGACTTCAAGGATGTCCTGCGAGGTTTCGATGAGGAGGAGATCAACCCCTCCCTGGATAAGGCCGGTAGCCTGTTCGCAAAAAATCTCCTGCAACTGGTCGAAGGTCACATTGGAGAGTTCAGGGTCGTTCATGGAGGGGAGTTTACCGGTGGGTCCGATGGAGCCGGCGACGAAACGTTTTTGACCAGAGGTGCTGAAATCATCCGCGCATTTGCGCGCCAGGCGGGCAGCTGCGACATTGATCTCGATGACGCGATCCCCAAGGCCGTATTCCGCCAGGGTGAGGCGATTGGAGCGAAAGGTACACGTTTCGATGACGTCCACGCCAGCTTCCAAAAAAGAGCGGTGGACCAATTCAACAGCCTGCGGGTAGGAGATGACCAGGTAGTCGTTGCAGCCATTAGTGCGCTCGCCGCCGAAATGTTCTGCGGTGAGATTTTGTTTTTGCAGGCTGGTACCCATGGCGCCATCAAAGATGATGATCTTTTGGGCGAGGGCATCCAGATAGGTACGGTTTGTGTAGTGTCTTTCCATTGCTTACTCCAGTCCTAAACCTGCAAGATTGAACAAAAAACCTCTCTTAAGATGAGAGGTAATAATAAGGGCATATCCTCTCATTTTTCAGAAAGCGGGGTGTTAGTTATGCACCCTTTCTGACGGAATTGGCACCTTGAAAAAATCGGTTGCCGAGGTTTCACCGGGCCGGTCCCTCCACCTCTCTCAATGAGCAGGGTTGATCTCAACCCCAAGTTTCAACATTTTATCACATAAAAGGTCTGAATTACATCTCCCGGCAGTGAGTTTGATATAATCAAATGATAACATTTTGTGTTGACTCCTGGAGGAAACCCTTGCAAAAACGCTTCATCACGCTAGTCATTTTAATGCTGTGCCTCTCTCTACTGTTAACCGCTTGCGGCAATGCAGAACAACGCGAGGTTCTGGCAGCCGTGCGTAGATTTTGAAAAATTTACAACCGCTGAAGACGCCGGAAACCTTTACCTGCTGTATCACCAGAACGTGCGCACGCTGGATCTCAAAAATGTGCTTGACCTGCAATTCGCGTTATATGATATCAAGTATGACCTTGAGAAACTGGACCTGGACAAGATCGAGAACGGTTATGCCTATGCTCCATTTACCGCCACGATGAAAAAAACTGACGAATCAGATTTCCGCGACATACGCATCACCGGCACATTTGTGCTCACCAAAGAAGGTGATGATTGGAAAATATTGACTATCGATTATGTTACTGAATTCCTGGATGAATAGGGGAGGATAAATTGGAGCCAACGCCAGCGGAGTTACGCAAGCAGTTACCCTCTTTTCCGGCAGTGCTTAACCACCGCCATAATTCTTGCCGCCATTGGCTGGGTGGGCTTGATCCTGTTGTTCATCCTGACTGTACCAACACTAGGACCACGCTGGCTGCTGTACTTCCTGGTGACGCTGGCATTCAGCGGGATGGCACTTCCGGTTATCCATTACCTGCACAAACGTTTTCCGGGCAAACCGGCGGCGACATCCGTGGTGATGATCCGTGAGGCGCTGCTGGCGGGCGCTTTTGCCGACACTTTGTTATGGCTGCAATTGGGCAAGGTGCTCAATTTTGCACTGGCCATCCTGATCGGGGCATGCCTGGCGGCCATCGAACTGCTTCTCCGGCTGCGTGAAAAAAGCCAATGGACACCTCCCCGCTGCCGAGAATGAATGATCCGCGGCAAATCCCATCTGTAGATTCTCTCCTTCAACTTGCTGAGTTTAAGCAACTCAGGAATGAGTTTGGGGATTCCCTTGTATTGACCACGGTGCGGGAAGCACTGGAAGAATTTAGGAATCAACTAAAGGAAAAGGGAAATAAGTTTTCGACGCAGAATTCCTAAATGAAGTTACCAAAAATTGGAAGAGTGAAACACAGATGACACTGGAAGCCAGTGATCAATGCTTCCGGCGTTATTTTACACACGAATTTAGGCAGGGCAGTGCTCTCGGCTGACAGCGCAGGAGAGTGTCCGAGCAGGTCAGCCAGTCCTACTCCACACTGGAATACGATCTGGAAACAGGAAACAGAGGGTCGCGTTCAACGCATACACGCGAGCACCTGCGGGCAATCACCGGGGCAGAGGATGCCCTGGTGGTAAACAATAACGCTGCCGCAGTTTTGCTGGTGTTGACCGCACTGGCAAGCCGCAAACAGGTGATCATCTCCCGCGGACAACTGGTTGAAATTGGGGGGGGCTTTCGGGTGCCTGACGTGATGAAAGTATCCGGGGCAAGACTTTTGGAGGTTGGCACGACCAACCGGATCCGCCTGCAGGATTACCAGGAAGCGCTGGAAACCGGAGCGGGTTTTGTGATGCGAGCGCATGCTTCGAACTTTAAAATCGTCGGTTTCACCGAGCAGCCTGAACTGGCAGAACTGGTGGCATTAACCCATCGTTATAACGCAATCTTTATTGATGATATCGGATCCGGTGCGCTGCTGGACACAGCACAATTCGGGATAGCCCATGAGCCGATGGTGCAGGAATCGATCAATGCCGGCGCAGACCTGGTATGTTTTTCAGGCGATAAACTGCTGGGAGGACCCCAGGCAGGGATCATTGCTGGGAAAAGAGAACTGATCGCTCGCATGAAAAAACATCCGTTTGCAAGGGCTGTTCGCGCAGATAAACTCTGCCTGGCAGGCGCTGGAAGCCACATTGCTGCACTATCTCAAAGGTGAAGCGCTGACTTCCATCCCGGTGTGGAAAATGATGGCGATGCCTCTCGAAGCAAGTGAAAGCACGCGCAACAGGCTGGCGCGAGAAACTGGGATTTGGCGAGGTGATCGCCGGAATTCTCCACGATTGGCGGCGGCAGCCTGCCGGGTGAAACACTGCCGACATTTGTGCTGGCTGTCGGAAGCAGTGCAGGCGAATGCGTTTCTGGCGAGACTGCGACAGAATTCACCTCCGATCATCGCACGCATCAACAACGACAGGGTACTATTTGATCCGCGTACTGTAATGGAAAACGAAGAGGAGATATCTCCTCAACAGCATTAAAGAATAATTATCCAGGGAGCCGCACATGAAAGCTGATCTAGATAGATTTATGAAGGAACAAAAAATCGATGTTCTCCTGGTGGCAGGGAATGCCCAGCACAACCCGGCGATGGTGTATCTCACGGGAGGCGGGCATATCAACGATGCCATCCTTATCAAGAAACGCGGACAGGATGCGGTGTTGTTCCATAACTCCATGGAGCGGGACGAGGCTGCGCGCACCGGTTTAAAAACGATCAGTTATTCCAAGTATCCGATTGAAGATCTTTTAAAAGAAGCATCCGGTAACCATGCCGAAGCCATGGCAATTCGCCTGCAAAAAATGTTCAATGAACTGCGGATCACTTCAGGCAGGGTTGGTTTGTATGGTGAGAATGATGTGGGGACATTTTACAGCCTCTTCACGCGGCTGCAGCAATTGATGCCAAAATTCATTTTTGAAGGTTTCTTCAAGGACGAGATCCTGCTGAATGCGAGGATGACCAAGGAACCGGCTGAGATCGAGCGCATCCGCCAGATGGGAAAGGTCACAGTGGATGTGGTGGGAAAGACCGCAGATTTCCTTACCAGCCAAAAAACCAAAAAAGGGGTTACTGGTGCACAAAGACGGCAGCCCGATCACCATTGGCGAGGTTAAGCGCAAGATCAACTTGTGGCTGGCGGAGCACGGCGTGGAGAACCCGGAAGGGACGATTTTTGCCATCGGACGCGACGCCGGGGTGCCACACTCCACGGGCACCGCAGGTGACGCACTGCGGCTGGGTCAAACCATCGTCTACGATATTTTCCCGTGCGAGGCTGGCGGGGGTTATTTTTACGATTTCACCCGCACCTGGTGCCTGGGATACGCCCCGGATCCGGTTGCCAAACTGTATGAGGATGTGAAATCGGTTTACGACACGGTTACCTGCTGAACTGAAATTGAACGCACCTTTTGCAAATTACCAGAAACGCACCTGTGAATTATTTGAAGCCATGGGGCATCCGACGATCATGTCCAACCCGGGGATTGAAGAAGGATACGTCCACAGCCTGGGACACGGAATTGGTTTGCAAGTGCACGAAAAACCCTGGTGCACCATGATCAATCCATCTCCGAGTGATATCCTGGCAGCCAACTCGGTTTTCACCCTTGAGCCAGGATTGTATTATCCTGAAAAAGGCATGGGCGTGCGTATTGAGGATTCTCTGCTGGCAACTGAAGACGGAAAATTTGAGATCCTGGCAGATTTCCCAAAGGACTTAGTGCTGCCGGTCAAATGACGGTTGAAATTCTGATATCATCAAGTCAAGGATTAGAGAATAACTAGTGGAAAAAATTACGCGTATCCTGGGGATTGAAAGCTCCTGCGATGAGACTGCCGCAGCAGTGGTCGAAAATGGACGCGACCTGCTTTCCAGCGTGGTGGCTACACAGATCGAACTGCATAAGAAATACGGCGGCGTTTTCCCGGAAGTGGCATCACGGCAGCACATCCGCACCATATACGCGGTCATTGATGAAGCGCTGCAGCAAGCGCATATTGGATTTGCCGACCTGGATGCGGTGGCAGTGACGCGCGGACCTGGTTTGGCAGGTTCGCTGGTAGTGGGGATGAATGCCGCCAAGGGGATTGCCCTGGGGCGCAACCTTCCGCTGATCGGGGTGAACCACCTCGAAGGACATATCTATTCCTCGTGGATCTACCCGCATGACACCACCCATCCTCCTGCTGAACCACAATTCCCGCTGCTGGTGCTGCTGGTATCAGGCGGGCACACTGAACTGAACCTTGTCAGCGGACATTTGAACTATCAGCGGCTTGGCGCAACACTGGATGATGCTGCAGGCGAGGCTTTTGATAAAGTTGCACGCCTGATCGGACTACCTTATCCGGGTGGACCCTCCGTACAGAAAGCGGCGATGAAAGGCAATCCGCAAGCTTTTGCCTTCCCGCGGGCACGCCTGGAAGGAACCTGGAATTTTTCATTCAGCGGGGTAAAAACAGCCGTTCTGCGAGTGGTGCGAAAACTTGAAGAAGAAAACAGGGTGATCCCAGTAAACGACCTGGCAGCCAGTTTCCAGGCAGCAGCGGTGGATTCCCTCTTCACCAAGACGATCAAGGCTGCAAGACAATTTGAGGTTAAGGAAATCGTAGTGGCTGGCGGGGTCTCGGCGAATAAGGCATTACGTGAAGCCTTTTTGGGGCAGGAAGAATTCAAAGTGCATATCCCACCGTTGGCATTATGTACCGACAACGCCGCGATGATCGCCTCTGCGGGATATTACCGCTATATCAATAACCGGGTAGACGCGCTGGACCTGGATGTGATGCCCACCTGGCCGTTAAGTTAAAGCCTTGAATATTTGAAGGAGTAATTAATGGACGGGAAATTAGTGTGGAAATCCGGATTGAGTTTTTCGGGAATTACAGGTTCAGGATTTACTGTACCAATTGACACATCAGTGAAACATGGCGGTTTAAACGAAGGTCCAAGCCCGATGGAATTGGTGCTACTCAGTCTTGGAGGCTGCACGGCCATGGATGTGATCTCCATCCTGCAAAAGAAGCGCCAGGAAGTGACCAGTTTTGAAGTCCTGCTGCACGCTGACCGGTCCCCAGACCACCCCAAGGTTTTCACCGAAATCACGGTGGAATTTGTGGTGACCGGACATAATATGGATGAAGAAGCAGTGAAACGCGCGGTGGAATTGAGCGAGACCAAGTACTGTTCAGTTAATGCCATGCTGAGTAAAGCAGTTCCGGTCCACACCAAGATCACTATCCACGAAGGTTAAGACATTCTTAGCAAAAAAAGGAACTGCAGTGCAGTTCCTTTTTTTCGTGTCAACAGGAATGAGGATCAAGGGCTGACCAAGCACGCCGTGATAGACAGAATCGATAGCCTGGAGGGCGGTGAGGTTGCGCTGCGCCCATCCGGTCTTCAACAGCTCCGGGTCGTCAAAAAAGGAACGTCCTTCGGTGAGGTGAAAGCCATCAGGGCGGATGCCGTTGTCCGGCAGGGCTGCAGCGGCTGCCCCGAAATTCCACAAGGGGATGTTGTAATCCAGGGCGATGTGGGCGACAGTGGGATTAATCCTGCGTTCCTGGGTGAGGGTCTCCGCGCGGGTGGCCAGAATGGGGACAACGTCCTGGGATAAGACATAATCCACGATCTCGCGCATGTAGAAGTCGTAACGCTCGATGCTGCCTGTCCAGGATTCTTCGAGGCTGATGATGGCAAAGGCCGGGTTGTGAACGCGGATCTCACAGGCAAGGGGGGTCTCCCCTTTTTTGCATTTTTCAGGGTTCGCCCACATGACGTTCTGTACAGCGGCCACGTTCATACCGCCTTTGACTGCCAGGCTCTCGCGCCACCAGGAATTTTCAAAATAATCGATGGTCGGCTGCAGGTAAGCATATTGTTCTCCCAGGCCGTAGGTGCCGCTATCAAACATGGCGAGATAGTAAGTGGTGATGTTCTGGCAGTCACCGATCTTTGAAAACCTGTGCGGGTCGCGTCCGCGTTCCTGACCGCGCAGGTAAACATCGATCATCTCAGGTGAAACCGATGGGAATGACCGGCAGGGTCTGCCATTCTTCGAGGGCGGTTGTGGGAGTAAGTTCTTTTGTTTCAGTCGGCTGGGTTTCAACTGCCGGGGAAATTGTGCGTGTACTCTCTTGAGTGGACACTGATACCGTGGGAGCTGCGGCGGGCGGGAGCGTTTCATCGATTTGCGGGACAAATGTTGATGTTTCAGTGCAGCCTGCCAGGCTGAGCATGAGCAGTAATAGAAGAATGACGCGATGCATAATTTAATCCCTTATCCTAAAAAGTATTACTTTGCGCCTGCAGTGATAACAGAATCATAAAATCCCTTGTCGCTGGCGGTGACGGTTCTGCCGTAACGTTCCAGGGTTCCCTGGTAGGGAGCAGCACCATTACGGACGATCCAGCCTTCCAGGTTGAAAGGCAACGCGCTGTCTGCGTCAATCCATTCACCATTGTATTTACGCGCGATATGCACATGGGTTCCGGTGGCAGAATCCTCCCTCGCAGGATGGATGCCCAATGGGATCACCGGTTTTTACCAGTACACCCGGATTGATCTGTGGCTTACCAAGATGCAAATAGAAGATCACCCAGCCGGTGCGTTCATCACCGTCTTTATCGAGGTCGAGGATCGCAAGGGCAGATTCACTGCGGACGATCTGTCCATCAGCCATGGCGACCACGAATTCGCGAGATTTGACACAACCACTGGTGAGTACACCCGGAGCAAAATCAATGGCAGCCAGGGGTTCTCCGCTGCCCCAAGCGGCATGCGGTCCGCCGGTGTAAGTCCACCTCTTGCCGACTGCAAAGGGAAGCACGAGGTCAGGCTGCTGAAGGTTGCCCGGGATGTGTGACTGGAAATTTAGCCCACGGATCACCGAACAAACTGGTATAGGTGCTGTAGAATCCATCATCGTAAATAGCACGGTTGTATTCATCACCGGAGAAGAGCTGCCCATAATAATAATGCAAGGCTACACTGGCAGCATTTTGCCAGGGGTCGGGCACTTCCAGCGTACCATCTGCGAGGGTAAAGCCATCCAGACGACCATTGCGCCAGGCATAATAGCCGTTATTGAGAGTGTTGGCGGCCCAGACTAATTGCAGGTAAAACCCCTCGGTGAATTGATCTTCATAGTCCAGCGGATATCTGCACCCTGTCTGGATCGAGTTGGGGTTGGCTCAATGCACCAGCCTGGTATTCCGCGATGGCAAGCAACACCCGCGGACTGACGGAATTGAAAGCGCCACATAGTCGATCAGATCACCACCACGGCGTACCTTGCCGCTTGCGATGGTGACGTAGTCTTTTAACCATCCGGGCTGCGCATCCACAAATTCAGCGGTGTTGAAATCCAACCTGGGCAGGACCATTGACAAAAAGCGAATCGGGAATGATCTGGAATTGACTTCCCCACAAGGCTCTGTAATAAATCGGAATCTTCATTTCCAATCCGGCTGCCAATGTGGTGATTTCTTTATTGATGAGGGGATTAGCCTCGAGGATCTCATCCGGGGTGGTGTTAAAGTGGTCCGCCAGCGCAGGTAAGGTGTCTCCCGGTTGGGCAATGTAATCCACGATGGTTGCCGGAGCGTACACCGGTCGGGTTGGAATGGGGGTGCGCGTAATCTCAGGCTCGGGAGTGAGGGTCGGTTCCGGAGTATTGATGACGAAAGGGATTGCGGGCTGAATTGGCGTGCAGGATGCGAGTATGGCGAGAACCAGGGTAAGAGAAATCCAGATGGATTTTCGATTACGGGTAGGTGAAGAGAATTTTCCCTGGTGTTCCTCTATTTTAGTTGGTTCGAATGATAACCTGGTCATATGTTGTAACTACTTCGGAGCCGTTTGTAAGTGAGCCCTTGTACGGTTCTGACCCGTTTGCGGCAACCCAGCCACTGAGAGTGAAGGGCAGCGGACCACCGGCCAGAATCCATTCACCGTTGAATTTGCGCACGACATGTGTATGTGTTCCGGAGGAAATGCCGCCTTCGCAAGATGGATGACCAATTTTATCACCAGTTTCAACCCTTGTGCCAACTGGAGCGCGAGCGCGGGATTCAATGTGGAGATACATGATATTCCAACCGGTTTGTTCAATGCCATCCCCGTCAAGGTCTAGGATGACAACTCCGTTCTCTGAACGCACAACCACTCCAGGTGCCATGGCAGTCACCCATTCATTTGAGAGGACACATCCCGATTTGGAAGATGGAGGTGCAAAATCGATGGCTGCCAGCGCACCATCCGGTCCCCAGGCTGAGTGCGGACCGCCTGTGAATGCCCAGCGGCGACCGACCATGAAGGGCAAGAGCAGTTCCGGCTGTGTAAGATCAGTGCGGGTAAAGCGGCTCAACTGATTGGGCGCGGATGTAGAAATTTCCGAACATCTCTGCCATCAACGCGGGCATGCTGTCCCGGACCATCCAAGGCGCCAGCCCATTCGAGGGGATCGTACCACTGCGCAAAAAGGTATTGGATGGCGGCGCTGCCGGCATTCAATTGCGGATCAATGCGTTTGATCGAGCCATCCTTGAATTTCAATTCAGTGAGGATACCCGCACGCCAGCCGTAATAGCCGAGGTTCAACTGGCTTACTGCCCAGGATAACTGGTCATAAAGGTAGCGTTCCTCAATGCGCACCATACCCATGGGGTATTCAAGTTCAGCCAGGTTGGTAGGTGCTCCAAATACCCAGTGACTTTTGTATTCCAGCAGCGCGAGCAGCAGGTAAGGGTTGATCGAATTTTCCAAAGCCACGCGGCGGATGATCTGTACGCCGGTGAAAGGACCGTTCCACATCTCTTCCACATAAGTGCTCAAATATCCGCCAGCATTATTGATGTAGGTTTCGTAATCGAAACAGACAGCAGAAGGGGAGAAGACCACTTCACTATCCGGCATGAAGGAATCAGAGGTAAAAACGTCGGTGAGGACATCGGGGATAACCAGCAGGATGTTGGGGCTGATCAAACCGGTGGTTCGGCAGAGTAACACTGGAATTGATAAGACTGGCGTCAACGCCAAAACGCCCGGTGATGGATGCGAGGGTATCACCAGCCTGGGTGTAATACAGGATGGGCGGTTTGGGTGTAGCTTGCGGGTCAATGGTGACCGTGGGGCGCGGTGTGGTGATCAGCGGCACATCGGTGAATGTGGGCAGGGAGGTGGCGCTGGCGGTTTCGGTGTAAACGATGGGGGAGGGAGAAGGCGTGACAGCCGTGGCGCTGGGGGTGAACAACTGCGCTGTGGCGGTCAGTTCCACCGGGCTGATATAACCCTGTGAACACGCCAGGGAAGCACCAATGAGCATCCCGAGCGCAAGGAGTAACTGAAGGCGCTTAGTGTGCGATCTGGTTGTCATCGGTCCTACCATCCCATGAATAAACATATTGCGCCATTGCGTACGAAGGTGCCTTCATATTCTCCGCCGGTACTGGCGACCTGCCAGCCGCCCAGTTCCATGGGGAGATTGCCGACCGCCGGGATCCATTCGCCGTTGTAGCGGCGGGCAAAGTGTACGTGAGTGCCGTTGGAGATGCCGCCTTCGCAGGAAGCGTGCCCGATACGGTCGCCGGCTTTGAGATAAGTGCCCGCGATGACGCGATCACGGCGTTTCAATATGCATGTAGACGCAGGGTCCAGCCGGTTTGTTCCAGACCGTCGCCGTCGAGGTCCTGAACAACCTCGCCATCTTTGGCGTGCAGGATCAAGCCATCGGCAGCAGCGGTGACCCAGGTATCGGAGGTGAAACAGCCAAAGGCGGTACCGGGAGGGGCAAAATCAACAGCTGCCCAGGGGGAACCGGAACCCCAGCCGGCGTGCGGACCACCGGTGAATGACCAGGTGCTGCCGTCTTCAAATGGGAGGAGCAGCTGGGGCTGACTCAAGTTTGCCGGGAGAAGCGGTTCAATGCCGAGGTCAAAGGGGATGACGAAGAGCGAGGAATAAACTGAATAAAGCCCGTTTTCAGAAACGCCATGCTGCCAGCCTTTGAGATCAAGCAGTGCAGCGAGGAGGACCTGTACACCGACTGTGCCGGCATTGACGGTGGGAGAAAGCATCACCAGGCTGCCATCATTGCAGACGATGTAACTGATGGCGTTAGCCTTCCAGGAGTAATAACCACGGTTGAGCTGGTTGGCTGCCCATGCCAGCTGACGGTAAAGCCCTTTGCGGTTGACATCGTTTAGTCCCATGGGATACTCGCGGCTGGATTGAGAAGGGGAAGAGCGGGTGACCCAGCCCGAGCGCCATTCCAGCAGGGCGAGCAGCAGGCGCGGGTTGACGGAATATTCATAGGCGATGCGCTGGACAATGGCACTGCCGCTCAAGGTGCGGTCATTGATGGATTCGGTGTAACCGGCCAGGTAGCCTTTTTGGCGCTGCACGTAAGGATTCCGTATCCAGGGTGGAACTCATTGGACCGTAGACCAGTTCGGAATCAGGGATGATCTTGAAACTGGAAGGGTCGGCTGAGGGAGAAGGTGCCGGGATGGTGATGACCTGCCCGATCTCGACCCAGTTGGGATTAACCTTGGGATTGGCATTAATGAGCGTGCTTACATCCAGGTTGTAGCGTCCGGCGATGAGGGAAAGGTAATCACCCGGCTGAATGACGTATTGTTCCTCGTTGGCGCGCAGGGTAGGCAGGATCCTGGGTGCATCGGGGGTGGGGGTGCGGAAGACGTAATCCTGGGGGCGCAGCGTGGGCAGGGTGATGTCTCCCGGATTTGACGATGTGTCGGGGGTTTCAGCGTTGGAATTGAGCAGCCACGGACGACTGCCAGGGGCGGGCTGCACACAACCGCTCAGAATGAGAAGCGTTAATAAGAATGCAAAAATTGCTTTGAAAAGGTTTTTTCTCAAGCTGTTTTGACTGCCATTCAGCGCTGCTTTTCTGTGCAAGTTCATTCTCATTGTTCTTTCAGATATTCAACAAGCTTGCCGGCGATCTGCTCGACACCTGTTACAAGTGACGCATAAGTGGTCGAGTCATTAGTTCCAAAGTCCGGAGAGGCACTGATGGCAAGCGTATAGGTCTTCCCTTTCCAGGTGAAAATGGCAATCTCAGCCACAGCACGATGGTCCTCAACTATCGATGAATGTTTGGTGTAAAAAACATCCCCTGGTTCAAGGCTGTCTTCAAGCGCGGTTAGCGGAGTTTCCCCGGCAGAGCTAAATAGATCCAGAACAAACTGGCGGGCGGCAGGCTGCAGCAGCTCACCCGAATAGAGATCTTCCAAAAGGCGGGCAATTTCTGCTGCTGTGGTCTGGGGCGGGGAAATAAGCGTGTTCACATAACCGAGATCCCGGATGGCATCGTTCGTGTTCATCGATGTGGGGAACCAGTTAAGCAATAATTCTGAAGCGCCCTCACCGGAATTGATCCACAAGGCGCGCAGGAGTTGATCAAAACTACTCCCCCCGAAACCCTGGGTCTGGAGATAATCAGCATTGACCTCAACGCCCTGGGCTTCGAGCGTATTGAGGAACAAAGCCGCTGTTGCCAATTTATTGAATGACGCGGGATAGATGCGAGTATCGGCGAGACGGGAGTAGATGGCATCTCCGCCGGCTTCTTTGAACTGAATATGCCAGATGCCGCCGGTTTGGTCGATGATGGCGTTGATGGCAGCCGCCAAATTTGCGGCTGCGGTGGAGGGATCAGGGATGGGAGCTTTGGGCCGCCACAGCCAGAAACCGCCATAACCAGTGCGGCCGACCTGGGGATGCGGACTGCTCGTCCAATTGGTAAACATACCGACACCAGGCTGGGCAGGGTCATAAAGCATTACCTCTTCAATCCGGTATCCCATTCGAAAATCAATATTGGTGACGGTGTAAGCCCGACCGGCTTCGTCCACGCGGGTGACGACGAGCATATGTTCGAAACTGCCGCTTTCGCCAGCAAACAGGTACAAGAAATCTCCGGGGCAGAGGGGCTCGGCTTGATAATCCACTTCCTTGATGACGCGTTCTTCCACGATCTTTTGGTAGCGGTTCGAGGGGAAGAGGCTTTCAACAAATCCATCCCCATACCCCGGGCGGGGATTGAGGAGGTAGAAATTTTTGCGTGGATAGTTGGGGTCCACCAGACCAGCATCCTGCAGGATGGTGACCGCAAGCGGACCGCACATGGTGGAAGGCTGGGCATTGATCCCCATGTAATTGAGATCCTGGGCGACATAAAGGGCATCGAGTTCAGTATCGGCTAAATACTTGCGGGAAACGGTTTCAAGGCGGCTGCGCTGCTCGGAGGTGAGGACGCAGGCGCTGCTGAGTTGGAATGTTGGCACCACAACCGGTGTTTCAAGAGTGGGGGTTGGGGTTAAATTGCGCTACGGTTGCCGTTGCAGCGGGTTGGAAAGGGACAGGCGTTGAGGAAGGGTATGCGGCTGGGGAAGTTTGAAGTGCCGGTGAGCAGGCAGTCACCAGGAGGAGAAGGAAAGCCAACAACACAGTGAGGCGTAATGGAGATTTCATCGCAGCCCCTTAGTGAGCAGGGAACGGTCGATGGGACCACCAGCAAGCATGTGGATGTGGAGGTGGAAGACCGTCTGTCCGCCGCCAGCGCCGGTGTTGAGGACGGTACGGTAACCATCGGAGACACCCGCCAGATCAGCAGCTTTACGCGCACCGAGGAGGAGCCTGCCCAGGAGGCTGGCTTCTTCAAGAGAGGCTTCGTTGAGAGAGGTGATGTGTTGACGCGGAATGACCAGCAGGTGAACAGGGGCGAGGGGTTGAATGGTGGAAATGATGAACAGGTCATCGTCTTCAAACCAGAGTTCGGCAGGGAGTTTTTTATCGATGATCTGGCAGAAAACACAGGTTTCCATAGTGATAATTGGTTGCAACTTTCGGGCCTAATTAATGGCGTAATTAAACCACAGAATTGCGCTACCGTAACCTCAGTTTTTGTAAAGTGTTTTCAATTGACCGCATGCTATAATGCGGCTAACCAAGGATAAAACATGAAAACCCCGGTTTCTCCCGCTAATTTTTACAACCAGCAACGCCTGCTGGAAGTATGCAAGAATTTCAGCGCCAGCCTTGAATTTGAACCCCTGCTGGCAGTGATCCTTGACACCGCGTCTGGATTGACCCACAGTGAATGGTCGATCATCGTGACGCAGGATGTTGAGACGAAAACGCTGCGGGTGACCGCGGCGCCGTTCCACCTGCGGGAGGAGCTTGAGAAAACGCAGATCAACCCGCACGAGAGCCTGGCCGGCGAGGTGATGACCTCCGGGCGGCTGATGGTGTACGATCCCTCGCAGCAGACGAAGGAACAAGCGAAGGCGGCATTGTGGGAGAGGGACCAAAAGGCGCGCTCAGCGCTGGCTGTGCCCATTGTGTACCGCGGGGAAACGGTGGGGGTGCTGGAGGTATTCAACAAAGGCAAGGAAGCGGCTTACAACAGCCAGGATATCGAGTGCCTGGAAGTGCTGGCTGCGCAGGCTGCCGGTGCGCTGCAGAATCACCGCCTGATACAGCAGTCTGAAAATTCCATCCAGCAGATGATCGAACTGGACCACATGAAAAACGATTTCATCGCGATTGCAAGCCACGAGCTGCGCACACCGCTGGGGCTGATCATGGGGCATACCTCCTTCATTAATGAGATCGCCACGGATGAACAAAAGCAGGATATTGAAGTGATCACGCGCAGCGCCACGAGGATGAAAGACCTGATCGATGAATTCGGTGACATGGACACGTTTACCGCCGGGATGAAGAAGCTCAAGAATGAACGCGTGCTTTTTGACCCGCTGATCAAGAACCTGGTGGCGTCCTTCCAGCAGAACGCGCATGAGCGCAAGGTGCGCCTGGTGCACGAGATCAAGCAGCCCAACCTGGCGGTGGAAGGCGACGCGGAGAAGATCACGCTGGTGCTGCGCAACCTGATCAAGAACGCGCTGAACTTCACCAACGCGGGGGGAGTGGTGAAGGTGACGGCGGAAGAGGTGCCGGGCTACGTGAAGCTGACGGTGATCGACAGCGGCATCGGCATTCCGGCGGTGGAGCAGAAGAAGATCTTCAAGCGCTTCTACCAGGTGGAAAAGCACCTGACGCGGCGGCACGGGGGGATGGGGCTGGGGCTTTCAAGCGCCAAGGAGATGGTGGAGATGCACGGCGGCAAGATCTGGGTGGAAAGCGTGGAGGAGAAGGGCAGCCGCTTTACGGTATTGATCCCGCTGAACGCGGCGCAGGCGAGCGCGGCGCAGAAGGTGTTTCTGGAGTAAACGCTTGCCCGGGGGCGGGGTACCGGGGTATAATAGCGTTCGTTCGGGGAGTGGCTCAGTCCGGCTAGAGCACTCGGTTCGGGACCGAGAGGTCGAAGGTTCAAATCCTTTCTCCCCGACAAAATGACCTCAAAAAAAGACCCGTTTTGTGACAATGTTTTTTCACAATCCGGGGATTTTTTTATTTCGACCCCCTACAAAGGGAATCCATTTGCATTCACATGCGCCAGATTGTAAAATTGGGACTTGAAAATGTATTTCTCTTGTTATACAATGATATAAACTAAAAATATTATTAGGATTTCTATGACTCCGTTTACTAAACGCACAGATACACCTCATCCAATTGCTTTCCGTTTGCCTGAAGTCGCTCGTCAACAACTCGATGAACTCATGACTCGGTGGGGAGAAAACCAAAGTCAGGCAATCATTCGTTGTATTGAGCGAGCTTGGCTAATGGAAAAAGATCAGATATCGTATTCCAGTATCACGAGTTAATCTATATGGTGATTCCGTCTATTCTCAGGAGGAAAGAAAAATGAGCCTACCAACCAAAACAAAACTTGCTTCCTTGCTATCGTATGATAGAAACATAGAAGTTGCGCTATATCCTGCTGGCATTGAAATCCATGTTTCGGCGCGGATGAAAGAGGAGCTCGAAGCAGCCATTGAAATTGAGAAAGAATCTACATGGTTACCAATTTGGGGGCAATTAAAAGGATTCATCATGTCCAATGTTTCAAAGCTCGCAATGAATCTGGCGAAATTTGCATCTGTTCCTCTTGAAGACATAGAGACGATTGATATAAAAAATGGAAGACTGGAGATTTTTTGTAACAATGAAAACATCATAAAACAAACAACCCGAATGTACGGTAAAGTAGGTAAATACGAAATTGATATTAGACCGGGTGAGGAAGGAGTTTTTGACCAGACTGATGTAGATGTCTTCGCAAAGAGAGTTGAGGAGATTAAACCCTTATATCTGACTTATCTTAAAAGTGTTAGTACACATATGCCTAATTCATAACTAATTGGTAATACCTATTCAACAAAACTATTGCGTAGAATTACATCTTTAATATCATCATTTGACAACTGACTGTAATACCTGAAAGTGGTTCCGGATCAATATAAGAGCATAACCATGATGACAATGAATAGATTTAGTTTGCTAGCTTTGGAGTGGGCTAATTGATTATCGAAACCCATCATCCTCATAACTACCTGTACAATTATTCAAATGGATATATTACTCAAGTTAAACTCTATTTACGAGACTAGGAAATTTAAAATCCTATATACGGTCATACTGACTGGTCTATCTGTATTGTTATTATTAATCATTCCATTTTTTATTGAAAGAAATGTCGTTTCCTCTTTTTGGTTTGACCTACTCATCCGGGTTATTATTACGTATTGGTTTTACCTTCAATTCCATTTTGTTTCACACCTGGACCAATATTATGATCATTTCTACAAGGGGGCAAGGAAACCCATTTTTACTGAACCAGATGTTCTGAAGGAATTAGTAAACATTCTTGCCGCAATATTTTCAGGAGGATTAACTTATATTTTTTCCATAGTAATATTAAGATTTTTTATACCAAATATTGGGATTACCGGCACAATTATTTCTGTATTTTTTGGTGTATTTACGTTTCTTCCTTTGTTATCGCAATATAAAAAACGGTGAATTCATCAAGTCTTAAAAAGAACAATTATGAATTAGCCGTTTATTTTCCATACAGTTCTAGTGAGGCCGAAGGTTCAAATCCTTTCTCTCCGACTAAAAACCGCCGAACGCCTGAAAAGGGTCGACGGTTTTATTTTAAAAGTTTTAAACAATTATATTAGTGATTATCAACAAACTGCTGCCTTGGGTCAGGGTGTGACCGGTTTTTTTGCCCCAAAAGACGCGCCAGAGCCAGATGAGCCAGACGAACATCGCAATGATAGCAATAAGGCTGACGGTACCGGCAAAACCTGCACTGCCGAGGAAGCCGGCAAAGCCGGCGAGCAGGAAGAATCCCCCGGAAACCAGGGCGGCAATGGCCAAGCCGCGCGGCATTTTGGAACTGCGCCAGGCGAGATAACCAAAGATCAATAACGCCAGGGCGACCATCAGGTACCACAGGCTGACGAGGAAAACGGTGCCTTCACTCAGCAGGCTTACCAGGTCCGCCAAAATGGCGATGCCAGCCAAGACGAGGCCGACAAGACTGAGGTTACTGGACTCGGCGCGGTGGGTGATGTAGAGGGCGTAGAAAACGACAATCAACATCAAGAGGAAGAGAATTTCCAGGATCACCCCCAGCGAGGGAACGAACATCAAAAATATCAAGGCCGCGACCATGGCTGCAACACATCCGAGGGCGCACCATCCAGCAATTTTGAAGAGCTTATCATTTGTCATGGGGTTACTCCTTTAAGTATGTATTGAGTATACAGTCGTAAATCGGAATTTGTTCAACACTGTAAAGAGTAATTTAATACCAAGAATCAAGTTAATTTTGCACTGAATCCTCGCAAAAATCTCAAATTGAAATCGCGAACGGGATGTTGTATCATTTTCATATGAATTCATTCATTCGAAAAATGTTGTGCCATTTTATCGCGGCAGGGCTGGTTTTGTGCCTGCTTGCACTTCCCTCCGCGGTGAGGGCGGACATCGCCCCGCCGGCACAGCCGCCCGGCAGCAACCCCGCGCCGGGGACGGAGCAGACGCAGGTGCGCATGGTCTCGGAGACGGTGATCCTGGAGGTGCTGGGGAACACGCCAAGCAACAGCCTGGGGCAGGCAAGGGTGAGCGCCACGTTCATCATGCGCAACCTCGGCAGCGCTGCTGAACAAATGGCGGTGCGCTTCCCGGCGGGCGCGAGCGACGGCTGGGGGCATATGCCGGAGATCAAGGAAATGAGCATCAGCGTGGCCGGCAAAACGGTGCCCACGCGCATCATCAGCGGCGAGGACCCGGGCGGATTGAACGGGGTGGTGCCGTGGATCGAGTTCGATGTTAATTTTGAAGCGGGGGTGGACGTGCCCATCCAGGCGAGTTACCTGCTGGAGGCGGCGGGGGATCTGCCGTTCGTGTGGTTCAACTACGTTTTCTCCACAGGGGCGGGCTGGAAGGGAACCATCGGCAACGCGGTGCTGTTCGTGCGCTTCCCCTACGAGGTGAGCCAGTTGAACGTGCTGCCCAACGTCAACGGGGTTGAGGCGGAGATGGTGGAGGGGCACAAGATCTCAGCCAACGAATTGAAGTGGGTCTTTAGCGATTTTGAGCCTGAGGCAAGGGATAATTTTAATATCACAATAGCTGCGCCGGCGGTATGGCAGGAACTGCTGCAGAAGCAGGCATGGGTGAGCACGCACGGCTGGGACGGAGAATCCTGGGGGCAGGTGGCCAAGTTGAGCAAGTCACTGGCATTTTCTGCGCGCCGGCGGGGGTTCCGCGCGTGGGAGATCAGCAATGATAAAGGCGCACAGGCGCTGTACCAGATGAGCGTGGAAGCGTACGAGAACGCGCTGCGGCTGGATAAATTAGACCAATTGTGGCATGCCGGCTTTGCCGACCTGCTGGGGTATTACGCTTATTACGCCGGGGTGGAGGGGATCAACACCCTGCCGGAGACGATGCGCGCGCTGGAAGAGATGCACACGGCGCTCAGACTGGCAGCCAAGGACGAGAGGGTGCTGGAGATCGCCAATGAACTCACCTTTTACGTCAACGGCGGCATAGTGCAGGATGGGATGGGATATGATTTTCCGTGGCTGACCGCCACCCCGACGACAACGCCGACCGCGACCGCGATCCCGCCGACTGCAACAGCGACAGCCGCAACCTCGACGCCCACGATGGCGCGCCCCAGTGAAACGCCGCAGCCGACAGCAACTGCCACACCGGAGAAAAGGTTCTACCCGTTATGCGGCAGCGCTGTCCTTATCCCTGTGCTGCTGGCAGGACTGGTGATGTTTCGCAAGGCAGGATGATCAGGCGTGAGGAATCCATGAATGAAATCAAAAACTCCCCGAATTTCGGGGAGTTTTTTGTGTACAAAAAAATTACAGTCCTTTGACCAGGTTGCCGAGGACAAGCAGGACGAATCCGGCGACGAGGGCGAGACCAGCAAAGGGCAGTTCAGTGACGTAAGTACCGATGATGCCATAAACACCAAGAATTACAGAGATCCAAAATGTGATGTTTTTCGGGGGGGTAAGTTTCATTTTATTCTCCTTTTTTTTATATAATCCCACCAGCAGTCAATCAGAATCTGAACTGCTTTTTAATTATACAAAAAATAAAACACAATGCAAGCGAATAAGTTACGGAAACCACAACCCGGAAACCAGTGCAGGATCAGTCCTGGCAAGAACGACAAGCATAAGGACGACCTTTTCGGTATAGGTCACCTTAAAATTGACACCGTAAAACTCGGATCTATCGACGATGTTGAGCAATTCAATACTTTGCGGCTGACCAAGACCGCCATAGGACTTTACAATGGCATCGAATTGAGCTGGGGAGAGGGCAGCCTTCATATCGGCGTCAAAATCCTGCGAAAAGAGGGCATAATCACTGGCGGCTATTGCGGCGAGGATGCGTTCGGCGATGGGCTGCGCCAAGGCGGTAACCTGAGCCTTTTCGACCCCTTCTATATAAGTGACCTCAACTTTTGGCTGGCAGGCTGACAGGAGAAAAGCAAAGAGGGTAATGATTAGGGCGAATCGGGCAGCGTTTTTCATGAAATCAGGTCTCCAAAAAGCAAGTATATCTCAATCCGGCAAAGGGACGAACGAAAGAACTCAGCATCAATATTGAGAAAATTAAGTATTTATTTAGAATAATAAATAAAGTATTGACATTTATTTAAAAAGTTGCTATTATATTTTAGAATAATTGACAAAATTGTAAGATAAAGCGATTTGGAGGTTCAAATGAAGCAAACATCCTTTCCGATGAAGCCGGACGGCAAGTTGACCGTGCGCACGGGGTCAGACCTTTCGATTGAGGGTATTGAAGCTGGCACCATGGTGGTGATCGTTGACCACGGTGAGGGCTTGAGAATGAGAGAAGAAGGCGGGGTTTTTAACCTGGCGGCTGATTCTGACTGCCGCGTCATCCTGCCGTTTGGGGTAACCGTGACGGTCGAAAAAGTGGGCGGGGACGCTTCGATCAAGAACCTTGCCAACAGGCTGGTGGTGGGCAAAATTGGCGGTGACCTGCACCTGCAGCTGTTCGCCGGGGCGACGGTGGAGAACGTGGGCGGGGACTGCGTTATCCAGGAAGCCTCGGGTGCGGTGGAAGTGAGCCGGGTTGGCGGGGACCTGCTGGCAGAGACCTCAGGATCGCTTTACGCCGGCTCAGTGGGCGGGGACACGCGCTTGATCGGTGAAAGCGGCAAGGTTTTACTCACCACAGGCGGAGACGCAACCCTCAAGTTCACCAACGCCAGCCTGCCTGAAGTGAAGGTGAACGCTGGCGGGGAGATTCATATGTTCGTACCAGCGGATGCCAATGGACAACTGGAATTGACCAGCGGCGGCGAGGACATCCAGGTTTCGGCCGGCGGGCAGGAACTGGAAGTTGAGCACAGAGACAGCTCGCTGCCATTAGGTGCGGGCGGAGCGGTAATTAAGTTGACTGCCGGGGAGAGCATCCAGGTTTCCGACAAGGCTGAAGAGAATTGGGAATTTGATGATGACCTCGACGCCTCCACGGATCACTGGTCGGACTTTGGCATTGACATTGAGAAAACCATCAAGGACTCGCTGAAAACGGTATCAGATTCCGTGAGACAAGCCACCGCGCACGCTTCAAGAGCCGGATTAATGGCTGAAGAAAAGGTGAACCAGGCGATACGGCATCTTGAGGAACGCGGGATTGGAGCAGGCAGGAAGCGTAAAGTGGTGGGATTTTCATTTGGAGACGCCACTCCTGCTGCTCCCAGCCAGGCACCCAAGGCAACTGATGAAGAACGCATGCTGGTGCTGAGGATGCTGTCGGATAAGAAGATCACGGTGGAAGAGGCTGAAAAATTACTCAACGCGCTGGACCGATAAAGGAATTTTGAGATGACACGTGATGAAAGCAAAATCGAGATATTAAAGAAAGTGGAGAGCGGGATCCTATCCGTTGAAGAAGGTTCCGATCTGCTGGGTATTTTCGACAAGGCAGAAGAAGAGGCAATCCTGGCAAGTGAAAGCCCGAAGACGGTTGACCTCGAGCCAATGCAACCGATAGAAAAGCCGCAGGCAACTGGCTGCTGGAAAGCTGCCTGGAGTATGATCCTGGTTGGCGGGGCGGTCTTGACAGGTTTTTCGGCTTACTGGATCTTCCAGGCGTATGAGAACAAGGGACTCGGATGGGGATTCTTCCTCTCCTGGATCCCGTTAATCCTGGGCGTGTTCATCACGATCGGGGGGTGGATATTAATGGAATCCCCGTGGATGCATGTGCGCATTCACAGCAAGGAAGACGAAAAGAAGGTGCACATCGTCTTCAGTATGCCGGTTCCGCTGCGCCTGGCACGCTGGGTGTTCAGGACTTTCGGGCATTACATGCCCGAGGAAGTACGTGAAAAAGGGATCGAGGAGATGCTGGGAGCGATCGAAGCGTCAATGAAAGCCGGCGAACCTTTCCATGTACAGGTGGATGATGACAAGGATGGCAGCAAGGTTGAAGTTTTCATCGGATAATCTTTCCTAATAATTGAAGAAACGACCACAAAGCCCTCAGAGATGAGGGCTTTTTTGTAAAGGAGGCAATAACAGAAGACTATAAAAGGTCACCACGCAAAGGACTTTTAACCCTATAATTCCTTTATGAGCAAAACGGCAACACTTATCGCAGCGGTGGGGATTGCAAGCCTGGTGGTGTTGATGCTGATCTCGCTCCCAATTCCACGGCAGACATCCACCATTCCTTTTACTCTTGACGATGGTATGTCCGGGGCGGTGAGCTTAATTGTGCCTGAAACTTTGCGCCAAGGGGATTGGACAGAGATTGTAATGGACGTAACGTTCAATGCTGCAGCCTCCTCCGACCAGAATGTTAAAGTGAAAACGACTCTGCAAACCACAGACATGGAAGTAAGCCCGGAGGGGGAGGTTGCGGCGGTGCTCCCTGTGAAGGGAATCGCGCCATTCCGATGGCGGGTGAGGAGCAGCAGCGCGGGGGAACAACGCGCGACGTTGTGGTGTTTCAGGCAGGATGGGGATGGTCAAACACTGATCCTGGCCAGGGAGTTGGAACTTGAGGCGAAGTCCTTTCTGGGTATAACCTTCCGGTTCGCCCGCTGGATGCTGGGTTTGGCAGCGGTTTTATGCGCCCTGGTGTTTTTCCGCAGCATGTTCAAACGGAAACAAAAAAAGACATCGGTATAGTTAATGACAATTGTTATTTATGTTAATCGGGCAGATATGATAAAATTTGGCAACAATAACGAAATTTGCCTCCAGGAGTGAGCGATGCCGCATGAGTGGTTGTATTTGGGGATATTCTTGACCATTGCTGTGGTGATACCGGTTTTGGCATTGATCATCGCCGGCATCCTTTCCCCCAAAAAACCAAATCCAATTAAAAACTCCACCTACGAATGCGGGATGGAAACCGTTGGTCCCTCGTGGGTGCAATTTAAAGTGCAGTATTACATCTACGGCTTGATCTTTTTGGTCTTCGATGTTGAGACCGTTCTGCTCTACCCCTGGGCGGTGGCATATAACCGCATCACCCTCTTTGGCGTTCTTGAGGCGGTATTCTTTGTTTTGATTCTCACAGGCGGACTGTGGTATGTATGGCGGAAAGGCGCACTTGAATGGGCATGAGTGATCACGCGGGGGTAAAACATGTCTTTCTTAACTGACCCGATCCCTTATGTCATCGCGTGGTTAACCCAGGTGATGACAGGCTGGGGATGGTCCGCGAGCCTGGTGCAGGTGGTGCTGTACATCCTCGGGGGGATGATCCTGTGTATTGGCGCCATGGTATTCACCACGGTTTTGATCTGGGCAGAGCGAAAAATAGGCGGACGATTCCAGGACCGACCCGGACCCAACCGGGTTGGACCGTGGGGGATATTCCAGACGATTGCTGATATGCTGAAGATCTTCACCAAGGAATACGTTACCCCAATTGGCGCTGACCTGGTTCCGTACAACCTGGCGCCGGTCGTGGCGGTGGCAGCGGTTTTATGCATTTGGGCAGTGGTGCCATTCTCGTCCACGGTGGTGGGCAGCAATATCGGCGTTGGATTACTGCTGGTCATCGCGGTAGGCGGTCTGGGCGAGTTTGGGGTAATCATGGCCGGGTTTGGATCGAATAACAAATACGCGCTGCTGGGAGCCTTCAGAGCGGTGGCGCAAATGGTGAGTTATGAAGTGCCGATGGTGATCGTGCTGCTGATCCCGGTGATGCTCTCCGGCTCGATGGGATTGAACGATATTGTGGCGGCGCAGAGCGTGTGGTACATCGTGCTGGCACCGGCGGCATGCCTGATCTTCTTCATCACCTCCATCGCGGAAAACGGGCGCGCGCCATTTGACCTGATGGAAGCTGATTCTGAACTTGTGGCAGGATTCAATATTGAATATTCCGGACTGAAGTTCGGCTTTTTCTTTGTAGCCGACTTTTTGCACGCATTCACCTCGGCAATTATTTTCTCCAGTGTTTTCCTGGGCGGCTGGCAGGGTCCGGGTGTGGAACAGTACCCAATCCTCGGCGGATTCTACCTGCTGCTCAAAACCCTGGCGGTTTACTTCTTTATGCTGACGCTGCGCTTTACCCTGCCGCGGTTCAGGATCGACCAGATGATGGACCTGAACTGGAAAATCCTGACGCCGCTGGCGCTGTTCACCTTCATGAGCACGGCAATTGTGAATAAAGTGCTGCCGGCTGGAAATAATCTGTGGCGCATCGGCGGATTGCTGGCGCTGAACGCCGTCCTCTGGATCATCACAAACTGGCTGCTCTCCAGGTACATCCACAGGCGTCCGCGCCTGGTGGTGACTGGAAAACGACCAGTGGCAATTGGAGAGAAAACGGTTGAGCCCGAGGAAGGAACACCCGCATGAGCGCGATGCAGTTCTTTTTCTTCATCACGGCTTTTGTGATCCTGTTTTCTGCGATGATGACAGTACTGGCGCACCGCATGATCCATTCTGCGCTGTGGTTTGTGCTATCCCTGCTGGGAGTGGCAGTTATCTTCGCGTTGTTGGAAGCGAGTTTCTTCGCGGTGGTGCAGGTGCTGGTTTACATCGGCGCCATCTCCATCCTGATCATCTTCTCGGTGATGCTCACGCGGCAAGCGCTGGATGACAGCGAAAAACCGTTCAACAAAAAGTGGATGTTCTCAGTGGTGGTCGTTTTCATTGTAATGACGGGCGGGTTCCTGGCATTCCGCACCTGGGGAGTGCTGACAGCGTTTCCAACTGAGCTGCTGACCACACAATATGACATCGGAGAGCTTGGGTTAGCGCTGGTGGATCCACAGCGGTTCGCGCTGCCGTTTGAAGTGAGCTCGGTGCTGCTGCTAGCCGCACTGGTGGGAGCGGTTTATGTTTCCTTCCAGCGAAAGGATGACGCCAAATGATCCCGTTATCCTGGTATCTCATCCTGGCTGGATTGTTGTTCTGTATCGGCTTGCTGGCGGTGCTCATCCGTAAAAATGCCATCGGCATGTTGATGGGCATCGAGTTAATGCTCAACGCCGCCAATATCAACCTGATTGCGTTCTGGCGGTATTTGTACGCTCCGACTGGCGACCTCAATGGGCAGGTGTTTGTGCTCATCGTGTTCGTGGTGGCTGCCGCTGAGGCAGCTGTGGGGCTGGGGATGATCATCTCCGCATACAGGCGAAAACGCACCATTGCTGCCAATGATATTGACCTGATGAAAGGTTAGGCTGGTAAATCCTTTGAATTCCACGTTGCTTGTCTGGCTCATTCCGCTACCGCCCCTGGCTGCATTCGCATTGATCGTGCTGTTCCTCAACCGTTCAAAGCGGACAAGCCATTGGGCAGCCCTGACAGGGGCGGGATTGTCATTCCTGGGAGCCATGGCAGTGGTGATCAAGGCGATCGGCATCCCCAAGCTGGCGGAGAATCCGCTGGGGAGTACATTCAACTGGCTGCCTACAGGCGACACCTGGTTGAAGATTGGCGTTGCTGTTGACCCGCTGACAGTGCTGATGCTGTTCTTTGTTGCCTGGACAGTATTAATGATCTTCATCTACAGCGTGGGGTACCACAATTTTGGTCAACCTGCTAGCGCCAAGGACAAACCCGGGCTGCCCCCACAAGGGGCTGACATCAATGAGCACGGGCATAAGCACAAGGTGCCTTCCGTGGAACCGATGTATTCACGCTTCTTTGCGCTCATCAGCCTGTTTGCCTTTGCCATGTACCTGCTGGTGGTGAGCGATAACCTGCTCACGCTGTACATCGGCTGGGAGGTGATGGGGCTGTGTTCCTACCTGCTGATCGGTTTCTGGTACGCCAAGGATTCCGCGCGGAAGGCGGCGGTGAAGGCGTTCATCACGACGCGCATCGGTGATGTATTCATGCTGCTGGGCATGGCAGCGCTTTACAGCCTGACGGGCACGCTGAACTTCAGAGAAATATTCTCCAATCCAGAGGTGATGCAGTCTCTCACGACCAGCCTTTCCCCAGTCTTCGGGCTTACCTGGGCAGGACTGATTGGATTATTGATCTTTATCGGTACGGTCGGCAAATCCGCGCAGTTCCCGCTGCATGTGTGGCTGCCGGACGCCATGGAAGGTCCGACGCCGGTCTCCGCCATGATCCATGCGGCGACAATGGTGTCTGCCGGTGTGTATCTATCCATCCGCTTCTTCCCGCTTATTTCTGCAGGCTGGCACCCGGGCGAGGCACTGACCCCCACCATGATGGTGTTGACGGTCATCGGGGCATTTACAGCGTTGTTTGCAGCCACGATTGCATATGACGCAGAACGACATCAAACGGGTGCTGGCGTATTCAACCATTTCCCAACTTGGGTACATGATCGCAGCGCTGGGTATTGGCGCTTACACTGCCGCTGCCTTTCACCTGTTGACACACGCATTTTTCAAGGCACTGCTGTTCCTTGGGTTCGGGTTCAGTCATCCACGGCATGGAACACGGAGCAATGCACAGCGGGGAGCACATTGATGCGCAGGACATGCGCAATATGGGAGGGTTGAGGCGAAAAATGCCCGTTACCTTCTGGACGTTTTTGATCGGCGCGCTGGCGCTTTCCGGTTTTCCATTGATCACCGCCGGGTTCTGGTCAAAGGATGAGATATCTGTCCGGGCCTTCTACGTCTTCCAACCTGGTGGTTTTTATCACGCTTGCCATGGCGGCACTGCTGACGGCAATTTATTCCGCGCGGCAGATCACGCTGGTGTTCCTGGGGAAAGCGCGCACGAAATCCGCTGAACACGCCAGTGAGAATAAACCGGTCATGACGCTCCCATTGGTTGTGCTGGCTTTCTTTGCAGTCACCGCCGGCTGGATCGGGATTCCGCACAGTTTCCCGGTACTGGGGCAATTCTCAGTCAGATTGGCTGCAGGGTTTCCTCGGGACGATGTTGCCGTTGAGGAGTTGGTGGAAGGGCATTCTTCCATTCCGCTGATTCACCTCCGTTGGGGTCTCGCTGGGCGGGCTGCTGATTGGCTGGTTGCTGTACCGCAAAGTAGAAAGAATCGCGGAGCAAATGGATCCGCTGCAGCGCGGACTGGGTCCGGTGTTCAATTTCGTGCAGAATAAATATTGGATGGATGAATTTTATGACCTGGTTTTCATCCGTCCTTCAAGGTGGTTCGCTGAAAAAGTTTCCTACCAGTTTATTGGATAATACGGTGATCGATGGCGCACTGCATGGCATGGCCGATTTGGAATACTGGCTGGGCAGATTATTGCGCTATGGGTTTGACCTGCCGGTGGTGAATGGCGCCGGAGATGGGCCGCAGTGGAACGAAAAGGATCCGGGTCAGATGCTGCGCAGACTGCAAAACGGAAAAGTCCAGCATTACATGGGGCTGGCGTGTGCTGCTGATGGTGGTGGCAGGGGTCATTGTGATCTATATCGTTTGGGATTCTAAGCAGGGATGGCATGAGATTACCTTTGAATATTCTTTTACTGATCACTTTTATCCCGGCAGTTGGCGGTTTATTATGCTTCCTCTGCCGGCGCAAAAGACTCAAGCTGCTGCGCTGGAGCGCACTGGCGATAAGCCTTATTCCGCTGGGTTAACAGTTTGGTTGTGGTTTGCCTTTGACCACACATCCACTGCCGTATTCCAATTCGAGACGCAGCTGGCGTGGTTTGATGCCATCCATTCCTCGTTGCATTTTGGCATTGACGGCATATCCCTTGTGATGGTGCTGCTGACCACATTGCTTAACCCCTCTGGCCATCCTGACCGCTTTTAATATCAAGGAACACGTTAAAGCCTTCATGATCCTGTTCCTGCTGCTGGAAACAGGCATGCTGGGAGTATTTGTGAGCCTGGATTTGCTGATCTTCTTCGTTTTTTGGGAGATCGGACTGGTGCCGATGTATTTCCTGATCAGTCAGTGGGGCGGGGAAAAACGCAATTATGCTTCGCTTGAAATTCATCCTCTTCACCATGGGCGGCTCACTGGGATTGCTGCTGGGAATCCAGATGATCGGAGCAGTAACCGGGACGTTTGACCTGGTTGACCATGCTGCAAGTCATGGCCGGAATTAATGAAGGCGTGTTATTCGGGATTCCAATCCACATTGTGAGATCCATCGCCTTCTGGGCATTTGTGATCGCATTCGCGATTAAAGTTCCGGTTTGGCCATTCCACACCTGGCTGCCGGATGCGCATACCGAAGCCCCAACGGCAGGCTCGATGATCCTGGCAGGTGTGCTGCTGAAATTAGGCGCGTACGGGTTCCTGCGCCTGGTGCTGCCGCTTTTCCCGCAGGAAGCGCATACATTATGCGATCTGGCTGGGGGTGCTGGCGGTGGCAGCAATTGTATTCGGTGCCTTTTCCGCTGCGGCGCAAAAGGATTTCAAACGCCTGGTGGCGTATTCCTCGATCAACCACATGGGATTCGTGGTGCTGGCGATAGCTGCTGCGGCGTATGTGGGCGGATCACCATGACGGCATTCCGACAGAGCGCGACGATCGCGGTCAACGGTGCCGTGCTGCAAATGTTCAACCACGGGTTAACGCGGCCGGGATGTTCTTTTTGGTGGGCGTTTTGTACGACAGAACCCATACGCGTATTCTGGAAAACTTCGGCGGACTGTTCGCCATCCTGCCGGTGTATGGCTCGATCCTGTTGTTGATATCCATGGCTTCCTTGGGATTGCCGGGGTTGAACGGCTTTGTCTCCGAATTCATGATCGTGCGGGGCACCTGGCCGATCTTCATGGCTTTTACCGCCATCAGCATGATGGGATTGCTCTTTACGGGCGTGTATGTGCTTAAAGCGCTCAAGCTGGTGCTGCACGGACCCCTCAACGAACAATGGGCAGGAAAATTAACTGAAATTGCAACTTGCGTGAAATAATTGTCATCTCTCCCATTGATCGTGCTGATCCTTGCCATTGGAATGTGGCCTGCGTGGACTGATGGAAGTGATCAACCGGGCAGTGATGAGCATGGTTATGAGGAGCATGATGGTCAGATACCCTGGTTAAGTATTTTGGTCCTGCTCCCGCTCAGCCGGCATTGTGCTGCTGGTGACTCCCGGCAGCAAAACGCAAATTGATGCGCTGGATTAGCGCTGGGTGTGTCCCTGGTAACCTTTGCCATTTCGCTGTTTTTGTTCCTTACTTATAAAAAGGTGAGTGCGGGATATCAGTTCATTGAAAAGATGGACTGGATGCCGGCGCTGGGAATTTCCTACCACATGGGTGTGGACGGCATCAGTGTGGCACTGGAATTGATGGCTGGCATCATCGTGCTGGCGGGCGTGCTGGTTACCTGGGCTACAGAAGACCGCGCCAGGGAATATTTCGCCTTCCTGATGTTCCTGGCTGCCAGTGTATTCGGCGTTTTTGCATCACTGGACCTGTTCCAACTGTTCTTTTTCTTTGAACTGGCGGTTTTCCCGAAGTATTTGATGATCGTGATGTGGGGATCCCCCAAGACCAAAGAATACGGCGGGATGAAACTTGACACTTGTACCTGTTCCTGGGCTCGGTGCTGGCACTGGTGGGCGTACTGGCGGTTTACTTCCAGTCCGGATTGCATACCTTTAACCTGCTTGAACTGGAACAAGCCGGATTTGGGCTGCAATTCCAACAACTGTGGTTCCCCTTCATCTTCATCGGCTTCGGCATCTTAGGCGGTCTATTCCCCTTCCACAGTTGGGCACCGGATGGACATGTGGCGGCACCTACAGCGGTTTCCATGCTGCTGGCGGGGGTTGAAATGAAGGTGGGAGCGTTTGCGGCCCTGCGAGCCGGGTTGATGCTCCTGCCGGATGGCATGCGCTTCTGGGCGCCATTGGTTATCATCCTGGCAACGATCAATGTGGTTTACGGCGCCTTCATCGCCATGATCCAAACGGATTTCAAATACGTCATCGGTTTTTCCTCAGTTTCTCACATGGGACTGGTCTTCATCGGATTTGCCACGCTGACCCCTGAAGGGCTGACCGGTGCCGGGCTGCAAATGTTCTCTCACGGTATTATGACAGCACTCTTCTTTTCTATCGTCGGAATGGTGTATGACAGGGCGCACACACGCAACCTGGGAGAACTAGGCGGATTGTATAAACATATGCCCATTGCCATGTTCGGATTTGTGGTTGGCGGTCTGGTATCCATGGGGATGCCCGGTTTCTCCGGATTCGTGGCGGAGATGCCCATTTACATTGGCGCATGGAAGACTTTCCCGGTGTCCGCCATTATCTCTGCCATTTCAATTGTGGTGACCGCGGCATACATTCTGCTGGTTGTGCGGAGAGTGTTCTTTGGCGAAACGCCGGAAGCGATCAAGCCCGGGTTGAGCGACATCACCCTGCGGGACAAAGTGGTGGTGATCGGACTTATCGGTGATTAATGATCCTGATCGGCCTGGTGCCATCGAGTACTGACACCAACCATCCAGGCTGGCGTTAGCCATATCCTGGCGTTACTGGGAGGTGCATGATGCGCTTTTTTCCATCTGAAATCTTCCTGGCAATCCTCCCCGAAATGGGTTTATTGTTCCTGGCCGGGTTACTGCTGACACTCAGCCTGTTAAAGAAGGAGAACATTAATTGCTGCCTGGGGCGCATTACAGCCATTGGCAGTGCGATCGTGCTGGTGCTGGCGTTTTTCTTCTCCATGCCCGGGGAGGAAGTGCAGTTCCTGTGGGGCGGGATGCTGCGGCTGGATTACACCGGATTCCTTTTCCGCATCCTCTTTTTGGTTGGCGTGAGCCTGACGGCTGTTTTCGCCGCCACCGACGAGACCATCAAGGACGCGACCGGAATTTTATGCGCATGCTGGTTTTCTCCGCCATTGGCATGTCCTTCATGGCATCCGCGGGTGATCTGATCATGCTCTTCCTGGCAATCGAGACTGCTTCGATCCCGTTGTATGTGCTGGCAGGGGTGAAGATCCGTAATGAAAAATCAGTGGAAGCCGGGATCAAGTATTTTCTCTTTGGGGCAATGGCGTCAGCGATCATGGTATTTCGGTTTCAGTATTCTCTACGGCATGACCGGGACGACCAGGATCAATGAGCTGTACACATCCATTGTTGTTGCGGTAACTCCAATGGCAGGATTGCTGGCGGGGGTTTTACTGGTTCTTGCAGGCTTTACCTTCAAGATCAGCGCTGTCCCATTCCACTTCTGGGCACCGGATGTGTACGAGGGAGCCCCAACCCCTGTTGCCGGGTATCTCTCCACGGCGTCAAAGGCGGCAGGGTTTGCCATCATTTTGCGGTTGGTGTCCATTTTGATCGGATTTGAACATACCAATACGCTGCACTTGTTGATCGCTTTGCTGGCAACGGCGAGCATGTTCCTGGGCAACCTGGTGGCGATCTCGCAAAAGAACTTCAAGCGGTTGCTGGCTTATTCCTCCATCGCGCAAGCCGGATATATACTAATCGGGGTGGCGACGGGAACGCAGTTTGGAAACACAGCCGTAGTTTACTACCTGATGGCATACCTGGTGACCAACCTGGCATTATTCGCCATGATCGGCTGGGTTGAAAGGGTGTCGGGCACGGCGGATTTGAGCGCATTTGCAGGGCTGCATAAACGATCCCCGGTACTCGCGTTTGGCATATTGATGGGGCTTCTCTCGCTCGGGGGAATCCCACCTTTTGCCGGGTTCTTTGCCAAGCTGTTGGTTTTTGGCGCAGCCGTTGAGGCTGATATGGCATGGCTGGCGATCGTGGGCATACTCAATTCAGTCATCGCACTTTACTATTACCTGCGCATTCTTAAATTGATGTACGTGGATGAACCCAAAGGCGATTTCACCCCCACACCGATACCGGTCTTATGGGCAATTGGACTGGGAGTGTGTTTGCTGGCAATAGTGGTGCTGGGAGTGATCCTGACCCCCTGGTTTGATCTTGCTTCCCTGGCAGCGTTGGGGTTGAGATAAATCGGGAAATTTCTCAAATTTTATGGGTATGTTATAATTTTTTATTATGCCGGTTCCTGAATTACGCGACACAGAAAAAAAAGGAAATACCAGGAACCTGGTGATTGCCGCGCTCGTGGGGCAGGTCGGTGTGCTCACGCTGGTGATCATTTTGGCAGCAGTTTTTGGCGGGCTGGCGCTGGATGAACGTTTTGATACGAAACCCTGGTTCACCATTGGATTGCTGGCAGCCAGCATTCCAGTTTCACTGTTAACAATGATTTTCCTGGTTCGTAAGGCAGTGGCAAAAATTAAAGGTCGGCAAACCGCAAGAATATCCAGGCAAGGAGGAAGGCATTGGAAAAGACGCGTAAATGGCGCTGGGGAAAGAAACGCTGGATTGTGCTGGGTTTGATCATATTGAGTGCCATCGGGGCTAACCTGATCGCACCGGTTCAACCACATATCCAGGTGGCGCCGGAATTCCTCACCACCGAACCGTTGTTCACACTGCCTATCCTGGGTGAATTCAGGATCACCAACACGATGGTGGCCATGCTGCTGATGGATGTGGTGATCATTGCTGTAGCGCTGATGGTAAGGAAAGGCGCAAAAAAGGATCCTGTGGCACCCAAGGGTGTGGCAGGCGGTTTTGAAATGCTGCTTGAAGTACTTTACAACCTCACTGAATCCACTGCCGGCAAGTTCGCGAAGAAGATATTTCCATGGTTTGCCACGATCATGATCGTGGTACTTTTTGCGAACTTGATCAAACTTCTACCCGGTTTTGAAACTATTGGACTGATGCACCACTCGGAACACGGATATGAAATCCAGGCATTGGGCGGGAACTGGTTCACAGTTCTCAATCAAAAAGTCGAGCAGGATGGTTACGTGGTCACGCCGTTTGCGCGCGCACTTTCCACTGACCTCAACTTTACAGTGGCGCTGGCATTGATCTCGGTGGTGATGACGCAGGTGATCGGCGTGCAAGCCCAGGGATTCAGGTATTTTGGTAAATTTATCAACACCAGCACCATGTTCAAGAAACCCTTCTTTGGTTTCATGGATCTGCTGGTGGGACTGCTTGAAACCATTTCCGAGTTCTCGAAAATCCTTTCGTTTGGATTCAGGTTGTTTGGCAATATGTTTGCCGGCATGGTATTGCTGGCATTGATCGGGGTGATGATCCCGGTTTTCATGCCGTCGATGATCATGATGTTCGAGTTATTTATCGGGTTAATCCAGGCGTTCGTGTTCGGGATGCTCACCATGGTCTTCATGGCGCAGGCAACCCAGGGTCACGGCGCAGAAGAAGAGCACGCGTAGAGAAGTGCAATCATTTCCTTTGAGGAGGCTGTGAATTATGACTGGTGATATTGTTCTGGCAGCAAAATTTATCGGTGCAGGTCTTGCCATGATCGGCGCTTTAGGCGCAGGCATTGGCATTGGCTTGAGCGTGCAGGGAGCCCTGGAAGGTATGGCAGAAACCCGGATACCTACGGCAACCTGTTGACCAACATGATCCTCGGCATCGCCTTCTCAGAAGCCATTGCCATTTACTGCCTGGTCATCGCATTCCTGATGCTGTTCGTCCTTTAAGCCGGGCAGAAGGAGTTCAACTTGGAAAAATTAGGACTAAATCTAGGGTTTCTGATCGTTCAGATTCTCAATTTTGCCATCATCATGGTGGTGCTATCCGCGTGGGTCTACAAACCATTGATGAACGCGCTGCATAACCGGCGCGAAAAGATCGACAAAGGGCTGGAAGACGCCCGCATCGCGGCTGAAGCACGCGCCAACGCGGAAAAAGACGCCGATGCCTTAATGGCAGAAACCCAAGCCAAAGCTGCCCAGATGATCCGCGAAGCCACAGAAAAAGCTGAGGCTGCCAACCGCGACGTGCGCCAGACTGCCGAAGTGGAAATGGCGAATACCCGTAAAGCCGGATTGGTTGAGATCGAAACTGAGAAGGAACGCGCATTAAATGAATTACGCGTGCATGTTTCTGCGCTCGCCATCGCTGCCGCGCAGAGAATCATTGGCGAGACTTTGGATGAGAAACGCCAGCACGCGCTGGTTGACGAGTTTTTCTCGGGCATCAGCTCCGGCAAGGTGGTTGTACTTGAAGGCGCTGAAATGAGCGGTACGGATGCCGAAGTGACCAGTGCACTGCCTTTAACGGATGTCGAGAAGAAAAAAGTGACCGGCGACGTGATGAAGAAACTGGGCTCAGACGCCAAAGTGATCTTTCACGTTGACCCCAACATCCTGGGTGGACTGATACTGCGCGTAGGTGATAAAGTGATTGATGGATCGGTCGTCAACCAGGTGCAGAGCCTGCGCGAAACGTTACGCTAAATCTTGATCACAAAAGGGTTCACGCGAATATTCCCGGTGAACCCTTTATTATTTAAACCATGGAAAACTCATTAAGACCGCTGACCGACCTACTGAACGATCTCCCCATCCCTCACCAGGTTACAGGGAGAGGTTGCGGGTATCCGCATTACAGGTATCGCGTTTGATTCCCGGCAGGTAAAACCCGGCAACCTTTTTGTGGCGTTTCCCGGCATCAATACTGATGGGCACAGCTTTATCTCCAAAGCAGTGGAGCAGGGTGCGGCAGCGGTGGTGGGCTCGCGGGCAGATATTGACTGTAGTGTGCCTTATATCCGGGTGGAGAATACGCGTGAAGCCATCGCCCACCTGGCGGCATCCTATTATGACCACCCCGCGCGGAAAATGACCGTAATTGGCATCACCGGGACGGACGGCAAGACAACCACCTCCAACCTGCTTTACCAGATCCTGCGCGCTGCCGGCATCAAAGCCGGGCTGATCACCACGGTCAACGCGCAAATTGGCGATGAGACGGTGGATACGGGATTCCACGTGACCACCCCGGAAGCCACGGAGGTACAGGCGTACCTGGCACGCATGGCGGCAGCCGGGTTGACCCATGTAATTCTTGAAACGACCTCCCATGGACTGGCGCAGCACCGCGTGACCGCTTGTGAGTATGATATTGCCGTGGTGACCAACATCACCCACGAGCACCTTGATTTCCATGGGTCTTATGAAGGCTATTTGGCTGCCAAGGCAAGGCTCTTCCAGATGCTGGAGGAAACGGTGGAAAAACCGCAGGGCAACCCGCGCCTGGCAGTGATCAACGCGGACGACCGCTCCTATGAGCCGTTATTGAAAATCATTAAAACCAGGAAGATCAGCTACAGCACACGCGGTAAGGGTAATCTGAACGCAGTCGATATTCAGCATTCTCCGAATGGGCTGCACTTTACCGCTGAGATGGAAGGAATCAGGCAGCGTGTTGACTGCAACATTCCCGGCACATTTCAACGTTTCCAACTGCCTGGCGGCATTCGCGGCAGCTGTGACGGGCTTAGGGATTGCACCTGAAATTGCTGCACAGGGGATCAAAGCCCTAGAGGGTGTACCCGGGCGCATGGAAGTCATCGACCTGGGACAGTCGTTCACCGCCATTGTGGATTTTGCGCATACGCCTAATGCCTTGAAGGTGGCGATTGAAACGGCACGGGAGATGACGAAGGGAAAAGTAATTACCGTGTTCGGGTCTGCCGGGCTGCGCGACCGCGAGAAACGCAGAATGATGGCGGACGTTTCTGTGCGGCTGGCGGATTACTCCGTGTTGACTGCTGAAGATCCGCGGACTGAATCACTTGACGATATTCTGGCAGAGATGGCAGAGGCTGCTGCTGCCGCCGGCGGGGTAGAGGGCGTTAATTTCTTCCGTGTACCTGACCGCGGAGATGCCATTCGCAAGGGGCTGGCGCTGGCAAAACCCGGCGATTTGGTGATGGCTTGCGGCAAGGGGCATGAGCAATCCATGTGCTTTGGAACGGTTGAATATGCCTGGGATGACCGGATCGCAATGCGGGCTGCGCTGGCGGAATTAATGAAGCAGAGTGGTCCAGGGATGCCGGAACTGCCGACTTCAGGCAAGTAAGTTATCTGGCGTTAACAACGTTGATTTTTGGATGAATTAAGAACAAATCCCCGGTTTCTTGGAGAAAGCGGGGATTGTTATTGTAGAGACTATTTTATCGGCTGGTACCTGAGGAACGGTCTCCGCCGCTGGGGCGGTAACCACCACCGCCACCGCTGCTGGAGCGGCCGCCACCGGAGCGGTTATCACGTCCGCCACCACCACGGCGATCTCCTCCGCCTGGACGAGGCCGTCCGCCGCCGCTTCTGCCACCCTTATCATGCTCGAGGGCTTCTTCGGGGGTCCAGCCTTCAAGGACAGCCTGGCGTGAGAGGCGGATCTTGCCATTTTCGTCAATGGCGGTCACCATCACGGTCAATTCATCGCCCATCTTGACGACATCTTCAACCTTCTCAACACGTTCGGTGTCCAACTGGGAAATGTGCACCATGCCGTCAATGCCGGGCAGGATCTGCACAAAAGCGCCGAAATCTGCAACGCGCACGACCTTGCCGGTGTAGATCTGACCGACACGGGCTGATTCGGTAAGGGCAGCGATACGCTCGCGTACAGCAGCTTCATCTTTGCCATCAGTGGCAGCGATGTAGACGGTACCGTCATCATCGATGTCAATCTTGGTATTGGTCTCTTCCTGCAGCAAGCGGATCATCTTTCCGCCGGGTCCGATGATGGCGCCGATCTTGTCGACAGGAACCTTCATGGTGGAGATGCGCGGAACGAAGGAGCGCAGCTCAGGGCGCGGCACAGGGATCACATCCAGCATCTGGTCGATGATGAACAGACGGGCGGTGTGAGCCTGGGCGAGTGCCTGGCGCATGATCTCAGCGGTAATGCCTTTGACCTTGATATCCATCTGCAGGGCGGTGATGCCCTTGGTGGTGCCGGCAACCTTGAAGTCCATATCGCCGAGGTGATCTTCAGCTCCCTGGATGTCAGTGAGGACGACGAATTTATCGCCTTCCATGATGAGACCCATGGCAACACCGGCTACAGGGGCTTTGATGGGCACACCCGTATCCATAAGGGCGAGGGTGGAACCGCAAACGGAGGCCATGGAGGAAGAGCCATTGGAGGCTAATACTTCCGAGACCAGGCGTAAAGTGTAGGGGAATTCTGCTACGGAGGGCAGCACCGGAACCAGGGCGCGTTCAGCCAGAGCGCCATGACCAATTTCACGGCGGGATTGACCACGCAGCATTTTTACTTCGCCGGTGGAGTAGGGCGGGAAATTGTAATGGTGCATGTAGCGTTTGGAATCATTCGGGGAGAGGGTGTCGATCTCCTGGGCTTCCTTGGGGGTGCCCAAAGTTGCCAGGGTGATGACCTGGGTCTCGCCGCGGGTGAAGAGCCCTGAACCATGCGCGCGCGGGCTGATGCCCACTTCGCACCAGATCGGGCGGATCTGGGTGAGGTCACGACCATCGGGGCGTTTGTGCTGAACGAGAATGCGGGAACGCACAACGCGTTTGACCACTTCTTCGAAGGCTTCCTTGTACTGGGCAATCTCTTCAGCAGCTTCAGGATCGGTGTATTCCAACACCACGGATGCGCGCAGGTCATCCAGGGCAGCCTGCAGTTCATGCTTGCTGTGGGGGGCATCGAGGGCTTCGTTGATCTCAGAGGATGCGCGGTTGAAAACCTTCTCAACCAGCGTTTCATCCAGTGTGAACAACTGCACTTCGCGTTTGGCTTTGCCGATTTCCTTGGCCATTTGAAGCTGGGTTTCAACGATCCCCTGGATTGCCTGGTGACCGAATAACAGGGCGGCAACCATGCTTTCTTCATCCACTTCATTGGAGGCTGATTCAACCATGAGGATGGCGTCAGAGGTGCCGGCGATGCGCAGGTCAAGATCAGAATCATCGATCTGGGCATAGGTGGGGTTGAGCAGAAGTTCGCCGTTGATACGCGCCACACGCACTGCGCCAACCGGTCCGCCCCAGGGGACGTCCGAGATCATCAAGGCAGCCGAAGCGGCGTTGATGGCAAGAACATCCAGCGGGTTCTCCAGGTCAGCGGAGAGTGAGAACATGATCACCTGGACTTCATTGCGGATGGACTGGTTGAACAGCGGGCGCAACGGGCGGTCGGTGAGGCGGGATACGAGGATGGCGTCGGTGCCGGGGCGGCCTTCACGACGGAAGAAGGAACCGGGGATGCGTCCGCCGGCGTACATTCTTTCTTCGTATTCCACGGTGAGGGGGAAGAAATCCTGGCCCATGCGGGGCTCGGTTCCCATGGTGGCTGCGGCGAAAACGACTGTCTCGCCAAATTGAACTGTTACTGCGCCGCCAGCCTGGGCAGCGAGTTTGCCGGTTTCGAACGTCAAAGGACGCCCACCGACGGTGGATATATATTTCTTACTTTCTGGTTTCATTTAGTGCTCCCTTGTTTTTCCCGCCTGGTTAGGAACTGAAAACTGCCGGGGACGGTACCGTCCTCACCATTTTTCAATACCCAACCGGCGGCTATTTCCGCTGTTCCGGGGCGTTATTAAAACGAGTAGATGGAAAAATCTGCCCATCTACTCGTTTATGCTTGCCCTACCGGGTGCGGATGTTCAGCTTTTCGGTGATGGCTGTGAACCGGGCAAAATCAGACCGGCGCAGATAAGCCAACAACCGCCGCCGCTTGCCTACCATTTGCAGCAGCCCGCGACGTGATGATTGATCTTTCTTGTTAGCGCGTAAGTGCTCGGTGAGCTGTTTGATCCTGGTGGTCAGCAGTGCAATTTGCACATCGGCTGAGCCGGTATCAGAATCATGGATGTGGTAATCAGCGATCAGTTTTTGTTTCTCTTCAATTGTTAAAGCCATGACAATTTCTCCTAAGTTGATTTAACTGTCTCCGTGCCCGCAGGTACCCCGCAAGCAGGTCTAGTCATGCGGGGAATTATACCAGAGGAGTGAGTTGGTGAGAAGATGCGCGAATACGGGATAGGATGAGGAAAGATCACCTTGCACGGAGAAATGTCTTAAGAGACTCCTGTCCTTCGATGGAAAAAAGAGGTAAAGAACGCCTGACCAGGCGGATCAATGTTGGACGAGGAGAGATGGCGATGGTTTGTTTGAGAAAGTAAATGGTCTCGGTTTCAGACTTTTGGATCAGCCGCTCAATGATCGTTTCAAGGTACGGGCTGATCCTGGTATTTTCCTCAAGCAGAAGAGGCTGCAGATGTTTATAGATCAATGGAAGACTGTTGAGACTGGAATCATTAATCATCGAGGTCAGCCCATATACCGCAATAGAGCGGGATTTCTCATCCGCTGCCTCAAGCCACTGCTGGAGCATGGAAAGCCAGATCTCGGGTTTTTCCCGACGGAGAGTTGCGGTTGCGCGTGTAAACAACCACGCAAGGTCCTGGGGATCGGTAACTTCGTTTGCCCATGAGGTGAGACGCGGGATAACCCGGTCAAAATACTCTGCCGGGAGTGCCCCCAGGAGGGTGGCTGCCAGTTGGCGGGGCTCAAGTTCCGGGCATTTCATTAACAGGTCTATAAAATCACACAACCGGTCAGGAGAGGTTGCCGCAAAATTGCTGAACGCGATCTCAATTTCGCGGTTAATCAGTACTGGGGTACGAAATGCAAAGAGAGTGCCAGCCTTCACTGATAAGGAACTGGACTGAAACGTGAGGTCTGAATAGGCGGAGTAGAACTGCAGGAGCTCCTGCAAAAGCTGTTTGGGATCCTCTATCAACGCTGTGAGCAGCTTGACCTTGGTACGCAGACGGGAAATCTCAATGGCGGGCATGGATTCCGATCAGTATGCCCTGGAAAAGTGCACCTTCTCATGAGCTTCTTTTCCGCAGACGATGCATTTGCCTTTTCCACCGGGTTGATCCAGGGGGATGCAGCGGGTGGTGGCTTTGGTATCTTCTTTTACTTTGGTTTCGCAGGCAGGATCACCGCACCACCAGGAGAACGCCCAACCCTCTTCAACGATGTGTTTCAGGTGCTCATAATCGGTGGGTTCAATAATGTGGCTGTCACGGAAATCAACGGCGCGTTTGTAGAGAGAGGATTGAATGTCAGCCAGCAGATCAGAGACACTTTTCGCGATCTGGTCCATCGGGAGAATGGTTTTGCCATCCCGGCCGGGAATATCCCGGCGGGCAGCCATGACGGAATTCTTTTCCACATCCTTGGGACCAACTTCGAGGCGCAGCGGCACACCGCGCATTTCCCAATCGTTGAATTTGAAACCGGGAGTTAATTCAGTGCGGTCATCCACCTTGATGCGGAATTCAGCTCAAGGCGCCGCGCAGCGTTTCGACCATTGCCATGACTTTGGTATGTTCCTCTTCGCTGCGATAGATGGGCACCATGACAACCTGGATAGGTGCCAGCCTGGGAGGCAGTACCAACCCCTGGTCGTCTCCATGGGTCATGATGATGGCGCCGATGAAGCGGGTGGAAACACCCCAGGAGGTGGTCCAACAGTATTGCAGATTGTTGGTTTCATCGAGATACTGGATATTGAAGGCTTTGGCAAAGTTTTGACCAAGCAAGTGGGAGGTGCCAGCCTGCAGCGCTTTGGTATCACCCATCATGGCTTCGATGGAATAAGAGTGCACGGCGCCGGCGAATTTCTCAGTGGCGCTTTTGCGCCCGGGAATGACGGGAACGGCGGCATCGTCAATGGCAAAGCGAGTGTAGGTCTCGAGCATGCGCAGGGTTTCTTCTTCGGCTTCCTTTTCAGTGGCGTGGGCGGTGTGGCCTTCCTGCCAGTAAAATTCCAGGGTGCGCAGGAAGAGGCGGGTGCGCATTTCCCAGCGGACGACATTGCCCCATTGATTGATGAGTACCGGCAGATCGCGGTAACTTTTGATCCATTTTGAGTACATATACCCGATGATGGTTTCGGAGGTGGGGCGCACCACAAGAGGCTCTTCCAATACTTCGCCGCCGCCGATGGTGACTACAGCCAAGTTCAGGGGAAAACCCCTCAACATGTTCCTTCTCTTTTTCAAGGAAGGACATGGGGATGAAGAGGGGGAAGGCGGCATTGACATGACCGGTGGCTTTAAAGCGCTTGTCGAGCGACTGCTGGATGTTTTCCCATAGTGCCCACCCGTGAGGACGCACAACCATGCATCCACGTACCGGGGCGTAATCTGCCAGTTCAGCGCGCTGGATCACCTGGTTGTACCATTCGGAAAAATTTTCTTTGCGGGTGGTTAATTTTTCATTTGCCATTTTCGTGTCCTAACGTTGAGATGAGTGCTTGATCAAATTGATGAATGATTGCTACTGCTGAATTGATATCTTCTGCAAAACGGATCCTTTTTTGGTCGTGCAGGTGCACATAAGCCCCAAATTCTTCAAGAAAAGTTGCAATGGTTTTCTGCCAACCCTTGCCGACCAGCACCATCAGGCGCGGGGACTTCATGGAAATGATCTCTTCGTTCCACATCACCGCCAATTCAGCGAGGGTACCAACTCCGCCGGGCATCATAATGGCGGCGTCACAACTGTCGATCAGGGCGTACATGCGTTCGCGCAGGGTTGCATACTGCCATTCTTCCTTGACCCAGGCGTTTGCTTTTACCTTGCGCCATTCTTCCAGTTGGGTGCAGGTCGAGCCGATGACATGCCCACCGGCTTCATACGCTCCGCGTGAAGCTGCTTCCATGACGCCGATGTAACCGCCTGTCATGACGGTGTGACCGCCTTTTGCAAGCAGGAAACCCAACTGCCGGGCTTCTTCATAGGCAGGTTCGCCGGGTTTCGGTGCCGCGCCACCATAGACTGCTATCTTCATTGATTCACCCTGGTTATTGCGAGGATTAATTCCACTGCCTGCCATAATTGACATGAATTTTTTCAAGAATGGCTTTTTCGAGATCGATGCCGGTGACGCTGGCAAGCTGGAGCAAGTATAACGCCACATCTGCCAGTTCAGACCCCAGCTCGGTTTTGTCTTCTATGGCGTCTGCCCATTGAAAGTGCTCAAGGACTTCATTGGCTTCAAGGGAGAGTGAAATTGCCAGGTTACGAGGGGTTTGGGGTCTGATGCTTTCCGGCGCATACCATCCTTTGGCGGTCACCAGTTCATTCATTTTTTGGGTTAATTCACTCAGTTCCATAATCTCCTATTCCAGGATGGCTTTGAGGGCAACAGACGCTGATTTGACCTGCTCCGGGTGCCAGCCTGTTCCGGATGACCATTTCCTGTAAATGGGCAATTACGGTCTGCTGGCTATCCTTATCCAACCTGGCGAAGCAATTCTTAATCGTTTGCGGTTCGCGGGAGAGCAGCTGGTCCCATGTTTTTTCAAGATTTACGAAATCGTCCATTCAGTATCCATCCCGTAGAGTTAACCTTACCAAAGGGTCTTAGGAAGGTCAAGATAAACAAGTGTCAGAAATAAAAAGCCGGACGGGGAATCCCGTCCAGCTTTTTGATTACAGTTCAGGTAATTATTCTTCTTTCCTGGCTTCAAGTTCCTTGGTGCGAGCGTCGACGATAACCTGGGCGATGTGCGCAGGGACCACATCCGTGTGATCGACTTCCATGGTGAATATGCCGCGACCCTGGTGATGGACCGCAGGGTGGTGGTGTAGCGCAGCATTTCAGCCAGCGGAACTGTGGCAGTGACCACGGAATGACCGTGTTCAGTTTCCATACCCTGGATGCGCGCGCGGCGGGTGTTGAGGTCGCCCATCACATCACCCATGTTGGCTTCAGGCACGGTGATCTTGACCAGCATGATCGGTTCGCGCAGCACTGGATTGGCATCGCGAATTGCCAGTTTGAAGGCTTCACGACCGGCAACTTCAAAAGCCACTGGTTTGGAATCGACCGGGTGTTCCTTGCCATCGAATACAGAAACGGTAACACCGGAGACAGGATAGCCGGCGATGACGCCTTCTTTCATGACGCTGAGGATCCCTTTTTGGATCGATGACGAATAGGATTGAGAAACTGCGCCGCCAAAGACATCCCAGGTGAATTCAAAATCTTTATCCGCAAGAGGGGCGACCTTGAGATGGACTTCACCAAATTGACCGGAACCGCCTGTTTGTTTCTTGTGGCGGTGCATGGCTGAGGCAGACTTGGTGATGGTTTCCTGGTATGGCACTTTGGGTTCATGAACATTGATGCCTACCTGGAACTTGGCTTCAGCGCGGCGGATGGCGGCATCGATGTGTTGATCGCCCATACCCTGCAGGATGGTCTGGAGGGTGGTATTGTCGTTGTGCCATGTAAGCGTCATATCTTCTTCACACAGCTTGTGCAATGCGGCGGAAATCTTGGTGGAATCCGCCTGGGTTTTGGGGAATAAGGCAACCGGTACAACGCGTTCGGGTATACCGGGATGGGCAGGGTGAGCGGGTGGTTCTTGTCGCAAATGGTGTTGGAGGTGGATGTTTCTGTAAGTTTTGGCACCACGCAAATATCACCTGCGTGAACAACTTTTACCGGGAAGGAATCTTTTCCGCGAGGGATGTTGACCGTTCCCAGGCGTTCTTCATGTTCACGCGTCTGGTTCCACAGGCGGGAATCAGGGGTGACCACACCGGAGTAAACCCGGAAATAGGTTTGTTTGCCAACGAACGGATCTGCGGTTGTTTTCCAAACATAAACAGCCAGCGGACCATCATCCTTGGGAGTTAAGGTCTCATCGCCAGCCTTGCCTTTAGCCACAGCCGCGGGGGCTTCCAACGGTGAGGGCATCAAGTCGATGATGGCGTCAAGCAGCTGCAGAACGCCGGTGCCGTTGCTGCCGGCGACAACTACAACAGGCGCATAACTGCAACTGCGGATGACATTCTTTAGACCTTTGAGAATCTCCTCATCAGTCAGGGAGCCGGAATCGAGGTATTTCTCGAGCAGGGAATCATCGCCTTCAGCGGCTGCTTCAACGAGTTTCATGCGGGCTTCATCAGCGGCTGCCTTGAATTCGGCAGGGATTTCGACCGCGGTCTTGCCATCACCTTTGTAAGCTTTCATGGTGAGCAGATCAATGACACCCTGGAAGGCTTGTTTTTCTCCCCAGGGCAACTGGATGGGGATCAAGCGTAATTCTGAGCCGGCAAATTCCTCAACAGACGCAAGTGATTTTTGGAAATTGGCATTCTCGCGATCCATCTTGTCGACGACCAGGAAACGGGGTAATTTAAAGTCGCTGGCATATTTCCAGGCCAACTCAGTTCCGACTTCCAGACCATTGACGGCATCGACCAGGATCAAGGCGCTATCCGCGACGCGCATGGCGGAGATCACTTCGCCGATAAAATCCGTATATCCCGGAGTATCCAGGAAATTGACCTTGTGATCACGATATTCCACCGGGATGACTGATGTGTACAGTGAAATTGTGCGACGCGCTTCTTCTTCATCAAAATCGGAAGCGGTAGTGCCATCTTCAATTCTTCCCATGCGGGTGGTGGCGCCTGTGAAATGAAGAAATGCCTCGCACAGGATTGTCTTGCCAGCACCGGAATGAGAAGCCAGTACAACATTACGAATCTTATCGGTCGAGTACTCTTTCATGAAAAGACACCCTTCTATTCAGATGAGATGAGTTCAATCTTATTATTTTAAGGGAAGAAGTCATTATTGTCAAAGAAATTCGATTAATGACAATCCATATTTTATGGACTGTTCCCGAATTAGTGTTTTTGCGGGTGAATTCGCTTCGTTGATAATTCCGTCACGGATTTCAACCCCTAATTGGGGAAAATCTGTAAACAGACCACTCACACCAGCTTCAATCAGTTTCAACATGTCTTCTTTTTCATTGACGGTACAGACGATTCACATCGAAACCGGCATCCCGGGCGTGCGCGATTTTGAAAGGTCACCGATACGTTTTAACCCGGGATGATATGCCTGTGCATCCAGATCTGGAGTAAAGCCACCGGATCACTTACGCCTTCAGTTACGATTGCGGCAGTGGCCAGTTCAGGATTGATATTTTTCACATGCCGCAAATACGTGTGATTAAAGGATGAAATGATCACAGCAATCTTGCCATACCCAATTCTTCAACGAGGCTGACGACCTTTTCAACAACGGTGGCATCGTCATCGGGGTTCCGGTGAAAGTCTTTTATTTCTATATTGACTTTCCAGTTATTATCACGGGTAAATAACAGGGCTTCCTTTAAAGTTGGGATCTGGAGACCTTTCATTTTCTCCTGATCCTCAGCTGAAATTAACCCATCTTTAATCGTTTCAAAAGGGTCTTTTTCAATGAACCAGCTGCCAAAATCCAGTTCCTTAATTCTTCAAGGGTAAACTGGTGAATATTCCAGGGACTTTTTGTTGGGTAATATCTCAACTGCGTTAGAAGTTCTGGTGAAAGTGTCATCATGAATGACGACAAGTTGGTCATCAGAAGTCATGGCAACATCCAGTTCCCACATATCTGCTCCAACTTCATAACCGATTTGTGCTGCCATGAGCGTATTTTCAGGAGCAAGGGAACGTGCGCCGCGGTGAGCGATTATTAGTATGTGCGAATTTTGTGGAGTCATAGGAGTCTGTGTTTCCTTTGCGTTGGTTTCAGTTTCCACAAGGTGGTTGGTTTAAGATGGGGTTTGGGTATTCTCTGGGAGCGGCTCAGTATTTTGACAAGCCGAAAGGATTAAGACCAGTAAAAAGAATAATGCCAAGTAATATTACGGGTCATGGTGATTCCATTTTCTTTCATAAGAATGTGGGAGCTGATGTCATCAGCTCCCACATACCGTTATTACTAAAGTTTATTTATTTACTTTCCGATCGAGAGGTTGTAATCTTCAATGGCGGTGGTAATGGACAGCAGCTGCTTTATCAAGTGCTTCCTGGGCAGTATGCCTGTCCGGCGAAGAACTCTTCAATTGCGGTTTCCACAGTCTGACGGGCTTCGGGGAATACACCGATAAGCCCACCTGCGGTTACGTTGTTCAAAGGTGCGATGTGGAGCTGGTCCATGGCGACCTGGAACTGGGGATACTGGGCACGCCAGGCAATATCATCAGGTTCGTTATAACCCTTGGAGTTGATGGGGTAATAACCAGTCTGGATGTGCCAGTAAGCCTGAGATTCAGCGCTGGCGAGGAATTTGACGAACTCCCAGGCAGCCTGCTGCTCTTCTACTGGCCGCAGGTTGGTGATCCATACAGATGCACCACCAATGATGGTACCGGCTTTGCCATAATCTTCTGCTTTGGCACGGGGCAGGTAACCAACGCCGACTTCAAACTTACCCTCAGCGGCTGTAATTCGGTCACGCAGACCAGCAGTGGAATCCAGGGTCATGGCGACTGCCTGTGAATCAAAGGCTGCTTTTGTATCAGTGGTTTTACGACCGAGATTGGAGCAAATGCCTTCGTCGATCATACCCTTCCACCAATCGAGCAGAGCAACGCCTTCGGGTCCATTGAATACTGCTTTTGTGGCAGTGGCGGTGCGGCCGTTGTCATTATCAACAAAGTAGCCACCCTGAACTGCGGTAAATTGTTCGAAGAACCAGCCGTAGATGGCAAAAGAGCAGCCGTATACTGGCGGGATAATGTTTTTTAATTGCCCGGGCGGCTGTTGCAACTTCTCCCAGGTCTGGGGGGCTTTTTCTGGATCGAGTCCTGCAGCAGCGAACATGTCCTTGTTGTAATACAACACTGGGTTGGAGGTGTTAAAGGGCATTGACCACATCTTGCCATCAACGCTGTAGTAGTTAGCGACATTCGGTTCAATATCAGCAATATCGAAATTTTCGGCATCAATGAAATCCTGCATGGGGGTCATCACACCGAGGTCAATCATCAAACGCGTGCCGATATCGTAGACCTGCACAATGGCGGGGACGTCTTTGGACTGGAACCCAGCTTTTAATTTATTGATCTCATCATCATAGCTACCCTGGAAGGTGGCGGTGACGATGATATCGCTCTGGGATTCGTTAAAGCGTTTTACCAGTTCATCAACGACTTCACCGTTGTGACCGCTCATGGCGTGCCAGAAAGCAATGTTGACCGGACCGGTAGGCGCGGGTGCTTCAGTGGCAACCACAGGGGCTTCTGTTGCAACTACTTCTGGAGCCGTGGTTTCTGGGGCGGCAGTTGGTGTAGGTGTGCAAGCCTGCAAAAGCATTCCCAACAAAACAACGATCGATAAGATGCTAATCAGTGAACGTTTCATTACTACTCTCCTCCGAATTGTGAATATGATCGAACCTTGTTAAGCAAAACACAATCGCATCACGAAATCCATTGAGACTGCTCACACCTCCTCTCGAAGTTGCTGAATCATGGACTTCCAAAATTATTGTGTTAACAACTTCCCAAAAAACTGCGCTGACAGAAAAGCGAATCAGCCGGCGTGGTTTTAAGTGACTAACCTTTGATGGCGCCGGCGGTAAGGCCTCGAATCAATTGCCGGTTGGCAACAAAGAACAGCACCAGGGTTGGGATCATAACGATGACCACCCCGGCGAGAACGACCTGCCACTGTTCCCGCTCAAACACCTGAAGCATGGTAATGCCGATCTGGACGGTGCGCATTTCCGTTTTATTCGTGATCAATAAAGGCCACAGGTACTGGTTATACGTTTGCAGAAAACTATAGACGGCTAAAGTCCCCAACGCAGGACGGGCCAGTGGAATTAAGATGCTTATTATAAAGCGCACATCACCGCATCCATCCATTTTCGCGGCGTCGTAAAGATCCTTGGGAAGGCTCATAAAAAATTGACGGATGAGAAATGTGCCAAAGGCGGTGGCGACAAAGGGGGCGATCAATCCCAGGTAGGTATCATCCCATCCGATCTTCTGGATAAAAAGGTAGTTTGGAATGATAGTGGATTCCCAGGGGATCATCATAGTAGATAAAAAGATGAGGAAGACGATATTCTTTCCCTTGAAGCGTTTGTAGGCAAACGCAAATGCCGCCAGGCAGGCGGTAATGAGTTGAAGGATCATCACACCGCTGGATTGGATAAAGGAATTCAAAATAAAACGCAGCAACGGCGCCTGCTGCATCGCGTCGATATAGTTCTGCCAGCGAAACTCAACTGGATAAAGCTTTGGGTGGATAAGAGAAGATGGTGTCAGGTCCCAATAAACTGGTCACAAGCCCTGAATATAGCGGAAACAACATCACAATTGCAGCAATGATCAGCAGCAAGTACATCAGGAATTTACCAAATCCTTTTAGAAAACGAGATGATTTTCTCATTCGTAATTAACCCTCTTTTCAAGTACACCAAACTGGAGGATCGTCAGTGCCAGGATGATCACGAACAGAACCAAAGCCTGGGCAGAAGCAAGCCCATATTGTCCGTTGAAATAGAAGCTGCGGAAGATTTCCTGCACGATGACATCTGTGGAATTGATTGGACCTCCGGCTGTTAGAACATTGACTTCAGTGAAGGTCTGGAATGCACCAAGCGTGGTAACAACAACCAGGAAAAACAAGCTGGGGGTAATCAATGGCAGGGTGATGTGTTTCCAGCTTTGCCAGAAACCAGCGCCATCGATCTTGGCGGCTTCATAGTATTCTTCGGAGATACCCTGCATGCCAGCCAATAAAAGCACAGTGGAAAAACCTGTTCCCAACCAGATGCGCGGAATGGCGACGGCAATCAATGCCCACTTGACATCAATCAGCCATGGAATGGGTTCAACGCCTACAAAACTGAGAATGTAGTTAAAACTCCAAGGAGCGGGTGATAAAGGAACATGAAGAGCAAAGCCGCTGTTGCTGCGGAAATGGAAATGGTCAATGAGAATATGATACGGAAAGCTGAGACTCCTCTAAGACGCATATTCGCCAGGGTGGACAGAATTAATCCCGCAATAATGATTGACGGGACGGTGTAGAGGACGAATTTCAAGGTAATTATCAGGCTATTCATAAATACTTCGGACGCGAAAATGCGCTGATAATATTTGAACCCCACATAAGTAGTCATCACGCCAATAGGATTGGTGGCATGCATACTCAGGATGACTGAGCGCACCAACGGAATGAAAATAAAGAGGGTGAAAATGAAGAGAGATGGCAGGAGAAACGGAAAAGCCTGCAACCAGTCTTTCACATCCCTGCGCCAGTGCTTACGCGGCTTACTTTGAGGAGAAAGTTCTGCTTCCAAATATACCTCCGACTGAATAAAGAATTTTCTCAAAGAAAAAAGTGCCTTGATGAAGAGCCTTCCGCAGTTATCCACGGATTACCCACAACCAATTCAGTGTCTATTCAGGAAGCAGTACCGGTAATAGTTTACGTTATTAATTAGGTTGTACCGAACGACTAAAAAGTGCAAATGGAAAATCGCCGCCATCGACGGCAGGATTAGGGAATGTACTCCCCGGAAAAACATCCGATGGGACAAAAATGGGGACCTTGTTTTTTGACGTAATTTCGTAATTTGTCCACGAAACGCTTATGCTCCTCAGAAGATACGTCATTCATCAGAAAAAAGGCGAACATTGTTTCCTAGACTTCCAACCCCGGGAAGAATGCCTTTTCATTGTATAAAAAATATTCTTGAATGTCAAGAAAACTTAAGATTCATCAGGAAAAATTTGCGATTAGGCAACTGAGAATACGCTCCACATCCCTAAGACTCTACCGGAGCATGTAATCTAAAAAACCCCGATATTCTGAAAATATTTGGTTGGTTGTACAATATGACCAGAGGGCGTTCAATGTCAATAATGCGTATGCTTGCAAGTTCAATATTCATTGTGCTTGTCTTGTCGCAAGCTTCTCCAGAGGCATTCCGTTTGTGGCATTGGGAAAGCGCTCAGCAGGAAATGGTGCAGGTACCCGTTACCCTGGTTAACGGTCTAGTCTCCCAAATTCCTGCCGATCCTCCGGATAATAATGGTGAAAATTGTTTCGAGCTGTCTGACCAAAAACTCACCCTTTACCGCTGTGAAAAGAATGGTGACGACGACGCATGGCACAGCCCCGAAAACTGGAAAATCACGGAAGCAATGCATGCTGATCTCAACCGGGATGGGACAGACGAAATCGCATTAGTTGCCTGGCGCCCATTTGCGCCCTGGCCAATAGACCGCTTTCTACCGAGCGGAGGCAGGATCGCGGAGTTTCATAATAAGGATGGATTGAGCGCACATCTCATCCTGATGGGCTGGGATGGTGATGAATACCGCGAGTTGTGGGCAGGTTCAGCGCTGGCCAACCCGATCGCAGACATTCGGGCTCTTGATATTGATGAAGACGGATACGAGGAATTGATCGCGCTTGAGGGTGAGTATGATGCGGCAATTGAAACGGGAAACATCACCATCTGGCAGTGGCAGGGATTTGGCTTTACATTGCTTGACCGCATAGAAGGGAATTACTCCGGCTATGCGGTCTATGAAATGGATCAACTTGCATTGATCCTGACGAATTAGATTAGGAGGTGAATATGAACGCAAACCGCAATAGAATTTGGAAGTGGGCTTCTCTCGCGATCCTTTTAACGATGGTGGTCGCTGCCTGTAATTTCTCCAACCTGTTGGAGAAACTGCCCGTTGATATTGGATCAAAGGAACCAACAGCAACAGAAGAAAACCTAAAGTCCACCTTGGTTTTTGAAGAAAATCCCGGAATCGTCCCCGTGGTATTTGCCGAGTATCCATTGATCACGTATTCCATTCCGGAAAAATTCACTGGCGGCTACAGCCTGCCATTATCCGCAGGGAGTGTGACCGGCCTGGATGCGGGCAACCTGACGGTGACGCAAAAAGAAGCGTTATTAGCCAATGGATTCGTCGTCACCCCACCTGTTACTGATCCCAATAAGATGTTCATGGAGTTTTACCAGGCGTACGAGTCCACCCGCTATTCAGAACTGCCGGTGTTCATCACCACTGATTCGATCTTCCATGTTTACCACCTGGTCTTCGATAAGATGCTGCGTGACCTGGAACGGGAGTCATTCATCCCCCTGCTGGATGAATTGACTGCAGCACTGGTGAGCGCCAGCCAGGAGCAGCTCAGCTCATTGACGGGAACAGAACTTGAGGAACTTGCAGCGCGCAACCTGGCCTATTTTGTGGTTGCCTCAAACCTGCTGGGCAAGGAAGTGGATGTTCCGGAGCATGTACAGCAGCTCGCAGACGCGGAACTGGCACTCATTGAAGAGCACAGTCAAAACGTTGTTTCTCCCATCTGGCTGATGGGGGGCGAGGCTGCTGAGGACCAGTTGATCGAGGATTATTCGCAATACATTCCCCGCGGGCATTACACGCGCAGCGAGGAATTGAAAACGTATTTCAAAACGATGATGTGGTATGGACGGCTGACGTACAGACTAAAGATCCCTGCTGAGACCCAACGTGCGCTGCTGATGATCCAGGCGATGCGCTCCGCTGTAACCTCTTCGGGAAAACCGGCCATGGAATTGTGGAGCAACATCTACGATCCCACTGTCTTCATTGTGGGCAAAGCGGACGATCTTTCAATCACTGAATACGGCGCCATTTCAGACCAGGTCTATGGAAGCAACCCCTGAATTGATCAAATTCGCAGACGCTGATCTGCTGGCTCAGTTTACAGATAAAGCCAAGAAACTGCCGCCTCCCCAGATCAATTCCATGTGGGTGTGGATCTGGCAGGATCGTGATGCCGCCACCCAGGGATTCCGTTTCATGGGGCAGCGCTTCACGCTGGATCAATATGTATTTGGACAGGTCATCTGGCGCAAGGTCGGTACGCTGGTGAATCCGCGCGACCTGCCAAAAAGCCTGGATTTACTGGCAGCCATGGGCTCTGAAGAAGCCTACAACCTGCTGGATGAAATGGGTGAAACGAAATTTGAAAATTACGATACCCAATTGACCAAAGTAAAAGGCGAGGTGAGCGGCTATGGATTGGATTCGTGGACGCAAAACCTGTACTGGTCGTGGTTATACTCCCTGCAGCCGGTCTTCGCAGTGAAGGGGGAGCAATACCCCGCCTTCATGCAAACGCAAGCCTGGCTGCATAAGGATATGCAGACCGCACTCGCCTCGTGGACAGAATTGAAACACGACACCATTCTTTATGCCAAACAGGTGATGGCAGAAATGGGCGGTGGACCGGATGATGAACCGCCTTTGGGTTACGTTGAACCAAACCCTGAGGCTTACGCACGTTTACTGGCATTGGCTCAAATGACCCGCAACGGATTGTCGGGACGGGAAATGCTGGATGACGTGACAGCCGGCAACCTGGACAACCTGATCGAGCAACTTCAGTTCCTTTTGGCGATCTCGGAAAAAGAACTTAATGGAGAAAAACCGACCGATGAGGAGTACTGGCGCATGAGTTACTACGGCGGCTGGCTTGAAGCCTTAACCATCGCCTCGGCTGACCCGGCAGAGGACATCCAGGGCAGGGGAACGCTTGAGGATCAGAAATCCGCACTGGTCGCGGATGTGGCTACCGGGGTAGGACGCGTGCTGGAGGAGGGAGTGGGCTACCCGACATTGATCTACGTCGTTTCACCCCAGGAGCCCTGGCATGTAACGGTGGGGGCGGTCTACACCTATTACGAGTTCCCTGTTCCGCTGGATCAACGCATGACCGATGAACAATGGCGTGCCATGCTGGAATCGGGCAGCGCTCCAGACGCGCCGCAATGGACATCCTCATTCATCATCAAGTAAAAACGCGGAAAGATAAAGTGGCAGGAGCGCTGGTACTGGCGCTCCTGTTCCTTTGCGGCTGCTCCAGCAACGAGCCTTATACAATTACATTTGGCGGCGATATCATGCTGGCACGCGGCGGCAGAGCCCATAATTGAGAATTGGGAGAAACTTGACCTGTCGCTTCCAGAAGATCTGTCAAATGCCAATGGTTCAATGGATGACCTTTACGCGGCAAACCTTGAATCTCCCACTGACTGAGGACCTGACCTCGATATCGCATCTCGCGAATGCGGAAATGAACCTGTGCGCAGAAAGTAACCAGCTGAACGTGCTGCAGTCTGCCGGATTCGATGTGTTGACGGCAAATAATAATCACCAGGATGATTGTTCCGCGGGAGGGATTCTTCAGACAAGCCAACTGCAAGAGGCAGAAGGTTTTTTGACGCTAAATGAGGTGGGTAATACCTGGATGAAAGAGTTGCCTAAGAAAGACCTGGTTTTCATCGGGATTGATGCGGTTGATTTAGAGGTTGATGAAGCAGGTATTATCAAGAGTATTAGAGCGCAAAAAAGTGCCGGGAAATTCGTGGTGATCTCTGCCCACTGGGGGAACGAGTACCAGGCTGGGCCTGATGCGCGCCAGGAAAAGCTGGCGCAGGATTGGGTGGACGCCGGCGCAGACCTCATCTGGGGGCACCATCCGCATGTGCTTCAACGGATGGAATGGCTTACCTCAAGCGAGGATGGGCACCGTGCATTGATTCTGTACAGCCTGGGAAACCTGGTGTCCGACCAGCATATGCTGCCTGACGTGCAACGCTCTGCGTTGATTCAAATCACGATAAATAATAACCGTATAAGCAAGGTTATGGTTGTGCCTTTGAATGTCAACTGGGAGTCATTTGCTTTGGATTTTGAACTGGCGCTAACGGATCAAGAGAAGATACTGGAACGCTTACAAGTGGATTTACAATCCCCGTCCGGTGTCGAGATCAGCGTATATTCACCCTGAATTAGATCACGCGACGGGCAGTATCTTTTCCATGCGCCAGGAAGGCTCGTTGATCGTCTGCCACATACCTTCGTCATCCGGGTAAGACCAGATTCCCGGTTCTTCTGCCACGATCTTGTACCCGTGGCGGTGATACAGGCGAATGGCTGCCAGGTTGTCCCTGGCGACATTGAGAGTCACCCTGGTGAAACCCCCGGTCACGAGGAAATCATCAACCAGTTGTAACATGCGTCCCCCAATACCTTTGTTGCGGTACTCGGGGCGGATACGTAATGAATATAAATACGCCCTGTTCCAGCCGTCAGCCAATTCCAGGCGGTCACTGCGCAGCTGCAGAAAAACCTGCCCGATCATATAGTTTTCATCATTTACCACCACCCAGGCTCTTGAGATGCCTGTCTGGATTTTTTCAAACATGTCATTAAAGAGGTTGCGGAAATGTTGATATTCGCCTTCCCACTCGAGGGCGCGCAGGTCAGATTTAACCAGCGGTCGAATGGTAATGGATTCCCTGTTATTGTCCTGGATTTGAACGACTTTTGTGAAATCCATAATGCTTATAGTTCCTGTGCAAGGATTTCGGATAAGAGTTTTTTTTCTTCTTCCAGTGATGAAATGGTTCCATCGAGGTAGGATGAGCGCAAGGCAGTGAGAATGTTCTTGTACGCAGGACCAGGCAGCAAGCCTGCTTTTCGCAAATCATCCCCGTTGGTTATGGGCTGCGTATTTTTCCATTTTTGGATGTATCTGACGATAAGGTTTTTAATTCCCTGATCATTACACTGCAACCAGGCAGTGAAGAGACTAACCTCAGGGAATGACTCCAACTGTGCGGTAATTCCGCTTGGTTTCATGCCAGGCAGAAGGCTCAGATCCGGGAGGAGTTCAGCCGTTGAGCGAACGATGCCTGCCAGAGGTGCAGGCAACTTAAAGCGGGCAGATATTTCTTTCACGGTTTTCGCAGGTAATCCCGCCAGCCAGATGGCCCATTGAAGGGCTAACTCCAATGGGATATTTCCCACGTGTGCGGGTAAATTCCATCCAGGTTCAAGCTGGGCGGATCTAATACTCCGCATGGAGGGTTCCTGTTCCACATTCCAGCGCAGCTGCGGGTGAATCGAGGATAAGAGATCCAATTGCATCATTCTAGACAAGATCCGGCAGGGGTCTGACTCATTGAAAACCAGGTCAAATTCGTGGCGCAAGCGGTCACCGCTTACCTGGCGCAGCATGGGGCGGGCCTCATCCATCAGTTGAAGCGTACGCTCCTCAATTTGGAATTGAAAACGCTGCTCAAACCTGACAGCCCGCAGCAAACGGGTGGGGTCATCCACGAAGGAAAGGGAATGCAGCACACGGATCTTCTTATTGTGCAGGTCATTCAGACCGCCCCAGTGATCATACAACTCACCGTAATGATGGCGGTCGAGGCGCAGAGCGAGCGTGTTGATGGTGAAATCACGACGATGAAGATCCAGTTTAATATTCGAGCGTTCCACTGTCGGGAGGGCAGTGGGATGGTCGTAGAATTCAGTGCGGGCACTGATGAGATCAAGAAATTCGGGCAAGTCCTCTCCACGGGTGTCTGGAGTATTGAGAGCTTTAGCCAGTTCAGAGCGGATTTCCTTGACCTGCCATTTTGCGGTTCCGAAGCGCCGATGGCTGACAACACGCCCTCCAAACTGCGCTGATAGTTTCTGGGCGATCCTGACGGCGTCTCCTTCAATCACGATGTCAAAATCATTAGAGGGGCGATCCAGGAGCAAGTCACGCACGAACCCTCCCACCGTGTAGATGGGCATGTTATCCAGGTTGGCCGCCTCGATCACCTTGCGCAGCAGGGCGAGCCTGCCGGGAGAAAGGGCATTCTCGATCTTCTGCGCGTAATTCACCGCGGAGGTCTTCATGGGCGATAATTTACGCAAATTCTTGAGCAGGTCAGTACGCGTAACAATTCCCACAATTTCCTTTGAGGCGGGATCGATGACCGGGATTTGACCCCAACCAGTACTGGCCATAAGATCCTGCACCTCTTCAAGCGTCTGATCAGGCGCAAGCGAAAAGTTGCCTGCGTCCATCAGACTGCCGGCGGTCAATTCGAGTTTGTGCGTGGAAGCCCGGTCAACCGCCCGCCGGGTGAGCAGCCCCACTACCTGCCTGTCCTCAATGACAGGGTATCCCTCGTAGCCGTAGCGCTTCATCTTTTCCAGGGCATCCTTGAGCGAGGTGTTCCTGGTAATTAACAACGGCTTCTTGGACATGATCTTGCCGACGGTTACCGCTGGTTTGATCGCTTTCTGAAGGCTATCAACGATGCGATTGATAGCCTCTGAAAAAACATCCTCAGAGCTTGAGTGAGGCGTGCCATCAGGATGCAGCAAGGCAGCGGCGGCACGCGCATGCCCTCCTCCGCCGAACAGGTTGGCAACCTGGCTGACATCAATATCGTCACAGGTTGAACGCGCCACCAGGCGGATGCCTTCCCGGGTGTGTACCAGGAGGAAGAGCGCATCAGGGTCCAGAAGATCGCGGATCTTGTGGGCAATTCCAGAAATCTCCTCCTCCATATCCAAAGCAGAGGCGCGCGAGATAAGGATCTTTTTACCGTGGACGGTCAACAGCTGAGTATTGTTCAGCAATTCATCGGCTACCGCGAGTTGTGCAGGTGTGAGCGCAGAGTTGAGGTAGTCGCTCAAAATGCGCAGATCAGCGCCCCTTTCCATGAGGAAGGCGGCAGCATAAACGTCTTTAACCGTTGTGGCAGCGTAGGTTAGCGAGCCGGTGTCTTCGTAAATGCCGAGCAGCATGAGTGTGGCGATGCTGGCAGTGAAAAGAGTATTGTGTTCCTTGAGCTGGTCGACAAAGAGGGAGGTGGTGGATCCAACTTTTTCTATTGTTTTAACCCAATGAGCAGGCAGATTAGGTTTTTCCACATGGTGATCCACCACATGAATCGCGGCATCTTTGCGCAAGTTCTTAAGGGTCACCAGCGATTGCGTATCCACCAGGATGATGGCATCAATGGGATCACCAGGTAATTCCGTGGTCTCAACAAACGGGAGTTCGGTCCTGTACAGGTTAATAAACCTGCGCACATTTTGATTCAACCTTTTGGGGAGAACCGGTAATGCGGAAGGATACAACAGGTGAGCTGCTGCCAGCGCGCCAACTGCATCAAAATCCGCCTGTTCGTGGGTTAAAATTAGTTGCATTAATAAATTGTAACACCAAGGTAAATAGGAATTTCATAAGGGATGCGATGTTGATAAGGGAGGGTCAGATGACTGAAGGTTTGAGCCCCAACGAGTTGGAACGCTATCAAAAACACCTGCAACTCCCTGAGGTTGGCGTGAACGGTCAACTGAAATTGAAGGCTGCCTCCGTTCTCGTGGTAGGAGTGGGGGGATTGGGCTCACCAGCAGCGCTTTACCTGGCTGCAGCCGGTATTGGAAAGCTCGGGCTTGTGGATGATGACCGCGTGGCTTTAAGTAATCTCCAGCGGCAGGTGCTGCATTCAGTTGAAACACTGGGCGAACCCAAACCTTCTTCAGGAGCGAAAATACTCCAAAATCTAAATCCAGAGATTGAGGTGAAGCAGCATGCGCTGCGCCTGACAGCGGATAATACAGCCGCCTTGATCAAAGAGTATGATGTTGTGCTGGATTGCACGGACAACTTCCCTGCTCGGCAGGTGATCAACCGTGAGTGCGTGGTGCAGCACAAAGCGATGGTGCACGGCGCTGTGTTCAGATTTGAAGGACAAGTGAGTGTCTTCCACAGTCCTAATGGTCCCTGTTACACCTGTTTATATGCCGAAAAACCAGCAGAGTTGGCAATCCCGGATCCCGCGAAAAATGGATTGATCGCAACGGCTCCAGGTGTCATCGGGGTTATACAGGCGAACGAGACGATCAAGCTGTTGTTGGGGATAGGAAACCCGCTGGTGGGACGACTGCTGCTGGTGGATTTGCTTGAGATGCGATTCAAGGAAATTCAAGTCAAGCGCAATCCAGGCTGCCCCGACTGTGGAAGTGAACCCTGGAAGTGACGAGAACAGGCGTATAATCCTGCGAATAATAAAAGAAGATTAGGATGACAATGACCACTCCTTCGCGCACGCTGCTCGCAGTTCTAGCCCACCCGGATGATGAAACTTTTGGCACCGGGGGCACCCTGGCCCATTATTCCAAACTGGGAGTAAACGTCTACCTGGTGTGCGCCACCCGCGGGGAGGTCGGAGAAGTACCCGCTGAAATGATGGAAGGTTACGCCAGTGTTGCAGAGCTGCGTGAAAACGAACTGCGTTGTGCTGCCCAGACACTCGGACTTGCCGGTGTGTATTTCCTTGACTACCGTGATTCGGGCATGCCAGGGACAATGGACAATTCACACCCCCAGGCGTTATTTGCAGCGGATATAGATAAAGTGACAGGGGATGTGGTTCAATACATCCGCAAACTCAAACCTGAAGTGGTGATCACTTTTGACCCCATTGGCGGATACCGCCACCCGGATCATATTGCCATTCACAACGCCACCGTCAAGGCGTTCCACGCTGCGGGGGATGCCAGCCTTTACCCCGGGGATGCCCCGGCATTTGCTCCCTCCAAACTCTATTTTCACACCTTCCCTCGCGGATTTCTGCGGCTGGCGATATTCTTCATGCGCCTCACCGGCAAGGATCCCCGTAAATTTGGCAAAAATGGCGACATCGATTTTCAATCCATTGCTGAAGTGCGCTTTCCGATCCATGCAGAGGTGGATTACAGGGATGTGGCTGACTTACGCGACCAGGCTTCTGCCTGCCATGCCAGCCAGGGCGGCGCCAAGATAACCGGGGGTATCCTGGGATGGTTTCGCAAAATCTCCGGTATCAGTGACCAGTACATGCGGGCTTATCCGCCTCCGGGGAAGAAGAAAGAAAAAGACCTGTTCGAAGGACTATAAGAATAAGGGAGTTCAATCTGAACTCCCTTATTTATTGTATTGAGACCATGCCTTTCGGTAATTACAAGCGGATTACCGTACCGCAGAAATCACAGGTGATCGAATCCATACCGCGCAGAACAGGTTTGGTGATGGCGCCGCCGCAACTGGGGCATCTGGCAGGTGCGGAGCGTGCTTTTTCTACTGCATTCACATCCACTTCGAGGGCACGCTCAGCCTCAATATCGCCGGACTTGATGCGGTTGAGCATCTGCTGCCAAGTATTGCAATCACCGCCATCAAGGTGCAGTTTGACCTCGCGGGCGAAGGAGCCGCTGGGCAGTTGGAACTCGAGCCAATCTTCGTTCTTGAACAATCCCTGCTTGGTGGCTTTGAGGTTTTCGATCACCACGACCGGGGTCTCGAACTGTAATTTCTGCACTTTTTCGCGTTCGGTGGTCACGAAGAGGACTTTCTTCCTGGCAATCTCCTCGCGCTGCTCAAAAAGCAAGCGCTGGTCGGTGAGGAAGAGAATACCTTCCGGGTCTTCTTTGTCTTCTCTGGTGTCCCGCGTCCACACAGCCTTGGTGGTCATGTAGATGCATTCACCGGGGAGAAAACCAAAACTGGCTGATTCGGACTGGTCAAGAGCTTTCTCGATCAGGTCAACCTGGCTGGATGACTTCGCAAATTCCTGTTTCAAGACTGTCGAAAAGTTCCCGCAGCGAACTCTCAGCAGAACTGACCCTGGTTTCAAAACCATTCACTTCATTCATTATGGTTTTTACTGTCATTGCTGGTGTGGAACCGAGGCTTAACGCGGCAACCCGCGACTCAAGGGGGCGCAGCTGAGCCTGTAAACTGTTTGATTGCAAAGTAATCTGGTTTTGGATTTGCCCGCGTTTGGCAGCCCACTGCTTCTGGTACTCCAAAGCCTGTGATTCCAGCACCCGGCTAAAGGCGTATCTTCGTTCCCGCACCTGTTGAATGCGCATGGGGAAATTGGCGATCCTGGTATCCAGGTCGGAGGTTTCGTCCCGTAATGATGTGAAATTGACTTTCCTGATGAGTTCGGTCAGGTCACGGCGGACTGTGTCGATGTCCCGTTTAAGTTGATCGGCAGCACTGGTTCCACTGGGTTGCATAGCCTTCTCCTTATTAATTCGTCTGCAATGTCAGGCAAATGCCTAATCCAGGCGCTTTTTTTCCACTTCCAATTCACCCAACTCACCCGTGGCAACAAAGACCGTGCGCTCACAGATATTGCTGACCCTGTCAGCCATGCGTTCGAGGTTGTGCGCCACCCACATGAAGAGGTTGGCAGAATCGATCAATTCCGGATTTTTGATCATCACCTCGACGACATCCTTTTGAACCTTTTGATACAACAAATCCACTGCATCATCCTCCGAGGGTATCTTGCGGGCAGCAAGCGGGTCTTCAGCGATAAATGCACTCAAAGCCCGGTGGAACATATCGATGGATAGCGCAGCCATTTTCTCAATTTCTGTTAAAGGCATGGGCAGGTCAATGTCGCCGAGTTTGACCACAACCTTGGCAATGCCTTTGGCGTAATCCCCCATGCGCTCAATTTCTGCCGCGATCTCCAGCAAGGCTGCCATCAGCCGCAGATCATGCGCCAATGGCTGCTGTGTGGCAATGAGAATCAGGACCGAGTTTTCGATAGCATATCTTTTTTCGTTGACCAGATTATCTTCGTTGTAAATGGCTTTTGCGCCTTCAATATCCCTTTTTTTCAAGGCTTGAATCGAGCGCAGGGTAGCTTGTTCGACCATGCTTCCCATTAGCAATAACTCATCCTGGACCTGGTGAATATGAAGTAACAGATTATCTCTTGCCATTTTGCACCTCTTGTTTCCTGATTAACCGAAACGTCCCGAAATGTAGTCTTCTGTTGATTTGTTGCGTGGGTTGGTGAAAACCTGGCTGGTTTCTCCATACTCCACCATCATGCCGGCACGGTCTGCGTCCATAGTGAAATAAGCGGTGAAATCAGAGGCGCGGCCAGCCTGCTGCATGTTATGTGTGACGATGATTATTGTATAGTTTTTTGACAATTCGCGCATTAAATCTTCTATCTTTAATGTAGCAATCGGGTCAAGCGCTGAACAGGGTTCATCCATCAGGATGATCTGGGGTTTCACCGCCAACGCACGGGCGATACACAGGCGCTGCTGCTGCCCGCCTGAAAGCGAGAGGGCGGATTTCTGAAGTTGATCCTTGACCTCATCCCAGAGGGCTGCATCGCGTAGAGAAGACTCTACAAGGTCATTGAGACTCCCCTTGTAGTTGTTGATCCTCGCGCCCCAGGCGATATTATCGTAAATTGTCTTGGGGAAGGGGTTGGGTTTCTGGAAAACCATACCGATCTTCTGACGCACGACGACCGGGTCAACTTGCGGCTCGTAGATGTTTTGACCCTGGAAGAGCACTTTGCCAGTGGCGTGAGCACTGGGAATGAAGTCATTCATGCGGTTGAATGCGCGAAGTACCGTGCTTTTGCCGCATCCAGAGGGACCGATGATGGAGGTGATCTTTTGCGGCTCGATTTGGAGATCCACATGCTTCACCGCACGGAAATCACCGTAAAAAAGTTCCAGTTCTTTTGTTTCGATTGCCCAGCGTTGTTTATCCATAGGTTAATATTTTACCTCGCGTGGCGAGGATCAGGATCTCGCCTTCTTTTCGAGAAGCTTAAGTAAAATCGCCTCGAATTTCTCTGCGAGTAACCCCCGGTGAAAATTCTCTTTTACGTAGGACTGACCATTTACCCCAAGTTGGCGTGCCTCGTTGGGATTAGCTTTGATGCGGAGTGCCGCATTGGCAAGAGATGTTGGGTTACCTGGATCTACGAAAATACCTGCATCGGCTTTTTCCACCACTTCACGAATGACGCCATCAATTGCCAGCAGGACGGGTTTGCCAGCTGCCATGTAATCAAAAACCTTATTCGGGTAGGTGGTTTTGTACATCTCAATCGGTTTCAGGATCGCCAGGCAGGCATCTGCGCCAGCGATCACCTCTGCCATCTCAGTTTTTGGCACGGAGGGCAGGAAGAGGACATTGGTGAGGTTGAGCTCAGCAGCCCGCTGCAACAGGCGCGGTTTTTCCTTGCCATCGCCGACAAAGACGAATTTTAGCGCTGGTTCATGCCTGGTGAGAGCGGCAGCCTCCAGCACAACCTCGAGGTCATTGGAGATGCCGTGCGCGCCGGCGTAGAGGATAACGCAATTTTCCGCCAACCCGTGCTGCTGCCTGAATTTGATGCCGTTATGCGGTGAAAGGAACATTGCCGGGTCAACGCCATTTTCAACCAGGCGCACATCCCTGGCGCCGCGTTTTTTGACGTGTTCAATGAAACCGGGGGAGTTGACCACCAGCACGTCTGCGTGACGGTACAAAAAGGATTCCAACCAATGGGATAGCGTTATGAGGGTCTTTTGCCGCAGTACGCCCACGGCAATGGCAAAGGCTGGCCACAGGTCGCGCACTTCAAAGAGAAAAGGAATTCCCTTGAGGCGAGCCAGCAACCAGGCCGTCCAGCCCTGGAAGATGGGAGGGGAAGTGCCCCAGATGACATCCACCCTGGTTACAGCCAAGCCCACAAAGAACGAAGAAAACATGAAACTGAAGAAACCTAGCACGCGGTGAAAGAAGCTGCGGTGCAGGGCGGGGTAGGTGTACACGCGCAGAATCTTCACCCCGGGGAAGGGTTGTTCAACAGCTTTCCAGCGGCGTGCGAAGCGGGTTTTTCCCGTGAGGTAACTCACCGGGCTGGTGATGATGGTCACCTGGTGACCTTTTTGCGCCAGAACGCGCGCCATCTCGATGTGCCGCGTGCCGCCGGGCTCATCGAGGGCGGCAAATGCCTGGTGAATCAACAGGATATGCATGTTCAGATATCCTTCTGCAATAGCCAGTCGGAGTGGATGGTGAGAGATTGTGAAGTCTTCCAGGTTAATGAAAGCGATAGAGCCGGCAACCTGACCCCGTAAGTGGGGGAGACCCAGCCCATGATCTCATCGTTCCTTTGCCCAATTAAAATTTCCCCGGCGCGAATCAACTCCACGTGGACAGGCGCAACCCCAGATTCAGGTTCAGCGAAATGAGCATAAATGGAAAGGTCGATTTGATGGTTTTGATGGGAGAGATGCAGAACACCATCCTGCCATGCCCACTGCCAATCCGGCAGCAGCCAATGCAAGGTGACCTCGCGGGGTTGTGTTGCGTTTTTCAACGCCACTTGATCGACAATCGAAAATCCGGTTCCGGGATTAAAACGCAGAGTTCGGGTGAGAGTGACTCCTTTATTCCGGTACCCCGTGTGATAAGCCGAGAGAGTATTTCCATCCTCACCGGGCAACCAATGCGCCTGGGCGCGATCGAGGAAGAGGAACTTGCCCGCCGGCGCCATTTGATCGAGGTGGTCGATGGTGATGGTATTGTGAACCCGGGTGCTGACCAGCGCGTTCTGCCAGGGTGGCGGGGCATTGTAAGAATAGGTGCCTGCATCCCTGGCGATATTGTGACCATCCCACCACATATCAACATGTAATTGATCAGCATGGGCGGGACGCTGGGAAAATTGAACTGCCCGCAGGGCAGCCCATTGGGAATCCTGCCCGACTTTGTGAATGGCGGTGGAAGAAACGATCGTTGAAGGTTCAACTGCGGCAGGCAGAGGCAGATTGAGAAAACTGGTTAGTGAATCCCAGGGACCGGGAGGTAAAACTGCTGCACCCCTGAAGGCAATACTGGCTGCCTGGACCGTTGGGCGGTAATCATTGTAGTCCCGGCAGCCGGGCGGGAGGAGCAGCGTGCCATCATTGTGCCCGAGGTTGGGCACCTGACCGCTCTCGGGATCCAACTGATCGGTTATCCAGCTGGCGGCTGCGGCTAACCTTGCACATACAATCCCGGGAATCGCCTCTTTATCCGTGCGTTTCCTGGAGTTGTAAAGCAGCGCGAGGTGCAGCATCAGGCGGTGATACGCGGTACTGTGTTGTGTATAGGTGCCATCGGGTTCGATCTGCCGCAGGAGGGCGTTTTCAAAAAGCGAGCTTCCTTTAACCTTCCAGCTCTTTGCCTGGCGTGATTGCGAGGCGAAAAAATCACCCAGCAGGTACATTCCAAGAGCTTCGCTGAGGAGGTGATTGTTGTCTTGTGACTTCGCATAGTTGATCGTCGGTGGAATGCGCAAGAGATGCTGCCAGAGCGACCGCTTCATTAATTCCATACGGGTGGGGGTGGTGCAGGATGCCTGTTCCAGGATGGGGAGGATCATCAGCCAGTTGATTGCCCGCAGGGCAACTTCCTGGGCTGAAACCCAGTTGGGTCCAAGATAGGCCGGGTTGGCGGTTGCAAAGGATTCGAAATACTGCCAAAAGGCTTCCAGGTAACTCTCTTTGCTGGTGACGCTGTAGGCTCGCGCAAGGTAGAGCGCCCATGAAAACCTGGCTGGTTCCCAAATGTTCTTGATGTCCTCGTTCCCGACGGTATCGCCATACTCCGTCCAATCCAGCAGGGGCTGTTCAAGTGAAAGGTCGAGGGGGCGGGGCTCGCCACCGAAGGGTCGATAAAGACCCCTGGTAATTTCATCCGCAATTTCAATCGAGGTATTTCCAACATTGACGTTGTGATTGAAGCGCAGCCATGGGGTTTTTTCGAACGGGCTGGTATTCAAAGGAACGTTCAAAAATTGCTTGTGCTTCTTCAGGGTTGCGGAATTGAATAGCCCCAACTTAAATTTAAGGCGGTAAGCAGCAAAGGCAGCCAGGGACGGCAATCCGATCTCAGGTTAACAGCAGGGAGAATTTTCGAATCTTATTCAAGTGGAGTCAATCCCGCCAGTTACTCATTCAACAACACTGGTTTACCAGTGTTAATTGATTCCACTGCAGCAAAACTTGCGCGGGTGACGGACAACAATTCCTCATAGGGGATCGGTGGGATCGACCTTGTAACGGACTGGAGAAAATTCTGCCAGGAAGCCAGATGACCCTTGTCCTGGCTCAATTGAGAGTGAAGGGTGCTTCGCTTTGCCTCGGTGACCAATTCCAGCAGTACGGAAATCGTCGAGGACAGCAATCCTGCCGCCGGCAAAGACTTCGATGCGTTCCTTGGGGAAGTTCTTGTTGCCGTTTGCCAGGTAATGGATGACGGCGATTGAACCATCGGGATAACGTAAAGTGATGGAGCAGTTGTCCTGCTGGAATTGACCGCCATCCGGCAGCGCCTGGGTGGCCGCCGAGACCGGGTTTTGACCGGTGAAGAAGGTGCATAGGTCAATGAAGTGGCAGCCTTCACCAATGATCCGTCCGCCGCCCTGGGCAGGGTCATGCAGCCAATGATTGGTTGGCAGGAAGCCGGCGTTGACACGGTAGTTAATCACCATGGGGGCATTCGCGGATTGGATGAACTCTTTCAACTTGACAGCATAAGGGGGCATAGCGGCGGTTGAAGCCGACAGTGAGGAATGCCCCGGGCAGCTTCGAGAGCGTCTCTTCGACCTCATCCAATTCCTGCCGGGTGATGGCGAGTGGTTTTTCACAATAGACGGCTTTGCCGTTTTGGAGGGCGGTAATCACCTGGCGGGCATGCTGCTGGTGGCGGGTGAGGATTACGACTGTATTAATGCCAGGATTGGCGAGGATCTCGTTCTCATCGGAGGCGGCAGCGGCAAAGCCAAACTTTTGCGCGGCATGCGCTGCACTTAATCCTGATGCGGAGGCGATCGTGGTCAGCGTGGTTCCACCAGCTTTTTTAATCGCCGGCAGGAAAACTGCCTGGGCATAATTACCCGCTCCGAGAACACCAACCTGCAGCGGGGCAGATGGATGGTTGTAGATTTTGCTGGAAAGTCACTTTGCGAGGGGTGACCGATCTTTCGTGTTCAGGGTAAGTGAGCAACACTCCAAGGAAAGCCTCTTTACTTTTACCGGTGATCAGATCGTAGGCTTCCTCCGCCTGCTCAATGGGGAAGCGGTGCGAGATAAGGGGTTTAACATCCACCAGGTTCTTTGCCAAAAGGTCAATAAAGGCGGCTATATTACGCCCTTCGGTCCAGCGGACATAGCCGTAGGGATAATCCTTGCCGGCTTCTTCGTAAGTGGGGTCATAACGACCCGGACCATAGGAGCGGGAGATCTTGAAAACGAGTTCTTTCTCATAATAAACTTTACGAGGGATGTCCATGCCAAACGCGCCAATGGCGACAACGGTCCCGCGGTCGCGCGCCAGAAGTCCGGCTAATTCCACCGGATCATTGGCGTGCGTATCCGCGCAGATAAGTACATGATCGAACCCTCGAGCGTCGAGTGAAGGCAAGTGCCCGGGCTTCACAACCCTCGCGAATCACGGCTTCACACCCCAATTGATGGGCCAGATCCACACGCCTGGCGTCAATGTCGACACCAAATACCAGACAACCCGCGGCACGCGCAATCTGTATAGCCAGTAATCCCAAAAGTCCTAATCCAATAACACAAACCGATTCCCCCAGCTGGGGTTTTGCCAGGCGGAAACCCTGCAAGGCAATGGCACCCAGGGTGGCAAACGCTGCAGAATCGAAATCCACATTATCGGGGAGGGCAACGAGGAGGTTTTGGGGAACCACGCCATATTCAGCATGGACGGCAAATCCACCGCCGGCGCAAGCCACCCGGTCACCGGGTTGAAATCCCACCAGGTCGCGCCCGATTTCTTCAATGATTCCCGCGGAGGAATAACCCAGGGACATGGGCTGGTCGAGTTTGTTGAAGGCAGCTTCAATAGTTGGGATTACTCCCTCACGCCGCGCCTTTGAAATGACCTGTTTCACCAGGTCCGGGCGGGAGGTGGCTTTGGAAATCAAATTCTTCTCAGCGAACTCCACCAGCATACGTTCGGTACCGGCAGACACCAGTGACGCCATGGTGCGCACGAGTGCACTGTTACGCTTGACCGCGGGCACCGGGACGTTAGTGACAGTTGTTTTTCCATCACGCATGTTTTGCAGGACTTGTTTCATGGGATCACCTTTCTCAAATTATATTCTACATCATGGTTTTCCGGTTCATTGAATCAAAGCCAAAACCATTGAACATGAAGAGGCAAACGCGGGGATAAATTGACATAAACCCAAAAGAATAATTCATTCCTGGTTCCGTTGGCATAAAACCTGCACCAGTATAACGAATCGATTGATGGAGGTAAGTATGCTAAAAAATATTTTCTGGTCTCTGGTATTGCTGACAATGGCGACTTTTACCCTGATATTTGGTGAAGGTTTTATCACGCCTGTTCAAACCGCAACACCCACGGCTATTATTGTTGACACTACCACACCAATTCCAACAGATGTGACAATTGAACCAACGGTGATTCCTAGCAATACAAGTGTCCCTCCTGTGGCGACGACAGTGCCTCCCACAGCCACATTCATACCGACAGCAACTTCGACGGCAGTCCCTCCGACTGCGACAGTGGCACCTACAAAAACAGCCACCAGCATTCCTCCCACTGCGACGATTGCGGCAACCCCGATCGTGGATCAATTTGCCTTTCAGGCTGGCACACCGACCTTCATTGTGAATTTTGCTCACAAAGCCGAGGCGTGCAACTGGCAGGGAGTTGCAGGTCAGATTTTTGATGCAGCTGGGAATCCCCTGGTGTATTACGTGGTAAAAGTTGCAGGTATTTACAATGGTGCGCCTTTCACTAAAATTGGAATCGCGGGGATGGTTGCAGGAAGTCCGTACGGGGTGGGCGGCTACGAGATCGAACTTGGCTCGAGCGCTGTGGCATCAACTGATTTATTGACCATCCAGGTGTTTGACGCGCAGGCGAATCCTGTCACCAATCCAGTGCCATTCAGCACATCATCGTCCTGCACTCAGAACCTGGTACTTATCAATTTCATCGCAAAATAGCAGCGTATTATGAAGAAGTAAAAGACCTGGAGCTGATCCAGGTCTTTTTGTTGCAAAGGGTATAATTATCGCCATAGGGAGTCCTTGAACCAATGGAAAATGATTTTGTTCCCTCTGAGCTGATCAAAACATTTGCGCGAAGATGGTGGGTTCTGGTCCTGGCCATGGTGCTCGGTGGTTTGGCGGGGATGCTTATCACGCGCGTGCAAAAACCGGTTTACCAGTCACAGGCTACCATTACCACTGCCGTGGATTATGCATATACTGGAAGTCTGCAAGATTTTGAATTGGACCATCTCATCATGGCGGTGGGAGATGTGATCGATTCCACCGCTGTGCGCGAATCCGTTGTGGAGAGTGTTCTCAGCCAGGATGTTAATGATTCTGCAGACGAAATCCTCAACGGATTGACCCCCATACGCAAAGGTTATGACTGGCTGCTAACCGCACGGGCGTCCGATCCGGTGACAGCACAATTGATTGCTCAATCCTGGGGAAACGAAGCGCTCAATGCACTTACCGCCCTCAAGACAGATGCAATGGATGCATTTCAAATCCAGGTCGCCCGATATACCCTTGAGGAATGCCTCAGCCGCATCGTGATTGTGGAACCTGTTTCCTCCGGTTGTTCAAGCCAGGAATTGGAAGAGCTGCGGCAATTTTTGAACAGTTCAAGCCAACCGGACGCATCTCTACCCTACCGAAATTCGATCCTTTAACCAACCTCAGCTTTGAACTGACGAAAGAACCTGAAGTATCCACCTCACCGGTTTTGTTCAGGCAGAACCTAACTGTTCTTGCCGGGGGATTAATCGGATTGGTTGTTGCATTGGGGGTCCTATTCCGGGGAAAAACTCAAATAACATGAAATTGACCGGAACAAACGCAAGCAACACCTGGGAAAAGATCAGTTTCTGGCTGTGGATCACACTGGTGGTAAGTTTACCTGTTTCCAGTTTACCGATATTTGCACAACTCCTGCACACCAGCTCGGTGGCACCAGCTTCCGGGTTTATTGTCCTCATATTGGCTTTGGAATGGCTCCCCGTTTATATATTCCGCGGTGGAAGATTTCCATTCCAGGTAAAAATTGCGATTTTTTTCACCTTGTTTTGTGTGTTGACAGCGGCACTCGCCTTCTTCCGCGAAACCCCATACTATCCGGGGAGTTCCACAACATCCAACCTGATAGAAGCAATAGCAACCCTGGGATTGGGAATCCTGGTATACATCGTCTCAACAGGGATGCCATCCAGTAATCAACGGATAACTCTAACGTTGAAGGCGATAAATGTGGGGGGCGTCATCATGCTGGTGTGGTCGCTCATCCAAATCATTGCCTGGCTGCCGCTGCATGATTTTCCCCAATGGGTAAGGGACTTTCAGCGAATATTCTCCACGACAGTTTTGTTTGATAAGCGCACAACCGGTTTTGCATCAGAACCCTCCTGGCTGGCGAACCAACTTAACCTGGTTTACCTCCCTTTCTGGTTGGCTGCCACCATCAGGAAAACTTCCGTACACAAGTTCAGGATCTGGTTTTTCTCCATCGAGAATATTCTCCTGGGTCTTGGTCTGGCTGTACTGTTCCTTACATTTTCACGGGGAGGATTGGCTGCGTTTATGCTGGTGCTGGCATTTCTCTTCATCCTGCTTAATGTCAGATTAGTGCGATGGTTATTGGACCATTGGAAAGTGAAAAAACGCGCTCTTGTCAGCGCAATAACTGTATTTGGCGTTATTTTCCTTTACATGGGGATTGGTGTTCTCGGGCTGTTAGTGCTCAGCAAGATCGACCCGCGTATGGAAACCGTTTTTCAATTCAAATCAGACACTCAAAACCCGATCATGAAGTATGCGGATAATCTCCAATTTGGAGAGCGAGTAGCCTATTGGCATACAGGTTGGCGAATATTTAACGATTTCCCGATTGCCGGTGTGGGGCTTAGTAATTCCGGCGCATATTTTACAGACTATCTTCCGGAGTACGGCTGGCAACTGACTGAAACCAGGAACCTGCTATTCCGCACTGAGAATATATTGAATATCAAGAACCTGTGGACGCGCCTGCTCGGTGAAACCGGGATCATCGGATTCTCACTGTTCCTGGTTTTCCTGGTTGCAGGGTTGATCACATCTATCGATCTGATAAGAAGTCCGGGTCAACTACAAGTTACAATTGGTTGGATGGGTGTCTTTATGTTGATTGCCTTCATTGTCGAAGGCTTCAGCGTCGACAGCCTGGCATTACCCTATTATTGGTTTACTCTTGGTCTGGTGGCTGCCACCTGGCGCTGGAGTGATTCGTCGAATTGGAGCAATGTAAATGGATAAGTCTGAGAAAACCATCTTAATCGTATTTTTGATCGCATTGGGCGGCTGTTTGATCATTTCTGTTTTGTGCGGTGCAGTTTTCCTGTTGGCGAACCGCTTGATGCCGGAACTCAATACACTTCTACCCACAGACCCCGTTTCATCCACGCAAGCTGCAACCCAGGTTCCGCAAATAAATATCACCCCATGGAGCGTTGACGATGGCGAATTGGTGGCGGCAGCATCGGGGATTTCGAAGTTACTGGAAGACACGGTCATTCCTACCGCTAATTTGAATGAATTGGCAGAAAAATTCGAAGGAAAAGTGAACGTCCAAACTCACCTGGACCAGGCACCGGTTGAATACCAGGTAGGTGATGAGCTGGACTTTTTCGTGCTTAATACAGACACAAATGAAAACAGGTTGGCTCCAGCAACACTGCAGTATGAGACTGATGATATCTACTTTTGGATCGAGGACGGGGTATATTTTGACAAGGATGATCTAAAAACTTTAATGGACCAGTTTTCTTCACAAATTTATCCCACGAACCAGGAATTCTTCGGCAAAGAATGGATCCCGGGAGTGGATAACGACCCGCACCTGTTTATTTTATATGCAACCGGGTTGGGGGATAATGTTGCCGGATTATCAGCATCCACGGACGTGGTTCTACAATCTGTTCATCCCTACTCGAACGCGCACGAAATGTTCTACGTGAACGCGGATGTTCAAACAATCACCGACCCCTATACCCTGAGCGTAATGGCGCATGAACTTCAGCACCTCATCCATGGATACCATGACGCCAATGAGGAACTTTGGGTAAATGAGGGTTTTTCAGAATTATCAACCTTGTTAAACGGTTACGAAGCTGGAGGATTTGATTACCTCTTCAGCTATGCTCCTGACCTGCAGCTCAATTATTGGCCCGGGGATTCAAACGAGACTGGACCGCATTACGGCGCTAGTTTCCTGTTTGTCGCCTACATGCTAGACCGTTTCGGCGAGGAGTTCACGCGAGCAGTGGTGGCTGATGAGGATAACGGATTTGTCAGTATCGACCAGATTCTTGAAGAGCGAGATGTGAAAGATCCCGTTACGAATCAAGTTTACAAGGCAGATGATCTTTTCGCTGATTGGGTGATCACGAATTACCTCCAGGATGCATCTGTTTTGGATGGCCGTTATAAATATTCCAATTATTCGTCAGCTCCCAGGATGGAATCCACCGATGCAATTTATGATTGCAACAACGCCTCAATCCAGGCGGATGTGTCGCAATTCGGGACGGATTACATTGCCCTAGATTGCAGTGGAAATTATGAAATCACATTCACAGGGCAGCCGGTGGTTGGTGTGCTTCCGCTGCCCGCTGAGGACCATGGAAAATTCTGGTGGTCAAATCGCGGAGATTCCTCCGACATTTTGCTTTCCCGGGAATTTGATTTTACAAATGTGACTGCGCCAATCATACTGACATACGACACGTGGTATGACATTGAATCTGATTATGATTACCTCTACCTGATGGCATCAACCAGGGAGGATGATTGGAAAATTGTGGACACGCCTTCCTGTTCTTTCTACGATCCAACAGGGAACAATTATGGATGCGGCTATAACGGACAGAGCGACGGGTGGATCACTGAATCTGTTGACCTTTCAGAATATGCCGGTAAAAAAGTGGAATTACGCTTTGATTATGTGACCGATGGAGCTGTCACCGGAGAAGGGTTCACTCTCGATAATCTATCCATCCCGCAGATAAATTACACGGCAGACCTTGATGAGGATGACGGCGGGTGGATGGCAGATGGCTTTGCGTGGATCGAAAACCTGTTGCCTCAAACCTACCTGGTTTCGCTGATCAATACCGTTGACAGTTCGAACCCGATCCTGAAGTTCCAGGTTGCAGCGGGCGAAACGCTTACCATTCAATTTAGAGGAAAGCCAACCCAGGCAGAGACCGTGCTCGTGGTCAGCGGGTCCAACCGCTTTACCCGCCAGAAGGCACAGTATTCAATCACCATAGTGGAAAAATAGAAAAAACCAGCCCCTAGCAGGGGCTGGTTTTTTTTGAGATAAAAATTACTCGGGGATTACCTTTTTCTGCAGGCGGGCTAATTCTGCTTTCAATTCATTACTTTTGTTGAGTGCTGCTGATTTCACCTCGTTACGGACGTGTGAATAAGATTCTTCGATGCGTTGACGGGTGGCTTCACCTGAAGTTGGAGCAAAGAGAATTGCCAAACCTCCACCAACAATTGCACCTGACAGCAGACCTAACAGGAAACTAATAAGATTTTTCATATTTTCCTCCTTGATAACCTCTATACTAATTATACGTTTTTCTGAGTAGATTGATTCATTAAATTTTCAATTTCTTAAATACCATCGGAGCTCCCGCAGTAACCCAAAATCCGACCAGGGAATAGCGTAAAAATCTCAAGGCGAGTCCCAGGAATTCAGGTTCCTCAGGAAGGATGAGTTTCAATCCAAGATACAGGATTGCGAGCCCAACCATCCCCAAAAGATAACGCACGATCAACAAGGCTCCTTTGGTTTCAATCTTAGGGAATCCATATTTTTTTACCCACCAGGCAAGCCCGGCAAGGAATCCAAAAGCGACAGCTGCCAGAGTAATGACACCTTCAAAATTGAACGGATCAGGCACAACATCACTGGCAGCCAGAGCGTTGGTGATCCATTCCTGGGGAATTTGCCAACCACTGACCAAAACCCGTGCCAATAATCCTAATCCGATGAGGAATACGGATAGGGTGAAAGCTAAAAGTATTTGAACAGGTAATGCTTTTGCAGAAATCCACACAGCCAGCTTCTTTTCGATTGAAAGGTAACCCCAAAGGATCAACCCCCCGACGAGCCAGCCTGCGAGCACGTCATGCAGGAAATGAACCCCCAGGTAAATCCTTGATAATCCGATGAGGAGTATCAGCAGCATCGCGATCCAGGTAACCCAACGCCTCTTTTGGCTGACCGCAATGGCTCCCCAGATGCTGGCTGCATCCTGTGAATGACCGGATGGCATTCCGAATGACGTCTCATTGGAGAAAGCCTTCACCCGGCTATCCACCCAATACGGACGGGGGGTGTGAATGATGACCTTTAAAAAGTCCTTGATCCCGCCGCTAATGATCAGCATTACCCCAGCCCGGATGCCCATGATTGGACTGAGGCACCAATAGAATAACGGCATGAAAAGAATGTAAAACTCCTCATTTCCAAGGGAGGTAATCATCAGGAAGGGAGTTCGCAACCAATCGCCAAGTGCCTGAAAAAATAATGTGAAATTAATCTCAATTGGGAATAATGATTCCATAGTTTCACTCCAGTCCGTGAATTTTTGATGCCAAAAACTGGTTTAAGGATATCTAATTGTACAATAAAGCCATGATCGAGAAACCTTACCGCTGGACAGATTGGCTCGCTGCTGTATGTGTCGTCCTTTTGTTCATGCTGGCTTCAACCCGGCTGGGGATTACCAAATGGGCGGACAATCTCGAGGTCGCCGGCTGGCTCTTGCTGCTGGGGGCGGGTATTGGTTATCTACTGGGTAAATTTCGGCTCCATTGGCTGCTTCTCCTTCTGCTTTCGTTACTAACAAGCGTTGTGGTTGTGCCGTTGACTTTTATCACCCTTTTAAGCCAGAATGCGGGAATTGTTGCCAAAGCGCTTGATGTCTGGGGACGAGTTTCCATGACCAGTTCTCAGTTGGTGGGGAATCAGCCCGTCACCGATTCGATCCTCTTCCTGCTGATCGCTGGTGTGTTGTTCTGGTTCATTGGTCTCAGTACCGGGATTACTCTGGTGCGGACAGGCAGACCCTGGATTCCCTTGATCCTTTTGGGAGTGGGCATACTGGTAATCGAACACTATCAATCAGACACAAGACGTGCGTTTTATTCATGGGCATACACGATAGTGATGCTGGTACTGCTGGGCAGGATCTTTTATTTGAACCTCAAGAAAAAATTTAACAAGGCCAGATCGAAATATCGGCGGTGATACCGAATTTGATTTCAACCGCGGCATCATCCTGACCGCGTTGATCATTGGTGCAATTTCACTGATGATGCCCGGTTTTGTGCACACCTTCATTTCCGAATCCAAAGAACAAACCAGTTTCACCTTGAAATGGGAGAAGTTTACAAGCAACTTTGAAAATGTATTTTACGCGTTGGATGAGAGCCAGCAATCCAGGGAACAGGACATTGCCAATGAAATGTTGTTGGGAACCGGGCAGATCTCAGGGAAAGAACCGGTCCTCTACATCCAGGCACTTCACAAGGAAGCAATCGAGTTCCCATTTTACTGGCGGGGTAAAGCTTACAATACCTATCAGGACAACGTCTGGTCGCTGGGAAATTCGTACAAACAAGCTTATAGACCCCTGCAACAATTACGCAGCCGTGAGCCTGCGGATGGCCAGGTTTTCCTTAAAATCACCGTCCAATCACGTTTGCCACTTTTGACCCAGGTGTACACCACCGGTGAGGTGGTGATGTTCACACGCAGCGTGGATGCCGCGGTAGCATTTGAAACGATCTTTGAGAAGGAAATCCTCGGGTATTACATCAATCCGCCGCTGGAAAACAATGAGGTTTATCGATTTGAAACGATCCTGGCGGTACCCACTTACGAAGAACTCTCTACCGCAGGAACAGAATACCCGGATTGGGTGTTAATGCGCTACCTGCAGCTTCCAATAGGTATTTCAGAAAGAATGATTGCGTTATCCCACCAGATCACCGATGACAAGCCCACCCCCTATGACAAGGCAGTGGCGGTCACGCAGTACTTGCGCAGCAATATCGAATACCAGGCGACCATCCCGACGCCGCCGCGGAGAATGGACCCAATCGATTGGTTCCTTTTTGATTACAAAAAGGGATTCTGTAATTATTCAGCGTCTGCTGAGGTGCTGCTGCTGCGCGCTGCAGGTGTACCGGCACGCCTGGCAGTTGGCTATGCCCAGGGGTCTCCGGCGAACTCCGGGGAAGGATTTGTTGTCCAGGAGGATGACAGCCATGCCTGGCCTGAAGTGTATTTTCCCAATTATGGCTGGATACCCTTTGAACCTACGGGATCATTACCGAATATAGACTGGTCGTCCACCTTTGGCGGCAGTACCCCCAATGATCCTTCTGACCCCTTACAAGTGCCGGAATCAACTGGAGGTGAATCAACGGATTTCCTCTCTGGTGAAGACCGTGCCTTGATGTTGTTGGATCAAATGGATGGAGAAGGAATCGTTCCGAGGCAAAAACGTCAACTCTCTGTATTCGGATGGATCATCGTTGGACTGGGATCTGCAGCCCTGGTAGTTGGAGGGGTGTATTCCGGTATAAAAATCAAGCGTAATTGGCAAGCTTTTAAACACAAATTGAAGGAAAATATTTACAATACAAAAATACAGATCTATAAAATACCCTTACTAGGCTTCTGGCTGCGGACATTAGAGTTGTCTCCCATTGAGCGCAACTATTCAGTGGTGGAGGCAAGCCTGAACCTGTTGGGAAATGAAACCACGCGGGGAAGCACAGCCAGGGACCTCGCAGCAAAACTATCTGAGAGATTGCCTTCTGTGACAGGCGAGATCGCTCTCCTTCTGGACCAATACCAGCGAACAATATATTCCTCAGAAATAATTAACCCGGCAGAAGGCAGGTCTGCGGCTAAACACGTACGGAAAACGGCGGTGCGGGATTGGTTTGAAACGAGATGGGGAATCCTGAGCAAGTTTTTTGACCGCTTTGGATGAATCTAAAAACTTTTAAGCTCCCATCCTGGTTGTGAGCAGTTATTGAATCCTGACCCAATCCTTGACGCGTTCCATGCGAGCTTTTAAAAGCCCGGGGGTGGCTTCCAGTGGAAAAAACGGTCCGCTGCCCTCGATACTTAGTGAGGCAGTGACACTTCCACTCATCATGGCTTGAATGGGATCATGACTATTCCGTAATTCTGCAAGAAAGCCTCCGCAAAATGCTTCCTCAATGCCAGTTGGGTCTACGGCGTTCACCGGATATGCAGGGACGAATATCTTACTTTTTTGTTTTTCATCGAAAAGTGTATAGCCTTCCAAACCGTCGAGTAAGACCACGTATTCACAGCCACGTCGGTGCAGTGTTTCAACCATCAATCGAATGTCTTCAAGACGATTTTTAAATAGAAATGCCAGTTGGAATGTAGAGGTTATAAATGCAGTCAATCCGTTCATTAGGTTCATAACAAGGTCCCAATTCCCGGGTTCCATGTACTGCTTGTATGAAAGCAAGGTGAGTACACTCACCGCAGACTTGTCGATGAGAGTGCTGATTTTTAATTGATGATGGAGTTCATCTGCACAGATATGGGCAGCAGATGCATCCAGGTATACTTCCGGGAGCAAGGAAGGGTAGTAATTATTGGTTGATGAACCAACCGGTTTTTGAGTAGAGTCTTCGAGTAATACCCTGGGAATAGTTTTTTGTAGAGAAGTAAAGAACGGCACCGGATTCTTCGAAACCGGCTCATGGGGCGAGGAGTAACCTAAGAATTGTTCCTCCACGAAGGCATCAGGAGTAACAACAACGCCATCATGATCTATCTGATATTGATCCAGTATTGGAAACAAGTCAGCCATTTCATTAGGTGAGACTTCGCTGACAATTCCGATGTGGTCTGCCCAACAGCGTAAGCCGGCTGACGAATACAAGGCAGGTCCGCCGGGGATGCGTTCGTATACCTTTTGGTTGAGGTTGACGATAGTTTGACGGGTGATTCTGCCGATTACGATGTAATCCAGCGTGGCGTGAAATGGCATGAGTAAAAAGATCGCGCCTTTCTGTGAAAAGGAACAGGCGTTATCTTCTCAACCCACTCTCAGAAATTAGTTTCAACAAACCCACAATACCCATGCCAATCTTGAATCCTTCACCGGAGTTAATCGATAATTGACCATCGTTGGTTTCCCGTTTCCTGATCAGGATGTAGGCTGCTGCCAAACCTGTTAATAGACCTGCAGCTCCCCCGATCACAAGGATGAGAGTATTTCTATTACTTGTTTCTTCCATCATTTCCTCCTCGCGCGTGTGAGCATTGATTTTAGACTATTAAAAAGACCTTCTACACTAGAGAAGAACACCCTGGTATGAATTACCGGGGAAGCTGTTCTCGAGATGAGATGTTGTGAATTGGTATTAACTTTGGTAGTAAGATCACGGAGTCTTCTTAATTTACCGGGGAGAAATTTATTTGCTTTGTACATCCCAAAAACGGCAAGAGAAAGAACCGTCATTAAAACCACGAACAAAAGGATGAAGGGCACAATCAGCATGATTACCGAGATGTGCGCCCATGTTTGAGAGAGGGTTGGAACAGCTTTTAGAGACAGGGCCAATAAGGTGATTACGGTAATTAAGATCAGACTTGCTATGATCACAGGTAAGTAGATCCGGAAGAACACCTGTCTCTGGTGAATTTTTTCGGGGGTTAATCCGTTTCGCTGCGGTTCATCCATGTACTTATTTTAACACGTAATGAGTCCCGCGACTTTTTAATCAGCGAGCATCTACACATTTATAGAAATAATGTATAATCATTGTTAAGGATTAGTTTGTATCCTTTTTCGTATAGTGATAGCTGTTCGGTTAGGTTTTTGGTTGGAAAAGTTTTCCACTCCGTACGGAGTTTGAGTTTCTTCTTGGCAGGGACAGTAAGTTATGGGTATTACACGGTTCTCTCTTTATATAAAAATGATCTTTGGAACGACCAGACCCGTGGTTCGCTTTATTAATCCTTCTTGAAGCCTATTCGAGTTCGATTTCTACCCATAATACAAGAATTGAAAGTCAAGCACTAACCGGGTAAACCAATTCAACCAGATCCAGCCAACAGCCGGTCTTTTTGTTCAGGCTGTTTTTGGTTTTTAAAATGACAGATAAGAGGATCACTGCTTTAACTGTTCAGAAACGCAACCCGGACCGGGTGAATGTGTACCTTGATGGCGAATTTGCTTTTGGTTTATCCCGCATTGTGGCAGCCTGGTTGGAACAAGGCAGATCATTGTCCGAACAAGAAATTGAGGAACTGATTCAGAAGGATACATCAGAAGTAGCCTTTCAAAAGGCAATCAAGCTGCTGGACTACCGTCCCCGGACGGGCAAAGAAATACGACAAAAATTGCAGCAAAAGGGTTTTGAACCTGGGCAGATCGAGCAGGTGGTGGAAAGGTTGACCTCTGCACACCTGATCCAGGATGACAAGTTCGCAGCCTCATGGGTGGAAAGCAGGAATCAATTTCGTCCATCCAGTCAACGGGTATTGCGATACGAGTTACGCAACAAAGGAATTGATGAAGAAATTATTGACGAGGCACTGCAAGGCTCTGTAGAAGACCTGGAGTTGGCACAACGGGCAGCCCAAAAAATGGTAAGACGATTAGCCAATTTGGACTGGCAGGAATTTCGGAAAAAGTTGAGCGCATTCCTGGCCCGCCGCGGATTCTCCTACGAAATTGTTACCCGGGTAGTAAAAACGACCTGGGATGAGCTGCAGAGCGAGGCAACTATTATGGAAAATGAGGAATTTGAGAAATGAAACTACAACCTGAAATTTTCATCCTGATTGTGATTCTGGCAAGCCTGGTAATGATCGCACTTCTCACTTATTTCCTGGTGAAGACACGGGTCGAGAAATTTAAAAAAGAACAACAAAGCAAAGCCAACGACATCATTAGTGCAGCTGAAGAAAAAAGCAAGTTGATTGAAGTCGAGACGCGCAGCAAATCCTTAAGACTCCTGCAGGAGTCTGAGACAGAGATCAGCCGCCGGCGCCAGGATATCGCGCGCGAAGATGACCGACTGCAGAAGCGCCGCACTGAGCTGGACGCACGTATCGAACGGCTTGAATTGCGGGAACAGAATTTGAACAAGCGTCAGAGCGCACTCGATAAACGCTCAAATGACATTGAAAAATTGTACACCGATGAACTGGAAGTCCTGCAGAAGATCGGCGAGATGAGCATGGAGGAGGCCAAACAGGTACTTCTCACAGAAGCGGAAAAAGAAGCGCGCAATGATATGGCGCGCATCATCCGTCAAATTGAGGCAGAAGCCAGATCCGAGGGAGACAAAAGGGCGCGGGAGATCGTCACCGATGCCATTCAACGTGTTGCCTCGGAGCATGTTGTCAGCGTTTCCACTTCGCTGGTTACGCTGCCTAACGAAGAAATGAAGGGCCGCATCGTCGGACGCAATGGACGCAATATCCGCGCATTTGAACAGGCAGCAGGAGTGGATGTCATCGTGGATGATACCCCTGAAGCCGTCACAATCTCCTGTTTTGATACCGTCCGTCGTGAAATTGCCCGACGTTCGCTCGAAAGATTAATCCTCGACGGTCGTATTCACCCAGCCAACATTGAAAAGATCCTGGGCGAGGAAGAAAAAGAAGTTGAAAAAGCCATTGTCGAGGCAGGTGAGGAAGCCGCATTTGATTCCGGTGTGGCTGGAATCCATCCTGAAGTATTAAAAATGCTGGGCGTCTTAAATTCCGAACATCGTACGGGCAAAACCAGCTGGCGCATGCAGTGGAAGTTGCCAAGTTATCTGCAGTATTAGCCGCTGAATTAGGCGCTGATGTAGAAGTGGCGCGGGCCGGTGGTTTACTCCACGACCTTGGCAAGGCGATGGATCACAACATTGAAGGTACGCATGCCCAGTTGGGAGCCGAGTTTGCAAAACGCTATGGTGTTCATCCCAAAGTGGTCAATGCCATGGCTTCCCACCATCACGAAGTCGACCAGGAATCCCTGGAAGCAGTCATCGTGGAGAGCGCTGATGCCATCTCCGGTGCAAGACCAGGCGCCCGCCGTGAAGACCTTGAGCAGTACATAAAACGCCTGCGCGCGCTGGAAGAGATTGCCAATTCGTTCAAGGGTGTCCAGCAGAGTTACGCCATCCAGGCCGGACGTGAAGTACGTATTATCGTCAGACCGGAAGAGATTGATGACCTGGCGTCCACCCGTCTTGCGCGTGACATCGCCAAGAAGGTTGAAGAAACCATGCAGTATCCCGGGCAGATCAAGGTAACCGTAATCCGCGAAACACGCGCGGTTGAATTCGCCAAGTAAGCGGATCTTTGACGAAAAAGGCTGTCCAATACCGGACAGCCTTTTTGTTTTAATTGGATTGCCTTTTTAACCTTGTAGAAATGGGTTGAATTTTTTCTCATGCGCCACAGTAGTACTCGCGCCGTGCCCCGGCAGGAGGATGGTCTCATCCGGGAGGGTGAAGACCTGTGAGCGGATGCTTGCGAGCAGCAATTCAAGGTCGCCATCCTCTAGGTCGGTACGCCCGATGGACTCAAGGAAGATGGCATCACCGCAAATGGCAGTCTTGAGCGAAGGGATATACACGATGACTGAACCGGGAGAGTGCCCCGGGACTTCGCGAATTTCGAGTTGGTCTATTCCCAACCGGATTACCTGCCCATGGGTGATGAACTGATCAGGCTGAGGCGGCAACTTGATCAAATAATTGAAGTGTTTTGAGCCTCCACCATCCTGCCACAAAGCCAGGTCTTTTTCATTCAGGGCGATTTTCGGTCGGGGTGTGATAGATTCGGCGGCATACGCTACTCCGGCGAAGTGATCAAAATGGGCGTGTGTGCAGAGGATCAATTCCACCGCAAGCGAGTTTTCTTTCACAAAATCAAGGACAGGTTGATTCTGAAACGAGGGATCAACAATGATTGCCTGTTTTGTGGCCTCATCAAAAATCACAAAAGTGTTGTTCTGTAATTGTCCCAGTGAAAATTCTTTAATTTGCAGTGGCATTGTTTTGCTTCCTTCGTAAGATGCTAAGACCGATAATATTTAAGATAATCACCCCTGAAATGGCAAAGAGGGGAACCTTATAGATCAAGACAGGTTCAGTATCATACAGGATGCCGGCCAGGACAGGCGCCAGGATGACCGCAATTGCAGATGCGGTTTCCACCATACCATAAGCCAAACCGGTTTCACCGGGATGAATGAGTGAACGGGCAATTGTGAGGATCATCGCTCTGCACAATTTGAATCCGCCATAAAAGAAATAGCCGATCCCGAACCAGGGGGGTAATTTTGCGACCAGGAAAATGATTGTAAAGATCAGCACCCACGCCTGGCTGATGATGAACGCTGTGGATGCCCGCAGACCACCCAAAACGAGAACTGCCACAGCATTCCCCAGGTTACCGAACGTGCCCAGGATACCGATGGTGCTTTTGGAGAACTCCTGCTGGTTTTGAAGAAAATTTGGGGTAAAAGCAGACGGCAAATACAGAACGAACACCGTGATCAGCGTGATACCGAGGAACCCCAGGAAGCGGGTGTTTTTAAGCAAGCCTTTTGCCCTGGTGGATTCGAGGTCGGCGGCATGCGTTCCAGTAACTTTTTTTACAAACAGGATTACCAGGGTCGATATGAGAAACAGGAATCCCGCGATCACATAAACCGATTTCAACCCCAGTTTATCGGCAATGATTCCACCGGTGACTGGACCGAGGACTGCACCAACATTGTAAAGCCCTGAAGCAAACGTCAGCGACCTGCCAACAGTCAGGTTTCCACGGACGGAGGTAATGTAACTGTTCATGGGGGCAAGAACAAAACTTGTCAGCCCGTACAGGATCAAACCAACAACAAATGCCGGCAGAGCATTGGCAAATGCCATGACCCAGGCAGATACTGTGCCGAGGATCCACGAACCCCACATGATGGTGCGAGAACCAAAGCGGTCTGAGAGGTAGCCGGCAGGAATTTGGGCGATCGTCATGGCAATTCCCATTCCGCCCAGAATGGTTCCAATCATCACAGGATCAGCATTCAATTCCTGCAGATAGAGGGGTTGGAAGTAGAAGAACAGCCCCTCACCGGTACCCCAGATGAACAATGAAATGGCGACAAGGAGTAGATTCCGATTCATGCGGCAGCCGTGATGCGCTTCACAAAGGTTTTTACTTCGGTAAAGATCAATTCCCGCTCAGGTTCCCGGATAATAACATGCCCGCTGTTTTCAACCCAGAATTTGTTCTTATCTGTGGATGCAACCTGTGCGTAAAGATAATCAAGGCTGCCTGCAGGAATACCCTGATCCTGCCTGGATTGGACGAATAACGCGGGGATCTTCACGTTCGCCAGTTCAGATTGCATGACATCGATCAATTCCTTGAGCTGGATGATGGCCGGGGTGGGGTAATAGGCGTAATGGGCGTGGTCCCTGGCGGCATCCTGGTTGCGCCAATCAGGTTTTCCCTTGGATACACTACGGATGAAGTATTTTAAAACCGGTAGGTATTTAGCACGCGGATCGCCGGGCAGGCGGCAGGGGGTAGAAAAAGAGACCACTCCAGCCAGGTCGTAACGGGCAGAAGCGATCAGCGCCAAAATACCGCCCATCGACAGCCCCATGATCACCTGTTGTTGGGTGCAGTCCTTCAAGAGATTGATGCCATCCTCCACTGAACTGACCCAGTCCTCCCAATGTGTTCGGGTGATGTCTTCCACGCGGGTGGCGTGACCTGCCAGGCGCGGTGCAAGGATGGTGTACTTATCCTGCGCCAGAGAATCCGCCAGCATACGCATTTCCTTGGGAGTACCAGTGAATCCGTGTACCAGCAAGCAGCCGATATCCCCGCCCGGGATAAAAAATGGTTCCGCTGTTGGGATCGTCCTGGCTATGTTCATTAACCCTCCTTACAGGCGAGAGATAACTAGAGTATTTGCATCTCGCGGGAAAAATCACTCAGGGATTCGCAGCCGCTGGCTGTAACCACCACATCATCCTCTATGCGCACGCCGCCCTTGCCGGGGAGGTAGATTCCCGGTTCAACGGTGTAGACCATTCCCGTGGTTAGCGGCTGAGTGTTTGCTCCAAATATGTACGGGCTTTCGTGACCTTCCATGCCCAATCCGTGACCGGTGCGGTGGGTGAAGAATTGCCCGTAACCTGCCGAATCAATGACCGCACGGGAAGCCTTGTCGATTTCGCCAGCTTCAAATTCAGGTTGTCCGGCGGCTCTGCCGGCTGCGTTGGCGGCTTTCACTGTCTCGTAGACTTTGCGGAGTTCATCGGAGAGCTCACCAATGGCAAATGTGCGCGTGAGGTCGGAAGCATAATCCTGCCAGGCGGCACCCCAGTCAATCACCACCAGGTCACCGCGCTGAAGCTTTCTCTCGGTGGGCACGGCATGCGGGTTGGCGCTGTTGGGACCACCCGCCACGATGGGCTGAAACGGCAATTCAGTAGCGGATCCTGCTTTTAATAATTCAATTGTCAGGCGCGATGCTATTTCGATCTCGGATACACCCTCACGTATGAAGGGGATGGTAGCGGTAAGGGCATTCTGTGCGATCTGCACAGCCTTGCGCATTGCCTGGATCTCATCAGGGTCTTTGTTGAGGCGAAGAGAACTGAACACGCTCTCCCCGTTGACGAACTCCAATCCGGGGGCGGCATGCTGCAGGAAATCGATCTCCAAAAAGCGCAGCCGGGTGGGTTCCACGCCTATTTTTCCAGTTGCCAGGCCAAGCTCGGCGAGAGCGGTCTGCATCACTCCCGGCCAGGTGGAAGGATCATCATTAAATGTATACGGTTTTAGCGCAATGGAGGAAGATTGTGCTTTGCTTAATTCCAGTTCAGGCAGGATCAATACCGGTTGTGACCCTTCATGGTAAATGAGCAGTGTCGGTCTCTCCATGAGGTGGAAGTGCAACCCTGTTAGATAGGTTAGCGTAGGACCCGGGTTAATCACAACCGACTCCAGGTTGTTTGCATGCATCAATTGCTGTAAACGGGTAAACCTTTGTGTTGTCATTGGCAAATCTCCTCTAGCGATTATAGCCTGAAGATTTTATAACTCAAAATGAGATACCAACCAAGTATGTTGTAAAGTAATAACCCGTTATCTTGGGCTTAATGATTCAGGATTTGGGATAAAAACTGACGTGTACGTTCTTCCTTAGGGTTGGAAAAGAAATCTGTGGGTGACGCCTGCTCCACTATCAAACCTTTCTCCATAAAAATCACTTCATCTGCCGCCGCCCGGGCAAAACCCATCTCGTGTGTAACAACGATCATGGTTATCCCATTTTTTGCCAGGTCGAGCATTACTTCAAGGACTTCTTTGATCATTTCAGGATCCAATGCGCTGGTGGGTTCATCAAAAAGCATGAATTTCGGATTCATTGCCAATGCCCGGGCTATTGCCACACGCTGCTGCTGCCCACCTGAAAGTTGTGCCGGGTATTTATACGCTTTTTCAAGGATGCCGACTCTGGTCAATTGCTGCAGCGCGATTTGTTCTGCCTGCTCTTTACTTACTTTTTTTACAATTCTTTGAGCGAGGGTAATGTTTTCAACTACTTTCAGGTGAGGATATAGATTAAAGTGTTGGAACACCATTCCAATTTCTGATCGGGTTTTATCCAGTTGTTTGGAATTTCTCGTTAACCGTTCGCCATCAATCCAAATTTCTCCACTTGAATTTTCTTCAAGCTGGTTGATGCAGCGCAATAGCGTGGATTTTCCCGAACCGCTTGGTCCGATGATGACAATCACTTCACCTTTTTTGATGGTTAAACTCACCCCATCCAGTGCTTCAACTCCTGAAAAGTGTTTTACCAGGTCTTTGATGACGACCATATTCTCATCTTTGTTCATTGTTTTGGATCCTTTTCTCAATGAATTTTAGTAAAAAAGAGAGCAAGACGGTCATGGTTAAATACATGATGGCCAAAGTGATGTAGGTTTCTCGGTATTCGAAAGATCGACCTGCGTATAGACGGGCAATTTGAGTGATATCTCTCACTGCTAAAACTGAAACAAGGGATGAGTCTTTCAGCATGGAAATGAAATCGTTACCCAATGCGGGTAGAACATTGCGGATTGCTTGTGGGAGAATGATATATCGCATTGCCTGCCAATAATTCATACCTTGTGAGCGGGCGGCTTCCATTTGCCCACGTCCTATTGATTGAATGCCTGCTCGAAAGATCTCCGCCAGAAACCCCCCATATGTAACTGATAGGGCGATCACTGCACGAGTGTTCATCGGAACCGCGTTGTTTTTAAAACCCACAAGCCAGTTTCCCAATCCAGTAAACCCATTTTCAGTCATCCAGACACCTAAAGAATTGAAGCCATCCACAATTGCCGGAATTCCAACAAGGGCAATAAAAAAGATAAGAACAAGCATTGGGATTCCACGGATGATCTCAACGTATAACGTGGCGAGATTGCGAAAAACCAGATTATTTGAAATGCGACCCAATCCTGTAATCAATCCTAATACCACTGCGAAAAGAAAAGCCGCCAGGGTGGTTGAAATTGTTACTCCCAGTCCAGCTTTGATGAAGATGAAGGCATTGCGGAAAGATTCATTGGTTGCGATGGTTATTGCAGTAATGATCGCAATTACTGCAATACCGAATAGCCACAAGGGAGCATTGTTAATTTTTATCCAGATAATGTCTCGAAATTCACGCGTATTGCGAAATCTAGGTCGAGTTTTAGTGTTTTCAAAAGGTACCATCCCGTATTCTTTCTACTGACTTCCCGGGCGAAATATTAATGCGCCGGGAAGTCAGTTTGTATGATGTGTTTATTGAATATCGTCGTAAGTGATCACAAATTCCGGACCGAAAAACTTCTGATTGAGTTTGGCAAGTGTGCCATCATCGATCATGGATTGAATGGCTTTGTTTACAGGATCCACCAATTTACTTCCTTTGGGAAAGAGAAACGCGAGCTCATCGCTGGAGATGGAGGGTCCGACCAATTCAAGTTGATCTGCACTTGTTCCCTGGTAACCCATGCCGACAATCTCATCAATGATGACCGCATCAATATCTCCGGACAGGAGCGCTTGAACGGCAAACGGGAAGGTATCAAATGCCTTAATGCGATCCTCAGGTAGAAATTTAACACCAGTTTCATAGTTGGTGGTACCAGCTTGCGTTCCTAACTTGAAATCAGTGTTTGCTGCAATTTCTTCTATCGTGGAGAAGCGAGTTTCGCCTTTGCGGACCAGGAGTTTCTGTTGGATGTTCACATATCCCATCGAGAAATCAACCTGCTTCTGCCTGTCAGCATTGATGGTTACACCATCAGCACCGACGTCATATTGTCCATTGGAGACGGATTCGATCATGCCGTCCCATGCAGATTCAACAAAGACGGGCTTGCAGTGTAGAAGAGTGCAGATCTCCTCCCAGGCTTCATAATCCCAACCGCCTGGTTCACCGGTAGTGAGAGAGATATAGTTAAAGGGCAGGTATGCATTTTCGACAGCGATGGATACTTCCTGGCACTTTAAATCGACAATTGCGTCAGCGGCAGTACCCAGGCAGCCTTCAGTGGATGTCTTAGTTGATGCACAAGCGCTCAAAGCAAAAGCGCAAACACTTAGAATAACTGGTAGGACAAATTTCTTGGTAAACATGGCATACTCCTTTTTAGTTTTTTGAAATCGATAATCGCCATAAGGTTAAGTAACCTTAAGGATTTGAATTCCCTGATTCTCCGCGCGAAGAATAAAAAAAACCCTCCCCTTGGAAGGGAGGGCGGGAAAACTTTCTATATGCTGTTTGTATTACTGACTTAAGTCAAAACAGCGCCCGAATCCCTTCAAGAGAGTGGCGTCATTTCGCTTATGATGCTTTAGTCCGTAAACAAATAACATAGGAAAGTTTATAACAAATTGCAAATCAAAAGTCAATAGGTTTTGAAAACCCGTTTGAGAATTCATGATTTATGATGGAAATAATTACTCATTTGACAAATATTGTGAAGGATTGTATTCTTTACTTTTGAAAAATGAAAGGATCGTCATGACATCCACTGCTTCGACCACTTCACTTTACTCTCCTGATGGCTTCTCAGAAGTCCTGTACGAAAAACTCCAGGCAGTCTCGCCAGCCATCGGGCGATTGGCGTTATACGAATTCAGGTACGCGCTGGACAATCTCACTCCGGCACAAGGCTGGGGAAGTATAACCCCTTTGCCAATGAGCGAGATCGAAAGCAGAGTTCATTCCCTGGCTTACTTTGAGAGTATTGAGATCAAACCAAAGGTGGAAGGCAAGATCGTCCTGGATAAGGAGATCCATGCCTTAACCAATATCCTCTTTGTTGGACTGGTGAAGGGAGATTATTCACCTGAATGGGTCAACCTGAATTTCTCATTCGATCCGCGGGGGTTTAACTTCCTGGTGAAACCCACATACATTACAGATAAAGTGCTGGCTCACCTGGGTGGAAAGGCTTTCCGGGAATTCGAAAGGAAACAAAAGGCTTTTGAAAATGTGCTGTATGTCGGTTATCGGGATTTCGAAGAAGCTAACCGGGAAGTGGATACTGCCTTTATCGAGGTGGTGATGAAACTCATCCATGCCAAAGGCACACCCATTCTGCTGGCGATTGCCGGACCAACCGCCGCAGGGAAAACTGAGATCGTTGAACGTTTGACGCATGCGATTCAGCAGGAAGGCAAGCGCATCTCCTCGGTCGAGATGGATAATTTCCTCACCGACCGCGACCAGCGCGAAGCCCGCGGAATTGGTTCACTCGGGAGAAATGCGCTGCATTTTAAGTTCTTCACACAAGCGCTGCATGACCTTTGTGAGGGCAAGCCGGTTTCCATACCCAGGTATGATTTCATCGATGCCACCTCCAGCCATGACGTGGATGGCAACCTTAAACCCGAGGGAAAACCGGTGACAATCTTGCCGGCAGACATCATTTTCGTGGAAGGCAACGCCCCCTTCCTGTATGAAGAGGTGGCTGACCTGATCGGGATCAAGGTGGTCTACCTGACCGATGATGGTGTGCGTTTAAAGCGGAAATGGCTGCGGGATATTGATCTGCGCAAGAAATATGATCCGTATTACCTGCGCAACCGCTACTTCAAGGAACAGTATCCAATGGCGCAAAAATGTTATCACCCGCAACTTGAAAAGTGTGACATTTTTGTGGATACCACCAATGCTGCGCTCTGGGTAACTCCTGCTGTTCAGAAAAATTTACACTGATTTAATTCAGGCTGCGGGAACTTTTACACCCGGGAAGCGTCTACCTGGTGTAACTTTATTGTTAAGGAGATGAGATGAAAAAGCGATTTTTACTTTTAATGGTATTTGTGATGACACTGGCAGCCTGCCAGCCGGTGACCGAAACAATCGAACCGACTTTGCCTGAATTAACTTTAGCACCAACGGCTGCTCCCACATTAGCACCAACCCGGGAAGCGACCATTCAACTTTCTTATTCCTCCGTCCTTTTTGAAGACGTGGATGGAAAATTCACCTTTGAGTATCCCGATACCTGGACTGCTGAGGTTGAACAGGTGATTGGCGAGCGTGGTTCACAGCAAGTGCTGCTGTCACCCGGAAGCACGTTGGAGGTACTGGCGGAAGGCGGCGCGCGCATCCTCCTGGCGCGTTATAAATGGGATCCCAGGAACGATCTGGCAGCACGTGTGACCATGCGTAAAGCTGCCTGGGATGCCTCCGGCTTCGTCATATTGGACGAATCCACCCGCGAACTGGAAGACAGCAGGGCAGTGGTTGACCTGCTCATGCAAACACCGGACAAAAATCAGGTACTTTTTACACTCACCACAATTGGAGATCGTTACCTGGAAATTATTGCAGAAGGAGATACCGTCCTCGGCAAGGAAATCCTTTCGACACTGGCGTCAATTTCAGAATAAGAATCATCTGATTGACATTCAACGCAATTATCCTCCCCTTGAAGACGGGATCCCAATGCGGATCCTGTTTTCAAATCGCATCCCAATACAATTCCTTGACACCAGTCATTGTGTCGGGTAAAATCTTCTCTGCATTACGAACGGGCCTGTAGCGCAGTTGGGAGCGCGCTTCAATCGCACTGAAGAGGCCGGGGGTTCGAATCCCCCCAGGTCCACAAGCAAGGCAGGCTCGAGTAAGAAAAGGAAACAATTTGGGCCCATAGCGCAGTTGGGAGCGCGCCTCAATGGCATTGAGGAGGCCGGGAGTTCGAACCTCCCTGGGTCCACCAGAGCAACACCAGGAGTAGTAGATCATCCATCAGCGAATCGGGAGAGCGAGGTGTGAGCCCGGTAAGCGCACAGGAGCGCAGAGATCGAACTCGCCTGGCTTCCCGCAAGGGATAGTTTACCGGTGAATAAAATAGCCGGCAACGGGTAAGCCCGTTACAGCGTCTTGAGAGGCCTGGTAAGTTACAGGCAACCAGGGTGGTACCGCGGAGATTTCCTTCGTCCCTGACCGGATGAGGGTTTTTGTTTTAATACGCGCCAAAGGAGTGAAAATGGTAAAAGCAGAGGTTCCTTTCTTCAACCCTAACGAGATCGAGGCAAAATGGCAGAAAAAATGGGATACCGATCATCTCTATGAATCCAACATTGATGAATCCAAGCCCAAGTATTATGCGCTCACCATGCTGCCTTATCCTTCCGGTGATCTGCATATTGGGCACTGGTATGCCATTACCCCACCGGATGCGCAAGCCCGGTTCAAACGAATGAATGGATATAACGTACTCTTCCCCATGGGTTTTGATTCCTTTGGCCTGCCGGCTGAAAATGCCGCCATCAAACATAATATCCATCCCCGCATCTGGACCTATGCAAATATTGATAAGATGCGCAAGCAATTCCACACCATGGGAGCGATGTTTGACTGGCGCCGTGAGATCATCTCTTCTGATGAGAAGTATTATCGCTGGACACAGTGGTTCTTCATCCAGCTCTACAAGCAAAACCTGGCTTACCGCAAATTATCCCCGGTGGATTGGTGCCCGAACTGCAACACCACTCTGGCGCGTGAACAGGTGTGGGGCGATGATCGCCACTGCGAACGCTGCGGCACACCGGTGATCAAGAAAGACCTCACCCAATGGTTCTTCCGCACTACGCGTTATGCCGAAGAATTGATCCATTTCAACGAAATCGACTGGCCTGAGCGTGTGCGTGTGCTGCAGACCAACTGGATTGGCAAATCAGAAGGAGCGTTGGTGACCTTTAAAACTGAAACCGGTGACCCCCTGGAGGTCTTTACCACCCGACCGGATACCTTGTGGGGAGTTACCTTCATGGTGCTCGCCCCTGAGCATCCGCTGGTGCAAAAGCTGACCACACCCGAGCAGCAGGCTGAGGTGGAACAGTACATCCTGGATTCCACCCGCCAGACGGATATCCAGCGCGAGTCCAACGACAAGGAAAAAACAGGCATTTTCACCGGCGGTTACGCTATCAACCCGGTCAACGGGGAACGCATCCCGGTGTGGATCGCGGATTATGTACTGATGACCTACGGTACCGGTGCCATCATGGCGGTACCGGCGCACGACACACGGGACTTTGCCTTTGCAAAAACTTTCAACCTGCCGATCCGGGTGGTCATCCAGCCGGTTGGCCTGGTGATTGTGGATGGATCGGATCTGACCGACGCGGTTCCTGCCAGCGGCATGATGGTCAATTCAGGTCCTCTCACAGGAACCCCCGGTGATAAATCTTTTGATACTGCGGTGAAATACGTCGAGAAAATTGGGGCAGGTAAACCCTCCACCAATTACCGCTTGCGTGACTGGTTAATCTCACGGCAACGCTACTGGGGGGCTCCCATCCCCATGATCTACTGTAAAAATTGCGGAGAGGTTCCAGTTCCGGATGATCAACTGCCGGTAGTGCTGCCGGATGATGTTGAATGGAAACCAACCGGTGAAAGCCCGCTCAAACTCCATCCGACCTGGCGGTTCACCACCTGCCCGAAGTGCGGTGGGGATGCTGAACGTGAGACCGACACCATGGATACTTTCATGTGTTCCTCGTGGTATCACCTGCGCTATCTGAGTCCGGATTTTGATAAGGGACCTTTCGACCCCAGGGAATATGATTACTGGATGCCCGTGGATATTTACACTGGTGGTATCGAGCACGCCAACATGCACCTGATCTATACACGCTTCTTCCACAAGGCTATGCGGGATATGGGTATAACTGAAGGGCACGAACCCATGCTTCAATTACGCAACCAGGGCATTGTATTGGGTGAAGACAATGAAAAAATGTCCAAGAGTCGCGGTAATGTGGTTGCCCCGGATGACCTGGTGCACACCTATGGCGCTGATACACTGCGCGCGTTCCTGATGTTCTTCTCCCGCTGGGATATGGGCGGACCCTGGAGCAGCGGCGGAATCGATGGTACCTCCCGCTGGATGCGGCGTATCTGGACAACGATACTTGAGCCTATGGGCAAGTGCCAATCAACGGAATCCGGGATCAAAGCGCTGCGGCGGAAAGTACATCAAACTATCCGCTCAGTCACCCGGGACTTCGAAAAATTCGAATTCAATACCATCATTTCCGGGTTGATGGAATTGTTGAACGAGATGCAGCGGCTCAAGGTAGAAACCTGCGGTACCCCTGCATGGACCGAGGCAGTGGAGGTTTACCTCAAGCTTCTGGCTCCCGTGGCGCCTCACATCACCGAAGAATTATGGCAGAGAATCGGGAAACCATACTCGATTCACACACAGGCATGGCCAAAAGTGGATGAAGCGGCTGCCGCCCAGGATGAGATCACCCTGGTGGTACAGGTAAACGGTAAAGTACGCGACCGTATCACGGTAGCTGCAGATATCTCGGATGATGACGCGAAAAACACAGCACTCAGCAGCGCGGTAATTGAAAAAGCGCTGGACGGTAAAGCTCCCCGCCAGGTGATCTATGTAAAGGGCAGGCTGGTGAATATCGTCGTATAGTTCAATGCATGCCGGGATGGTTTGAACCGTCCCGGTTTTTGTATAATAGGATAAACAACACAAGTGAGGTTTTCATGCGCCTGGGTGAAATGAACTGGATGGAAGTCGAAACATATTTGAAGAAAGAGGATCGTTTGCTGATGGTGCTGGGGGCAACGGAGCAGCATGGTTTTCTTTGCACCAGCACGGATGTGAAGATCCCATTAGCGTTAGCGGATGCGGCTTCGCAGCAATCAGGGGTGATCGTGGCGCCGCCATTGAACTTTGGCTGTTCCTCGTACTTCGCGGATTACCCGGGTACCATCACCATCCGTGTGGAAACCCTGTTGAAAATTGTTGAGGACATGGTCCGATCAGTCTATCACCAGGGATTCAAACGCCTCGTCATCCTCAATGGGCACGGCGGCAATACGCCTGCCAAGGTATCCCTCGGAGAACTGGTCAATGAGCTGCCGGACCTGAAAATCAATTGGTACGAATGGTGGAAAGCGCCCAATGTGACAGCCATTGCTGAAAATCATCACCTTAAGACTTATCATGCCGGCTGGATCGAAGCCTTTCCGTTCGTTCGCACAGGAGCCATTCCGGACACCGAAAAAAGTCCGTTCATCACTGACAGCATTCTAAACTCAGCCGAAGTAAAAAAGGCGATTGGTGATGGGGTATACGGCGGCGTTTATAAAGTTGACAATGACATCATGACTGAGGTTTTTGCTGCAGGGTTAAAGGATGTTCTTTATCAACTGCAATTCGTTTAATAGGGATTTAGTTTGGCTCATTGATCAGAACCTGAACGACAGTAAATTTATTTGCCAATCATCGAGCACCGGCGAAAACCAACCGCAGGTGCTTTTTGTTTGACGATTCATATAAAGTCAGGCAAAATGAAGGGGATGAAAACGCACAAACGGTTAATTGCTTTTACCTGGAAGACAGGCGTTCTGCTTCCGTTCACGATATTGGCAGGATTCATTGCCAGCGCATTGACCATTTTTCAATCCTGGAAACTAAGCCAGGTCATCGATGACCTATTTTTGGGTCATGCCTTATTAGCCCAGGTACTCCCAGCCCTGCGTGTAATCCTCGCGATCGTGCTTATTAGAGCGGTTTTCACCTTCATTAATGACACCCTGGCAGGTAAACTGGCAGTGACGGTAAAATCTGAATTGCGCACCTTGCTGTTACAAAAGATCGACCGCCTGGGACCGATTTGGCTGAAAAGGCAAAAGACTGGCGAGATAGCCACCACCTGCCTGCAGGGTGTGGATGCCCTGGACAGCTACTTCAGTCAATTCCTTCCCCAGGTGGTGTTATCTGCCATACTGCCGCTGGCAATCCTGGTGTTTGTCTGGCCTCTGGATTTGCTGACCGGGATCGTTTTCCTTGTTACTGCACCTCTTATCCCTCTCTTCATGGTGTTGATCGGGCGTATGGCAGCTGGAGTTACCGCGCGCCAATGGACAAAATTGAGCCAGATGGGAGACTTCCTGTTGGATTCCATCCGCGGTTTAAAGACCCTGCTGCTTTTGGGCAGGAGTGGACAACGATTGCAGGAAATCCAAAAGGTCAGTGAACAATACCGCCTCACTACCCTGAATGTGCTCAAGATCACATTCCTCTCCGCTTTTGTACTGGAAATGGTGGCCACCATCGCCACAGCGGTTGTGGCGGTCGAAATCGGTCTGCGGCTGCTTTACGCGCAAATTGGCTTTCAACAGGCATTCTTCATCCTCCTGGTGGCTCCTGAATTCTATTTACCCATGCGCAACCTTAGCATGCGTTATCATGCCGGCATGAGCGGTGTCTCGGCAGCTGTAAGCATTTTTAGACTCCTGGACACCCCTGAAGAATTTCCAAGAACATCCATCGGCAATACTGTGGATGTTCCTTTTCCTGCCCAAATGAACCATATTTGTGTGGACCATCTCACCTATGCCTACGATGGGTCATCTTCATTTGCCCTGCGCGATTTCAGTTTTCATTTTGAACGGGATACTATATATGCCCTGGTTGGGGAAAACGGTGCAGGGAAAAGTACACTGTTCCATTTGTTAATGCAATTCCTGCAGCCATCCTCCGGGAAAATTGAGGTTGATGGTGTGAGGATCCAAACATGGTCTCCGGATGTTTGGCGCAGGCATGTCAGCTGGGTCGGACAAAAACCTGCCCTCTTTAACGCCAGCCTGCTTGAAAATGTACGCCTTTTTGACCAGGTTTACACCCCGAATCAAGTTGAGGAAGCCCTCGAAAATGCCATGCTTGGAGGGTTGCTGCATAGATTGCCACAAGGGCTGGAGACGCCAATGCTTGAATCCGGGGTGCGCTTCAGCAGCGGTGAACGCCAGCGGCTGGCGCTTGCCCGGGCGTTCCTCAAGAATGGTTCGCTCGTTCTCCTGGATGAACCGACCTCCCACCTGGACAGCACCCTGGATGATAAATTTATGCTCGCGCTGCAGAAATTGGTGAAAAATAAAACCTCTATTATGATCGCTCACAACATGGCGTTAACTCTTCTGGCGGACGAAGTGCTCGTGCTGGAACAGGGCAGATTGGTCGAATACGGGAAAATTACCGAGCTGCTTGCCAGGGACAGCCAATTCAGCAGGCTGGTAAAAGCGGTGGCATTATGAGGAGTGTTTTTCGCCTGCTGCGTTTTATCAAACCTTACCTTGGGGAAGTCGCGCTATCCATCCTGATGGGTGTGGCAACCATTGCCGCAGGCATTGGACTATTGGGAACCTCGGCATATCTCATCGCTTCCGCCGCACTGCACCCTTCCATAGCGGAATTACAGGTCGCCATCGTGGGGGTGCGATTCTTTGGCATCAGCCGGGCAGCATTCCGTTATGGTGAACGCCTTGTCTCTCACTCGGTGAACCTGCACCTGGTTTCATCGCTGCGGGTATGGTTCTACCAAAAGTTATCGCTGGTAAAACAGGATGACCTCTCCATTTACCGCTCCGGTGACTTGCTGGACCGCATCCTGCGTGATCTTGAAACGCTGGAAAACTTTTATGTGCGCGTCCTTTCGCCGTTCATCGTTTTCCTGGTAGTTACCACAGGCGTCAGTTTGTTCACGGGTAAATTCGATGCTCAATTGGGTTGGATACTGGCAGGCGGTTTATTAATCACAGGTTTGGTGCTGCCTTTGGTGTCTGTAGTCCTCACACGGAGGTCTGCGCAAAATACCGCCCGATACAGCGCAGATCTCAGCGCAACCCTGGTGGAAACCCTGGCAGGGTTGGAAGAACTTCAGGCATTTGGGACAAGCCATACCCAAATGGGGAAAGCAATTGCAGTAAATAAGCAGGTAAATGAGGTACAACTGCAGACATCCATGTTAGGGGGGGGCAATAATGCATTGGTACTGACCGTAATGAATCTTACCGTGCTGGCATTGGTCTGGTTTTCTGTCCCACTTATTCAGGGTGATTTCATTACAGGCATTTCATTGGCCGTGATCGTTCTCGTGGGCATGGCGAGTTTTGAAGCTGCCCAGGTTCTGCCTGCAGCGGCACAACGGCTCACAGAGTGTGTTTCGTCAGCCGGAAGACTCTTTCAGATCGCTGATCAGAGTCCTGCTGGAAATGTTGAACTACTCCACACTATCAATAGAGCAGTTACTGATTTACGCCTGGAGGATGTCACTTTCCAACGGGGGGAGGATTCAGATTATTCGCTGGGGCACATTTCGTTTGATTTAATAAAAGGGAGGAAAATCGCCATCGTTGGTCCGAGCGGCGGGGGTAAATCCAGCCTGGTCGAACTGATCCTCAAGTTTAACGTTCCCGATAGCGGTGGGATTTTCGTAAATGGAGAGGACATTCAAACGCTGGAAAACCAATCCGTGCGCAGTCAATTCGGAGTCCTGGCACAGGACGCTTATTTATTCAACTGCAGCCTGCGGCAAAACCTGCTTTTTGCCAAACCGGATGCCAGCGATGATGAAATTCGCCGCGTCCTGGGCAACGTTGGATTGGAAGCCTGGGTAACCGCATTGCCGCACGGACTGGACACCTGGCTGGGAGAGCGGGGAACGATGGTCAGCGGAGGTGAATTGCAGCGCATCCTCATCGCGCGATTAATGATTCAGGATCGGCCATTTTTAATTTTCGACGAACCCATGGTGAACCTGGACGCATTCATTCAGCGCAGCCTGATCAAAATGATCCTCACAGAATTTCCACATGCGGGAATGCTTTGGATCTCGCATACCTATTCATCCATGGAGTTGATGGATGAAATTCTTTACCTTGAGGACGGCAAGGTCGTCGAGAGAGGAGATCATGCCTCGCTGCTTGCCAGAAACGGCAAATACGCAGCGGTTTATCGTCTGCAGCAGGGTGCGCAGATTCTCCAGACCTAAAATAAAAGGGAACGGTGGATGTTTTCTAATCTTCAGCGGCAGCCATGATGGCTTTTTCTGAGATCGCCCCCTGGCGTAAGATCACAGGGCTATCCCCGGTACAATCCACAACTGTCGAAGGAATTCCCCCCGGGCAAACTCCGCCATTTAATATTAACGGTACCCTGCCATTCAATTGATCAAACACGTCAATCGCGGATTGCGGATTGCTGCCGCCGGAAAGGTTGGCAGAAGTTGTGGCGAGTGGTCCGAATGTACGCAGAAGTTCCAATGCCACAGGGTGATCGGGCATGCGTATGCCGACATTTTTTGTGGTGGAGATCAATTCGGGCAGGTTGCTTTTACGGGGGACGATCACCGTCAGCCCGCCGGGCCAGAACTTGGCGATGAGTTTCTTGGCACATTTGGTCATATGATCAGTGATCAATTCCGCCTGATCGAGTTCACCGATTAGAATGGACATGGCTTTATTGGAATCCCGACCCTTGGCTTCAAACAGTTTGATGATCCCGGGAGCGTAAAACGCGTCGCTGCCCAACCCGTAAACCGTATCCGTGGGGAAGGCGATGATTTCTCCTTCTCTGAGCAAGGCGACGGCAGACTCAATGGCAGCGGGTTTTTCGGCAGGCAGGATCAAAGTTTGCATATGCACTCCGGGTTTCAGACTTGAATTCTCAATAACCTCGGCTTTTGCGCCAGGTCATTAATTACAGTAATTTTAGCAGAAGGCAGAAATATTGTGGCTTCATTGGCTGCCAATAAAGCCTGGGATTCGTCAATTTCAAGCAGCAATAATCCACCAGGCTTAATATTTTTTGGTGCTTGATCTAATAATTTGCGTATCCATTTAAATCCGTCAGGACCTCCATCCAGCGCCTCGAGCGGTTCAAAACGCGTAACAGCCAGTGAACTTAACCGTGAATTTGGAATATAAGGCAAGTTGGCGGTGATCAAATCAAATGTCTCGGTAATTCCTGTTAAACAGGTCATTAGGATAAGCTTTTATCCTCTCCTGTAAATTATAGTTTCGGATATTCCGATTGGCAATATCGAGAGCATTGGAGGAAATGTCCACCGCGTACGCAAAGAGGTCTTCAAAATGATCCGCGAGGGTAATCGGAATAATACCGCTCCCGGTGCCGACGTCGATCATGTGGCGGTGGTGTGGGTGGAGTCGCAACCAGCGGATGGCTTCTTCGACCAATAATTCAGTTTCCGGCCTGGGAATAAGGACGTCCGGAGTTACCTCGAAATCAAGACCAAAAAAGGATTGCCTTCCCAAAAGGTAGGGCAGGGGTTCGCCTTGCAGCAATCGGTTGATGAGAGAATCCATTTTTTCCAGCGGTTGGCTGGAGAGGTCGTATTCGGGGTGGGTAATTAGCCATTCTTTGGATTGTGAAAGCACAAAGGAGGCAATCGCATACGTTTCTACACCAGGGAAGTCACTGATCCCGGCTAACTTTTTTTGGGATTCGTGCAGCCAGGTGTGAAGATCAGTCTTCGTCATCAATCGCGCTGGTAGATAATCGATCCGCTTCATCTCGTTGGGCTAACTCATCGATGAACAGATCAATATCCCCCCCCATGACGCCTGGAAGATTGTAAGAAGACACATTAATGCGGTGGTCGGTTACCCTGGATTGGGGATAATTGTATGTGCGGATTTTTTCTGAGCGGTCCCCGGTACCCACCTGGGAGCGCCTGGCTACTTCACGTTCAGATTGAATACGCTGCATTTCCATGTCATACAGCCTGGAGCGGAGGATGGTCAGTGCACGCATGCGGTTCTGCAATTGTGAACGTTCATCCTGGCAGGTGATAACCAGACCAGTGGGTTTGTGGGTAAGGCGGATGGCTGTGGCGTTCTTTTGCACGTTCTGCCCGCCAGCTCCTGAGGAACGAAAAACATCCCACTCAAGGTCACTTTCAGGGATTTGGATGTCAACATCCTCCACCTCTGCCATGACAGCTACAGTGATCGTAGACGTGTGGATCCTGCCGGAAGATTCAGTTGAAGGGATGCGCTGAACCCTGTGTACACCGGATTCATACTTAAAACGGGAGTAAGCCCCGCGACCCTTAACAGTGAAGATGACTTCTTTGAAACCGCCGATCCCGGTCTCATTGGAGGTAATCATTTCAACCGTCCAGCGGCGCTGCTCGGCATAATGCATATACATACGCATCAATTCCGCGGCAAATAGACCGGCTTCGTCTCCGCCGGCACCTGCCCTGATCTCAATAAATACATTAGCGTCATCACGCGGATCTTTTGGGACCAATAGAGATTTCAGTTCCTTCTCAAGGTTCTCAATCTGCGGGGCCAGGTCTTCAGCTTCTGCGGTTGCAAGCGCGCTCATTTCTGCATCGTCACTGGAAGCCAGTTCGCGGGCTTGATCAAGCTGCTTAAGGAGGTCCTGGTAATGAATTGAGCGCTGATAGATCTGTTCAAGTTCAGCGCGTTCCTTGGCGTATTCGCCGACTTTTTGGTAATCTTCAACATTCTCTTCGATCAATCGCGTGAGTTCGTCGTATTGATGTTGGATTGCTTTAAGTTTTTCGAGCATAAATACCTTTGAAAAAAGTGGTTTCGTGCAGCGCGTCCATTATACCAGTCAAGCGCTCTGGTTGCTCTGTCGGAACTTGTCCATGTCAAGAAATGGGGCAATAAATCCACAAAAAAGAACTGCCAATACGTATTGGCAGTTCTACTTGGTTTTGAATAAAAAATTATGGTGAATTAATTTACAATGCCTGAGAAAATCGATCCATTATTTAGGATAACAAATCTCAAGGGTACTTGTAAGTCTTTGCAGCTGTATCCTCAGAGTTGTCTTCTTTCTTTTCTGACTTTTGATCAGCCCAAAAACTTCCCCTGGGTTTTGCGGGTTTAGCAACTTCGGGTTGAATCTTCACATCCATAGGTTTTTCAAGGATCTCTTCAACTTTTTGCACCGTAAGCACGTGAGGGATGGCATCCCACATCTGGGGGGCATACTCGTTCATAAGCATGCGCAATGTCCCTAAGGTGGCGTTTGAAGTGACCACTACGACCCAATAGTATGACCCATCACCGAGAAAACGAGAGATGATGTAGTTTTTATTCGTTGTGACGAGATTATCATCGACTTTGCCGATATCGATTTTGTTACTAACCTTCACTGCCAGTTTCATGATCTCTGCGAAACGTGCAGCTGCATCACTCGCGCTGAAATTGGGATCAACCGATCCACCTGCGATGGAAATCCCATCCATGCCGACCACGTCTGTGGAGACGAAATCACCGCCTAATTCGTTTTTGAACTGCTGAATAACCTGCTCTAATTTTGACATGAGATTCTCCTCTAATTAATTCCAAGTCCCATTAATGGGGCATTGCTTTGAATAATTGCTCTGTAACCATTTTGCTCATCAAACGCAGATTGCCAAGGTTGCCAGTTTTGCGATCTGCCGTAATGCTCAAATAGTATTCTTTCCCGGGGAGAAATCGCATGAGGATATAGGATTTCTCAGTGGTCATTAAGTTGTCTTCCAATACACCTGCTCCCAATTTTTCAACCGATCCGTCAACCAGGCGGAAGAGCATGGTCATTTGTGCGCTGACCGCTTCAGGATCCAGGGGACCTTTGGAATTTGCTGCAATGTTGATTCCATCTATTCCGACTAATGCGCTGGCGCTGTAACCTGAAACTTCGCCAGCCAGGCTGGTTAAAATTTCTTCAAATTTTTGTCCCATCTTATTCTCCTCTGTTGATTGGTTTTGTTCACTGATTTTTCGAAGCTTTTCTTTTGCATCAAGACGTTTTGCACCTTCTACAAGCAATCCGGACCACATGCGGTTGATACTTTTCTTTGGAGATACAACATCGTTATCAACGTCGAATAAGCCTTCTCTCCAGGTGAGCGCTTCATAGACCGCCTCTTCACCTGATGTCGTGCCGAGAGTAGCATGCACGACCTGTCCGGCATTGAAAAATATTTCTGCCAATTGACCTTGCTGGTTAATTCTCAACCTTGCAATTCTTGGATCAATGCAGTGAATTTGGATGAGGTCTGCGACTGATATATCTTTTAGATTCCCATTTATGCCCATAGGTTCACTTCCAATAGTATTCCCAAACTTTTATGATTTCAACGATGGCATTACCTATTACTTTCCGGTACGGTTGGTCCTGGTCTGTGATGACAGCAGTCAGGATTAGTACTTTGTCGTTGACGTTGAAAGGGAGTATAACCAATTGCTGACCGTCAACGTAGCTGATGGAAATCTCATCCAAGTCAGCAAATCCTAATTGTTTGCTCGCCTGGATGGCAGCCTTTTGAATGAATGCAACCACCGCTGATTGTCGATCTGCATTTGAACCGTCTAAAGCGGCTGAAGCAATCGGCAACCCTTCTTTATCTGTCAGGACGGACTTCGAAAACTTGCCGATGCCGTTCATTTCAAATAAAATACTTTCCAGTAAATCAAAACCTGAATTACCCTGTGCAGGCATTATTTAATCCTTAGATCTTCTCTATTATTTTGGATGACCATTGGAAGATCATTCGCAGTGGGTTTTGAGCATTCAAGGAGTGTGTAAATAATATTTTGGTCATAATAATTCCACTGTAACCCTTGTCATCATCGGCAAGATGGGTTTTATGAAGGCAATTTTTTGATATTTGAGTGGCCAGTGAGCACGACGGATCAAAAAAAGCAATTTATAGGGTTTGATACCGAATTTATATAATGAACTCAATTATCAAACACTTTATCAAGTATACCGATACTTCAAAAGGGTGTACTTTACAATCTTGCAAGGGTAGTAATAATTATCGAGTTACAACTGTCATCCCTGGATTCAAATGTAAACAAAGCGGATTTTCACAGAAAAAGCAAATATGAAAAATAACCCGATGGTATGCGGTTAGCAAAAAATAGCATAAAATCAGGGTATCAATTTTATTGGAGGATCAAGATGGGATGTCCCGGTAAACATGTTATCAAAACTGAAAAAGCACCTGCCGCCATTGGACCGTATTCGGTGGCGAACACAGCTGGACCATTTGTTTTCACGGCTGGTCAACTCGGATTGGATCCCGCAACAGGAGCATTAGTTGAGGGAGGCATTGAGGCGGAAACACGCCAAGCTTTGGAGAATGTTAAAACAATCCTTGACGCAGCCAACTCGTGCCTCGAAAATGTAGTGAAAACTACAGTCTTTTTGAAGGACATCAATGAATTCGCCAGCATGAATGCGGTTTATGCTGAATTTTTCACGGGAGATCATCCCGCTCGCTCTGCGGTGCAGGTGGCAGCGCTGCCAAAAAATGCCAGAGTCGAGATCGAAGCTATCGCTCTGCTTAATTCAATCAAATAGGAATTCTTGACAGGATTTTGAGGAGACAAAAGGTCTGGATGAACGAACCTCAACTTTCTATTGTCATACCCTGCTATAACGAAGAAAAAAACATCCAGGCATTACTGGAAGCGATCTGCAGACAGACCTTCCCGCAAGCAGAAATGGAAGTCATCATTGCGGATGGTTTTTCCACGGATGATACCCGCCTGCGAATCCAGGATTACGCACTTGCTCATCCGAAAATGCGTATCCAGTTGGTTGACAACGTGAAAAGGGTAATCCCGTCAGGGCTTAACCTCGCCATCCGCGCATCCCGGGGTACGATTATCATCCGCATGGATGCGCACACTCTGCCAGCGTTGGATTATATTGAACGCAGTGTAGACGCATTGAAGGCAGGACGCGGTGACAATGTCGGCGGGGTAATCGATATCCACCCCGGCAAGGATGACTGGATAGCCCGGTCGATCGCCATCGCCACAGCCCATCCTCTCGGGGTGGGGGATGCCAAATATCGCTGGGCAAAAACAGCCGGAAAATCCGATACTGTTGCCTTTGGGTGTTATTACAAAACAACGGTGGAGCAGGTAGGTTACTATAACGAATCGTTATTTATCAACGAGGATTATGAATTCAATGCGCGCTTGCGCGCATTGGGTTTTACCATCTGGGTAGACCCGGCAATCCGGGCAGTGTACTTCTCGCGATCCACCCTGGGGGCATTAGCGCGGCAGTATTTTGCCTATGGTTTCTGGAAAGTGCGCATGCTCAGAAGGTTTCCCAACACGCTGCGGTGGAGGCAAGCCCTTCCACCCCTTTTTGTTTTATGGATTTTGATGTTATTATTGATATCCATCTTTTGGCTCCCAGCACTTTGGGTATTATTAACGACTTTGGTCTTTTATTGCCTGATATTGATAGCGGGATCGGTGGACCAGGTAATGAAACACAAAACTGGCAGTTTATTTTTTGGCATTCCAATTGCGATCATAACGATGCACCTCTCCTGGGGTGTGGGATTTTGGACAAGCGTCTTTCGACCCTCTGATTCAGGAAAGTAAGCGTTTATGGAATCTTTGACACAAAAAGGACGATTGCGTATCCGCGGTTCCGAGCGGAAGATCATCCTTTTATTGGGGGATCTGACAGTATCAATCCTGGCAATATTTTTGGCATTGTTTTTCTGGTCGCAAAAGGATTGGTTAAATTTCTCCTGGGAATTTATTGGTGAGCGTGCTCCCGCCTGGTTTTATTTCCTCCCGGTAATTTGGATTCTTTTGCTAATTGGAATTTATGACATCCGCCGGGCAAACCGCCACGGTGAGGTATTAAAGGGAGTTGGCACAGCCGCTGGCGTTAGCGCCGTTCTGTATCTAATCGCCTTCTTCGTTTCTGACCCCTTTTCATTACCCCGTCGGGGTGTTGCGGTTTTCATCGTTTCGGTCACAATACTCACAATTATTTGGCGTTTTTTGTACATCAAAATCTTCAGCGCTCCGGTATTCAGCCGCCGGGTGCTGGTGGTAGGCGCTGGCCTTGCTGGCACCACCCTGGTATCCATGGCATCCAAGATTACACCAATGCCTTTTGACCTCATCGGCTACATAGACGATGATCCCGAAAAACAGGGGAAGGAGTATTTTGGCTGTCCGGTTGTCGGTACCGGGCAGGATCTACTGGATAGAATCAGGTTGTATTACATTACTGACCTGATCTTCGCCATTTCAGGAGAACTCAACCCCGATCTTTTCCGCTCTATCCTGGCCGCAGAAGAAGGCGGTATCGAAGTGGTCTCGTTCCCAACCGCGTATGAAGAATTATTTGGCAGAGTACCAGTTGAGCTGCTGGAATCCGAATGGATCCTGCGAAGTTTCCTGGATCAAGTGCATATCAGCGGCCTTTATGATGCTTTAAAACGCTTTGGTGATATTGTCAGCGGGCTCATTGGTCTTTTGGCTCTTTTGCTCCTTTTCCCATTTGTGGCTGTATTGATCTTTATTGACAGCGGTAAACCAATTTTTTACAGCCAATTGAGAGTAGGCAGGAACGGTAACCCCTATAAAATCTATAAATTCCGTACAATGACCGCCAACCTGGAAGATAATGGCGTTGGAAAAATGACGACGCTGGACGATCAACGCATTACCAAGATTGGCAAGCTACTCCGCCGCAGCCATATTGATGAATTGCCTCAGATGCTCAATATCCTCAAAGGCGAGAACAGCCTGGTGGGACCGCGGGCTGAACAACCTGAACTCGTTGAACAGTTCCAGGAGCAAATTCCTTTCTACCGGGCGCGCCTGTTTGTAAAACCCGGGCTCACCGGTTGGGCGCAGATTAATCAGCGTTACGCTTCGACTGTTGAAGATACTGTGGTTAAATTGGAATTTGACCTATACTACATCAAACACCGCACGCTCCTGCTTGACTTGAATATCATTCTCCGTACGATAGGCTCCGTGTTAGGGCTAAGAGGTCTTTAATCGAGATCAAAACCAAACGTTCGAAATCGATATCTTTTGCTCTTGGATTTGATCCTGATCGTGGCGGCTGTTTTCGGCGCCATGGCTTTGCGGTTTGAACTTGGTCCGTTATTCTTTTACTATTTACCTTTCGCCTACTGGATGCTGGGTGTCTCCCTTGTTTTAAAACCGCTATTTTTCTATCTTTTCAGCATGTACCGCCGTATGTGGGTCTACGCCAGCATCCGTGAATTGCGGCTTGTTGCAGTAGGGGTGACTGCTTCATCCATCGTTGTTGCAGCCATGCTGGTTATTTTAGCCTCGCAAAAACTCTTTATTGGATTTCCGCGATCAGTATTGATCATTGACTGGTTGCTGTCGATCATCTTCATCGGAGGAATCCGTTTTCTCCTCCGCTTGATCGCTGAGAACGTCAAATCATTCAATTCTCCTTCTGGAAACGACATTACCAAACGCGTGTTAATCATGGGCGCGGGAGATGCCGGTGCGCTTGTTGTACGTGAATTACAAAAGAATCCGGATCTCAATTTGATCCCGGTTGGTTTTCTGGATGATAACCCTGCCAAGATGGGGCAGCAGATCCATGGTGTACAGGTGTTGGGAAATGTAAACGACATCAGCAAGATCGTTGAGAGCAAACACGTGGATGAAGTTATTATCGCCATCCCCAGTGCAGCAGGAAAGGTAATCCGAACCATCGCGGATATTTGCCGCCTGAAGGGAATTCCTTTCCGCACCATGCCGGGTATTTACGAGTTGATCGGTGGTAAAGTCTCTATCAACCGTTTGCGTGAAGTGGATATCACTGACCTGTTACGACGGCAGCCAACCCACATGAAAGAAGAATTGGTGGGGAATATTCTGACAGGCAAAATGGTAATGGTCACCGGGGCAGGCGGATCCATCGGACGTGAGCTTTGCCGGCAGATTTCCCGCTGGAATCCAGCAGGCTTGATCTTATTGGGTCACGGGGAGAATAGCATCTTCGAAACCCTGTTGGAGATCCAGGAGAGTTTCCCATCCATTCCACTCACCCCTGTTATTGTTGATGTCCGAGATATTCACCGGCTGCGCATAATATTTGAAAAACACAAGCCGGAAGTTGTATTCCATGCGGCAGCGCATAAACACGTTCCATTGATGGAGATGAATATCGACGAAGCCGTAAATAATAATGTGCTGGGCACCCGGAATGTCGTTCAGATTTGCGAGAAACTTGGAATTGATAAGTTGATCATGATCTCGACGGATAAAGCCATCAGACCGGCAAACATTATGGGAGCCACCAAGCGGTTTTCTGAAATGATCGTCCTGGATGCCGCAAAACGCTCCAGGCATGCATACTCTGTGGTTCGATTTGGTAACGTCCTTGGCAGCCGGGGAAGCGTGGTCCCGCTGTTTAAACATCAAATCGCCCGGGGAGGTCCGGTCACCATCACCCATCCTGATATGAAACGCTATTTCATGACGATCCCGGAGGCGGTCTACCTGGTTCTTCAGGCAGCTGCCATGGGCAATGGCGGCGAAACCTTTGTTTTGAATATGGGTCAACAGGTGCGAATTCTTGACCTGGCTGAAGACCTCATCCGCCTCTCAGGATTGGAACCAGGAAAGGATATTGAAATTGCCTATACGGGCATTCGCCCGGGGGAAAAATTAAGCGAAGATCTTTGGGAAGAGGGGAAACAGTTTACCCCCACGCAGCATCCGGAAATCTTCAAACTTGAGGATAATACCAACCTGACAGGTGCTGAGTTGAAAAAAACGATAGATCACCTGCTGCTGCTTTCGGAACAAGGCGATTCAACAGGCATTGTCCAGCTTGCAGACGAAAGCATCCCCGGATCAAGCCTGGCAACTACACCAGCGCCTGAATTAATTTCGATCGATTGATATGCTTGTAGATCTTTCCACCTGGGACAAATTCATTGCTGCCCATCCCGACAGTCACGTTTTGCAGACTGGCAATTGGGGTTTATTAAAATCTGACTTTGGCTGGTCAGCCGAGCACATTATTTGCGGTGATACTGGTGCGCAGGTTCTTTTCAGGCGTTTGCCATTAGGGTTTTCGATCGCATATGTCCCTAAAGGCCCGGTCAACCTTTCAGATGAAGTGTTGTCAGAACTTGACAAGGTATGCCTGAAAAACAACGCCATCTTCTTAAAAATAGAACCCTTTGCCTGGGAACCAGACGCTGCCTGGCAGCGACTGGAGGATTTGGGGTGGTATAAGTCCGAACCGGTTCAACCGCGCAGGACAGTTACAATTCCGCTCACAATTTCCGCAGAGGAAATCCTCGCAGGCATGAAGCAAAAGACGCGCTACAACATACGCCTGGCTGAGAAAAAAGGGATTGAGGTTCGCCAGAGTGATGATTATGCTCTTTTCGCTGAGATGGCGCTCGTCACCGGCAAACGCGATGGATTTGGTGTTCATTCTGCCGCCTATTACCAGAAGGTAAAGGATCTTTTCAGCATAAACGGTAAAGCGGTTTTATTGATGGCGACCTTTGAGAACCAGCCTGTTGCAGGGATCGTTGTATTGGCACATGGAAGAACTGCCTGGTACATGTACGGCGCCTCAACGGATTCAGAACGCAACCGCATGCCGACGTACTTATTACAATGGGAAGCCATTAAATGGGCACAATCCTTGGGATGCGAGGGTTACGACTTGTGGGGCATCCCTGACCATGATGAAGAAGAGCTTGAAGCCTTATTTGAGAAAAAACAACTTCATGATGGTCTGTGGGGAGTCTACAGGTTTAAACGTGGTTTCGGGGGGAGTATCCAGAGAAGTGTCGGCGCGTGGGATAAGGCATATCGACCACTGCTATATAAGGCCTATCGCTTTTATACTTCTTTGAAAAACAAGGGGTTGGACTAAATGATTCACTACTGTTACCAGTGCGGTTCGCAATTGCAATCACAACTGCTTGAAGGTCGCATGCGTGAGATTTGCCGGAATTGCGGTTGGGTCCACTATGAGCATCGCAAGGTGAGCGCTGCTGTACGCATAATTGAAGAAGGCAAGCTTCTGCTGGTCCAGCGCGGGATCGAACCTTGGAAGAACACCTGGTATATGCCGGCGGGCTATCTTGAAGTTGATGAGGACCCCAGGGAATGTGCAAAACGGGAAGCCCTGGAAGAAACTGGGTTCGAGGTCAGCGTCGGGGACCTGCTTGGCGTCTATACCTATGAGGATGATCCAAGGGGAAATGGCATCGTTCTCCTTTACCAGGGTGAAATCATAGGCGGTGAGATCCGTCCCAATCATGAAATGCTGCAGGTTGAGTTCTTTTCACCAGTCGAATTGCAGGGACTCACCTTTTCTGGTGCGGGAGCGCACAAGCAGATAGAGGATTGGGTAAAAGAAGTCACACAAGCTAGCGGGGTCAATCAATGATCCCCGAAAACTGGAACCAGATACTGCTCAAGTTGCCGCAGCCGCATGTTCTCCAAACTGCTGAATGGGCAGAGCACAAGAAAGAGGTTGGCTGGCAGGCGCAACCTGTTATTTTATATGGAACTGATGGTTCACCAATGGCGGGTGCACTTGTATTAACCCGGACCGTAAAGCCATTTGGGATCGGCCCGAAATTCTCAGTATGTTACATTCCCCGCGGACCGCTGCTGGATTGGAACAATGAGGACCTGCGCCGGAAGGGATTGGAAGCCATTGAAGAATACTGCCGTAAGCTAAAGGCGATCTTCATCAAAATTGATCCTGAGGTCATCCTGGGGACAGGCATTCCAGGCAGCGCGGGGGAACAGGCGGACCCGTCAGGAGCCGGAGTGGAATTGCTGCTTACGCGGAGGGGCTGGCGCTATTCCAGCGAGCAGATCCAGTTCAAAAATACGGTAATGATCGACATGGGCGGTTCGGAAGAAACCTGGATGAGCCGCATGAAGCAAAAAACCCGATACAACATCCGCCTGGCGCAGCGCAGCGGCGTGACCGTGCGGCAGGGAGAACAGGCTGATCTGCCAGCTCTATTTCGTATGTACGCCAAGACGGCAGACCGCGACGGATTTATCATCCGTGAAGAAGATTATTATCTCAGGCTTTGGCGCAATTTCATGGAAGCCGGGCTGGCAGTTCCACTCATTGCGGAAGTCGAAGGGGGCGCGGTGGCAGCCCTGGTATTGTTCGTATTTGGAGGACGTGCCTGGTACTTCTACGGCATGTCCACAATTGAACACCGCGAGAAGATGCCCAATTATCTTCTCCAGTGGGAAGCGATGCGCATAGCTAAATCATTGGGTTGTTCGACCTATGATCTTTGGGGAGCCCCGGAGACTTTTGATGGCGAAGACAGTATGGCAGGTGTCTTCCGTTTCAAAGAAGGATTGGGCGGTGTTTTATATCGCAGCATCGGTGCCTGGGATTACGCTTCCAGACCGTTTCTTTACTTCCTCTATCAACGCATCCTTCCTCGCATCCTTGACCTGATGAGGTTTATCAGAAAGGGAAAGATTAAAGCAGGAGGCGCAATGACACTTGCCAGGATCAGGTTTGCCCATCTCCCCACGCCAATTGAAGCCATGCCGAGATTGAGCGCTCACCTGAACGGGCCGCAGTTATTCATCAAGCGGGATGACCAGACCGGTTTGGGAATGGGAGGCAATAAAACCCGCAAACTGGAATTTGTCCTCGCCCAGGCGCTTGAAGCTGGAGCCAGGACGTTGATCACTGTCGGGGGGATCCAGTCCAATCACTGCCGCCAAACAGCCGCGCTTGCGGCAAAATTCGGTCTTAACTGCATCCTTGTCCTTTCTGGTGCAGAACCGGACAGCGCCAATGGCAACCTGCTGCTGGATACCCTTTTTGGCGCATCCGTGGTTTGGACTACACGTGATGAACGTGAGGACACACTCGACAGAGTTTTTCGGGAATCCGCTGCAAGAGGGGAAGCACCTTTTCTCATTCCCCTTGGGGCATCCACCGCGGTGGGCGCGGTTGGATATGTGGAGGCAATGAAAGAACTGGTCAGCCAGGATACAGATTTTAACTGGATAATTATGGCTTCTTCCAGCGCGGGGACGCAAGCCGGAATGGTGCTGGGGGCGGAATTAACGAAGTGGAATGGCAGGATATTGGCAATCAGCATCGACCATAGTGTCGAAGAACTCCAGTCAACCGTTTCAACCCTCGCCAACGAAACCGCCATATTGATAAAAGAAAATGTGCGCTTTGCTCCGGAGCAAATCCTCGTCAATGCAGACTATCTTGGCGGCGGTTACGCAGTTGCCGGTTCGGCTGAAGTCGAAGCCATCAGGTTATTCGGCAGATTTGAAGGAATACTCCTGGATCCGGTCTACACAGGCAGGGCTGCTGCCGGGATGATCGACCTGATCAGAAAAAATTTCTTCAAAAAGACAGACAAAGTGCTTTTCTGGCACACCGGCGGAGCGCCAGCGCTTTTTGCTCCTCCTTATTCTCAACTTCTGAGCACAAAGTAACCCTTGCGTTTTGCCAAAGGTTGGCATGCTATAATGCCCTTGGATAACCTATGGATATAAATATCGATATCGACACGACTTTCAAAGTCTTATTGGCTTTTATTGTCATCACTATCGTTGTCGCTCTCATCGGTGCCTTTCGCTCGATCAGTGCGGCGCGTAAACTGCAATTTTTCAAGAAGCGTCAGGATCTTATCGAAAGGGGATGGCGCCTGGTGGCATTAACCCTCATCCTTGGCGCTTTCACTTTTTTCCTGGTCAGGTTTGGTGAACCGGTGGCATACCGCTATTTTCCACCATCACCGACGATTACCCGGACGCCCACCATCACCACCACACCAACCATTACGCTTACCCTGCGCGAGACCTATACACCGACCATAACACTTACCCTGGCGCAAACTTATACACCTGCACTCCCGGATGTGGTTCAGACCGCAATCAAAACACCGGTTGGGGTGGATAACAGTGCAGTCTTCAGTGTTCTCGAGTTTTCAACGCAGACCAAGGACGGTGTGGTTATTGATACAACCGATGTTTTTAACCTTCCCATTACGCAAATGTTCGCGGGCTTCTCATTTGATAAAATGGCGCTTGGGGTCCAATGGTCTGCTGTCTGGCTATTCGAGGGTGAAGTCATTTGTTTTGAATCCGCCCCCTGGATTTATTCCACCGGAGGATCTGGATATTCTGATGCGTGCAACAATCAATTAACCGCAGATCAGTGGAAGCCGGGGAATTACGAGGTTCAAATCTTTGTCGGGCAAACCTTTAAAACTTCCGGGCGATTCTTGATCGCCGGCGGCGAAACTGAACCAACGGCCAGCCTTACACCTACCCCATAATTTTTGGAATTGTTAATCAGAATGTAATTCTGCTTGCCTTTTGTGAGAGGTGCATGGCAATTTGAGCTGCTGTTGAAACGTTGTTTTGCAGCAAAGATAAATTAGTCTGCAAACTCTGCCCATGCGTGTGCTCGTTCATTCTTTCCAGCAAGTAGGGCGTCAATCGTGATCGGCTGATGCCGGCTTTTTCAGCGTCACGCAGCGCTTTTTTGATGAAGGATTCCACTTCACTGCCGTCCAGGGAAAATTCAACTGGCGGCGGCACACACACAAGCACAGCAGAACGTAAGCCAAGCGCCCAGTGAGCGGCGGCAATCTCAACTACTTCAGCGGCACTCTCCGCTGACGCGTCTACAGGTAACCCGCTTATACGTGAATAGAAAGCGGGGAATTCATCGGTCTGGTAGCCAATCACTGGGACGCCGCGTGTTTCAAGTGCCTCAAGTGTTGCAGGTAGGTCGAGGATCGATTTTGCTCCTGCACAAACAACAATGACCGGGCTGTTTGCCAGTTCATCCAGGTCGGCGGAAATATCAAAATTAGACCCGCGGTGAACCCCGCCAATCCCGCCAGTGGCAAGAACCTGCATGCCCACCGTCCTGCAGATTACCAGTGTGCCGGCAACAGTTGTACCCCCGGTGCGTTTTTGTGCGACCCCAATCCCGAGATTGCGTGAACTGACCTTAATTGGCTTTGGAGAATGTACCAATTCATTCAGCTGCTCATCATCCATGCCCACTAATAACTTACCTTCAAGCAGTGATGTTGTTGCAGGGATCCCTCCCTGGTCACTGACAATTTTTTGCGCGCCAATCGCGAGCTTCAGGTTCTCAGGGTAGGGTAAACCGTGCGTGAGTACTGTAGACTCGAGGGCGACGACAGCCTTGTGCGCTCCCAATGCTTTTGCGACTGTTGGGGATATTTGAAATGAATCAGGGATTCTGATGCTCATGGTTACTGCCTTCTTTCAAATACTGATGACCGTATAGTTGCACCTTCATTATGTTAGAATGATTTTATCATCTGGAAAGAGGAACGCATGTTAAGATCCCTGCTGATATCGATGTCAAGGAGTGCATGGCTGAAGAAAGTGGTGATGCACTGGAGACCTGCGCGCAAAGCCTCGCAAAGGTTCATTGCGGGTGAGAGCCTGGCACAGGCGATCGAGGTGGTGCGCAAATTAAACGCAGCAGGCATTAACGCCACGCTGGACCAGCTCGGGGAAAATACCACTACCACAGAAGGTGCACGGCAATCAATGCAGGATGTACTGGCCAATATTGATGCCATCGTTGATAACCGGGTACGTTCAAATGTCTCTGTCAAATTAAGCCAGATCGGGCTATCCCTGGACGATGCACTGTGCTCAGAAAACCTGAAGAAGATCCTGGATCATGCATCAGCAAAGGGGTTGTTCGTCCGCATTGATATGGAAGGGTCTGACCTGACGCAGAAAACCATTAACATGTACCACCGCATGATCGATGCTGGATATCAAAATGTGGGAATTGTCATCCAGGCATACCTTTACCGCAGCCAGGCGGACATCATGGATTTATCGACCTGGGGCGGCAAGGTACGGTTGTGTAAAGGCGCTTATAAAGAACCTGCGTCGATCGCTTTTCCGAGAATTGCTGAGGTTAACGAAAATTTTGATCAACTTACCCGGCTCCTGTTTGACTCGATAAGAAACGCAAATAATCCAAGGATCAGCGAGGACGGCATAACCCCGCCGATCGCAGCACTGGCAACGCACGATCCCCTGCGCATTGATTTTGCCCGTCGGCTGGTTGAAGAAATGCAGTTGCCGAGAGAGACAATAGAATTTCAAATGCTATTTGGTATCCGGCGCGATTTGCAGGAGCAAATGGTGAAAGCCGGATTCCCGGTGCGCGTTTATGTGCCATTCGGAACGCAGTGGTATCCCTATTTTATGAGACGCCTGGCTGAAAGGCCGGCCAATTTGTGGTTTTTTATCTCCAGTTTCTTCAGGAAATAATGATGAAAGAGACCAAGAATAAACCTTCAAAATTTGCGCTTGTCACCGGGGCTGCTGCACGGGTGGGCAAAGCTATTGCCCTCCACCTGGCTGAGCAGGGTTATGACATTGGATTGCACTGGAATACATCGCGGCTGGAGGCGGAAAACACCAGATTGGCAATTAATGGTATGGGGCGCAAGGCTGACCTCTTCCAGGCGGATTTACGTGAGCCAAAAGGGATCGAGAAAATGTTCAATGAGCTGAGAGAAACAGGGGTGAACTTGAACCTGCTGGTAAACTCAGCCTCGATCATGCCGCGCTCTGACCTGATGCAGATCACCTGGCAGGAATGGGATGATGTATTCAATATTAACTTGCGTGCGGTCTGGTTGATGTGCCAGTTCGCCGGCAGGATTATGCAACAGGGTGGGTTGATCCTCAACATCAGCGATGCCGGTGCAACCCAGCAATGGACTGGATATGGTGCATACGTCATCAGCAAAACCGGGGTCAACGCCTTAACCCGGTTGATGGCAAAACAACTGGCGCCTGCAGTGCGTGTTAACGGGATTGCCCCGGGTTTGCTGTTGAAACCCGTAGCCATGACCGAGGTTGAGTGGCAGAAACTGGCAGAACGTGTGCCGATGCGCAGTGCCGGGGATATGGAGTCCTTTCTGTCGACGATCGACCTGCTCATTGAAAATGAATATATTACCGGTGAAACAATAACGCTAAATGGCGGAGACACCCTGGGGTGAACTGAATGGAAAAATCAGGCAAATCATTTCCCTTTGTCCTCACCATCCTGCAGCCAGGCGCGATTTCCATGCTCACGATCATGTTTTTTAGCGGCATGGGTGTGGCGCGTTACCTTGGCAGCAGCATTGATTGGGGCAGGAGCATCCTTGCCTGTTTCGCTTTCTATTTTCTCATCTGGAGCAGGAACCTGCTTAAGGCTTACTTTGACCACCCGGAATCGCCGATAAGTGTCTTGTTGTCCTCGCACCCCCGTTACGAACACCTTGCCGGGCAGAAACGCAGCACCTTGCTCACATATGCATTATTTGCCATGACAGGCGGGGCGGCTTTGACCGTGTTTGTGATGGTACTCAACCCGTATGCATTGCCATTTTTAATCCTCATGGGTGTGGCAGTTTTGGTTTGCTTTTTGGCTGTTGTTCCACCTGTTCATCTACATCGCCGGGGTTACGGGGAGATCATCGAAGCCATAGTTGTTGCCAATGTTGTCCCGGCTGCCGGCCTTGTGTTGAATTATGGGGAGATCCACGGCGTGCTTGCCATGTTGACCTTGCCTGTGACGGCTCTCTACCTGGCTAGTCTGCTGGTTTTCACCCTGCCGGTTTACTGGGCGGATAAGAAGGGGGGAAACCCCAACTTGCTCAATAATTTGGATTGGGACAGGTCAATGAAACTGCATAACTTCCTGGTCCTCAGTGCTTTTCTGGCAGTTGCGGTCTTTTCAATTACTGGATTAAGCTGGGCACTTGCCTGGCCGATGCTCCTGCCGCTGCCCCTGGGAGTCTTCCAGGTCGTGCAAATGCTTGGAATCATGAATGGGGCACCTCCGCGCTGGCAGCTCCTCAAATGGACAGCAGGCGGTTCCCTGGGGCTGCTCGCCTACATGGTTTTGCTAACCTTGTGGCTGCATTAACTTTTAGAATGGTTTAACAGAGGTCAATATGGGTATAATTGGATAGAAATAGGAGGAATTTATGATACTCAAAGAAAAAACAACTGCACCTCTCTTTACATTACCAGATGAGACCGGGAAAAACCGGTCACTTGCTGATTACCTCGGCAAGGATATTGTGCTGTATTTTTACCCCAAGGACGAGACATCCGGATGCACCACTGAAGCCTGTAATTTTCGTGACGATTATTCTGCTTATGAAAAAGCAGGCGTGGTCATCCTTGGCGTAAGCCCGGACTCACCCGAATCCCATGCCAAATTCAAAGCGCATCACCAACTGCCTTTTACGCTGTTGGCGGATGAAGACCACAAAGTGTGCGAGTTATACGGCGCATGGGGAAAGAAACAATTGTACGGCCGTGAATACGACGGTGTGCTGCGCACCACCTACCTGATCGGTAAAGACGGCAAGATCACCAAAGTGTTTGAAAATGTCAAACCAGCTGATCACAGCAAAGAGATTCTGGCTTTGATCAAGTAAATCAAAACGGGAGGGGTAACCCTCCCGTTTGTTATTGCAGCGTAACCAGGCGTTTGCCTTTGTCCCAGAGTTGTTCCAGTTTGTAATAACTGCGCTGGTCTGGTGAAAAAAAGTGAATGACTACATCCCGTAAGTCGGCAATCATCCAGCCGGCACGGGAGTCACCTTCGATGGTGATCGGAAAATTCATTTCCTGTTTGGAAAAATCGCGCACGGCATTGGCAAGCGCCTGCAGCATGCGGTCACTGGTGCCGTTGCAAACGATGAAAAAATCCGCGATGGTGGTTATTTCGTGAATATCCAGTAAAACGATCTTTTCAGCTTTCTTTTCTTCAAGCACGTTGACCAATAGATGAGCTTTTTCTAAAGATTCCAGTTTACACCTCAATTGTTGTATTTAAAAATTCTATCACACCTTTTGCCCGGAAAACGGGTGGATGGAAAGCGGCTGGTAAAGCGAGCCTCCCTTCTGCAGGGTCGATTTGAAAAATGTGAGGTGGGTGGCATGCACTTCTCCAAAAAAGACTTCAGAGTAAGATTTTAAGGCCTGGATTTTCTGCCTGACAACCAGGGCATCCGCCTGCTCAGACACTCGCGCGAGGGTAATATGCGGGGAGAACTTGCGCCCTTCACCCGGGAAGCCTGCCTGGGCTGTGAACTCATCCACGAGGTGAAAAAGGTCTGGCAATGCGGAAGGGAATTGGAGACCTGCCCAGATCGTCCGCGGCCGCTCCCAGGTGGGAAATGCTCCCAAACCGCGAACCTTGAAAGTGAAAGGTTCAATCACTTTGCAGAGTTCAGTTAATCCCCCACTTATCCCGGGCAGCTTTTCCTGCTCCACATCCCCCAGGAATTTAAGCGTCAGGTGGATCGATTCGGGTCTGACGGGTCGAAATCCGGTATCGCGGTTGAGTTGTGCCTGTGTGATCGTTCGGGTGAGCGCGGTTTGAATTTCTGCAGGAATCTCAATGGCGGTAAAACACCTTGTTGTGTCGCTCATTTTCCCTCTTGTGGGTTTGTTGTAAAGATGTGTCTACTCATTTTACTTGAAACATGGTATAAAAAATCACCCTACCGTGTGCGTGATGTTACGACACCGGTTTTGAGCCAACATTAGAAAAAAGGGGCTCTCGCTCACAAGAGTAACGCGATAGGCTTCGGCCAAGGCGGGTCTTCTGTGGCAGTGCCCATCCTGCTTCGGCAGGTTCAAAACTACGTGACACACGGCATGGTGGGGTAAAAAATACAGCCATTTACGGCTGTTTTTTTTGTGTTGACAGCCTGTTTGCATTTTGATCGTAAATCCCGGCAATTTGGCGTTGACAAGTGCAACACGGATTGCTACACTATGTATTGAAAACAGGAGGTAATTATGGGCACAACATACAAACTGATTTTACAAAGTGGTGTGGGGGCAGGAACAGAATACCCCCTGGAAAAAACGGATTTGCTCCTGGGTCGCGACCTGAGTAATGACATTGTGGTTAACGACCCCGAAGTCTCCCGCCGGCACGCCAGGTTGCTCCTGCAGGAAGGTAGTTACATCCTTGAGGATCTTGGCTCGACCAATGGCACATTCATCCGCGGTCAGCGTTTGGGTGCTCCGCTTGTTTTACGCCCGGGTGAAACCATCACCATTGGGGAGAAGGTTGTCCTGAAATATGAGGTTCTCCAGACGGATCCCAACGCCACCGTTGTTGTGCAGCGCAGACCTGTTGATGCCAACCAGCCGCCGGTCATGCCCGCGCCAATGCCCATTTCCCGCCCAGTCCCTGCCCCTGTTGTAGTTCCGCCGCCCGCGCAGCCCGTGGCGATTCAACCCCCGAACCTCCAGCCGCCCCGCGCCCGCAAAAAGATGTCAAAGGCATTGGTCATCATCCTTGTGCTCCTGGCGATCCTGTTTGTGTTCTGCCTGATCCCCTGGCTCATCATCGAGATGACCGACAGTTATTGCGCGCTTTTCCCGGGGGTGTTTAACGCCCTCCAGGCCGGGGCTTGCCCATAATATTTTTGTTCCCAGAGAAGAAACTGGCAAGCTATTCGCCAGTTTCTTTGTTTTTCTCTTATAATGATTGAGAGGATATCACATTTATTTGTTATGAGTGACGAACAGAAAATCCCCGCTTCACCGAAATGGAGCAGCACCGCCAAGCTGGTCGTGGCTTTAACCATCGCCGGACTAGGCGCAGCTTTGATCTTCCGCTTTCAGAATATCCTCGCTCCCCTGCTGCTTTCATTCATTCTTGCCTACCTTTTCCACCCGATCGCTTCTTTCTTCAATCGCCGACTTAAGATCCCATGGCGTTTGATTTCAACTATTATCTTTTTATTGATCTTTGCCGCGGTCATCGCGCTGCTCACCTGGGGAGGCATTTCCATATTTGACCAGATTCAAAACCTGATCAATTACCTCCAGGGAGTCGTTGGTGACTTCCCAACGTTTATTGCCAATATGACCGCTGAACCGATAAAGATCGGTCCATGGCAGATCGATCTTTCCAGGTACCAGGCATCCGACCTGACCGCCCAATTCCAGGGAGTGATCAATTCCGCCTTGTCGCAGATCGGCACCTTGCTTGGTTCGATCGCCTCGGGCGTGGGATCGACCATCACCTGGACGGTTTTCATCCTCATCATCGCCTACTTTATCATGTCTGAGAGCGACGGCGTGCGGGCAGGGATGATCAAGTTGACCCTGCCGAAATTCCAGGAAGACATCACCAAACTTGGCACCCAACTTTCTCACATTTGGAACGCTTTTCTTCGCGGTCAGCTGATCATTTTCGTCATCACTGTTGCCTGGTATTCCTTGTTGCTGAGCGTCCTGGGCGTTAGGTACTTCTTCCTGCTGGCAATTCTGGCTGGTCTGGCGCGTTTCGTGCCTTACATCGGACCTGCGGTTGCCTGGACCACTTACGGCCTGGTGGCGCTCTTCCAAACCAACTACTTCAATCTCATGCCATTGCCGTATGCGCTGATCGTTGTGGGCTGCGCGTGGGTGTCTGACCTTGTCATCGATAACTTTGTCAGCCCGCGCATTCTCTCCAACGCCCTCAAGATCCATCCGGCTGCGGTGCTGGTGATGGTTTTCATCTCTGCCAGCCTGTTTGGTTTTATTGGCGTGCTGCTTTCTGCGCCTGTTCTGGCATCCTTAAAATTACTGCTACACTTACCTCACCAATAAGTTGATGGACCAGGACCCCTGGCGCCACCTGGAGACGTTTCCTCCTCCTGAGCCGATAGGGGTTACGTTTACGCGAATACAACAAAATCTGAAACGGTTTTTCACAAAGAAATCCAGCGATCGTTCCATCGCAGGAGTTGAATCCCAAATCGAAAAAGACCACCCCGGTGGTCAAGTGAACCCCAAAAAAGGAGATTGAAATGGCAGAAACATATGATCCAAAAGTTACTACCATGGCAGAGACAGACAGCTATGCGATCTGGCGCGCAGAGGAACCGGACGGCGAAACCACGTATAACCTGGAATTGAACAACGTGACCATCCACATGTTCGAAGAGGAATGGCTGGAATTCCTCACGCTGGTTAAAAAGATCAAGTAATAATTCGTTGCCCTCCAAGAACAGGCAGGTCTCCTGCCTGTTCTTGGGTTAAATCAAGTGGGCATCTGTTTTTAAGGTAAAATCGGGTAGACGCTATCACATTGAGGTATATCCTATGAATCTTGACCATCATCAGCAGTTCCAGTCTCTGGATCCTGAGAACATGCTTGCGCACATCCAGGGATTGCCCGACCAGCTTGAAAATGCCTGGAACCTGGGGCTGGGATTGCCGCTGCCGCAAATGAACGAGATCACCCGCGTGGTTATCGTGGGCATGGGCGGTTCCGCCATCGGGGCAGACCTGCTGGCGGCGTACCTGCTGGACAGGCTGGACGTGCCCGTCTACATCCACCGCGACTACGGTTTGCCGGCTTTTGCCCATGACCGCGGTACGCTGGTGATCCTCACCTCGCACTCCGGCAATACCGAGGAAGTCCTCTCGGCGTTCGATGAATCCTGCAAGCGCCGCTGCCAGTTGATGGCAATTACCACCGGCGGAAGGTTGCACACAGCCATGCTGGAGGCCGGTTTGCCCGTGTGGGTGTTCACCCATCAGGGTCAACCGCGCGCTGCAGTCGGTTTCTCCTTCGGATTGCTCCTGGCACTATTTACCCGCCTGGGTCTCATCTCTGATCCCTCGCAGGACTTGAAGAGCGCCCTGGTTACCCTGCGAGAGGCAGCCAATTCGTTAGGTGCGGAAGTGGCGGTAAAGAACAATCCCGCCAAACGCATGGCCGGGCAGATGATCGGGCGTGTGGTAACGGTCTTTGCCAGCGGCTTCATGGCACCGGTGGCACGCCGCTGGAAGTGCCAGATCAACGAGGTCGCCAAAGCCGCTGCCAATTTTGAGGTGCTGCCTGAAGCCGACCATAATACCGTGGCGGGCGTCTATCACCCTGAGGACGCGCTCTCGAAGGAGATACGCGTCTTCCTGCTTGCCAGCGCGGACCACGTCCGCAACCAAAAACGCGTTGAGGGTACGCGTGAGGTGATGATGGTGGAGGGGCTCAATACCGACATGGTGACCGCGCGCGGCGAGAGCCGGCTGGCGCAGATGTGGAGCACGCTGCTCTTTGGCGATTTCACCGCTTATTACCTCGCCATGGCTTATGATGTTGACCCCACGCCCATCCCGCCCATCAACGCCCTCAAGGAATACATGAAGGATTAGTGCTAACACTGGAGCGGGTAACCGCTCCTTTTGTTTAGCTGCCGATTGTCGATGAAAATACGTCAAAACTAGAACGATTGTGCTATAATGTAATTATGGAACGCATCCGCATTCGCAAGATTCTCCATCTCGATCTCGACGCCTTCTTCTGTGCAGTTGAGGAGCTCAAGGACCCTTCCCTGGCGGGCAAGGCGTTCGCTGTTGGCGGCAATGCCGACCGCCGCGGAGTGATCTCTTCCTGTTCCTACCCGGCGCGCAAAGCCGGGGTGCATTCTGCCATGCCCACCGGGCAGGCGCTGCGCCTTTGCCCCGGTCTCATCCTCGTTGCGAGCGGCTTTGGCGATTACTCCGCCAAGTCTGATGACGTCATGGCCATCCTGGGCAATGTCTCCGGGCTGGTGGAGCAGATCTCCGTGGACGAAGCCTTCGTGGATGTGACTGACCTGCCCGAATCCCCGGAAGTCATCGCCCGCCAGCTGCAGGCTGAAGTGCTCAAGGTCACCGGGCTGCCGTGCTCGCTGGGAGCTGCCACCAACAAGCTGGTCGCCAAGATCGCCACCGACCAGGGAAAAGCCCGCAGCCAGACCGGATCCTACCCGCGCGCCATCCTGGTGGTACCTCCCGGGCAGGAAGCTGCCTTCCTTGCGCCGCTCAAAACGGCTGCCATGTGGGGCGTGGGACCCAAGACCGAAGCCGCCCTGGCGAACGCCGGCATGCGCACTATTGGCGATATCGCCGCGCGCACCCCCAAAGAATTGGAACGCCTCTTCGGCAAGTACGGAGCCGATCTGCATGCTCACTCCCTCGGTATTGACAACCGCCCCGTGACGGTTGAGCACGAAGCCAAGTCCATCAGCCAGGAGACCACCTTTGCCCGCGATGTTGCCGATCCGCAGGAGCTGCGGCGCACGCTGCGCGAGCTCTCCTCAAAAGTAGCTTACCGCATGCGCCAGGACGACGTCAGCGCCCGCGTGGTGCGCCTCAAGATCCGCTGGAGCGATTTCTCCACACACACCCGCCAGACCCGCCTGGAGCAACCCACCGACCAGGATGGGGTTATTTATGCAGCGGTCGAGAAGTTGTGGAAATCCATCTGGGCGGATGGGCAGCCTGTGCGCCTCATTGGCGTGGGCGGCTCCGACCTGGTGGAAACCGCGCACCAGATGAGCCTGTGGGATACGCCCAACGAGAAGGAACGCAAGCTGCTCGAAGCCCTGGATGAGCTGCGCGAGAAGTACGGCCGGCAGACTGTAAAACGCGCTTCCAGGCTCAAGAAATAGCCCCCGCAATTCCCGCCGGGGGATAAACCAACAGGACAAAAACCATATAATATGAACGGATTTATCACAGAATCCACCAGCAAGATTACCGATGGCTTTGGCACCGCAGTCTACATCCTTGTGCTGTATTTTTTCATATATTATGTCGGTGCCAATGTTGAATCCACCTTTGGTAAAACGGGATATATCCTCTTAATTCTCATCCTGCTGGCGGCGGGCATCTTTATGCTGACACGAGCGCTGCGTGCCGGCAAGGCGGAGGCTCAACTGGCGGATGCCGGCATCACCGCCGGTGTACTCCTCTGGCAGGTGCACGGCGTTCAGCAACGCTTTCGGCAACGCCGGGTTCTCCGGGATAAGCGGATGGCTGTACTGGTCTATCGCGGTTTTGGTCATGATCGTGCTGTGGCGCAAGATCCTCCCGCCCGGGCTGCGCTTCTTGGTGCTCGTTTACCTGGCCTTGTGGGCTGCGGTGCTGTATTCAAACGCGCTTCCCCTCATCTCCGGGTGGCCGTCAATATTCATTGCACTTTATCACGCCGTTCGGGCGGCGGCGCTGGCGGGGGTGCTTGTTTTCCTTTGGTGGATCGTCTACCGCTCCGCTACTGCGGTTGAACGCAAGTTATGCGCGGTCGGGCTGGCGTTCTGCGTGTTCATTGGCGCGGGCATCTTCTAATTCGCGCAATCCCCTTTTTTCTCGAGCATTTCCTCGTAAACACTTTTCACGCGCGCGGCGATCTTGTCCCACGAGTAGAATTTGGCGTATTCGGCCGCCTGGTCGCCCAGCCTGTCGCGCAGGTCCGGATCCTTCATCAGTTTTTCGAGCGTCTTTGCCAGTGTTTCCGGGTCGCCCCCCGGCACCACGTAGCCGGTGATGCCGTCCTGCACCAGGAATGCCAAGCCCGCCCACCTGCGATGCCACCACCGGGGTGCCGCACGCCATGGCTTCCAGCGCCACCATGCCGAAGCTCTCGTAATGCGAGGGCATGATGACGATCTCCGCGGCGGAGTAGTAATAGGGCAGCGTTTCCTGCGCGCGTTTGCCGAGGAAAACCACCAGGTCTTCCAGCCCGAGTTCCTTGCACAGGGCTTGCAGGCGCGCCATTTCAGCGCTCATGTCTTCGGGGGGGCGTCCGGCTCGCCGCCGATGATGGCCAGCGAGTAGCATTCGTGATCCATGGCGCCGGACTGGCGCACCATGGCCAGCGCGCGGATGAGGGTATCAATGCCTTTGAGCGGTTCGATGCGCCCCACGAACAGCAGCAGGCGCGGGCATTTGCCTTCGCCGATGGCGTCCTTGGCTTCATCCTCGGGGATGGGGTAAAAGCGCCCCACATCCACCCCCGGCGGCACGATGCTGATCTTCTCGGCGGGCACCTGGTAGAGGAACTGCAGTTGGGCAACTTCCGCCTGGGTGGCAGCCACGATGCGCTCCACGTCCTGCATCACCTTGCGCTCGCCCTCGATGCGGTAATCCCCCTCGATCTCGGCGGGAGACTGCGCGATGCGGTTCTTCATCAATCCCAGAGTGTGGAACATCTGCAGCACCGGCACGTGCCAGGTTTCCTTCAAGATGCCGGCGGTGATGCCAGACATCCAGTAGTGGCTGTGGATCAGGTCGTAGTGTATGCCTTTATCGGCGGCAAAATTGCGGATGCCCGCGGCAAAGGTGGGCAGGTGCGCCGCCAGTTCCTGGCGGGGCAGGGGGTGCTCCGGGCCGGCGGGGATGTGCACCACGCGGTTGCCGTAGCCCAGGTTGTGCATCACGTGCGGCACATGCTCATCCTGCGAGCGCGTGAAGACATCCACATGGATGCCCTCGCGCCCCAGTTCGCGCGTGAGCTCCGCCACGTAGACGTTCATGCCGCCGGTGTCTTTGCCGCCCAGGGTGGCGAGCGGGCAGGTGTGATAAGAAAGCATGGCAATGTTCATGCGGCTCCTTGCCTTTTGGTGAGGGGTGCTGTTATAATTTGCCTCGCGCTTATTATAAGCCACCGTAGCTCAGTTGGTAGAGCAGCCGCTTCGTAAGCGGCGGGTCGCGGGTTCGACTCCCACCGGTGGCTCCTATTATTTAACCCCTTAACCACTGATTACCCACGAAAACACTGAAAAGAAAACCTAAAGAACTTTCATCCACGAATGACACTAATGGCACGAATTAAAGGTCTCTTAAGTGCGATCATCCCGCGCTAGTAGGGGTGATTCATCCCACAAGGGGAGCACTGTTCGCGTGAATCACCCCTACGGGACGCACAATCGCGTGAATCACCCCTGTAAAACAGGCGAGGATGCCGTGGGTCGCGGATTCTACTCCCATTGGTCGTTCCTGTTATTCCCTTCCAGACTCAAGAGTACACCTTCATCCTGTGCGATTGCGAGCTGTTTGTGCGAGTGCTGTGCACGAGCGGTTTGTGCGAAGCAATCCCAGCTTACTTGTCATTGCGAGCGTTTGTTGCGAAGCAATCCCCAACCAGATTGGTATTTGTTTTATTTGTTCCGGGAATGGGAACAAATAAAACAATTCGGAATAATGAATTGGTGCAGATCCTGATGAGATTTGTGGTTGGAAGTTGGGGACATAATTACTCCTGGAAGGGTTTGGGGGATATGGAGCATTAAGAACGAATGGATTCAATACCTAAGTTTCGAAAGGAAACGAGCCTAAGAACGAATAGGGTGGTTAGTGAGGATAAGTTGGAGTGAAAAAAAGTTTGTGTTAATAATATTGTTGCACAAAAGGCTGGAAATACAACTTGCCTGTTTGGCGAATTTTTAAGCCAAAACTTGCCAATTTGGCAAGTTTTTGAGGATTTTTCGATTATGCGAACACGAATTTGAGTGGTGTGTTTTCACCCAACGAATTAGCTTACATGGCTACCACAATAGGTATAATCAATTAACTGTTTTTGTCAGAGTTAAACCAAGTGGGAGGGAAAATAAAGATGCGTAGATTACACGATTCTTTCATGGAAGCACTGCAAAATGGTTTCCTCATGGAATTGCTTGATGAAATTAAAAAAGATACTGATTTGGATTTGGAGATCCGAGACAATTACCTCAACATTTACTATAAAGGAAATTCCCTTTAAAACTCTCAGAAGTTGGACGAAAAGCAATACAAGATTGAAATTCATAAGAAATTTAGTTCGGGATTAGTTATTCCGACATACCCTTAAGGACGCCGAAACGACTCAACTGTTTATCCAAAACATCCCAATGCTAAAACAAAACATCATTAACCATGGAAAAAGTTCAATCGAGATTGAATATGAGCAAATGATTATCCGGGCAAATAATTATGAACCCAGAAATAATAGTGAATATTTCATTATTGACCGCCAATATACTGTTGGTGAAGGCAGGTTTGACCTGGTAGGCATTTTTTGGAACAGCCACCATAGGGCCAAAAAACAAGAAGTTCCATTATGCCTGCTGGAAGTGAAATTCTCATTAAACCAGGATATTTCTGAAGTTCACGAGCAACTTGAACGATATTATGAAGCCATAAAACCAAAAGCTCAAGCGATAGCCGAAGAATATGAAAACCTATTTCATCAAAAGTTAGCACTCGGCCTCTATAATCAACCTGCTGACAGGATTCAAGCTTTAAAAACACTGACGATATTAAAGGATATATCCAGTTTTCAATTTATTCTTGTTTTAGTGGACTACAACCATAACAGTAAAAAACTCGAGCTAGAGAAATTGAAAAGTCTTGTCATTTGCAGATCAAATAAAAATATATGAAGGTGGGTTTGGGATGTGGCAAGCTAACGTAAAACCCCTTAGTGATTACTAATAGATATAGATTTAAATCCCAAAATCAGGCGAATAGTCCTCGCTTCTCTGAATATACAATTAGCCAATTCGGCAGGGTTTTGGGGTATTTTGAAAATGGTGCGGTGTGACCGCACCCTACTAGCTAAGTAAGTATAATTCTGAAGGTGTCTTTTCAATTTATTTCCATTATCCCCTACCCTTTTCCCCTCCCTTCCTCCCCCTCCCCCCCTCCCCACTCCCCTCATCCCTCTCCTATCCCCCCCCTCCCCTCTCCTCCCCCCCCCTCGCCGCCTTTACCTGAGTTTTACCATGTACTTTTTCTTGACATTCAGCATGATGTAGCTGTGCAGCCCGCGGCCGGCGGCAGCCAGTCTTTTCATATTCTTGATATGCTCGGGGCCGGCGCTGGCGTTATTGTAGAGGTAAACAGATTTGTCCTTGAATTGAATGGTGATCGAGTCCGGGCCATATTCAAAACCCCACACATCAGATTTCCCGCTTAAGTCCTGGTATCTCTGCATCTTTCTCCCCTCCTCAAAAACCAATGCGCATCATTCCTTTGTTGTGTGGGTGCAGGTGAAGGTGTAACCGTAGCGCCAACCTGCAGCATCCGCGCCGCCGATGCAACCCCTGGTGAGCCTTGAGCGGTACCAGGCCAGCGCTTCGTCTTCGGTTTCAAAGCGGCACTGGCTCCAGTCCGGCGGGTCGCCGAGATCAAGTTTCTGGTGCAGCGGGTGATCGGTCAACCCGGCGTACTTCTTGCCCACATTGGACCACATGCCTGCCTCAATCCATTGTAAAGCTGCGGCAACCCTATAGACGACCTACCATTATTGAAAACTTTGTTGTAGTATGGAACTTAGTTTTCCCCGGAAATTAGGAATCAATATTTCCCCATTTCGTCAATATTATAATGCTTAATCTTCCAAATTAATCCCTGCATAATCCGCATTAGCTACCAGAATGACCCTTTTTTACACGGATTTTATGTACTTGCTCATACTTTCCGGGCACTCTGTATAGCTAGCAGAACTGGTTGGGGATTGCCGCGCCGCATAATTCGCGGCTCGCAACACCTGCGCTTGCAGCAGGTGCAATTGTGACAATACCCCGTGTGAATCGGGCACGGCAGCGCCGTACCCCTATGGATACAAACCCGGGTGAATTTGGGGGAAGCTGATAGGGGATTGCTTCGGGAAAACCACCCTCGCAAAGACAAGCGAGGGAAGAACAGACTCCTGGTATCAAAGACCAAGAGATACCGGGAGTCCACTAATCTTATCCTTACAAATCTACAAGTTGCAATCTTTACTGATTCCCATACAATTATTATCAGTAGGTCATCACTCCTGGGAGGGAATTGCATGAAAAAGTTAATCCTGCTGCTCGTAGTATTCTTCGTGTTTTCAGGCTGCATGCTCACCGACCTGGTGCTGCCGGCAATCCTCCAGCCGGCGACGCCGACGAGCACGTGGCAGGCCACCTTTGAATTATTCCGCACCTCCACACCCAGCCCCACGCGCACGCCCGTGCCGGTGGACCCCAACATCCAGTACAAGGATGATTTCTCCGATGATGACAGCGGCTGGTGGATCATCGATGATAAAAGCGGCAGGATGTACTACGACGATGGCAGCTATTATGTGTACCAGGTGGAGAGTGATCAGATCGTTTGGAACAACACCAAGGAGACTTTCAGCAACGGCATCATGAACATTGATGTGACGCATGTCTCCGGGGATGATGAGTGGACCGGGTACGCGCTCTTCTGGCGCGTCAATAAGGATAATGAATTTTATGCAATGCAAGTCAATGATATAGGGCATTACACCGTATCAAAATGGGAAGACAATGACTGGGTACCCATCAAACGCGATACCTACACCGCTGCCCTCAACCAGGGCGGGGAGACGAACAATTTCAAGATCGCTTTTAATGGCACATCCACCGATATTTTTATCAACGATTATTTTGTGGATAGTTACAGCGACGATTCCTTTCTATCCGGCGCGGTTGGCATGGGCGTATGGGCTGATCCGGACAGCGATGTCGAGATCGCCTTCGATAACCTCATCGTTTACAAATATGATGAGAACAGTCCCTACCTGCCCTCGAAAGCGAACGCCATCGATACCCCGGAGGATCCCGGCGCAGATGCAGAGGGAGACTGTGTGAGCTGGGACAGCATCACCATCGATGATGTCGGCAAAACCCTGTGCGTTTACGGCACTGTGCGCGCATCCTGGTACAGCGAAAACCAGGGGGCGTATATCATCACCTTTTCGGAGGATCCTGAAGCCCTTTATTTCATCATGTACGGTGATTGGGTTTATGCGGATGGCGAGCTGATCGGTAATTGTGTATTATTTGAAAGTGAAATCGCCAAGGTATATAACACGCCGGTCATGTACATCCAGGCGGGCGACGATATTTACAAATGCACCCAGGACTCATCCGGCGATATCCTGTTACACCTGTGGGACCAGTTCATCCACGGCGCAAGATTAACCTGTGTCTAAAGACGGAGGATAACAGCCGGAGCCTATTATTAAATCATGAAACAAGGAGGGTGAGGTTAACCCCTCATTGGGTGGAATACGTGCAATTTACTTTTTAGATTTGCCGTGCAGGGCTTTCTTCTTATGGTCCTTGCGGAAAAAGTAGAACGCGCCCACACCTGCAATTGCCAGCCCGACCACCAGTATTGCTGCCTTATACCAGCCGAAACCTGGATATACCAGGTCAGCGCGGTAAAGCCCCGGGAGAACACCCGCAAGTATGGTGACAACGACGATCAACCCGCCCAAATGCATGACGCTAATTGCCCACATTTTTTTCTTTTCCATAGTTCTCCTCTGCCGTGGTCAAGCGTTGAATATAATGATGTAAGATTGCGGAATTCTTATACCCTTTTATTATAGGGTACCTGTCCATAAAAAAATCGTAAAACTGTTTGGCGGTGCTCAAGTATAATCATCTTATGACCAATAAACCCACCCCCCTGGTGATCGGCGTGGCAGTCGGCAGCGGTGTGACTTTAGTGACCAGGATAGCAATTAAAATCATTAGTCACCAGCGCTTTGCTCATCTTTAGAATAACTCAAAAATATATTTCGGTCATTTCAATTAATTTCCTTTTGCCTCAGGAGGGTGTATATGAACTTTGAAACCCTAAAGAAATCGGTCAATAAATTTTCATCCATAGTTATTTCATTTCTTGAATCACATAAAAATGAATGGATTGTATTCACCCTTTTGGTAATTCTAGGGGTTTCATTTTACATTTTCGGACCGAACCTGGATGCGAATTGGTGGATTGTTGATGATCATGAAATAATGTCCTATTCTTACCCAAAACCGCTGGGATTTTCCAATATTATTCCCACATTATTAACAAAAACTGAAATTAATCCGGATTCAATATATACCAGGTATCGTCCCTTATATTATTTATTTCGATTAATAGAAACCAGATTATGGGGTGAGGTTGGACCAAGCGGATGGTATTTACTTAGGCTGAGCGTTTTTTTTATGTTCATATGCATTTTATATCTTTTCTTTTCCAATTTTAATGGAAGACTCATGGGATTTCTGCTGGCGCTCATGGTCACGACATTTACATTTTGGTCAGATGTACTATCAAGACTTGGACCAGCCGAATTTTATGGCATAATCGGTTTTTCCATTTTTTTGATCGGAATACTACTACTTCTAAGAAAGAATGAAAGTGTTCTTAGCTGGTTGATGATGGCTCTTGGGGTTGTCACGCTTGTGGGAAGTAAAGAAAACTTGGGAATATTTATTCTCCCATTTGGTCTAATATTAATTCTATATTTAATCCAAAAGCCAAAACAGAAATTATTTCCCATAGTTACATTTCTGATCAGTGTTGCCTGGTGTATTTGGGTATACTCGAACATTCTCTTTAGAATAAAGTTAAATAACGGATTAGATTTCTATGAAAATTCATTGTCAATTACGGATAGAGTTACGAGCCTTCTTTAATTTAAACTTTTAACCACTGGATAATATACATAGCGGTTTGTTTTTTCTTTTTTATTTGGGTTGCGGGTTACTTGTTTATTCGGAAACCCTTGATGAAGAAATTGTTGACTGTTTCAATTTTTGGGTCAACATTTATTTTAATTTTACTCATTTCGCAAGATTTTTTCTATTCCGGGTCAATATGGGGCAGGTACAACTTTCCTTACTCTCTTTCTTTACCCCTTTTGATTTCTCTAGAGGCATATCTTTTCCTGCAATTTGGAAAACAATTCAATAAAAAAATCCTGGTTTACGCTATTGCTGTGGTTGGAACACTTATAGTGGCTGGGCTAATGCACCCGTCGAATTGGCACCAAATTCGCGAAGAGAGTAACCAAAATGTTAACCGAACCCATTACTTCATGAGCAGGCTCGATTCTTTAGCGTTACATTTACGAAAGATTCCCGATACGGCTGTCATAATTTATGGAAATGATGCAAATTCGGATTACGAACTCACTTTAAGTTATTCCGTTTCTTAAGGAGTAGATTTGTGACTAATCCAATATTCATTCTTCGTGATCCACCTAAAGATTTTGAAGAAGAATTTGAAGGCCTACAATTAGCTCTAGAAAAACGATTAGTCGAATATTCTAAAAACGGCAACCTGGATTGGGATGTCTTACCATGGAGTTTATATTCCATTAATCCATCAGAATGTGTTCTTATTACACTAAAAACTGATCATTCTTCGCCGTTAACATGTAAAGAAGTATTTGATGGTGATGTAATGTTTCATTATTCCGGGTTGTATGAACATCGATGATATTCGCAACCTATACCTGACTTACTCCCCAAAAATGGTTCAACTTTAAAAATATTATAAGGATGAGTTCAAGAAGGTTAAAGATTTTATTATGATATTGAAATAATTCTGAAACAAATATAATCCGGGTTGATTCAAAAGAGGTTTTTCAACTATTCGGATTGTTCTATGAATACGGAAGAAATAGTGGAAAAAAGATAAAAATGGTTAGTGGAACCTAAAAAAAACTTACTTAACTTTACGCATAACTTGCAGAAGTTTTCAAAAAATTTGTGTTCTCAATTTCAAAAACTTACATTTCAAATCTTCCCCTGGCAATATTTTTCGTTCATAATAAATACATAGCCCTTAAAATTTAATATGTAATTTACTTTCAATGCTGCTTAGCTACCTCAAGTATAATCATCTTATGACCAATAAACCCACCCCCCTGGTGATCGGCGTGGCAGGCGGCAGCGGCAGCGGTAAAACCACCGTAGCTGAGATGGTTCTGAAGCGCGTCGGAAGACAGCGCATTGCCTACCTGCCGCATGATGCCTACTACCGCGAACTGACCAACCTGCCGCCCAACCAGCGCGCTGAAGTGAACTTTGACCACCCGGATTCACTGGAATCCGACATGATGCGCGACCAGATCCTGGCGCTGAAGAACTGGCAGCCGGTCGAGATGCCCGTGTATGACTTCACCACGCACAGCCGCACGGCGCAGACCATCCACGTGGACCCGCGGCGGGTGATCCTGGTGGAGGGCATCCTCATCTTCGCCGACCAGCACCTGCGCCCGCTCTTCGATGTGAAGATCTTCGTGGATACTGATTCAGACATCCGTTTCATCCGCCGGCTGCAGCGGGATATCACTGAGCGCGGACGCACCACCGAGAATGTGATCAACCAGTATATGAAAACCGTGCGCCCGATGCACCTCGAGTTCGTGGAACCTTCCAAGCGCTATGCAGACGTCATCATTCCTGAAGGCGGCTTGAACAAGGTGGCGATGGATATGGTGATCGCGCGCATCGAATCCCTGCTGCATGAAGATCAAAAAGATTGAAAAAGCTGACAGGGTGGAAACTGACGGTTGTACGCGTGCTTGCCCTGCTGGCAGTGATCACGTTGACCGTACTGCTGGTGATCAACCGGGAGCGCATCCAGGAACTGGAAGCGTTTGGCTACCCGGGGATATTCCTGGTGTCCTTACTCTCCAACGCCACACTTATCCTCCCCGTTCCGGGGGTGTTGTTCACCTCCGCCATGGGGGCGGTCTTCAACCCGTGGTGGGTGGCACTGGCAGCCGGTACCGGCGCAACCCTGGGTGAACTCACCGGTTACCTGGCGGGGTTCAGCGGGCGCGGGGTGGTGGAGAACCGCAAGTGGTACGACCGCATTTCAGGCTGGATGAAGAAACACGGCAATATCATCATCCTGGTGCTGGCGATCGTTCCCAACCCGCTGTTTGATATCGCCGGCATGGTGGCAGGATCGCTGAAGATGCCGCTGTGGGAATACCTGTTGTGGAGCTGGCCGGGGAAGTGCATCAAAATGCTGGTGTTCGCCCTGGGCGGCGTTGGCATTCTCAATTTATTCTAGCTTGTTGTAAAACTCAGGAATCAATTCTTTGCCAGGCGCTTGCGGCGATCTTTAACGCGCACCTCGGCATCCGCTTTGACGGTGTTCCACGCGGCAAGGATGGTTTGCAGTTCCTCGAGGGACTCGGGTACCTCGCCATAGCGCACACGCTGGTAGACGTCTGTGAGCATGGTCACATCGGCTACGTGCCCAGGGAAGAGTTTGCTGAGCTCGGGGAGGAACTCCAGCGGGGTGAAAGCCGGCAGGCGGGGATTATCCAGTTTGGCGCAGTAAGTCATTAACTGCTGGTAGATGCGGCGGATGCGGGCTGCTGCCAACCAGCGACGGGCTTGCTCGAGGCGCGAGCGCAGGAAGCCGGGCTGGAAGCCGGGAGCGCGGGCGAGCTTGCGTTCCGCTGCTTTATCCACCAGGTCATCGCCGCCGGCGGCGGCATTTTTGAGGGCTCGGCGGCGTACGGCAATGATGGCAATGACCGTGGTGATGACCAGAGCGACGATGAGCGCAATGGTAATCACCTGGTTGACTGAATTATTGAAAGCGGCGGCCTTTTCAGGATCGATCTGGTTGAGCTGCTGCAGAAACTCCAACTGCTGCAGGCCGAGATTTTCAAGATTCAGACTTGAAAACCATTTATCCAGCCAGGGGAGGGCCAAACCTATCAGGGCGATCAGGGGGGAGAAGAGGATCACCAGGATTGTCGCGCCGATGGCATAGAGGATGCGCAGAAGCACATCGGTAAACTCCACCAGCGCTACACCCATCAACCAGCCGATGAGGCTGCCGAGCATGATCAGGGCAAGGGTCAGGGCAAAGATCCAGCCAAACCAGGATTTGGTGAAGACCGGGAGGCGGTAATTCAGTTGCCCGGTGAGGGTGGCAAGGCGCGAAGTTGTCATGGCGGTTAAGGCACATAAGAGGTAAATGAGGAAAACTGAAAGATTGAGCCCAAAGTGCTCCCAGGTGGTGGTAAAGCCGAAGAAGAGGAAGACCAGCATACCTACCTGGAAGGAGCGCACTGCCCGCCAGGCGTTGACGTTAGAACCTGCGAGGGTGAACGCACGCCGCAGGAGCACGACCAGGAAGAGCATCTGCCATAACTGCGACTGCAGCACAGGCTGTTTGCTGAGGTTAACGAATGGGTCCAGAATCATACCCCCCAGGTTGAGGGGGGAACCGGCATAAATGACAAATTTGAGGAAGACCGTTAGAGCGATGAGAAGCCAAACCGCACTGAAAACAGGCATCGCCCAGCGCTTGACTGTGAAGTGAGCGGTGATACGAGCGCCGAAATAGGTGGTGAAACCAAGCAGCGCGAACCAGGTTCCGATTTGCAGGTAGGCTAACGGGAGATTGAAGAGCGTGCAGAAAATGACCGCCGCCCAGGTGATCTCGCTGAGGAAGAGCGCAACTGTTGCGAGCTCAGACCAGAGGTCCTGCAGCAGGCGGGGTTTGGGGAGGGAAGGGGATGCGGCTGTCTCCATCATTCCTCGAAGGGCAGGTGAACCGTGCGGATGCCGGGGATTTCAGCCGGCGGCGCCGCATCAAGGGATATGAGGGTGGTGTGCATGCGGTAGCGCTTCATGCGCAGCAGGGTCTCGTTGAGCACGGGGGAATTCATGGCGGTGATGATCACCAGGGCAGAACCGATGGGGATGGAGCTAAGCGAGTGCAACAGGTAGTTCTCAAACGGGGCGGTGACGTAGTTGGTGGCACCTGCCAGCGTCTGCAGCAGGGTACCCAACTGGTCCTTGCTTTTACCAGGTGCCACACGGAAGGGCTGGTCGGAGTGGGCGACGCTGCCGTTGGAGAGGAGGCCAACTGAATAGCCCTGCTCGATGGCGTTGAAGACTGTGGTGGCAGCCACCTTGAGCAGCTGCTCAAATGTCTTTGGATAAGCGCCAAGCCATGGTCGCGCGGTGGTGGAAACATTCAAGCACACCATCATCACGCGGGCGGATACCGGGGTATACACTTTCACCTGCAACTCCCCTGTACGGGCAGTGGCAGGCCAGTGGATGCGCCTGAAGTCATCCTCAGGGTGGTAAGCGCGAACGCCCATTGGCTGCAGGGGATCCTCGAAGAGGCGCTTGCGGGCAGCCTGGTCACCCAGGGGATCTTCCGCGCGGAGGATCAATGGATCGATAGGGAGGAGATCCGGGAAAACGGTGATGTATTCTGGCTGGTCAAGCTCCAGGGTGGATTTCATCATGCCGAAGGGGTCACCGGATTCAATGACTGCCGGACCGACGGAATAGAGTCCACGCGTCTTGAAGACCATTTCATAATTGCGGCGGATCTTCTGGAACCAGCGCAGGCTGAAGAGATTGAGAAAATTACCGCTATCCGGTAAGTGAGTGAGGAGCAGATCACTGCGGTCAGCAGGGCCAATATCGTAAGGCCAGCGGTCTTCGACCTTGAGCCAGTTAATCGGCAGGCGTTTATGGTTCTGGGCTTCAATGGTTACCTTGAGCTGCTCACCGGGGAAGCCGCGGCGGAAACGGAAGATGCGTTTGTAAGTGACACCATCCAGTGAATGCTTATTCCAATATTTGGCGACGAGCAGGATGATGCCCATGGAAACCGAAAAGACCACCAGCCAGGGCATGCGTAAGGTGATGCCCATCAGGAAGGCCAGGATCAGTGCCCATACCCAGCTGGCGAAAGGGATCATGACTCTACAGGGACTGCAACCGATCCAACAATATCCGAGATCAATTCCTGCACGCTGCGACCGCGCAGTTGGGCATGCGGCGCCAGGATGAGGCGGTGGCTGAGAACGTGAGGGGTGATGTGTTTGACGTCGTCCGGCAGGACATAATCACGCCCCTGCAGGGCTGCCCATGCCTGGCTGACCTGGTAAAGGGCGAGGGTGGCGCGCGGGCTGGCACCGAGGGAGATATCCACATTGGCGCGGGTGGCCATGCTGATGCGCACAATGTAATCACGCACGGAGGCTTCGATGCGGATCTCCTTGCGTTCCATCTGGCAATGAAGGATGTCTTCGAGGGAGACCACAGGGCTGAGGTCAGCCATGGGGTCTGCAGCACGGAAGCGCTCCAGCATGGTGTTCTCCTCCTCCTGGTCCGGGTAACCGATGTGGATATGCACCAGGAAACGGTCCACCTGGGCTTCGGGAAGGGGGAAAGTACCTTCGAGTTCCACCGGGTTCTGGGTGGCAAGCACGAGGAAGGGACGGGGCAACGGGTGAGAAATGCCGTCAATGGTCACCTGGCGTTCCTGCATGGCTTCCAGCAGCGCGGACTGGGTGCGCGGGGTGGCGCGGTTGATCTCATCTGCCAGCAGGATCTGGCTCATCACCGGGCCTGGGCGGAACTCAAACTCCTGCTTCTTCTGATTGAACCAGTTGAGGCCGGTTACGTCAGAGGGCAAAAGGTCAGGGGTGAATTGGATGCGTTTGAAGGTGCAGCCGAGGGAGGCGGAAAGCGCCCTGGCAAGGGTGGTTTTGCCTGTGCCGGGGACATCCTCCAGCAGGGCATGCCCTTCACACAGGATGGCCGTCAGCAGCAGCTCGATAGTCTCACGCTTGCCGATGATCACCTTTTGCACGTTTTCAATTACCCTATCGGTGACAGATTTGATCATGGAACCCTCACTAGTAGTTTTTAATTGAGAATGATAGAAATGAGTTTAGTTATGCGAAATGAGAACAGGATTAATGAATAATTACACCAATGGCAGGCTTCAATCTGGATGAAGTGAAGCTGAGAATTCCAAAACAGGTCACATATGATGCGGTAAAGATCAGGCTGATCGATAAGCCGCTTTCTGTTCCCATGAAAGGTATGCCGAAGCACGGTTTCACGGGCGATGGTCATCTCTCTGGGCTGGATGTTACCATCCAGTTCGTGCAGCCTACCCGAGACTCGTAAGAAAACGGGCCGCTTCCCGTCATCCGAGGATGACATTGGTCTCTGCTTGGCCTTGCTCCAACCGGGGGTTGCCTGGCCGCGGCATTACTGCCGACGCCGGTGGTCTCTTACACCACCTTTTCACCCTTGCCCTGACTGCAACCTTCCATCTCCTTTTCAGGAGTAGAGGGTGCACAGTCGGCGGTATGTCTCTGTGGCCCGATCCGGCAGGTTCTTCCGAAGAATCCCCGCCCCGGGTGTTACCCGGCGGTTCGCCCTGTGGAGAGCGGACTTTCCTCGAAGTCCGAAGACTCCGCGACCATCTGACCAGCCTGAATTTTCATCATACTCGCAAGTGATTGAAGCGTCAACATTAAGACCAGGCAACCCGCTTCAAAAATTCATTCTACAGTGAGGAAAAGAAAGCAGTTGTAGACTATAATTGCGAAGAAATTATTGATCTCAGGTCGGGAAATCCCAATTTTATACCTGAAAAGAGGAAAAATGCGAAAACCGATGGTTGCGGGTAACTGGAAAATGAATAAGACGATCGAAGAGGCAGCGGTGCTGGTGAGCGAGCTGCTGCCCGGTCTGCTGGCGGTTCCGGAGGTTGAAAAGGTGTTGTGCCCCCCGTTCACCTCATTGATGTTCCTCTCGGCACAGTTGGAGGATTCAGATGTGGGTTTGGGAGCGCAAAACCTGCATTGGGAAGCCTCGGGAGCTTATACCGGCGAAATCTCTCCAAAAATGGTGCGGGAACAGTGCAAGTATGTGATCATCGGTCACTCGGAACGGCGCGCGTATTTTGGCGAAACCGACGAAATGGTCAACAAGAAACTAAAGGCAGCCCTGGCGGTCGGATTGATCCCCATCGTGTGCATTGGTGAAACTTTGAGCGAGTATGAAGCCGGAAAAACCGGAGAGGTGGTTCGACGGCAGGTGCTGCAGGGATTCAAGGATATTGAGACAGGTTTGGCATCACAGATCGTGGTTGCCTATGAGCCAGTGTGGGCTATCGGAACCGGAAAGGCAGCCACAGGAGAAGGTGCCAACGCGGTGCTGAAGGACCACATTCGACCGGCATTGGCAAGCCTCTTTGGATCTGCGGTGGTGCAGAACATGCGCATCCTTTACGGCGGTTCGGTAACGGCTGCCAATGCGCAGGAATTCTTCGGTCAATCAGAAATTGACGGGGCACTGGTAGGAGGCGCAAGCCTCAAACCGGCTGAGTTCATCAAGGTCGTTGAAGCTGCCAGAAAATAAGATAAAAGGAAATCCCATTTGCCATAGGCAAACGAAGTTAGTGCAAACTCCCGGTTTCTTAATGAAACCGGGAGTATCTTAATTGCGGAGAAACCGGGAATTCCTGATGGATTAACCAGTGCCAAATTGACGGTCACCGGCATCCCCCAGGCCAGGAAGTATGTAGCCGATCTCGTTAAGGCGCTCATCAATGGCAGCCAGGTGAATGGGAATCTCGGGGTGGGCGGTGTGCACAGCGTGGATGCCTTCGGGAGAACCGATCAACCCGACGAATTTAATCTTTTTCACCCCCCATTTTTTGAGTACATCAATAGTGGCGATGGCGGATCCCCCGGTGGCGAGCATCGGATCAAGGATGAGGCAAACAGATACGGTGGGGTCGGTGGGGAGTTTATTGTAATACTGCACCGGTCGGAGCGTCTTTTCATCACGGTAAATGCCGATGTGCCAGACTTCAGCGCTGGGCATCAATCCCCAAATCCCTTCCACCATTCCCAACCCGGCGCGCAGGATGGGGATAAGGCCGATGCGTTCCTTGAGCGCCAATCCCGGGGCGATGGCCAGCGGGGTTTGGGTTTTTACCGGTTCTGTTAACAGGTCCGCAGTCACTTCGTAGCAGAGCAGCCCTGCAATCTCACGGACAAGCTCCCGAAATTTTTGCGGTTCGGTGTTTACATCGCGCAAAATGGCCAATTTGTGTGCAATCAATGGATGATTGGAGACAAAAACGTTTTCCATAGGCTCTCCCTGAATTTTATTTTATTATAGCGCTTTATCAGAATTAAATAATTAATGCGCATAGGTTTTTACTTGTTGATTTTTTATGATCAATAGGAAAGTGTATAATCAAGACTATGACCTCAGAAGAAACCAAAATTACCCATCCCGCTGAGCGACCAGATGACCGCTTTGACCAGGCACTGCGCCCCACCAGCCTGGGCGAGCTAATCGGGCAGGACCAGGTGAAGAAAAACCTGGATATCCTCATCCAGGCAGCCAAAAAACGCAAAGAGTCACTGGATCACGTGTTGTTCTATGGTCCTCCGGGATTAGGCAAAACAACACTTGCGCATGTGCTGGCAAATGAGATGAATGTGAATATCAAAATCACTTCCGGGCCGGCAATTGAACGGACAGGTGACCTGGCAGCCATCCTGACCAATTTGAGGGCGGGGGATATTCTGTTCATTGATGAGATTCACCGCCTGGGCAAAGCTGTGGAAGAGATTCTCTACCCGGCGATGGAGGATTACGCGCTGGACATCATCATTGGCAAAGGACCGGCAGCACGCTCACTGCGGTTGAAACTACCGCGATTTACGGTCATTGGCGCTACGACACGCCTGGCATTGATCACAGCGCCTTTGCGTGCCAGATTTGGGGCAGTCTACCGCCTGGATTACTATGATGAGCCAGCCATGCGGGAAATCGTTCAGCGGGCAGCGCGATTATTAAAAGTGGAAGCTGAAACGACCGGTATTAATGAAATTGCGCGCAGAGCCAGGGGTACCCCTCGGGTTGCGCTGCGGTTATTACGACGTGTACGGGACTTTGCCCAGGTGCGCGCCGATGGATTGATCAATGGACAAATCGCCCGGGACGCCCTGGACCTGCTGGCTGTGGATAAACTCGGACTGGATGATGTGGACAGACGTGTGCTGGTGACAGTCATCACCAAGTACAACGGCGGTCCGGTGGGACTATCCACCATCGCGGCTTCGATCAGCGAAGAGCCCGACACGATCATGGATGTGGTGGAACCTTACCTGCTGCAACTGGGATTTTTGGACCGCACACCCCAGGGAAGGGTAGCCACCGAGTTGGCGTACCAACACCTGAACTTCCCTTATAACGGAAAAGAAAATCAACCCCGTTTGATCCCGTGAAAATGAAGACATCCGATTTTAATTATCATCTGCCGCCTGAGAGCATTGCCCAGACGCCAATCGAACCGCGCCACGCTTCGCGGTTAATGGTTTTGCGCCGAAACCGTGCAGAAGTGGAAGACAGCACATTCGAGCAAATCGGTAAGTATTTAAATCCCGGGGATGTACTGGTGATCAACCAGACACGGGTGATCCCGGCGCGGTTGTTCGCGCGCAAACCAACTGGCGGACGGGTGGAGCTGCTGCTGCTCAAACGTGTGGAGCACGATACCTGGGAGGCTTTGGTTGGGGGCAAAGGGTTAAACGCGGGTGTGGTGGTTACGATCGAAAAAGGACCAAGGGTGGAGATCCTGCAGACCCTCGAGGGCAGCGGCAGATTGATACGTTTTCTGGATCCGCTGGATGAAAGGTTATCCAGTATAGGAGAAATGCCACTGCCGCCTTACATCCACACACACCTGGAAAATCCAGAAAGGTACCAGACAGTTTATTCAAAAGAAAACGGGTTCGCTGCAGCCCCGACTGCCGGATTGCACTTTACCCCGGAGTTGATGAGCAACCTGGAAAAGCAGGGGATTCAATTCGCGCGGGTTACCCTGCATGTTGGATTGGACACTTTTGCACCGGTGAAGGAAGATAACCCTGAAGAACACATGATCCACAGCGAATGGTGCGAAGTGACTGAAGAAGCTGCCGTAATGATCAACCAGGCAAAAGACAATGGTAAACGGGTGATCGCAGTGGGTACAACAAGTGTGCGTACATTGGAGACAGCGGCTCAAGCCAGCAAGATCAAGAACCACGTTTCAGCCATCAGCGGACCAACACGGCTATTCATCCTCCCCGGCTACGAATTCCAGGTAGTGGACGCGATAGTGACTAATTTTCACCTGCCGCAATCGTCTTTGATCATGCTGGTGAGCGCTTTTGCCGGGCGTGAAAAAGTGCTGGCAGCCTATGAGACTGCAATTACACGCGGGTTACAGGTTTTATTCGTTTGGCGATGCCATGATCATTCTATGATGGACAACACAGAAAATTCCAATGTCTTCGACGAATTGAAATACCAAATCATCGCGTGCAGGAAATGTCTGCGTCTGACCGCCTGGAGAGAAAAGGTCGGAATGGAAAAACGGCGGGCATTCAGGGATCAGGAGTACTGGGCGAAACCAGTACCGGGATTCGGCGATGAGAATGCGCGTGTGTTGCTGCTGGGACTGGCGCCAGGGGCTCATGGGTCAAACCGTACCGGGCGGATGTTTACCGGGGATGATTCAGGGAGGTTCCTGTACGCAGCGCTACATAAGGCAGGTTTTGCCAACCAACCCACTGCCAGCCACCTGGATGATGGACTGGTATTGACAGATGTATGGATCACGGCTGTTTGCCGCTGCGCTCCGCCGGACAACAAGCCGACCCCCGTGGAAATGGAAAATTGCCGACCCTTCCTGTTGAGAGAATATGAATTCCTAAACCGCATTCAGGGGATCGTAGCATTTGGAAAAATTGCCTACGATGCGGCGTTTAAGTTGATTGAGCAAAAGCGAAAAGGAAATATTCCACAGTTCGGGCACGGGGTGTTTAACCCCGACTGCAACAGACCACCCCTGGATACTGGCATCGTATCACCCCAGCCGGCAAAATACACAAACTGGAAGGCTAACCACAGCCATGTTTGATGCGATTTGGTTTGAGGTCAGGCGATTGCTGGAAATTAAACCTACAGCTTCTGGGTGACAAACCACACCCGGCTGGAAGTTGGGGTGAGGGGGGTCAGATCCGTGAGGCTGCCAAATTTGCTGACCACTTTCAATCCGGAATAATGCAGGCACTTCTCGATCTCTTCAATGGAAAAAGCGCGTTCAGTATGCTTTTCCTCAAATTTTTCCCAAAAATTCCCATCCCGAACAAACCAGGTGATCTTTACACAGGCGGTATGTTTCTCAAAATCATAATTGGTGCGATGCAGTTCGAGTAGATCAGGAGTTTCCTGCTGCACATAACAACTAGACTGCTGCCATTGAACCGCAAGACCGTAGGTGGTATTCATGTCAAACAGGAACCACGCTCCCGGTTTGAGGGCGCGGGCAATATTATTAAATGTGGATTGCAGATCATCATTTGTGAGCATATAGTTGAGGCTGTCAAACCAGCAAGTGGCGAGGTCAAATTTCTCATCAAAGTCCAGGAAACGCATATCCTGCTGGATGAAATTTATGTTCGCCTGTGATTGGTGGGCGCGGTGGCGGGCGAGCCTGAGCATTTCTTCTGACTGGTCAATCCCGGTAACCTGCCAACCCTGGTCCACCATGGACAACGCAAAACTGCCTTCACCACAGGCAACATCGAGCAGCTGACCGTTGGGGGTATCTTGTATTGTTCGAGCACCTTTGGGATGATCTCGGCAACGGCCTGGGACAAGAGTGGGGTAATTCCCCTTGGCGTAAACGGTCGCGAATTCATTGTAGAGGGACATGACGGGTCTCCTTGATGATTGTTCCACCTGCATGATTTTTACCACAGGTACTTCCATTTGAACAGTTGCGATCGGATCGATCAATGGACTGCATCGCTGCATTTGGAGTAACCGAATCTAAAGTTTGGTTTTTCAAATGGACGTTCGTAAAGAAGCAAAATCGGCGAAAGGGAGTTCGTTAAAAAAAACAGCGGAGGGTTTCTCCGCTGTTACAAATGGTAGCGCTAGTTACTTAGCGTAGGCTTTGAGGGCGGACCAGCCGGCATATGCAGCGGTATCACCTAATTCTGCTTCGATGCGCAGCAACTGGTTGTACTTGGCCACACGGTCAGAACGGGCAGGGGCACCGGTCTTGATCTGACCACAATTCAGCGCGACCACGAGGTCAGCAATGGTGGAATCTTCAGTTTCGCCGGAGCGGTGAGAAGTGACTGCACGCCAGCCGTTGCGCTGGCAGGTTTCAACAGCTTCGATGGTTTCAGTGAGGGTGCCGATCTGGTTAAATTTGACCAGAAGGGCGTTGCAAGCCTCTTCCTTGATGGCTTTGCGGACGCGCTCGGTGTTGGTTACCAGCAAATCATCGCCGACGATCTGAACCTTATGACCAATTTCTTTGGTCAACAGTTTCCAGCTTTCCCAATCATCCTGAGCGAGTCCATCTTCAATGGAGACGATGGGATACTGATCAACCCAGTTCTTCCAGAAGTCGACCATTTGTTCTCCAGTGAGTTTTTTGCCTTCTTTGCGCAGGTTGTATGTGCGGGTTTCCTCATCATAAAGTTCTGAGGCAGCCGGATCAAGGGCGATGGCAACCTGTTCACCAGCCTTGTAACCAGCTTTTTCAATGGCTTCGAGGATGACTTCCACTGCTTCATTATTGGCTTTGAGGGCTGGGGCAAAACCACCTTCATCCCCAACCAGGGTGGCATAACCATGGGACTTTAAGACACTTTTGAGAGAATGATAGATCTCAGCTCCCCAGCGTAATCCTTCAGCAAAATGGGGGCACCGAGGGGCATGACCATGAATTCCTGGGCGTCGGTGGATTGCCAGGCAGTATGAGCGCCGCCATTCAGAATGTTCATCATTGGAACAGGCAGTACATGGGCATAAACTCCGCCAATATAGCGGTAAAGCGGCATGCCGTGAGATTCTGCTGCAGCTTTGGCGACTGCCAGGGAGACACCCAGGATGGCATTGGCGCCCAGGCGGGATTTATTCTTGGTGCCGTCGAGGGCGATGAGGAATTCATCCAGATCTTTCTGTTCGGAAGCGTCCATGCCGAGCAGGTTCTCAGCCATCTCACCATTGACATTTTCAACAGCTTTCAGGACACCTTTTCCGTTGTAGCGGGTTTTATCGCCATCGCGCATCTCCAATGCTTCATGGATCCCAGTGGAGGCCCCGGAAGGAACAATGGCGGTTCCGTAGGAACCATCTTCGAGCAGGACACTTACTTCAATAGTTGGATTGCCGCGTGAATCCAGAACTTCAAAGCCTCAACATTTACGATTTCCATATTTATCCGTCCTTTTTATATGATCACAGAAAATGATTCCCAAAACAAGTGCAAGTATAATACACAATTTATTGCAGTTCAGGCGTCACGAACGTTAGGGTGGATCCTGGAACTTGGATGCCGGATTTCTGATACAGACCGCCCGCATGAATTGAATGAACAACGGGTGCGGTCTGGTGGGGCGCGAAAGAAATTCCGGATGGAACTGGGTGCCGACCATGAATGGATGTCCTTTTAATTCTACAATTTCAACCAAGTTTTCCATCAGGTGAAAGCCTGAACAGACCAATCCATTGGCTTCGAGTTGAGAACGGTATTCGTTGTTGAATTCAAATCGATGGCGGTGGCGTTCCTGACACGTGCCAACCCCATAGGCCTTGTGGGCAATAGTCCCGGGCTGCAATTGGCAGGGATACAATCCAAGCCGCATTGTTCCGCCAAGATCGGTGATTTCTTTTTGTTCGAGCATCAGGTCAATCACCGGGTGAGGGGTGGACTGGTCAAATTCTGCTGAGTTGACTTTTTCATTCTTTAAGCATCTTGCGTGCAAATTCCACCACCTGCAGCTGCATACCCAGGCATAAGCCAAAATATGGAATGTTATTCTGACGGGCAAAGCGAATGGCGTTGATCTTTCCTTCGATGCCACGGCTGCCAAACCCGCCAGGAACCAGGATGCCATCTGCACATCTGCAAGATGTCCAGGCAATATCACCTTTTTCGAGATCAACCGAATGGATCCATTTGAGATCGAGGTCAACCCCAAGCGCCAGGGCTGCATGTTTCAGAGCTTCGCGGACACTGATATATGCGTCGTGCAATTCCACATACTTCCCGACCAGGGCGATGGAAACGAAGGGTTTTCTTTTTTGGTTTGATCAACCAAGTTGCTTCCAGGGCTTCCAATCCGGAGTCTTTCTTGGTGGTTAATTTCAAGCGTTCCAGGATGAAATCTCCCACATTGGCTTTTTCAAGCAAGAATGGAATTTCGTAAAGATAGGGGCAGTGACCATGGGAATGACAGCGCGCCGTTCAACATCGCAGAATTGGGCAATCTTTTCGCAAACGCTTTCTTCAATCGGATTGTCGCTGCGTGCGACAATCATATCCGGCGAGATGCCGATGGAGCGTAATTCTTTAACTGAATGTTGGGTAGGTTTGGTTTTTAATTCATTGGTTGCACCAATGTAGGGCAGCCAGGTGACGTGAATGTAGAGGGTGTTTTCCCTGCCCGAGGTCATTACGCAACTGCCGAGTGCTTCAAGGAAGGGCAGGCTTTCAATGTCACCGACAGTTCCGCCAACTTCAACCAGCACGATCTCGGCATCGGATAATTTCCCGACCATGGCGATGCGGCGTTTGATCTCGTTGGTGATATGCGGGATCACCTGGATGGTTCCTCCCAGATAATCTCCACGCCTTTCCTTGGCAATCACTTCAGCATAGACCTGACCAGTGGTGACATTACATTCTTTATTCAAGCGAATATCGATAAAGCGTTCGTAATGCCCCAGATCAAGATCGGTTTCAGCGCCATCATCGAGCACGAAGACTTCTCCATGCTGATAAGGGCTCATGGTGCCAGGATCAACATTGATATAAGGGTCAAGTTTTTGAACAGCGACTTTGAAACCGCGCTGCTTTAAGAAGCCTGCCAACAGCCGCGGCGGTAACTCCTTTGCCAACTGAACTGACTACTCCACCGGTGAAGAAAATGTATTTTATCGGCATCATATTGCTCCAATACCCTAATGACTCTATTCTACAAGAAAAATCCAGCGGGTGCACCGAACATTCGCAGGTAATGAAAAACCACCCCTTTGGGGGGATGGTTTTAGGTTTGATCAGTCGTTCTTGGCTTTGTTCTTCAGGGTGCGTTCCAGGATGTCTTCCTGTTCGGCATCCCTGGTTTTAATTTTGCGTGGTTTCGCTTCTTTGCCTTTTTGTTTTTGCTTTTTGCATGGCATCCTGAAGGGCTAATTCCATCATTGTCAGTTCAGGTTCAGAAGAAGCATTGACTGCTTCCATAATCGCAGCATTGGATTCTCCACCTGATGGACGGGGTTTGCGTGCTGGTTTCCGTGTCGCGGTCTGCTGTCATCACAATGTTTTAGCGCAGGCCTGGGAGCAGGTTTGGGTTTCTCTTCAACAACAACTTCAGGTTCCGGTACAGGGCTTTCATGCTCAACTTGATTTGTTTCTTTTTGCGGTTGACTCAAGGATCTGGGCTTCAATTTCATCGCCTTCTTTTACCACATCACCGGGAACTTTGACATAACCATGAGCCATTTCACTAATATGAACAAGCCGGGTCGTTCAGCGCCGATTTCAACAAATGCGCCAAATTTTTCAAGTCGGACGACTTTACCTTTTACTGCGCTCCAACTTTAATCTCACGCCATTCAAGGGCCAGGGGCTGAAGCATGGTCAATTCAACGCGTTCTTCACCATCTTTCTTCATAACGCGTTTAACCCAAACCTGAACATCGCTGCCGACAGTAAGGACGTCTTCAACGCGTTTTACGGGTGTATTATCAGGGGAAACAATTTGGGAAATGTGAAGGACTGCAGGTTTTTCCATACCGATATCAATTACAGCACCGGCAAGGCTAACCTTGATCACCTTTCCAGTGTATTGCATTTTTGGTTCGATTGTGCGGTTTGAATCCGCCACAACACTGTCGTCCATAAGTCACTCTCCCAACGTCTATTATCAGCGAGGGGTGATTATACCCCGTGCTGGTTGATTCGTCAATTAAGACTTGACTAACGATTGTTACTGATTAGTCCTAACAATAATAACATTGTTTACTGCCCCGATAGGAGAAATTCAATGGCTTTATCCAACTGAGGGTCCTTACCGGCTTCAATATCGGCATCTGTGATTTCCACAACATAATCTGGAGTAAGCCCAACTTTGTGGATCTGGCGGTGGTTGGGGGTAAGCCAGCGGGCAATTGTTACGCGAACTGCACCCTGGTTATTATCAAGCGGGATCCAGTTTTGAACAGAACCTTTACCGTAGGTGGTCACTCCAACCAGCGCTCCTCGGCCAAAATCCTGGATGGCACCTGCAGTAATCTCGGATGCAGAGGCAGAGCCTTCATTGACCAGGACAACCAGCGGAATCTCAGTGGCAAGTCCGCCAGGGAGGGCTTCGTAAACTGTTTCAGTTCCATCCCCTTCGACTTCGTACATGACGACACCTTCAGGGATGAACTGGGAGATCACTTCGATGGCAGTAACGAGATACCCCCCTGTGTTGTAACGCAGGTCAAGGATAAGTCCTTTAGGGTCATTAACAAGCAACTCACGCAGAGTCTCTTTCAACAGGTCAGTGGTGTTTTCGCCAAAAGTGCTTATCGAGATATAAGCGATATTGTTATCCAGCATTTTTCCTTCAACAGAAGGAAGATCAATTGTTGCCCGGGTGATGGTGAATTCAAGAATCTCATTTTCTTCACCGCGCTGAATGGTTAAGATTACCTGAGTTCCGGCAGGACCTAAAACGGATTTCAGTGCCACGCTCGGATCAATCCCGGTCATATCTTTGCCGTCGATCATAATAACCCTGTCGGCAGCCTTGAGACCTGCAGCCTCAGCGGGCGAGCCCGGCATTGGGCTGATGATGGTTAGGTAATCTCCGGTGACATCGACATAGGCACCAATACCCTCGTAAGAACCATCGAGCGGGCGTGTGGCTTCAACAAAGGTTTCGGGATCCATATACCCTGTGTGTTCATCACCCAACGAGTCAAGCATGCCGGAAATGGCACCCTGCATCATCTTTAGATCGTCAACGGGTTGATCAACATATTGTTCATGGACCATGTCCCAGGTTTCCCAGAATGGAGCAAAAAGATCCTCAAGATCACCTGGTATGCTGGTTGCTGTGGCACTTACGGTGGGATCAATTGGCGTCAATGGCGATTCCAGCGAAGACCGCTGCGGCAACAACCAACCAACCAGAACTCCACCTGAAAAAGAACCCGCTACCAGGACAAAACCAATAAGTATCGCGAGGACGATGCGCACAGTTTTTTGCTCGTTCATTTTATCTCTCCAAATACCAACTTAATTTTCATGGACGTCATTTTCTTTTTTGCTTTCCAGTTCCCTTACTTTTTTGCTTAATTCATCCATCTTTTCGTTTTCTTTGCCGAAAGGATTACGGGCTGTATCCCGGGCATTTATGAGACGCTCAACCCAGTTATCTGTTGGTTTTTTCTTGCGCATCCCGAGGAATAGACTGAGGTTGATGCCGATAATGAAAACAGCCAGCAGGATGATCAAGACCCAGGCAAGGGGAGAAAGAGGTTCAACCACCCATACTCCTCGTTTGGCTCAACGGAATTACAAGCGGTAAATCGTGGATGGAAGGGATGGCAGCATCTATGAAATCGGATCGCTCCGCAGAACCGACGCGGATAGTGTACATTCCCAGGTCGTGTGCAACGCGGAGATTCCGCTCAGCGTCATCGATCATGACACATTTGGCGGGATCGTTCACCCCAGCAGCCTGCAGCGCGAGCTGGAAGGCTTCAACCATGGGTTTACAGTAGGGATGGATGCGATGGATATCAATGACCTGGTCAAAAAAAGAATTTACTCCCAGAGTTTGCAGGACGCGCACAGCGTGATTCGTATCCGCATTGGTGAAGATCACCTTGGGTTCCGGAAACAATTCCAGGACACCGGCAAGTTTTGGATCTGTCTCCAAGTATTGATTCAGTGGAATATCATGCACAAATGCCAGGAATTCATTCTCATCAATACGATATTCCTCGCGCAACCCCCTGAGTGTGGTTCCGTAGCGCTGGAAAAGATTTTCGCGAAAGGCGGAAACGTCCTTCACCTCAATCCCCAGGCGGTCGATAATGTAGGTGTCCATGCGGACACCAATTGCATCCCAGATACCAGTCCTGGAGGGGTAGAGGGTTTCATCAAGATCGAAGAACATCACTTCAAAGCACATGGTTCAGAGTATAACCGAATTTGGTTTCAGAATGGCGTTCTGCACAATTCTTAAGAGGCGAATCCATTATAATTTGCCTATGCCCATTCACATATTGCCTGACGAAGTAGCTTCACAGATAGCGGCCGGGGAGGTGGTTGAGAGACCTGCGTCGGTGGTTAAGGAGTTGATGGAGAATGCCATAGACGCAGGGGCAACAAAGATCAGCATCCAGATTGAAGAAGCAGGTAAAAGATTAATCGAGGTATCGGATGACGGTGCAGGGATCGAATACGATCAGTTGGCGCTGGCTGTGGCGAGGCATTCCACCAGCAAATTGCAAATAGCATCAGACCTGTTTCACATCCACACACTTGGATTCCGAGGAGAAGCCCTGGCTTCAATTGGATCAGTAGCGCGTCTGGTGATCACCTCACACGACCCGCGTGAACAACAAGGCGGTCGGGTATTGGTGGATGGTGGAAAAATCCATGCAACTGAGATGGTTGGGGTACCACCCGGAACTGTTGTGCGGGTGATGGACCTTTTTTATAATACTCCAGCGCGCTTGAAATTCCTGAAGAAAGACCAGACGGAAAAACAACAAATCGAGACGATGATCACACGGTATGCACTTGCCTACCCGGATATTGCCTTTAAGCTTATAGTCGACGGAAAAAACATCCTGCAGACTTCCGGTAATGGCAATCGGCGGGAGATCCTTGCGCAGTTATACGGGGTTGACCTAAGCCAGCAGATGCTGGAAGTGGTTTTTGATGCTGATGGTATCAGGTTGACCGGGTATATAAGCCCCACCTCAATTACCAGGTCGAACCGCAAAGAAATCATTTTTTTTGTTAATGGACGCTGGATCCAGGATATCGCTTTATCCACTGCATTGATCAAGGCTTATCAATCGTATTTGATGGTGGGCCGATATCCGGTTACTTTTCTCTCCATCACACTTGACCCGGAAGAAGTGGACGTAAATGTTCACCCTGCGAAAGCAGAAGTGAGGTTTAAGCAGCCGGACTTGCTCTTCACGACTATCCAAAGGGCAGTCAGGCGGGCGCTGCTGGCTTATTCACCAGTTCCGCAGATGAACCCCGGTGGATGGCAAAGGGCAACCACAGATTTCTCATCTGGTTCAGCGTGGCAAAACCCTGGACTGGATTGGGGGAAACCAACCCCGGCGGAGAGCGGTCCAGACAGCGGGAATGTTGAAGAAATGACACCGCAAAACGGAATAACTACCGGGTCGGAGACGATCCCTTTGCTGCGGGTCATTGGTCAAATTGGAGCAGTTTACCTGGTGGCAGAAGGACCGGACGGGCTGTATTTAATCGACCAACACGCCGCGCATGAACGAATTCTTTTTGAGAAATTCACCGGGAAAGACGCGAAAATTGAATCGCAAAATCTGTTGGAGCCGCAACTGGTGCAATTGGACGCATCCTCTTCACGGTTAGTCGCAAAAAATCTCCCCGCATTAGTCAATTTTGGATTTGGTATAGAAGAATTTGGAACCAACCTGTTCAGAATAACAGCCATCCCTGCACTATTCATGGGAAAAGATCCAAGTACAGCCATTCGATGCCTTGTTGAAGATTTTGAAGAGGACGAAACGCCTCTGAAAGGATTTGAGGAGGCACGTTTGATTGCCAGGATCTGTAAACGAATGGCGGTTAAAGGAGGGCAGGTACTCTCACATGAAGAGCAGGTGGCGTTGTTGAGAGATCTCGAATCCTGTTCTGCACCACGGACGTGTCCGCACGGTCGACCGACGATGATCCATTTATCTGTGGATCTTTTGGAACGGCAATTTGGAAGGCGGGGAGCACGTTAGTATTGTTGGAGTGAAAATGCAAGAGTGTTGAAATCTCCAAATTGTCTAATTAAGTAAAAACTGTCCGGTTTTTAACCGGACAGTTTTTTTTATTGAGGTAAAACATGGTATTACCTGATATGTGATTGGATCAGTTTTGCCAGCATTTGAACCTGGTTAGTGAACAAGCCGTCTGGCTGCAGCAAGGTAAGCGGGAGATATTTATTGTTTGACTGGATTGTCAATTCAGGAACAGGCGGGATCATGACATTGATGGGAATTCCGTTGAGGAGTTCACTCACTTTTGCCATTGAGAGCAATACACTTGAAGGGGTATGGTTATATAAAACCAACTCAATTGTGCGACCTGTGCTTTGAGGCATGTTACTTAGTTCCTCAAGGAGGAAATGAGTTCTCTTTACCGTATTCAATTGCGGTTCCGTTAGGACAATGATCTCTTTGCATAAAGCGCAAATTTCTTCAAAGCCAGGCAGCATGGGCGTACCGATATCAAGGACAACGACCGGAGAGAGTGAACTCAAACTCTGAACAATTGCCTGGAGTTGATTGGGGAGTAAAGCGAAATCAACATCGCGACGGCTGTTGGAAGCACATAACAAGCGAGTTCCAAAAGTTGTGCTCGTCAGATTTCGTTCCACCAGTTCCGGGGTAATCTCGGTGGGTTTCGATTTTAAGAGCATAGACAAACCCGACTCGTTTGGCAATCCCAGGTCTATTGACCATGTACCCTGACCGGGACGAAGCTCAGCTGCAATCACGTCATTTTTGGTATTTTTTGCCAGGCTGGAAGCCAGGTTAAGAGCCAGTGTAGATACTCCCATTCCACCCCGGGAACTGACAATTCCAAGAACATATCCTTTTTGAATTGGTTCCGGGGTAGCCGGGCGGACGCGCGTACGGGAGAGCAATGCCCGAATATGAGCGACAAGTTCCGCCGGGTGAACGGGTTTTGTAAGATAATCATCAACACCGGCTTCGTACCCAATCACCTTATCGTTCACCTGGCTTTTTGCGGTAAACATTAAAATAGGGATATCCATTAACGATGGCTCGCTGCGTAATTGGCGTGTCACCTGGTAGCCATCCATATCCGGCATCATTACATCCAGGACGATCAAATCAGGCTTTTGATTATTGGCAACTTCACTCGCCTGGATGCCATTGTTCAGGCGAATTACTTCAAACCCCTGGCGCTCGAGCATCATGCCGATCAGTCTCAGGGTTTCAGCATCATCGTCAACGATCAAAATTTTCTCTGGCATATCTCCACCTTTGGGTAATTGTTTAATTAGTCTAGCATAATCCGGCAGCGGCAGCAAGCGCCTTTATGATAATTTATCGTTTTTTTATGATGCTATAATGCCATCATGGAATTCAGCCGGGTAAGGGAAATTTTGGAGATCAGGTGTGGACTGGATATTAAAGTGCCAGTGATAGCCGGAGTATCAGGCGGCCCTGACAGCCTCTGCATGCTGGATATGCTCATTCAAAATGGATTCAAAGTAATTGTAGGGCACTTGAATCACGGCCTTCGCCCAGAAGCAGTACAGGAAGCCGAGATTGTGGCGCAATTCTGCGCTACCCGGTCAACCCCATGTATTGTGAGCAAAAAGGATGTTGCCAAAATTGCCAGGGAAGCCCATTTGTCGATTGAGGAAGCCGGCAGAAAACTCCGCTACGAATTCCTGTTTGAACTGGCTGAGAAGGAAGGGGCGCAGGCTGTTTTAGTGGCACACAATGCAGATGACCAGGTGGAGACGATCCTGATGCATTTGCTGCGAGGGAGTGGGTTAACTGGATTAAAGGGTATGGAGCAACGACAAGGGTTGAATGAGTGGAGTGATGCGATCCCACTGGTTCGTCCACTGCTCAGCATGTCGCGAAATGATATTCTTGAATATTGCAGTGAAAGAGGATTGAAACCGGTAATTGACAAATCAAATGAGGATACGCTGTATTACCGCAATCGAATTCGGAGCGAGCTAATCCCAATCTTAACCTCCTACAACCCCCAGGTAAAAGAACGGCTCATAAAAATGGCGGATGTGGTACAGATTGAAGATGACTATTTGCAGAAGGTTATGAGGACTGCACTTGAAACCTCTCTCTTTGAAAAGAACGAACACAATATTATTTTTTCACTAGAGAAAACCACAGATCTGCACCCGGCGATTTTACGGCGGATGATCCTATCGATGATTCATTACCTCAAACCTGATACCCCGAATATTTCACATGAAATCATCACCAGAGCTGCACGGTTCTTACAGCAGGAACCCCAGGGCGAGCGCATTGACCTGGTTGCGGGTCTTGAGCTATTCAAGTACAAGAAGCAATATGCGGTTCTGTGCGATCGTAATGAACCTTTGGACGATCTTTGGCCACAAATCAATGGAAGCGCCACATTGAGTGATATTCAAAATAATGTCATTTTGAATGGAAAATGGAAATTAACCACATCCGAGGATACCGAAATCTACCGCGCAGATCCCTGGCGCTGCTGTCTGGATAGCGATTTGATAGAAGACCTAACCCTGGAACCATTTAAACCGGGAGACAAATTCATCCCTTGCGGGATGAATGGAAAATCCGTAAAGCTGGGGGATTATTGGACAAACGAAGGATTACCCGTGCGGGCGCGCGAAAAATGGCCATTGATCCGTTCAGGTGGCGAGATCGCGTGGATTCCGGGTTTCAGAATCAGTGAGAAATTCAAGGTCACCGAAGGCACTCGAAAGATTCTTACCCTCGAACTAAAGAAAAAAAACTAGAAGCGTTACTTTTCTCCGGCGAGCTGGCGTAACTTCATGCTGATCTCGCGCCACTGGATCTTTGAGATTCCCAATTTCTGGCGAAGGTTTTCCCTATCCATGTCGGATTGCCAATCATTGAGGGCACTCGTCCAACGGCACATGTCAAAGGAGAGGTGCTTGTCCAACCCAGCATCCTTACCGATATCCTCGAGTAAATATTCGAGCCTGCGGGGAGACCATGGGAACAACTGGTCTACTGGTTTGTACTTTACCAGATACTCCTGGTAAACAGTGATCCAATCATTGGTGAGGGCAATCTTCCGTTCTTTATAGCGGCTACCGCTATTGGAATAACGGATAAAGAGCGTGGGTTCCTTAGGATCCTGGAGGTCTACATGATTGAGGTTGAGATTAAGGCATTCACCTTTCTTGATGCCCGTTGTCAATAATAATGCGACAAGCGTGTACGGACGCGGGTCGAGGCGAGGCATATCACGGTAAGCGTTGGCAGTTTCAATGACCTTTAATTCTTCTTCAGGTGAAAGGACAAGGGGCAGCGGGCTGATCACAGATTGTTGCAGCACTTTTTCTGCGGGATCAATGGAAAGCCGTCCGGTCTGCGTTAGCCACCTGAAAAATGATTTAACCGAAGTGATGCGGCGGGAGAGGCTCTTGGGACTGCATGGGACTCCACGTTCCTTTTGCAACCATTCCAGGAATTGATTAATCTCTTTCAGGGTTATCCTGCCAATTGAAGTGTCAGGAGAGAAATAACTGGCAAACAGCTTTAAATCACCGATGAAAGCCTTTATCGTGAATATCGACCGGCCTTGATCGTACAGGAATATTTCCCAGGATTTTATTGCCGGAAGCAGCAAAGTATCTGATGTGATATGGATTTCAGCTGAATTATTCATGGTAGTATCCTCGATTGTTTGTTTCGCATAGATTACATATTTAGTTTACATAAATACGGGTTGAATGTCAACAAGGAAATAATTTCTATTGTGAGAGAGCCTGGCGGATTACTTCATCAACCAATGCTTTGTTGGGCACCAGAACCATGGCACCGGTGCCAGGTACGATGTAATTTGAGACATGTCCAGAATTGATGGCATAACGGCGGATCAATGAAGGATCAGAGAGAATCTTACTGCCCAGAGGTAAAAGTTCAAGAACTGTACCGATGGGGATGTTTGTTTCTACGCTGCTTTGGAATAATTCATAAAGTTCGGTACCTCGAGACAATGCATCAAGACTCATGGCTTTTTGGAAAATTGCCACGAGGACTTCCTGTGCACGCCGAGTCCGGTCAAAATCATTGGAGGCATGCCGAGAACGAACATACCAGAGGGCTGTACGTCCATTCAGATGGTTCATGCCGGCAGGGATGTAACAATAATCGTTCACGGCTTGCGGGAGAATGCACAAATCGTTCAATGCCGAGGCAGCATTTACGTCTATACCGCCCAAGGTATCAACGATGCTAATAAATCCATTGAAATTCGTGATCATGTAATAATCAATTTCGATACCAAAGTTATTCATGAATGTTGCTGAGGTGAGTTCAAACCCTCCATAAGGCTGAGCGGCATTAATCCTTTCCATTCCAATACCTGGAATTTCGACATAAAGATCCCGGGGAAAGGATAAAAGCGTGGCAGTGCCGGTATTTTTATTAAATGACACCAGGAGAATAACATCCGTACGGAATCCGGAACCTGCCCGCCAATCTGAGCCAAGTAACAGGATATTTACTTGTCCTTCGGGTCTATCCAACTGCGGGGGAGCGTCGTTAGTAGAGTCGGAAGGGTTTCCCGGCTGTGAGGTATCACCAGGATCAGCAGAAGTGGGTAATTGAGCAAGCGTGGGAGTGGGAAATAAAGGTTGGAATGGTGTGGGTGTTGATGGATATTTGGATTGTTGATTAATCAGGAGATCAGAAATAGGGATTACCGTTGATGTGAATTCCGTGTTGATTGGAAAATTGCATCCTGAAAGAAAAACAGTAAGAACCAGTAACGCGAGCAGCGTTTTTCGCATAGCAGTAATTTTACTCTTTAATATTCAACTTGAGGTTAGTTCAGGTTTTCACCTTGCACGATCGGCAAACGCACTTTTACCACGGTAGCTCCGCAGGAATTTGAAAAAACCTCATTCTTGCCACCCATTTGTTTAATGATATCTCCAGCCTTAATAATATCTTCCAGAGGGAGACCAAATCCGGGTAGGGTTAGGCTCTGATTCTTGTAGAGTTCAGGCAACACAGGTACAAGTTCCGATGGGGTAATACTTCGATCACAGCTTTCGACCGTGATGATCAATTCCTGGGGTTGAAGAGTCAGGTATTCCTGAAGGCGAATTGAAAGCGAACCACCAGAGCTTAATATGGAAGTTGCATTGGTAAATAAAATATTCAAAACCTGCTCAAAATTTTCCTTATCTTCGAACAAGCGAATGTCCTCATAGGGGATATCGATTTTTAGCACGATCTCTTTTGCACGGATGGTAGTAATAAAAAGGTCGAGGGCGGATTCAATCGATTTTCTCACGGAAAATGATTGGGAATACAGACCTCGTCCTTCCAACTCATCGGTATTTGTTTTACTGATATTGTCAAAGGATTCTTCCATGTTATCAACAGATTTTTGAATTCTCTCGACAAACCTACGTTGGAATGCTCCAAGAGTCCCAACTGACTCATTCAGCAGGAGGTCCAGATAACCCTTAATTGTTATTAATGGTTGGCGGAGTTCTTTTACCATAGGACGGATAAGTTCTTCAGCAGAGATTTGTTTGGAAGAGGTCACCGGAGGGGATTGAACCGCCATCAATTTCATATTGGCTTCAGCAAGAGCATTCTGGAGGCGGGCAATTTCTTCCAGGGTTAAACGAAGTTCACCTTCCAAATGTTGAATTTCCAGATTGGAATCTTGTTGAAATCCTTCTGTTTTTACAGTCGGTTCTTCTTGATGCTCCTGATCAACTGGATTATTGTCACTACTCGCGTTTTGCTGCGGGAGTGCCGGATCCTGAAAGGTAGAATCGGTTTGATTATCCATGAGTCCCCTCAAATACAACGATTATATTAATTAGCAACCGTGCAAGAACTAAACCAATATCTAAATTGTAACTTATGTTTAATGAAAAACCATCAAGGAAGAACCTGCTGGTTGACAATGCGGTACTATTTGATAGAATACAACCGTAATCGAGCCGAAGTGGCGGAATTGGCAGACGCGCTACGTTCAGGGCGTAGTGAGCTTACGCTCGTGAGGGTTCAAATCCCTCCTTCGGCACCAAACCTGACCCGATGGTTATTCTCATCGGGTTTTTGCTTGCCTGCTTAACCAGAATAGAGTAATATAACGATATGAGAAAAAAGTTTAAATTTCCAAAAATACCGTTCGATATTAAAAAGGCAGCATTAGCTGCTGCCGCGGTGATCTTATTTTTTCTCGTCATGGATTTGAACAGCCGGCTCAATGAGCTTTCACGACTTTCAGAACAAGAAAACAAAGCCTTAACCGTGGTTGCGGAATTGCAAACCACCCTGGATGTTCTTGAAACGCAAGTAGCTTTTGCCAATTCTGAAGGAGCGGTGGAACAATGGGCGTACAACGAAGGACACATGGCGCGGCCGGGAGAGAAATTAATCATCCCCCTGTCGCCGGCTGGAACGACCCAACAACCAGTAATTGAAACCACACCCATCCCAACCCAGGTGCCAAATTGGCAGATTTGGCTAGCCCTGCTAAGCGGAAAATAAATCAAAACCTCCCCGAAAGGGGAGGTTTTAGTCTATCCGATGGATACTGATCATTGTCAAATCATCTGAGGGCGGTTCACCAGCACGAAACTCCTGAATGGCAGTTTCGATTATTGTTAATAACTCACGCGATGACGTCAACGGGGATGTCTTCATTAATTCAAAAAGGCGGGGTTCTGTAAATAATTCGTCATCAGCAGTTGTGGCTTCGGTGACGCCATCGGTGTAGAGAAGCAAGTAATCATCCTTCTCTAAAGTAATTTTCTTGTTGACATAACGGGCTTCACTGGTTACTGCAAGGGCAATGCCATCCATCTCAAGGCGCTGACATACATTTTGCGAGGTCTTAAGCCAGATGGGTAAGTTATGACCCGCATTTGCATAAGTGACCATGCCAGTGCTGGGATCCAAAATAGCCAGGAGTGCGGTTACAAACATACCGTTGCGGGATTCCATTTCCAGCAGGGAGTTTACTCTTTCGAGAATCGCAGCCGGTGAAACCGTTGTTTGAGCAGTAGCTCGAATAAGGGTTCGAGTTACTGTCATGTAAAGAGCTGCCGGCATGCCCTTGTCTGATACATCTGCAATCACAATGGCGAGTTTTTTATCCTTTGTTTCAAAGAGGTCATAAAAATCTCCGCCGACCTCCCGGGCAGTCTGCCATTTGAGGTCAAAATCCCATCCATCTAAAGATGGCGTACTTTCAGGGAGGAATGTTTTTTGGATCTCACGAGCCAGCTGGAATTCACGTTCCATGCGTTCACGACCAACCATTTCCTTCTTTAGCCATTCATTTTGGATTGCGAGTGTGGTTTGTTGGGCGACACCTTTGATCAATTCGATGCGTTTGTTATGAAAGGCGGGCAGAACTTTGCTCTCCTGGGCAACGAGGACCCCATAAAAGACACCTTTAATTGACAATGGGAATCCAAGCAGCCAGTTTTGTTCCAGCGCAAGATTGAGGTCAGGAATGGGTTCACAATTTACCGATTCCCAATTGCCAAGCGTAGAGTGATCATCAGGTATTGGACAGGCGACCATTTGATCCGTTGTGAGTACCTGATCAAGAATCCAATTCTCACCTTTGCGAAAAACCTTGCCAATCAATTGATCTGCCTCGATCTGAGAAGAGGATGTGGCATTGCTTATCGTGAACGAGGCGGTATTCAACGTCCCACAGGTAGATCAAACTGGCATCCAGACCTACCAGAATGGAGAGAAGATGTACAACAGTCTCAAGAATATCCTGTAAGTTGTTTTGGCTGACCACTGCCTGGGCAACCTGCAAGAGCACCGCAGTGATATAGGCTTCTTCCTGTCTGTTCTCAACCAGTCGGATATTTTCAAGCGCAACCGAAGTTTGTTGTGCAATCCCGGAGAGGATCGCGAGGGTTTGGCTGGTGAATTTATTACTCACGCCAAACTCACCAGTGGAACTATGGGAAACGAGAAACAAACCTAACAACTCATCATGAGAAATTAAGGGTACCAAAACAAGCGTCCCGGTAGCATCCTGTATTGAAAATGATGAAATTCCTAATTCATGCTGGATGTTTTCGATATAGACTGGTGCCATGGTTGCCTGGACCCGAATTAACCCAACAGAATCACCATCCTTGAGGGACAACTCTACTTCGGATGGGGTGAAGCCATACCATTTCTTCATGTCAAATGCATGTGTATTAGGATTTTGCAGGTAAAGCGCGCACTGGTTGATGCCAACCAGTAATGGCGTGAGCCTTACGATGGTTGACAAAAGTTCATCGGTAGTTGAAATGGCATGCATAGACTCGGCGACTTGCAGTAATACGGTTGAAGACCAGGCGTCTTCCTGGGCGCTGGTGTACAGGTGGGCATTCTCAATGGCTACGGCAGCGTAACTGGCGAAGGTAGTTGCGATCATTGAAGTCTCTGAGCCATAGCGCCCCTCGGTTTGGTGCGCCAGAGTGAGGACACCAATCACCTCATTGGAAGAGAAAAGCGGGACAGCGATAGAAGAATAGGTCGATTTAAAATTACAAGCAATCCCTAAAGGTCCATAAGGGTCAGAGGGTTTTCGGATCACAGGTTCATTCCCCTCGAGTGCGTACTCGAGGAAACTACGGACGGTTTGAGATTCTTCGAATGAATTGGTGATGGATGCCCTGGATGTTCCCCTGACGGATGCGAGTTTCAGATTTCTTACTGGTGCACCATCTTCAGGAGCATCACTTAACAGCCAGATGGCTGATGCATCGCATGGCAGATTCTTTTCCAGTTCGATCAGGATTTTTTCGAGCAGATCATCCAGGGCAAGGTTTTTTGATAAAAGACTGGCAACGTCTTTGAAGCTATCTGCAACAGATCTTCGCCACCTTTCAGTCTGAAAGATATTCGCGTTGCGAATTGAAAGGGCAATGCCTGAAGCCATCCCCTCAAACAAAGCCAGATCATCCTCAGTAAATGCGTTGGTTTGCCCGGATTGGAGATCCAAAATTCCCAATACTTCTTCCCCAAACTTTAAGGGCAGAGTCATTTCTGCTTTGGTTGCATTAGGTGCTGCCCTGTTGGGTTTGTAAAGAGGCTGCAGCGAGACATCATTAGCAAGGATGGGTTGACCTGTGCGCGCGACATGCGGGATGATCCCTTTAGTTGCATCCAATTGAAAGGCAAATGCCTTGGCTTTAATATTCCTGGCCCGTTTACCGCTTCCGGCTTCGTAAATGATCTTTCGTCTTCCCGGGTGAACTGTAAAAATGTGTACAAATGGAATGCTAAAACGATCATGGATCACTGTGACGATTTCTTGAAAGAGATGATCAAGGTCGAGGATTTGTGAAAGCGAATAATTAATATCTGCGAGTGCAGCCAGTTGGTCTGCGCGTTTTACCAGGTTGTTATATAACCGTGCTCCTTCCACAGCCAGAGCAATATTATCTGCAAGTGAACGAATAACGAGCATATCATTTTCATGAAAAGCTCTTGGTGAATCGCTTTGAATATCCAATACCCCAAGAATTCGATTCTCTACTGTCAATGGGATCACTGCCTCGGCAGTGGTGAGAGGGAGAGAATCGATAAATCTGTATCGTGGTTCAGTGGTTACGTCTTTACAGATAATTTCATTTCCAGTTCGGGCGACCTCTCCAATAAGCCCTTCTCCGTAAGTTACATCAATAAGGGGATTGTCTGATGGATTGCAGTTTAAGGAACTGGCTCTGAAATGGAGCGCATTTGTTCCTTCTTCGAGGGTGTAAAGTCCAACATGATAATAATCAAAAGAACATTGGATAAGACTGGTCACTTTCTTGCTCAATTCATCCAAATCCAGCTCATTGGCGATTTGCGAGCTTACCGAGCGAACCAGGGATATCTGGTCATAGCGCCAATTCTTGAGGGTGACCTGGCGGTTCACCTGCATAGAAACCGCGGCAAAGGCAATTAATCCATTTACATAATTAAGTTCGTCAGATGTGAATGGCGATGATGAGTCCCTGGCGATATGAAAAATGCCCAGTGTATTATCCCGGGTGGTTACTGGAATTGCGATTTCAATGATTCGGGGTTGGGTTTGTGTTTTATTCCTGGAAATACTGGAGACCTTTTTTTCAGTGAATGCTGCCTGCACTATTGGTGAAACATTTGGCTGAGGCAGGGTATCGACAGGAGGTTCTCCAGGCAAAGGATAGAAAGGCTCACACAGCCATAGTTTTGATTTGCATTCTAGTTTATTATCAACAGTTGCCTGGAGCTTATTGAACAAGGCTGAGCGTATCCGGAAGGCGAAGAAGTTCTTCGCCCAGATTGAGGTATTCCTTCCAGATCAGTTCCTGGTTATTTTTCACTTCAATCGAAATATTTCACTAATGTCAGCCGGTTGCGAGCATCGTTAAATTCGAAATGAACCTCATCCACCAACCGGCACATCATGTAGTACCCAAGACCATGGTTTGCGCGGTCTTTTAGTTTTCCGTGATAATTTTGGCGGTGGGATGCAGGCAGGATCAAAAGGCCTGCCATGGTCATCAAGAATTACACTAATTGCAGATTTTCCCTGTTTAATCTGGCAGCGTATTGTCCCTTTACTCTCACCTTGATAAGCATGTTCAATGATGTTAGAAACTGCCTCGTCGACGGCCGTCTCAAGCGAAAACAGTCCGGTAGAAGAAATCCCCGAATCGTGGACAGAAAATCTTACGAACTCAGCGATTTCAGCCAGGCTCGCATAAACGCCGGTGAATGTACGCGTTGGCATGTTCTAATTCTAAAAAGACCCCACCGCTGACAGTAAATCAGGATAGATCTTGAAAATTTTATGGAAACCTGCAAGTTCAAAGACCGAGTGAATCGTTGGGGTTAATGCGGCGACAACCAGTTCTCCCCGATTATAGCGTTTGCAGTTTTTTAAAGTGGCGATTAAAACCCGTAAGCCCGCACTGGAGATAAATTCCAATTTACTACAATCCAGAACAATCTTAAACCTGGCTTGATCGTTAAGTCTTAACCAATTCCTCCATCAATTTTGGGGAGGTGAAACTATCTAAACGACCAGTTACCTTTACAACATCGCAATGTTTGTATTGACTTGTAGTGATTTCCATAGAATGTGCCTCCGCGAATTAACAAAAGATTTAACTAATGAAACTGATTATAACATGCAGGCTTAGAACGACATTAATTTTGGACATAAATACCCTTGATTTTTTATGGTATGATGTTTTTAGAAATCGGGTAATTTGCACAAATAATTGAAACTGTAAACATCGCTACAATTCATATCAAACATTAGAATGGAAGAAAAATACAGGATTAACTATGAGCAACTCTGATTCTCCACAATCAGTAATCAAGAAATATGAAAAGCGCCAAAAAGTGATGCCATTCGTTCTAGGCGTGCTGGCTGGTATCCTGGCGTTGATAGGAATCATCATCATTGTAGTGGTTGCGACCGGATCTAAATCATTTGGCGGGTTGTTTGCCACGAAGACTCCAACAGCCACGGCAACTTTCACGCCAACAGCCACACAACCAACTCCAACGGCATCTGATACACCCGAACCGACGCAAACCTTTACACCGTCTGCAACGGCCACGGCATCAGGTCCGCAAATCTATGAAGTACTTTCGGATGATAATTGTTCGGACCTGGCTAACCGATTTGGTGTTGATCTGTTAGTACTATTGGCGATAAACAACCTTACCATTACTGATGGTATCTGCCCAATCATCCCCGGCCAGAAGATCATCATCCCTGCACCCGGGCAGCAACTTCCTACCCCAACGCAAATCCCAAGCGATCTGCCTAGAGGGACTGTGATCCCATACACTGTGCAGATGGGAGATACACTGGCATATATTGCATCATTGTTCAACAGCACTGTTGATGACATTATTGCCAAGAACAAGATCACAGATGTTAACCTGATCTACCCAGGCACCATTTTGCAGATACGCGTGAATATTGTTACACCAACGCCGACCAAGCAGGCAACGAGTACACTCTCATTGATGACTGCCACTCCAACGCCTACGCCAAAACCGTAAACCACAAGATAGTAAAATCCCCCGGATCAAACCGGGGGATTTTTTATCAATTTCTGAAGTGACCTATTAGCTTCAGCCAATAAGTTTTCATCATGATTGGATTGTATAAACCTTTGAAGAGCGGGCAAAGCAAGCTCAGGGTCTGAGGACCCTAATACTACCAGGGCATTGCGCAGGAAACCATTCCATTTAACCCGAAGAATTGGCGATCGGGCATAGCGGGTTGAAAATTCTTCAGGAGAAAATGAAAGAACCTGGATCAACTCGGGAATTGAGAGGGAGAGAGCGGGAATACCAACAATATTGTTCTGCGGCTTCTGATTCCATGGGCAAACCATCTGGCAGACATCACAACCGAACAACCACACCCCGATTTTTTCCGAGATCTCGAAAGGAATGGGCTCCTTATTCTCAATGGTATGGTAACTAATGCAGCGAGATGCATTGATTGTCCGGTCACTATTAATGCAGCCGGTGGGGCAGGCTTTGATGCAGCGCTGGCAAGTACCGCAATGATCCAATTTGTCTGGGGAATCTGGAACAAGTGGAAAATCAATTAAAATCTCTGCGAGCAGAAAATTTGAACCAAAGTTGGGGGAGATGACGCAGGAATTCCTGCCAATCCATCCGAGCCCGGCGCGTTGTGCAAGTTCACGCTCCAGTATCGGGGCACTGTCTGTAAATCTCAGGGCGTGAACATCCTTTCCTGTGTTTGATCGAATAAATGTGATGAGGGTATCCAGAATAACAGGCAAGGATTGGTGGTAATCAACCCCGACAGCATAGCCTGCGATAAGACCCTGATCCCGGCGATTCAACGAGGTAATTGGGTGTAACGGATACCTGTACCCCAGACTTAAGATAGATCGGACATCCGGCATTAAAGTATGAACATCCTTCCTGGATTCCAGGTGATATGGAGTGGAAAGGTAATTCATGCCTCCATGCTGCTTTTTATCCAACCATTGGTGGTAACGGGAGAAGGATTGCATTGGTTCCGGAGTGGTGATACCACATAATAAAAAGCCAAGGCTTAGCGCCCTGGCTTTTATTTTTGATTCGATCGTTTGTGCACCCCGGTTGGCTGAGGGCATCCTATTCCTAGGGAGTTGACGTTACCGTTGGGGTTAGTGTTGATGTTCCGACTGTGATGAACATACTCAGTGGTTCACCAAACAGGTAACCTGAAGCGTTATACATTTTCCAATAACTGGAAGAGACACCAGTGGCGTCAGGTGATTTGAAGGTCACGCTGATTTCAATCTGTTCACCAGGAGCTACATCCTTCGTGAGTGAAACAGACGTGGTGGTGTTGGCACCGGTCAACCCTTCAAGCCAGAATAATTTGTAATCCTTCGTCCATGTCGTTTTGCCGTCGTTCTGTATTAGCCATGTTTTAACAAAAGTGGTAGCCGGGGCGATAACTGAATAATCAGGAATGGTGACATCGCTGATGTACTTGGCACTGTCAGGCACGGTGCCTGTCAATACGGGTCGCATCGTAGGAGTGCTGGTGGTAATCGACGAAACATTCAGCGTCGGGGTGGCGGGAGCTTTTGTACTCGTAGCCGTGGGTTCCAGTGTGGCAGTGGCAGATGGTGTAAGTAAAGCAATACTGGTCAATTCTGCCTGGACTGTAGAAGCAATCTCAGTGATCTTTAAACTTGGGTCAACTGTAGGGGTTGCTTTTGCGCAGGCTGTCAGCAGGATAACGCTCATAAGGATGAGCATGCTGCTTACTGCGATTTTTTTTGTAAACATTTATATTCCTCCGTTCAATTTAATCACAATCTTTATTTATAAACCGGATTGGGAGATTGTCAAGTGGAGGAATCTAATAAAAAACTCATTTACTGCAAAGGTTTCAAGAAAGCTGAGGCTTCAATTTGAGGAAGGTCTGTCGAGAAACCGGCTGTACCATGAAACTTAACGTAGTTGACCGCGCCAGGTGAAATAAATATATTCGCCTTGTAAAGTTTATAATTGTAGTAAGTGGAGATTTCATAACTGCCAGCTGGCAATTTGCCAACGGAAAAATTTTCCTGGTAGTAATCATCAAACTCTTTTATCCTGGGAGAATAGGTGACAATTGTCCAGTTTTTACCGGTATCCAAAGATTTGAGCCAAAGATTTTTGGAAGTCATAATAGCCCCACCGGTCGTTTCCACACGTCCGGTAAGCACACCAGAGCCAATTGATGGTGCGAGCCACAACTCAGGATTCTGAACTTTATTTCCGAGCGCGTTCTCGATGCGAACCTCAAAATGCAAATGAGGTCCGGAGGTGGCGCCAGTCATACCCACTACCCCGACTTTCGTACCTGTATCCACCCAATCTCCCCTGGTAACAGAGGTTTTATCCAGGTGAGCATATACTGTATAGAGTGTATATCCGTTATAACTGAAGTCGTGGCGAATCATCACTGCCAGGCCATAAGGGTCTTCTTTATCATTACTGCCATACAATAAACCATACCCTGCAAAGAATACTTTTCCCTGGGCAGCAGCATACACTGGTTCACCGCGGTTGCCTGAAATATCAATCCCAGTATGGGAGACGTCTGCTTCCGGATAATAATATCCGTAGCGGTAATCAGAGGTAATCTTGTGATCGGCGTTTATTGACAATGGATTACTGAAATAGAAATGGTCGTTGGGAGATAAAGCCAGGGGAACCTCATAAGCTGGATTGCCCAATGATGATTGTGGGAATTGTGCAGTGACTGGAAACACCGGTGAGGCAGGGGTAATCTCTACTGCTTCAACTATTGCCATTGTAGGAGTGCCTACCTGAAGAGCATTTGCTCCCGCGAGAGTGACAGGGCGGAGGAGTGAAATACTGGATAAGAGGCACGTCAGCAGGATTAATCGGAAGACCCGCATGGTGACTGACAGAGTGTTGTTTGTCAATTGGGATTTCTGAGGAAAAATCTGCTTCATTACTTGCCTGTCTCAACCAGAGAAATCACATCTTCAGGATAGAGTTCAAGCATCGCCTGGCGCCAGGATTTTCCCTGCTGATAGACCAATGTATTGAAAAGAATTCCAGGGTAGTAAGTGCGCCAATTATTAAGTGATGCCAGCCGCTGCCATCCAAATTGCTGTGCTAAATCCGTAATGTCCACCCAGTATCCAGGCGGGGAGTTCAGTTGTTTTCCACCGGCTTCAAAAGCCGCAAGATCGCCAGATGCGCGGGAAGGAAAATCCCACGAGGGAGATTTGATTGGGAGTCCGCAAGAACCATCCTGCTGCAGGCATTTTGCCCAGATTCGCCAGTATGTTTTTCCCTGGAGATCTTCACGGCTGACGGTCATCCATCCAGCCTGGAGAGGGGCAATGTTCAAAGAAATTGCCCGACCAGTATAGAGCCAATTCTGAGGGATGGCGGGGTCAGGTGCTGCAGTAAGCGGAAGGGCGGCATTTTCCAATGTTGCTAACAAGTCCCACCCGATTTTTTCTCCGATGGCAGCACGCAGAATGGTAAAGCACTCATCCGTGGTGTCGGAGAGCAGCGGATTCGGCGCGGTAATTGAGTCAACGTTGACGAGTGAAAAGCGACCGGTTGAACTGGAGGATGCGGTTTGCCCAGGCTGGCACGGCGTTTGGTACTGCGTCACTTCCTGTGAACTCAAAATGGCAATGATTTTCTGAAACGAATTACCCCCTGACCAGTGGAAAGCGGAAACTTTTGCTGGCAGGGCAATAAGGGGATAAACTGCCACCCCATTTGGAACTGAATACCCAGTAAGGAAAAATTGGTTGGGTGTGTCAATCTTTGCCAATACAGTTCCACCATCCGCCGACCAGAAAGGGGTTTTGCCTGAGCCAACGTTAGAGCGTGAACCCAATTCATTTGTTGGCGACCATACCTCTATGGTGGAATTGTCGGATGCTCGTTCCCAGGCAAGAGAGTTGCCATCAGGTGACCAGACAGGGTGGATGAAATCTGCATCTTCATCTCCGGCGGCAACAAAAAACCTGTTATCGGCAGTATCTAATTGCGCCAGCCAGATTTCAGACCTGCCGGAACGGTCTGTTGAAAAGGCGATCTGACGACCTTGTGGAGACCAGGCAGGGTCATAATTATTACCAACGCCTTCTGTTAATTGGATTGGCGGTGAAGCTGGATCAGTGACCGAGCGGATGATAATGTTTGTTTGAAGATTGGCATAGGATTCGTAGGTGATCCATTGATTGTCCGGGGACCAATCCGGGCTGGTTTCCACTTCAGGTGAATTTGTGAGCTGGTGAAGCGCGTTGGCGGCAAGATCCCAAAGGTAAAGATCCCAAATTCCTGATCGATTGGAGGAAAATACAAGCTGGCTGCCATCAGGACTGATGACCGGGTCAATATCATCCCATCGTTCGTTGGTTAACCTAGTGATGGGGAGGAAATTTGGATGGTAGACAAAGAGATGCTGATAACCGGCTTCTCCCATTGAAAAAGTGATCACACCTACGCTTTGACCGCCAGAATTATCCACGATGACCGGAAGTAAGGTGGCAGTAGCTGAGGACTCCGCTACAGGTACCTGAGTAATGGCAGGTTGAGATGGAGAGGCGCTTTCAGTTTCGATTGGTACAGGTGTGGTTTTTCCAGCGGAGCATGCACTTAACAACAGGAAGGTCAAAGAAACCAGGAGACATAACTTGATGTTCATCCTGAACCCGTGGATTCCATTTGGCATTACCGCTCCTCGAAGTATTATCGCGCACCTTATTTATGGGTACAACAATATAGCCGGGTCAAAGGGTTGAAACTCACCCGATAAAGACCAGATGCAATAATTGTACCTTTCCTCAGGAGTGGCGGATGAATGCTGCGAAGCTATCGAATTGAATTGAGCGTTCGATGGACCAATACGCATTTCCAAGTGGAGGTGTTCTTCTACAGAATTACCAGTTGTGCCGGCAAAGCCGATGGGCTGACCACAGGAAATGTCTTCACCAACCACTGGCTCGGGGAGTTGGGCGAGGTGAGCGTAGAGAACATAAATGGATTTACCTGAGCCATCCCACGTCACCGGGGGTCCGGATATTGGACAGCGGTCCTCGGTGGTGTAAACACTCACGGGAAGAGGTGTCGGTTGAGGAATGGATGGCAGGAAAGAGGGATCAATTTGAGTCAGGGGTGTCTCGACCAGGAGCATGTAACCAAAGGGGAAGCGGTTATTTACCACGAGAACCACTTTTCCCGGGAGAACAGCCTGCAGTGGAAAATTTTTAAAGGTAGTAAAAGTCTCGAATTTGTAAAAAGAAAAATCCAAAGCCGGATGTCCACCCTCTATGTACGGGCCAGGAGAGACATACTTATTAGAGGTAATAAAGCGAAGTTTATCGCGTCCGATTCCGATAAGCGGGCTGCAAACACCCGTTGCGATTTCCTGCGTTGGCGTTGGAATAGTTGTGGCAGTTGGGGTTAGTGTAAGGGTGGCGGTTGGCGCAGAAGTTTTAGTTGATACTGGGTTGTTTGCAGTGGGTACAGGTGTACTTGATTCAGCGGGAGAATCGCATCCTGTGAGGATGAGAAGCGCTAGCAGAGTTCCAGTAAGCAGGACTCCACGGATCGTCGTCACAACCTTGTTGTTTATCTTAGGCATTTCTCAGGTTTCCAGAAATACTTCCTTAAAATCGAGCAGGACGTCATCACCAGTAAATGACTCGCAGCGCAAGCGGAGCGGGTATTTTACCGGCGTTTGCCTGGCGTGCAAGGTGAAATCAGTCTTCTGGTCAATGACATTGATAATAAATGACCTGGCTAATTCCTGATTATCACCGTCCAGCAGCTGAAGAGAAAGGTTTGGCCGCGAGTGATTTTCATGAAGCATAACTGTGACCTTTACCCGAAAATCAGCGGTCATACCCGCAGACAGACTGGCTATGGTGTTATCAGCATTGACTCCTGGATTTGCGGGTTGCAGTAAATCGGGCATCCGGCTCAGCCTTAAGTGATGCTGCGCGCTTCAAAATAGAAGCGTTTTTCATGCGCTTCACCCATGGAAAATGTCTTTCGAGGGAGCGAGCCATCCATTATTACCGTTTTAAACAGTTGATTCTTGCCCATTGCGGGCAGGTAAAAGCCGACATTATCCTTCTTTGAACCCAAATCGCAAACCACATCATCGCCATGAACATAGTCAATCGTCCCAGCCTGCCCGGATTTGAGCCAGGAATCCAGGAACTCCTGCAAGGTGCCGACAGGAAGAGTGCTGGTGGGAGAGTCAACGGACACCACCTGGTGACCTGAAGCTGTGATCAAGCCAAATAGGTGGTTCTTTCCTGTTTGAGTGTTCACTTGTTTGATCATTTCAATTTCGGAGTCCACTGAGCTAAATTTCACCCTGGTACCAAAGAATTTTTGTAATGCGAGGACAGGTTCTTCTTTTACGCTGAATAATACTCGGTGGATAGGCGCAAATTCAAGTCCACGGTCGTGAATATTCTCCACCTCTACCAGTGCATACCTGGCAGGATGATCCAACCCCACTTCAGATTTGATTTTTTCCCAAATTGACTTGGCTGTTGCCAGTGAGTGATTTCCATCCCCCACAGCAAACAAGAGCACACCATGATCATGGGAGACCGAATACCTGGAGTAGAAGGACTCAGGCTGACCAAGTTTCGTTAACGCTTCAATAACACAGGACTCAAGGTCTTGTGAATCTACAGCGCGACCGGTGAGGTGACCACTGGATTGCATCAGGTCAAAGTTGTAGAGGATTGGCAGATCAGCCTTGTTTTTTTCAACAGGACCGATGACTGAATCGTCCGGGTCATCGATCAGGACGAGAATGTGAGGGATTTCCAGACTGGCTTTTTCGCGGATCTTAATGCGCGGAGGGAGACGGTCCAATATGGTTCCTTCTGTGGCGCGGATGAGGCTTTGAGAACCCTTCGAAAAATCATAATGCTCAAGATCGAGGGCGAGCATGAGTCCACGGCGGGTTTTGCCATCCACTGTCCGTTCCACATAAACCATCCCCTGTGCGGGGATGAGAATCCCCTGGTCAAGATACTCCTTCATTTTTACCTGGGTGGATTGAAGCCGGATAGTTTCTTCTGGTTTTCCAAGGAAAATCTCAGGCAGAGTGATGTGAAATGTTGAAGGTGCATCACCGACAATCGTCTGCCACCTTCTGCCAGTATTCCGGCTGCGAAGTGAACTGGTCACAGGCGATGACTGCCCATTTGTGGAGATCCACTGAATGGTTGGGGAGAAGGAGATCCGGGATTTGAATACCCAGGGAGGAAAAGTTTTTCAATGTGCACCTCGAATTTTGATGTCTGTTGAATTTTACCAGAAACCAATTGAGGGTAATAAAGAGAGGCGATGTTGCCATCGCCCCTCAATTAGCACAAGATGAGCTGTTTTACATACCACTCATAAACGCGATGCCCAGCGCTCCAGGACCGGTGTGGGTACCCAGAACCGGGCTCACCGCAGTGATGACTGCATCTGTAACCAATGTCTTTGAAAAACGATGAGATGCGCGGAGAAGCAACTTTTCAGCCTTTTCATCTTCATTGGCGTGAATGACGGCCAGGCGGATCGGACCCTTTTCGTTTTTCAGTTTAGCTTCTACTAAATCGAGAAGGCGGTCAACAGTCTTATTAAACGTGCGCACTCTTTCAACGGCTTCGATGCGCCCATCGCGTAATTCAAGCAACGGCTTGAGATTCAACATGGTTCCCATGAATGCCGCCGCTCCACCGATACGCCCGCCGCGATGCAGGAATTCAAGTGTATTGAGGGCAAAATAAACGCCGGTATGTTTGGTGGCTTCGACTGCAACCGAAGTACATTCACTTAGGCTGGCGCCAATATTTGCCATACGGGCTGCGCTGAGAACCTGGAAACCAAGAGCCATGCTCGTGCTCAAAGAGTCTACCAATTCGATCCTGGCGCCTGGGAATTCACGTTTTGCCTGGATGGCAGAATCCATGGTGCCTGAGAGTTTACTGGAGATGTGAATACTGAGAATGTCATAACCCTTCAGCAAGCAAGCGCTCATAAACCGCTTTGAATTCTTCAGGAGTAGTTTGCGAGGTTGAGGGCATGACCTTTTCAACCGCCAGACGTTCGTAAAACTCCTTGGGTTGGATGTCGATTCCATCTCTGTATACTTTGTGGTCCCAAATTACCTGTAAAGGAAGCACCTTGATTGGGTGCCCGCTAAGCATTTCTGTTGGAATGGTTGATGTACTGTCCGTGACGATCATTACTTTATTCATGTCTACTCCTCCAAAAGTATTACCAATATGTCTGGATTAACCCTGAACATGTGATTTGGTTCTGCATATCTTTTCCCAGGTTTTTTGGAAAGGCATAACCTTGACCGAATCCCTCTCTCAATATAAAATCATGCCTGTCGTATCCACCAAGCGTGGCTTCTTCATATTTAAAGAGTGTGAACCTGAATGTTTGAAAACCTGACCAGCCGGTTAAATGATGTCTTTCAGCAACTGCGCAAACGGGCAAAACTGTCTGCAGCGGATGTTGATGTGATGCTGCGTGAAGTCCGGCTGGCCCTGCTCGAAGCGGATGTGAATTATGGCGTGGTGAAGGAGTTCACCAGCCCGGCTGCGAGAACGCGCGATCGGGGTGGAGGTTTCAAAAGCGCTCAATCCGGCGCAGCAGGTGATCAAGATCGTCAACGAGGAGTTGATCGAAACCCTCGGAGAACCTGCCAAGTTGAATTTAAGTGGGGTGAAGCCTTACGCGATCATGCTGGTGGGTTTACAAGGTTCTGGCAAAACAACGGCTGCAGCCAAACTGGCAAAAAAATTGCGTTCTGAAGGTGAGCGCGTTTTGCTCGTTGCAGGTGACCCTTACCGTCCCGCGGCTGTGAAGCAATTTCAGACCCTTGGAGAAAAAATCGGTGTGGAAGTTGTGGCTGAAGACGGCGTTAAACCACCCGACCTGGCAGCCAAAGCTTTTAACATAGCCCAAAAGGGCGGTTACAGCGTTGTGATCATTGATACAGCCGGCCGGTCACAATTAGACCAGCCGTTAATGGATGAAATCCTGGCAATTTCCCGCAAGGTAAAACTGGTGGATACCCTGCTTGTGGTAGATGCGATGATCGGACAGGAAGCCCTGCATATTGCAGAAGGTTTCCGCGATACGGTAAAAATCACTGGTTTGATCTTTACGAAAATGGATGGCGATGCCCGAGGCGGCGCTGCCATATCCATCAGAAGTGTCACAGGCGTTCCGATCAAATTCCTTGGCGTTGGCGAAGGTGTGGACGCATTAGAAGCGTATGATCCCAGCCGATTGGCTTCCCGCATTTTGGGAATGGGTGATATGATTGGTCTCATTGAAAAGGCTGAAGCCGCTTTTGATCAAAAGATCGAAAAGGAAGATGCCGAGCGAATGCTCAAGGGAAAATTCACCCTTGAGGATTTTGCAAATCAATTGAAACAGATCAGGAAGATGGGCTCCCTCTCGCAGATCATGGATATGCTGCCGGGCGGGATGGGCAAAATGGCGAGGAATGTTGCTCCTGCGGATACCGAGAAACAACTCAAGGTAACTGAAGCCATTTTAAGTTCAATGACCCGTAATGAGCGCCGGGATCCGGATATCCTGAATGCCTCACGCAGGCGCAGGATTGCCAGGGGAGCGGGCACTGAAGTGCAGGAAGTTAACCGTATCTGTAAAGCAGTTTAGAGATGCACAAAGGTTAATGAAGACAATGCAGAAAACAGGCGGGCGAGGATTTCCCCGTATGTTCAAGTGATCAAAATGAAAACGGCGGTTTGCGCTCCCTTCAGCGCCCCTCGCCAAGGTGGATTTTTGAGTCACGCAAATTTGATCATTTTTGTTAAGAATAGGAGAAAAGTACGATGGTAAGAATTCGATTGCGCAGAACAGGTTTACGGCACCAACCCACATATCGTGTTGTTGTAGCTAATATTGAAAGCCCGCGTGACGGCAAATTCCTTGAAATTGTTGGTTCCTACAATCCAAGATCCGAACCATTCACATTTGAAGTCAAGGAAGACCGCATTTACGCTTGGATGCAACAGGGTGCTGTCCCAAGTGAATCAGTGATGAAATTGTTCAAGTCTGTCGGACTTTTGGATAGATACGAACGAATCAAAAAAGGCGAAGCTCTTGAAACCGTCCTGGCAGATGCTGAAAAGTCCGCCAAGGAACGCCTTGTTTTGATCAATGCCAAGTAATCAATGAACAATCGCAGCGGCTCGACTTATAAACCTCCATTAACAACAGTGGAAGGAGAGTCTGTGAAAGAATTGATCGAATATATCGCATTATCTCTTGTAGACGATCCCTCACAGGTATTCGTCTCTCAATACCGTTCAGGCGGAAGAGAAAACCTTGAACTTCACGTTGCCCGGGAAGATATGGGGCGGGTAATCGGCAAGGGCGGCCGTGTGGCGAATTCCATGCGGGTTCTCCTGCGCGTGGCCGCAGCTCGTGAAGGTAAACAAGCCTCTCTTGATGTTGCTGAACCCAAATGAAACCAGCTTCTTCAGATAAATCCAGGAAAACCATAAAACCAGGCTCGCCCCAGACGGGCGAGCCTGTGTACTTAACCATTGGTAAATTGCGCCGGACTCATGGCGTGCGCGGTGAGATCATCATGGATGCGCTGACTGATTTCCCAGAAACAATAACCACCGGGATGACAGTGTATATTGGCGCGCATCACAAACAACAGATAATTTCCTCCGTTCGACCAGCTGATAAAACATTATTGATCGCTTTCGAAGGTTTTGACGATTGTGACAAGGTTGGGATCTTCCGCAATCAATTTGTATTCATTAAAACAAAGGATGCCGCACCTCTTGAGGAGGGGAAGTTTTACCACCATGAAGTAATTGGCATGGAAGTGATTGATGAAAACGGTGCACACATCGGGAAAATATCCGAAATTATTAATACTGGCGCAAACGATGTTTATGTAATTCAACCGGAATCCGGAGTTGAAATTTTAATTCCGGCGATAAAAAGCATTGTTCTGGAAATTGATAAAAACACGGGGAAAATGAGGGTTCGAATCCCTGAATGGGAGTAGGGGAAGAATTGGATCCTAAAGCTTATTGGGTAGGGTTTAATATTGTTAAAGGTGTTGGAGCTGTGCGGATGCGACAGATCCTCGAGTTTTTTGGATCACTGGAGACCGCATGGAATGCTCCAGCGGATGGATTAATTTCAGCAGGATTACCCACAAAGGTAGTTGAGAATTTCATCACAGTCCGCAGCCAGATCGACCTGGAACGGGTAATGAAAAACATTGAAGCCAAAGGGATAAAAGTCCTGACCATCCAGGATTCTGATTACCCCCGTAGATTGAAGGAGATCAACCAACCGCCCCCGGTTCTGTATATTAAAGGATCAGTGAATGTGGAAGACGACTGGGCGGTTGCGATCGTTGGTACCAGACGGGTGACGCCTTATGGTAGGCAGGTAGCAAATGAAATTGCCCAATTCCTGGCACAGAACGGAGTGACAGTAATTAGCGGTTTGGCGCGCGGTGTGGATGCAATAGCCCATCAAGCAGCGATAAAAGCCGGCGGCAGGACGATTGCTGTACTAGGCAGCGGTGTAGATGTGATCTACCCGCCTGAGCATTCCCGTTTGGCTGGGGAAATATGCGCCCAGGGGGCGTTAGTGAGCGATTATGCTGTCGGAACAAAACCGGATGGGATCAACTTCCCACCTCGAAACCGGATTATTTCGGGATTGTCCCTGGCTACGATAGTGGTTGAAGCTGGAGAAACCAGCGGTGCCCTTATAACCGCTCAATTTGCCGTAGAGCAGGGAAAGGAAGTGTTCGCCGTTCCGGGAAGTATCCTCACCCCTCAAAGCGAAGGAACAAACCGCTTGATCGAACAAGGCGCAAGACCTCTCTTGAAAATGTCGGAAATTCTGGAAGTGCTTAAATTGGAACAGATACCTGAGAAACAAAACAACCGCAAGCAATTTCCGCTTAATCCTACAGAAACCAAATTACTTCAATCATTGTCTCAAGAACCGGTGCATGTGGACGAAGTGAGCCGGACCTCAGGTTTGCCGATAAGCGAGGTTTCAGCCACGCTGACAATGTTAGAATTAAAGGGAATGGTTTCCCAGGTTGGCGGAATGAAGTATGTGGCAATTAGGGATGAGAAAGGCAAGTATTTAAGTCATGCAAACAACTAAGCATAATTATGCGGTCATCATGGCAGGCGGCGGTGGTACACGTTTGTGGCCTCTCTCCAGAAGAGCGACGCCCAAGCAATTATTGACTCTTTTTAATGGCAAGACCTTATTCCAGATAGCTGTTGACCGCCTGGCTGGAGAGTTCCAACCTGAGAATATTTTCATTGTCACGGTTGCCGAACAAGCTGAGAGACTTTGGAAAATAGCTCCACAGATACCGCAAGAAAACTTCCTGATCGAGCCAATGCCGCGGGGAACTGCAGCAGTAGTAGCCCTGGCAGCTGCCGCAATCCTGAAGAAAGATCCACAAGGAGTCATGGTCGTTTTAACGGCTGACCATTTCATAAAAAATGTTGAGGGTTTCATTACTACCATGCAGGCAGCCTGCGAGTGCGCCCTTGAAAATTGGTTAGTCACCCTGGGTGTACAACCCACATATCCTGCTACCGGTTATGGTTATATCGAATCCGGTGAAAAAATTGGCAATTACCGGGATCATGAGGTTTTTAGAGCTTTACGATTCGAGGAAAAACCGGACGAAAACCGGGCTATCGATTTCATTAAGGCCGGCAAATATTACTGGAATTCCGGGATGTTCATATGGCGGGTTGATGAAATCCTAAAAGAAATTGCCAAGTTCATGCCTGAACTCCACGACACCATCACACGGATAAAGGCATATATTGGTGCAGCCCATGATGCCGAAGATTTTGTAAGGGAATGGTTAGGTATCCAACCTCAAACGATCGATTACGGTATCATGGAAAAGTCTGACAGGGTTGTGGTGATGCCCGCAGTTGACCTGGGTTGGAATGATGTCGGTAGTTGGGATTCATTATTCGAGGTGATGCAGGCTGACGAACAGGGAAATATCCTGTTGACTGATGAAACGATCACCCTCGATACTCGCAACTCGTTGGTATTTTCGAATGAAGAAAACAAAAAGATTATTGCACTGGGTATCCAAAACATGATCATTATTAATACTTCTGATGCGTTATTGGTCTGCCCGAGGGGTGATAGTCAAAAAGTGAAGATGTTAGTAGAGTATTTAAGAACCAATCAATATACCCCCTTCTTGTAGGAGAGGTTGACATGGATGCATATTGCGTAAAATGTAAAACAAAGCGGGAAATCCAGGATCCAATCGCCCAATTCAATGCCATCGGCACCCCAGTTACCAAGGGAAAATGCCCGGTTTGCAATACGAGTTTGTACCGAATGGGAACCACCCCGGCGCATGAAGGACTTGAAAAACCTGCAAAAAAAGTTAAAGCGCGCAGCGGCAAACTGGTGATCGTGGAATCCCCGGCAAAAGCAAAAACTGTCGGCAGGTTTTTAGGCAAAGGGTATGTGGTTAAAGCATCAGTGGGGCATGTACGTGATCTATTGAGATCAGAATTGTCTGTTGATGTGGAGAACGATTTTACGCCTAAATACCGGGTACCCAATGAAAAACGAATTGTTGTGAAAGAATTGAAAGCACTTGCCAAGGATGCCGAGCAGATATACCTGGCGACTGACCCTGACCGCGAAGGGGAGGCAATTGCCTGGCATTTGATGGAGGCAGCCCAGATCGAACCGAAACTTTCTCATCGGGTAGTCTTCCATGAGATCACCGAACCCGCCATCAATGATGCCTTCTCGCATCCACGGGATATCGATATGGACCTAGTGGATGCCCAGCAAGCCCGAAGAATATTGGATCGACTTGTTGGATATTCGATTAGCCCATTGTTGTGGGAAAAAGTGCGCAGCCGCCTCTCTGCAGGCAGGGTGCAGTCAGTGGCATTACGTTTGATCGTGGAGCGTGAACGCGAAATCGAAGCATTCGATCCAGTGGAATACTGGTCAATCGAGGCAGAACTGACTCCCGAGCAAAAGAAAAATGCCTATATGACCAAACTAGCCAGAATCGATGATAAAGAACCTGAGCTAGGAAACAAAGAAATTACCGAAGGCTATTTGCGTGATCTCGAAGGCGCAGGATTTATCATTAGCAAGATCAAAAAGAGTGAACGCAGAAGAAAACCCTCTGCCCCATTTATTACCAGCACACTTCAGCAGGAAACCTCAAGACGATTGGGGTATACTGCCCGCCGAGCGATGATGATCGCGCAACAATTGTATGAAGGCATAGACCTGGGTGAGGGGACAGTCGGTCTCATCACCTACATGCGTACTGACTCGACTAATGTCGCTGATATGGCGGTTAAAGAAGTAAGAGAATTTATCAAAGGGACCTACGGAGAAAGCTACCTTCCTGAATCTGTTCCGCAATATAAGACGCGCGCTGTCGCAGCCCAGGAAGCGCATGAAGCCATCCGGCCGACTTCTGTATTAAGGCAGCCGGAAACCCTTAAACAGTATTTGACCCCTGAACAATTTAAGCTCTATCAATTAATCTGGCAACGGTTTGTATCGTCTCAAATGGAATCCGCGATTTACGATACTCTTTCAATTGAAGTTTCTGCAAAGGGGAAAGTGCACGGATACCTCTTCCGGGCGTCAGGGTCTACTGTTAAATTCCCGGGTTTCCTGATCGTTTATGAAGAGACTGCTGATGAAGACAAGAAAGCAGATGAACCTGAAAATATCAAGATTCCTGCAGGGCTGGAAGAAGGACAACCACAAAAATTGTTACGCTTGATCCCGGAACAGCATTTTACCCAGCCTCCTCCGAGGTATACCGAGGCAACTTTGGTGCAAGTACTGGAAGAATTCGGCATTGGGCGACCATCTACCTATGCACCCATTTTGTCCACCATCCAACAACGCGGTTATGTCACCCGCGAAGCAAAACGTTTGTTTCCAACAGAAACCGGCTTCCTGGTAAACGATATGGTGGTTAACCATTTCCCGGATATCGTCAATACCAAGTTCACCGCGGAAATGGAAGAGGAATTGGACCAGGTGGCAGAAGGTAAGGCACCCTGGCGAAAGGTAATCGGAGACTTCTATCGTGATTTTGAACCGACCGTGAAGAAAGCCCAGGCAGAAATGCCAGTGGCAAAAACCGAACCGGAAAAGATCGGTCGAATTTGCCCGGACTGCGGGCATGACCTGGTGATCCGGTGGGGACGATATGGAAAATTCATCAGTTGTTCCAACTTCCCAGTTTGCCGGCATACCGAAGCGCTTTTGGAAAAAATCGGAGTAACCTGTCCGAAAGATGGGGGAGAGTTGGTATTGCGCAAGACGCGCAAAGGCAGGATCTTCTACGCATGCAGCAATTACCCGAATTGTGATTTCACCAATTGGAAACGTCCGATCGCAGCACCTTGTCCCAGTTGCGGAGGATTACTTGTGATCGCAAACAAGAAGGAAGTTCAATGTACCAAGTGTGAAGAAACCTTCCTGATGGAACAAATTGGTGAGGTTATTCAGGAATAGGCATAATTATTGCAACTACAATGTTAGTTGTTTCTACAATGTGGATTTGCCACAAAGTTATTGAACAACCAGGGTGTCCAAATTTGTTGGCAGCAGGAGTGAAAAATGGAAAAAATTAAAGCGCTTCTTCAACGTCCTTTATACGCAGGATTGGTCGGATTGGTGATTGGATTGATCATCGGATTACCCTTGCTTGGGTGGGGGTTGTGGCCGGTAAAGTGGAAAGACGCCGACGCCAGTTTCTTGCGTGAAGACCTCAAGAAACAATACCTTTGCATGGTGATCGATTCTTATGCAGTGAATCAAAATATGGAACTTGTAAAAGCCAGAATTGATTCTCTTGATACTGACCTGGTTAAGACTCCAGGATTATTTGACAATCTCCAAAGTGTTGGCTGCGCCTGGAGCGGCAGCGATCCTGCGGTTGTATTCCTTAAGTCCACATTGTTGGCAGGAGTCAGCACTGGTGAACAACCAGTGGAAGCGACACAAATTCCGCTTCCCACTGAAACAACCGTGAAGAAAACAACTAAGAGCTCGACAGTTCTTCTGTCTTTGCTCTGCGCACTATTTTTCTTGATCGGTGGCGCCCTGGTTTACATTTTCTTCATCCGAAACCGGAAAAAAGGAACCGCACAGCCAGTGAGTCCAGAGGCTGAGGGCGATTACCTGGAAGAGGAAGGCCTCCCGGTTAATGAAGCTCAATATGCACCTCCGGCAGCAGGCAAATCTTCAGCCGTGAGCGCAACTCCCACTGATGGACCCGTTGCTCACTTTATGACCACCTATGTTATTGGAGATGATCTCTACGATGATTCATTCAGCATAGATGATCCATCAGGGGCTTTCCTTGGCGAGTGTGGTGTGGGGATTTCAGACACAATCGGTGTTGGGGATCCAAAAAAGGTAACCGCTTTCGAGGTCTGGTTGTTTGATAAGAACGATATTCAAACTGTTACCAAGGTTTTGATGAGTTCTCACGCTATGAATGACCCTCTAATCCGACAACGCCTGGCTTCAAAGGGTGAACCCATCCTGGTGGAACCCGGGCAGCAGATCCTGCTGGAAACTGCCACTCTTCAGTTGGAAGCCCGTGTAATCGAGCAGGTGTACGGTCAGGGAGCACTGCCTTCAGGCAGCTTCTTCGAACGGCTGACACTGGAAATTGCCGTCTGGCCAAAGTAAATTCAAACTAAACACAAAACCCCGGATAATCTCCGGGGTTTTTGTTTGTCATTATTCGATTTTTTTGATCGTTAAATTTTTTAATTCCTGCTGGTGTTGAAACCGGTACTTCTTCACCAACTGCATGACCCATCAATCCCTGGCCAATGGGAGAATTGAACGAGATGCGCCCATTGATGGGATCTGCTTCCTGAGAACCAACCAGTAGATAGGTCATTTCAGGTCCATCACCTTCCTGGATGGTGACCCTGGAACCCATGTCTACCCGGCTGCTTTGCCTGTTGCTTGCATCAATGGTGACCACGTTTCTCAGCAGCTGAGTGATGTAAGCGATGCGACCCTCAATGAAACTCTGTTCTTCCTTGGCAGCAGTGTAATCGGCATTTTCAGACAGATCGCCCATTTGGATGGCGGAACGCAGACGTTTTGAAAGTTCAACCCGGACAGTACCGGTAAGATGTTCTAGTTCAGCGCGGAGTTTTTTTTCTCCATCTTCGGTTAAATATGTAGCATCATCCATTATTACTCCATTAAATTTTGATTGGCTGCTTATGGCAACGAGGAGGGATCAAACAACCGCTGATACTCTTCCACGGCGAAGCGATCGGTCATCCCGGCAAGGTAATCACAAATCGAGCGTTCTTTTCCTTTATCTGCAATTTGTGCTTGAAATTGATTTGGAAGCATAGCTGGTTCATGAGCATACGCAGTAAATAATTCAGTCAACACTCTTTCGGCTTTCTGCTGCATACGCACGACTCGATAGTTGCGGTACATATTCTTGAAAAGAAAATCCTTAAGCACGCGGTTACGCTTCTGCATCAGGTCATCGAATCCGACCACATTGTATGGCAGTGATTGCAGTTCAAGTGAGGTCTTGACACCGCTTTTTTCAATGCGCTCCATCGAGCTGGTGATCATGCTGTTCACTTCCAATCCAACGAGCTCACGGATGATCTGGTGCCGCGTGAGATCATCCAGTGTGCAGTATTCACTTCCAAAGTTAGCTACCACTGTGTCCCATAATTCAATACCTGCAAGCATCTCTGTTGTGATCATACCGGAGCGTAATCCATCATCGAGATCATGAGAGGTATAGGCTAGTTCATCTGCCACATTGGTGATCTGGGCTTCGAGGTGACCACGTAACGCAGGATCAAAATCGAGGGCATCTGTCTTATCGTACTCGGTCTCGTGTTTTACCATTCCCTCAAGTACCTCCCATGAGAGGTTGAGCCCTGGAAATTGGGGATAACGTTTCTCAATCTCTGTAACGATACGATAGGAATGGTGATTATGATTGAAGCCGCCATGACCCTTCATTAACTTATTTAATGTAGCTTCACCAGAATGTCCAAAGGGCGGATGCCCCATATCATGTGCCATACAAATGGATTCGACCAGATCTTCGTTTGCACCCAATGCCCGAGCCAAACTTCGGCCAATTTGGGTAACTTCGAGCGTGTGAGTCAAGCGAGTACGATAGTAATCACCCTCGTAATTGATGAACACTTGAGTTTTATATTCGAGGCGGCGGAAAGCCGAGGTATGTAATATGCGATCCCGGTCGCGTTGAAAACAAGTGCGAAAACTGGGTTCAGCTTCAGGATATTTTCTCCCCCTAGAGTTCGCGGCATGAATAGCATATGTTGCGAGCAGTACACCTTCAAGTTTCTCCTGGTTTTCCCGATTGTAGATCATTGCATATCCCTTTCGTTCGCTTCAATAACCGTCCCTAATGACTCTCCCATTAGTGAGTGATAAATAGTACCAGATTTCAACCCTGAGAAAATTGTCACTTTTACTTGCGGGTGCTGCCGGACAATTTGCAGCATACCCTGTACCTTCGAGAGCATACCCCCTGTTACGTCGATACTTGATGATTGCATGGAATTGGGGTCGGGAAGCAAAGCGGTTTCAGGGTTTATCTGCTCGAAAATATTTTCACGTTTTTCATAATCCCGCCAAACCCCTGGTTCTATTCCCGCCAGCAGGATCCGGTCTGGAAGAATCGTTTCTGCAAGTGCAGTGAATAATTCTTCAGTGGAGACAATCGTCCCCCCAAGTTCCTTATCGAAAACGACATCGCCATTGAGGAGAGGGACAAGTCGATGATCCAACGCTGATCTTATTGAAGTTGTATCCCAATAGTGGATATTGTGATTGCGAGTGATGAGGAAACTGGATGGTGGGAACGCAACCACAGGGATGTGGGCTGCTACCAGAGTCTCAACCACGATCTGGTTGAGAGCCCGGGCTCTTTGCCACACATGCGCAAATCCCATCCATTCTTCAATAGAATGCACTCCCTGGCGGGTCTGATAGCGGTGTGCTGCATGGTGACCAAATGAGCCAGACCCATGTCCGAGAACCAGTTGAAGAGCAGATTCATCCTTTAACGCAGCAGCTATTTCATGGCAAATACGGGAAAGCACGGGAAGATTAGGAGTATCTGTTCTATCTTTATCAGTGATCAGAGAACCACCCAATTTCAAGAAAACCAGGCTCATGCTAACCGCCGGCTGGTGGATTGATATGCGTCACCAGGACGTGGGCAGCACCGGAGCGCAGGAGATTGCTTCTGATCTGGTCAACCAGGTCAGGAGGGACCAACGCCACAACATTCCCTCCCATCCCGCCGCCAGAGAGTTTAGCTCCATAAGCTCCAGAACGGATGGCAATATCCACGAGGTGGTCTAACTCCGGTAATGAAACGCCAATTTCCTTAAGTAATTGGTGGTTATTGGTCAGGAGGCTGCCTATTTCTTCGAAATTTCCCGTCATCAGAAGGCGTTTGATTTTTAATACAATTCCACCGATTTCTACAAAATACCCTTCAAATTCGATTGGGGACAATCTCCATCGTTTTCTCACCAGGTCAACTGCTTTGGCTGTGGAACCTTTGATGCCGGAATCGGCAATGAGCAAGACCATTGGATGAATAATTTCAAGAAGTTCGATGGGAGTCTCTTTGATATAAAAAACTGGTTTTGCATAAACGATCACTGTGTTATCAATTCCGGATGGGGTACGGTGGTGTAATTTTTCAATTTCAAAAGCAATTTTGTTTACTTTAATATCATCAAGAGGATGACCCAGGAAATTGGAAGTTGCCCTGGTGAGCGCAACAGCAATTGAGGCGCTTGAACCTAATCCCCCGCTGTATGGGATGGTGGAATTAATTTGAACCTCACATGCTGGCATGTGGTCGATTTCCAATACCGAGAGGACCATATCTATCGTCTTGCGGATTGCGTGATCGGGCGGCAAAGCGCGAAGTTCTGAGTCCAGACCAAAAGCGTTATCTTTAATCATCACCTGTTGAGATTGGGCGTTGGGTTTAGCTAAAATCACGCAGCGGGTCTGTACATCCATAATCGGTAAAGCGATGGCCGGCTGGCCATACACAACAGCATGTTCGCCACAAAGAATTATCTTACCGGGAGCAGAACTGGATATGGCTGGCATAGGGTCACATGAATAAGTAGAAAATCAGGATCACGGCTATCCCCCACAAAACAATGGTAATTTGCAGAGGGCGGTCGTTGAGGAGGAGGTCTTCCGGTTCTCCTCCCTTTTTGTTGATCTGGATAAGGGAGAGATAACGGAATATACCGTAGAGGACGAATGGAACTGTCAGCATCATGGTATGGTTTTCAGGTAGGTTAGGAGCGGAAAAAGTGTACAACGAGTAGGCAATGATGGTTGTGGAGGAAACAATAGTAATCAACTGATCAATAAAGTTAAGGGAATATCCTTCGAGGACCTTTCGGTGTGTTGATGTGTTTTCAGGGACGAGCAGGGATATTTCGGCTCTCCGTTTACCAAAACCAAGATAGAGGGCGAACAGGGTTGTCACCACATAAAGCCAGGGAGAAAAACGTTCCACCTGGATTACGGAAACTCCCGCAGCAACGCGCAAAACAAAACACGCAGCAATTACAAGAACATCGATGATGGCGATGTGTTTAAGCCATTTGGAATATGCCAGGTTCAGGACGAAGTAGATGAGGAAAACTAAAAATGTGGCAATATTTAGTAAAAAAGAACCCGCCAAAGCAACAGCAAGCAGCAGAATCGCGATAATGATGGCGAGGCTGACCGGCAAATTCCCGGATGCGATGGGGCGGTTTTTCTTGACCGGATGACTGCGATCAGCATCAATATCCATGATGTCGTTGATGATATAAACACTGCTGGCAAGCAGGCAGAACAATCCAAAAGTCATCAACGTGCGTTCCAGTGAAGTCAGATCGAACAATTTGCGATCAAAAATCAAGGCAGCAAAGACAAACGCGTTTTTAGTCCACTGCTTGGGACGCATAGCTTTGAGGATATGTTTCAACATGTGATAAATATATCACAACTACTTTTCACGAGTAAAATTCAATTATGAACAAAACCAGATTGGATATTCACCTGGCAGAATCGGGGTTGGCGGAAAGCCGCTCGGCAGCGCAAAGGATTATCATGGCGGGCAGCGTGCGTGTAAATGGACAAGTCTGCCTAAAACCTTCAGAATCTGTGACTGAAATCGACAATGTAACTATTGATAAACCACCTCCATTCGTTTCCAGAGGCGGTGAAAAGTTAGACGCTGCCTTACACGCTTTTGCTATAGAAGACTTGAGGGGAAAAACCTGTGTGGATGTGGGAGCCAGTACGGGAGGATTTACCGATTGCCTGCTGCAACATGGTGCCGTGAAAGTATTCGCGATTGATGTGGGGTACGGTGTTCTGCATTGGAAATTACGCCAGGATCCGCGGGTCATTAGTATGGAAAGAACCAATGCAAGGTATGTGGATGGTTTTACAGAACCAATAGACCTGGTGTCAATCGATGCATCTTTCATCTCATTAAAAACTTTACTTCCGGTTGTTAAAAAATGGCTGGGGAGTAAAAAGGTTGATGTAGTTGCCTTGATCAAGCCGCAGTTTGAAGCCGGGAGGAAGGATGCCGCCAAAGGAGAGGGCGTTATCAGGGACCCGGTAATTCACAGGCGAATCCTGACGGAAATACTCGAGTTTGCAGGGCTGACCGGGTTTGAGGTGACAGGGTTAATTAAGTCACCGCTGACTGGCCCAAAAGGGAATATTGAATTCCTGGTTCACCTGGTGAATTCTGAGCAAATTGAAACGATGACGCACGACTGGATAAGCTCATTAGGGTTAGAAACTCCACTGGAGATGGAACCTTAATTTTTCCAGGTCTAAATTGTTATTAAGGTATACTAAACTCCGATTATGTCTATAAACCTGATCCGAAATTTTTGTATTATTGCCCATGTTGACCATGGGAAATCCACACTGGCAGACCGTATGCTGCAGCTTACAGGTACCATCTCAGACCGGGATATGATGGAACAAGTGTTGGACACGATGGACCTCGAAAGAGAAAAAGGGGTGACCATCAAGGCATCGGCGGTACGGATGAAATATATGTATAACGAAGAAGAGTATGAGCTGAATCTGATCGATACTCCGGGACATGTGGATTTCAATTACGAAGTAAGCCGTGCGCTTGAAGCCTGCGAAGGAGCTGTCCTTGTGGTGGACGCCACCCAGGGTATTGAGGCACAAACCCTGGCTAACCTTTACATGGCAATTGAATCCAACCTGACAATTCTTCCGGTCATCAACAAGATCGATTTGACCTCTGCACGACCGGATGAGGTGGCTGAGGAAATTGAAGCACTGGTTGGTACACCGGCTGAATCCATTTTACGGGTTTCCGCGAAAGACGGAATTAACGTAGAGAGTGTATTGAAGGCGATTGTTGAACAGATCCCGGCACCAAAGGGAGATGCAAATGCCCAGACTCGGGCATTGATATTTGACTCGCATTATGATTCCTATAAAGGCGTGGTGGCTTATATCCGCGTGCTCGAAGGAACTATTCAAACGACCAATTCTCTGCGATTGATGGCAACAGGCGCAGATGTTAAACCTGTTGAAATCGGAATTTTTGCACCAGGAATGGTGCCGATCAATGAACTGGTTGCAGGGGATGTTGGATATGTGGCAACCGGGCTCAAAACAGTCAAGGAATGCCGTGTCGGAGACACCTTTACCCTCACTGCTGATCCTTCGACACAACCTCTGCCGGGTTACCGGCACCCAAAACCGATGGTGTTTGCGGGTATTTTCCCGGTGGATGGGGAAGACTATGCTGAGCTTAAAGATTCAATTGAAAAACTCCAATTGAACGACGCTTCTCTGATATTTGTACCCGAAACTCTCAACGGCGTTAAATTTTGGTTTCCGATGCGGATTTTTGGGTTTATTTCATATGGAAATCATCCAGGAACGTATTGAGCGTGAATACAACCTGGATATAGTGGTTACTGCCCCCTCGGTTGAATATGAGGTGACATTAATTAATGGTGAAACCATCCCGGTTTCTTCGCCAGCCAAACTGCCTGATGAAGTTGATATCACGGAAGTGCGTGAACCCTGGATGCGGCTGGAAGTTATCAGCCCGACTGAATTCTACGGCACCATCATGGATCTGGTAACCAACCGACGCGGGACATTCATCTCACAGGATTATCCAGCTCCCAAACGCGTGCAGTTAAACTACGACATTCCATTGTCTGAATTAATCGTTGATTTTTTTGATGATCTCAAATCCCGCACCCGCGGCTATGCTTCGATGGACTACCATCTTCTGGATTACCGACCTGGCAGCCTGGTTAAACTTGAGATCCTTGTGGATAATGAACCAGTGGATGCGCTTGCTGCAATCGTTCACAAGGAAGATGCTTACCATAAAGGTCAATTCCTGGTGACAAAATTAAAATCACTCATACCGAGACAAATGTTTGATGTTGCGATCCAGGCATCGGCAAGCGGGCGGGTAATCTCCCGTGCAAATGTAAAAGCTCTGCGCAAGGACGTGCTGGCAAAATGTTACGGCGGGGATATCTCGCGAAAAAAGAAACTTCTCGAAAAACAAAAAAAGGGGAAGCGGCGCATGAAAATGGTGGGAGATGTGGAGATCCCTCAAGAGGCGTTCATGGCTGTTCTGCGGCTTGAGGGGGATTAATGGAAGAACAAAAAAAGAGCAAATCCATTTGGTTGCGCCTGGGACTGGGCATATTTATCAGTTTACTGGCAATCTTTGCGGTTCTCAAATTCGTAAATTTAGAAGACCTAAAGACCGCATTGGCAACCGTCAGCTGGAAATTCATCATGGTAATTATTGTCCTGGACATCATTGGATTGTTTGTAAGGGGAAAGGCCTGGCAAACCATCCTTGGGAATAAGATCAGCCTAATTCAATCCTTCTTCGGTGTCAGCGAAGGGTATTTTCTTAATAATATCCTCCCGTTCAGGGGCGGGGAATTTGGACGATCTTTTTTTGTAGGTCGGAGCTCAGGACTGGGGACTTTTTATACGCTTTCAACAATCGTGATCGAGCGTGCATTTGATATCGCATTCGCCGCTTTTCTGCTCATTCTAACGCTTCCATTTCTCCCAGGACTTGACTGGGCAAAACCGATTGCATTGATTGCGTTGACAGTGATCATCGCAGGAATGATTTGTCTATTTTTGTTAACACGCTATAAGGAAAAAGTCATCGCCTGGATAAGCAAACATGAGAACAAATCACGAATCTATACGATCGTTATCCCCAAGATGAAGAGTCTAATTGAAGGGTTTTCAACAATCCGGACACCATCACAATTCTTCCTCAGTCTCTTTTGGATAGGAGCCTGTTGGACGGTTTGGGCGGTGATTTATTATTTTGCCATGATCCAGGTTGTTCCAGGTTCACCGTTATGGACTGGAGCATTCATAGCTGCAATCCTGGCATTGGGTGTGGCCATTCCATCTGCACCAGCCGCCCTGGGTGTATTTGAGGCTGCTTTTACAGGAGCTGTAGTTCTCATTGGAGGGTCAGCGAGCACAGGTTTTGCTTATGCGCTGATACTTCACCTCATTCAATTCATAATGGTAGGAATTTTAGGGATTTGGGGGCTAAACCGTGATGGAACAAGTTTGTCTGCGTTTATTGGGGAAGTCATGAAAAAAGAATCACAGCCAAAACCTATAGGGTTGGATTAAGGAGTGGCAATGGATGGATTTACGTTAATCACTGGAGGAGCTGGTTTTATCGGGTCGAATTATGCGGCGCGATGCCTCAAGCGCGGAGAGTCTATCAAGATTTTTGACAACCTTTCGAGACCCGGCGGACAGCGAAACCTGGAGTGGCTGGAAGGAATTTATGGTAAGGGATCTTTTGAACTCATAAAAGGAGATGTGCGCGACCTGGAGGCGATCAGCAAAGCGGTCATAGGCGCTGAAAAGATTTTGCACCTGGCAGCACAAGTGGCGGTTACCACCTCAGTTACTGATCCCCAAACAGATTTTGCGATCAATGCCCAGGGGACTTTTAACGTCCTGGAGGCTGCCCGAAAAACGGGTACCAAACCCAAATTGATCTTCGCTTCAACCAACAAGGTATACGGCGGCATGGAGAACGTGGAAGTAGTTGAGAAAGCCACACGGTATGATTACAAGGATCTTCCATTGGGGGCAGACGAAAACCAAGCACTTGATTTCCATTCACCATACGGCTGCTCTAAGGGAAGTGGAGACCAGTACGTGCGCGATTATTTTAGAATCTATGATCTGCCGACACTAGTGTTAAGGCAGTCCTGTATTTATGGCACACGGCAATTTGGCGTTGAAGATCAAGGTTGGGTTGCCTGGTTCATTATTGCGGCTGTAACCGGCAAACCGATCACAATCTATGGCGACGGCAAACAGGTTCGCGACATTTTATTTGTGGATGATCTGATGGATGCCTACGATGCGGGTTTTGAGAGACTGCCAGCGCTTGGCGGACAAATATTCAATATCGGTGGTGGGAGGCAAAATACGATTTCTGTTTGGCAGGAATTCCACCCAATGCTGGAAAAGTTCCTGGGCAGGAAGATCGCGACCACACAGTCAGATTGGCGCCCGGGAGACCAACCAGTATTCATCTCAGATATCCGCAAAGCAAAAAAAATGTTGGGTTGGTCACCTAAAGTAAGCGCTGAAGAAGGAATTTCGAGATTATTTACCTGGGTACAGGAAAACCAGAGCTTATTCAAGTGATCTGACATGAAGATACTGATCGTTCTAACATATTACCGTCCGCACATCAGTGGATTAACGATCTACGCTCAACGATTGGCAAAAGCATTTGCCAAATTAGGGCATGACGTTACGATTTTGACTTCTCAATTTGACAAATCACTCCCCCGGGAAGAAGTATGTGACAACTTCAGGATAATCCGTGTGCCTGTGCTTTTTCGCTTGAGTAAAGGCGTGATCATGCCGTCCTTTGGCAGGCTGGCTTCAAAACTTGCCGCCGAAACAGATGTAATCCAACTTCACCTGCCGCAATTCGATGCGGCTGGAATTTCCCTGAGGGGACGGCTGTTGAAGAAACCCACTGTGATCACGTATCACTGTGACTTGCTACTGCCACCAGGGTTATTAAACCGCTTGGCCAACCTGGCGGTAAGTTTTATGAATTGGCTGACAGCGGTCTTCACCCACCGGATTGTTACTTACACCCGGGATTATGCGGAAAATTCTCCGTACCTGAAAAAACAACTACAAAGGTGAAGATCATTCCCCCGCCTGTAATACTACCCGAAACGACGCCAAAATTAATCAGTGAATTTGAACATTTACACAACCCAGAGAATCGACACCCTGTCATTGGAATGGCTGCAAGGTTTGCTACTGAAAAGGGTGTGGAAATTCTGTTAAATGCGCTGCCAAAAGTACTCAAGAGATACCCAACTGCACTAGTGCAATTCGTAGGACCTTACCAGAACATCATCGGTGAAGAAGATTATTTTCAGCGGTTAGCGCAGAAAATAAAGAATTATGAGGATAGTGGTAACTGGCAATTCCTGGGTTCTTTAGATCCACGCCAAATGGCGGCATTTTTCCCAAACCTGGACATCCTTGTACTGCCGAGTCTTAATTCAACCGAAGCCTTTGGTCTTGTGCAAATCGAGGCAATGATGAATGGAGTTCCATGCGTGGCATCCAGCCTGCCGGGAGTCCGGCAGCCAGTGATGATCCACAAAATGGGAAAGGTATTTCCAATTGGAGATGCTAATGCTTTAGCAGACTCGATCCTGGAAGTTTTGGATCAAAAAGCCTCCTACAGCACACCGCAGACCGATTTTTCCATGTACAATCCGGAAAGTGTTGCGAGGGAATATGAACTTTTATTTGAAGAGATCAAAAAAGAATTAAGTTAAATTCATTGGAGCGGAGTTAGCAGCGTGACAACTGAGTCAGAGATCAATACAATCCGGGCAAAGAAAATCCCCAGGAATCTTCCCAGTATTCTCCTGGGTTTGGAATGTGCTGCTGCTTGGCGTCTTGTTGATCGGAGCTTATTTTAGATTCACGGGTATCGAATGGGACGACAACCACCATCTGCATCCGGATGAACGATTTTTGACCATGGTGGAGTCAAGCATCACTCCGGTTAAAATCGCTCTCAGAGTATTTTGACACAGCCAATTCCAGCTTAAACCCCAATAACCGGGGCTATAACTTTTATGTTTACGGAACACTGCCGATATTCATCGTGCGGTATGTTGGTCAATGGCTCGGACGGACCGGATATGACCAGATACACGTTGTGGGCAGGGTGTTGTCTGGAATCTTTGACCTTGGAACGATTCTTTTTATATTTCTGATCGGGAGGAAACTGTACCGTAATGCCAGGGTAGGATTGCTGGCAGCATTGTTCTTTGCTTTATCTGTTTTACCAATTCAACTTTCTCACTTTTTTGCAGTTGACACCTTTGCTACCTTTTTTGTGTATGTGTCCATTTATGCAGCATTGTGTATCAGTGTGGCGAAGAATAGCAGAAGCAATTTACCCGATGAGCCCAAGCCTGAATCTTCTGATAAAAAAGACCTGGTGGCTTGAAAATTGGCGCCCGTTTGTTCCCTACGCCATGTTTGGATTATTCTTTGGGATGGCCCTGGCATCCAAGGTAAGTGTATATGCTTTGGCGTTTGTCCTCCCCTTGAGTTCATTGGTGTATTACCTCAACCTCAAACCTGAACAACGAGAGGCAGAGACCGGGTACATCCTCAGGAATCTGGTGCTGGCGGGAGTTATTGCCTTTTTCACCTTTCGGTTCTTCCAACCCTATTCCTTCATGGGACCAGGTTTCTTTGGCTTAAGTATCAATAAGAATTGGATCAGTAACCTTAAGGAATTAAGCCATATCAGCAGCGGCGAGGTGGATGTACCATATGCGTTTCAATGGGCACGGCGACCGATCACGTTTGCCTGGACGAACATAGTCAAATGGGGACTGGGGCTACCGCTGGGGCTTACCGCGTGGGCTGGTTTTGCCTGGATGGCCTGGCGGTCATTTAAAGGGGATTGGAAAAAACACCTATTGATCTTCTTCTGGGTGTCCTTTGTTTTTATTACCCAGTCAATCAATCCGGTGCGGGCTATGCGCTACCAGATGCCAATTTATCCTGCATTAGCTTTGATCGCTGCCTGGTTTATCCTAAGATTGTGGGATTCAGTGCCAAACCCGGTGAGGAAATTAACCAGAATCAATTTTCACTGGAACAAAGTAATCTCAGTAATTCTGTTAGTTGTCACCATAATTTCGAGTGCATTGTGGGCATTTGCATTTACAAGGATCTACACCCGACCGGTGACGCGAGTGGCGGCTTCTGAATGGATTTACGGTCACATCCCTGCCGCAATAAATCTACAGGTGGATCCAAAATCTGGTATGCAATTCATGCAACCGGTAGCCTATCAAAACTCGGCTTATATTTCTTCTGACAAACCGTATGTTTATGGATATACCCCATCAGAGGATGTGACAGTCACTGACTTTAAGATAGAACATGTCCTTGCTGCCCAGGAAAATGTCAATCCAATTTCGTTATTGGTGTATATTCGCGAACCCCTCACGAATGGCGCAAATTTCAAAGCCAGCGGTTTTTACCAATCGGTATTTGATACTTCGATGGATATCCAGGGCGGCGCAGTTGAAATTCCATTTGATTTCCCGGCTAAACTTGAGAAGGGAAAATATTACGAACTGGTGCTCGAGGTAGCAGAACTCAACACAATTCTTAAAATTGATGGAGGAGTCTCACTCGAGATTACATCTCAATCAGGTGAACGGACCCGATATTTCTCTCAGCCAGTGCATCGATTAACTGCCGACACCCCATTTGAGGGCACCTTCACCGCACAAGCAGACGGAGCGGTGGCCAAGATCCAGTTCGGTCACGTCAGCGATATCCTCAGTCTGCCGGATGAGAAAACACTCGTTGTGTCTATCTTCGATCCGGCACAGCGGGACAAACCATTAGGATTTGGTTCGATTAAAGATCAATTTAGCGCGGGAGAAGAAGACCCACGCGGGGAGACCCGCTGGCTGGAGCTTGAAAAACCCGCAGTACTAGAAAAAGGGAAAGTTTATATCATTCAGCTTGCTCTTGATGCGGAAGCAGGAGCACTCGGATTCTTCAACGACGCGCTGGTGATGGAATCCTCCTGGGATGATGCAATACCCCTGGGGATGCTCGGATACGGCCCATTCGGTTATGAGACTGGTTTATACGGTAACAATCGCAACCTGGAAATGTACTGGAACGATAACGCAGAGAAGTTGGAACGATTTTATGAAACCCTGGACCAATCGGATGTGATTCTCATCACTTCCAACCGGCAATGGGGAACAACTGTGCGAGTACCGGAACGCTATCCGTTAACCAGTGCTTATTATCGCTCACTGCTGGGTTGTCCCGAAGGCAAAGATATCCTCTGGTGTTACGCCGTGGCGAGGCCAGAAATGTTCACGGGCAATTTGGGATTTGAGCTTACCGCAGTGTTCCAGAGTGATCCTAACCTCGGCAAGTGGAATATCAATGACCAGCTTGCTGAAGAAGCATTTACTGTGTATGACCACCCGAAGGTACTGATCTTCCAAAAGACTGATTCTTACAATCAAGATGCGGTCAGGCAGATCCTGGGGAGTGTGGACCTTGGGAATGTCGTAAACCTGACTCCCAAGCAGGCCAGTGATTTTAAGGGTAATTTATTCCTTTCGGATGAGGCGGAAAGCCTTCAAACCTCTGGCGGTACCTGGGCTGAATTGTTCCCGGCAACTTCTGCATTGAACGTTTACCCCTGGCTGGCGCTGCTGGTGTGGTACCTGGTGATCAGCCTGCTGGGATTGATCGTGTACCCTCTTGTCAGGTTGGTTTTCAAGGGATTACCCGATAAGGGGTATCCCTTCAGCAGGTTGACGGCGATACTGCTCCTGGCTTACTTCACGTGGTTGATCGCCTCGGTTGGCGGGCAATTCTCGCGATTGACAATCATAGGCGTGATTTCCGGACTGGTAATCCTCAACGGATTCCTGGCATACCAACAGCGGGAAGGGCTACTGTTGGAGCTCCAAACAAGAAAACGTTATTTCTTAAAAGTTGAACTGGTGATGCTGGCGCTATTTGCGTTGATGCTGTTCATCCGCTGGAGCAATCCGGACCTGTGGCATCCATGGCGGGGCGGTGAAAAACCGATGGACCTGTCCTATTTTACGGCGGTGCTCAAGAGCACTGTATTCCCGCCGTATGATCCATGGTATGCAGGTGGATATATCAATTACTACTACTTTGGTTTTGTGATCGCAGCGGTGCCGACCAAGTTGTTAGGCATCATCCCCGCGGTGGCGTACAACTTTATTATTCCAACTCTTTTTGCATTAACCGGGCTAGGCGCATTCAGCATTGGCTGGAACTTGATACACCGCAGGATCACAAGCGGCGAATCCCCGACGAAGGAAGAAACCAGGATTTCCGACAGGAGAAGCTTTTCTGCAGGTGTCATTAGCCTTATCTTTGCGCTGATCATTGGCAACCTGGGCTCGGTAAGAATGATCTGGCAGGCGTTTCAAAAGATCACCGCGCCAGGCGGGACGATCGAAGGCGCAAAACTGTTTGAGCATATCACCTGGTTCATTAAGGGATTGGCAGAATATGCTAAAGGTGCCAACCTGCCCGTAGGTATTGGAGAATGGTATTGGACGCCTTCTCGAGCACTTCCTGGGGATACAATCACTGAATTCCCATTCTTTACGTTCACTTATGCTGACCTGCATGCCCATATGATTGCGCTGCCGATCACCATCCTGGTGCTGGGATGGGCGATCAGCATCCTGTATAACAGGTGGGATAGAAAGGGCATGAGTCCAGTTCGATTCACAATTGAAGTGTTGGTCACGCTGCTGTTTGGTGGATTGTGCCTGGGAATTCTGAGGACGACTAACACATGGGATTTACCGACCTACCTGGGTTTGATCATCGCGTCGATTACGTACACGATCTTGCGCCATGGCGAACCACCTCAAAGACTACTCCCGCAGTGGCCATCCTGGTTGAGAAAAGCTGTATATATTTTTCTCGTTATTGCTTTTCTGTTGGCGGTTTCAAGTGTTTTCTTCCTGCCATTCTCAAAATACTACGCCCAGGCTTACGGCAGTATTGACAGGTGGATGGGAGACCATTCACCCTTAAGTTCATACCTGGTGCACTGGGGTCTGCCGCTATTCCTGATAGTAACCTGGTTCGTGTGGGAAACGCGAGAATGGCTGGCAGCTACTCCCGCTTCTTCACTCAAAAAGATAAAACCATACCTGGTTTATTTACAAGTATTGACGATGTTATTGGCTGCCATCCTGATCCTGCTGACATTACTGGGAATAAAAATCGGCTGGATGGTTGGACTGCTGGCTGCCTGGGATTTGATCTTATTAATGCGTCCCGGCCAGACTGACCAGAAACGCATCGTGCATTTCATGATCGGAACCGCCCTGGTGCTGACATTATTTGTTGAACTGTTCGTACTGGTTGGCGACGTGGGACGCATGAATACTGTATTCAAATTCTATTACCAGGCATGGACATTGCTCAGTATCAGCGCTGCGGCGGCATTGTTGTGGTTAATGCCAGCGGTGAAGACAGTGTGGAAGGAAGGCATGGTTTCGACCTGGCAGGCAGCCCTGGCTATCTTACTCATCGGTGCCAGCCTGTATCCTGTAACTGCTGCCACTGACAAGATGCGCGACCGCATGTCACCCATAACCCCTAGAACACTGGATGGGCTCGAGTTCATGAAGACATCCACATATGCCGATATGGACAGGTTGATGGACTTAAGCCAGGACTACCGAGCCATTCAATGGATGCAGCAAAACGTCCAGGGATCCCCTGTGATAGTGGAAGCCAATACTGTTGAATACAAATGGGGGAACCGTTATACGATTTACACAGGTCTTCCCGGGGTATTGGGATGGAATTGGCATCAGCGGCAGCAGCGCGGGGCGATTGATTACAATGGAATTGCCGACCGCCTGGTTGAGATCCCCGAATTTTACCTGACAGAAGATGTTGCGATTGCACGCAAGTTTATTGAAGAATATGAGGTTGAGTACATCATCCTGGGTCAACTGGAACAGGCGTATTACCCCGGCAATGGATTATTAAAATTCGACCAGTATAACGGCGAATATTGGACCGAGGTTTACCGTGAGCTGGATACCGTCATTTACCAGGTTATGCATTGAACATGCTGAGGAATAATTGAAAGACGTTTTAGCCTTCTTGAATTGGTATGGGATTATCACACTTGTGGGGGTGTTTTCCCTGCCAATCGCGTTTCGATTTTTTCCCCGCCTGGCAAGCAGGGGATATGCGTTCCTCAGACCGCTCAGCCTTATAGTATGGGGATATTCATTCTGGATTTTAGGTTCACTCGGTATTCTACAGAATGATCTCGGAGGTGTAATCCTCGGTTTGGGAGTTTTGGTTATCTGCTCTTTGATTCTGCTCCGTGGAGACACCAGGACACGATTAAAGAGTGGTTCAAACTAAACTGGAAGACCGTAGTGGTGGTGGAAGTGGTCTTCTTCGTGTTCTTCGCGGGATGGACTGTTGTACGCGCTGCCAACCCTGAAGCAGCGTATACCGAGAAACCGATGGAACTGGCTTTTATCAATTCCATTCTGCAGTCAGACTCATTTCCTCCACAAGACCCGTGGTTATCCGGTTACGCGATATCCTATTACTACTTCGGATATGTGCTGGTCTCCATGCTTACCAGGGTTACAGGCGTGGCTTCCTCGGTGGCCTTCAACCTGAGTTCATCCTTGTGGTTCGGGATGACCGCCGCTGCTGTTTACGGGGTCCTGCATGACCTGATCCATGCCTGGCAAGCGCGCAAAACCAGATCAGAAGTTACAATCACGGACAAGACAATTAAAAAGGTCGCCCGGTCAGGTGCAATACTGGGGCCGTTTTTTCTCCTGCTGCTGGGCAACCTGGAAGGTTTGCTGGAAATCCTTTATGCCAAGAGATTCTTCTGGACGGTTGGTGCCGACGGCAGCTTAACCTCGCGATTTTGGAGCTGGTTATCCATATTAGAGCTAAACACGGCGCCCATTGAACCAATTTCCTGGATGCCCAACCGTACGACCGGATGGCTGTGGTGGCGGGGATCGCGGGTCATCCAGGATATTAGCATGAGCGGGGGTAACATCGAGGTGATCGACGAGTTCCCGTTCTTCACTTACCTGCTTTCGGACCTGCACCCGCATCTCCTTGCTATGCCTTTTTGCTTGTTGGCACTGGCAATGGCGATGAATTTGTTTTTGACAATTGAAAAAAAAGAATTTCCTTTTCCCACATCATTCTCCTGGCTGCGAAGGTGGGAATCGTGGTTAACCGCCCTAATCCTGGGAAGCCTGGCGTTCTTAAACACGTGGGATTTTCCAATCTATGTCGGGTTGTTTGTGGTAGTGGTCCTATATAAGCGGATTCAAGAGGCAGGCTGGTCCAGGAAACGGGTGTGGGAGTTCTTGTTAAATGGTATCGTGTTGGGTGTCGCGGGCGTTGTTCTGTTCCTGCCTTTCTATATCGGCTTCCAGTCACAAGCCGGCGGGATATTACCAAGCCTTGAATACATGACCAGGGGGATCAACTTTTGGATTATGTTCGGGATATTCCTGAGTTTGATACTGATCTGGCTCGTGTTTACGATAAGGCAGAAGGAAATTCCATTTTCACCCGTGAAAGGCATCAAGGTCGCGGCCTTCTGCTTCCTCGGTTTGTTTTTACTCTCCACTCTGTGGGGATTAATAATCTTGAACCTATCCACTCTTGGAGAAAACCTGTCGACATCCTCAAATGCATTCTTGGCAGAACTTGGGACAAAAATGGTTATGGGCGGACAGGCATTTTCAGGATCGCACGGGAATTACTCCGTATTGGCTATCATCCAGGAATCCATCACCCGCAGGATTGTCTCCCCGGGGACGTGGCTGACGCTGGCTGGATTACTCGCGATCGTTTGGGGATTGCTGGCTGGGAAAAAAACATCGGTTGGAGTAGATGCCGAGGTTGAATCACCTGATATTGAGCAACAACGGGAACCGAATATCAAAATATTTATACTCATCCTGATCCTATTCGGGCTGGGATTGACCATTTTCCCAGAATATTTTTATCTGAGGGATCAATTCGGCTCGCGCATGAATACGATTTTTAAATTCTATTTCCAGGCGTGGATGTTCTGGTCGATTGCGGCAGCATTTGCAAGTATCGAAGTGTTGGCAGCATTAAAACGTTGGAAATTCACCTTGTTTTCTGTTTTTTGGACTGGATTAATCTTGGCGGGGATGGCTTATCCCGTTGTCATGCTGCTGAACAAAACCAGTCAATTTTCTCCAATGGTATGGACGCTGGACGGCAATGAATATTTATCCCGTTCCAATCCAGACGACTACCTGGCGTTCAACTGGCTGGGAACCAAGGAAAAAGGGATCATCGCGGAAGCGGTTGGCGGCAGTTATACAGATTACGCGAGAATTTCCACCCGCAGCGGTTTTCCGACAGTCCTAGGCTGGCCGGGGCACGAGAGTCAATGGCGCGGCGGTGCAGAAGAAATGGGTAACCGGGCGGGGGATATAAGCACTTTGTATGAAACAACCTCAGCGGATGAAGCTATGACGATCATCCAGAAATACACGATTCGCTATATCTACCTGGGAAATCTCGAGTTGATCCAATACAAGGTAGCCAGGGAGAAGTTTGACGCGCTGTTTGACTTGATCTACTCCAACGGAAGTGTCACCATTTACGAGGTTCCGGCAAATTATGGAAAATAATCGATTGCCTTTATTTACAACCCGGCACCTAACAATCTCCTATGAAGTGGTGGTCTATGCCATCATATTGATAATCGCGATCTCTTTCAGATTTGTGCTATTGGGTGACCAGGGATTATCTGATGGCGAAGCCCTCTATGCGCTGCAGGCGTTGGACATTTCAAATGGACAGCAGGTTGCAATAGGCAGTGAACCCGGTTATGTTGGACTGACCAGCATGTTATTTGGGATATTTGAAGGGAACAACTTCTGGGCAAGGTTTTGGCCGGCAGTTTTTGGATGCCTTCTGGCGCTCGTGCCTGTCTTATATCGCGACTCCATGGGAAAGGTTACAGCGCTCATATTGGCAGCCCTGGTTGCGATCGATCCGGGTATGATCAGCCTCTCGCGCACTGCAGGCAGTTCGATAATTGGGATTACATCCTTGTTTGCCTGCATTGGATTTCTTCTCAAACGAAAACCGATTAGCGCAAGTATTTTGGGAGGGTTTGCGCTGGTTGGCGGCTCTGCCATCTGGCCGGGAATAGTGGTTCTCGGACTGGTTTTCATCGGGCTGCGCTCTTCATGGACAACAACAATAGAAACCCAGGAAAGCGATTTTCGCCCAGGTTGGAAACGCTTGATCCTGCCAGGTCTCGCGACGGCATTGATCATTACCAGTCAATTCTTCCTTCGAATGAGCGGGATTAACGGGATTGGGGGAAGCCTGGCAGACTATCTGGAATCCTGGTCCGGATCAGCAAGCCTGGATATTGGGCATTTCTTTATTACGGTTTTCTGGCTGCAAATTCCAATATTGTTTTTCGGGATAGCAGCAGTTATTATGGGACTGTTGAAAAAAGAACGTAAAACCTGGTTCCTTGGAGTTTGGTGGGCACTGGCATTGTTGGTTGTGGTGATCAATCCATCAAGGAATGCAGCAGACCTAGGATGGTCAACCATACCCTTATTGGTTCTGTCAGCCAATTTCCTGGCGAACCTAATCAATAATCTTCGCTTCGATAATCGCCTTATTGCACTGGCACAATTTATATTAACGTTTCTAATGGTAAGTCTTTCGTTCTATTACCTTATAAATATCACCAATGCTCCCGAGATCGACCCGATCCTTTTCCGCAACAAAATTATTGGTGCCATCCTCCCATTGTTCTTGCTGATTGCGATAACCATCTTATTCACATGGGGATGGACTTCTTCCTCAGCCAAAACAAGCCTGGTACTCAGCCTTGCGCTATTAGGGGTACTAATGATCTTCAGCAATGGATGGAAAGCCACCGGGTGGACTTCTCCAGCTGAATCCGAGCTGTTGGCAGGTGAACCTGTTGTGATTGGTGACGGGTTACTTCAAAAGATAGTCAGCGATCAGGGCAGGTGGACCAGCGGACAAGCATATGCTATTGACGTTGAAGTGGCAGGTGTGGATTCTCCGTCGTTAAGGTGGGCCGTAAAGGATGTGGAAAAACTTACAATCTCAAACCAGGTAAATCAAAAAACCACCTCTTCCTTACTGGTTACAAACAGAGAAACTGCTTTATCTACTGAAACCTCCTACCGCGGGGAGAAGATTCTCTGGTCATCATCGCCAGATGTTCAGAATATGACCATTTGGAATTGGATCAAATGGATAGTTTTTCGAGATGCACCTATGAAGGAAACGGAGATTACTCTCTGGGCTAGAAATGATCTTTTCAAGACCACGACACCATAAAAACATAAGGACAATTGATGACACCAAAAAACCTGATCGCCATTGACGGCCCTGCTGCATCCGGAAAATCCACCCTGGCTGAGATCCTGGCTCAAAAACTGGGATATTTTTATTTTGACACGGGTGTGATGTACCGCGCGGCAACGCTGGTGGCGTTGGAGAAGTTTGGTAATGTCGATGACGAGAAACTGGTTTCAAATCTTGCCGCAGAAATTCGCATTGATGTCCAAAACCCTTCCATAAAGGATGGACGGCGGATGGATGTACTGGTGGACGACAGAGATGTGACCTGGGAAATTCGCACACCAATGGTGGACAGGAACGTATCCAAAGTATCTGCCTATAAAGATGTAAGGACAGCGTTAACTGACCAGCAACGGAGGATTGGCTCTCGTGGAGACATCGTTATGGTGGGAAGGGATATCGGAACAGTGGTTTTTCCTGACGCGGCAAAAAAAATATACCTGGATGCCAGCCCTGAAGAACGGGCACAAAGGAGATTCAAGGAAACTCATTGCAGGGGAGGAAAAACGACTTATGAGGAGATACTTGCGTCCATTCGAACTCGGGATGAGATCGATTCATCCAGGATCGTTGCCCCTTTGAGGATTGCAGACGATGCTTTTATCATCAATTCAGATAAAAAGACCATTGAGCAGGTCGTTGATGAAGCGATGACCTACCTGACCCATTAATCGTAAAAAAGTTGGATAATAGATGATGGAATCCTCAATTTGCTTGGAGATGACATCAAGTATCACCATTGGAGGGCGGTATGTGTGACACGGTTGTAGCACTGGCAAATTCAACCAAAGACGGCAGCGTTCTGTTTGCCAAAAATTCCGATCGCGACCCGAATGAAGCCCACGAAGTGATCATGATTCCCGGTCAAAAACACACACCCGGAAGCACTGTGAAATGCACTTACATTGAGATTCCTCAAGTGACGGAGACATACAAGGTTTTGCTGTGCAAACCTTTTTGGATCTGGGGTGCGGAAATGGGATCAAATGAATATGGCGTGACTATTGGAAACGAAGCCCTCTTCACACGGATACCGTACGGCAAAAGACCAGGATTGATCGGCATGGATTTTCTACGGCTGGCACTGGAGCGTGCCCAAACAGCTGAGAAAGCCCTGACAACAATTACTGATTTGTTGGAAACCTATGGGCAAAGCGGAAACTGCGGATTTGCGCACCCGATGTACTACCACAATAGTTTTCTGATCTGTGATCAGCAGGAAGCCTGGGTGCTGGAAACAGCTGGAAAAGAGTGGGCAGCTGAAAAAGTGCAGGATGTCCGTTCAATTTCAAACGGCATCACCATTGGCAACCATTGGGATAAGGCATCCAGGAACCTCGTATCCACTGCGATCAATAAAGGCTGGTGCAAGAGCGAGGCTGATTTTGATTTTGCACGCTGCTATTCAGATCCACTCTATACACGTTTCAGTGACGCGAAAAACCGCCAGGTTTGCACCACCAAAAATTTACAATCCAGCAAAGGCGAAATCACGCCAGAATTGATGATGGAACTCTTGCGAACACATTCTGTTGACCGCGCAAGTGAATGGCGGCCTGATCGCGGCATCATCGGGGCTGATGTTTGCATGCACTCAGGTTGGGGACCCGTGCGCCTCAGCCAGACAACCGGATCACTGGTGACCCATATGACGCAAGAATTGAAAACCCATTGGGTTACCGCCACAGCGGCGCCGTGTACCTCCATTTTTAAACCAATCTGGATGGACAGCGGGGTTCCTGATTTTGGCAAGCCCCCCAAAGGCACATATTCAAAGGATTCAATGTTTTGGAAACACGAGGAAGTCCACAGGTCCATTCTGGTTGATTACCCGGAACGCATTAAATTGATCCTGGCTGAGCAAAAAGAATTGGAGCAGGGATTTCTTGAATTGGTGCGGCAGATGGGAAAGAAGAGCCAACCAGAACGGGCACGAATCTCACTTGATTGCTATAATAAATCTGATACAGTGGAATCGAATTGGGTTGGAAAAATCAAGCAACACAAGGTAAAGAAAAAGAGCGCATTGTTATACAAGGCAGCATGGGATCAGTACAACAAAGCCGCTGATATGCCAATGTGAATTTAGGAATAACCAATGATTGCTGCCACATTATTCGAAAATAACCCTTACATTGACCTGCCTTACCATCTCATTGGATGGATAGGCTGGTTTGTGTTGGCAGCATTGGTCTTCTGGGGGTTGCGAAAAAACCTTGTAATCGAAAAAAGAAAAGGTTATTGGTTAACATTCGGGATATTGCTCTTCGCTTCACTTGTGGCAGCGGTTGTGTTTGTCATCTACCTAACCAGTTTTAAACCCATTCCATTACCCAATGTCCCAAGAGAAAACGCATCACCTATCATACAGGTGCTCATCGGTATTCCATGGTTGCTCGCTGCGGGGTTCCTGGGGGTATGGCCGACTGTGTTAATTGCGTTCCTTTCCGGAATTCTAACCGCGATCTGGGGCACCCACAATGTTTTTACCCCTTTGGAGTTTGCCATCGTGGCAATGGTGCTTGCCCTGGTTTTAAGGCAAAATTACCGCTCCAGGTTATTCGCATTCTTACGGACACCCTTTGGTGCCAGCATTGGCGTTGCTGTGATTACTACACCCCTATTCCTTTTGAGCAGCTTCTTCAGTACCAATGGGTCATTGGCAGCCAGGCTGGACTTCTCCTTCACGCAATCCTGGGTCAACATGTTCTCCAATGTGGTGCAACTGCTGGTAGCTGGCCTGGTGTGCGAAATCTTCATGGTGACAAAAACAAAAAACTGGGTGAAGATGAAAACATTCATCCCTTCACCCTATGAAACCGGTCTACAGGACCGGGTTGCGTATATTTCTCTGCCTCTGGTGCTGGCACTTTTATTGACACTGGCGATTGCCGACTGGATCGTGGCAGGAAAAGCAGCCCGGGAGATGATGCAAAGCCGACTTGAAAGTACTGCCCGCATTGCTGCCGATAATATTCCATCAGTGATTGATACCGGGCAGGGGTTGATCCTGGATATTGTCGCTGGCAAAATCCCACTGGAGGATACAACGCTGGCAAGGGATTTCCTTAAACTCAAACTCAGAAGTGTTCCTTTCTTTTCACAATTATTCCTGTTTGACCTGACAGGAGTGCCGATCACTGGTTACCCGCTTGATACCAAGACACCCCTCCAACTGAGTGCAGAAGAGTCAGCCGGGATTCAGTTAGCCCTCAATGGCGTCCTGGTACAAAACTACCTGGTTGCACCAGAAACTGGAGAGACTTCGGCTTATGTTGTTTATATTGCAGCAATCCCTGATGAATACGGATTACCCAAGGGAGTGATCGTTGCCAGGTCAAACCTAGCGCTCAGCCTTTTTTCTCAACCAGCCATCCAAGCGTTGGACGAAATCACGACAGATGGCGGTACCGGCGTAATCCTCGATCTCGAAAACCGGATCCTTTACAGCACAAACCCGGCATTGGTATTTACTGAATACCAGGGGAATGTTCCAGAAGTCTCAGAGTTCTTCGAAGATACCGGTACAGATGGCACACGCTCGTTATCCTACGCAGCAATGACAGAAAAAAGGGATTGGAAGGTGATCCTGTCATTGCCGGCGAGTTATGCGCAGGATCTGGCACTTAAAACCGCTATTCCATTATTGGCAATTTCATTGTTAATTTCCCTGGCCGCTTATTTTCTTGTGCGGTTCATGGTTGGAAGCCTGACTGCTTCGCTTTCGTCGCTGGCGTTAAAAGCCGACGAAATTTCCAAGGGCGGACTGGATAACCAGATCATTGTTCATGGTGTCGATGAGGTCGGAAGATTAGGCTCGGCTTTTGAACAGATGAGGTTAAGCCTGAAAAAACGACTGGATGAACTGGATACACTGTTAGAGGTCAGCCAAGGAATTGCGACGAATTTTGGATTGGAGAAGATCGCTCAGCATCTGTTAAACGCATGTGTGGCTCACGGAGCGGATTCTGCCAGGCTGGTATTGTTAGGAGAGACACTGGCGGGTGTGAACCAGGAGCTACTGGCATTCAGTGCGGGTTCTTCCGGTGAAGTCTATAAAGATATGGACAAAATCATTCTTGAACAGGTAAAAGAAGAACCTGTCGTGGTTATCCCATCAAAAGCACGCATCAAACGCCTTGTACCTGAAAAAGGAGCACCCATCCCAACTGCACTGGCAGGCTGGTCTATTCGCGATGGCGATATCCTTTTTGGGCTTTTATGGATTGCGTACGATCAATCTCACCGCTTCCAGGATGAAGAAATCCGATTCCTTAACACGATTGCGGGGCAAACTGCGATTGCCGTATCCAATGCCGGATTGTATCTAAAGGCGGAAGTTGGCAAACAACGACTGGAATCTGTTCTTGCCTCGACACCGGAATCAGTTCTTGTGGTTGATGATGAAGACTCTCTCATTATAGCCAACCATGCCGCCCGAATGGTTGATGGACTGGTTGAAGGCAGTAAAGAAGGTACTCCCGGGGAGTCTTACATACTTTCCAACACGCTCCTCGAAAAGATAAAATCCTTTGAGGCAGGAAAGAAATTCAAACAAGAACTAAGCCTGGAAAACGGAAACACGTATGAACTGTCTATCTCCGCTGTAGAAGTAGACAATGAGATGATCGGCAAGGTTTGTGTCCTAAGAGATGTGACCGAGTTACGAGAAATGGAGAAATTGAAATCCGACTTCATTGCCACAATCAGCCATGATTTACGCGCACCAATGGGAATTCTCCGGGGTTACGCGACGATGATACAAATGGTCGGAGATCTAACCCAACAGCAAAAAGAATATGCCGAAAAGATCTCGGATGGTCTTGAAGGATTAGACCAGATGGTTGAAAAACTACTTGACATTGGAAGAATTGAATCCGGCGTGAATCTGCAACCAGAAACAGTTGCACCGACTGACCTTTTCGACCACGTCATCCGATTGCTGCAGCCGCAGGCAGCTCAACGCAAAGTCCAGGTAATGCGCGAACTTACCTGGGCACAAGAGATCCAGATCGAAGCTGACAAAGCATTGCTACAGCAAGCGTTATATAACCTGATCGAAAATGCGATCAAGTTCTCTCCAGTAAATGGGCAGGTTTTTCTACGCTTGCAAACCCTGGAAGACAGAGTAATCTTTGAGGTACAGGACCAGGGACCGGGAATTGCTCCGCTCGATATTCCGAAGATATTTGAACGGGGAAGCGCAACAGGACGAAACCAGGATGCGGGTCTTCGGGGTGGAGGACTGGGTCTAACAATTGTAAAATCGATTGCAGAAAGACATGGGGGAAGAACATGGGTCAAAAGCGTTCTGGGAAAGGGAAGTACATTCTTCCTGGAAATTCCTCTTCGACAGGATAAAACAGAGTAACTTTATCAAATTGCTTGCAAAACTGAAAAACGTGGTATAATTTCGGGTTGCATGAAATTTAAGGACTTCACTCCCGTTAATTGACCAGCGCAAGATCATTGTGCGCTGATATTCGTTTAACAGCATCAGGGTACCCATTCAGGAGGCAGATTAGTGGAAACAAAAAGTTTAGTAGCTCTCCGAATCAATCTCGCATCACCAGAAACAATTAGAAGTTGGTCCTATGGCGAAGTCTTAAAACCTGAGACCATCAATTATCGCCGACTCCGCCCTGAAAAGGATGGATTATTTTGCGAAGCCATTTTTGGTCCTTCCCGCGATTACCAGTGCTATTGTGGAAAGTATAAAAACCCGCGTTATAAGGGTATCATCTGCGATAAATGCGGTGTTGAAGTAACCCGATCTCTGGTAAGACGCGAGCGTATGGGTCACATTGACCTGGCAACGCCAGTTGCGCACATCTGGTATACGCGGCGCACGCCTTCATATTTAGGTTTATTACTCGACATCACTCGCCGAAACCTTGACCGTGTACTATATTTTGCGCAGTACATTGTTACCTATGTCGACGAAGATGCCCGCCAAAAAGCGCTGCGACGACTTGAAGATGAGATCAATAACTCTGAAAGAGCGCAAGCTGGAGAGATCAACGCCCGCATCCTTGATGTGAAATCAGTTCGCGATAAGAAAATCTCCGAATTAAATCAGCGCAGAACTGACATCGAATCCAGAACCGATGAGCAAATTACCTCAAAATTGGAACCTGTCATCCAGGAAGGTCAATCCCTGGAACGAATGCTGACTGAGAAAAACGGGTCTGTCCTGAAAAAGAAAGTGGTGTTTGAATCAGCCGGTTTGGTGGTGGCAGAAGCAGGTGACACTGTTACATCAAAGCATATCTCCACCATCCAAAAAGCAGTAAAAGAATCCCTTGAGGAAATTGAAACCAGCTTTAAGAATGAGCAAAAACGAGATCTCGAGCAGATCAAGATGAGCATTGAACAGATCAAAGCGGAAGCAGATGAGACGATGGAATCTCTCCGCAATGAACTTGATGACCAATCTGCTGTTTCACAGGATCAGAATGCCCATTTGCGTGATGAATTGCAGGAACTGCATCCTTTCACCTTCCTAACCGAGACCCAATATCGTGAATTAAAGTCCAAGATGGGGACAGGTTTTCCGCGCGGATATGGGTGCTGAAGCATTTTATGATATTTTGCGCCGGCTTGATCTGGACAAATTATCAGAAGACCTGTGGGTTGAAGTTAAAACATCCAAGAGCAAACAAAAACGCAAGAAGGCAACGACCCGATTGAAGGTTGTTGAATCTTTCCGCCGATCAGGCAATCGACCGGAATGGATGATCCTAACTGTTCTCCCGGTGATTCCACCCGATCTGCGCCCGATGGTTCCATTGGATGGCGGACGTTTTGCCACCTCTGATATGAATGATCTGTACCGGCGTGTAATCAACCGCAACAACCGCTTAAAGAGGTTGCTGGAGCTGGGTGCGCCTGATGTGATCGTTCGTAATGAAAAACGTATGCTGCAGGAAGCTGTAGATTCATTGATCGATAACTCTCAACGCGGTAAAGCGCTTTCAAGTCGCGGCCGCCGTGAACTGAAATCATTGAGCGACATGCTCAAGGGTAAGAAGGGTCGTTTCCGCCGCAACCTTTTGGGTAAACGCGTGGATTACTCTGGTCGTTCTGTAATTGTTGTAGGACCACAATTGAAACTATACCAGTGCGGTTTGCCAAAATCGATGGCATTGGAATTGTTCCGACCATTTGTCATCTCCCGCCTAAATAAGCGCAGCTTACACCACTAACGTTAAAGGTGCCCGGCGTTTGATTGAACGACAAAAACCGGAAGTTTATGAAGTGCTTGAAGAAGTCATTAAAGAACGCCCGGTGTTATTGAACCGTGCTCCAACGCTTCACCGATTGGGTATCCAGGCATTTGAACCGGTACTCATCGAGGGCAGCGCAATTCAATTGCATCCTTTGGTAACCACAGCGTTCAACGCTGACTTTGACGGTGACCAAATGGCTGTGCATGTTCCCTTCTCGGAAAAGGCTGTCAGAGAAGCACGTACATTGATGCTTTCCTCAAAGAACCTGCTTAAACCTGCTGATGGTGAACCAATTATCAGCCCATCAAAAGATATGGTTCTGGGAGTGTATTACCTGACGATGGAAGACAACCGCGCACATAAAGGTGACGGACGCGTCTTTGCAGATATCGATGAAGTTGAATTGGCTTATGAATTGGGACAGGTAGAACTTCATACTGATATTTCTATGCGAATGCAATACCTGGTTCAATGACAAGCATGAACGTATGGCTGAATCCAAACAGCAAATGATCAATACCACGGTTGGTCGCGCACTGTTCAACCGCATCCTGCCTCCAGAAGTTCAGTTTAATAACCGCGTGTTGGAAAAAACCGCTGTAAAAAACCTGATCGCGGATGTTTATGATATCTGCGGTGAAACGGTTACAACTGAAGTGGCAGATGCCATCAAGGATATCGGGTTTGCATACGCAATGAAATCTGGCACTACGATCGCCGTAGCTGACATCACCGTACCGACAGAAAAAGTCCAAATTCTCAAAGACGCCTATGAGGAAGTAGATAAACTGAATTACTACGTCCAATATGGTTTTTCAACAGATCTTGAGCGGAACGAAAAAGTAATCAATCTATGGCAGGAAACCACCAAAAAAGTTGGTGAAGCTGTCAAGAATCACATGGATCCAAATGGGAACCTTGCCATTATGGCGAGTTCAGGTGCAACCAAAGGCGGTTTCGGACCAATCACCCAGCTGGCTGGTATGCGCGGTTTGATGGCAGATCCTGCTGGTCGTATCATCCGCCTGCCGATCACTTCCAACTTCCGCGAAGGGTTGACTGCACTGGAATACTTCATATCCACGCATGGTGCGCGTAAAGGTTTGGCAGATACTGCCTTACGTACTGCTGATGCAGGATACCTTACCCGCCGTCTCGTGGACATCGCTCAGGACATTATCATCAATGAAACGGATTGCGGTACCGAAGACGGTATCTGGATGCGTAAAGAAGATGATATTGCTGGTCAGAAAATCAGTGAGCGCTTGTTTGGGCGAACCATTCAAAGCCGGATCGTTGATCCAAAAACGGGTGAGATTTTGGCTGAACGGGGCGTCATCATGGATCACGACCTGATCCGGAAAATCCTGAACACTGGCGTTGATAAGGTCTTTGTACGCTCTCCATTAACATGCTCCCTTATCCATGGTATTTGTGCTCATTGCTACGGCATGGACCTGGGACGAGGAAAACTGGTGGAGTTGGGCTCAGCAGTCGGTGTGGTCGCGGCACAGTCCATTGGCGAGCCAGGCACACAGCTCACACTGCGTACTTTCCATATGGGTGGTGTTGCCGTTAGCGGTGACATTACAACTGGTCTGCCCAGGGTTGAAGAGTTGTTTGAAGCCCGCCGCGAGCCCAAGGGTGAAGCCGTTATCACTGGTATCTCTGGATATGCTACGATCTTCCAGGGTGAACGATCAGGTGAACAACGCATCATCCGCGTGGAACACGCCGAGATGGTTGCAGACGAGTATGAGATCCCGGAAGAATGGCAAATCAAAGTAAAAGCCCAGGATACTGTGTCTGTAGGAGATGTAATTGCGGATTTGGGAGAAGCCCAAATGACTGCCCAACACGCTGGCCTAATCCGCACTGAAGGCCGCAAGGTAAGCGTAGCGTATGAGCAGAAGGAGAGCGAGGATTATGAAATTCCGAGCACTTCTCGTATTATCATCACCGATGGCGCAAAAGTTGAAGCTGGTGCAGCGCTAACTGAAGGGTCGATCAATCCGCATACCATTTTGAAGATCAAGGGCCGTGAAGCCGCTCAACTGTACATCATGACCGAAGTGCAAAAGGTATACCGCGCCCAGGGTCAAAATATCAATGACAAGCACTTTGAAGTCATCATCCGCAAGATGGTTGGTAAAGTCCAGGTGTTACGACCGGGTGATTCCAAGTACCTTCCGATGGATGTTGTTGACCGGCTGGAACTAAAGGCTGAAAATGAGCGCTTGATCGCTGAAGGCAAGCAACCAGGACGTTTTGTGGAAGTATTACTTGGTGTTACCAAAGCTTCCTTGAGCACTGATTCCTTCCTCTCAGCGTCTTCCTTCCAACATACCATCAAGGTGTTAGCCGGGGCGGCCATTGCCTCCACTGAAGACCCCCTGTATGGTCTGAAAGAGAACGTGATCATTGGCAAGTTGATCCCAGCCGGTACTGGCTTTGTATATGGGCGTTTCAACCCGGTGGTAGAACCCCCTGTTGTCGATGAGACGCTTGAAGAACCAATAGAATCGGAACCAGTCGTATAGTCTTTTGCTTTATGAATCAGACCCCATTTGAGGGGTCTGATTTTTTTAAGGTTCTGCTGGTGTACACTTATTGTGAATCGAAACGTAAATGGAGAATGAAAATGGATATGGGATTGATCAGGAAGATTGATATTGACCATGAAATGCAGCAGTCATACCTGGATTACGCTATGAGTGTGATCGTATCACGCGCATTACCGGATGCCAGGGATGGTTTAAAGCCAGTACAACGCCGCCTGCTTTATGCCATGTATGACATGGGAATTCGATCTGATTCAGCCTTTAAAAAGTCCGCAAGGATCGTCGGTGAAGTGTTGGGCAAGTATCACCCTCACGGGGACCAGGCGGTTTATGAAGCCATGGCGAGGATGGCACAGGATTTTTCAATGCGCTACCCGATCATAGACGGTCAGGGGAACTTCGGCAGCGTGGATGGAGACCCACCGGCTGCCATGCGGTATACCGAAGCCCGGATAACGCCATTTGCGCTTGATTTGATCAGTCAACTGGATAGAGACACAGTAAATTTTGACCGAAATTTTGACGATACTCTTGTGGAACCCGGGGTACTGCCCAGTGCAATACCAAACCTGCTGGTCAACGGGGCTTCGGGAATTGCTGTAGGAATGGCTACCAATATTCCGCCGCATAACTTAGGTGAGGTAATCGATGCGCTTGTAGTTCCTGTTGGAGCATTGGACAAAACTGGATGAGGTTACTATCGGGGATCTAACCAAATTCATCCAGGGACCGGATTTTCCCACCGGTGGAATTATTTTACAGGAGCATGAACAAAATGAACTCCTGGCTGCGTATGCCACAGGAAAAGGAAAGGTGATTTTACGCGGCCGGGTAAACACGGAAGAAATGGCGCGGGGTAAAAACCGGATCATCATCACAGAACTTCCATATATGACCAATAAGTCGGCACTGATCGAAAGAATTGCTGAATTAAGCCGGGAAGGGGGGTTGGAGGGAATCTCCGATTTACGTGATGAATCAGACCGCCAAGGTATGCGCATAGTCATTGAATTAGGTAAAACCGCAGATATGGAGAAAGTGCTTAAGGATCTATTCAAAAAAACCCCTCTGCAAATCACTTACGGTATCAATCTTCTGGCACTGGTGGATGGAGAGCCCAGGTTACTGTCATTAAAACAAGCATTGCGGGTTTACCTGGTGCACCGCCTTGAAGTAGTAAAACGGCGCAGTGAATATGATCTGCGAAAAGCCGAAGAGAGACTGCATATCCTGGAAGGGTTGAGAATAGCACTCAAGAACCTGGATGAGGTTATTGCCATCATTCGCGCGTCAGCGGATAGCGAACAGGCAAAGACCAAGCTCATACGCAGGTTTAAATTGTCTGAAATCCAGGCGCATGCAATCCTTGATCTTCCATTGAAACGGTTAGCATCGCTGGAAAGGAAAAAGATCGAGCAGGAGTACAAGGAACTACTTGACCTGGTAAAGACTTTACAGGGATTGTTGAAATCGGAAGCGAAGAGGCGGGTTGTGGTTGAAAACGAGTTAAGGGATATCCGCGCAAAATATGCTGATCGGCGAAAGACTCAAATATTAAAACTCAAGCAAGGGAAAGCCCTGGTGGATCTTGCGGTGTTAAAAGATGTCACTCCCATAGAAAAAGTCTGGATAACTTTATCCAAGGATAACCGGGTGATGAAATATCGCGAGGCAAATGCTCCACGAACGGGAGGAAAGGATGCTCCGAAAATTATATTACTCGCAGATTCGCATCAGACGCTATACCTGGTCAATGCAAATGGTAAATGTGCTGCCATCAATCCACACTCAATAATGTTTTCTGACGAAGCTCCCGCAGGCAACCATTTATCAAAAGTTTCTGCATTTCGCGAGGACGAGAAGATAAACGCTGCATTCTGCGTGTCTGCCAGTATGCGTAAGAACAAAGAATTGACAATTCTGACGATCACCACCCAGGGGTTGATAAAACAATCCCTGGTTTCGGAATTACCCGGTCCATCTGCAGAACCTTTTACACTGGTTAAAGTAAACGATGGTGATGAATTCCTCACTTCAGCATTCTTATGGGGTGAGCCGGAAGTATTCGTACTCACTCGAAATGGTATGGGAATCCGGTTCTCATGCCAGGAAGTCCGTACAATGGGGTTGATTGCTGCAGGGGTTAATGCGGTAAAGTTGTCCAGCGGTGACCGGGTTATAGGGATGACCTTGCTGGATGGAAAAGGCGAATTACTGCTGGTGGCTAAAGATGGCTCAGGATGGCGGCTAGAGGAGGATTCCTTCCCGATCTCAGGGTCGGTATGGCGCAGGGGTGATCGCAACAAAATTGACAAGTGGAAACTTATTAATTGGGCTGGCACATGGCAAGAAGAATCATCAATTTACCCTGCATTTACTTAAAGCTGCTGCAAAGTCCATTCGTATAGACCAAATTCCCGCCGGCAAACGCGCTACCAGCGGGAAGAAACTAATCGAAGTTAAACCGGGTGATTCAATAATTGATGTTGTTGCCTGCCAGGATTACCTGGAACTAAATTTTGTGCAACCTGTACGAACAAAAAAGAAGAAAGCTAAGTAATTGTGTAATGTGAATAATGGTACACGATCTTGCCATCCTGCAGGCCGATCGTGTCACTACCATCATTGACCTTGCCTCTCCAGGAATCTGCCGTCCAGGTGAAATGACGGGTTGTTTCACTATTTGTTGCACTGGTAACCTTGAACACAGCGTCATTGAGTTGGTTCGTCAATAGTGCTCCCAGTGAGGCACGGATATTACCGTTACCCTGGGTCGTCCTTTCGGAAGTGACACGAACTGCGTTCTCCGCATAAATTTCCAGGAACAAAGGCAAATCCAGATGATTCATTGCATAAATGTACTTATCCAGGATATCTGCAGGGAGAGGAACTGGTGTTTCACCCGGCCATTGATAGTTATAAATCGTATTCCATTGAGTTGGCAGTTTTGTTCGGCAATCATCCCAGGAATAGTAATTGCAGCCATCTAACCCAAGGCTGCGAGCAGTATCCGTGAATACTCGCAAATCATCCGCAGTGGGAGTCCATCCGCTTTCGGAGAAGGCAGCACCAGTGGGGATCATTGGGCGAGAAGGTGTTATAGCCTTAAATTCATTATAAGAACGAGTCAGGTCATAGGCAGGATTATGGGCTTGCATCCAGTATACCTGCGGCATATTGTAGTCACACTTTTCAAGGAATGCCACATAAGGGAAGGTTTTGTGATAAGAAGGCCAACGGTAAGTGCTTAAGGCGACTGGTTTGGATGGTATACCAGCCCTCAGCGCGGTCATGAATGAACGGGCAACTGCCTCTCGACCAGTTTGCTGGAATTCAATTTCAGCATCAACGACGTAACCATCGAGGTTATATTTTTTTGTTTGAGAAATGGCAATGGCAGCCTCACCGCTCGGATTGTACCCATATACGTAGTGCCATCCCCAGACCTGAATACCCTTGGACCTGATAGCATCAACTACTGGTGGAATAAGATCAACACCTGTAGTTTTATTTATATTATAGGGACTGGCTCCGTCTGCGATTTTGATGAAAACGTGAGAAAACCCACCACCTGCAGCAACATTGGCTATTGCATCTGCGTTACCAGCTTCACATTGCGGGATTTTCCAGGTCCATATCCCTTTACCTTTAACCGTCATGCAAACCTCCTCATTCACAACTGTGAATTAGGTAGTTGCAATTAGCGTGCCTACCAGTCCGAGCTGAGGGGCTATTTCCCGCATGGCATGAATTACATTGTCACAATGCTCCCAAAGCGAAACACCGAATTCCTCTGCACCTTTTTCGATAGCGTTCCGGTCCGCTCCCGCTGCAAAAGTTTTGTCTTTCCATTTCTTTTTAACCGAACTGGATTCGAGGTCATAAAGTGATCTGGAGGGTCGCACCAGGGCAACAGCGGTGATCAAACCGGTGATTTCGTCACAGGCGTATAATCCCTTTTCCAGCAAGGTCACTCTCTGTAAATTGAGATGATCCCCGTGGGTGAGGATGGCATGGATTATTTCCTCTGATACACCCTGTTCCCTGAGGATGGAAGCGCCATCGGATGGATGTTGTTCTTTGGTCGGGTGAATTTCCCAATCAAAATCGTGGAGCAAGCCAGTTATTTGCCAGATTTCGACGGGCTGATTTAACTTTTTTGCATAGAAGGTCATAGCAGCTTCAACTGCCAACATGTGGTTAACAGGTGAGGATTTTTAATATACTGGTTAACGATAGATAGAGCCTGGTCCCGGTTTATCATAATCAGTCTCCAGAGTTCTCAAATGTGATCGGTTCCGGATCACCCATCACTGGCAGAGGGTGACTGAACCAGACCTGCCAAAGCGCAACCAAAGAGGCTGGCATTTCGCGCAGATTCCAAATTGTAAGAGATCGCGGGTGATAGATGCGCATGTCAGCGGCTACACCTGTGGCTTTCAGCCCAATGCCGTTGCATGTAAAGAGGGCTCGTGTGAGGTGATACTTTTGGGTGACTAAAATGGCTTCTTCCAACCCAAAAATGTGTTTGGCGCGATAACACGTATCATAAGTGCGGCGACCGGCAAAATCCAGAACGATGGCTTCAGACGGGACTCCCAATTCGATGGCATAAGCCTGCATCGAAGATGGTTCGTTATAATCCACAAAGCGATTGTCGCCGCTCATGAGGATTTTCTGGATCTTCCCCGCGAAATAGAGTTGGGCAGCTGTAGAAACACGATCGCGCAATACCGGTGATGGAGTGCCATCCCGCAGCAGACCGGCACCGAATACAATGGCTGCTTTCCCGCCAGGTGAAGTGTAAACTGAATCAATTTTATTCCTCGCGGCGATAGCAGTGATCACACGCGGAAGACCGAATGTGACCATCCCGATGATTATTAATACCAGAATCATTTTTATTATCATTTTTATAATTTTACGCAACATGGGGAGAATTGTACCAGTCCTCTACAGTGGATGATGAATTGAAGATCAAGGCAACCGACGATTACAACCTAATTTGACAAAATCAAAGCCTTAAAGTCCAGTCGTCGGATTGGTATTTTTGCTCCATCAATTCATTGGTGTGCGATAGTTCTTCCCTGGATGGCTTGGAGATAGCCAGGTCGAGGTCTAATTCCTTCGAAAATGCTTGAATGAAGGCTTGAGACTGCCTTTTCAAAGGAAATAATCTTTCCGGTCAAGGATTCAACAGTTCCCGCGTGAGACAACAATCTGGCGGCACCATCCTGTCGTTTTTCTTCTGTGGGGTAAAGCATTGCATGGGTGACGCGGGATAGATCACCGGTCAAAGGAAGTGAACCATGCTGTAAGACCCCATTGTGTTTCCTGGCCTGAGCAGAACCGATCAGTTTTTTACCGGATACAGTGATCTCAAAATTTGAAGGCACTTCAAAACAGACGGGATCGAGTTTGGATTGACTGTTGGGTAAACTATAAACGGCATCCCCACGGGCATCGATACCAAGAAGCTTTAAGGCTGCCAATAATGCCTTGGAAATACGCTGATAACTCTCCAGCAGAGAACCCGCCATGACTGGATCATCCAGTGGGGCAGTCACCGAGTAGGTGAGTTCGTCAGTGTGCAATATGGCGCGACCACCGGTAGGCCGGCGAACCAGACCCCAACCATGTTCATGAAGTTGTTGGAAGTTCACCTCAGAGGATTTCTGGGCGTAACCAAGGGAAAGTGTGGGAGGTTCCCAGGAAAACAGGCGCAGTGTGGGCAAAGACCGCCTTTCCGCGGAGGAGAGCAGGCAGGCTTCATCGAGCGCCATATTATAGGCTCCGCTAGCTGGTGCAGTTTGGAGTAAACGCCATTTTGATGTCATGAATGATCCCGTTGGGTCAAATTTTTATTTACCAATTATAGCCAATTTTGAATGATTAAAATAATCTTTGAAGGTTGTATAGACTTATGCAGCCTAAGAACTTGACATTTGTTGGCGGTCGTACTATGATTAATAATATTTCCAGTTAAGTATCCAATCGTTTTCTATTGATAAAGTGTTATCATGATAACAGATATGGATATTTTTCTAAATGGGAGGAGGTGTTAAGAAAAGAGATATCAACGAAAGAAAATTTAAATAACTACAGCCCGATCATTTGTATTAAAAATTTAGAGGAGAATGAAAATGAATAAGAAATTACTAGTTTTGATCAGTGTTTTAATGATCACCGCGTTTGCACTTGCTGCATGCGCAAAACCGACCGCTGCACCGACTGCAGCTCCGGTCGTCAAGACAGAAGCCCCTGTTGTTGTAACTGAAGCTCCGGCTCCCGTTGAAGTGACCTTCTGGCACGCCTACGGAACTGGTTCTGCTGAAGAATTAGCCCTGGCAAAGAACCTGGAACAGGCTGCAATCGATCTGCCAAATATCAAGATCAATGTCCTCCAGGTCCCCTTCAATGATATCTACAACAAGTACCGCACCGATGTTGCCGCTGGCAGCGGTCCTGATATGTTCATTGCCCCCAATGATTCACTTGGTGATGATGCCCGCGCCGGATTGGTTGCTGATATCACTGCCCTCGCCGAAGGTAAACTTGAAGGCGTCAACCAGCTTGGTATCGATGGTATGACTGTGGAAGGTGTTCTCTATGGTATTCCTGAAACCCTGAAGGCAGTTGCCTTCTGGTACAATACCGAACTTCTCCCCACCCCCCCTGCCACCACGGATGAACTGTTAGCCCTCATGGAAGGCGGCACACAGGTCTCTATCAGCTACGGCTGCTACCATCACTATGGTTTCTTTGGCGCCTTTGGCGGCAAAATCTTTGATGACAGCTGGAAAGTTGTCGCTGACCAGGGTACTGGTGTTGCAGATGCAATGGATTACTTGAACAAACTTTATCAGATCTCCAAGACCAATTCCTGGTCCAAGAATGACAGCGATGGTCTTGCTCCCTTCACCGAAGGAAAAGCTGTTGCCATCACCAATGGCAACTGGGCAATGGGCGATTACAGAACTGCTCTTGGTGATAAACTTGCCGTGACAGCGCTGCCCGCTGGTCCTGCTGGCCCCGCCACCCCGTTCCTGGGTGTTGATGGTTTCTACTTCAACCCGAACAGCATGGTCCAGGAAGCTGCTTTGGAAGTTGCACTTTACCTCTCCAATGCAAAATCCCAGATTGGTCATGATGAACGAAGCCGGACACGTTCCTGTGCGCACCGATGTTGAGATCACTGATCCCCTGATCCAGGGTCTCGTGGACGCCTTCAATACCGGCGCCACCATCCGCCCGCAGGTCCCACAGTTAGGCCTTTACTGGTCCAATTTCTGTGGAACTGACGAAGTCTTCGAAAAAGGTGTTGCTGCAGCTGAGTGGGTAACCACCGCGACCGCAAACGCCAAAAAGTAACCTTGAAATGTCTTGGCTGATGAACACAAGATTCGTCTAACCAGGATAACCGGTCAAAGCAAGTGGGAGAAATCCCATTTGCTTTGACCTTTTTTGTAAACTACCCGGACCATCATGCGAGGATAAATGGCTACTACTAGTTTACCGATGAAGAAGAAAATCAAGTCCGGCGCGCCTTTCTCCCTTACCTATACCTAATACCTGCTTTTATTATCATGGGGGTGATTACTTTTTATCCTCTTGTTTACCAGGTGATCATTTCATTTACAGATTTTCAAACAAAAGACCTTTTATTGGGATTGAATTCCCCTAAACTAAACCAAATTCAGTTTCAAAATTATATTGAAATTATCACTGGCGGTTTACCTGTTCAGAACTTTGATTTCTTCCGGGTACTGACTTACAACTTCTGGTGGGCGATCACGAATGTGATGGTTCACGTTCCCGCTGGTGTTTTAATTGCTGTTTTGATGAATGTTAAAGGTATCTGGTTCAAACGCGTATACCGCGCGATTTATGTTTTACCGGTTGTTATTCCCCCGATTGTGGTTGCAGTTGTTTGGCGCAATATTTTTGATGAGCAATATGGAGCGATGAACCAGGCGCTCACCTGGATTTCCAGTTTATTTGGAGGGACCGATCCGGTAAAGATCCGGTGGTTGTTTGAATACAAACCGCCGATTCCCTGGTTGTTACCGAATGGTCCGTTACCACTGGCTTACTACGCAATGATGATCGCCAATTTCTGGCTGGGCTGGCCATTCATGGTGCTGGTGGCTACCGGGGCATTGCAGAGCATCCCTAAAGAACTATATGAAGCTGCATCCATCGATGGTGCTTCAAAATCTTATCAATTCTGGAATGTTACTGTTCCATTGATCAAACCTGCAATGATTCCAGCGGCGATGTATGGTTTCACCATGTCCTTCAACCTTTTCAATTTTGTCTTCTTCATGACAGCAGGAGGACCAGCCCGAACCACCGAAATATTGGTAACCTTTGCCTATGACCTGGTGAGGAATTTGCGCCTTTATGGCGCTGCAGGGGCATTCTCAGTGATCATCTTCTTTGTGGTGCTCATCATTTTCCTGATCACCAATCGGCTAACCCGAGCTACCGAAAGTTATACGGAGTCTTAAGATGACAGCCATAGTTGAATCCGAAAAGAAAAAGAATATTTTTGTCCGATTCTTCACATATGATACTTCGGGGAGTAAAGGTGGAGGTGAAAAGTTACCACTATGGCGGCAATTGTTGATACAGTTGATATGCTTAATCATCACGATTGAAGTGATGTTCCCGATCATGTACATCATCACACTTTCATTCAGTTCAAAGGCAACACGTCCATCATCACTGGAGCTTTTCCCCAAGGAAATATCGCTTGTGGCTTATCAACAGGTTCTTACCCGACCAACAGCCAATCCAGTCACCTTTCTCGAATTACTGAAGAATAGCTTTTTGCTTTCAGTACTAGTTGGAGCCGTTGCTCTTCTGGTGGCGGTCAGTGCGGCTTATGCATTTTCACGATTCAAATTTAAACTGCGCCAGGTGCTGATGATCATGATTTTCATCCCGTTATTGATGCCTGCAGTAGGTCTGGCAACACCTTTGTTCCTGTTATTGAACTCTTTTCAGCTCAGAACCTGCGCGGATGGGGTTACAGTGCTGCAGCCATTAATGGCGTGTGATCCGGGAACTGCCTCCAAAATGTTATTTAACCTGCGAGACTCCTTGATCGGCGTAGGTATCGCCATGGTCTCTACTGCGCTGCCATTTGCGGTCTGGAATTTGAAAGGTTACCTGGATACTATCCCGAAAGAATTGGAAGAAGCTGCTGCAATCGATGGCGCTGATCCCAACCAGACCTTCTTCAAGATCGTCATCCCATTGGCTGCACCGCAGATGGCGGTTACATTCTTCCTGGGGTTCATTGGTCACTGGCAGGAGTTTGTACTCCCCTGGTTGTTCCTGACACAACCGAAGGATTACACACTGGCGATGACCTTGTACAATATGCAGGGTCAGTATGCCAATTCAATCCCCTGGAACCGGTTTTCGGCAATGGCGATCATTGTTGCCTTGCCTGTGGCAATTGTTTACATTCTATTGCAGAAACAAATCGTCAGCGGCTTAACTGCCGGCGGCGTGAAAGGCTAATCAAAAAAGCGGCCGCAAGGCCGCTTTTTTATCTCGCAAATGAGGTGAAATGCGCATCAGAGTGGTTATTCATTTTATTATCCTTGCAGGCTTGCTAGCAGCGTGCGTTCCAGTTACAACACCAACTCCAGAACCGATATCGTCTGAAGTTCCATCAGCAGCTCTCCAACCTGAGATTCCCTGGTGGAAAACCGCAGTATTTTACGAAATCTTTGTGAGAAGCTTTTATGATAGCGATGGTGACGGTATTGGGGATTTTAACGGCGTTACGGAAAAATTGGATTACCTTAATGATGGAGACCCTGATACGCACGAAGACCTGGGAATTACCGCCATATGGTTAATGCCCATCAACCCTTCACCGTCATACCACGGCTATGATGTAGTTAATTATTACAACGTGAATCCTGAATATGGGGACATGAAAGATTTTCAACGATTATTGGAAGAAGCTCACAAGCGAGGGATACGAGTCATCATTGACCTGGTATTAAATCACACCTCCAGGCGCCACCCATTTTTTGTGAATGCATATACGCTGAAAGTAGCGAATACCATGACTGGTATGTATGGTCTGCTGAGAATAACGGTAATCACTGGCACTATTCTGGAACAGGAGCTGATTCGCGATATTTTTATGGCTATTTCAGCCCGGATATGCCCGACTTGAATTATCGAAACCCCGAAGTCACCGTGCAGATGGAAAAAGTGACCGCATTCTGGTTGAACGATGTAGGTGTTGACGGTTTCCGTGTAGATGCAGCCAAGCATTTGATAGAGGATGGAACAGTACTGGAAAACACCCAAGCGACCCACGATTGGTTCAAAGGATTTTATACATTTTACAAAGAGATCGACCCGGATGCCTACGTGGTTGGTGAAGTTTCAGGAAGTGATGCGCGCGTTTCAGAATTGTATGATGATGACGAGATGGATATGATCTTTAATTTTGAGGTTGCCAGCGGATTCGTAAACAGTGCCAACGGGGGGAGCATTTCTGGAATTGGCAGCGCAGTGTCATTTATTGAAAAAGATAATCCTGACTGGAATTTTGCGACTTTTCTCACCAACCATGATCAGAACCGGGTGATGAGCACACTGGGCGGCAATGCGGATAAAGCCAAGGTGGCAGCAGCCTTAATGTTAACCTCGCCTGGGACTCCCTTCATTTATTATGGTGAAGAAATTGGCATGGAAGGAATCAAACCGGACGAATATATTCGCAGACCGATGCAATGGGATCCTGAGATAAATGCTGGATTCACTACAGGAACCCCCTGGGAAGAATTGGGAGTGAATTATGCTGAGTCAAATGTGGCTCTAGAATTAAACGACCAAAATTCCTTGCTTAATTGGTATAAAGAGCTGATCCAATTACGGGAAGCTCATCCGGTACTATCGACCGGCGAGTATACAGCGATAAAATGCAGCGATCGTGGGATATACGCTGCCCTACGTGAAAGTGAAGAAGAAACGATCCTGGTATTGATCAATATGTCCAAAAAACAAGTGGTGGATTTTACTTTATCTTTTGAAGGTGCAAGTCTCGCGGATGGGCGGTATGGTGGTGAATCCATTCTTGGTGATGGCAAGATAACAGCTATGATAGTTACGACTGGAAAATCCACAGATTACCAACCAGGAATCTCCATAGAGCCATTTCAAACTATCCTACTGCAATTAGTACCTGCCGAGTGATCTGAAAACGTGGTGCCACGATGAAAAAATCTTTTAAAGTTGTTCTATCCATTGCGGCTGTAATTGGCGTGATTGCCGTGGCATGGATCATACGGTGGCATGCATTGACGACATTAAATGTTGATTTCGATGAGGACGATTACCTGCGTGCCGGCCAGGAGTATGCCCAGTTAATGCGGGCAGGAGATTGGCGCGGATTTCAAGAAGTCAATTACCGCCCGGAACATCCCCCGTTGGCAAAGATCCTGGTAGGGATCAGCATCGTAAACCTGCCCGAAACAAAACCTGTTCCCGATCGTCCTTCAACGGCAAGCCCCAATGTTTACCTACCGCGTAATCAATTGAAAAATGGGCGAATCGCAAATGCCATTTTTGGTAGCCTGACGGCCGGATTGCTGGCTGTTGTGGATCCTGTGGCGGGAATAATGTTAGCCATCCACTCGTTTACAGTTAAATACGTCTCGCAGATCATGCTGGAAGCCCTGCCGGCTTTCTTCAGCCTGGGGAGCGTCTTGCTGTATTTGAAGTATCGAAAGAAATACCGATTCTCCTGGTTGATATTCTCGGCTGTGTTGTTAGGCCTCACAGCAGCTTCAAAGTACCTCTACTGCGTGGCCGGTATTGCCATTTTGATCGATTGGCTGACATCACTGGTCAATGAACAACGATTCAAGAAGGAATTTCCGAAAATTCTGTTATGGGGTGGAATTGCCGTGGCTGTATTTTTTGCCGCTGACCCTTACCTTTGGCCGAATCCGGTTGAAAGGCTAAAGGATTCCATACTATTCCACAGCGCTTATTCCACCAGCGCGGAAGAGGTACAAGACGCTGGTTTTCCAGTATGGCAGCCGTTCTACTGGTTATTCTCAACACCCAGGGTCTGGCAGCCAGAAGCCATTTGGATAGCACTCGATCCGTTGATCGCAATCCTGGCGGTATTTGGAATGAAAAGGCTGTGGCTGAAACATCGGGTGATGGTCATCTGGATCGCGGTAGCTTTAACGTTTTTGCTTTTTTGGCCAACGAAGTGGCCTCAATACATCGTCATCTTAACCGCCCCCCTCAGTCTGGCAGCAAGCCAGGGGATGAGTTCGTTAATAATTGATCCTGTTCGAGACATAGTAAGAAAAATATTTGCCAGGAAGACAAACAAGGCAGTGGTACTTACTGTCCCTTGGAAAAAAATCCTTCCCTGGCTCATTCCCGGGCTGATTGTATTTGCAGTGTTTACCATTTTCCCGCTAATTTATCAATTCGGGGTGTCCATGACTGATTTTAACAGTCTATCAATCAAGGATGGATTGAATGGAGGTATCTGGAGAGAATTATGGGGGGGCATTTCTGGCGTAATTGATCCAGCAGATGCAGATCTTCGTTCGCGTTCCACAACCGTGCAATTCCTGGGGTTTCGAATATACCAGCCAGCAATAAAGCAAATCTTGAGTTCGAGCTTGCTTTTCAATAACACCTTTTGGTCTGTTGTTTCCGTACTATTGCAGTCAATACTGGGTATTGGTGTGGGATTGTTATTGTGGAAAAAAGGAATATTTGCCAAGAAATCCTGGCAGATATTATTCATTCTCCCATGGGCGATCCCGGAGATGATCGGGGCATTAATGTGGATGAATGTGTTCGCACCGACAACAGGCTGGTTGAGTCTTGGTGTTCAACAGTATGGCGAGACCTTTCCATTTGCTTCGTTAATGGGCTGGACGAGTTCACAAAACCTCTGGATGCTGGTGCTGCTACTGGCTGGGGTATGGTATGGATTCCCATTCATGATGCTGGCAACAACTGCCGGGATTAAAATGCTTCCAGAGGATGTATTTGAAGCAGCGCAACTGGATGGAGCGAACCGGATACAGGTATTTAGTCATGTTCTCTGGCCGTTGTTGCTGCCATTAATTATCCCTGCAGTGATCATCAGATCAATTTTTGCATTCAACCAGTTTTACCTCTTCCAGGCGTTTTATGTTGATGGTATGACCCTTGCGAACGTTTCTTACGGGATGTTTCATGACGGTCAATACTTTGCATCAGCAATCATTAATATTCTCACAATCCTTTTCCTTGTAATCCTGGTGATGATGCTCAATAGATCAAACAAGGTTACTGAAGGAGTAACCTATGCATAAAATGAAATGGTGGAAACAAGTTCTATTTCAAATTTTCCTAATCGTTATCGCCTTGTACGTGATTCTTCCAATTTGGGGGATAGCCAGGTTGGCATTCGACGGATCATTGCTCAGCAGGCCGACTGAGTTCCGGCTGCTGCCTAAAGAATTTTCGTTTTCTTCTGTTTTAGAAGTCCTGGATCGACCCTATCAATCCGTTAATTTCGTCACCCTGTTCAGAAACAGCATGGTCGTTTCAATTGGATCTGCCTTATTAGCTATCGTTTTAGGGTCCTCCCTGGCGTATGCACTTGCCCGGTTTCGTTTCCCAGGTCGCAAGCCGATGCTCTTTTTCTTGTTATTAACTGCAGTGATCCCTCCAATTGCTTTTGCCACCCCCCTCTACATTGTGTTGAGTTTGCTGAAGATAAGAACGACGCTTATGGCATTGGTTTTGGTTTACACTGCCTTTGGAATGCCTTTTTGCATTTGGAATATGCGCGTTGCATTCCAGGCAGTTTCAAAGGAGTTGGAGGAAGCCGCATTCCTTGATGGGGCAAGCGGTTTGAAAACTTTTGGTTACGTGACCTTACCACTCGCACTTCCTTCTATATCCATCGCAGCGTTGATTTCTTTTTTGATGGCATATTCCGAGTTTGCCATCGGATGGTTTTTTGTTGACAAGGCGGAAACTGTCACCCTGGCAATGTCAATTTACGCGATGGTGCAGAGCGGGAATGCTCAACCGTGGAGTGTATTAGGATCACTGGTATTGATCATGTCTATCCCGGTAATTGTAATCTTCATTGTGATGCAAAGAACACTGCTTGACCGGATGTTATTCTCAAGCTCACAGGACTAGTGTTTATTTGTTAGTTTTTGGAAATTTGGACAAAAATTGCATAAACGACAGAGATGGTCAAAGCGAAAGCGGAAATAATAACCCCAAAAGTGGCGAGTGAGCGTGATTGAGATTTGCGACCACGCAGCCCTGACCATAAACCGATCGCACCACCAATAAACCCTACAATTGGGACGATGCCCGCGCAAATGCTGGCTGCGCCGAGCAGGACAGAAATGGCTGCAAGCAGTTTGTTGATGCGTTCTTCAGGATCCAGGCTATCGTAATTGGGTTCCATTGGTCATAACAAAATTGTATGCAGAGTATAGCATAATCATTGGTACAATACGTTGGTTCACAAAGGATTGAAAATAATACTGAAAGTGGGTCATGGATAATGGGCAGTAATATTTACGAATCCAGCAATGGAAAAATTCATTCTGAGAGACCAACAATTGAGTTGATCCTGCCTGATGGAAGGGTGTATACCGGTCAACGGGGTGCTTCGCTCGAGACTTTACTCCAGGTGCTGCCAGAATGGGATAACCCCCCGATCATGGGCGCGGTGGTCAATGGCGAGCTGCGCGAATTGACCTATCCGATTGAAATTGACTCCCGCATTCGCCTGGTGACGATGGCAGATGATGATGGCGCACGCATTTACAGGAGATCAATAACATTTCTGTTGGAAGCAGCGTTTGAAGAGCTATTTCCTCAGGTAAGTATGACATTAGACCACTCTGTTTCTGCGGGTGGTTACTATTGCCAGGTTGCTGAAGGGGATTCCATTTCTCAGGATGACCTCAAAGCTCTTAAAAAACGGATGCGAAGCCTGGTGGAAAACGATTTATGTTTTGATCGTACAAACGTTCCGCTCTCAGAAGCGATTACCTATTTCCAGGAAAAAAAACTCCTGGATAAAGTCAGATTACTTAAATACAGACAGAAGCAGTACCTTGTCCTCTATCAATTAGGCGAGCATAAAGATTATCACCATGGTTATATGGTTCCCTCTACCGGATACCTGAAATGGTTTGACCTGGAATTGGTTGGCGAAGGATTTGTTCTGCGCTTCCCGCGAAGGAATTCACCGAAAACGATTGAACCCATGCCGAGTTATCCAAAATTATTGAGCACTTTCCGGCAATATGGGAACTGGTTGAAAAGACTCGGAATTGAATCGGTGGGAGCGTTAAATGATTCGATCCAGGCTGGAAATATTCGTGAGATCATCCTGGTATCAGAGGCTTTGCACGAACTTCAAATCATTGACATCGCCCAGCATATTGCTGAGAAATCCGACGAAGCCAGGATCATTCTAATCGCTGGTCCCTCTTCCTCAGGTAAGACCACCTTCTCGAAACGATTATCGGTTCAATTACTGGCGAATGGTTTTTCGCCGTTTCCACTTGAAATGGACAATTATTTCGTGGATCGGGAAGAAACACCAAGAGATGCATCCGGGCAGTACGATTTTGAATCACTCGGGGCGATGAATACCCATTTGATGGCGGACCATCTCAAAAGGTTGATTGCTGGTGAAGAGGTGCAGATCCCTAAATATAATTTTAAGAGTGGAAAAAGCGAAAGAGGAGAATCTGTTGTTCTCAAGAAAGATCAGATCATCATTCTGGAAGGCATCCACGGGTTGAACCCGAAGTTTCTCCCTGAGATTGATCCGACTTCCACATTTAAAATTTATGCTTCATGCCTCACCCAATTAAATCTGGATCGGTATAACCGAATTTCCACGACGGATACACGTTTGTTAAGACGCATCGTGCGTGATTCGCGTGAACGCGGGTATACAGCTCAACAGACTATCGGCCGTTGGGAGTCTGTCCAGCGCGGAGAAAAAGAATATATCTTCCCATACCAGGAAAATGGCAACAAATTGTTCAATTCCGCATCTGGTGTATGAACTTTCAGCGTTAAGGTTACTGGCTGAGCCTTTGTTACGGCAGGTTCCCTATGGTACACCAGAGCATGTTGAAGCAAAACGACTCTTGGCTTTCCTGGAATGGTTCTTACCAGTGGAAACCAGCCTGATCCCGGACAATTCGATCCTGTTGGAGTTCCTCGGCGGTTCAATCCTTAAAGAATTCAAATTGTGGGGAGCGACAAAAGAATAAAAAAAAGGAGCCGTGAGGACTCCCTTTTTTTACATGAGTTTCTTCTTCAGCGCAATTGCCAGCCTGGAAATCCCTTCGTTGGTTTTCTCAGGGTTGCAGAATGAAAAGTTCAGCCGCATCGTGTTCTTACCATTACCATCCGGGTGGAAGAACTCACCAGGAACATAGGCTACTTTTTCCTTGATGGCTTCCTGCAGCATTTCAGTCGCATTGAATTGTGCCGGCAAAGTCACCCAGAGGAAGAGACCGCCCTGCGGGTGAGTCCAATGGACACCTTCCGGCATATGCTCTTCAAGGGCATCCAGCATAGCGTTACGTCTTACGCGATATGTATCCTGGATCACTTTAACATGTTGATCGATAAAACCATGCTGACCAACTTCGTGGGCGACGATTTGGTTGAAGGTGGCGGTATGCAGATCAGTTCCCTGTTTGGCGAGAGAAAGCTTGCGGATGACTTCTTTTGGAGCGATAACCCATGCTAATCGAAGCCCTGGAGCAAGTATCTTTGAAAATGTGCTCAGATAAATTACATTACCAGAATAGTTGCCGTTATTTTCACGCATCTGTGAGTCAAGCAATTCAACAGCGGGCAAGTCCTCACCTTCATAGCGAAGTTGCCCATAAGGATCATCCTCGATGATGGGTACACCATAGCGATCGGCCATTTCTATCAGTTTCTTACGGCGTTCCAGAGGCAACGTTGTTCCAGTAGGGTTTTGGAAATTGGGCAGGGCATATATGAATTTTGGTCCAATGCGCAAGGCGTCTTCAAGCAGATCTGTACGCATGCCGTCATCATCTGCCTTTACTGTGATGTATTCTGCACCGTAAGCATTCCAAGCCTGGAGCGCACCCAGATAGGTCGGAGATTCTACCAGGATGCGATCCCCTCGATTGATGAAGATCTTCCCGATAAGGTCGAGAGCTTGCTGCGATCCTGAGGTGATGAGGATATTATCAATATCAACGGTGATGCCGATGCGGTTGGTGTGCCGTGCGATCATTTCACGTAGTGGGACATAACCATCTGTCCCGCTATATTGCAATGCCTCTGCCCCCTTATGTTCCAGGACAGTATTGCATGCCCGTTGGAATTCTTTGACCGGGAACACCTCTGCAGCTGGAAACCCTCCGCCAAAAGAAATCATGTCCGGTTGTTCTGCAAATTTTAACAATTCACGAATGGCCGAAGCCTTCATCTTTTGTGTGCGCTGTGCATATCTATAGTCCCAGGGGGTTTGCATTTTTGGAATTCTCTCCTTAGATCAATTTATTAACTATTCATTACTCGTTTAAAGCTTTGGAAAACGACTGACAACGGTTGCTGGAGTGGGTAAGGTGACCTTATCGCCAGATACCAGATCACCAGGAGCTTTGGATGCCTGCTTGGGGGCACCCTGATAAATAAATATTGGAGTGCCTTCAATTGCACTGCGCAGGTCCAGGAATGCCTGACCGGTAAGGAAGCCTTCTTTATCGATAGCGCAACTGGTGACAACTCCGATCATTTTACCCTTGGCATCGACCACTGGATCGCCATTATGCGCCATGCGAACTGCTTTTTCATTGAATCGGAAGCGGATAACTTCTCCCTTACGTTCTTTCTCTCTTTCGATGTAGGCGTCCCGCCCAATGAACCAGGGTTTGTATTCTTTCACATAAGAACCAAACCCGGCTTCCGCTACACCGAAATTCATTTCGCCGCCCATTTCGTGACCGTAAAGCGGCAAGCCGGCTTCTGTCCGTAAAGAGTCACGCGCGCCTAAACCACAGGCTTTCATCCCAAGAGGTTCGCCAATCTTGCTTATTGCCTGCCACAAGGCAGCAGCTTTCTCAGGGTGAACAAAGAGTTCAAACGCCATTTTCTCGCCAGTATACCCAGTGCGGGAGACTATCAGGTCAAATCCACCGACAATCGCGTCACAGAGTTCAGTGCGTTTGAGTGCTTTGATACGTTTGGTTGTAACAGCGTCACAACCGAGCGCCAGGAGAATGTCGCGCGATTTTGGTCCCTGTAAGGCAATATCGACACGCATATCTTTGCCTTGCTTGGGATCCCGCAAGTTGCGCAAGGTAAGTCCTGTGCCGAAAGCGACCACCCATGGACGATCCCCATCGATGGCTACTTTGTTTTCGCGTACAGCATTGAGCCAAGCCCAATCTTTTGCGTCATTCGAGGCATTCACCACAACCAGGTATTTTTCTTTATCGCGCCGGTAGACAAGCGTGTCATCAATGACATTCGCCTGGGGGTCGAGGAAATGTGTGTAACAGGATTCACCAACTTCCAATCCGCCAATATCATTGCCGCAAACACTATCAAGGAACTGGGCGGCATGCGAACCTTCAGCCTGGAAGACACCCATGTGGGCGACATCAAATAATCCGGCAACTTCACGGCAGGCAAGATGTTCTTCCACCACCGAGTTGTACCAAACAGGCATATCCCAGCCGGCAAATGGGATGATCTTCGCACCCATAGCTTTATGAGTCTCATACAAAGGCGTGCGCATCAGTTTATCGATTGGTTTTTCTTCCCATGAGAATTTTGGCAAGCGGGTAGTTGGAGAACTCTTCTGGCCAATGAAATAGGGTTTCCGATTTTTCTCAATTTCATTCTTTGAAATTGTTAAGAGGATTTCAGGGTTCTCTTCGATCACGATCGGTCCGGGAATACGGCGGGGAAGATCCTGATCAAAGGCGATATAACCATCAGAAAGATCACGGAGGAAAGCGGCTACGAGTCCCATAACTGACTTTGGGGAATGTAAAGCGATACTTGGTCGAATCCACTTTACCCAGTTGCCCGTGAATGGTCGACTCTAAAGATTGACAAGGACGCAGGTTGATCTTCTCCAACTTTAAGGGATCCAGTGTCTGAACTGAAGCAGTATTGCACAAAATGCTCCACATGCTCCCCATATATATCCAGGGAGGTGGATTCTGACTTTCGATTGGGATTTGTCATCGATGTAATAAAAATGGGGATAACCGCTCTTGTGGAATTCCAAATCAGCGCCGGCTTTTTCGCACAATTCCCGCACGCGAATCTTGGCTTTTTCCAAAACCTGGAAATCTACTTTCGCTCGAACTGCAGGTCCTTTTTTTGTATCCACAGAGTATGGGACAGTGGCCAGGAGAACATCAGCAATGATATCTGCAACTGCAACCATCTCAGTTTCCAACATACCCCGCTGTGTCATCCAGGGAGTGCCATAACGGATCCCTGAAGCGAATAACGCGGTTTTATCCCCCGGGATGGTGTTGCGGTTAAGGACAATGCCGGCAACATCGAGGATGCGGGCTGCCATATCTCCGGAGAGAGTTGTACCGTCCGGTCCAACAATGGTTTTACAATCCACGTTGCCCAAGTGGGAATTTGTTCCACTGAACGAAATGCGTAATCCGCGTTTCTTCAATTGACCGGTAAGCGCTTGGCAATTCTTTATGATCTGGGATTGAAGTTCTCTAAATGGTTTTTCGCTTGCGAGCTTGAAGGTGGTGGCAAGGGCAGCAAAGACATGAACATGCGGGCCGCCTTGTTCGCCCGGGAAAACAGCCTTGTCGATTTTTTTGGAAAGGGCAGGATCAGTGGTGAGGATACAAGCTCCCCGGGGTCCACAAAGGGTTTTATGCGTGGTGAAGGTGATGACATGCGCATGACCGACTGGGGAAGGGATGGCTTTACCGGCGATCATGCCCGCGATATGAGAGACATCTGCTAAAAGGTAAGCCCCGACCGAATCCGCGATAGCGCGGAAGCGCGCCCAGTCAGGAATCCATGGATATGAAGAATATCCGCAGATGATCACCTTTGGCAAATTTTCTTTGGCGATGGCTTCCAATTTGTCATAATCGATCATTTCAGTCTGCGGATCGACATTGTAGTGAGAAACGCGGTAGAGTTTTCCGGTGCGGTTTACCGAAGAGCCATGAGTCAGGTGACCGCCATGCAGCAGGTTCATGCCAAGTATTGCATCCCCGGGTTCGATGAGTGCGTGGTAAACAGCATTATTGGCAGGTGCTCCGGAAAGTGCCTGGATGTTGACGAAAATCTGATCCGCCGAAACTTTGTCAGTGGCGAATACCTCAGCGCAGCGTCTGCGTGCCAGGGATTCAATGGCGTCGGCATACTCTACTCCCTTGTAGTAGCGCGGGTCAGCATAACGCCGGTAGTATGCCAGTCGGGTAGGGTAATCGAGGATTTCTGCCTGAGACATCCAGCGCGTTTCTTCATCTGGATAGCCCTCTGCATAGAGATTCTGGAAGACAGAGCTGAGCGATTCTCGAACAGCAGCAGGAGCTGTGCTTTCAGACGGAATGAGAATGAGTTTACGGAACTGCCTTTCAGTTTCAAATTCAGATAATTGATATACTTCAGGATCGATCTCATTAAGTTTCCCACGGATAAGGAAGTCTTTCATCGGTCTCTCTCCTTGATTAGATTAAAATAAAAAACCACCTTTGGATCGCCGAACAGCGTATCCTTGGAGAGGTTTAATCAGTGAGGTATCAGTCATTCGTTTCTCAATCGCCAGATTTTTCACTGATCAACGGGACAATCAGGATCAGACATGAAACCCTACGCACTAGTCTATTGTAGCCTGACTGCTAAAAAGGGTCAAGAGACGCCTTTGAAATGAACATTCCATGAATAAAAATATCAATAAAAAAAGTTGGTTTTTTAATAGTATTGTCAGAATACTCAAGAAAATGATAATTTAATAATCCTTAGGTCAGGTAAAATGCGCTATCCTGATTAATAGAATGACTTTATAATCCTGTAATGAATTAATTCCAGGATAACCAACCTTTTAGAAGCGGTGGGAAAGGCAGCACGAATGGAAGAAGCAGTTCAAATTGAAAAACCAAAAGTAGATGCAAAAGGCTGCGGTGTTGTCCTTTTAGTTGTATTGGCTTCACTGTGGATTATTGTTCTATCTGGAATTAACCTTTTTGCTACCTGGGCACTCGAACAGACTTTGTTTGAGAGTTCAAGTGGTGTTGCGGATATTCGTTGGGTAATCCACGCGGTGTATGCAGCACTGGTATTCATACCAACTTTAATCCTGAGCTTTGACGGTCAAAAACCCGCGGTTAAAACTGATCTTTCGCGTATGGATGATTGCTTCAATCTTGGCAATACTTACCATCCCCTTAAAAATGTTATATCTTACCGCCCAAAACGAGACTGCGATCCTGCAGATCAGTTCAATGACCATGCTTCTGATTGGATTGATCGCGTTCAAAAAACCAATTGAAGGTCAACCACCTAATCTCAAACCAAAATCAACATTACTCGGAATTGCCGGAATCCTGGTTTTTGGATTGTCCATCCCGTGGCTTCTCTGGGGAGCAATGGGTTCTGTACTGGATACACTACTTGAATGCGGCGTTGGGATCGTATTCGGTCTGCTGGTTGGTAAATTACTCTTTCCAAAATACCTGGAACGGGTCCACACTGAAGAACGCGAATTGCGTGTATCAGACCTTATCCTGGATGGATTTGTAGTATGCATTACCCTGCTCATTTTCGTGACAGCACTGGCACATAATGGTTCTCAATCCATGCTGGTGATCGCGGTTCCGATCAGCGGCTGGGTGCTGGCGGGGTTGTCTATTGCGGGGATCGGTAGACGGGACCAGGGGCAAAAGGCCGTTTTTTTGGTAGCATCATTCGTGATTGCTTTGCCTTTGGTTTTCTTTGATATGGATGAACTCTCTTTGATCATCGGAAGCGGTGATGGAGAGGTTCTGTTTTGGGCAAACCGAGCTGCCTGGTTCACGTTTATGAGTTTGATCACCCTCATCATCGTGATCATGCTTAACTTCCGTTTTCTGAAAAATATCAACCTACCGTTGAAATGGAATTTCGGTTTGCTTGCGGCGAGCATCGTTAGTTTTTTGATGGTCTACGCATTCTGGGGACAAATCGGATTTCATGGAGAAAAAGTGTTTGTTATCCTTAAATCCCAGGCAGATCTAGCCAGCGTTGCAAGTATCGAGGATCAGTCCGTAAGACGGCAGGGGGTATATCGACAATTAACAGAATATGCCACCGATAGTCAGACTGAACTCCGAGGTACGTTGGACAGGTTCCAAATAAATTACACCCCTTATTACCTGGTCAATGGTTTTGAGGTGAGTGGTGGAAACCTTGTAAAAATGCTGTTGGCGCGTAATGATGCGGTTGACCGCATACTTGACAGCCCTCAGTTACGTCCGCTTCCGCAGGTGAACAATGCTGGAGAGGCAGACACTCAAACAATCCCTGAAACTCCAGCCTGGAATATTCAAATGATCCGCGCCGAACAGGTGGCAAAGGAATTGAAAATCAACGGGAGAGGAATTATTATCGGTCAAACAGACAGCGGGGTGGATGGCAGGCACCCTCAACTTATGGAAAATTATCGAGGGTCAAGCAGCAGTGATAACTACAATTGGTTTGATCCCTGGAATGCATCTCCGTTTCCAGTGGACCTTTCAGGCCATGGAACGATGACTCTTGGAATTGCTGCGGGTAAGGATATTGGGATTGCACCCGGCGCCCAATGGATTGGTTGTGTAAACCTGGCGCGCAATCTTGGCAACCCGGCAAGGTACCTGGACTGTATGCAGTTCATGCTTGCGCCATTCCCTCAGGGCGGTGACCCATTCAAGGATGGTGATCCATCGATGGGTGCAAATATTGTCAACAACTCCTGGGGCTGCCCGGATGTGGAAGGATGTGATTCATCGGTATATAAGGAGGCAATGAATGCACTGACCACCGCGGGCATCTTTATGTCCGCAGCCGCAGGTAACACTGGTAATTATGGATGTGCTTCAGTCACAGATCCGATTGCTATTTATGCATCAGTTTTCACTGCAGGCGCGGTTAATCAGAACGGCGATTTATCCTCATTTTCAAGCGTCGGTCCTGTTTTGGTAGACGGGAGTGAAAGACAAAAACCCGATATCCTTGCTCCAGGCGAAACGGTAACCAGTTCATACCCAGGAGGCGGTTATACCACGGCGGATGGTACCTCTTTTGCCGCACCTCACGTGACCGGTGTGGTGGCTTTGATGTGGTCGGCAAATCCTGCATTGATCGGTGATGTGGAGAATACAATGAAAATATTGAGATACACAGCGCAGGAATACAAGGGTATTCCACCAATTTGCGGCGAAGTTGACCAGGCAGTCGGGGCAGGCATCCTGGATGCATACGCTGCTGTGCAGGCGGCGATTAATTGGAAATAACACTGAACAACATCGCATCCATAACTGTAGAGATGGGTTTAATCAGATGACAAAAGGAAACAAGCAGAAAATTCCGGGAGATCACTGCGGAAAACGCATCCAGTTAGCCCGGACAGGTAATCCAGAAGCTTTTTCCTACTTGTACAGCCAGAATGTAACCCGTATATACAACTATATTTTTTACCGGGTTGGTTCTGAAGATGATGCAGAAGATATCACTTCGCGGGTTTTCTACCGTGCTTTTGGGCACATTAAAAATTATGAGGAAAAAGGGATACCATTTTCAGCCTGGTTTTACCGGATCGCGCATAATCTGATAGCCAACTGGCATCGAGACAGACAACGCCGGAAAGAAGTATCACTTGATGAACAACCCGAAATTCCACAACGGCAGGATCTCCCTGAAACCTTGGTGGAAAAAAACCAGGAAACCGAGCTACTCCTGAAAGGCATCAGAAGGATCGCTCCTGATCGACAGCAATTGATCTTACTGAAATACCTGGAAGATCTTTCAAACGCGGAAATTGCCCAAATAATGGGGCGGACTGAAGGTGCGATTAAAAGTCTTTTATCATCGGGCATTAATCGCCCTGAAAGATGAAATGGTGAAAATTGGTTATGAAACAGATAAAAAAAGGGGATTGGAAAATGAATGAGCCATTTAGCAGGTTGAGAAACGCCAATATTGGTAATCTGGAATCAAAGTTATCTCAATTGATTAAACCGGTCATGCCGGATGCTGATTTTGTAAATTCGCTTAAGAATAAGATCACAAATGTGCCAACAATTTTTGTGGAATCTACGAAAAAGAATACAAAATTACTTTTCGTGGGTATTGGAGTACTGGTCAGTGCCATTTTAGTATGGGTAATAAAGCAGATTAACCTCGCGCGGCAGTAAAGAGTAGAATTACCCCAAGTTGAATTTTGCTCGGAGTTGAGAAGTGGAAGGCTCTGTGAGTGTGGATCCATCCGGGAAGATGATGGTTGGAACGCTCCTGAAATCCGCCATTAATCTGTTCGACCAATTTTCCAGCCTCACGATCTACATCAATATCAATCCATTCATACTCAATATTATTGTCGTCAAAAAAACGCTTCGCCCTGCGAGAATCTCCACACCAAGTAGTTCCATAAACAATTATCTTTCTTGTTTCCGGCATTAATCCTCCAGTTTCCTTTCAAGTAAGGATATCACTAATTTCGCTTCTGAGACCAGATCAACACCTGAAGGAAGTTGAAACTGCTCATTGACCTTAAGAGAAAGCCTATCCAAGGATTCGAACAAGTTGTGGCGGGAGCAACTCCCTGGCACTTTGATCCATAAGGAGGTTAAAAAGAGAAACTGATTGAAAAATATTGTACTTCTCAATCAAATATTCTCTAATTGCCATACCAGCAGATCGCCGTGCACAAACCCTTGCGCGACCCTCAAAGCCTGCTGTATGGGCTTCACGGGCATGCTGTAATTCATTCCATGCATCTTCGAATGGTTTCACAATTCTATTTTAATCGAAAAGGAATATGTTAAAATCAATCCGATGTCTCACCGAATCGTCTTCATGGGTTCCCCGGATTTTGCAGGAACAGTCCTCAAAGAGTTGGCTGCCAATTACCCTATCTGCGGCGTCTTTACCCAACCTGACAGGGAATCCGGACGAGGGAAGAACCTTACTCCTCCACCGGTAAAAGTAGTTGCCAGCGAATTGGGAATTCCAGTTTTTCAACCTGTGCGCATTAAGAATCCCAGAAGCTTTTGCTGAACTCGAGACACTAAAGCCGGATGTCATTATTGTCGCTGCGTATGGTCAGATACTTCGGCAGAATGTACTCGATCTGCCAAAATTTGGATGTGTCAATGTTCACGCCTCCTATTTGCCCAGATGGCGGGGAGCAGCTCCGATCCAGGCTGCCATCCTGGCAGGAGATGACGTATACCGGGGTTACGATCATGAAAATGGATGCTGGAATTGACACAGGACCAATCCTGGCCCAGGAAAAAGTAGACATTGATCCAAAAGAGACCGCTATCACCTTGGATAAAAAATTGGCTTATGTAGGGAGTGCATTATTGATTAAAACCCTGCCTGAATATCTTTCTGGAAGAATCAAGCCTCAACCTCAAGTGGAGGAGGGGAGTACATATGCTGCGATGTTGACCAAACAGCAGGGGCAGTTAGATTTTTCGAAATCTGCTAGTTGAGTTGGAACGGATAATCCGCGCATATGATGATTGGCCAGGTACATATATGCTGATCGCTGAACAAATCGTTAAAGGTTCGCCGGGCTGAAATTGTTTTTGATCTGCAACTTCTACAGGAGAGCGATAGTCATGGATGGTTTTCCTGTTGTTGGTACGGGGGATGGCGGGCTTAAGTTTGATTGAAGTTCAACCAGCCGGCAAAAAATGGATGTCAGGGGTTGATTTTATTCGCGGATATTCCAAGATCTGGAATCAAAAATGATACCAGACCAATTAACCAGAACCTTTAAAAGTATTTTGTTTTGGTATGGGGGCAATTGGTACTTATATTGGAGGAAGCCTGGCACATGCAGGGTGCGAAGTCATATTTGTTGAACAACCTGAAGTGGTCAAATACAGCTCAATTCACAAACATTAAGATTAAGCAAGCCTGTTGGTGAGATTCTTGTTGAGCAAGTGGAAGTATCTACTGATATTGAAACTTTGCTAAGTGAGAGGAAATATGATGTTGCCATGCTGGCGGTTAAAGCATTTGATACCCCGGAATTGTGAACTCACTTTATGGGAATTAAGACAAATCTTCCTCCTATCCTATGCCTGCAAAATGGCGTTGAAAATGAGCAATTGATAGAAGAAAAACTGGGTAAAGGCACGCGTTATTGGAGGATCGATCACCAGCGCAGTCGGCAGGAAAGGCTTGGGGGAAGTGAAATTAGAGAAATTTCGTGGAGTTCGCGATAGAAACAGGGACACCACTCTCGGAGAGTCTAATCGAGGTTTTCAACCAGGCTGGATTGAACGCAAAAGGATATCCTATTCGAGCATGACATGAAGTGGTCGAAAATGCTGACCAACCTGCTGGTGAATGCCAGCGCGTGCAATTCTAAATTGGTCTCCTGCGAAGATTCTCGGTAATCCAGTCACCTATAAAATTGAAGTGCTCCAATTACGCGAAGCGTTGGCTGTAATGAAGAAAATGGGAATTAAAGTCATCGATTTTCCCGGAACACCGGTAAAATTGCTTGATCACGCTTCTGGATATCCTTCCATTGAATTTGGTCGAGTTTTGATTGGATCCGCTCTGGCAAAAGGACGGGGAGCAAAAATGCCTTCATTGCATATTGATTTGCAGGCTGGCCGTACCCGGAGTGAGGTCGAATTTCTCAATGGGGCGGTGGTGAGATTTGGTGAAAAAGTTGGAGTTCCGACCCCGGTCAACCGGGTTTTAACTGAAATTTTGATGGAGCTGACGGAAGGTAAGCAAGATAAACAAATTTACTCCAATCATCCTGAAATATTATTAAGAAAATCGAGGCGGCCTCATGACAGTCCCGCATTGGGTGCAGGACAGTATTTTTTACCAGATCTTTCCAGATCGATTTAATAATGGCAATAAAGCCAATGATCCGGTAAATGTCCTCCCCTGGGGGGCAAACTCCAACAAACCATGGATTTCATGGCGGGGACATACGTGGGATCATTGACCGAATGTATTACCTGGTTGACCTGGGGGTCAATGCACTGTATCTTGAATCCAATATTCTTAAGCCCAAGCAACCACCGTTACAATACTGTGGATTATTACAGCGTAGATCCAAAATTAGGGACACAAGCAGAACTGCTTACCTTGTTGGACGTGGCCCATCGCAACAATATCCGTGTGATTTTGGATGGCGTGTTCAACCATTGCGGAAGAGGCTTTTTTGCTTTTAATGATATTCTGGAAAACCAACGTCCTCGCCTATGTGAACTGGTTTCATATACACAAATTCCCGGTTGATGCCTATTCACCGGGAGATGCTACAACATACTCCGGCTGGTGGAAATACAAGAGCCTGCCAAAATTCAATACAAATGAGCCGGCAGTAAGGAAATACATTCTTGATGTTGCGCGATATTGGATGGAACAAGGTTTTGACGGATGGCGCCTGGATGTTCCCAATGAAATCGATGATGATTCCTTCTGGTATGATTTCCGACAGGTAGTCAAGAACACCAATACAGAAGCTTACTTATTGGTGAGATTTGGGATGGCAATCCCCGCTGGGTGGGATCCGCGGCATTTTGATGGATTGATGAATTATCCTGTTCGGACATTGATCATAGACCTTCTTAATCCAAAAGATCCTACCTCAGCGTTTGTTCATGGAATTCAAAAGTGGCTTGAAAAATATCCACGCGAAAATGTATTTGCTCAATTTAACCTGCTCGGAAGCCACGATACGGAAAGAATCCTGACTACATTAAAAGGCGAAATCGCGAAAACAAAACTCGCCATGTTATTGCTTTTCACATATCCTGGGGCTCCCTCAATATATTATGGTGATGAGATCGGTATTACAGGTGGATCTGACCCTGATTGCCGCAGGACATTTCCCTGGGATGAATCCAAGTGGAATACCGCACTGCGCCAATGGGTGCGGAAACTAATTTGGATTCGCAGAGAGAAGGTTGCTCTCCGACATGGAGAGATGAGATTTATTGATTGCGGCAACCACCACGGGCTTGCTTTTATTCGAAAGGATCAGCAAGAACCCGTTCTGGTGGTGATGAATCCTTCAGACACACCAATCACAATTGAAATCGATCTTGAAGGTTCAGGGTCTGCAAAATAGTGTCTCTGTTAAAAGCCTGGTAACAATCGGAAAAAATAAGCATCGTGGAGGGCAAGATAAAAATCGCAATTCAACAGTGGTCAGGGAATATTTTCTCCCGTGAAAGCAATCTTCAGCGGAAGACATTCATCTAATAAAAACAGATTAGGATCAGGAATTGAATTCTGTTATTTCGCGAAGATTAGGTGCTGGAAATTTGGGTTAGCTTTTCTTAAATTTCTGCTGCCATTCATAAAGAATATTAAGCGCTTCAATTGGGGAGAGCGTATTCAGGTCGATTTTTTCAAGGTCATCCAAAAGAGGATTGGTTTCTGGGAAAAGAGCCATTTGTTGAACCGGGGAAGCCTCGATTTTTACAGCGGAACCGGAAGATTTTTCCAGTTGGTTAAGAATTTCACTGGCACGTGAAATAACCGGGCGTGGAATGCCGGCCAATTGGGCGACATGGATCCCATAGGAGCGGTCAGCCCCACCTGGGACGATTTTATGAAGAAAAACAACCTGGTTTCCGGTTTCTGTAACCGCCACATTGTAATTGCTCACACCGGGGAGGAATTCACTTAATTGGGTCAGCTCATGGTAGTGCGTGGCAAAAAAGGTACGCGAGCGCAGCCGGGGATGATTATGGAGGTATTCCACAACAGACCAGGCAATCGACAGCCCATCATAGGTTGAAGTACCTCGGCCAATTTCATCCAGGATGATCAGGCTGCGAGTTGTGGCATGATTAAGGATATTAGCAGCCTCGATCATTTCCACCATAAAGGTGGATTGTCCGGCATGGATTTCATCCTGAGCGCCAATGCGGGTGAAGATGCGGTCCACTAATCCGATACGGGCGCTTTTTGCAGGAACAAAGGAGCCAGTTTGCGCCATTAGCACGATCAGGGCAACCTGGCGGAGGAAAGTGGATTTACCACTCATATTTGGTCCGGTAATGATGCGAATAATCTCGTTCTGATCCAAGACACAATCATTTGGGACAAACCGCTCCTGGTGGAGGGAGGTTTCCACCACCGGATGCCTGCCATCAATGATTTCCAGAACCGATGTCTTCTGAAAGTTCCGGCAAAACGTAATTGGAAAGGGCTGCAACATCAGCAAAACCTGCGAAAACATCGAGTTCAGCGATTGCTGGGCGGTTTCCAGCATTGCCGGGATGTGGAATGGATCAAAGAATTACAGATTTCTTTGAAAAGTCGATCTTCAATTTCTCTGATGCGTTCTTCGGCATTTAGCACCAAGGCTTCGTATTCTTTCATCTCAGGGGTGATATAGCGTTCGGCATTAACCAGGGTCTGCTTGCGGATATATTCAGGAGGAACCTGTTGCGTATTGCTGTGGGTGATTTCCAGGTAATAACCGAACACTTTGTTAAACCCACTTTTAAAGATTTTATCCCGGTACGTTCGCGTTCCAAGCCTTCCAGGTTGGAAATCCATTCGCGGGCATGGCGTGACATTTCAATGGTATGGTCGAGTTCTTCAGAAAAACCCGGGCGGATCATTCCAATATTTTGCAGAGTTGCAGGTGGCTCATCAGCAATCGCATCGGTGAGAATATCTAAATTTCCGAGCAATCATGGAATAATGGGCAATGATTTCAGCGAGGACAGGTTCATTTTCAGGGATTGAGTTATGTATTGACGGGAATCTGCCGGTAATTTCGCGCAGTGCAACAAGATCGCGTGGGATTGGCGCTGCCAGAGGCAACCCGGTTGGCCAGACGTTCCAGATCCCCGAGGTGATCCAGGTTTTCCCGGAATCTCAATGCGGGTCAAGGCCTTGTTGAAAAAAAAATCAACCCCGTCCTGCCTTTGCCTGATTTGATCAAATTCAGAGCGGTTTACTGACCCATTGGCGCACAAGGCGATGCCCCATGGGAGTGATGGTTTTATCCATAATTGAAAGGAGCGAGCCCTGGATTTCACCTTTGCGGATGGTCTCAGTGAGCTCCAGGTTTCTTCGCGTAGCCGAATCAAGCGTCATAAAATCACTTGTCGAGTAAGTGGTGATGCTTGTCAGCAATTTCAGGGCTGAAGATTGCGTATCCTGAAGGTATTGGAGAATTACTGCCGCTGTCTGGATGGCGAGGGGAAGATCCTGCAATCCAAATCCATCCAGAGTTGAGACTCCCATCAGGCGTTTAATGGTTTCAATACTGCGTCCTGTTTCAAAACGCCAATCTGGCAGGCGAGTAAGATGTTTGAGATTGTTTTCACCAATATCAAGCGATTCAGGTAATAGAATTTCAACAGGATTGATGCGTGGTCAATTCTGACCGCAAATCGAGCATAGGATTATCTGAAATGAATTTCTGTTGCTTGGAACTCACCCGTAGATATATCAACAAAAGCAACTCCAACATGATCTGGATTCGAGAGTCACTGCAGCCAGGAAATTGTTGTGGTCGCTTTTAAGAAGACTGGGTTCGAAAACTGTACCCGGGGTTACGACACGAACAACATCTCTCGGAAAAATACCTTTTGAGGGTTGATCTCCCATTTGTTCACAAATGGCAACGTGATATCCCTTTTCAATTAAGCGTGGAAAGATAATTCTCAACCGCGTGATAAGGGATACCCGCCATGGGGATACGTTTCCCTTTATGTGCTCCCCTTGAAGTGAGCACAATATCCAATTCACGAGATGTGATTTCAGCATCTTCGTCAAATGTCTCGTAAAAATCACCCAGGCGAAAAAAAACAATCGTACCCGGATACTTTTTCTTAATATCCAGGTACTGTTGACGTATAGGGGTTATCTCATCTGACATGGATGCGCTCAATAATGAATTAGTCGGATAGAATGAATTTAGGATTTCAGATTACATTTTTTCGCCGCATTCAGCGCAAAATTTGGCGTTGGGCAGCAATTTTGCACCGCATTTGGGGCAAGTATCTTTGGGTTTCAGAGTTGGCACCGCATTCTGGGCAGAATTTGGCATTGGCTGCAAGCGGTGTTTCACAATTTGGGACAAGTGGCAGTGATCCCTTCGCGCCAGTATTCAGTTCCCAACTTTTTGTCTTCCTCGGCCATGGCAGCATGCGCCCAAACTTCTTCAACGGATTTCGATGCCTGAGCGGCAGCCATCTCAACCCCAAGATCTGGAGCACAGGATTTGCATAATCCTTTTTTGGTGTTCCAGCATTTTTGCCGGCAAACCCAGCTCATTGCAGCGCGGACACTGGATAAAAAATGGTTTTACTTCCAGCGACAGATTCGACAAAAGCTTCATCGTGGGCTTTTTCCCACCCGGCAGAACGGACCTGTTCGCCAAAATTTGCTGCCCGGCCATGAATCCGCCAAAAAGCGAACTGGCTGATTCTAATGCACCGGCAACTTTTCCGGTGATGGAGGGTTGAAATTTGGTTCTGTACCCGGATTGGCACATCGATTACATTTAAATTCAAATTGAAAACCCTGGTTGGTGCTGAGATCGTCAAAATTGTTGGCGAATTCGATGTGTTCTACCATAATTCATCTCCTGCAACATTGTTATTAATTCAAAGTCCAGTTTGATGTAAAATTATAACTCATTCCATTTGCATGCATTTAATGATTATTCCCAGATAATTCTGAGTCAACAATGACCTTTGGAGGATATCATGGAAAACACAAGGCACGAACGTTTCACCAGATATTTTCATGAGTCGAAATTGGAATCGGTACTTGGGCATGGGGAGATCGATTTTTTTGGGGATATGGCAATAAATACAAGGAAGAAGATATAATTCAAGCTTTTCAAGAATCAATTGAAAACAAGATTGCGTTTTTTGACACAGCTGAAGTTTATGGACAGGGAAAATCCGAATCATTTTTAGGTAAATTGATCCCCGGTTCACAAATATCAGTCAAGATCGCCACAAAAATCATGCCATTTCCCTGGCGCTTGGGGAGAAATGCCTTGCGGAGTGCCTCAACGGTAGCCTGTGCAGGTTACAGCTTGAAAAAGTTGATTTATACCAAATGCATTGGCCGCTCCCTCCTGTGTCCGGTGGAGCATGGATGGAACAAATGGCAGGTGTATTGCGAGGAAGGTCTTGATTGGGGCAATTGGCGTCTCAAATTATGACCTTGAAAAAACCATAAAGATCGGTGACAGAATTAAAAAAACATGGACTTGACATCTGGCTTCAAACCAATTGGAATATCATTTACTGGAACGCCGAATTGAAAAGAATGGAGTGATGCATTATTGCCAGCAAAATGGAATAAAAGTGATCGCATACAGTCCATTGGCGATGGGTATCTTAAGCGGGAAATATACTCCAGAGAATCCCCCAAAAGGAGCCAGAGCCAGCCAATATTCACCAGTATTCTTAAGCAAAATTCAACCCCTCATCAAGTTCTTAAACAAATTGGACAGGATCATGATGGAAAAACAGCCTCGCAAGTGGCACTCAATTGGGTATTATGCAAAGGCGCTTTACCGATCCCAGGAGCAAAAAATGCAAAACAGGCCGGTGAGAACTCCGGAGCAACTGGTTGGAGGTTGACAAGTAATGGAAGTACAACTAGCTGGATGAAATGAGTGAATCAGTTTCAGCAAATGACTAAAACTAAATAAGCAGAAAGAGGACTGATAGAGATGGTCAATAAAAGAAGACACAATTTATGCCATTTCATGCAATAAACGAGTTTATGCGTGATGATTATCGGTTATCAATTTTCCAGGAAGTGATGACACATTTTGAGGAATGTCGAAAAAGAAAAAATCTTACGAATGAATCGTTTATTTGCAAAAGGGGTTCAGATTCCTGGATTTCGCAATAGCAGCCTTGCTCCAGTGGGCAGTGTCGAGTCAAGCAAGCGTAGACTTGTTTGAGAAGTCGCCGGAATTTGCCGCACTCATCGTGGAGTGCTGGAGTGAACGTCACCAAGGGTTAAAGCAAGCGGTCTGGCAGGTTTTGGATGCACAAGAATTGGAAACCACTCCCAGCTAAAGCCGACAGGACTCAATTACCCGGGTTTATGGCGAATTGGCCAAAGGAAGATACTTTTGACCTCTTCATAAAAGTCCATTAAGAACAAACCCGGAATTAGTTGAATCGGATGACAATATGAGTTTAATGGTCGTTTGGATGGGGAATAAATTGCCGTACAATTTATATGATGAACAAGAGTCTGCAACTTAAGCTTATTCAACAAACTCCAGGTCTTGATCTTCAAGGTTTACTAAGTCACCTTCGGGTACCAATTGAATATTCCCAAAAAGGGAAGATTGTGAAGCTCCCACCATATGGCGTTTGACCAATTCCAGCAAGGCGAGGAAAGTTACAACAATTTCCACCCTGGTTTTTTCTCCAGCAAACAAGGCGTCAAAGGATTGATCTCCTCCCTTACGCAGGAGATCCAAAATGGAGTTTATTTTCTCGCGGATTGTTACCCGGGGGAAATTTACTACATCGCTAAGTGGTGCCAGTTGGTTTGGATCGCCGAAAATGTCCCGCGCTGCGGCTACAAGATCTTCGATTGTCAGTTCACTCAAGATCCAGTTTTGCGCCTAACTGTGAGCGCGGTGAGGAATCCAAGCCTAAGGTAAGTATCTCGTCCGGAGCTTTCCTGGTTTTCAAGGAAATGAGAAAGGTCTTTAAATCGTTTATACAGTATCAACTGCCTGGCAAGTTCTTCTCCAGGATCTTCTTCCAATTGTATACCGGGGAAAACCGGTCTTGGAAGGAGGGCAGCCGATTTGATTTGCACCAGGCGCGCTGCGATCACTAGAAATGCTGACATTTCTGATGCATCCTGTTTTCGATTGATGCAGGTATTCCAGGTATTGGTCAGTAACTTGTGCCAGAGCGAGGCGGGTAATATCTAATTCTGCTTTTTCAATTAACTGAAGAAGCAGATCCAAAGGTCCGGAATAGACTTCGGTGTTGATTTGGTAAGATTCAGATTGATGACCCGCTATTTGAAAATCCACGGAGTTATTATAGCAGAAAGGATTTGTTTTCCGTGAGATTTACGAATCAGGATTGTATAATGATATTTATCACATAAAAGCTTCGCGAGAGTCTACTATGGCTAAGATTGCTTGCACGAATTGTGGAAAACACTATCCGGACGAATCCAATCCCTTCCTTTGTAATTGCGGCGGTGTATTTGATTTTACAGAGTTTCCTTCATTTACCCACTCGGACGTTGACGCCAAAAAGGTGTATGGCGCTTATAAAAAGTTGTTAGGGCTGACAAATAATACCGAAAGTGTATCGCTGGGTGAAGGCGCAACCCCTATGATCCAAGTTACCCAGGGATCAAAACGCCTCTGGTTAAAATTGGAATCAGAGAATCCAACGGGATCGTATAAGGACCGTGGTTCAACAGTATTGGTAAGCCACTTAAAAATCGTGGTGTTAATTTTGCAGTAGAAGATTCTTCGGGGAATGCGGGGGCATCTTTTGCGGCTTATTGTGCCAGGGGGAACGTGGATTGCAAGATCTTTGTACCGGAGAGTGCCTCAGGTCCAAAGAGAACCCAGATCGAGATGTTCGGTGCAGACCTGGTGAGAATTCCCGGACCGCGAACAGAGGCAGCGAAGGCTGTGCTGGAGCAAGCGCAAAGTGGGAGCGTTTACGGCAGTCACGCATATATGCCATTCGGATTGCCTGGCATCGCCACAATCGCGTATGAAATAGTTGAGCAAGCTTGGCAAAGTACCTGCAGGTGTAATCGCCCCGGTTGGGCATGGGGGGCTTTTGTACGGGATCATGCGTGGATTTGAGGCGATGGTGAAGACCGGTGTCATTGAAAGGGAGCCATACTATATTGGTGTGCAATCTGAGGGCTGTGCACCCCTGGCAGCGGCTTATCTAACAAGGAGAAAAGGACGCGGTTGAGATTACTCCTAAAGAAACACTGGCTGAAGGAGTAAAAGTCATTTCTCCGGTAAGAGGAAAAGCCATACTCACCAGGTTAAGGGATATTCAAGGAAAAATCATAGCAATTCCTGAAAATGAAATCCAGGAGGCTTATGTCGAGTTAGCCAGGATAGGGGTTTACTGCGAACCCACATCAGCCTTAGTGTGGGCTGCAGCAAGATCAATAGACCAGTCAATATCATCACTTACCGTTGCGATTATTACAGGTTCAGGGTATAAATCTAATCTAAATCTTAATTTGGAATAATGTGAACTCGAACTACTCTTACAGGGTGGTTGGCGCTCTCAATATTCCGGGAAGGGTCTTTGATGGAACGATCAATTGAACCAGAGACTGAAACACCGGAGCAATTTGCTGCAAGAGTCTTCCCTGATTTTTCAAATATTCTGTTACTAAGCCGTGCATTGACACACCGCTCGTATCTCAATGAGCATTCCGATGCAATTGAAGACAATGAGCGCCTTGAATTCTTGGGTGATGCCGTATTGGATTTTATCGTAGGGGCATGGTTGTATAACCGTTTCCCCGAAATGCCGGAAGGCGACCTGACGCGAATGAGATCCGCGCTTGTCCATACTGAACAGTTGGCTATCCTGGCGAGGGAGATCGGGATTGGCAGGGCAATGCGCCTTGGTCGGGGTGAACTTCAAGCCGGAGGAAAAGACCGCTCTGGGCTGTTGTGTGATACCTTTGAAGCTGTCATCGGTGCATTTATATCTGACAAAGGGATTGAAGGGGTCATTAAATTTATCAGTCCTATTTTGGAAACAACTGCTGAGGATGTTCTTGCCAACCATAAGGACGAAGACCCGAAGAGTAAATTGCAAGAATGGGCTCAAGGAACCGGTTTCCAGGCTCCGCAATATGCAACCCGCAATTCCTATGGTCCTGATCATTCTAAGTTATTCGAAGTTGATGTATACATTGATGGAGAAATTAACGGCAGCGGGATCGGGCAATCAAAACATGCTGCCACAAAACAAGCAGCGCTGGATGCATTGAAAAAACTTGGGATTAGCAAACCCTGATATCAGCAAGTAGAGAGAATTCATGAAACCACGCTTAAAAGCTCTTGAATTACATGGTTATAAAACTTTTGCCAGCAAAGTGCAATTTGAGTTTCCAGGAAATATCACTGCCATTGTCGGTCCAAATGGTTCGGGAAAATCAAATATCTCTGATGCATTCCGGTGGGTGCTGGGCGAGCAATCTTACACATTGCTACGAGGTAAAAAGACAGAGGATATGATCTTTGCGGGATCCGATCAACGCCCTAGGGCAGGAATGGCTTCTGCAACCGTTGTGTTTGACAACGAAGAGAGCTGGCTGCCGATTGATTACACAGAGGTTTCGGTTGCGAGGCGTGCTTATCGGGACGGGAACAACGAGTATTTGCTGAACAAACAACGTGTAAGGTTGAAAGATATTTCCGAATTACTGGCGCAATCAGGTTTGGCAGAGCGAACCTATACGATCATCGGTCAGGGTTTGGTGGATGCCGCATTATCCTTACGACCGGAAGAACGACGGAGATTTTTTGAAGAGGCTGCCGGCATCGGTCTATTCCGCTCCAGGCGGGAAGAATCCCTCAACCGTCTTGATTCAACGCGCCGCAACCTTGAAAGGGTTCAGGACATTCTCAGCGAACTTGAACCGCGCTTACGCAGCTTGGAACGTCAGGCCAAGAAGGCGGATGAGTACGATCATATCAAGGATGACCTGCAAGTATTGTTAAAAGACTGGTACGGATACCATTGGCAGAATACCCAGAAGGAACTTTTACGCTGTCGTGAAATCCTAAAGAACCAGGAAGAAAAAGTTAACCTGGCGCGCGAAAAACGAGTTGGAATCGAAGCCACGGTACAGGAGACGAGAGTTCGCCTGGCAGCTGTGCGGGAAGAATTATCTGCATGGCATATGGAGTCATCAGGTTACCACTCTAATCGCGAGAAAACGAGCAAAGAACTCGCTGTGTTGGAAGAACGCCAACGAGCGCTTCAGGAACTTGAAGGCTCGATCCAGTCAGACATTGCCCGGAATGAAGAGCAGCTTACTTCACAGGATCAACAATTGGCTGGTCTGGTTGAAGAAAAAGAGCGTCTGATAAAGGAATTATCCGAATCTCAGGAACAACTGCTTGAGGCTCAAAAACAACTTCAACTCCACCAGGCTGAACGTGAAACTGTTGAGAGTCAACTTCGGCAGCAACGCAGGTTATTAACCGATGCAGAAACACGGCAGGTGCAACTACGTGCGCATCAGCGCGAATTAACCACCCGGTTGGAAACGCAACAATCAACGGTCACAACACTTGCCTCGGCTATTGAACAGAGCGAACCACAATATAAATCGCTCAGCGAGCAAAGAGATCTTGCCCAGAAAAAAATTGAGACTGAAAAGCAAAGTCTGGAGCAACTACAAACGACCATTAGCAAGGTCGAAGAAGAGATTAGGGGTACTGAACAGGAAGAAAAGGCAGTTACCCAGGAGTTAATGGAAACAGAACGTGCTCTTTCAAGGATGAGAGCTCAGTTTGAAGTCCTTGAACAGGCTGAAATGGCGTTAACAGGTCTGGCTGAGGGAGCAAAAAACCTCATCTCTGCAGCTAAACAAGGAAGATTAAAAGGGAACCTAAAAACGATCGGTACGTTACTGGATGTTCCGGTGGAACTTGAAGTAGCCATCGGTTCAGTTCTGGGCGACCAACTGGATGGAATTGTGCTTGATCCCTCTGTGGATACCGAAGAAATTTTGCGTTACCTGGAGGAAAGCGAAAGTGGGAGGGCAATACTTCTGCCGCATTCGTGGATCAAATCTGTAGAGAAATTCAAGAACCTGAATGACCCGGACTTCATCGGGATTGCTTCGGAATTGGTGAAGACCAACGAAGCAAATAGGCAAGTCGTCAACCTGCTTCTCGGGCAAGTGATTGTTGTTAAGAACCGCAATACTGCCAAGCGGATGGTTGCATCCATTCCAGCGAACGGACGGATCGTAACGCTCACTGGTGAAGTTTTTTCAGGCACCGGGGTAATTATCGCCGGCAAAGATAAACGCGCCACAATTGTTGGAAGACCCAGGCAGCGAAAAGAACTTGAAGAAAGCATTAATGAATTGGTCTCCGATAAGAATGCCAGTGATACCAGAATCGGAGGCATCCGTACGAAGTTGCAACAATTGGTGCGTCAACGCGAGGTACATGTCGTTGATGTCAAGAAGTCTAGAACAACCCTCGATATCCTGGAAAGGGAGTACCAGAACTTCAACCGATCCTTTGAGCAGCACCAGCAAAAAAGCGATTGGCAGAAATCCCAGCTCTCACTGGTGAATATTGATCTGAACAAAAGCAAAGAGGAAATTACTTCAATTGAGGGACAAATTAAGGATGGGTCCATCAGGATCAACGAGTTAAATGCAAGTATGCAAGATTTCAATACTCGCATGAAAGCAGTTCCTCTGGATGAATATCAATCCCAGGTCGCCCATTGGAACACTACTGTGGCTGTGAATACCCGTGGGGTCAGTGATGCCGAAAGGCGTTACAACGAATTCCTGCAGACCATCAATAGAAGTAAAACAACCTTAGGTGAACTCAATGTCCGGTTATCTGGAATCAAGACTCAATTGGTGGAAGTTGAAACCCTCAAATCAAATTTGAATGAAAGTGAAAAAGTCGTTAATCAGAAGATCCAGGAACTAACCATCAAAATTGAGCCAGCTGAAGCAGACCTGCAAAAACTGGAGAATGAATATTCCAGGTTACAGGATGGATATACCCAGGCGCAACAGGTGGAAACGAACTATGAACGCAACAGCACACAGGCTCAATTGGAACTTGCGCGAACCAGAGAAAGCCTCGAAAGCCTTCGCAGAAAGATCGAAGAAGACTTTGGACTGGTCACGCTGGATTACTCAGAGGATATTTCTGGACCCACACCCCTGCCATTGGAAGGCGTGAGTGAACTAAAAGTGATTACAGAGATACCCCCGGGGCTGGAGGAATCCATCAACCGCCAGCGAGCATTAATGAGGCGCATGGGCGCGATAAACCCGGATGCTCAAAAGGAATTCTACGAAGTGAAGGAACGCTACGGATTCCTTTCAGAACAAATGGACGACCTGAAAAAAGCAGATACTGATCTTCGGCAGATCATCAGTGAACTGGATGACATGATGCGGAAGCAATTCCGCAGTACCTTTAATGCTGTGGCGATTGAATTCAAGCAAATGTTTACACGGTTGTTTGGCGGGGGGTCAGCGCGGTTGATCCTGACAGATGATGAGAATCCGACTGAAACCGGGATTGATATCGAAGCCAAGCTTCCAGGCCGGCGGGAACAGGGGCTTCTATTGCTGTCAGGTGGTGAGAGGGCTTTAACTGCTGTTGCGTTGATCTTTGCCCTGCTTAAAGTGTCTCCAACGCCATTCTGTGTGATGGATGAGGTCGACGCCATGCTGGATGAGGCAAATGTAGGCAGGTTTACAGAATTGCTCAAGGAACTGAGCCTCGAAACCCAATTCATCGTCATCACGCATAACAGGAATACTGTTCAGGTGGCAGATGTGATCTACGGGGTCACCATGGGAAGAGACTCCGCCAGCCAGGTGATCAGCCTGCGCCTGGATGAAGTTAGTGAAGACATGGTACGCAAATAGAAAAAGAGGTCATGGTTTTCCATGACCTCTTTTTTTATGGTGATTATTGTGCAATTCTATAATTGGCAGGAATTGTCGGTTCACTGGGAACAACAGAAGCCCAAATATTGAACTTCTTAATCTCAGCTTCAGTTTTTGCCTGTTCAATGGCTTTTGAATATGCAGCGCTTTTAATGGTATTTAATTCATCTGAATTAAGCGTGCGTACTTCGTGCCCGATCACCTGGATAATGTGATAACCAAAAGTGGTCTTGACAGGTTCACTGACTTCGCCAATTTTCAACGCATAGGCAGCAGTTTCGAATTCCTCGACCATCTGACCTTTGCCAAACCAACCCAGATCACCGCCATTGGCGCTGTTTGAGGCGTCGGTCGACATTTTGGCAGCCAAATCAGTCCAATCTTCACCTTCACCAAGCTTGGTGAGGATCAACCTGGCTTCGGGTTCAGTGGCGACAAGGATATGCCGTGCCCAAACCATTTCCTGGTCTGCAGCGATATCCTTGGTAAGTTCTTCGAATACTTTTTGCTGCAGCAAACTATTCAAGACGTATTCGCGGAAATCCGCCTCAGTGAACCCAGTTTCGGTGTTCATGTTGGCAACCATGGTCGAATAAACACCTGTAAAACCTTCATAGGTGTATTCAGTGGGGGTCGGGGGGATTTCCGTGGCTGTGGGAGCTTCAGTTGGAGTCTCTGTTGCGGCACACCAGTTGCTGTCAATTGTTCGGAGTCACCGTCGGTTCAAGTGTACGTTGGTTCAAGGTGGCAGTCGCAGTGGGGAATCGGTAGGACTCAGGGGTAGCCGTGATCAAAGCCTTCTGCGTGCCTGAAAGTGTGCTTGTCGGGTAGATTTGTTCAGTCGGGGCAGGAGTGGGGGTACCGTTGGCAAAATAACCAAAATTCTCCTGGATGAAAAGATTGAGTTCATCCTCTGAGACAGTGATACCCATCTCGGCAGCCTTCTGTTTCACCAACTTCCTCCTGGATCATCGTATCAAGCACGTTCTCACCAAAGGTGATGTAATCATCAAGTTGATTTTGAACACCCAACAACTGTGACTGAAAGAAATACGCAAAATCAGAAAGTGCATATTGAAGGAATGTCTGTGTGAGTGAGAAGCGTTCGTACTTGACACGCTTCTGGAATTGGTCAACCGAAATGGTGGTCTGGTTCACTTTTGCCACCGTTTTGTGAGGTTTAAAAACGGTATCGTTCAACAAGCCGTAAACCACCAATAGAAAAATTGCCCCGAGGATAGCGATAAGGCTAATGAGCAGGGTTTTTTTCTGGCGGTTTTCTTTTTCCTGGCGAGCCAAGTGCTTCTTGGAATGGATCTTGGGTGCTTCTTCTTGTGTATCTTTGGGCATGACTGACCTCGTTTAATAAACTGATAGGGCATCGAGTTGATCTCAATGCCCAAAAACGTGTTCAAATTTGATTTATCGAATCGCGTCTGACCAGCGTTCGCCTGTGAAGGGCAGCAAGGCTATGTGCCTGGCGCGTTTCACGGCAACTGCCAGCGCACGTTGATGGCGGGCACAAGTGCCAGTCTGGCGTCTTGGGCGAATGCGGCCATCTTCAGTGACAAAGCGTCGAAGCATGTCTGCCTGTTTATAGTCGATCGCAATGCTTTTGTCTGCGCAAAAATGGCAGATCTTGGGTCTGGCGATAAAACGGCGGGATCCGGATCCGGAAAAGCGCTCGTTTTCGCTGAAATTTTCTTCTGACATATTCATTACTCCATTAGTACGGATATTCTTCGTCTGGTTGTGAGTCTGGTTCGTGTGTTTCGGAATTTGGCTGGTCATATTCACGGCGTTCACCGAGAATCATCATTTCGGAGGCAACCACCTCAACACTGGAGCGTTTACCATTTTCGGCATCTTCCCAGCGGTGGGTTTGCAGGCGTCCTTCAATATAAACCTGCTGCCCCTTGACCAGATGCTGTTTGCAGATCTCAGCCAGGTTACCCCAGGCGACGACGTTGAACCATTCGGTCTCACTGTGCTTTTCACCGTCTGATGAGTTCCAGGTGCGGTTGGTGGCAACAGTGAAAGTGGTGACGGGGCGCCCGGTGGGCGTATAACGCATTTCGGGGTCTCGTCCCAAATGACCAATGATCATCACTTTATTCAGATCTCTGCTCATTCCTTACTCCACTAAAACCAAAGAACAGGTTATTCCTCAACAACTGTGATCATGAACCGGATAACTGGTTCGAGGAAGCGCAGCTGGCGGTCTAAATCATTGGCGAAAGTCGGGGCGAAATTGGCGGTGATGAGAGCATATTGACCATCGCGCTGCTTGTTGATCACATACGCCAGGCGGCGTTTACCCCAGACATCCAGCTTTTCAACTGAACCTCCGGCGGTGGTGATCCAACCCTGAACCTTCTCGATGACGCCTTTAAACGCAGTTTCATCCAGTTCAGAATTAACAATCAAAACAACTTCATAATTACGCATTATGGAAACCTCCTTTCCACGGGTTTGCCCCTGGAATTCACCGTGGATGAAGCCGGGAGCGGAAAGGCAGCAGAATAATTACTGCTTACCAGGGCATTATTTTACCACAATTGGCGGATAAGTGGTAAAATATTTGTTGCACTGGGGGCTCGTCTAATGGTAGGACGACTGTCTCTGGAACAGTTAGTAGCAGTTCGAATCTGTTGCCCCCAGCCTTTGGCTCTCGTGAGAGAGCCTTTTTGTTAGCAATTCGAAATCCCATCGAGGGACGATGTCTGTTGCCCCCAGCCTAAACTCGCAATTTAGCGAGTTTTTGTTAAAGAGCAGTTCGAATCCCATCTCCCACTGCGCTTCGCTCCGGGGTGCTTCGCAAGGGATAATAATCTGTTGCCCCCAGCCAATGTGACCCGCAAGGGTCACTTTCTTATCTAGAGCAGTTCGAATCCCAATCATATGCTACTGGAAGAGCATAAGAGACCAACTATCTTTGGATTTGGCTTCCTCAGCGATTGTTGACACTTATGTATTTGGTTTTGAAAGAACTGACAAAATAACCAGAAGATGCCTGAATACAGTATTCGTTTTCTCTTGATTCGTTAAAAATTAAAAGTGGGAGCGAATGGGAAACGAATCAAGAGGTCTCCCGGTAATCCCTGGGGTCGGCTGCGTCTGTACGCAACTGCTTGTATTTGGCGAGCAAAGCCTGGTAAGTTTCTGGGGTGAAATTCATCAAGGCCGGGAGTGGATGTGGATATCCCTGACCTGGAGGTAAGGTTGATGAGGCGGATCAACCCAGTGACAGCCATGCTGAGCGAGCGCAAGGCTTCAGTGGACTCCGCCAAATTACCGGCATGTTGACTGACCTCATAGGTAATCTGAATGGATCTTTTTAACTTATCGATCAAGTCATTAATATCCGGTATGTGTGCCTCAACCCGGGTGGAATTACGAAGGCGGCAGCCGGCGAGGTAGAGACCGTGTTTGAGGGCGTTGGTGTTGCCAGGCTGACCTCCGCGTTTACGCTTCTGGCTAATAATTCCAGGCTGGTGCAGTTTCGGGGCTTCGGCTGGGGATTGGGCCATGGTTCCTCCGTGGGAGAACGTAGAACATATATTACTATATCTATTATTCCACGAAATGGCGAATTTACAACTTGCCAGATTGGCGAATTTTTTGGTCAAAACTTGCCAATTTGGCAAGTTTTTAAGTAAATTTAAGAAATCGGCAGCATAATTGGGGATTGCTTCGCCTACCTACTAGGCTCGCAATGACAAGTACGGCTGGTAATGAGGCAAACTATTTGGGGAGGTCGTGGAGATCGGCAGCATAATTGGGGATTGCTTCGCCTGCCTACGAGGCTCGCAATGACAAGTACGGCTGGCAATTTGGCAAGTTTTTAGGGAAGTCCTGGAAATCGGCAGCATAATCGGGGATTGCTTCGCCTGCCTACGAGACTCGCAATGACAAGTACGGCTGGCAATTTGGCAAGTTTTTGGGGAAGTCCCGGAAATCGGCAAGCTTAATCGGGGATTGCTTCGCCTGACTACGAGGCTCGCAATGACAAGTACGCCTGGCAATTAGGCAAGTTTTTCGAAATTATTGACCACGAAACACAGATTATTAGCGATTTACTCAATAAAAGAATTCGGACCAGTTGTGGGGCGCCATCTACAACCCTTAATTGCCATACTTATAATATTCAAATCATTAATTGTGTATAAGGAATCGAAATGATCTTATAGAATCACAAAAATATTGACAAATGGGATAAAAATGGTGTAATATGTTTTCACCAATTGTCCTAAACGCCGAGGATCTCTCGGCGTTTTGCGTCTCGATATTGCGCTATTTATTCAGGATTAACCTGGAGAAAATTGGCTTACTACTGTGCGAATTGAATGACCAGGAGTGTATGCATGAACCCTTTAGATGAAATTCTACTGTTCGACTCTACCAAGAGAATTCCAAAAATCTCAGACTTAATCGATACCTCAAATTATGTCGATGTTATCGTACCCATCCACGGACTCCAGGTAAATGAGAGAATAATCATTGAAAACTCTACAAGTGACCAGATTACTGCCAGAGTCACGGATATCGGGCATTTTTGTTCCGGGAATGAAACCATCCCTGTGATCCTCAGATCCCCTCGAGTGATGGGGATTGTTGTTGGGAGATTAATGCAATTGCTTCCAAGAGAAAACAAGATCAATCTTACGGATTTCAGAAAACTTACCTCAAGTTGGAAGAAACGCTTTAGCGACAGAGTTCAACCTAAAACGCCTAATTACTTCAGCATCATTCTACAGGGTAACTCGTATCGGGTGAACATAAATGAGGTCGCTCCAAACGGAATGAGCCTATTTGTTGCTGTATCAAATCAGAGGGAATTAAGCGATGTGCTCAATGAGAAAATTCTCCTTCCAATAAAAGTCCAGCCGTATATTGATCGGTGTTGGGTTAAAGGAATAGTAAAGAATGTAAGGATTATTACCAATAATCTTGCTCGACTGGGTTTACAGATTTTCCCGGATCGAAAAGAACTTATTAACTTCAAAAATTACGTCAGCATCAGGAAAGAAGAGATCTTGAAAGAGGTTCATAATAATTTTAAGAAACTTCAGTCCATTCCGGAAACCAAGGACCTCTATTTCTAAAATGGAATGAGAATTTCCAATTGTGCAGGAGCACGGAGAAAACAATTCATTGAATTAGTCAAAATCAATGATTCAAACCCTGGATTTTACTATTGACAAGCTTTTACTTTGGGCAGGAAGGTAAGGTTCTGTCCAACGGGGGTTAAGGGTGGCAAATATTTCTCCTTTATAGTTCAAGGCGACCCAATAAAGGGTTTAGAGAAGGTTAACATTTAATTGTAAAGTACCAGATAAACAAATCCAGCAAGGGGGATAAACTCAGGGCTCTCGAGTATAATTACCCGCTGTGCCGGGTAAATTGAGATGACAAATACCATTCAGACAATCACACATTTCTTTCGTGACCGCGAGTATTACAAGGTTTTATTTCGCCTGGCATTCCCGATTGCTTTACAGAGTTTGATCACATCCTCGTTGACGATGATCGCAGTTTTGTTCATCGGGCAACTGGGTGAGACTGCAGTGGCATCCGTCAGCCTGGCCAACCAGATCTTTTTCCTCTTAAACCTGATGGTTTTTGGCGTGGTGAGCGGCTGCGCGATTTTCATCGCACAATTGTGGGGAAAGCATGATGTGCATAACATCCGCCGCGTGGTTGGGTTAACGCTGAAGCTGGCGCTGGCGATTGCCTTATTCTTCACGCTTGTGGCACTGCTCATCCCTGAGACAGTCCTGCGCATCTATTCCACCGATCCTGAAGTCATTGCCATGGGGAGCAGTTTTTTACGTTTGATGAGCGGGACTTATGCGGTATTCTCCGTCACAATTGTTTTCAGCATGGCGTCGCGCTCGACCGGGAATGTTCGCTTACCCTTATTCGTCAGTACTTCTGCCCTGGCAATCGAAGTGGCGCTGGCAATTCCGCTCATTTTTGGGATAAAGGCCATCGGTCTGCCGGCTTTGGGGATCAACGGTTTTGCCATCGCTGCCCTGATCGCCAGGGTATTGGAGTGTTCCGCAATCGTATTTTTTGTCTACAGGGATAAAACCAACCCGGTAAGGGTTGGCTTTGCCGAGCTAATTGACTGGGATTGGAAATTTATCAAAACGGTCCTTAAACCAGTGCTGCCAGTGATTGGGAATGAAACGTTGTGGTCGCTTGGCATAACCACCTACTTTGCGATTTATGGTCATATTGGTACAGATGCAATTGCGGCCATAAACATGGTCTCAACCATAGATCAAATTGCTTTTGTGATCTTCCTTGGTCTTGGGACTGCCACTTCGATCATGGTCGGAAACCAGATCGGCAAGGGTGAGAGGGATAAGGCGTTCACCTATGCGGGGCGTTCTCTGTTCCTGCAGATGTCTGGCGCAATGGTAATTGGTGCGTTAGTATTCCTTTTTGCCGGCAACATTTTCCAGTTATACAAAGTTTCACCGCAGGTTGTGGCTAATGCAAAGGCGATCCTGACTGTGATGTCCCTTGCCATGTGGATCCGGGCTTCCAACCATGTCATTATCATTGGTATCCTGCGGGCGGGGGGAGATACCAAGTTCTCCCTCATTCTCGATGGATTGGTCATCTGGTTGGTGGGCGTGCCGATCACTGCCATTGGGGCGTTTGTATTCCATCTGCCGATACACCTGGTGTACGCGCTTACGCTAACCGAGGAGTTGGTAAAGGCCAGCATAGGTTTATGGCGGTATTTCTCAAAACGCTGGATCAATGATTTGACAAACAGGGTGGAAGAGATTTCACCTGTTGAAACCATCCTGGTTTAATAATTTCTTCAATTTTTCTTGATAAAGGGATTTGAACTTTATTTTGCGGGATCTTTAACTAACATACTTAAAGTGATGATCGAGATCAATCCGAGCACTGCAGATACAATAAAAGTGCTGTGATAGCCGAAACCATCCGCAAGTAGACCTCCCAAAAAAGGGGCGAGAATGGTACTGGGTGCGATGAGCGAGTTCGCCATGCCTACATAAGTAGGGCGGTTGGATTCCTGCCCAAATTCAAGAGAGATGGCGAGTCCGATGGTCCAAAAACAGGTATTGGCAATCCCATTAAGAATGAACACGAGTGAAAACAACGCTGGATCTTTGATGACCAATGCAAAGATGGCGCTGGCGACGGCGGTTATTCCACCCAGCACCAATACCCATTTCCGCGACCATTTATCTGCCAGCCTGCCTAACGTGGGGTTAGCCACAACCTGGGTGATCATGAGGATACTGGTCATGACGCCTATCGTGATGGTGTCCATCTTTAATATTTTGACTGCGTAGACAGTGTAAAAGGCAAATGCCATCATTCCGAACTGGGAGATGATACGGCTGATGAGAAAATTGCGGAACTGAGTATCAATCTTCAGGATGCGCTTGACATCGCTCCATAAAGGAGTGAGGTTTACCTGGTCTTCAAGCGGCGCACGGCGGGGTTCCCGGGTGGCATTGAGGAAGAACCAGGAAATTACGTACAAACCAGAGGCGATAAAGAAACAGGTGGCAAAATCAAAAGGCGGACCGAGTTTGGATAGAATGACCCCCGCAGTTACTGCCCCAATACTGGCGAATAAATTGGCACCCGCAGCCTGGAACCCGTAGAAAGTGGCGCGCATCTCTCCGGGGATCACCTTGCTGATCATGATCTGCCAGGCATTGGCAGTTAACCCGGAGCCCAGACCCTGCCAGATCAACAAGGCGAATGTCAAGATTAATGGCGACGGTTTTTCCGATAACAGGGATCAGAAGACCGACAAGCGCAAGCCCCAGGATCGGCAACCGTTCCTGAATGGTCATCATGACCACATAGGGCTTGATGTGTTCCATGCGGTTAATGCGTTTGGCAGTAAGCAGTTGGGGAAGCTGCCAACCCATATTATGAATGGCAGGGATCAAACCAATCAATGTGGCGGAGTTGGTCAGGGTGGCAACAAAAAGGGGAATGACCGTGGAATAGGAGGCAAAGCCGACGGCGAAACCAAAAATACTCCCATCACCCATATTGGCGATGATATTGTGTTTGAGGTTACTGCGGTCGAAAGTAGGTTGCCCGATATCCATGTGATTTGATGGAAAAAACCCCGGAGAAATCCGGGGTTTGATTTTGGATTCTACTTAGTAAGATTCATCTGGTTCGTCTGCATCCCAGATCTCTTCGTCATCTTCTTCATCCAATTCCTCCCATTCTGCCAATTCATCTTCTTCTTCAGTCCAGTCTTCTTCGGCAGCAGTTTCGGCACTGACGGAATAGGTTTTACATCCAGCATCCGGATCGATTTCCACCATGCCCGCGGTGCAAATTCCATCATCCAAAAAAGCACAATCCAAATAATGACATTTTATTCGAGCCATTTATTTTCTCCTCCTAAGAGTGTAAATTTGATTCTTGGTTCTGCTTCAACCAGAGTATTGAAGCTGCAAAAATAATTGTCATACACAGGCCTGACAGGATACACCATTGACAAATAGCGTGGATGACAAAGATTTCAAGGTAGGTCAGATAGAGCGAATACAAAAATCCAAAAAAGCCAATCCCAAAAATAAATAAAACCTGGTAATTCTTGAACAGTTTAATGCGTTCTCCAAAGAAGACCAAGAGAAGCATCGCCAGATAGCTCAGCACTCCAAAAATGGCGATTGGTATTCCCCATAACTCTGACCAACTGCTTGAATTTACTGTTGAGCAATCCCCAAGTCCTGGAGTACAGTAAATGGGAGTTCGAAAATCTTAACATACGCAAGATAGCCAGAAATCAGCAATCCAACCAGTGCTGTAATCCAGATGACGGTTCTAATACGGTTAATGATGATCTGCTTATCCTTCATGCAAAATTCGATTTTTCGTATTTCCCCTCTCACGATGATTGCCGCAGATTAATTTCTTCCGAGGTGAAAATCGGCAATAGTATAACATGATTTACCCAGGTTTCAAGCGATGAGCTTCCATTACATTTGGCAAGTTTTCGATCTTGGTTAATACACGCGCTAAGTTGGGCGATATCCGAAATTTCAACCACCAGGTCAAGGTAAGCCAGGTTGTGAGTGATGTTGATCTTGATATCTTTTACATTGATATTTTCGTTCGTCAACAGACTGGAGATGTCTCCCATCAGACCCTGCCGGTCATAAGCTTTGATCTGAATCTCAACCGGGAAGGTGAGCTGCGGTTCTCCCCAGGCAACCCGAACCAAGCGATCACGATCCTTAATGCGCAGCATATTCGGGCAATCCTGCCGGTGGATGGTGGCACCGCTGCCGCGCGTGATGTACCCGATGATATCATCCCCGGGGACAGGTTTACAGCATTTGCCGTAGGTGGTCAGGATGTTTTTCAACCCAAGTACGGAAACGGCATTGCCGTTGAGGTCGCGCACAGGAGGACCCGGTTTGATGACCAGACTTCATCCTGGGTAGTGGATTCAACATCCGAAAGCAGATTGATGATATGTCCGATGGAAATATCACCACAACCAACTGCCACATAAAGGTCATCCAGGTTGCGGAAATCAAAACTCGTTGCCAGTTTTTCCAGGTTGAAGTCCATCAAACCCAGGCGGCGCAATTCTTTTTCAAGGATCTCTTTACCCTGGCTCAGGTTTTGATCACGATTTTGATGTTTGAACCATTGGCGAATTTTGGAACGGGCGCGTTGGGTGTGAACCAGCCCGAGATTGGAATTCAACCAATCACGTGAGGGACCACCTTGTTTGGCGGCAAGAATCTCCACCTGGTCGCCGGTTTTTAATACATGTGTCAAGGCTTACGAGTTTGCCGTTTATCTTTCGCTCCCCGGCAGCGGTGACCAATCTCAGTATGGACGTTATAGGCAAAATCAATGGGGGTGGAACCTGCTGGCAGGTCGATGATGTCTCCGCGCGGGGTAAACACATAAACGCGATCCTGGAAGACATCAGTTTTCATGCCATCAACGAATTCGTTGGCATCTTCAACTTCCTGACGCCATTCCATCAATTTTTTCAGCCAGTTAATGCGCTGTTCGTACTGTTCATCGCGCGGACCCTTTTCCTTGTACTTCCAATGGGCCGCGATACCGAATTCGGCATTCTCATCCATTTCAGGTGTGCGGATCTGGACTTCAAGCGGTTTGCCATCATCATAAAGAATGGCAGTATGCAGAGATTGATAGAAATTATCTTTTGGGGCGGCAATGTAATCATCAAATTCATTGGGAATGGGACGCCAGTTGGTATGGATGACACCCAGCGCATGCATAACAGGAAGGAATATCGTTGACAATCAGACGCACGCCGCGCAAGTCGCGCACAAGTTCAAATGGTTTATTTTTTTCGACCATTTTGCGATAGATCGAGAAAATATGTTTGGAGCGACCGGTGATTTCAACCTTGATGCCCACCTCAGCCAGCACCTTTTTAAGGCGGGTAATGATCTCATCCATTTGACGTTCACGATCCAGGCGGGTTTCTGACAGGTTTTGGGCAATCTCTTTGTATTTTTCCGGATTGGTATGGCGGAAACCAAGGTCTTCCAATTCCCACTTGAGCTGCCAGATGCCGAGGCGGTTGGCTAAAGGCGCAAAAATATCCAGGGTTTCCTGGGCGATACGGCGGCGTTTTTTCTCAGGCATGAAGCCGAGCGTGCGCATATTGTGCAAGCGGTCGGCCAGCTTGATGAGGATGACGCGGATATCTTCTCCCATGGCGAGAAACGTTTTACGCAAGCGTTTCATTAGCCAGGTCCCGGCGGCGATCGCGTGCCAGGGGAGAATCAAGGAGGGAATCATCGGCGTCCTCTGCCTGGTTTCCAAGCTGCTCAAAGATCTGGGAATCGTGCTGGTCAGCCCTTGAGACCCGCGGAAGATGAGTGAGTTTGGTGACGCCATCCACCAACGGTTTGATCTCGTCGCTAAATTCCCTGGCAATATCTGCCAGAGTGACTGGAGTATCCTCGACCGTATCATGCAATAAGCCAGCCACGACCACAACTGGTTGCACCTGAAGTTCAGCCAGGATGATGGCAACGGCGATGCAGTGGGTAATATAGGGTTCGCCTGAGACGCGTTTTTGACCTTCGTGGGCTTTTTCGGCAAATTTATAGGCATGGATGATCAACTCGCGGTCAACCATGGAATAGGATTCCGGCAGCGCTTCGATCAGATTTTCGAGGAGCGGGGCAAGTTTTTCAGTACTGATCATTTTGCCTGACCAATCTAATTTCGCACTAGTATAACATTATTAATCCGGTAAGAAACCATTATCCAATGATGCTAATGATTATCTGCGTAAAGGATCTAACAATCAAAATCAGCGTGTGAAATATCCATTGTCCTGGTAATTTCATTTGGCACTGCAATACAGGTGATCCCAGCTGCATTGGCCGCCAAAATCCCATTGGGAGAATCTTCGAACACCACAGCTTCCGCAGGCTGTAAGTCCAATCTCGAGAGGGCGAGAAGGTAATAGTTCCGGGTCGGGTTTAACATTCAGGACATCCTCAGAAGTGAGGATCGTGTCGAAATACCGGACTAAATCCAACCGAGAGAGATGTCCGATGACCCAGTGGCGTGGTGAACTGGAGGCAACAGCCAATTTCCGACAAGCAGTTTTGGCTTCACTGAATGAAATCCAGCACACCGGGGAGGATAGGTTGAGTTTGGATGAGCCTATTGGCTATCGAAAGTTGTTCCTCGTGTAATTGAGAAGGGTCGAGGGAATCCTGAACTAATGCGCATAGGTGAAGAGCGGGATCAAAGGCGCTAGGACCTGTACCAATTGCCTTTTTCCAATCTTCAAGAGCGAAGGGTTGGTTGAATCGGTCAAAGATTTCTTTCCAGGCTAGGAAACCGGGCTTTTCGGTGTCCAGGATCAAACCATCGAAATCAAAAATGAACCCTTTAGATTGTCATTGGCCTGTGCATCTTTCTTAATATTCGATTATTTAAGTTTTTCTTCGCCCGCAAATTGGCGCAAGGGAGAGAGGTACCGCAGTGTTTCCACATCCTCATCCGTGGTTCGATCGAGGACGATCCTGGTGAGCAATTCTCCACCGGAGGGTCCGAGCATGAATCCCTGTCCGCACAAACCCACCCCAAGAACGAAATTGTTCAATTGCGGCGCTTTACCGATAATTGGAAAGCCATCAGGGGTCATTGGGTAAAGCCCGCGCCAGGTTCGGCGCACCCGGATGTTTTTCAGGCGCGGCATGATCTCGATCATTCTGCGCGCGACCATGGGCAGAAAACTGCTGGTTTCGTTGATGTCATCGCCCCAGGCGTTGGGTTTGGGCGTGATGCAGAAGATCATCTGCCCGGTGATGTGTTGGTAGAAGTAATAATTGGATGAACCTGCAGTGGGGCGGATATCCACGACCATCGGACCCAGGAAACGCGCCACAGGTTCAGTGATGGCAGCTTCATGTGAATCCGGTTTCACGGGCAAATCGAGCCCGGCCATGCGACCGATTTGGGCAGCATCGGCTCCGGCAGCGTTGATCACAACATCGGCTGAATATGTGTCTTTGTGGTTGTAACAGATGTGATCCTGTCGTGGTCGATTTCAATTGCCAATGACAGGTTCAGAGAAATGGAATTCAGCACCTAATTTAACCGCATGTGTGTAATACGCATGGTTGGCGAGCAGTGGAGAGGCACTGCCATCTTTTGGGGAGAAGGTGCCCCCAATAAGGTTAATCGGATTCAGGTCAGGAACAATCTTTAACAAGCTCGCTTTTTTCGTACCAGTCATTTTGCAAACCATAGGATTTTTGGACGACCAGCAGATCTTTGAGGATCTTTTCTTCGCGTTCGGTGTATGCCACAAAGGAGTAACCGCATTCATCCCATTCAATGTCATCACCAAATCGTTCCTTGAAAGTGGAGAAAATTTCAATGCTGCGCAGGCACATGCGGATCTTGGCGGGATCGGAATGCGTGGCGCGGATGCCGCCGATGGCGCGCTTATTGGAACCCTGACCCACACTGGGGACAGATTCCAGAACAAGTACACTTTAAGCCGGCTTCTGGCCAGATAAAAAGCAGTTGGTGTGCCTAAAGACCCAGCACCGATAATAATGGCATCAAAATGGTTGTTATTGTTCATTTTGCTGCCTCCCATTCTTTCACCTGCAAAAGTACCCAAGGGAACTTCAATGAAGACCGGTCTTTTGGATGCTTCGATAACCTGGTTGGCGGGAACGCCTTCTTCCCGGAATAGGCGGAGGATCAAGGAGGCGCAGGTTTTTGCGCCGCAGGCGCCCATACAGGCGCGGGTGACCGTTTTTATCTCGTTGATATCGTGATACCCATTGCGGATCAGAGCGCGGATCTCGCCGGCGGTCACATGTTCACAGCGGCAGACAATGGTGTCATCCGTCACATGGTTGACATACTGGAACATGGGTTGGGTGATCTGTTCTTTTTGAACTTTTATGCCGGCAATTTTTGGGGCAATTTCACTGGTGGTGACCACCTGGATGATGCTGTGCGGTCACTGGAAGGGATGCTGTGAATATCATAAACTTCGGTTTCGCCAAGCAGTTCCCTTCGGTATCGAGGATTGAAACATATCATCATTGCGTGATGGTACCACTGGAGAATTCATAAGGGATGGAAACAATCGGCTGTTCCGGATTGGAACGGTAATCCACCAGGGTGATGGCCAAACCGGGGCATCCGGCGACACATTTCTCACAGACTTCACAGCAATAATTGTTGCCAACAAAGGTGGGAATGGCGCGGATATCCTTTTTATCGATGACGATCAGTCCATGCGGGCAAAGGGAAGAGCAGGGGTCGCAGGGAATTTCCTGGTTGCAGTGAAACACAGGCACGACACCGACCGGCAGGTCAGGTATTTGTTCAGCAAATACATTGCCAGGGCGGGACTTTAGGATTTCACCAGTGCGATACCACGAAGCGGGAATCTCGCCGATATTTAACCCCAGTGACTTGGCGATTTCGAGACCCTTGATCTTGCCGGAGAACATGGCAGCGGATGCTTCGGCAATTTCTTCAGCATCACCGGCAACGAAAGCTGGGATATTGAATTCGACTGCTTTCTGGTAAAACTCGATAACCGGATCCAACCCAACCGCGATAAGGACTGAATCACATGCAAAGGATTGCTCTGTGCCAGGGATGGGTTTAAATTGATCATCCACCTTGGCGATGGTCACAGACTCAACATAATCGTCTCCATTGGCGCTCAGGATCGTGTGGGAGGTATAGATGGGAACGCCCATGCGGACCAGTTTATCTTTATGCACTTTATAACCGCCGCATTCCGGAAGGGCTTCCACCAGACCAACCACACCGATTCCTGCCTGGAGGGCATGATAACCCGCGATCAGCCCTACATTTCCGCCGCCGACAATGAAGAGTTTTTCAGCCGGGCGGACGAGATCACGGTTGACCAGGGTCTGGAAAGCACCTGCGCCATAAACTCCGGGCAGAGTATTGCCTTTGAAGGCCAGGAATTTTTCGCGGGCGCCGCTGGCGACCAGCAAGATTTGCGGGGTGACCAGGACATACTCCTCGCCATTCTTTAAGAATGCCAACTTTTTTATCACTAAAGACAGCAAGGCAGGTGCTTTTCAACCACACCTCGACGGATGGATATTTTTGCAGTTCTGTTTCAAGGATGGTGGCGATATCGATTCCGCGTGTGCCGGCATAAACAGCATCTGCTGAACCAAAGAAGCGGTGGGTCTGCAGAACCAGTTTTCCGCCAACGCGGTGTTTATCATCCACCAACAACGCTTTGATACCCAGTTTTCCCAATTCAATGGCTGCGGATAAGTCCGGCAGGACCGCCGCCAATGATCAGTACAGGAATTTCAATTTCGGGAATTGTTGTAAATACGGACGGATTTTTCACAGGGGAAGTTCGGGATGATGATCGTTGGGAAAAATCTTCATCCCGTCGGTGAGGGATTCCATGCAGGATTTGACAGGCATACCATCCGCAATCACCATGCACTGCGAACATTGACCATTGGCACAAAAAATCCCCAGCGGGGATCCATCTTTATGATGATGTCCAAATACCTTAATTCCATTGGCAAATAAAGCTGCAGAGATCGTTTCCCCTTCAAGACCAGTGAGTGTTTTATCCATGCCACTGAAATGATATCGTTTTTCGATCCGGAATAGGAAGAATGGGGTGTTTGGTGATTCTGCGATCTGCCATAACCGGTTCCTTCCTCGATTAATAAGATATAGGTCTATTGAATCATTCCTGGAATGACCGAATGAATTGTACCAAATTCGCTGCGATTACAGACAATGAGAAACAACCTCAAAAAGCGAACGAGTGTCACTGTATTTTATTCGGCAGTGATAAAATCAATCATGAATAAGAGGAGGTAATTATGAAAAAAATTGCTGTATTAACAAGCGGTGGAGATGCTCCCGGAATGAATGCGGCCATCCGTGCAGTGGTAGAACTGGAGTAGCCAAGGTTGGGAAGTATATGGGTGTAGGAATGGTTATGAAGGATTGATCAATGGCATATTCATCCCATTGGGTACACGGGATGTTGGCGGGATCATCCAGCGCGGCGGCACGATCCTGGGCAGCGCCCGCAGCGAGGAATTTAAAACCGAAAAAGGACAAATCCAGGCCATCCGGTCATTGAATGAAGCAAGGTGTTGATGGACTGGTTGTCATCGGCGGGAATGGTTCCAAACAGGCTCATTATGCCTTGCATCAAACATGGATTTCCGGTGGTGGGTATGCTTCCACCATCGATAATGACCTATATGGCTCGGATATTACCATTGGTGTGGATACTGCGTTAAATATTGCACTGGAAGCCATTGACCGGCTAAAAATCACTGCTTCCTCCCATCAACGGGCATTTCTGATCGAGGTGATGGGGCGCAATTGTGGTTACCTGGCTTTGATGGCTGCCATCGCCGGCGGGGCAGAAAATGTGGTGTTTCCGGAATTCGAAACTGACCCGGAGGAGATTGCCAACGTGCTTTCCGATGCCTACGAAAAAGGGAAAGCGCACGCAATTATAGTGGTGGCGGAAGGGGCAAAATACAATGCCAATGCCTGGACGCATATTTTAAAGAACACCGGGAACGATTGGGATTTGACCTGAGGGTAACCATCCTGGGGCATACCCAACGCGGCGGAAACCCCGGCGCTTTCGACCGGATTCTTGCGAGCAGACTGGGTGCTGCAGCAATTGAGCAGTTAGCTACAGGAAATTATGGCGTGCTGGTGGGGCAATCAGAAAGGTGAGATCGTGACAACTCCCCTGGAAGAGGTGGCTGGAAAATCCAAAACCGCTTGACAGGAGATTGTTCGAACTTCAGAAGATTTTGGATTAAATAAAAAAGACCGCTTAAGGGCGGTCTTCTTTTTTCTGTTTCAAGTAAGCCTCGATAAAACCATCGAGGTCGCCATCCAACACAGCAGGCTGTTGCCAACCTCGTAATCGGTGCGGTGGTCTTTGACCATCTGGTAGGGATGCAGCACGTAAGACCGGATCTGGCTGCCCCATTCTGCTTTTTGGTATACACCACGCAGGTCAGCCAGGTGCTTATCCTGGGCGACCTGTGCCAGGTCCAGCAGACGGGCTCGTAAGACCCGCATGGCATTTTCGCGGTTTTGCATCTGGGAGCGTTCATTCTGGCAGGAGACCACAAGTCCTGTTGGCAGGTGGGTGATGCGAACGGCGGTGGCGTTTTTTTGAACATTTTGACCGCCAGCGCCAGAAGATTTGTAAACATCAATCCTCGACATCATCCGGGTTGATAGTCACCAGAGGATCTTCCTGGGCGGCTTCCGGCAGAACCTCAACCTGGGCGAATGAAGTGTGCCGGCGGTGGGCTGAATCATAAGGTGAAAGTCGCACCAGGCGATGGACGCCTTTTTCTGCGCGCAGATACCCATAAGCATAACTACCGGTGACCATGATGGATACTGTTTTGATGCCGGCTTCTTCGCCTTCGGTCTGATCAAGGATCTCTGTTTGGAAACCTCTGCGTTCACACCAGCGCAGGTACATGCGTTCAAGCATGCCAGCCCAATCCTGGGCATCCGTTCCGCCTTCTCCGGTGTTGATGGTGAGTATGGCATTCCCGCGGTCGTATTTTCCGCCCAACAAGGTGGCGAGGGAGAGTTTATCGAGCTGCGTGGAAATGAGCAGGGATTCCCGCTCAATTTCCTCCTGGAGGGCAGGATCATTTAATTCGGAAAGCTCGATGGCATCCTTGATCTGTTGTTCCAGGGTTGTCCAGAGGGTGATCTCATCGCGCAATTCCGACATGCGCTTCATCAGGTTCTGAGCTTCACGCGGATCGTCCCAGAGGTTGGGTGCTTCACTTTTTTTCTGAAGTTCGTTAAGGCTGGTTTGTTTGTCCTTTAAGTCAAAGACGCTCCATGAGCGAATGCAAATTGGCCAGGTTTTCTCGAAGCGTGTTAGTGGTTTCTTCCATTATCCCTCTACTCGGTAGTTAATAGAATGCTGTCGACAAATTTTTCCGGATCAAAGACCTGCAAATCCTCAGGTTTTTCACCAAGACCCACATACAGGATGGGCAAATTCAGTTCACTTTGAATGGCAAAAGCCATTCCCCCGCGAGCGGAGGAATCCAGTTTTGTGAGGATGACTCCAGTTACCTGGACTGCTTCCTGGAAAGCCTTTGCCTGGTGAAGCGCGTTTTGTCCGGTAGTGGCATCCAACACGAGATAAACTGCATGAGGAGCCCCCGGGAGGGCTTTACCAACGACCCGGTGAACTTTTTTCAGTTCTTCCATCAGATTGTAGCGGGTGTGAAGGCGGCCGGCAGTATCAATAAGCACAATATCCAGATTGCGGGCAATGGCAGCCTGGACCGCATCGTATGCCACTGCACCAGGATCGCTATCCGGCTGCCCGGCGATCACAGGAAGATTGAGACGGTCTGCCCACACCTGCAATTGGTCAATGGCAGCCGCGCGGTAAGTATCAGCAGCAGCCAGAATAACTTTTTACCCTTGTCTGCAAAAATCTTCCCCAGTTTGGCCGCGGTGGTGGTTTTGCCAGATCCATTGACCCCAACCAGAAGAATGACTGCCGGTTGTTGGTTCTGAAAGTCAACAATTCCGGGGGTGATCAACCTGCTGAGGAGTTCACTTCTCAGTAAACCCTTGAATTCTCCGCTTTTGAAGATGCCTATTTCGAAGACTCGTTTTTTTAATGAATCAATGACCAGATTGGTGGTTAAAACACCAAGATCAGATTGAATCAGTAATTCCTCAAGATCATCCCATGTGTGCTGGTTAATCTCAGAAGCGCCCACCATGGTCGCGATACGACCGAAGGTGGATTTACGCGTTCGTTCGAGGCTTTGCTTCCATTTTGAAAATATATCAGCCATAGGTCAAAAATTATATCATGTGCAATTAATTTACTGGATGCTTGACGCCAACTGACCACAACCAGCATTAATATCCAATCCACGCCGCAACCGGATGGTGCAGGGGATGCCATTTTTCACCAGGACAGCCTGGAAGGCAAGCGCACTTGCGTGTGTGGTGGATTTTCCAGTGAATTTCTTCGTTGGGTTTAGAGGAATGATATTGACATGGCAAAGGAGACCTTTAATGAGCCCGGCAAGCTCACGGGCATCCTCTTCAAAATCATTGACTTCCTGGATTAACGCCCATTCGAAGGTGATACGGCGGTGGGTGGTTTCGACATAGTATCGGCAGGCATCGATTAATTCCTTAATCGGATACTTGCGGTTAACCGGGAGTAATGAAGCTCGTTGATCATCATTTGCCGCATGGAGACTGATTGCCAGGTTAACCTGGTTCTTTTCATCAGCAAAACGCCGGATCATGGGGACGATGCCCACCGTGGAAATTGTGAAGCGGCGGGCACCGAGATTAAACCCGAGCGGGTCATTCAAGCGGCGGATCGCTTCAAGCACGGCATCGTAATTGTGGAATGGTTCCCCCATCCCCATGACAACGATATTGGTCACGACCTGTCCGATGGAAGCGAGTTCCCGCGCAAAGAAAAGGACTTGTTCCACGATTTCTCCGCTGGATAAATTCCGCCCGAAACCCATTTGACCTGTGGCACAAAAAACACAACCCATGGCGCAGCCAGATTGTGAGGAAATGCACAGTGTGTTGCGGTCATCGTAACGCATGAGGACGGACTCGAGTGTTTTCCCATCCGGCAAACGGAAGAGTGTTTTTGTGGTCGTACCGTCTTTTGAAGAAAGGCGGGTTACGAGGTCAAGATGTGAGAATGAGAGGACTGCAGCCAAGCGGGTTCGTAAAGTTTTCGAAAGCGTGGAAATCTGTTCGGGATTATGCAACCAAATTTACATAAAGGGCCTTCCAAATTTGGTCAGCGCGAAAAGAAGGTTCTCCAGCGGATGCGATTATCTCCCGAAGTTCCTCGGGGCTCAGATCAAAAACAAAATCCTGCATCGAAATGTCACTCATCTGACTAAATCAGCCAGTTCCGGAAGGATAAGATCGATTTTTGGCTGCCATTGTTCAGCCTCTGAGGCTGTGGCAACTCCGGATAAGACTAACGCCGTTTTACAACAGACGGTCTGTCCACCAAGGATGTCTGTTTCCAAGCCGATCGCCGACAACCAGCGTGTGTTCTGGTGCAGTTTTCAAGCCTTTCAAGGGCAAATTCAAAAAGTGCCGGTGAAGGTTTGCCCGCGATTATGGCTTTAACGTCAGTGGCTGCTTCAAGGGCTGCGAGAATCGAACCAGCGCCGGGGATCAAGCCTTCGGGGGTTGGGTAGGTCCTGTCTGGATTGGTGAAGTAGAAAGGGGCACCCGCGCGGATCAGCAAGGTGGCGCGTTTGAGTTTCATGAAGTCAATGGCTCGATCCATCCCGCCGATGACAGCCAACACATTCTGCTTCTGAATGGTAGAAACCAGCGTCATTGAGTGCAGAAGATAAACCAACTTCACCTATTATATAAACAGGACCGCCACCTGGGAAGCGTTTCTTGAGCAAATGGGCAACCGCCATGGCTGAATTGATGATCTGCTCTTTTTTTACATCCACGCCAAATGAGGAAATCTTTTGGATGTACTGCTCAGGCGTGCGCGTGCCGTTATTGGTAGCAAGAATGACCTGCAATCCCAATTCTGAAAAGCGATCGAAAATCCAGGGAAGGTCACCGATGGCAGCATTTTCCCGCCAGAGGACGCCATCCATATCCAGGATCAGCGATTTAATTTCACCCAATTGGTTAATGAACATGTTCCCTCATAAAAACAGACCGGATGATTTTTCACCCGGTCTGTGATGGTTACTTGGACTCGTGTGTCGGGTGGAATCAAAACCTGGTCAACCAGCCCATAGGCTACAGCTGCCTGGGCATCCATGTAGAAGTTGCGGTCGGTATCACGCGCGATCGCGTCCAGAGGCTGCCCGGTACTCTCAGACAGAATACCTGCCAACCTGGCTTTGAGGCGCAGAATCTCGCGCGCCTGGATCTCGATATCAGAAGCCTGACCTTCAGCGCCGCCAAGAGGCTGGTGCATGTGGATGGTGGCATGAGGCAGGGCATAACGTTTTCCTTTGGTTCCTGCAGCCAACAAGACAGTACCAAAGGAGGCAGTGACACCAACGGCAACGGTGCTGATCTTGTTGGGGATCATTTTCATGGTGTCATAAATCGCCAAACCAGCATAGATCTGACCGCCGGGAGAGTTGATATACATTTGAATATCAGTATCAGGGTCTTCGCGACTGAGAACAAGCAATTGGGCGACAATCGCGTTGGCTACCTGGTCATCAATTGGAGTACCAACAAAGATGATGCGCTCGCGGAATAGCAAGCGAGTAGATATCATAAGCACGTTCACCGCGGCCGGAAGATTCAACGACCATGGGCATAACTGATTTAAAATTGGGAATTTCCATTTTGTCTCCTATTATTGATAAAAGGATATTACTTGTCCCCGGTTTTGACAACCTTTTTGGCGGGTTTCTTGACCGTTTTTGGCATGTTTCACTTCTGCTTCGGCAACAACTCTGCGTCTGCTTTTTTACTTTTGGCAGTCTTGGTGGTTGATTTGATTTCTTTTCTTCCACTATGGTTCCGTGATTTTTTCTTCAGCCTTACCGGTGGCGATATCTTTAAGTCGATTGAGTACCTGGCGATTCAAAACCCGTGAGGCGGCTTCCATGGCAACAGCATTGGCTACCCGCTCATTGCTAAGTTGTTTTTCGAGCTTCTTCAGGTCAGTAGTCTGCTGCATTTCACTGATCATTTGAGTGTATTCCTGCTGAAGATCTGCGTTCTTGATCTCAACCTTTTCTTCCTTGGCCAATTTATCCAGAACAAGAGAGCGTTCGAGACGTTTCTTCGCAGCAGGTTTGATATCTTCTTCCAACCAGGCGGTTTTTTCCTTCTTTATGGTCTTCAGGTAGGTATCCAGTTCCATGCGCTGTTGAGCCAGGTCTTCCTTGACATGTTCTTCAACATGTTCCATTTCGTGTTCAAGCACCTGCGGCGGATATTTGATGGTGGCTTTTTTGATCAACATTTCGATCAATTCATCGAAATAGGTTTGTTCATATTCCGCTTTGGTGCGGTTTTCCAGCTGTCTGTACGATGGATTCCCGCAGTTTTTCGGCATTTTCAAATTCACCAACTGTTTGGGCGAAAGCATCGTTGAATTCAGGAAGTGTGAGAGATTTGACATTTTCGACCTTCACATGGAACTCGATCTCCTTGCCGCGCAGTTTATCGTAATTAGAGTCATCGGGATAAGTGTATTTAATATTTCTTCTCGCCGTTTTCCTTGAGACCCTTAAGATTGTCGCCAAAACCGGGATAGGGAAAGTCAACCACTTCGGGATCATTTTCACCAATAACCACCTGTAAAGGAGATTCCTTGAGGACTTCAGCCTTGTCATCTCCGGTTGGATTCACCGGGTTGCATCAAGCTTGACGTAAACGAGATCTCCATCTTTTGCGGCGCGGTCAACTGGTTCTGCAGTGGCATAACTTTTCTTCAAGCGATCGATAAACTGGTCGATTTCTTTTGCGGCAACCGGTTTTAACGGTGTATTTCTTTTTCAATGATTTGTAATCGCCGAGGTCAACTTCAGGTTCCAGGGGGATAACAAAGGTGAATTTGAGGGGATCGCCTTTATCGATATTTTCAAGGGTGCCCGGAGCGGCTGGATTCGATTTTGGCTTCATCGAGGATCTTGGGATACTGATCTTCAACCATGAGCTCAATGGCTTCTTCTTCAATCGTCGGTTCACCGTAGATGCGGACGATGACATCATAAGGGGCTTTTCCAGGACGGAAACCCGGTATTTTTCCTTTGGATGCAATCTTGCGGGCAGCCTGGTGTTTGTATTTTTCAAAATCAGTTGACTTCAAATTCTGCGATGACTTTCATTTGATGGTCATCTTGTGGTTGTGTTTCGATTTTCAATGGATTCACCTTTCTATTATCTTTCCAAAGTATGTACTGGTGGGGAAAGAGGGACTTGAACCCTCACGCCTCGCGGCACATGATCCTAAGTCATGCCTGTCTGCCAATTCCAGCATTTCCCCAACGATTGTGATTATAAGCGACAGGCGAACAATACCGTCAATAATCGAATATAATCGCATAGGTTTCAGTTAAATTCGAATACAACCCAAGGACAGCGGAGGTGCATTTTTGAGCAAGGTTTACAACCCGGATTCTGCCGGAAAAGACAGGACACGATTATCCAAAAGCATCGTAATGGCTCTGCGAGAATTGATGAAACAGCCTGAGCCAAATGACCAAAGCAGAGACATGACAGCTTATGTCGTGTCTGGCATTGGAAGAAATTAACAGCAACATTGATAAAAGTGTGGAAGCCTGGGAAAAGAGAGGTTACTGGGTGAAAGCTGACAAATTCCGCCTGGATTGGGAATGGAGCGGAAAGTTATGCCAGTGATCTGCGCAACGCGTTGTTCGCTGAAGATTGGGGCGGCGGTGGCAATGACTGCGGTTCAAGATTGGACAAAAGTTCAATAAAGTTACCATTGCCGAACGTCACCGACTGGGGACACCCTGGGTTGGGGCTTACAAACAATTAAAGAAAAAAGCAACCGCTTCAATAAGAAGCGGTTGCTTTTTTTATAACAGGATTATTTTTTCTTCAGGATGATGCGGGCATCAGCTACCTTTAACCCCATCCCTTCTTCGTAGACCAGGACAGGATTGGCATCTGATTCCTTGATCTCATCCTCCAGATCATTAATCATGATTGGAATAGCTGACAATTGTTTTAGCCAAAGCTTTTTTGTCACGGGGTTTTTCACCACGAACCCCAGAAAGAATGGCTGCACTGCTGAATCTCACCGATCATTTCTTCAGCTTCACCTTGCTGAGAATGGTGTGACACGGAAAGTAACATCCTTGAGGACTTCAACAAAGATACCTCCGAGACCAAACATGACCGTGGGACCAAATGAAGGATCATTGACTGAGCCCAGGATGGTTTCTGTACCCCAGGGCGCCATTTCCTGAACGGCTACACCGTGGATATTTGCATCAGCCTTGTAATTCTTTGCATTCTTCAGAATGGTCTGGTAAGCATCACGGATACCAGCTTCATCCTTGATGTTCACTTTGACACCGCCAGCATCTGATTTGTGCAGAATATCAGGGCTGACAATCTTGAGGACAAGCGGGAAACCGATTTTCTTGCCAAGGGCAATGGCTTCTTCTTCGGTTTTTGCCAGACCAATCGCAGTGGTTGGCATACCATAAGCTTTAAAGACCTCTTTGGCTTCGATTTCTGTCAGCGAATCGCGTTTGTCAGCTCTGGCCTTGCAATAATTTCCAGAGCCATCTTTTTGGCTTTTTCATCCGATTTTATGAGGAGCGTTATTCTTGTATTCCTGCAGGCGGGCATATTCGCGCAAGGATGCCATGGCGTTCACTGCAATATCAGGTGCGCCATATGCGGGGATGCCATTTTCGACAAGCCAACCCATGGCTTTGTCAGATTTTTCACCACCAACAAAGGATACAGTGATGGGTTTGCCCTTGACACCGGATTCATCAATGGCTTTCTTGATGCTTTCAGCGATCTGCTGTGGATTGGTCATGGCGGTTTCGCAGTACAGAACAACAAGACCATCGGTCCATTTGTGCGCATAGGAGAATTTGGTGGTTTGATAATACCAATCGTTGCCCGCCATACCGGTCATATCCACAGGATTTTTGGCGGAGCCAAAGTCCGGCATGTGTTTCTTAAGTTCTTCCTGAACATCAGCAGGAGCAAATTTTAGAGGGAATGCCGATATTTTTCGGCAGCATCAGTGGCTAATACCCCAACGCCACCGCCATTGGTAAGGATCAATAAATTTTCACCCTTCATGGGAGGCTGTTGTGATAAAGCAAGGGTTCGATTGAAGAGATCATTCAGGTCCATAGCCTGGATAACGCCGGCTTGTTTGAATGCAGAGGTGTAAACCTTGGCTGCTCCAGCAAGTGAACCAGTGTGAGAGGCGGCAGCAGCGGCACCATGCGCAGAGACACCTGATTTTAAGGCAACGATGGGTTTACTGGATTTACTGGCAGCATCAATGAATTTGCGGCCGTTCTTCATTCCCTCGATATAAAGGGAAATGCAGGTTGTATCCTTGTCATCTTCAAACCAATCGATCAAGTCGGCGAAATCAATATCCGACATGTTACCGATTGAGATCAATTTATCAAAGCCAATACGCTTGGTGTAGGTAGCCATATCGATGGCAATGAGCAGGGCACCAGATTGGGTTACCAGGGAGGCTTTGCCGGGGAAAGGCAAGCAAGGAGCAAATGAGCCATTGAATTTATCCGAGTTGGAGAGAGTGCCAACGATGTTTGGACCAAGAACGCGCATTTTATAGCGTGTAGCGATCTCCATCATTTGATCATCAAGGTCATTGCGGCCAACTTCACTGAAGCCGGAGGTAATGACAATCATACCTTTGACACCTTTTTTGCCGCATTCCTCGGTGACTTCATTCATATATTTTGCCGGTACAGTGATAATGGCGGAGTCCACTTCACCTGGAACATCAGTTACGTTGGGATAGGCTTTCAAGCCGAGGATTTCAGGGGTATTGTTGTTGATCGGATAAATCTTGCCTTCATACCCACCGTCAAGCAGGTTCTTAATTACAGTGTAGCCGATCTTGCCGGGAGTGGCAGAAGCGCCGATCACTGCTACGGATTTTGGCCGCAGCATTTTGTTCAAGACGTTATTATCCACAAGTTCCTCCTAAGAATTTTATGATTGCTGTATGATAGATAAAGTAATAAAGGATTACCAATGTATAAGAGAATTAGGACACAGTTTCATTTTATACATTTTTCTGTAAACAAATGTACTTAACTTGGATAATCATTCATCCTATCTTCAATTGGAGTTCTGATGCGTGTAAATCTACCGGTATTCAAACTCAAGTATACCAATAAAAAAAATCGAACTGGTCCTGGAGGCAGCGCTTGATGCAGCTGACCCTTACAGGCTGGTAAAAAATAATTTGAAATTATTGCACGACAGTATTGATGTCGGAGAAAAGGAGTTCCCGGTCTTAAATTCAAGCAGGATTATTCTGTTGGGCTTGGGAAAAGCCTCCCCGCAAATGATAAGCGCAGGCATGGAAGTGCTGACGACGAGGGTACGCGAGAGCGTGTGTGTATGCAAACACTTTCCGACTGACCTGGAAGGTTTTGAATCTGTGAAAATGATAGAAGCGGGGCATCCGATCCCGGATGAACGCAGCGTGATGGCTGCGACAACATTTCAAAAGACACTTGAAGGGCTCAGGCAAGAGGACCTGGTCATCCTGTTCTTATCTGGCGGCGGATCAGCTCTGGCATGCCTGCCAGCTCCAGGAGTAAGTTTTGAGGATCTGCAAGCGGTTACCAGGATGCTGCTCAAAAATGGCGCGACGATTAACGAGATGAATACCGTGCGGAAACACCTTGATCTAATCAAGGGCGGAGGATTGCTGAGAATGGCTTCGCCGGCGAGAATGGCAGTATTGGTCCTGTCGGATGTTGTCGGGAGCCCATTGGATACGATTGCATCAGGGCCGGCTGTGATGGATACAAGTTCATATGAAGAAGCTTTACGAATCCTGGAAATGTATTCGGGAGGTGAAGAAGTTGCTGAAGCCATTACACGCCACCTCAAAACGGGGATTGAGTCCGAGCGGCTGACGAGGGAATTGGAAAAACCGAGGAGCAGGCTGCATACCATAAGGTGATTGGCAGCAGCGATGTCTCTGTTAATGCCGCAGTGGAAAAAGCAAGAGAATTGGGATTTACCGCAGAAGTGGTCACTTATTCTTTAACAGGAGAGGCTCATCTCGCTGGGGGAAAACTATTAGATGCATTGGAGCGATCCTCCCTAAAGAAACCGACAATATTGATCGCCGGGGGAGAAACAACTGTGCAGGTGAGGGGAAAAGGACTGGGGGGACGAAACCTGGAGGTTGCCCTGGGAGCGGTTAAAAGAATATCAAACCTGGGGAGAACTGCCTTGGTGACACTGGCAACAGACGGGGAGGACGGTCCAACTGATGCAGCCGGGGCGATCGTCATCTCCGGAGACCTATACCCTGGCAGGAGCAGATGACAACTATTTGCAACACTGCCTGGAGACTAATGATTCCTACCGCTATTTTGAGAAAACCGGCTGCTTGATCAAAACAGGTCCAACCGGGACAAATGTAAATGACATTACCTTTGCGATCAGTTATTGAGAGGCTCGTAAACCTCCGGATTGACACAATAGGGGATTTTATCCCCGCTCAGCCCTGCCAGGGTGTTTTCGATGGTCATTTTTGCCATCATGCGGCGTGTGTTCAGCGAGGCACTGGCGATATGCGGGGTGATAATCACATTTGGCAATCCTAGTAAGGGATGACCTTGCGGGATCGGCTCCGGATCAAAAACATCCAGGGCTGCACCGGCCAATTGTTTTGCCTTGAGGGCGAGAGATAATGCCTGATGGTCGATCATCGCTCCACGGGCAGTATTGATCAGATAGGCTGTAGGTTTCATCAAGGCAAATTGGGATTTTCCAAGCATCCCGCGGGATTGGGGGGATAAATAGGCATGCAGGGTGACAAAATCTGATCGTTGCAACAATTCATTTAGTGGCGTGTAGGCTGCCTGACCTGAAAATTCGGTATCAGGTTTCTGCTCAGGTTCATAGTAAAGGATCTTCATGCCAAAACCGAGCGCGCGCCTTGCCACTGCTTTACCGATCCTGCCAAATCCGATGATACCAAGCGTGGAACCGTGGATATCTGCTCCTGCAAACACCTCAGGACCCCACGGACGCCAGATGCCTTGATGCACTTCATTATGGCTTACCACAACCTGCCGGGCCAGTGCCATCAGCAACGCCCAGGTAAAGTCTGCGGTAGTTTCAGTGAGCACACCTGGTGTATTGCCAACAGGGATGCGGTGAAGGGAGGCGGTTTTGACCGCTATATTGTCAAAACCAACAGCAAGCTGGCTGATCACCTTTAATTTGTTTTTTGCACCCAGCAGGACGATTTTTTCATCAATATCATCTGTCAACATGGTGATCAAAGCATCTGATTCTGGCAGGTTTTTCTGAATCCAGGCACGCTGCGGCGGACGAGGTTCACCCCAGATCATCAAATTGAAGTCGCGCTTCAACGGTTCCAACAGATCTGGAAATAGCGAGCGGGTGATAAGAATGGTTTGTTTTTCCATGGGACACCTCTAAAAATGCCCTGAATATTATCAGGGCATCAACTTTATTTTGAGTAACGTGCTTTTATCGAAGGAATCAAGATATTCTTCAAATGCCCGTTTTTCATTGTATTCGGGCTTCCAACCCCAATCACGAGCGGCAGCTGAGTCATCCACGTCGCGCCGGCCAACTATCCACAATGGCCTGGCGAGCCTGGTGTGGTTCGAAGGTCACAACAGCCTGTGGAAAGGATTTCTTGACGTAGTTATAAAACTCAAGCGCTGATGGGCTGAAACTGGTGACATTGTAAACCAATTGGGATAGCGACTCACGAGGAGCAGCTTCCAATTCAAGCAGAGAACGGACGGCGTCCGGCATGACCATGAAGGGGAGGCGGGTATCCGGGCGGACAAAACAGGCATATGGGATTCCCTGGGCTGCATGGTGCAACATTTCCGGTCCATAATCACTGGTGCCGCCCGTGGGGACTGTTACTGAGCTGATGAGACCCGGGAAACGCAGGCAGCGAAAATCAACACTGTGTTTGTTGTGATCAGCGGCTAATTGGCGGTAATGAGAGGTGTAATAACGACCGAGATGTTCACAATAGAGTTTATTGCAGCCATACATGGTGATCGGTTTACACCATTCTTCTTCGCATACTTTACCGGCTTTCTCTTTTTCTTCCAGGGTCGGCAAGCCATAAGCTGCAATCGAACTGGGATAGATGAATTTTACAGGCCGTCCCTGCCAGGAAGCTTGTTCCACCGCCAGGCGCAGCAGATTTAGAGTACCTTCCACATTGACCCGATGGGCTGTTTCAGGATTGTACTCAGCCTTGGTGGAAAGGATGGATGCCAGGTGATAGATGGTGCGAATCTCAAATTCTGCCACAAGCCGGCCAAGAAGCATGGAGATCGAGGATATCTCCCTGGATGAAGCGCTCACAATATGGGAGCAATGTGCTGTCCAAAGGTTGTACATCCATGGCGACAATGCTGTACTTTTTTGATTCTCCAAGATAGGAGATCAATCCATGCCCGATCTCTCCGTTCGCTCCGGTGATCAAGATGATCTCTTTGCGCATTCTCTTATCCTTTCTGTAATAACCTAAAAGAATAAAAAGGGTTCTGGAGAAAATCCAGAACCCTGAAAATTATTAAGCTGAGCGGGGAGTCCGCTTGAACCAGGTGCGCCACTCTTGCTTCTCCCAAACGACCAGGATTGGCGCAGCGATAAAGATCGAAGAATAAGTACCGCTGAGAAGACCAACCAGGAGGATGACTGCAAATTCACGCAGGGTCACGCCGCCAAATAAAGCCAGTGAGAGGAGCAGGAACTCCACGGTCATCAACTGGGTGTTGATCGAACGTTGGAGGGTTTGCACGATGGAATGATTGGCAAGAACTTCAAAATCGAGTTTGCGGTAGATACCAGAGTTCTCACGGATACGGTCAAAGACAACGATCTTGTCCTGGACTGAAAAACCGATAACCGTAAGCAGGGCTGTGAGGTAAAGCGAATCTATTTGCCACCCAAACAACCGCGCACCATAACCAGTGAGGGCAAGCACGATCAAAACATCATGTGCCATGGCAATGATCGCGCAGATACCGTAGCGGAAGGCGTGTTGTACTCCGCGGAAGGCAAAGGTGATGTAAATGACAACAGCGAGAGCTGCAAGACCTACTGCGAGCATGGCGCGTTTGGCTACACCCTCTCCAATCGATGGTCCAACCGTATCTGATTTGAGGACAATAACTTCCTGGTCAGATAATTCTGTCAATGAAGCGATGATCGATGTTCGCTGTTCTTCGCTGAGGGCAGAGGAGCGCAAGATCAAGGTGTCTCCACCGCTGGTTTGAATTTGGGAATCGATGATACCCAGATCATCATAAATGGCTTTTACTTCCTCGGTTGTGGGAAGCACACCGGAGGTGTATTTGAGTTCGAGAAGGGTTCCACCTTTGAAATCAATTGACAGCGGCAATGGATTAACCGCCAGCAAGATCAGACCGGGAACGATAATCAGCAAGGATAGGGCAAAAAACAAGTAACGTTTTCCAAGAATATTAAGCATTTTCAGAGCTCCTTGCACCGAACAATTTTTGATACTGGTTCGGTTTGACAGCATCAGTTGTGATACTTAGTAATGTGCGCGTCACCACAATGGCTGTGAACAGGGAAACAATAACACCGATGGCGAGCGTGAGTGCAAATCCTTTGACGATACTGGCGCCAAATTGAGAACCAAACCAGAACAGGATAACACTGGTAATAATTGTGGCGATGTTTGAATCGCGAATTGAAGGCCAGGCGCGTTTCCAACCCAATTCGATAGCCTGTTTCAAGGTGCGACCGCTGCGCAACTCTTCTTTAAGTCTCTCAAATATAAGGATGTTTGCATCAAGGGCACTACCTGTCGAAAGAAGGAAACCAGCAATACCGGATAAAGTGAGCGTAACCGGGATCATTTTGAAGAGGGCAAATGTGATTGCGCCATAAATCGCAATGGCTACAACCGCAACCAGACCCGGCAGGCGGTAATAAAGGATCATGAACAAGGCGACGATAATGAATCCAATTAATCCAGCGACAAGGCTTTTGTTCAGGGAATCTGCGCCCAAGTGTTGGTCCGATGATGCGGCTTTCAACAACTTCCACCGGAACAGAAAGACGACCATAGCGAAGGGTGATTGCAAGGTTATTAGCTTGGTCAGAGGTGAATGAACCTGTGATCTGTCCGCTGCCATCAGTGATGGCGTTGCTGATCGAGGGGCAGGAGATGACTTTCTTATCCAGAACGATCGCCAGGTATTTGCTAATATTGGCTGTGGTGTGATCACTAAAAACCGTGGTTCCATTGGGGGTTAGCTCGAAGTCAACTGAAAAACCGCCGCTGGTACCTGGTGAGATTGTACCGTTTTGATATCCACGCCAGTCATAACAGTATGCCAAACAGTGGTATCGGTAGTGCCTTCGGTTGCTGGCTGTGAGTTCCGTTCGTATCAGCAATCGCGCCGGTATAATCGGTAGCCACTTCAGTTCCAGGCTCAAGATAAGTGGTGCCGGCATCGATAAACTCGAGCAAACCGGTTTGTTTCACGGCAGCGATGACGTCTTCAGTGTTGGTCAGCCCAGGAAATTCACCCAGGATGTACTTATCCCCGGCAACCTGGAAAACCACCTCACTGACACCTAAGCCATTTGCACGACTTTCGAGGATTTTGGCTGTATCGTCCAGAGCCTGGCGGTCAGGTGTTACGCCTTCCTTGGGTGCAAGTAAAACCTGCATCCCACCGCGCAGATCCAATCCAAGAACAGGATTCAATGTGCGTTCAAAAGTGCCGATTTTCAATCCCTGGCTTCCTTCTGCCCTCGGGATATCAATCCAGATGACAAGCGCGACCAAAACCAAAATCAAAATGAGTTTGAGATAGCGACGATCCATATTCTTGACGACCTCCAATACAAACAAAATCCAGCATTCGCTGGCGGGAACTGTGAAATTATACTCCAAACAAGCTATTTAAGAAATAATAATGCTGAACCTTAGTCCAAAAGGATTGTCAACCTTGTAACGACTTTTTCAAGAACTTCCTGTGGATTCATGTAATCGGTGTTAACGAAGATATCGGCGTGTGCTTTGGCGTGGATGAGCCTATTTAACTGCTCCTGATACTCAGCTGGAGTCCAGTTTAGATTTCTGCGTGCAATGGTATTGGATAGGAAGTTTCGAAGATAAATAAGGATGTCTGGATCGGTCAACTGCTGCCACATGTTCGGTACATATGAGTGTTCCTGGGCGATATGCCGGCAACTATAACCCAGGCGTGAAAGATTGGCAATCAGGGTGGTTTTTCCTGATGCACACACCCCAACGATACCAATTAACGGAGGTCACGCCCTTTTCGCATAAATGTTTCGAAAATCGCTTAATCAATGGGATCCAAATGAATTAAACTTGGGGTGGAACCAGCATTGGGGGAACTGGGAGCCGTACAGACATACGCCGGATTTGGTCGATTCTGCAGGCTGTGTGCGTAATACCACAACACTCATATCATCATTGGGGAGATTATTATCCATGCGGATTGCCTGGCTTAGAATTGTGTCTGCAAGTTCCTGTGCTGAAGGATCCTGGTCCTCAAGGATGCGCTTCAATAAGGGTGCAAATATCCAGGGATTGACCGGTCCGGTCACCTGCGTCGCGAATGCCATCGGTATACATAACGATGGTAATTCCGTTTTCAAGCGGGAATTCTGTAATGGAAGGGCGGATATTGCGTGAAGTTCCAATGGAGACACTCTCGCTGGAGATGCATTCGACCCGGTCATGACGGGCCACGAAAGACCGGCGCGGGATTGTTGCGGGTGATGACGATCGTTCCGGTCTGGAGATCTGCCGAGAGAATATTTAATGTGGCAGTCACTTTGCCGCGCGTTCTGTAAAAAGTAATCAGAAGCTGCCCTGGCGCACGCTCCATCGCGGACACCTTCGGCAAGAAGGCTGATCACTTTACGCACCACCATGGTTGAAACTGTTTTTGCACCTTTACCTGAGGTTTGACCGTCAGCAAGAACGATGGAAATTCCGCCATTTGGGCGTTCTACGATCTCAAGGGTATCACCACTTTCTGAAGTGGAATATTTGTTGATTTTAGCGACGGCTGCATGAATTTCCATATAAAGATTTTACAACAAAAAGGTTATGTAAAACAATAGAACAGATTAACTCCCCAGATTATGCTTGACGATAAATCATGCTGAGGGTATACTCTATCCGCCTGTCACAAGATTGACGGGTGTGGATATTTTGACAGGAGATTTAGAATGACACCTCTTCCAAAACGAAAACTTTCAAAAGGTCGCCGTGATCGCCGCAGGTCACAGGATGCACTGCAAGCCGTACAGCCTGGTGCAATGCAGTAATTGTGGTGAAATGCGCTTGCAGCACACTGTTTGCGCCAATTGCGGTCATTACCAGGGAAAAGAAGTGCTGGATTTAGGCAAAGAAGCCAAAAAAGAAATAAATCAAACAAAAACGAGCTTGCGCTCGTTTTTTGTTTAATTCTCAGTCCAATTCGTCGATGAAACACATCCGGGTCAGGTTCTGGCTCTTTTTTGTTAAAGGGAGTGAATTGTGCCAATAGCCTTCCCGGGAGTTGACCCTGGATAAATACACCTTTGCGATTGTGTTCCACTCCTTTAACATGCCCTTGTTCATGAAACAGCGAAATCAATTGTCCTTCAGTGAATGGAATCTGCACGGATGTGTCCACGAAATTCTCAAATAATTCCACCTCGATCATCTTTAAGAGTTCTGCCATCCCTGTTCCCTTTAAGCGCTGATACTGCAACAGCTTTCGGGAAGATATCGGAAATTTCCTGCAAAACATTGTCCTCAGGTAAACTGTCAATCTTATTCAGGACGATAACCGATGGAATATGGCTGGCATTGAGTTCGGCAAGGGTTTGTTCCACTGACCGGGCTTGTTCAATGGCATTGGGATGGGTAATATCCACGACATGCAAGCAGCAAATCGGCTTCTGAAATTTCTTCAAGCGTAGCCTGGAAGGCTGCGATCAATTGGGTGGGAAGTTTTTGGATAAATCCTACAGTATCTGTAAGTAAGCGCGTCATGCCCGCCGGGGAGGGAAATGCGGCGGGTGGTAGGATCAAGGGTGGCAAACAACTGATCTGCGACGTAACATCGGATTTGGTTAAGCGATTGAGCAAAGTGGATTTTCCGGCATTGGTATACCCAACAAGAGAGATCAGGGGAATTCGGGATCTTTTCCGCTGATTGCGATAACGCTGCCGGTGGGCACGAACTTTTTCCAATTCCTTTTTCAGGGCTGTGATACGTTTATGGATCTCACGGCGGTCCACTTCCAACTGGGTTTCACCAGGTCCGCGCAAGACCAACACCGCCAACCCGCCAGCCCGTCCGCCACCGCCGCCAGCCTGGCGTGGCAAGGTGGGTCCAGGCTCGGGTGAGGCGGGGAAGGCGATATTCATATTGGGCCAGTGCCACCTGCAGGATACCATCGCTGGTATGCGCATGTTGGGCAAAAATATCCAGGATCAGTGCGGTCCGGTCGATAACCCTGACTGTGGCCCCAAAGTGTTCTTCCAGTTCACGCTGGTGACGGGGAGATAGTTCATTGTCAAAGATGATGATATCCGCCAGCGTTTCTTCAGCGAGCAGCCATGATTTCTTCCACCTTACCGCTGCCGATATAAGTGGCAGGGTTGGGGGTATCCAGTTTTTGGGTGGTTTCTCCGACGATATCCAATCCCGCTGTATCCGCCAGGCGGCAAGTTCACCGAGCGAATCTTCAAGAGGGATTAACCCGGGTTCGGAGCGCAATTCGATACCGACCAGGAAGGCTTTTTCATTTGGTGGTTTGGTTGCATAGTGTTTTTACAGGTTTCATTAATTTACCTTGCCCATTTAACCAGACGGTCCATGGCTTCTTTTATGCGGTCGGCAGGCGTTCCCAGGGAAACCCGAAGGTAACCCTCGCCATGAGGTCCATAAACAACCCCAGGAGTCGTGCTAACACCGGTCGTCTTCAAGTAAATCGGCGCAATAATTGATTGAATCGATGAAGACCATCTGGTAAAGCAGCCCAAACGTATATGGCCGCCTTGGGGACATCCAAGTTTGAAGCCAGCTGCCAGCAAACCGTTGACCACAAGGTCACGTCTTTCTTTGTATATCAGGTTACGTTCTTCCAACCATGTTTGGTCACCAGTGAGGGCTGCCACACCTGCTGAGAAGATGGGTGCAAAATTTGAAGTATCCATCTGGCTTTTGTAAGTGAAGAGATAGTTGATAACATCAGGATTACCAACCGCCATGCCGAGGCGCCAGCCGGCCATGTTATACGTTTTTGACAATGAATTGAATTCAACGGCCACATCCCTTGCACCCGGGACCATCATCAAACTCGGTGCGGTATAGCCATCGAAGGAGACATCGGCATAGGGTGCATCATGAGCAACCAGGAGATGATGTTTTCGTGCAAAGGTGATCACTTCTTCAAAGAATGACATGGGTGCTACTGCTCCGGTGGGATTGTTGGGATAATTGAGCCACAGGATTTTGGCTTTCTCAAGATCGGCTTGGGAGAAGGCATTGAGATCCGGGAGGAAATTATTTTCGCGGGTAAGTGGAAAATTGATGATTTTCCCGCCGGCAATAATGCCACTGGCGCTGTAAACCGGATAACCTGGATCAGGTACCAGAGCAACATCCCCAGGATTGAGCAAAACCTGGCTGAGGTTGAAAAGACCTTCCTTGGATCCAATCAATCCCACAATTTCAGTTTTTGGGTCAAGGTTCACCTCAAAACGGTTGAGATAATATTCCGCCACAGCCTGTTTGAACACCGGCGTACCGCCAATGGGTGAATATCCGTGAGTATCCTCTTTTTGTGATTCCTTAATCAAAACGTCAGTGATGAATTTTGCCGGGGGGAGGTCGGGTGACCCCATATCGATGCGGATCACATCCATACCTTTGGATTTTAATTCAGCGATTTTTTTCCCCAATGCTGCAAAGAAATAGGGTTCAAAGGATGAGATGCGGTCAGCGGGAGGAAGATAAGGCATTGTTTTTCATATATGAAGGTTGCCTCGATTGATTTGATTAGGCTTATTATGCCACGAATCCGGTTAACCGATTCGGTCAGGGAATTCCCTGCAGCCAGGCAGTAATCGTTTGACCGATAATTTCAAGACTTTGCTGCAGAAACTTTGTCAGCAGTGTCAGCGAGAGTGTGCCAATAGGGGTAATCAAAATCGATGATATCGACAGCAGGAATTCCGGCTTCGACGAATGGAACATGGTCATCCAGGATGCGAGTAACCCTCTTTATTGATAAATGTATCCTCAAAACCAAGTTGGGCAGCAGTATCCCAGATCGCATCTGTTAGTGATGGGTTAGATCCCTTCTCGCGGTAGAGCTGTAAATCTGCATCACCAATCATATCCAAAATGACGACGCGGTCCGGTTGTTCAGTCAGGTTTTGCACAAAAGCCCGCGAGCCAATAATCCAATCCCACCCTTCAATTCTTCCCTGATCTTCAACATCAAAAAAGACCAGCCAAACCTGTTGATCGTCCCGCGTTGGCAACGTTCGCGCCAATTCGAGCAAAACCGCGACTCCGGACGCGCCATCATTGGCACCTGGAACCGGTAAGGACTTTGAACTCTCGTCGATTTCCTCTGTTGCGTATAGACGTGAATCATAATGGGCTCCCAGGAGAGTAATTTCACCGTTCGACCCGCGCCGGGCAATGATGTTATTCACCTGGTGACCTTCAAACTCAACATTTTGTATTTCCACTTTCCACCCAAAAGATTTCAATTTTTCTGTGATGTATTGTTGGGTGAGTTGATGTGCTGCGGACCCTGGTGTGCGGGGACCAAAATTGGTTTGGTCAAGGACCATCTGATAGGCAGACTCACCAGAAAAAACCGGTTTTTGTGGTTTTTCGGTGATTAGTGCATACATCACCAAAACCAAGCCTATCAAAAATAGGATGACTAAGCCAGTCATAAAAAGCGTTTTACCGGAAAATTTCATTTTAAACCATTCTCTTCCATGAACGTTGCTAATGCCATGAGGGCGCGTTTGGCATAACAATAGCCACGTTCCTGTTTGCTTTGCGGAATTTGCGCCAACGGAGGCAGCAGACCAAAATTTGCTTTCATAGGTTGAAAACCATTGGGATCAGCATTGGTGATGTAACAATGCAGGGCACCGATCATGGTTTCCTGCGGAAAAATGAGAGGAGACTGGTCTCTCAAAAAACGCGCGGCATTCAAACCAGCCAGTAAACCGGAGGCGATGTTACCCACGTAACCTTCAACGCCGGCAATTTGGCCGGCAAAAAATAAATCTTGCCTGGTATTGGTCTGCAAAGTTGGAGACAAAAGAATAGGGGAATTAATGTAGCTATTACGGTGCATCTGACCAAACCGGGTGAATTCTGCCTTTTCCAAACCCGGGATCATGCGAAAGACACGTTCCTGTTCCTGATATGTAAGGTTCGTTTGAAAACCAACCAGGTTGTAGAGGGAGGCAGCTGCATTATCCTGGCGCAATTGGACGACTGCGAAGGGTTTTTCAGCCTTATGCGGATTGTGAATCCCGACCGGACGCATTGGTCCGAAAGTTAAGGCAGCAGCTTCCCTTTTAGCGAGGGCTTCAACTGGAAGGCAAGCTTCAAAAAACGATTGATTAGAGGTTTGAACACCTGAAGAGACTTCGGCGTCGATCTCTGGAGAGGGGAATGCATTTTGCACTGAGAAGTGCTTCATAAAAAGCCTTGTACTCTATCCGCATTCATTGGGCAATTAATATAATCACCGACATCGTACGCTTCAAATTTGTAGCGGGAAGCCTTAAAGGCGATATTCATATCGATAGTGGAAAATTCAACAATCGGCGACAAGGCATCATAAAAATACAAATATTGAGACCCGGTGAATTCCTGGATGGCTTTGGAGAGAGCTGACGACGTGAGCGGTCCGGTGGCAACTATCGCCGGCGTCAAAGGGAGCCTGGTTACTTCTTCTCGAATCAAAGTGATATTGGGATGATTTTCGATGGATTCGGACACCAACCTGGCAAAGGCGTGACGATCTACAGCAAGAGAATTCCCTGCCGGCAGGGAAGTTTTACTGGCGCATGCGATCAAAAGTGATCCGAGAAGTTCCAACTCCTCTTTTAGTAATCCAGATGGACGATTGCGAACGGTCGAGCCAAGTGAGTTTGAACAAATCAGTTCTGCCAGGTCGCCAGTGATATGCGCACCCGTTGAGACTTCCGGACGCATCTCGTAAAGTAACACCGGGATGCCTGCCTGGGCCAACTGCCAGGCTGCTTCTGATCCTGCAAGTCCACCGCCAATAACGATAACTGGTTTCATAATTAATGAGTTATTCTACCATTTTGCCCGGGAAGGCGTGGCATGGTTCTTGCACCAAAAGAAGAAATACGCTATACTCTTTTCACAGATTGGGGTTGCTAATGTTTCAAGGTCAATTTCAAACCACCCGACCACTGACTACCGCTCATCTGGCGCAAACGATGATGCTATTAAGTATGCCTGGTGAAGAACTCCGCCAGGAGATTGATGCAGCCCTTGCGGCTAATCCGGCGCTTGAAATGATTGAAGAGAGGCGCTGCCCAACCTGCCACCGCGTTCTATCTGACCACGGTAAATGCCCGGTCTGCAGCCTTCCAAAAACCGCTGATTCAGATGAACCGGTTGTTTTCCTTTCTCCACGGGATGATTTTATTCCGAAAAGGGATTATATCGATCCAGGATTGGAAAATGAACCGTTTTCCCCGGAAGTTGAAGAATTACCCACGTACGTTCTCAAACAGATTGCACCTGACCTGGATCCAAATCAGCGAGCTGTGGCTGCTTACTTGTTAACACATCTTGATGAAGATGGTTTACTCACCACGACGGTACTTGAAGTGTCCAGGTATACTCACGCTCTGCCTTCAGAAGTGGAGAAGGTTAAAAGACTGATCCAGCACGCTGATCCAATCGGCGTTGGATCCAATACGACAACTGAGGCTCTTCTGATCCAGCTTGAAATCCTGCGGGAGACAGAAGATGTTCCTGAGACGGCTGAACGCGTGATCCAGGAAGGTATGAGTGAACTCAGTCACCATCAGTATGCTGAATTGGCGCATAAGTTGGGCGTTTCGCTAAAGCAGGTGACATCGGCAGCCAAGTTCATTGGCGATAATCTCAATCCCTTCCCGGCAAGGTCTCACTGGGGTGATGTGCGTCAGCCGGTCAATGAAGGAACAGAGGTTTACCACCAGCCGGACATCATCATCAATTATTTGAATGACGATCCCACAAAACCATTAATGGTTGAGATCATCATGCCTACCAGCGGTACTCTGCAAGTCAATCCGTTATTCAAGGAAGCAATCAAGCAGGCGACTGCGGATTCAAAAGCGGATCTCAAAGGTGACCTAGAAAAAGCATCCTTATTTGTAAAATGCCTGCAACAGCGCAATCACACCATGGAGAGGTTAATCACCAAAGTTGTGGGTATCCAGCGTGAATATATTTTGAATGGTGAGAAATACCTTCGGCCTGTGACACGGGCACAAATCTCACGTGAACTTGAAGTGCATGAATCCACGATCTCGCGGGCTGTTGCCAATAAGGCTGTTCAATTGCCCAACAGGCGGATTGTACCCCTGGCAGCTTTTTTTGATCGCAGCATGAATGTCCGCAGCGAATTGAAAGAGATCGTGCAGAATGAAAAATCACCACTCAGTGATTCTGACCTTGTTGAGTTGTTGTCCAAACGAGGTTATGAAGTGGCACGAAGGACAGTGGCAAAATACCGGTCTATTGAAGGAATCTTGCCAGCCCATTTGAGAAAAGCAATGCTGCGAGGCACATGAGGTCTATTTCATCACAATTGACATCGACATTCCTCCGGAAGAAAGAACCTGGTCTTGCGGAGATATTTACGTTAATCAATTTGGATGAAGAACCCTGCGCTTTGGTGGATGTGAAAGCAAAAACGATTCTGTTCATCAATAGCCGATTGATGAAACTAACTTCATTTTCTTTAACAGATCTCTCCCAAAAAAGTCTATCACTCCTTTTTCCCGATCTTGATCTCAACGCAGTATCTTCGGGTGAAACGCAAACCCTGAAATTATTGATAAGAAGCGGGAAAGAAGTTGAGATTGCAGCCAGGTTTAATTTTTTTGATCCTGACACCCATTGGATGATCGTCAGGTTGATTACAAGGAAAGAACAACAGGTACTGAAGTTAAAGTTCATCAGATATGGTATACCAGGAAATCTCCAGGTTTATTTCAACCGTTGATTTCCAGGATTTTGAGCACGCCATTGAAAGAGTAACAGAACTAACACGAAGGATACTCAATGTTGAAGTCACAGGTTTTTATCAGGCTGATGCTTCCAGCCCACACCTGATACTGATATCACAATCTGGAACGAAATACATGTTTCCAGACAACCTTCCCAGTACAGATCTAATCCGCTTAATCAACACTGAATTATGGGAGACTGGACAAAGGGTTGTTACTGATATTCACCGTTTTGCCAGGAGTGCAAATCTTGATTACCTGGCTACAGCAGTTTTAACCCAGGAAGGCGCAAAGATCGGATTGATCACTGCCGGAGGAAAGGGAAGAATCCCCGCGGAACTAAATATGAATGCCCTCGATCTTATCAGTGTTTTGGTGACAAGTAATTACCAAAAATCAATCCTTGTAAAAAACCTCGACCAAAAAATGACCAGCCAGATGAAGGATCTTAGTATGCTGGGCAGTGTGGTAGAAAATTTACAGGAAGGCCTGGTTATCCTTTCACCACAATTGAAAATAATGCAGGTTAACCCGGCAGCTGAATGGATGTTTGGTTATAGTGAAAAGGAAATAAAAGGTCAGGATGTTGAAAATATACTTATCGGTGCAGATCGATTAATGCCCTCCTTGGTCGATGCGATAAATGGCAACACAACTCCTGATATCGGAAAATCTTTCCTTAACCGCCGTAACGGTCAATCTTTTCCTGTGCAGATGAAAGTGATTCCCGTCCTGGAAGGGAATAAAGTATCCGAATATTGAAATTCTAATCACCGACATCAGTGAGAATGAACAGAGCAAGGCTTTAGCAAAACATTTGGAGCACCGGGCGGTGATTGGTGATTACACTGCCGCCATTGCGCACGATGCCAAGAATCCTCTTAATTCCATTTATTCCGGAGTCCAGTTATTGGGTTCGCAGATCCCAACGGATGATCCAAAACAAGACACCATCAATAAAATCTTGAATGACTGTACCCGATTAACGCATTTGATCGAATCCTTCCTGGCGTATGCAAGACCAGGCGAAGAGGAGCATAGCGTCATCGATATGAGTTTCTTCCTCCAACGTATGATCGATCGCTGGCGTCCTCGTTTTTCAAAGGTTAATGTCAATCCCGTGACCAGTTTTGAGACCGGACTGGGTAAAGTGCGTGGAGACTCCCGTTCACTGGATCGGGTATTCACTAACCTGGTTTCGAACGCGGTAGATGCCATGGCTGAAACCGGGGGAACCCTGGCAGTAAAAGGTGAAATGGATCGGAGCATCCAGGCACATCCTTATGTGGTCATTCATATCTCCGACACGGGACCCGGCATACCTGAAGATCTACAACAGCATATCTTTGAGCCGTTTGTGACCACCAGGGAAAAAGGGACAGGTCTTGGTCTGGCGATCACGAAGCAAATTATTACCGCCCACAAGGGAAGTATCAAGGTGGACTCTTTTCCCGGCGGTACTGTTTTTACAGTAAGATTACCTGCAGAAAGCGGAGATTGATCAATGAGCATTTCAGTCCTAATCGTCGAAGATGAAGTCAATGCAAGAGAGAATGTAGGGCGGTTCCTGCAGGACAAAGGATACGAATTACTGGAAGCAGGCACATTAGCCGAAGCGCGCACCTTCCTAGGAAAAGGTGAAGGCGACGTTATCCTGTTAGATGTGCAGCTGCCAGATGGGTATGGCCCAACACTCCTCTATGAGATCGGAGCAATGGCTGTGCGGCCGCCGGTGATCGTTATTACGGGATACAAAGACATTGAAACCGCAGTAGATGCGATGAAGAATGGGGCTTCAGATTTCTTGACCAAACCTGTTGACTTTGGTCAATTGGAGAAATCCCTGCAAAAAGCATGCGAACTTGTTCAGTTGCGGCGGGAATTGGCGCACTACCGTGAGCAGCAAATTCAAAAAAGTAATTTTATTGTTGGGCAAACTCAAGCCATGAAAACAATCATGGAACAGTCATTGAAAGCTGCTGAAGCCCAGGTCTCCGTGATGATCACTGGAGAAAATGGCACAGGAAAAGATGTACTGGCGCAATATATCCACGCGAATGGTCCGCGCGCCACAAAACCCTTTATTGCTATCAACTGTGCTGCAATTCAAGCCACCATGCTTGAATCGGAATTGTTTGGACACGAAGCCGGGGCATTTACCAGCGCAGATCGAAAAAAACCAGGATTATTTGAAGTGGCAGATGGGGGAGTCCTCTTTATGGATGAGATTTCCTCCATGCCTGTCGAGATCCAGGCAAAGCTGTTGCGGGCAATCGAGAATCACTCATTCATGCGGGTGGGTGGAACTACCCTGATCAAAGTGGATATCCAGGTGATCGTTGCATCGAACCGGGATTTCACTGCCATGCTGGAAGACGGTTCATTCAGGCGCGACCTTTATTATCGATTGAAAAAGATAGAATTCGAGATCCCGCCATTACGCGACCGCAAAGTGGATATTCCGGAATTGGTGGGTTTCTTTATCAGGACTTACAACGGACAGCAGGGATTAAATATTACCGGTATGTCTGACCAGGCATTGGAAGCCTTAAAAAATTATGACTGGCCGGGGAACATCCGCGAGTTGGCAAACGCTGTGGAACGGGCGATAATCTTCTGCGATGGGGAGACCATTCAACTGGGAGATCTTCCGAGAGATATTGTAGCGCCAGCACCGTAATTCTTTGGCATAATACTTGCATCATGCTCTCTAGAATCTATATATTTGGAGGGCATGATGTTTTCCATGACAGTAAATGACTTTATTCTCACAATGGCAATCGCGCTGCTGGTCTGCGGAGTCGGTATCCTTGGTATTGGCGTTTTTACCTTGATCGGCAAGTTGATGGGCAAGGAATTGAATACCATCGCCGAGCAGACAGCCAAACTTGCCCAAAAGGGTATAACCGAGGACGTGGCCGGGCTGGTGGGGAACGCCAGAACACTCATCGAAGCGTTGAATCAAATGGTAAAAACCACTGCAGGAGTTGGGATTTTTCTTAATAATTCTTGGTTTTGCCCTCCTGGGTGCAGCTTACGCCTTAGTCTTACAAATTCGGTAATGAACGATAAATTTTTATAAGTTCGTTGAAGGGATGTCCAATGACTGGCAGCTCAAAATTCTCCTTACTTATTCAACCAGGCCTTGAGGATTCACTGCAGCCAGGTTACCGCTCCATGAGGTTTGACCCACTGGTTTGGCAAGCCTGGGAAAAACTCACGGAAGAGGAATCCAAGAAAATCAGCGGATTGTTTCCAGGAAGAATCATCGATCCTGGAAATTTCGCTTTGTATCTCTTGAACCCGGAACTAATTACACTGGATTATCCCAATACAAAATTGCAGGCTCCTTTCCTTGAAGACTGCATGAATGATTTTCAACTATTCCTCCAGCACTCTCAACCACCGACAGATTTGGTACAAGCTGCAAAATTGATGGTTGTTCTCATAGAAAAAAGGAAAATCTCCCCCAATTGGGAGACAGTCTTAGCTGAACTTTCCTCGCGCTTTCATGAAGGAGAGTCAGAGGTTTTTCTTGATAAATGGAAAACGACGTTTGGAATCCTTGTAAACCTGATAGACGATAAGGAAGAATTAATTTCTTCCTTTTGTAAGGAACAGATAGGGCAAAAAAGCGAAAAGCTGCTTACCCCGGTCATGATGATGCTTTGTCAACCAGACACGCAACGAGTAGAGGTGGGGGTAACGTCTCTAAATTTACTTAATCCTGAACAGCAGGTAAATCTATTAAGAGATTTCATCAATATTGGTGAAACTGAGTTTAGTTCCAAATTAGCATCCCGGCTTATCGAAAAATTCAGGGAGATTGATACTTCTCCTGTGGCTGCAGATGTAAATTGGCAACTATTAGAAGGAAACCTGGGAAATTCGCACTTATATCAATCTATTGCATCGATTGCCCAGATCGCGGGAGATGCGGAATTTGCGAATAGGCTGTTGACCAAAGCGGATGAAATATTGAAGGCTGCATTAATTGGCGTGCAATTACAAAAGCTAAGTGTAAGCAAAGGCAATGATGTAAGTGATTTGTTCACAATTAATCTGATCACCGACAACGAATCTTCGATAAACAATGAGTTGGTTTTCTACAACCAGATTGATGGACTGGTTAATCCTTATGTGGCTAGTACCCCCGCACAGATTGTAAAACAAAGTAAAGAAATGACGAGCGCCGGCAATGATGTAGTTGCCTTAAGCACTACTACCCAAGAATACCAGAAATCTCCTTCAACATTCATCTCCAACTTAAAAGAAAGCAGGCCGAGGTTCAATGTTACCTGGGAACCAGTCGAAGCAGCCCAAGACCTGGTGGAAATTGGGGCAGTTACCCCTGCAGAAGAGTTAGTGAGCAAATTGCTTGATCAAAACCCAGTCAACCAGGGTGCAGTTTCAAGAGCAATACAACTTTGCAAGGCAAAACAGGATTGGAAAACGTTAATACCGTTATTAGAAGGCCGTGTCTATTTTGGAAAACCATCCAATGATGATTTACGTAATCTGGTAGAGGGTTACACAAGCAGCGGTGAAGACAGGAAATCTTTCGAAGTTTCGGAGAGACTGGTTTCCAGCCCTGAATCAACCATTAACGAAAAGAATAATCACGCTCTGATTGCTTTGAAAATTGGAAACACCAGCGCTGCGAGGAAGACCATTGAGGAGGTCCTGGCCTCTGATCCTGAAAATTCTCTCGCGCTTTGCATAAGTGGAAAAACATTTATCCAGGAAGGCGACCTGGAAAACGCAAAAATTGCCTTGAACAAAGCAATAGACAAAGAAACTGAACTCAGTGACCCATGGATAACGTTGAGTGAAATTTTCACTAAACAGACTGAACACCAGGCTGCGCTCTCTGTATTACAAAGTGGCTTGGTAGCCCTGCCGAAAAATCGCGAGATCAAGCTGCGCTTAGCACAAACCTTATTTGCGAATGGGTCTACCGCAGAAGCGCTGCCTTTATTGAGTGAGATCAGAAATGAATTTCCGGATGCCGATTCAAGTATATTGCTCCTGAAAAGCATGAAGAATCTTCACCTTGCGGAAACAGAAACGCTCGTCACGGAATTATTCCAGGAATACCCGGAAAATCCTGAAATTGCCTTTGAGTTCGCATCACTGAGCTTAAAAAATGGTGATTACCAAAACTCAACACGGATATTAAAAAGTATCCTGGGGGATAAACAGGCTAATTCTGATTGGGTCTTTACCTATGCTGATGCTGCTTTTGGTTTGGATCCTAAATGGGCCAGGAAGAGCACAAACACTCCAGAAATTGAACTTAGCAAGGTTCTCCAGGATGTAAATACCTGCCTCAACGAATCACCTGATAACCGTAAAGGTCGATTAATCCAAGCTGAGATTCTTCTACAAAAGGGATTAATCGAAGAGGCGCATGAGATTTTGACAAGATTATTGGAAAACAACTCAGGGGAAGAAAAAACCTGGATGGAACGGATTCAAACATGGTTTGCCTGGACTGCTGCCGCTTTGGGCAAATTCGAGGTGGCGCTGGCATCAATCCGAGATGTGGTGGATGCAGAACCAGAATGGATTGGAGCTCAACAGGTGATGGCTGAAATTACGGCCATGTCGGACGATATTCAAGGGGCGTTGGAACAGGCAGAACGCATTTTGGAGCTTGCACCGGAAATCGCGGACAATCAACTCTGGGTCGGAGATTTCCTAGCCAGGTTGGGTGAAAATGAAAAGGCTGAAAAAGTATTCATTGAAGGCGCACAACTGGAACCTGAAGATATTCGTTTTGATCTGGCATTAACCAACCTATATCTTAGCCAGGATAAAAAAGACCTGGCCAGACCTGTAGTGGAAGAATTAAAGAAGCGAATTCTAACAGTTACGGATGAACACGTATTAACAGAAGCTGCAAGAACACTGGAAGAAAATGGGGAGTCTGGAGCTGTTGAAGACATACTTCAGCAAAGGCTGGCAGACAATAAGAATTTTCAAAATGCTATCGATTTGGCGGGCTATTACTATCAGCATGATCGATTTGATAACTCATTATCGATATTAGAGTCTATTGGAGCGGGTCAGGATCAATTATTCCTTTTGAATTGCCTGAAAGCGGATACTCTCATCAGATTGGCGGGATACAACCAGGCATTTGAAATAATTGAATCTCTCGCAGAAAACTTTTCTGATAATCTGGCATTCAATCCGACTGGTTTTACCCCGCCTGAATGGAACCAAATAGGCAGCAGTAAATTCCCGGCACTCGAATTAAAGATGAGAGTTAATTTTGAGATTGGGGAAGTTGAACAAGCTCTACTTGCGGTAAAAGAAGCGAGGAACGCTGGTTCTGGAAGTGGTTTAACGAACCTTATCGGACTTGAAACCTCACTGGCTTTGGGCAAAAATGATTGGAGTTGGAATGAAATTGATCTCGCAACAGTCGGTCGATACGACCCCTGGTACGATCTACTCGCTGCCCAGCAAATTGGACATTCCCTGGACTCCGGAAACATTGATGAAGCCTGGGAGAAATTCAATAACCTGGATAAACACACCCGTTCATCTTCGCTGATCAAGGTTATCGAGACAAGCCTCCTTTTGTTGGAAGGAAATACCAGTGAGGCTGAAGAATTATTTGATGAAATCCTAAAAAGCAATGTTTTGAATCACAATAGGCCGTTATTTGAACAGGCTGGCATTTTCAGACTGATGATTACTACTGCGATCCGCTTGATGCGTTGGAATGAAGCCCTCTCATGGGCACAAACACTCAGTAAACGGATTCCCTGGCATCAGACTGACAATAACCTGTACTTAACCACGCTCGTTAAAAGTTTGGAGTATAGTGAAATAATTAAAATTCTTGACATTCAGGTTCATTCTCCTGAAGAATCTATGGGTCATCTGGACGTAAACGAGGAATTCGACTGGCTCAAGCAGAATACGAACGATGAGGAACTTCTAGAACGTTGGTTTATGCGTGGATGTCTTGCATACCAACCCAGCCAGGAAAATATTAAAAGCTTTGCGTTAAAAAAACCTGCTGCGGAAGATGCGGCGGCCATCATGGCGGCACTCCGCAAGGTTGGGCAAGGAAACACCGCTCTGCAACTGGGGAAAAAGTTCGCAGGGGACCCATCAGTTCTTATGCAAATCGCCCTATGCCAATCTGAAAAAGACCTGGATGCGGCAATTACAACTTTAAATACACTAATTGGAGTGAGCAGTACGAATGCCTTTGCACTACGGTTACGAGCAGAATATCATAAAAAGGCTGGTCATGCTGACCTTGCTGTGAATGACATAGAGACTGCTCTGAAGTTGTGGGAGAATGAGTTTGGCTGGCGCAGAACAGCTGCTGAATTATGGACGAAACTTGGCAATGAAGCCAATGCCGTCAATCAACTTAAAAAGTTATATGAGTGTTCTCCCGATGATTTTGAAACCGGCTTGAATTTAGGTAAGGGATTTACTGCGATTGGGGAAACTAAAAAAGCCATTGACCTTCTTCAGGAATTGGCAAGCAAAAACCCCAACCGGTCTGAGTTATGGGAAGCATTGACGGATACCTACCTGGCTGACGGGAATACAAGCGAAGCATTAGTGACTGCAGGAAAAGCAAGTGAACTGAATCCCTCCTCAGTTAAACCTTATCTACTGCGTGCCAAGGCAAACCTGGATGATGGAAACATAGACAATGCATTAATTCAGGTTGAGAAAGCTGACAAACAATCGAAGAATAACGCTGACGTAAAGATTTTCAAGGCTAAACTGCTATTTCAAAAAGGAGATAAAGCTGGTGCACTGGCAGCCCTGGAAGACGCGACGCGCTGCAAGGACCTTTCTCCCAAGACAATTCTTGAAGAAATTAACCTGATTCGGGAGATCAATGGCAGTGCGAGCGCTAAAAACCTTATCGAATATTTCTCGCAGCAGATGCCTGAAAACGTGGAACTTCTGTCACTGTTGGCTGAATCCCAACTGCAAAATGGAGACTCGCGTGCAGCTGAACTTTCAGCCCGCAAAGCCTTAAAAATTTCTCCTGACTCATTAGCTATGCTGATTTTCCTTGGAAAACAGCAGGTTAAAAAGGGTCAACTCGACCAGGCAATTCATTCATTCAGCCAGGTAATAAAACTTCATCCGGATTGTATCGAGGTTTATTTCCTGCTTGGAGAAGTATACGAAAAGCAGAGAGAGTATACAAAGGCGATTGAAATTATGAAACAGGTGATCGATCAGAAACCAGGAGAGGTTCAAGCATATATGATTCTTGCGAATTTATATAAAAATGCCAAGAATTATCACCTGGCGGAAGAAATGTTAAAACGTGCAGTCGATATCGACCCTAAAAATGTTAGCATCAAGCGGCAACTTGGCGCACTTCTTGCATTGAACCTCGTGCACCAGTCACAGGAAGTGAGTTCACAAATATGATCTCTACAATTGGTAATGATCCAAAAAGTGCGTTGATAATCGATCGCGGCAGAATGCTTCTCCTGCTGGAAACCGGCCTTCAAGTGAAGGCATTCCGTTTTACGAGGCAGGCAGCCCTGGCATGGCTTTCTTCATTCCCAGGCGATCTTGAAGTTGAACATTATTATGCCAAAGCATTGATCAACGAAGGCCGAACTTCACAGTCCCAACAGGTTCTGGAAAAAATATTGAAGGTAGACCCACTGTACCTGGAAGCAAATCAGACATTACTACGCCTGGTTGTGGAAAAGGACAAAAAAGCAGGATTGAAGTTCAATGGCGTCGTACAAGCCCTGGGCGGCGCTCCTGCAAGTGCTACGGAATTGCCGGAATGGGGAAGAAGGTTGCTGTTGGTCAGGCAATCAATTAAAGAACAAAATTATGAGGCTGCCAAGTCGCTTCTATCATCTGTATTGGGCACGGATGAACACCCTGAAATTGTAGATATTCTGCATTTAGAGATATCTGCAAAACTGGGAGACGCATTTTCAATGCTTAATCTCAGCCGACTTTACCACACGAGATGGCCGGATTGCGTGCAGATCTCTCAATTCCTTGCTAAAGCGTACATGGATTCAGGTCATGAAGATGAAGCCGTAAAGCTACTACACTTGTGTGCTGCAAAAGATGTTACCGGGCAAGTACCAACCCGGATGTGGGGAATTAATCACCCATATAAGAAGATCTATCCTTCAAGATTTGAGATCACATTAGATTTTGGTATACCCGCGGAAGTTGCCGGTAAATTAGGGTTAAATCAATTATCAACTGGAGACCTGGTCGCAAACAAGGTGTCCCCAACTGGATCTGCTCCAGATCCGATCTTTTGATAATTACTTACTGGTTCCGGCACAAAAAGAGGCGTACCCGACCCATCCCAAGGTCCTGCCTCACCTCGCAAAACCAAAGGATGCCTCCCTGAAGGAAGTACAAAAGGAATTTAATAAGCTGGCCGATAAAATCAACCAGCCAGCGTTAACCCATACGGATGACCGTTTTCCAGTCTTATGTGATCCTGACGACAAGAACAGGATTGGAAGCGCAGTTCGGGGTCCAAAGCGCACAGGTCGTATTAGATGAGTTGAAAAAGCTGGCTAAGGTTATCGAGGACAAAAAGCAATGGAGTTCAATATTATTCCTCCCTGATGACCTTGAAACTTGTGGAAAATACGGAATTTCTCCGGTCAGCGCAATAGATCCATGGATGATCAAGCTGGGATTAGTTGATCTTGACCATTTTCTTCAAGGAAGTGGAGAGCGTATCGGAAGCGTTTTGATTGTTGGCGGCGAAGCTGTCGTGCCATTCCATAAATTACCGAACCCCACAGATGATAATGATGCGGAAGTTCCTTCTGATAACCCGTATGGTTCACTGGATGCGAATTACTTTATTGCGGATTGGCCGGTTGGAAGACTTCCGGGTGAAGATGGCTCAGATGTAGGGTTACTGCTAACCCAGATCCGCAATGCGATCCAGTACCATGAAAATGATGCCAAGACCAATTCAATTTTCAGCCAGATACTGAGTTCACTCATGTTCTGGAATAAACCCTGGATAATGCGTTTTAACAATCTAGGGTATACAGCTGCTATATGGCGCAGATCATCCCTGGCTGTCTTTCGACCAGTCGGTGAAGCGCGAAACCTTTATCTTTCACCTGAGAACTCACAAGCTGCTTTTAAAACCACTAAACTAGCAAACGCCCCCTTAGCCTATTTCAATCTGCATGGAATTGAAGATGGATCTGAATGGTACGGGCAGCGTGATCCAGTTGAAAAGGTACCAGGACCAGATTTTCCGGTGGCATTATCTCCGGCGGACCTCAGGAAAAATCCCGCAGTCCCTGGTATCGTATTCAGTGAAGCTTGTTACGGGGGTCACATTTTTGGTAAAAGCGAATCGCAATCCATTGCGCTCACTCTGATGGGAATGGGAGTGCAAGCTATGATTGCATCTACCACAGTGGCATATGGGTCTGTCTCAACACCGATGATCGGAGCGGACTTACTGGGTTACCTGATCATGAAAAACCTGAAGAGCGGGATTGCAATCGGTCCTGCATTTTCAAAAGCCAAGGTGGAATTTGTGAGAGAAATGAACCGCCGCCAGGGTTACCTGGACGGAGAAGATCAAAAAACACTCATCTCATTTGTTCTGTACGGAGATCCGTTAGTGGCGTATGACCACCAGGGCGCTAAGAACAAAACTTACAGCCGGGATTCCTTACGCCCAGTTGTGAAGACCATCAGCGATCGGACTGAGATTGTCACATCAAAGCTATACTGGTGCTCCAAAAATGATTTCCCAGGCTAAAGAATTGGTAAAAGAATACCTTCCAGGGATTGAATATGCTGAAGTGCGGATTAACCCAGCAGCAAGTGCGGCAGGGGAAATCGTATTCCACAGGCAGTGATGGGAAGAAATATCAACATCCTGAACGGGTGGTGGTTTCATTCAGCAAACAGTTCAGTCAATCAGAAAAAACTCACATGCAATATGCCCGGGTGACGATGGATAAACAAGGCAAAGTAATCAAGCTCGCAGTTAGCCGATAACTTAATCTCATCCAACAGCCGCGAATGGGCAATCAGCTCTTCGCGGTTTTTATTTTAAGCGAAATTCTGGAATATAATAATCAATCAATTCAAAAAAACAGGTGAAGCATGCAAAAGAAAATGTCCGGCGCAGAAATCAGGCAATCATTTATCGACTTCTTCAAACAAAGAGGACACACTTTTGTGCCTTCATCATCATTGGTTCCTGGCGGCGACCAAACGCTTTTGTTCACAAATGCCGGCATGGTTCAATTTAAAGATGTATTCCTGGGGATTGATGATCGTCCATATACACGGGCAGTGAATTCTCAAAAATGTATGCGCGTAGCCGGTAAGCATAATGATCTTGACGAAGTAGGCCGCGATAATTCTCATCATACTTTTTTCGAAATGCTGGGGAATTGGTCTTTTGGTGATTATTACAAGAAAGAAGCGATTGCGTGGGCATGGGAGTTATTGACCAAGGAATGGGGAATAAATCCTGATCTGCTTTATTTCACATGCTTTAAAGATGATATAGGTGATTTACCGACAGATACAGAAGCCTCTGAAGAATGGGCAAAACAACCGGGAGTGGATCCATCTCACATTTTGTTCTTTGGAAGAAAGGACAACTTCTGGGAAATGGCAGATACGGGTCCCTGCGGGCCATGCAGCGAAATCAATATTGACCGCGGGCTCAAAAATTGCGATAAGAAAGATGTCCCGGGTCATGTTTGTGCAGGTAAATGGCGATTGCGCGCGTTTCCTGGAGATCTGGAATCTCGTCTTCATCCAATATAACCGCGTCAATAAAACGCAATTTGACCCCTTGCCGCATAAACACGTGGATACTGGAATGGGATTTGATCGCATCGTCTCAATTTTACAGAATGTTGATTCAAATTACCGCACCGATCAACTGTTCCCATTAATCGAAAAAGTACAGGAAATTGCCGGCCACTCTGCGGATCAAATGGAAGCCAACTTCACGCCATACCGCGTAATAGCAGATCATACAAGAGCGGCCGCGTTTCTCATCTCGGATGGTGTGGTGCCAGGCAATATCGGCAGGAATTACATTTGCCGCATGATCATCCGGAGGGCAGCGCGTTTTGGAACAAAGATCGGTCTCACTGAACCCTTCCTGGCAAAAGTTGCGGAAGTAATGATCGGGGTTTATGGCGAAGCATTCCCTGAGCTATTGAAAAACAAACTTACCATTTTAGAAAATCTGACCCGAGAAGAGAATCGATTCGCACGCACGGTTGAATCAGGGGTTGGTTACCTGGACGAAATTCTTGGCCAGATGAAAAAATCAGGCGAGAAGACGCTGGATGGGAAAAGGGCTTTCGAACTTTATGCAACGCATGGTTTACCGCTGGAGTTAACACGGGATATTGCTCGCGAAGACAACCTGGATGTGGATGAACAGGGTTTTAAAAATGCAATGGACGAACACCGGGTTCAATCTGGTGCCGGCAAAGGGTTTGGCACGAAGGGTGGAGAAGGCATTGAGCTCTATAAAAATGCTTTTCGGAAACTAACAGAAGGGAAAAAATTATCAAATACTGGGGTTGAATACAACCCCTACGAATGGCTGTCGATTGACGGCGAAATTCTTGCGCTTTTTTCCGACGGGATGGCTGTTGCTTCTGCTGAGATGGACTCATCTGTTGAAATCCTTGTTCCTAGAACCGGTTTTTACATTGAATCAGGCGGACAAGTAGCGGATACTGGCTGGATCCAGGCAAAAGATGGCTCCTGGGAAGTTGAGATTTCGGAAGCAAAACGCCCGGCTGCAGGAGTAATTATTCATTCAGGGGTTGTCACCCGTGGAACGCCGCGGGTTGGTGACGCCGTGAGGGTGGTGGTGGATCGTGACCGGCGCATGGATATTATGCGAAATCATACTGCAACTCATTTGTTACATGCCGAGCTGCACAAGATTATCGGAGAACACGCCCGACAGGCAGGCTCACTGGTTGCACCCGACCGGTTGAGGTTTGATTTTACTCACCACGAAGCGATCACACCGGATGCGTTGATGCAAATCGAAGCAGGAGTGAATAAGGCGATCCTGGAAGACCATCCCCTGGCAATTAAGACCAAGAGGCTCGATGAAGCCATCGCTGATGGAGCAACAGCCCTTTTTGGCGAGAAATATGGCGAAGAAGTGCGCACCGTAACTATTGTTGCTGAAAAGCCAATTTCATATGAGTTATGCGGCGGCACGCATGTGGATAACACTGGAGCAATTGGCACCTTCCTGATCATCAGTGAAGGGAGCGCCGCAGCGGGCGTCAGGCGCATTGAAGCAGTTACAGGAAAAGCGGCTTACGACGTTATTCGAGAACGGAACATCATTTTGAGAAAAGCTTCCCGACTATTAAATGTTGGTCAGGATGAATTAATAAGCAAGATCACACTGGTCCTGGATGCTGAGTCCGACTTAAAGGGACAGGTGATTTCTCTTCAAGAGAAGCAATCTCACGCTGAGTTTATAGGGAAACTGAATACCATAAAAATGATCAATGGAACCCCAGTATTGGTGACATCTGTTACAGAAGCATCATTGGATAGCCTGCGGCAGATGACAGATACTTTCCGTGAAAAACATGCCAGTGGAATAATCGCTGTTGGAACAGTAAGTAACGCAAAACCAGCCATAATCTGTGCGGTTACAGAGGACTTGATCCAGAAGTACGGCATTAATGCCGGCGAATTGGTTCGAACGGCTGCGGTCACCATGGAAGGAAGCGGCGGTGGAAGACCAAACCTGGCACAGGCTGGCGGTAAAAACCCTGCAAAACTGGAGGATGCATTAGGTGTGATGCTGGGTTTGATTGAAGCAAAACTAAAATAGATAACAAAACTCCCGAATTTCGGGAGTTTTGTTTTTTCAGGATCTATTCTTTTTCAGGCAACCAACAACACAATACCAACTCTTTGGCAGCCCGTAATTCATCCAACCGTCCGATTGGAGTAATGTGCGGCGCTTCCTTGAGGAGTTCCGGATTTGTTCGCGCTTCTTCTGCGATCTTTAACAGCGCATCTGCAAATGCATCCAGGGTTTGAATACTTTCCGTTTCAGTCGGCTCGATCATCAAGGCTTCGTGCACGATCAAGGGGAAGTAATTGGTGGGTGGATGGAATTTGTAATCCATCAACCTCTTAGCGATATCCAGGGCGTGAATATCCGGTACATCCGGCCACATCCCTTCCACCACAAATTCGTGCATGCAGGTCCTGTCAAACGGCAGGTGGTATGCATGCCGAATCTTCGAGAGCAGGTAGTTGGCGTTGAGAACGGCGTATTCAGAAATTTTCCGCAAACCGTCCGGTCCATACATGCGGATGTATGTAAATGCGCGCACCATCATCCCGAACTGGCCGTAGAAGGATTTTACGCGGCCAATGGTGTGTTTCGGCGTAACAAGACTGTAGAGCGGTGCCAGATCGTCTGTCCCTTCCTCCACCATTGCCACGATCGGAGCGGGGAGAAATTCAGCAAGTTCCGGGGTAACGCCCACAGGCCCGGAACCAGGTCCGCCGCCGCCGTGGGGGGTAGAGAAGGTTTTATGCAAATTAAAGTGCATGATGTCAAATCCGAGGTCACCCGGACGGGTGATTCCCAGTAAAGCGTTGAGGTTTGCACCATCCCCGTATACCAAACCACCAGCTGCGTGTACGATCTTCACCACTTCAAGAACATTTTCATCGAACAAACCGAGAGTATTGGGATTTGTCAGCATTAATCCAGCGATCGTGTCATCGCTGACCGCACGTAGCGCTTCAAGATCCACATTCCCGCGGGAATCCGATGGAACAGGTAAAACCTCGAAACCACTCATGGCAGAAGTGGCGGGGTTGGTGCCATGCGCAGAATCCGGGATGAGCATTTTCGTTCGTTTCGCATCTCCGCGCGAACGGTGATATGCCCTGATGATGCTTACTCCAACAAACTCACCCTGAGCTCCGGCGGCGGGTTCAAGGGAGACAGCAGAAAAACCGCTGATCTCCTTAAGCGTTTCCTGCAGGTCAAACATCAAAGCCAGGTTGCCCTGGATGGTATTTTCAGGCTGGTGGGGATGGGTGAGCGCAAAACCAGGGATCCGCGCTGTGGCTTCGTTGATCTTGGGATTGTATTTCATTGTGCACGAACCCAGCGGATAGAAACCCCCATCGATGCAGTAATTGAGAGAAGATAAGTGAGTAAAGTGCCGGACAACATCCAACTCGGAAAGTTCGGGAAGTGGTAAATCCTTGCGTAAAAACGCTTTAGGCAATTCCGTTTGTGGAACATCCGATTTCGGGAAATTGACGCCCGTCCTGCCTTTTGCGGAAAGTTCATAAATCGTAGGTTCAGTCATTGGAAACCTCCGCCAAAGTGCTCACAAGATAATCGATTTCTTCCACACTATTCAACTCAGTGACTGCAAATACCAGATGATTCGGTAGTGATGGATAATTCTTGACCAATTCATACCCGCCCAGGATCTGGCTTTCCAGTAACAATTCATTGATCTTCCCAGCGGTTTGCGGACATTCAACGACAAATTCATGGAAGAAAGGTTGGGCAGTATCAACTTTGAAACCGGGAATCTTTGCAATTTGATCGGCAGCATAATGGGCTTTTTGGTAACACAGGTTTGCCACCTGGGTTAACCCGTGCTTGCCGAGAAGGCTGAGGTAGACTGTAGCAGCAAGTGCCATCAAACCCTGGTTGGTGCAGATATTTGAAGTGGCTTTATCGCGGCGGATATGCTGCTCACGTGCAGTTAGCGTCAGATACATAGCCCCGATTGCCTTTGGCGTCAGCTGTTTCTCCAACAAGACGCCCAGCGATTTTCCTGACATATTCTTTTTTGGTGGCAAAGAAACCAAGATAGGGCCCACCAAATGAAAGGGGTATTCCCAGCGGTTGTCCTTCGCCAACAACCATGTCAGCACCAAATTCACCGGGGGTCTTTAACAACCCCAGGGCTGTTGGGTTCGTTACCACCGCGAGCAGTGCGCCTTTTTCGTGAACAGCTTGCGCAAGTTTAGTCAGGTCAAAAATGCGGCCGAAGAAATCGGGATACTGCACAACAACCAGGGAAGTGAGATCATCTGTTTCTTTAATCAAATCATCCGGGGAGGATTTAAGAGGATCTTCAACACCAATGGTTTCGATTTCGATGTTTTCAAATCCACATAAGTATGCACAGAGCACCTCGCGATACTGCGGATTCACTGATCCAGAAAGCACAATCTTAGGGCGTTTACCACGGAAATTGTGATAAGCCATCACGCCTGCTTCAGCGGTGGCTGTTGCACCATCATAATGTGATGCATTGGCAACATCCATTCCTGTGAGGTTGGCGATTAGTGTCTGAAACTCAAAGACCGCTTGAAGTGTGCCCTGGGAAATTTCCGGCTGATAGGGAGTGTAGGCAGTGTAGAATTCACTGCGCATCAAAATCGTGTCCAAGGCGGCCGGGATGTAATGGTGATATGCGCCGGCACCCAGGAAACAGACCAGGTCTTCAACCGTTTCATTGACGGCAGCATATTCCTTCAGTTCCGCCATCGCTTCCATCTCAGTAATTCCCTCAGGCAAGTTTAGCTTTGGGAAACGAAACTTTTCAGGTACAACAGAAAATAAATCCTCAATGGATTTTACGCCGATGCTTTTTAGCATCTGCGTTGTTTCTGTTTTTGTGTGGGGAATGAACATTAGTGACTCCGGGTTGAACAAAAGTCCTCATAGGTTTTTGCATCCATTAATTGGGCTGCTTCCGCAGGATCTGATAACTCCACCTTAACCATCCAGGCTTTTCCGAACGGGTCAGTGTTTACAGCTTCAGGGGTATTGGCAAGTTCCTCGTTGATTTCGAGAACCTTACCGGATAGCGGAATGTTTACGTCAGCGGCGGCTTTTACGGATTCAATGGTTGCGATGTGAGATTGTTTCTTGACGATTGTCGCCTACACTCACTGTAATCTCCACGAATACAACATCAGAGAGTTGGTCCTGGGCGTAGTCAGTTACTCCAATCGTCGCAGTCTTGCCATCAATAAGTACCCATTCATCAGTTTTCGTATATTTCAGGTTACCAGGTGTATTCATGTTTCCTCCAAGGGTTGAGAATAAATTAAGCGCGTTAAGAGAATTAACGCGCCCTGTAATTTACCTGTGGGTTTCGCATTTCTGCATGCCCCAACGGTGGACTTACACTTTCCAGAGTTTTCAAAAACGCGGTCCTTTTACCTGAGAGATTCATGCCGGAATCATTACCGGATTTGCCCCTTCGGTGCCAATCGGTCTCTTCCTCGTTTTGATTATTCAATTGTCATACCATTCTACGAAGAGCAATAAGAAATGTCAAGCAATTAACCCGGTCCATTATATTTCCGGCAGACTTACCGCTGTCTTTTCCTTGTTCATCAAGAACAGTAGAAATCCGATGAACTGGATGGCAGCGGACACAAACAATCCGACCCCAACACTCCAGGTATCAGCAATTAATGTAGCGAGTACTGGCGAGATGATCATTGCCATGAATTGCATGCTCTGAGCAATACCTACAAAAAGCGCACTGTATTCAGGCGGAACGGTCTGCATCAACACATCGAAGAAGACTAGATTAAGGCCGGCTTGGAAAATACCCGCAATTCCTGCGAAAATCGCAATCTGCCAGGTCGACGTGGTAAGAGCCATCAAAAATGGATAAAAAGATACACCCAGCGTGGTCCACAGCAGTAATTTCCTGGTACCTTTTTTCTTGCCAAATCGAGTCCACAGGAAATATCCGATCACAAGGATGGCAGTTTGAGAAGTGTTAATGATCGAAATCCATCCATCTGAAGCCCCAACCACACGTACGAGGTATAAGGGGACCAGTGGAGCAGCAAATGCGCTGCCGGCGAAAAATACAAAACGCTTGGAGATAAATGAAATGAACGCTTTTTGCTTGAATACCAGCCTGGACATTTCAGAGAATTGAACTTTAAAGGATTTACCCGTTTGCATATCCGGAATTGGCTGCGGAGTGATTTTAATATGGCTGGAGAAATAGAAACTAATCACTCCTCCCAAAGATAAACCGATAAACATCAATTGATAATTGAATGGAAAGATCACACGATCCAACATTTGCCCAATAGCAAAGACAACAATAGTCGTAGTCATTCCCAGGGTTGACCAGCGCCTTGTCATGAGTTCAAAACGCCGGTTTGGTCCAGCTACTGCATTCATCACGACCGAAAAAGTGATGGCTACGACAGTTTGGGGAAGAGTGGCAATTGCCCAAATTGTCAAAATTGAATTGACCAATATTTCTTGCGGAATAAAAAAGGTGATTAAGCCGGTTAACGCAAAACAAGCAATCACCGCGAGGCGGGCAATGCTGAACCATTTGACGATATTGGTTTGTTTCTGTAAGAACCTACCCAGTGGGATTGATAGAAGCAAGCCGGTCAACGCAGGCATGGAAGTGAGCATTCCTACCTGGAAGGAAGTAGCATTCAGATGAGTCAGGAATACCGGGAGAAATGGGGAGGCGGCGCTTGCCAAACCTACCCCAATAGCATCAATTTGAACGTTACGGAAATTGATTTGCGTTTGTTTTTCGGGATGTTCCTGGATGGAGATGGAGTCTACTGTGCTCATGGGTTATCGAGTTGTAATTATACCAACCCGTCAGCCAGAGAAACGATACATCCCCCAACATTACAGGTTTATTAAGACAGCAGCAAGCGAGGATACAGAAAGATTAGTGAGTAAACCAATAAACCAACGTCATCCTTATTATCAAGACTATATAATTATTACGGTATAATGCTCATAACCACTTAAGGAGGTTTATAGGAGATTTCTACGAACATTAATAAAGGAAAGTCAAGCGCATGGACCAGTATATTACTGGTTGACGAGGATGAAGGTTCTCCATTGCAGAATGGAGTTAACCGGCCAGGCCGGGAAAATCGAAAGATCAGCGGATGCCTTCCAGACCCAATACGGGTTTGCACTTTCCCACAAAAAACTGAACAGTAATCAGGAACCATTTAATTGGACCATCAATGTCTTTGATTGTTCTTTTACTATTGGAGGTTTGAATGTGTGGAATAGTTGGATATATTGGAAATAAAAATGCGACTCCGATCGTATTGACCGGATTAAAAAAACTTGAATACCGAGGATATGATTCCGCCGGTATTGCAGTCCTTACAAACGGAAATATTGAAGTGCGCCGGGACGCTGGGAAACTTGCCAACCTGGAGCAATTGGTATCAAACCTCCCGATTGTGGGCAAGGTTGGTATTGGTCACACACGCTGGGCAACCCATGGTGAACCTTCTGCCAGAAACGCGCATCCTCATCTCGGAAGTACCGGTAAAGTTGTTGTCGTTCACAATGGGATTGTTGAAAATTTCATCGAACTAAAAGAGGAATTAATCAAGAGTGGCGTCAAATTTCAATCGGATACTGATACTGAAACCATTGTGCAATTGATTGAAAAATATATGCAATCTGGACTGGATCTTGAGACCGCTGTACGTAAAACCTTAAGCAGACTTAAAGGCGCTCATGGTGTAGTGGTCATGTCAACACTTGAACCGGATCGGATCATTGCGGCACGGATTGGTAATGCAGGGGGTGTTGTTATTGGTCTTGGGCAAAATGAAAATTTCATTGCTTCGGATATCCCAGCCATCCTTGAACATACACGGCGCTTGATATTTTTGGAATCAAGGCAAATGGCGGTTGTGAAGAAGACTGGTGTGGAAATATCCACAGTGGAAGGTGAGTCAGTTACACCCCAGATTTCATCTGTTGCGTGGGATGCCGTTTCTGCCGAAAAAGGAAATTACCGTCACTTTATGCAAAAAGAAATCCATGAACAGGTCCGGTCAATCACCGACACCCTGGCTGGACGAGTGGATTTTGAGGACGGGAAAATCAGGTTGCCGGAATTAAACCTGACCAAAGAAAAAGCAAAAAAGATTGACAAGGTAATTATCACAGCCTGCGGTACTGCTTCGCATGCCGGTATGGTCGGACGAATACTGATTGAAAAAATAGCGCGGATTCCCACCAGCAACGAGATTGCGTCGGAGTTCAGGTACGGGGATCCAATCGTTGATGAACACACTGTCGTTCTTGCAATTAGTCAATCAGGTGAAACCGCTGATACATTGGCTGCAATGGAAGAAGCACGAAAGCGGGGAGCTGTTGTGTGGTCGATCGTGAATGCCATTGGATCTCAAGCCATGCGGGTATCTGATGGCTACATATCCATGCAAACCGGTCCGGAGATCGGGGTTGCTTCAACGAAAGCCTTCACAGCGCCTTTGGTCGACCTGTATATGTTGGCTGTGTTGCTCGCTGATTTGCGCGGGGTGATCGATGGTAAAACCAGAAAGCACCTGGTTGATGATTTGCGGTTTATACCTGAATTGGTAGGGCAATGCCTTGACCGTGAGGAATCCGTCGAGGAGATTGCGCTGGGCATTAAGGATGTGCGCGACATGCTTTACCTGGGACGCGGGATTAATATGCCTATTGCATACGAAGGTGCGTTGAAGTTAAAGGAAATTTCCTATATTCACGCAGAAGCATATCCTGCGGGCGAAATGAAACATGGCCCGATCGCATTGATTGATGAGGAAATGCCAGTCCTGGCGATTGCCACAAAAGACCCCTGGTATGAAAAGATGGTAAGCCAGATCGAACAGGCAAAAGCCCGCGGCGGCAAGGTAATTGCCATCGCCACCGATGGGGATACGCGAGTGTCCACTCTGGTGGATCAAGTGATCTGGGTGCCTGAAACCCCCTGGATGTTGAGCCCGGTTGTGACTGTTATTCCCTTACAAATGCTGGCGTATCACATCGCCTCACTCCGAGGGCTTGATGTTGATCAGCCCCGCAATCTCGCCAAATCCGTTACGGTGGAATGAACCTGATCAATCCCTAACGGCTTCCTGTAATGCCAATTTGACTATTGAATCCGCGAGAATATGAGATTTTCGCGGATTCATGCTTGTTTGATAAGGATTGTGGACCACATTTATTTTTGGACCAGATTTGCCTGCCTCCCAGGTTGTTTTTACTCCAATTGAATCCAGGAATTTGAGTATCCGGGTTACCTTTTCATAAGGGGAATACGATAATAAGAGTTTTTTTCTGAGCCTTTTCCACATTCTTAGGGCGACTTCTTCAGGGGAAAGTTTTGAGAACCCAATCAAAATTTGATCTGCGAATAAATCAAGAAGATTAATAGCATTTTCAGCTGGAACAAGGGTTACAGCCTCAAACTTTTTTGCAGGACGTCCCCGAGCAGGAGCAAACACTGGATGAACGGATTGAACCTGTCCAGCAGAGATTAGGGATTTGAGTTGATAACGGATATCAGCGGGGGTCAAGTCCAAGGCTGCAGACAGATCTACTACCGGTGAAGGTCCAAATTTGAGCAGATAATCCAATAATACATCGCTAGTTTTCATAATCAGACCTTTAATTAAGCAAAAGAAATTTATCTTAATAATACGCTTGACAAAGGATTTTTGCAAGATAGAATGAATATAAGGATATGTTTTCAGGAGGCTAACAATGACCGAACAAGGTTTGAATAATCCACTGATTGATATTCCACCGGAAATACGGCGGCAGGTGGCTGTGACAACCCTCGACAAGATCTATAACTGGTCGAGGAGTAATTCATTGTGGCCGATGATGTTCGGATTGGCATGTTGTGCAATCGAGATGATCTGTACAGCGGCTAGCCGGTATGACCTCTCGCGATTTGGCATGGAAGTAATGCGACCCAGTCCGCGCCAGGCAGATGTGATGATCGTGTCTGGTACGGTCACCAAAAAGATGATCCCGCAGATCGTGCGTTTATACAACCAAATGTCAGAACCAAAATACGTGATCGCGATGGGGGCATGCGCCAGCGGGGGAGGTCCATTCAAAGAAGGTTACAACGTGGTACCTGGAGTGGATCAGTTTGTACCTGTAGATGTGTATATTGCGGGATGCCCGCCAACACCGCAAGCGCTATTACATGGATTGATCACTCTGCAGAAAAAAATCGAAAATGAAAGCATCCCACAGACCAGGTGGTATCAGAAAGATCCTGTTGCTGCAATCCCAGTGCCTGTGCTTGGACCTGATCTGATTGACATGCGAAAACTAAAACAAATTCGTCAGGTAACACATCGTCCTATTGAGATCGTGGAAACCACACCTGATGGAGGTGAAACCCATGAGTGACAAGCCATCCAATCCTGACGTATATTCAAAGATCATTAAAAAATTTCCAGAATCCTCGCGGACGGATGATAGACCTGGATTTAAGGGAATCATTATAGTTAAAGATGATTTGATCAATGTGCTCGAATGGATCAATCAGGAATTAAATTACGATTATTTTTCATCCATTACAGCCGTCGACGATTTTCCTGAAGATCAAATCGAGGTTATCTATCATCTTTACAAGTCTGTCGGCGGCCAGGAAATTGAGCTAAAGGTAATGACTGAAAGGGCATCGCCTGAAGTGCCTTCTGCAGCCCTTTTATATCCTGGAGCTGAACTGCAGGAACGGGAAGTATACGATTTATTTGGAGTGAAATTCACAGGTCACCCTGATCTGCGCCGTATCCTGATGTGGGAGGGTTTTGAGGGTTATCCGCTTAGAAAGGATTGGAAGGAACCATTTTTTGAGGATGAAGTGAAACCCTTTAAGAGCCGTTGGCCCGAAGGGAAAGGTGTCTTAACCGAATCACTGAATCCTTACGAAAACAACGTTCAATTCCCTCATCAGTTTGACCCAAAAGGATACGAACCTCAGGCTGACCAGGGTATCTATGACAGCCTCCAAATGAAAGCGGCGGATGCCTCAGATGGATTGAAAACGGATCAACTGATCGTCAACCTGGGTCCGCAACACCCTTCGACCCACGGCGTCTTCCGTATGGTGGTGGTCCTGGAGGGCGAAACCATCGTAAACTTAAAACCGGCAATGGGATATTTACACCGGAATCATGAAAAGATTGGCGAACGCAATACTTACCTTCAGAATATGCCCTATACAGATCGGTTGGATTATCTCAGCTCGATGAGCAACAACTTCGGGTATGCCACCACGATAGAAAAACTAATGGGTATCAAACCGCCAGAGCGGGCGGAATTCATTCGTGTGATGATGGCTGAGTTAACGCGCATTGCCAGCCACACCATGTCGATAGGTTTTCTGCTCAACGATCTTGGAGCCTATTTCACCCCTGCTTTATATGCCCTTGAAGAACGCGAATTGATCCTTGATATTTTTGAGGCTGTTTCCGGCTCACGCATGATGTGTAATTACTTCAGGTTCGGTGGGGTCGTCCGCGACGTCAACGACGCAATCCTAAAGAAAATTCACGAACTCGTTTACGACAGGCTGCCGCGAAAAATTGATGATCTTGACCGTTACCTGACAGAAAATGAAATCCTGCGTACGCGCTGCGAAGGAGTGGGAGTTTTAACCTCCGAACAGGCTATCCAATTCTCGGTGGCAGGGCCTTTATTGCGCTCCTCCGGGGTCCCCTATGACATCCGCCGGGCTGACCCTTATGGTATTTATGATCAATTGGAATTTGATGTGTGTATCCGCCAACATGGAGACGTTTATGATCGCTACCTGATACGTTTGGACGAAATCCGGCAGAGTATACGCATCCTCAAACAAGTTTTGAAACAAATTCCTGAAGGGCCGGTGATGAACGGTAAAGTGCAATATATCGTGCGGCCTCCTGTTGGAGAGATGTACGGAAGAGTGGAAGGTCCTCGGGGAGAATTAGGTTTTTACGTTGTGTCCGATGGCAAACCAAATCCCAAGCGATATCATGTTCGCGCGCCATCGTTTATCAATCTAACCAGCCTGGCGGAAATGTGCAAGGGATCCAAAATTGCAGATGCAGTAACAATTCTGGGTTCTGTAGATATCGTTTTAGGCGAAGTTGACCGATGAAAAAGGAGAGACCATGATCGGAAAGGGTATACTTAAAGGTCTATTTGTTACCCTCAGGCACTTCTTTGCAACTTATATTGATGATCTCAAACACAAGATCAAACGGACCAGTAGTTCTGAGTTGACACAAATCAAGTCATCTGCCGAGTCGACAGGTCTTTTCACGATCCAATATCCTGAACAGCAACTCCTTCCATCTGAGGAATTCAGGGTAATCCCATTCTTAATTTATGAATTGAATGAAGAGGGTGAAAAGAAGTACAGGTGCACTGCGTGTGGAATATGTGCAAAAGTGTGCCCAACCCAATGTATCTGGATCACGCGCAAGAAGGACGCCGAGACAGGGAAACCAATTCCCCAGTCAGAAGAATTTTATATAGACCTGGACAAATGCATGAATTGCGGCTCGTGTGCTGAATTCTGCCCCTTTGATGCCATAAAAATGGACCATGATTTTGAGATCTCCACTTATATCCGCGGTTCCACTCACATTCACTCCAAGGACCAATTAGGCAAACCACTGGATTATTATGCTAAAATTCGACCTGAAAACTACAGGCGCGAGGAAGAAGCGCGGTCCGTAAAAGCCAATGTAAATTGATCCGAGATTGGGATGCATGAATAATCCTGATACAGAATTCTTATTTCCCATGCGAGCCATCGGCGCATTAGCCGAAATGCGCGGAAAAGAATGGGGAAAGATCGTAAAGAAAGTGGACACTTTGCCTCAAACAGACGAGGCAAAAATTGCATTTTCTCTATTAATGATCAAACTTGCAGGTTGCGTGGGCTGCACAGCTGATTCCTTTCGGGCAATGCGGGGGTGTACTCAATGCGCCAGGTTGGTCATTAAGCGTTACAAAGGCACGGATGAAGACCTGATAGAACTTTACAGAACAACGATAAAAGATGTTAAAACATTCATTGAAAAGAGGAATAATGCAATTTCCTCACAGGAAAAATAATGGTAAAAACTGAAAATATAATGGCAAAACTAAGCCAGGTTATGGAACCGGAACTACATAAAGACCTGGTCTCCTTGAATATGGTTGAGGATGTTGAGATTAATGGTGAAAGCGTAAAACTGAAGATCATCCTTACGACACCTGCATGCCCCCTCAAAAAGAAAATTGAATTTGATGTAAAGAATGCCATCCTTTCGATCGAGGGTGTGAAAAACGTGGAAGTTGTAATGGACGCCCGAGTGGCGTCTGATGGAAAAACACGCGAAATGTTAAAACTCCCTATCCGCAACGCGATTGCTATCGCATCCGGAAAGGGCGGAGTTGGAAAATCGACTGTGGCAGTGAACGTGGCTGTTGCCCTTGCGATGAAAGGCGCATGCGTCGGTTTACTGGATGCAGACATCTACGGGCCAAACATCCCAACGATGATGGGTGTGGATTCCCTGCCAGCACCACGAGACGGAAGGTTGATACCCGCTGAAGCCCACGGCGTTAAGATGATGTCCATTGGATTCATGGTGCGCGCCAATCAACCCCTGATCTGGCGGGGACCGATGCTTCATACTGCCATCAGGCAATTCCTGACGGATGTGGAATGGGGAGACCTGGATTACCTGATCATCGACTTACCGCCGGGAACTGGGGATGCACCATTGAGTTTGATGCAGAACCTGCCACTAAGCGGAGGAGTAATTGTAACTTTGCCGCAAAAAGTGTCACAAGAAGACGCTGGCAGAGGCTTGCAGATGTTTAGAGAGTTGAATGTGCCGGTACTCGGAATTGTAGAGAATATGAGTTACCTGATCACTCCGGATGGATCCAAGATGGATATTTTTGGATCCGGTGGAGGAGAGCAGATGGCAAAGGAATTTGATGTACCATTTCTTGGGAGTATTCCAATTGACTCATTAATCCGTATCGGTGGTGACACCGGGAAACCCGTGGTGATGGATCAACCAGACCTGGATGTTGCCAAAGCCCTTGTGGAAATATCGGAAAAAATAGCTGCACAAGCAAGTATTGCTGCCTATGAAAGCACATTAATAAAGGCAGAAAAGGAAGTCATTAAATGATGGATACAATTCAAACTCCACAAGTCGTGGGATTGAGGTTTTCTAAAGTTGGAAAGATCTACCATTTTGATGCCAGGAAGATTGGGACGATCAGAATTGGTGATGTTGTGATCGTAGAAACCAGCCGGGGATGGCAATTAGGCGAAATCGCGACCATTGTCCCTGATCCGACAGCTCCGCCCGAAGGTACCTGGAAGATCATAGACCGCCTGGCGACCCCAAAAGATCTGCTGCAACGACAAAGTTGGCAAGCCAAGGAACTGGATGTTGTTACAACTGCCAGGAAAAGAGCGCAAGAGCTGCGCCTGCAAGGTATCAAGATCATTATGTGTGAATACAGTTATGATGGTTCGCGATTAACCATCTTTTTCAGCAGTGAATCTGAAGACAAGGCTGAGCTTAAATCCCTGAGGGGAGATATGCAAAAAGCATTTGCACCTGCCCAGGTGGAAGTCAAGCAAATTGGACCGAGGGACGTAGCGAAATATTATGGTGGGATGGGAGCATGCGGGTTGGAAAAACGCTGCTGCTGCAGTTTCATCACCGAGTTCAGTTCGATATCGATCAGAATGGCGAAGGAACAGGGTATATCCTTAACTCCCACGGAGATCACAGGGATGTGCGGTAGGTTACGCTGCTGTCTGATCTATGAATATGAAAACTATGTGGAAGCCAGGAAATTATTACCGAAGAAGAACAAACGGGTCATCACGCCGGATGGAGAAGGCAAGGTGATCGACGTCCATCCGTTAAGTCAGATGATTGTGGTAGAACTGGCCGAATTTGGCCGGCGTGAGTACCACAAAGATGTCGTTAGTCCGGCGGACGAGCTGGAAGCTTTGACAAATAAAGCTAACGAAGTTAAAGAGCATAAGGGGAATGGCGGCTGTGCCGATTGTAACCCCGGTTAAATTTCCTCCAGAACTTACGGATTATGAGGGGTGGACAGAAACCAAACGGATACTGGTTATTTTGGCACATCCCGATGATCCGGAATTTTTCTGTGGTGCATCTCTCGTCCGCTGGTCCAGCCTCGGGCATGAAATTCATTATTGCCTGTTAACGAGCGGCCAAAAAGGATCTCAGGAAAGTGAAATAAATCCCGAACGTATCAGCCAAATCCGCAGGACAGAACAACTGGAGGCAGCAAAATTTATCGGGGTCAGGAGTGTTGACTTCCTAGATTACGTTGATGGTGAACTATTTCCAGACCTTAGAATGCGCGAAAAAGTTGTATATGTCATCCGACGAATAGCTCCTCAAATCATCATCACAAGCGACCCGCAGAATTACGTCACACTCGAAAATCGGTTAAATCATCCAGATCATCGAGCTGCAGGAGAAGCAGTATTGGGGGCAGCATTTCCTGCGGCAGGCAATCCCCATTTCACAGTATCAGATGATGGGAAATTCATCTCACAGTCAGTAAACCCGGAAGAAGTATGGTTGTCAGCAACCAATCAGCCAAATTTGGTGATTGATATTTCAAAATACTATGAACAAAAGTTGGCTGCCATAAGTTTTCACAGGTCGCAAACAGGTGACAATGAGGAATTCATTAGGCGGATGAAAGCAAGGTCATATGTGGACCCTGAATCCGGTAAGAACCTGTTTATTGAACGATTTAAACGAATTGTTTTAAAATAATCAGCAAATAATCAGATTAATAAGAATAAAATGGTTGACAAATGCTGAACTTGAATTAAAATCAAGGTCAGATTTCAATTAATTTATTATATAATCGGATTAATAAAAATGGAACACGCTGCATCCACTCGAAAATATGAAATGTCAGAATTTTTGAGACACCTTTCCAGGATATCCGAGGATGGTGGTCAACGCATCCCTCCTTTAAGCCAGCTAAGCAAGGAATTGGGGATCAGTGTTGCCTCATTGCGTGAGCAGTTGGAAGTTGCGCGCTTATTGGGGATTGTCGAGATTAAACCTAAGGCAGGGATCCATAAGAACAGCTATTCCTTGAAACCAGCTGTCCTTGCCAGTATGACCTACGCGGTTGAATCAAATTCGCAGTGGTTTAAACACCTGTCGAACCTGAGAAAACACCTGGAAGCAGCTTATTTTATCGAGGCGGTTCAATTACTATCAACCTCCGATATTGAGAATTTGGTTTTACTCAATAAAAAAGCCCAAGAGAAAATACGCAGTATACCAACTCAATTACCCAGCGCGGAACACAGAGACTTCCACATGGGTATTTATAAAAGGTTAACCAATCCTTTTGTATTGAGTATTCTTGACGTTTATTGGGATCTTTACCGTTCGACAGGTCTGGAGATTTACCCGGATTTGACCTATATTGACAGGGTTTGGCAATACCATCAACGAATTGTCGATGCAATACGGCACGGCAATTTGACCCAGGGATTACAGATCCTGATCGAGCATATGGATTTGATCAGTCAGCGTGAAAGATCTGCGCCAAGGTTATCTTTTGAATAATATCCAAAACGCAACATGGAGGCTTTTGTGGTGAAAGACCCTAGACCCAGGATCGTAAATGATTTTTGCATCACATTCAGCACGATAAACGGCTCTGGCAGCGCCACGGCAAACACCACGCTAATGCGGGCATTATTCCGCATGGGCATTCCTGTTTCCGGTAAGAATATTTTTCCATCGAATATCCAGGGATTGCCAACCTGGTTTTCATTACGAGTTAGCAAAGACGGTTATATGGCAAGATTGGATAAAGACGATATCGTCATTTCAATGAATCCATTAACTGTCGAAAAAGAAATCGAGTTCATCAATACGGGTGGAGTACTGTTAATCCCTGATGATTTTAAGATTCCTGAGATTAAGACCGGATGTACACGTTTACCAAATGCCTGTAAAAAAACTGGTAAAGGAATCAAATGTTTCTCCTGCGTTACGTGATTACATTGCCAATATGGTTTATGTTGGCATCCTGGCTGAATTAATCGGTATCGACCTGGATTTGATCTATAAAGCCATCGATTTCCATTTCAAGGGAAAACAGAACGCAATCAACTCAAATTTTGATGTTGTAAAAGCTGCATTTGAATGGGCTCAGCAAAACCTGGTCAAAGAGGATGCATATTTTGTTGAGAAAATGAACGGCACCGACGGATATATCATGACGGACGGGAATACTGCAGGAGCGTTAGGGTCAATCTACGGTGGGGTTCAGTTCGTTGCCTGGTATCCGATTACCCCTGCGACGAGCCTTGCGGAATCACTGAACGAATACCTCCCAGTATTGAGAAAAGATGCTCAAACCGGTAAAGATACATTCGCGATTGTACAGTCTGAGGATGAATTGGCTGCCATCGGAATGGCAATCGGAGCTGGGTGGGGGGGGTTGCGCTCGATGACTTCCACATCAGGACCAGGCTTATCCCTGATGACAGAATACATCGGGCTGGCTTACTATGCTGAAGTACCCGTGGTGATTTGGGATGTTCAGCGGGTAGGTCCCAGCACTGGGATGCCAACCCGCACAGCCCAGGGTGACCTGACCATGGTGAATTTCATCAGCCATGGTGATACCCAGATGATCATTCTCATCCCCGGGTCAATTAATGAATGCTTCGAATTTGGATGGCGGGCGTTTGATATCGCTGAACGGTTACAAACACCTGTTGTTGTCCTATCAGATCTGGATTTGGGAATGAATCCATGGATGACTCCCGAATTCCAATATCCTGATGTGCCAATGGATCGCGGCAAAATACTATGGGAAGAAGATCTTGAAAAACTGCTTGCAGAGCATAACGGTCATTGGGGACGCTACGAGGATGTGGATGGAGATGGTATTCCTTACCGGACGGTGCCAGGCAACCAGCACACCCAAAGCGGACATTTTACTCGGGGAACCAGCCATACCGAAGATGCAGGATATACAGAAGACCCGATCGTCTGGGAACGCACATTTGAGAGAATTAAAAATAAGATTGAGAATAATAAGCAATATCTGCCGAGTGCGATCGAGGATGTGCAAGCGGGTTCAAAAATCGGAATAATCGCATCGGGTTCAGCAGACCTGGCTGTAATTGAAGCGCGAGATTTGCTCGAAAAATCCGGAGTAAAAACAAATTATCTGCGCGTCCGCAGCCTCCCAATGGGACCAGAGGTAAACGAATTTATCTCAAAGAATGAGGTTGTGTACGTGGTTGAATTGAATCGTGATGGGCAATTACATCAACTTCTTACCCTGGCGGCTCCGGAATTCGCAACAAAGCTGGTGAAATGCAACCATATGGATGGTTTATCGCTCACAGCCAAGTGGATCAAAGAACGAGTCATGAACCAACAAGGAGAGTTGAAATGAGCTCCATGGAGACCAATCAATCAGTACAACAAAATGTCAATAAATCCGGACTTTCAAGAGGCGATTACCGCGGGTCTCCTTCTACACTTTGCCAGGGCTGCGGACATAATGGTGTTGCGGCGCAAATTGTAGCTGCCTGTTATGAAATGAACCTGGTGCCTGAAAAAGTAGTGAAATTTAGCGGTATCGGTTGTTCCAGTAAAAGTCCCACTTATTTCCTGGGCCGTTCTTTCGCTTTCAACGGCTTGCATGGACGCATGCCTTCACTGGCGCTTGGGGCTATGTTCGCTGACAGGACTTTGAAGGCGATTGGTGTAAGCGGTGATGGTGATAGCGCCAGTATCGGCATGGGGCAGTTTAAACACCTGGTGCGCCGAAACATGCCCATGGTCTACATTGTTGAAAACAATGGTGTTTACGGTTTAACCAAAGGACAATTCTCAGCAACTGCTGAACGAGGATTGGTACTCAAGAAACAGGGAACAAATCCATACCTACCGGTCGATATTGCACTCGAAGCATTAGCCTCCAACGCCACCTTCGTAGCCAGGTCATTCGCTGGAGATCCAAAACAGTTGAAGGAGTTGTTGAAGATTGCCATCGCCCATAAAGGAATAGCAGTTCTGGATATCATCAGTCCTTGCGTTACATTCCACAACCATGAAAATTCTTTTCACTCGTATTCTTTTGGAAAGGCGAATGAAGAGCCCCTGCATGAAATATCCTTTGTACCCGCAAGAGATGAGATCACAGTTGAAGATTTTGAGGAGGGTACGTCACGAGAAGTGGTTTTACACGATGGCAGTACAGTAATCCTAAAGAAAATCGACAAAGATTATGACCCGCAGGATAAAGTTCAGGCGTTCAAACTCATGATCGAAGCAGAGCAACACAATGAATTGGTAACCGGTTTAATTTATATCAAACCAAATGTTCCTTCCATGTTTGATCTTTATAACCTGCCTGAAACCCCGCTAAATCGCTCCACGCCTGACCAAATGCGACCACCACGAGCAAGTATGAAATCCGTCAATGACCTGATGTTCTAAAGAAACAACAAAAACCCGTTCAACGGGTTTTTGTTTTTAATCCATAAACGATAACAGATTGATGAATTGTTAAACTTCTTCGCCAACTGTATGGAGCAAAGCTAAATTGGGAAGGCGCATAGCCCCAACTGGAAACCCCGATATCAATACAATCTGCTCACCAGGTTTCAAATTTCCACGGGATTGAATGGATTTGTCAACGCTCCTAACCATTTCTTCAAGTGAATTGGCAAATGGGACTAAAACGGGAGTAACTCCCCAGTATAGATTGGTTAGCGCCAGGGTGTGTTCAACTGGCGTGTAAGCCAGGATGGGTACTCTCGGGCGAGCTTTTGACATGAGCAGCGCAGTTTTCCCTGATTGGGTGAATACAGCAATATTGGTCACGTTGCGATCATGCGCCAATTCCCGGGCTGCGCTAGCAATGCTCAAGGCATCATCTTTCAAGGCTTCCTTGGGGAAATCTTCACAAAGGCTCCATTCGTCCGTGTGTTTTTCGGCTTCCCGGACAATGGAATCCATCATTCTGACGGCTTCCACGGGATATTTACCTGATGCGGTTTCTCCTGAAAGCATAACTGCATCCGTGCCATCAAAGATGGCGTTTGCCACATCTGACGCTTCGGCACGTGTTGGACGGGGGTTCTGGATCATGGATTCCAACATCTGTGTAGCAGTTATCACGATCTTGGCATGCCTGTTGGCGCTCTGGATGATCTGTTTCTGCATGATAGGAACAACGGCGGGGGATGTTTCCACTCCGAGGTCACCGCGGGCGACCATCACACCATCAGTCTCATGAATAATTTCATGAAGTTTGCGCACAGCTTCGGGTCTCTCCATTTTTGCAATAATCGGAGGAAGTGGCCTGTTAAGGTTCTCATCCAGCATAGCCTGCCGAACTATCTTTAATATCCCTGGCACTTTCAACAAATGAAATGGCTACGTAATCCACCTGCTGCTCAAGACCAAACTTGAGATCAATCCGATCTTTTTCGGTGAAACCCGGTATTCCGAGGTCAGCTCCCGGTAAATTCACGCCTTTATTTGAGGTTAAGAGCCCACCAATGACCACTTTGGTAAATACATTTTCACCACGCACTGCAGTGACCAATAGCTCCAGATGACCATCATCCAGCAGAATACGATTCCCGGGTTTAACACCCTTTGCCAGGTTGGGCACATCCAAGGGTATGGCAAGTTCATTGCCTTCGAGGTCCTGGCTGCCGGATCCTACTGTAAACAAATTCAGAGTCTGACCCGCTACTAAGGATATTCCGCCCTCGGGTAATTTTCCAACACGCAATTTTGGTCCTTGTAAATCCTGCAGGATGGAAATCGGACGGCCGGCAATTTTCATGCACTTGCGAAGTACCTTAATCAAATCCGCATGGCTTTCGTGAGTTCCGTGAGAAAAATTGAGACGGGCTACATCCATCCCGGCATAAATGAGATTTAAAATGGTGGCTTCATCTGAAGAACTTGGTCCTAAAGTACACACAATTTTCGCAAATCGCTTCATATTTCTCCTGAGTGCATATAGTCATTAATCATGATTGTAATCGAATAATTGTGATTAAAAAACAGCCGTAGACAAATCTCCGGCTGTTTTTAAGAAAAAATGGTAATTTAATTAAGCGAGTAATTTCACAAGAACGGCTTTTTGTGCATGCAAGCGATTATGTGCCTGCGGGAATATCACGGAGTGACTTCCATCAGCAACATCATCCGTGAGTTCCTGCCCGCGATGGGCTGGCAGACAATGCATTACAATAACATCCTTGTCTGCTTCTGAAACCAGTTTGGCATTCACCTGGTAAGGAGGGAAGACAACCTTGCGTTTTTCAGTTTCAGCTTCCTGGCCCATGCTGGTCCAGGTGTCTGTGTAAATGACATGAGCACCTTTCACAGCTTCATGCGGATCACGCAGGAAGTGTAAAGTACTCCCTGTTTCCTTCGCAAATATTTTTGCGTCTTCAATTGCTTTAGGCAGAATATCATAATCTTCGGGGCTGGCAATAGTGAAGTTAGCTCCCAACTTGGAACAAATATGCATTAAGGAGACAGCAACATTGTTACCGTCGCCAACATAAGTCACGTTCAACCCCTTTAATGCTCCAAATTTCTCAATGATTGTTAGAGCATCCGCCATCCCCTGGCAGGGATGGTTGTAATCACTCAGCCCATTGATTACGGGGATGGATGCCCACTTGGCAAGTTCCACGACATGTTGATGTTCGAAAACTCTTGCCATTATGGCGCTCACATAACCTGAAATGACACGTGCAACATCAGCAATGGATTCCCGTTGACCCAGCCCAACCTCGTTGGGGGAAATGTAAAGTGCATCTCCACCCATATGGCGCATAGCCATATCAAAGCTCATGCGGGTACGCAAACTCGGCTTTTGAAAGAGCATTGCCAGTACTTTTCCTTTAAATATGGGTTGGTTTCCCTTGGAGAAATATTCTTTCTTTAGCTGAATGGCAAGGTCGAGCATTTCCTGCAATTCTGCGGGGGAATAATCAGATACTGCGAGAAAGTCTTTTTTCATACATTTTCCTTTTCAAGTTGGGATAGTAAATTTTCTAGAGTATATCATACACAAAAGTACGGGTTCCCATTATTCGAAAGGCTACTTTTTGAACTTAATTTTCCTTATTGATGAACGCACCATCATATCCATTACCGGATAAAGCATTTGGCCAACCAAGTGATGTGCGAAGTAAAAAAGTTTTGCTTCAGTTCCAGGAAGGATCAAATATTTTCCCCGAGAGGCTTTATTTAATATTTCCCGTGCAACTACTTCCGGGCTTAAAGATTTGGCCGAACCAGCAATTTCTTTTGTGATAAAGGGTTTGAATTTACTTTCATATTCGAGTTGGGGAGTATCTGTGTCTGGTGGAAAGACCACCGAGACCTGGATGGAATAAGGTTTTAATTCAGAGCGTAAGGCGTCAGTAAATCCCGAAACAGCAAATTTGGATGCACTGTAGGCAGTGTAGCCATAAACACCCAAAAAACCAGCCATCGAACTGATATTGACGATGGTTCCTGAGCGACGCTTTTGCATTAACGGCACTACAAGTTTTAAGATATTTACAGTCCCAAAGTAATTAACGTCCATCATCCAATGAAAGATGTTGAGATCTAAAACTGAAAAAGTACCTGGATGGGCCACCCCGGCAGAGTTGATAACCACATCGGGTACCCCATAAGTGCTTATCAATTCAGTAATTACAGAGGCAAGAGATTCGAATTTGGTGACATCTGCTTTGGCAGCCAATATTCGTTGACCAGGTTTAATCCGCAGCGGTTCGAGTTCGGAGATTGCCTGGTCCAATAGCTCCTGGCGGCGGGCAAGAATGATAACATCTCCGCCTTGTTGGGTTATAAGCCGGGCAAGTGCCAACCCGATTCCGCTTGATCCACCTGTAATTAAAGTAAGTTTATTTGCGTAAAAGTCCATAATACCTTCCTGATTCCTAATGAGAACAGGACGAACAGGATCCTCCACCGCAACCGGCGCAGCCGGACGTACTGGCAGTGGATTTGAGACTGTTAGTTTTGGAATAGCATGCGGATTGTACCCGTTTTGTCCTGATGGATTGGCAGTGGATACAAACAATCGGAACGTCAGAATCTTTAATTGATCTTAGAGCTTCAAATTTTGTATTACAGGTGGAACAATGGTACTCATAAATAGGCATAGGATTCCCGAAAACAGAAATAATATCTAAAAATTTTGGTTTACCAGCGAGCTGGTCAGCTTGAAACGGTAGACGTACATGGCTATGGCAGCAGCGATGGAAACATTTAACGAAGTCTTCGTCCCCAACATGGGGACGTGAATGCGATATTCTGATAACGCCAGAATTTCCGGATCTATCCCTGAGACCTCGTTTCCAACCACTAACAATACTTTTTCGTTATACACGCTATGTTGAGATAACCCGAAAATTGAAGTTGAGTTACCGGAAACTTCCAAAGAAATGACCTGGAAACCTTGCGTCATTGCAGACTTCACCGTTGTAAGCCCGTTCCTTGAATAACTCCAGGAGACTGTCTCGTGAGCACCCAGACCAGATTTTATGAATTTTGGGTGTTCAGGTGTGGGCGTCGTACCGCAGCAATACACGTGAGCGACTGATGCTCCATTTGCGGTTCGGAAGATCGATCCAACATTGAAAACACTGCGTAAATTATCCAAAAGAATATGGATTATTGGCGAATCTGACCCGTCCGAACTTTGTGCTGGAATCGCGTTTTGAAAGGGTTCGCCAACAGGTTTCATCACATTCTTACAAAAAGGGCAAATTTCTACTATCGTAACTGAAAGATTGGTCGGCATGCGCAAACCACATTCGGGATTTTGGCATTCATACATTTGAAATACAGGGGTTTGAATTGACTGATTAATCATGGTGATTATCGAAAATCAGAGCGGTTCTGATAACCTCAACGTTTACTGGATCCAATCCCATCGCAGCTAAAACTTCCTCAGGTCTACCCGTGGCACCCGGCATGGCAGAAAGCTGCACAACCATCGATGGGGAGATTTCATTCTTAATAACGAGTGATTGAATCAACAGGCGTAAATCGTACGTCTTTCCGCGCCTCTCGCGCACCAGGCTCGGGGCGGAGAGAATAGAATTTACCTTTTCATGAATAGTATCCAGGTTTTCAGATTGTGAGAATGAAATAACAAATTCCGCGCTTCGGATGGTTGTCTGGAGAGGTGGATCAGCAAGTGGAATGCATTTCAAATCCAGGATGGCAATGCCAGGATGCAATGCTGGTTCAAGTGCTGCACTAATTTCATCTATTGGGATGTCTTCCGTTATCCAAAAATCAACAATTTCACATTCACTTGTAAAACCGAGAGGCAAGGGGCAAGCCTGTTGAATTTTGGGTTGGGGGTGAAATCCCTGTGAATACGCCAATGGCAGACCAGCACGCCTAAATGTGCGTTCCCATACTTTATGCAAGTCAAGATGACCGGTGTAACGCAGCGCTGAACCTTTTTTGTAGGTCAAACGAACGCGGTTCATTCCTTTACCTCAGGGCATAACCAGGAATCGCCTTTGTTTTCACGCCGGAGGTTGATAAAAGTAGGCAGGATACCGCAGGAAACACAAGCATCCCGACAGTCATCACTGAGCTCCCCGGTTAATGATTTTTGATATTCCTTTTCAAGGAATTTACGATTTACGCCCGGGATTATGTGATCCCAAGGAAATACTTCGTTTAGTTGATGTTGCCTGGTGGTAAAAAATTCGTGAGAAATTCCGATACGGTCAAAGGCATCCATCCAAATATTGTAGTTGAATTGATCCTGCCAGGCATCGAATTTTGCTCCATGCCTCCAGGCGTCCTCAATTACAGCCGATAAGCGGCGATCGCCCCTGGTGAGGGCAGCTTCAAGTATCGTTTCACGAGGATTTGACCAGGTCATCTTGAGTCCTGGACCGCGTAATTGATCCTTGAGCAAGTTTTGTTTTTCAAGAACAGCTGGAAGCGGATCGAGGTGAGCCCACTGGAAAGGTGTATGCGGCTTGGGGACGAATGTGCTGATACCGGCATGAAGGTTGGCTTTTTTTCCGATAATTTTGCGCCCCTCAATGAGAACGTCTTTGCACAAGTCCGCAATTGCCTGAACATCATCCAGCGTTTCGTCAGGCTGCCCGATCATGAAATAGAGTTTGATATTTGTCCAACCGGAGGCAAAAATGGCATTGGTCGTTTCGACAAGGCTATCTCTACTGATGGGTTTGTTAATCCTGTTGCGCATGCTGTCTGAAGCTGCTTCCGGAGCGAGGGTGAACCCTCCCTGGCGACTTCCGCGCAGTTTTTCCATTAATTGGATGGAAAAAGATTCAATGCGGAGAGAGGGCAAAGTAATTGTGAGGTTTTTTTCTCCAAACTGTTCTGAAATTGTGTTAACTAATTCCTCAATATGCGTGTAGTCACTTGAAGAAAGAGACAACAGGGCAATTTCTTCGTAACCGGTCTGTAAAAGAGCTTTTTCAATTGAATTCACTATTTGTGAAACACTGCGTTCACGAACCGGGCGGTTGACGATCCCGGCATGGCAGAAGCGGCAGCCGCGGGTGCACCCGCGCATGATCTCAATTGCTATCCTGTTATGGACCACATCAATAGACGGAACAAGAAACCTTGAAGGTGGATCTGGTAATTTGGGGACAAACCGTTTGAGGATTTGATTAGGATAAGAAGTATCGATGGGGAGAACGGATTCAATCGAGAAATCCTTCTGGTATATGACATTGTAGAAGGAAGGGACATAAACTCCGGGAATATGTTGCAAGGCTGAGAGTATTTGCTTCCGCGTGGAACCTTTCGATTTTTCCTCTTGATAAGTATCAATGATCTCGTGAATGATGTCTTCACCTTCACCAATCACAAATGCGTCAATAAATTCTGCCATGGGTTCCGGGTTGTATGCTGCGTGACCTCCGGCAATTACCAGTGGTTGTGATTCATCACGCTCGGAGGATTTTAGGGGAATCGATGAAAGATCCAATGCATTGAGCACGTTTGTATACAAAGTTTCATACGGTAGCGTGAATCCGATGATATCGAATTGATTTAAGGGATGAAAAGATTCCAGTGAGTAGAGTGGAATCTCATTTTCACGCATCAAACTTTCCATATCAAGCCAGGGGACATAAGCCCTTTCGCATAGGGAATCATCCCTGGAATTGATCAGATCATACAATATCGTGATACCAAGATTTGGAACACCGATATCATAGATATCCGGAAATACCAGCGCGAAATGCGTGGTGACTGACTCCCACGGCTTAACCAACTGCCCGAATTCTCCACCCACATACCTACCCGGTTTCTGAACTTGGAGAAGGATCTTTTTTAATTTTGATTCTAAATTTCGTGGACTTGACACCAATAATGACTCCGGTTTGGGATTTTTGACTTACAAAGAATAAAAAAGTTCTCTCAATAATTCTCGATATGGTGTTCCAAGATTTCAAGATTCTGGAAATTGGCCTCCGAAAAAGTTACCACTTGCTGTAATACCTGAGCGTTGTGCTTGCTGTCATTGGAAATGGATACAATCCCAATCCATGCATTTTGCCAGATATCCTGCAATCCAACCTCAGATACGGATACATTGAATTCCTTGCGAATTCGCGACAACAACGGATGTATCAATGAGCGTTTTTCCTTCAGTGATTGACACCCAGGTAAGGAATACTTGATCGTAAGAAGTGATACCATGATTTTTTTCTCTCTCCGTGGATTTGCTCTTGTCATCTGGATACCGCACGGGTACAATCCCACCGTTAATATAATATAGAATAGGTTTAATGAGTATGGTGAATCCCAAAAGTAATTATGATACCGCGCTGGATTATCTCTATAGTTTTGTAGATTACAGTCTGACAAAACAATTACGCTATTCAGCCGAAAAATTCAATCTACAACGTATGCGGGATCTAATGGACAAGATGGGTAATCCGCATCAAAATTATCCAGTTGTGCACATTGCTGGAACAAAAGGCAAAGGTAGTACATCGGTATTAATTGCAGCTGTCCTGCAAGGTGCAGGGTACAAGGTAGGCCTTTACACATCACCCCATTTACATGATTATTGCGAGCGTATTCAGATTAACCAGGTTCCCATTTCACACCAGGAGCTGATACGGCAGGTTAACGCAATTAAACCATCTGTGGCATCTGTTCCAGAAATCACAACCTTTGAAATTACCACCGCGATAGGATTTAAATACTTTGCTGAACAAAAAGTTGATATTGCCATCGTCGAAGTTGGTCTTGGCGGCCGATTGGATGCGACCAATGTTGTGACCCCCATTTTATCAGTGATCACATCACTTTCCTATGATCATATGAATATCCTGGGTGACACGATTGAAAAAATCGCGGGAGAAAAAGGCGGAATAATAAAGAAGAGTATCCCGGTTGTAATTGCCCCGCAGGGTTTTCCTGAAGTGAACAGTGTTTTGGCGGAAATAGCGAATAAGAATGATTCCAAAATTGTTTTTGTGGAAGAAGAGTACACCTATACATCACAATTGCATTCGCTTGAAGGCCAGCGTTTTTCACTTGCCAAACTAGCGCCAGCAGAACAAGAACCTGTGAATTACACCATCTCGTTACTTGGATACCACCAAATCGAGAATGCAGCCACTGCGCGCGCCGCTCTCGACGTCATTAAAACGAAGGGATTTCAGATTTCAGAAGATGACGTGGTTGACGGCTTTCGGGCAGCCTACTGGCCCTGCAGATTCGAGATTATAAAGAAAAAACCACTGATCATTGTAGATTCAGCCCATAATGTAGATAGCGCCATAAAGTTGCAAGCCACTGTCAAAGATTACCTTAAGAATAAAAAAATCACATTAATCTTTGGCGCGTCTGAAGATAAAAATATTCGCGGGATGTTCGAGGTGTTATTCCCTGTTGTGAATGATATCATTGTGACTAAGAGCATCCATCCAAGGGCGTTTGAACCTGAAAACCTTGCTGAAATCGCCTCTCAACTAAAGCGTTATGCAACAATTACACAATCGATAGAAGAAGCGCTTGAATTGATAAGGGAAAAATCAACGCATGGCGTTGTCCTTATCACCGGGAGTATTTTTGTGGCCGCTGCAGCAAAAGAAATCCTCACACAAGAGAAGAGTCAGGAAAAAATATGAAAGACGACTGGAAGAAGAGATTAGACAATCCTGAAGAGTACACTACAGCTCTTTATCAACGCACAGATGAGTTGTACCAGGTTACTGATGCCACACCCGACGAAAATGGGTTGATCTATTGCCCAGTGCTCATTATGCGTGATATTGTTGTATTTCCACGTATGGTGTCACCTATCTTTATATCCCCCGGGTCCAACATGGAAGCCATCAATTACGTCCAAAAACATGGCGGTACGATGATTTCCCTGATTTTAAAAGATGGTGAAATAGAAAAGCCAAAACCTGGAGATTTCCTAGATGTGGGTGTAGAAATTGCTGTTGGCAGGTTGCTTTCTCTGCAGGATGGAAACGCTTCTGCTCTCGTCCAGGGCAGGAGGCGGGTCCGCATAACTGAAATCGTTGAAGGGGAATTGTTCAATTGGGTTAGAGGCTTTGTACTTGTTGATAATCCGGTGTCCGACCGTCAGATCGAAGCCTTGATGCGAACCTCACGGGACCTGTTTGAAAAGTGTGTTCAACTTGACCGAAGCCTGCCGGATGAAGCCCATTTGTTTTCAGTAAATATATCTGAACCGGGGTGGTTGTCGGATATGATAGCGACCGCCATTTCACTCCCGTTCAACGAGCGACTGGAATCTTTTAAAGATCATCGAACCAAAAGACCGTTTGAAAAAAATGAACTGGCTCCTGGCGCAGGAATTGGATGTTCTCCAATTGGAGGATGAAATTCAAAACCGGGTACAGAGCGAAGTTGATCGATCGCAGCGCGAGTTTTATCTGAGAGAACAATTAAAAGCGATTCAAAATGAACTCGGCGAGGGAGACATTTGGACCCGCGAGATTAACGAACTTCGAAAGAAGATCGAAGACAAGGTGATGCCCGAGGAAGCCAAGAAACAGGCAAAGAAAGAGATCGAACGCCTGACGCAAATGCCGGCAATGGCCCCAGAAGTTGGAATCATTCGGACATACCTGGATTGGATCATTGATCTGCCATGGGATACATACACAACAGATAACCTCGATGTGCATCATGCTGCCAAAATACTCGAGGAAAACCATTTTGGTCTGGTAAAAGCAAAGGATCGCATCCTTGAATATATCGCTGTAAAGAGCTTGAAACCGAAAAAAGAACGGCAACCAATCCTTTGTTTTACCGGTCCTCCTGGAACCGGAAAAACATCCCTGGGACAATCTATTGCCGCAGCACTCGATAAAAAGTTTGTGCGTTTGTCACTAGGCGGAGTTCGGGATGAAGCGGAAATCCGCGGTCATCGACGTACTTATATCGGTGCGATGCCAGGCAGGATCCTGCAAACAATTCGGCGCGCTGGAACGGTTAATCCGTTATTTATGCTCGACGAGATCGACAAATTGGGGGCAGATTTCAGGGGAGATCCATCTTCAGCCATTATTGGAAGTCCTAGATCCTGAACAGAACCATGCATTTTCTGACCACTACCTGGAGTTTCCGTATGATCTTTCAAAGGTAATGTTTATTACCACTGCCAACAGCCTGGGATCGATCCCTCCAGCGCTTTTAGACCGAATGGAGATCATTGAATTTCCAGGGTATATAGAAGAGGAAAAAGTAGAGATTGCCAAGAAATTCCTGATTCCCAAACAAATGGATGAGAATGGATTTGCAGCCAAAATGAGATCGTTTTTGAAGACGCCTCAATTATGAAAATCATCCGGGAATATACCTATGAAGCAGGTGTCAGGAATCTTGAACGTGAAATTGCTCACATTTTACGGAAAGAAGCCCGGCAAAAAGCAGAAAAGAAACGCATAACACGCACTAGTCACACCGCGAGTGATCGAAAAATTCCTTGGACCCCCGCAGTTTTTTATGACCGAGGCTGAACGGCAGGATGAAGTAGGCGTTGCGACTGCGATCGCGTGGACTGAAAATGGCGGTGAGATCATGCCTGTTGAAGTCTTGATTCTCGAGGGAAAAGGTAATCTGCAGGTCACCGGTCAAATTGGGGATGTGATGCAGGAGTCAGCTCAGGCGGCTCTTATCGTATCTCAAGTCGCGTTCAAGTACATTTAGAAATCGACCCCGAAATATTTGAAAGTCTGGATATCCACATCCATATTCCTGAAGGTGCCATCCCCAAGGACGGTCCAAGTGCTGGTATTACGATTGCCACAGCTCTATTTTCGGCACTTTCGGACCGGAAAGTCTATAAAGAAATTGGTATGACAGGAGAAATCACATTGCGTGGAAATGTCCTGCCGATCGGGGGAGTGCGGGAGAAAATATTGGCTGCCCACCGAGCGGGATTAAAAATAATCCTATTACCGGAAAAGAACAAAAAAGACCTGGTGGAGGTCCCGAAAAAAGTGTTAGAGGATGTAAAAATCCATTATGTTCGCCACATGGATGAAGTGATCAGATTTGCGTTACACGACGAAGCGGATTTCAGAAAATCCAACAATTAAAAAAGTGAAATCCGCATTAAAAAAGAATAAAGCGGAAGACTCAAAGAACTAAACGACAAAGAAAACACCTTGAGGAATTTTCAAGGTGTTTTTACTCTATTGCAATTCCTCAGGTTATTGGTTTATCGACTTGTAATGCCATGATACCGTTTTTTACCTGGGTTAAGGATTTTTCCAGTTCACCTTCAAGTGCCTGAAGAGTTTGAACAACATATTCATCAGCATCTCTTTTGGTTTGCTCGCATTCACTTTTAGCTTGCTCGATCAACTGTTCTGCCCGGATTTGAGAAGCCTGGGTGACAGGATCTTTTTCCACCAGTTTCTCGCTTTTTTCCCGCGCAAGTGCAACAGTGCGATTGGCTTCTTCTTGTGCCTGTGCCAGGATCCGATCCCTTTGGGCGAGGAGTTGTTGGGCTTTTTTAATCTCTTCTGGAATAGTGATGCGCATTTGGTCAATCAAATCAAAAAGCCGATCTTCATCTACGATCACACTATGTGTGAACCAAACAGGACGGCTCTCATTAAATAATTCTTCCAATCGATCAACCAGATGTAGTATATCCATATGACCACTCCTGAACTAATTATACCGAATATATAAATATGGATGCAATCATTGGGCCAATTTAATCTCGAAAATTATGCGTCGGGACAACTAGTTTGATCATCTCCCAGTGAAGTCAAATTTCTCACGCAACACAACCGCGACATGCGGTGGAACCATGGTGGTGATATCACCTCCTAATGCTGCAATTTCTCGCACAGTGGTTGACGAAAGGAATGAATTTTCATCACTGGTAATGAGTGCCATCATTTCCACATCTGGCGATAAGTCGGTGGTTCGCTAACGCCATGCGGAATTCAAATTCGAAGTCTGAAAATACACGTAATCCACGGATCATCACCCCAGCCCCAATTTGCTCACAAAATTTTACAGTCAATCCACTATAACCGCATACTGTTACCTTGGGATTATCTTTGAAGACTTCTTTGACCAGCGCCATGCGAACTTCAGGAGAAAACAGGAAATTTTTAAGGGGTTTATCATAGACAGCCACGACAAGTTCATCAACAACACTTGCAGCACGTGTGGCGATATCTACATGACCGTTATGAATTGGATCAAAGGATCCTGGAAAGACGGCTTTGATCATTTATTCTCCCTAACTGATATCACTTTTATCAGATTTCCAAAATGATTGGAATTTCTGTAATAATAACGCATTTTCAGTTTTTTCCAACAAAGGGTCATCCTCGAATAGCATTTCTGCTGCATTTCTGGCTTTTTCAATCAAGCGTATGTCGGTGATCTTGGCCATTTTTAAATCTGCAAAACCGGATTGGCGATAGCCGATGAAATCACCTGGACCTCTTTGTTGTAAATCTTTTTCAGCCAGCAAGAATCCATCATTTGTTTCGATCATTACCGACAAGCGCTCATTCTCCAAAGAATCTTCATTATCTGGAATCAGGAGACAAATTGATTGTTCGTGAGCTTCTTCCCACTCTTCCGCGTAATTGGTGAAGTTGAGCCAGACCAAAACGGTTAGCCCCCTCGATCATCATCACAGTCGCATTGGGTACATCAACGCCAACCTCAATAACGGTCGTGGAAACCAGGATGGAATATTTTTGATCATGGAAAGCCATCATCACCGATTCTTTTTCTTCCGGAGACAAGCGACCATGAAGTAACCCAATTTTAAGGTCAGGGAAAATATCTTTTTGAAGGACTTCGTGATCGCTGATAACGGCTTTCACTTCACCATTTTCATCGCTTTCAATGAGGGGATAGACAATGAAAGCTTGATGTCCTTGTTTTAAGTGGTTGCGGATAACTTGATAACCCCGTTCTCGATCACGGGGGCTGAGAATGTGTGTTTCGACGGGTTTTCGTCCCTCAGGCATTTCATCCATTATTGATAGTTCAAGGTCTCCATAAATTGTCAGGGCAAGCGAGCGTGGAATTGGTGTGGCGCTCATGACGAGCAGGTGCGGATTGGCCCCTTTTTGCCTTAATAATGCACGCTGGCTGACTCCAAACCGATGCTGCTCGTCAATAACAACGAGCTGTAAATTCAAGAATTGCACAGGTTCTTCAATCAAAGCGTGAGTACCAATCAATAATTTTATTGAACCATCCATCAATCCCGACTTTATTTCATCCCGTTCTTTGGCAGACGTATCACCAGTTAATAATCTGATTTCAGATTCAGATACAGCCAGGTCAGGATCCTTAATTGATCCTAGAATACCGCGTAACGATTTATAGTGTTGTTCTGCCAGGATGCTTGTGGGTGCCATAACTGCTGATTGCGCCTGGTCATTTGCAATCGAAGTTATGGCAAATGCTGCAATGACCGTTTTCCCTGATCCAACATCCCCCTGCAGGAGCCGATTCATGGGCGAACCAGAGGACAGGTCTCTGGTGACCTCGTCAATAACCTTGAATTGCGCTTTGGTAAGCGTAAATGGGAGCGAATCAGTAAACGTTGTTAATTGGTTTTCTTTGAGGATGAATTTTGTGGCTGGTTGAGAAATCCAATTGCGTTTTTGCTGTAAAACGCCAAGTTGAAGCAGAAAAATTTCATCGAACGCCAGCCGTTTTTGAGCTGACTCCAACAACTCCATAGATTGTGGAAAGTGAACCTGGTGGAGCGCAACCGGAAGGTCAATCAGTTCAACCTGCCGTTTAATTAATGGCGAAAGGAAGTCCTGCATCCTGTTGACGTAGTGATTGAGGGTATTGTTGACAGTTGTGCGCACAAATTTTTGAGATAACTTGGCTGTCAGAGGGTAAACCGGGATGATCCCGTTGGTATTCAAATGTGCCTGGTCAAGATCTTCAATGTTGGGATTATTAATTTGCAGCCGACCGAGGTACATTTCTGTTCTACCGGAGATCACCAACTGCCTGCCGTGAGGAAATTGTGCCTCAAATGAGCGGATGTATTTTGACCCTCTGAAAAAAACCAGCCGCAAAAAGCCTGTGCCATCGCTAACAACCACTTCAACCCTGGTCATTTCTCTGTTACGCATTTTAGTGGAGAGAACACTCTGCACAGTGGCGATGATTGTCAATTGCTCATCGTATTCAAGCCTGTTGATCGGTTTCAACTTTGAGTAATCATCGTATCTTCTTGGAAAAAGATAGAACAGGTCGCTAACCTTATAGACACCCAGTTGATGAAATTCCGCAGCCTTGGCGACGCCAACGTTCTCGAGAACCGTCAAGTCCGCATCCAATCCTGATGGAGGCAGGGATTTTTGTCTTAATTGAGCTGGAAAAGGCGAATTTACCGTGGGATTACTTCCTGGCGTTTGTACTTTATTTGTAGTCACCGTGGTGGACGAGACACCAACAACTTTGGTCAACTTAACCAGGTTGATTTTTTGACCGGAAATCTTTTCAATTTGTGAAGCCAGGTCGATGACCAATTTTTCTCGTTTTTCAGGTGAGTATCCAGCGTAGATAGGACCCATCTCGGAAAAAGCCTTTATTAGCGAATCAGGGACATTATCTTTTTGAAATTCAGGAAGTAGATTGGTGAAAAATTTTTCAAACCCCCCAATGACCACATGATTATTAAAATGATTCTGACTTTCATATGCTAATATCTTACAAACCTTGTCGAGTGACCTGTACATAGGTTAATTTTACACTAATGTGAAGTTGAGAATTTTTTGCAGGTGACGGTTATTCAACAACTATCAGACCAAAACCTCTCGGTCCAATCAAATGGGTTAAGAAATCATTACAATTTACTTCCGAAAAATGCACGTTTGAGAGATTTTCATACACAAATTGTTCAAAATTGCTGGCTTCAGTGACGCGTTGGCGAGCAGGGTGTAAAAAGATTATTTCCTTTAGTTGATCATACTCACCGATGAACTCAATAAAATATTCTATTGCGCCGTGAATATTTTTCTGTTTCTCGAGAGCAGTGAATTTCCCATCTTCGAGCCCAAAAACCGGATACAAAGAATGTTGCTCCGCTGAAATCACTTGACCCAAATCTACAAAACCAGAAGTATGTAAGTAAGACAGGTTTGGTGTGCATAACAAGGTGTAAATATTCGGTATCTCTTCACGCAGATTCTCCTCAATCCTGTTTGCAGGGATATTCTGCTTGATTAACTGGATTGTGCGTTGAATAAGGTAACCTTGCCCCGCGGACAGTGTCTGAGAATCGATCAGGTGAAAATTTGCCCTGCCTTTTTGTTTTATACTGATATCTTCAAAAATCGAATAGATGGAATCAATTCCTCTGGTGACCGTGATGCAGAAGATTTCGTCAAATTCGCGAATTATTTTTACAAGCTGAGCGGATAATTCCAGATTGTTGGGGAGGGCTATTGTTGAATGTGTTCGAAAAGGAAGAATGTCCGGAAACAATTGTCCCGCATCTTCTTTAGATTGGATTCTCGTTATTAATCTTGCGAAATTGTGTTTGATCTGAAAATAACTAACGTTCCCAGGTAGGCCCTCTGGTAAATAATGACCGGCGTCATCTGTAATGATTGCGTAGGAAGACATTGTTATTCAAGTGAGATGAGGAATTGATAATGGGGTTGACCGCCTTCATGAACTTCAATTTCATGGTCAGGAAATTCCACTTGAATTTGAGCGCTTATAACCTCAATTTCTTCAGGAGAAATATTTTCTCCAGTGAAGAGTGTTACGCGTTCTTTTTCGTTCATATTGGCTTTCTTAAGCAGTGCAATCGTGGTTTCAGCAGTAGTTTTGCCTGAGACCACTAATTTTCCGTTCAACAGACCAATATTTTCACCTGAAAGGACTTCAACACCATTCAGTTCTACAGTCCGTGTTGCTGTTGTAATCTCGCCTGCATCCACATCACTGAGGGCTGAAACCATTTCTTGCACAATTTCCTCAAGGACTCCGTCAGGATCCAACCTCAGCAAAGCCGATAATCCCTGTGGAATATTGACAGAGGGGACGACCTTGACATTTTTGACACTTAATGTCTGGGCTGTTTCTGCAGCGAGAACGATATTTTTGTTGTTTGGAAGAATGATGATTTGATCTGTAGGCAAGTCTTCAAAGGCGTTAAGTATCTCTTCCGTGCTTGGGTTCATGGTTTGGCCGCCTTCAACAATGGCTGCCACTCCCAAACTGGCAAAGATCTTTGAAATTCCAATCCCGGGTGAAATTGCTATTACTGCGATAGATCCGGGTTTAAATTCATTTAAAGTGTAATCTGATTTCTTTTTTGTTGAATTAGCCATTTGGGTTTGCAGGTTTTCCATGGCCACTTTTGACCAGGAACCGATACTGGCAACGTATTCCAGAGGTTCGTTTTGCTTTTCTGCTTCAACATGGATGTGCATGCGGTACATGCCATCACCTTCTCCAACCTGGATGGATGTTCCAATTCGGGAAAGGTCATTATAGAAAGAATTTAGATCGAAGGCGCCCTTAGGTTGAAAATCGATGACAACCTCAACATCTTGTCCTTCTTCCACAGCATCCATAGTCTCTTTCATGTTCATAGAGGAGATTGATTGCAGAGTAATATCAGATGCTTCCAATGATTGTTGATTGACGTGCCGAAGCATGCCTTCAAGCAGGATGAAAAGACCTTTACCGCCGGAATCAACCACCCCAGCAGTTTTAAGAATAGGAAGAAGTTCGGGGGTATATTTCACCGAGACATCTGCTGCATTTACTGCAATAGTAAGCAAATCTACGAGGTTGGTAGTTTTTACCACCGAATTTTCAAGCGCAGTCGCCACATCCTTGATCACAGTGAGGATGGTACCCTCCACTGGCCGCACAACACCTTTATAGGCAGTGTTTTTACTTTCGGTCATTGCCCGGGAAAATAATTGAGCATCCATTTCTGGAAATGAATCCAACGCACGAGCAAAGCCACGCCATATTTGAGACAGGATGACACCAGAATTTCCGCGAGCGCCCATGAGCGCGCCCTGGGCAAGATCTTTTGCCATTTTTCCAATATTTTGCTCGTGAGAATTGACGATTTCGTTATATGCTGCCTGCATCGTGAGCAGCATATTGGTGCCAGTATCTCCATCTGGCACCGGAAACACATTTAGACTATTAATAAGTTGTTGATGTGCTTTGAGCCACACTAGTGATGACCCAACAATTTTCTTTAGATCTTGTCCATTAATCGAGTAAATTTGAGGAGAGGATTCGGTCACAGGTTCACTCGTTTTCAGTTGAGATATAGTCATATCAAGAAATAATTAATCAGTATTACTGATCCGAAGTCCTCGGACGTGAATATTGACTGCATTAACAACCAGTCCTGTTGCATGTTCTATATTGTATTTAATATTTTCTGCAACACTGGATGCAACAGATTTTATCCTGGTTCCGTATTCAACCACGATAAATAGATCAATAACAACCTCATTCTTGGTGAAACTGATGTCTACACCCAGGTTGGGATCTTTAATTAAGACACGTGAAAGGTTTTCAGTGAAATTCTTGGCTGCCAGGCCAACCACACCGTAAGAGGATAGGGCAGATTCACAAGCGATTGAGGCAATTGCCTGATGAGAGATGTGAATTTTGCCAGGAACATTCTCAGTAATCATCTTCTTTTTGTCCTTCTTTGGTATAACCATTCACATTGATAAAAGATACGATATATGATAGAATTTCACGCGTTAATAAACAACAAGGATATTGTACCTAACTTTCGTTTGATTGGTAAGGAAAGGAAACAAAATGGCAAAATGCGCTTCCTGTGGGAAATCCACAACTTTTGGTCACAATCGGAGCTTTTCTCAAAGATCCACAAACAGGACATTTAAACCAAACCTACAAAAGACTACAATTTTGGTTGAATGGTCGTCCCGTTCAATATACACTTTGCACCAAATGCCTTCGAACCTTAGTAAAGAGTAATTAGATATTCCTGATGACGCATTAAATTACGGATTTATCCGTAATTTTTTGTTTTAATCAGCTGATTTTCGCAACAAACGGACGCCATCGATGATCCCGGACGGATTCTTAAAAATTGCGGTAGCAGCCACAATACAATTCGCTCCTGCTCTAACCACTTGCTTGATGGTTTCCTGGTTGATTCCGCCATCAACCTGAATGTATTTAACATTAGGGTGTTGATCAACCAGGGAATTTTAACTGAGTAATTTTTTTGATCATTTCCGGCATGAACAATTGACCAGAGTAACCGGGATTGACTGTCATAACCATGATGAGATCGAGGTAAGGCAGCAGGGGTGAGACAATGGAAGCAGGTGTTTCAGGTTTAAGAGATAATCCCGCATTACAACCGGCGGATTTGATCAATTGAAGTGTCTGCAAAACATTGGGATTTCCTTCCGGATGAATTGTAATGGTGTTTGCTCCGGCTAAAACAAAAGCATTAATTAGTTTTTCAGGATTATCAACCATTAGATGGCAATCAAGTGGAAGTTGCGTGATTTGCCGGCAGGTTTTCACGATAAATGGTCCCATCGTTAAGTTTGGCACAAAGTGACCATCCATAACATCGATATGAAGCCAATCAACCCCTGCCTTTTCGCTGGTTTGTATTTGCTGCTTCAGGCGTGAAAAATCAGCAGAAAGAATTGAGGCGGAGATTATTAGCGTCATTTCTTCATCCCAAAAGCGGTTTTATGGTGAACCAGACAAATGTCAAAAAAGGAATCAATCCACCGACTAACAGCAGGCACAACAACTCGAGGCCGATCAAATTCCAGTCAACATTAGTTTTGCCTTCAGCATTCAACGATGGATTGTCTTCGTAGGAGACTATGTTGGGAAGTTGAGGTGGGATAGTTGGAGAGGCAGCCGAGACCGATAGATCATCAACAATAGGTGAAGAAATACGTTTTTTAATCAATGAGAGTACACTGCTGAGCTGCTCGGCAGTGCGATACCGTTGGGATACCTCTTTCGAAAGCGTTTTCGAAATCACCAAATCAAGGTCCTCGGGAAAATCCTTTACCTGTGAAGAAATAGACTGAGGTACTTTGCTCGTTTGGAGACTTAAGATTTCATCGACTGAGTCGCCCTCAAAAGGTGGATTGCCTGTGAAAATTTCATATAAAACCGCCCCCAGTGAATAAACGTCAGCAGCCGGCGAAGCTGGTCCGCCTTCAATTAATTCAGGAGCAAGGTATTGTGGTGATCCCCAAACGACATCACTTCTTTCTGGTGAAGTGGAACTGTTCAGGGCTCTTGATATTCCAAAATCAGTGATTTTGGCAATTCGGTCATTAGTAATGATGATATTTTGTGGTTTTACATCACAATGGACGATACCTGCACGATGGGCGTACCCCAAACCTTTACAAATCTGGATAGCAATCTCCAAACCTGATTCCAAGTGGAAGGGTCCGTTTTTTTCGATGGATGTCTTAAGGTCTGAACCTGTGGCTAATTCCATCACAATGTAGATTTCACCAGCGTCTATTCCAAAATCATAAACGGTGACAATATTGGGATGGGTGAGGTTAGCTGCCGATCTGGCTTCATGCAGGAATCGGTCGCGAAACTCAGGATCTGTTGAAAAATCTTTCCGCAACAGCTTGATGGCGACCGGTCTTTCAAGAAGTTGATCATATGCTTCGAAGACCAGGGCCATACCCCCTTTACCCAGGGGGTGGAGTAATTTATAACGATTGCCAAGAACACGGTCTTTGAGATCAGTAACTACCATATGGGGCATTATAACATGCAGGAAACTTCAGGGTTTCGATTATAATTTGAATATGAGATCCATCCTAAAATTCATAAAAAAGCGTCCTGTCCAGGTACTTTTACTTGCAATTCCTTTCGCTATACTTGCTGAACTTCTCGAATGGGGATCTGGTTGGGTTTTTTCACTTGCAGCCGTAGGGGTCATTCCTCTGGCTGGATTAATCGGGGAAGCAACAGAGAATCTCGCTGCCCACACTGGCCCAAAAATTGGGGATTAATAAATGCGACATTGGGAAATGCAGCGGAATTAATCATCACGCTTTTTGCAATACAAAGGGGTTTACTTGAGCTGGTAAAGGCATCTATTACAGGATCAATAATCGGAAATCTGCTTTTTGTACTGGGGTTGTCACTCCTTGTTGGAGGAGTGAAGAATGGGGTTCAGCATTTCGATCGCAGGCATACGGTAAATAACACAATACTTTTGGCAATTGCTATTGTGGGTCTGGTTATTCCATCGCTATTCAGTCATTCGACCATCAACGGGATTGATGTTAAGGTAGAAATATTATCCCTCTCTGTTGCCGCAGTAATGATCATTCTTTACGGATTAGGAATACTATTCTCCCTCAAAACAAAAATGATTGCACCTTTAATCGCCGAACCCATCCAGGATCAAACGCAAAAAATCCATTGGTCTATACCCAGGGCAGTTATTGTATTGGCTGTTTCCACCCTTGGAATTGTAATAATGAGTGAATTGCTGGTAGGCAGCGTGGAACATGTTGTGGCACAGTCCGGAATATCTGAGTTTTTCCTGGGCATAATCCTCGTTCCGATAATTGGTAATGTTGCAGAACACCTCGTGGCGATTACCGTTGCATATAAGAACAAGATGGACCTCAGTATGGAGATTGCCGTCTCTTCATCTCTGCAAATCGCGTTGTTTGTTGCTCCAGTTCTCGTTTTCATCAGCTTATTGATGGGAAACCCACTAACCCTGGTATTCAATCCGTTTGAATTGGCTGCCCTAGGGGCGGCAGTATTAATATCTTATTTTGTCGCAGCTGATGGTGAAACTAATTGGCTTGAAGGTGCGGCATTATTTGCGGTCTATATCATATTTGGGTTGGCTTTCTTCATATTCCCCGGTTAACCAGTGAAAAAGAGACCCGCGGATATTGTGATTATTGCAGGTGCTTTGATTGTTTGCATGATCGGCATTATTTATCTTATTTTATTATTTACCGGGTTGGCATATAAAGAAACAACAGCTTTGACCCCTCAAGCAAATATAACGATTATTCCCGCCGCGCTGGTTCCTACAATTGATAATAATTTTTTGATTATCGCGTCAACACCTACCCAAAGTGTTAACCAGGCAGCCAGTGACCAGATTGCCCTGGAATCTTATGTGCAGATCACTGGAACTGGTGGAAATGGTTTACGTTTACGCGCCAGCCCGGGCACAGAGGCTGATGTTAATTTTATTGCCGCTGAATTGGAAGTCTTCAGGGTCATTGGAGGACCAATTGAAACTGGAGACTATATTTGGTGGCAATTAATTGCTCCATATGATGGGAATCGGCAAGGATGGGCAGCGAGCGATTATCTACGGGTGATAGAACAGTAGTGTACTTTATTAATTTGATTTATCGAGTACAGATGGATATAATTTTAGAATCGTTCCCAATCCGGTATGTAAATTGGAGGCTGAACTGGATACAAAATCCATTACTCAACCATTAGATAGCGAATCTGGAGGTTATCTTCAGCTTTCTTCTGGAGCCATTGTATCAGACCGATATCAGATCCAGGATGTAATTGGAATTGGCGGAATGGGCTCAGTTTATCGCGCACGCGACCTGCATTTCCCGAGCGTGGTGAAATTGGTAGCTGTAAAAGAAATGATTAACCAAAGCCCGGATCCCCTGGTTAGGGAGACGATCGTTAAGAACTTTGAGCGAGAAGCAAATATTCTGGTGACTCTAAATCATCCTGCTATTCCCAGGATATTTGATTTTTTCACCCATGATGAACGTTCATACCTTGTACTGGAATTAGTTTTTGGAAAAGACCTCGAGGCAATATTAAAAAGCACACTGGATCCAATTCGAGAGGATCAAGTTATTCTTTGGGCAATCGAGGTGTGTGACGTTCTCGAGTATTTACACACCCATAAACCCGAACCTATCATATTTCGAGATATTAAACCTCAAAACCTGATGATAAACCAGCAGAATCATGTTGTGATGGTTGATTTTGGTATTGCCAAGAATTTTAAACCGGCCAAAAAGGAACCATGATCGGGACGGAAGGGTACTCACCTCCAGAGCAATATCGCGGTGATGCAACCTTTCAAACAGATATTTATGCTTTAGGCGCAACGATGCACCATTTGCTTACACGCCGAGACCCGCGCCTGGAGGCTCCTTTCTCTTTTGGCGACAGACCGATCAGAGGAATCAACCCCAATGTGTCGGTTGAGTTGGATTCGATCATAAATAAAGCATTGTGCTATAAACCTGAAGATAGATTCCAGTTTGTTACCGAAATGAAAGCCGCACTAATAGCTTTAGCGCAAAAAACAGGGGCTCTCTCAAAAGTTTCATCGGGGAAATTGGTCGCCAATGAACAAGTAGTTAAACCACTATGGACTTTCAAATGCGAAGATGAAATTCGAGGATCAGTTACGGTAGACGGCGGTAATGTTTATGTTGGCGCTTACGACAATAATCTGTATTGTGTTGATGCCGCAAAAGGACAGTTCCGATGGAAGCATGCAGTTGACGGGGGTGTAATTTCAAGACCACTTGTTGCGAATGGAATCATCTATTTTGGCAGCGAAGACGGAAAATTATATGCAATTCAAGCCTCCACTGGTAAGTTAATCTGGGATTATCCAACTGACGGACCAATTCGTTGTTCACCTAAGATTGCTGAAGGTCATATTTTTATCGGATCTGACGATTACAATTTTTATGCGATAAACCTCTCCACTTATCAAAAAAGCTGGTCAATTCATACTGAAGGCGCGGTGAGGTCTACTCCTTTTATAACGAATGATCTGATATATTTTGGAACAGAAGGGAACGAATTCATTTGCTCAGATTTCCGCGGTTCAATCAAATGGAAGTTTTGGGCTAAACGTCCGATTACGTCTTCTCCTGTTGTGACAGATGGAATCGTTTTCTTTGCTTCGCTGGATTCAAATATTTATGCACTTGATGCGAGGACCGGTTGGGTGATCTGGCGATTCAGAATGGGGAAAGGTTCAGTAACAAATCCAATCTGCATTGAGAATAATGTGATCATTGGCTCTGCTGATGGTTTTCTGTATTGTATTGAAAAATCGAGTGCCAGAGAAATTTGGCGATTTAAGAGTGACCACCAGCTAAGTGGTTCCCCATTTTTTTATAAAGAAGGTTTATATTTTGGAGCCGCTGATGGAACTTTTTACTGTATCGATCAGAAAACAGGGCGCCAACGCTGGAAATATTCAACTGGTGGGGCGATTACCGGAACTCCGACTGGCATAAACGATATGGTGTTCATTGGATCCACAGATATGAACCTGTATGCATTCATAGCATAGACTGGCTGAGGGAAAATGCAAGATTTTATTTCGAAGATATTTGGTAAAAAAAGTAATAAAAACTTTTCAGAACAGGTTATTCATACCACTCCTTTGACCGATGATCAACTTGAAGGTGTCTCCAAAGAGTTGATTCCGTTAAAACCACCGCAATTCGTGATCGGTACAGGTCAATCTGTTGGGATGCAACGGGATCACAACGAAGATTCCTTGTTGGTCTTCAACAATGTGATTGGAGAGGGTGTTAGTGATCTTCCAGTTGGACTCTGTATTATTGCGGATGGTATGGGAGGTCATAAGAACGGGGAAATTGCATCTGGTGTGGCAGCAAGAGTGGTGTCTAAGTATCTTATCAATCGAGTGTTCCTGCGATTTTTGGAACTGCATCACGATCCGGTAGATGAGAGCATTCAGGAGACACTCCAAAATGCAGTGACAGAGGCACAAAAGGCTGTCATTCGATATGCACCAGGTGGCGGAACGACGCTTACTTGTGCATTAATGTTAGGAGAACAAGTTACTGTTGCCCATATCGGAGATTCCCGTGGTTATTTTATATATTCCGATGGCCGCATTCAAAAGATCACCAAGGATCATTCGCTGGTGCAGCGAATGGTTGAAATTGGTGAAATCACTGAGACGGAAGCCCAGACCCATCCACAAAAAAATGTACTTTTACGGGCATTGGGGCAAAATGATCCCATAAAAGCAGATATTCAAACTTTTCAATTTCCTAAGGGTGGATCGATACTGTTGTGCAGCGATGGCTTATGGGGTGTTGTATCTGACCAGGAAATATACAGGATTGTGACTTCAAACTCAGACCCAACGATTGCCTGCCATGAATTGATCAATGCCGCAAATGCTAACGGTGGCCCCGATAATATCAGCGCAATCCTTATCACGTCACGCGGATTGTAGGAAAAACAAATGGGGGATAATCTTTATTCGGTTCTGGGAGTTTCGAAGTCCGCAAGCAGCGAACAGATTAAGCGCGCTTATCTGGAATTGGCTATAAAATATCACCCTGATACAAACCCTGATAAGCAGAACACAGAAATATTTCTGGTCATCCAGCGTGCTTATGATGTTCTTTCTAATGCTGAAAAGAGAAAAAAATATGATGAGAGCTGAGGTAAATGATCCTAAAATTCCACCATTAGAATTAACATGGCTTTTCAGTCGATCTGAAATTCCTATTCTCGGCGAATCACAGAATGTTTATGCAAAATTGGACATTCAGTACAACCAGCCAAATGAAGCTTTTAACACCAGCCAATCATCTTTGCATCGTTCTTGATCGATCCACCTCCATGAAGGGTGAAAGGTTGGATAGCGTAAGAGAGAATTTAAGGCAGTTCATAACAGCATTACGTTCCATAGATTTGATATCGATTGTCATATTTAACGATAAAGCAGAAATTTTAATTGCACCAACCACAAATGCCAACAAGCAAATTCTATTCGAGAAAATTGACACGATTACTGCTGCCGGTGGAACTGAAATTTATAAAGGACTTAAGGCAGGTATAGACTTATTGTGGCAAGGAAACACAAAAACCCATTTACCAAATTTGTTGTTATTGACCGACGGACATACTTATGGTGATGAAGAAAAATGTATTGATCTGGTTAACAACGCAATTGAAAAAAATATAAAAATTAATGCATTGGGATTTGGTAACGAGTGGAATGACAAATTCCTTGATGAAATAACAGGCATAACTGGTGGATGCGCATATTATGTCAGAACTTTATTTGACTTGCCAAAATTCCTCCAAATCACGTTAACCTCTCTTTCGACAACAGTTGCACATAACACAAATCTGGAAATCAAGAAAAACGAATATTGCCAACTCAGGTATATATTCAGGATCGAGCCAGAAATCTCTCAACTTCAGTTAAATGATCCAATCCAGATGGGTAACGTAATTAAAGAAAGAAAATCCTCATTCCTTTTTGCATTTGAATTATCCCCTTCGATTCGGAACTTGAAAGAGGTAGACTTGATAAACGGAAAAGTGCGTTTTGTTCTGAGCGATGCCAATAATAGGTATGCAGAACAAGAATTTTCAAACCGATTGAAAGTAAGCGAAAAACCAGCTGACCTCTCGATTCCTCTGGAAATTATCCAGGCTTTGGCAAAGATTAATTTGCTTCAAATGCAGGAGAAATCAAGCCAGGATGTTGAAAAAGGAAATATCAAAGATGCGGTCCGAAGATTGACGTACCTCGCAACTCACCTTATTGGACAGGGGAACGTTCCTTTTGCAAAAGAAGTACTTAACGAAGCTGAAAGCATTAAAAAGGATCAATCCTATAGCGAAGATGGAATAAAAAGACTAAAATATGGTACACGTGCACTTCTTCAATTACCTGAACCTGAAAAGAGGAAACAATGATTCTTTGTCCTAATTGCCAACACAAAGAACTACCGGGTGCATTGTTTTGCAGCGAATGCGGAACACAACTCGTTTCTCTCGATATTCTCAATACTCGGTCAATACAGAGGACAACGACAGATACCTTAATTTCAACAACCGAGATACCTGAAATTCCCAGCCGAAAAGCGGTGGTCCATGGGACTATCCCCAGCATCTCACTGCATCTTATCGACAGCGCCCAGGTAATTCATTTGGCAGAACGGGTCGAGTTCACGCTTGGCAGGGCGATTGAAGGGCAACCTATTCTTCCTGACGTAGATATGTCTCCGTTTGATGCATTTACGTTGGGAGTCTCCAGGCTGCATGCTGCACTCAGGATCGTAAAAGGGGAAGTTGTGATTACTGACCTGGGGTCATCCAATGGGACGAGGGTGAATGGACAAAAGATCGTTCCACATGTCGATTATCCAGTTAGCCATGGCGATGTTATTGCATTGGGAAAATTAAAGATTCAAATTCTAATTATCAGGTAAATGGAGAAAGAAATGCCAACTGTGATTATCCATATGTTGAATGAAGACCCGGTTCTTGGAGAAATCGACGAGTTACCTTCAATGTCAGACACGCTGATGCTGGTAAGAAGCCCACGGCGTAAAGATGGTAAAGACCTGCCTTATTTGGAAGCCAATGTTACATCTACCATTTATCCCACAAATAGAATTTCATTTATCGAGATCCTGCCAGGTTCAGAAGAAGAGATCATCAGTTTTGTGAGAGAATGAGTAATATGAGTGATGCTGCATTCCGCAACAAGAAAATATTGGTAGTTGATGATGAAGAGCGTATGGCGCGCTTCATCAGGCTTAATTTAGAGCATGATGGATTCCAGGTAATTGAAGCTTTTAAGGGGATGCAAGCGGTAGGACTTTTACGGGATAAAATGCCGGATGCAGTGATATTGGATGTTATGCTGCCTGATATCGACGGTTTTGAAGTACTCCAGTTGATAAGGGAAGTCAGTACAGTACCAGTGATCATGTTGACTGCAAAAGGCGAAGAAGAAGACAGGGTAAAGGGTCTTGAATTAGGAGCAGATGACTATGTAACAAAGCCGTTCAGTCCGCGAGAACTGGTCAGTCGGGTCCGGGCGGTTCTTAGACGTGTTGAGCAGGCTTCAAATACCGGCGAAGGGATAATAGATGTTGATGATCACCTGAAAATCGACTTCGGCCGGAGAGAAATTAGGCTGGACGGGGAACTGATTAAATTAAGGCCGACAGAATACCGATTGTTGTACCACCTGGTAATGAACGCAGGCTGGGTGTTAACTTACGATCAGATACTCTCCAAAGTGTGGGGATATGAATATCGCGATGAACCTCATTATGTTCGGCTCTATGTAAACTATTTACGACAAAAATTGGAAAAAGACCCCGCTAATCCGATATATATTTTAACTGAACGGGGCGTTGGTTACCGCTTCGTGGATTATAAACGTGAATAATAATCTATGAATTTGTTTATCCTACGTTAATACTTGCCAATTACAATTAGTTATTACAAATTGACGGGAGAATATTATGTTTACAGAACCAATCCATGTAACTGATGCAGCTTTTGAAAAAACCGTTCTACAATCCACCGTCCCGGTGATTGTTGATTTCTGGGCTCCCTGGTGTGTACCTTGCAAAATGGTTGCTCCTATCCTGGATAAGATTGCCAAGGAATATGCCGGGAAGATTATTGTTACCAAGGTAAATACTGACGAGAATACAGAATATGCAATGAAATACAACGTGCAGGGAATCCCTACCATGTTGTTCATCGCTAATGGTAAAGTAGTTCACAAACAGGTAGGTGCGTTACCAGAGCAAAACATAAAGATGGTAATAGACCAATTCCTTGAAACAGTCCAGGAAGTAAAGTAAAGAAAAAAGAGACGTTATCAAACGTCTCTTTTTTTATCATTCTTCTTTCACGCGTTCGATGTGTGCCCCAAGTTTAATTAATTTTTTCTCCACCATCTCATATCCCCGGTCAATTTGGTTGATATTGCGTATAGTGGATTTACCTCTTGCAGAAAGCGCTGCCAAGACCAACGCCATGCCGGCCCTGATATCGGGACTTTCCATTTTCTCACCAGTAAGTTGATTGGGTCCTTGAACAATACAACGGTGAGGATCGCACAGAACGATTTGAGCTCCCATACTTAATAATTTATCTGTAAAGAACATTCGCGATGGGTACATCCAATCGTGAAAGAGAGTTGTTCCTCTTGATTGTGTGGCTACCACGATAGCGATACTCATCAGGTCAGTTGGGAAGGCCGGCCAGGGCATGACACTGATCGTGGGGATTGCACCCCCAGGTCAGGCTCTATCTCCAATTTCTGACTTGATGGAACGAATAAGTCATCACCTCTTTCTTCCCAGGTGACGCCGAGTTTTCCAAACACCAGCTTAATCATATCCAAATACTTATTTCCAGCATTTCGTATGGTAATTTCTCCGTGGGTTACTGCAGCAGCTCCAATAAAACTGACCACTTCAAGATAATCTGGACCGATGGTGAAATCCGCGCCATGTAATGAGCTCACTCCATTGATGATGAGCGTATTTGATCCAGTGTTTTCAATTTGTGCACCCATGGCAACCAAGAGATGGCAAAGTTCCTGAACGTGCGGCTCGGAGGCAGCATTCCGGAGGGTAGACACACCCTCAGCCAAAACGCATGCCATTATGGCATTTTCGGTTGCTGTAACACTAGCTTCATCAAGCAGAATATCCGCTCCGATTAACTTGGATGCCTTGAATTCAAACATACGGTCATAATCAATCTGTACACCAAGTTTTTCCAATGCCAGGAGATGTGTATCCACTCTTCGCCGGCCAATAACATCACCACCAGGAGGGGGTAATTCTAGATGCCCTGATCGTAGCCACCATGGGTCCAGCCAGGAGGATCGAGGCACGGATTTTTCGACAGAGATCCGGATCCAATTCTGCAGGTCGAAGTTCTTTCGCCTGGATTTTCCAGGTGTGATCATCGATCTCGGTAAATAAGACTCCAAGGCTCATAAACAGTTTTCGCATCGTGTGAACATCCTGAATATCGGGGACATTCCGCAGTATGACTGGCTCAGAAGTAAGAAGGCAGGCTGCCATCAAAGGAAGCGCAGCATTTTTATTCCCTCCAGGACTGATTTCTCCACGTAAAGGAATACCACCTTCAATGTAAAATTTCTCCATTATTGTCTCCTAATAAAGTCGTGAAAAGAGAAGTTAAATTATTATAACAAGGCTTTAATAGTGCTGAAGATTATCTTTACGTCCAAATTCAATTAGGGGATTTAGTGTATACTGCAAATTATATTAATTTGACCAATACGGAGAGACAAGAATGATTTCAATAGAAAACGTTGATTTAAACTCTAAATCCCAAGTAAACGCCTTTGTCCAATTTCAATATGATCTGTACAAAGGAGTAAAACAGTTTTGCCCTCCATTCTATGGCGATATCAAATTAATGTTGAACAAACAAAAGCATCCATTTTATGAACACTCCGACGGGAACTTCTGGGTTGCCAGGCAAGATGGAAAGATAATAGGTCGGTTAGGCGCGTTCGTTAATAATCCTTTCAATGAATATCATCAAGTGAAGAAAGCACAGTTTTACTTGTTTGATTGTGTGGATGACCAGGGAGTTGCGAACAAATTGTTTGAGCAGGCATTTGATTGGTGTAAAGAACGAAACCTGGTAGATATCGTTGGTCCAAAGGGATTATCTGCATTCGATGGTTACGGGATCCTATATGAAGGTCAGGAACACCGCCAAATGATGACCATGATGAACTACAACTTTGCATATTACTCAAAATTACTGGAAACCTTGGGATTTGAAAAAGAAGTGGATTTTGTATCTTGTTACCTGCATCACGATCATTTCACTGTACCTGAAAGAGTGAAGGAAGTTGCCAGGCGTGTGAAAGATCGCGGCACATTCGTGGTTCATAGTTTTAAAAGCAAACGGATAATGATACGGGATTGGGCTGACAAGATCGGCATTGCCTATAATAAGACATTCGTAAATAACTGGGAGTATTACCCCCTTTCTCAAAACGAGATCGATTTATTAGTAAAAAACCTGATGCAGGTGATTGACCACAGATTGATAAAAATAATCACCCACAATGACGAAATTGTTGGCTTTCTATTAGCCTTTCCTGATATTACGAGCGCACTTCAGCGCCATCACGGGAGAATTACTCCAACAGCAATCATTGACATTATGCTCGAGATGAAACGAACAAAGTGGGTTTCATTAAATGGTGCAGGAGTTTTACCCGAATATCACGGAAGAGGTGGTAATGCGCTTATGTATTACGAAATGGAAAAGACCATGAAGGATTTTGGCTTCATTCACGGTGAATTAACCCAGGTGGCAGAAACCGCAGTCCAAATGCGGAAAGATTTAATCAGCGTGGGAGGGCAACCCTACAAGAACCACAGGGTTTACCACCGAAAAATTTAATAAAAAAGAAGACCTCAAAAGAGGTCTTCTTTTTTAGCTGCGGTTAGGAACGGATATCGATTACGGGTTGATTCGATCAGGGAATCATCAATATCGACAATAAATACATCTTCTTGATTTTGCGCTGCTTGAAAAACTATCTCTCCATCTGGTGAGATGATAGAACTGTGTCCGCCAAATTTTGAACTACTACTTCGACCAGTTGAATTCACAGCAATAACATAGGATAAAGTCTCAATTGCCCGGGCTCTAAGGAGGACGTCCCAATGGTTTATGCGTTCCTGCGGCCAATGTGCAGGAATAATATGATATTGCGCCCCAAGGGTAAATAGCTGACGAAAATGATCAGGAAAACGCAAATCATAACAAATGGAGGCGCCAACTTGCCCAAGTGATGAGGTATAAACACAAAATTTTTTACCTGGTTGCAGAAAAACCGGCTCCTGCAAAGCGGGGAAGAGGTGGATTTTGGCATATTGGAATTCAAACGAATTCGGTTGGATTGCTACGAAATCGTTATGATATCCGCTCAAATTCCTGATGTATGAGCCAACAATTTCAATTTTCCCTGCCTTAGAAAGTTTATGAAGTTCCTCGATCAATCCATGATTCAACTTGGAAAATTCTTCACGTCTCTCCAATCTAAAACCTGTTGACCAGAGTTCTGGAAGGACAATCACGCTGCAATTGCCCTCAATCGCGCGTTTGACCATCGCCATCCCAGTCTTGATGTTGGCTGAAGTATCGTTATAATCGATTCTCAATTGAGCAAGGGCAATTCTGACCATTTGTTCAATTATAATGAGGTTTTACACGAATAACTGGAGCAACAATTTGAACAAGCGGATGGCAAAGAATAAGTATTTATTTTTACTAGCCCTAATGGTTATCGCTATTGGAGTGATGATCTTTTTGAACTATCTCTATGCTGATAATTATCCAGGAGGCAAGTATTTTCAAACTCAATGGATCGCTACGCGGGGAGTTTTAGCCGATGGGCAAAACCCATATTCTGACACGTTACTTTACAAGGTCCAGGTCAGTGCATATGGAAGGCCTGCAATGGCGGGAGAGTACGAATTCCGGTTCATGTATCCATATTTCTCTTTGATGTTATTCACCCCATTCGGTTTGATAAAGAATTTTATAGTTGCGCGCGCACTATGGATGACTTTTCTTGAAATAATATTGATTGGTATTTATTTTCTTAGCATGAATCTGGTGAATTGGAAGACAAAACTTTTTCCAGGTATCGCCATATTTCTAATTTCTGTCACTTTTTACCATAATATACGGGCAGTTGTTGATGGAAACCTGCTCGTAGTCGTTACATTTTTCATGGTTGCGGTTTTAATAGCCTTTAGGGACCGGAAAGACGAAGCAGCGGGTTTGCTGCTGGCTTTGACAACTTTAGAAATCCAATATGTTTTTGTCGGAATTGTGTTAATTTTGATTTATGCATTTGTCAACCGAAGATACAGAGTAATCGGATATTTTCTTGGCTGCTTAGTTCTCCTTTATGGGTTTTCGTTTCTTCTGTTACCAGAATGGCTGACAGGATATGTCCAGCAATTAACATTATCAATTACTGGCGATCCATTGAATTCCTTAGGTTTAGTGCTGCGAAATTCTTTGGGAGAAATTGGGGCGAGAATCGCCATTGCGTTCACCGTTATCACCTCTTTAGTCATCCTTTTTGAATGTTATTTTATTAAGAGAGCAACTTTTACACACTTTCTGTGGATCTTTTTTTTGACATTAGTTGTCAGCCAATGGTCGGGGATGCCTGCTGACCCCACCAATTTTATAATTCTTTATCCGGGATTAGTTTTTTCCCTGAAAGTGATCACTGAAAGATGGCAAACCCAGGGAGAAGCTGTTATTTTAATTATGGGCGGATCACTTTACCTGGCTACATGGATAATCTTCTTTATTTTACAAAATAAACATGATCTTTATTATGACCCTGGTGTATTTTTCATTATTTTACCTTTGGTCGAAATCTTGTTATTGTATTGGTCTCGGTGGTGGGTAATTAGCGGAAAAACCGCATTCAAGAGAACCCTTTAAGTGTAGGATTTCAATAAGCGTTATTTGAATTCATGCTATACTTGAAAAGTTAATCTTGGAAAAATCCAAGGAGTTCTTCATGGAAATTCAATCAATTGAGACTGAAACAACGGGCACTGAAGATTTCTTAACGCAGATCGCCGCTGAGTTTAAGAGCAATAAGACTGCGCTTGACGAGGTTAGTTCAAAATTAGATCAAAGCCAGAATGAATTGAACAGGTTAGCCCAAAAGAAGGCAACAATTACGGCTCAGCTTCAGCAATTCCAAACAAACGCCAGTCAGATTTCTGTAGATGACCTTCGGAATGCCTATAATTCAGCGATGGACGCTCAACAACGCTTGCTGGTGATGCGAGGTCAATTAGATAAACTAACTGAACACAAAAACGCTTTGGTCAATTATCAAAATTTACTCGAAAGAGTTATTGATTTTTCTAAGTCCAAAACGGTATTTGACACTTCAATGGAGCATAAAGACGACGGAATAAATACCCTGGTGATGTTAATTGAAGCGCAAGAATCTGAACGCCAGCGTTTATCACGGCAAATGCACGACGGACCCGCGCAAGCACTGTCTAATTTCATCGTGCAGGCGGAAATCGCAACCCGCATGTACGAAATTGACCCGTTGAAAGCCAAGGACGAGCTTGATAAACTGAAACTTTCTGCCATGAGCACTTTTCAAAAAGTGAGAACCTATATTGCGGAGTTACGACCAATGATGCTGGACGACCTTGGCCTAATTATGACACTTTCAAAATACATTGCTAACTTGAAGGAACAAACTGGTGTTGACATCAACGCTGTCTTACCAAGTTCGGATAAACGGTTGGTCCAGCACCTGGAAGTATTTCTATTCAGGGCAATTCAAGAATTGGTCGCAAATGCGATGAAACACAATATTGATAATGCCAGCAAATTGCGCATAGATATTATTTTCTCTATCGAAAATGGAATCGCCAAAGCAATTATTAAGGACAATGGAAAAGGGTTTGACCCAGTTGTACAAAAAGCAACAGCTGGTCTTGGATTAAAATTGATCCAGGAGAGGGCGAACCTCCTTGGTGGATCATTAACCATTGATTCTTCAGAAAACCAGGGTTCCGAAATAGTTCTCTCGATACCTATCGTCGAAAACTAATTCAAACTTTTTCAATATTAATTAGCAATCATATTTATTTAAGGAGCAACAATGTCAAAGACAATTGGAATATTAACGGGCGGGGGAGATGTTCCGGGGCTTAACCCGGCGATGAAAGCTGTCGCTATGAACGCTTTTGAACTCGGATACAAAATGGTTGGAATACGAAGAGGCTGGGGCGGTCTTTTGCAGTATAACCTGGATGAACCATCCACACATGATTATTATGTTCACAACCTGACTCCACTTGATGTTCGCAAGATTGACCGATCCGGCGGGACTTTTTTACACACGTCGAGGACAAACCCTCAGAAAGTTAAACCTGAAAATATTCCCGATTTTTTGAAGAATTCCAAGTATGGAAAAAAGATTGATAGCAATGGCACGATGGACTATACAGATTATGTACTAAAAGTCCTCGATCATCTCGGTATTGACACACTTGTTACTATAGGCGGAGATGACACCTTGAGTTTCTCTGTACGATTAAACAAAGAAAATTTCCCGGTTGTGGGCATTCCAAAGACGATGGATAATGATGTTTTTGGAACAGATTACTGCATTGGTTTTTCCACCGCAGTTACCCGGTCGGTTGATTTTATAACCAATATGCGAACTTCTGTAGGTTCACACGAAAGAATTGGCATTATTGAACTTTTTGGCAGGAATTCTGGTGAAACCAGTTTGATCTCTGCATACTTGAGTTATGTTGATCGTGCAATAATCTCTGAGGTCCCTTTTGATGTGAATAAACTGGCAGAATTATTAATGGAAGATAAACGGAACAACCCATCAAATTATTGCATGATGACGATCAGCGAAGGGGCAATTATGGAAGGCGGTCTTGTCGTTGAATCAGGTGAAGCTGACGCATATGGACACCGCAAGCTGGGTGGTGTTGGCGAAATGGCAGCAGAAGAAATCAAACGACTGACCGGACAGGATATTATGTACCAACCCCTCGGTTACTTGATGCGGTCGGGTGCTCCAGATTCTTTGGATCGTATGGTGGCAATGTCTTTCGGAAGTCTGGCAGTGCAGTTGATCAAAAGAAATGAAACTGGCAAGTTAGTAGCTCTACACGGCGGCAAATACACTACTGTACCCATCAACATGGTTTTGGCTGGACACAAACGTGTGGACGTGCCCAGTTTTTATGATATTGAGAATTATCGGCCCAAGGTGCGTGATTTTATGGGCGTTCCCATGTTCCTAAGCTAATTAAGGAGAAAATTATCCCCATAAGTAAAACACCCTTATGGGGATAATAATATTATGACCTCCACACCACAGGTAATCTTACATAACCGTTACCAGGTTGTAGCGAGAACGATTATTTTTATCTTTATAGATGGAAAAGTTCTTTTGCAAAAAGGGTCTTTAACTAAAAAGATAAATCCTGGTCTCTGGAATGGCTTGGGGGGTCATATCGAACGCGGCGAAGACGTTCTCTCCGCAGCGAGAAGAGAACTTAACGAAGAAGCGGGAATATCTTGCAATAATCTCCAACTCAATGGCACTGTTGTAATTGATGTAAACAAGAGCGAAGGAATTTTATTGTTTGTATTCAGTGGAGATAACTATTCCGGCCGATATCACTGCTTCTGAAGAAGGAGAACTGGAGTGGTTTGCCTTAGATAACCTTCCGGTGGATGGAATTGTGGATGATGTTCCAATGTTGATTTCTGGCATTTTGGATGCTAACATCCGGAAAACGCTCTTTTCTCTGCTCTACACATATGACACTAACGGTAACCGTATAACAACATCTGCTAAATATTAGTCCTGTCGCGAGTAAAAGAGAAGAAGAGTGGATCCGTACTTCCTGCGGTCAAACTCGATCAAATTTGTAAGTTCGAAATCGGTCACTTCTACTGGATCAATCTGTACTATTACCCAACCGTCCTCAGACAATAGACTCAAATTCTCATCAACAAGCCTTAGTGCATCAAGCCAAAGATTTTTATATTGGGGAGGGGCAATAAAAATATAGTCAAATTCAATTTGAGGTTGTCCACGTAAAAACTGAAAGGCGTCCCCCTGCCTCACGATTGAATTCTCCTCCAGCCGCGTTGTTGCCAGATTCTGTTTGATCACTCGAACCGCTTGTGGTGCAAAATCAAGAAACATACAGGATTTCGCTCCTCGACTCATAGCCTCGATTCCCACACTTCCCGTACCACCGAATAGATCCAGGAAATTGGAATCAACAACATCCGGTCCGATTATATTAAAAAGAGCCTCTTTTACCCTATCTGTAATCGGGCGGGTTGTATCCCCCGGAACAGCAGCGATGCGAATTCCCCTGGCTTTACCTCCGATAATTCTTGGCTGCGCCATTACTTGTTTCCTTTTTCGACACTTTGGCGGACAGCAAGAATGTTTGCATGCGGGGCTGTTACCGGTAACACACATCCAGTACCAAGTATGAACCTCTCACCATGTGTGGAATCTATTGCCCGCACGGCTTCATCTGTTACCTGATTAGGAGTGCCATTAACTAAAGTTTCCCATTGTTTTAAACCCCCACATACGACTCCATCAAAAATCTGCTGCGCATCATTAAGATTTGGTTTGGTATGTTGATCATGCCAATTGAGCACCTGTACAGGTAATTTGGAGACTTTGTCAAAATAGATGTCGGTACCGTGAATATGTGCAATGTTAAGCCAAAAACTCTGGCAGTATGACAATATTTCCATATCCAAGGGAATTTCGAATTCATCAAATTCGGCTGGACTCAGGATACCTGCTTGCGCGTGTTGAACAGCATAAAAAACGCCATCGATCCCAAGGGTTTTACAGGAATTTATAAAGTTGATCGTAGTCTCTTTTATTATATCGAGAGCTATTTTGACTTCCTGTGGATATAAGCGCAAATGTGTGACAAGTTTATCTCTGCCAACCAGGTTTTTTGCCTGTGACAAGGGACTGAAAATTGTCTGGATTACTGGAGTACCTTTTGGAAGTGCCGTTTTTACCAGGTGGATACACTCCAATTGATTTGCCAGTGCTCCCTGGCGAACAGATAAAGGTTTTAAGGATGACCAATCTCGGGGTTCAGAAATAATCTGATGGACGAAATCCCTGGTACCTTCGGGATTTCCTTTCCATTCATCGCGAACTCCCCAATCTTTTACACAAAAAGAGGATGCAGGGGTAATTTTTACGAGGTCAAAATCGAAATTCTCCTGAAAACGAACAACTGCTTTTGCCAATAGCCTCGGGTCCTGGTCTTCCACGGGAAAATGTCTCCATAGAGCCACCGGAGTCCTGTCAATTGGTTCACCAGATAAACAATGGTTAATACGCTCAGAATGATTCATGTTTTGCATCCTGGTTGTCAGGCGGGAACGTTTTTAAAAGTCCAAAACCGATTCGCAAAATAATTCCATAACAGAACTACTCCGATAGCAATTGCCAGGCTCACATTATGGGCAATTATTGTAGGCGTGAGGAAGTTGGGGAAAAAATTTTCAGCCATTGGAACAAGTACTTTCTCCAGCCATGCAAGTAGGGGCGTCCTGATCAATAATCCGATAACACTGACAAGTCCAAATTGCAGTAACTGTTTAGTGATTGGTTCTTTTCTTGAACCAGAAAAGGTCCAGATCCGGTTTAGGATGAAATTATTGACTACCGCAAGAGAGAAAGAAATGACGCTACTGACCAGGAATGGGACGTTAAAGACCAATGTCAGCAGATTTAAGAATCCGAAATCGACAATTGAACCGATCGTTCCAACAATACCAAATCTGATGAAGCGAGCGAGTTCCTTCTTTTTATTCTCTACTGACATTATTTAGCCAATTTGGACTTAAAAAAGTTTATGGTACTTTCCAAACCGGATTGCAGATTTACTTTTGGTTTCCAGTTCAATATGGATCGGGCTTTGGAGATGTCTGGTTGCCTGCGTTGTGGATCATCTCCGAGACGCAGATCCATCTTATGGATAATTCCGTGAGGATTGCCAATAATTCGATTAATCTCTTCTGCAAATTGTAGAATGGAGATTTCCTGAGGATTACCGATGTTTACAGGTTGGTGTTCATCGGACATGAGGAGTTTGTATATTCCTTCAATCAAATCGGAAACATAACAAAAACTACGTGTTTGGGATCCGTCACCATATATCGTTAAAGGTTCATTGTTTAATGCCTGCATAATAAAATTGGGAACAACCCGGCCATCATCAATGCGCATCCTCGGTCCGTACGTGTTAAAAATCCTTACGATCCTTGTATCAAGACCGTGATATCGGTGATATGCCATGGTTAGTGCCTCGGCAAACCTTTTTGCTTCGTCATACACTGAACGGAAACCGATCGGATCAGCATGCCCCCAATATGTTTCTTTTTGAGGATGTTCCTGCGGGTCACCGTAAATCTCACTGGTTGAAGCCAGGAGAAAGCGGGCGTTGTTGGCTTTTGAAACGCCTAGTGAATTTAGTGTTCCCAACGCACCAGCTTTCATTGTCTGGATAGGCAAACTGGGGTAACTGAAGGGTGATGCAGGATTTGGGCTTGCAGGAGACGCAAAGTGCAAAACGGCATCCACCTTACCGGGAATATCGATGTAATTTGAGACATCGTGCTTGATAAACTCAAAATATTGATTCCCGGAGAGGTGGGCAATGTTATCAGGACTTCCTGTGACAAAATTATCCATACCGATCACTGAATGACCTTGAGAGATCAAATAATCGCATAAATGTGATCCCAAAAATCCTGCTGCCCCGGTAATCAATATCCGCATTGAATTAATCTCCTTTACTTCCATTCGATCTTTACTATTGAACCATCCCCAGTAACCTGTTTAACTGAATTAGATAATAAATCTGCTAAAAATAGATTACCTTGAGCAATAAATGCCAATCTGGGATGATCTTCAGGATTTTCGACAGGTTCCCAATAAACAACCTGGGCTTGCAAACCCTGTATACCTTCACCCGGATAAAGTTTTATGCGATTAGAACCATCTTTATCCATCACAAATAAGTTGTATTTGCTCACTTCACTTTGATCAGGCAAAATTGCATTTAAAAAAGCGACGTATTCTACACCGGTTGAATCGGATGCGGAACTCGATGGGATGCAAAATAAACCACAATCCCGAACCAATGGGATATACTGCCTGGACTCTACCAGGATGGCTGTGAGATTTGTGGACTCGGAGGGGTTGGTCGCGGCGTCTTCAGGAAGGGCTGTGTAGATAGTCTCTCCATCTTTTGACCATGACACCTCTGGAACCCAAGCCCAAACGCTTTCCGTTTGATATGGCAGGATTTGTAATAATGGGTCCAGTGTGCCATCAGCGATATTTACCACTCCAATCGAGTCTGGACGCATATAAATCAACTGGGAGCCATCTGGAGACCATTTAAAACTAGATCCCCACCAACCGTATAAACCCCCAGAATTGGTATCTATAATATTTATTTTATCCAGCAGTGTACCGTTAGTGTCAAATCTTGCCTGGATAAGGTCGTTATTAGCGTTCCAGAAGGGAGGTGATGTACTTAATTCGGCAGTGGAAAATGTTATGGTGCGTGTTTTTCCAGGGACCCATTCGGCATAGTGTACAACGTTAGAAATTCCTGTATCGATCAAGTCAGGAATTTCTTTGGATAAGTTGATTAGCCAAAGGTGATTGATTTCGGTTTTGCTGTCGTTACTAGCAGATCTTGAAAACAACAACCAATTGCGGTCAGGTGAGAGAGTAAAAATTCGCCCGTCAAGATCTCCCGTCGTAACAACCGGCCGCCTGTTACCTGTGTTCGCCTCCATTGCCCATGCATTCCCGCCTGAAATGTAAACGATCATGCCTTGAATAGAAGAAACAGAATATGGAGATTGAACTCCAACCATTACAATCTCAGGTTGAGCAGATAACAAAGTCTCAGAACTTACGAAGGCTCGGGAGACCTGCACTCCATTTTCATATACAACCCGGTAAATGGATTGTTTACGGCCATTTACTCCCGATTGGATTAGAACACTCTGACCTTCCTGAAGCGCTTCATTTTTTACTGTCTGGTGATCGAATGGAAGGACTGATTCTTCTACAATAAATTCTTCAGTCACCCGGGTAATCGTTATTGTCGTTTGCGTTGTAAGGGGTGCCGTTAATGGAAGATCAATTTTATCTAAAGTGTTCATTTTCAAACCAGCGGTAGCCAGCGCTTCAGCAACAGAAGAACCTTCAGGAACATTAACCTGTATTGGATTGGCAGCATCAATTATGGTAATTTCGAGACCAGATGCGTTAAAGAACCCGTCACAAGCGGTGAGAAGGATTATGGCGGCGAAAATCAAGGCAATCTTTTTAATCATGAGGAGGCAGAAGTTAAGTTTGATATAATCAATTATTACACTCTTTAACCAGGTAATTATAGCATGTCTGATAATTTGAACAATAATCACATACTGGCACGGCTGGAAGCGTTGCTGTTCATTGCCGGCACCCCACTAACTGTTTCTCAAATTGCAGAGGTATTAGAGGTATCTCAAGATAATGCAAATAAATTTATCGATCAGCTGGGAGCTAATTACTCTGACAACCGAGGTTTGGCGATTCAACATCACGGCGGTAGATATCAGTTAACTTCTCACCCTCAATTTGCAGATGATATCGAGAAATTCCTCGGAATTGAAAATACCTCCAAACTGACGAGACCATCGATCGAGGCACTGGCGATCATTGCTTACCGGCAACCGATCACTCGACCGGGAATTGATGCGATCAGGGGAGTAAGCAGCGATGGTGTCATCAAGAGTCTGCTTTCTAAAGGATTGATCCAGGAAGTCGGCAGGGCAGAAGGTCCGGGCAGACCGATATTATTTTCTACGACAAGTGATTTTCTGCAGCACTTTGGGCTTAGCTCAATCAATCAGCTACCTCCATTTGAATTAGCTGATGACGAGAATGGTTCCGCAAAGAGTACCTTATTAAAGGATTAAGTATGAGTGAAGAACGGCTTCAAAAAATATTGGCTCGGGCGGGATATGGCTCAAGAAGATCCTGTGAGGAGCTAATTGTTGCAGGCAGAGTCATCGTTAACGGAAAAAAAGCTGAGCTTGGACAGAAAGCTGACCCAGCAAAGGACACTATTCTTCTGGATGGGACAAAACTGCCTGCACCGCTGAAGACCAGGTATTTCGCCTACAACAAACCCCGCTTCGTATTGTGTGACAAGACTGTCGCTGATTCCAGGCGCACGGTTTATGATCTGGTTCCAGATAGTGCTGATCTCTCCATCGTTGGAAGGTTGGATTTTGAAAGTGAAGGATTAATCCTGCTTACAAACGATGGCGAACTGGTAAATACGCTCACGCATCCGAGATACCAACACGAAAAGGAATACCGCGTTCTTGTATCCTCAAGACCAGATTCCAAACAATTGGAAACCTGGCGCAGAGGAGTTGTTCTGGAAGATGGTCATCGAACCCAATCCGCCAATGTCTCAATTGAATCCTCTTCTGGTAAAGGTGCGTGGTTGAGGGTCGTGATGAAAGAGGGGCATAAACGCCAGATACGCGAAACAACAAAAATGATCGGTTTGTTTGTTGTCCGGTTGGTTCGTGTGAGGATTGCTTCGTTAGAATTAGGATCTTTGAAATCGGGTATTGTTCGGGAACTTACCAGCGAAGAAGTATTGAAATTGAAAAATACTTTTAAAACCAAAGAGCCAAGCAAGAAAAGAAAAAGCGACTGATTTATTCAGCCGCTTTTTTGATCATTCTCCAATGCTTTTTTTAACCTGAGTGATTAAATCAGGTGGCATGGAAATTCCTTTAACTTGTTTTCTAATATACTCTTTTAATTTATCCTGAGTAACCACAGGAGTTGTAGAGCCTTCAGCTTCAATTACACTTTTAGGATTAGTAAAAACGATTATTGATTGAGGGACATAGGTACCCAGATCAACTCCCAATTTGTTGAGGTATTTGACAACATCGCCAACAGAATACTTCGCGTCCAATTCTGGTCGGCCAAGATTCTCTCCACCGAATGCCTTCAAGAAGAAGTTGCCACCTGATTGTTTCCAACGTCCGCGATTATTATCATATTTGATCACTCCAGGTTGATTGTAGGGGAGGAGAGTGAAGATTCCGGCAGGTCCAACCAGGAGGTGCGGGATAGGGGTAGTGTACTGGTACAAGGAGTAATTTGAATCAAGCCCTTTTAAAGCTTGAGAAATCTTTTCATCCGGGCGCGGGGATTTTCCCCAACGATTCATGAAATAATTGCCTACTTGAAAAAGCAGGAATCCAATAATCAAAGCTGCAAAAGTATATGACAGGTATGAGCCATCCTTGTCTTTGAACGAGAAGAACATACCAGTGCCAAGGATCGCAATACTGGCTAAAGATAAAATATTGCCGAGGGTTTTATTGCGTTTGATCAATTTTTCATTAGAATAAATCTTCATTACGCTCCTTAATTCAAACTGAAGTGCTGAACACCGGGTAGTTTCTGTTGAACCTGCAGCCGTAATTCTTCCAGTAAATGATTGTCAATTGTATGACGAGCAAGTTTTACTGCAGAAATTAAGGCCCTTGCATCAGATCGACCATGACCAATAAATGTGAGCCCGTTGACACCTAATAAAATGGCAGCACCTGTTTCAGCAGGATCCATCATCTTTTTTAATTTACCAAACGAAGACTTGGCCAAAAGATATCCAATTTTACTTACAAATGAACTGGAAATGCTTTCCTTTAGGACATCAGTGATCATTTTACCAACCGCTTCACTGGATTTTATGAAGACATTTCCAGAAAAGCCATCTGCTATCACTACGTCCACAAATCCGGCGAAGATTTCTTTTGGTTCAACATTGCCGTAAAAATTCAATGTGCTTGATTGAAGAAGTTTGTACGCGTCCTTGACCAGTTGATTCCCTTTTTCCGGTTCCTCTCCTATTGATAATAAGCCAACTTTGGGAGAAAGTAAATTGAACACCTTACTGGCATAAGCGCTGCCCAATACCGCAAATTCCAACAGAAAGTCTGGACGACAATCCGCATTGACCCCTGTATCGAGGAATATACACTTGCCCTTTTTTGTTGGGATAATCGCTGCCAGGGCAGGACGAGAGATACCTGGCATCCGTTTAAGAATAGTAATTGCGTTAAAAGCGGCAGCACCTGTATTGCCGGCAGTGACAAACGCTTCAGCCTGACCTTCTTGAACCAGTTTTAATCCTACTGCCATGGAATTGTTCGGTTTTTTCCGAAAGGATTCCACTGGTTTATCAGTCATTTCAACGATATCAGGCGCATCGTAAATCGACACTGGAAAATTGCTGATTCCCAGACTTTTAAGATGTTCTTCGATTAATTCTTTTTTGCCGACAAGTAAAACTTTCTCGCCTTCTGCTGCAAGCTGACTGGCTGCGCAGTATTTCCGGAACAGGGCATTCATCACTTCCCATTGCATCCAAAATAATTGCCATTGTTGACCTCTTTCTATGTCAAAAACTGGTTTGCTTGACATTCAGTGATTGTCATTTATAATAGCGAAGTTCAATGCGCTGGTGCTGGAATTGGCAGACAGGCATGGTTGAGGGCCATGTGCCGTAAGGCGTGAGGGTTCAACTCCCTCCCAGCGCACTAAAAAAGCCGTACGGGCTTTTTTATTTTAAGGATCAGAAATCCCGGTTAACAATATATTCTGTAATTTGTATTAGTTCAGTTCTTTCTGGAGAGTCTGGCAATTGCAAGAGACATTGTTTAGCGCGATCGCAAAAGAGACGTGCTTCATCCATGGATTTATCGATTGCTGAGCTTTGAGCAACATCTGCAACAAGTTGATTAATTGAGTCTTCATCGATTGCGCAGTCGCTATTCAAAATATCGATAATATTTTGATCTTTAGGATGAGTATCCATATAACTGAGGATCGGCAGTGTGAACAATCCCTGGCGAATGTCGCCACCGACTGGTTTTCCAATTACTGATTGATCACCGCGATAATCGAGGATATCATCCACAATCTGAAATGCCATACCCAGTTCATAACCAAATTTACGTAAGAGTTCAACCTGCTGGCGAGGGATCTGGCTGATAATGCCAGCAGTGTGAGTAGAAGTTTCAAAAAGAGAGGCGGTTTTTGCGTAGATACGCCGGTAATAATCTTCTTTACTGGTATTACAACGACTGCTGAAAAGCTGGTTTACCTCTCCATTGACGATATTCATCAATGTTTTAGAAAATAATGACATTACCTCGACTGAATCGGTCAAAGAAGCAAGGTGCGCAGCGGAAGCAAAAACAAAATCACCAGTAAGAACCGTAGCCGCCGGCGACCATTTTGAGTTGAGAGTTGGGACCCCCCTGCGGAATAAAGCTTCATCAATCAGGTCATCATGAACTAGTGTGGCTGTATGCAAAAGTTCAATGGAGGCTGCCAAAGTAATTAAAGTATCTTTAGGGGCGTTAAAAAGTGATCCCAGAAGAAGTATGATTCTGGGGCGAATTCTCTTACCACCAGATGAAAGTAGTATCGATAACGCAGCGCTTAAATCCGGGTGATAGTTTTCAGCCTGGGAAAGCATCAACTTTTCTACTGAATCGATGCCGTTTAAGATAGATGGTAAGGTGGGTAAGTGATTTGACAATTTGATCATTCCATTAAAAATAAGTTTTTTGCGTTTAGTGTTGTTCTTGCTGCTACTAATTCTACCTGTATTTCCAACAAATCAGCAACTTTTTGTGCAATTAGCGGGATTCTGGAGGGTTCATTTTGAAGTCCTCGAAACGGGTGCGGCGAAAGGTAGGGTGAATCCGTTTCCAGAACGACGTTTTCCATTCCAATTTTTTTTATCAACTCATGAAGTTGAATGTTGTTTTTGAAGGTAACCGGTCCACCTATCCCAATCATGAATTTTAGCTCTCGAAGTAATAAAGCATCGGAAGTATGCCCTTCGAATGCATGAAAGACACCATTTACGACCTTTTGTTGCGGGGACGATGTTTTTTGGTTCTTAACCCAGGTCTGAATTGCACTTAGTAGATCTGCCATCGACTGCCGGCTGTGTAAAATTATCGGTTTATTCACACCTTCTGAGATTTCCAGCATCTTGCGAAGTAAAGTATTCTGGGCTTCCTTGCTAATTGGAGGATAGTGATAATCGAGCCCTATCTCTCCAATTGCTACGACTTTTGGTAAGGCAGCCATTTCCTCAATATCTTTTAAATCTTCGGCTGTATATTTTGAGACTTCATGTGGATGGATTCCTACTGCCGCATAAACCAACGAGAATACTTCAGCCATTTCAACTGCACACCTGCTGGTAGAAACATCAATACCTGGAACAACGATTTTTTTGACACCTAAATCTAAAGACCGCTGAATAATAGATTTCAGAGATGTTTGATCCTGAAAGAGGTTAAGATGGCAATGGGTGTCGAAAAATTCCAATTTACTTCAATCCGGCTATTTTTAGACCATCAGACAAAATATCCTTAACCTTATCTCCATGGGTGGTTTCGCAATAGACCCGCATAATTGCTTCTGTACCGGAAAATCGGATCAACAACCAGCCGCCATCTTCGAGCAGGAACTTGAATCCATCAAGCGTATTCAAACCTGTCACAGTTAATCCGCCTATTTTTTCAGGTTTGGCTGAAAGGATTTTTTCTTCGCGTATTTTCCTATCCCCTGAGAAAGAAGTGTCAATTCGATCGTAATAATGGGCACCGATCTTTGAGAATAATAAGGAAAGTAATTCAGAAGGTTTTTTGTTAAGTTTAACCATAAAATCAAGCATATATAATCCGGCAAGAATACCATCACGCTCAGGTACGTTCCCACGGAAAGCGTAACCACCAGATTCTTCACCGCCGATCATTGCATCTGTTGCCAGCATTTTCGGGGCAACATACTTGAATCCCACACCGGTTTCATAAACGGGTACATCATAAATTTTTCCCAGTTTTTCAAGCATGCTTGTGGTCGAAAGAGTCTTAACAATGGGTCCGCGTTCTTTGCGTATTTCCAGTAAGTAGTATGCCAGCAAAGCAAAAACCTGCAATTGATTGATGAAATTGCCTTTTTCATCGCCAATACCCACTCGGTCAGCATCGCCATCGGTGATTAACAGCACATCAGCTTTATTTTCAACCGTGGTTCTCAGTCCAACATCAATGTTGGGGGGGATGGGTTCCGGGCGTTTCATTTCCGGGAAAATCGGGTTCCGTTGATCGTGAATCTCGATCACTTCAGTGTTGCCGCCAGAGAGGAGTTTTGTGAACCAACCCGCACCGTTTCCCCACATGGCATCGACAACAATTTTCAAGCCGGCATTCTTTATGGGTTTTAGGTCAATCAAATCATCCAGGTGTTTAATATAGTTTATTGAGGCATCAAATAGGACAGTGGAACCATTTTTTATGGCTTCGTCAAATTTAACCAACTTAATGTTTTCATCAGTCGGTGGAATTAATCGTTCAATCTTTTTAAGATCATCCGGGGGAATTGCACCACCGTTTTCATCACGTACCTTATAGCCATTATCAGTGGGTGGATTATGGGACGCTGTGATATTGACTGCGCCTGCCGCTTTCTTATCTACTACTGCATATGCAATTACCGGAGTAGGGGTGGGACCTTCTGTGAGAAACGCGTGTATGCCGTTTCCGTTCAATACTTCACAGACCGCTCGGGCAAAATATTCAGAAAGGAAGCGTTTATCATGACCAACGATTATCCACTGACCTTTTTTACCTTTTTCGAGAAGGTAATCAGAGAATCCCTGGGTACAGCGGCGGACGTTTTCAAATGTGTAGTCTTCTGCTATATAACCCCGCCAGCCGTCAGTGCCAAAAACAATGGTTGATTTCATTGAATCACTCCGCAAGTAGATTTATTTTCGATTATATCAGCCTTTGGACTCAACCCTTCGTGCGCTCAACCATGCTATAATCACGGCGAGGCGGATTGTGGATAGAGTTTATCTGGATTATGCAGCAACAACCCCGATGGATCAACAGACTGTAGACCGTATGCTGCCTTATTTTACCCAACAGTTCGGCAATCCCTCGTCGCTGCATTACTTTGGGCAACAGGCTGAACATGCCGTTGATTCGGCCAGGAAGTCGATGCTTGCATTATTGGGAGCCACCGAACATGACCTGGCATTCACATCAGGTGGAACAGAAAGTGATAACCTGGCGTTAAAAGGTGTGTCAATCTCTCAGAACCAGGGACGCAAGAATAAGATCATCCTCAGTCCTGTCGAACATCCAGCAGTAGAAAAAACGGCTAAACGGCTCGAGGAGGATGGAACTGCTGAAATCAGGCGATTGCGCGTAGACAAATTTGGACAAATCCTTCACAATGATTTGGAAAACGAAATATATGATGCGACCCTTGTTTCAGTGGTGTGGGCAAACAATGAAATTGGTACGATCAATGACATAGCAAAAATCGCACAAATCTGCCACGGCAGGGGTGTGTTGTTACATACAGATGCAGTCCAGGCAGCAGCCCATATCAATATTAATTTGGACAAACTTGATATTGACCTGCTATCCATTGGTGCACATAAATTTGGAGGCCCTAAAGGCGTGGGGGGGTTGGTTTACAGAAAATCAATTAACTTGGAGTCGCAGAATATTGGTGGTGGTCAGGAGAATGGAAAAAGAGGTGGAACGCATAATGTCCCACTGATCGTAGGCATGCAAGCAGCGTTTGAGATGTCCTACCAGGAAAGAGAATCAAGAAATCGACATTCGATGTATCTAAGAGATCAGATCATTGAGGAAGTATTGCATAAAATTCAGGGAGCTTATTTAACCGGACATCCTGTCTATCGATTACCCAATCACGCCAGTTTTGTTTTTGAAGGAATAAGAGGGCAGGACCTGGTGATTGCGCTAGATATGGCTGGGTTTTCTGTCTCATCCGGGTCTGCCTGTAAAGTTGGGAACCCATCGCCGTCACAGGTTTTGTTGGCTATTGGAATTCCAGAAGAACTCGCCATGGGGGCTTTGAGGGTTACTGTTGGCAGGACCACGACAGAAGATGAAGTCAGTTCTTTTTGCGATGCTCTTCCAAATATTGTCAATAATTTACGCAATGGGTAACTACTAATCATGAATGATAAGAACGTGGTTGTGGCAATGAGCGGCGGAGTGGATAGTTCCGTTGCAGCAGCATTGATGGTCCAACAAGGGTACAATGTCACCGGGATTATGCTCAAATTATGGACAGGAGATTGTGAGAACAGCGACAATGCCTGTTGTACGCCTGAAGCCATCCAACAGGCACAGCGAGTAGCAGGCAGCCTGGGGATTCCTTTTTACGTTGTTGATGTTCAACAAGATTTCAAAAGAATTGTCGTTGATAAATTTATTGAAATGAGTGACAGAGGATTAACCCCAAATCCTTGTTTTTATTGTAATCAAAGTGTTCGGTGGGGAGAATTATTGAATAAAACTCTCAAACTGGGAGCGGAATACCTAGTCACAGGTCATTATGCGATTAACGAAGAAGATAAAGATCATATTTTTCACCTCAAAAAAGGTGTTGATCCAAAAAAAGATCAATCTTATATATTGTCTGGATTAGATCAGCAAAAGTTACAGAAAACAATTTTTCCTTTGGGACGGTATAAAAAGGAAGATGTCCGTTTAATTGCGGAGGCGTATCATTTTGAAATCGCTCAGAAACCGGATTCTCAGGATTTATGTTTCGTAGGAGCAGGAGGATACCGGAGTTTTCTAAACGACTATTCATCCTCTCCTAAATTGAAAGGGAATATCCGAGATCTTAGGGGAAATATAGTGGGAGAACATAACGGGCTTCCGTACTACACGATCGGTCAGAGAAAAGGATTGGGATCAGGTTTTAAATCACCCGTTTACGTGATCGATAAAGATATAAAAAATAATGAGCTCATCATTGGCAGTAATGAATAATTTAAAATATTCAGTAATTACCGCAGGTTCATTCAATTGGATCTCGGGAATGAAACCCCTTTTTACCCGTGAGTATGATGTAAAAATCCGATATAAATCCAACTCAAAAAAAGTTAGAATGTTGGACGATAGAGACGGATTAATTAAGATCATTTTCGACGATCCGGTGAGAGACACAACTCCCGGTCAGATTGCTGTAGTATATGATGGAGATGAAGTGATTGGCAGCGGTATTATCCATGAAATCTTTAGGGAGAAATAATGACTTTACCTTCAATTTTGCTCGGTACTTTGATTGCCATGATAATTGGTTGCGGATTCCATTTTTGGCGGGGCGGTGGATTGAGATGGCTCATTGTATTTAATTTATTTTCGATCATTGGTTTCTGGATTGGGCATGGTGTTGCCATGCTATTCAAAATCAATTTTCTCAATCTCGGTCCAATCAATTTAGGTTCAGCCATAATAGGCGCTGTTGTTCTTCTTTTTGCAGGATACTGGCTTAGCATGGCTTCAGTTGAACCCAGTCCGAAGAATCAGGAAAAACCAAGAGGAAAGAATGACTGAAAACTTAAATTCGGTATTCCCGAAAGCGGGAGACCTGATCCAGTTGGTGGGACTCAGCCATAAATCTTTTATTTTTACATTAACTCCAGGGCAGGAACTTCATACTCACCGTGGAGTAGTCAAGCATGATGATTTAATTGGAAAGACCTGGGGGAGTCAAATATTCAGCCATAACGGGAGTCCTTTCTTTCTGCTACAACCTTCATTACCAGATCTGTTGAAGCACACAAAAAGAGCTACACAAATCATGTATCCCAAGGAAATCGGTTACATATTGTTGCATATGGGGATAATTCCCGGGACAAGAGTAATTGAAGCCGGTACCGGCAGCGGTTCATTTACCACCGCTCTGGCTTATTATGTTGGCGAAATGGGTAGCGTCTATACTTATGAGGTTAATGCGAAGACGCAGGCAATTGCCAGGAAAAGCCTGGAGAAACTCCATCTATCTGAACGCGTTGAATTCAAGGTAAAAGATATTTCCGAAGGATTTGAAGAAATCGGAGTGGATGCTGTTTTCCTGGATGTGGCCAATTCTTATGATTACATGCATATTGTCAAGAAAGCTCTCAAACCGGGGGGTTATTTTGGGTGTATTCTGCCCACAATGAACCAGGTGGTGAAATTATTGATCACCCTCAGGCAAAATGAATTTGCATTTGTTGATGTGTGCGATATTTCTTTACGCTATTACAAATCTGAACCTCTGCGGTTTCGGCCGGCGGATAGAATGATCTCACACACTGGATATCTGATCTTTGCTCGATCGGTAACAATCGATAAGTCGATTTCTGACCAGAAATTATTACGTGAAATTGGTTTGCCAGGTGAAGAAGATGATAGCGTTCCGAATGACGATGCCAATCTGCCAGAAATTATTGATTTGGAATAATGAAAGATCTTCACAGAAATCCTCAAACGAGAATTGATCCAATCAAAATTCGAGACACTTCCAGGCGACGGGAGTCTTTCGAAGGCTGCGATTCTAATTCCATTAGTAACACAGGAAGGCGAATGGCAGCTTGTATTCACAAGGAGAACTCACTTTGTAAGCACTCATCAAAACGAAGTGTCCTTTCCTGGTGGATCCTTTGAACCTTCAGACCTAAACCTTGAAAATACTGCCTTACGTGAAACCAGGGAAGAAATCGGCATCAAATCTGAAAATATCGAGATATTGGTGCTTTGCCGTCGTTAACCACGATCACTGGTTTTTCGGTTTTTCCTTTTGTGGCATTACTGGAATGGCCGATATTGCTGAAAATCAACAAATGTGAAGTTGATTCAGTGTTTACCATTCCCTTGCAATGGTTGATGGACGAGGGGAATTGTTACGAAGAAGACTATCATAATGAAAAATTCGGGATTCGCAGAGTAATCCATTACAAGGATTACAACGGCGAACATTTATGGGGGTTTACGGCAAAAGTAGTTAAAGAATTGATCGGCTTGATTAAATAAAAAAACAACGGGCAAACCCGTTGTTTTTTTGAAAGACTAATTTGCGTTTTATTCTGGTGTTTCGTCTTCTTCCTTCTTGCCTTTTTCGATCACTTCCGGTTCTTCTGCCAGTTCTTCAGTCTCAACAACCTCAATTTCTTCGGCTGCAGGAGCAGATACCATGACGATCATATCTTCCAATGAGCTCAGAACCTCGACATTGGTTGGAATTGAAAGATCCTTAATGAAGATTGCATTACCAATTTCAGCCAGTGTAGAAATATCAACAATAAACCGTTCTGGTAAGTCTTTTGGAAGGGCTTCCACTTCAATGGCAGTAATTCCTTCAACGATGACACCACTGAAGTCTTTAACTGCAGGAGCGATTCCAACAAATTCGATTCCAACTTCGGCTTTAATCTTTTCAGTCTGGGAAACCGCTTGAAAATCTACATGAATGAAACGGTTTTTTAGGTAATCTTTCTGTTTTTCACGTACCAATGCGGAATATTCAACACCTTCCAGGTCGATTTGAATAATACTTGAAGAGGTGGCGATGTTTAAGATATGGGTGGACTGCTTGAGATCCATGGTTATCGCAATAGGATCCACTTTATGCCCGTAAATCACACCTGGAAGTTTGCCAGCTCTTCGTAAAACACCTACCTGCTTGCCGGTTACCGTTCTTTTAACTGCATTAATGACGATCTTTTCCATTTTTATTCCTTCGAGCGCCTCTCACCGGTGTTCTGGTTACCTTCGCTCTATATTAGATTTACCTCTCGGGAGGCGACTTTAGATTGTAGTTGCATAGTCCTTTTCAGTCAAGGATAGCTATAAGGTAATTTATTGGATGGATTGCTTAGTGAATAAGCTCTACCGTTGAGGAATTGAAAATTCCCTATAACCCATTCAAATGTTTTTGTAACCGCCTTTTTCCACTTGCCGTAGATCATATTGCGTTGTACTGATTCCATTTTAGGGATCCATTCCTTGTCTTTTCCCCAGTTTACCAGCAGCTCATCAGTAGATTTCCAAAATGAAGTTGCCAATCCGGCAGCATATGCTGCACCAAGTGCAGTGGTTTCGGTGATACGCGGACGGACAACCGGAACATTTAGGATGTCTGCCTGGAATTGCATCAAGAGCTCATTGACAACCATGCCGCCATCAACTTTCAAAGTCTTTAAATTAATTCCTGAATCAATCTCCATCGCATTAAGAACTTCTTTGGTTTGAAATGCTGTAGCCTCCAAAGCTGCTCTGGCTATGTGTCCTTTATTCACAAACCTGGTCAACCCAACAATTACTCCGCGGGCATCAGATTTCCAATAAGGAGCGTATAAACCTGAGAATGCCGGTACAAAATAGATGTCACCATTGTCGGGAACCGTGCGAGCCAGAGGTTCAATATCAGAAGAATGGTCAATGAACTGAAGATTATCTCGCAGCCATTGAACTAAAGCACCAGCAATCGCCACAGACCCTTCCAGGCAATACACAGCTGGTGAGTCACCAATGCGGTAACCAACCGTAGTCAATAAACCGTTCCTGCTAATTACCGGTTGTTGGCCTGTATTCATTAGTAAGAAACAACCTGTGCCATAGGTATTTTTTGCCTCTCCGGTTTTATAGCAGCCCTGCCCAAAAAGGGCGGCTTGTTGATCCCCAAGATCGCCTGAAATGGCAACATTCTTAAGGGTTGTTTGGGTAAAGCCATAAACTTCTGAGCTCGAGACTATTTTTGGGAGAATACTTGAGGGGATACCAAGAGTTTCAAGAATTTCCTCATCCCAATTAAGAGTGACAAGATTCATTAGCATTGTTCTGGAGGCATTGGTTACATCTGTTAGATGTACGCCATTTCGTGTGCCACCAGTGAGGTTCCAGAGGAGCCATGAATCGATATTACCGAAAAGCACCTCGTTTTTTTCTAGGTCAGCCTTGATCCCGGATACATTGTCAAGCATCCATTTGATCTTAGGTCCGGAAAAATACGTGGCAAGGGGAAGGCCAGTCTTCCCTCGAAAACGATCAATCCCACCTTCTAAAGCAAGTTCCTCACAAATCGTGGAAGTCCGGGTATCCTGCCAGACTATGGCATTGCAATACGGCAGACCTGTTACCTTGTTCCATAAAACACTCGTTTCCCGTTGATTTGTAATTCCCAGTGCAGTGATATCTTCAGATTTGAGTCCTGATTTACGCATTGCATTGGCGATAACTTCCTGGGTATTTGACCAAATTTCCAACGCATCATGTTCGACCAATCCAGGAGCGGGATAGATCTGTCTGTGTTCTTTTTGATCACTTGCCACGATATTGGCGTTTTGATCAAAAACGATGAAGCGTGTGCTGGTGGTTCCCTGGTCTATTGCGGCAATAAAATTTCCCATATGCCTCCGGATTTGGTGGTTTCAAGTAAGATTATACAATAATGAAAATTGATAATATACAACACGGTCAGGTTAAGAAAATTAATAAAATTATCTGTGTTTTTACATTGGCAATTCTTGTTTGCTCATGCACACCAAAAATTAATCCAAATCCGGACCAGATACGCATCTCAGATATTCAGGGATGTGCGCATAAGTCGCCTTATTTCAATGAGACAGTAACAGGAGTAGAAGGTGTAGTTACCCAAAAGTTTACGACCGGTTTCACAATGCAGGCAACAATTCCTGACGACCGGGCTTGCAGCTCTGAGGCAATTTTCGTTTTTACTGCAAATTATCCAAGTGTTTTCCCCGGTCAGGTTGTTTCAGTTGATGGCAAAATTGAAGAATTCACAGCTGGTGGCGAAGAATATCATAACCTTTCACGGACTGAGATGCACGATCCGGTTATAAAAATCCTACCTGGACGAATAGGAATGCCGAATTATGTTTCGATCCATGATGGCACCACCACAACCCCGGACCAATATATCGATAAAGGTTCGGAATTTAATGTTGCAACTGATGGCCTGGATTATTACGAAAGCCTTGAATTTATGCTCGTTGGCATAGATAGCGGTATTGTTGTCGGCCCAAATAATTCGTACAACGAATTCTTAGTACTGCCTGATTCGAAAACCAATAATAATTTGATCTCAGAAAATGGTAATTTGTTGTTACAGGAAGGGGACGAAAATCCAGAAATAATCATGGTCGATGTTGCTTCCAGTTTTACTCAAAAAGTGAATGTAGGTGACAAATTCTCCATGCCCATAGTTGGGATTATGGATTATTCCTTCGGTAATTATAAAATCTGGACGATACATGATCCTGTAATCAAATCAAGTAAGCATGAAAAAGAATTCATCCAGCGCGAAAGTGATGAATCATTGACTATCATCTCCTACAACATTGAGAATTATTCTATGTATGATGATGAGAGGAAAATTAAAGGGATCAGTTGTCAAATTGCAAATGAACTTGATTCTCCCGACATAGTAGTATTGCATGAAGTTATGGACGATAGTGGAACTGTTGATGACAATGTTGTCACTGCTCAGGATACTTTAGAGAACCTCACATTGGCGATAAAGAAATGCGGGGGTCCAGAATATATTACAAGTGATAATCCTCCGGAAAACAACCAGGACGGTGGTATTGACGGAGGGAATATTCGGTCAGCAGTATTGTATCGGGCAGACCGAGGATTAATTCTGGATCGTCCGGACACCTCGGTGCGGGGATTGACCGTACGAAATGGAGAGGTCATCATTGGACAAAATCCTTATCGATTTGCTCAAAATGAAAGTCCATTTTGGGGCACCAGAAAACCCACAATTTGGTTGTTCAGCTGGAAAACCGAAAAAATAATGATCGTTGGAGTGCACCTCGTTTCTCAAGCAGCAGCATCTCCAAATTGGGGAACCATACAACCTCCAGAGAAACCAGAACAAATTAAAAGAGAGACGCAAGCGAAATTGATTGCGGAGAATATAGAAATGTTCAGCCGGCTAAGTAATGATTTGAGCATAATCGTTGCCGCAGACTTGAATGATTATCCCTGGTCCAATACCGTTTCTATGATGACAGCAAAAAATTTAAATATTCCTTTATCAGTTGAACTGGTCTCTGAGAGCTATAGCTATATTTTTGAAGGGAATAGCTTCCAATTTGACTATATTCTGGTTGATTCAAAGTTGGCGGAAAGGGTATTGTCTACCAAAGTTGTTCACCTAAATGCTTCCTATGACCAAAACGCGCGGTTTTCAGATCACGATCCGGTCTACCTGGAGTTCGCCAGTAAATAATTCACATTCATATTTAGCTTATTATTACTCAGGTAGGATTCCTGGAATGTACCAGGATGCTATAATTTCTAAAATGAATCAGGAAAAGAAGGCCTATTTTTCCCTAAACACAGGCACAGATCTTGCCTTTGCGCTTGTTGTTTTCATCTCTTTCTTTACAATATTCAGCAGCGCTCCAATAACCAATCCGCTATTGATCCTGGCGATCATTTTCCTGGGTGTTGCTTACATTACAATAGGGATCTACGGTTTTGCTTATGCTCAAACTGCCGATTCAGTTATATCAAATTTGCTTTATTTTGCTGCACAGTTAATAATCGGTGGATTAATCGTATATCTGGGAAGGGGGGCAGGGATAAATGCACTTGTACTGCTTCCCCTTGTAGCTCATACGGCGATGCTGCTGGATCAGGATAGGATGTTGGTGGTAAACGGGGCAATCATTTTGACCTATATCTTGTCTGTGTTAGCCTATTCAAATAGCCTGGCTGAAGTATGGCAGGGGACCCCATTTTTCTTCACTGGACAGGTGGTTATTCTCATTTTCACCCAAATGGCAGTAACAGAATTACGCGCCAGGGTTAAACTGGAAAACCTGGCTGATGAACTTTCAGAAGCGAATAAAAATCTAAGCGAATACGCCAGTAGAGTAAAAGATCTAACGATCATCCAGGAACGCAATCGCCTGGCAAGAGAAATTCACGACGGTTTAGGTCACTATTTAACCATCATCAATATGCAACTTAAGGCTGCAACTGCAGTCATTAATAAAGACAAGAAAAAAGCCGAGAAGATGATTGAAAGTGCAACGCACCTCTCTTCAGAAGCCTTAATTGACGTACGGAACTCTGTTTTTGCCCTTCGACAGGATTCCATTGATATAAGGTCTTTGGTAGAGCGAATAACAATAATTGCTGACTCGTCCTCTTCGAAAGCTCAAAAAATCAATCTAAATGTAATTGGAGAGTCAAGGGAGATTTCTCCCAAGGTGGACTTAACGCTATACCGCGCCGCACAGGAAATGGCCAATAATGCAGTTAAACACTCAAAGGCTAGTGAGGTAATACTGACTCTGGATTATACTGATGAAAATAATATACTTCTTACCTCGCTGGATAATGGAATAGGAAATAATTCGATAGATCAGGGTTTTGGCCTAGTAGGGATAAAAGAGCGAGTGCGATTGCTTAAAGGCGAGGTAGAAATTAAAACCTCACCAGGAGAAGGGTTTATGTTGAAAATTAAGATTCCGAGTAACCATGTCGATTAAGATTTTAATTGCAGATGATCAATCATTATTTAGAGAAGCGCTAAGAACTCTCTTAAGTGCCTATCCTGGTTTGGACATTATTGGGGATGCCTCCAATGGTGAGGAGGCATTGCGCCTGGCTTTTACCTTGTCTCCAGATGTAGTTCTAATGGATCTGCGGATGCCAATCATGGATGGAGTGGAGGCAACACGGAAGATCGTGAAACTTGGAAAAAACATAAAGGTGATTGTATTAACCACTTTTGATGATGATGAAACCGTTTTTGAAGGCTTGAGGGCAGGTGCAGTAGGATATTTATTGAAAGATGTTTCTGCAGAAAAATTAATTGAAGCAATCAGGGCTGCCTACAAAGGTGAATATTTTCTTTTGCCTTCAATAACAGCAAAAGTCGTTTCGGAATTTTCCAGGATTTCCCGACCAATCTCTGCTGATCCGAAAAAAACACTTCCAGATCCATTATCGAATAGAGAAGTTGAGATATTGAAGATATGTGGCGACTGGAGCAAGCAATAAAGAAATTGCTGACATCCTGGTCATTTCAGAAGGAACTGTAAAAAATCATTTATCCAGTATTTTGAGTAAACTAGGTGTTCGTGACAGAATGCAGGCTGTTTTAAAGGCAAAGGAATATGGGATCATCACAATCTAATAAAAACGGAAATAACAATATAAAAAATAAGTTTACCCATTTGCCCTGGCAATTGGGGTAATCCTGGTTATTGGGGGATTACTCTTATTCATTGATCAAAAATTACACTCAGGTTGGATTCCAATTGCCTTACCACCGATCATTGGTATTGTCATTCTTGCATATGGGATATGGTCAAAAGAAAATAAATGGAATATTGCGGGATTAAATGTTATTGGCATTGGAGGATTTTTCTTCCTCCTCTTTCAGCCATTCTTGAAGCTATGATGTTTTAATAACACTGGCTTATGGATTAATTCTTTTTGCATTGTGTTGGATAGGAATATTTCTGAGCACAGGTTTATGGTTAAAAAGTATTATTGGTGGTCATTATTTATTGTATTTGTCAGCCTTGCAGTTGGCAATTGTTTTCCTTAACGGAGAACTTTCTATTCTTACATTCTCGCTGGCAATTTCGCTCGCATAGGATTGTTTTTATAATTTGGGGTTTTTCAAAAAAAGTATTGGTCTATTGATTCCGGGATTATTGACTAATTACAATTGGAATCGGCGTTTATAATGGCTGGGAAACTGTTGGTGATATAAATGGTTTGCGGGACACAGGGATTATGCTGGTTTGGTTTTCACTCGGGTGGATATTGATCACTGTTTGCTCACGATTGTTTTACAAAACATTCATCTGGTGGCCATTAATCCCAGGCGGAATTCTTGCAATGGTCGGATCAGGTCTGTATATAGGGGGAAATCCATCAAATGCATTGGGTTTTTGCAGAACACTGGTTCAATTGGCTTGTCTTCTTGGTATATATCTCATACTATTGAAATTTGGGCTTAAAAAATAACTTATTCACGCAATTTAAGAATTTTATCATTATTTTCGTGCGCAGCATTCTCCCCAGCTAATATAATTCTCCAGCCCGTTGAAAACCCAGGAAAATATTTATTTCAGGGTCAATTACTGGTTGAATGAGTAAAGATCTGCTGGATTTTGTTTGAGTTGCAAATCGTTAATCTACGAATTCATGATCATTTCTGCAAGGTAGATAATCCCGGAGAAATCGGGAAAAACAGATGCGGTAGAAATGTATGTCCCTTATGAGAGGCTGACGGAGGATTTGAAAAAGAATGATGGACGTCAACCGCAACAATTGGAGTTGAGGAATATTTCTTCATTATTGAAATGGGTAGATTGTTTACCACCCCGCCATCTGCAAAAGCAAGTTTTTCACCTGTCAACAGGGGAAACAATCCAGGTACAGCAGTGGTCGCTATTATTGCGTCAAGTAAATTTCCTCGGTCAAGAATGACTTCTTCGCCAGAAAACAAATTAACAGCATTCATGTAAAGAGGAATTTTGGCTTCCTCAATCCGCAATTTTTCATCAATGAACTGGGAAAAAAAACCCCTTAACCGTTGGCTTATAATAATCCCTCGACGTGAGGGGTTAAATCCACTAGTTTCATCATTTCACGAACGCTGGAATATCTTGTGGCAATATTTTCGATTTCAGTAAATCAGTCCCCATGGCATATAAACTGGCAATTAAACCTCCCATACTACAACCAAAAATGGATGAACTGGGAATTTATATTCTCGTAAAACTTTGAGAACCCCAATGTGGGCCAGACCTCTGGCACCACCGCCACTCAAAACAAGAGAAATCGATTTCGAATTACTTCATAGTAACCAATTATATTGACCAATGAGGTGAAAATATTGCCCCCTGTTCAGAACATGCTCATTCTGATATCATAATTGGTCGAATTTAATAGTAATTAGTCAGGAAAAAATATGATCACTGAACGAAAAGATATTCGAAATATCGCCATAATTGCTCATGTAGACCATGGTAAAACTACGCTGGTTGATGGTTTATTAAAACAGGCCAGAGTTTTCAGAGAAAACCAAACAATTATCGAAAGAGTAATGGATTCCAACGACCTGGAGCGGGAGCGTGGAATCACTATTCTCGCGAAAAACACTGCTATTGAAATTCCAGATAAGAAGAACTGGACACGATGGTAAAGATCAATATCGTTGATACTCCTGGGCATGCTGATTTTGGCGGTGAAGTTGAACGTGTTATGAACATGGTCGACGGCGTCTTACTGCTGGTGGATGCTGCTGAAGGTCCAATGCCGCAAACCAGATTTGTTCTGAAAAAAGCACTTGAACGAGGCCACAAGGCGATCGTTGTCATCAACAAAATGGATCGCAAAGATGCAGATCCGGACAAGAGCGGTAAACCTTACATTTGATTTATTCATCGAATTGGGTGCATCCAACGACCAGGCGGATTTTCCGATCATTTATACCAATGCTATCACCCAGCAGGCTGGAGTGACAATGGAATTGGAACAAATCTTGCAGCCATTGTTTGATGCCATTCTAACCACTGTTCCTGGGCCAAAAGTCGATCTTGATGCTCCATTGCAGCTATTGGTCACAAATCTCGGTTACGATGAATATAGGGGTGTTACAGCCGTCGGGAGAATTCATTCAGGTGCGATCAAAAGTGGTCAAACTGTTGCACGAATGCAAAAGAATGGCAGCGTATTCCTGACGAACGGGCGCAGATACTTGTATGTATTATCAGGGTTTGGACAGAGTGGAAGTCGAATCTGCCGAGGCGGGTGAAATTAGTTGCAATTGCGGGTCTTGAAGGGATTGCGATCGGTGAAACACTTGCGGATCCATGAAAATCCGGTTGCCTTGCCCATCATTGAGGTTGAAGAACCAACAGTTCGAATGACATTCGGCGTCAATACATCGCCTTTTACTGGAAAAGAAGGGAAGTGGGGAACTTCGCGGAAATTACGCGAACGATTATATGACGAATTGAAGAACAATGTGGCATTGCGCGTAGCCGAAACTGAAGCTGCTGATACTTTTATTGTTTCGGGCAGGGGGGAGCTGCACCTGGCGATATTGATCGAAACAATGCGACGGGAAGGGTATGAATTCCAGGTTTCACGACCCGAAGCCATTATGAAAGATGTCAGAAGCTGGTGAGTTATTGGAGCCTTTTGAAGAACTGCATATTGAAACAAGCCCGGAAACAGTGGGGGCTGTTGTTGAGATGCTGGGAAGCCGACGAGGAAAAATGCTGGATATGCTGAACAATCCAGATAATACTGTGCATCTTACGATATCTGGCTCCAACAAGAGGATTATTAGGTTTCCGGTATCAATTCTTGACAGCAACAAGGGGAACGGGGACAATCAATTCACTTTTCCATGGATATTTACCACTGGCAGGTCCAATTACCTCAAGAGCAACCAGTTCAATTGTGTCCTGGGAGACAGGTGTTAGTTCAACTTTTGGATTAAAAAATGCAGAAGAACGGGGAATATTATTTATTGGTGCAGGTGTTGATGTTTACGAGGGAATGGTGGTTGGGGAAACCCAAAGACCAGATGATCTATCGGTAAATGTATGCAAGAAAAAACATCTAACCAATATGCGCTCTTCCAATAAAGACCATTGAAGTTCGCCTCAGCCCGCCGCTTACAATGAGCCTGGATCAGGCTATTGAATACCTTGCTGAAGATGAGTTGCTTGAAGTAACGCCGCTTAATTTCGAATCAGGAAGCGAATTTAAATACTGAAGAGAGGGGCAAGAAAACCAAGAAACAAAGAAACCCTTGGTGAATAATTTAAATCATTGTTAATTGACAATATTGCTCCTTGACTTCTGTAAATAATCGTGATAAAGTATTACTCGTAGGATGCAGTAGTTCTTGTTGGATGTAATAAACGACAGCCAAAGGCGAAAGCTCCAGGGCTGTTTTTATTTGACCGCTCCGAAAGAACGCACAAGATCCTAATAATAAGTAAGTTTTGCTATAGGAGGCAAAAAATGTCAGAACGTATCATCGGCACGGTCAAATGGTTCAACGGAACCAAAGGTTATGGTTTCATCTCCCGCGAGGGTGGAGAGGACGTATTCGTCCATTTCTCCGCTATTCAGGGCGAAGGATACCGCAATCTTGAAGAAGGTCAGAAGGTCGAATTCGCAATTGAAAAAGGCCCCAAAGGTCTTCAGGCTAGCAACGTAACTAGTCGTTAACTAATCAATGACCCCAAGAAACAGCCCCTGAATAATCAGGGGCTGTTTTTTTATTTATTTTCTTCTATTGCGTTCCAATATCCTTTATCCAATTCATCATTTGATAAATGAGCATACCGTTGAGTTACAGCAATATTCTTATGCCGTGCAAGTTCCTGGGCTAAGTTTAAGGTTTCCCGAAGATCGTAAGAACTCTGGTGACAAAATAATGTCGAAAAGAATGCGGTGTGATGGTGCCAACGGCATCCTCCCCAAGCAGTTCGGCAACTCGTTGTAGAGACAATATTTCTACCAGTTGTGGTTGTTAAGGGTTTTATTTTTTTACCTGCACCTCGATCATGCCGTGCAAATAGCGGTAATGCGGATAAGGGAATCCGTGTGGTTCCATCAATCTTTGCATCGCAACTTTCAGATAATCCATCAATGCATCAGTGGCTCTGGTGGAGAATCGAACAATAGCTTGTTGATTTCCTTTACCAATGATCATTGCTTTTCCTTCATTCCAATCGATGTCACCCCGGCGTAGATTGACATGCTTCGTGTACCCGCAAACCTGTATCGGCCAAAGTCAGCAAAAATGCGCGATCGCGATAGCTGATCAATTTGTCCTCATCTTTTTCATTCTCAAGGAAATCTGGTTCACTGATCTTGGATAACAATGTTTCAATTGATGATGATGGGAATTGAGGTAAACGTAATCCAGGCCGACGTGCCCTTTGATTAATTAACAATTTTAGTCTGGGAAGATTGACTGGTGCAAGGTTTTCAGCTGATATGAAATTCGAAAAACCCGCTCACCGCGGTCAGATACAATCTTTCCGTTGTGGCAGCATGGTTTTTAAGATCTGCTGCCATGGAAATTATCGTATCTTCTGATAAATTCTCAATGGGGGTGGTCTCAGGGTTTATACCAATCTTTAGCAGAGAGTAAACGTAAAATTTCAAACCATTAGAATAAGTGCTTGCTGTATGCATACTTCGTGACAGTCGTACACTTGAAATATATTTTTCCATCACCTGTAATATGGATATTGTCCATCCTGACTTCTCCTTCATTTTCGTATATATTCCCATTATATCATGCTTATGATAATAATACTTATCGAAACCATAAAGTCATATTAATACTCTTTTACCTTCCCTGCTATTAAAGTAACAACAAACATTGTAAAATGAAATCCAGAGATTGATTGCTGGTGTGTGATCGAATAAAACCGGATAATCACGAATTATTCCAATCAAACCCACTCAATATATTCATATATCTATTGGCATAAGCAGTCTGTGTAGATTTATTCGATTATTTCAGAAGAAAGCGTATAGGTTTTGGGATTAAAAATATTACAATTGCAATTATTCTATACGAAAATCGTACATTTACATTATTTTATACAGATGTGTAATTCCCTGCCCCATTGTACAATGAGTTAAAGAGATAATAATGCTCAGAAACCCTGTGATAAACCAAAAACTTGATTACATGGTCATCTATGCGAAATACGATGAATTCTTTAAGATAAAGATAAGTCTGGGGAAAGGACTTCTCGATGAGCAGTAAACCACCTGTATATCAACATCCAGAGCTCGATGGAAAGACATTTACCTTCCATGGGTCAAAATATCCAAACTGTGCACTCCTTTTCATTCATGGTTTTACGGCAACCACTGTTGAAGTTAGACTAATCGCAGATTTCTTTCATATGAAAGGATTCACTGTTAGCGCACCTTTACTGCCAGGACATGGGCAATCTCCACATGAGCTGAATCGAAAAACTTGGAAAGATTGGGTAAACACTATTGAGGATTCATTCAATAAACTAAAAAACACTTACAGCAGCATTTATGTATTTGGGGAATCAATGGGTGCTTTGTTGACGTTGTGGTTAGCTGCCAATCACCCGGAAATTAAGAAAATATTTCTATTCTCCCCCGCCCTTGTGATTGATAGGCTATGGACATCGAAATTACTATGGCCATTTAAAGAGTATATTTACAAAAATAATAATGATGATTCGATGGCATGGCAGGGATATAAAGTCGTTCCACTGCGTGCCGCAGCAAGCTTATATGATTTTCAACAGATCATTAAGAAGTTGCTCCCTTCAATACGTACTGACACCTTCATATTCCAGGGAAAACTGGATTCAACAATAAATCCCAATAGTTCACAATTGATCTTTGACGGGCTCAGCTCCAGGCGTAAGACACTTACATGGTTGGAAGAGTCCCGCCATTGTATACTTCTCGACAAGCAGATTGATCTTGTACAGGAGCAATGTTTCAATGAATTGATTTACGCTGTAGATTAGTGTCTTCAAGCGACCGGTCAATTCTTTTAGGGTTATAATTACTATCGGTTATTGTTAGTATAGATTGGAGTTGACATGGATTCAAAAATTATTGGAAAAACCACTATTGCACCTGAAGTTCTTGTCTCAATAGCCCAGTTGGCTACATTGAGTATTGATGGCGTTTGCCGACTTACTCCTGGTCCCAGGGACGTAAATAACCTTTTTAAAAAGGGACTTACTGATGGAATTAACATCATAGTAGAGAACAATGCAGTTTATGCAGATATATATGTTGTTCTTCGACACGAAGTAAACGTCAGGGACGTTTGTAAGAATATCCAGAGCCAGGTATCCCGGTCCATTGCTGAAATGGTTGGTCTCGAAATTGGCCATATCAATGTTCATGTCGAAGATATTAGTTCCTGTTAAATCAACAATATGAAATCCAGGACAAAAGCCCGCGGGGTGGCATTACAAGTTTTATTTGAATACGATTTGACTGGTCACTCTCTCGGTGATGCACTCGAAGCACGTTTGGGTGAAGAAAAATTGGAGGATCAATTAGCTCAATTTACCAGTCAGATCATTACAGGCGTTATGCCCATCATTCAACAATTGGACAGTGTAATTGCTGAACACGCCCCAGAATGGCCTTTGGACCAGGTTGCAGTCATCGATCGCAACATTCTCCGAATAGCATTATGGGAATTTGGCGTTGAAAAATGTACTCCCCTAAAGGTGGCCATTAACGAAGCAATCGAACTTGCCAAAGTATATGGATCCGACAGTTCACCCCGATTTATTAATGGGGTTTTAGGAAGTCTGGTCAACCATATCGCGGAGATTCAAAATCGTTTTACCTCCATTATTCCAACCAACAATTGAAGATCCGGGCATGAAAAATTCCAATCAAAAAGGTTTATTCAGGACATTCGCAGCGTTTTTCATTGGTGTACTTTTATTGTCTGCATGCAACATTTCACTTCCAGGTGAAAATTCAAAGACTCCCTTAAGTTATCCACAAGCCGAAGTGGTTTTTCAAGTGGCTCTCCCTTCAGGTCTTGAAGAAGGAAAAGGATTGTACCTGGAGATTCTTGATGAAGTGACAGGATTATATTTCAATCCCACCAGGTTTGAAATGGCTCGAAGCACTGATACGCTCTTTTTCGTAAAAGTACCAATTACTATTGGAGCAGAAATTATTTACAGGTATGCAAGAATTTCTGGATCAATTGACATAGAATACAATTCCTCGGCAAAACAAGTTCTCAATCGAAGATTGGTGGTTACCGGACCGGAATTAGTCCAGGATAATATTGCGGGTTGGGAAAACGAGCCATACCTTGGCACTAGGGGGCGTATACGCGGCCAAATCATCGATCAGGAGAACAAGGCTCCAATTCCTGACCTGATCATCACGGCTGCAGGGCTGGCAACAACCACATCTTCTGATGGTACTTTCATCCTGGAAAATGTGCCTTCCGGTACCCATAATATGGTTATTTACAGTAAAGATGGCTTATATACACCTTTTCAACAATATGCCAAAGTGGATGATAATGCGTCAACCCCTGTTTTCGTAGAATTAAACAAAAGAGAAATGGTTGAAGTTACATTTACGGTGGAAACACCTGACGCATTTGTGATGCGATTTCCTTTAAAAATTGCTGGTACGCTTTCAAGTTTAGGCAATCCATTTTCTGCTCTTAAACGCCGGAACTGGCAATACTTCGTCAAACCTACCTGTGATGGAAAAAATTAGTAATGGCAAGTATAAATTTTCCTTGAATTTGCCAGCTGGAGCTTATCTTCGCTATAAATATACCCTCGGGGACGGTTTCTGGAATTCTGAGCTCAATTCAACAGGAAATTTTGTCATTCGAGAGATGATCGTGCCCTCACAAGGCACCACAATACGCGACAAAATCGTTACCTTTGAATCACCGGAAATGGGTGAAGTTACATTTACACTTACGACCCCAAACAGTACACCAGTTGGTGAATCGGTTTTTATCCAATTTAATCCCTATGATTGGATGGAACCAATACCGATGATAGCGACAAGTTCTAACACTTGGGAGTATGCAATTTACTCCCCCACTCACCTGTTGAGCGAAACAGCATATCGGTTTTGCCGTAACGGTGATTGTGCCAATGGACTAAACACACCCATCGAAAATGATACATTTACAGCCTCACTGCAAGCAACTCCAGTCACCAAGGAAATCACGGGTTGGACCAACCTAATGAGCCAACCTGCTCAATCCTTTGTGGAAATTGGAACTACACCTATTCCTCCAAACCCTGAAATGATCAATGGAGTTGAATTATCACCAACTTTCCCTTCCACCTGGAGGAGTTCGATAGAAACGGGACTGCACGATATTAAAGGAATTGGTGCCAATTGGGTTATTTTAAATCCGAGATGGTCAATTACTAGTAAGAACCCTCCAATGATTGAACCCTCTGGAAGTCAAGACCTTGGTTGGGTAGATATGCAATGGATGATTAACAATGTGAAACTTCAGGAACTTAGACCAGTTCTTTTCCCGCAAGTGAATTATTCTAGTGATTTTAGTTTTTGGGATGGAGCAGTCAGGGATTCCGGTTGGTGGCAAACTTATTTCGATCGATACCAAAGATTCATATTGAACTATGTTGATTTAGCACAATTAATGGATGTTGAGGCAATCATTATTGGAGATCCCACCGTTGTTCAGCAAATGGAATCCTCCCCTGATTCCGAAGCCAGATGGCTGCAGTTGATCTCCGATATTAGAGCCAGATACACAGGGAAAATAGTTGCTGCTGTTCCTTTGCCAGCGGAACGGGAAGTACCTGGATGGATATCGGAGGTTGACCAGGTTTACGTCCTATTTTCTCCAAGTTTATCGAATTCTACAAACCTGATTGAGTCTTATGGTCAGCAATTGGACTCCCTTGTCTATCCAATAGTAGAGAAATTTGGAAAATCCATCATTATTGGCATCAATAATTCTTCCAACACGAATAGTTTATCGGGTTGTGTTGATAAAAATGGGTCTTGTTTAAATACGATTCAAACCATAACTCCAGTTGACACAGCAATTCAAGCACAAATTTTCAATGCAGCAATTGTGACCTCATTTTCCAGATCCTGGGTATCTGGTTTCATTTCACGAGAGTACTACCCTTATTTGAAAGTCCACGATAATGGCCCATCAGTATATGGCAAACCAGGTGCAGACGTGTTATGGTTCTGGTACCATCTGATTCAAAATATTTCCCCGTAACAATTGAATCCCATTCCAACCGGAGAGTGCTATGGTCAAAATTAAGGATTATTCGAGCCTTTTGGTTAAACCACGCCACACAGTGAGATGTAAAACGTTATCATGTAATCTGAGCACTCCAGCGCTGATTGAAGAAATCATTAGGAATTCAGAAGGCGTTCTGTCTTCAAGCGGTTCTGTTCTGGTAGAAACCGGAGAGTTTACGGGTCGTTCTCCAGGAGACAAATACATCGTTGATTATGGTAATCCGTATGATCACGAAATCGAATGGGGCAAGGTGAATCAACGCCTGTCTGAAGAGCATTTTTCTGGTTTGGTGGCAAAAATCATCAATTATTGTAATGATAAAAACCTGTATGTTCAGGATGTGCTAGTAGGTGCTGATACTACCCATCAAAGGAAAATCAGAATTCTGACTGAATATGCCTGGTCTGCTCTTTTTGCCAAGAATTTATTTATTGACGCATTGAATGTTGACGCTTTTGAGCCGGATTTTACTGTAATTCAGGTTCCCGGCTTTAAGGCTGATCCTAAGGTAGATGGTGTGGTAACACCTACATTTATAATCATAAATTTTGATCAGAGATTAGTATTAATCGGTAATACAAGGTATGCCGGGGAGATTAAAAAGTCAGTATTCACGGTAATGAACAGAATACTGCCTTCTGATGATGTTTTTCCAATGCATTGCTCCGCAAATGTTGGACACAATGGTGATTGCGCCTTATTCTTTGGATTATCCGGGACCGGTAAAACCACCCTTTCTTCAGATCCCGATAGGTTCCTGATTGGTGATGATGAACATGGATGGAGCCAGGAAGGTGTTTTCAACTTTGAAGGAGGGTGTTACGCGAAAGTAATCAATCTAAAACAAGAGTTGGAGCCTTTGATCTGGGATGCCGTTCATCAATTTGGTTCCGTGCTAGAGAATGTAACATATGACTCAATTACACGCGATATGAAATTTAAGGACGCGACTCTGACTGAGAACACGCGAGGAGCGTACGACCTCAAACGCATCGAAAAGCGAATTCCTGATGGTAAGGGAAACCACCCCGCAAATATCTTCTTTTTAAGCGCCGATGCATTTGGTGTGCTTCCCCCAATTTCCCTTCTTGATGAAAAACAAGCCATGTATTATTTTTTGGCTGGATATACTGCAAAATTGGCAGGTACTGAAAGAGGTTTAGGAAATGAACCCCAGGCGACTTTTTCATCCTGCTTTGGTGCGCCATTTCTACCGCTCTCGCCACTCGTTTATGCAAAGATGTTACGCCAAAGGATTATCCAACATCATTCAAAGGTCTGGCTGGTAAATACCGGTTGGGTTGGCGGTCCGTATGGAGTTGGAGAAAGGATTCATTTGCCTTATACCCGGGCGATGATCTCAGCAGCTCTTAATGGTGAAATACACAAATCGGAAATGACTATCGATTCAGTGTTTGGACTGCATATTCCAAAACAAATCAATGGAGTTCCACCAGTTATCCTGGATCCAATTTCACATTGGAGCGAAAAACAGTCTTATCATGTGTCAGCTGAAAAACTACATGCACAGTTCGAGAAAATACTCGCACCGTATGAATTATGATACACAGATTAGGCTATCTTAATAAATAGGTAATCAGGATTGCACCAATTATTAAGAAAGGTGTGTACGGAATCGCTGAAAATGATTTGTATTTCTTAAGCAGAGATAATGTTGCCAGGTAGAGTATCGAAAAACCTCCGCTGAGCAACACTGCAAGTACTATAGCACTAATGATTGTTGGCCAGCCAATAAGCAATCCAAGAAAAGTACATACATATACATCGCCAAATCCGAGCGCAATTTCTTCAATTTCTTGTTTTCGTAATTTTGACATGATCTTTGAAAAAAGGATGCCAAAGTAATATAACCCTATCATAATGGCAAATCCAGCTACACCCCCAGCGAGTGTTGTGAATAACCCTTCAAGCGAAAACTCCTGGTTAACAAGCCCAAGAAGAAACATTAATCCCAAACCGAAAATACTGGTCTGGATCAGTACGACACGGTATTCGATATCGATCACGAGGATAATGCCAAGAAAAATCAATCCTGGCAGTGTCCACCAATAACTTAAATTTTGGAATGGATAACTCCAAAGTAAAATCGATGCCGTTATTGACACTATTAGAACAACAATTGTCCTAACCGCTACCCTTTTCCCACAATTTTTACATTTAAAAGAGATTAAATAATTGTAAAGAGTATAAGGTTTTGCACAATTAGAACAAAGTGGTTTTCCAGGCTTTCTATAAATCGGTAAAACATCTGCAAAATAGTTGATCAATATCCCACACAGTGCTCCAATAACAATCAAGATCAATATACTCATTCTGCTCCTGTAATATAAAAATTATGTTCTATTCGACAAATTTGAGTTATTATAGAGAGTATAATGCCTCTTAAATTTCCATGCAACTGATGGGATGTGCCATGTACTTAAATGCCAAAATTATTGCCGAGCTAAAGAACCACCCACTGCTATCGCCGAATTTTACTGTTTGGGATCATAACAACGCGCTGCCAGGCTTATACAACGACCTTGAGATTCCTCCCGGGTCGAATTATCAATTTTCATTGAATAAACTCGAATTAGCTAAGCTATACGCACATCAAGCAAAAGCTCTGCAATGCATAAATAATGGGGAAAATGTCGTCATTTCGACAGGCACTGCCAGCGGTAAATCCCTGTGTTACCAGATCCCAATCCTGGAAAATTATACAAGAACAGGATTGTCAACTGCTCTTTTGTTATATCCAACCAAGGCACTAACGCACGATCAATTTACCGCATTTAATTCAATGTCTGCATTACTTGACCAGAATATCCTCAATAAACCGTTCGTTTCTGTATACGATGGGGACACACCTTCATACCTCAGGCAGTCCTTCAGGAAGAATGCAAACATTCTCCTCACAAATCCGGATATGCTAAATATCGCCCTTCTCCCTCATCACACGAACTGGTCCAGGTTCTTTCAGAATTTAAAATTCATCGTAATCGATGAATTGCATCAATATAAAGGTGTTTTTGGATCTCATTTCGCGAATATTATTCGCCGCCTAAAGCGTGTCCTGGAATTTTATGGGGCAAATCCACAGTTTATACTTACATCCGCAACAATTGGTAACCCTAAAGAACTAGCTGAAAAAATCATTGAATCGCCGGTAACACTTATCGAAAAAGACGATTCTCCCAAGGGTGAACGAAATGTTGTATTCTATAACCCGCCTCTCATTTCACCTGAATTTGGTATCCGTGAAGGGCTATTAAGTTCGACTGTAAAATTAGCCTCTTTCTTCCTCGAAAATAATATCCAAACAATTGTTTTTTGTAGATCAAGAAGATTTGTTGAAATAGTAACCAAGGAATTGAAGCAGAGATTTCCTGAATTAGCTCAAGGGATTCGCGGATATCGCAGCGGATATTTACGCCAGGAACGCAGAGATATTGAAACAGGCTTGAAGAATGGATCAATTTTTTTGGTTGCTGCTACAAATGCACTAGAGCTCGGCGTGGATATTGGAGGTGTGGATTCAGTAATAATTGCCGGGTACCCTGGATCAATGGCATCCATTAAACAAATGTCTGGTAGGGCTGGGCGCCATCAAAATCCTTCGATTTCAATGATCATCGCATCAATGAACCCACTTGATCAGTACTTTGCCCGTTTTCCAGACAGTTTATTTTCAAAGCCAATTGAACACGCCCTGATCGATGCTAATAATCCACTGATCTTGTTGCCTCACCTGCGTTCCTCAGCATTTGAGATTCCTTTTTCTTCTGACGAGAATTTCGGCGAATTAGATGAAATTGTGCTCCGGAATTACTGGGATTATCTGGTCGAAGAAGGGAGCATTCAAAATAAGAATAGCAAATATTACTGGTTAGCAGATAATTATCCTTCCTCAGGTATTTCAATACGCAGTACCGCAGCTTCAAACATTGTATTGCAAACTATTGAAGAGGGATTAAACAAAACGATTGGGACAGTCGATTTTAATTCCGGGTTATGGATGTGCCACCAGGGTGCCATCTACCTCCATGATGGGGAGCAATTCCATGTGGATTCCTTGGACCTGGAATCACAAACCGCTGTTTTATCGAGAGGTGATTACAGTTACAGCACTGAACCTTTACGGACTATGGAGATATCGATTGTTGCCCGAAAAGGTGCAAATGAGTCTTTGAACTATAAAATTAATTACGGTGAGGTCGAAGTTCAATCCCAGGTAACCGGGTTTAAGAAACTGGACGGGGTGACCAGAGAGGTTTTGTCTACTGAGTCTTTGGATCTACCGATGACCTCGTTGATTACCTGTGGATTTTGGGTGGTCCTCAATAATACTTGCGTTGAAAAAATGCGGGATTCAAAGATGTGGTATGGAGATCCAAATAATTATGGACCGAACTGGCAGACAATTCGCGTGTCTATTCTTAATAGGGATGAACACACATGTCAGTCTTGCGGAGTTCGACCTAAGCATGATTCATTACATGTCCATCATAAAATTCCATTTAAATCTTTTGACTCTGCAATTCATGCCAATTTGCCAGAAAACCTGGTAACGTTGTGCCAAAATTGCCATCACTTAGCTGAATTAAATGTAAAAATTCGGAACAGTCTTTCAGGATTACGCTACTTGATCGCAAATCTTGCTCCGTTGTTAGTATTGTGTGACTCAAATGATATTGATGCATACTCAGATCCTCAAGCAAAATTTGAAGAATCTCAGCCTGTTGTACTAGTTCATGACACCACACCCGCAGGGATTGGATTATCAGAATCATTATTTAATCGGTTTGACATTCTGTTAGAAAAATGCAATGATCTTGTTCGTTCCTGTACTTGTGAATCTGGTTGTCCTTCGTGTGTAGGTCCTGATTCAGAGAACGGCTTCGGTGGAAAGCAGGAAACAATCTTCCTTATTTCATTGCTTAAGGAAACTTAATGTCGGATTTATCCGAAAGACTCAAAAAACTTGGTTTTAAAAAAGCAGCCTCCCTGCCTCAAGTTAAACCTATTAAAAATAAGCCTCTAGCTGAAATAATTGGCGCAAGAGCATTACCTTCCAGGTTTGGCGAGGTGTTGTTGTTTGAAGATTTATATCCATACGGATCCACACATGGAAATGTAATCCTTTCTTTGGCTGATAATTTTCAAGAGTTACACAAACTAGCCAAGATGCAATCACTTGAATCCGGGATTCAAAAACATTTATTTATTGATACAGAAACAACTGGATTAAGTGGCGGGACAGGTACAATTGCCTTTTTGATAGGGTTTGGTTACTTTGATGAATCTGGGTTTCGACTGGGGCAGTTAATTTTGGAGAGTCCAGTAAACGAGGCAGCCCAGTTGGTTGAATTTTCACTGATTTGCGATAATTTTGAGAATACGATAACTTTCAATGGAAAATCGTTTGATTTACCATTATTGCATACCAGGTTTGCCCTAAACAAAATTCCAGATCCATTAACCCCTTTTTCACATATTGATCTGCTCCACTTATCACGAAAAATTTGGAAATCAAGGCTTCCAGACAGAAGCTTAAAGGAATTAGAAAAGCAGATATTACTTTATTCAAGAACAAGTGAAGAAGTGCCTGGATGGATGATCCCGCAAATCTATTTTGATTTTCTAAAAAGTGGGGATGGAAGCCTGCTAAAAAACGTGTCCTATCACAATGCGATCGATGTGGTTTCAATGGCAGCTTTATATCTAAAGATTAACATGATGCTAAATGAAATTAAGGATAGGCAAGATATTGATTTATTAGATCTTTTCGCAATTGGTCAAATGTATGAACAAATAAATGAATTTGATAAAGCGATCCATATTTACAATATATGTTTCAAATCGAAAAAACTATCTGGAATTGATCTGTTAAATTTATGCAAACATATGGCGGTAATTTATAGAAAACAGGAAAATTGGAATGATGCAATCATTTATTGGAAAATTAGTGCAGAAATGGATGATATGGATTCGTGCGTTGCTTTGGCCAAATATAATGAACACATACTTAAAAATCATAGTGAAGCCTTAGGTTGGGTTAAAAGGCAGAATCTATTTTAATTCCCTCCCCTATTCCATTATTCAGAAAGAAAAAGTTAATTAATGAATTAGAGGTAAGGAAACAAAGATTAGGAAGGAGTGTGAAAAATGTTCAGGAGTAGAAAAGTTAGGGATGAAGTTGTTTATATAGCTAATGGAATGCTGGAAGCAGAGTCCGTAAGGATTCTTCTGGAATCATTTGAAATTCCAGCATTTATAAACCAGGAATCATTAGGTACAACCTACGGTTTATCCGTAGGGACATTGGGTGAAGTGGAAGTTATTGTACCAATGAAGTATATAACTCAAGCAAAAAAAGTTATACAGGAGATGGAGGAAGGAAAGTTAGAATAGTGTTTAAAGATATAAAATGGAAGAAAAGAAATTGAGTATGTATGGCTACGCGCAATTATAAGATTTCTTCAAATTTATATAATCCTCTGGCGTATCAATATCCATTAAGAGGCGTGTGTCCTCAATCTTTAAAAAGTTTATATCTGTAATCCTCTATTATTGACCTTGCCCCCCTGTCACCTTTCAATTTATAGATTCCTGGTATGCACTTCGGGCTAAAAATTACAGGGGGTATCATCTTCCCTTCAATTTCAGTGATCACGACTTCAGCATCACTGGACTGAAATTCTTTGATTACCCCCTCGACGATATCTACTTTAACCTGTGGCTGATCGCAAAGCAGAACAACAAATGGCACTTTCTCTGTTGCGATCTCCTTAACTCCTGCAATTAAGGATGTACTCTGACCAACTTCCCAGTCATCATTTTTGATGATGGTAATTTTTTCGATTTCTCTAATGTTTTTCAGGATTCTTTGATATTCGAAACCCAAAACTACGAGTATCGGATCAAGTTGGGCAGTTATCGCCAGATTGATCACCCTATTAATAAGGGTTTCGCCTTCCCATTCCAATAGTTGTTTTGGGGATCCAAATCGTTTAGAGCCGCCGGCAGCCAAAATAATGGCTGCAATTGGATTAACCATATTTGATTTTTTTGAATACAAAATCTGGTGTTAACGGGAATTTATCAAACCAAATCCCTGTAGAATTAAATAGTGAATGTGTCAAAGCCGGAACAAAAGGAAGGTAGGGCATCTCGCCCATTCCCCTGACGCCGAACGGTCCTATTGGGTCTGGATTTTCAAGGATGATTGTCCTAACTCGCAAAGGCATATCCAACGCAGTTGGAATCAAATAAGTTGAAAATTTATCTGTAATTACCTTCCCGTCTTTTTGGATAAAATTTTCCAGTACAGCGTAGCCTACTGCCTGCGAAATTGCCCCTTCAATTTGGCCTTCAATAGCATTCTTATTAATTGCTTCACCCACATCATTTACCACGCAAACATCTTCAATTTCGATCTGTCCGGTATCCAGATTAATGCTTGAAGTGACTGATTCTGCGACATATCCATAGGCGAAATTAGGATCACATTGGCCTGTTTCGGGGTCAAAAGGTGTTGTTTTTGGAGGTCGGTAGACAAACTCAGCAATGGCTGGTCTTTCTTCGCTTTTCCATTTACCAAGTGCTAGTTTGCACGCGCCAATGATGGCATTTCCTGCCATAAAAGTCATCCTTGAAGCACTGACACTCCCGGAATTACCCGTGGTTCCAGTGTCTGACGCTACCAGCTTAATCAATTCGACCGGTAATCCCAATGCTTTTGACGCCATTAAGATAAATGCAGTATGAGAACCCTGTCCCACTTCAGCCCCTGCATGATATAGGACAACATGCTCAACTTCCGAATGCCCGTGCAACTCAACCTTAGCCCAGCAATTTTCAGGTGCACCGAATGAAAAACCGATGTTCTTATATCCGCAGGCAAAACCTACGCTTTAAGAATTCGCCCATTGTTTGATAATCTCTTTGAGTAAATAAACTGGCTATCCTTGCCAACCGTCCACCCTGAATTTAAAGCACATTCTTTTATCACTGAGTCAATAGTTATCCCTTTTGGTAAGGGTGACCCGGTTGCCATTGCCTGGCCTTCTTTAACTGTGTTTATTAATCTAAACTGTACGGGATCCAAGTGTAATTTCTCAGCCAACTTGTTTACCTGAGACTCTGCCTCGAAAGCAGCTTGCGGTCCGCCAAAACCTCTGAAAGCACCAGATGGAAGGTTATTGGTAAAAACAGCATATGCATCGATTTTTACGTTGGGAATATAATAGGGCCCGACGCAGAGCAGCGTAGCGTTACCGAGTACCTTGGTTGAAGTGCTGTAATACGCTCCAGCATCAGCGATGATCTTTACTTCTGCAGCGATTATCTTACCAGCCTTAGTCGCCCCCCATTTTGCGATTATTTTATACGGATGGCGTTTATTGTGTCCAATTATGGACTCTTCACGTGTCCAGACGATTTTTACTGGTCTCTCAATTCCCCGTTCTCTGAGCTTCATCACAGCCAGGGCTAATATAATTTGAACAGACATATCTTCACGACCGCCAAATGCGCCACCAATCGCCGGGTACATTACACGTATTCTCTCAGGATCTAAATTTAGTGAATGCGCAATTTGCTCCTGGTCTTCGTGAGTCCATTGTCCACCAACAATAACGGTGATGCGCTCCTCGTCGTCATAATAAGCGATTCCTGCTTCAGGTTGTAAAAAAGCGTGCTCCTGGACTGGAGTAAGGTATTCTCCTTCAACAATAACGTCTGCCTCCATAAAGGCTTTTTCAACATCTCCCTTTCGCACTTTGTTATGCCAAAATGCATTAGAATCAAAATCCTGATGCACCAATATGTCGTTGCTATTAAAGGCTTTGTCTAAATCGGTTACCGAAGGCAAATCTTCGTACTCGACGACGATTGCCTTTCTTGCTGTTTCTGCTGATTCTTCAGATTCAGCAATAACTAGTGCAACCTTGTCCGCGACACATCGAACCCGGTTTGCGTCCAAAATATTTGAACCAGGACCACATAATACTGGTTGATCCGGTTTAATGAGACCAAATTCGTTATTCGGTACATCTTTTGCCGTTAGAATTGCAACTACCCCTGGAGTATTCAGTGCCTTTTCTACATCTATACTTTTAACTATTGCATGCACTCGCTGCGAAAACAGCACCTTCATCATCAATTGTGAAGGCATATCCACATCACCCGGATATACAGCCCGCCCAGAGACTTTATCTAAAGCGTCAACTCTAGTGATTTTTGGCTCAGAGATATCGTTCAATTTCAATCCTTTCTGATGCGGGTTTAATCAACGTCATACGGGCCCTTCTTTTTAGGATTAACCACACGGTCAATGGTGAATGTTACCAGGGCGATTAAGAAGAAAATAAGGAGCGATATTACTGCCGCATAAAATATTTTTACAATTAACAATGGATCTTTCAATACAGCAACGATTAATTCCTGAGGGATATCAAACCAGGGGATCGCTGCCCGGTTATTGATCAATATGGTTGACATGAAATAAGAAAGTGCAGGGATGACAACGATTAATATGCATCCAATACCCCTCCAAACTGGATGAACTGCTGGGGCGGGTTCCTTGGCTACACGTCTATTAAAAATCGTATGCTTGGGCATTTTTCCACCTATTCTGCTGCATTCTCTATAGCACTAATAATTTTATAATATCCAGTGCATCGGCATAGATTTCCAGAAATAGCGATTTTAATTTGCTCCTCAGTTGGTTTATTCACCTCTTCAAGGAGTTTTGTTCCGGACATAATAAATCCTGGAGTACAGTATCCACATTGGACTGCTCCTTCATCAATAAAGGCCTGTTGGAGTCTTGAAATCGATGTTTCATCAGACAAACTCTCAATTGTTTGAACGATTGCTTTATGAGCCCTTTCAGCAGGAATTAAGCACGCTAAAACCGCGACACCATCCAGGAAGACAGTACAGGCACCACACTCACCTTCTCCGCATCCTTCTTTAGATCCTTTTTGTTGCCCGTCTTCACGAATAATATCGAGAAGTGATTTCCCTATGTAATTTTTAACAGTGATCAACTTGTTATTTAAGGTGAAATCAATCGAACTGATATTGTCAGAATGGAATGCTTCATGTAAAGGAATAAATGTGGTATTTTCCTTACCCCACAATGTTACTTGCACAGGTGGAATTGCAGGTTTTTCTTCAATAATATGTTAAACGGATTTCATTCTTTAACAAACCCTCAACCATGTCTTTTCGGTATCGCGCTGAAGACCTCAAATCATCAATTGGAGAAGCAGCCTCTGATGCCAATTTGCATAGTTGGTCGACGTCTACATCACTTATCTTTTTACCTTCTGCATATTTTTCTGCTTCTTTCGCCCTGAATACAGTAGGCGCTGAGGCTCCTATAGCAATTCTCAAGTCAGATAATATATTCCCATCTGCGATCTTGACTACTGTGGCAATATTGATCAGGGATATTGATTGCGCTTTCCTCAACCCGTGTTTAACAAAGAAGGAACGGTAAAGGGTTTTGTCGAGTTTCTTGAATTTAATGTTCGTGATCAGTTCAGAAGCAGCAATTTTATGTTTCCGAACCCCTGTATAAAAATCATTTATCGGAATTTCTCTAGTTCCGGTTTTACTTCCCAGCACAATAATCGCGTTTAATGCCATTAAAGGTGCAATAGTATCGTTTGCTGGAGAAGCGGTTGCAACATTACCAGCAACTGTTCCACGGTTTCGGATCTGTGGGGATCCGACTGAAGCGCTAGCCTGGTGAAGTGTAAATGCATACTCCTTAATCAATTCAGATTTCACGATGTGAGAATGAGTTACAAGCGGACCTAAATTAATATACCCGGAATCATCTTCAGTTATTGCATCAAGTCCCTTGATCCTCGAAATATCGACAAGAACTTCAACATCCTTGTGCATGTCGCGTTCAAATTCCAACCATAAGTCAGTAGCCCCTGCAATGATTTTTGCACTACCCTGGTACTTATCCAATAATTCGAAAGCCTGTCGAAGGTCGCTTACTTGATGATAGGATTTCCACATAAGATCAGGTCCTTTACATTTCTTAATTCAAAAGAATGCAGATGTAATAATGATAATTATTTTCCTAATTTTCCAGCAGTCCAAGAACAACTGGTAGAAGTTGTTTTTTCCTCGATACAACGCCTTCTGCGACGCGTGTATTATCGGGCAATGGCGGATAAGGCAGCTCATCCAAAATGGACGGGGGATTTGAAAGGATTATTCTGCTTGATCCACGAACCACATCAGTAACCATCAACATCGCAAAATCAACCTTTTTATCTTCTCTCAGACCATCCAAAGCTTTTTGTAATGAAGTTAAGTGATTAGGAACCTCATTCAGATCGGTTACTTCTGCCTGAGCAATCGCGAATGAGTATTTTCCAGCACTGTATAATTTCATATCCGTGGTAACCACACTCTTTGGTTCTCGATTTCCAAGACCCGCGCTCGCAGATAACACTCTATTACCAAATGACAATTTTGTTTCGTTCTCAAGTGGGCTTCCTTTTACAAACGCCCATCTTGCCAACCTGTCAGAAGCATTTTTATCTCGTTCGGTCGTAGTCGGTGAAGTCAGGTTCAATGTATCCGATAAGAGACCTGCCAACATAATCCCGGCAATCTTAGGAGGTGCACTAAACCCTGATTCTTCCACCCTTTCAGCAACTAACGTACTCGTACTACCCACTATATCAACCGACATTTTTATGGGGATATGAGTTGATGGGTTTCCCAAACGGTGATGATCCAATATTTCCAATAATTCTGCTTCTTCTAAAGATGCAACTGATTGCTGTGGTTCATTGTGGTCGACAAGAATCAGCCGCAGCCTGGGGGGATTTAGTAAATCTCTCTGTCTGACAATTCCCACGTATCTTCCTTCTTCATCCACAACCCAAAACTCATCACCTTCTTCTCTTAAAATTCGGTTTAAAACATCGCGAATTTTAGTCGATTGCGTAAACATGGGAATATTGGTATCAGCAGCATCCTTACAGGCGGTTTCGAGTAAGGTCAATATACTCATTTCCTGTGATCGAGATTGCGGACCAACCACAGTGCCAAAATACTTAAACATACTTCGCCCAGTAATTAAGCCAAATGGAGTGCCATTCTCGTTTAATACAGGGGCAATACCACCAGTTCGTGATGCGATTGCCCATGCTTCTTTCAATGGGCTATCAGGTTTTGTTGTATCCAACCGCCGCGCTACAGATTCGAACCTGGGGCTTGCGTCAGTAATTAATAACGGAGCATCCAGTTGCAAATACTTTAAAACCCAATTAGTTTGCTGGTTTACCGCACCTGCCCTGGCGGCAATAGCATCCAATCCATCCCGCTCTTTAATCAGCCACGCATAACCAATTGCCGCTGCGATTGAATCAGTATCAGGATTTACGTGACCTATTACATAGATGGGAGAGGGCATTTTCCTTATTTGCCTTTCATATTGAGCGCTTTCCAGATGCGTTCCGGGGTTGCGGGGATGTTAAAAATAAAGCACCACATGCGTCCTGGATAGCATTACCAACCGCCGGAGCAACTCCGTCCAAAGGAATTTCAGCCACAGCTTTTACCCCATGTGGGTGTGTAGGTTCAAAGGATTCTACAAAAATTGTCTTCAATTCAGGCATTTCGTCTGATCTAAAGATGTGATAATCAAGGAAATTCGTTTCCCTGGCTTTTCCTTTTTCGTCATACCTCATTTCTTCGCAGACTGCATACCCCAGCGCCTGGGTCATACCGCCCTCAATTTGGCCTGATGCGGTTAAGGATTAACGATAACACCAGCATCAACCACCATCACTAATTTATCGACAACAATGTTTCCAGTCTCAATATCAACAGTCACTTCCGCAAATTGTGCAGCAAATGGCGGTGGCGCTGACGGCGACCAGAAGGAAGCCGTGCCCATGATTTGTTCCTGGTCGAAGTGATGCAGAGTCGATAATGCAATCTTATTAAATGAAATTTTATTTCCTTTGGCTGACACTGCATGTTTGTCTACCAGGGTTATCTCACCTGTGGTAATGCCTGGTTCAACATCATTTAGCAAGATGCATGCTCGCGCTTTAATCCTATCAGCTGCATTCTTCGCGGCTTTACTAACAGCCCCACCCGAAATGTAGGTTGTACTCGAGGCATAGGCTCCTTTGTCGAAAGGCGTAAAATCTGTATCAGAGGAATAAACAAGAATATCGTCCAGTGGAACACCTAAAACTTCTGCCGCCATCTGGCCTAAAACTGTGTCTGAACCAGTCCCCAGATCAGTTGCACCCACAAGTAAATTGAATGAGCCGTCATCATTCATCTTGATACTTGCTGAGCCCATGTCAAGATACGGAATAGCCGTTCCCTGCATTACAATAGCAGCTCCAAGTCCTTTGCGAAGCCAAGGTTTACCCTTTACCAGCTGCCAGTTTTTATCGCTTTTTTTTGATTTCCAATCAATGGCGTTCATTCCAAGTTGAACACATTTTTCAATGCCAACAGTATGAATAATCTCAGGTTTGGGTTCTCTTCCTTCACTCCAGGCGGTGCTGAATGGATGTAATTCACCAGCGCGAATTGCATTTTTCAGACGGAACTCAATGGGGTCCATTCCAAGCTTTCTGGCAATAATTTCCATTTGTCTCTCGACCGGCCAATACCCCTGCGGAACACCATATCCTCTGTAAGCGCCAGCAGGCGGCAAATTGGTGTATACAATATCTGCATAAAACCTTATATTCGGGCTCTTACGGTATTTTCCATCACCAACATATAAAGCCATTGACTTATGTCCAGTATTCCCAGTAACTGTGAGTGCGTGGCATCCATATGCACCAGTATCCGAAAGAGCATACATTTCGTTTGCGGTAATCGTGCCGTCATTTTTCACACCAGTTTTCAGCCTAACTTTCATAGGGTGCCTTGACCTTGCGGCTATGAATTCCTCTTCCCTGGTGTATTCAAAGCGCACTGGCTTACCGGTCGCAATTGTCAGGTGGGCAGCCACATCCTCGATCAATACTTCTTGTTTCCCGCCGAATCCGCCGCCAATGCGCGGTTTAATAACGCGAATACGTTTTACCGGCAGTCCTAAAACAGGTGCTAAAATTCGCCTGGCATGAAAAGGAACCTGTGTACTTGTGCGAATCACCATCCGATCATCTTCGTCCCAATACGAAATGACAACATGCGGTTCAATATGAGCCTGCTGTACCTTTGGCACCTCGTATTCATACTCAAAAATTTGATCCGCCTCTTCAAATCCTATATTGACATCTCCAATGTCAATCCGGATTTCTGCTGCAAGATTCTTTTTTGGATTGGAGTTGGCAAAATTTACATATTCCACTTCGTCGTGAATTTTTATCGCGTTTTCGCTCATCGATTCAGTAGAATTCAAGATGGGTGGCAATTCCTTATAAATTACTCTTATCGCTTCAACCGCCTTATTGGCAATTTCCACTGTCTCAGCAGCAACAAAAGCCACCCGGTCACCCACAAAACGGACTTTTTTATCCAGGCTGAACATATCCAGTGGACCCGGAATTGGGTCTGACTGGCCTGCAGTTGAATAAATTACTCGAGGCAAGTCTTCCCAAGTAAGCACGGCATGGACCCCAGGGATCTTTTTAGCCTTTGAGGTATCAATAGAAACAATCTCGGCATGAGCATAGGGGGAATGAAGTACTTTGGCATACAACATTCCCGCAATATCAAAGTCATCGGTAAAAGCTGGTTTCCCTTGTACGAGCTTGATGGCGTCTACTTTTGGCTCATTTTTACCAATAGTCTTATTTTTATCGCCTTCAATTTCCGATTCAATTTGGGGTGAGACCATCTTATCCAGGTTACCGGAAATAATGGATTTTATAGCCTTCACGGGTTTATCATAACCAGTGCATCGGCATAACACACCAGAAATGGCATCCCGAATCTCGCCTTCACTTGGATTTTGATTAGTTTGAAGCAGCGAATTAGCAGACAGAATCATGGCAGGCGTGCAATATCCGCATTGAATTGCCCCCGATTCCACAAATGCCTTTTGAAGGTTGCTTAATCCCGTAGTTTTTTTCCAACCTTGCTCCGGATGTTCCCCCATTGATTCAATGGTTAAAATGCTATGTCCGACTGCTTTTATTGCCAACATCGAACAAGAATTGACCGGTTGTCCGTCAAAAAGAACTGTGCAAGCGCCACATTCGCCTTCCTGGCATCCGCCAAATTTGGCACCGAAAAAATGATTATCACGAAGGAATTTCAGAAGGGAATCGTCAAGATCTATTTCTGACTTGACTTCCTGATTGTTAATATTTAGTATGATTTCCATATTATTGGATACCTTTTTTACTCGAATTACACAATCGTTCAAAAATGATCGGGGCAATGTTGGCACGATAATCAGCGTTTGCCCATTCGTCTGTAGAAAATTGAATATATTTAGACAAATCTTTGCTGTTCTTTTCTTCCTCAAAGTATGTCTCAGGAATTTGCTGCGGTGCAGCGCCATATCCACCAATAGCCGCTTTAAATTTATTATCAAATCGGGAGACTGCACAACACACAATCGGACGATCCAAAGGGCTTCTGCTCACAGTTTCGAATGCCAACTCTTTTGGGTCATCTAGAGAGATATGCGTGATCAATTTTTTATTATTCTTCCGTTCAACAAGAAATTCATTTAGCGGAATACCATTTTTTTCATCAAAATAGAAAACAGTACAACCTAAAGTCAATAAACAGGTTAAAAAGGAGATCTCCCATCTGCAACCTTGAGAAAACCACCAAGACTACTTTGTGCCCGCTGGTTTTTTGATCCCTCGATTTTCAAAGCATTCCCTAAACTTACATTTTCCTGAAAGTAGTTTTTTATCTGCTCTAAAGTAGTTGTAGAACCAATGAGAATACTTTTTCCCTTGTTATTTATGTAACTTAATTCTAAATCCTGTAAATCAACTACAATAATATCTTCCTTCATTCGGTTCAGGCTGGTTCCGCCACCGATTGGGATTGCCTCACCCTTTTTTTTCAGAAGATCTACAGCTTCATCTATTTTCTGTGGTCGATAATACTCTTTTATCATGAAACTTTTTCCTTCTTCTACAATGAGGAGAATGTGTCAATTAACAATTTTACGTTTCCGCCAACAGGATAGAGTATCGGACAGGTACATCCATTATTAATATATTCCTGCACTTTTTTCTTTGCCTCTTCCGGGGTTCCAGAGGCAGTGATTCGATCGATTAACTCTTCCGGAACAAGATGTTTGGCTTTCTGGATTTGTTCATGAGTAGCTGGCCACCCTAGAATCTTTTGTATTTTTTCCACAACTTCCATTGAAACACCAGATGCTTTAGCAATATGGGGTTGTTGCGCCAGATATTGAGTCAATAATTCCCTGGTAGTGTCGATCGCTGTATCGTGATCAAGATCCACAGAACATACGACAAGTTGGGGGCGATCTATATCATCCAGTGTTTTACCACTCTTTTTTGCACCAGATGCAAGTAATTCCAATGCTTTATGATTGTATTCCGGGGGAACGCAATAATTTAGGACTACGCCATCGGCAATCTCGCCAGTCATTTCCATCATGTTGTCACCTGTTGCGCCAATGTAAATCGGTACATTTCTTGGTTCTTTTCTGCCGTGAACAATATCCAATTCAATCCCCGTAACATTAATGAATTCACCGCTAAAGGTTACTCTTTCCATATTCAACAATCTTCTCAATATAGTTACAGTCTCTTTCATTGCTGTTAACGGTTTCTTACGATCAATTCCTACATTTTTGGCTAGAGGATCCCACCAGGCACCAATACCGCAAATGATCCTATTTGGAGCAAGGTCATCAAGAGTTAAAAATGTCGACGCAAGCAAACCAATATTCCTCGTCCAGTTGTTTATTACTCCAGATCCAATACGGATCTTATCCGTTACGGCTGCATATGCAGCCATTGGAACAATAGCATCTCTAACCAACCGACTTTCTGCCTGCCATATTGCGTCAAATCCCTTGCCTTCAGCATACCTTGCATAATCTAGTCCGTCTCTAAGATCGTGAGAATCTTGTAAGTAAAGTGCGGCTTTTTGCATTTGTTCCTCCAAGAAATTATTTTGCTGAATTTATTCTTAAGTTATCATATTTCTTTAAAAGTTGGATGTCTTCCGGCAAGTCCAAGTCCAAACCGAAAACTTCGGATTCAACAACCTCAATTCGAGCATTCACTTCTTTTGCGTTTTTCATGTGGGCGTTAAAAGGAACCAGGGCCATATCTGAATTCAATCAGGTCTGCAGGACTAATCAAGAGAGCGTTTGTCCCATCACGCCTGCGATCCGGTGCGATGATAATTTCCGGCGGTTTAATCGCGAGGTTTAAGAATGAAACAACATCTTCCGGCTTGATCAATGGCAGATCAGCTGGTAGAACAAAAATCTCATTGGCTAAATAAGCCTTTGCCACGGAAGCAGCCCGCTTTAATGCTGTATTTAATCCTGGATTGCCATCTTCAAGGACGGTGCGCGCTGCATAATCTCTGGCAATGGATAATGCCATTGGATCACGGCTGACTACTAATACGGTGTCAATTTCTTTAACAGCTGCCAGCGTCTTGAGCGTATTAATTAACATTGTCTGGTTTAATGCCGTACGCTCATCCTCCGATAGGATTACTGAAAGCCTTGATTTACCCCTTCTCAATGGTTTTACAGGAACGATGGCCCAAAGTGTCATTAATTCTCTATATCACCGATTCTGCGAATTCAAGAACTTTTTCAGCGACCCTTCTTTTGTTTGCATCATCTCTCATCATTATATCTGTAACAACCACATTTATACCAAATGATTCGATTAGATTACATTGATCAATATCCGCATTATCAATTACGATTCCATTTAACCAGAGTTTATATTGCTCTGCCACACCTGCTGCACTCGGTTTTTGCCCAATTTCGTTAAATATTTTTGCAGTTGGACCTTTAAACGCCTTTCTTCCGATGATAGGTGAAACAGCAACAACCTTCTTTTGTATTAGCAAGGTTTCAACATTTCCGATACTTAAAATAGGAAAAATACTCAACCATGGATTTGAAGGGCAAATTACAACAAGGTCTGCAGCTGTAATTGCCTCTTTAACTGCAATAGATAATGTCGCCATGTGGCTGTTTTTGTATTTTATTGCAATAATTTTTGGTTCAAAACGATGCTTTACAAAGTACTCCTGGAAGGTCAGTTCTCCAAGTTCCTGTGTTTCAATCGTTGTGTAAACCGGGTCGTCCGTCATTGGGATTATTTTTACGGAAACACCTAAGGAATTACTAATAATGCTCGTGGCTTCAGAAAGAGTTTTTCCTGATTTCAATAACGAAGTACGCGTCAGGTGAAGCGCGAGGTCTTTATCTCCAAGACGAAACCATGGATTTTCGTTAAATTCATGCAATGCATCAAAACATTTGTAAGAATCGTTTTCTCTTCCGTATCCGTGCTTAGGATCTACCAAATTTGCAAGAGAATAAACAACGGCATCAATATCAGGGGATATATACAATCCGTAATGTTCGAAGTCATCACCAGTATTTACAATCACTGATAGATCACCATTAGGTATAATTTGGGACAGTCCTTTAACCAGTTTTGCTCCCCCCACACCACCCGCTAATGCGACGACTTTCATTTTACTATCCCCATAGATTGGCTATTTTACCGAAATAAGTCTTTCTTTTTGGAGCGAATCAATTCGTTTATCGAGGATTCACGAAATTCATATGGGAAACCATGCACAAGAACACAAGGCATCCCCTCGCCTGCTTGCCCCATTATCAAAGAAGCGCCTGCTGCGAGTTCGTCTGAAGCACCAAGCGTTGTGATTCGTAATTTATAACCAAATAGGTCTTCCTTGCCGCGCAAATCTACCAAACCAGGAATCCCAGCTAATCCTATGGTCATTCCAATTGTCCCATTCCGCCAGGCTCTACCATGTGAATCAATGATCAATATCCCAAACTTCTTACAATAGTGTTTTTCCAGGCCGTTCCGGATTTCTTGTGCTGATTTATCGGGTTTTTCAGGCAGCAGTAAGTATACGATATCTGTTTTTTCACCAGCAAGGATCACATTGGAATGGTCAATACCGGCATTTGCACACACGAATCCAATTTTATGCTCGACAATAAGAGTCCCTTTCCTGGCTCGAACAACCCGGGATGACTCATTTAGTATCAATTGGACAAACCTTGGATCCTTGCCCGTAATCCAAGCGTAAAACAAAGCCATAATTCCAGGCTCGACCGATTCCAGGCTTCTGAATCTACCTTCAGCTTTTGAAACAATTTTTTGGGCAATTACAAAAACATCATTCTCAACTGGAATAATTTTGTTTTCATTACATGCATTAATGATAATTTGGGCAACGTCATCCCCAATATTAATTAACGGTATTCCGGGGATTGCCAGGAATTCCATTGACCTACCACTATTCGGCATGATCACGAATAATTCCGGTTATCTTAATTCCAGCGGTGGTGGACCCAAATTCCTTGTTTAAACCGATTAAAACTGATGTCAATCCTTCGACAACAACAGAGTTTTCAATAGGACCGGCATCCCAACCAATCATGCCAGCTTTTTGAACAAGTTCCAATACTGTCAGGCGGGCAGCTTTTGAACTTCCACAGACCAGTACATCACAATCAATATCCTTATCATGCATTAATCGCTCATAAGAGATGTTTTGAAACGCCGCCACAATTTCGGTTGTATCATCTACTAGTGATTTTGCTTCCTGTGCAGCGCTGCCAGCTGGTGGCATTTGAACTTTAGTGACTTTTGGCGGAACTAAAGGTACTGTTACATCAATCAGGATTTTATTTTTAATAGCGCCTGAAATTTCCGCTATCATTGTTCGATGTGCTGTATATGGTACTGTAAGCACGACAATATCACCATTTTCAGCAGCATGCTGATTCTCCACACCTTTAACTTTTATCGAATCTTCCCCCAGAAGACTATTTACTTCCTCCGCCGCCAATTGGGCTTTTTCAATTTGCCTCGAACCAATAAATACTTCATAGCCTGCGTTTGCCCAACGAAATGCCAGTCCTTTTCCTTCTTTCCCTGTTCCACCAATAATCCCGATTCTTTGAATCATCTATTTGATCTCCTACTTTAAAATTTCGCGTGATAACGGTTCCATACTTCTTTAGATAACAATAAAGCCTGAGCTGATATATTTTCTTCATCGAGATTGGTCAATTTACCATCAGTCATTAACCATTTACCGTTGACCATGGTATCGCTTACCATGGAATCTCTGAATCCAAAAATAATATGCCAGGGGATGTTTTCGGGATTAATTTCAGTTATAGGTTTATATTCCACAAGAATAAGATCTGCCTTGGCCCCAGCTTCTACTTTACCTATGCTGTCACCTTTAAAGAAATGCGAGGCTAATTGAGAATTGTTTTCAATTGCCATTTTTACTACTGAGTTTCCATTCATTTTCTGCGGATTATTTGTCCATAGTTTATGTGCCAGGTAGCATGTGCGCCATTCATCGAGCATCGCATTTGAGAACCCATCGTTACCAAGACACACTGGAATCCCAAGTTCCAACATTTTTTCCACATCAGCCATTCCAACCGCGTTGTTCATATTTGATCTTGGCTGGTGAGTCATCCATGATTTTGTGTACTTAACAATTTTGATTTCAGCGTCATCCATATGAACACCATGTACCAAAATGGTATCCTGCCCTAATAGCTGGTGCTTTTCCAGGCGATTTACCACTCGCATGCCGGTTTTGTTTAGACTATCCTCTTCGTCAACCCCGTGTTCCGACACATGGATATGAACTCCCACACCATCAGGTAAAACCTTACGTACCTTATCCAGAGTGTTTTCAGAAAGCGTTAAACTTGCATGCAAGCCAAATGTTGCCCTTACGAGAGAATTTTCGTTATTATTTAATTTATCAATCATTCTGAGGTTTTCATTTATTGATTTGTCTCTACTTTCTGTTCCATAACGATCTGTAGTTTCGTAACAGACTACACCACGCATCCCGGTTGAGGTAAAAGCCGATTCAATCTCGTCGAGAGATCCATCAATACACAATGGCGATGCGTGATGGTCAAATAATGTCGTAGTTCCATGTTTGATGGCATCGATTAGACAGATTAAAGAGCTGTACTTTACATCTTCCGCCAATAACGAAGAATCCAAAGGCCACCAAAGTTTCTCAAGTATTTCCGGGAAATCCTTGGGAGGGGTTCCCGGAATATATAAACCTCTTGAGAACAAGCCATAAAAATGAGTATGGGCACAAATGAATCCAGGCATCAGGAATTTACCTTTGGCGTCAAATATCTCGTCTTCGGGATATTTGCTCAAGATATAACCGGCAAGTCCAATTTCCTGAATAATCGAATTTCTGATGACAACGGAATGTCCATATAAAATGGAGCGATTTTGATCCCAGGTAATTATGGTCGAGTTAATGATTATCATTTTCATGTCCTATTTTATGAAATATTGTAGCATATCAATAATTTTTCTGAGAGATTTGAGACTATAATTCTCAGTAAATCTAAATCAGGAGTGAATATCTTGGATACACGCAGTCTAGCCCTAACTTACGCTCACGAAAAAAACAACGAATTCCTGGCATTTCTTGAAGAATTCTTAAAAATTCCGTCTATTTCAACATCCCCAGAAAATCTCCCTGATATGCAAAACTGTGCACAGTTCCTGTCAGAAAAATTGAAGAAGATTGGTATTAGGAATATCAGTATTTTCCCAACGACAAAACACCCCATCGTTTACGGTGACTACTTGCTTGCCGGAGAGGATCGACCTACGATCCTGGTCTACGGACATTACGATGTCCAACCCGTTGACCCGATCGATCTTTGGAATAACGATCCTTTCCTTCCTTTGATAAAAAATGATTATTTATATGCCCGCGGCGCATCAGATATGAAAGGACAGGTAGTTGCTTGCCTTGCTGCAATTGAATCCGTTATGAGTACTGGTCCAATCCCTGTTAACCTCAAATTTATCTTTGAAGGCGAGGAGGAGATTGGCTCACCCAGTCTGAAATCATTCCTAATTGAGCATAAAGACCTATTGAAATCAACAGTTGCCTTAATCCTGATACCGGAATGATCAGCCCTGACCTTCCGACGATGGTTTACGGTTTACGCGGCTTAGCATATTTTGAAGTGCGCGTTTTTGGTCCTGATAAAGATTTGCATTCCGGCGTATTTGGTGGAGTTGTCCATAATCCTGCACAGGTTTTAATTAATCTCATATCAAAAATGCACGATGAAAATGGTAAGGTCACTCTACCTCATTTTTACGATGATGTACTTGAATTGACCAATTCAGAACGCGCAGAACTTGCCCGCTTGAACCTGGATGATGATTATTTCCAAGGCCAGACGGGTACCTCACAATTATGGGGTGAAGATGGTTATACATCAATTGAAAGAGTAGGTGCCCGCCCCACTCTTGAAGTAAACGGTTTTCTCTCTGGCTTCACTGGAGTTGGATCGAAGACAATCATCCCTGCCAAAGCCATGGCTAAAATATCAACACGCCTTGTACCAAACCAGGAGCCAGAAAAAGTCCATCAATACCTGATTGAATTCTTCAAATTAAATGCTCCTGATTCTGTCAGATGGGAAATTGAAATGATTAGTGGGGGCCATCCAAGCATTTCTGACCTGGAATTACCCGAAACCCGGGCAATGATAAAAGCGCTGGAACAGGTATGGGGTAAATCACCGGTTTTTAAACGTGAAGGCGGTTCAGTACCGGACTCCCGGTACTCCCGCACGACCTCGAACATGGCCAGCAGGTTTTCGATCGGCGTGTTGGCCTGGACGTTGTGGATCGGCAGAAGACGAAGCCGCCGCCCGGCGAAGATCTCGATCCGCTCCCGCACCTCTTCGCGCACCTCGGCGGCGTGCCGAAGGGCAGCGTCTGCTGCGTGTTGACCCCGCCGCCCCAGAACACCAGCCGGTCGCCGTACCGCTGCTTCAGCGTCCTGGGCTCCATCCCCGCGGCCGAGCACTGGACCGGGTTGAGGATGTCGAACTCCGCCTCGACGATCGGCGTCAGCAGCGGCGCGATGCCGCCGCAGCAGTGCATGAACGTCTTCCAGGGCGTGTGCGTGTGGATCCAGCCGTTGACGCGCTTCTGGTAGGGCAGGTACAGAGCGCGATAGCGTCTTCGAGACAGAAGGGCGCGTCCTGCGTGCCGAAGTCCGTGCCGTTGGTTGGATGATGCCGCGCGGTCGCCCACCGCGGCGTGCAGCCGCGCCAGGTTCCCCATCGCGATCTCGCGACTGCCGGTCGAAGACCGCTTCAATGTACTCTGGCCGCGATGGCCGTGCAGACGTACCACTCCTTGATGTCGCGGATCCCCTTGGGGTGCGGGAGAACGTCGCGGGCACCGCGCGATGTCGCCGAAGGTCAGCCCGCCGAAGGTCCAGAACACGCCTGCGGTCGTGCGTCGGCGGCCGCGGCGAGCGCGCGGAAGTGCGCGAGATCCGTCGCGACGGGCCCGAACTCCTCGGATTGTCGGCGGGATTCAGCGCGTCCTCGTCGATCGCCTCCTGCCGAATGATCGCGTCGAAGAAATAGCTGCCCGCCGGCATCCGTCCGCTGGGGGGCACGCGAGCGGTCGTCCCCGGGCTACTGGAGCAGGTCGCCGTTGGGCTCGTACTGCGGTGTTGAAATCGTCGGGCACCAGCACCGGCGTGCCATCGGCCAGCTGCCACTCCTTGAACTCGGTCTGCGGGAAGCCGAACATCGTCCCGGTGCCGTGCAGGCACACGGTATCGATCCCCAGCGCGTCGCCGCAGGTCGGGCGCGATTTCGCCCAGCATCTGATAAATCTCGACCACCTTGACCGGCGTGCCCGGCCGATCCAGTCCGAGCGCCTGCCGCAGCTTGTAAACCATGCTGACATGCATGCCGGTCTGGAATCCGCCGCCGAAATCGACTGGCAGCTTATCGGGCTGCCGGTGCGCGCAGGCCGCCGCAATCCGGTCGCGGGGTGTCATGGCGTGGGTATCCTATCAGTCGGAGCGGCCGGCTGTAACATCGAACGGCTTGCGCCGTACATAGGAAGAGCGCGGGGCCGTTCCCCGTTGGGAGGAGACGACCGTTGGCCACCACGTTCTCCGAGTTGTACCAGGCGCACGCCGGCGACGTTCGCCGTTTTGCGCTCTTCCTGTCAGGCGATCCTGCCCTCGCCGATGACATCACATCCAGAGACGTTCGTCCGGCTGTGGCATGCGCGGCAGCGGCTCGATTCCTCGGAACGGTCAAGGTGGTACGTGCTGACAATCGCGCGGAACCTCTTCCTCGAAAACATCACCGGCGGGCGTCACGGTTGGGCGTGCTCGGGGAGCATGTCGACCAACGCCCGGACCCGGAGGAGCAGGCGGGGGCGCGCGCCGAACTGCGCGCGGTGCTGTCGGCCCTGCAAACGCTGCCCAACGCGGACCGTGCCGCGGTCCCGCTCCGCGCGGACGAACAACTGCTGTACGAGGAGATTGCGGCCATGCTCGGCATCTCTCCCGCGCGGCCCGGGTGAAAGCGCTACCGGGCGCGATTGAAACTCGCGGAAGCCCGGCTGGCTGGCGGCCGGGTGCGGAAAGGGGAACGACCGTGACCGTGACGCGCGATGTCGTCAAGGACCTGCTCACCGTCTACCTGGCTGGCGAGGCCAGCACCGACACTCGTGTCCTCGTCGAGGAGTATCTTCTCGGAGACCCGGCCCTGGCACGCGAGGTCGAGGCGGCGCGCGCAGCCGACTTCCAGCTCGCGGCCCCGCTGGCCGCCGACCCGACCGCGGAGAAGATCGCCCTCGACCGAACGCGTCAACTGTTGAAGCACCGCACGTCGACCCTCGTCGTCGCGGTCCTGTTCACCGTCCTCCCGCTGTCGTTCACGTTCGACGCGACGGGCGTCAGGTTTCTTCTGATTCGCGATGCGCCGACGGTCGGGCTCGCCTGGTGGGCCACGGCCGCAGCCATGTGGGGCATGCCACCTGTGGATCCGCAGTTGTCTGCGCGTGTCAGGCCTTTGAGCAGAACCCGGCGCTGGTCCCGCGTGGTGCGACGCCCGGGCAGGCGATGCTTTCAGGCGTGCGCGTGGCCGGCGATGCTGGCTCGAACGCCGATGCGCTTCAGACGACGCGCGCTTCGACTCTGCTGGCTGGCCCGGGCGGGCTCAGAACTGGAGCAAGCATGTCACCGTCTAACCGGTCATGCTCTCGCGGGCCCTGGGACTTCGTGTGCTCGGCGCGTTCTTCCTGCTCTTCCACGCGGGGGAGTCCGGGGCCCAGCGGACGCCGGTGGCCGAGAGGAGGCTGCCGCCACCGATGACCTTCAAGGTGGGCCGCGCGACAGCGGCGATCAGAATCGACGGGGTGCTCGACGAGGACGCGTGGAGAACGCCGCGACGTGCCCGTTGCTACGAGTGGTTGCCGGGCGACAACATCCCCGCGCCGGTCCGCACCGAGTGCCTGGTCACCTACGACGCGCGCAACCTCTACATCGCGTTCCGCGCGCTCGATCCGGAGCCGGCGCGACATCCGCGCCCATCTCACGGACCGCGACGAACTGACACGCTATCCAGGACGACACGTCGGCTTCATGATCGACACGTTCAACGACGAGCGCCGCGCCTTCCAGTTCCGCATCAATCCGCTCGGCGTGCAGATGGACGCGGTCTTCAGCGAGCGGACGGCTCGAGGACTGGTCCTGGGACATGATCTGGGCCCGGCGGGCCGCATCACCGCGACGGCTACATCGTCGAGATCGCGCTGCCGTTCAAGTCGCTGCGCTTCCAGCCCGGGCAGGGCCCGCAGACGTGGGGCTTCGAGGCGCCGACGTGGCCGCGCAACGTGCGCCACCGGATCGCGCAGCCCCGCGACCGCAACAGCGCTGCCTCCTCTGCCAGTTCGACAAGATCACGGGCTTCGAGGGCCTCGCCCGGGACGCAACGTCGAGTTCGACCCACCGTGACCGGCAGCCGCACCGACGAGCGGGCGTCCCCGGACGGCGGGCTGAGAGCGGCGACTCCGAAGGCCGACGTCGGCCTGACGGCGCGCTGGAGCATCACGCCCAACGTGACGCTCAACGGCACGATCAACCCCGACTTCTCGCAGGTCGAGGCCGACGTCGCGCAACTGGACGTCAACACGCGCTTCGCCCTGTTCTACCCCGAGAAGCGGCCGTTCTTCCTCGAGGGCATCGACTTCTTCACCACGCCCATCCAGGCCGTCTTCACGCGCACGGTCGCCGACCCGCATGCGGCGCCAAGCTCACCGGAAAGCAGGGCGCAAACGCGTCGGCGTCTTCGTCACGCAGACCGGATCAACAACCTCTCTTCCCCGCGAACCAGGGTTCGGAAACCACCACCGCTGGACGGCGACGTGACGCGATCGTGGGCCGGTACCGCCGGGACGTCGGCCGAGGATCCACGTCGGGCTGCTCTACGCCGGGCCGCGAGGGGAGTGGCTACCACAACCGCCAGGTCGGCGTCGGACCTGTTCTGGCGCGTCACCAGTCCGATTCGTTCCGTCTCCAGTACCTCCAGAGTGAAGACGCCGTACCCAGCGCCGTGTCGCCCGACTTCAGCCAGCCGACGGGCACATTCGGCGGTAAGCGCCACGATCGAGTTCAGCACCAGACACGAACCTGGACGGCATTCGGCGTCGTACGAAGCTTACGGCCCTGGATTCCGAAGCGACCGGGTTTTGTGCCCCGTGTCGACTCGCGGATATTCTTCGGGCGACGGCTGCAGCCGCGGTTCAGCGGGGCGGGTGGTCGTGGTTCAACACGATCGACGTCGGGGCGCGGATGGCGAACCACATCGGACTGGACGCTGACCGACCAGACCGTGGCGGGGTTCGTCAACTACACGGGGCCGTACCAGACCCAGGGGCAGTTCAACATGCCTCCGACATCGTCGTCTACAAGGGCGTGCGCTACGAGTACCGGCGGCCGAACTTCTTGCGGGATCAAGCCGACGGGCGATACCAATGTCCAGTTGTATCGGCCGGTTTGGCGGCGGCGTGGACTTCGCGAACGGCCGGGCGGCGACGAGGTGCTCCAGCTCATGCCCGGCGGTCGAGTACCGCCCCATCAGGCGGGTCAGCTTGCGGTCTCAGCTACAACCTCGACGAGTTGTCGGTCAGCGGCGGACGCCTGTGCCGCGCGAACCTGAGCCAGCTCAAGCCCGTGTACCACCTGAACGTCCGGACCTTCGTGCGGGCCATCCTCAGTACACGGACATCACGCGCGACACCGGGCTCTATACCTCCCCATAGACGCCGCACGCGCCGGCTGTTCTGCAGTACTGTTCTCGTACAAGCTCAACCCGCAGACGGTGCTCTTCGCCGGCTACTCGGACAACCCGGCGGCGACCAGTCGAACGACCTGCAGCGTCAGAACCGGACGTTCTTCATCAAGCTCGGCTACGCGTGGATCATGTAGGAGACGGAGTCGACGGAGTCGACGGAGTCGACGGAGTCCAACCAAGTCGGTTACATTCTCGTCGGATCAGGCGCCAAAGCCGTCGGCGCCGCCAGGGACAGGCAGCCGCGATCGGCGATTCGCGGCCGGAATCACCGCAGCTCATCAGGGCACGTCGATTGCTCCCGATTCCTTGATGACGCCGTGCTCGTCCGTGCCCCAATCCCGCGCCCTGCTCTCGCTTGCCTTCGCCGGCGCCCTTGCCGCGGCAACCCTTGCGGCGCCGCAGTCGGGCGGCGTTCTCCCTGGCCTGCTTCCTCTCTTCCCCGCCGATAATTGGCGGAACACCGACGTCACCACCGCGCCGGTCGACGCACGCTCGGCGACTTTCGTGTCGTTCATCAACAACGGCGGCAGCCGGCGCCTGCATCCCGACTTCGGCGGCGACGTTGCCCCGGGCAGCATCGACACATGCATGAGTTTTCCTGTACGTCGTGGTTGACGGCACCCAGCCAAAGGTCAGCGTGTCGTTCCTGTATGGGAGTGAAAGCGACGGCGTCGACCACGCAACCGGCCGGAGTTACGCGTTCTATCCGATTCCGATGGAGGCGGCCACCCAGGCGCATTGGATCGAAGGCGGGGCGCCGGCCAACGTCGACCTTCGCAGCCAGGCCGATCGCCACCTGATCATCGTCGACCGCGACAACCGGCGTCTGTACTGGCTGTACAACGTCTTCTTCGACGGCGCGTCCTGGCACGCAGGCTCCGGCGCCTTCTTCGACCAGACGAGGAAACGACCGCCGGCCAGACGGCTGGACATCCGCCGACGCCGCGGGCCTGGCGATTCTCCCGGGACTCGTGCGGTACAACGACGAGGTGTTCGGCGCGGGCGAGATCAACCATGCTTTTGGCGTCACGGTTCGCGCGACCAACGGGCACGTCTACCCGGCGTCTCACTCTGCTGGCTCCAACTCGCAGGCATTGCCGATGGGAGCCCGGCTTCGGCTCAAGCCCGGCGTCGATCTCTCCCGCTTCCCGGCGGAGGCACAGAAGATCTTCCGCGCAATGAAGCGATACGGCCTGATCGTGGCGGACAATGGCTCGGAGATGAACGCCTCAGCGGCACTTACGATGCCCGCTGGAACACGGAATCCTCAACCCCGCATTCGCCGGCCTCCACCGCCAACGACTTCGAGATCGTGCAACTCGGCTGGCAACCGCCCGCCCCTCCTCCCTCCAAGCCGCGCAACGTCCGGATTCCGTCGAGATTCGCTAACCTCCACTTCGCACGGCCCCGACATTCGCGAACGGAAAGCCCAAGTCAGCGCCGCGATCACTCGCTCTTCAGCACCTCGGCCGGCTGAATGGCAGCGATTCGCAGGGCTGGAACGATGTCGGCGGCGAGCGCGATGGCGAGGAGCAGCAAGCCCGCCGCCGTATAGGTCGCCGCGTCGGCCGTCGGGCGGTCACCGAGCCGAGGACCAGCCCTCCGCGCCCGCCCTCTGTAGCAGCCAGCCTGGCAGCTATACTGCGAGTATGACGACCTACAAGGCGCGCGTAGACATCCTCGCGTCGCCAGACCGCGTGTGGTCGATCATGAGCGACATCGAGCGCTGGCACGAGTGGACGCCAACTGTTCGCAGCATCAGGCGTCGCGACGCCGGTCCACTGCGCGTCGGGTCGCGCGCCGTCGTCCGCCATTTGTGCCTTCCCCCGGCCCTGTGGAGAGTCACGGGCCTCCAGCCAGGCCGCTCATTCACGTGGGTGTCGCGCGGACCCGGGTTCCTGGTCACCTGCTGCGCACCACTCGGTGGAGCCGAGCGGCGCTGGCAGCCAGGCCACGCTCTCGCTGGAGTTCACCGGCTGGCTCGGGCCGCTGTTCGCCCGGCTGACGAAGGGGATCAACGAGCGCTACCTCGCTCTGGAAGCGGCGGGCCTGAAGCGGCGGAGCGAGGAACACGAAAGGCTTACGGCTTAGTCCTTCGATGTGCAAATACGGCAACGTATTGCGCCATGAGGACTAAGTGCTGAGCGAGCATGAGCGGCCACGTGCAGCGAAACGACTCGTGGCCGTACTTGCGAGTCGAAGCACTTAGGGCTCGAGGCTTAGGGCTCAGGGCTTAGGGCTCAGTGGTCAGGCCAGGGGAGAGACGCCGTGATGACATCCAAGCGACGCTGGTTGAGCCTGCTTGCGTGCCTGCTCGCGCTGTCCGCGGCGCCGTGGCTCACCGTCGCCGGGCAGGAGACACGCGCAAAGGACGGCGCAGTGATGGAGTCGCTCCTCGCGGAGGTGAGGGGCCTGAGGGCCGCCATGGAGCAGTTGGCCTCGGCCGGCCCTCGCGTGCAGCTCGCGATGGGTCGGCTTCAACTGCAAGACCAGCGGCTCAACGCGGCGCGGCGGCGGCTCGAGGACGTGCGCGACATGATTGTCACCGCCGAACGGGAAGCGGCGAAGGCCGGGACCGGCTGGCCATGATGGAGGATGCTGCGCCGCGGGCGGCCGATGCGTCCGAGCGCGACTCGTTGAGCGCCCAGGTGAAGTTGACGAAGGCCATGCTTGCCCAGAAGGCCGCCGACGTCCAGCGGCTCAGGGAGCAGGAGGCGGAGCTCACGGGGGTCGTGGGGACGGAAGAAGCGCGGTGGACGGAAGATCAGCCAGCGAATCGACGAGCTCGAACGCGCGCTGACACCGAGGCGATGACCACGCGCGACCGGTGCTGTAGCAGCTACTC
>CAVWCP010000002.1:0-1011495 GCA_963753625.1 uncultured Chloroflexia bacterium
CACAGCATGAAACGATTACTCACCATCGCAATGCTCGTTGCTTTGACAGGCGCACTGTCTGCGGGCGAACGGGATGTCGTCAAACCGCTTATCGGGGACAAGTTGATCTCGGCAAGGCTCACTCACCAGGAAATGACGGGCGGCGAAATCGACCGACGCATCATGGACTTGATTTACAAGAACTACATGGTTCTCAACCTGGACCGGGACTGGCTGGACAAGTTCAGGAACCGCACTGCCCGGGGTGATACACGCAATGTGTACTACGGCATCGGCAAGGTCCTGGACGCGGGCAGCCTGTTTGCCCAATACACCGGCGACCCGAAAGTTGCCCAACGAACGCAGTACATTATGGATCAACTGCGGGCTTCCCGCGATCCGGACGGATACCTGGGGTTTTGGAACGTCGAGCCGAACAACTATCAAAACGTTGTCAACTGGATTCTCCACGAGCAGGAATACTTCAATCTGGCGTTGGTGCGGAACTATCGCACGACGGGGAATCCCCAATCCCTGGCGGACGCGAGAGTCATGGCCGACTACATCATGAGGATGTTCCCCGCGAACGATAAAGGGGAACATATTATTCCCGCCGGAACGTCCATTGCGGGAATCACGGAAGGATTCGTCGAACTGTATCGTGTAACCGGCGACAAGAAGTATCTGGACTTCGCCAGGAACCTGCAATACGAGCCGCACTGGTATTACCTGAAACCGTTCGATGCGTGGGAGAAGAACATCTCCAAAGCACACTACCACGTCTACGTCATGCTGTCGCACATGTACCCCGACACGGAACTGTATCGTTTGATCGGCGGCGACGATTACCTCAAAAAGAGCCTGTGGATGAAACAGGAATTGCTCGAACAGGGACGCGGCGGCCTGCTGGTTACCGGTTCAACCTCCGAAGGAGAGCATTTCACGTACAATCAAAAAGGTTCGGGGAGTATCGAAGAATCCTGCGTTACGGCCTATTTTCTCCGCTGGATCGACAGCCTCATGCGATTGGAAGGCGATATGCGGTATGGGGATATTATGGAACGGACGATTTACAACGCCCTGTTCGGGGCGCAGTCCCCGGACGGTCGCCATATTTGCTACTTCACGCCGTTTACGGGGAAGAGGAGTTTTCAAAGCGGCGATACCTTCTGCTGCAACGGCAACTTCCGACGCGCGGTTGCCGAACTGCCGCAGAAGGTGTACTACCGCACCCAGGACGGCGGTATCGCGCTGAACCTGTTCACCAGCTCCGACAAGAAATTCGATGTCAACGGCAAGACCGTTGAAATCAAAGAGGAAACCGAGTATCCGAACTCCGGCGAAGTCAAACTGACGTTTACGTGTTCCGAACCGGTGGAGTTCGCGTTCCGATTCCGCACTCCGCGCTGGGCAGAAAGGATTGAGTGTGCCGTGTGCGATGTGCCATGCGCCCTGACTAAGTCCGCAACTCGGCTACGCGGAAATCAAACGGCTTTGGAAATCCGGCGACATTCTAACCATCTCCATGCCGATGAACTGGCGTTTCGTTCGTGGTCGGATGATTCAGGAAGGCCGCGTTGCCCTGATGCGGGGACCGGTTCTGTTTACGTTCAGCGAGAAACTGAACGCGGAAGTGCTCAAAAAATGCCCGGAACCCCGTGATCTGGTTCTCGATCCGACCAGTATCGGCAACCCGATCTTGGACGATTCCGTCCGTCCCAACGGACAGAAGGTCGTCGTTAAAGCCTGGACGAATCCCGAACGCACGGGTGACCCGGTCGATGTCGTTCTGACAGAGTTCGTCGATCCGAACGGTATCGACGTGTATTTCAAGATTCCGAATCTCAACGATACGAAATCGATTCGTATCGTAGACGACGAATTGCTCTCGGAACCGCGTCAGTCGGCCAACGGGGAGATTACGATGGCGTGGTATGGTCCGAAAGGCGATAGCCACTGGAAGGATCTGTTCGCCGTTGACGGCGAATTGGTTGCCGATTTGGCTGCCGATTACCAGAACCCGCAGGGCAAGCAGGACGTGCCGGCTGTGTTTCCCGACAAATCGAAATCCGGTTCGTGGTCGCTGTTCAACTGCAAGAACGACGCTCTGCTGTCCACCGCCAAAGAGTCCGACAGGAAGCAGTTGAACTCAAAGTTCAAGGTTGACGGCTGCCCGCTTGGATACGCTTACGGTCTGGAAGGAGGCGCGAACCTGGGCTTCTTCGCCGATTACATGCCTGCGCAGAACATGGAGGAAAACTGGGGACGGCATTTTTCGAGAGACATGTTCGACCGGTTTATTCCGGCAGACCAGCGAAGACAGTTCCTGATTACACATCCGATAGCCGATGTCGACAGCTATAACGTGATCCGCTGGACTCCCGGCTCGCAGCTTTCCGGCAAGAGTATTGGCATTTCGGGAAAGCTGTTCACCAATCCCGGCGGCAACGGTGTTTCACTGAAGCTCGTCAACTGGAAAGATGACAAGACGCCGGTGGTTCTTGATGCTCTGTATCTGGAACAGGGACGAAAGGGAACCGGCGCCCATCGAATCCGAGTTTGTCGTTCACATCAATCCCGGCGACCTGGGAAAGCACGTCGATATTGCTATCGGCAACAACGGGAATTACATCTGCGATGCGACGGCGTTGAGGCTCCGCGTTTACGCGACCGACAAGCGGTACGAAACGCCCGGTGTGGACGTTACCAAAAAGGTGCAGTCCGTGTTCCAGGGCAAGTTCAAGACGGACTTGGGCAAGTACGCAGACCTTTTCGGCGATCCCGCCCCAGGTCAGGAGAAGACGCTCAAACTCAGAGTGCAAGACATGGGCGGTAACATCAAGTATATGGAACTGCCCGAAGACGCCCCAATTGAACTGCCGTAAGGGAAAGCGTGCGGGCTCCTGGTTATTGCCTCTTGGTGTCAAAATTGAATCGCAACGAGATAGAAAACTGGTATAGGTGAAAGCATCGCGGGGAAGGGTGGTCTTTCGGAAGCAACCCTTTTGAACGGAGCCCCCGCGATGGCCCATCATCTTAACCACAAGGAACGCGAAATCGTAGCCCAAATGCGCCACGACCATCGAAAGCAGTGCGAGATCGCCAAGAGGCTGAATCGGTAATAACAATACATCAATTATTTTGAGAATCCCTGGAGCCAAGGGTGGTCGTTGGGACTCCTGCCCCGTTTGCAGAGCACCGTCTGTTCTTTACAGCCCGATCCCGTAATACACCACCTCCCCGTTCCGATTGACGGCGCGGATTTGTCCCGAGGTTACCAAGGCGTGAAGCAATGGATCGAAGAGCTTCGGGGGCAGATCAATCAGGCTCCGCAGTCGCCGATCCGATACCCCTGCCGTCCCCGCATCGGAAATGAATGCCTGGATTTTGTCTGCCGGGGGCAGGCTGCGTTGGTTCTTCTTCAACCACTGGGAAAAGCTATCCACGGGCCACCACCCGCTGGCTGCATGGCTGCCTTCCGCCGTTGTACCGTCATTTCCTCGGCGGCCATCAATCGTTCGATCTGACGCAACAGACTCGGATCACCCACGGCAATGGCATACTTTTTCGCCAAGGCTTTGATCTCCTGCACTGTTTTCTTGACCGTGTAAGAACTGACGCCAGGCAGGGTCTTCATTTCAATCCCTTCCAGGCGCGCATCAAATACACGAACGGCAATGGCGCCCAACTGCCGCCGTACCAACTCCCGAAAATCATCGAGCAGTCTTGGATCGCCTTCCGGCGTCCCTCGGGCAACCAGATCGTCCGCGGTGACCCCACCGGGCACGAATTCCTGACGAATGGGAACGGATGGGATGTATCTTCTTCGGTTTCTCTCCTTTTCCGTCAGAGTTTTTCAGAGCGTTGGCCAGTGTCCTCTTGAACCTCAATCGGAAAGGTCCATGTCTGCCGTTCATCGTAATCTCGAAACAATCCACCCGGTGAAACCAACATGCGGATTACGATCTCGTGGACTTTTTCGTCGATTTCGTCCTGGCTGGTGATTCCGGTGGATCGGCGGACGGCGCCAGCCATATAGCGGGTCCAGTCGAAATCGAGCATTGTCTCGGCATGTTGCCGCTGTATGGGATCGGTCAAACGCGATAAGAGCCGTTCCAGTTCCTGGCGAAACAGGTCGTTGTAGGCGCCTCTGTCGAGTTGCTCCCGCAGCAATAGCCAAAATTGAAAGCTCCACATAAGAGTATGTATGCGTGGAGCGAGAAATTTTGGATGAGGATTTGCGGGATAGTGGAGTTGATTTCTTGGTCGCAGGCTTTCTGCTGTCCTCCCTTCGCTATCAATGGCAGAGACTTCTTCCGTCAGCGGGTTGGGCAGTTGCGACGATACGAACAGTCGTCTACAGGGGGGTGGAGACTGTCGAGAACCTCGATTTTGACGGCTTTCCAGCGCTTTGAATTCAGACATGGCAATCTCGGAGTTGCTTGGCGGGGAAATCGGCTGAAGGATGAAGTGATCGGGGGGTGTTGGAAAGGGAAGGCATTTCTGAAACCTGCGGAACACGCGTGTTGCCCCCAATACGGACGTTAAGTCTCGCTATGAGGCCGCCGCGTGGGTATACTGAGAGCACCGCGTTCTCGAGTGACACACTCCACATCCCGCCTCAGTTCCACTCCGCCATAAGCGGCCAGATGCGACGGCCGTAGCACGCCGGGGCCAAAGCAGAAGAACGACGTGCCGGTGGAGTTTTTCAAGACACGACAACACGAAACAGAGATAGAGGAATGAAGAAACTCATCGCTAGCATCCTCGTCCTCATCACAAGCATTGCCTCTGCCCAAACAATCGTCTGTCCGTCCGGTGCCCCGGCCAATGTGAAACTCGCCGCGAAAGAGATTCGCCGGTACGTCTATCTGCGCACTGGTAAGCTGTTACCGGTGGCGGAAGCCGGTGAAGGCATCGCACTGAAGATTGATCCGTCACTCGGAGCACAGGAATACCGGCTCCACCCGCACAGCATTACCGGCGGGAGCGATGTGGGCGTGTTGTACGGAGCGTACCGGTATGCCGAACTTCTCGGCGTGCGGTTCTACCTGCATGGCGATGTGATACCGGATGAGCAACTCAAGGAGTTGCCGGCAGTGAAGGAGGAAATCGGCAGGCCGATCTTCGAGACGCGCGGCATCCTGCCTTTTCACGACTTCCCAGAGGGGCCGGACTGGTGGAGCACGGATGATTACAGGGCTTATGTGGAGCAACTCGCCAAGATGCGAATGAACTTCATCGGCATGCATTGTTACGACTGGGAACCGTTGGTCTGGCGAGGCGTGGCGGAGGATGTGGCGGATGACGGCTCTGTCCGCACCGCATATCCCGCCGGCTGGTTCCGCAGTACGCACGGCAGTGGCACCTGGGGTCTGAAGCCGTTGAAGACCAGCGCCTACACCGCCGGCGCGGCCGAGCTTTTCACCGTGGACGATATGTGCTCGGAAATCGAAGACGCCGATGGTCGTCACTTCGAGCGCGTGGCCCGGCTGCTGGGCGTCACGGTGGCGGATGCTCATGCGTTGGGCATCAAGGTCTGCGTGGGCACGGAATCGCCGCTGCACATTCCCGGTCCCGCCGCCAAACGATTGCAGGATTTGGGCAAAACCGAGCGGGCGCGGGAGATTTACCACGGCATGTTCAAGTGGTTGATGAAAAACGCGCCGGTGGATTATTTCTGGACGTGGACGCCCGAGGGTTGGATTTGGAGCGGCAACTCCCCGGGCCAAGCCAACGCGACAGCAAACGATTTCAAGGCAGCCCTCGCCGCGCTCGATGACTTGGGCCGGCCGTTTGCTTTGGCCACTTCCGGCTGGGTGCTCGGTCCGCAGCAAAACCGTTCGGCGTGGGACCAGATGCTTCCCCGGAATCGCCCATGGCCAACATCAATCTCCACGTCGGCCACGTGCCGATTGACCCGGCATTTGCCAATATCAAAAACCGTCCCAAGTGGGCCATCCCGTGGTTCGAGGGCGACCCGGACAAGACCGGCTACCAGCCGTGGGTCGAGCGGCATGCGCTACGACGCCGTGGATGCCCGGCATCTCGGCTGCACGGGATTGATCGGCATCCACTGGCACACCAAGGCCCTCGCGCAAAACATTTCCGCGCTCGCTCAAGCCGCATGGGATCAGGGCTGGGCGAAAACACAACCCCTGCGCAAACCGTCGGTTCGCTCCGGCGCGGTGGCGACTTCCAAGGAACCGGTAACCGGTGCCGCGCAAGCCGTGTATCAAAGCCTGCGTTACGACCTCGAAGCCTATCCCGTTGAAATCCCCAACGGCACCTACAGAGTGGTGCTGAAGTTCAACGAGCTTCACTACGCCGCCGCCGGCAAACGGATCTTTGGCGTGAGTGTGCAGGGAAACACTGCTGCGGAAGATCTCGATGTATTCGCCAAGGTCGGCAAGAACCACGCGTTCGACATCACTGTGCCAAACGTCCGCGTCACCGACGGCACATTGAACATCCGTTTCTTGCCGAAGGTCGAGTACCCGTTCATTTCCGCCATGGAGATTACCGGCACCGCCGAAGCCCGGACCGTGATTTCACCCACTGGCAGCGTCGAACAAATGCCTGCCGGTCCATACGCGCACCGCATCAACATCGGCGGCCCGGCGGTTGAGAATTACGAAGCGGACATCGCCCAAAACGCGCCGGCATCGACGGAATGGATCGCGCCATGCCGGCGAATGACTTCTACCTCGACTTTTGCGTTGCGAACTTCGGCAACAACGTGGCGCGGCAAGCCGCCGACATCCTGACCGCTGCCGATGGATTCACGACCGCGTTCACCAAAGAGCGCGAATACGCCGGCAGTTCGTGCTGGGGCATCCGCCTGCTGCGCGAGCCGTGGGACAAAGTCAAAGAGCATTACCGGTTTGTCGAACAATTCGCCGCCTTGCGCCCGCAGGTTGTCGGCACCGGCAACCTCGAACGTTTCGACTACTGGATGAACACCCTGAAAGCCTCCGAAACCATGATGCAAATCGCCTGCGAACGCGGCGCGCTCGATGCCGCCATGGAGACGCTCGCTGCCGAGAAAGACCCGGCTGCCCGCAAACAACTCGCCGAAGCCGCGCTCCTGCTGCGCCTGCAACTGACGCGGCGACACGAAGAACTGATGCGTCTTGAAATCGCCACCGTTTCCACCCCCGGCGAACTCGGCACCATCGCCGCGCTCGAACAACACGGCAGCACCTGGCGTCAGTGGCTGCCGCAGCATGATGCCGCCCTCGCTGCCGCCCTGAGCCGGTCGCTGTCCCCCGAGGCGAAACCCACGCAAACCTACACAGGCAAACCGCTGCTGACTCTTCTCACGCCCGGGGCAAGGTGCAAAAAGGCGAACAGCTTGCCCTCCGCATCATCGCCCTCGACAAACAGCCGGTGAAATCCGTCACGGTCCACATTCGCCCCCTCGGCAAAGGCGAATGGAAAGAAATCCCGGCCACGCACATTGCCCGTGCGGTGTATCAAGCGACATTGCCGGCCGCGCCGGATGACTTTGAATATCACATCACGGCGGAAACTAGCGACGGGAAGACCCTTATTCTGCCGGCCACTGCCCCGCAACTCAATCAAACTGTGGTCATCGGGGAGTACGTCGCGAAGACCGGAAATCCTCCGGTGAAAAACGCCCCATGAGCAAATCCGTATGAAACAGACTATCACCCTCATCGCCTTGCTGCTGGCACCGCTGGCCGCGCTGCATGCGGCCGACTAATCGTTCCAGCGTCGCGCCGGCGTCCCAGCAACTCATCCTTTTCTGAGAGTCCCGAGAATCGACCCTTTCAGGTTTCAGGCGTCCAAGGAAAGGAATGTATCTTGACATGCGGTTTCTGCCCGCTAAGTTGTGGGACACACTTGAGATTGACGCTAGAGGAAACTAACTAATTCGGGAATACTAAAATAACCCTGCATCGAATCTTCAAGCGGATGGCCGTTCTCACACCCAGTCAATACCGCAAGCGGCCTCACTTGATTGCATGCCTCATTCTGTTATAAATAATGATTCATACGATCATTGTGAACAAGCAATAAGCGGGTCCATAATACTTTATTCCATTTTTTAAGGAGAATAAGATGGCCACTCGGTATAGTTCACTAAAGTGATCGACTTCTTTGGTCCTTTTGCCGGGCATGCATTGTGGCATTGCATTTGCCTTTGGCGTCCTTATTATACGCCGACGAAAGCGCATCCGCCGCCCAGGCGACGCAAAAGATCATCAAAGTTCCGGCCGAAGGTTTCGTTTGGCCCAATCAGCCGCCGAAGGATTGCCCGTTCGAGCAATCCAAGCAATTCGGCGGGGTCTATTTCACGGGGACGTATCACACGCGGAATTACGGCGATACGTGGTATCCCTCCTGGGCGTCCGACGGCAATCTGTATTCGCCCTGGACCGACGGCACGACGGAAGGCGATGACGAGCGATTTCCATCGAGAATGAACCGATTGGCAAGCTCGCGACGACGGGCAACGCGGTGATGATCGGCGACGATCCGCAGAATCTGATCGTCAAAAACACCTCCCCGCCGCAAAAGGCCAGTCCCAAGCCTTTCGAAGGCCGCTATCCGTGCGGCAGTTTGGTGTATAACGGCGTGTGGTATTACGGCACCTATTGCCTCGGACCGACACCCGATCACGAAGCATGAAGGCTTCGACTACAACTGGCCGATCATGGGGCCGATGCCCGGCTTCCGCATCTCGACCGACTACGGCAAGACGTGGACGCCCTCGCCGCTCTCGCCGGAAAAGCCGCTCTTCCCCGAGCCGGCGAAACACGTGGGGCGCGGTGAAGATGGGCGCGCCGCACTTCGTCGATTTCGGCAAGAACATGGAGCATTCGCCCGACGGCAAGGCGTATCTGGTCGGCATGGGCGCGGAAGAGAACGATCCGCAAGCCGCGCTACGCCAATTTGAGTTGGATCTCGGCCGATCAAGTCTATCTCGCCCGCGTGACGCCGAGCATCGAGAACATCAACGACATCAAGAAGTACGAATTCTTCGCCGGGCACGACGCAGCGGGCAAGCCGATTTGGACCGGCGATTTCGCCAAAATCAAGCCGCTGTTGGATTGGAACAACAACATGGGCGTCGCCACGGTGACCTACGACGCCCCCTTGAAAAAGTACCTGATGTGCGTGACCGACGGCTGGCCGACCTGCGCGAAAATGCATACCTACATTCTCGAAGCCGACGCGATCACCGGCCCGTGGCGGATGGTGACCTACATGAAGGATTTCGGCGAGCAGGCCTATTTCGTGAATATCCCCTCGAAGTTCATCAGTGCCGACGGCAAGACGCTTTGGCTCTGCTACTCGGCGAATTTCGCGTCGGGCTGGAACGGGGCGACGCCGCTGAAGTCCAATCCGCCCGGCTCGGGCTACGGGCTGAGTTTGCACGAAGTCCGGCTGCTTGCGCCCGGCGAAGCCGGCTCCGAAAAACGAACCGAATCCGCTTTTGACCGAGAAGAACATCGCCCGAAAGGCGAAGGTCGAAGTTTCCTCGTGTTATCCGGATTACCGCGGCGAAGGCAGCGACAGACGGCGTCGTGGACGGATATCCCGAACGACATCACCAAGGAATGGGCGGCCAATGGCGAAAAGGCCGGCGCGTGGATCAAGCTGAGTTGGGACGAACCGCAAAAGATCGATCGCGTTTGGCTCTTCGACCGGCCAACCACCCTCGATCAAATCACCGCCGGCACGTTGGAGTTCAGCGACGGCAGCACGATCAAGCTCGAAAAGCCGCTGCCCGACACGGCGGCCGAGGGCCTGGAAATTTCCTTCCCGCCGAAATCCGTCACCTGGGTGAAGTTGACGGTGACCGAAGTCAAGAAAGACTCGCATAACGTGGGTCTGTCGGAATTCGGCGTATTTGGAGGCGAAACACCCAGCCAACCAAGGGAACCATCGAAGCCGCTTGCTTCAAGCCAAGTGCTGCCCGCCAAAGAGATCAAGGCTTATTCCGACAAGCGGCCGGCGGCGAAATTCCGCCTCGATGCGGAAGATCAAGGGATCGTGCTGCGCCACGGCGATGGGCCGGAGCAATGCGACCGCCTGGGAGCGCGCGATGTCTGGGTTTATCAGGCCGACGGAACTTATTACATGCATTACGACGCAGCGGGCCCGAAAGGATGGCTTTGCGCCTTGGCGACCAGCAAGGATTTGATCCATTGGACGAAGAAGGGAACGGTGTTGGAGTTGGGCAAGCCCGGCGAAGACGACTCGGCATCGGCATCCTATGGAACGACGTATTTCGACGGCAAGACCTGGCACATGTTCTACCTGGGCACGCCCAATTGCAGCGCCGCTCCCGACTTGATTCCGATTTGCCCCTATCTCACGCGGAAGGCCCAAAGCACGTCGCCGTCCGGCCCGTGGATCAAGCAGAAAGACGTGATTCCGCTCCAGACGAAGCCCGACAGTTATTACTGGTTGGCGGTCAGTCCGGGCCAGGTCCTCAAGCAAGGCGACGAGTATCGCATGTTCTTCACCAGCTTGTCGATGGGCATCGCCCGCACGAAGAATCTGGACGGGCCTTGGACGCCGGACCCGCAGCCCATTCTGCCGGCTGACCAGCATGTGGAAAACACTTCGTTTTACTTCGAGGAGACGAACAAGACCTGGTTCCTATTCACCAATCATATCGGGGTGGATGAGCGGGGCGACTACACGGATGCCATTTGGGTTTACTGGTCCCAAGACCTCGACCATTGGAACCCCGAGAACAAAGCCGTCGTCTTGGACGGGAGTAATTGCAAATGGAGCACCGATTGCATCGGCCTGCCTTCCGTGATTCAGGTCGGCCGGCGTTTGGCGGTGTTCTACGATGCCCCGGGCGGAAAGAGCGTTAGCCACATGCAACGCGACGTCGGTCTCGCCTGGTTGAACTTGCCGTTAAAACTTCCGGCTCAGGCTGAAACGGAACAAAAGCGGGAAGAGAGAAACCAATAATATTCGGCCAAGTAGATAATATCTTGACTTTGCCCGAGCGGCGAGACGTGAAACGAAAAGCATTCACCTTGGTCGCGCTGTTAGTGGTGATCGCAATCATCGGCATATTGATCGCCTTGTTGCTGCCGGCAATTCAAGCGGCGCGGCGAATGGCATGCTCGAACAATCTCTGGCAAACCGAACACACCATACACGAAAATCGGCGGCAAGACCTGTCTCACGAAGTTCACCGAACAGGGCATGGCTTTCCAGCAAATCCAAGGGTCAAAGCGGGAACAGTCTTGAAATTGACTGATGTATGCGTTCTCGGCGGGAGCCTTGCCCTCACCGTTTCGTCTAATAGACAAACACTGCCGGATGCATTATATTTCGGTTTTCGTAAGGAAGGTTGTTAATCCCTCATTCCGCCATTTCTCCCGAAAGGACTGAAAAATGATGATCCAGCGAATTCTGCTTTGTTTGACGACGTCTCTCGCTTTCGCGGCGTTCAGCGCGATCTTGGTTCGAGCGGATGAACCTGCAAAGGATTCCGTGCAGGTTCGCGCGCCGGCAATCGTGCCGCAGCCGGTCAGCGTGGAGAAACTCGGCGGAAAGCCTTTTACATCCGATGCCATCACGATTTTACAGGCGATCCGCAGCATCCGCAAAGCAACGGGCCAGGAACCAAACCACCGCCCGCGGAAAAGAATTCCAGCGCGAATGCCATAACGTACAAGCTCGATCCGGCGATCGGCAAGGGACGGCCCGACTGGCAGGCGAAAGAATCTTATACGCTCACCGTGGCGAAGGATGGCAGCGGCGTCGAGATTGCGGCATCCAATGCGCACGGGTTATTCAACGGAGTACAAACCCTCGTGCAACTGGCCGACAAGGGAGCGGACGGAAAATGGCGGGTTCCCTCGGTCAAAATCGAAGATTATCCGCGGTTTCCACTGGCGCGGCTATCTGCTCGATCCGGCGCGGCATTTCCGTCCCAAGGCGGAAGTCTTGCGTACTATCGATCTGCTTGGCGATGCACAAGATGAACGTGCTTCAATTGCATCTTAACCGACGACCAGGGCTGGCGGATCGAGATCAAACGCTATCCGAAACTGATCGAGGTGGGCGCGAAGCGGCCGAACCTCATCGGCCTAACGGGCGAGGGCTGGTTCTATACGCAGGCGGAGCTCAAGGAAATCGTGGCCTACGCGGCCGATCGGCACATTATGGTGCTGCCGGAGATCGAGATGCCCGGCCACAGCGGCGCGGCGACGGCCTCCTACCCGGAACTGTCGTGCGACGGCAAGCCGAACACCGAACTCTGTGCGAGCAAGGACAGCACCTTTGAATTCATGGCGAACGTGCTCGACGAAGTGGCGGAAGTGTTCCCCTCGCCGTTTATTCACATCGGCGGCGATGAAGTCTTACCGGATCACTGGCGCGCCTGTCCGAACTGCAAGAAGCGGATGGCCGAATTGGCCGCCGCCAAGCCGCCCGCGGGCGTGCAATCGGAACCCTTGAGCGACCGGCGGATACGGCTTGCCGTTCAACCCGGACACCAACCGCTTGGAAGGCGAATTCGTGCGCCGCATCGACCGCCATCTGGCCGAGAAGGGAAAGCGGATGATCGGCTTGGGACGAGGTGCTCGACAGCGGGTTGGACAAGCAGAGCCACGCGGCGGTGATGGCTTGGCGCAGCGGACGCGGCGATCCCTGGCGCGTTGAAGCTCAATCGCGACGTCGTGGCCTCGGTCTGTCCGAATTGTTATCTGGATTACGAAATTCCGCTCGCGGTGACCTACGCCGTCGAGCCGGTGCCGGCCGACATGCCGGCAGCCCAGGTCAGCCACGTGCTGGGCGTGCAAGGCAACATGTGGGGCGAAAATAGGCCGACCAACCAAGCCCGCATCGATCGGCAGACCTTCCCGCGTTTGTGTGCGCTGGCCGAAATCGGCTGGACGCCGCGCACCGGAGCGCGATTTCAAGGATTTTTCCGCCCGCATGCAGCGGCACGCCGAACGCATGCAGCCCTACGGCATTTCACTGGCTCCGAAAACCGGCCAATAAACTCAGCGAGGTATTGAGTTTTTGTTGCGGAATCATGCCTGGGGTGGGTCACGCGAAACGCAGACCCACCAAGAGGCCCGACTTTCCGATAGCGGTACGGAAGAGGGGACCCTGTCGTGGAGCAGGCGGGACAACGCAGAGCGTCGAGGACAATGGGTTCCCACGCAGAGCGTGGGAACACGGGACGGGAAAGTTCAATAGAACATAATTCTCGCAGCCTTCGGCGCCAGCGGTTCGATCTGACACAAAAAGGTGTCAGAACTATTTATTGCCGCTTTCGCCCTTCCGCGGCCGACCGCGTGTCAAAAAAGGAGTCAACTATTTAACACAAACAGGTGTCAGAACTATTTATTCCGCTATCGCCCTTCCGCGCCGACCGCGAGGCCGAATCACGAGATCAAGCTTCAGCCGTTGCCCCAACCGACTGATCCAACCACGAGCTCCATAGGGCAGCCCCGTCTCGTTGCTGCGGCGAATGGCCGACAACTCCTCCTCATCCGGCGTCTGGTGGACATAGGCTGACCAACGCCGCCGACGCACCGCCGTACTGGCACCCAAGGCTTCGTCAGAGCGCAAAAGGGGTCGGGAGTGGGTGGGTGAAAACTGGCCTTGTTTTATTTGGCGGTTTTTGTTCCATTGATGTCGTTTTGTGGCGGCGCGGTTGCTGCCACGGGTGCCGAGGATATCGCAAGGAGGTGATTTATGCCAGCCCGTCGCTCATTCTCGTTTCTCAGTCCGCTTACCAAGTTGGTCGTCTTCTTCCAGCGAAGCCGGGATAAGTGGAAGGAGAAATGCAAGGCGGCGAAGCGTCAGAACAAGAGTTTGAAACTGTGCTTGGCCAAGATGAAAGAAAGCCGCGATCGCTGGAAGAGCCGGGCAATTAAAACGTTCCTGCTGCTGACCGACGTATTGCCCATATCGCGTGCCACCTCGGTAAGCTGCTTGACGATATCCACGCGCTGCGGGGTGATGCGTTCCTTGATCCAGGCGTAGTCATCGAGTGAGGCGCGGCTGCCCTGGGGGATGCCTTCGTTATATTTGCCGGAGAGGATGCCGTAATACAGCGGGCTGAAGGTGGTGAGCCCGATGCCCAACTCCCGGCAAACCGGCATGAGGGTATCTTCCACGCGTTTGCGGTGGAAAAGATTGTACTGCGGCTGGTCCATGCTGGGGGGGATTACACCCAGCTCGCGCGCGGTGCCATAAGCCTGCATCACCTGCCAGGATTCCCATTCAGAGGTGCCCCAGTAAAGAATCTTGCCCTGGTGAACCAGGTCGGACATGGTGCGCACCACTTCTTCCATCGGGGGTATCGGGGTCGTAGCGGTGGCAGAAATAGAGGTCAACGTAATCGGTTCCGAGACGCTTGAGGGTATCGTGGATGGACTCAGTGATGTGCTTGCGCGACAAACCGCGTCCGTTGGGACCCTTGTGGGTCGGCCAAAAGACCTTGCTGGAGATCACCAGCTCTGCGCGCGGCATGTCGGCAATGGCTTTGCCCATGACAATCTCCGCCTGCCCCGCGGCGTACATATCCGCGTTGTCGAAGAAGTTGATGCCCTGCGCGAACGCTTCCTTGATGAGGTTGATGGCAGTGGATTCTTCGATCTGGTTGCCGAAGGTGATCCACGAGCCGAGAGAGATCTCACTGACTTTTAATCCAGAATGACCCAGGCGTCTGTAATGCATGTTGCCTCCTTAGATTCGAGAGTGGAGATTCGAGAGATGAGAATTGTCCAAAATTAATCGCTTTTTACTATCACGTCATCATATTCCATGCTATCGTCGTTGCGCAATTCGTATGAAGCGGCAGGCTCTTGAACCTCTTTTTTTGATTTCCTTAAGTAGGCGATGTAGCCGTTTATTAGCTTCACAAGGTTATCAGCCATCATTAAAAAGTCTTGTTTTATATTAAGTGGGATATAACCAATTTCTGAAGCAAGAATAATATGACTGATAGTTTCTTCCAGCGATCCTCTCGCGTTATAACAAAAGTGAATGTTATCCTGAAAGTAGAAACGACCATAACCTTCCGCAATATTTGCGGAAATGCTACTTACAGATCGTTTTATTTGGATCGAGAAACCCCATTTTTCGTCCGGGGGAAGCAAGGGTATTATCGAAGAATAGGTATAGACAGCTAATTGCTTAGCATGAACCCACACATTCAACCGTTCCAATCCAGTGCTACTCATCAGTCGATTTTCTAATCTCGATTCTCAGTTCTCTCTTCACGGTTTACGATGGACGATTACTGTTCCTTGTTGTTTTACGAGGTTCTTCCTCAGTGCCTACACCGATGCCGAGTGGGCGCCACTTATCCACATTGGCGCGCAGGCGGTGAGTGCCACCGCCGCGGTCGTGGAGTTCGTCGAAATTCTCCGGCTTGATGAACATATCCTCGCCGTCCAGCAGTCCGCTGACACCGGATTGCCCGGGTTCAGAACGTTTATTATTGCAGTAGCTGCAGGTCTTGGGATCATGCGCAGCGTAGGTTTGCGGCTCTTCGTAGGTAGTGATGTAGCCCTCGTAATTGCGGAGGATGATCTTGTGATCGGAGTAGCTGATGAGGTAGTTGGGCATCACCGGAATCTTGCCGCCGCCGCCGGGAGCATCCACAACATAGGTGGGGATGGCATAACCGGAGGTATGTCCGCGCAGGCCTTCCATGATCTCAACACCCTTGGCAACCGGTGTGCGGAAGTGCCCGGCGCCTTCAACCAGGTCACACTGGTAGATGTAATACGGGCGAACACGGATGCGCACCAGTTTTTGCACCAGGTCACGCATGATGTGCACGCAGTCGTTGACACCCGCGAGCAGCACGGACTGGTTGCCGAGGGGGATGCCGGCACGGGAAAGTTTATCGGCGGCTTCTTCGAGTTCTTTGGAAATCTCGTTGGGGTGATTGACATGGATGTTGAGCCACAGCGGGTGGAACTTCTGCAGCATATCGGTGAGTTCGGTGGTGATGCGCATGGGCATGAAGGTGGGCACGCGCGAGCCGATGCGGATGATCTCGATGTGCGGGATCTCGCGCAGGCGGGTCAGAAGATCCTCGAGGATCTTGGGCGCCAGGGTGAGGGGGTCACCGCCGGAGAGGAGCACATCGCGCACCTGCGGGGTACGCTTGAGATAATCGATCTGGGCATCAAAATCACTGCGGCTGAAAGTCTGGTTGGGGTCACCTACGATGCGCGAACGGGTACAGTAACGGCAGTAAGAGGCGCACTGCGTGGTGACCAGCATGAGCACACGGTCGGGATAGCGGTGGACAAGACCCGGCACCGGGGAGTGGCGGTCTTCGGCAAGAGAATCTTCCATCATACCGGTAAAATCGGCTATCTCACCAGAGGTGGGGATGACCTGTTTGCGGATGGGGTCATTGGGATCATCGGGATCGATGCGCGATACGTAATAGGGGGTCACATCCACACGGAATAAGCCATCAGTGGTCAAGGCTTTGCGCTCACTGTCCGTGAGCTTGAGGACCTTCTCAAAATCTTCGGCTGAGTTGAGGCGGTTGGACATCTGCCAGCGCCAGTCATTCCACTTTTCATCCGGGACATCTTTGAAGAGCGGGGCACGTTTTGAATCGAACGGAATTGGGGACATGTATTCTCCTTATACCGAATAAAAGAATCTTTCCTGCCTTGATTTTAAGGGTTAATCAAGGGATGGTCAACCGACAAAAAAATACTCCTGATACGGGGAGGAATCAGGAGTATGACTGGATTGAATGGAAATCAGCCTCTACACCTGGTAGGGCACTTCCATGATCACCAGCCCCGGTTTGAAAAGCAAGGCAAAGCGCAGCATTAAGGCGGTCTGGTTATGGAGGAGGTTCTCCCACCAGTGAGAAGGGACAAACTGCGGCACGATCACCGTGAGGACTTCATTGGGTTCACGAATGGAGAGCAACTGCTGGAGGTATTCCAGGACAGGCTCAAGCAGGAGGCGGTAAGGTGAATTAAGAATCACCAGGCGGGTGCCGTCACCGTACTGCTCCCACTTTTCGCGTACCCTGGCGGATTCATCAGGATCAATGGAGACATGCACGGCGGTGACATCAGGACCGAGTGAGCGGGCATATGCTAAAGCAGCCAGAGAGCCGCGGTGAACTCCAGCCAGAAGGACTATGATCCGCTGGCGGCTGACACGTATGCTGGAATTGTATTTTTCCAGTGAAAGTTTGTTCGGCCAGGTGCTTGTAATGATGATGAATGGTAAAGAAAATCAGTAACCAGTATGGGAATCAAGATAACGATGACCCATGCGCCATCTTTAAATTTGGTGACTGCAAAAACAATCATCACGATAAAGGTGCAGACTGCCCCAAATCCATTGACGATCAATTTAAATTTCCATTGTGCGGTCATGGCTCACTGGTGGAACCCTGGTTCGACCAGTCTCTTCGATCCTTTTTCAGATGACCGGATTTCCACCAACGCCTTGCCATTCCGGCTTGTGAAAGGGTAAAGGAAAGGAAAACGCCAATGGCATAGAGCGGGATCATACTGGTGACATTGGCTTGAAAAATGATGATCAACAACGGAAGCCAGGATTGCCGAGTGTTACAATCCCGCGAGAATAAACCAGGCGGCTGCCTCGAAAGGTCAATTGCCGGGGAAGAAACCATCACCAGCATGGAGTGCACCCAACCGCGGAAAATCAGCGAAAGCGGTATTGGCTGCCATGATCAAGATGATGGCTGTGCCTGAGATGATCAGTAGATATAAATGATACCCTGGCTGCCTAGTAAACGTACGCGCCAATTGAGAAATCACGGTTTCCAATTCTGATGGAACAGCGCCGATCTTCCCAGACAAGAACGAGATGCCGAGGAATAAGGTCGCCAAGATGGCTGACATCCACGATCAAGGTCTTACCCGCATTTTTACTGCGGGGTTCCTTGAAAGCGGTAATTCCGTTGGAAATGGCTTCGATGCCTGTCAAGGCAGAGGTTCCGCTGGAAAATGCATGCAGTAGCAGGAATGGAGTAATCACGCCAATTGACACTTTCCAGGATCTCGACAGCCTGGCGGATTGACAACTATTCCCAGGTTCCCACCGAAATAACTGCAACAAGCCGATTCCAACTGTAATCGCCATGCCGACAAAGGAAGAAATAGGTGGGAATGGCAAACAGCACCCCGGATTCTTTAACCCCCCGCAAATTGATGATCATGATGAACATGACCAGCGCAACAGCAATAACCACCCGATACGGGAGTAAAACTGGAAACGCGGAGACAATTTGAGCCACACCGGAAGAGATGGAAACAGCCACCGTTAGAATATAATCCGTCAGCAGAGCTGCTCCGGCAGTTTGAGCTGGTAATTCGCCCAGGTTATCGCGAGCAACGATATACGCACCACCACCACCCGGATAGGCATGGATGGTTTGTTCATAGGAAATGGTGACAATGGCCATCAGCATCACGATGGCGATCGAAATGGGGAATACGTAGCGCATGCCTCCAGCCGCGCGACTGCCAGGATGATCATGATCTCCTGGGTGGCGTACGCAGTGGATGAAAGCGCATCGGAGGCAAATACTGCCAAGCCGACCAATCTTTCCGATGGTTTGTTTGGGGGCATCGGCGGTTTGCAGCGGGCGGCCGATGAGCCACTGGCGCCAGCTTTTTTTGGGATTCTCATTTGCAGGCAGGTCAATGACAGTTGTTCCTGCAGTATTTTCGTTGATCATTTTTCCTCTTTACTAATAAAAAAACACTTCTCATTTTTCAATGGAGAAGTGTAAGGAAAAGGGATAAGTTTCGCAGAAAAATCAGGCTGGAAAATATAAAGAAAATATAAAGAAATCAATCATAGGTTTTAAAGCGGTAGCCTACACCTGGATCGGTGATGAGGATTTTGGGGTCATCCGGGTTGGTTTCGATTTTCTTGCGCAACTGCCCGATGTAGACACGCAGGTATTCCAGGTGGGATGATTCTTCAAAGCCCCACACATGGGTGAGGATCGCCTGGTGGGTCAGCACGCGATCAGGGTTGGCCGCCAGATAGGAAAGCAACTTAAACTCGGTGGAGGTGAGTTTGACTTCACTCCCGTTCAGCAGGGTGATATGCCTTGCCAGATCAACCGAAAGGTTGCCGGCAACGATCGTGGTCTCTTTGTTGCCAATCGATTGGGTTGAATGACGCAATGCCACGCGGATGCGCGCCATTAACTCCTGGATATTAAATGGTTTGGTCAGGTAATCATCTGCGCCTTTATCCAGAGCGGCGACCTTATCGTGCTCACTATCGCGGACTGACAAAACGATGATCGGAGTCCGAGACCATTCGCGGATCTGCTCACACACTGAGATGCCATCCATGTCCGGAAGTGAAAGGTCGAGAATGATGACATCCGGCTGCTGGGTGGCGGCAAGCGCGAGGGCTTCTTCACCATTGATGGCAGAAATCACACGGAAATGACTTGACCCCAGAATCGTCTTGAGGGCGCGCAATATTTGAGGTTCATCGTCAACGACCAGGATCAAAGGATCTTTATCCATTTTAAGTGTCCTCGGGAATCTTGGGGAATTCTCCATGCAGGGTCAGCGGCAAAGAAATGTTGAAACAGAAACCTTCAGGCTGATTTTCAGCCCAGATAAGGCCTCCATGGGCTTCGATGAGCCCCTTGCAAATCGATAACCCCAAGCCCGTGCCGGTCACCTTATCCGCCTTGGTGATGCGGAAAAATTTATCGAAGATGTGTCCGAGATGTTCTTCCGGCACTGGCGGGCTTTGATTGATGACCTGGATCAATAACCTGCCGGATTGCTGCCGGGCTTTGATGCGGATGGGAGTGTTGGCGGGAGCGTATTTAACACTATTGCTGATCAGGTTTACAAAAACCTGCTCCATCATCACGTAGTCTGTGGGCACCAGTGGAAGATCTTCAGGCAGGTCAAGCATGAGATCATGGTTTCGAATTTGGCTGTGAATTTTGGAAATCACCCCTGAGATGATCTCAGTGAGGGAATTCCATTGAATTTTGGGGAGTAATGCGCCGGCTTCGATGCGGGACATATCCAGCAGGTTGCCAACCAGCAGGTTCAACTGGTCGGTCTCTTCATCCACGGTTGCCAGCAAATCCACGCGGGCAGGTGTATCCCATTCCACCGCCCCACTGCGCAGGCTGGAAACAGAAGCTTTAATTGCAGCCAGGGGAGAGCGCAGCTCATGTGAAATCGAACTCAACAGAGAGGTCTTGATCTTATCGCTCTCTTCCAGAACTCTGGCGACATTTTCACGCTTGAAAAGGTGAGCCCGTTCAATGGAAAGGGCTCCCTGGTAACCCAATGCGTGCAGGAGGCGTTGTTCTTCAAAGGACAGGCGGCGATTATCCTCCAGGATGTGGATTTCACCGATTTCCCGCGTTCTGGTTTCCATGGGGATGACGAGGGTATTTGGTGGAACCACCGACTCTGGACTCGCCGGACTTTCGAGTTCCAGATCCTTCAGGCGCACGGTGACCTGCGCAAAATCAAAGGTGTCCGAAATGCGATTCTTCAATGCCGCAGTAATGTCTTCCTCTTTTGTCATTCCGGCAATCTCAGCGATGAATTCATACATCTTCATGGCTTCCCACTCGCGTTTTTTCGCCAATTGGATGCCAGCCTTGGCCTGCCCGATCAACTGGCTCATGACGACCACGACGATGAGGAAAACCCCCAGGGTGATGACATCCTGACTTTTGTGGACTGCCAAAGTGTAATAAGGCTGGATAAAGAAATAGTTAAAGCAGAGGAATGAAAGGAAACCTGCCAGGAATCCCGCCCAAATTCCCCAAAAAACTGTGGCGGCTAAAACTGGAAGCAGGTAGAGCAAGGCAATTAATTGGATTTCGAGCGCCGGTTCCAGGAATTTTAAAGCCAATGTCACCAGCCCGATCAGGATGATCGTGCCCAGAATTTTCACCACAGAAGATACAGGGTTACCCCACGCTTTTTTCATACTCTTCCAAAAGCCAACTTATTTGATTATAGCCCTTGATTGAATCGGATCATTGATTAACAACACAGAGTATTAACCTTTTATATGAGTTGACAAACTCTCGTAATCCTTTCTTGACCTCAATTTTCAGGCATGGTATCATTATGCCTGATGAATTAGCACTCGAAGACTGTCGAGTGCTAAAAATAAATAAAAAATGAATGAATTAACTGAACGACAACGCTTATTGCTTTCTCTCGTCATCCACGAGTATATCCGCTCGGCCACTCCCGTCGGCTCGAAGCACATGGTGGAACAGTACAGCCTGGATATGTCCAGCGCCACGGTACGCAACGAACTGGCTGAGCTGACGGATATGGGCTACCTGCGGCAGCCGCACCTCTCCGCGGGGCGTGTGCCCACTGAAGAGGGATACCGCCTGTTCGTGGGCAATATTGTGCAGGAATCAGAGATCCCGGAAGCCACGCAGCGCACCATCACGCATCAGTTCTACCAGATGCGCGAGGACAGTGAACAATGGACGCGCCTGGCAGCTTCCATTCTGGCACACCAATCACGGGCGGCATAGTCTTGTTACAGCTCCGCACCCTGACCAGGCCCGCTTGAAACATCTTGAATTAATTTCTTCTCGCGGAACGCCAGGTATTGATGGTGCTGGTTTTGATGGGAGGTGAAATTCTGCAGCGCTTCATGACACTGCCGGAGGCAGTCACCCAGGAACAGCTCTCCTCTTCGGCAGGCAAAACTAACCAGTGTGTACATGGGCAAGTCTTACAACGCGATGCGCTCTGAAATGGTGGCTCTCTCCGCGCTTGAAATGGAACTCTTCAATCTCGTTTTGGACGAGATGAAACAAGCCGATTCGATGGTCTCCGGCGAAATGGTGCTGGATGGACTGACCAACGTGCTGGCGGAACCTGAATTCTCCGGCTCTGAAGAAGCTCGCCGCGCAATGCGTGTGTTAGAGGAGAAGACCTTTGCTGCACGAAATCCTGGCGAGCACAGTACTCAGCAGCACCTCAGGCGGCGGGGTACAGGTATTAATCGGCGGCGAGGGCATTTATGACGCGCTTTCACAATGCTCCTTTGTGATCGCCCGCTACGGCGCACCCGGGCTGGCAACCGGCACCCTGGGCGTACTCGGACCCATGCGCATGCCATACGGCAGAACAATTTCCATTGTAAGATTCCTGTCTCAATTATTAAGCAACCTGGTTTCAGAGACAATGACCGATTAAACAATAAGAGGTATTTATGGATGAACAAGAAAAGAAACAATCTTCAAATTTCATGCATTCCGCGAAAAGCGGAGCGCCGGGTAAAAGTGAGAGATCCCATTATCACCGCGGCACTGCAAAGGAAGAGTCAACCCCAAGTGACGAATCTGCCCTGATGGAGGAAAAACAACAGGAACTCGAAAAAACCAGCTGCACAGGCAGCCGCCAATTTGGATGGATGGCAGCGTGAAGAGCTGAGTTTTCCAACTTCAAACGCCGCATCGAACGGGAACAAGCCCAGCAACGCCAGATGCTGACAGGCGAGGTGATCAAAAAATACCTGGTGATCCTGGATGACCTGGAATTAGCGCTGAAGAACAAGCCCAGAGATGGCGAAGGTGCTGCGTGGGCTGAGGGGATTACACTGATTTCCCGCAAACTGCAAAGCATTATCGAAGCTGAAAATGTGGAATGCATCTGCGAGAACAATGTTCCCTTTGATCCAAATTTGCATGAAGCCATTTCCAACGAAGAGAATGCAGATTTTGAAAGCGGCCACATTATCGAAGTGGTAAGGCAGGGGTATAAACTTGGCGAACGTATTTTGCGCCCGGCAATGGTCCGGGTAGCCCGATAGGAGAAGAAATTATGGCAAAAATCATTGGAATTGATCTCGGCACGACAAACTCTGTTGTAGCGGTGATGAGCGGCGGCGAACCCGTTGTCATCCCCTCCGCTGAAGGGGAACGATTGGTGCCCATCCGTTGTGGCAGTGAACAAGAATCACGAACGCATCGTAGGACGCACCGCCCGCAACCAGGCCATCGTTAACCCGGAAAACACCGTGTTTTCGATCAAGCGTTTCATGGGACGAAAATTCAGCGATCCCGAAGTACAGCGTACCGTCAGCCGCGTGCCTTACAAAGTGACAGCGGCTCCCAACGGGGACGTGCGCGTGGTTCTGGACGGCAAAGAATACAGCCCGCCAGAGGTCAGTGCCATGATCCTTGGCAAGTTAAAATCGGATGCCGAAGCCTATTTAGGCGAAACAGTCACCCAGGCAGTGATCACCGTACCTGCGTATTTTAACGACGCTCAGCGCAATGCCACCAAGGATGCCGGGCGCATCGCCGGTCTGGATGTGCTGCGCATCATCAATGAACCGACCGCTTCTTCACTGGCGTACGGGCTGGACAAGAAAAAGAATGAAACCATCGCGGTTTATGACCTCGGCGGCGGCACCTTTGATATTTCCGTCCTGGATGTGGGTGAAGGCGTATTCCAGGTGAGATCCACCAACGGCGATACATTCCTCGGCGGAGATGATTTTGACCAGCGCGTGATGGATTACCTCATCGAGGAATTCAAGAAGACCAATGGAATTGACCTGAAGGCTGACCGCCAGGCACTGCAGCGCTTGAAGGAAGCCGCAGAAAAAGCCAAGATCGAACTCTCCACCGTGCAGCAGACCGAGATCAACCTGCCCTACCTGACAGCAGACGCCACCGGACCGAAACACCTGGTGCTGAACCTGACACGCTCCAAACTGGAACAATTGACCGGCGACCTGATCCAGAAAACACTGGATCCGATCCGCCGCGCGCTGGCGGATGCCAACCTAAAACCCAGCGAGATCCATGAAGTGGTGATGGTCGGCGGAATGATCCGCATGCCGGCAGTGCAGGAAGCCGTGCGCAAGGAATTCGGCAAGGAGCCCCACAAGGGGGTTAACCCGGATGAGGTTGTGGCAATCGGCGCTGCCATCCAGGCAGGCGTGCTGGGCGGCGAAGTGAAAGACATACTTACTGCTGGATGTAACGCCGCTGACACTTGCGGTTGAAACCATGGGCAGCGTTTCCACCCCGATTATTGAGCGCAACACTACTGTACCTACACGCAAGAGCCAGATCTTCTCCACCGCTTCAGATTCACAAACCCAGGTGGAGATCCATGTGCTGCAGGGAGAACGCCCCATGGCAGCCGACAACAAGTCCCTGGGAAAATTCATTCTGGATGGCATCCCCTCAGCGCCGCGCGGCATCCCGCAGATCGAAGTGACGTTTGATATCGATGCCAACGGCATCCTCAACGTGACCGCGCTGGACAAAGCCACCAACCGCAGCCAGCACATCACCATCACCGCCTCCAGCGGGCTCTCGGAATCTGAGATCCAGCGCATGAAGCAGGAAGCTGAAGCGCATGCCGATGAGGATAAGAAACGGAAGGACGCTGGTGGAAGTGAAAAACATCGCGGACAATTCAGTTTATTCAGCAGAAAAACTCCTGCGCGAGAACGGTGACAAAGTTCCTGCAGAGATCAAGAAGGAAGTTGAAGACAGTGCTGCCAAGGTAAGAGAAGTACTGGCCGGCGAAGATGCAGACGCGATCCGCAGCGCCACAGAGAATTTGCAGCAGGTAATCCAAAAAGTTGGCGCGAGCATGTACCAACAGGCAAGCGCAGAAGGCGCAGCCCCTGCAGGTGATGCCGGCGGTGCAGCTGCAGGAAACCCCGCAGAAGGCGGACCAACAGAAGGCGGTACCACTCCTGATGGCGACGCCGGCGATGTGGTGGATGGGGAGTTCAAGTCTGTTTAAGGTTTACTGAGTAAATTAAATTTGCAGGGCGTTTTGACCATCCCCGGTCAAAGCGCCCTCTGTGCTTGATTGGATTGAAGAAGGAAGAACCGGATGACCCAACGAGATTACTACGAAGTCCTTGGAGTGGCGCGCAACGCTTCCGCTGAGGAATTGAAATCAGCCTTCCGCACCCTGGCGCGAAAATTTCACCCGGATGTAAACAAGGAAGCGGACGCTGAAGAAAAGTTCAAGGAAATCAATGAAGCATACGCGGTCCTTTCCGACGCGGATAAACGGCGGGCATATGACCAGTTCGGACACGCTGGCGTCAATGGCGCAGGCGGAGTACCCGATTGGGGCATCGATGGATTTCGCTGATATTTTTGGTGAGTTCTTTGGCTTTGCCACAGGCAGCAGCCGGCAGACGGCAAAATGCTCCCCGGCGCGGCGCAGACTTGAGTTACACCTCGGTTCTGACTTTTGAAGAAGCCATTTTTGGCGTTGAAAAAGAGATCGAAATCACGCGCGATGAAGTGTGCGCCACCTGCCGCGGCAAGGGAGCCGAACCCGGCTCCAACCCGGCGAAGTGCAGCAACTGCGGCGGACGCGGCGAAGTTCGCCAGGTACGCCAGACGTTCCTGGGATCGATGGTGCAGGTGACCACCTGCCCCACCTGCTCCGGGCGCGGCGAAATCATGACGACCCCCTGCCACACCTGCAAGGGCCGCGGACTGGAACGCAAAACGGTGAAAAAGAAAGTGCCCATCCCCGGCGGTGTGGACAGCGGCACCCAGATCCGGTTAGCCGGCGAAGGTCAGCCAGGGGTGAACGGCGGGCCGACTGGCAACCTGTACGTGGATATCAAGGTCAAACAGCACCAATTCTTCCGCCGCAAGGGGACGGATATATCTGCTTGATTTGAATGTGAACATCGCCCAGGCAGTGCTCGGCGCGGATATTGAAGTTCCCACGGTGGATGGGCCGGCAAAGCTGACCATTCCACCCGGCACGCAGCCCGGAAAAGTCTTCACGCTGCGAGGCAAGGGAAGCCCCTTCCTGCGGGCGAGCGGGCGCGGAGACCAGAAAATCATCGTCAACCTGGAAGTACCAACCAAATTAACCGCGGGGCAGCGCAAGTTGATGGAAGAGCTGGCTGCCACACTGGGAACTGAAGTGAAACCGCAGGAGAAAAGCTTTATGGACCTGCTGAAGGATGTGCTCGGTGGGTGATGCCAAGTGGCTCGAAGTATCCCTGACGGTGGACGGCGAGCTGGCAGAAGCGGTGGCTGAAGTGCTGGACCGTTTCGCCACCGGCGGCGTGGTGGTTGAAAGCAACGTGAAATACCGCAACGTGGAAGATGAAGGCACACCGTACGGACCGGTGAAAGTGTACGGATTCCTGACGGTTGACGAAACACTGGAAGAAAAGCGCCATAAACTGGAAGAAGCGTTATGGTACCTCAACGCCATCCGCGAACTGCCCCAGGCAGTATACCGCGAGATCGAAGACCAGAATTGGATGACCGCCTGGAAAGAGCATTACCGCCCGATCGAGATCGGTAAAAAACTGCTCATCCTGCCGGCATGGATCGAACAAAAGGATTGAGCGAGGGTGGCGGTGAAGATCGACCCGAGCATGGCGTTTGGCACAGGCACACACCCCTCCACGCAGCTATGCCTGGAACTGGTCGAGGACTATGTGCAAAGCGGCAAAGCGGTGATCGACATTGGCTGCGGGTCGGGCATTTTGACGATCGCGGCATTGAAACTGGGAGCAAGCCACGCCCTGGCGGTGGATATTGACGCTGAATCGGTGAAGGAAACGCTAAAGGCGTGCGTTTTCAACCAGGTCGGCTGAACAGGTTGAGACCGGGCTGGGATCGGTGGACGAGATCAACCGCGGGGATTTCAGCATGAAGCAGGCTCCACTGGTGCTGGCGAACATCCTGGCGCCCGTGCTCATCCGGTTGTTCGATGCCGGCATGGCAGAGACGATCGCTCCCGGGGGAGTCATCATCCTGGCTGGAATCCTGGCGGAACAGGGCGAGAGCGTACGCGCGGCGGCGGAATCCAAAGGGTTGAGCTTATGTGGAAGAACGCCACAGCGGTGATTGGGTGGCACTGGTGATGAAAAAATAACACGTCAAACTGGCCGGAAGTCCCGACCAGTTTTTTATTCCAGAGCCGGATTATACTTAATGGATGATGGAAAACACGGTCATACGCGAAGTTAAAAAGGAAGACGCGGGAGACATTGCCCGCATTTACAACCCCTATATCCTTAATTCAGTAATCACTTTTGAAGAAATCCCGGTAACTGAAGAAATCATCGCCGCGCGGATCGAAGCGGAAATCTCGGCGGGATATCCTTACCTGGTGCTGGAGGTAGAGCAAAAGGTGATGGGTTATGCTTATGCCGGGGTATGGAGAACGCGCGCGGCTTACCGGCAGACGGTGGAATCAACGGTATACCTCGAACAGGGATTAATTGGGAAGGGGTATGGAACCCTGCTTTACCAGGCATTGATCGATGAGCTGCGGAAAAAGGAATTTCACGTGGTTCTCGGCGGCATTACCCTGCCCAACCCGGCGAGCGTGGCGCTGCACGAAAAAATGGGCTTCAAAAAAGTAGCCCATTTTACCGAAGTTGGATACAAGTTCAAGCGCTGGCTGGATGTAGGATTCTGGCAGTTGAATCTGTAGTTTAAACGATTTACTGCGGCGTATAAGGGGCTTGTTTCTCTATATTGCCGACGTATACAGGCAGGTCCTGGTGCCCGAGCATCTGGCGGATAGCCTGGGTCTCGCCGATGTGGTACCAGTAATGGTAAGTGATGCGGTGCATGGCAGATCCCAAGGTTTGACCAACGGGTTTCCCCTTACGCAACAATTCGGCTGATAGCCCAGCGGTATCCAAGGTTTCGAGGAAAGCGGTGGATGCTTTGGTGACTTTGCGCCAGGCTGCCAGCATTTCTTTGAGGGATGGGGTGCTCATGGGCGCTCCAAAAGCAAATTCCGTGTTGAGGTGGGGATAAAGGATGCTGTTTTGCGCGCGTTCGAGCCAGTATTTTTGTTCGTGCCAGGCAAGATGTCCGACCGTCCAACTGATGCAGTTCATCTGACCAAAATGCCGGGTGCCTTCCTCTTCGGTTAACCCTTTTAATCCCCGCAGCCATTCTGACCGCGTGAATAGAAATTGCTGAACAAGCGGATGCACCATGTGAACACCTCCCAGAATTTTTATGGATTGATTACCAGGGAAATTTTACATGATTTCGAACGAAGTGGTGATCTGCGTTACACCTCGCAAAGTGGCAGCGACGGAGCAATAATTCTGTTCAGAAAGGTCGATCGCTTGTTTAACATCTTTATCCGTGAGATCCGTTCCCTTTAACCGGTAGGACAAATGGATCTTTCGAAAAGCCCAGGGGGGATCCTGATCCTGCTGCGCTTCTGTTGAAATTTCGAGACTTTCGAGGTGAAGTCTCTTTTTGGCGAGGATTTCCACCACGTCCACAGCGGTACATGAAGCCAGGGCTACCAGGAGTAATTCCGAGGGTTTCATCCCCACGCCCTCATCCGGTGTGGAGAGGACCACTGAATGCCTGGTTGAATCTGTACCGATAAACTGCTTGCCTCCTGCCCACCTTACTGTTGCATTGCCCATTTTTTGCTCCTGTTGCGGGGTTAATTGCTCGCGATCAGTTCCAATAATTGTGTGGTGATCTCCTGTTGAGAGAGCCTTTCTGCATTGGCAGGATTACCACACTCCTCAACCACCGATTCGAGGAAAAAACGCGTAGTAGACTGTATGGATGCCCGGACGGCGGTTAACTGCCGCAATACTTCCCGGCAGTCACCTGCCTGCTCCACCATGGTATTGATACCGCGAATCTGCCCCTCGATGCGGCTGAGGCGGTTGCGAAACAATTTCTTTTTATCAATGGATTTAAGATACATTCCAACCTCGTCAATAGAACATTTTCCAATTGATTAATTTTCCCTGGCACGCAGGGAAAAGATCTACCCTCAGGTAAATCCGCCATGCCCGCTTGAGCAGGAGCTTGAAGCAGAGGTGGAAGGTGAAAACGTTCCGCCACTTCCCCGAGAGGAAAACGCCGAGATTCTTTTTCTTGTGTCAGCGCTCTGGCAGATCGGACATGCCGGCAGTTCGTCAGATTGGTCGAAACGCAGCATCTTTTCAAATTCCTGCCCGCAGTTTTCGCAACGATATTCATATAATGGCATAGCATTCCTCCGTGTATACCCCTGGGGGGTATACACAATAATATCATGTTTCTGTTCAGAGGTAAAGTAAATGGTGAAATTCATACTTGACACAGAACTTTTGTTCTGTTATTATAATAGTACAAATGACCGATAATGCGGTCCAGGAGGACTGAATGGCAAAAAGACATCCAGGTTTGAGTGAGCGCCACCGCAAGATTTTGGAGTTCCTTGGCAACTTCCAGGAGTCCAACGGCTACTCGCCTTCCATTCGCCAGATCGGCGACAGCATCAACGTAAAATCCACCTCCCTGATTGATTACTATCTGAATCAACTGCAGGAGATGGGTTTTATCGATCGCGAAGACCGCATTTCACGCAGCATCCGGGTCATCAAGAATGCGCCCATCTTCGGAGATATTCCCGAAAAGGTTTCCGAGGTCATCCGCAATGCCTCCAACGCCCTGGCAGAACTGGTGAGCATCCCCATTGCCGGACGTATCGTTGCCAGCGCGCCCATCCCCATGCCGTCCAGCGACCTCAATTACTACGATGCTGAATCCAGCGTGGATATCGCCCGCAGCCTGCTGCCCACACGCGATGTGAGCGAGCTTTTGCCCTCGAGGTGGACGGCGATTCAATGATCGACGCCATGGTGAATGACGGCGACATTGTGGTGATGAAGAAAGCGGTATCCGCCAATAACGGTGAAATGGTGGCGGTGTGGCTGGATGACAAAGACGAGACAACGCTCAAGTATTTTTACAAAGAAGCCAACCGCATCAGGCTGCAGCCGGCAAACCCCAACATGGGACCGATCTACGTGGACGACCCCAAGAGCCTGCGCATCATGGGCAAGGTGGTGCTGGTGATCCGCCAGATCAAATCTGTGGCGGCATAAATTTTTCACAGACTTTGACAAGGATTAAACAAAAATCTCCTCCGTTACTGGAGGAGATTTTATATAGCTGCTTATTGATTAAGCAAGTTCGACAACACCACCAGCGGCTTCGAGTTTGCTCTTGGCGTCAGCGGCGGCTTCTTTGCCAACTGCGGAGAGGACTTTGGCTCCAGCGGTCTCGGACATGGCTTTGGCTTCTACGAGGCCAAGGTTGGTGAGGGTGCGGATGACTTTGATGACTTCGATCTTCTTGGGACCGGGATCTTTGAGGACGACATCAAATTCGGTTTTCTCTTCGACGGGTTCAGCAGCGGCAGCAGCAACAGGTCCAGCAGCCATAGCGACAGGTGCGGCAGCGGAAACGCCCCATTTTTCTTCGAGCAGTTTGACAAGTTCAGCGGCTTCGAGAACGGAGAGTTTGCTCAACTCTTCAACAAGTTTGTTAATATCAGACATTTCTAAATTCTCCTTCAAATTTTTAATTTTCAATTTTCATCCAGTATTTCAGCCGGATCCAATAACATCTCAGGCAGCAGTGGCTGCCTTCTCAGAATGCGCCTTGACAACCGCTGCCAACGAACGAGCAGGTTCTGCCAGAGTGCGAACAAGCTTGGATGCAGGGGCGTTGAGTACACCAAGCAATGTGGCGCGCATAACAGGCAGAGCAGGCAGATCAGCCAAAGCTTTAACCTGTTTGTCTGAGATCAACTCCTTGCCCAGGAAACCACCTTTTACTTTTATGGTTTCTGAACCTTTGGTGGCATCAGTAAATGTTTTTGCGAGTGCCGCGGCGTCATTGAAAGCAAATCCGACCAGCGATGTTCCTTCCAGGAAGGATGCTTCCGGAAATCCCTGTGCTTTGAGCGCACGGACAAACAGCGTGTTCTTAACCAGGTGAGCTTCGCCACCTGAATCGCGAACTTTCGTCCGTAAATCATCGATCGCTTTCATATTCATGGATACATAGTTGAGGGCATAAACTGCCTGGCTCTTCTGTAACCATTCTTCGTATTGGGTGGTCATGGCACCCTTTTGTTTCTTTGTAAAGGCCAATGAAAAATACCTCCTTTCCTGCGAAATAAAAAGTCTTTGTCTGGGAGCGCCAGGCAAAGACTTTTTCGAGCCCATTGAGGGCTGAGGTTTCGTTCAAGTCTTCACCTCGGCGGGATATTAAGCCTTTTGGGCACCAGCTTTCTTCGGTGATGGCTGAGATAAATCGCTCAGCCGCGAAATTATACCACTATTCTGCGTCAGAAATGGTTACTGCCTGCAGAGGATCAACCTTGAGACCGGGTCCCATGGTGGCGGCAACGGAGATCTTGCGGATATAAGTTCCTTTTGCGCCGGTCGGACGCGCTTTTTTGATGGCTTCCATCAATGCGGCAAAATTCTCAAACAACTGTTCGGCAGTGAAAGATGCCTTGCCAATGCCAACATGAATATTGGCGGTTTTATCGAGACGGAATTCAACACGACCAGCCTTGGCTTCGTTGATCACACGCGGAAGATCTTCAGGTGAGCAGACGGTGCCAGCCTTGGGGTTCGGCATGAGGGAACGGGGACCAAGCACACGACCGAGCTTGCCAACTTTGCCCATCATATCGGGGGTGGCGATGGCCACATCAAAATCAGTCCAGCCGGCGGCGATCTTGTTGATCATTTCATCGGTATCTGCCACGAAATCAGCACCACCTTCCGGGCTTTGGCTGCGCCATCACCCTGGGCAAAGACCATTACGCGGACTGTCTTACCCAAACCGTTGGGCAGGACAACCACATCACGGACCTGCTGGTCAGCCTGGCGGGGATCCAAACCCATGCGCATGTGAACTTCGATGGTGGCATCGAATTTTGCATACGATGTTTCCTTGGCCAATTTTACTGCTGTGCGGGGATCGTAATTTTCTTCAACGTTAATCTTGGAGAGTGCCTCCAGATATTTCTTACCGTGTTTTGCCATTTTATCTCCTTCGTGGTGCAAGCGGGTGGTTCACACCCTCCCACAGACCTATTTCTCGATGGTAATTCCCATATTGCGGGCGGTGCCTTCGATCTGGCGCATGGCACCTTCGATATCGATGGCATTCATGTCTTTCATTTTTACTTCGGCAATCTCACGAACCTGGGCTCGTGTGACCTTGCCAACTTTTTCACGATTCGGAATCTTTGATCCGCTCTCGATTCCGGCTGCTTTTTTAAGCAGAATGGAAGCGGGGGGGGATTTTAGAATGAAGGTGAAAGAACCATCTGTATAGACGGTAATCTCCGCGGGAATAATGTCGCCGGTTTTGTTTTGCGTGCGGGCATTATATTCCTTGCAGAACGCCATGATGTTGATACCGTGGCCGGCGAGGGCCGGACCGATCGGGGGTGCAGGATTGGCTTTTCCAGCCGTGATCTGCAAACGAACTATTGCTTTAAATTTCTTTGCCACTTTTTCTCTCCTTGGTGGTTATAGCGGGTGATATTGGGGAGCACCCTCCCACAGACTTAGCCTTGCGGCTTACTTACGCTTTTTCTACTTGCAAAAAGTCAAGTTCAACAGGTGTTTCACGGCCAAAGAAATTGACCAGCACCCGGACCTTGGTTCTTTCCATATCGATTTCCGAAACCAGACCACGGAAATCATTGAAGGGGCCATCCACAATGCGGACACGCTCGCCAACTTTAAAGGACACTTTGACCAGCGGCGCTTCTGCTTCCATGCGGCGCAGGATCTGCTGCACCTCTTCCGGGCGCAGCGGGGTGGGATCATTCCCCATGCCGACAAAACCGGTCACACCAGGGGTGTTGCGCACAACATACCAGGATTCTTCAGAAAGGATCATATTCACCAGCACGTACCCCGGGAAAACATGGCGCTCAACGGTGCGGCGTTTGCCCTCTTTGACTTCAATTTCTTCCTGAGTAGGGATAACCACATCAAAAATGCGGTCCTTCATCCCCATGGTCTCAATACGCTGCTCAAGGTTATAACGCACTTTGTTTTCATATCCCGAATAACAGTGAATTACAAACCAGGAACGGTCTGGATTGGCTGATGTTGAAGGAATTACAGGGGCTTCTTCCGTGAGGACTGAATCGGTCTCTTCAAGGAATTCGTCGGGGTTTGCAAGAATCTCTTCAGGTTTTTCAAGAATCTCATCACCAGGCGCGTCTACTGGACCAGAGGAGAGTATTTCCTCAGGTTCTGAATCTTCCATATCTTCACGATATTGATCGTCTAGCGCGTCCATCACTCACCAACCTTGCTCCCAAAGGGGAGTATTATCCTACGATCCAACCGATCAACCGGGTAAAGGCAAAATCAAGCCCGCCAAGCAGAGCGCCCATTACAGATGATCACAACAATGACAATCTTGGTCAGTCGCCAGGCCTGTTTAGGGGTAGGCCAATTTACCTTGCGTAATTCGCCGATGGTTTCTTTCCACCAGCGCTTGATGCGGCCTTCTTTTTTTGTTCGATCAAGTTTATCAGCCACGCCTAACTCCTTGTTCTTAGCACTAAAACGCCGCCATTTTGGACGGCGCCGCCTTTACTGGCAGGCCAGGCAGGAATTGAACCCGCAACCTCCTGTTTTGGAGACAGGCACTCTGCCAAATTGAGCTACTGGCCTGTATGCTGTAAGGCGAGATGGGTACCCCGCCTTACAGACGTGAACAGCCTACTTGGTCTCGCGATGCACAGTATGTTTCTTGCAGCGCTTGCAGTACTTATTCATTTCCAAACGCCCAGGATCATTGCGGCGGTTCTTCTCAGAGGTGTAATTGCGCTCTTTACAGTCACCACAAGCCAGGGTAATTACAGGTCTTACATCTTTCTTCTTGGAAGCCATTTTATTTCATGCAGTCAAAAGATCTGACTGACGCTCCTTCTAGGCAATGATTTTCGTGATCACGCCGGCGCCAACCGTCAGACCACCTTCACGAATAGCAAATTTTGAGCCCTGCTCCAACGCCACCGGAATGATCAGATCACATTCCATGGTCAACATCGTCACCTGGCATTACCATCTCAACACCTTCGGGCAGCTTCACGCTTCCGGTCACGTCCATTGTCCGGATGTAGAACTGCGGGCGGTATCCACTGAAGAACGGCTTATGGCGTCCGCCTTCTTCTTTCTTCAAAATATAGACCTGTGCCATGAACTTGCGTGTGCGGGGTGATGCTGCCCGGCTTGGCAATGACCATGCCGCGCTCCACATCCGTGCGCTCAATGCCGCGCAGCAAAAGACCTAAATTGTCTCCCGCCTGCCCTTCATCCAGCAGCTTGTGGAACATCTCAACACCCGTGCACACGCTGGCGCGTGTCTTTTCCTGCAGCCCAACGATCTCCACAGGTTCTCCCACCTTGATGCGTCCGCGATCCACACGTCCTGTTACCACTGTGCCGCGTCCCTTGATCGAGAACACGTCTTCCACCGGCATCATGAAGGGTTTGTCCATGGCGCGTACCGGCTGGGGAATGTATTCATCCACCACCCGCAGCAGCTCCTTGATACAGGCGTATTCAGGTGCGTTCGGGTCGGTGCTGGTGCTTTCCAATGCCTGCAAGGCGCTCCCGCGCACGATCGGGGTCGTGTCGCCGGGGAACTTGTAGCTGGTCAGCATTTCGCGCAGTTCCATCTCCACCAGTTCCAGCAATTCAGGATCGTTCATCTGGTCGATCTTGTTCAAGAAGACCACGATGCTCGGCACTTCCACCTGGCGCGCCAGCAGTACGTGTTCCTTGGTCTGCGGCATGGCACCATCAGGCGCTGCCACCACCAGGATCGCGCCATCTACCTGCGCGGCTCCGGTGATCATGTTCTTGATGTAGTCGCGGTGTCCCGGCATATCCACATGGGCATAATGGCGATTTTCGGTCTCGTATTCCACATGGGCAATATTGATCGTGATGCCGCGCGCTTTTTCTTCCGGCGCGTTATCGATCTGGTCATAGGCTTTGAATTCGGCGTGCCCCAAAAATCCGCAGTATTTGGTGATGGCTGCGGTCAGGGTGGTCTTCCCATGGTCAATGTGCCCCATGGTCCCTACATTCAAATGCGGTTTGTTCCTGTCAAATTTCTGCTTCGCCATGTTTTTCTCCTTAAAAGTACTTAAAAAGACTTATCGATCCGGCAATGAGAGCCCTCAATGGGAGTTGAACCCATGACCTCGCCCTTACCAAGGGCGCGCTCTACCAACTGAGCTATGAGGGCCTGCCGATGCTGGGGGATATCGGTAGAGCAAGGCCCCAGCTGAGTGGACGGTGAAGGATTCGAACCTCCGAAGGCGTGTCGCCAACTGATTTACAGTCAGTCCCCGTTGGCCACTTGGGTAACCGTCCATCTCCGAACCGTTACCGGTTCGCGAATGAGCGTTTCCAGAAGGAAAGCACCCACACGCCGACCTGTAACTGAGCCGACAATGGGATTCGAACCCATGACCTGCCGCTTACAAGGCGGCTGCTCTACCAGCTGAGCTATGTCGGCAGACCTTTGGTCCGAACTTAGGTTTATAAAGAGCGTGCTAGATTATACCAAAGCCTTGACCCTTCGACAAGGTAAGAGGCTGGTCTAATTTAAAAATTCACCCTCGGGTGAACAGATTGTTTATATCTTACTCCCCCTAAAGCGTCAAGGAGCAAGTGTTCTATTCGATGGACAGCAGTGCATCACCAGATGAAAGGGACAATGCGCTTTGTGCGGGTCTGATATTCCGCCCATGGCGAGCGAATGGTCGTTAAAAGGCTTTCATCCTGGGCGTTTACAAAACCAGCAATAACGATAACGGAGATCACCGCGATAAAAATCCCAGCCCAGGCATTGAATACCAGGGCGGTGCCAAAGGCATAAAAAATAGCAGCAAGCGATTCGGGAAAGCGGATCACCCTGAAGATCCCTCCCGTGGGAAATAGCTTTTGCGGGTTTTTTTGAAACTCCAGCCTGCGCGAAGCGCCAGCACAGGCGTAAAGGAGCAAGCCGATCAACAATAAGGCCATCCCTATCCACCGGGGTGATGAGCCTGCACCAATGGGAAGAATACGCATGCAATCACTGAAGACCGACAACACCAGCAAGGTTTCCCACATGACCAGGCGCGAGTGGTACCAGCTGCGGGCTCTCTCATCCGTGACCAGGGCAGTGCGAGGGGCCAAGAAGGTGATGATGACAACCTCGATGATCAAGAAAACCAGGAACGCGATGCGGAAGGGATCTGTAAAATAATTGGATTGCCGCCAGGAGGAAATTGTATGCCCCTGGAGATACCACCCCGCCAACCAGCCAAAAGCGACCAGCAACGCCGTTACCACGAGGCGGAATATCGCCCGATTGAGGATGAATCCGGTATGTTCGCTCTTCTTATTGTTGTCCATCACTCTTTTTTGTTCCTTCCGTGACTACCTTGCAGCGCATGAAGAAAAAATCGCGGATATCGATCCATCTTAAGATCGTGCTTACCGGTTGCCCGAAGGCTTTTTGACCGATTTCCTTAGAGACCCACTCAGGAGATACCAGTTGAATCACCCTACCGTTCACAGTCAGTTTGCCTTCACCGGAGTGAAGAACGTTCCGGTACCAATCGACCTGCGGACCATAGGTGAGGGCAAACATGTATCCGCCGCCGTACGCGGCAGCCAGGAGCGGAACGCGGTAGAGCCTGCCACTCAGCCGGCCTACATGCTCCATGATGACGATAGGGCTGTGTTTTTTGCCGGCAATTGGCATCATGAGGTGGTTAGTGAACTTCTTGTTGAGATAGCGTACTTTGTTGGGGATTTTCACAATTGATATCTCTCCCTTGAGAATGACTAAAGCCTGCCGGCTTTTTTGAGCAGACCCAGCGCCCTGACAGACACATGGTCATTTGATTTAGTTGTACCGACCGGTCCCCATTTTACCGGCGAGAGTCCGGAAACCTCGCGGTCGGTCACCTGGTAATATTTCACTTCGGCTGCAAAGCCGCCATCCGGAAGCTGTTTGGAGGCTAACAGGTCCAGCGCATCCTTGCAGCGCGGATCGCTCAATTTGCCGATTTCGGCCATCACGCGCAGCCCGGCGAGAATGTCGTAATGCCAATAAGGGGGAAACGCCAGCTGGGTGAATCCTTTAACCATGATGGTTCCATCTTCTTTGCGTTTGTACAGGTTCCTGGAGAGAAAGATCTCCGCTGCACGCGCAGCAGCCTGCCGGGCACGCTTATCATCAAATTGTTGTGCATAAGCGTGCATCGCACGCAGGGGAAGCCAGGTTTCGTAGAAGGAGGAATGGGATGCGGTCGGGTTTTTATCGCAATTCCAACCGCCATCGGGCCACTGCCACTTCAATAGCAAATCAACAAGCTGGTGTACCCTGTCATCCATCAAGTCCAACTTAATGGCGGTAAGGACAACACTCGCCTCCTGCAGCGCGCAGCGGCGGTATTTGCCATCGATCTGGGGGATGCGTTTTAAGCGGTCGGCATCCAGGAGCCAGGCATAATTCTGCTCCATGAGGGGCAGGAGGGATTGGTCTCCCGGCGGATAACCCAGGTCGACCAGCTGGAGAAGCGTCCAAAACGCACCGCGCCATTTGGAGTAGGCATGCCATGGGAAGGTTCCATCTGAATTGCGCGGCGCCAACATCTGGACAACATTGGGCGAGCTCACGATGGCCTGCCGGACAGCTTTGACCTCAGGGTCATCCACCTCTTTTCCGAGGACCTCGGTGCTAAAAATATAGCGGATGGATGGATCCTCTGAATTTGCCAGCCGTTCAAGAATTTCCAATGCCATAAACCCTCCTGGTTAATTCTTCGACAGGAATTCAAGCGGAATGTGGACGCGTTTGCGCCAGTCAACCTCAGAATGTTCATGCCCTTCGAACTTCCGGGTGATCCAATTCTCCCCTTGAATGTAGCCATTCGCCAGCAAGATATTATCCGCCCGGCGCTGGTACTTCTCGTACGCCTTGTCAGTGGTGCGGGTGCCATAGTCAAAATAAAATTTGTGGGTTTTTGGGTCAGGGAGATTTTCCTGCATGTACTGCAGGACAATGCCGCGCCCAATGGGGAAATGGGTGGAGACACAGCCGGCTCCGCTAAAAACATGGGGATACTCACACACAGCGTAAAGGGAGATCAGCCCGCCCATGCTGGAACCCATGATGAAGGTGTTGGGCTGGTCCGGCAGCGTACGGTAATGCGCATCCACATAGGGCTTTAATTCTTCCACGAGAAAGCGCAGGTAATCATCCGAGCAAATTTCAGATGAAACCCATTTATGAATCATCCGCCTTAGGCTGGTTTCTGCCGGGGTTTGGGGTAATTTCTGCGGCATATATTCCGCTACGCGAATGTCAGTTGACCAGATGCCCACGACGATTGTCGGTTGAACCTTGCCTTCGGTCATCAAGCGGGTGACCGTTTCATCAATCCCCCAGTCCATATGGCTCCATTTTGAACTGGATGAATCAAAGATGTTTTCGCCGTCATGCATATACAGAACTTTGAAACGCTGCGAGGAATTTTCTGTATAAATGGGAGGTGTCCAAATATCCACCCTGCGGGGAATAACGTATTTGGACGCAAATGAATCAAAGCGCTGGATGTGTCCAACCAGACCGTCGAAGGAGTAACTGCTCATCCCGCTCCTTTGTAATAATGTTCCAACAACTCGCGCGAGATCATCCTGCCTGAAGAAGCTTTAACACTGCACTTATAACGCGCGGCAATCTGACCTCGAAAGATCGATTCTTCCAGGGGTAACCCATCGAGCACATGACTGGAGAGGAAAGCCACTGCCAGGGTATCCCCCGCGCCGTTGGTGTCCACCAGCGGCAGATCCAGCGCAACCGGCGGGAAAAAGCGGATGCCTTTCGTGGTACCAAGTGCACATCCGCGCTCGCCCATGCCGCAGATGATAACCAATTGCGGATTCAGCGAAAGGTAGTGAAGGATCAGAGGAGAAGGATTACTATGATTCGCGGCTGAAAAGAAAAGGAAGTCCGCGGCGCGGATAAAATCCTGGCGGTAGGGGTCATTCATATCCACCACATCCTGGATATCGCATGCGATCTTGAGCCCAGCGTTTTTTGCCGGCTGGAGGAGTTCGCGTGCCCAGTTGGGGATGTTGAAATGCGCCAGCCTGGGGCTGCTGAACAGCTGTTCACACGGCGCTAAAGGGGGATGAAGGGTCATGTGGCTTTTGCCATCGTAACAATTCCTGCGCTGGCCGTTTTGATAGACGAGATTGATACTGCGGCTGGTTCCCTCAGGATCAATGAAAACCGCGCTGGTATCAATCTTTTCCTTTACTAAAGTTGAGCGGATGAAATCGCCCGAATAATCTGCCCCGATATAGCCAATGAAAGCAGTCTTATAGCCTAATGCGGCGTAACCATGGGCGGCGTAACCACCGGCCTGCCCGATGCTATCGATGTTGGTAGTGAAATTTGCCTCAACCGATAAATCAATGCCATCGCCGGAGAAATAGACATTGGTATCGATGCCGATGTTGCCAACCACCACCACATCCTGTTGGGAATTGACCAATTCTACCTCTCCGGGGAATGAAGCTGACCTGAAAAAACGGTCAGCGCCTGTCCGCTGATATAGGTGCGCTCACCGCTAACGCGCACGTGCAGGGTGCCACCCCTTGCAGAAGCCTGGTAAGCGGTCATATAGTTCTTGTGAAGTTTGTTACTCCAGTAAGGACCCAGGATGGTGTGTGAAGAACCGGTGACTGGGTCTTCATCAATGCCTATCCACGGCGCAAAATAACGCGAGATGAAGTCAATGCCGGGTTTTTCTGAACGGGCAGTGACGATCAACCCGCGACCGCTGTACTGGCGCAGAATATTAAAATCCGGGGTCATCCCGGTAATTTCAACCTCGTGGGGATACTCAAGCAGCCATTTCTCGCCGCTGCGGAAAATGAACTCGGGAACGGGTCCGAGGGCAGCAATGATCTCTTCAGAAATGTCCCCGGGAACGACTGGCGCGGAAGGAAAATCAAGCTCGATCATGTCATCCTGTTTGGTGGCGCTCAACCAGCCGGACAATGTATTGAAGCGGATCTTGACCCCCGGTGCAACCATGCCGGATTCCCAAAGGATATGGGCAGCAGAAAGGGTGGCGTGCCCACACAACTCCACCTCGGCTTGCGGGGTGAACCAGCGCAGCCCAAATCCATCCGCGCGCGGATGGACAAAGGCAGTCTCAGACAGGTTCATCTCGCGGGCTACCAACTGCATCCATTTGGGGTTTGCGGCTTTGGTTAACAGGCATACCGCCGCCGGGTTACCTTTGAACAGCTCGCCTGTGAACGCGTCAACCTGGAATAGAGGAATGCTCATTATGAAGCTCCTTGTGAAATCAATACTAGTATACAAAAGAATAACGTTTTAATTCTAATTAGTTATTATGTTCTAATTATAGTGGATTATGCTACAATCAAGCCATGGATTTGTTTGACCACGCTTTGAACGAAAGAATGCAGACCGAATCCCCGCTGGCAGCACGACTGCGCCCGCGTACCCTGGAAGAATTCGTTGGCCAGGAGCATATCATCGGTGAGGACAAACTGCTGCGACGCGCCATCAAGGCAGACCGCCTCTTTTCATCCATCATTTTTACCGGACCGCCGGGAACGGGCAAAACGACCCTTGCCCGGCTGATCGCGCTGCACACACAGGCACACTTTGAAAGCATCTCCGCAGTGCTGGCAGGGGTGGCTGAATTACGCCGGGTGATCACGGATGCCACGGATCGGCGCAAGTTATACAAACGGCGCACGATCCTTTTCATTGATGAGGTGCACCGCTGGAATAAAGCCCAACAGGATGCCCTTCTGCCGCATGTGGAAACCGGAATGGTGACGCTCATCGGCGCCACCACTGAAAACCCCTATTTTGATGTGATCCCGGCGCTGGTATCGCGGTCGCGAATCTTCCAGCTGGAGCCACTTACCCAGCCTAACATGGAGACCATATTCCAACGCGCGCTGGAGGATAAAGAGAACGGCTACGGCTCGCGCAAGATCAAGGTAGACGAGAAAGCCCGCGAGCATTTGACTTACCTTTCCAACGGTGACGCGCGCAATTTACTTAACGCCATCGAACTTGCAGTGGAGAGCACGCCGCCGCAAGAGGACGGCACCATTCATATCACGCTTGATGTTGCGCAGGAGTCGATCCAGAAACGCGCGCTGGTGTATGACCGCATGGGAGATGCCCATTACGATACCATTTCAGCATTCATTAAATCAGTTCGCGGCTCCGACCCGGATGCTGCCCTTTACTGGCTTGCCAAAATGATCCTGGCTGGCGAGGACCCGCGTTTTATCTTACGGCGGCTGATCGTGCTGGCCGGGGAGGATATCGGCCTGGCTGAACCGCTGGGGATCGTGGTGGCCTCCTCAGCCGCCTCGGCTTTTGAATATATCGGCATGCCTGAAGGCATTTACCCCATCGTGGAAGCGACGCTCTTTTTGACCACCGCGCCTAAATCCAACTCGGCGACGCAGTTCTTTGCGGTCAAACAGGAAATTGAAGAACACGGCACGGGGGCTGTCCCTACCCACCTGATGGACGCCAACCGGGACGCCAAAGGATTCGGGCACGGCAAGGGATACCAATACCCGCATATGTTCGAGGGGCACTTCATCCCGCAGCAGTACCTGCCGGAGACGCTTGCGGGTAAACGCTTCTATGAACCTTCAGACCAGGGATACGAGGGGAAGATGGCGGGCTGGCTGGAGAAATGGCGGGAAGCGCAGGAAAAAGCGTTAGCAGATTCTACTGTAAAACCAAAACCCAACACCCCAACCAAAAAAGGCCAGTAATTTAACCCCAGGCAAGCAGTTGTGGAATAGACAGATTCACCGCCAGTGCCCGGTGACTGAAGTCGTTTTTCTCTTCCAGGGTTAATTCTGCCATGGTTTTACCGGCTGCAGGGATGTAGAAAATGCGGTCGTAGCCAAAGCCGTGTTCGCCGCGCTCCTGCGGAATGATCTCTCCGGATACACTTCCCTCAAACGTGGCGGTCTCTCCTCCGGGGCGAGCCAGGGCGGCCACACACATGAAGCGCGCCAACCAGGGGCGCGGGTGAACTGCCAATTCCTGCAGTAAATGCACTCGCCGGTCTGAATCGGACCTGGCGGTTTCCCCTGAGTACCTCGCGGAATACAACCCGGGTCTACCCCCCAGCGCATATACCTCCAACCCGGTGTCATCCGCCAGGGTGATCAATCCGCTGGCGGTGCATAGAGCCCGGGCTTTAAGGAGAGCGTTTTCAGAATAGGAGCTTCCAGTTTCTGCCACCTCCAGGCTGATGCCGATCTCATCCGGGAAAACCAGTTCGAAATCCCTCCCGGCAAGGAGGGAGGAAAACTCCTTGCGTTTGCCTTTGTTGGTGGTGGCGATCAACACTTGCATCATCAATCCTTAATATTTATGAATTTATTCATAAAAAATTGACTTCATTAAGCCCCTATGCTACAATGTTTTGCAGTAACTATTATATCTTGCCTGGTGATGGGTTACTTTGAGCAGTCAACGATTTCCTTTAAAAATTAACGTCGGTTTCTTTTTCAATCTCCCTGTCGGCAGTTATCGCGACATCCATTTTGAGACCCAGGATATTCACCTCAACCCGGACCTGGATTTGAAAGATTTTTCCGGGGTGGTTCACATCAGTAGAACACCGCAGGGATTACTTTGCGAGGGCAAGTTCCGGGGGGTGTTGTCCTCTGAATGCGTGCGATGTTTGGAGTTGTTTGACCTTCAGATGGATATCGAATTTGACGAAGTATTTGCTTACAAATCTCACACATTTACCGAATCGGGGTTGTATGTTCCTGAGGACGGCAACATAGACCTGGGGCCGGTTGTGCGTGAATACATGATCACTGCCAGTCCGATCAAGCCATTATGCAAGCCGGAGTGCCTGGGATTATGTGTGGTATGCGGGGAAAACCTGAACATGGTTACCTGCGAACACCAGGCAAGAATCCAGGTGGAATAAACCGCTCAGAATAATTCCGTTATCGCGACGGGACAATACAAGAAGGAGATCCTCTTTGGCAAATCCTGGAAGGCGGGCGCGGAGTAAAGAGATCCTGAATCTGCTGCTGGAAAAAGCAGATGTTCAGGGTTATCTGACGACCGAAGACCTGATGGAATTCTATCCCGACGTCAGCAAGGATGCCGAGAGGATCGAAGCCGTTATGGTGGCGCTGCGCCGGCGGGGGGTGGAAATTCTTGATGGAGATGCGGAAACCGAGCTTGCAGAACTCGAGGTCAGCCCTGCCGTCTCAGATATGGATACCTTCTCCAACCTGGATACGATCTCCTCTGATGACACGATTGGGCTTTATCTAAAGGAAATGTCGCGTGTGCCTTTATTGAAGGTACAGGAAGAGTTGGATATTGCCCGCCGAATTGAAAACGGACGCAGCAGCAAGTGCGAGTTGGACCGTTCCAACGGCGGCTGCCCGGCAGACCGCAAGGTGGAATTGTTGGGTGTAGTGGAGGATGGGGTGCTGGCACGCGAACACCTGATCAAAGCCAACACCCGCCTGGTGGTAAGCGTGGCCAAACGCTACATGGGGCGCGGCGTACCATTCCTGGATCTGATCCAGGAAGGCAACCTGGGATTAATGAAAGCGGTCGAAAAATATGATTATCACCGCGGTTTTCGTTTTTCCACTTACGCCACCTGGTGGATCCGCCAGACGATCACCCGCTCGATCGCAGACCAGGGACGCACCATCCGCGTGCCGGTGCATATGGTGGACCGCATCCGTCAACTCTACAAATTGTCACACGAAATGGAACAAACGCTGGGCCGCATCCCCACCACGCAGGAGTTAGGTGAAAAATTGAACGTCACCACCGACAAGGTTGAATGGATGCTGCAGGTTTCATGGCTGCCGCTCTCGCTTGAAAGCCCGATCAATGAAGATGAGGAAGACTCGGAACTCGGTCAGTTCGTTGAAGACCAACTGACACCAACCCCCATAGAAAGCACCTATGCAAAATTACTGCGGGAGAAGATCGATGAGGTGCTGGATACACTTCCACCGCGTGAAGCGCGCATCCTGCGGCTGCGATTCGGGTTGGAAAACGGTCATAATTACACCCTGGAAGAAGTGGGCGAGAAATTTGGTCTAACACGCGAACGCATCCGGCAGATCGAAAGCAAAGCCCTGCGGCGACTGCGCCATCCGCGACGCTCACGGCAGTTACGCGAATACATATAAAAACACCGCCCTACGGGCGGTGTTTGGTTTTGTAAACGAGAGCGCAGTTAATCAGGCCCTAATTTTCCCCTTAGCGAGGCTTCTTTTTCCCATTTGGCAGCCGCAGCCTTGATCAATTGCCTGGCTTCGGGATAAGGGATGGCTTCCACTCCATCAAATTTCTCCATGCCAATCCATACATCCACGCCATGATCTTCGCGCTCGATCAACTTGATGCCCTTTTCCCGCAGTGAACTCGTCTGGACCATGTCTTCCAGGATGAGGCTGATCTGGCCGGCAATCGTCCTTGGTTTTATAACCAGATTCTCGTCTGGTTCTTCATCTTCAGCGGATAAATAGTTTTCGGTTTCATTTTCCATCGAGCTCATCACCTGGGGTGTAAAAGCATTGGATGGCGGCGTCACGCTTTCGACCTGCGGCGCTTCAATGAATGGCGATGGTTGAGACTCTTCATCGGCAGGGGGAACAGCCGTAAAAGGTGAAGGTGCGAGTGGTTCATCAATCTTTGCTACAGGCTGGGCAACTTCCGTAGGAATTTTCCTGACCCATTCACTTAGGAGGTCAGCGATACGGAAAATCTTCTTTTGCCGATCGGGAGTAAGCGAGGCGTGATCCTGAATGAATTCTCCGTCCAACTCCGGCATGATACTTTTGCTGGTTGGGCTGTACCAAAGGCGGGCAACTTCCAAAAAGCCTTCCTTTTCCATCTCAGGCGTGGGACGGCTCGTTTTTCGAGCTTTGGCATCACGGTTGCCAAACAAGCCGGAGACAAGAAGCCCGACGAACAGGCCGGCAAGACCAACAATGATCAAAACAAGAGTGCTTTGAGTAATCATTTTTCACCTCGACAGGTCAACCCCCCATTACGCCAATTTGGTTAACGCTTAATCTTATTAATAATACAATATTTTAAGGAAAATTACATCTTTTTTACAACTTTTGAAATTAATGGCTGGCAATGCGGACAATAATGCGTTCCACGCTGCCCTACCACGATCCTTTCGATCCTGGTTCCGCAAACGCTGCAGGCTTCGCCGGTCCGCTGGTAAACGCGGAAATAATTTTGGAAATCTCCACCGCGATAAACCCAATCAATACTGGCGCCATTGCGGCGAATGCCTTCCTCGAGCACAAAGCGGATCGAACGCAAAAGGCTTTCCGCCTGGAGTGCGGTGATGGCGCTGCCTGGTGTTAAAGGGTGCAGCCCGGCGAGGAACAAAGCTTCATCAGTATAGATATTGCCCAGGCCAGCAATGCGTTTCTGATCCAATAAAAAAGGTTTTATCCTGCGTGACGAAGAATGCAGCATCTGGTGAAAGGATTCTCCGGTCAACAAATCCGAAAAGGGTTCGTCCCCCAGGCTGCCTGTCACTTGCGCGGGATCCTGCACCAGCCAGACCCTGCCAAATTTTCGCGGATCGTTGAAAACGAATTGCACGCCGTCTGTAAACCTGATCACGAGGCGGTCATGTTTTTCCGCACCATCGACCGGAAAGGCTCCACGCGGATATCCCCGCTCATCCGCAGGTGGATGAACATCCAATAATCATCAAACTGAATGACAAGGTATTTCCCCCGCCTGCCGACCGAAATCACTGCCTTTCCCCTGAGGATACTGTCCAGTTCTGCAAGCGTGGGGGTCACGAGACTGCGGTTCCATAATAATTCCACAGAAGAAACAACCCGTCCGACTATACCCGGACGGGTTTGGATCGAACTAGAATTTTCAAAAGGCAATTCCGCAGGATTACGCAGCGAGCGCGCGATTGTTTCAACTTCTGGAAGTTCAGGCAAGAGGTATCCTGTATATTTGTTGATTTGAAGATTGATTCTTATTCATTGAACAGTTCACCCACGCTGCGGCCTTCATTGGCGCGCAGGATCACTTCGCCAAGCAGGGGTGCAACTGAGAGGGTGGTGAGGCGACCTTTGAATTTTGCCAGTTTTTCGGGAGCGACTGGAATGGTGTCGGTGGTGATGAATTCAGTCACCGGTAAAGCAGCCAAGCGATCAGCAGCATCGCCAGAAAAAACCGGGTGAACAAACACCATAAAAATGTTGCGCGCGCCGTTCTGTTTGACCAGGTTTACAGCCTGGACCATCGAGCCGCCGGTATCCACTTCATCATCCACAATGATCACATCCCTGCCCTTAACATCACCGATCAAGGTTAGTGCCTGTGCTTTTGAGTCATTGCTCGCACGGCGTTTTTCAATAAATGCCAGCGGGACATCCAATGACTCGGCAAAATTACGCGCTTTCTTGGCAAACCCCAGATCGGCGGTGACCACAACCGGTTTGAGCATGTGCGCTTTTTTGGCTTTGAGATAATCGATCAAAATGTAATAAGCGGTCAGCACATCCCCGGGGATGGAGAAAAATCCCTGGATCTGCCCGGCATGCAAGTCCATGAACATATAGCGGTCTGCTCCGGCAACTTCGATCATATCCGCCACCAAGCGCGCGGTGATGGGAATCCGCGGCTGGTCTTTTTTGTCAGAGCGGGCATAGCAGAGGTAAGGAACGACAGCGGTGATGCGCGCAGCGGAATCCAGGCGCAGGGTTTGGAGGAGGATCAACAGCTCCATCAGGTTGCGGTGCACAGGCGCAGAAGTGGTTTGGATGACATAACAATCCTGCCCGCGCACACTGGAATGCAATTGCACAAACAGGTTGTCATTGGGGAACTGAGATGATATCCCGTTCGCATCAAAGGCAGGTTCATGTGGGTGGCGATACGGGTGGCAAGTTCCGGGCAGGAGGTGCCCGCATACAACTTGATATCACCATACTTCATGCGTTCATGCCGGCCGCTACTTTTTACTGGCATTTTCCTCTCCTTACTTTCTCTGCCTTATTCCACTCTGATTGAAGAATACTCATCATCAATTTCATTAATATAACTGCCGTTCTTGAAAATAGCTTCGCGCAAGCACACCTTCCTGTACAAAACCTGCGGCTTTGTAACAGGCGATGGCGCGCGGATTATTTGCATAAACGCGCAAGAAAATGCGATGGAGATTGAGATCATCAAACCCATGCTGAAGGGTCAGGCGTGTGGCTTCGCGACCAAACCCCTGGTTCCAGTACGATTTTTCGCCGATGAGGATGCCAAACTCAGCCTGAACGGTTGACCGGATCAACCTGTGGATGCCGGTATTGCCAATATGCACCCAATCTTCTCCCACTTTGGCTTCAATTGCCAGCACCTGTCCTTCGTGTGGCGGGCATTTCAAGCTGACCTTCAAACCATTTTTCTTCCATGGCTTTTGAAAACGGGGAGTTGACCAGCAGGAACTGGGTCACTTCGCGGTCATTCAACCAGCGCACAAAAGTGGGGATGTCTTCCCTTTCGATTGCCCGTAAGCGTACCCTTTTCCCAGTGATCATGGTGTATTTCTCTCGCACTAGTCTACGGGTTCAAGCGGGTTGGTCCGCGGAAGATGTAAACCGATTCGCGGATGTTATTCACATCCAACATCACCATCATCAAGCGTGAAAGACCCAGACCAAAACCGCCGTGGGATGGGCAGCCATAGCGGAAGAAAGTCCAGATAGAACTGGATGGGTTCCAATTGAAGCCCTTTTTCACGGGCTTGTTTCTTCAGCACTTCCACGCGGTGTTCACGCTGCGCGCCGGTGGTGATCTCCAGCCCGCAAGCAATGAGGTCAAAACTGCGGGTGAGGGTTCTGGTCTTCCGGGATGCGCATGTGGTAGAACGGACGCACGCCGATCGGCCAATCGGTGAGGAAGACAAAATCATGGTTGTATTTTTCTTTTACGTAAGCCGCGATCTCACGTTCACCGCCCGGGTCGATATCACCTTTTTTGTCAGCGGGCATGGCATAGCCGCGCGATTTGAGGATCTCAACCGCTTCGCTCATGGGGATGCGCGGGAAGGGAACGGTCGGAACAACCAGGTCAACCCCAAACTGTTCCTTGATGGCGTCACCATGAAGTTCCTTGACGCGCGTATAAACATAATTCAGCCAGTTTTCTTCGTAACTGCATCACGTCTTCGTGAGATTGTCGATCCAGGAGAACTCCACATCCACACCGGTGAACTCGGTCATATGCCGGGAGGTGAAGGAGGGATCAGCGCGGAAAACCGGACCGATCTCAAAGATGCGCTCAAATCCTGCCGCCATGGCCATCTGTTTATAAAACTGGGGGGATTGCGCCAGGTAAGCCTTGCGCTCAAAATAATCCAGCGAGAACAACTCCGCGCCGCTTTCACTCGGGGCTGCCCATCAGCTTGGGAGAATGGATTTCAACAAAATTGTTCTTGATCCAGTATTCGCGCATGGCCATTTCAACGGTGGTTTGCACCTGGAAAAAGAGCGCATTCACCGGGCGGCGCAGATCCAATATAGCGCCAGTCCAGGCGGTAATCGAGCGTGGGCAGTGTTTCAGCAAAAGGATCAAAGGGCAGCGGGATCTCGGCTGCGTTGATCACCTCGAGGGACTCAAGCTGGACTTCGAGCCCGTTCAACTTGACCACGGGATTATCGATCACCTTGCCGGTAATGCGCAGGGCGGTTTCTGTTCCCATTTTGGCGATCAATTCAGCCAGGGCTTCGTCATTGGGTTTCCAGTGCGCCACCTGTGCCAGACCCGACGGGTCGCGCAGGATGAGGAATTGGATCTTCTTCTGGTCGCGCAGGGTTTGCAGCCAACCTTCCATCAGGACGGTTTGCCCGATCTTGTCCCGTAAATCTTTAATCAATGTTCTGTTCCATGCTCATTCTCCTGACCGATGATTATAAAACCAATACAGTGCTAAATCCGTTTACAACAATTGCTCAACTGCCTGTTGCGGTGAACCATGGCGGTCATAAACCTTGTCCAAAACCTGGTCGATCTCCTGCTGGCGAGTGTTTTTGCTGCCAGTCACTGCAATAAGCGAAATTTCAATAATTGTTCAAATTCGACCTTCAAGCCGTTCTCGGTTCCTGGCTGCCAGGACTCCGGAATCCTTTCATATAGTCGCTGGTGCGTAAAAATTGCTTCCACCAGTTCCGGCAATCCCGGTGCCCTGGATGGCAACTGTTTTAATCACCGGGGGCTGCCAGCCTTGAGTATTCGAGACTTCACCCGCAACAGGCTGTTGATGACCGGCTTTGCCATTGATCCCCATCGGGTAACCCAACTCCAGGTTGGCCTTGAGCGCACGTTCAGTGCTTTCGACCCCGGGCAGGTCTGCCTTGTTGAGCACAAGAATATCCGCGATCTCCAGGATGCCGGCTTTGATCGCCTGGATATCATCTCCGAACCCGGGAGCTTCCACCACCAGCGTGGTATGTGCCAGCCGGGCAATCTCCACCTCAGATTGCCCCGCGCCGACGGTTTCAATGAGAATCACGTCAAACCCGGCCGCATCCAGGATCTGCACAACGCCCGCAGTGGCGAGTGCCAATCCGCCCAGCGCACCGCGTGAAGCCATCGAACGGATGAAAACACCATCGTCACCCGCCAGGTCGCGCATGCGCACCCGGTCACCCAGGATAGCGCCGCCGGTAAAAGGGCTGGAAGGATCAACGGCCACGATGGCAACCGTAAGCTGTTTTTCTTTGCGCAGGTACTGCGCCAACTGGTTGACCAGCGAGGATTTGCCGGTTCCGGGTGCTCCGGTGACACCAATCAAAAAGGCTTTGCCGGCATGCACAAAGGTTTCATCCAGCGCTTTTCTGCCGGCAGCGGTGTCATTTTCCACTTCAGAAATACGGCGCGCCAATCCAAGGCGGTTGTCCCTGGAAAATTCTGCAGGTCTGAAGCCATATACACTACCTGCTGACGACTAATTTATTTGACGTCTTCGATGATCTTCACTGTGGATGTGCCCGGGCCATAAACTGCACTCACGCCCGCATCGAGCAGCACCGGTACATCTTCTTCAGGGATGATGCCGCCGACAAAGAAAACAACATCTTTTTGCCCATTTTGGCGGACAAGTTCAACAATGCGCGGCACCAGGACCAGATGCGCACCGGAAAGAATGGAAAACCCAACCGCGTCCACATCCTCCTGCAAGGCAGCTTCGGCGATCATTTCGGGGGTCTGCCGCAAACCAGTGTAGATCACTTCCATGCCGGCATCACGCAGAGCGCGCGCGACCACTTTTGCCCCCCTGTCGTGCCCGTCCAGACCGGGTTTTGCCACCAACACACGAATCTTGTGTTCTGCCATGTAGTTCTCCTGACCTATGATTTTCTTAATTATACACTTGAAGCACGGCGGCCAATTATTCGAAGCAGGTATTACTGACAGATCACGGCTTGAATGTATAATGAGTAACATAAACCCAAGGAGGGTGATATGACTGAATTTGATTCCAATGTCATTACGCAACTACACCGAGTACCAACACCAAAACCAGCGGGCTGGCCATCGCCAGCCTTGTCTGCGGGATCACCGCCTGGACAATACTGCCGATGCACTGACAGCCATCGCCGCGGTGATCACTGGGTCACATGGCGAAAAAGGAAATTCGAGCCAGCGGAGAAACCATACTGGTACGGCATGGCAACAGCCGGGTTGATCCTGGGGTATGTGAACATTGCCTTATTCATCGTTGCGGTATGCGCTTTCACCTTCCTGATGATCAACAGCAATTCCATTAATGGTGTCTTTAACGACATCAGCAGTACTTTGCAGCCCTGATATTTGACACTTTCTGCCCTGATTCACGTATATATTGGTGAAATCAAAAACTTTTGCAACCAATAGGAGATAGAAATGACAATACCTGAATCAATTCAACCTGCACCGGAATTCCCGGTTGTAGCTGCCAAAAAAGACAGCGGACTGGCAATCGCCAGCCTGGTGTGCGGGATCGCGGCCTGGATCATCTTCCCGGTTGTGGCTGCCATCGCAGCCGTTGTTACCGGTCACCTTGCCAAGAAAGAGATCCGCGAAAGCGGCAATACACTCGGCGGTGATGGAATGGCACTGGCCGGTTTGCTGATGGGCTACATCCAGCTCGGTCTGTTCGTGCTTGCAATGATCATCGCGATCCTGGCAATCCTGTTTTTCATCCCGACGGGAGCTTTCATAACCCGGGTAACGCTGTCTAAACGTAATAATCACGACCAACAAAAGCCAACCTGAAGGTTGGCTTTTATGATTCTGACCCTGTTTTAGAAAAATCCGCTATGGTAAACTTACGGGGTAACTAAACTTTATTCAAGGAGAATGACTCCTATGCCAGCCATTTACCCATTTACCGCTGTTGTCGGGCAGGAACGAATGCGCCGCGCGCTTGTGTTAAACGCCGTGGATCCACGCATTGGAGGTGTCCTCATCCGCGGGGAACGCGGTACCGCCAAATCAACAGCCGCCCGCGCCCTGGCAGCCCTGCTGCCCAACGTGAAAGTTGTGAATGAATGCCGCTTTGGCTGCGACCCGGAAAAACCCGGCACGTGGTGCACTGAATGCCGTGAGCGCTCGCACAGCGGCGAAAAACTGGAATCCATCACCCGCACCACGCCATTCGTTAACCTGCCGGTTTCCGCCACTGAAGACCGCGTGGTGGGGACGCTGGATATCGAAAAAGCCATCCAAAAGGGTGTGCGCGCTTTTGAACCCGGTGTGCTGGCGGCTGCGAATCGCGGATTGCTGTATATCGATGAAGTCAACCTGCTGGATGACCACGTGGTGGATGTGCTGCTGGATGCCGCCGCCATGGGGGTGAACATCGTTGAGCGTGAAGGCATTTCCTTCTCGCATCCGGCGCGCTTTATCCTGGTGGGAACAATGAACCCGGAGGAAGGCGACCTGCGCCCGCAACTGCTCGACCGCTTCGCGCTTTCAGTTGAAATCCGCGGCATCCGCGACGCGCGTGAACGCGTGGCTATCATGGAACGCAACCTGTCCTTCGAGATGGACCCGGTGGAATTCCGCAACGAATTCCAGGCAAAGGAAGATGACCTTTCCCTGCAGATCGAAAACGGGCGCAAACTGGTGGACCAGGTAACCTACACCCGCCAGAATTTGCTCTCCATCGCGGCGTTAACCTCTTCATTAAATGTGGATGGACACCGCTCCGACCTGGTGATCCTGAAAACCGCGCGCGCCCAGGCAGCTTTTGACGGACGCACTTCCATCACCGATCGTGATATTGCCCTGGCAGCCGAACTGGCACTGCCTCACCGCCTCAAGAGCAGCCCCTTCCAACGCGAAGAAATGGGCATGGAAGAACTGCAGGAACGCATTGAACAGCTGCAGGGGGGCAAGACCTCAAACACAAAGCAGGAATCGACTTCCGACCTGGGTGACGACGAATCCAACAGCCCAAAAAAAGTGTAGCGCCGGAAGAAACCGGCGAGCAATCCCCGGACCAGGGTCCGCCACAACCAGCGCAGCAAAATGTCTTTAATAAAAATGATGCCCAGTGGTGGGCGGGCGGTCAGCGCATGCCCGATGGCGAGGAATTTAACCCGCGCAAACTGGATACCCCGCTTGATAAAATGATGCGCTCGTATGCCGGGCGGCGTTCGGTGACGCGCACTGAACGCAAACGCGGACGCTACATCCAGTCGCGGCCGGCGATGGGCAAGACGAATGACCTGGCATTTGACGCCACCCTGCGAGCCGCAGCTCCATTCCAGCGGGAACGCGCGGAACTGCGCGCGCGCAACCGCGTGGCTTTTGCCATCCGCCCCAACGATTACATGAAGAAGATCCGCGTGCGCAAAGCCGCCAACCTGATCCTCTTTTTGGTGGACGCTTCCTGGTCAATGGCAGTGGCAGAACGCATGTCCGCCACCAAGGGCGCCATCATGAGCCTGCTGACTGACGCCTATCAGCGCCGCGACCGGGTGGGATTGATCGTGTTCCAGAAGAACCTGGCGACACTGGTGCTGCCGCCCACCAATTCCGTGATGCTGGCGGAAATGGCGCTGCAGGACATCCCGGTAGGCGGGAAGACTCCGCTCAGCGCCGGCTTGAGGATGGCTTACGAGGTAATCCGCAAGGAGAAACTGCTCCACCCTGACATCATGCCCTTGCTGATCGTGCTGACGGACGGCGCAGGAAATGTTGCCATGGGGCACCTGCCGCCGCAGGAGGAAGCCTATACCACGGCGGCGATGATCGCCAAGGAGAACATCCACAGCGTGGTGATCAACATGGAACACGCCGCCTTTGACCAGGGATTGGCGCAATCGCTGGCAGACAACCTCGACAGCCCGTGCTACACCATCACTGACCTGAAAGCCGAAAGCCTGTTCGTGACCGTGCAGCAGGAGATCCGCCAGGTGAACAACCCGGCGATGGATTTTAAGTAATTCACAGCCCCTGAACGAATACCTCTGGCTTGCCCAGAATTTCCCGGCATGATAAACTCAAGTCAACATTTATGTTTACACCCACGGATCCCATTAAACGACAGCGCCTTAAGAGGACACTGATCATCGTCATCCTGGCGACGATCCCGTGTTACCTGCTGGGATTGATCATCGCCTGGATAGGCAATACGGTGAAAAATCAGCCTACGCGAACGCCTACCGTTGAGTTTGTCGTTACCGAGAATCCAGTTTACTTTACCCCCACGCTACCGGTACCCACGGTGCTCTTCGCCACCGCCACTTTAACCCTCACACCAACCGAAGGATCCACCCCAACCCCGAGCGCAACCTACTTCGTCCCTTCCCGGACGCCATCCTTTACACCAACATTTACCCCAACCTTTACTCCGACTGCAAGTGATACCCCGCCGCCGCCAACCGAAACCTCAACTCCTGAACCTACGGCTGCGGGCTCCATAGAATCAAAACAGGAAAACCATGAATGACATTGTGCCCTTCCTTCGTTCCCTGCTAGACAGCCCCGGACTCTCCGGGTTTCGAAACGCGCACCAGTGACCTGATCGCAGAAAAATGGCGCCCCCTGGTGGACGAACTCACCACAAGCCCGCTGGGCAGCCTGCACGGGCTGCGCAAGGCCAGCTCGGACGCCAAAGCCCCGCGCATAATGATCGCCACCCACATGGATGCCATTGGGTTAATGGTGAGCAAGATCAAGGACGGCTTTTTGCACGTCACTCACATTGGCGGGGTGGATCCGCGCATCCTCCCCGGACAGGCGGTCATCATCCACGGGAAACGGGAGATCGCGGGGATCGTGCAGCTTGTGCCCGACCGGCTGCTCGACAAGCAATCCGCCGGCCACCCGCCGGAATACAAGACTCTCTTCGTGGAAACCGGGCTAACCGAAGTTGAAGTCAACAGGTTGGTCCAGCCCGGTGATCTGATCTCCTTCGCCCAGAAATCCTTCGAGATGGAAGGCGGGTACGTTGCGGGGCACAGCCTGGACAACCGCGCTTCGGTGGCAGCCCTTACCATCTGCCTGGAAGAATTGAAGAACTATAACCTGGCATGGGATGTGTGGGCAGTGGCAACCATCAAGGAAGAACTGATGGGAATCGGCGCGCTCACCTCGGCTTACGCCATCCGGCCGGATATTGCGGTAACCATTGATGTAACGTTTGCCAAGGGTCCGGGGTCAAACGATTACCGCTCCTTCGCGTTAGGCAAAGGTCCCTCCATTGGGGTAGGCGCGAACATCCATCCCGCGCTTTATGACTCGTTTATAAAAATCGCCAAGGAAATGGATCTGCCCTACGGGGTGGAAACCATGCCAGTGAGTTCCGGCACAGATTCAATGATGATGCAGATCACCGCTGAGGGAATACCGAATATGGTATTGGGAATCCCCATCCGTTACATGCACACCTCGGCGGAACTGGTTTCGGTAAACGACATTTACCGCGCCGGCCGGCTGCTGGCGAGATTTATCAGCCAGCTAACGCCGGAATCCTCCACCTCCCTTTTTGAGAAGTTTACTCATGAATAATTCGATGCTCACTCCATTTAAAATCACCCCTTCCCATTTGAAATTACTTGAGAGATTAAGCAACGCGGATGGTGTTTCAGGTAACGAAGGCAACGTTCGCGCCATTATCCGCAAAGAGATCAAATCTCATTGCGATGAGCTCAAAGTGGATGCCATGGGGAACCTGCTGGCTCTCAAACGCAGCAAGACTGCCAAACCCGGTGAAAGTGCTGGCGGCAGCCCACATGGATGAAGTGGGATTCATGATCGTGGATGAAGATACTGATGGCTTATTCTCCTTTGAGGTGGTTGGCGGAATTGATGAGCGCCAACTCTTATCCAAGACCGTCACAGTGGGTAAGGAAAAGATCCCCGGCATTATTGGCAGTAAACCCATTCACCTGATGGAAGACAGCGAGATGCACAGTACCGTCCCCATGTCTGCCATGCGCATTGATGTGGGACCGGCCAACTCCTCCAAAGTCAAGGTGGGAGATTACGCCGCTTTTGCCACCCAGTTCCGCCAGGCAGGCGGTACGATCTTTGGTAAAGCGCTGGATGACCGCCTTGGGGTAGCCAGCCTGATCGAGCTGCTCAAACAGGTACCTGAGAACGTGGAGTTCCTGGCGGCATTCACCGTGCAGGAGGAACTTGGTCTGCGCGGGGCGCGCGTGGCGGCTTTTGCCTTCCAGCCTGATTTCGCATTCGCCCTCGATTCAACACCCGCCATCGATCTGCCGCGACCGGATGGGGAGGAAAATGTGCAGTACAACTGCCGCATAAACGCCGGTCCTGCCATTTACCTGGCTGATGCCGGCACGATCTCCGATCCGCGCCTGGTGCGTTTCCTCACCGAAACCGCTGAGAGAAACGGTATTCCATACCAGTTCCGGCAACCCGGAGGCGGCGGTACGGATGCGGGCTCGCTGCATAAGACGCGCGCTGGCATTCCCACCATCTCCATTTCCGTCCCGGGGCGCTATGCCCACACAGCCATCATGATGGCACGCGTGCAGGACTGGGAGAACACCATCCGATTGATGCAGAATGTATTTGAGAGTATCTCGCTTGAAATTCTCGCGGTTGACCGTTCCTGAACCGTAAACAACAATCCAAACAGGGAGAACCAATGAAAAGCCTCATTCAAAAACTCACGCAAACCCCCGGACCTTCAGGTTACGAGCAGGAAATTCGCAAAGTCATCCGCGAGGAGATCGCGTCATTGTCCAAATCCATCCAGGTGGATGCGCTGGGCAGCCTGATCGTGCGCATGGGTGAGAAAAAGACCGGCGGGCTGCGGGTGATGGTAGCCGCACACATGGACGAGATCGGCGTGATCGTGAGCCACGTGGAGAAAAAGGGATTCGTGCGCTTCAGCAACCTGGGCACGCTGCTCCCGCGTTACCTGGCGGGTGGAAGGGTCAGGTTTCTCAACGGCACCCGCGGCGTCATCAACCATGACCGGACTGAAGACCTGGGCAGGATCCCCGGGATTGAAAAATACTTGATTGATGTTGGCGCAACCAGCGATAAGGATTGCCCCGTCAAGGTGGGTGATGTGGCAGTTTTCGACCGCGAGTTCCTCGATCTGGGTAATCGCGTTTCCTCCAAAGCCATGGATGACCGCGCTGCCTGTGCAGTACTTATCGAGACTATGCGCAACATTAAAACCACTCCCAACGAACTGGTGTTTGTCTTCAGCACACAGGAAGAGGTGCAATCGCGCGGAGCGCAGACAGCAGCTTACGCCATCGAGGCAGACTTGGGAATCGCGGTTGACGTGACACCTTGCTGGAGACATTTTGGGAGTGAAGATGCAGGTATATCTCGGGCAGGGACCTGCGGTCAAGGTGCGCGACGTGGGGATGATCGCTGATCCCAAAGTGGTCAATTGGATGGTAGACACGGCTAAAAAGAATAAGATCGCCGTCCAGATGGAAGTCCTCGACGTGGGATCAACGGATGCACGCACGATGCAGATCGCACGATCCGGTATGCTGGCTGGCGCGCTTTCCATCCCCTGCCGCTATGTGCATTCACCTTCGGAATTGGTGGACATGGAAGACATCTCGCAGACCGTCAAATTACTGACTGCGTTATTAAGCGAGCGTATCAAGTTATAATGTACCCTGTGGTACCCAAACGGAAATTTGCATCCGGCATAATTCTTTCTGCCCTCCTCGTGATCCTGTTGATCGCGGGGTGTGAAGCCATCAGCAAGGTCGAGGCTTTATTGGGAGTCACAGATGCCCCGCCAAGCATGACCGCGATTCCCACCATTGAAACCGTCCAACCCCCGTCCCAGACAGCTCCGACTGAAGAGGAAAGAGAATTGACCCTTATCCTGTGGGTTCCCCCGCAATTTGCACCGGCAGAGGATAACCCTGGCGGGAAAGTACTGATGGACCGACTGGCTGCATTTGAGCAGGAGAACCCGGGACTTAAGGTGGAAGTACGCGTTAAAAGCCTGGAGGGCAACGGCAGCCTGCTGGCTTCACTGGCCACTACCACTGCGGCCGCGCCTGAAGCGTTGCCAGGACTGGTACTACTCAACCGCACTGATTTTGAAACCGCAGCCTTAAAAGGATTGATCTTCCCGATAGCCAGCCGCGCAGTTGAATATAATAACCCGGATTACTTCTCATTTATCGTGGATTACACTTCTTACCAAGGGATTCAGTACGGATTACCGCTCTTTTTCGATCCCCTGGTGATGGCGTACAACACCAGGTTAATCGCGTATCCACCCAGGACATGGTCAGAATTAATCACACAGGGTGACGTGGTTCTTTTCAATGTAAATGACCCCAAAGCTCCAATTCCTTTTGCAGTTTATCTTTCAACAGGCGGAGCACTGTTAACTGAAGAAGGCACTCCTATTTTTGAGCCCGACCCCCTGACCAGGACTTATCAATTCTTCTTCAACGGGGCGAATTCTGATGTCTTTCCGGCATGGCTGCCGGACTTGCAAAGCGTCGACGAAACCTGGGACGCCTATAAAAAAGGCCAAGGGATTTATGCCCTCATCTGGGCGTCGCAGGCGCTACGCAACACTGCGGACAATACCGCCATCACGACCATCCCTGGAAGCGCCACTTCCCCAGTCTCGCTTGTGGACGGGTGGATGCTGTGTATCACCAACCCGACTGCAGAACGCTCCAAATACGATATGATGCTGGCGGATTACCTCCTTGAACCGGATTTCCTGGCGCACTGGTCAGAATCGGCCGGTTATCTTCCAGCACAGCGCTCTGTTCTGGCATTGTGGACAGATCAAAGCGCGGCTGAAACACTGACACTCGCGGCAGACCAACCTGTGGTCTTACTGACGAATGAAGCGCAACAATTGCTTGGTTCGCTCTTAAATCAATATGCCATCAGCCTGGTGCGCGGGCAGACGAGCCCGATGCAAGCAGTAGCAGATACCCTCACAAACCTGGAAAGCCAGTAGAAAGGTTCATGATGAAATTCTTACGTGACCTGACCAATTTACTGAAAAAGGACCCGGACCTGACAGGCAGGATAGCCCTGATCATCGGGATCACGGCGGTGCTCGCCATTGCAATTTACCTAAGCGGTCCAAAACCAACCTACGAAGAGACTTTGACCCCCACGCCCATTCCGACCAACACTGGCGCTATCACCGATACTAATACTGTGGAATTTCCGTTTGACAGGCCGGTTTCAGAATACGCTCAAACCACAGGTGTGGCCGTAGGGGTAGGCGCCGTGGTAGTGATCTTGTTAATTGGTACAGTACTGGAATTGGTGAGAGATAACGCAAGAAGACGTTCCGGTAAATAATTCCTTCAGTCCAACAACATTTCAAGATATCGGTCAGTGACATCCTGGATATTAAAATTGGATTCTGCATACGCCCTGGCCTGTTGTGCATATACTGCCTGGTTGTTGATCACTTTTTGAACAGCGTCTGCGAGGGAGTGGATATCGGGTTTGTCCAGCTGCCAGACATCTCCTCCGTAAGGCGCAGTCTCCCCCGTTCCGGAAACCACAAGTTCGTTCAGCGCTCCGGTATCATAACCCGCAACTGGAAGTCCACAGGCCATGGCTTCGATGACGGAATTTGGACAGGCAGCATTGATGTCGGTGGAAAGTAACACATGCGCCGAACGGTCGAGCTGCGGGATATCCTCCCGACTGACGATACCCTTCCACACTACGGGAACTGCCAGACGGTTAATAGTTTCTTTTAATCCGTGCGGGACATTTCCGACGACCATCAGTTCAACATTCTTTTGCAACCGGGTTGCCAGAAGTTTGACACAAGCCGCAGCAGACTCCAGGCCCTGCTCGTATCCTCCGCCAAGATTCCCTTCTACAATCAGAATCCTAAAACGGTCATCGGGTTTTTGCCCGGGTCCAAACGGCGAATAATCCGCGAGGTCAACCCCGTTATAAACCACTGCCGTTTTCGCTTTTACTGGTGCGCGTTCACGTTCCCACCAATCCCGGCTGAATTTGCTCTGATAAACAATTCCGTCTGCTGATCTGCGTATGCTGGCGAGAATGGCATTGTTTATCTCCGCCCGCAGGAAATGTTTTACTCCGGTACGGCGCTTGCGGTGGACCCAGTTCATGCCGTTCAGGCGCTGGACGACACGAACCCCGTGCCGTTGCGCCGTGCGCAACTGGTGGATGTTTTTTGTCCCGCCAATTACAAGGACGGCATAATTGGTTGGATCCATCACATCGTGTGAAACGCGGTATCCCCGCGCGTTCAGCACGCGGGTCAGCCTGGACTGGAAGGAAGCTGGTCCGCCCAGACCGGGTCGATGAGGGACGATGCAAATGGTATTGGTCATTGTTCCCGGCTAACTTTTATAATCGAGGATCGCCTGGACGATGCGTTCGGCGGCGTGACCGTCACCAAAGGGATTGGCTGTATGCGCCATTTTTTGCCACGCAGCGGGATCGTCCAACAATTGAGAAGTTTCAGTGATGATCGTTTTGGTGTCCGTACCCACCAATTTGAGTACACCCGCAGTGACGCCCTCGGGGCGTTCGGTTTTTTCACGCAGCACCAGGGTGGGTTTCCCCAGGCCGGTGGCTTCTTCCTGGATGCCCCCGGAATCGGTAAGGACAACGGTGGCAGCCTTAAGCAAATGCACCATTGGCAGGTAATCCACTGGCGAAAGCAATGTCAGATTGGGCAATCCACTCAACAGCCGTTTGACGGGTTCCTGGATTTGCGGATTGAGGTGGACCGGGTAGACAAAATGCGTGTCCCGGCTGTATTTGGCTGCCAACTGCTTTTATGGCGGAGCATATATTCTCTATTGGGGTGCCAAAGTTCTCGCGGCGGTGCGCAGTGATCACCACCAGGCGTTTATGCCCCGGGGTAACACCCCACTGCTCCAGCCACTTCTCCACCTCGACGGGCGCGGGTTGACTGGAGACCTGGTTGAGTGCATCAATGACCGTATTGCCCGTGACCAGTACCTGGTCGGCCGGGATCCCTTCGTTGAGCAGGTTATTCCGGCTCAATTCTGTTGGTGCAAAATGAAGGTCTGCCAATACGCTGGTGAGACGGCGGTTAATCTCCTCGGGGAAAGGCTGGCGTTTGTCACCTGTGCGCAAGCCAGCTTCAACGTGCCCCACGCGGATGCCGCGGTAGAACGCCGCCAGGGCGGCTGTCATTACGGTGGTGGTGTCGCCCTGCACCAGGATCCAATCCGGTTTTTCTGAATCGAGTATGGGGATAAGACTGGTGAGGATTTGAGCTGTCAGATCAGGCAAGGCCTGGTTGGGGCGCATAACATCCAGGTCAACATCCGGGACGACATGAAACAGTCTCAGCACCTGGTCCAACATTTCACGGTGCTGCGCGGTGACGCACACGCGTGTGATCAGCTCCGGGGTTGCCTTGAGCTGTTGGATCACAGGGGCAAGTTTTACGGCTTCGGGTCTGGTACCAAAGATGACGAGGATTTTACGCGGAGTTTTCATGAGATATTTTTTCCGTCCCCAAGGCGATAGTACTTGAAACCAGCATCCTGGAAAGCTGCAGCGATCCCAGCCATTGACGGTATCAAAAACCATGCGGGCGGATGTCAGATTTTTCAAGTCTGCAGCATCAATGGAACGAAATTGAGAATGGTTGACGAGGAGGAGGATCGCATCAGCTTTTTCCACTGCGGCTGCCAGGGTTGCGGTCATCAAAATCCCGTCGTGCTTGAAATCCGGTTTAAAGGGTTCGAATGCCAATACCGTTGCCCCCGCCTGGTGACATTTGTACGCCACCTCAACAGCCGGGCTTTCTCTCAAATCATCAACGTCCGCTTTAAATGCCAACCCAAGGACTGCCACGGTTTTTCCGGACAGGCCGCCAAGCCTTTTTTGGAGCATGTTCAGTACAAATTCAGGCTGACCATCATTCACCTTGCGGGCATTGAAAATCAACGGGGAAATATCCGGCGCGGCTTCAACAAGGAACCAGGGGTCAACGCTAATGCAATGCCCGCCCACTCCCGGACCCGGATTGAGGATCTTCACGCGGGGATGGCGGTTGGCTATTTGGATGGCCTCCCACGCATCCACCCCAAAGCGGTCAGCCAGGCGTGAAAATTCATTGGCAATGGCGATGTTAATGTCACGGTAGGTATTTTCCATCAACTTGACCATCTCCGCGGTAGTGGCATCCGTTAGGATGATCTCTCCTTTAACGAAAATCTGGTACAGGTCTCGTCCGGCTTCAGCAGAAGCCCGGTCGATGCCTCCGATGACGCGGGCATTTTCGACCAGTTCTTTGAGGATCTGACCCGGCAATACGCGTTCCGGGGAATACGCCAGCATGAAATCAACTCCCGCCTTCAATCCGGATTTTTCAAGGATGGGGAGGACATGATCACGGGTGGTTAACGGCGGCGAAGTGGATTCCAATACCACCAGGTTTCCGCGCTTCAGAACAGGCGCAATGGCTTCCGCGGCGGAATGCACATAACTCAGGTCGGCTTTTTTCTCTCCGTAAAACGGTGTTGGAACAGCAATGATGAACGCATCCGCTTCGACCGGACGTGAGGTCACAGAAAGCAGACCTGACCTGAGGGCATTTTGTGCAAGTTCCCCCAAACCCGGTTCGAAGATATGGACCTTGCCATCCTTGAGGCTCTTGATCACATCAGGATTGTTATCGACGCCGGTTACCTTGATACCCCTCGCAGCAAATGTGCTGGCAGTGGGCAAACCGATATATCCAAGTCCTATGATACAAATGTGGTTGAAATTCACCAGTACACCTCGCAAAAGAATGGGTGGAATGATTATGCCATAGGATGGAAAGGTTGAGGAGGTGTAATCCCAAATAATCCGCTTGCACCAAGACGAGGCACGTGATACACTTTTTATATGCAACGATCAATACTTGCAGTTTCACCCAATCTGCAGTTTCTTGAGCAGATCCGCTCACACCTTGAAGAAGGCGGACGGTACAGGGTGCAGGGGGTTACTTCAGGCGCCGATGCCCTTGCGCTGGTCGGAAGTACTTATTATGACCTGGCAATACTTGACGCCGAATCCAGCGATGTGCCTTTTGTTCCATTCACACGCGACCTTGTAGCCACACAGCCGGGTCTAAAATTACTGGTATTCCCGCCGCAAAATAATCCTCATCATCCAGTGCTGGCTGGACTGGTCTCCAATGGATTCCTCAATAAGCCATTCTTTACACCTGAAGTGAGCAGGGCTTTAAAGAATATCTTCCAGGAACCAGTGGAAGAACCCGAAGTTGAACCGGAACTCACCAACGATCTGGCAAAATTATGGATGCAGCGACCGGAAATGGGGATCAAACGCGTGGAACAACTCCTCGGTTCCACCACCGCCCAGACCGGACTGCTGGTTTCGCAAGGAAAAGTAATTGCCGGTTCTGGTCCATGTGATGATACGACAATCCAAATGGCCTTAAACCTGCTGGACATTCACCAAATCGGCAAAGAGGCGACTGAATTAATGCGCTTTATTCCGCTTGAGAGCGAGGGCGGCGAATTACTGATTTATGCTTCGCAATTAATAAATAATGTCACCCTTGTATTATTCTATCCTCCGACATCTTCCATTCAACTTGTGCGGCAGGAAGTCTACCAGGTAAAGGAAGAATTCAAACAAGCCTACCCAACAACCGGGGAACTGCGACGCGACCTGGAGGTTGAGCCGAATATTTTGAATGAGGATAACCTCACTCAAAAGAACGAGAGTACACAATCTGCATCTGCAGGTGCGGTGATGACGGAACCCGGTGAAGAGGTGTTAATCCCGCTGGAAGACGAGATTGATTCTGATGAACTTGATTCCATTCTCGGACTTATTGAATTAAAGAATCTCGACGCGATGCTGGCAGATATGCCCGCTCCTGATCCTGATACTGAACAACCTGGCGTAGAAGAAAGCATCGCCGAAGAAGCTGTAATCTCAACCGATGGCGTAGAGAATTCCAACTGGATACCTCTCGCTGAAGCGCAGGAGGAAGACACGCAGGGAATCCCATCCGCAACAGAACTTGCGGAAGAAACAATTGATTCCCCATACACGTCTGAAGTGATAGAGGAAATGGGAATAGAAACACCTCCTCCCCTGCCGGCGGAGTTCCTGGAACAATTTACACCCGAATTTTTACCCGAAGCGATCATAGCTGACAAAATTGACTTTGCCCAAAATGATGTTGAGCCCGCGGACACGGCGGCCACCGAAGAAGAAAATGTTGGAATTTTTGAGGATAGCCCCGTGGTTTCACAGGCTTTCCCGGATTTTGGCTTCAACCTGCCGTGGGAATCTGCAGAACAGCAGGCGGATAATCCAGTTTCTCCCCCAGTTTCCATTGAATCTGAATATGAATCACCAGCCACGGCTCCAGACGATCAACTCCAAGTACCCGAAGTAACCAATGATTCAAAAGATTTGGACTTCAGCGCATGGTTGGATGAAATTATCCCCCCTGCTGCGCCTGCAGAAAATGACGCGGTTGAACCACTAGTCGAATCTGAAGAGGTTATCCCTCCCCTGCCGGTTGATGAGCAGGTAATCGAATCTCATACAGAACCTGTTGCCCCTGATGATGATATTTCTAACCTGTTTTCTGAGTTTGAGCCGCTTCCAGAATCGATCGAGTTCGAGACAGAAATACAGGAAAGTGACGAGGAAGAAGGGGCTGTACCCCTGGTCATCCCTACTGAGTATGAACCCGCCGATCAGGAATTAACGCAAGGGTTAACCGCTTCCTTCACCCCTGGTGATACCGGGATTGAAGATCAAACCACAGAAGAACCAGCCGAAGAGAGCATGCAGGCACCGCCATTACCTGTGGATTCTTACAACACAAATCTCTCCTCAATGCCAGGTACCAGTCCGCTTGGGGTTAGGAACTTCCGCTTTAATTACTCCTGCCTGCTTATTCCCCGCGATCCACAACAGTTCCTGACTCGCGATCTCTCCGAAAGGTTAAGTTTTCTTATCCCACAACTACACCTTGAGTACGGCTGGCGTTTGACCGGAATCACCATCCGTCCGCAGTACATGCTATGGTCAGTAACACTCCCGATTGATGTCTGCCCGGTTCGCCTTGTGCGAGACATCCGCCGGCGCACCACCGCGCACATTACTTCAAACTTCACTGATCTGACTCCCGTCGGCAACGGTGATGATTTTTGGGCTCCGGGTTTCCTGATCCTAAGCGGAAGCACTTCTCCCACGGTCGGTATGATCCATGACTACATCAGCCTGACCCGCACAAACCAAAGCCTTAATGATTGAATCCTGTTCATAAAAATTGGAATAAAAACCATGCCTCCTATCCTTTACTTGATTGATGGACACGCCCTGGCGTACCGCACCTACTTTGCATTAACTGCCGGCATCCCGAACGAACGCATGCAGACGAGCAAAGGCGAACCTACCGCCGGGATATTTGGTTTTGCCAATGTGCTCATGCGCCTGCTGGAACAGGAAAGACCCGAATATCTTGCAGTGGCGTTTGATACGGGCAAGACCTTCCGTAATGACCTGGCGCCAGATTACAAAGCCACCCGCGCCAAGATGCCGGATGATCTGCGTCCGCAAATTGAGCGCATCCGTCAGATGGTAGACGCTTTCCACCTGCCGCGCCTGGAACAGGAGGGCGTTGAAGCAGATGATGTACTTGGCACGATCGCTTATCAAGCAGTGGAGATGGGTCTTGGTGTAAAAATCATCACCGGCGACCGCGACCTGCTGCAGCTCGTCAATGACCGTATTGTGGTAAACCTGGCGGGCTCCAAACTTTCGGAGGCTAAAAGTTATACCGCGAGCGATGTGAAAGCCTTCCTCGGGGTTGATCCAAACCAGGTGGTGGATTACAAGGCACTTGTTGGGGATCACTCGGATAACATTCACGGAGTACCCGGGATCGGGCAAAAAACCGCGGTTACATTGCTGGAACAATATCAAACGCTGGACGCCATTTACGCCAATATAGAATCCATCCCCCCGCGTTACTCAGCCAAATTAATCGATGGAAAAGACTCGGCCTATCTCAGCCAAAAACTTGCCCAGATCAAAACTGATGTACCTGTCAAACTCATCCTCGAGGATGCAAAGACCGATCATATCAACATCCCCGCGGTGGAGACCCTGTTCCGTGAGCTTGAATTTCGTACATTAATTCCCCGGCTGCATGCTATTGTCTCCCCCATGGTTAAGCAACCCCCGAGTGGACAAATGTCCCTTTTTGGCAGTGAGGTTAAAGAAATCAGTGTTCCTGCAGCCTACGACTTAAAAGTGACAGTGGTGGATAACGAAGACAAGCTGGCTGCAATGCAGCAGGTATTGGAAAGTTCCAAGAGAATCGCACTGGACACTGAAACATCCTCGACCGACCCGATGCAAGCGCGCCTGGTGGGAATCTCCCTGGCGGTAGCCGAAGGAGAAGGTTATTACATCCCGGTGGGGCATATCCGGACTGACAACCCAACTTCCGTTAGACCAGGTTATAAAAGCGCTCACCAAAGCACTCACTGACCCAGGCATCGAAAAGGTTGGCCATAACATCAAGTATGATGCGCTGGTGCTCAGCAACCACGGGCTGGATGTTTTCCCGCTTAGTTTTGACACGATGATCGCCCAGTGGCTGATCGATCCATCTTCGCGTGTGGGGCTTAAGGACATGGCGGGGGTACATCTGAATGTCACCATGACGCATATCGAGGAATTAATCGGCAGAGGGAAGAATCAGATCAACATGGAGATGGTTCCCGTGGAATCCGCTGCGCCTTACGCTGCAGCTGATGCAGAAGTATGCCTTCGCCTTGTGCCCTTGCTGCAAAAGAAACTTAAGGATAACAACTCGATAGATATCTTCAAGGATATGGAAATGCCCCTTATTCCAGTATTAATGGAAATGGAGAAAACGGGTATTTCACTTGATGCAGAATTTTTAAAACGGTTAAGCGGAGAGGTCGGCGCGCGCCTACACGAGATCGAGATTGAGGTACATGAGTCAGTTGGTTATCCGTTTAATTTGAATTCCACTCAGCAGTTATCAAAGGTTTTGTTCGAAACGCTGCGGTTAACTCCCCCCGGCAACAAAAAAACCGCCAGTGGTCATTTTTCCACTGCGGCGGCAGTGCTGGATGAATTAAGCGGGCAGCATCCTGTTGTGGACCTGCTGCTGGAACATCGCGAACTCTCCAAGTTAAAATCAACCTACCTCGAGGCGTTACCCCTCCAGGTTAATCCTCGAACAAAAAGAGTGCATACCAGTTTCAACCAGACCGGGTCAGTGACCGGGCGCCTGGCTTCCTCGGACCCCAACCTGCAGAACATCCCTACACGCACAGAAACCGGACGACAAGTACGGCTTGGTTTCGTGGCCGGAGCGGGCAATCTGCTGCTTTCAGTGGATTATTCTCAGATCGAACTCCGCGTGGTGGCGCATATGTCTAAGGATGAGCGCATGCTGGATGCATTCAGAGCCGGACAGGACATTCACGCTGCCACCGCAGCCGCAATTAATAATATTCCGCTGGAACAGGTGAGCAGCGACCAGCGCCGTAACGCCAAGGCGATCAATTTCGGTTTGATCTACGGTATGAGCGCGTTTGGATTGAGCCGGGGAACCGGCATCACCCTGGGGGAAGCAGAGAATTTTGTACGGGAATACTTCAATGATTTTCCAGGCGTGAAACAGTACCTGGATGGTATAAGAGTGCTGGCTACGCGCCAGGGATACGTGGAGACGCTTTTTGGACGCAAGCGCTACTTCCCCAACCTGGCGAACCCGGTTAACGTGGTCATGCGCAACCGTGAAGAAAGAGAAGCGATCAACGCGCCTATACAAGGAACAGCAGCAGATATACTCAAAATCGCCATGATCAAGCTTATACCTGCTCTGAAATCAAGCGGATTGAAGGCAAAACTACTCCTCCAGGTGCATGATGAACTTGTCCTTGAAGTTCCGAAAGACGAGGTCAAAGAAACCGCAGCACTGGTTCAAAAGATAATGACCGAGGCAGGAACACTTTCGATTCCGCTCGTCACAGATGCCAAATGTGGTGTAAACTGGGGAAGTATGCGACCGCTTTCCGAGTTCAAATAAAAACCAGGTGAAGGTTATGAGCAATGAGTCAGCATTATTCCAGACATTGATGAACCAGGGACATACCGCCGCCTGGGATCAAGACTGGGAAGAAGCGGCAGAAAAATATCGCCAGGCGCTGGCAGAAATACCCGATCACATTTCAGCCTTAGCCAGCCTGGGATTGGCAAATTTCCAATTAAAAAAATATGATGACGCGATGCGCAGTTACCAGCGATGCTCTGCGCTCACCCCGGAAGATCCGATGCCATACGAAAAGATGGCTCGCATCCAGGAACGGACAGGTCTATTAACCGATGCGGTAAAAACTTACCTCCAGGCGGGTGAAGTCCAATTAAAAGCACGCAATGCAGAGCGGGCAATCGATAATTTTAGAGAAGCTGTCCGGTTGAATCCCAAAAACCAGACTGCCCATACAAGGTTGGCGATGATCTTCGATCGCCTTGGGGATAAAGCCGCATCGATCAATGAGTACCTGCTCACTGCTGCACTCATGCAGACCCTGGGTGACCAGAAGAAAGCCGAGCAGGTGCTTCAATATGTGCTGCAGCAATCACCTGAAAACCAGGAAGCCAAAGCCGCCCTGGCGAAAGTTGTCACCGGGCAGCAGCTGCCATTACCAGAAAGCCAAAAAGGAAGCAACGCACCTGCGCGTATGGCACAGGTTTTGCAGTTGGAAGAAACTCAACTGCCTGTTGATGCCACCCCCAACTATGATCCGCTAACCGAAGCCAGGCTCACAGCCCTCAAACAGATGGCCGGATTGTTATTTGAAAGCGAAGAAGCCCCTCCTGCGGAGACACAGGGCGCGCGTAAAAGTTTGCTTTCCCTAGCCCGCGGAACAGGAATGCTCACGGCTGAAAACGCGGAACGCACGAGGATCCAACTCCATATCAGCCAGACTATTGACCTGCAGACCGCCGGGCAGGATGACCAGGCAGCAGTGGAATTGGAACGGGCGATTGACCTGGGTCTCAACCAGTCCGCCTCCTTTTATGTTCTGGGACTTCTAATCCGTGCGCATTCTCCGCAAAAAGCGCTCAAATACCTGCAGCGATCCGTCAAGAACCCTTCTTATGCACTGGCATCCTATCTTTTAATCGCAGAGATATACGAACGCTCCGAACAATTCAAGGAAGCGTCACTTAATTATTTGCAAGCTTTGAAACTAGCTGATATGGAAACTGTTCCTCCTGCCCTGGCAGAAGAACTGGCGCAATTGTATGAGCCGATCTTTGAATCTCAATTACGTGTTGACGAAGAGAAGGATCTGCGCAACCTGTGTACAGTCATCAGCGGACAATTATTACGTACAGATTGGCGTCAATTCTTAATCGAGGCGCGCAATCAACTTCCGCCGCAAAATGAAGGGAACCCGCCACTGCCGCTCGCGGAAATGCTGTTGGAAACGAGCAGCAGCCAGGTCGTTGAAGCGCTGGCGCTCATCCGTCAGCTCGCGGCTGAAGGAAAGACGCGCACGGCTATGGAAGAAGCCTTTACTGCTCTCACCTACGCCCCAACCTACCTTCCCCTGCATATTCAAATGGGAGAAATGTTGATCAGTGAAGGGCGCATCACTGAGGCGGTGGAAAAATTTCAGGTGGTGAGCAACCTGTACAATCTGCGCGGAGAAACGGCGCAAGCCATCCGTTTGTTAGGCCGGGTAACCAAACTCGCCCCGATGGATCTATCCATCCGCAGCAGCCTGATCGAATTGTTAAAATCGATCGGACGGGTGGATGACGCCATCCAGCAATATATGGACCTGGCTAATGTGTATTACCTGCTGGCTGAAATGGATATTACCCGGCAGACTTATCTCTCGGCATTAGCACTGACACAAAAATCCGCCAGTGTTCGCGAATGGTCGCTAAAGATACTCAACAAGCTGGCAGATATTGAACTACAAAGCCTGGATTGGAAACAAGCCATCAAGTATTTTGAACAGATCCGCTCTTTGGATGGTTTTGATCCCAATCCGCGAACCATGCTGGTTGACCTTTACTTCCGTATCGGGGTTCCCACGGCTGCAATAAATGAATTGGATGCCTACCTGAGAATGCTATCCACTTCAGAACAGCCTGCAAAAGCAGCATCCTTCCTGGACGATCTGCTGGTTGAACGACCAGAGAATGTGGAAATCCAAAAACGCCTGGTAGCCTACTACCGAGAAAAAAATCAACTGCCTTATGCCATTGAAAAACTGGACGCACTGGCTGAAAAAACACTTGGCGCAGAAGATATCCCGGGCACACTGGCAACGCTTGGGCATATCATTTCACTTCAACCACCCAATGTGGGGGATTATCAGAAATTGTTCCTTGACCTGAAATCGAGGATTAAAGTATAAAGAAAAAAATCCCCGGCAAAGCGCTGGGGATTTTTCGTTAAATAAGTGAATTTACCACCACAATCTGAACCACGAATTGCCCAACGAAGACTCACCCCGAAGGCTGATCTCTGCTTCCACATTGATGATTGATCTGGCTGGCAAATTGGCGACAGTAAATGTAAATTGACTGATACCAAATTCATTAGTTTCAGTCAGGCGGTAGAATTCTGTATTCCCGTCTGGAAATGACAGGGTTACGCCAACCTGGGCGCCATCGAGCGGACGCAAGTATTGGTCCTGGGCGACTACATACACCGTCTGGCTTTCACCGGCGCCTACAAGTGAACGCAGGACAAAGACGCGGGTAATGGGTTTTATCAGGTTACCGGCGATATTGGCAGGTGGATCTGATTTTAATAATTCCGGGTTGCCGACAACCCGGTCAAAATACAAGCGTCCGACATCTGTTAAAACCACGCGCTGACCACTGGGTTTGTCCGGCCACCATTCCATGCGAGAATTCTGGAAATATTGCATATAACGCCCATCAATGACCTCAACGTCAGAGATGGGATTGCCAAAGAATTGAGCGCCGTTATTGGCATCGTAAAATTGGAGGAAGGCGTAACAGACAGAAAACCCAGTTGAGAACATACGGCAGGTTGGACCTTCTTGCGGGATATCCGCAAGGACCGCGCCGGATTCATGCAGAAATTCTCCAATTGGAGCAATTTTCGCCTGGGGTCCCTGCAAAGTGTCTACCAGGTCAAAGCGGGCGCGCTGGAAATACTGGACACGGGTCCTGGTAACCGGATCCACAAAATCATCCGTGATGGGATAACCGTAGATAAGCAGCGGGTCGGGAGTACTATTATAAAGACGCAGGAAATCTCCCCAGATCCAGTGACCAGTCTCGGAAACGTAAATGGAATCTGAGGATTGGGCTGTGACTGCCTTAGATAGTCCGAGGGCAAGCGCGGCCAGGATTACGATTCCCAATGCAATACGAAGTATTTTCATCTACTTCACATTATACAGAATTATTCGGCTATTCGCAATAGCGCTGATTTTTTCCGCTTTGAGAAAAGGAAGAACAACCCGGCGCCAACGAATCCGAGCAAGCCCGCGCCGATCCACGTGGCTGAAGGAGAGATCTGGTCATTCAAAACGCCACCAATGAGCGGACCGAGCGCCGTACCAATACTCCAGGTGATGGTATACAGGCTCATGTAACGCGCGCGCTGATCCTCAGGTGCCAACCCAGACACATAATTGGTCGATGTTGGCATAAGGATCATTTCGCCAATGGTGGCGATCACCATGCACACCCAAAACCCCCAAAACCCTGTGCTGAACGCCACGCCAAGCACAGCCACGCCATAAAACGCAGCCCCAAGTGTCATCACAACCGCAGGTTCCCGTCTTTTCACCAACCGCGTCACCAGGATTTGAAAAAGAATGACCATAACCGCATTGGTAGTGGGGATAAATCCAAACACATTTTCTGCAATGTGAAAATTGGATTTGGCGTGTACAGCCAGGAGGAGCCAAAGGGTGGCTGAACACATGCGATTAAAAGCCATGGCAACAAGAAAGCTGAGGAGTTTACGATCTTTTAAGGCTTTTGAATAACCCTTGTCCTGGGGGACTGCACCTTGCAACGGGCGATTGTACTTCGGCATCGTTTCGATGGAAAGGAACAAAATCAACAGGCCGCACAATACCAACCCAACACCAGTGAGCGTAAATGAAATGTCGTACGAAATGGCGGCGATGAAGCCGCCAATAGCGGGTCCGAGCGCAACCCCGATATTATTCCCCATGCGCATGATGGAATACGCCTCAATGCGTTCGTCCGCAGGGACAAGGTCGGCAATCATGGCATCCGCAGCCAGGCGGTAGAGCGGTGTGGTGGCACCGTTTAATGCCATCAGGAGGGCGAAAATGGGAAGTGTATCTGCCATGCGGAACAGATACCAGGACACGCCGGCAAACAGGAACGAAAAGCCCATCACCCATTTTCTGCCAAAGCGGTCTGCGATTGCGCCGCCAATAAATGTAGTAACCAGCCCAACAACAGAATTAATGGTCAATACCAGCGTAACCGAAGTAAGAGGCTGGTTTAATTTTTCACTGGCGAAAAGAGTGAGGAATGGCCAAACCAGGCTGTGAAAGGTCCACGCCAGCATCATGACGATGGTGACCAACCAGAATTGCCTGGAAAATGATTTGAAAGTGGAGAACGCCCTGGAAATCACGGGGATAATTCTATCACGGCTGCTGGAAACATCTTCATTTTGGAGAATTGACTTTGGAGCAAGATTCCAGTAAAGTTGAATTACCAATTAAAACAGGAGGCAATATGCTCAAAGAGTTTAAAGTCATTCGCAATGCGCGGTAACGTGATTGACCTGGCAGTGGGTGTGATCATCGGGGCGGCCTTCGGGAAGATCATTACTTCATTTGTAAACGACATCCTTATGCCTCCTATTGGCCGACTTCTGGGAAAAGTTGATTTCACTAATCTATTTGTAAGCCTCACCGGGGTAAAATACGCCAGCCTGGCTGAAGCCCAGGAGGCAGCGGCACCGACCCTCAATTACGGTCTTTTCATTAAGAATGTAATCGATTTTATAATCGTGGCGATTGTTATCTTCCTGCTGATTCGGGCCATAAACCGTTTGTCGCGAAAGGACGAAAAACCAGCTGAGGTAACCACCCGCGATTGCCCCTTCTGCCAGACAAGCATCAGCGTGAAAGCCACGCGCTGCCCGAATTGCACTTCCGAAGTGACACCCGGCTTGCCCAGTTGATTAAAAAGACCCTCGTTTTTGAGGGTCTTTGCATGTGATTTCTAAATACGGTTTTTCGTTTTCCGAGGTTTGCCACCGGGGGATGCCCCTCCACGGTAGGACGGGGCGATGATCTCGTAGATGGCGCAGATGCGTGAGTCCAGCATGCGGCTGCGGATGCGTGCATCCAGGTCCGCCAGGTTGCTGCTCATGGTGATGACCGTGGGGAGTTTGGCGTTATAGCGCTCGTTAAATATCTGGTACAACTTTTCACGCGCCCACGGGGTGGCGCTCTGGGTACCCAGATCATCCAGGATGAGAACAGGAGCGGATTTTACCCGGTTGAACATGCTGTCGTAGGAAGTATTACTGGTGGGGCTAAAGGTGGCGCGCAGGTGATCCAGCAGGTCCGGCACAACCACAAATATCGGCTCGTCCCCCATCCCTTTGCGGTAGTTGCCCACAGCGGCTGCCAGATGCGTTTTCCCGCAGCCATAGGTTCCAGTGAGCACCAACCAGCCCTGCGGGTTTTCTGCGTATTCCTGTGCAGCCCGGAACACACTCTCCAGGTTCATCTGAACTTCAGGTTCAAGGCGTTCAGGTTCGCGCAGGCTGAAATTCCCAAATGAACGGTCGCTCAGCAGCTGTAATTGATAAATAAGCGGATCCTTGCTATCTTTGATGGGCGCGCGGTAATCCGGCGCGGAGATGCGTACACGCGTGCACAGATCCGGGTCCTGCAGGCGTGAGCGGATGCGATCGTCCATATCCTCGAGGGTCAGGTTGGTGGTGACCACCAGCGGTAATTTACGGGCGTAACGGTAATCAATGATCTGGAATAGTTTTTCGTTTGCCCATTTGGTGGTATTTTGCGCACCCAGGTCATCCAGCACCAATAAGCCCACATTGCGGATCTCCTCAAAACGTTGTTCAAAATTGGTATCGGTTGAGTCAAAGGAATTGCGCAGCCAATCCATCAAGTCGGGCACGGTGAGGAATAAAGTGGTCATGCCAAATTCCACACAGGCATTGGCAATGGCAGCTGCCAGGTGCGTTTTGCCGCAGCCGTAGGTACCCATCAGCGCAAGCCACCCGCGGGGTGAAGCCGCGAACTGCTGCGCCTGGCTCAATGCGTATTGCAGGGAATGGATCTGTTCATCTCCCAGTCCCAACCGCCCTTGAACAGAAAAGGAACTGAAAGTCATCTTATTAAAGGCTTCGAGGTTGCTCGCGTTATAAAGACGCTGCTGAGCTGAGCGGTTGATCTCGTTTTGCTTGCAGATGCACTGGGTGAGTTGCCCGAATTCAGGGTGACTCACGGGCAGATCACGGCGCAGCCAGCCTACTCCACCACAAATCGGGCAGACCGGCTCTGTGTTGGTCGTTTTCTCAGTGGCGGACGAATTCACCGAATTCCCCTTCGCTATCTCGTTTGCGACTTTCCGCAGCGGATCGTTGATCTTTTTCATCTCGTCCTTTCTCTTTCCAGGAACGGAGTATTGCCTCAATGAAACGCCAGTTACGCGCGTTGCGTTCTACAGCGATCTTCATGGCTTCTTCGATCCACTCGGCTGGATAGGTTTTTTCCGCGTCCACCAGTGTATCTGCGATGATCGGTGTCAGCAAGCCGATATTCTGTTCGTAAAGCGTAAAAATATTGGGGCGCTCATCCGCGAGTGAAATGGCGGGTAAGCCGGTTTCTTTTGCGCGCCAATCTCCCGTATTCAGGCCGGATAATAATGCCTTGCCGCGCGGAGAATTGATGAAGATGTACTCTTCTTTATCACGGAGGGCGGTTAACAACACCCCACGCTTTACCGCCTTCTGGATTGCGGCTGTAAATTTCTTCTCGCGATCTTTCCTATCTGTACCAAACGCTTCGGCCACAACAGGATCAGCCAACAACTCTTTGCGGGTGGCATAACCGGTGTTTTCTTCACGCGCCTGCAGGTACCAGAATACGAACAAACTACTCTTCAATTCTTCCAAATCGTCCAACTCCGGCAAAACCCCGGTAAAGTATTCCTCCGGAATTTGGACAGATAATTTTGATTTTCCTTTAAATCCCTCGAATTTGGGCATTAACGATGCCTATTTCTTCTTCAGTGCCTGGTCAAACTCGCCGGTGAAGGTGGCAGCATTCTCAAACTTCGCCAGGTTCTCGATGAAGACCAGTTTGATGCCCGGATGGGTGGGACCATTACGATGTTTTGCCACGATCAACTCAGCAATGTTCTTGCTGGTGGATTCCTTATCGAGCATATCCGGGCGGTGAATGAACATGACGATATCGGAATCCTGCTCAAGGCTGCCTGACTCGCGCAGGTCTGAAAGTACCGGCTTTTTATCGGTGCGCTGTTCCACCGCGCGTGAAAGTTGGGCGGCAGCCAGCACAGGTACATTCAATTCACGCGCCAGAACTTTTAGACTTCTTGAAATGAAGGAGACTTCCTGAACGCGGTTTTCAGTACGTGTATCGCTGCCCATCAACTGCAAATAGTCCACAATGATCAGGTCAAGGTTTTTTTCCATGTGCAAGCGGCGGCATTTGGTGCGCAACTGCAGCGGGGTGATCGCAGGAGTATCATCCAGCCAGATGTGGGTGGCGCTCATGCTGTCAATTGCCCTGGTGAAAATCGGCCATTCGTCGCCTTTTAATTTGCCGGTGCGCAAGCGCTGCGTATCAATGGCGGTTTCCTGGGCGATCAAGCGCTGCACCAGCTGCTCATTGGACATTTCCAGTGAAAAGAGAGCCACATGTTTTCCATGTTTCTGAGCTGCGTTCTTTGGCTACTGAGAGTAAAAAGCCGGTCTTACCGGAACCGGGACGGCCGGCGATGATCAGCAAATCCGATTTCTGCAACCCGCCCAGCAAACTGTCGAGGTCGGTCAGACCGGTGGGTACTCCAAAAATCTCATCGTCCCGTTCTGACAGCTGGTCCACATGGTCATAATAAGCGCTGAGCACTTTGTCAATTGGTTCAAGGTCATGGCGGATGCGCCGCTCACTCAGACCAAAGACCTGGACTTCGGCTTTATCGATGATGAGGTCAACATCTTTTTGCTGGTCATAGGCCAACTTGGCAAGTTCATTGGCTGCCACCAGCATACGCCTGCGGATGGATGCCTGCTCAACGCTTTGAGAATACGCCTGGGCATGCAGAGAGGTCGGGGTTTGGTTGACTAATGAAATGAGGTATGCCTGCCCGCCAATCTCGGTGAGTTGATTCTGGCTGGAAAGGTCTTCACTTACGGTCAGGATATCGATCGGTACACGGCTCTCAAAAAGCCTCACAAAAGATGCCCAAATCCACTGGTTGCGGATGATATAAAAATCTTCGGCTCTCAGGATTTCCGCGATCTCAAAATACGATTCGGGATTGATCAGCACAGACCCCAACACGGCTTCTTCAGCCTCGCGGCTGTAGGGTTGGGATTGGATCTCAGTGGTGGTTGTTTCATGCGGGGCGGATAGATCGCTCATGCCTGTCTCAACTTTCGTTTGGACTGAAAATCCCGATGGGGTAATCCCCTAATTATCAGACAACGGAGGAGTTGGTCATCCTCTGGAGAATCGTCCTCCTGTGATCCTCGTCGTCCAGAATCATCCAGGTTTACATTCTGCAAAAAATCCTCGAAAATACTCAAGCGTTTTTTGGCATCCGGGCTCTCTGAGCCTCGATTTTCCAAACCGGCTTCTTCATCCTGTGAGCTTTGAAGATCCTCTTCGGGAGCGATCCCAGCCAGATCCAGCACACCGCGGGCAACTAAAATGGGTACATGCGCCCGGACCGCTAATGCCAGGGAATCTGAAGGCCGTGAATCGATGTGGAGAATTTCCTCTCCGGCTTGAACGACCAGGTTGCCATAAAAAACATCCCCTTTTAGCGCAACTACTTCAACCCTGAGCAGATTTCCCTTTAAGCTGCTCAATACTGCGCATGAGTAAATCATGTGTTTGCGGGCGGGCAATCTCGATTTCCTGCAGGGCGATAGTGATGGATTCAGCTTCGTATGGACCGATCCAAATGGGAAGATAGCGCTGAGCATTCACTTCGCGCAGCAGGACAACGCGCTGTTGATTGGTCAGGCTAATCCGAACGCTATCAATAACTACTTCGACCATTTCTACCATCAAGACTCCCTGTGCTATTTTTACCTATTGTATTCTAACACGCGTGAAAAACAGGTGCAACTCAATGGATGCTGCCAGAGTATTGTTTTAAGAATTCCTTTATTTTCTCTTGCATTTTTTAAGATTCGTGTATAATAGCAAGACCTTTGTGTAACACTTGTTCCTTGTCACTTAATATTGAAGCAAAACGCATCGCAGCCTCAGGCACTTCACCGGGGATAAAAAATATGAACTGGCTGCAAGCTCTTCATCCAAATGCTTCGGAAATAACCCAACCTTAAAAAGTATTTAAAGTTAGTTTGAAGGTCTCTACATTTTCAGACCAAATCTTAATATCTTAAAAATGGGGTATGATTAATCCACATGAAACCAAGAGTTTTAATCGTTGAAGGAAAACGCACAGAGCACCCTTCCTTTGCTGCTGGTCTGGCAAAAAAAGGGTACCTGGTAGAGAGCGTCCTCAGCGGCAGCGCGGCAGTCGAGAGGCTCGATGCAGTTGTGCCGGATCTGGTTATCATAGATGCTTCTTCAATGCGAACCAGCGGCAAGCGCATCTGCCACTCACTGCACGAAAAACAACCTTACCTGCCTGTCATCCTGGTGATCGACTCCAGCGGCGATCCGAACGATCATTACGGATCCAATTCCGTACTGGTACTCCCCTTCACCATGCAAAAATTACTCAACCGCGTGAAACACCTGCTCCCGGTGAATAATAACGGCGGACTGGAAGCAGGCCCATTCACTCTAGACATGGAACAGCGCCGCGTAATCATGGACGACAAACAAATTCAATTAACTCCCAGGCTGGCGGGTATCTTCAAGATCCTGATGGAACATCCCGGCGAAGTTATCGAACGGGAAGCCCTTTTCCGCCAGGCATGGGAAACTGATTACACCGGGGATACCCGTTCGCTGGATGTTCACATGAGCTGGCTGCGGCAGTCATTGGAAGAAAATCCGCGCCACCCGCGATATATCAAAACCATTCGCGGTGTGGGTTACCGCCTGGATATAGAATGTAGAACCCAAAGCAAAATTAAGGAAACGTTAACTTCACTTGAAATAAACAAAGAGACTGGTCGGAATGACCAGTCTCTTTTCGTTATTTTACAGGTATTTATTTAAGTAACTCGACCCAGGACGGCTGCTGGTAAAGCTCAGCACCTTCCATATTCATGAACATATTTGCGGTACCAGAAAATGACACCTTATTTCCAATGATCTGGGTATTAAAGGTCTCAGAAAGTGAAGTACCGTTTATTTTAAAGTTCGAAGTAGGCCCATAAATTGTTCCCACATAATCGTTGAATGCACTGCCATTCAGAGTAACAGTAGCCTCATTTTCCGGCGGGATATACATTAACAATCCGCGAACTGCAGGACCAACACCGCAAACAGATGTCTCACAATTCGGGGCTGTAAGATGTAATTCTGCGGTACCGTTGAATTTGGTTGTGCCTGAATTGAAACGCAGGGTCACATTTTCAGCCCATATGACAGCATTGGCGTTAACATCGAAATCACCTTTCAGACAATACAATCCCGGCGAAAACGTAAGGATATCGTTGGAATGTACATTGATATTCCATTATAGTTCCCGGGTGTAATGGTATCGCCGATTAGGCTGCATTCACATATGCCGCATTGGTACATATGGGTTCCTTAATATTCAGATCGGGAATTTTTTCTGTTACCTGCATTGGGCAGGGACTTACTCACGCCCGGGCAGGAACCGGTGTATGAGGTATAGTACAATGCGTCACCTCCTACTATTGACACACCGGCGCTTCCACCTCCATAGATGCAGGAGTTGGAGAATACACCGCCTTTATTGATATTGATGGTTGAATTACCACCAAAATCAATGCCGCCAATGTTACCGCAGGAGTTTGAAAGAGAAACAATGGCATTGCCGTAGGCTGCCGGTTGTTTGGGGTAAACCCTGGCGGTAGATTCCACCCTGGTGGTTAAAGTATCCCGTCCGACCACTTTAGCAAAAGTGGTTTCCATTTCAGTGGTCACCATCACCCGTACATCCAGGTAGGTGGCAAACAAATTTTTACCGCAGGTCACCTGCACACCATTCCCAGTGGAGAAGTCGTTATCACCAAATTAATATCGTCAGCCAGGGCAGATTCAACAGCCGCATTGGCTGCATTGGTGGAAGCAACTGCGCCCAGAGATGATCCGCAGTAAAAACTGGAGGGGGCTGAATCTTTCAATGATTGGGCAGCAGCCCCGGCGCCAGCCAGTGCTGCGGAATCGGTTGTGCTCTGGTCAGTGCGGCGTTCATTATAGATCCTGCTGCCATCCAGGGCGAGCGCTGTCAGCGCTAAAAGCCCTACCAAGCCCAATGCCAGAATAATGATGATTTGTCCTTTTTCACGATTAGTTTTGATTCATATTTACCTCTAATCTTATTCAGTTGGGCGGTTGCGGGCGCAGGATAATCCCGTTGGCGGTTGTTCGCAAAGGGATCGTTTGCCCGATAATCGCCCCCAGGAACGGCATGGTGATATTGAAAGTCTGGGAGACCTCAATATGCAATTCTTTGCCGGCATAAACCTCCGCAAAAGGAATGCCAGAACATGGAGCATAAGAACCATTGTTACGCTTCGATGGTTACGACCACAGCAATATCATCCGGGAGCACTTCATTGGAAAGGTTGTACATGATCCTCTCGCGGATCTGATCACAGTGGGTTGGGAATGCCACCCCGAAAATGATGCCTTCTTCGGCAGCATCCTGAAGCGCGAACAGAGTGAAGATTGCCCTGCCCCAGGTCAACAATACCGGCAAGCAGGGTGAGCAGTCAAAGTCAGGGAAATGGCAAGTTCCACCAGGCTTTGACCGCGTTCACCGCGCTTGCGTTTACTCGAATCCGATTCTTTATCTGTGTTTTTATCATTTATTGGTACCAATACTGCACATAGCAGCCATTTGAGAGAATCACTTTTACAGCACCCATGGTGAAATTATTCGACAGGAATGTGAATTGCAGAATGTTAGAGAAGGTTTGGTGTGGTATTAATAGGTCTGCAGGTGCAGTGTAATAGAAAGTGAGGATTTGTGGAGAATAGACTCCAAGATCATCGATCCAGATCAAGCCTTTCGCGCATGGAGGCTTTTTCCAGCTTGATCTCCACCCCACCAGAACATTTGAACTGAAAAAATCGAAACATCCTCAGTCGCTGAGGCATTTTCAATATTAGCATTCCACACGTTGAGCCCCCGCGTTGGATTAGTCATGGTGAAGTAATCACAATTCGATACCTGGGTGGGTGTGGGGGTTTTGGTAATCGTGGGGGTGCGTGTCGGTGTCAATGTGGCTGTAGTCGTCGGTGTCTTTGTATTGTAGGCGTTCTAGTCGGAGAGGGGGTAAAAGTAACAGACGGCGTCAAGGTCTCAGACGGAGTCAGCGTGATGGACGGTGTCAGTGTAATCGAAGGTGTTAATGACGGCGTTTGGGTTGGTGTTATCGATGGTGTCAGCGTGATCGAAGGGGTCAGTGATGGTGTTTTGGTAGGTGTAATCGTTGGGGTATCCGTAACCGTTGGGGTATTACTGGGTGTTGATGTGTTTGTGGCGGTAGCGGTGTCTGTATGCGTTGGCGTAAATGTAGAAGTCGCTGTAGAGGTATTCGTCGCGGTAGAGGTCCTGGTTGGTTTTGGCGTGTTGGTATGCGGCGGCGTACCCATCACCTCAAGCTTACTAATGACGGTCCTTGCCGAGGTGGATGTAATAGGAATATCAGGGAAATTGAAAAAGTGCACGATCGGTTCGTACAGTGTTGTTACTGAGACTACTACGCGGTCACCAGACTCAAGTTCCTGCGGGATCGGGCAGACAGCGTTAATCGGGTCTACAGCGCCATTGTTGTCGGGACCATGGTCATAGGAAATTTCCACGTCATCTGCTGTCAGGTTGGCAATTGTTCCGCGGGCAATGGCTCTATTAATGATGCCGGTACAATCACGGTAGTAAACTGCGCCACCGGGTGTGATTTGGCCAACACCTGAAGCATAACGCGCTCCTTCGCGGCTGGCAGTGAACACTGAGCTATAGAGGAAGACCAGCCTGGCAATTTCAAATATTCCTATCATCAGAAAGAGGAAGATAGGCAAAGTCATAGCCAGTTCAACCATAGCCTGGCCTTTTTTCCTTTGTTTTGTATTCCTGGTGAAAAGGTATTTCATTTACTCGACCTTGCCCTATGAACTAATGAATGCAAGCGGTATGAAAGTATTATAGACGTACAATCCGTCTGGTTAGATTATACAGTGGGATTCATTCATTTTGGGGCAGCATTGCAGATTTGTTAATCCTGCGGGGTGACCTCTTCCCGCTCATTGCGTTGTTTGAAGAGGATTGGGAGCACCGGGGCAAGCATGGCAGAGGAAGTTAATAACCCTGCGGTAATTGATACCTGTTTTGCCACAACACCCACTATCGGTCCACCAAGCGTTTGCCCAACCGCGTCCATCTGGCTGCTAAAGGACAACACTGTCGCCCGCACATTCGCCGGTAAACGGTGGTTTACCCAGGTGGTGTAGACCGGATAAATCACTTCGCGCGCGACCCCAATTACCAAAGCGCAGGCGAGGGCAGCCAGCAGTTTGCCGGCCACTGCAAATCCGATCAGACCGCCGAATAAGACCAGGCTGAGCAGCAGTAAACCCCGCGCCAGAGTGTTCATCCTGGGGTGATGCAGGTGTTTCTCTGCGATCTTCGTGGCAATGGCAGCCAAACCCAGTAAAACCAGTTTGAAGGCTGCGTTCCAGAAGGTTGCCGTCATCTCCAGGCTGGTAAATCTCAACTGGAAAAAATTTAATTGCGGCAAGTCAAAGCGTTCGAGAATGTGATGCCTGCCACAACCGATCGTAACCTTCACTGTATAAGCCAAATATGAATCCCGCTGCCAGGATGCCAATTAATGCCGGACGGACTTTCAAAACGGAGACTCCCTGCTTGAAAGTGCCGAAGAATTGCTGCCAGCGAGTTCTGGTATCAAGGGGTTGGGGGGTGTATCCATCTTCAGGCATGAACAAAACAAGATAAATGCCAAGAACGAGAAATAATGCTCCCCCGGCGAGAATGGGAACGCGGATGGAAACCAACGCCAGGAGGACGCTCAGTATCGTTCCCGCAATTCCACCCCACTGATCCCAGCGGGCAGCACGAATATACGCCGCTCCTGCATTTTCCTCCCCAATCTCGTCACTGATCCACGCTTGCGAGGCGCCGCTGGTGAAGGTGTACCCCAGCCCCCATAAGACCTGGGCTGCCATGATCACCCAAAAAATCGGCCAGATTCCATTCACCAGAAAAGCCAGCCCAATGAGAAATACACCGATGATCACCGAGAGACGCCGGCTGACACTGTCTGCCAGTACACCGGTGGGGACCTCAAAAATAAAAATGGAAGCCTCCAGTGCGGTTCCCACCAGAACCAATTGCAAGGGATTCAGCCTGGCAATAAAAATGTAATACAGCAAATTCACCGTGAAGATGAGTGAATACAGAACGGAGGTGACGAAACTGGTTGCGAAGTAAACCCGAAGGGGTGGATGTTTTTGCATCAAGTGAGTAATTTCAAAAGCGCAAAAATCAGAATGGCAGCTCCTGCGCCTTTAAGTGTGCACAGCAAGTTGACGATATCATTGGTCATCCATTGCCTGCCCCGCTGCAAGCGTGTTTCAGTCCCACAGCCGTGGAGGGGGTGTTTCTCGGTTTCCTGTTTGCATTGCGGGCAGTAATAGATTGCCTGGAGGGTCGCCCCGATCCATGAATCCGCAAGGCTGCCAGCAAATCCACTCAGCGTTACCACGATCAAGAACAACCATGGTTCAATTGTTCAACACCGCCGGCGCCAGGAGAATACCCGCACCAGCGATGACGAATGATCCCAGGAGGGAGGCAGCCATCCCGAACAGGGAGACGCCTCCTGAAGTGCCTGCTTTCTACTGGTTTAAAGGTGGATATGAGCGACAGGATCTCTTTTTGAAAGGGACCCCAATTCGGTTGCCCAGGTATCCGCGTTCGCAGCGGCGAGTGCGGCGCAAAACCCCAACCAGGGGATTGGACTTTGCGGAATAATGAAGCGAAGGATCACAAACAAGCCTGCCAATCCGCCATTTGCCAGCACCTGGCGGTAGTCTCTCACTGATCCCCCGGCATATCTTTTCTTCCGCGCTGGCTTTTCGGGATCTAAAAAGGTAGGACAATGCCGCTTGAGGAGAGAAAAAACACCATCAAGACAATCGACCAGGTTAATCCTCCCAGACCAAAAACCACCGTCCCAACAGGAATGCCGCCAGCGCTCCGCTTTTTGAAAGCAATTTGAAGCGGAAAGCCAGGATCGCAATGACTGCGGCTATCAGAATGCCCAGCCCCAATTGAGTGATATTGAGAGTCAACCTAAAAACCTCGGATAATTACACTAGAAAAAGGATGGTTGCCAGGATTAACAAAAAAGGCGCCAATACTCCCCCAGCCCACAACAAATAGGAGACAGGCCGGGTTGCGTCTTTGCGGAAGATGTAAGCGCCTCCGATAAGGCTGACAAGGTAAAGCAGGATGCCGAGAATGGGAAGCATTAACATGCGCGACGCCGGCACAGCCTCCAATGGCAGACCCGTTGCATCATAACCTAATGAAATGGCAGAACGCCCTGGGATGATTATGCTCACAATTACCAGCAGCGCAAACCACAAACCAAACCCGAGAGGGATGAGGATACGTGCAAGTTTATCTGTAGTGACCTGGCGGAGGAAAACCGCGGGTTTGGCGGAGTGGGGTTCAATCGGAGAAAGGCTGCCCATTTCGATGGTGCGGTTGAAGCGCTGGATGAAATCGTCTTTTTCATCCGGTGAGAGGATGACCACCTGGTTCATGGTTGCCACGATGACGAGGTTTTGCGCTGAGGAGGCGATGAACTCTAATTTCCCCAGGTCAGGATGATAACCCTCTCCGAGGATAGCCCCGGGTGTCGAAAAAGCAGGCATTTTAAGCGGGATGAGCAGATCTTCAACGGGACGCACCCACTCCACTTCGGTGATGGGAATATCAAGCGAGCGTAACCCCCAGCGGATGCGCAATCCATCTCGTTCCAAGGTCGTAATTGGCATGCAGGAGGGCATATCCCCGATAGGCGAGGAATGGGAGTGTGGCCATCAGGAGGAATGCCGCGGCCAGGTACAGGATCAGGCTCAACCCGCCAGGTTGACCAAATGCCATCCAAAGTAGAAAACTGATCCCCGCCAGCACCAGGATAATCAGCGCGGCATGGAAGATCAATCCAGGTGTTCGCTTGGGAAGAAATGTCTGCGCACCTGTCATTTGAACACTATTTCAACGAATCGAGTCCCGTAAAACGCGGCAGACCAGGTCAACCTGGTCTTCGGTCATCATGCCGGAGAAGGGTAAAGCCAATCCGCGGTTGCCAAGATCCTCGGTGACCGGAAAATCACCAACCCGGTAACCAAATTGCGTTCACCATGTACGGCTGCAGATGGATGGGGAGGAAGTAAGGACGCACCGGAATGCCGCTCTCAATCAACCTGGCATGCAATCGCGTCGCGGTCCAATGCGGCGTCAAAACGTACCACGTACACAAACCAGGAGACGCGCGTGGTATCGGGAACAAGAACCGGCGCGCTAACCCCGGGTATCTCTGCCAGGCGGTCAGCGTACCAATCCGCCACCTGTTGACGTTTGTGACAATAATTCTTCAATGCGCGTCATCTGGACACGTCCGAACGCCGCGCTCATATCATCCAAGCGGTAGTTGTATCCCATGTGGGTATGCTGCAACCAGGTATCACCGGGGGCACGCCCCTGGCTGCGCAGCGAACGCATGAAGTCGGCGGCTTCCCGTCATTGGTGACGATCATCCCGCCTTCACCGGTGGTGATCTGTTTGTTGGGATAAAAAGCAAACACGCCGTAATCACCAAACAACCCGGTCGCTTGCCCTTGTATTCAGCTCCCAGGGATTCACAGGAATCTTCGATCAATTTCAAGTCGTGCTCACGGGAAATATGCTGCAGGGAATCATAATCCGCCGGCTGACCAAACACATCCACAGCCAAAATGGCTTTCACTTTTCCTGATGTTCCGGCACCTTTACGCGGCAGCCATTTTTCGGCCCGCTCTCCTCCGTGCTGAAGATCCTTTAGCGCCTGTTCCACCAGGTCAGGGCGGATATTGCCCGTCTGCGGGTCAACATCCACAAACACCGGGATGGCTTTTTCAAACAGGAGCACATTGGTCGAAGCCACAAAAGAAAATGGCGTGGTGATCACCAGATCGCCTGCCTCGATACCTGCTGCGCGGACACACAGGTGCAATCCTGCTGTACCGGAATTAACTGCAATGGCGTGTTTTGCACCCACATAATCCGCAATGCTGTTCTCGAAAGCATCGATCTGCGGACCCATGCTCAAATTTGGGGTCTGCAGCACCTCCATCACAGCAGCGCGTTCAGCGTCCGTGATATCAGGGTATGACATTGGAACAAGAGGGGATTTTGAATTTGTCATCGCGTCAATTTTACTCTTTTCTCAGGATGCCATTTCTTGCAAGCGTCGCGCGCACAACATCCGGGCATTCTTCAAGTGGTACGATCCAGGCATCTCCACCGGAGCGTTTTTTCAATTCCAAGCACCGTTTTTAAGCGCACGTTCGCTCACGGTCACCCGCAGCGGGCAGCCGATCAGGTCAGCATCATTGAATTTCACGCCGGCTGATTCCTCGCGGTCATCCACGAGCGGTTCCAAGTCCAGCCTGGATGAGCTGCTGCTCGAGCCATTCACAAGGCGGTGCCACATCCACCTGCCTGCCGGGGAGTACCACGATATGCACCGGATACGGAGCAATGCTAACGGCCAGATCAATCCCTTGTCATCATGATGTTCTTCGGCGGCGCAGGCCAGCAGGCGCCCCACCCCGATGCCGTAGGATCCCATGATGACGGGATGGAGTCGCCATTCGGATCGGTAAAAGTGCACCCCAGCGAATCACTGTAGCGCGTTCCGAGTTTGAAAATATTCCCCACTTCCACCCCGCGTTCAAGACGCAAGGGAGCGCCGCAGTTTTCGCAGGCGTCGCCTTCACCAACAGAAGTAATGTCCGCGATGATTTCTGCGGTGAAGTCCCTGCCATAATTTACATTGAGCAGGTGAAACCCGCTTTCGTTCGCGCCAGCCACCAGGTTGGGTGAATCCGGAATCAGCTCATCTACGATTACTTTCACATTCTTCAAACCCACCGGTGAAGCATAACCCGGGACTGCACCCACCTTGCGGATCTCATCCTCAGTAGCGGCGCGCATTTCTTTGGCTTTGACCAGGTTGGCGATCTTGGTTTCGTTAACTTCGAAGTCCCCGCGCACCACAGTGAAAATGAATTCCTGCTTCGTTCCACCAGAATCGTCGCTAACCTCCGCCATGAAAAACACCGCCTTGGCTGTTTTGGAGGTGGGCAGGTGGAGAAAATCGGCTAATTCCGCGATCGAAGAGGCGTTGGGTGTGGCTACTTTTTCAACAGGCTGCGGTGCTTCCTGTTCAGGCTGCGGCTTGCGCGCCTTGGCAACCTGGCGGTTGGCTGAGAGACCGCACGCATCACAAAAGAGCAAGCTGTCCTCGCCAATCGGGGAAAGGTACATGTATTCATGCGCCATTTTTCCGCCCATCATGCCGGTATCAGATTGCACCGCCACCGTTGGCACGCCGCAGCGCTTGAAAATACGGAAGTAAGCGTCGTAATGCGCCTGGTACTGGGCATCCAATCCATCCCAGTCGGCATCCAGGCTGTAAGAATCGAGCATGGTGAATTCGCGTACGCGGATCAAACCAGCGCGCGGACGCGGGTCATCGCGCCACTTGGTTTGCAGGTGATAGATCAATGCCGGCAACTGGCGGTAGGATTTGATCAACCCGCGTACCAGGTCTGAGACCACTTCCTCGTGGGTCATCGCCAGCACCATGTCGTGATCGTTCTTGTCCTTGAAGCGCCCCATCTCGCTGCCAATTTGATAGTAGCGCCCGGTTTCTTTCCACACATCTGCGGGCTGTACTACCGGCATGCAGATCTCCTGCCCGCCAATTGCGTTCATTTCTTCGCGCATGATGCCCATGATCCTGGCAAGGCTGCGCTGCGCAAGCGGGAGATAACTGAATATTCCCGCTCCAAGCTGTCGCATAAAACCAGCCCGCAAGAGCAATTGATGGCTGGAGACTTCGCTGTCTGAGGGAGCCTCACGAAGGGTTTGTGAAAAAAATCGCATCATGCGCATGGAAAATCTCTTTTCTACTTATATCAATAAAAGCCAGCCGGCTGCAGCACGGAACAACAATGGAGCGATAACATGCCCGCTCTTGCGCATAATCCAACCGAGCAGTAATCCCTGTACTGCGGCGATCACCAAAATGTGCCAGTAATCACTAATCGGGCTCACCCACAACCTTCCGGGCAACTGCCACATCACAAACAACCCGGCTGTGGCAAGCCATCCCCATACCGTCCCAAAGAGTGAGCTCAACCTGCCCTGGATATATCCGCGAAAAATGGACTCTTCAGCAAACGCCAATAACAACCAGACCAACAGCAGGCTGCCCTGTTCGGGTGTAATGCCGTGGAGGAGCGTGGTAAATTTTCCACGCAGGAAGATGGTCACCACCACCAGCAGTAAGCCGAGTGTTACGCCGACCTTAAAGTTTTCCTTCCCCCATCCAAAGCTTTTGAGCGGCTGACCGCGAAAAACCAGCGCGAGGATGAAGGGGACCAGGCAGATGACTGCCAGGAACATGCGTTCGGCAAGTTCACCGCCCGCAAAAACTGCGGCAACGTTTTTTACAAAACCAAAGACAGGATTCGAAAAATATTGGAAAGCCACCAGGTAGATGAGAGCAAACACTGAGAGAGCAAACGTGGCTTCACGCTGCGGAAAACGATATTCAATTTGCCGAACCTTTTTAAAAATTGGCGCAACCCCGGCGATCATGGTTACCGCAATGGCACCGAGCCATTCACTTAACATTCCCAACCAGAATATACCATCCACTGTCATCTACTCACTTTTCGCGATTTTTCGAATCTTTTTATCAGGTGTCGGGGGTGTCTCTATTTCCATTTTCTCCGGAACAACAGCTCCCTGGGGTTCCACTTCGCTGGCGGGCGGTTTTTCTTCGAGGTTAAGTTCCACCTTGTCTTCCATGCGTACCTGACCGCGCAGGAAGGCGCCTTCCTCTGTAGCAAACGCCACGGTCACCACATCCCCCCACACACGCCCGGTGGAACGGATCTCCAGTTTTTCAGCGGTGATGTTGCCTTTGACGGCACCTGCCACGACCACGTTATTGGCGCGCAGGTTCTTGCAGGATAAACGCCCTGTTTCACCGATCACCACCAATCCGCGGATGGATATCTCGCCTTCAAATGTGCCTTCAATGCGGATACCGCCTTTGCCGCCAAGGTTACCGGCCCAGTTAATGCCGGGTCCAAGCACCGAGGTGACGCGTTCCATGACAGGTTGAACAGTTGGTTCAGTTGCAGGAGTCTTCTTGAACATCAATTCCTCCGAAAATATCCTGATGAAATACTGAATCGAGAATTATCATTGGGGATCTGCCGGCCAAACCGTGCCGGCCCGGACGATACCATTTTCCGGTACGTCTGCTTTGACGACAGCACTGTTGCCAATGCGTGCGCCTGCGCCGATCTTCACATTCAGGTTAATCGTCACCCCCATCCCAACAAGGGTGCGCTGCTGCACGGTTACCGCCCCTGCCAGTATGGCTCCTGGGGAGACATTGACGAAATCTTCCAATACACAATCATGCGAGAGGATGGCACCTGTGTTGACGATGCAACCATACCCCACTATTGCGTCACTGCCCACGTAAGCGTTAAGAAGATCTGCCCGCCATCGGCGACTTTTGCAGTGGGTTCAATGAATGCCCGCGGGTGGATAACAGTCGGGCAGGTAAACCCGGAATTTTTTAGCTTCTCGTATACCATTAAGCGCGGGGTGATGTTGCCAATCCCGCCAACCGCGTTGACCGCCAGACTGATCCCTTTTTGCCTCAACTCCGACAGGATGTCACCACTGCCGAGCACCGGCACACCCATCACATCTGTGCCTGCAGAGATTCCATCATCAACAATTCCGGCAATGATGTATTTTCCCTCAGCGCGAATGAGATCGATCAAGGATTTGGCGTGCCCTCCGCCGCCATAAATGATCAAGGAGTTCGGATTGTCAGACGCACGTAAGGGATTGAGCTTTGCGCGCACATCGGCTTCTGTAATGAGCTTCCCCTTCGGAAAGGTTTCCGGGTCCACCCCCAGTGAGCGGGCCAACGCCAGCGCGGGTTGGGTGATGCGCAGATCCCCGGGGAGAGTGGTCTGCTGGGATGTTTTTTGAGTTTCACCCCCGGGTTCGTCCAGCGGGAGGATCGCGTCCCTGCTGTCAGCCAGGTAACACAAGCGCTTTCCTGCAGCCAGGTTATCGCCTTCCTTCATATGAAGACCAAGAATATAACCCTCGCTGTCGGCAGTTAGTTCCAGGGTGGATTTGGTGGTCTCAAACACCGCAAGCACTTCTCCGCGTTTAACCTTTTGCCCCTCAACAACACAGAGTTGCGCCAGGACGGATTCCAGCTCGTTGGGATTGACCAGCGGCACATAAACCGGGGTAATCTTATCCATGTTATCCAACCTGCTTTCTCACCGCGTTGACGATATCCGCCACCTGCGGCAAAGTGACTGATTCCAGTGTGGGGGCTGCCGGGATAGGTGTTTGACGCGCAGCCACACGACTTACATGGTTTAATCGGCTCCCCAACGCTTCCGCGGTTAAGGCAGCCACTTCCGCGCCCCAGCCAAGGGTTTTGCTGCCTTCTTCAACGATGACCAGGTTTCCGGTTGCCTTCACGGACTCAAAAAGGGCAGTCGTATCAAAGGGAGACAATTTGGTCGGGATCACCAATTGGCAAAAGATCTCGTACTCATATGCCAGTTTCAACATCGCTTGTTCGCACAATTCACTCATGTAACCGTAGGAAACCAGGGTACACACCGGTGCTGAAGCCCCGCGGACGGTCAGTTCCCTGATGGGAAAGAGATGCGTTGAATCTGATTTCTCAAATGTCTCGCTAAGTTCAAAATCTGCCAGGTCCTGGCCGGTTCTTAACGGGAAGAGGTATTGTAGTTTATTCTCAATGAACACCACAGGTGAGGTCGACTCAAGGATCAACCGCTTTAATAGCAGGCCGGGTTCACCGTCTTTGTTTACATTTAAATGGTTCGGCGCTACCACGGTTAGCCCGGGCACACCGAGATACAGTTTTTCGAGGGTTTGGGAATGCGTGGGGCCGTAACCGCGTCTTCCGCCCATGGGGGTGCGGATGAGCAGAGGGACTTCAACCGAATCATTGTACATCCAGCGGAATTTGGAGATGTGATTCACCAGTTGGTCTGCCAGCAAGGTCATAAAATCGCCAAACATGATCTCCAGTACAGGCCTGCAGCCGCGCAGCGCCAAGCCGGCTGCCACTCCGGCTAACCCGCCTTCGGAGATTGGCGTGGTTAACACCTGCTGCGGGAAGCGCGTGGAACAGCCGCGTGAGACCTTGAAGGCGCCGCCGTACGGATCGAGGATATCCTCCCCCAATAGCAGAACAGTTGGATCCCCTGCCAGGGCATTGAGCAAACCAGCGTTAAGGGAGTCAAGCACAGTTTTACTCATGCAGACTCCTCAGCAAACGCCGCAGGTGGATCAGCCAGTGCATTCTCAAATGCCTGCCTTACTTCTGTTTCCACTTCCTCGGTAATTTGCCTGACTTCATTCGCAGGCAAACGGTTTGCTGAAATCCTTATTGGATCGCGATTCTCTTTCAAGTAATCAAGTTCCTCAATTGAACGTGTATCATCGCCTTTAGAGTGAGGACCAAAACGGGCTGTGTTCAGGATCAGAGCCCGCGGGGAGACGTGCTCATGCACTTCAGCATACATCTGGATGGTCTGCCCGGTAATTTCCATCACATCGCTTGTGTCCAGTTCCACGGCTGGAATGCCAAAGGACTCAAAGCGGGCTGCCAGGTCCCCGGCGATGGCAAGGTTTGATGGTGTGGTTTGGGCGATATGGTTGTTTTCGACGACTACGAGGAGCGGCACCTGCCATAGGCTGGCCATGTTGAAACCTTCGTAGATCGCCCCTTCGCCAAACGTGCCATCCCCGATGAACACCGTCACGGAGGTATCCTTATTTTTGCGTTTTTCCGCGAGCGCCATACCCACCGCGATCGGCACGATGCCGCCCTGTACCCCATTGGAGTAAAGGTTGCGCCAATGAATATGCTGCGAACCGCCGCGACCAGCACAGATACCTGTGCTTCTGCCCATCAGCTCGGCAAATAACGCCCGCATATCCCCGCCGTACGCCAAAAAATGCCCATGGCAGCGGTGGTTGGTAACGATCACGTTATCTGGAAGCATCTGGCTGATCACACCAACCGCGTTGGCTTCCTGCCCAAGCGAGGTATGCGTGGTACCGGAAAACAATCCGCGTTTGAACTGGTCGAGGATGGTTTCCTCGAACCTGCGGATGCGCAGCATGGCGCGATAAAAAATTAAGTTCCTGATCCATCACAATTTTAATCCCGTCATCACGGCGTTGAAACGCCAAGGCATACTCAACCATGGCTCCGGAGTCGCGCCCAAACCGATGCGTGCCGTGGCGTAAACTTTTGAATCTGGAACGGGCTCACCTTCTTCTATCCAAAGGCTCCCATCCGGACTGGTGAGATCGACGCCATTCAAAGTGCCGGTCACCTGCAGCGCCTTGGTTAATCTTCCCTGGACCATTGGTCCACAACGACTCACTCCTGCCCGGCCGGTTTTGGCGGATGATCTCCAGTCCCTTCCATGGGCTGGATACTGCGTACGAGTACCGCTGCCGGGAAACCTGCCTCTCCGCAAACCACATTGAAAAGCCAATGCATTCCGTAAGTGAAGTATATGTACGCCTTACCGCCAATCCCATACATCACTTCCGTTCTGCGGGTTCTGCCGTGGCGGGCATGGCAGGCGAGATCCTCTTCACCGCGGTACGCCTCGGTTTCAACGATCAACCCTGATACCCTTTGGTCACCGATCCTGCGCACCAGGCGCATGCCCAACAAGTCGCGTGCCACAAGGGTTACTTCGCGGTTATAAAATTTTTGCGGCAGGCAGGACATAGAGGTATTATACCCAATCAAACCGCTGGATTAATTAAACAAAAAAGACGCCGCAGCGTCTCCTGTCTTATTCCTGGGGGGGCATTATCTCCCGCTCAAGGGTTGTTTTTAAACCCTCCAGCAGGGAAGTTTTGGGTTGATAACCCAGTTTTTCCTGCGCCAGGGTGAGATCAGCGCACAGTCTGCTCAAACCACCCTCATTGCGCGGGTTATACACAATCTCCGGGTTACCGCCTGTCACTTCGGCGACCATTTTTGCCAGATCGCGCACGCTCACCTCTGAGCCGCTGCCAACATTGATCGTCAGGGTATTGACCTCCGGTGCAACAGAGGCAGCCACCATGGCATTGACCACATCATCGACATACACATAGTCGCGCGTCTGTTCACCGTTGCCATGGATGACAATAGTGCCGTTCTCCCATGCCTGGCGTAAAAAATTGGGGATAACCGGGGTATGCACTGGCGGATGATGCTGACCAGGACCGTAAGCATTGAAGACACGCAGGCAGACCGTTTCGATGCCCCACAACGCCCCAATGGATTTGGTGTAGTATTCAGCCGCCAGTTTGGATACGGCATAAGGCGAGCGAGGATTGGGGATGGCGCTTTCTTTCACAGGCTGCATGGATTGATTGCCATAGACCGTGCCGGAAGAGATAAATACAACCCGGCGGACACCCACATCGCGCATGGCTTCCATCAAGGTGACTGTACCGCCAACATTAACCTGGTTGTATTCACGTGGGTAAAGGACAGACTCGGGTACGATGACCCTGGCCGCCAGGTGATAAACGCAATCAACCCCCTGCATGAGAGTCCATAATTTCGGGCGGTCATTGACATCTCCGCGGGTAAATTGGACGGCTGGAATTTAAAGCTTTGGGATCGCCCGTGGAAAGGTCATCCACACCGAGAACGGTGTGACCTTCCGCGGCCAATCGATTTGCAAGACGCAGAACCAAGGAACCCGGCAGCCCCTGTAATCAAGAAATCGCATCATCTTCACCTGTAATGGAATGTCTTAAGATTATAGCACGCCAGGTTTTCTTGAACCTTTCAATTAGTTTTCTTTTCCAGCAAGCGCTTTTTTTCTTCTTCATGCAGAAATGCGGCGGTCAGGGCATTACGCTGCGCCTGTTCAGCACTGCTCCCGTGTGAGCCCTGCCAGCGGAGCGGCTACATCGTATTCATAGTGCAGATCGATGGCGCTGATGCCGGGATCGTCTGTGTTAATGGTGGCAAGCAAGCCTTCCTCCAGGAAAAACCTGAGCGGATGGGAAGGATAATCGTGCACAGTGCTGGTTTGCACATTGCTGGTCAGGTTGCACTCAATGGCAATGTGATGGTCTCGCATGTAGTCGGATGAGGGCTGGGTCTTCCGGTGCGTGAACCGCGTGACCGATGCGCTCTGCTCCCAGGTCCTGGATCGCCTGCCAGACGCTTTCGGCACCGGCAGATTCACCCGCATGGACGGTGATGTGCCAGCCGGCTTGGCGTGCCTGCCTGAAGTGCTCAACAAACAAGCCTCCGGGGAAATTGGCTTCATCGCCGGCCAGGTCGAGCCCGCAAAAATCCTGCTTGCGGGCAGAGAAGCGCAGCCAATTCTTTAAAGGCGATCTCCAGCACCGTAATGGCGCGAGAGGATACCCACCTGGTTGGCGCGGATCGAAAAATCCTTTTCACCGCTGCGTACGCCATCTGTGACAGCGTCGATGACCCCTACCGGATCAAGCGAGTGCGCCTCCGCCATGAACCACGGACTGTAGCGTAATTCAATATAATCCAGCCCTTCATTGGCAGCATCGTCGACATTTTCATAAGCCACGCGCCGGCAGGCATCATAATCCACCAGCACACCGGTCATCCATTCAAATTTCTCGATGAACTTCATCACACCCGGCTGCGGGGTGGATACCTGGACGTATGGGCGTAATCCTTCCAATGTGGTTGCCGGCAGCTTTAGGTTGTGCTTGAGTCCAAGGTCGAGGATGGTCTCCAGCCGCAGGCTGCCATCCAGGTGGTGGTGCAGGTCGATCAATGGGAGATTTGGATTGATCATGGATTGCCATGGTTAATTGTCCTTCAGTGTTACCAGCGTGATTCCCGGCGTCATGGCAAAAATTTGACAACTTCCTCCACAATCTCATCCGGCGGGTAGGTAAAGTAAAGCGTGTTGGCAGGGACTTCCCCTTCGAGGTATCATGCCGCCCCAGTTGATCTGTTCTCCGCGTGGAAGGCGCCCGAGCACAACTTTCAAATCATCAATGCCTCGAACGGTAATCTTAATCAACGCATCCGTGGAATATTGGTTTTCGGCTGAAAGAATTTCTTCAAAGGATTTTGCACGGTTGGTGCCGGTCATCAGCGTGAAGACCCAATCCCCTTTATAACGCCAGGAGAGTAATTCGTATCCTTTGAACGCGACCGGGTACGTTTCGGACAGGGAACTCATGTCCAGGGTCGGGATGTATTCCGGCGTAGAGATTGGTATTGGGGTATTCTTAGGTAAAGGTATAGTTTGTGATCCTGTAGAACGCTGACCCGTCAAACCAGGTGTGCCGATTATGGGTGACCAGGCGGAGCGGGTTGCATTTCGCTCACAGGCGGCAGAATGAAAATAGTAGTAAAAGTATAAGCAAAACTGCAAGCACATTTGTTGTTTTCAAAGGTCAACTCCAATACCGGATCGTCGTTCATCCTGTCTTAATCACTTTAAACCCGGCTTTTTCAAAAATCGAGAGTGGTCCCGTCCAGATATCTTCTTTTGGATAGATCTAGTGCAATTTTTGGGTAACGCCTGAAGGCGTTTGACTCCCCTGGACTCGAAGATCATCAATGATCAGCGCCAGGATCTTATGAGCCAATCCCATGCCCCTGTAACTGCGGAGGGAGTGCCATGCAGGTGATCGCCCAGTATCTTCAGTCCGGTTCCAGACCAAATTGATTGATCAGCATGGTGAACTGGTCACGTTTGACCCACCTGGCACCACCCCTGGGGCTCACCATCAATATAAACAAGGTAACCATCGTAAATTTGCTTCGCGAATAGTTCCTCCCGCAGAGCCCGGTTTTCCTGCGCTGGTGCGATCCCCAAAACCTTCCCATGTGGGCAGCCACCAGGCGGTGCAAAAACACCAACCGCCGCAGACTTCATCACTGTGTACCTGGTAAAAATCTTGCCGGTTCTCGTTGCCGAGTCGTTTTATGGCTATTTCCATCAACAAGGTCCCCCGTGTTCTTTACAGCCGACATTGTGAGACATCAACACGATCTCAGGGCGGGTTACCCAGCCTTCATTCTTCCAGAAGGTCAACCCGAGTTCATTGGCGCCGAAAACCATGATATGGCATTTCTGGATCCCCTGGTGCGCGAGTGCCTGAAGTGCCTTCTGCGCAAGAATGCGCCCGATCCCTTTTCTGCGTTGAGCAGGATCAACCGCCAGATGGTAAAGATAACCTCTGCGTCCATCTGATCCGCACAGGCAGGTGCCCACGATGCTTCCATTTTCCCTGGCAATAAAATTCAGACCCGGATTCTTCAATTAAAAACGCGGTCAGGGGTTCACGTTCGTCCGCATCACTCAACCCAATGCCCTCACAGCGTTTCCACAAGCGCGATGGCTTCATCATAGTCAGCGGCTGAAAAACCTAATATCTCGATGGTCATTCTGCCTCCTCATTGCCATTTCCAGTGTACTCCCGCTTGCTGCGTATTCCTTTTGTGTCTGGATGGCGGGAAAGCCTCCCAATGCACGCGCTTTTCCTCATACTGCGTGCGGGGTTCCTTGGTTTCCGCGGGGTAGCCAAGAAAAATGAGATTTAAAGGGGTCACACCATCCGGCAGGTTTAATACTTTCGCAACTGCGCGTGTGAAGATGGTAACCGGATGCACGCCCACCCATACTGATCCCAACCCCAGAGCGGTGGCCGCCAGCAGGATGTTCTCGGTGGCTGCGCTGCAATCCTGTACCCAGAACCTGGACCCGGTCTTATTCTTCTGCATGCGTTCGCTGCCCAACACGCAAATGGCGGCGGGGGCATTCATTTTGGCAAAGATCAGGCTTCTCCGCAGGGAGGCAAGCGTTTTCGGCTCGGTGATCACCACAAATTCCCAGGGTTGGGCATTCATGGCGCTCGGGGCTGCCATGGCAGCCTTCACAAACGTTTCCAGTATTTCCTTGGGAACAGGTTGATCAGTATATTTGCGGATGCTGCGGCGCGCCAGGATCACATCAATGACATTATTCATCGTTCTCTCCAATATCAGTTCGTTTTTGCTCAGGGAAGGCATCCCCTGCCACCAGGTGAAAATGCAGGTGGGGGAAGGTCTGGTTTTTTCCGCCGTTGGTGATGAGGCGGTAACCGGCTGGAGTCAGCTCAAAATCGCGGATCATAGATTGGGTGAGTTCAACAAATTCCCGCAACATTTCAGCGTCCCCGGGATCAACAGCCAGCCAATCAGTCCATTGCTTTTTGGGAACCACCACAATGTGCACCGGGTAAGTGGGATTCGGATGACAAAACGCCATCCAGTGTGTGGTCTGGCGCAATGGTATTATCGGGAATAAGAAAGGCGCGTGCACTAAACTCCAACTTGCCAGCTTTTGGGTTAACTTTAAAATTCATCAGTGTGCGCAAAATGGAATTCTTTTTCTGTTGAAGCGTGTTTTTACTTACCATTTGGCGTAATTATACGGTCAATTATTCTTAAGTGGTACAATACCTTAATTATTAGGACTAATATTGTCCTATTATACGAAGTGGAGACACCTGGGATGCTTGCCAATATCGACCGGAATTACCGTACCGCATTCTTTTTGAGCCTATTCACCATCATCGCCAACCTGGTGGAAGGCGTGTTTTCAACCATTCTTGGGCAAAAAGATGGCACACTGGCATTGTTCGGTTTTGGCCTGGACAGTTTCATTGAAGTGATCTCAGCCGTAGGAATCAGCATGATGATCCTGCGCATTGCCAGGTCTCCGGATTCTCCCCGGTCAAAATTTGAAATCACAGCGCTGAAAATTACCGGAGTAAGTTTTTACCTGCTTACCGCTGGATTGGTCATTACCGCCATTTTGAACCTGGTGACAAAATCAAAACCAGAGACTGCCATTAAGCGGTTTGATCATTTCGATCATCTCCCTGAGTGTGATGGTTTTCCTTTATCTTGCCAAACTCAAAGTCGGCCGCAGGCTCAATTCCGATCCGATCATCGCTGATGCCAATTGCACCAAAACCTGCATCTACATGTCGGTGATCCTGCTGGGATCCAGCCTGGTTTACATGATCACCGGATTCGCTTTTATTGATATTATCGGCGCGATCGGGATCGCCTGGTTTGCGTTCGGTGAAGGACGCGAGTCCTTTGAAAAAGCTGCCAGATAAAGAAGACTGCGACTGCTAAACCCAAAAGGAGTGCGGGAGTTCCGCACTCCTTTTTTTATCATTGCTTTTTCCAAACGCGTCGATCTTCTTCTTTTTCAGGGTCAAGGTATAACGGGTCCAACGATGGGTTGAGTGGACGTCCGCGCGATTGCCACATTTTTTGTGCCAGAGAAACCGGATTACTTTTCACTCCCTGCGCTGCGAAATATTCGCTCACCCGTGTCACATCCCGTGAGAAAATGCGGAATGAATTGGTGTTTTCGTCCGGGTGAATCGCTTGGGGAAAATCGATCAACGAGATCTCGCCTTCCCAATAGAGGATATTGTATGCCGACAGATCAGCGTGGATCCGGTTGTGCATTAACATTAATTCAATGTTATGCAGCATCCGCTGGTAGAGCGGCCGGGCTTCCGTTGGTGTCAGGCTCACTTCATTCAAAGCCGGTGCGTGAGATAACTCGTCACCAACATACCCCATGAGGATGGCATTATTTCCGCTGACCAGCGGCTTGGGGATATCTACCCCAGCTTCAAAGAGGATCTGCATTGTTTTGAACTCATGACCGAGCCATGAGGTGTGCAGCAACTCCTTGCCAAATTTGGTTCTTTGCTGCATGGCATGTAAAGCGCGGTCATCCAGCACTATTTTCCCATTTCCATCCAGCTGGCTGCGACCCTCACGGTAGAGGTGATCCTTCTTGAGATTGCGAAAACGCCGCGGGCGGTACACTTTGGCTGCCAGCAGGTGCCCCGGCTGGTTGGTGGAGGTGCGGCACAGGTACACGGAGGCTTCCTTGCCGCCCTTGATCGCCCGCAGGATGTCATCAAACCATTTCTGATCGTAGAAATCACTCAAGGAATCCAGCAACCAGACCGCTTCATGGCGGGAGGCTGCGTAACTGAACTGATAACCGCCATCCGGTTGAAAACCAAGCGCCTTGCTGATGTCCGGCGACAGGATCGCCTTATCCGGCCTGATTTTCCTTTGTTTTTTTCTGTAATAGTCCTTGCATTGCGGATCGGTGCGGAAACCCCGATCTCCTCAAGGTCAAATGCCAGGTCTTCATTATTTGCATTTCGTATGTTCATCGTAACTTGATTCTCCAGTTAATTAACAAAAAAACCACAGGTGCGCGCACCTGTGGTTTAAATGGTAAAGATATAAACTTTACATCCGTAACCGGGTGAAAGGTGCGCAACAATAGACAACGTGTTGTAGTCTGACTTTTCTCATATTGTTGAACCTCCTTTCAAAGTTAAGATGATTTAGTTTACCCATTTCCTGAAGAAAGGTCAAGAGGGATTTAATCGTCCGTTGGTCTTCTCTCTTCGATTTCGTCAGGGACTTCAGTTCCTGCAGGGTGGATCACAACACCAGCCGCTAAGCAGGTTGCGCCGGTGACGTCCCTGGGGGAGATGATCGTTACCAGTGAGCCAACCTGCAGTTCCGCGATGCGTTCCACGGGCAGGTACTTGGTATTCAAATCCAGGAGGTAGACGAAAATCTCTCCTTTTTTATCCGTGATCTCGATCGAGACATCCGGGGTGTAGGCTGAAACAACACCAACGTTGCTCATTTTTACAGGTTTACCCGGGATGACGGAAATCTTTTGAGCGGTTAGGGTACCATCTTCCTCAAGAACACCTTTAACATTGACCTTCAATCCAACGAGCAAACCAATGGGCAAGTCTGATAGTTCGGTTTTCTTACCAGGGATTTTTATGATCGTAGTCCTCAGTGAGGGTCACGGTCAACAAGGTCTCATCCTTGAGGCTGATCACAAGTGAACCTTCGACAGCGGATACTATCTCACCTTTAAGGTTGACTGTCTTTTGCGGTTTGCCTTTTCCTTCATTAAGCACATCAAGGTCAGAACCAGCTTTTTTCACAGCCTGGGCGGTTGCCTGGGCACCCGGTGTCTTTTTGGCAGACGGGTGTCTTCACTGGAGGCAGCAACCTGGTTGATTGAGAGGACCATCATTAAGATGGTCAGAACAGCCATAATGGCAATTACTTTTTTCATTTTTACTCCTTTGGATCACGTAATCAAAGCATTTTGAACAAATACTTTCGGATACACTTCTGCCAGATTACGTCTCCTTTCTGCATTATACGGCGTAAACATCCCTGATTTTTACGCAAATTTTACGGCTTACACTTTTGTTAGGTTTGATGCTATATTGGATTAAATTCGACATCATGCAAAAAGACTAGACTTTCATCGTGCTATAGTAAACTAATCCTGCTTTATGAATTCCAAACTCACTCAAACCTTCTCCTCACTTCAACACCCCAATTACCGCCTCTGGTTTACCGGGCAGGTGATTTCGATCATTGGCACCTGGATGCAAGCCACTGCGCAGGGGTTCCTGATCTACGAACTGACACAATCCGCTGCTTTTCTCGGTCTCGTTGGATTTGCTTCGGGAGCCCCGAGTTGGTTGTTCACCTTATATGGCGGCGTCATTGCAGACAGGATTTCCAGGCGCAAGCTGCTCATCATTGCCCAATCTGCCATGATGGTACTGGCATTTTTGCTGGCATTTTTGGTATTCACCGATCTTGTTCAACCCTGGCATGTAGTCGTGCTGGCTTTCCTGCTGGGGGTTGCCAATGCCTTTGATGCTCCGGCCAGGCAGGCTTTTGTGGTCGAATTGGTGGGACGCGCAGACATGACCAACGCCATCGCCCTCAACAGCTCGGTCTTCAATATCGGCACCGTCATCGGACCTGCCATTGCCGGCATGGTTTACAGCTGGCTGGGTCCCGCCTGGTGTTTTACCGTCAATGGAATTTCTTATCTCGCGGTTATCGGCGCGCTCTTAATAATGCGGCTGGCAGCCATACCAAGGCAACCCAGGATAAGGAAAGCCGTGCTGCCGGAATTAATGGTGGGGATACGTTTTGCCTTCGGCAACAGCAATATCCGTATTCTGATGATCGTCGTCGCGGCAGTTTCCATTTTTGGGATGGGGCTGATGACCCTGATCCCTGCCTGGGCATCAGCGGTATTGGGGGGGGATGTGCGCACCAATGGGTGGCTGCTTTCCGCCCGTGGTGTGGGATCCCTGGCTGCAGCTTTGATGATCGCTTACCTGGGCTCGCGCAACGTGCGCGGTAAGATCTGGGCAATCGGCAGCCTGGTGCTGCCAGTTTCGCTGATCATTTTTGCCATCTTTAAGGTGCTTCCGGTTTCCTTGTTAATGATGGTATTCCTCGGCTGGGCATTTATGGCAGTGGTCAATACCACCAATGCCATGATCCAATCGTGGGTGCCGGATGAATTGCGCGGCAGGGTAATGAGCGTGCATGTGTGGGTATTCATGGGTTCTCTGCCTTTGGGTTCACTGTTGGCGGGGGCAATGGCTGAACGCCTGGGTGAACCAACTGCGGTTCTCATCAACGGCAGCATTTTATTGACCATCACTCTGTTAACATTAATCCTTCGGCCCTCCATGAGGATATTGGAGTAAGTCAGTCGAATTCCAAAATCACCCGGTACAATCAATCAAATTGAAATAAATAAAATGAATTTAGTGAGAGGAATTCTTGCTAAACTCTAATAATTCAATCGTATAATTTACGATAAATACAGCCTTATTTATCTGTAAGAATTGAGCATAGAATGAGTAAGAATTGGCAGCAAGATTTAAAAAACGAGATCACCCCTGAAGCCTTGTTCCTTTCCAGGCGCAAGTTCATTAAACTTTCCGCACTATTCGGCACAGCCTACGCGCTGGCTGCCTGCGGAATCAGCCCAACAGATCAGGGTAATAACCTCATTGCAACACAACCAGGCGTATCCCCATCTTCCACGCCCGAACTAATCGACCGCCTGACGTCTTACGAAACGATCACGAATTACAACAATTACTATGAATTCTCATTCAATAAAGATGAGGTTGCCAAAAGATCGGCTAATTTCATCACCAGTCCCTGGCCAATTGAAATTACCGGTTTGGTGGAAAAACCGCAGGTTGTTGATGCAGCAGAATTACTCACCCAATACGGCCTCGAAGAAAGGGTTTACCGTTTACGCTGCGTGGAGGGCTGGTCCATGGTCATCCCCTGGAATGGATTTACCCTTTCTAAACTTCTAACTGAGGTTGGCGTGAAACCAGAAGCCAAATTTGTGCGTTTCACCACCTTATTGGATCCTGAACAAATGCCCGCGCAAAAGACAGGATTCTCGGAGTGGCCCTACGTGGAGGGCTTGCGCCTGGACGAAGCCATGCACGACCTGACAATCCTTGCGGGTGGGGTTTATGGAAAACCCATGCCTCCCCCAGAATGGCGCTCCCCTGCGCCTGGTGGTGCCCTGGAAATACGGGTTTAAGAGCATCAAGGCTATAGTGAAGATCGAATTGACAACTGAGCAGCCGGTTTCCTATTGGACTTATGCTGCTCCACAGGAATACGGGTTTTACTCCAACGTCAATCCTAATGTCTCGCATCCGCGCTGGTCGCAGGAGACGGAAAGGCGGTTGGGCGAGAACGAACGCCGTCCAACTTTGATGTTCAATGGCTATGAAAATGAGGTATCCTATTTATATGAAGGAATGGATCTCACGGTAAATTACTGATGCAGAAAATTAAACCCAACTGGCCTAAGATCGTCGTAAATATTCTTGGATTCATTCCACTTGCCTGGGGGCTCTTTTCCTGGTTTACAGGTCGGTTTGGTCCCAACCCGATCCAGCGTTTTCAGCAATATACTGGCGATGTAGCCATTATTATGCTGCTGATCTGCCTATCCTTCACCCCTCTCAAAAACGTTACTGGCTATGGCAGGCTGGGTAAGTTCAGAAGAACCTTTGGGTTGTTATCTTTTTATTATGCCGCGATCCATGTGGTTAACTTTTTTTGGATCGATTACGCATTTAATTGGAAGGTTCTCCTGCGTTTGTTCAGTCAAAAGTGGTTCTTATGGGCTGGGTTGCCCGCCTTTATCATTCTGCTTATCCTGGCGATCACGTCGTTGAAAAAACTTAAGGTTCTGCTGGGGAAGAAATGGAAACCGCTTCACCGTTATGTTTACCTTGCCGGTGTTTTGGTGGTGATGCACTATATCCTGGCGACTAAAGCCGGATTGACCCTGCGGAACGTAAATTCAATCAAGCCCTGGATTGCTGCTGGAGTGTTGACCATTCTGCTTATCGCGAGGCTGCCTTTCAAGCGTTGGTTTGCGCCGCGTGTGAAGGAAAACAAACTTGATTCCGCGTGATATGATAAAGTCATGGGTAATTCTCCCCTGCATCACAAGGGGCAATATATGAAAAAGAAACTGATCATTTCCAGTTTCGTCTCAATCTTATTCATTTTTTCACTTAGCGCGTGCAGCTTATTCACCCAAAATCCGCCTGAAATCCTCGGATTGGATCAAACCGCGATTGCTCAGACTGTGATGGCGCTGCAAACGCAATTGGCGGTTCAACCAGAGGAAGTTGTAACCCTGCTAGCCACAGCCACCCAACAGCCCGCACCCACTTCGATGCCAACCTCTGCGCCACCTTTGACCATCGTAGTGCCGGTCGCAACCGAAGGCATCAAGTACAAAGCCGGCAATGTTGTGGACGTAACTTACCTCGATAACGCAACAGTAACCGCAAGTTCAAACTTCATCAAAACCTGGCGGTTGGAGAACACAGGCTCCCAGCCCTGGGGAGCAGACTTCAAACTGGTTTTCGAAAGCGGTGATGCCATGGGCGGACCGGCTTCGCAGCCACTGGGGAAAGCAGTTGCACCCGGGCAAACGATCGACATTTCCGTCACTCTCATTGCCCCGGCAACCCCAAAAACGTACCGCGGTAACTGGCTGCTGGCAACGGACAGCGGGACCAAGTTCGGGATTGGTGCAAATGCCGACAAACCCTTTTGGGTGCAAGTGGTGGTCGTAACGAATTTAGCGGTTACCACAGCCAAGGCAAACGCGCCTGTTTCCTATGCGGGTGTGTGCCCGGGGGTCATTGCAATCACCGCCACCATCACCACTTCGGCTGCTGGAACGGTCCTCTATCATTATGTTATCAATGGCACTGATACAGAATCGTTCAGCACGACCTTCACCGAGGCGGGAACTGTCACTACTTCGGGCATAAGTTACCCTGTGACCATCACCGGACCGTTGAACATACAGGTATACATTGACGAGCCGAATCACCAGCTCTTCCCAACTGTCACCTCCATCCCGGTGACCTGTACACCTTAGGACATCATGTCAATTGAAAAATTACAGGCTGAACGTTGGTTCAGCCTGTTTTGCGAATATGCGGTGCGCGTTGACACGCCCTTTTTTTAGATTATAATAAGCGCGGCGTTTGGTCCACTAGCTCAATTGGCAGAGCAACTGACTCTTAATCAGCAGGTTCTGGGTTCGAGTCCCAGGTGGATCACTCTTTTTATTTAAAGGTTCCTGGTCCGACAATATGAGGATAATTGATTCCCAGATATGAATCTCCCCTGAAAGTATTCCGGATTGCAAATAGTGCGAGGGACTCGACTGGAACTCTCACGAGTCGAAATGAGATATGATTCACCTTTATATTTACTCACAAACCCATTGAAAATTAGGACTGAAATATACACTTTCCTCATGATCAAGCTGAATAATCGCGTAAGTGCGCATGAAGGTCCGTTCTGCAGCCCACATTGAATCATTGCCAAGCATACATCCCACTAAAATGGTTTTACTTCCGTCACTGTAATAATTTTCAGGGATAACCCCCAGCATGTAGCTGATAATCACCCGCCGCTTACGTTAACAACATCATTTCGAAACTTTCTGAATCCATTGGGAAGGCATCACTTCGATAATACCGCGGATGGTAAGCTGCCCCCTGAACCACCATGCTCCCCGGGCTGGAATTAAAACTTTGCCACTGTTCAGGCGTTACCATCCCCAGGTCGAAAATTCTGCTGTAGACGGATTGTGTGATCTGGGGGGTGGTCTCCTCCGGCATATGGCTGGGAAGGTTATTAAAAATGGGTACTGACAGGCCTAAAAGTAAAAATCCTATTAGGGTAAGAAGAGAAGTAATGAAAGACTTTCTGGTACCTTTGGCAATGCTGGACTCAGAGGATTGTTCCACCTCTGGTGCCTCAGGTTCCAAGGATCCGCCGTTCTTATGTATCAATCTGGCAAAAAAGCCAGTACAAGCAACGATACCTAACGCATAATACAAGAGCGTTACCCAAATAACCGGTTCGAGGTACCTGCCACCAGATGTCTGCGAGGCTGCATTTCCCAGGAAATACCCGATTTGAATTATTGCTCCAGTGAGCCCCGCGATTCCATATCTTTTTATTGCTGAAACAAGGCCTAAAGTAATGAACAACAAATTCACAAATAATGAGATAACGTTCTGTCTTGTTAATGTCTTGTTCCAAAGGGGAGTATAGGTCAAAAAATCCCTGATTGGCCCTGAAACCTGGTCATATATACTGCTAAAAAGAACTTCCGTTGGCAATTTGGATAGTGAGGTGAATGCGTTATTAAAGAAATGGTACACAATACTGGTATATCCACCCTTAGTCACTTCCTCTACCTTCCCCTGGAATACGGAAGTCGTTCCTTCCATGGGTGGCTCACTTGTGACAAGAGGCTTTAGGAGTCTATCCGGTAATATTTCAATCTTATTTTCCAGAGCCGAAGTGGATGGGGTAAATCTTGATTAAGTACATCTTGAATTTTCATAAAATAGAAATTATTCCCCTGCGAATCTCGCGCAGTGAAAAACCAGGGAAGAAAAACCAGGCTGAATGTCAAAACAAACAGCGATAATCCGACAAGTATCGTTTTTTGTTTTTTTCGATTCAACCAGATGAATAGAAGGATAATTACGGGCACGATAAATAAGGGATTAAAACGAATGAGTACTGACAACCCTAATAGCCCGCCGGTGATAACTGCCCATATTTTTATTTCTGGATGCCGCAACCAGTTAAACATTCCGAAAAATAGAAGGATCAACACCAATGAGGTCAGTATTTCCGGATTTTCTATTTTCGTATTTACACTACCAGTGATTGAATACAACCGAAGAGAATTCAATTCAAGCAAGGTTGCCAGTGTTGCCAGAAACAAGCCGCCGGATAATCCGGCAAATTTTTTCCCGATCAAAAAAAGGAGTGCGGGGATCAGGGCGAGGATAAAAACCTGGAACGCGATGTATTGATCCATTGAATGGCCGCTAATCCATTGACCTATTGCCAGGAAAATCATATAAAAAGGCTTATCTGTCATCCAGTGATGATATATACCCTGACCCAACGTGATGTAATGCGAACCAATACTGTAGACCGCATCATTTATTTGCGGGTAACAAGCCCCATTTGGTGGAAAAGGACCTAACCTGTCGTCAGTACAACTCGTCGGTGTTGTTGTCCATAGAATGAAGGAAATAATCCAAATAATAAAGAAAATCCCCCATACCCATCCCTTTTTCCTGCTCCAATTGGAGGCTTTATACTCAACGGAGAAGAGAAGGAGAAAGACAGCCCAAGACAAAAAAACCTGTAACCCAGCTAAAGGAGCCCCGGGCGGAATGTAATACTGTAACCCTTCAGGTATTGGAGCGTATCTTTTTAAAAGGAAGAATATAACCGCTATTGATATCAGAAAGATCCCGGCCAACAGAAATGATTTCTTGTGGGTTTTCAAAAAGCTAAAAAGGTTACCGGTATGGATTTCTCGGTTCAGTATCTTAATTAAGAAGTAAGTTTGAACTCCTATGAGTTCAATCCAAATTAGGAAAGGGCGAAAACGTATATAACTTGCTTCCAACTTCCCCAGTCTACCAGGAGGAGACCAAATCGTAATCCAGAGAAGAAGAATGGCAATAAACAATGCCTCTTTAACAAATTTTAAAGTGCTTGACGAAGAGATTAATGTAGAAGATAGACGGTGATTAAGTCTCCTGTTGAATAGTGAGAAGACTAGAAATCCCTGTATAAGAAGAATTAATCCAACAAGAAGCAGCCTGGAAAGTGAAAACCCAAAAAGGAAAGCGTTTTTTGGGTCACCGGGATAAGCCAGTATTGTTCCCGCAAAGATGAATCCTTCCAAAATAGAAAGGATAATGGAACCCCGGAAAAACACTTTCATATTTTTTGGTAATTGCTCTTCAGTCATACACTATTAGTTCCCGCCATGTGCAGAGTTTCCTTGGAAATAATTTTCTCCATGCAAAACTACTGATAAAGCATACAGATTTGGTTAGGGGCAATGATGTGAGTGGATCCCCCTTATGAATCTTATCATTATTTTAATCCAAAATTTCTCATATTTAATCAATGAAAATTGTCAATATTTACATTGAACATTCTTCTTTATAATAATAAACTGACTAATAACGGCGACAAATTTTTTCCCTTCTAAAAAATCCCTTTAAAGCAAACTGGAAAGATGTAATTGGGTGTGATATTTTTAAGCTTGTAAATCCTGTATTACATTTTACAGTCTCTTGGCAGTATAATCGCATTAAGTAACTACAAATTTGGTTATGCTAGAAATAGGGGAGGAAAAATAAAATCTATGCCACCTGAATTGGGTGAGTCCAGAAAACTCAGGATAAGTTACAAACCCTGGTTTGCATATTCCATTCTCTTTTTTTCAGATATCCTAACGTTATCAACAGCTTTCTTCATACCCTTCGTGATCAGGAAAGCGTTAATTCCAAAAATGGGAGGCGTGGTAGAACTGGCGACCTTATTACCCATGTTTTGGATTATGTTGATAACTGTTGTGATCCTTTTTAACACAAGAGGTTTATATCCAGGCGAAGGTCGCACGGGTGTTACTGAACTTAAAGAGGTAATTACCAATCTTACGATCGCATTTGTGTTCCTGGGTGTTACGATTTTTGTTTTGGGATTTGGAATAAGAATTTCAAGGTTTGTTTTTCTTACTTCGTGGTTACTTGCATGTATCCTTGTTCCACTTTTCCGGATCATGATCCATAACAGGTTTTCCCTTCTTTCCTGGTGGAGCAGACCTGTAGTGGTTGTTGGAACAAAGGAAGATGCTCGCGATGTAATCACTCGCCTGAATCATGCCCGGCGTTTTGCCCTGAAACCGGTTTTCGTTTTGCTTACAGACAACGAAATTAATGAGACCCAAGTCTTAGAAATCCCAGCATCATCAAACTCTCTTGCTCAACAGATCCTGCTGAGAAAATCCGGAATCGAATTGGTAGTTTATGCAAGCCCTTCGAACGAGATGAGTGATCAACAAAAAGACCAACTGCACGATATCAGCCTGGTTTTTCCGAAACTTATTTTCGTTTTTGCTGATTCCCCTTTAAGCACTTTATCCATGAAACCAATGGACTTTGAAGGAAAAGCGGCTTTGCAGGTAAAGTACAACCTGTTGAACCCGACTACTGCTTTTTTGAAGAGAATCCTTGATCTTTTTCTGTGCGTGATCAGCCTCATCTTTACATTCCCACTCTTCCTTATCCTCGCGTTTTTAATTCGCCTGGATTCTCCCGGACCAGCAGTGTTCGTGCAAAAACGGCTGGGGAAAAATGGGTGCGAATTTAACCTGTTAAAATTTCGCACCATGTGTAATGACGCTGATATGAAATTGCCAGCCCTCCTGGAAAACGATGAAACTCTGGCGAATGAGTTCGAAAAATATCATAAACTCAGAAATGATCCCAGAGTCACCCGAATAGGCAAATTCTTAAGAAAAACAAGCCTTGATGAGTTTCCTCAAATATGGAATGTTATTCGGGGTGAAATGAGCCTCGTTGGACCGAGGGCTTACCTGCCGTCCGAACGGGAAAAGATGGGAAAATATGCCAAAGTGATCCACCGGGTAGCTCCCGGCCTTACAGGCTGGTGGCAGGTAATGGGACGCCACGATGTGCAGTTTGAATCCAGGCTAAAAATGGATGAATACTATATTAGCAACTTCTCGCTTTGGATGGATTTTTTTATTATCGTAAAAACCGTGTGGATTGTTATCACTGGCAAAGGAGTATGAACTTCCGCGCACACTGCCTCTATCGGTGTACTTGATTTCTTGAATAAACGCTGTCTGGAGGGATTAAGATCAATTAGCTTGGGATAAGTAACTTTCTACCAGAGCAGTCATCTTCAAAGAAAAAACCGATACGTCAAACTTTAAGACACTTTTACGAATCTTTTCCGCACTAAAATCCACGGCTTCGAAAACGCCTAACGCGGTGACAAGAGCATCCACCGTTTGAGACTCAAAAAACACGCCGGTTTCTCCATCAACAACTGTTTCTAATGCCCCCCCAGCCTTCATGGCGATCACAGGGCACCCACTCGCCTGCGCTTCGACCGGGGTGAGCCCAAAATCTTCAATCCCCGGGAAGATCAATCCTTTCGCCTCTGCATAATGCTGCTTCAAAATATCGTCGGAAACCTTGCCTAAAAACACCGTCTCCGGACCAGCAATTTTCCTCAAGTTTTCCATCTCTGGACCATCACCAAGGATGATCAGTTTTCGTTTATAACGTTGACATGCCTTAATTGCCAGGTCAACCCGTTTGTATGAGAGTAGCCGACCGACAAACAGATAATAGTTTTTCCTGGTTGAAGAAACGTAGTATTGATTGATATCGACAGGCGGATAAATGATCACCGCATCCCGTTTATAAACCTGGCTTATAAAGTCTGCCATGTGCTGACTATTCGTAACGATCTGGGTGATCTGCCGGGTGTAATGCAAATCGATTTTTCTCAATATGGGAATCAAGCGATCGATCAGCCAAGTGACCGGCTTAGTAAAAGGAACACTTCCGGGTGAGTAAGATTCCCGCTTCCAGAGAAAACGGAATGGACTGTGCATGTAGCAGATATGGATTGATTTTTTCGCCGTTTTGACAAATTTTGCGGCATATGTCGATGAGGAAAGAATGATCTTATGACCTGATAGATCCAGCGTGCGGAACCCTAAAAACCACAAGGGGAATAAGCGCTTGAACTGGTTTTCATTATGAACCAATGACGCACCTGGCAGCGTTTTAATTTTTTTGGACTTTAATCCGGAAAAGGTTTTTTCACTCAGATAAGCTGAGGTAAACAATGGTGCGTCCGGGAAAATTTGACTCAGGGTTAATGCAAACCGTTCCGCTCCACCGGCTACAACGAAGGCATCATGTACTATCGCGATTTCCTCATCCATTTTCATGAACCAATTTCATTACTTTTATTTATCGAGTTTATCAGGGAATGATGCCCTTAAAGATGCAAATCTATGAACTGGAAATCAGCATGGCATGGTTTTCCTAAATCTTATATTTGTTCCAATTTCGTTTTTTCTAATAGTGCGCGCCGAATCTCTATATTTTTCATCCTGTCATCAATGGTCCGTTGACCCTGCTGGCACGTTGGAATCGGAGTGTAAGTAAGATTTGGTGAAAAATAAGGGTCTTCTGCTTTCAAGCGTTCTGCCATTTGGTCGTACCCGCGGAGAATATCCTCCACCGGGCTTTTGTACCCCCTGGATTTCCCTTCGTAATGATACAGCCTGGCAAAGGGAGTAACCATGTTGCGATAACCCAAATCGTGAATACGCAGGCAAAAATCAACGTCGCCAAAAACGAGCCTGTAATTCCCGTCATACCCCCCCACCCTGTTAATAGCTCTCTCCGTACCATCTGGCAGGCGCCGGTTACGGCATAAAGGTTGCGGTACCAGTCAGCTGACCCCAGGAGACCGCAGTAATGTTCCGGAGCGTTGAGGTACAAATGGCCCATAAATCCGTTCATACCCAGGATGATGCCGGTGTGCTGAAGGGTATGGTTCGCGCGGAGCAATTTGCCCCCCACCACACCGATTTCAGGGCGCTGAGCCCATTGAGCCAATTCACGCAGCCACCACGGATCAATCACCTTCATATCGTTGTTCAGCAGCAAGACCAACTCAGAGTCAGTTTTTTCAACCCCCAGGTTGACCGCCTCAGAGTAATTGAAGGGTTTATCGTATTGGATGATGTGGATATTTTGATGTTTTTCCAGACTTCTATAGTAATCCAGCAGCTCTGGATTATCGCTGGCATTATCAACAATCGTGATGGAGTAGTTCGGGTAATCCGTGACAGATAGGATCGAATCGACCAGGTTACTGAGCAGTTGGTGGTTATTTTTGGATGGGATAATGATAGAAACTGAAGGTGTAGTCCCCTTCCAGGAGATCCTTGTGGTGTTTTCCTCGCGGACAAAAAGTGGGTCAATCCGACCTGTGCGCTTAAGGTGCGAGGATATAATGACTTCCGTTTGCTGGTTAATTGGTTCGGAAAGACCAGCCTGGCGGACGAGCACTTGGGGGATGTGCTGGAACGCGGCGGTGTTTTCGACCAGGCGAAGGATGAGGTCCAACTCCCGGTTTTGAAGGTCCAGGCTTTTGTCCCCTTTTCCAATGTGGTGGAGTGCTGTTGATGTCCTGATGAATGCGCGTGAAAGGTAATTGACGGAGAGCAGGAGTTCAGGGGAGAGTGCCGAGGGTTTGAAGAACGGCAAAACTTGCAATGTGTTTTGATCCGGGTATTCACAATCATAGGAAAAAACATCTGCCTGCGGGAAGGATGCGTGATACTGGTAAAAAAGATCCAGTAAGCTTTTGTGAAAAATATCACCGGGCTGGCAGTGGAGCACGTACTGTCCTGAGACCATTTTATATAGATCAAGGAACTCCAAGCTGCCAGGAGGATTAATTATCGTTATGCGTTTCTCACCTGTTAGTTTATCAGGCAGCAGCATTTCTGGAATGGCTGAGAATACGATCAGCTCCCAATCGGATTGCTGCATCCCTTGAATTGAACGGATGGTATCCAACCCGGATTCAAGTTGGGTATCAGGTATGTGCAGCATAAATGACACTTTGAGAGTGGTTTGAACACCCCGGTTGTTTGAGGCGAAGGATGCATCCTGCTTCTGTTTCCATTTTCGGTAGGATCTGGTTGAGCTCCTTGCTCTGCCAGGAGTTTACGAGTGAGGCAGCCTGTAAGCGATGGTAAATTGTACGGAGAATGATTTCGAGTTTACTTTCCGGTTTAATTAATGATAATAGAGATGTCCGCCTAAGAATACTCATGACAAAATAGTTAACACTTCTTGTTTATTCCTGGGTCTTACGAACTATTGAATCAATTAACTCACCCACAGTTTTAAATCCAAGTGCTTCTTTTTGAGTGAACCCTATATCAAAATGGAGTTCGATTGCCGCAATTAAATTCATGTGGGAGAAGGAATCCCATCCGACAATGCTATTTGAAGTCATTTCCTCATTGATCACAATATTTGGATTTCCGAATACATCACAAAAAACCTGATTCAGATCACTTTTTACGTCCATTTAGAACTCCTCCAAGGTTGACAGGTCACCTTCAGCCTCTCCCAAATATCTCTTTTTTAGAACTCGACGCATAATCTTACCACTTTTCGTTTTTGGAATGACATCAGTAAAAATTATTTCTTTCGGAGAAGCAATAGAAGAAACTTTCTGGGCAACATGTAATTTTAAAGTCATCTCAAGTTTTCGGAGGTTCAAATCCGGTTGGTTAACTTTTACATAAGCGATCACCTTCTCAAAAAGAATATCATCTGGAACGCCGATTACACCAACATCAACGACCTCTGGAATTTCTATTAGCGAGGATTCCACCTCAAATGGACTTACAAGATGCCCGGCAGTGTTTATAACATCGTCGTTTCTTCCTATAAACCAAAAGTAGCCTTCTTTGTCATAAAACGCAATATCACCGGATGAATAATAGTTGCCAATAAATTTTTCCTGGTAGGTTTGGGGGTTATTCATGTACTCTGAAAACATGGAGGACCAGGGTTTGCTTATGCATAATAGACCTTTTTCAAATGGAGACTTACGCTTTCCTGTTTCGTCAATAATGGCTGCTTTTATATAAGATAATGGTTTACCCATTGAACCTGGCCGAATTTGAATTCCCGGTCTATTTGAAACCATGATGCTGCCTGTCTCTGTTTGGAACCAGGTGTCATAAATATCCTTGCCTAACACTTTCCATCCCCATTCTATGATAGTTGGATTTAGAGGTTCTCCAACGCAATAAATCCGTTTTAGTTTTTCCAAGTTGAACTGGGAATAAAATGCGTCTTTTTGTTGCATCAACATCCTAAAGACAGTTGGCGCAGAATACAAAATATTTACTTTTTGATCTTCAAGAACTTTCATCCACAGTTCAGGATTGTAATTCCCCTCAACTTGAACCTGGGTAATCCCGTTGACCCAGGGGGCAATTATTCCATAGGATACCCCTGTAACCCAGCCTTGGTCTGCGGTACACCAAAAAATGTCATCGGGTTCAGGTTTCATTACTTCCACGAAACTTGCGGATATGTTTTCAATGGCGCCATGTACGTGTTGAACCGCTTTTGGTTTTCCTGTTGAGCCAGAAGTAAAGTGAAAATGGCTGCTTTGATTTTTAGGCGTTAGCGGGGTTTGATAGTCTTCACTAGAATTTTCAAACAAGCGTTGTATGCCCACAAATTGTGGTTTGGATTGATCTTCATCAAGGATCAATACGGTGGTAGTTTCAGGCAAAGCTTCGAATATGCGTTCGATCTTGAAATAAAAAAGCTTTGTTTGTTAGTATGAATTTCGTATTAGAATCGAGGATTCTTTCGATCAGGGTTTCTTCACCGATGCTGTTAAATAAAATACATGAATTTGCACCAACCTTCATTGCTCCCAGGAAGAAAATGAACAACTCAGGAATACGAGGAAGGAGGATCATGAATTTATCCCCCGCTTCCATCCCCTGGCTCTGCAGTAAGTTTGCTGCCTTATTAGTTAGTTTCAGGAGATCATCAAAGGTATAAGTTATTTTTAGCAAATCAATTGATAACCACTCAAGGGCGGTTTTGCCACCGCGCCCCTGCTCAACCTGCCAGTCGGTACAAAAAAAGCCAATATTATTATTTGTAAACATTGTCCTTAGCTCACTTTCTAATAATACGCATGGAGTATTTTTCCTGCATCCTTAATCCAATTGTGGAAGTTGTAATAAGCGTATCTCTAAGTTTCTTTCGGTAATTTCAATTATCACAAAATCGGGTTTTGTTTTTTCTACAAATTCCAAATCTATTCCTGATGAAAAGAGTAAATATGCGGTATTGAAACTATCCATGAGGTAAGGGGACAAAACATTAAAGAAGGAATCATAAAAAATAATTGCATCAGGTAAATCGGTATTCTCTGTAAAAGTGAAAATGGCATTATGTGCGCCTGTATTTAATCCATATGACGAGATGTAATAACGTGCTAAATAATCCACTGTATACCTGGGGATTAACGATATAGCCGTCTCCTCGATCTTAAAATTTCCAAAGTTCTTCCCGGTTAAATCACCCGTGCGTTGAGATTTAATTTGCTCATAATCTGATAGTTCATGAACCTCTATAGCCGGAAAATCTTCTTTCATAATTTTGGCCAGTTCCTGATACCCCACAAATGCACCAAACGCATTCCAGTGAGTATCTGTAGGAAAGTAAACTTGAATATCCTGTTTTGCCTTAAATAAAACCTCTCTCAAATCAAGAACCTTACAATCCTCAGTATCCTCCCACGCTGCCATAAATTGATCCAAACGCGAACCTTTATTCATTGGCTGGATTTCAGGCGGTAAGAATTCGGGATAGATCGTGTTTTTATTTGGTGGAATCATGATAATTAATCTGGTGCCAATATTTGTCATCCGAGAACACAATGATTCCACGCGACCGGTCAATTGTTCAAGTTTCTCTGTTGAAAACTGGTTTGTGTTTTGGATATCATCAAGCGAGGGGCCACCGGTATACACCAGCCAATTATTTTCAGAAACATATAAATCTTTAAGAATAGCCTGTCCTTTAACACTTTCAGTCGAAAATTATTCACCAAAGAAATAAGGTGATCCTTCCCCACAAATTGACTGGGGAAATTTGAGACGGTATTCGTAAATATCGCCCAGAGCAACGGACCTGTCAGAATACAAAACACTGTTAATGGAATAAAGAGGTGTTTGATATTTATAGTGATACTTTGCCCCCTATTGGTTAATTCCGATTGATTCATTTTCACTCCATTTTCCAGTTATACCTGGTAATTTCAGCAAACGTAAGATAATACCGATTTATAATGTTCATGCTAAAAATTTCCGTAAACGCTCGGAACAAAGTTATGTGTAATTAATACCGCAACAGATAAGACAAGAATCAGAATGTATACCAGGTTTTTGAGGATCGAAATTGCAAAATTGATCCGGGTGAATCTTTTTGCTATTGTCGCCTGGAGACCTTCCCAGACACGGCGCAACGGAAACAAGCCCACAATACCAATCGCCAGCACCAGGAATATCGAGTTATTGATTATCGGCAGGGGCTGCGAGATCGCAAAAGGATATAACTGTACGCTTTGATCGATAATGACCAGGCGTTTGAAGAAGCGCAGGGTGTATCCGATACTTTCTGATCTAAAAACCGCCCAACTCACCAGGATCACGGCAAAGAAATATACCCTCTGGAATACCGTTGGGATCCTTTTTATCCATTTTCCATATCGTGAATTTTCGAACGAAATGATGACTCCCTGAAGTAAACCCCACAGGAAGTAATTGAGGGTCAACCCATGCCAGAGACCGGTCAACACAAAGACCAGGATCGTGTTGGATTCCGTTCGGAATCGTTTTGTTTTCCTGCGGCGAAACTCCAACGGATAGAACAGGTAATCACGGAACCAGGAGGTTAATGTCATGTGCCAGCGCCGCCAGAAATCAGACAGTGATAACGAAGAATATGGCGAATTGAAGTTTTCCGGTATTTTTAGCCCTACAATCCTCGCCAAACCAATCCCCATGTCAATATATCCGGAAAAATCGTAATAGATCTGGATAAGAAAAGCGATGATTAAAAGCCAGGCAATTGAGGTCGGGAATGCGGGTTTTTCCAACCCAAAACCGGCATTAACGATCACAGCCAATTGATCAGCAATAATCACTTTTTTTGCCAGCCCTACAATGAAGCGTTTTGTTCCCGCGAGCACATTTTCAGAGGTAATATTTAAAATTTGAAAGCTGCGGTTGGATATCTCCAAAGCGTGTAATTGGTCCCATGGTTATTTTTGGGAACATGAGCAGGTAATTGAAGTAATCCCAAAGACTGCCTGAAAATTTGCCCTGTGCGCGATTAGTATCGATAAGAACAGATAACACCTGGAAAACAATGAACGACAATCCAACCGGGAACGTGAGTGTCTTGAAAAAAGTGAGATCCGGAAATCTTGTTGCAAATTGTAAAGAAAACCAATTTTCCGATGTGAAAAGCCTGAAGAAAAGAAGCATTAACAAATTACCTGTAATAGCCCCTATGAATAGTAACCTGGTAGACGATCCTTTTTCAGCTCTGCGTTGAAAAAACCAAAGGATAAGATAATTGGCCAATATAAAACCCAGAAGTACAAGAATATTGGATTTTTGGAACCAGGCATAGAGAATTACACTTGCGATGAGGATGAGCCATTTTCGATAATCTGGTTTGATTATGAAAAAAGCTGTAAAAAAGAGGGGAATAAATATAAACAGGAAGGTTGTTGTATTGAAATCCATGAGTATTCCTTTAACCTCAATTAAGATTTAACATTTTGCGAGAAACTCATCTAATTTATTGATAAAGTTCTGATCAAACACCTGATCCCAATTTGTAGGCCAATTAATTTTTGAGTTTTCTAATCTCGCACTATAGTTCGGGATTCTATTCAGCCCTTCAGTCAGTCCTCTCGTAATACCTTCAATCGTAGGATCCACTCCTATCAAATTAGCAGATATTTTTTCAAGTTCCTCCCTCGTTTTGTTTTCAAATGTATTTGTAATGGTAACTATTCCGGCTGCTGCCATCTCTAAAGGCACCAAACTTGGATGGGGTGATAACATCAGGCTCATTCCCAGGTCATAGCTGGGTATTATTTCCAGGTAATCCTTAAGGCTGACCTTTGGCAATAATGTCAACATCTGGTTATCAGATAATGCTACCATTCGATTGTTGCCGATCGTGCCTATGCCGTAGAACTCCCAATCGTCTCCGAAACTGCCTGTCCTGATGGCATTCCTTAACCCCAGAATACCCAATTCATATAGATTCCTGGCTGCATGGGGTTCCGGTCGGGCATAAAAAAGGAATTTCTTCTTTTTTCTCTGCTCAAGGTCTTCTATTGAAACCTTAAATGAATTTATCGCATTATTTATCACAATCGAATTCGAGTTACCAATCTCTGCATTGGAAGCATAAATTCCAATTTTATGATTCCTGAAATACTCTTTAACAGGTCCGTGGAGAAAATTGTGAACTGGGGAAGAGAATAAGACTGATTGGATAAAGCATGAATGGAACTCATCGGAAAAAAGATGGGCTCGTATTCCTGTGCAAAGAAGATAAATTTCTTGCGATTAATTTCAGTAGAGGCTTGGGATGCAATATGCGCTGTCCAGCACGAAGTCGCGATAAAGCGATCCTCAGGATTAACCAAAAGGGGGATGGATCGATCAAAATGGTAGGAGGTTTCAACAAGATCAAACAAATCTTCCAAACCCGGATAGGCTAATATTTGCCTGCGCCAATCGTCAGGTTTATAGTCACAGGATTCTACGATCACTATCCTGACCCGGTTACCTGATAAAGCGATTTTCTTGGCCAGGGTAAACATCGCCATATAACCGCCAAATAATATTTAAAATCGACAGTAGCCATAATAATATTTATGCGGCATGGCTCATGAGTTTTTATCGATTAATGTGAGCGGAGCAATCATTTGTTTAATGAGTCTAATCATCGCATCATCCGAATAATCTGGTTGGATGGTATTGCTCGTATCCGGCAACATGGAATTTGATTTAATTTCTTGCGCTCTGCATTCCCTGGTTTTGAAGATCAACTGTTTCCTAAAAAAACTAGAAAACAACGAATAAAAATGGTGACCAAAAAAACTTTAATGCGAATAACTCATAGCCCAATGAAGGTCTGCGTGTAAAACCATATTTTGCTGATTGGATTATGAGACCAATTGGGGTTTTTTCTGCAGAACTGATTTGCCGCAAAGCATTTCTTTTTTTCCAATGTATTGGTTTACCCGCAACAAAAGGGTTTTTGTGATCAAGATTAGCCTTAACAGGTAGGTGTTGTAAGCGGATTTAAATTCTCAAGCGATACTTTTACTTCGTGTTTCAATACAGAAAAGTTCTTCAATTGCCTAACGTATCGTTTCAAGTTCTGGAAACAGCGAATATGAGGGGTTTTTTGATTGAATACCATACGCATTATTCAAGTGCTGGTTGTAAGCGTACAATGGTTCATCAATATATTGTATATTCCCTTTTACAAGAGCAACACAGGCGACCCAGTGATCATGGTATACGTCTCCAAGCTTTTCGGGAAAAGGCAATATCTCTTTAAGTAAACTGGCTCTGAATATTGAAGCGGCTCCAGTTACAGTATTTGCAAAAATCAGCACTTCCAGAGACGTGTAATTATTTTTTCGGTTTGTCCAGAAGGTATTGGCAATCTTATTTTTATTCTGATCAACAATATCCATATCACAATAAACGAGCATGTCATTATCAGTATGAAAAGCCTCCAGGCTTTTAGAGAGTTTTTCCGGGTACCACTCATCATCCTGGTCACAAAAGGCGATGAAATCAACGTTTTCCGGAACGCGCTGAAGGGAGGCTTCAAAATTATTGTAATGTCCAAGCCTGTCTTCATTGCGGAAAACAAAAAAACGTTCATCCCGACCAATTAGCGATGTAATTTGGTCAAATATCTCTGGCCTGGAATGGTCATCATTGATGATGCAAATCCAATTTTTGTGAACCTGATCAATTAAGGACCGGATTTGATTTTTGAACAACTCCATGGGCGGGTTGTAAGTAGCCATGCAAATCGCCACCTTGGCACTATCTTCCCCAAAAATCATCCCTGGATCAGTTTTTTCAGTTCCATCATCAATTTTAAGGATTGTATTACCCAGTTTTCCCTGGACTTTTTCGCCACTACTTAAGATTGCGTTTATTGTTAATTCAACATACTGTTCAGATTCAAGTTTCTTTAATGGCACCAAGCTCCAGAATCCACAAAACATAATGTTGGTGCAATTATTGTGTCGATTAATAAACAAAGGCAAAACATCATTCCGAAAAATGGAGTGATTGAAAACCGGATAATTTTTTTTGCCAATGCTGATCGATAATTTTTCAATCTTCTGACCGGAATAAAAACACCAACCTCTTATCAGCAAATAAGTGCCTTCACCGACGATGATTGATTCAGGGATGGAGGCATCTAATCCAAAAACAAAATGTTCGTCGTCGCCATTACAACAAATCAGTGCCTGATCAAAATTATTATTTGGAGCACCCGGTTCTATTTCAAGTTTAATTTCTTGGGTACCTGGTTGCTCAGAATTCTGGTCCAGTATTGTTTCGTTCAAAATGGAGCCGGATTGTTCATTCTCAATCACAAGAGTATCTATTTCAGGTTTGGGCATTCTTCCTTCAGTTTTTCCAGACTTGAGATAGTGGACAAACGGGTTAAGGTTTGCCTCCTTCACATCAGCATACATATTAAGGTAGTAAGAAGTTGAAAAGAAATTTGCAGGGTTTCTTCCTTCTTTCCACCGGATTTAACAAAGTGCATTAATGGGTCAATATCCGCTTTTCTCACATCAGGGTAGGTTCGAAGATAATACCCGGCATCAAACAAACCACTGTGCCTAATTAAAAATAGTCCTTAACATTTTTGAACATTCCTTTTCCCCCGTAAAAATTGGATTAGCTTCCGCAACGGCCTTGTAATTTTCCAGCTTCGGCTATTCGCATAAAACTGTATTTCCTCCTGGCTTCGAGCCAGTAAAGAGTTCAAATTCCTGTTTTCACTTTCCAGCTTTTCAACCTGAGATATAAAGCCCTGAAGCGGTTGATCGCCTTGCAAAATCAATCCTTCTTTATTAGCCTTGCTTGACTCAAGCTGTTGCAGGTCCCGGTTTAGATTGGATATCGTTAAATGGAGGTTTGATATCTCATCATATAATGTTACCAAACGTTTTTGATTTTGATCATGCTCCAATTCCATTTTTGCAGTAGATACTTGTTTCTCCTCTAACCTTTTCTCCAACTTACTAATTGTCTTCTTATTTTTCAATATAGTCTTCTTATCTTGAACAATAATTATTTCTTTTTGATCGATGAATTCCCTGAGCTGTTTTTCATGAAACTCATTTTGAACAATAATTTTTTCTTTTTGATCGATGAATTCCCTGAGCTGTTTTTCATGAAACTCATATTGTAGATTTTTTGCAAGCAGATCGACGCTTAATTTTATATTTGAGTGAGTAACCTGGTGGTACAGTTCCAAAGGGTTATTTTCTGGTTTAAAAATAATGGATTTAGTGGTTCTTTTTGTCACGGGTTGGGTATTTTTTATGCTCTCTTCAATGTGGGCCAGGTGCTCAAGAGATTGTGATTTATCCTGAGAAATTTTAGCGGCATATTCAACCGGGGATTCGAAAAGAGCTTCCACACGTCCTAACAGATCATCATTTTTGGAAAAAAAGAAATCCACTCAAATCTCTGTCTGTAAAGAAATTCCCGATTTTTGGGTAAATTGGATAAGAAAGTATTTGTTTGCCTTGAATGTAGGCGAAAATCCCGGCATGTAAGGATGTGGAAATCATCAAGTCAATCTTGTTAACACCTTTAAATACTTCTAATGGTTCTACAGAATGAAAAATCGTCGCATTTGGCAAATACAAATTTATACTCTTCAACAATTCTTCGTCATTTTGGTAGAGTGTGAATGGAAACAGAATTACTTGATACTTTTGGTTTAGATTGACTAATTTATTTAAAAAACCTGGCAGGTCCTGGTATGCGGCTGCATGGATGTGAACTCCAATAACTGGTTGACCTTTGTCACGACCCTTTGTTGAAATCTCTATTTCTGGATAAAGCTCTTGCATCAGGACCGTGGTACACGGTTTTACATCCACATCGATATTTGGCACCAATTCCATTAACTTTTGTTTATCGTCGTTTGATCGAACAGAGATCAATCTATAATCTACAAGGTAATCTAGATCCGTTGGTTGATGAGTTCCAACAACATTTAGAATTTGATTTCCTGGAATTCGAAACTGATCATAAAATAAATCACCAGAATTTCGAATTATATTCTCCCCCACCTATTACTATTGTGGAATAATCATATGGTTTGACATTAAAAGGATCGACTACCCCGTAATCAATTTTTCGTGTTTCGCAAAATCTTTTGAGGGTTAATCCAATAGCTTGATCCCCAATATTGTTTGAAACCGAGTCCCATAATAGCCCAACAGGTTTATTGACCATTAGATACTGTGATTCTCCTTCAAATACTTGTGATAGAAAATTATACCTTATGCAAAACTGTGATGGCCTTATAAAACAAACAATTTGGTTAAGTAATTTATAAAAAGCGAAATGTTTTTCTGCCTTTTTATAAGCTTAAAGAGAAATCAATTAAGCATCTGAGGCGGACCAAATGGATGATCGATGCACACCAACATTGATTGCCGATGCAGCAGGACTTCAGGACAGAAATAAGATGGTTTCAATCTACAACCGGTTGAAATTCTTTCGAGATCCTACTGCTCCACCCATCGTTGATTCCATGCCATTATAAAGTGATTCATTTTCACTTAATTGAAAACCCAACTGTTAAAAAGAATTTGTAATTAATTTGATTTGATGCCGTGCAAATCGTAATTGGTGTGCCTTCAAATTGGAATCAAACCTGTGAGAGAGCAAGCGCGAGTACCTGATTCCAATTTGGGAGTTCAAGCCCAAAGGTTAATATAAACTTATCACACTCCAACCCAGAAAACAACGGCCTCCTCGCCGCCGTTGGGTACTCGCTCGACTTCGCTGGCAATAGTTCTTTAGTTACTTGAGAATTCGCTTTCGGGTCCAGCTCCAGGATCGCCTTTGCCCACTCGAAGCGGCTGGCAGCTCCAGCCCCCGCCAGGTGGTAGAGACCGGCTTTTTCCTGCAGATAACCCAACGGGTCACCCCTGCCCTGCGCGATCACCTGCGCGGTGGCTTCCGCCAGCATGCGCGCCCAGGTGGGGCTGCCGACCTGGTCATCCACGATGCGCATTATTTCCTGTGTGCGCGCCCACTGCAGTACTTTATTGACAAACCCGCCCTGCCGCAGGCTGTAAACCCAGCTTGTGCGAAAAATCAGTAAAATTCCCCCCGACCCCCTGCACCAATTGCTCCCCTTCCAACTTGGTGAGACCGTACGTGTTGATCGGATTGGGTATATCGCTTTCGACATAAGGCGAACCCTTGGTTCCGTCAAATACATAATCAGTGGAATAATGAATGAGGCTTCCATTTAACTTCTTCATTTCTTCCGCCATGATCGCCGGGGCTAACGCGTTGACCTTGCGGGCGAGTTCCGGTTCATCCTCGGCTTTATCCACGTTGGTATACGCCGCGGCATTGAGGATCATGTTCGGTTTTTCCTGCTGGATGAGTGCACGCAGCGCACCTGCATTGGCAAGATCTACTTCAGGAAAATCCAATGCAATGATTTCCCCCAACAGCATACAGGTCCGCTGCAATTCCCAGCCTAATTGCCCGTTCTTGCCAAACAAAAGAATTTTCATCACAGACTCTTGATCAATTGATGAAGGTACTCTCCATAACTATTTGAGCTGTATTTTTTGGCGCATTCCTTCAATTGATGTTTATCGATAAATCCCATGCGGTAGGCAATTTCCTCCGGGCAGGAGATCATGATACCCTGCCGGTCTTCAACCGCCTGGATGAACATGGCGGCCTGTAACAGCGATTCGTGCGTACCGGCATCCAGCCAGGCTATACCACGACCCAATGGTAGCACATTCAGGTCACCTTGCGCCAAATAGATGCGGTTGAGATCCGTGATCTCGATCTCTCCGCGCGCTGATGGTTTAAGCGACTTGGCCAGGGACGCCACGCGGGAATCATAAAAGTACAATCCCGGTACTGCAAAATTCGATTTCGGATGGTCTGGTTTCTCTTCCAGGCTGATGGCTTTTCCATTCTCATCAAACTCGACCACCCCGTAACGTTCAGGGTCACGAACAGGGTAGGCAAAGATGGTAGCCCCATCTTTTAATTCAGAGGCTTTGCGCAACTTTTCCGGCAGACCGGAGCCGAAGAAAATATTATCCCCCAGGATGAGGCAAACCGGTTCATTCTTGATGAATTCTTCGCCGACAATAAAAGCATCCGCAAGACCGCGAGGAGAAGGTTGTTCCGCGTAGGTGAACTCAAGTCCCCATTGACTCCCATCACCAAATAACCGCCTGAAAGCCGGAAGATCCTCGGGAGAACTTATAACCAGTATTTCCCTGATGTTGGCTAACATTAACATCGACAGGGGATAGTAGATCATAGGTTTGTCATAAACAGGTAACAGTTGCTTGCTGGTGGTCAAAGTTAGCGGAAATAGTCTTGTTCCTTTTCCCCCGGCCAGGATAATCCCCTTCATTTTTTACCTCGCATGGTATAGTTTTGGTCGACCCATTCATTATATTGCTTCTGCTGCCTGATCGAAGCAATCCAATCGGTATTTTCCAGGTACCATTTCACGGTCTTTCGTAATCCGCTTGCCAGATCATGCTTTGGTTTCCAGCCCAATTCCTGTTGAACTTTGGTGATATTCATAGCGTAGCGGCGGTCGTGCCCCGGGCGATCAGTGACGTATTTTTTCAGCTGATTATGGGGGATGTACTCAGAACCTGGTTTTAATTCATCGATCAACGCACAAATAGACTCCACGATTTCGAGGTTGGCGGGTTGATTGTTCCCGCCGATGTTGTAACTTTGACCAACGCTGCCATGCTGAAGTACCTGCCAGATGGCTTCACAATGGTCTTCCACATAAAGCCAGTCGCGTATCTGCAGCCCATCCCCGTAAATTGGCAGGGGTTTCCCCTCGAGTGCATTGAGGATCATCAGCGGGATAAGTTTTTCCGGGAACTGGTAAGGTCCATAATTATTTGAGCAATTCGTAAGCGTCACCGGAAAACCATAAGTGTGAAAATACGCCCGCACCAGATGATCGCTGCTGGCTTTTGAGGCGGCATAAGGTGAATTGGGAGAATAAGGTGTTTCTTCAGAAAATGCCGGGTCTCCGGGTTTGAGCGATCCGAAAACCTCATCAGTGGAAATGTGGTGGAAGCGAACTTTTGCAGCGCTCATCTGATTTGATGCTGACCAGAACTGGCGAGCGGCTTCTAATAATGTGAAAGTGCCGACAATATTGGTATCAATGAACGCAGCCGGACCAGTAATGGAGCGATCCACATGAGATTCAGCGGCAAAATGCACGATGGCATCAATATTGTGCGCCTGCATCAACTCTAAAACGGTATCTTTGTTGCAAATGTCCCCCTTTACAAATTGATACCTGGCATTGGCTGGTAATCCATTCAGGTTTTCCAGGCTGCCGGCATAGGTGAGGAGGTCCAGGTTTAAAACAAAGATTTCAGGATAGTTATTCAGAATATAACGGATGAAGTTAGAACCGATAAACCCGGCGCCGCCAGTAACCAGAATTCTGGAATAAGTCAATCGTACACCTCCGCTTCAAATAAGTTTTTACCCTTCAGATCCTTTTCAGAGCATAGAACTGCCGATTGATCTTCGATTGGCCAATTGATCCCAAGTTCAGGGTCGTTCCACAAAAGGCAACGCTCGTTTTCAGGTGAATAGAAATCCGTAGCTTTGTACAATACCTCTGCCCAGTCAGAAAGGGTCAGGAAACCGTGAGCAAACCCCGGGGGCAGCCAGAGCTGCAGCTTGTTCTGGGAGGAAAGATGATGACCAGTCCATTTTCCAAAGGTTGGAGAAGAACGCCGCAGGTCAACCGCTACATCATAAATTTCTCCAACAACAACCCGAACAAGCTTTCCCTGGGCGTGTTTTATCTGGTAATGCATTCCCCGTAAGGTATCTTTTTTTGAGCGGGAATGATTATCTTGAACAAAATGAAAGTGAATACCAGCTTGCTGGAAAGCTTCCTCATTGTATGTCTCCATGAAAAAACCGCGATTGTCTTCAAATACTTTGGGTCGAATCAAGAATACTTCGGGAATTGATGTTGGAGTGATTTGCATCAATCAACCTTTGCTTTCCAGTAAATGATTATATTTTTCACTAATTTCTTGTCCGCTTCCCTCGGCGATAATTCGACCATGTTCCATGAGGACAGCGCTTTGACACACAGACTCGATTAATTTTGGAGAATGACTTACAAGAAGGACTGTAGCCCCATTATTAATTATCTCTTTCATTCTCTTTTCACTTTTTACCTGAAACCCGGCGTCACCGACACTTAAAATCTCATCCAAAATCAATATCTCCGGCTCCCAGGCTGTGGCTATCGCAAAACCAAGGCGTGCAACCATCCCGGAGGAGTAGGTGCGGATCGGCGCGTTTATGAATTCGCCAATCTCACTAAATTCAACTATTGCCGGTCCTCTTTTTATTATTTCGTCGCGCGAATGACCTAATAATGTTCCATTTAGGAAAATATTCTCCACGCCGGTCAACTCAGGGTGGAAACCAGCACCAAGTTCCAATAAAGGAGAAACCCTGCCGTTGATCCAAACCCTCCCAGACGTTGGATACAATACTCTGGAAATCACCTTGAGCAAAGTAGATTTACCCGCACCATTTCTACCAATGATCCCGAAAACCTGGCCGCGTTTGATCGTTAAGCTGATCCCATCAAGTGCTTTAAATGTGTGGTGGCTAATTTTATTAAGGATCTTTTTTTATTGCATATTCTTTGATTGTCCCTACTTTTTCAGAGGGGATTGTGTATGCCACATGTACATCCTGGAGGAAAATCGCAGTAGCGCTATCCGGTTGAAACAATAATGATTGTTTAGACATAGTACCCAAACTTTTTGGATTTATTCGTGAATACTACCCAACCCAGTATAAACACTGCTAAAGCGATTCCTCCCGCTATAGACCATTCTGTAAGAGTTGGCATTACCCCTTCAAATAATATTTTGCGGAATACCTTTAGAGCGTGATAAAAAGGATTCAATTTCAAAACCCAGCCGTTTAAAACATCATAAAGCAATTCTTCAGGGTAAATGATCGGCGTAAGGTACATCCAGGCTGTTGACAAAACAGGGTAAAACTCAGCAACATCCGGGAAGTAAACAACCAATGTCGAAATTAATAAACTGAAGCCCAGCGTGAAAGCTATTAGGATCATCAGCGCTAACGGAAGGAAGAAGATTGCACTTGTAATTTGAACTTTGTAAAAGAAGAAAATTAATGTCAGTGGAACGAATGAAAACATTAAATTTGCAAATCCGGTTCCAACAGTTGCTACAACAAATGAGGTTCGCGGCATGAAAATTTTCTTTAACAGGTCGCTGCCCCAAAGAGTTGAGTTTAAGCAGAATTGGGAAGATTGAGAAAAAAAGGTCCAAGCAATTAAATTGGTGATAACGTATGCCGGATAGACCCCGCGCATATCGAACATCCGCGAGAACACAACTGAAAGTATTATCATCGTCCCCAAAGGGTTCAACATCGTCCAGAGAATACCCAATACCGAGCGTTTATACCGGGTAACAATGTCCCTGCGAATTAAATTGTTTTAATAGGTCACGGAATTTCCAAAGTGAACGGATTTCTTCCATTGGGGCAGAAGACAACCTGGCGCTATCATAAATGTGGTCTTTAGGAGTCTTTTCCATAATGAAATTTTATTATAATACGGATAATTCTCATTCCTTGTTTCGCTGTTTTATGCTATTCGAACAAAAATGACTCCTGATTACTGTAAATTGCAGCAGACCCTGGTTTACCCTTTCTCCAGCGGAACCCGTAGAAGCTCGCTTTTTCCCGGCAATTTCAATTAATGAATGATGGCTCCCTTTTTGGGCATTTTTTTACGCCTAATTGAGTGCAAGTTACTTAAATTTATGTTCTATAATCATTAATATGAGTGATCCTGACCTCAATGAAACGATCAATATCCCAATAATAAGCGCGACGCTGTTCAATCAGATTGCCGAAAAAATCGAACAGGTCGTGTGGGTCCGTGATCTACATGTAGACCAGATCATTTATGTTAGCCCGGCATTTGAAACCGTTTGGGGTCTTCCCTGCGAAACACTCATGTCAGACCCTTCCGCCCTTATCCAAAGCATACATGCTGAAGATCGTGTAGGTGTGATGTCTGCCCGCCCGGATGATATCCGTAAACCACTTGATCAAACGTACAGGATATTACGCCCGGACGGAAGCCTGCGTTGGATTTCAGTGCATTCATTTGCAATTCGCGATGATGAGAAAAATTCATTCTATCAAATCAATGTTGCCCAAGATATCACCAGTCAAAACCAGGTAGATCAGGCATTACGAAAATCGCTGGACAGATCCCGTGAGCAATTCACCCTCAGCCGGCGTATGAGCCTGGCACGAAAACCGGACGCCGTACTCAGAACCCTAATGTCTGCATTTGAACTCCGCACTGCCCATCGTGCAGCTTTACTTTTCTTTGATGATCCAAGAGCAGGACCTTCCCGCGGTGTGGAATTGACCGCCACCTGGGTTTCAAGTGAAAATAAATCTCCCTGGTTCAGTGAAACCAGCCTTTATGAAGAGCCGCAATTTTGGGAACTCATGCAGCCAAGCAGGACGATTGTCATCAACGGGACCAGGACTAACTCACACCTAACCCCCCTATTGAGAGATTTTCTCCTGGAAGGAAAGGTCCATACAACGGTGTTTTTTCCGTTATTAACTTCAGGAGAATGGCTGGGTTGCCTGGCAGTTTACTTTGAAGAAGACACGCGTTTCAGTCATATCGAACTACGTCATTTGAAAGTTCTAATCGACCAGGCTACCATCACATTGTTCAATCTCAAACTGCTGGAAGTTGAGGCTGAATCCCGTCACGAAGCCGAACGTGCCAATGAGATTAAAACTGAATTCCTGGCGATGATCTCGCATGAGTTACGCACTCCTCTCACATCGATCATTGGTTTCACCACAACAATGCTGGCGGAAGATGTCAACTGGGAACCGGAAGAACAGAAAGATTTCGTGCAGACGATTCAACACGAATCTTTCCGGCTTCAGGAATTAATCGAACATCTGCTTGATTTATCCCGGTTGGATGCGGGCAGGTTACCAATCCAATTAAAGTCACATTCACTGTTGGATATCCTGATCGAAGCATCTCCGCAATTAAAGGTCTTAACGAGCGGAAAACAATTAACCACCCATATCCCTGAAAATTTGCCCCCGGTCTTTGTAGATGACGCAAGGATTGCCCAGGTATTGGTCAACCTGGTCCGTAATGCAGCTACATACTCACCCATTGGAACTGAAATAAGTATTTCAGCCAGTGTACGAGGTAATTTTGTCCAGGTTAATGTCAATGACCAGGGATCCGGAATTCCCCCATCCGAACGGAAACGGGTTTTTGAAGCCTTCCGGCGCGGTATTTCTGAAGAGACTGGTTCAGCAAAAGGAGCGGGTCTGGGATTGGCGATCTGTAAAGGGTTAGTTGAAGCGCATGGAGGGAGGATCTGGATCCGAAAAAAGGCGCCTCCAGGAACAACAGTCTCCTTTACGATACCCCTCAATCTAAAACAAGCTGCAGAGAAGGCTGAACACAAGGAGTAAAACTATGGGCAATATATTAATCGTGGAAGATGATCCGAACATTCGCAAATTGGTGCGCGTTAACCTGGAAAAACGCGGTTATACGATCAGCGAAGCTGGGAACAGCCACGAGGCAATAGCGTTATTTCAGGAGGTTCCGGTTGATCTGGTTCTCCTGGATCTCGTACTCCCAGGATTGTCTGGCGTCGATATTTGCGCCTGGATTCGAGCCAGGTCGGATGTCCCCATTATCGTTTTAAGTGCCCGATTAGAGGAAGACTTGAAAGTAGCCGCCCTCGATGCCGGCGCTGATGACTACGTTACCAAACCTTTTGGCGCAGAGGAGTTGCTGGCACGGGTACGCGCATTCCTGCGCAGATCTTATGTTTCAGCAAAAACTGATGCCGAAAAGATTAAAATTGGTGATCTCGTCATTGACCTGGACGCTCGCAGGGTTTTAATTGGCGAAAATGATCTACATTTAACACGCACCGAATACTCCCTTTTAGCAGTTCTAGCACACCACATCAATTCCATTGTCACCCATGACGAATTACTGGTTCAGGTTTGGGGCCCGGAGTACCGCGGATCAAACCATTATCTTCATACCTACCTTGGCCGGCTGCGAAAGAAACTGGGAGATTACAGCGACCTTCTGGAAACCGTCCCCGGTATGGGGTACAACCTTCATTCAAAGAAGATTTATTAATTCTGCTGCAGGTTTCTCATTCTGTTGAAGACGGGCTTTGTTAAAGCCCGTTTTTTGCGTGAATATTCTTCGCATTCGCTTATTATATAGGCTTTTTTTAGGTCGTATTAGGGACTTAGTCAGACCTTGTTGGATAGGATTATAGTGTCTCGGATTAGAACCCTGGACCAGGCGCATCACACGGTATTTATTGATATCGTTATGCATGCAGAATACCAACATAAGGTTGGAACTTTAGCAGGAGGTTGAGAGAAATGAAAAAACTAAAAGGACTACTCATAACGACCATCATGGTATTGGCTTTCACTATGTTGGGATTATCGCATGAAGCTTTTGCGAGCCCGCTTGCAGCTACGGCACCATCGCTGGGTGCAGCAGGAGATTATTCAGTCCTGGGTGCTTTGTCAGCCTCCAGTTCGCAAATACAACCACCATCGCTGGCAAATTTGGGCTTAGCCCCGGTTTGGAAGTTAGTATCACCGGACCCTGGGTGGTGGGTGGAGCTAACTATTTTGGTGCAACAGGCCCAGCAGCCGATGCCCAAAGCGGGGCTTTAGGAGCTTACAACAACCTCTCGGGTCAGACTTCCGATGGATTGTGGAGTGGCGTAACAGCTCCACCTTACCTGGTGTTTGGTCAAGCGGTTCAAGCGAGACATTCAGCTGGAACCCTTACACTCAACGGATCTTATACAGACGTATGGGTCATTTCAGATTCCTGCAAGCTTAACTTTTAGCGGCTCAGTTGTGATGGGCGGCGAAGCCCAGGCATGCAATGTTTTCTGGCAGGTTGGAGAATCTGCGACGATTGCATCAGGTGGCCAGTTTCATCGGGACCACTTATCGCGAGAATGATGTATTCCCTGGTGTCAGGGGCAACTGTCTAGATGGTCGGATCATAGCGCTCGGTGGTCATGTTACAGTTATAACCAACACCATCAGCATGGCCCTACTTGCGCTTCAGCTCCAGTTCAAGAGGAAAGTACCTCCATTCCAACGGAGGATAGCACCGCTGTTCCGACGGTTAGCGGTTTGCCTACATCTGGCGGAGCACCCCTTCGCAATGAAACTTTACCGTTAGGATTAGCACTTCTATTTGGCAGCCTCAGCATTGTCGTTTCAGTCCTGATTGTGCGCGCAATGCGCCGCAATTATCGACTGAAAAAATAATTGGCCTATCTGTGGATCATGAGCATCCCCGCTCGCCGCTTCCCGCTTAGCTGTCTCATCACTTTACTGGTAATCTCGGCAGCACTTGCGGGTTGCGGATCCAAAGGGACGGGGGAGGCGATAGACCGGCCTCCCTCGTCCTTTCTTCCGTCGCCGGCATACATGCCGGTATTGCCTTCTTTAAGCAGTCTCTCTACAACTCCAACCGCTCTACCAACACCTGAATTCTCCATCCTCGGCGCCTCTTATGATCCCAATCTGGATATTAAAGCTGGACCTGTGGAATTACCGCTTGTCTTGCAGATCCCGGCGATAAAAGTTGGAGCACCAGTATTGGGGGTTGGCCAGTCAGCCGATAATGCCATGGATTCCCCCAAAGGTCCCTGGGGAGATCCCATTTGGAGTTCCGTTTTCTGGTACCGCGGCAGCGGCATCCCCGGAGAACCGGGAACAGCCACCATTACCGGGCATGTCAACGGATTACTCGGGGAGGCTCGGACCTTCTTCTACCTCAAGAGACTGCGCCCCGGCGATGTGATCATTATTCATGTCAAAAATACATTTACTGACATTCACTTTACCGTTGATGAAGTGAAGCGTTATTCGATCATGGAATCATCCACCCCCGAGGTACTTACCAGGATCTATGGAATTGGACCTACCACAGGCGAGGCAGCAGAAGCAGGTGCAGACGGATTGTCTCATTTGACACTGATCACCTGCAGCGGATACTTCGTTGATGGCATATTCGATCATCATATCGTTGTATATGCAACCCGCAGCGACTGATTGGATTCCTTCTTTGGTAATTTACGTTTTTATTGCTCTTCGCTCCGGACCTGATCAAACTCCCTCCATTTTTTAGGAATTTTACAGACTCTGTTAGGGACGTCGACAGCCCCATCCTTGTACCATGCTATCGTAGGCAAAAACTATCTTGTGAAAGGAGCCTATATGGGAATCAAGCCCAAAGCATTACTGAAAGCGCAGATCCTCACAAAACCGATCATCAGCCTGGATAATGATGGTCACAAATCAAAGCCCCTGCATATACTCATCCAGCCAAATATCGGATTGGAAAGTGAAGTGCGCCATCCGATTGTAGAAATGCTTAACGTCAGCCTGGCCAATGAATCTGTTTTATCCCAAAAAACACGCAGTGCACACTGGAACAAAAGCGGGTCAGGTTTCTTCGAACTGCATATCCTCTTTGAGACCCAATACAAACAATTGGATGAAATTGCTGACAAAATCGCGGAACGGGCAAGAATATTGGGCGGTGTTTCCATCGCCAGCTTCAAGGAGTTCCTCGCTTTCACGCGTCTTGAAGAACAACCTTCGAGTCCTCCGGATATTCTTCATTTGCTGGCAGACCATGAAACGATCATCCGTTTTCTGCGCGAGGATATTCGAAAATGCAGCGAGGAATATGAAGACGAAGGGACAGTTGAATTACTGGTAGGAGTAATGAGTCTTCATGAAAAAATGGCCTGGATGCTAAGGTCATATATCGAGAACGAACCGGGTTACGGCGAAAGCCAGAAAAGGATCTAGTGAGATGAATGACAAACAGTTGGAAAAGAAAATTCAACAGGATACAGCCGACATAAGACGTGATCTTAACACCCTTATGGAGAACAGTTCTTCGAAAATCTCGCAAGGTTTCGAAAAGATTAAAGGGGATGCAAAAGAGACCCTGGTTGATGCTGCAGAAACGGTCAAAAAAGAAGTTGGACATGGATTAAGCCAATACAACGCCAAGGCCCAGGAATATGCCAAAAAGGTCCCCGGCGATTTGAATGACAAGGTGGCACAGTATCCCTGGGTGGCAATAACCGTTGGATTGGGCGTTGGACTCATCCTGGGTGGTTTGTTAAACCCTCCCGCCGGATGTGATCTATCAAAATAAATGAGAAAAGAGGAATAAATGATAAACAATAACATTTTCGAAGGTAAGTGGAAGCAAGTCCGCGGCGAAGCAAAAATCTGGTGGGGTAAGCTCACTGATGATGACCTGGATAAGGTTGAGGGTAATTACGACAAGTTGATCGGTTTGTTGCAGGAAAAGTATGGTTACACCCAGCAACAAGCGCAAGAAGAATGGGAAAAGAGGACAAAATGACAGATTATCAGGGAAACAAGAACTTCACAGCAAGAAGCAGGGCGTGAAGGTCGAATCGCGACCTTTAAAGCCACGCAATTGATCTGGCTCCTGCTCGGATTCCTGGAAGCCGTGCTGGCTTTACGATTCTTTTTCAAACTCATCGGGGCAAATCCGGAAAACGCTTTTGCTTCATTCCTGTATGGATTAACCAACTTGTTCGTTGCTCCCTTTGCCAGTCTAACCGGAGCTCCTTCGTCCGGCGGGATGGTGTTCGAGTTTTCGACATTGATCGCCATGATCGTCTACGCCCTGGTTTTTTGGGCACTGGAACGCCTGGTATATGTGCTCTTCTACCGCCCGCGCGGACCTGTAAGTACCAAGCAGACAACTGTTACAGATCACACCCCTGCGCCAACAGCCACCGCAACCCGCACCACTATTACCGAAGACACCAATACACGCCTTCCGACGGATACACCCTAATTCATCAGGTTGAAAAATAGGGTAAATCACTGAAACACACGTTGTTTTTGTGAAAGGAGAAACAAATGAAGCTATCCAATTTCATTATCTGGCTTTCCGTGGGTGCATTTATCGGCTGGATTGCCAGTTGGATGTCAGAAGCAGAACGCAGGCGGTTAGTTGTGAAGACTGTCCCTTCTTCTGATTCCGATTCTTAACATTTTTTTCCAAGTTTGTTCACTCTCCCCTCTCGCCTTATGGCAAAGGGGGGAGGAATAATAGAAAGACACGGTATTCCGTGAAAACCACTAATCATAAGGAGAACATATGAACATCATTATTTACCTGGTTGTTGCTGCAGTAATAGGTTGGGTCGCCTCCGTCATTATGAAGGATCGCGCCAGTTTGTTGATCAATATAATCGTAGCCATCGTAGGTGCATTCCTGGCTGGTTGGTTCATCACCCCTTTGTTGAAAGTCGGCACGATTAACGATGCCATCACCTTACCGACCATGCTGGTGACCCTGCTAGGGGCTATCATCCTCATCGCGATCGTTCATCTGTTACGCAGAAGGCTCTAAGAACAAGTTAGATTTCTTCATGCGGTTTCCCGACCGCACCTGGCAGGGGTGTGCCATAGCATCCCTGCCAGAAAATTACAGCACATTTAGAGGTAAAAGGTAAATGAATGGATGAATCCGTAGAAATCAATGTTGAAGAAGCAAAAAATGAGAACAGCAATATGGCAGCAGCCTCTTCAATTCTTGGGGCTATAAAGAGATTTATCGGAGCATTTGTTATTTCCGACGAGGAGAAATTGCAGGCTGGTATAAGCTCAGACAACCTCAACGGAAGCCAGGATGCTGGCCAGGTTAGTGAACAATCTGATTCCCCGGTTGGTTTTAGTTCGAGGGGACGAAGGGTGACATGATTCCAATTATTTTTGCATTCATCGTGATTTTTTATTCCAGACCGTTAGGTCAAATGCTGCGAGTCAAATAGTATTGCGGCATCCAAAAGATCTTTGAAAGATCGACTAAAAGGAGAAAACTTATGTGGACGATTATTGTAATTCTGTTGATTCTGTGGTTGCTCGGTGCTTTTGGCGGAAGAGTCTTTTCCGGCTTCCCAAAAACAGGTAACTGGATTCACACACTGATTGTGATTGCGGTCATTCTCATCATCTTGAAACTGCTTGGGATCATCTAACTACCCGCGCATCACAATGACTGGACACCCAAGGTGTTCTCCAGCCAAACCATAGTTTGATCGGCCTGTCCGGTTTATATCCCGGGCAGGCTGGACTGGAATAATCTACTCCCGCAATTCGGGATTAACTCTTTGAGAGATGAGTTTGATTTGCCATCTCCAAATGGAACGAAACCTTAATGAAAGGACCTACAAATGAAAACGTGTGCCGATATCATGACCCCGAACCCGCACTTCTGCAAGCCAACCGACAATGTGGTCAGCGTGGCAGAACTGATGAAACGAGAGAACGTTGGATCTGTGCCTGTAGTCGACAATGACCAGACCAAAAAATTGATCGGAATCATTACCGACCGCGACCTGGCACTAAAGGTTGTTGGTGAAGGGCTCGAGGCAAAAACCACCAAAGTTGAGGCGGTAATGACGCGCAAGGTCGTCACCTGCAGATCAGATGACGAATTACAGGTAGCCCTGGATGCAATGTCTGAAAATCAGTTACGCCGGATTGTCATCGTGGACAATGTCAACAAAGTACTTGGCATTATTTCCCAGGCAGACGTGGCCACTCGCGTCAACCAGCCGGAAAAAACTGCTGAAGTAGTTAAGGATATTTCACAAACCAATTAAAAAACTTTTGGTTTGAAGTAACAACTGGTCACACAAGGGAGTGAGTGAGATATTGACTAATCACAGCAGCAAGCATCGTTTCATTTTAGAGAACATTGCCCGTAAAGCAATGCTCGAAAGAGGCTTGCTCCCGGACTTTTCTGCTGCAGCGCTCCAGCAACTTGAAAAAATTCAAGCACCTGCGCAACTGAATATTGCTCCATCGCGTGATTTACGCGGGCTCCTTTGGGCGTCCATTGATAATGATGATTCTCTTGACCTTGACCAACTGACCGTGGCAGAAGAACTGCCGGACGGAAGCGTCAAGGTTTGGGTCGCAGTGGCAGATGTGGATTCACTGGTTAATGAGGGATCAGCCATTGATGAGCACGCCCGCCACAACACAACTTCTGTTTACACAGCTTCAACTGTATTTCCCATGATCCCCGAGAAACTTTCGACAAATCTTACATCGTTAAATTTCAATGAAGACCGTCTGGCGGTTGTAGTCGAAATGGTGATCGACCCAGACGGATCAGTTCAATCATCCGAAGTGTATCGTGCCAAGGTCCGTAATCATGCCAAACTTGCCTATCGCAGTGTCGCTGCCTGGTTGGATGGCAATGGACCAGCCCCAGGGTTAATGAATGCGGTCGACGGGCTTGCAGAAAATATTCACATTCAGGATAAGGCCGCCCAATGGTTGAAGAATCTGCGCCATCTGAACGGAGCCTTAAGCCTGGAAACAATCGAAACCAAACCTATATTCGATGGGGATCAAATCCGTGTCCTCGAAGTGGAAGAAAAGAATCGCGCCAGGGAGATCATTGAAGACTTTCATGATCGCCGCTAACGGAGTTACCGCACGCTATTTGTCTGACTCAAATAAATTCCCTTCACTCAGACGGGTTGTGCGCGTTCCAAAACGCTGGGAGCGTATCGTGGAGATTGCCAAGAATCATGGTGCCAAACTCCCGGTTTATGCCGGATTCAAAAGCGCTTGAGGATTTCCTGGTAAAGGAAAAGGCAAGCGACCCTCTGCGATTTCCTGACCTGTCCCTGGCAGTCATCAAGTTGCTCGGAGCCGGCGAATACATCGCCGAACTGCCTGATGAAGATGCGCCAGGTCACTTTGGTCTGGCTGTTAAAGATTATGCACATTCTACAGCACCGAATCGGCGTTTTCCCGATCTGGTTACCCAGCGGTTGTTAAAAGCAGCGCTGGATGGAAAAGCTGTTCCTTATCAAAAAGAGGAGTTGGATTTATTGGCAATTCATTGTACTGAATCTGAAGATGCCGCCAACAAAGTTGAACGCCAGGTTGAAAAATCAGCAGCAGCCCTCTTATTGGAATCAAGGATCGGCGAACAATTTGATTCCATTACAACCGGCGCTGCCCAAAAGGGCACCTGGGTGCGTTTGCTTTCCATCCCGGTCGAGGGAAAACTGGTACAAGGATTCGAAGGTGTGGATGTTGGTGACAAGATCCGCGTGCAGCTCATCCATGTAGATGTTGAGATGGGATTCATTGATTTTAGAAAAGTACGTTCACAACACATTGTTTAGTGCAATCCAGAGGAGAGAAGACACATGAAAGAAACAACAAACGAGCCAACCAAAACCACAGCGAAAGAAAAAGTTGGCATTCCAATCAAAACCAAAGTGAAAGAAAAAGCTGGCATTCCAGTCAAATCGGAAGTGAAAGAAAAGGTCAGCAACCCGACGAAGACAAAAAAGGAAGGTAAAGTTGGTATTCCAACCAAAACAGGAATGAAAGACAAAGTTAGCAGCCCGACGAAAACGAAAATTAAGGAAAAAGTTGAAATTCCGACCAAAATGAAGATAATTGAAAAAACAAGCGAGCCAATCAAAAAGAAAGTGGAAGAGAAAGTCAGCGAACCAATCAAAACGAAAATAAAACGAAAAGCAAAGGGATTGCGAGCCCATATTCGGCGTTTAAAGCAAGAAAAACGCAATGATACGATCCTTGCCACTCCCAAGAAAAAAGCTGATTTGAAAATTTCTCAAGAAAAGGGGTAAACAACTTTGAAGAACCATTGAAGAAAGAAGTAGGTTTATGGATCGACCACCGCAAGGCAGTGGTGGTCACTTTTGAAGATAGAACCGAAAAAATCCAGGAAATCACTTCGGATATCGAGTCCCATATGCAGTCCTCAAATCAGGATTCTGGTGGCAGCAATAGTTCACATCGATCTGCAGGCGAGGATGTGCGCGACCGACATTTTGGTGACCACCTGGAAAGTTATTATGACAGGGTCATCTCGTTCATTCAAAACGCTGAATCCATCTGGATTTTTGGTCCCGGAGAAGCAAAGGTTGAGCTCGAAAACCGTCTCAAGTCTAAAAATCTTGGCGCACGAATTGTGGGTATTGCCACGGTAGACAAGATGACCTATTCCCAAATTTCCGCCAAAGCGCGGGGTTATTTTTCAGGAAAATAGAATTTTCTGGTAATCCCGGAGGTAAAGTTGGATCTCAATCCGCCATCACAAACTGACCAATGGACATTCAGGCGGGTTATGGTAGCCACGCTGGTACTCGTTTGTGTTGCTCTTGGCTTTTGGTTGCTCTACCGTTATTACCAGGTCATTTTTATTCTGTTCGTAGCCATCATGTTGGGAACGGTCATCAGGCCGATCGTGAACTGGTTGTACCGGCGGGGGATCCCCAGGGTGGCGGGGTTCTCATCATATACGCGCTTCTGCTCGCATTCTTCATTGGTTTTATTCTTTTATTGTTTCCCCTGGTCTTCGATCAGGGTTCAGCCATCGTCACAGGAATCCCGGAATACTATCAAAATCTTCGCACATGGCTGGTGAATTCTCCAAACCAACTGTTGGTGAGCATCAACCAGTTCCTGCCTGATGCCCTGCCGGGATTCGACTCCGTGCGCCAAACGGATCCTGAATTATTGGCTTCAGCTGAACAAGCCCTGGGGGTTGTCACAACCGCCGCAAAGGTCGTGTTTTTTACGATCGTTATTCTACTGCTGGCGTTCCATTGGACATTGGATGGAACCCGAACGATCCAATCCCTGATCCATTTGCTCCCCAAATCTCACCGCGAGAGTATTTTTGAATTGATCACGGCGATGGAATCAAAGATCGGTTACTTCATAGCAGGGCAAGGTGCCCTTTGCCTGGTCGTCGGCGTTTTGGCATTGATCGCCTACCTGATCATTGGGTTACCTAATGCCCTGGTGTTAGCCCTTGTGGCTGGAGCCTTGGAAGCCGTGCCGATGGTCGGCCCAACATTAGGTGCCATTCCGGCGGGTTTGATCGCCCTATCCATTTCACCCACAATGTTACTGTGGGTGATCGTTGCAACGGTTATCATTCAAATCCTTGAAAACAATCTATTAGTTCCCCGAATCATGAGCAAAGCGGTCGGCGTTAATCCGTTTGTCTCACTGTTGGCGATCTTCGCCTTCAGCTCCCTTTTTGGCGTTGCAGGAGCGCTCATGGCAATCCCGATTGCCGCAATACTCCAGTTGTTACTTGAACGCTTCGTTTTCCGCCCGGCAGACTTGATACCAGAGGACTCGTTTGGTCGTGACATTACCAGCCGGCTGCGTTATGAGGCGAAAGACCTGGAGCAAGACCTTCAGAAACAAGTCCGGATCAAAAAAGGCGGTTCAGCTTTAAGAGTGAAGCAGATCGACAAAGTGATGGACGAAGTAGAAGCTCTCACAACTGACCTGGACGCGTTGTTATCGCAAATCCCCCCGGTGGACACCCATGAGTAAAAACCTTGTAAGAATCGGGGTGGCTGTATTAACCACATTACTGGCGATATTGGTGCTATGGCAGTTCCGCACTATTGTGGCTTATGTTTTAATCTCATTGATGCTGGCAGCTACAATTCGTCCATTGTTCAGCAGGCTGGCAGGGCGCAGCTTTATTCAGCGCGTAGCCTGGATTTTCGCTTACCTCATTCTGCTGGGAGGGTTTGGTTTTCTACTCTTTCAAGCATTCAAAACCTCAACTGTTGAGGTACAGGAATTCGCGAGAAGCGTCAGTGTGCACGATAGATGGGTACTGCCAATCTGGGCAGGCAGTTCTGTCCAAAAGGTAATCTTAACGGCGCTGCCGTCTCCAAGTGTCCTTTTCCAGGCAATCATCGGAAGCGAAGGTGAGCTTGTTGGTCCTGCATTACTGGGGATTGCCCAGGGAATTGGTGGTTTAGCCGCTGCAATTGCGATTATTCTGATACTGGCGATTTATTGGGGCTTTAACCAGGCTCATTTCGAACGGCTGTGGCTTTCCATCTTGCCAGCCGACCAGCGCAAGCGCGCTCGGGGTGTCTGGCGGACAATCGAGCCCGATATTGGCGGTTATATCCGCGGTCAAATCATCCAAAGTCTCGCGGCTGGTTTACTGTTAGGGCTTGGGTACTGGTTGATCGGATCACCATATCCAACGATGTTAGCCCTGGTTGGCGCACTGTTGTGCCTGATCCCTGTGGTTGGAGCTATATTGGCAATTCTTGCACCTCTGCTGGTGGGATTGTTCACCGGTATTCAAATTGGCTTGTTCACAGCGCTGTACGCGTTATTAGTCATGATCGCCATCATGATTTGGCTCAAACCAAGACTGTTAAACCGCAGGTGGGATAATCCGATCCTTACAGTGATCTTCCTAATCGCGCTGGCAGATACTTTTGGAATTTTTGGGATCATCCTGGCACCGCCCTTATCGGTGGTTTGCCAGATCTTATGGTATCGGCTGGTCAGCCACAGGTCTGTGACCGGGGCAGCCGCGACAATTTCAGACCTCAAGGAACGCCTGGATCAATTGACAGAAGCCATCAGCACAATGGAAGAACCCAAGCCGCCTTTGGTGATGAGCAGCCTCTCGAGAATAACATCATTAATTTCAGATGCAGAACCGGTTTTGGCTTCTCAAGAAACAGCTTCCGAACCTCCAAAATAGGGGTTGAGGGCGGGATCGCGGTTTTTTCACGGTTAAAAAGGGTTCAAAAATCTCATTCCCCTTTAAGATTGGGTGGTTTTAATTTAATTGGCACATTGATGGAATCAAAAAGATCAACCTGGTTGTAAAATTTTAACTAAGGAAGGGAGGTTCACTATGAAAAAAGTAATCCTCTTCACAGTTGCATTGATGTTCCTGGTTGGATGTGCTTCAGAACCTACCGCAACGCTGCAGGTGTTACCCACCTCAGCTCCAACGAAGGCTCCAACTCAAGCCCCGGAAGTAATCCCAACAGCAACACCCGAACCAATCGCCACCGAGGCACCAATTCCGGGAGAAATAGATACTGCCGAGATGGTCCTGGTCCCCGGGGGTGAGTTCCAGATGGGATGTGACCCGGATCACAATGGAGGGTTTTCCTGTCTCCCGGATGAGCTGCCCCTGCATACAATCGCCCTGGACGATTTCTACATTGATAAATACGAGGTTACCAATGGTGAGTATGCCGAGTGTGTGAATGCAGGTGCGTGTGATCCGCCGAACGATTTCTCTTCGGATACATTTCCATCTTATTACGACAATCCAGCTTACGCCAATTTCCCGGTAATCTACGTTTCGTGGTTTGACGCGGAGGATTACTGCAAATGGGAAGACAAACGATTGCCCTACTGAGGCTGAATGGGAAAAAGCAGCGCGCGGAAGCATAATTCGAACATACCCCTGGGGTGATGAAGATGCCAGTTGCAGCCTGGCAAATATCTACAACAATACAACCTCCAACTACTGCGTGGGAGATACTAGCCCGGTTGGCAGCTACCCGGATGGTGCCAGCGAGTATGGCGTTATGGATATGGCAGGCAACGTTTGGGAATGGGTGAACGACTGGTATACCGCAGATGCTTACGAAAAATCGCCGGCTGAAAATCCTGTAGGACCTTCAGGCAGTCCCTACAAGGTGCTGCGCGGCGGTGGCTGGCGCAGTAATTCAGTCTTCATCCGTGCGGCAGACCGCACATACGATCCCGACTTTAACAGCAGCAGTGATGCCGGATTCCGCTGCGTTTCTGATACGGGCGGCAACTAAACCACGGGTTTACTCATTTGAAAGCGCCTGCAGAAATGCAGGCGCTTTTGCTTTCATTTTCATAATTAGAGTGAATTTAAATTGAAGGCTGCGGATTACCGGGGCGTTTTGTTTATTCCATGAACAGATGTTGATTATTAGATGTCTTTATAGGTTGTTTAGCACTTTCTGCAACCGTTGTTTTGCTTCCTGGGGTACCTTTGCCAGGTCGGAATTCGCGCTCATTTCCACCATGCTGAACATTACTTCCGGATCCTGGATGCTCACATCCACATTGTCCCCGTTCTGCCGCAAAACCACATTGCATGGGAGCAGTAATCCTATCGAGCGATCCGCTGAGAGAGCCTGGTGTGCAAAACCCGGGTTGCACGCCCCGAGGATGAGATAGGGTTCAAAATCAACGCCAATCTTTTCCTTAAGCACTTTTTGAACATCAATTTCTGTCAATATCCCAAATCCCTGTTCTTTCAGTGCAGCCACGACATTTCCTTTTACCTCTTCCAAAGATCCAGAAACTGACGAGTTCATTCCGTATTTTGTCAATTTTTCCTTCCCTCTCCTCTTATGATATATTAATAAGACTATATTTATCTACATTATAATATTTTAATGTTCAGTTGAAAAGGGAACTTTCTACAAACAATGGCGTCAAGATACAAAAGTAGTAGTAACAGCTATTAAGGAGGTTTGAAATGAGAAAAAAGATGAGTTCGTTAGTCATTCTGCTTTTGGCAGTGGGTCTGCTGGCAGCCTGTGGCGGCAACCGCGGTAGTGACGCAACCCCTACCCCGGATATTTATATTGTCGACAAGGATGGATTGATTGCCGCTCTTAATGCCGCCGATGCCGTCAGGGAAGTAGGAGATCCTGTGGTGCAGGAGTATTTCTCTGTTGGAGGCGCTAATGTCAAAGTCAGGGAAACTGATATCCTGGTGTTTGAATACGATTCCAACGAGGATATGGAGGCTGATGCCAGCCTGGTGTCTTCAGATGGCGGGAGTGTCGGTACGACCATGCTATTCTGGGTATCGACGCCGCACTTCTTTAAGGCTGGCCGTATCATCGTCCTTTACGTAGGTGATGATGCTGAAACCCTGACCCAGCTGCAAAGCCTGTTGGGGGTTCAATTCGCCGGTCGTTAGGTCGATTCGAATTACCTAAACAGATCGTAAAAAGACTCTTTGTGATTTTCACACTGAGTCTTTTTATTTTTAACAGAATATAATAATATTTAATTCATATCGATGATTTATGTGGAGGAAATTTTCCCATGAATATTCCAATAGACTGGCTTTTAGCAGGGGAATCCTGGATCGAGTACCGCACCAGGCTGGATCTACTGGGTCAGAAGGAAGAAGAACCGCAGGTCGCGGCTGAACGCCGCGCAATGCTTGATGACCCGAAGGTACACGAGTTGATCCGCGATCTGTCCGGTTGGCCAGGAAAGATCATTGCCAGCCACAAGAGCGCCGGGCAGCCATTTCACAAACTCACCTTTCTCGCAGACCTGGGGATCAAAATCGGCGATCCGGGAATGAATGTGATCATGTCCCGTGTCATGCAGTACCCATCGGCAGATGGTCCTTTCCAATTGCCGGTCGAATTTTCTGCCTCTACAGATATAGGTAACCAGCCGATATTGGGCTGGGCATTATGCGATGCACCTTTAATCGTATATGCACTGGTAAAGTTCGGGCTCGGATCAGATCCTGCCATTCAGAAAGCCATTAAATTCCTCACTGGGATCGTCCGCGATAACGGTTGGCCGTGTAAGGTTTCGATGACGGTAGGCAGTTTCCGCGGACCGGGGCGCAAGGAAGACCCCTGCCCTTATGCGAATCTGGCAATGTTGAAATTGTTAGCCGAAGTGGATGAATTGCGCGACAGCCCTGCCTGCCGCACAGGCGCAGAGACACTTCTCAATCTATGGGAAAATAGCCTTGAAAAACACCCCTACATTTTTTACATGGGGAATGATTTTCGTAAATTAAAAATACCTTTTGTCTGGTATGACCTAATGCATGTACTTCAGATACTCACCCAATTCCCATGGATAAGATCCGACCCACGCCTGCTCGACATGATCGGAGTGCTTAAATCCAAAATGGATGATAAAGGTCGTTTCACGGTAGAGTCTCAATGGACAGCCTGGAAGGATTGGGAATTTGGTCAGAAAAAAGAACCCTCCCGTTGGCTGACACTGATGGCATGGCGCATTATTCAAAGAATTGAGAGCCCTATAATTTAAAGGCGGTGGTGCCTATTATTCCGCCATGTTCGGATGTTCAAAGTTAAATAAAAACTTCAACCAAAGTGTGGTTGAAGTTTTTTGAGTTAAGAAAACACCTTTAAATGGGACAACCCACAGGGGTTGGTGTCGGTAGGGTGTCGCCACTTAACTCCCCGCCTGTTGACCCGGAGGGGCTTGGGTAACCCGCAGTTTCAGAGCATTTACTACTGAGCTGTCTCCAATAAGCAAAATCGTCAAACCCATTTAAGAACGAATTCACTTCAGCAAATGTGGCTAAACTTATCATCATATCAATTTTTGCTTTACTGGCTTTATCGCCAGTTTGACTACCCATACACACCGGGCATAATTCCCTGGCGCATTCAACAAAGCGCTCATGTAGGGCATTCGCATCGGCACTGATCTGTTTTTGGAAGTAATCGGTTTGCTGAACCTGGTCAACCTTGGACTGCCATTCATTAAAACGATAAGCGGCAACAGTTACCTTTTCACATTTTGTGGTGGAAAGATTATCGATGAGCGATTTAACCATACGGGTATGTGATTTTAATAGCTGTAGCTGAGTCTTCCCAATCAACGGGGTCAGGTCATCGGGTGAGGGATTGAGATTGGGCAGGGGTGCTAATTCGTCCTCATCCTGGCTGGCAGGGCTCGCCGGTGGATGGGCTTGCTGTGCTTCAATTTCAGCCAGTGTTGCCTGGGCTATCCCATACAGGCTGAAATGCATGATGTTTATGTAGATATTCGTGGTGTTGTCATAGTCCATATAGATCGTATTTATCGGGTACAAGTGAAAATCACTACCATCGCTGTTGGCAGCGAAACCCACTAACTCGGAGTCTTCGAACTTGCCTGGCACTTTAAAGAATAAGTTGCCTGGTTGTGACATCACCAGTCCCTCGGGACCAAACTGATAGGCTATCAGGAAACCCTTGCTGAAAGGTAGTCCTTCAATAGAAGATACCGGGGTCATGGTCACTGGTGCCCCGAAAGCATTTGATAAGGTTCCGTCCTCTTCCATCTTATACAATTTATTATCTAGATTTAGAGTGGATTCAAATCCCTCGGCAGCATTCCCTTTCAGGGAGAACATAAAGTCATAACTGGATTTTGTGACGACCTTGTCAGTGTCAAGAGTCACAACCACTGAGATCGGGTCAGGAGTTCGCGGAAAATCATCCGGTTGTTCATCCGAGGTATTCGTTGTTGCCGGATCAAATGGGGGTTCGGTTACGATCTGATCACTAAACGGGTCGTCCTCCAGGTTATCAGTTTTGCCTCCTGAAGGCGAGCAGGCACTTACTAACATGAGCGCAACAATGACGAATGAAAAAATAAATAAGTGAGCGGGTTTAGACATGTGTTTTCTCCCTTTTGTCATTCTAAAAGTCAAGCTTTAGTTTATTATCCACTATTTGGATAATAATTATCATCTATAGTAACATATAATCACAGTATGGTTTATGAGAAAAGCGAACCAGGAATCGGGTGACCCACTTGAATTTCGTAAACAAAAGTTTACAATCAACAGAGAACTTTATTAATTTGAGTTTTTTATTGGTGAATTAATAAGAATAAAAGGATAAACCATGAAAACTGACAATCCAAAAACGATCGATGACTTCATCTGTCAATTTCCACAAGATGTGCAGGGTCTACTCCAACAGGTCAGAGAGACGATTAAGGCTGTAGCTCCAGAAGCAACCGAGGCCATCAGTTACGGCATTCCCACTTTTAAATTCCACGGTAACCTCGTCCATTTTTCGGGTTACGCTCACCATATCGGTTTTTACCCCGGCGCCAAAGGAATACAGGAATTTGCCAGTGAGTTATCCCCTTATAAAACTTCCAAGGGAACAGTTCAGTTTCCTTTGGACAAACCAATCCCGTTTGACCTGATTCGCAGGATCACCGAGTTCTGTGTGGAAGAAAACCTTAAGAAGGTGAAGAAAAAGTAAGGGATCTAATGTGCGTTATTGACGTAAAACTTGGTTACCACGTCATACGCGGGCACTACGCCATGGAAAAAAAGTTAATTCAGTAAATCCTGCTTAAACGAACCGCTACCGCAAACCATCCCGCGCAGATAGCCATGAATGATTGTTATATATTGGACAATTATTGTCTTATTTGTTAGAATTTAGAAATCGGGAATGTTCATCCCGAGAACGGAGGAAATATGTCTACACAAATATTCGTCAACCTTCCCGTGAAGGATCTCAAGAGAAGCATGGCTTTCTTTACCAGCCTGGGCTATCACTTCAATAAACAATTCACCGATGAAAGAGCTGCCTGCCTGGTCATCAGCGAGAATATTTACTTCATGCTCTTACTTGAGAAGTTCTTTAATACATTTACCCCCAAGAAAATTATCGATACCCGGACTGACGTTGAAGTGATCAACGCATTGATGGTTGACAGCCGTAAGGATGTTGACGTGTTGGTCGATAAAGCGTTAAGGGCAGGTGCCAAAAAATCCCGTGAACCGGAAGATCTTGGCTTTATGTACAGCCGCAGTTTTGAAGACCTCGATGGACACATTTGGGAATTTGGTTACATGGACCCAAGCCATATCGAGACCACCTAAAACGTTTCTGGTTGCAAGTCATAGCATCACGTGTGTTGAGATTTTGATTTTACAGTCAGGCAAGGAGTAAAAATGCAAAAAATCACCCCGTTTCTCTGGTTCGACAACAATGCAGAAGAGGCGATGACTTTCTACATTGCAATTTTTAAAGATTCCAGCGTAGAAAGCATTGCCCGCTATGGCAAGGATTCACCCGGTCAGGAAGGTTCAGTAATGACCGCGGCTTTTACTCTCAACGGACAACATTTCATCGCCCTCAATGGCGGTCCGGTTTATAAATTCTCTCCAGCGATCTCATTTGTCATTGACTGTGAGACTCAGGATGAAGTGGACCATTACTGGGAGCGGCTTTCCGTTGGCGGAGAAAAAAACCAGTGCGGCTGGTTAACCGATAAATTTGGTGTCACTTGGCAGGTCGTCCCAACTATTTTAGGTAGACTGCTCAGCGATCCGGATAACGAAAAAGTCTACCGTGCTACCCAGGCGATGTTGAAAATGACAAAACTGGATATCGCCGCATTACAAAAAGCATTTAATGGATAAAGATTTGATGTAAAAGTTGATAAGTTTCGGATCAATATTCGAAAACACAGGTAGAAAGAACATTCTGCCTGTGTTTTGTTTACCGTATAATCAAAGTATGAAGTAACTAAGGAGACAAAATGAAAAAATTAACCAAACTCACCACTGCTGCTGGAGCACCAGTTCCAGATAATCAGAACGCCATGACCGCTGGTCCGCGCGGACCCATGCTGATGCAGGATGTGTGGTACCAGGAGAAATTGGCACATTTTGACCGCGAGGTAATCCCGGAGCGGCGCATGCACGCCAAGGGATCCGGCGCATTCGGCAAATTCACGGTTACCAATGATATTACCCAGTACACAAAAGCAAAGATCTTTTCAAAGGTTGGCAAGGTAACAGAAGCCTTCGTGCGCTTCTCAACTGTGGCAGGGGAACGCGGCGCAGCCGACGCTGAACGCGATATCCGCGGTTTTGCCATGAAGTATTACACAGAAGAAGGCAACTGGGACCTGGTGGGCAACAATACACCAGTATTCTTCCTGCGCGATCCGCATTTCTTCCCCGATCTCAACCGCGCAGTCAAACGTGACCCCAAAACAAATATGCGCTCTGCCACCAATAACTGGGATTTCTGGACTTCTCTCCCCGAAGCGCTGCATCAAATCACCATCACCATGAGCGAACGCGGTATTCCACTCTCCTTCCGCCACATGCACGGGTTTGGCAGCCATGCCTATAGCATGTATCAACGCCAAGAATCAAAGGGTCTGGGTAAAATTCCATTTCGTCACCCAGCAGGGGATTAAGTTCTAACCGATCAGGAAGCTGAAGCCATCGTTGCCAAAGACCGGGAAAGCAATCAGCGGGATTTATTTGAAAGCATCGAAAAAGGTGATTTCCCGCGCTGGAAGATGTATATCCAGGTGATGACGGAAGAACAGGCGAATAACATGCCCTACAACCCCTTTGACCTGACCAAGGTTTGGTACAAAAAGGAATACCCCTTGATCGAGGTGGGCATCCTCGAACTTAACCGCAATCCCGAGAATTACTTCCAGGACGTGGAACAAGCCGCATTCAATCCTGCCGCCATCGTGCCCGGAATCGGCTTCTCACCTGATAAAATGCTGCAAGGCAGGCTCTTCTCCTATGGAGACGCGCAGCGCTACCGGCTCGGTATCAATCATCACCAGATTCCCGTCAATAGCCCCAAGAATGCCCCCGCCAACCCCTCACACCGTGACGGACAGATGCGCGTGGACGGTAATTCCGGCTCCACCCTTGGCTACCAACCCAATAGTTTTGGCGAATGGCAGGAACAGCCCGAGTTCAAAGAGCCGCCACTGGACCTTTTTGGTGCTGCCAGCAGTTGGAATTTCCGCGAGGATGACAGTGATTACTTCACACAACCCGGTAAGCTCTTCCGCTTGATGAATAGCAATCAACAGCAGGTGTTATTTGAAAACACTGCGCGCGCTATGGGAGACGCCCCTGATTTCATCAAGATCCGCCATATCAGCAATTGTCTCCAAGCTGATAAAGCCTACGGAGAAGGTGTAGCAAAAGCCCTGGGAATCACAACCCGGGATATCAAATAAAGTTCAGTTAATTTTGATTTTCAGCGTCGGAGGAATCTCCGGCGCTGATTTTTAAGGGCAATTTCCCAAATTAACCGGGCAGGTTTAAAATCAATGAATTGCGCATTTGAGACTACAAGTCTTAAAGAGGAATCATGAATACGTTGCCATTAAGAAGTGAAACGGATATTGAAGAAGTTCGCCAGCTATTGTCAGGATTAGGAGATACCTGTTCCATTGGTGATTATGAAGAACACATTCAGATGAATACAGTGCGGAAGACGATAAGGCTGTGGCGGGATGGAGACATTCTTGCAGGACTCGGGTATGTGGACGATTACTGCAATTTGTGGTTCGAGACAAAAAACATATCTTACGCCCCCGAGTTGGAAGATGAGATCATTGGCTGGGGAGTCCGCTGCCTCCAACTGCGCAATAAAGATTCTGGTACTCACGACTCGCTGGATCACTGCTGCAGTTCTGCGAATATCCACCGCCAGGAACTGCTGTTGAGAAATGGATTTGTACAGGGAAGCGTGCGGTCTCTAACATTCTCCCGGCCTGTAGTTGATTCATTTGAGATTTTTCCATTTCCACCTGGTTATACCTGGCGGTCAGTGAATGATCTCGATACCATCGAGTCCTTGGTTGAGCTGCACCAGGCGGTTTTCGGGACAGAAAATATGACGGTTGAATACCGCCAGGCGATGATGAACGCTCCGCAGTACAACAAGGACCTGGATATGGTCGCGGTAGCCCCGGACGGGTCACTTTGCGCGTTTTGCATCTGCGGGTTCTACGATGATTCCAAGGTCACCGGTTTTACCGATCCTATAGGCACTCACCCGCATCACCTGCACAAGGGGGTGGCAAAGGCTTTGGTCTCCACAGGGATGGCGATACTCGCAAAATCGGGAGCACAAAAAGTAGAATTTGGCACCAGCAGCGAAAATGTGGCAATGCAGCAATTGGCAGCGTCGCTGGGGTTTACTTGTGTGGCCGAAAAACTTTGGTTTTCAAAAGAAATCACCCCTGATTAATATCAATTATTGAATTTAATAGCCATGTGACAGAAACCCGGGTAATCCTGCGGTTTATCCAATAACATTTTAGAGGCTCTGGAAATCATGTTTGAATTGTTTGAAGCCATCCTTTTTCCGCGCTACAATGAGTTTATCCCTACCCGATGCAGAGAAACATGGAGGTCACGATGAAATACAAATACGTGCTCACTAAGATTTTGGCGATAAGTGGAACTATCCTCGTTGGCTTGCCAGTTGTAGCGCCAATCGTATTTTCTTTGTTTCGCCTGGTTCAGAGCGGTCGCTTCATGTTTGACTATTTAATGCCTGCTGAACTGGGATTGCTGGTGCTGGGAGGGGCGGCGTTGTTAATTTGGGCTGCCATCCGCGCACACTCAAGGGTGAAGTTCATCGTCTGGTCGGCAGGTCTGGCTGTCTTTACAGTGGTCGGGGGTCAGGCATTGGCTGTTGTCACCGGACTTGCTGATGGTTCGACCCCGGAATCCAGCCCCTGGATGGCAATTGTGCTTTCCCTGATAATTGCCTATGACCTTTTGGTCATGCTTTTGTTTGTTGTTGGCTGCCTGCTCTGCAGGGATGTTTTTGCCAAACCAAAAGAATCCATCGCAATTCAATAATCTATTTCTGAAAATAGCGAGTATGGAAATTAGCTGGATTACAAAACCTTAACGGTTCGAGGCTTGCGTTTTTAACATTTCCTTAAGATAGATGCAATAACTTATCTTTATAATTCATTCACTAATAGGATACCCCCATGAAATATTCCTTATCAAGCATGGTTCTTGTTTTTTTAGGCGCATTATTGCTTTCGGGTTGCGGCAGCCTCTTTGGGAAACCAGTTCCCCCGCAAAACCCAAATATTGATGATATCTGGTCCAATTGGGATGACCGCGCGGTATTTTCAAGCGGGCTGATCTCGACTGAACAGGAAACCCTGCAGCAGCTCCCCGGCGCTAGTGTTTATCACATCGAAATATCGATTGCTGACGATTTGGCATCCCTCAAAGGTCAGGAAGAAGTGCAATTCACCAACCAGGAATCCAAACCCCTGGATAAGGTGTGTTTCCAGTTGTACCCCAACCAGTTGGGCGGCAAGGTCACCATTTCGAATGTGACAGTGAGCGGGCAGGTTGTGTCACCTGAAACGCTGGAAAAAGACAGTGCTATTTGTCTTTCCCTGACTAAACCCCTCCAGCCGGCGGAAAAGCTGCTCATTAAAATGAATTTCGACGTGGAAGTTCCCACAGAAGGTGGCGGGAATTACGGATTGTTTGCCATTATCGACAATATCCTGGTGCTGGATGGCTTTTATCCAATGATCCCGGCTTATGATGACCAAGGGTGGCACGCTGGACCTCTCCCGCCTAACGCGGATACAACGTACAACGATGTCAGTTTTTACCTTGTGCGTGTTACCGCTCCTGCTAACCTGGTGATGGTAGCCTCTGGAATCGAGGTGGCAACTGTAAAAGATCAGAACCAGCAGATGGTCACTTTTGCTGCCGGACCCGCACGAGATTTTTACCTGGCAGCCAGCCCGGATTTTATTAAGATCAGCAAGACCATCGGTGAAACCGAAGTGAACTCATACGCATTGGCAGATAGGGAAGAAGGTGCAAAACGCGCCTTAAATGTGGCTGCAGCAGCGCTTGAGGATTTCAGTGAACGCTACGGAAACTATCCCTACACCGAGTTTGACGTAGCCAGCACCCCTATGCAGGGTGCCATCGGCATCGAGTATCCCGGGGTTGTGGGCATTACCAGGCTGGCATATGATCCGGACCAGACCATCAGCGGTGCCCCCGCCTTTGTGATGTTGCAGGCTACTGTCGCTCACGAGGTCGGTCACCAGTGGTTCTACAATACCGTTGGCAACGATCAAAAAAATGAACCGTGGCTGGATGAATCATTAACGCAATACATCACCGGCATGTTTTTCCTGGATGAATATGGCGAGAGTGGCAAGGATCAATACCAGGAAACCTGGTTCAATCGCTGGAACCGGGTGAGCCAGGAAGCGATTCCCCTTGGAAAAGCCGCCTCAGAATACCAGGGTCCAGAATACAGCGCCATCATCTATGGGCGTGGACCAATCTTCCTGCAGGAACTCGCCGACAGCATGGGACAGGATGTTTTTGACGCTTTTCTGCTGGATTACGCTCAAACTTACCAGTGGCAGGTGAGCACTACTGCAGACTTCAAACAACTGGCGGAAGAACACTGCCAATGTGACCTAAGCAAAGTGTTTGAGGATTGGGTGTATCCAAAATAGTTGTCCGCGATGGATAATATATCAATAGCAGGATGGTTTGGTTACCGTCTATAAAACCACGCAGTAAACAATCCTGAAAACCAAAAAAAGTGAAATCTTAAAAATTTCTTAACATTTCTAAAAACGCTTGTTAATGGTTGACAAAGTTATATAATGAATATAAGTCGATAAACGACTAATTAGTGATCAAGGGAAAGGAAATATTATGGCATTCTTTAAGGATTTACTAGGAAAGTTGGGATTCAAACCCAAGGCAACACCCACAACAGTTGTAAAACCCACGGGTAATGTTCGCCCAGTTGGTGATTTACTCGGCAAATTGACTGCTGCAGCAAAACCTCAAGCCATGGAAATGGTAGACGTTGTCAGCAAATTGGAAAAATTGGCAGCAGCCAATCCTCAGAAATTGAACTGGAAAACCTCCATCGTCGATCTGCTCAAACTGCTCGACATCGACAGCAGCCTCACCTCCCGCAAGGAACTGGCAACAGAACTCGGTTGCCCGGCTGCAAAAATGGCAGACTCTGCCGAAATGAACATGTGGCTGCACAAAGCAGTCCTGCGCAAGATCGCTGAAAACGGCGGAAACGTTCCTGCATCATTGCTGGATTAATACCAAGACACAACAACCGAATAGGATAACCGCCCTTTCCGAGGGCGGTTTTCGTTATGCTATCCAATTTTTAGGTGTGAATGCGTCTATAATACAACCTGTCAATAATAAGAATCAGAGAATAACAATTCCTGGATAACTTAATGAATACAGACACTTACATAGATTCGATCTTGGAGCAGCGCGCAGAGCGGGAAAAACGCCTGCTCGCCAACCCGCGCAACTGGTTCTCACTTATCGGGCTGTACCTCCTGGCAGACGGTGAAAATACTATTGGCGGAACAGCAGGCAATACCATCCACATCCCCGGATTGCCCGGAGGATTTGCGGCCATTTTAAAGCTCAACCACGGAAAAGTAACTCTCCAGGAATGCACATCCAGTTTGCAGGTGAACGGCAAACCAGCTGAACTGCGATCCCTGGGCACAGATCACGACGAGGTGACAGACATCCTTTCAGTCGGTGCTATTCACATCGTGGTCATCCAGCGCGGCGAATGTTACTTCCTGCGCGTCTGGGATGTCGCTGCCCGTACCGCCAGGGATTTTTCAGGATTGAATTATTTTCCGGTCGATCCAGCCTGGCGGATAACAGCCAAATTCACCTCTTTCCCACAACCGCAAATTCTGCCGGTTGAAGATGTTGTCGGCACGAAGTATGCGTCAAAATTCATTGGCAGAGCCACCTTCACAATAAATGGCGAAACTTGTTCGTTGATCGCTGAAGAAGATGACGATGAACTGCTCTTCAGTTTCACCGACCTGACAAAAATTGATACCACTTACCCGGGTGGAAGATTCCTCAACACTGCGCTACCTGAAAACAACGAGGTGGTGTTGGATTTTAACCTTGCCAAAAATTGGCCCTGTGCCTACACCCCGCATGCCACCTGCCCCCTGCCGCCATTTGAGAATCATCTTAAGGTGCGTATTGAAGCAGGAGAAAAGCGTTATTCATCCCCCATTTAGCTACAATGTTTTCATCAGACCGCGTTACCCCCAAATCGCTCGCAATGCTCTTGCAGGAGTTGTTTCCCTTTTTGCATGATCGCAGTGCGCAGAGTGCCGTCAAGGCTCATCTCAAGTAAGTCTTTTTGAGTAAGAGGTTGTCCAAAAGAAATGTTCGGGGATAGCATTAGCTTCCCGGGATGCACCAACTGGGTGATCACCTGCCCAAATTCCGCCAGGCGCTGCTGATCGATCTGTTTTCGCCTTAACCATGTGAGCGGGTGCTTCGACCAGTATTTATCCACCACCCCACTCATGATGGCAGGGATTACTTTTAATTCAGGAATGTACTTGTAAAACACATCGAAAATATCCAGCCAACCGTCAATCGCACGTGACGCACCCGGGTAGATTGCCGGGTCAGGGTCGCGGTGACCGGCGGCAAAATATACAAGCACACCACCTGCCTGCATATGCTTGATGCAGTTCCTCAACACTACCATACGGTTTCGCGAATCCTCCCGCGATGAGAAGAAAAGGTTTTCCTGCAGGTTGGGAAGCAGGCGCAGGAAGGGAATTTCTGTTGAAATCCAGCGGATATCCGTCCGCGGCATTTGTGAAAACAGCACCATGCCGTCATAAGACCCCGGGTGATTGGTGACCACCAGTAACGGACCGCTTTGCGGGATGTTCTCAGTGCCGTAAGCAGTGATCTTATCGCAAAAATGGGTCAACATCCACCGGCTGCCTGCGGGTAATCCGTCGGTTCCGACAATCTCATCAAAAGGAACGGCAATTACCGCCAGTTTTCTGCATATATTTTTAAAAAGACTCGAGCCGATCTGATGGGTGAAGGCGGTCTTGGGTAACGCCACCGCACCCACGATCTCGTCGATCAGGCTATCACTCAATTGTTCTATTTTGTCTTCATTCTGCGCCATGAGAGTGCCGATTTCCTTTCACAAGTATTATGGTTAACCCCGCTGATATGAAAAGTATACAATCTATCTTAAAAAAGCTTGAAATTCTAATCAATCCACTCCATAATAATGAAGCATTGTTTTTGCTATCCCCCGGGTTTAGTTACAGCCTGTTTTTTAAGGAGAGAGAATGGCCACTATCAAGGATTTTCAAAAAATTTTCGCCATCGAACTTAAGGTCATTGAAGATCAAACCAGGGATTTGACCCATGCTGACAGTCTGCTGCAGCCGCATCCTGGAGGGAACTGCCTCAACTGGGTGCTGGGGCACCTCATCACCAGCCAATTGGAGATCATTGCCGCAATTGGTGGCGTCCCTCCATTTGACGCGGAATTGGTTACCCGGTACGAGCGCGCATCTGAACCAATCCATGGGGAAGAACCGGGCGTGCTGGAACTTTCAGTACTGTTAAAAATGTTGGCGCAGATTAACACCACATTGGATTCACAACTTGATGGACTGGAAGAAAATGCGCTTTCACGCGAGATACAGATCGGAGAGCGAAAAATGACCTTGGGTTGGCGCGTTTTCTTCCTTCATTTTCATTACGCCTATCATATTGGTCAGTTGGAATACCTGCGGCAACTCGCCGGTAAACTTGACAAGATAATTTAATATTTTTCCCAGGCTCATACGCCGATGATCGACCATTCTTCCGTTATAAAATTACTCGAAAGCCTGCACCTCACAGGTGAAGTCCTTGGCATTCAACCTCTCGCGGGGGGCATGTCTGCCAGTGTGACACTCGTTAATGTTAGGGTGCCTGATGGCAAATTGGTCGATTGGATCGTTCGCCAGTTTTCCGCCTCAGACCTCGCGCAAAGGCCTGCATCTATTGATATGGAATACGGGCTGTTGGAGATTCTTAGTTCAAAGAACCTGCCTGTTTCACGTCCGGTTGCCATCGATCAGCAGGGAATCTTCTTTGGATCGCCGGCTCTGGTGCTGGATTATCTCCACGGGGAAACAAATTTTTCCATCAGCGCTATTCCTGACCGCGGAGAAAAGATAGCCAAACTGCTTGCCCAAGTTCACAATGTTGACCTGCACCAACTCGAAAAAGTTGGTGTACCTCCTCTCTCCACGAACCTGGACGACCTGTGCGGGATAAAGTCAAAAATTACCGAAGAGCTAATGAATGAATTCTTTATCAGGGAGCAACTTGAGCGTTGTTGGCCGCCGAAAAATCAGAATCCGTTTGTTTTATTACACGGAGATATGTGGAATGGCAATATACTCTGGCAGCGGAAAAGGATCAGCGGTCTGATCGACTGGGAAGATGCATTTATTGGTGATCCCCTGGTAGACCTCGCCGGCAGTCGCTGCGATCTTGTTTATACCTTTGGCATGGAAACTGTTGAAAAGTTTACCAACACCTATCTTCGTGAAAGAAAAATAAACACCAGTGACCTGCCAATTTGGGATCTGGTTTCAGTGTTGTGGTTAGTTCGCTTCTTTAACGGTGATTTGCATGCCTGGGCTGCGTTCTTTCATGATTACGGTAGGCGTGATATAACGGCAGCTTCCATAAGGGTGGCAATCAATACCTTCGCGCAAAATGCCCTGGGAAAACTTGCATGCATGGCTTCAAATTGAAGTTACTCGAGTATCCTCAATTTAGCAATTTCCAAAATTTGCTATCCAATTCAACTCTAATGGGTTAACAGTATGTGCCTCACGATAGGCTACTGGTCGTGAGGGTAAAAATTTATTGGAATGACGAGGAGTCCCATGGTTGAAAAAACTTACCGCCTTTACCCGTACCGCTGGGTGGTGTTGGCTGTTTTCATGCTGGTTAATATCTCCATGCAAATGTTATGGATCACTTACGCACCCATCACCGGTATCGCAGCAAAATTCTACGGCGTAACCGATTTACAAATTGGCTTTTTGTCGATGATCTTCATGATCGCCTTCATTCCACTCTCGATCCCTGTTTCGTGGGCAATCGATACTTTTGGCTTCAAGCGCACAGTAGGGGTCGGGGTGGTCCTGATGGCCGCCAGCGCAGTTTTCCGCGGGTTGGCAGGGGTTAATTTTACCTGGGTGGTGGTTTCAACGATCGGGTTGGCGATTGCCCAGCCCACCATGTTAAACGCCTGGACCAAGGTGCCCGCTCTTATGGTTTGGTCAGGATGAACGCGCTACTGCAGTTGGGATGGTCACACTTTCCGCACTGGTAGGCACTGCCCTGGGGATGGTGTTAACCCCTCTCCTGGCGGATTCCCTACCCATCCCGACCATTCAATTGGTATATGGCGGAGTTGCGGCTTTTACCGCAATCCTCTTTTTGATCTTCTCCCGCGAAAAACCAGCCACTCCACCCTGTGCCATCGGGCAGGACGATCGTTCACTGATGCTGGACGGGTTGAAACACGCGCTTTCGGTCAAACACTTCTGGTACTACCTGGTCATCATGTTCATTGGTTTGGGAATCTTCAACGGGGTCACCACCTGGGTGGAAACCATCATCCGCCCGCGCGGATTCTCGGCCACAGACGCCGGTACCCTGGGAGCGTTGATGCTCGCAGGCGGTGTTTTGGGCGCTGTTCTGATCGCACCAATTTCAGACCGGCTGCACAAGCGCCAGGCTTTTCTGCTGCTGGGGTTTGCCATGGCCATCCCCTGTGTCCTGGGGCTGGCTTTTGCACAACACCGTTTTCCTCTTTTCGCTTTTTCCTTTGCCCTGGGATTCTTCCTGGTGAGCATCAACCCGGTTGGGATGCAGTATGCCTCTGAAATCACCCAGCCTACACCGGAAGGTACATCCAACGGCCTGGTCCAGCTGGCGGGGCAGCTTTCAGTGGTTTTCGTGTACGTAATGGATGCCCTCAAAACTCCCACCGGGTCTTACACCCCCGCACTGTTACTTTCCGCCGGTTTGCTGGTGATCAGCCTGTTCTTTATTCTCAAGATGAAAGACCCGGGAAGACAAATCACAGAAGAGCTGGAACAACAACCAGTATGATGAAAAAAGCATCCTTGCCAAACGCAAGGATGTTTTTTTATGGCGGAAATCCCAGTTGAAATCATTCTCTGGATTTTAGGTGCAAATGCTCTTCACCCGCCGTGAATTTTCAGGAGCACTTCTTCCAGGATAACCTGTTCCTCATCGGTCGGAATGCTTAGAATTTTAACCTTCGAATCGCTTGCATGTAAGAATTGAGGCCATTCTGTTCTTGCAGCAGCGTTGGCGGTAACGTCCAAATGCACCTCCAAATGTCCTGCATCCCCGCAGACTTTTTCACGCAATTTGCTGCAGTGTGTGCCCACCTCATCGGTAAAGACAATGGCGTCTGCCCCATTCATTTGCCAGAAATAAGCGCCGATGTACTGCTTTAAGCGGTTCGCATAAACTTCAACGGCCAACTCGCAGCGCGCGTTTCCAGCCTCGGCAGCCTTTATGATTTCCGACAGGTTGGAGGAATACCCTGAAAGGCCGATCAATCCGGATTGGTTATTGAGGATTTGGCTGATCTCGTCAGTCGTGTAACCCTGCCTTACCAATTCCAGCACAATTTCCGGGTCGAGGTCACCGCAGCGGGTAGACATCACCAGCCCGGGCAGCGGAGAGTAACCCATGGAGGTGTCTACGGTGTGCCCGTTTTTGAATGCCGCCACACTCGACCCTCCCGTCCCGAGGTGGCACATGATCAACTTGACTTCACTCAGGGGAATACCCAACAGTTCAGCCGCCTTAGCGGAAATATATTGATAAGACAAACCGTGGAAGCCGTATTTACGAAAGCCAAAGCGCTCAACCAGGTCCTGCGGAAGGGCATATCGCCTGGCAGCTTCCGGCAGATGCGCGTGGAATTGAGTATCAAAGACCACATATTGAGGCACCTGCTGGGTTTCATCCCGGTAGACCTGTACCACATTGAGTGAATTGGGATTATGAATTGGGGCCAGCGGCAGGCACTTCTCCAAGACTCGTAGACTTTCTTCTGTGACGAGAGTGGTTTCCGTCAACCAGGTGCCCCCATGTACAAACCGGTGTCCAATGGCGTCAATATAGATCCCAGCCTGCTGGAGGATGTGGATGCATTCCCGGGCGGCGTGCTGGTGAGAAGGCAAGTTAACCTCTTTTACATTTGTTTCACCATTTACCTGCCACTCGATCCTTCCACCTTCGCGGGTGGCGGTTGACACATTACGCGCCTTACCAGACAGGATATTTTCCCGGTCACCCGATTCGCTGACATGATAGACCTTGAAATTCTGAGAAGAACTCCCGCAGTTGATAACAAGAATATTCATCGCAATCTCCGTCCAATGATTTTACACCAGGGGGAATTGTTAGCCGGTACATTGATACTACTTACAACATCTTGTGCTTGTTTTTACGGTATGATTATTGTATCTATTGAGGAATTAAATGCGCCTGCTGGCTGAAATCGACCGCACCCCGGGTATAACTCACACTGGACTCACCGTCACCAGGGAAGCAGTACGCGCCATCATCTTGGAGGGCAGCCAACTCCTGATGATCCATGCAACCTGCGACGGTGATTACAAATTCCCGGGAGGGGGTATCAAAAAAGGGGAGAGCCACTTTTCAGCGCTTTCGCGTGAGGTCAACGAGGAAAGCGGAGCGCATATTCGCAAACAAACAGCTGAATTCGGAATTGTGGTGGAATATGATCGCCCCATCGAAAAACATTACAACGTTTTTAAGATGACCTCCTATTACTATCGGGTTGAAGTAGAGCCTGCATTTGGGATTCAGCACCTTGAAAATTATGAGTATGAATTGGGATTCACTCCCGAGTGGATCTCTGTCGAAGAAGCCATTGCCGTCAATCAAACCCTGCTGCGGGACCATCCTGGCCGTATTCAGCGTTGGGTACGCCGCGAGACTACAGTATTGGAATTAATAAAAAACGAATTTTTAGGGAGCCTATAAATGGCAAAGCCGATACCTACCGAAGAGCGCCTCCTGCGTGCCCGTGCTTTGATCCAAAAAGCGCGCGAAATCACCCCGCCTGGTGAAGCAGGTTGGGACTGGCTCAGTTATACTGCCCAGGTAAAAGACACCATGCGCCAGGCACGGGATCTGCTTAAATTTTTGCCCATGACGGCGGGGGTTTCCGCCAGCCAAAAAACTGAAGTGCAAGTGATTATGCAGGAAATTGTTGATGCTGAGAAAGCGATCCTGCACAAAAACGCTCAATAGGATCACAATATCATGTTGACCCTTCATCAACTGGAAAACAGGATCGAACATCTGCCGGCAAGACAAACAGGATGTGATCATCGAGATCCACAATATTGTCGCCGGGATTTCTCCCAATGCCGATATGAATTTTTACGATTACGGGGTAGCTTACTACAACTCCTCTCAGGGAGGAACAATCAAGGGCGGTATATGCATACTCTCCTGGGATCCAAAACACGAATTTACCATCAGGTTCGGTTTGGGTCGTTTCCTGCCCGACCCGCAGCACCTGCTATCTGGTGATCAACTGGCGATGAGGTACTACAATTTGCCGTCCTTTGAAGAAATTCCCTGGGAGCCTTTGATTGAGCTCATCAAAGCTTCATCAGATTTCATCCCAACTCTTGAAAACACGAAAATATCAAACCTTATTCGAGAAAAGCCTCGCCAATCGCAACAAGACCAATAATCTCTTCCGGCCTCTCCAGTTTTTGAGTGAGCACTTTTACTTCCAAACCGGTTGAATTGAACTTGACCACCGGGGGGACTTTTCCAGGAAATTGAATGAGTGCGTTTTCCACTACCACGGTGAGCACATCGCGGGCTTTCTCTTCCTGGTTGGTCCACACCATGTAACGTTCACGCAACGCATTGCGCCCGATCAATGCTTCTTCGATTCCCTGGGTGTCATCTGCTCCAACACCGATCATCAGGCGCAGCATGGTTTGCCTGAGCACATCCCCGATCCCTCCCAGTTCAATATTGGGCTGTTTGGGTCCGATCAACAGGATGCCGGGTTCAAAAGCCACCTGGTTGGAAAACCAACGCGGGACGGAAGTGATTTCCGATGTGCCTGCGCCGCTGCCTGGAATTGTTGCCCCTCTAACAACTTCAAATGTCCAATCTCTACCATGGAGGCGGTAACCCGAGGATAGGTGATCTTCTACCTTCTCATATCTCCAGCCTTTTTTGGTTGCCAGCATCTGGATGGACTGGGTGGACTCTGTTTTACGTTTTTTCACCACCAGGATGAGGATCCCGATAAGAATCAACGTCCCCAGTATCACCAGTAACCCACCGCATAGATCGCTCATGGAATCACTCCTTTGGAGGTAATAGGTAAATTGTATAATGAAAATGCGTATTGATTGTCTTCTATGGTCGTAAGGAGGAAAAATGGAACCCATCCAGGTGATCGTGAACGACCAAATGCAGCAGGGGTATGCCTACTGGCGTACAGAGCCGGTCGGGCAGAATTTCCATCCCGATTTTCATCCGGAATTAACTCCAAAAGAAATGCTTGAATTGGGAGTGTTTGGGGGTAAATACCTCACGGACTGCCGGGATGAGTTTCCCGCCGATTGGTTTGAGAATGCCCGCCTTGACCCTGACAGGCATGATGCAGAACTGAATTTTTTTGGTGTGAACGCGTCCAAACCGTTGTGGTACTGGCAGATGAAAGGCTGGATCTACGCAGAAGACCCGCGCGGCTGGTTCCAGTGGTACTGCCGCTATTACATGGGTAGGCGCTGCCCTGATGACGTGCGCCAGGTAAAACGCTGGAAAGCCATGAGCCGGCACATCGCCCAACTCCGCAAACATTGCTTTCCGGGAGATCTCAACTGCCGCCGCAAACAGCGCCAGGCGTTGCTGCACTGGGCTTACGATTCGCGCAAGATTTAACGATTAAGGAAAAAGTTATACGGGTATTTCCGCTGTGTAACCCAGTTCGCGCGTGGCGGCGATGATCTGTTCCACCGATAACTTAGTGTCATCATACTCAACCACCATTTTCCCGCTGCGGTAACTCGCATCAACCTGTTTGACACCCGGCAGGTTATCTTCAAGAGACTGCAAAGTCATGGCGCAATTCACGCAGTGCATATCCGTGATATTAAAAGTGATTTTTTTCATTATCAGTCCTATAAGTCGAACACGATAACACCGGTATACATGCCCATGGAGCAGGTAAACCCCATCACCTTGCCCGCTTCCTGTGCAGGGATTTTCACTGACTCCACCCCGGTGGCGTCTAGCAGCACCTGGTAATTCAGCTCGGGGATGATGAATGCCCGCGAACAGGAGCGGGTGTTATCCGTTACGATTTCAAGAGTTACCTCGGTGTTGGCTGGAGCGTGCAGGGTACGCGGTTCGTAACCTGAATTGACCGCGTTAAGGATAATGGTGCCAGGTGATGCGGCAACTGAACCCAACGGAGTCCGGGTGGTTTCTCCAGCCTGGTCCCGGTTAAAGACTGCCTCGGCAGCCCGGGTAAGTGAAACTCGAGATCCAAGCAGGTTGAGCCCGGTATCCACCGCCAGGATCCCGAGGACGATTAAAACAATGGCGACCACACGCACCAGCTTCTTTTCCAGCAGTGCTCCTAGTTTCGTAGCAAAATAGGAGAGCAGAAAGAAAACAGGGGATGTTCCCAGGACGAAGGCGAACATCAACGCTGCTCCGAGGAGGGGTTTCCCTGTGGCTATGGCAGCTGCCATCATGGTCTGTGTCACTCCGCAGGGGATCAACACGGTCAGGACGCCCAGGAAGATCGGTGTCACGAGCGAGGTGCTGTTTTTGGCTTTTTTCCGGATGAAACGCGTAATGGATGCTGGAGGCTCAAACGAGAAGAAACGAAAGATCGGATGCACATTGAGCATGCGCAGGGCATTACCGATCATGAATATGGCAATGACGAACTGCAGGATAGCCTGCATGGTGGGGGTCAATTGCAATACTGAGCCGATGCCACCCAGTAATAGACCTAACAGTGTGTAAGCTGCCAATTTGGCCACCAGGAAGAGCACGATCGGCAGCGCAATGCGTGGCGACCGGGTCTTTTGGGTTTTCTTTTTGCTTTTGGGAACGGAGAGGTCCTGTTCGATCTGGTTTGCGAGCGAACTTGCCAGCAGCCCACCTTGAACTGCCATGCAGCTCAATCCGCCAGTCGTCAAACCCGTAATAAATGCAATCCACAATGCTGCCATAAGACCTCTACCCTACCGCTAAAATCTTGCCTATTCAATAATTGATTATCTCGTTTATATCATAATAAGTCCTGTTGGTAAACACTTATTTAATGTCCATCAATTTCAAAATACAATTATCAAAAAAAGCCTGAGCCTACTATAATTTAATCATGCCTAATCTCAAAGAACTCTTTTTACTTGATCCCTCAGTCATCTTTTTGAATCACGGCTCTTTTGGTGCCACCCCCAAATCTGTTTTCGAGGTCTATCAAGATTGGCAGTCTCGCCTCGAAAAACAGCCCGTGCTTTTACTGGGAAGAGAATATGACCAGTTATTGTATGAATCACGTGCAATATTAGGGGCTTATATCCAATGCCGACGCAGAAGACATTATATACATCCTTAACGCAACCCATGGAGTAAATATCATTGCCCGGTCACTGCAATTCGAGCCCGGAGATGAAATCCTATCCAGCGATCATGAATATGGCGCTTGTGACTACACCTGGGAATTTCTCTGCGGTAAAACTGGCGCAAACTATATCCGGCAGCCAATTCCGTTACCAGTGAATTCTCAAGAGGAAATCGTTGACCAATTCTGGCGAGGGGTCACAGCCGCGGACAAAGGTGATTTATTTAAGCCACATTACTTCACCAACAGCATTACGAATGCCTGTTGAAAAAATCTGCCAGCTTGCCAGGAAGGCGGGCATACTGACAATAATCGACGCGGCGCATTCCCCGGGGCAAATCCCGGTGGACCTTCAAAAACTTGATGCCGATATGGTGTTTGGTAACTGCCACAAATGGATGATGAGCCCCAAAGGAGCTGCGTTCTTGTATGTTCGAAAAGAACTGCAGCACCTCATTGATCCATTGATCGTAAGCTGGGGGTACAACCCAACACCGCTGACGACAACGGGGTCTCGTTTTATTGACATGCTTGCAGTGGACGGGAACAAGAGACCCGGCTGCAGCTTTGACAGTTCCTGCAGCCATTCAATTCATGCAGGATCACGATTGGGACGCTATCCGCAAGAGCTGCCACTCGCTTTTACGCAATGGTATCGAACAAATATGCGAGCTGGTGAAAATGCCGCTCGTTATATCCCCTTGATTCAGACTTCTACAATCAAATGGCAATCGCCCCTCTACCGCAATCCAACCTGGAAGTACTCAAGCGCCGTTTATACGATGAATATAAGATTGAAGTGCCTCTCATCCAATGGCAGGATAGGCAGTTCATTCGCATTTCTGTGCAGGGATACAACACCCAGGAAGATATAGATACCCTGGTTAAGGCATTACATCTATTGTTACCTCAGGTAGCCAATTAACCTGCTGAATTTTTTCCTGCCACTTTCCAACGGTATCCGCTGAGCGCCCACAGCACCACATTTGTTCCATAGAATACCCATACCAGGCCAAAAAACACCTGGGAGATTGTTCCGATCTGCAGGTTATAGACTTCACCCAGGATTTCGGTGGCGTACCAGCAGGTGGCGGCAATTGCCACCATCAGCGCATTCGGACGAGGGTATAACTTGCGACGCACAGTTTCCCAGGCAAACCACATGGTGGTGCAGAAAAACGCCGTGTAGATCGGGCCGATCACGGCATGCCCCACGCGTACAATATCCTGCCACAACACCAGCATCACCACCACTGCTGAAGCGTAGATGAGTACCGGCAGCCAGATCTCGGAGAGTTTGAAATGTTTGAGGTATCCCAATCCGCGTCCCACACGGATGATGAGGAACAAGTGCGCCAGCACAGAAAGCCCGCCGCCCACCATGAATACCCATCCGCCTACCCCCAGGTTGGGATCAACCACCACCAGGCTCATGAGGATATCGGTCGGCAGCATGCACAGGAAAGCCAGCAGGAGCAATGTCCAATCCTTGCGCTCTAATTTATCCTTGCCTGCCATGAACACCAGCAGGAAAGCCAGTAAGGTGATGCACGGTTTGGCAATTGCCGGGTATAAACTGGAGGTTTTGTTGAAATAATTCATCCAGTCCGCGCCGTACACGCTGCCGGCCAGCAACAGGATTCCCCCCAGAACGATGAAGACCCACTTTTTCTTAACATCACTTATTGCGGCGACTGCCTGTTTCACCATGGACATCCCTCCAAAAACAAAATGGTATCGAGAATTAATTGTACTCAAATTGAAAATAATTAATCTGGCTTTAAGTTTACGGACGGATAATTACCTTTCGTTTTATTGCGACCTTTGCGCCAGATAGTTCGTATGTATAACGTCCGTTTTTGCGCTTTGGTGCTATGATTTGCCAGATATGGAAAACAGGAACAGGAAGTACTATGTTTAACCTCAGGAAAATCTACAAGGAATTCCCGCGCAAGTTCTGGCTCGTGGTCGGCGTGTCTTTCATCGACCATGTGGGCGGAACGATGTTGTTCCCATTCTTTCGCCCTCTACATCACCCAGAAGTTTGGTGTAGGGATGACGGAAGCCGGCATTGTCCTCGGATTGTTTGCCATTTCCGGATTATTCGGGCAAATGATTGGTGGCGCGTTGACAGACAAGTTCGGGCGGCGAAAACTGATCATCGGCGGGCTGGTCTTCAGCGCACTCAGCACCCTGTCACTTGGTTTTGTTAAGGAATTCTCCGTTCTCATTCCCCTCGCTATTGGCATCGGATTGCTTTCAGATATCGCCGGGCCAGCGCACGGCGCGATGATCGCGGACATTCTGCCGGAAAATAAACGCCAGGAGGGTTTTGGCGTTCTTCGCGTTGTCGGCAACATGGCCTGGATCATCGGACCCACTATCGGCGGATTCGTGGCGGGCAAATCGTTCCTCGCGCTCTTCATCATCGACGCCATCATCAGTTGCGTGGTCGCGCTGCTCTTCTACTTACTCATTTCCGAGACCAAACCGGAACCACACCCAGACCACGAACCGGAAGGTATTTTGAAAACCTTTGCCGGGTATACCAAAGTGCTGCGCAACTGGGCATTCATGGCTTTCCTGGTGGCTGGCATGTTGATGGGAGTTGTTTACCAGCAAATGTACAATTCGCTTTCGGTCTACCTGCGGGATAATCATGGCATTGATCCGCAGGGCTACGGATTCATGCTCACCGCCTCTGCTATCATGGTGATCATTTTCCAGTTCAGCGTTACGCGTTTCATCAAGAAAAAACCGCCTTTTGCAGATCATGGCGCTGGGCACACTTTTCTATATGGTCGGGTTCAGTATGTTTGGCTTTGTGGGGCAATACTGGATGTTCGTGGCGGCCATTATTGTGATCACCATTGGCGAAATGCTGGTGGTTCCCACCAGCCAGACGATCGCCACTAACTTTGCTCCTGAAGAGATGCGCGGTCGCTACATGGGAGTGTTCGGCATGACCTGGATGATCCCTGCCACCATCGGACCCGGGCTGGCCGGCGTTATCCTTGACAACTACAACCCCAACCTGTTGTGGTACATCGGCGGGGTATTGTGCGCCATTTCGGCCATGGGTTTCTTTGCCCTGCATGCCCGCCTTGGTAAACAGGAGCGCTTCGCCCCCGCCCCTGATGCTGCTCCGGATAATGCCGAATCAGCGTCAGCATAAGACATTAAAATGTTACCGACCAACAACCCGCAATAGCGGGTTGTTTGCTATACTCCTTCCGCCATCGGGTACAATTTACCCATGAGTACTCCGCCACAAGTTGATTTTCGCGATTTATTCGACCATTTCCACGCGCCAACCACGAATATAGATTGCGGGCTGGAATGCATGGTCCACAATCCGCACCGCAAGCCCTTCTGTTGTGATATCTGCCACGCTGTTCCGGTGGCATACCGCAGCGAATGGGAATACCTGCGCGCCAACACCCGCCTGTGGCATAAATGGCGCGGCAACGAGTGCCTGGATGAACCGGCAAACCCGATGGAATTGTTGAACCAGACCCCGCATCACCTCTTCCTGCTGGCATGCAAAGGTCCAGCGTTTTGCGAACGCGAGTACCGTGCCACCAGCTGCCGCCAGTTCCCATTCTTCCCCTACATCACCTCAGATTTTCGCTTTATCGGGATGGCGTACGACTGGGAATTCACAGACAAGTGCTGGGTGCTCAGCCACCTCGACCAGGTGACCGGCGATTACCGCAGGGAATTCATTCAGACCTATGACAAGCTGTTTTCCACCTGGCTTGGAGGATCTGGACAGTTACGCGCTTCTTTCAGAAGAAACACGCGACCATTACGCAGCAAAAAACCAGCGTTTCCCGCTCCTGCACCGCAACGGTAAGTGGTACCTGGTCAGCCCAAAATCTGAAAAGATCAGGCGCGTAGATGCGACTGCATTTAAAAAATTCCCCCCGTATCTGTAAAGCCAAAGGGATTAGGCTTCCACTGTCTCCGTCTGCAGATTTTTTAAACTGCTTGCGGTACAACTGGGCATACAGCCCCTTTTGCGCCAGCAGTTCTTTGTGCGTTCCGCGTTCAACGATACCGCCGCGGTCGACCACCAGGATCAGGTCCGCTGCCAGGATGGTGCTCAGACGGTGCGCAATGACGATGCTGGTACGGTTCGCCATAACCCGCTGCAGGGCATCCTGGATCAGCGCTTCCGATTCACTATCCAGACTGCTGGTGGCTTCGTCTAACACCAGGATACGCGGGTCTTTGAGGATCACACGCGCCAGAGCGATGCGCTGCTTTTCGCCGCCGCTCAGCCGGTAACCCGCGTTCCCCCACAACGGTGTCATAACCATCCGGCAGGTCCGCGATGAAGTCATGGATATTGGCAGCCTTGCAGGCTGCCTCCAGCTCCTCCTGCGTGGCGTCCAGTTTGGAATACAGCAGGTTGGTGCGGATGGTATCGTGGAACAGATAGGTTTCCTGCGTCACCATGCCGATTTGTTCTGCAAGGGATTCCAGGGTCACATCCCGCAGGTCAACGCCATCGATCCGGATGCGCCGGAACTGGGGTCGTAAAGGCGGGGAATTAGGTAGGTCAACGTGGTCTTGCCGGCACCGCTGGGACCCACCAAGGGCTACCAATTGCCCGGGTTCCACCCAGAAACTAACATGTTCCAGCGCGTTTCCGCGCGCCTGGCTGTGGTGGAGTTCCTCGATCTTTTCTACAGGCTTCGTCCCCTGAAAGTGACGGTCGACACTGAGTCCATGCTGCCATAACGGCGCACATCACTGAGGAAGTGTTCGTCGCCCTGCTGGTAGCTGAAGGTAACATCATCAAAAACGATCTCCGCCTTTGGTATCTTTCAGATACAACAGCATCCGGTTTCTCGTTGATCTCCAGCGGCAGATCGATCACTTCAAAAACGCGCTCAAAACTGACCACCGAGGTGGCAAATTCCATTGGCGCGTTGGCGAGCTGCCTGAAAGCGCCGTACAATCCGCCGAGGTAAGACCCAAAGGCCACGATCAAGCCAACCGTCATGCGCTCCTTTGATGACGAAATAACCGCCAAAACCGTAAACCAGGGCTGTTCCTACTGCGGCCACCAGCCCAACGATGCCCATGAAGATCGAACCCACCAGCGCGCGGTCAACCCCTGCTTGTTTCACCTGCCCGGCACGGTGCCCAAAGCGGTCCACTTCCAGCTGTCTGGCGCCCAAACAACTTGACCAACAACGCCCCGCCGATGTTCAAGGTCTCGTTCATCATGGCATTCATCTGAGCGTTTGCCACCATTTGCCGCCGCACAATATCCCGCAGGCGGTTGCTCAACTTGCGTACCGCAATGATGAAAAGCGGGAAGATCACAACGCTGATCAACGTCATGCGCCAATCCAGGGAGAACATCACTGCGAGCGTGGCAACCACCTGGATGACATTGGTGATCAGGTCCACCAGGGTGCTGCTGATGGCATTTTGCGCCCCAACCACATCATTGTTCAGCCGGCTCATCAATTCGCCGACCTTGGTGTTGGTGAAGAAGCGCAGCGACATACGCTGCAGACCGGAATACAATGCCATGCGCAGGTCATAGATCACGCCTTCACCGACGGCAACGCTAAGGCGCCGTTGAATGACATTAACCACTCCTGTTACCGCGGGTAATGCCAGTAATCCCGACGCTAACAGGATCAAACTTTTCATATTTTTGGCTGGAATGGCTTTATCGATGAGTTCGCGCACGATCAGAGGAGAGAGTAGTGAAAGCCCAATACCAACCATGATCAAAACAAGCAGAATGAACAACTTTAAACGATATGGTTTAGCATACGTAAGCACACGTTTTAACAAATCCCACGAAACTTCAGGGATCTCATCTGGCGCGTTTGCCAGGCGGCGCATTCCATGACCTTGCATTCTTTATCTCCAATCAGTTGGTTCTCAATTCATTATAGTCTGCCTGAAGGTATAAATTAACAATTTTTCCGAATAGCGTAGATATACTTCCAATCCGCAAGTTCATCCGCGCATGTCGGGATTAATGAGTAAAATACAAGGAAATCCTTTTTTGCGGAAAGCCCACATGCATTGTAAATTGATCATTTTTGATTTCGACGGCACACTAGCCAACTCATTTCCCATTGTATTGAATATGCTGGATGAACTGGCGCAAAAGTTCAATACCAAGAGACTGAACCATGCGGATATTCCCCATCTGCGCAACTACACCCCGCGTAAGATCATGAAGATGCACAATGTGCGCCTGTGGAAGGTACCCGCCATCCTTAAATTCACGCGTATGCGCATGCGCAGCGATGCCCACCGTATTCACAAATTTGAAGGCATTGATGAGGTAATCAGAGAACTGTATGAACGAAATATTAAGCTGGGTATCATCACTACCAACACGAGGGGTATCGTGGAACAGGTATTGGGTCCTGAAATCTTTAAACTCATCACTTATTTTTTGGGGGAGGTTTCCCTCTTCGGCAAACCCAAAGCATTAAAAAAGATGCTCTCACTCTCCGGGGTTGAGAAATCGGAAACACTGGCAATCGGGGATGAGATCCGTGACCTGGATGCCGCAAAAAAGGTTAATATTCCTTTTGGCGCTGTGCTGTGGGGATTTGCCTCACCGGAAGCACTGAGTGCGCGCAATCCCAGCTATACATTCAATCAACCCGCTCAGATCCTGGAGTTGATAGAAAAACTAGCCGCATAATACTATTACTACTACACCAAATTATTAGAACTAGGAGGAGACAACCATGGATTATCGTTATCTTGGCAGGACCGGCATACAGGTAAGTGCCCTTTCTCTGGGCTCGTGGGTAACCTTTCACAACCAGGTGGATACCAAATCTGCAGTGGATGCCATGGCTGCAGCGTTCGATGCCGGTGTGAATTTCTTTGACAACGCGGAAGTGTACGCGCGCGGAAAATCCGAGGAGATCATGGGGGCAGCGCTTAAGAAGTTGGGGTGGCAGCGCAGCAGCTACCTTGTTTCCACCAAAATCTTCTGGGGACTGAATGATGTAGTCAATGAAAAGAACACTCTCAATCGCAAACACCTGATCGAAGCAATTAATGGCTCGTTGAAACGCTTCGACCTGGAATACGTTGACCTGCTCTACTGCCACCGCCCCGACCCCAACACCCCCATCGAAGAGACCGTCTGGGCGATGCACAACATCATTGAGCGCGGCAAAGCATTTTACTGGGGAACCTCTGAATGGCCGGCAGCGGATATCCTTTCGGCCATCGAGATCGCTGAAAGGCATCACCTGCACAAACCCGTGGTCGAGCAGCCGCAGTACAATATTTTGCATCGCGAACGTTTTGAGGTGGAGTATGCGCGCCTTTTCAAGGATTATCACTATGGCGCTACCATCTGGAGTCCGCTGGCAAGCGGATTGCTTACTGGAAAATACAACAACGGCATCCCTGCCGATTCACGCGGAGCGCTCAAAGGGTACGAGTGGCTGCGGGACCGACTGACTGACAAAAAATCATTGAAAATGGTGAAGGAATTAGGGAAAGTCGCTGATGAACTGGGTATGCCTCTCTCCCGCTTTTCGCTGGCATGGTGCCTGAAGAACCCCAACGTGAGCAGCGTAATCACAGGTGCCAGCCGCGTTGAACAAGTGCGCGAGAACATGAAAGCCATCGAGGCTGTCCCCCTGCTCACACCAGAAGTGATGAGCCGCGTTGATGGGATTGTTGGTAAGCCGGTCGAGGACGAGGATTAACTCCCGAATTCATCTCAAAACCAAAATGCCGCAATCGTTTGTGGGATTTTTGAATTAATCCCTTAGAATAATTATTGATGAGTCTACTGAATTTGCTATTTATTGGGTTAGGTGCTGTCGCAGCGGGTTTTGTAAACGCCCTGGCTGGCGGCGGCACGCTCATCTCCTTTCCCATCCTCACCGCCCTGGGGATTCCTCCTGTGGCTGCCAATATCACCAATACAGTCGCGCTTTGCCCGGGATATCTCGGCGCCACCCTGGCGCAGCGTGATCTCCTGGCAGATCAGAAACAACGCCTGTGGTGGTATCTACCCGCTGCTTTACTGGGTGGGTTGGCAGGCGCGCTGCTGCTCCTGGTCAGCGGTGAGCGCCTGTTCAGCGCACTTATTCCCTGGCTCATCCTTTTGTCCACTATTCTAATGGCGGTAGGAGAACCATTAAACCAGTGGCTTGCAAGGCACCAGTCAGCTGGTGCCTCAACCAACCGGGAAGCAACCGCTGCAATTCCAATCGGTTTAGCCTCAGTCTACGGGGGATATTTCGGCGCAGGGCTCAGTGTCATCCTCCTGGCTGTGCTGGAAACCACCCTGCGTGATTCACTCACGCGCTTAAATGCGCTCAAACAAGCCGTTGCTTTCGCCGCCAATATTGCTGCTGCAATCGTTTTTGTCTTTTCCGGTCAGGTGGTCTGGCTGGTGGCTGCGGTGATGGCTGCCTGCGCCTTGCTCGGAGGTGCGGTCGGAGGGAAACTGGCAGGGAGGTTGAACCCGGTTGTCCTGCGCTGGGTCGTGGTCGGAATCGGAATAATCGTATCCATCTATTATTTCTTAAAGTAGAATTTCCTTATTGGAGGTAAAAATGGGAGCATTTGATTTTCTTACTGGAACGAAACGCCCGAATGCCGGAACCCCGGTATTACCGGCAGTTGAGATTGTCGATCGCATTGTGTCGCTCAACCGTCCCACCGCGCCCTGGCAGGTGATCCCGGGTGCAGCCGAGAACGTGGACCTGATTGCTGAGTGGAAAATTGTTGACGCCAGGTGGTACGAGATCTTTGGCAAAGCCGGTCTGACCAAGATATTCCGTATTTACCTGAAGTTGGATGAAGCCAACCATGAAGTGCGCGCGATGGACCGGGAATACACCCTCTCCTGGTCTGCTGGTGTCCCTTCTCTCTCTGTGGCAGTCAGTAGTTTCAAGGGGCAGTCCACCAGTGTTGAATTCGGCACCGGTTATGCATTCACTGAAACCTTCGCCCCGGGAGTGGTGTACAAGTACAAATTCAATACCAGTGAAATCAAGAAACCCATCCAGGACACGGTCACTGCCTGCGGATGGGTTTATAAAGGTGTTGCATTCGGAAAAATATAATGTGATGGGGGATTCATGAATCCCCCTTGTATTAACTGGTTTGATCGTATAACAAAAAGGGCCTTGCGGCCCTTTTTTATTAATCCATTTTTCTAACAACCAGCTTAACTCCATCAACGCTCACCACTTCCACATGTTTGCCTGCAGCGATTGGAGGTACTCCTTCTGCGGTAATTGCGCTCCAGCGTTCCCCCGCCACCTGTACCTCGCCGCGCGGATTGAGCTTTGTGATGGTAATTCCGGTTTTGCCCGCCAGGGATTCACGCCCGGTGACGATCGGCGTTTTCATGGCACGCACCGCGATCAACACGACCGCGAGGAAGGTCAACCCGATAAACAACCCGACCCCGATAACCAGCGGCACAGATACGTTGCTGAACCCGGGCACCTGTGCCGAGTTGAACAGGATCAGCGCGCCGGCAATGAATGAACCAGTGCCTGCCGCGGTTAACGCCCCATGCGTAGGCGCTTTGATATCCAAAATGAACAGGACGAATGCCAGCAGCAGGAAGATCAAACCAAACCAGTTAACCGGTAGGATTCCCAGTCCGTAAACAGCCAGGGCCAGCAGGGTGACACCGATAAACCCTGCCACCCAACCACCCGGACTTGAGATCTCGATCAGCAGCGCTTGTACCCCTATGGAAAGCAGCAGGAAGACGATATTCGGGTTGGTGAGCAGCCCGAGTATATCCTCCACCATAGTTGTATCCACACTGGTGACCAGCGCTCCGTCCAGATGCAGTACAACATCAGCACCATTCACATTCACCGTACGGCCATCCAGGGTTTGCAGCAGTGCGGTCAGGTCATTGGCTACCACATCGATCAGTCCTGCCTGGAGGGCTTCTTCAGCAGTAGCGGCTTCAGCGTTTTCAATGGCTGATTCAGCCAGTCGGACCGCGTCTTCTCCCCGGCGGGCTGCCAGGGAGCGTACACTCGCCTTAAGGATTTCCTTGGTTTTCACCTCTTCTGTGGTTCCCAGGTCTTCTCCCTGCAATCCTATCGGGCTGGCAGCGCCGATGGCAGATTCAGGCGTCATGGCAGCAACTTGTCCGGCAAGCACCAATAATGTGCCTGCAGAAGCTGCCATGCCCCCGCGCGGCGAAACGAATACCGCCACAGGCACCGGGCTGGCAAGGATCTGCTGCACCAATTTGTTCATCAGTTCCACACCGCCGCCCGGAGTATTCAATTCGATCACCAGTAACTCCGCACCGATTTTTTCTGCCTGGTCAATCCCGCGCTGCAGCACACCAGACCACACCGGAGTAAGCGGTCCTTCCAGCGTGACCACAATCACTGCAGGTCTTGTGGTTTGAGCAATTCCTGCATCCACTGTGCCTAAAAACATGGTGAGCAGGAATGCAATTGTCAGTAAAAGGGATACTCCTCGAAAGTTTTTCATTTTTGCCTCTGCCTGCATTATACATCCCCCCATTGATACAAATCCAATGCATTGTTGACATTCTTCTTATAAACACTGGGTATCCTTTAGGTAATCGAATGTACTCGTAATCTTTTTCTTTAAGGAGTTCAAAATGTCAAAAATCATCGGAATCGACCTCGGCACCACAAACTCGGTTGTCTCCGTCATGCAGGGTGGTGACCCGGTGGTCATCAACACCGCAGAGGGCTCGCGTTTGCTCCCCTCCGTGGTGGCATTCAATAAAAACGGTGAGCGCATGGTAGGGCAGACCGCCAAGCGCCAGGCTGTGATCAACCCGGAAAATACTGTTTCCTCCATCAAACGCTTCATGGGTCGCCGCTTCGACGAGGTTGCCCAGGAACGCAAGATGGTACCGTTTGAAGTAGTGGCTGGTCCGTCCAAAGAAGCGCGCGTGCGCATCCCGGTGACCAACCAGGAATATTCCCCCCAGGAAATTTCCGCCATGATCCTCGGCAAGCTCAAGGCGGATGCTGAAGCCTATTTGGGTGAAACTGTCACCCAGGCAGTCATTACTGTGCCGGCTTACTTTCAACGACAGCCAGCGCCAGGCCACTAAAGATGCCGGCAAGATCGCCGGTCTTGAAGTGCTGCGCATCATCAATGAACCGACCGCGTCAGCCCTGGCTTACGGTCTGGATAAAAAGAAGAACGAGAAGATCCTTGTCTTCGACCTCGGCGGCGGAACCTTTGATGTCTCCGTGCTGGAAGTTGGCGATGGCGTCTTTGAAGTCAAATCCACCAGCGGCGACACCCACCTGGGCGGCGACGACTGGGACGAGGTTGTGGTCAATTGGGCTGCCGATCAGTTCCAGAAAGACCAGGGGATTGACCTGCGCAAGGATCGCCAGGCGCTTCAGCGTCTGCGTGAAGGCGCGGAAAAAGCGAAGATCGAACTCTCCACGGTGATGGAGACTGAGATCAACCTGCCGTACATCACTGCAGACGCTAATGGTCCCAAGCACTTGCTGGTTAAACTCTCGCGTTCCCGCTTTGACCAGATGACCGCTCATCTGCTCGAGCGCTGCCGCAAACCATTCGAGAGCGCCCTCAAGGACGCGGGCATCAAACCCTCCGAGATCGATGAACTCGTCCTGGTTGGCGGTTCAACCCGTATGCCCCAGGTACTTGATCTGGTACGCAAATTCATCAATAAGGAACCCAACAAGGGTGTCAACCCGGATGAGGTCGTCTCCATCGGTGCTGCCATCCAGGGTGGTGTGCTGGGCGGCGAAGTCAAGGACATCCTCCTGCTGGACGTGACCCCGCTCTCACTGGGTGTGGAAACAATGGGCGGCGTGATGACCTCGGTGGTCGAACGCAATACCACCATTCCCATCCGTAAATCCCAAATTTTCTCCACAGCCGAAGATAACCAGACGGCGGTGGATATTCATGTGCTGCAGGGTGAACGCCCCATGGCTGGAGATAATATGACCCTCGGTCGCTTCCGCCTGGAAGGAATCCCCAATGCCCCGCGCGGTCTTCCGCAGGTTGAGGTTACCTTTGATCTTGACGCCAATGGCATTTTAAACGTAACCGCCAAGGATAAAGCCACCGGGCGTGAGCAAAAAGTGACCATCACCGCCAGCACCAACCTGCAGAAGAGTGACATCGAACGCATGGTTCAGGAAGCCAAGGCGCATTCCGCTGAAGACCAGAAACGCAAGGAAGTGGTGGAAGCGCGCAACCTGGGTGATAACGCCGCCTACCAGGTGGAAAAAGCTGTTAAAGAAGCCGGGGATAAGGTCTCTGCCGACCAACACGCCAGTGTGGATGCCAAGGTACAGGAATTACGCCAGGCACTCACCACTGAAGACATCGGTCGTATCAAGAGTCTCACCGACGAACTGCAGCAGTTGTACAGCCAGGTGATGCAAGCCAGCGCGCAGGCACAGCAACAACCGCCAGAGGATCAAACGCCCCCGGTGGGCGAGGCTCCCAAGGCGGATGGTGACGTTATCGACGGTGAATTCACCGAGCAGAAGTAACAAGCATAAAACCTTTAAAATCCCGGAATCTAAGCCGATTCCTATTTCCAAACAATACTGATCCCCGGTTTCTTAAAGAAACCGGGGATCTTTTAGACCTGATTTTTGCATTTAAAAATATCCGTACTAATTCCCTATAAATACCACGCGGTAGACACGCTCTCCCTTGTCATCAGAGATGTACAGCGCACCGTCCCCGCCAACCACCACATCCGCCGGGCGCCCCCAGGTGGAACCGCTGCCGCAGGTTTCTCCGGATGCACGCCAGCCGGTGACGAATATCTCGCTGCCGACCGGAGTCTCTCCATCCAGCAGGATGCGCTCCACCTTGCAATCGCGGATACTGGCTGGGGTGGTATTCCATGACCCGTGGTACGCCACGTACAAGCTGGTCTTGTAATCCAGGGGGAAAGCCAGGTTGGCATCTCCCAGGGTCATCCCCAATGGTGCGCTGTGCGCCAGGTCCGTGAACAGCGCCGGTGCCACATTTGCCAGTGAGCAGTCAAATCCATCAGGGATCGAGAGCCCGGTCTGGTTGTCGGTGACCTCAGGGATACCGCCTGAATTAAAGCCCAGGACATCTGTGTAACAGTAGGGCCAGCCGTGAGATTTGTTGCCCTGCACCGGGATAATGATCTCTTCCGGCGGCAGAGTGTCCGGCGTGCCTTGAGAATCCATCAGGTTATCGCGCCCGTTGTGGTCCGCCCACAACTGCCCTGAAGGCGTCCATAGGAAGTCCACACTGTTTCGCAAACCCCACGCCCAGACTGCCTGTTTTTGAGTGTCGGGATCATTCGCAAACGGGTTGTCCGCCGGGATGCTGCCGTCAGGGTTAAAACGCAGGATGGCAGCCCGGCGCGGATCGCTCTCCGCGCAGAGATTGCAGCTTGACCCCGCGCTGACGTAAAGCATGCCGTCAGGTCCAAAATGGAGGGTGCGCGAGGAATGTCCGCCCGAACCGGGGATATTTTCCGTTATTGTTTCCATTATCTCCAAGGAGCCGTTATTGTCTCCATCCTGCAGACGGCTGACCCTGCCCTGTTCTGCCACGTATAACCAGCCGTCGTGCCATTCCAATCCGTGAGGACCTTTGAGCCCGCTGGCCACAATTTCCGTTCCATCTGCCAGACCATCCATGTTGCGGTCCGCCAGGAGCGCGATCTGTCCGCCTCCGAATAATGAGACATAGAGATCCCCTTGAGGGGAAACTGCCATGAAACGTGGTGTGCCAGTGAGATTATCAGCAAAAATGCGGATGGCAAATCCCGCGGGTACTGTGAGCCTGGCAGAAGCCTCATCCTCGGGAGGAAGCACAAGTGGCGCAGCAGTAGGAATCACCTCTATGGTAGCCGCAATGGTACTTGTGGGTAGCACTTCGGTCTGTTGGGCTGCTTCCGGCGTGGAAAAGGTGCTGGAAGTAGCTACCACAGCCGGGGTTGCTATTTTACGCTGTAAAAGGATTACCGCAGCTATCGCAGCCGCAATGATTAAGATGATCAAAAGAACTCGCAGGAATTTCATAATAATCTCCAAATATTAAGACGTAATTTGTCTTATTTCTTAATCATAAACCATAAAACGGGGTGTTTCAAGCCCAATCTGACATATTGTCAGGTAGCCTCTGATTATTGTGGACATTTGACGGTACAAAAAAAGTGTGATTTCCTAGATGTAATTTATCTACTTGGTGCTATACTTTTAAAGTTCGAAGCAATACCAGATATTTACAAGGAGATGAGACAATGGGAGAAAGTGGCGGTAAGAACGATAAAGGCAAGAAAGAACAAAAGAAGAAGCCCAAGTTAACCATCAAGGAAAAAAGAAAACAGAAGCAGGAGAAGAAACACCCATCCTCAACGATTTAAATCGACAAGTTTCTGCCCATCAGATAATGAATTGGTCAGGGTAATCAATGAACGCTCCTGAAAGGGAGCGTTTTTACATGCAACCCGCTTATGGATATACTTATTGGAAATGGAGTCACCGGTGAATCCACAAAAAATCAGGGTAAAAGCACTGGCATGGATCGAGGAAAAAAACATGATCTTTGTGGTTAAGATGCATGATTCAGTCAAAGGGGATGATTATTACCGCCCGGTGGGTGGATCCGTGGAGTTCGGTGAGCACGCGCATGAAACTGTAGTCCGCGAGGTGCGCGAGGAACTGGATACGGAGATCGAATTGATCGCCTCGCCTTTTGTAGTAGAGAATCATTTCGTCTGCGACGGCAAACGAGGTCATGAAATCGATTTTCTCTTCCCCGCGCGCTTTTCCGACCTCGCCTTCTACGAACACAAAACCTTCCGCCTGGTGGAAGCCAACGGGGATGTGGCAGACGCTCTGTGGATCCCGATCGCGGATTGCGTCAACGGTAAACTGCGCCTCGTGCCGGAGGAATTACCCAATTATTACGCCAATAGCCACAAGGGACATCATCATGGCAAACAGGTCTAAAACACTCCGCTTATTGGGTGTAGCTCTAAAAGTGTTGATCAGCTTGGTCGCCCTGGTGATGCTTGCAATCGCAGTCTTTGCCGCCATCTTCCTCATTGTAGATAAAAGGAGTGGGACCATCGTCTCTTCCGGGGAGAGGCGCGCTTACCTGCTGCATGTGCCGGAAAAATACGACGGAGCTTCACCCGTCCCATTGGTCATCGCCATCCACGGTTTCGCAGAGTGGCCGGCGCATGAAGCCCTCATCAGTCACTGGAACGAAGTAGCCGACGAGGAAGGATTCATCGTGGTTTATCCCTCGGGAACACGCTTCCCCAAGCGCTGGCGAGCCTCTGGTACTACAGCCACTGGTGATGATGCCCTCATTGATGTGCGCTTCATATCGGAGTTGATCGACCATTTGGATGCGCAGTACAATATCGACCCGGCGCGCATTTACGCCAATGGACTTTCCAACGGGGGTGGTATGTCTTACCTGCTGGCGTGTACACTGTCGGGGCGACTTGCCGCGGTCGGGAGTGTTGCTGGCGCGTATTTATACCCCCTGGAAGATTGTGCTCCCACCCGACCAATGCCGCTGATATTATTTCATGGTACAGCTGACCCGGTGGTGCCCTACAGCGGTGGACCATCGCATTCGTTTGATGTTCCCTTTCCCTTCATCCCGACATGGGTCAAGGGGTACGCAGCAGTCAACCAGTGTGATCCGGTACCGGAATTATTCCCGTCCAGCGGCAACGACATCAGCGGCATGCGCTACACAGGTTGTGATGAGGATGCCGAGGTGGTCTTCTACTCGATCGCCGGCGGCGGGCACTCCTGGCCTGGCGGGGAACCCATCCCGGCCTGGATCGTTGGTAAAACGTCTCAGTCCATCGATGCCACACGCATGATGTGGGAATTTTTTGAGGCACACCCGCTGAAATAACAACGTTGGGCTTTAAGCTGCAGCAAATTCTCTGCCAACCACAAATGATATAATCCGATTATGAAGAAAAGCCGGAAGATCGTTCTTTACGGCCTGGCTGTTGTTGTCATCCTCGCAGGCATAGGTCTGGCTATACCGCGTGTCCGCACCAGCCTAAGCTTCCGTATCTCCCAGGTCTACAGCGAAATCAAATACGCTCTTTTTCCACCGGAAAAATCCGTGTTCACCCCCGGGCAAAGCGGCGTGGATTCTGTATCAACGGCTGTGCAGGCAACCCTAAAAGCATTGGTCACTCCCAGTCCAACGGAAAAGCCATCCACTCCGGTGCCGACCCCAACGATTACCAGCACCCCGGAGCCTTTGCCTTCGCGCGTCTTCCTTAAGGGGGTGCGCCCTGAACAACAGCGCTTTAACAACTGCGGACCGGCAACCCTCTCCATGTACCTTTCCTATTATGACTGGGTCGGCACGTTGAATCCGGATGCTGAAGTCCCCCAGGATCATATTGCCCCTTACTTAAAACCAAACGTCGATGACAAGAACGTCATGCCTTATGAACTGCAAACTTATGTGCAGGAAAATACCGAATTTGGAGCACTGGTACGTATGGGTGGCGATCTGCACACGCTCAAAACCTTGCTGGCTGCCGGCTTCCCCCTGATGGTGGAAAAAGGGTTTGAAGGTCTCGATTTTGAAGGTTGGATGGGACATTACAACCTGGTCATCGGCTACGATGACGCACGCGAAGTCTTCTTCACCCAGGACTCCTACAACCTCCTCCACATTGGCGATAACTGGAAGAACTCCACCGGATTTGAAGTACCCTACGACACCATGATCGCCAACTGGCGGGCATTCAACAATGTTTTTTTCGTGGTTTATCCACTGGACAAGACCAACGACGTGCTCAATTCTCTTGGAGCGTTAGCGGATGAAACCAATGCGTACCGCATTGCTTACGACCGTGCGCTGCAGGAAACAAAAACCCTGACCGATCCCCGCGACCTGTACTTTGCCTGGTTCAACGCCGGCACCAGCCTGGTTTACCTGAATGATTACACCGGCGCCGCCCTGGCATACGATACCGCTTTTGGGATGTACCCCCTGATTCCCGAAAAATCACGCCCATGGCGCATCCTATGGTATCAAACCGGACCCTATTTTGCTTATTACTACACCCAGCGTTACCAGGATGTGATCGCCCTGGCTGATGAAACTTTAAACAAAATGGCAAAACCCTCATTGGAAGAGAGTTTTTACTGGCGCGGGCTGGCCAAACTTTCCCTTGGCGACCAGGATGGCGCGATTAATGATCTGCGTGAAAGCCTGGTGTGGCACCCGGGATTCATCCCCAGTGTAGATCAGTTGACCACCCTTGGAATTGCGCCATGACAGCTAAGAAAAACGAGAGGCGGGGAAATAGAATGTTGAAAGTATTACACTTCGCGGATGCGCACATCGATATTGCCACCCAGGGCAAGCATGATCCGGAAACCGGCCTGCACGTGCGGGTGGTTGATTTTCTAAAAGCACTCGACAAGATTGTTGACGCCGCCATTGCTGAAAAGGTTGACCTGGTGATCTTTGCCGGAGATGCCTATAAAGACCGCCTGCCCGCGCCTACTTTTCAACGCGAATGGGGTCGGCGTATTATGCGGCTATCCAATGCAGCCATCCCCACCCTGCTGCTCGTCGGCAACCATGACCTCAGCCCATCCAGCGGACGCGCGCATACCCTGCATGAATTTGCCACGCTGGAAGTCCCCCATGTGCGCGTACTGGGGAAACCTGAATTCCTTAAACCCGCCGATTTGTGGGGCCTTCCCCTGCAGGTGCTGGCAATGCCTTGGGTCTTCCGTTCCGGGCTCATGGCTGCGTTGGAATTATCCGGCACTGAACCTGAGAAGATCAATGAAGAACTCGAAACCCGCCTGACCGAGATCCTGCAGGAGTGGATGAGCCATCTGGATCCCGACCTGCCAACCATCCTGACTGCCCACGGATCAGTTCAGGGTGCTTTATATGGCAACGAGCGCACGGTTATGCTGGGCAAGGACCTGGTATTACCAGGCAGCCTGGTGAAAGACCCGCGCCTGGATTACGTTGCCCTCGGACACATCCATAAGCACCAGGATCTCAACCCCGGCAATCATCCACCCGTAATTTATTCCGGTTCCATCGAGCGGGTTGATTTTGGCGAAGCCGCGGACGAGAAGTATTTCGTCATCGCCGAGATCGAAAAGGGTAAAACCACTTACAAAGCCCATCTGCTTGAAGGCCGGCGTTTTATTGACCGTTTTATCAGGGTCAATGATCGCGACGAGATGATTGCCAAGGTCCCGGATATGCTTCCAGCACCCAAGCAGCTCGCCGACTCCATCATCCGCCTGGTGGTGGAATACCCACGCGACCTGGATGTTTACCTGGATGAACCTGCCTTGCGGGAAAGATGCGCGTCAGCGCTTGAGTTCCACCTGGTGCGCAGACCGCAGGAAGAAGCGCGCCTGCGCCTGCCAACCGATGCTGCCATCGGCAGCCTCTCACCATTGGAATTGCTGGATAGTTACTGGAAATCCACTCACACCGAACCGGGCGACACCGAGATTCTTCAAACCCTGGCCGGTTCTATCATTCAATCAGTCAGCGGACAGACTGATATTCAGGAAGCAGGTGGGTGACCCCATGAGCAACACGTTCCTGGAGATATTTTTTATCCTCGTCCTCATCCTCGTCAACGGATTCTTTGCCATGTCTGAGATCGCACTGGTCTCAGCACGCAAAGTGCGCTTGGAACAAAAAGCAGAAGAGGGTGACAGGGGTGCAAAATCTGCCCTCGAATTGACCAAATCCACCAGCAAACTACTCTCAGCCGTACAGGTTGGCATCACCATGGTTGGCATCCTCACCGGTGCATTGGGCGGCGCTACATTGGCGGACCGGTTAACCCTTGTTTTACAAAGGATCGCATGGCTGGCGCCTTACGCGTCTGCGGTCTCCATCACTATTGTCGTTCTGCTGGTTACCTATTTCTCCCTGGTGATCGGTGAGCTGATCCCAAAACGCCTGGCGTTGAATGATCCCGAGAAGATTGCCTCACGCGTGTCAGGGTTCATGCGCTTTCTCTCAAAAGCCATGGCGCCTGTGGTGCACCTCCTTTCAGCGTCAACTGACCTCGGCCTCAAGATAATGGGTGTCAAGGCGTCAAAAGAACCGCCCATCACTGAGGAAGAAATCAAAGTACTGATCGAGGCGGGAGCCCAGGTGGGAGTGTTCGGTGAAACCGAACAGGACATGGTGGAAGGCATCTTCCGTCTGAATGACCGCTCCATTAATGCCCTTATGACCCCGCGCACCGAAATAGATTGGCTGGATGCCAATGATTCGCCAGACCAGATTCTCAAGCAAGTTTTGGCCAGTTCTTTCTCGCGCTTCCCTGTTGCCCAGGGATCCCTGGATAACGTGGTGGGCATCCTGGCTGCCAAGGATGTCCTCGAGAAACATCTCGTTAATGCCCCCTATAATTTGCTCGACCTCATCCAAAAACCGCTTTTCGTACCTGAAAATACCCCCGCCATGCGGGCGCTTGAAATGGTGCGTGAAGCCGGCGTGCACGAAGCCATGGTGATAGACGAATACGGCGGCCTTTTGGGCATGGTTACACTCTTTGATGTGCTCGAATCCATTGTGGGTCAGATCCCCAGTTATGATGAGGTGGAGGATTCCGAGATCGTCAAGCGCGAAGATGGTTCCTACCTGCTGGATGGGCTTCTCCCTATTGATGAATTAAAAGAACTGCTCGACGTGGATGAGCTGCCGGAGGAAAAACAGGTCGGTTTCCAGACTGTCGGCGGCTTTGTCATGCATCAACTTGGTGCCATTCCCGCTCCCGGCCAGCACTTTCACTGGGTGAATTTCCGTTTTGAGATCCTGGATATGGACGGACGCCGTGTGGATAAAGTGCTCGTCAATAAATATGACACTCCCATCGCTCACCCCAAGAAAGAAAAAGGAGCCAGCCAATGATCCCCATCCGTCTGCAGGTCGAAGGGTTCCTCTCTTATCGCGAGCGGGTGGATTTAAGTTTCACCGATTTTGAACTTGCCTGTATCAGCGGTTCAAATGGCGCTGGCAAGTCTTCTCTGTTGGACGCCATCACCTGGGTTCTTTTTGGTGAAGCCAGGCGCAAGGATGACACGATCATCAACCACCAGTCCACCGGAGCAGAGGTGCTCCTGGATTTCTCCTACGAAGACACCATCTACCGGGTTCAACGCAGCAAGAAAAAAAACGAATCCACCAGGCTGGAGTTTTTCGTTCAAGATCAGGAATCCAGTTGGAAACCCCTCACTGAAGCCACCTTGCGCGCCACTGAAGAACGTATCCGCGCCACGATGCGGCTGGATTACGAGACGTTCATTAACGCGTCCTTCTTTTTGCAGGGGCGGGCAGACCAGTTCGCCCAACAGCGCCCCGGTGACCGTAAACGCATCCTTTCTGCCATCCTCGGTCTTGAGGCGTGGGAGAAATATAAAGAAGAAGCTGCCCGCCGCCGCCGGACTGAGGAGCTGGAACTTGCCTCCATCGAAGGACTTCTCAAGGAAATTGAAACCGAATTAAACGAAGAAGAAACCCGGCGTAAAAACCTGGCAGCGCTCGAACAAAGTTACAAAGTTAATCAAGAATTATCTGAAACCAAAAAAGCCCTTTTAGACCAGCAGCGCCTGCTCACAGACCGCATTAATGCTGAAAAGAGACAGGTCGAAAAACAGGCAGCAGAGATCAGGCGGTTGCAGGTTGAACTTGACTTCAAGGTTGATCATCTCCGTTCCCGCCAGGAAGAACGAATATCTTACCTGCTGCAGATCGAGTCAGAGGAGCAGATCAAGGAGGATTTTGCGCAGTGGCAGAAAACGCGCACAGAATTGGAAGCAGTGGAGAAGATTGCCGCCAACTTCAGGCAGTTTGAATCCAAACGCCAGGCTCCTTTATTGAAGATCGAGGCTGAACGCGCCAGCCTGGAAACTGAACTGAATTCGTTGAATCTGCTTAAAAAAGAGTTCGATACCCTGCAAACGAAGATACCGGAATTTAACCTCGCGCTTGATGAACTCAATCGATTGATCAAGTCAGACACCAACCAATTAGAGATGCGCCCTGTATTGGAATTGGATTTGCGTAACCTCGTCGCAGAAAAAGCGCGGGTAAAAACCGAGAACTCTGCCCTGAAAATGGAAATGGATGATCTCAAAGAACGCATCGCCACTTTGCAGGTTGCTACTGGCGCAAACTGTCCCACCTGTGAAAAACCTCTAAATTCTGCCGAGCGCCACCGCCTGGTGGACACTCTCACCGAACGCGGCACTGAAAAAGGGAATAAGTATCGCGAGAATCAACGTATCGCTGATCACTGTGATGTTGCCAGCCGCGAAAAAGAAACCCAACTGCAGTCCCTGCTGAGGGCGGAAGCTGATTTGAAATTACAACAGCGGCTATTCGATCAAAAAAACGACGAGTTGCGTAAAGCGGAAGAAACCCTCAAGAAATGGGAAGAAAGCGGTCTGCCCCGCCTGACTGAAATTACCACGCGCCTGTCAACCCGCGATTATGCGAGGAAGCCCGCCAGGAGCTGGCGCGGGTGGATGCTGAATTAAAACAACTCGGCTACGACGCTGCTGAGCACGAAAAACTCCGTCTCCAGGAACAATCAGGTCGCAGCAGCCAGGAACGCTTGAGCCAGTTGGAAAAGGCAAAAGCCGCGCTGGTGCCTCTTGAAAGGGAGCTGCAGGACCTTGAAAATGCTATCAACCAGGCAGAATCACATCTGGATGTCGTGCAAAAAGAATATCGCGAAGCAAACGCCAAACTGGTTGAACTCACGGCAGGTTCCCCAAATCTGGACTCACTGGAGCGGGAATATTACACCATGCAGGAACAGGTCAACAAGCTGCTGACTGAGGTGGGTTACGCCCGCAACCAGGTGGATGTACTTGCGCGGCAAAAGGTTCAAAAAGAGACCCGCCTGGAAGAAAAAACGTTTATCAATCACAACATTGCCAACCTCAAGATCCTGGAAAAAGCATTTGGAAAAGATGGAATTCCGGCACTCCTCATCGAACAATCCCTGCCGGAAATTGAAACTCACGCCAATGAGATCCTTGACCGGCTTAGTTCCGGGAATATGTCGGTGAAGTTTGAAACCCAGCGCGAGTTCCGAGACAAAAAGCGGGAGGATCGCAAAGAAACGCTCGATATTCTCATCCGGGATGCTGCCGGAGAACGTGAATACGAACTTTTCTCCGGCGGCGAGGCTTTCCGCATCAATTTTGCCATCCGCCTGGCACTCAGCCGTGTTCTTTCCAACCGTGCAGGTGCCCGATTGCAAACCCTGGTAATCGATGAGGGTTTTGGCAGCCAGGATTCCGACGGTCGTCAGCGGTTGATCGAAGCCATCAACCTTGTTCAGAGTGATTTTGCCAAAATACTGGTCATCACCCACCTTGAGGAACTCAAAGATGCATTCCCGGCGCGCATTGACGTGGTCAAGACACAGTACCGGTTCCCAGGTGAACGTGGTGGTGGGATGACGATTATCGAAGCCAGGGTGGCTCTGCAGCAGCGGGTCCTCCCTGAGTACCGCGCTCCTTTCTTTAACCTGTTGGGGCAATCCTGTATTGGCGGATTGGAAGTGTTTGCCGGCTTGCCGCGCACACAGGAAGCCATCGCCACGTCCAGCCAATTAACCTCCGCGCGGTTTGTGCGCGCCAGGAATATGCACCTTTTCAGCGGGAAAACATATTCCTGCATCCAGCGTGGTTTTATTCACTGGCTGGAAACCTGGCAGCCGCAGGTGCTCATCGTTGAAGCCAATCCGCGTTACCTTTCCACCCCGCTTGCCATTCAATGGATGCACCACCGCCAGTTACCGGTCATCGGTTGGGGGTTAGGCGCGCCAAAGACTGGTCGGGCAGAAACCTGCATTCGCGCGCGAATTCCTGCACAGCCTGGATGCGATCATTGCTTATTCTCAGACTGGCGCTGAGCAATACATTGCTGCCGGTTTTGATCCTGGACTGTGTTTTTGTTGCTCCAAATGCCGTTTCGCCAGCGCCCGACACAACCGCTATCTCTGCGCCCGTCTGGAATATTCGAATGGAAACCCTCGCATACTTTTCTGTGGGCGGCTGCAGGAACGCAAACGTATTGAGCTTCTGCTGCAAGCTTGCGCAAAATCCCCGCTCATTTGCAGCCGGAGCTGGTGATCGTGGGAGACGGACCTGATCGCGCGCGCTTGCAGGCGATTGCTGGCAAGGTATTACCCCGCAGCCGAATTCCCCGGTGCAAAACACGGGCAGGAACTGGAACCTTATTTGCTGCTGCAGACCTTTTTGTTTTGCCCGGTACCGGCGGGCTGGCAGTGCAGCAGGCCATGGCACACGCCCTGCCTGTGATGGTTGGAGAGGCCGATGGCACCCAGGCGAACTGGTCCGTCCTGAAAATGGCTGGATGCTCACCCAGTCCAACAGTGGATGATCTGACTGCAGCATTTAACTTCCGCATTGATCCGATGTTCCCCGCCTGCGCCGCATGGGGCATGGAATCATTCCGCATTGTCACCGAGGAGAGTCAATCTGGAAAAGATGGTGGATTCATTTTTACATGCGATCGTGAAGTGATCAAGGGATAATTAATGGAAGAAACAATTCCCTTAAAGATTCTTTTGATCGCTGATGGCCGCAGCCCCATCACGCGCCGCTGGATTACCATGCTCAAACCCCTCGGGCATCGCATTTCCCTCGTTTCTTCCTATCCCTGCCCTCCAATAGAGGGTGTGGAAAACTTGTATATCCTTCCCCTGGCATTTTCGAGATTTGGCGGCAGCCAGGCTGGTGGGTCAGGGCAAAATAGATCTTCTGGCATCATCTCACGAATCCGCCCGGCTGCTCAAAAACTGCGCCACTGGTTGGGTCCATGGACGCTCAATCTCAAGTCTGGTGAATTACAGCGCATTATAGATACCGAAAAACCGGATATCCTCCATGCCATGCGCATCCCATTTGAAGGTATGCTCGCCAGTTATGATCCTCCAGGGATTCCGCTGATCATTTCCACCTGGGGAAATGACTTTACCCTGCATGCTCCCTCCACCCCCCGTATGCGTGCACTCACCCGCAAGTGCATGACAGAGGGCATCTGCGCTCATGTCGGATACGCAGATGGATGTTTCAGCGTGCTGCAGAATGGGGATTTTGCTCCGCATAAACCTACCCTGGTCGTACCTGGCAATGGCGGAATTGACCTGCGCGAGCTGAAACAATGCCATTTCACGGGGTCGCAAAATCCGACTGTACCGACCGTTCTCAATCCGCGCGGATTGCGTTCCTATGTCCGCTCTGAACCTTTTTCAAATCCATCCCGCTGGTATTCAAAGACATGCCTGAGACTGCAATTCTCGTGCACCTCAATGGCAGACCAGCCTGAAGCTGAAAATTGGATCAATGCGCTTGGAATTGAAAGCCAATGTAAAGCTGCTTCCTGCTTCTCACGCAGGAAGAGTTATGGCGCGAGTTTGCCCGCTGCCCACGTCTCAGTCTCCATCAGCAGCCACGATGGCACTCCCAATACCTTACTTGAAGCCATGGCAGCCGGCTGCCTGCCTATCTGCGGTGACCTGCCCTCCATCCGTGAATGGATCACCCCGGGGGAGAACGGCTTGTTGGTCGATCCGCAGGATCCCAAAGCGCTGGCGGAAGCTATTTTACTTGGACTGACCTCCACCACGATTGCAGTCTTCATCAGCCAGGCTTAAGCCAGGATCATTGAATGAACGCGCGGATATGGAAACCATACGGGTATCTGTCGATAAGTTATATAAAGAAGTCATTCGCGGGGGATAGACCTTGAACCCTCCAACTGATCGCTTGCGTGGAATTGCCGTTGGGGCTGCCATTGGTGATGCGCTGGGTATGCCGCTGGAATTCCAGCGCCCGCGCCCGCTGCATGCCTTGCTGACAGAAATGACCGCAGGAGCACTGCCAGCCGGCAGCTTTACGGATGACACCGAGATGGCGTTTGCCCTGGCAGAAAGTCTGCTCATCACCCATCCGCTTGATCCAAACGACCTGGCTGGACGCTTTAGTGGCGTGGTTCCAAACCAATCCTCCCGATATCGGAATCCACACCAGCCATGTACTCAGGATCGATCGCCCGCGGTACCCCCTGGCGTGAAGCCTCGAAAACTGTGCAGCGGGCAAATCCGGAATCTGCCAGCAATGGTTCGCTCATGCGCTGCTGGCCGGTTGCCATCGCCTGTTGGGATAATCCCTCCTACCTGGTGGTCGAGTCCCGCCTGCAATCCGAAATTACCCACATCAACCAGGATTGTATTGATGCCTGCGTTTTCACCAACCTGCTCCTTTATAAGATCGTCCATGGCCGGCGCAACCTTGCGCCGGATGCCATACTGCGCCAATCAATCACCGGCGCGCTGGAACAGGTGAACTTTAACCCTGAATTTCCGCACAGAAATTGAGTTAGCGCCGGTGCGCTTCCGCAAAGACCTCCCCAACACAGGCTGGGTGCGCCACACGCTTGAAAGCGCCCTTTGGGCTGTACTGACCACGCAATCATTTGAAGAAGCCCTCGTCCAGGCGGTTAACCTGGGCAATGATGCCGATACAACTGGGGCGGTTGCCGGGGCAATTGCCGGCGCAATTTACGGGCTTTCCGGCATTCCAACCCGTTGGAAGGATGTGCTGCACGGAGAGTATCCACTGCAGGTCCCATCACATCTGGATCGAAAAAGATTTTGTCAGATCTGGCAGACAAGCTCTCCGCATTATCCCCATCCAAAATTAGCAGACTCTTAACAATAATCATTACAGCACTTCTCAATGCTTTCTTTGACGCGCTTGAGAGGGATGGGCTATACTTAAACTCGATCAAATTCTCCCGGAGGTTTTTCAAATGGCTTCTGAATCCAGTTTCAAACTCACTTATGCCACCATGTTCAATCCACCCGAAGAACTGCATCAACGTTTTGAACAAGCACTGGCAAAATTAAGGGCAAATTTAGGGCAGGAATATGCCATGATCATCGATGGCAAGGAAGTTTTTGCCGCTGAGAAAATTGAAAACCGCAATCCAGCCAACACCGATGAAGTGCTTGGGATTTTCCAAAAAGGCACAGCCGCTGATGCCAATGCTGCCGTTGCGGCTGCCCGAAAGGCTTTCAAAGGCTGGAGCCGCACCCCCTGGCAGGAACGTGTCCGCCTCATCCGCAAAGCCGCAGAGATCATGGACGAGCGCACCTATGAGATGGGCGCTGTCGTTTCCCTTGAAGTGGGCAAGAACCGCATGGAAGGTCTTGGCGATGTCGCTGAAACTGCCGACCTGATCCGCTATGCCTGCAGCCGCATGGAAGCCAACAATGGATTCATTGCTGAAATGGGAACGCGATCCCCTTGAAGGGTTCGTCAGCACCAACGTTTCCGTCCTGCGCCCATACGGCGTATGGCTGGTCATCAGCCCATTCAACTTCCCCGCTGCCCTCACCGGCGGACCCACCGGCGCTGCCCTGGTTGCCGGCAATACCGTCGTGATGAAACCTGCCACCGATACCCCCTGGACCACCCGCTTGATCGCTGAATGTCTGCGCGATGCAGGCGTTCCGGACGGCGTCTTCAATTTCGTCACCGGACCCGGCTCCACGGTTGGTCAGGCACTGATCGACAACCCCGAAGTGGATGGCATTACCTTTACCGGTTCGTTTGATGTGGGCATGAAGATCTTCCGCGATTTTGGCAACGCGTAATTATGTGCGCCCGACCATCTTGGAACTGGGCGGCAAGAATCCCACCATCGTTACCAAAAATGCCGACCTGGATATTGCCTGCCTCGGGCTCATCCGCTCAGCCTTCGGTCTGCAGGGGCAAAAATGTTCGGCCGGGTCGCGCATCTTTATTGAAGAACCAGTATATGATGCCCTGGTGAAGAAACTGGTGGATGCCACCAACAAGTATGTTGTCGGCAACCCCACTGACCGCAATGTGAATCATGGGTCCTGTGGTCAACAAAAACTCGTATGCCGACTTCAAAGGATTCTGCGAAGAACTCCATGATGCCGGCAATATCCTCACGGGCGGCAAAGTTCTGACCGAAGGGCAATATGCCAAGGGTTACTTCTGTGCCCCAACCTTGGCTGAACTCCCGTACTCCCACCGCCTGTGGAAACACGAAATGTTCGTCCCCATCACCACGATTGGCAAGTTCACTGATCTCGAAGAAGCCATGAGAATGGCAAATGATGTCAATTACGGTCTTACAGCCGGATTCTACGGCAGCGATAAGGAAGCTGACTGGTTCTTTGAAAATATCGAAGCGGGTGTAACCTACGCCAACCGCCCGCAGGGCGCTACGACCGGTGCCTGGCCTGGCTTCCAACCCTTTGGCGGCTGGAAAGGTTCCGGATCGAGCGGCAAGAATGCCGGCGGTTTACATTACCTGCAGTTGTATATGCACGAACAAATTCATACCAGGGTAAAAAAGACTATAGTAGAAAAGTAAATCTTGAAACGGAAGTGACCCATGACCAAACTTTGCTCACTCAAAGAAGCCATTACCAATTATGTGCATGACGGTGATACGCTTTACTGCGCCGGGTTCACTCACCTGATCCCTTTTGCTGCCGGGCACGAAATCATCCGGCAGGGACGTAAAAATCTCGTCCTGGCGCGCGCCACTCCTGACCTGATCTATGATCAGATGGTAGCTGCCGGTTGTGCCACGCAAGTTGATCTTTTCCTACATCGGCAACCCGGGTGTGGGCTCTCTCCGTATCGTCCGCAATGAACTGGAGGCTGGCCGGCTGGAATGGGAGGAATATTCCCATTTTGGCATGATCTCGCGCTTGCAGGCCGGCGCCTCCGGACTCCCCTTTATCCCCATGAATCAAACCGCTGCTACTGACCTGGAACACAATAATCCCAATATCCGCCGAGTCAAGGACCCCTACACCGGGCGTGAGGTGATCACCGTTCCCCCGCTCACCCCTGACGTGGGTATCATCCATGTTCAGCGCGCAGATAAGAACGGAAATGCCCACATTTGGGGCATCATCGGCGAGCAAAAAGAGGTGGCATTTGCATCAAAGAATGTCATCATCACCGCTGAAGAGATCGTCGACGAAGAATGTCATCCGCTCTGACCCCAACCGTACCCTCATCCCGGAATTGATCGTCAAAGCCGTCTGCCACGTTCCGCACTGCGCACATCCTTCTTATACCCAGGGCTACTATGACCGTGATAATGTCTTCTATCTCAACTGGGATAAGATCAGCGAAGAACCCCAATGCCGTAAACCAGTGGCTGGAGGAATGGGTCTACGGAGTAAAGGATGCTGACGAATACTGGCAAAAATTGGGCGCAGAGACCCATACCCGCCTGTCGGTCAAACCTAAACTCGCGGCTCCCGTCAATTACGGAGATTACTAATTTGAAGATTTATCCACTAATTTCACTAATAAAAATAAAAAAGGAACTCTGATTTATTCAAAACTTGATGGTAGAGATGTAGATGGAAGCTCAAAATCTGATGGTGCAACAAAAACGGATAGTTGGTGATCTTCTTTATAAGGAAGAGGTATTTTTGATTATTGGTGCTGCCCTCGAAGTACACAATAGTTTGGGTAGTGGTTTTTTGGAACCGGTTTATCAAGAAGCATTCGAAATTGAACTAGCCACCAGGAAAATTCCTTTTCAAAGCCAATGTGAAGTAGCTATCCGGTACAAGGAATTTCAACTGCATAAGAACTATCGCGCTGATCTGGTAGCCTACGAGAAAATTATTGTTGAATTAAAAGCTTCAGACCACTTAAGTTCTATCGATGAATCCCAGATTATTAATTACCTTAAGGCAACCAAGTATCGCTTAGGACTATTGATAAACTTTGGCGCAACAAAATTGGAATGGAAGCGCTTAGTCTATTAAAATGGATTTATTCGGGAGCATTAGTGGAATTAGTGGACAAAAAAGGATTTTATGACAGATCTCTCTTATTCCTCCTCTGAATTGATGTGTGTTAATGCTGCCCGCTTGCTGCGCGATGGAGACGTTGTTTTCGTTGGTGTTGGTCTGCCCAACCTGGCATGCAATCTGGCACGCCGCACCCATGCTCCCAATCTACAGATGATCTACGAAGCCGGCGTTATCGGTGCTCGACCCTCGCGGCTGCCGCTCTCCATTGGTGACCCCACCCTGGTCAGTGGAGCCAGTTCGGTGTGCGGTATGTATGATATCTTTTCGCTTTACCTGCAGCGCGGTAACGTGGATGTGGGTTTTCTCGGCGGTGCGCAGATCGATCGTTTTGGTAACATCAACGCTACTGTCATTGGCGACTACGCCAACCCCAAGGTACGCCTGCCCGGTTCGGGCGGCTCGCAGGAAATGGCTGGTTGGGCGAACCGTTGTTACGTCATCACCCCTCACCAAAAACGGCGCTTCCCTGAAAAGGTGGACTTCCGCACTTCCGCCGGCTTCCTTAGCGGCCGGGCTGAACGCCAGGCTGCGGGTGTGCGTGGTGGCGGACCCCTGGTGGTGGTCACCAACCTCGGTCTGCTGGAACCGGATGAAAATGGCGAACTAATGCTCACTGCCCTGCATCCCGGCTGTACTGTGGAACAGGTGAAAGCCAACACCGGGTGGGATATCAAGATCGCCAGTGAAGTAAAAGTCACCCAACCCCTGCTGAATTCGGAATTAACCCTCCTGCGGGAAGAATTGGATCCTGAGGGGATTTACCTGAAAGGGAGTTAGATGGCGAAACACCCCAATATTGAGGTCCTCACCACAGTCCCCTTCCCTGAACCAATTATGCAGCGGCTGAAAAACCTCACGCCGCGCATCAAGGTCACTATGTTCCCGGCTCAAAAAGTGGAGGAGGTCCCTCTCGACTTGTGGAACAAGACCGAGGTGTTGTATACAGACGTTCTTCTACCGGGTTTGGAACTTGTGCCCAATCTGCGCTGGATTCAATTCCATTACGCCGGCATAGATTATGTTCTAGATACCCCGCTGGCGACCAAGCCTGATCTGGTTCTCACCTCTATGAGCGGTGCCTCCGCCATCCAGGAAGGTGAATTCATCCTCATGATGCTGCTTGGGCTGGGTCATCGCCTGCCTGAACTTTCTCTTAACCAAATGAAAAAGGAGTGGCCCGCTGACCGCTGGGACAAATTTACACCTTCGGAATTGACAGGGTCTACCGTAGGACTGATCGGTTACGGCAGTATAGCCCGCGAAGTTTCCCGCCTCTTGCAACCTTTTGAGGTTAAAGTTCTGGCGGTTAAAAAGGATGCCATGCACCCGGTTGATAAGGGGTACACGCTGGAAGGTCACGGCGATCCTGACGGGAATTGCTTCCACCGCCTGTATCCTATTGAAGCGCTTAAATCCATGCTCAAAGAATGTGATTACGTGGTATGTACCCTTCCGCTTACCCCCGAGACCAAAGGGTTGATCAACGATGAGGTGATCCGCAGCTTCAAGCAAGGTGCTTTCTTCGTTCATATCTCACGCGGCGGTGTTGTTGACGAAAATGCCCTTTCCCTGGCGCTAACTGAAAAACGCCTCGCGGGTGCTGCCCTGGATGTATTCACCGAAGAACCGTTGCCGCCTACTTCCCCTTTATGGAAAGTTCCCAACCTGGTCCTCACCCCGCATGTTTCCGGCTTTAGCCCCAGGTATAAGGAGCGCGCCGGTGAAATGTTCATTGAGAACCTTAAAAGATACCTGCACGGCGACGCATTAATGAACAAGTTCGATCCAGAACGCTACTATTAAGGATTTTAAGGGTTATTAGTTCTAAATGGAATGATCCTTCTGCAGGTTTTACCGGGGGCATCATCTGATTATGTCATCATCAGCGATAACTACCATCTTCTTCGACCTGGGATACACTCTGATCAATTTCGAGGGTGACGTTCCCGGTATGTTGCGCAAGTCTTACCGTGCCCTGGCGAATGCGTTGACAAAAAACGGGTTTCCGCTGGACACAGGCGAATTCATTCGCCAATACGAAAAGATCATCAACGCATATTACGTCGTTCGGGATATTGACCTGGTTGAGCAGCCAGTTGGGGATTTTGTTAATAAAACCTTGTCACAACTTGGCCATGCCCAGGCATCCCCGAAGGTACTTGATGAAGTTGTCGCTGCCATGTTCAATGTTACTGAAGCCTGCTGGCACACGGAACCAGATACTCACGCAACTCTCACCAGTTTACGCGCGAACGGATATCAACTCGGCTTGATCTCCAACGCTTCGGATCTGCCTGATTTGAATCGCCTGGTAAAGAATGCGTCCTTGCGCAAGTACCTCTCCGCCATAGTGGTATCTGCTGAAGAAAAAGTGCGTAAACCAGATCCAAGGATCTTTCAGAAAGCCCTGGATCTAATGAACGCGAAACCTGGTAATTCAATTATGGTAGGCGACACCCTCACTGCTGATATCCTGGGAGCGCAAAAATCGGGGCTGCGTGCAGTCTGGATCACACGGCGAGCCAACCGACCTGAGAATGCTCGCGTGCAATCCCTGGTAGTCCCGGATTGGAAAATCACCCACCTCTCCGAATTGATCCCGCTGCTAAAATCTATCCAGGATTAAAACCCCGCCTTTCGGCGGGTTTTTTTATTCGTTAACTGGCGGAATCGGGGGTGGCGCATTGGTTTGCGGTGGAATTGGAGGTGGCGCAGTTGGCGAGAGGGGAATTGGAGGCACTTGCGGTTTACCGTCCCTTGAAACCACTACCGTTTCCATTGAGTTCGTTGGCTGTAATGGTGGGGTATGTGCTGGCGAATTTGTGTAGGGAGTTCCGTATGCGGACTGTGGTTGCTTCTTCTTAAAGACTCCCGCAACCAACAGGATAACCACAACTATCGCCATAAGACCAATCCCAATAAGCAGAATTACCCACCAGGGAATCGCCATTCCCATGCTTGTGGAGGTGGTAAAAGTTGCCTGCATCATTGCCTTTGGATTCTTCCAGGATACCGACATTGGAGAATTCTTTTTTCCATTGGTTGCTACCACCCTCAAACCCTCAACTGTGAACGATAATTCCGGGGCAAATCCGATATCGAGCCCGCCGCTGCTCAAATTAGTTGCATCCAGCTCAAACACAATCAGGGTTTCACCATCCACTTCTGTTTTTATGAATGCCCCTGGAGTTCCCAAAAATTCATTTAGCTTTTCGAGTCCGTCGCCTGAGATGATGACCTCATACGGGATATTTCCCTGTCTGTCAGGAAGCTGTTTAAATTGAATATCCATGTTGCTGTTCAACCCCTCAGTAGCCAGCAAGTTCAATCCATTAACCAATTGCTGTCCGAACTCCTCAAAAGATTCTCCTTCAAAAAGAATTTCCAGGTTAACCGCCCACTTTTCGTTTTTGTCGAGGTTTACAGTAGTATCAGCAGAAAGGATGGATACACAACCCGAGAATAACAATGCGATCAACAGTATTGACAAACACAACGTGAGTTTCTTCATGGGACCTCTCGTATATATACTTGAAAACGATTTCCACCTTAAATCATTTTACAGAGTTATTCCCAGGTGTGCAAACACTTATTAATGATTGCGCTTGTAAACCCCGTGTTTCAAAACCAAATGAAATTCGGTTGTAAAATGAACTGAATTGTTTGAAAGATAAGGATGGTTACTGGATATGGCTAATTTCTTGATCATTGTCAGCGGACTTGCCTGGACAATTGTTTACATCGATAGTATACGTATTGGTTTAAAAGACAAAACCTTTGCCATGCCATTTTGGGCACTGGCATTGAATATCGCCTGGGAATTACTGCACGCGGTATTTGGATTTCGCGAAGTCGGGCTCACACTCCAAATTGCCATCAACGCAATCTGGTTCCTGTTTGACCTCGGGTTGCTGTACACTTTTTTCCGTTATGGTCAGCGCTATTTTCCGAAACACTATCATCGATCCTGGTTCTACGCATGGAGCCTTTTTGGGTTATTTACAGCATTCATTGTGCAATATACCTTCATCCGGGAATTTGGTTTACTCATGGGAGCAGTGTATTCAGCGTTCTTGCAAAACCTTCTCATGTCAATCTTATTCATCGTCATGCTTGCGCAGCGCAATGGTAGTGAAGGTCAAACATTATTAATAGCCGTCAGTAAATGCATTGGCACGCTCGCACCCACAATTTTCATGGGTGTCCTGGGAATAGAGTCATTCATGGAACCCAACCGCCTTGTTCTGGTAACCGGTGGATTGATCCTTTTCTTTGATCTCGCCTATATCTGGTTGCTAAACAAAGCAAAAATCCATGAAAAAGGTCACGTGATTCAATAACCCTCCTTAAAATTCCGTCATTATCTCCCATGGTGATAAAATAATCTCTTGCTCACATCACCTGTAAAACCCCGGTTCTCACCCTATCTTGCGCTGCTCATTGGCATCCTTATGCTCAGCATGACCGCCATCCTGGTGCGCTGGGCAGACGCTCCCGGAACTATAACGGCCGCTTTCCGCCTGGGAATTGCCGCATTGGTTTTGACTCCCCTGGCATTGAAAGAGAAAAAAACTTCGACTCCCGGTCAAAAAAATGGGTGGGGTTTGCTCATACTGGCGGGATTATTCGTCGCACTGGATCACGCCTCTTTAAACACTGCGGTTGGTCTCACCCGCATCGCCAACGCAACTTTGCTCAACAACCTCTCCCCATTATGGGTGGCACTCTTTGTGCTGCTTTTCTGGCGTGAATCGCTCAACCGCTGGTTCTGGTTGGGATTAATCCTTGCTCTTGCGGGTGCCGGGCTCATCCTCGGTGTTGACCTGATCATCCACCCGCAACTCGGGACTGGGGATATTCTGGCTTTCCTTTCCAGCTTCTTTTACGCAGGTTTCTTCCTGGTTACGCAGGTGGCACGCAGGACCGGGTCCCTATTGCGGTTTTCCTGGTCAATATATATTGTTAGTGCAATCCTGCTGCTGGGTCTGAACCTCACATTAGGAATACCGTTTTTTGCCTATCCCTTGAAAACTTTTTTGGTATTTATCGCCATCGGTATTTTCTGCCAGGCGATTGGTGTCACCAGTATCGCCTACGCGCTGGGTCATCTGCCAGCTTCAATAGTTTCACCAACCATGGTGGCACAAATCGTGCTTACGTCGCTGATGGCCATCCCCCTTACTGGTGAGAGGCTTACGCTTTTTCAGGTGCTAGGAGGTGTGATTGTTATCGGCGGGATCATCCTTGTCAATGTCAGCCGTTCCCGGCATACTGTAACTGTCTCTACGCCAGATCAGCCTGATCCCTTGAACCTTGATCTTTCATCATGATCTTGAAATACTCCACTATCCTGGGATCGTATGCCTTGCCAATATTCTCATCGATGTATTTCCAGGCATCTTCAATCGAGGACGCCATCCGATAAGGGCGGTCAGACCGCAGCGCATCCCATCCATCGATCACAGAGAATACCCTTGCGATTAATGGGATTTCTTCGCCTTTTAATCCCTGGGGATATCCGGTTCCATCCCATTTCTCATGGTGACAGTAAGCCACGTTCAATGAACCTTTGAGAAATTCAACCGATTCCAGCATGTTTTTCCCGAGAGTTGGATGAGTTCGCATGATTGCCCACTCCTCGTCTGTCAGTGGAGATGGTTTAAGCAGAATCATGTCTGGAATCCCCATTTTTCCGATGTCATGAAGGAGTGCGCCCCGCCGCAAATCAACCAATTCTGATTCTTTCAAACCCATAAGGCGAGCCAACTGAACAGCCTTATCAGCCACACGGCTTGAGTGCCCTTCAGTATCGCCGTCGCGCAGCTCCAATGCCCGAGCCCATCCCTCGATCGTGGCATCGTAAGCCTGGCGCAGGTTTTCATTGGCTGTCTTTACATCCTCAAGAAGTGATGCGTTATCAATTGCAATGGCAGCCTGGCTCGTCATCGAATCCAGAAGGTTCAACCATTGAGGATCTTCCGGTAAGGGACCGCGGTTAAAGATCTCCAAAACTCCTTTGACCACACCCTTTGCGATCAAAGGGATGCCCAGGTAATCTGTGAATCCGTCCTCCTCCATTCCATCGGTCCTTAACTGTGAGAAGCGCGTGCCAAGATCATTAGCCGATACGATGCGTCTTTCCAGCGCAGCTTTTCCAGCATAACTTTCCCCTAATTTCAGGTTTGTTCTTTCTACAGCCCTGCTCTTGAACCCTGATCCCGCAGCAAAATTCAACCTCTGGGTAACCGGGTTAAGTAACAGGACAGAGGCGGAATGAACCTTGAGTTGCTGCTGCACCTGGTTTAACAATACCCGTAAAACCACTGGCAGATCCATGCTGGCAGAGATAGCTAAATCTACCGCATGCAGCGCAGCCAGGTTTTGTACCTGCCGTTTAACTTGTTCTTCAGCTTGTTTTCGCGCAGTAATATCGCTAATGCTCACCAGGATATGGGCAAAATCTTCTCTGTTATCCGGAATACGGTAAAGAACATTAACATTTATTGGTTCTCCTGTCAGGGTTTTGTTGATTGTTTCGCCATTGTAGATCGTCTTTTTGTTCCATATAGCCAACAGCTCGTCCCTGAAAGATCTATATGATTCATCAGTAAACATAGCCCCGATGTTTGAAAAAAGTTCCGCCTTGGATTTTGCCTTGTAAATCTCCATGGACTCATCGTTGACATCCAATACCACTACTGTCTCTACAGCTTGTTCTACGAACTCCGGGTGGTTCTCCAGGTAGCCCGGCAGATCAGTAATTCCTTGCGAGCGCAGGTTTTCCAAATTATCATAAACCGCAAGAAAGTCCTGTTCCCATAAGGATACAGGAACAGATTCAAAAATCGAACGATAACGGAGCTCGCTCTCGAGTATCGCGTTTTGGGTTTTCTTAATCTCTGAAATATCTCTTGTGATCGATAATATGGAAGGCACATCATCAACCTCGATAACGCTGGCAGACATGAGGCCGGTTAATACCCTGCCGTCTTTCATGCGGAATTCAGCTTCAAAATTCTTTACCTCTCCCTTTGTCCTCAATTCTTCCACCAACCTGGCACGGTCTTCAGGATTTGCCCAAATATCCAACTCCACAGAAGTTTTTCCAGTTAACTCATCCCGTGTAAATCCGGTCAGTTCCATGAAACTCCGGTTGGCATCCATATACATTCCATCGCTTAGCCGGTTTAAGTTGATCGCATCTGGAGAGGTATAAAACACTTGTTTAAATCGTTCTTCCAGTTTTTGGATCTTATGTTCGCTTTTCACCTGCTCGGTGATATCTTCAATGAGTGCAATACCTCCTTTGAGTTCATGCTTTTCATCAAATATCGGCGTTGTATGCAGTGTAATATAAAGGGTAGCTCTTACAAGTTCTCCGATTGGATTGAAATGCCCTTCATAATAACCTTCTTCATGATCAAGTACAGCCCTTATTGCAGGCAGTATTCGGGTATCAGGTAATTGGTTAAGGTCAAAACCCTCCAGTACAACCCTGCTGGTACCCATGATGCGGTTTACGATTTCGTTGGAATTGGTAATTTTTAATGTGGTGTCATAATAAAAAAGACCGACGGGAGATTTTGTGAAGAGCAGGCGGTAGCGTTCTTCACTGTTCTTTAATTCACTTGTCCTGCGCCTCACACTTCTGCGAAGAGACCATACCCATGCCACTGCCATTACAGCAAAGGCTAATATGGCAACAGCACCAAATATAAAATACCGCGCCTGGTCGAGAAAACTCTCCCGCTCATACGCAAGAAACCATTTTCTGTGAATCTGGTCAAAAACGCCATTGGTATTTACAATCGCGAGAGCTTGATTCAGCTCGTGCAATAATACTTGGTTGGATTCCTCCACCGCAAAACCATATTGTCGTTCTTCAATAAATTCCCCCAGGGACTTTAAATTGCTAAAATGGTTTACCTTGATGAAGTAATACCCCTGAATTTGGTTTAACAAAGCGCCATCGTATCTTCCGGCTGCTAATAAGCGCAGCGCTTCGAGAGGGTTTTCCACCCTGACGATTTCCCCCGTAAAATCTATTCCTTTGAGGTAATCCTCCATCACCCCGCCCCGTTGGATGATTATCTGTTTACCCTGCATATCTTCCAGATTCTTTATCGAAGAATTCCGCCTGGTAAAAAGGTCAAAATAAAGGGCTGAATGCGGTGTACTGAACTCAAATTGTGCTTCCCGATCAGCGGAATAAGCCATCCCGCCAATCACGTCCACGGTGCCAGAGAGCAGATTCTTTTTTGCTTCCTCCCAGGAAGAAAGGTGGAATTCGACCTCGACTCCCATTACCGTGCCAACAGCCCGCATCAGGTCGTTATCAAATCCTTTTACCTCGCCATTTTCGAGGAAGGAGAATGGGGGATAATCAGCATCGCCGCCCACACGCAAAATGCGCCTGTCAAGTTGAGTGGGTTGAATGGGGGTTATAACGGCCGGGATAGGTTGAATTGAGGAGAAAAGGCGTAGCTTTAAGCTAATACCAACCAATACAACGATCAGTACTGCTGCCAGGATGAGGCTGATGATTATTTTCTGGTTTTTGTTGAAGGTCTTTGGTTTCACTGAGCCCCGGTGATACTAATAAATCTCCCCTGGGCGTTACCAAAAAATGTCACCTGCTTTGTTCTTCTGGAACGAAAGCATAAAAGTTTATGGTTTTATTTTAGAGGTTTTTTGAGATTTTTCAAGTGTATCATCCCCCATTATCCTTTTTGCCTGGATGACATGCTACAATTTACCCAGAGGTGAACATGGAAAGAACAGTCCCCAAGTCAGCATCTGATGAAATTGATCTTTATCTGCGCACACTCTATTCACTGCTGCGTTCAACAACAGAAGTACAAATTCGCACCTTGGAAGAAGTGCATGCCGGGATGAATTCCTCACTGCATATCGATGCCAGGAAAATCTCTCCTGATATTTCTGCCTTCATTTATTCCATTCTGCGATTACCGCCCTGCATCAGCCAGGTAAATTCGATTGTTCTTGGGTCAAAGTCCATCAGTATTTGCCCGCCAGGGATACTCGGATGTTGAAACCTGGACAGCAGGTTTATGCCAAAGCAAGGCGGCGCCCAACATTCTTTGATGGCAAGGGTACCCTGGCAGTTTTCATTGCCAGCCGCTCAGACATAGAGGATGTCGTGCCGGTTCTAACTGCCTACCAGATCGAATGGAATAAACTGCACACCCTCCTTAATAAAATCAAACGGTGGACATGTTGGAAAAAATGGATACGGAGAGTGACCAGGACCAGGCAGTAAGTTGCTGGTCTACCTGGGAATCTCACGTGGAGGACCTATCCCGGTTGAAGATCATCTGGGGTACATGAAACTCGCGAACTCTTTCACCCAAATCAAAAATGAGCTGTAATTTTGGTATGCGTTTACTGAATGGTTCCTTGAGCGAATATTGGCGTGCAACGCGCATGTGGTGGGACAATATTGAACACAAAGACCCGAATTATTGGAGAGACCCGTCTACTTCATCTCCAGCAACACGCACAGCATCACCAATTTGATCTCGGGATACGCGCTTCACCAAAACGGGAGCGAAATCGCGAAAATTCATCGAGTCAGGCAGACAGCCCCGGGCTTAAAGAAGAGTGGAAAGCTTTGCAGGAATCCGCCACTGCCTCTTCCTTGGAGAATTTCCTGTATTATGCGCTAAAGAAGTTTCAACAGTCTCCGCAAGGGGAATAGCTTCCATTCTGAACAGGCAGAATTTGAAAGCGCCCATGGTAGTGCTGCGAGTGCCTGCCATCCACTCCTTTGATGTCGAAGCAGACATCATCCAACTCAACCAGCTCGATCCTGCAAAATTTGATCCCCGTTTGCTTCCCGCCGGTGAAAGTGGCGACTTCCTGAAGAATAGCGATGCCTTCATCCTCAATATTGATTACCCGCTTGGGTTGTGCGCCTACAACATTCTCATTAAATTCGCGGAACATATCGGGGATATCCTCGGGGTTTACATCATGGGCAAGGCTGCCACCCTCAATGGCCGCCGCGGCGACGTGATGATCCCCAATGTTGTCCAGGATGAACAATCACAAAACACTTACCTATTCCAGAACGCCCTGACGGCTGCGGATGTGACGCCCTACCTGGTCTACGGAACGGTGCTGGATAACCAAAAAGCGATTTCTGTCCTGGGTACCTTTTTGCAGAACGCTCAAATGATGAACGTGGTTTACCGCGAAGGGTACACAGATATTGAAATGGAAGTCAGGACCTTACCTTTCAGCTGTCTATGAAATGACGCGCCCCAAGCGCCATCCCTACAACGAGATCGTCAATCTTACAGGGCATTCCATTTGATATCGGTATCCTGCATTATGCTTCTGATACCCCGTTGAGCAAGGGTAAAAATCTCGGCGCTGGCGCCCTTTCGTATGAGGGTATGGATTCAACCTATGCCACTTCGTCTGGCCATCCTGCGCCGCATCATCTCACAGGAACAAAAACGCCTGCGCACATAAGATAAACCAATCATCAAAACCAGTCGTTTTTCATCCCGGCTGGTTTTGTCATTAATCAGCTTGGAGACCACAAACTGCCGGGGTTCAATAAGGTATAATAAGCCTGAAAATGGAGGCTTAATGGAAATTACCTGGTACGGGCATTCTTGTTTCAGATTGACCGAGCGAGCATTGCAACTGTTGTGACCGACCCTTATGACCACCGGCAGGTTGGTTACGAATCTCTCAAGTTAAAGGGAGACATCGTTACGGTCAGCCATAATACACCCGGCCATAATTTTATCTCTGCAGTTAAAGGGGATCCCCATTTGATCGATGGCCCGGGTGAATTTGAGATCGGTGGCGTCTTCGTTACCGGTATCCAGACCAACGGGCACACCAAAAAAGATGTCGATGAACTCCGCAATACACTTTATCTGTTCGATTTCAACGGGATTAACGTACTCCATCTGGGGGATCTGAACCGCGTTCCCACCCAAACCGAAGTGGAAGATTTCGGTCCCGTGCATGTAGCTCTTGTGCCTGTCGGTGCCGGCAGCAGCCTTACCGCCATCAAAGCCACCGAAGTCATCAGTCTGCTGGAACCGAACATTGTTATTCCCATGCATTATGCCACCAACGCCACCGGCGAGTCTGAGGTTAAACTTGAGCCGCTTTCCAAATTCCTCAAGGAAATGGGTCTGGGCACAGTCGAAACACTGCCCTCCATCAAAATTCCCAATGTAAACGCATTGCCCGATGAGACCAAGGTTATCGTCCTGGATTACCAGAGGAATAACGGCGGTTAATAATAATGGAATCAGACCAAGCGGTTAAGTTGATCATGACCTGGGACATCCTGCCCGAACACGAGCAGGAGTATTTCGAATTCGTCATCCGCGAGTTCATCCCAGGTGTGCAGCGGCTGGGTTGGGAATTGTCTGATGCCTGGGCGACTGTCTACGGAGCTGCGCCGCAAATCCTGGTTGGTGCCACACTGCCCAACCTCAATCGCGCCCGTCAACTTCTCAGTTCACCGGAATGGAATACTTTGCACAGCAAATTAATGGATTACATCCAAAACTATTCGCAAAAGATCGTTCCTGCCCGCAGTCATTTTCAGTTCTAATTCCTCAATGGATAAAAAAGGGTTCAGCAGCACCCTGCTGAAGTGGTACGCCGCAAACAGCCGGCAGATGCCCTGGCGGGGTAATCCTGACCCATATGCGGTGTGGATTTCCGAAGCCATGCTGCAGCAGACGCGCGTCGATACCGTCATCCCGTACTTTCACCGCTGGATGGAGCGTTTCCCGTCGGTGGAAAGCCTGGCACAAGCCAGTGAAGAGGATGTCCTCAACGCCTGGGAAGGGCTCGGTTATTACTCGCGTGCCCGCAACCTGCGTAAGGCGGCTCAGCTTGTGTGTGAGAATTTCAATGGCAGCGTTCCCAAAAGCATGCAGGAATTACGCACCCTTCCGGGTATCGGTCAATATACCGCGGCAGCGATTGCCTCAATTGCCTATGGTCAGGATGAGGCCGTTGTGGATGGAAATGTCAAGCGCGTGCTGGCGCGTGTCTTTAACCTGGAGTACATCGCCAATACTCCGGAAGGTGAAACTGAGTTTTGGCGGATTGCGCGTGAACTGCTGCCGCCCGGTTCAGCCAGTGATTACAACCAGGCGATTATGGACTTTGGGGCTACACTATGTACACCGCGCGCTCCGCTCTGCAGGACATGTCCATTTGCTTCAACCTGCTAGTCCAACCTCCTGGGCGTCCAAACCCAACGCCCGGTTCTCCTGGAGAAGAAACCTATCCCGCACTACCTGGTTTGCGCCGCTGTGCTGGTTCACAGGAGATAAGGTGTTGATTGCCCGCCGCCCTTCCAAAGGTCTGCTGGGCGGCATGTGGGAGTTCCCCGGCGGCAAGGTGGAGCCCGGTGAAACGATGGCGCAAGCCCTGGAGCGTGAGATCTTCGAGGAGTTGGGTACCAGCATCTCCGTGGGAGCTGAATTCGGCAAGTACCGCCACGCCTACACCCATTTTCGCATCACCCTCCATGCGTTTTATTGCACTCTCACCGGGGAAGAGCCGCAAGCCCTGGACGCCAGCGAGATTCGCTGGGTACCTATAACCGACCTGATCGATTTCCCGATGGGCAAGATCGACCGCCTGCATTTCCAATGATTTGAACAACAGGGATAAAGATTAAACAAAACACCTCCTTGCGGAGGTGTTCTCTTTTCTATTTATGCCTTGATGACGTTAACCAGTACCATTGGGCGGCGGTGTGTTTCGCGGTAAATGTAATTACTCACGACTTGTTCCAGGTCTTTTTGTAAACTGCCATTGGCCCGTACTGCCGTCTCATTGATGCGGGTGCGTAAACCATTCAACAATTCCTGAGAATCATTCCATGCGATAAAACCTCGGCTGGTGATCTCGGCTGGTTTTAATGGTTTATTGGTGAATTTATCGATGGCGAGGTTGACAACAAAAACGCCTTCCTGTGAGAGGACATCACGGTCGTGCATCACAGCTTCACTCACGTCACCTACTCCAGAGCCATCCACGTAAACATACGAGGTAGGCACTTTTGCGCCCAGGCGCATACGCCCGTTTTGGAATTCAACTGTCTGCCCATTGAGGACGACAGCGATGTTATCTTCATGGATTCCCACCTGGCGGGCTAACTTGCCATGCTGCTTGAGCTGGCGCAACTCGCCGTGGATGGGGATGAAGTAATCCGGTTGAGTCAGGTGCAGCATCAATTTCATTTCTTCCTGGCTGGCATGCCCGGAGACATGCACCGGGGCTACGGCTTCGTAAACCACATCCGCGCCGCGTTCGATCAAGCGGTTGATCGTGCGGTAAACGTTTTCCTCGTTGCCCGGGATGGGGTGCGCAGAAAGCACAATGGTGTCCCCGTCCTGGATATCAAAGATACGGTGGCTGCCCATGGAGAGCCGCCCAAGAATCGATGTGGGTTCGCCTTGCGAACCGGTGCACATGATCACCACTTCACTGGCTTTCATGCCCAGCGCTTCTTCCAGGCTGACCATTTGTTTTTCGTCAATTTTAAGATAGTTGAGATTCCGGGCTATCTTGGTGTTGTCCAGCATGCTTGTGCCGGCAATTGCCAGCTTGCGTCCGTGACGGACAGCTGCGTTTGCCACTTGCTGCACCCTCGAGATGAGAGAGGCAAAACTGGCAATGATGATGCGTCCCTTGGCTTCACGGAATACCTTATCAAAACCGTCATCAATGATGCGTTCTGAAGGTGTCCAGCCGGGGCGTTCGGAATTGGTGGAGTCAGCCAGCAAGTGCCATAACGCCGCGCCGCTGGAATTCAGCCAGTTTGGCGTAATCAGTCGGCCAGCTATCCACCGGGGTATGGTCGAATTTCCAGTCGCCTGTATGTACAACCAGGCCGGCAGGTGAATCGATCCCCAACCCAACTCCATCAGGGATGGAGTGGCACACGTGGAAGAAATCCACGGTGAAGGGTCCGATCTTGCGGCTGTCGCCGGCGTGTACGGTCTCTATGCGGGCTTTTTGAGTCTGCCCGTTTTTTGCCAGTTTTACTTCCAGCAGACCGCGGGTTAACGGGGTGGCGTAGATAGGCGCGTTGATCACTTCCAAAACATGGCGGATGGCGCCTGTGTGGTCTTCATGCCCGTGGGTGATGACGATCCCTTTCACCTGGTTCTTGCGTGCTGCCAGGTATGTGATATCGGGGATGATGTAATCGATCCCCAGCATGTCATTCTCAGGAAACATGAGGCCGGTATCGACGATCATTATCTGATTGTCATACTCGTACACCATCATGTTGGCGCCAACTTCGCCCAATCCTCCCAGAGGGATAATCTTTAAGACTCCCTTGTTGGTATTATTATTTTGTTGTTGCTTCATTAAAAAACCTTTCTGTTTTTCAACATTTCGGTACGTATAAGTTGACCGCGTATTGGTTGTACCAAACCAGCGCGGAATAGGTCAGATCAGGTTGTTAACAAAACATCCCCGGCAATCGTAACAGGCCTGGGATGTTGGAGATTCAATGTTTTCTGTAACACTGCCCCTCAACCTTGAGGGGATTTCCGCATACTGCTGCCCGAACAAACTGTTGATTCAATAATGGCTCAATAACCAATGAGTACAAACAATCTGTATTGCTTGGGTATTATACATCACTTTTTACTAAAAAACGAACGAATCGGAGCAAAGTTGTCAAGTTACTTTACTGCGGATTTTCCGTAAAGTTGTTCCCTGATTTGTAAAACCTGCCGGCGCAGCATTTCATCCCGCTCCATCATGTCTGCCACTTTCTCGCAGGCATAAATGACCGTGGTGTGATCGCGTCCGCCTACTACCTCGCCGATCTGTGGAAGTGATACGTTGCCCTCATGGCGCAGCAGGTACATCACCACCTGGCGTGGAAGCGCTACCCCGCGTGTGCGGTCCCGGCCGAGCAGCCTCTCCGACGTGATGCCAAAAACACTCGCCACCACATCCACCACCCGGGAGGGTTCAAAGGTATTGCGCTGAGGGATGAGGTCAGTTAATGCCACATTCACCAGGTCTTCGGTGAGCGGTTTGTTGCGCAGGTCTGCGTAAGCCAGCACGCGTGTGAGCGCCCCTTCCAGTTCACGGATGTTGGTGGTGAACAGGCGCGCGATCGTTTCAAGGATGCCCGCTGGTACTGTATGCTGCGTGCGGTCAGCCTTGGCGCGCAGGATGGCAATGCGTGTTTCAAGATCAGGTGCCTGGATGTCTGCGGTCAGCCCCCATTCAAAGCGCGAGCGCAGGCGTTCTTCAAGTGTGTTCATCGCCTTGGGAGGCCGGTCGGAGGAGAGCACGATCTGCTTATCCTGTCCATGAAGCGTATTGAAAGTGTGGAAGAACTCTTCCTGCGTCGATTCCTTGCCGGCGATGAACTGGATATCGTCGATCAGCAGGACATCAATGCGGCGGTAGCGGTCGCGAAATGCCGGTGTGTTGTGAGTGCGGATGGCGTTTATTAGATCGTTGGTGAATTCCTCAGAGGACACATACAGTACCTGCTGACCATGACTGCGCGCATAGTTACCGATTGCATGCAGCAGATGGGTCTTGCCCAGCCCAACACCGCCATAAAGAAAGAGGGGGTTATAAGATTGGGCAGGGTTCTCTGCCACTGCCATGCAGGCGGCATGCGCCAGCCGGTTGGATGCGCCAACCACGAAATTTTCAAAGTTGTATTTACTGTTAAGCGAGGACGCCGGCTGCATTGGGGATGGCATGGGAGGGTTCAGGTTCAGGGAAGGGATGGCCTCCTTCGGCTGCTCTTCCTGTTGGTAATCCTTGTGCCATACTACGAACTGCACCTTTTGCGTGCCTTCGATCAGCCCCGAGAGAATCCTAGTTACGGTGCTTGTCAGCCGTGATTCCAGCCAGTCGCGGGCGTAGGCGTTGGGCACGCCGATTGTAAAAACCCCCTGCTCAAACTTGAGCATCTCTGTACTGCGCACCCAGGTATCATAGGACGCTTTGGACATTTCCATCTGTAATTGGCCAATGGCAGCCTGCCAGGCAACATCAGGATTCATACTCGGCGTCCTTCCTTAGTAGAATGGTATTCCACACTCACCAGGTACACTACGGCTAGCCCCCCGGTTCAGGTGGTCAGGCAATTACTCAATTGGGTATTTCGTTGGTTTTGTTTTGGGGCTCCCCAAAAACTACCCCAATGTTTCTATAGCACTCATTTTAGCAGAAAGGGTGTTGCCAAACAAGGCGATTACCCTACGCTTGCTTAAAAATATTGATTCTTTAAGGTAATTAACCTTAAGAAATCCTGATGTTTTTTACACAACCCAATTTAAGTTCCGATTATTTATATCCCGACAGGCAGGTCATGACCCTCTAGCGCACCCCCATATATGGTGTTCCACCATGCATTTCGGGGGTAACTGGTATCTGTGGTTATTTTTTTATAAATTAACCGGCTTTCCAAATGATGCTCGATTGTGCAACAACAACACAAAATCTGGCATCAGGAATTCTTAATGTTTATTACTTAAATCTAACACGCTTTACTTAGGGTTTCTGCTGGTTTTCAAAGGAGTCCCTGATCAACGCGCTGGCTTTGTGCGCGATCTCGACCGCGAAGTTTGTCCCGCGGTCCCACGGGTAAACCTGCGACATACTGGCAAAGTAGATCCCCTCCAGCGGCGTCTGAACTGCCGGGATATTCTGGGAATGGTTCACCAGCGGTACCGGTTGGGCATAATTTGATTTCTTAAGCCAGGCGCGGTTGACCCAATCCGGTTTGAAATCAGGGTTAAAGCGCACCAGGCTGGGCATAAATCTTTCCAGCAACTGATCCTTATCCATCGAGAAGTACTCATGGTCTGTTTCAAGATAATCCCCGCAATAGATGAGGTGCTCCCCGCCAAATTTTTCCTTTGGTTGGAAATTTGTATGCTCCACCAGCGCCAGGAAGGGAAACCCGGATGCCTTTGGAAGGTTGAACCAGTAATAACCCTCGCGTGAAAGCTGGTGTTTGAGCGAAATGATCAACGCCACTGCGCCTAGGCTTTTCAACTCCAACAGCCCTTTCAAGTAATTCTCCGGCAGCTGCGGCGCCATTTTTGCCATCTGCCCCGGTGACAGGGTGACCAGCACCCGGTCAAAGTTTTCGGCTTTTCCGTTAATCGCTAATTCAACACCATGGTCGCTTGTTCTTACTTCATCGACCCTGGTGTTGTACCGGATGGTGACGCCCAATTTTTGGATGGCGTTGGCAAAATCGTCCGCAAAAGCCTGGAATCCCCCCTCGTACGTCACCAGTTTGGTGGAACGCACGTGAAAACGCGCCCACATCCACGCCATATTCACCACCCGGGCGTATTTTTCACTGAACTTGCCCACCACCATCGGTTCCCACATTTCGCGGTAAACCTTTTCTCCCGCCCACTTTTTCATCCAGGCGTCCACGGTAGTACGCTCAAGGGGTTTCCAGTTTTTCGTGATGCGCAGGAAAAGTCCGACCAGCCCAAAGCGGATCTTGTTGACGCCCCATCCCAAGCCCGGATACAACAATGCGCTTAGGATCGAGTCAAATGGATAGAATTTTTCCTTGTAATAAACCACAGTGGTGGGGGTCCGCACCAGCACCTTCTTTTCCACGCCAAGTTCCTTGAACAAGCGGAACATATGCGCGTCGGATGTAAACCAATGATGGTAGAAGTTCTCCACTGACCATTCCCATCCGGGTTCCTTAAAGCCGCCAGCCAACCCGCCAGGGGTAGCGGCTGCTTCGAGAATTGTCACTTCATATCCAGCCTTCACCAGATCCAGGGCTGCGGTCATGCCGCCAAAACCGGCGCCGATGATGGCAATTTTTTTAGTCTCCATAGTCCTCCCGTGGAATTCGATGGTCATTTGACCTGTTATTCAACCGCCTGTATCTGAGTTTCCTTGCGCAGCGCGTCATTCCACTTGATGCCCTCACGCGCCATGAACCACGCTCCCAGCAGGGTGATCGGCAGCCACAGTGCCACGTGCAGTACCACCGCGTATGCCAGCGCCTCGGAGCCTGAAACACCAAAGGCTACCAGCACTGCCTTGGTTACCGCTTCCCATGTGCCGATATACCCGGGTGCAGAAGGGATGGTGGTCGCCAGGTTGGCAATCCCGTTCAATAACATGAGGGCAAAGAAGCTGACAGTAAAACTGAAAGCATGCATCACGAACCAGTATTTGATCGTTTCCAGCAGCCAGATCACTACAGAGGTGAGGAACACCATTAGATATATTGAATGGTGAGCGCAGGGAAGCCAGCCCATCCAGGAATTTATGCATGATGCCGGAGGTTTTTTCCCGGATTCGCACTGGCAGCAGATGGTCGATCAGCCATTGCCCGAGCCTGAGTGTAATAACAGGGAACATGGCTGCCAGCAAAAAGATCACCAGCGCGCCAACAAAAATACCCATACCGATTAGCGCTAACGATTGGATGTTCCCGAGAAAACCCGAATCTGACGTTGATAGTTTGGCAAGTGCAGGCAGGTTGAGGAAGACAAATGCCAGCATCACCACACCATCGAAAATGCGCTCCACAATGACCGTTGCCAGTGATGCCGAAATGGGCACACCTTCACGGCGCTTCAGAACCACCGCCCGCAGCACCTCGCCGGCGCGCGCCGGGTAGATGTTATTGCCCATGTAGCCGATGCAGGTCACCGGGAACATCACCCGGGTGGGAATCTTCTTGATCGGTCCGAGCAGGTAGTGCCAGCGCCACGCGCGCACCCACACCCCCACAAAGTACACCGCGATCCCGGGCAGGATCCACCAGTAATTGGCAGACTTCACCGCCAGCCAGAATTCATCAAGTTTTAACTTGTTGAGCGCAAAATACATGAAGACGATGCTGATCGCTAACCCCAGCCAGAACTGCCATCTTTTCATGGGTGAAATTCTACCATGAAGTGCCTGAGTGGATTTGCAGTATGATTATTCAAAATGAATGACGTGTTAAGAAGAGAAGGTAACATGGATGAACCTCGCTTGTATGATGTGATCTATTCGGTCGTGCGTCAGATCCCTGCCGGCAAAGTGGCCACCTACGGGCAGATCTCGCGCATCGTCGGACGTTGTTCGGCACAAATGGTGGGATTCGCACTGGCCGCCCTGGCGAACCAGAAGGAAGACCTGGGCGTACCCTGGCAGCGGGTGATCAATGCCAAGGGCAAGATCAGCCCGCACGGTTTCGGCATGGGAACGCACATCCAGCGCACGCTGCTTGAAGATGAAGGGGTTGTTTTTGATCTCGAAGGCGTGGTGGATTTCGAGAAATATCGGCTGGGACGGGGCATAAAAAAACCGGGATTCTTGAGGAATCCCGGTGATTTTTAATCTTCTTAATCCATCCAGTCAAATCCAGCGCAGGACTTCTCCACGCCGTCCAACTTTATTGAGTTCCCACGCTCAGTGTCGTTGGTTACTTTGTAGGTTAACCAGCTGGCTGCATTTTCCTTCAGCAGCCTTGAGGCTTTGGATTCACTGATCGAAAAGGACTGCCAGGATTTCAGTCCGGAGTCACCTACCATTGGTGAGTTAAGTTCTGCGGTGCGGCACGCCAGCGCGGAGCCCAGTACTTCCTTCGCTTTCACTGGCAACCCGGGCTGCAGGTAGGCATTCACCATGGCGGGAACTGCATCCGCGGACAACTGCTGCAGGTAATTGAAATCCAACTCTTCTCCAGCTGCGGCGCGTTTCACATTCTGCTGCACGATGAAGCCATCCACATTCATCACCGCCAGCGTGGCGGCGAACCCGATAATTGCGACCATCAACGCCAGGGCAAACCTGCCGCTTTTACGCAGCAGCTCCAACACCACTGCCACTACGATCAATGCGCCCAGCCAGTAGATGAATACATGCGTGTACGTGCGCAATTCCGAGAATCCGTATGCGCCTTCATACAACATGAGGCGCTGCAGCGAGGACACGAGCATGACGAGTACGTTCACCATCAGCAGGATGGAAACCACGCTGAAGCCGATCCTTGCCCCACGAGTTTCACGTTTTGAGATGGTGTTCAATCCCAGGTAAAGCAGCATGCTCAACACCGCCACAGCCACCAATTCACCAAAACCGCGTCGTGCATACTCGGCAAAGGTGTAACCGGTTTCATTGATATTGGCGCTTCCGCCAAACAGGTAGCGCATCTGGATGATGACAAAGGTGATAAAGAGTACATCCACCGCTCCCAGGATGATCCCGGTTTCCGTCCAGCCTAAAAAGGGTTTCATCCAGGCGCTCATCGTCTCTGGCTTTTGCGCTTCGGTACGTGGATAGATTGCGTGCAGGTAGATTCCCACCAGGAAGGAACCGATCATCAGGACATACCACAGGCGGAAGAGATATTCCGGCAGGCGCTCCAGGTTGAGCACCTTCTTGATCCAGTCGCCAAATACGGGGTCAGCGGAGGATAGCAGGATGGTAAACAGGGTCACCACCGGAACCGCGATGAGTACACCGCGCAGGATTGCCCAGCCCTTTTTGCCTTTCACCTTAACTGGTTCCTCACCTACAGCCGGCGGATTGCGGAAACGCGTCCCGTACAGGATCGCTCCGGATAACCCGCCAAACAATGCCTTGAAGAGTTCGGTGAAGTGATCCACGATGCGGAAGGATGGCCAGAACCCATTGAGAAATGTTGCCGTCAGCAGCAGCATCCCTACGAGCGTGAGCAGGATGCTGATGATACGGGTGAAGGGCTCAGCGCGCCATGCGGGTACGAAGGCGAACCCGAGGATGAGCAGGCTCAATCCCCAGCTCAACACAGACGGGCGTTTTTGTTCGCGCCACGCCAGCAGGTAGCCGATGAGTAATAAGGCGGCGGTCCAGATAAAGAACGAAATTCCAAGTGCTTGTTTCCAGAAAAGCAAATCAAAAGCTACGGCTGCAGCGAGTGCGCCGATCCAGAAAAGTCTTTTTTGTTTGGGCATTTTTCCTCTAGTAATTGACCACCAGCGCCAGTACCATAGCCAGGATCACCACGATCCCGATCACAGCCAGGAATACCTGCTGCCGGCGGACTTTTTTTTGCTGGGTGGAAACCCGCGGAGTTTGCGCCCGGCTTGATTTTGTTTGAGATTTTTTCGGCATGCCTTACCTCACGTGATAGCTGTAGTTTAGGTTCCGGAACCTATCAATTCCTATCAGCGCACTGACGGAACCTATCAATGTTCATCATACCTTATTAAATAATAATCCCCGCCAAAACGGGGAAGAGTCGAAAACAGCGAGCCTTACTCCTTGGCGGCTGTTGCCGCCGCAGGTTTGGTTTCTTTGGGGGCGGCGGTCTCCGTTTTAGATTCAGTTTTCGAATCCGCCTTTTCAGGCTGCGTCCCCTCTTTTTCCTGCTTTTCCTGTTTCTTGTCGCTGGCAGCCCGCGCTGTGCCTGATGGCGAGCGGTGATCGGTGGCGTAAAAACCGGAGCCTTTAAATACGATACCTACCGGCTGATATACCTTCTGCAGGGTTTTCTTGCCGCATTCAGGGCATTTGGTCAACAGGGGATCTGAGAATTTTTGTGTTTCATCAAACTGAACACCGCAGTTTCCGCACCGATAAGTATATATCGGCATACTTACACCTCTACTTCTAACATTCTTTTCCTGCCCATTATAGTCCTGATGGAAATCGCGGTCAAGAATCTGCGCGTTAACCTTTTGTCAGAAAATGTGGCTTACCAGTACCCGTATCCCGATCCCGATCAGGATCAAACCGCCCAGCAGTTCCATGCGTTTCCCAAATTTCTGGCCCAGGCGTCCTCCGAGCAGCAATCCGGCCAGTGAAAGTGCGCCTGAAACCAGCGCGATCAACAGGCTTGAGAACACTATTGAGCCATCCATAAACGCCAGGGATAAGCCCACCGCCAGCGCATCGATGCTTGTGGCAATACTCAGGATCACCAGGAAACCTCCGCGCGAAGGATCGCCCACGCGTGTTTCCTCATCCTTACTAAAACTCTCACGGATCATTTTGATCCCCACGAACGCCAGCAAACCAAACGCGATCCAGTGGTCAAAATTGGAGATGAGGTTAACAATGGTGCTGCCGGCCAGCCAGCCCAGCAGGGTCATCCCGCCCTGGAACAACCCGAAATGGAAAGGCAGGCGGAAGAGGTAGCGCTCATGGCAGTCCTTACTCTTGCACCCGATCCCCAGGGAGACGGCGAAGCAGTCCATGGCAAGACCAATAGCGATCAATAATATTGTGACGAAATCCATAATCCCTCGCAGCAAGCCACCATTATACCTGACGCTTTCCGGCATTTGCAGGACACATTGTCCTCTTCCTGCGTGCTTTTCCTCCCTCACCCTCCGGTATAATCAATACTACAAATCTGAGTATGTTGAACGAGGTAAAAATGAAAGACTTCCTTGAATTCCTGAATACCTCCACCCTGGAGGAACTAAGCAGCCTTGCGGGGATCACCCCCGCCCAGGTGGATAAGATCGCAGCAGCGCGACCCTTCAACACCCTGGAGGACTTCTCCAGCAGTCTTGATCTTTCGGAAGAAGGTTTTTCAAAATTGAAAGCCGATTACGACTTAGCCGCTGCTGCAGAGCCTGCGATCACTGAAATACAGGATGAGAATGTTCAACTCGAACCTGTAAAAACAGCAGGAAAACACTCCATCGCCAGTATCATTATGCGTGTCGTCATCGCCCTGTTAATTTTAGGTGCATTATTCCTGCTCTTCTACTTTGGGATACCGTTATTCAAGGAAAAGATCCTCAATCCCCTGCAGAGCAATACCGCCCGCGTTAGTGAAGTGGCCAGCCTGCAGGCTAGCCGATGTAAAACGCCTGACCACCGAAATTGTCGCGCTGCAGGAGCGCATCACCACGCTCGAAGCGCGCGCCGATACTGTTGACCTGTCGCTGGCTTCCCACGCGGAGACTCTGGCAAAACTGGAAGAAATGCAGGTCTCCCTGCAGACGTCCCTTGATACCCATAAAACCGATGTGCTCAAACAGATTGAGGAACAGCTCACCCTCACGCGCGCCATTGAACTCCTCGCCCGCAGCCGGCTGTATCTGTCGCAGAGCAACTTCGGCCTGGCAAAAACAGATGTCGCTGCTGCCCGCGATCTGCTCTTTGGGCTGCAGCCGCCATTGCCGCTGACCAGTCGGCAGCGCTCAAGATCGTCATCGAGCGCCTCGACCTGGCGTTGAGCAACCTGCCGCTCTACCCGGTGGTTGCGGTGTTCGACCTCGATCTTGCCTGGCAGTACCTGGTGGATGGATTGCCCAATGTGCCGCTGACTGTGCTCACCCCGGTCATCTCCGCAACCCAGCCCCCCGCGGAGACCACCCCTGAAACCCAGGTTACCCCCACGCTGGGGAACTAAATAGCTCACGTACAAAGCAAAAGCAGTCTGCAGAAGCATGCAGACTGCTTTTTTTTACTCTGAGGTTGGGGTGTAAGGATTCGAACCTCAATCGCTGCGTCCAGAGCGCAGTGTCCTGCCAGTTAGACTACACCCCAACAAGGTTGGCATTGATGGATTCGAACCACCATAAAGAGATTCAAAGTCTCTTGTCCTGCCGTTAGACGAAATGCCAATGCGTATAACTTTCTTGATTAGATTTCCTTTTCCTTTCTAACATCTTAAATAAAAACCAGCCGGTTCGCGGGGCGTCTCGGCTGGTTATCATTGAAGGATTTTATTTCAGGATAATACGCTACCTCTTCACCAACGCAAAACACCCCAAACGTATGGGCTGCTGGAATTGCTGCTGTTGGGAGGTCAGGCGTTTCATGGATATAATTATACAACCTTCGTTATTTTTCGCAAGTCTAAAAAAGGGAAGCGTGCCAGTTAATTACCTTTCACTGCAGGACCAGATCAAAAAATATGGCGAATCCGCTGCCGGGCAGAAACTGGAGTTCGAGCAGAAGTTCAATGCCTGCCTCTCTCTTTTAAAGAACAAGCCGGCAACTTAATTGATCTTCAACGCAAGGTCGAAGAAGCCGCTGCCCAAAACAAAGGACTGCGCTGCGCTGTGCCGGTGAATGAGCCGCTCGATACCCACATCCCCGCCGCCCGCTCACCTTCCGGCTGCACCATCATCGCCGCCGATGGCTCGCAGATCAACCCCGATCCTCACGGCGAAGTACTCTTTGCCCTGGTCAACGTGGGGTTGTTCACCGTTCAGCCCGGCAGTAACGCCGCGCCGCGCACCGAGACCCGCTCCTCTTTGTTGTACGATGATACGCTGCACACTCCCAATGGATTGGTCTCCGAAGACCTGATCGCCCTGCTGCGGGATGTGCGCGAACGCGAGATCCTGGCAGAGGTGACTAAAAATTACCCGCGCCCGTCATCACCCTCACCGACGGCCCGCTCGAACTCTATCACGAGCCGCGCCAGGACAAACAATTCGAGACGCAGTTCCAGCATTATCTGCGTGCGCTGGATGAACTTTCGCTCAATGAAATAATCACCGCCGGCTACGTGGACCGCCCGCGCGCTGACCTGGTGGTACGCCTGCTTGAACTGCTCATCCCTGCGGGGGATTCCGGTGAAAAAGCCCCGCAATCGCGCGCTTTCAACGGCATCCCTGACCGCGCCCTATTCGAAACCATCCTCCAGCCGGGCGAGCGCTCAGCTGTGTTCGCGCTCCAATCCAGCTCCGCCCATTCCTATGAAGGACGCAAGGCGCTGCACTTCTTCTATCTCAATAGCGGTAATGTCAACCACCCTGCCCTGGCACGCGTCGAGATCCCCGCATGGGTGGCGCAGGAAAAAGCCTCGCTGGAAACGCTGCATGCCGTACTGGTGGAACAATCCCGCCAGGCGGGCAGCGCGCCTTACCCGTATCCGCTGCTGCGCGCGCACGAGGTGGCGGTGGTTAAAATGGATGACCGCGACGAGGTGATCCGCATGATCGAACGCGAATTGATCGCGCGCGGCTTCCCGCCGTCAAGCCAGTCTTTCAAACAGATCAACAAAGGATTCCAGGATCGGAAGGGAATTTAAAATGAGCTCAATTTCCATCGGACGTTTACTGCGTTCCAACACTTCAGCCTGCGTCTTCGGCTGCCAGGTGAGCCAGGTCAATCCGCCGGTTTTCGGCGAGATGGTGCGCATCCCGCTTGCCAATGGGTTGCAGCTCTACGGCTTGGTGCACGAGATCAACATCGATGACGATGGTCTCGTCCGCCAGTTGGTGAGCGCGCCGGATATCGCCCCCGAGGTGATCGAAGATAACCGCCAGAACCGCAACATGCCGGTGGAAATGAGCGTGGTTTTCATCGGCTGGGAGCGCGCCGGCGCGGTTTCTCACACGCGCGTGCCCACCCCGCCGCTCTCGCTTGACGAGATATTCACCTGCACTACCGCCTGAGATCATTCACTTTTTGTATGGGGGTAAATTCGGCTACCTGCGGGCTCTTCTACGAAATGAGGAATTACCCGCCGCTGACCTGATCACCGCCCACCTGCAGCAGGTTACCCGCGCGCAGCAGGGTGAATCACACCAACTGGATCGAACCCTCTCTGCGCGAGGTGATCGCCCTGCTCAAGGATGATTACCCGGTATTGATGGATGTCTTAAGCGCTGTTTCCCAGGTTTTATAAGAGGCCAATGATGACTGAACTGACTTCTGCAAACAATTACCCACCCTGATGAATCTTCCAACCGCCCCATCGGTTACGTGGTGGGCGGCGGGCTTAAAGCCAATCTATTCGTGCGCCTCACCATCCCGGCGGACCAGGTGCAGGAAGGCGGTTTCGTGGTGCTGGAAAGCGGCAACTGGCAGTTTTACGGACTGGTGACCGATCTGCAGTTAGGTGCATCCGACCCGCGCTACGCCGAACTCCCAGCCCAGCCGCGCCTTTCCCCGCTCGCCTCGCGCCTGGTGAATGAACAGACGTTATTTACCAATTTGGAAGTACTGCCAGCCTTGATGCTCGAACGCGGTCCATCACTGGATTCACCAGATTACGTGGAGTGGACCAAAGCCCACCAGGACGAGAACCGTCCGCGTCCGCTGCCCATCAAGACCGTGCCGGCGCACCATTCCCTCACCCGCCTGGCCTCCTCTGGTGATGTGGCCGAGATCTTCGGTGAACCCGGCGGTGCCAATTTCATCGTCGGCAGCACCCGCGAGCAGAATCACCCCGTGTGCATCAACCTCGAGAAGTTCGTCCAGCGCAGCTCCGGCATCTTCGGCGCCACCGGCACCGGCAAGTCCTTCCTCACCCGCATCATCCTCGCCGGGCTCATCCAGCATGATTCCGCTTCCGTGCTGGTGCTGGATATGCACAACGAGTACGGCTTTGACGACACCGCTTCCGATACCGGCATGTCCGTGGTCGGGCTTGAAGACCAAATTCCAGAGCAAGGTGCGCGTGGTGGGGCTGGGGCGCGCTTCCATGATCCGCAACAAGACCCCCGACCTGCATCTCGAGATCAACGAATCCGATATCCACCCCGAGGATATTGAGTTGTTAAGCCGTGAATTGAACCTGCGCGAGACCACCTCCGCCACCCTGGATGCCCTGGTGCACACCTTTGGCTATGAGCGCTGGTTCACCGCTTTCAAGAATATGAAGGTCGGCTCGGTTATTGAAAATGATGAAGGCAAAAAGGTCCCCGCGCCGGACAGCGTGGCTTACTGGGCGAACGAATCCGGGGCCAATGCTATGGCAGCAGAGGGGTTGCGCAACAAGATGAACCGCGTGTTCAACCGTCCGTACGTGCTCGAACGCGCTGAGAATGATGCCGCCGCGCCCAATTCACTTAACCACGTCATTGATGCCCTCAAAGCCGGCAAGCACGTCATCCTCTCCTTTGGTGATTACGAGTCCGACCTGGATTACCTCTTGGTTTCCAACCTTCTCACGCGCAAGATCCGCGAAGCCTGGGAGGAACAGACCAACCAGTTCCGCTCGCACGGGGAAAACGAACCACGTCCTCTGGTGATCGCGGTGGAGGAAGCCCACAAGCTGCTCAACCGTGAAATGGCCTCCCAGACCTCCTTCAGCACCATCGCGCGCGAGATGCGCAAGTATTATGTCACCCTGCTCATCATCGACCAGCGCCCCTCGCAGATCTACGACGAGGTCATGTCGCAGCTGGGCACGCGCGTCTCCGGCTGGCTGGGGGATGAAAATGACATCGCCGCGGTGCTCTCCGGCCTGGCCGGACGGGATGCCCTGCGCGGCATGCTCGCCCGCCTGCAGCCCAAAGAGGAAGTGCTCCTGTTGGGTTGGGGTGTGCCCATGCCCATCCTGGTGCGGTCAAGGCGCTATGATCAGAAATTCTGGGACGAACTTCTGGGGAGAGCTACCGCGCGCACAAGTGAACAGAATATTAAAGACCTCGGTTTTTAAACCACAGAACACACGGAAAACACAGAATGGAAAATCAAATCCACACTGATAGCAGTTTCATTTATAAAGAAGAATCATTTGCTATCAGGGGTGCGATTTTTGAAGTTTACAAAACTATCGGGAGTGGTTTTTTGGAACCTGTTTACCAGGAATGTCTTGAGAGAGAATTTAAGAACAGGTTGGTGCCGTTCCAAATACAACCTGATCTCTCTATATCCTATAAAGGGGAAGTGTTACCCTTAACCTACAAACCTGATTTCATTTGTTATGAGAAGATTATTGTCGAATTGAAAGCAGTGAAGGAAATATCTGATGAACACAGGGCGCAAATTCACAATTATTTAAGGGCATCCAGATTGCGTCTCGGATTGTTGGTAAACTTTGGTCACTCGCCCAGGGTTGAAATTGAAAGAATTATTTTGTAATCATATTAATTTGTAAACAACAATCAAGACTGATTGCTTGGGTTTTATCAGTATTAGAAGTTTTGTAAATCTTTTGGGTCTTTTGGGTCTTTTGGGTCTTTTGGGTCTTTTGGGTCTTTTGGGTCTTTTGGGTTTTTTAGGTTTCAACTATTTCTGTGTATTCTGTGTATTCTGTGGTTAATTCGTTTCCGTGTATTTCGTGGTTAACCAAACCTATCACCTAGGCCAGACCAGCCACAACACCAGCGTGGTCGCCAGGCCCGTCAGCACCCCTCCTACCACCTCGATGGGGGTATGCCCAAGCATCTCCTTCAGGCGCTTCTGGTCCACCAGCGGCGTCTTGCTGATCGCGAACCATTCATCCACCAGTTTGTTCAGCGCTTCGGCATGATACCCGGCTTCCCGGCGCACACCCGCAGCATCATAGATAACGATCATTGAAATCGCCACGGCAATGGCAAACGCCGGGTGGTCAAACCCGCTGAATAACCCGATCGCCAGCGTGGTAGCCGTCATGGTGGCTGCGTGCGAACTGGGCATGCCGCCTGTCCCAAATGCCAGTGCAATATTCACCTTGCGATGGAGAAAATAGTAAACAGGTATTTTCAACAGCGAAGACACAAACCAGCCGGCAAAGCAACAGATCAATTCAGGATAATTTGCCAGCACGCTTACTCTCCCTGTTCAGACCTGGCAACGTTGATGCGGTTGTCGGTCAGGTCCCTGATCTTCAATTCCGCATTATCCAGCAGCGCGCCGCAGAATTGCGCCAGCAGCTGACCGCGCTCGAACAGGCGCATGGTTTCTTCCAGTGTTTGCTGTTCTGCTTCGAGCATGGCGACGATCGATTCCAACTCGGTGAACGCCTGTTCATAGGTCAACTCTGCCACAGGTTTGGGGGCTTCGCTCATTTCTTCTCTCCTTCAATTTCATTCCCCGGAGCTGACAGCACGCGGGTGAGGATTACGCCATCTGATACTTTCACATCCAGTACTTCTTCCCGGCTCACCTGCTTCACACTGGAGACCACCTTCCCCTCGGTGTTGGTGACAATGGCATACCCGCGCTGCAAAACCGCGAAAGGATTCAACGCTCCCAGCCGTTTGCTCAACCCCTGCCATTCTGCCCGTTTGTAGCGGAAATGACTGCTCATACCAGTTTCCAGGCGTGAAGTAAGGTCATCCAAACGCTGCAGGTCGTTGCGCACCATCCACAATGGCGATGCCCGTTCCACGCGGTGGATTAGCTGCGTCAGTTCGCTGCGCGCTGTGCCCAGGCTGGATTGACAGGCATAGATCATGCGCGAATTGACTGCGTCCAAAACTCCCTTTAATTCCTCGCGGTCAGGTACCGCCAGTTCAGCCGCCGCGGTGGGCGTGGGAGCGCGCAGGTCAGCCGCAAAATCAGATAATGTGAAATCGATCTCGTGCCCGATGCCCGCAATGACCGGGATGGCGGATGCCGCGATGGCGCGTACCACGCGTTCATCATTGAACGCCCACAGGTCTTCCATCGAGCCGCCGCCGCGCGCCACCAGGATCACATCCACCTTTGCCTGTTCATTCAATTTCTGCAGGGCGTTCACAATTTCAGCTGGTGCGGCGTCGCCCTGTACTGCGCAGGGTGCCAGGGTCACTTCCACCAAAGGAAAACGCCGGCGCAGTACATTCAGTATGTCCTGTAAGGCTGCCCCGGTGGATGAAGTTACGATTCCTATCGATTTTGGGATCTGCGGCAGAGCGCGTTTACGCTCCGCATCGAACAGCCCTTCGGCTTCAAGTTTCGCCTTGAGCCGCAGGAATTCCTGGTAAAGAGCCCCTTCACCCGCCAGGCGCACCGTATCTACATACAATTGGTACTGCCCGTCGCGCTCATACACGTTGATATACCCGTGCGCCTCGATCTGCATGCCGCTCTGCAGCGCCACCGGAAGCCGTCCCGCTGCTGTCCGCCAGATGACGCAGCGCAGGGTGGAGCTGGCGTCCTTGAGCGTGAAGTAAATATGCCCCGATGCCGGACGCGAAAGCGTGGCGATCTCCCCCTGTACCCATACATCAGAAAGGATCTCATCGCTTTCCATCAGATCGTGCAAATAGCGCGTGATCTCGCTAACCGAAAGGGACTGGGGGATGAATAACGACGGCTGCTGCATACCCTTGAATATAGCATATTTTAATTACCTTCCTCTGCTGTACCCGCGGCAAAAGCGTGTAGAATTAATCAGGCATAAATCGAGGAGCAAATATGCGGCGGATATTTTTGACAATGATGATCGCGGTGGTCGGTCTGTCTGGCTGCAACTTACCCATCGCTCCCGTCGGCACAGTACCCCCCGCTGTTACGGACAAACCTCAACTCACCACCCAACCTGCCGTTGCCACTGCCGAACCCACCTCCGCCGCCGAATCCACCGCCACCCCCGAACCCATTGGTCCCATCCCTGTCAGCTCGGATGAGATCGAGGGCATGCCTTACCGGGTGTATCAGATCCCCGGCGACCCCTTCCGCTTCGTATGCCAGGAGCCCTGCCCGGTGGATGAACGCCTCATCCTGGCAGAATACGCCGGTTTCCGCGTCGCTCATGCCAACCTCATCGCCCTCACCGGCATCGACACCCTGCCCGAACTTCAGCCGGTGGATATGCACCTCGACCTGAACGACAGCGTCTGCGGCGATGCTCCCTGGGGGCACGCATATGTATATCCTTCTGAACACCGGGCTTACACCTGCACCGAAGGACCTGGCTATTACCCCACGCTTGAAGAGAAGATCCAGAAAGCGGCGCTGCTGGATGAACAATATTTCCCATTACACGAATACATGCACACCCTCTTCTTCGGCAGGTTCACCGGGGATGTGGGGGAGGTCCACGAGTCCACTGCCTATTTCCTCCACGACTATGTCGTGCCGATTCCCGGTTACGCCATCGGCAGCCTGGATAAAGCCGAGTTTTGCTCCTGGCGCGACCCGTATCCCCCCGGTGACTACGGCGGCTGGCTGATCTCAGAGCTCTGCCAGCGCAACGGTTTCCAATTGGATGACCTGGCGCTCAGTCTAAACGAACTTGACAAATTGTATCAATCCGGCGAAGGGTTGGTTCCCCAGGCAGGGTACCAGCATCCCGTGCCGAGTGTGGCGCAGTACCGCGACATCCTCACCAACCTGCTGGGCAGTGACACCACTCCCGCCTTTGCGGCTGCCTGCTGGCCTGCGGCGTTGTTCGGCAACAGTTTCAGCCCGCCCGCTGGCTGTCAAAAATCCCCGACCGCCGGCCCGGAGGGTACACCAACCTCGGTCAATTGACGATTGGATGAGTCAGGTGGTGACTTAACAATAAATCGCGCAAATACGAAACCCCGCACATTTCTCTCGGGGGTGCAAAGTTCGCGAGTTGGCAAGGGTTATTATTGAAGGATGGAAATATGGAAAATCTCTGGTCACCCTGGCGCATGAAATACATTACCGAAAGCGGGAACGCCGGCGGGGAATGCGTTTTCTGTGCTTTTCCCAAAATGCCCGACAGCGCCGCCAACCTGGTGGTACACCGCGGGGAGAACGTCTACGCCATCCTCAATCGTTACCCCTACACCACCGGTCACCTGATGATCGTACCTTTCCTGCACGTCCCTTCCATGGAGGATCTGGCTTCTGCCACACGCTTTGAAATGATCGAGATGGTCAATGAAGCGCTCGGTATCCTGCGCGCGGTCTACCAGCCGGAGGGATTTAATATCGGCGTCAATATGGGTTCCGCCGCCGGCGCAGGCATTGCCGAACACGCCCACATCCATGTTGTCCCGCGCTGGGCTGGCGACACTAATTTCATGTCCACCACCGGGGAAACGCGCGTCCTGCCGGAAGATCTGAACGAGACATGGAAGAGAATAACGCAAGCCTGGTCCAAATAATCATTAAGGCAATTTTAAATACCGAATATTTAGATAAGAAAAAACAGGAGTAAACATGAGCAGGAATGCGGCGGTTCTTTCATTTTTTGGGATTTGTGTAGTCCTGGGTATTCTGGTGTTGTTAAATATCCTTCCCTCAATGATTGGCGCAATTATTTTCGCAGTCGCCCTGGTAACCTTCGGGCTCTTATCCCGGGGGTTAAAAAGTAAGGAATCGTGGAGAAACCTCATGACTGAATCATTGGTAAAGAACTTTTATACAGAGTCTGTGCGCAAGGAATGGCGGCGGCTGGTCAGGGACCCTTATCACCATGTGGAGTTTGAGACCACACTGCATTTCCTCGAAAAATACCTGCCCAAGAACGCCCTCATCCTCGACGCCGGCGGTGGACCCGGAAGGTACACCATTGAACTGGCCAAACGCGGCTACGAGATGGTCCTGCTGGATATGACCCCCGCCAACCTTGCCTTTGCCAAACGCCAGATCAGGCGCAAAAAACTGAACCACAAGGTGAAAAATGTTGTCGAGGGCTCCATTGTGGACCTTTCACGTATCGCGGATGAGACCTTCGATGCCGTCATTTGCCTGGGCGGACCACTTTCGCATGTCCTGGACGGCAGGAACCGGGAGAAGGCGATTTCGGAATTGATCCGTGTGGCGCGTAAAGGGGCTCCGATTTTCGTTTCCGTGATGAGCCGCATGAGCCTGCTGATTACCGAGCTGATCCTCTTTCAGGAGGAGATCGGGATGCCGCACTTTAAACAGATACGCGATACCGGGGATTACGCGGGGAACAAGGGATTTACCGCCTGCCACTTCTTCCTGCCGGAGGAACTGCGCGAGGCGTTCAGCAATAAAGGGGTTGGCATCCTGGAGATGGCTGGGCTGGAGGGGTTGGGTTCCAATCACCGCCGCAAGGTGAACCTCCTCGCCAAGGCACCTGCACTCTGGAAGATCTGGCAGGAAACTCATCTCCAGACCTGCACCCATCCGGTTGTAGTCGGCGCTAGTGAGCATATGCTCATTGTTTGCAGGAAAGACTAGCGAGTATAAATGGCACAAACCATTGAAACGCCGCAAGGGGTGGTTACTCTCCGCCATTCCCTTGAATCTGACCTGATGGATTTCCGTGAACTGCGCCTTGAAGCGCTGCGCAATAACCCCGCGTCATTCGGCTCGGATTATGATACCGTCAAAGCCAACCCCCTGCAATTCTGGATCAGCCGCTTATATGCGGGCAGCGAAGACGGAGCCTTATACTTTGCAGTGCACAGTGAAGACCTGATCGGAATGTGCGGCATCCAACTCGGTACCAGCCCCAAAACCCGCCACAGCGCTACCATCTGGGGAGTGTATGTTAAGCCGGAGTGGCAGGGCTTGCACATCGCAAGAAATCTGATCGAAAATTGTATCGAGTGGGGCAGTCATCATGGTGTTAAGGTTGCCAAGCTGGCGGTGGTTGCCGATAATGCCAGCGCCATCCGCTGCTACGAAAGCGCCGGATTTAGCGTATACGGTCGTGATCCCATGGCAATGTGCCACGCGGGGGTCTTTTACGACGAACTGCTGATGGCGCGGCTAATAGATTGATCTATTTTAATAACTCTTCCAAAATCTTCTTCGCCAGGGCAGCATCCGCCTGACCGCGCATCTTCTTCATCACCGCGCCGGTGAACCAGCCGATGAGCGTCACCTTGCCGGCTTTATAACTCGCCACAGCGTCCGGGTTCTCTGCCAGTACCTCGAGGCAAATTTTCCGGATGGACTCGTCATCTCCCACTTTACCCAGTCCCTCTTCAGTCACAATTTCCTGCGGGGTTTTACCCGTATGTTGAACCTTGGCCAGCAGTCCGCGCCCGGTGGTCATATTCACCGTTCCGGCATCAACCAGTTTGAGGATCTCCGCCAGCGCAGCCGGGGTGAGTGCCATCGTCTCCGGGTCAAGTCCCTGTTCGTTGATCATCCTTAAGACCTCGTTCATCAACCAGTTGGAGACCCTCTTGGGGTCGCCGCCATAGGCATTCACGGCGGTCTCGTAATAGTCGGACAACTTGCGCTCGACGGTGAGGATCTCGGCGTCGTACTCCGGCAGCCCGTATTGCGCGATAAAACGCTCCCGCCGCGCCAGCGGCAGTTCCGGGAAACCCGCCAGGATTTGTGTCTTCCATTCCGGGGTCAGGCGGATCGGCAGAAGGTCCGGTTCGCGGAAATAACGGTAATCAGCCTCGGTCTCCTTGGAGCGCATTTTTTTGAGTGTGTTGGTATCCTCGTCCCATTCCAGCGTCCAGGACTCAATGCGCTTGCCTGCCTCCACCTCGCGGATCTGGCGTTCCACTTCCTTTTCTATGGCGTCTTTCACCGCCTCGATCGAGTTGACGTTCTTGATCTCGGTTTTGGCATTTAAGATTGTCTCGCCCTTGATACGGATGGATACGTTCGCGTCTGCCCGCAGGTGTCCGCGCTCCATGTTGGCCTCAGAGATGCCGATCCAGCGTAATAATTGGCGCAGGCGGATGAGGTACTGTCCGGCTTCCTCCGCACTGCGGATGTCCGGCGCGGTCACCATTTCGATCAATGGCACACCGCAGCGGTTAAAGTCGATCAGGCGTTGCCCGCCTTCGGTCTTGGTCTTGCCGGCATCCTCTTCGATGTGCAGCTTCCAGATGCCCACACGCCGGACGTAGGCCTCGTGGTCTTTCGTCACCGTCGCGGGGATGGGTACATCCATAAACCCGCCCTTGCCAATGGATTGGTCAAACTGCGTGATCTGGTATCCCTTGGGCAGGTCGGGGTAGAAATAATTCTTGCGGTCAAAAAAAGAAATGTCGCGGATCTCTGATTGCATCGCCTTGGCGAGCAGAACGCCTTTCTCAACCACAGCCTTGTTGAGGATGGGCAGCACACCCGGCAGACCGCTGCACACCGGGCAGATATTGGTGTTGGGTCCATCCTCCCACGAATCTGCCTTGCAGGAACAGAACACCTTGGTCGCGGTGTTCAATTGAATATGCGTTTCAAGTCCTATGATTGCTTCGTATTCAGTCATTCTTTACTCCGTTAGGGTCTTGCCAGGTCAAGGGTGAAATAACCGCCGTATTCGCTGTTGGAATTGCACCAGTAGCCCACTCCGGCGTAAGTATAGGTTGGGTTGAGCATGTTCTCACGGTGTCCATCGCTGCCCATCCACCAGCCAACGGCTGAACTGGCGCTGTTATAACTTCCATTGCCTGCGTAAATATTTTCCGCTGCAGCTGAGTACGAAAAGCCAGCAGAAGAAATGCGGTCAAACGGGCTTGAGCCATTGGAACCAGTGTGGCTAAAAAAGTTGTTCGTAGCCATGTCCTGACTGTGCCCGCGTGCTGCTGAGAACAGGGCACTTGAAGCCTGCAATGGCGCAACTCCCGCTTGCTCACGCTGGTAATTGACCCCGGAAAGCACCGCGGATTCAATGGATGTATTCCCGCCATCACAACCGCTACCGCTGGTTGGAGCAGGCGTGAAGGTTAAAGTTGGCAGTATGGCAATTGTGGCTGTAGGGGTTAAGCTGGCAACTGCCATCAGGGTGGCGGTATTGGTGGGCACCGTGGTACTGGTGGAAGTAATCGCTTTCGTGGCAGATGCGGTTTGAGTAATCAATCCCGTTTTTGTTACTGTACTGGTTCTCGTGGCCGTTCTGGTTAATGCGGGGGTACCCGTTCTGGTTGCAGTAATGGTTTTGGTGGGAGTACTGGAAGTAGTTGGCGTAGTGGTGATGCTGATTGTGCCGGTCACCGTGTTAGTTGCGCTGGGAGTAGGTGTTTCAGTCATCGTCTCAGTTGCCGTGGCAGTAATTGTTACAGTGGCAGATTCAGTTGAGGTTGCCGTATCAATAATGATAATGGTTGCAGGTAGAGTCGGCATCACGATAGTGGGAATGGTAGTCGGATTGGGAAAAGGATTAAGGGCAGAACCGGGATTCGTAAAAATGGACCAAAACACAGTCCCTAATGTGATTGTGGCTACAAGGGTGAGAATTGTGAGCAGGTCCCAAACGGAAAACTTCTTCATCAGCATGCAGTCGTTTTTGCAGATTCCTCTATCGCAGAACTTCAGGAAGCACTTTGCGCCAGGGTTCACCCTCGGTTGCCATTTCAAAAGCCCGACCGATGCGCAGTAGCTTGTCCTCAGTGTAATCCGCTCCCAGCAGTTGGATACCAATGGGGAGCAGCTCATCATCCAGCCCGCCCGGAATGGAGATGCCGGGAATGCCGGCATGGTTGCCCGGAACGGTCAATTGATCCGCATACTGCATCAGCACTGAATCGCCGTAAACTGCATCCATGTGGAACGCTGGCGTGGGATTGGTGGGGGTAAGCAGCGCGTCGAGGCGGTATTTGCCATTAGGGTCGAAAATATCATCAAAATCCCGTCGGATTAGCGTACGCACCTTAAGGGCGTGCTGGTAATATTGCTCACTGTATTGGGCAGCGCTCATATACATCCCCATCAGGATGCGCAGTTTCACCTGTGGTCCAAAACCCGCGTTACGCGTCTGTTTGTACATTCTGCGCAGGTCTGCATCCTCGCTTGCCACCCGCAGCCCGTACTTTACCCCATCAAAACGATGCAGGTTGGATGCGGCTTCAACGCGGCTGACGATGAAATACACCGGGATGCCGTAGCGTGTATTCGGCATGGGAATGTCTTCAATGATCTCGGCTCCCATCGCTGCCAGTTTTTCTGCTGCAGAGCGAACGGCTCTTTCAATATCCACCGGCAGCGCCTGGAACTTGATGGCACCTGTGTCTCCGTCAGGATAGGTTAATTTGAAATAATCCGGTGAAAGACCAATGCGCATGCCCTTAACACCCTGCTCAAGTGCAGCCATGTAATCCGGCACTGGCACTGCTGCCGAGGTGGCATCGCGTTCGTCTGCACCGGCGATCACTTGCATCATGGCAGCTGCATCCGAGACATCCTGTGCCAGTGGTCCGGGGCAATCCAGTGAGGAGGCAAAGGCGATCAAACCGTATCTGGAGACTCTGCCGTACGTGGGCTTGAGCCCCACCACACCGCAGAATCCGGCTGGCTGGCGGATCGACCCGGCTGTGTCTGTCCCTATAGAGAGTGGAGCTTCGCCCGCAGCCACACTGGCAGCGCTGCCGCCGGAGGAGCCTCCCGGCACGCGGTCGGTTTTCCACGGATTGCGCGTGGTTGGCAGGTATGCCGAAGATTCACTGGAGGACCCAAAGGTGAATTCATCCAGGTTTACCTTGCCGATCATCACGGCACCCGCTGCTTCCATACGCGCCACAGGTGTGGCGGTATATGGTGCAGTGAAATTATGCAGGATGCGTGATGCCGCGGTAGTGACCGTCCCTTCAACACAGAAAATATCCTTTACGGTAAAGGGCACACCAGCCAATACGCCGGGATCGTCACCATTTTTAATCGCCCGGTCAACTTCATTTGCCTTCGCCAGGGCGCGCTCATCAGAGATGGAAATAAAGGCGTGTACCTTCGCCCGGTCTTCATCGGTCAATTCTGTGTAATCCAATGAACCCGGTCGTCCATCCACCTCGCCGATCCTCCGTAATGAGGATTCGAGTATTTCGACCGCTGAGGCTTTTTTCTGCCGCAGCAGCCGGGTCAATTCAAGTGCAGAAAGGTCACATAGTTCCATAGGGCTCACTTCAAGGTGGTATGGGGAATGTCAAGCACAACAATATAGCCATTCGCAACCTGGGGTACCTGCGCCAGGATGGTGGCGGAATCCAAAAGAGGTTTCCCGGTATCCTCCCGCAGGGGTGAACGGGCTTCAGGGATATAAGGAACTCCATGGAGATTGGCTTCTGTGTCATCCTCCACCGGGATGGAGGCAAGTTCGCGGATGGCACGCAGCTGGTTATTCAATTGCTGGTGCAAATAAGCCGCCTGCTCCGGGTTCAATTCCAGCGCAGCCAGGTCAACCAGGTGATTAAACACTTCAATACTAATTTGATCGCTCATCTTCACATCCGTGTTCAGTTAATTATTGGGGTAAAACAGGATTGTAACACCACTTACACTACGGAGCAGGCGGTACCGGTGTCCAGGTGGCAGCAGGGGTGGAAGTCGGTCTTGCTGTTGGTGCCAACGTAGGGTACAGGCGTCCAGGTGGCCGGAAGTGATCTTAATGTGGCTGTGGGTGAAGGAATAAAAATAGTGGGTATCGTGGTCGGCCAGGGGAAGGGATTGATAGAGGAATCGGGATTGTTATATATCGACAGTACAACAATCGCCACCACCAGGGTGGCAACCAGTGTCACGATTGTCAGAATGTCCCAAACTGAGAGTTTTTTCATCCTAGAATTGTCCCTTCAGTCAGTATAGTCAACTTTACCCAACTGTCAAGTTTTATCCGTTAAGGCGCTATCCCTTGCACCCTTCACTTCCTTTTAAAAATGGATACTTCTTGTGTTTCGTAAATGAGCGCATAATTGGCGTCGTTTTTTAATAGTTCCGCTAATGCTTTCTTTTCCGGATTATATTCCCTGCCTTCCACCACATCCAATCCTAGTTTGCGCACATATACATGGTCATACTCCGCCTGGTAATCTTCTGCCCAATCCTCCAGGCAGGTCACGGATTGATCGAGGCAGTTTTGCAGCACCCTGGAGCCTATAACCGCGTCCAGGAATCTTCCACCTCCGACCCATTCAGTCCCCTGCACCGTTCCTACGCTCGTTCGCCCTGTTAACGCCGGCATCCATTCCGATACAGGGTCAGTCGACCACAAATATCCCGTTATGATTACAAACCGGCTGTTCTCATCGGTGTTGGCTTTGATCCAATCAAAAGCGCTTTGGTCTGCTTCCGTCATCTTTATAAAAGTAAAAGGCAGTAATACGCGTACCCCCGCTGTGAACCACTGTAAGAATAGCAAAGCGAAGAAAACCATGGCAATGAGTGAACTGGCAAAAGGTCTTGCTACATTGTTTCCAACAGATTCTCTTTTCCATTGATCCAAAAGGTTCAAAACCGTTATCAATGCGTAGCTGGCGAATACTGCCAGCATGGGTGCGATGAATATCTTGGCACTGCGCGGAGCCACAAAGTAGGAGATCAGCAGCAAAACTGGGAGAAAATAACGTTTACGCGCAACGAAGAGGAATAAACCAAGCATTCCCAGGAATGCAATGGACCGCACGCCGTCCTCATCTGTGAGGTTCAGGTTGAACAGGTCAACAAACGCATTCCCATCCTGTCCGGCGGTCAGAAAAGCAGAAGTGAATGGGGTGAATCCGTGTTGGGCAACAACCTGCACCCACCAGGGGGCGGTGAGGGCAATGGTCAATACAGTGATTGCCAGGGTTTGAAGAGTTCCCTTTTTGTTCCGTTGATAATAGAGCCAGAACACAGGCACGGTTGCAGCCGTGTGAAACCCGGTTTCCGGGTGGGTGAGAATGGTCAGGCTGGTGAAGAGTGCAGCCCAAAAAAGGTTGACTGATTTCTTCCCCTTATACAACCGGAAAAGGAAATGCAGCGTCAGCATTGCTGTCAGGAATGCGATCGAACGGGGGACCCCGCCTCCCATAATTGCCCAATTATAGGTTACAGGTGACAATGCAAAAATTAAAACGGCAATCGCCAGCTGGTTGTCATCATCGATCATGTCCTTTGCCAGGAGGTAAAAAGCGGGAATGGTCAACACGGTAACAATTGCTGGCAGGACGCGGTATATCTCATACAGTGACCAACCAGAAAGCTGGCTCAGCAAACCTGTCAGGTAAAAAGCCAGCGGCGGGTATGCAAAAGGAATACCAAGGTGGTTGTATTCGGTCACCACAGGCAGACGGAAATGGTTGACTATCAGCTCCTGCGTCATCTGGTAAAAGAGACCGCCATCATTCAAGGGATAAGACGATGCGAGCACATACGCCAGCCGCACGTACCCTCCGACGACCAGCGCCAGCACAAGGAACACGAGGGATGGTTTTACCTGGTTGAGTTTTACGCGAAAGTTTGTGATGAATGAACCCGATTTCATAAAATTTTAGATCCCTGTGAATGAGTTTCGTTAAATTATACAGGTATCAGAGGTTGATTGTTGAAAAAAAGTGCAAAAGGATTAAAATCCCCGTGAAGGGATTATACTCAAGAACAAAAACGATTGCTAAAGGTTCCGTAATTGATATTCTTAAGGAATGAGTTGAAAAAAGAACCTGCACTGCTTTACCTGGTTATATTACTCCTGATGATCGCTGCCGTTTTCCATACACTTGGAGCCACTGGAGTATTCAAGTCCTGGAATTGGCTGCGCGCCTTTGAAATTTTGCCCGGAACCATTTACCTGGTATTCAAAAATGTCTTCCTGGCTCTTGGTTTTGTCACATCCGCCGTGGCATTTATATTTCGAAAACATTGGGCACCCGCGATGGCAGCCGTATTTACGCTCATTTCCGCTGCCTGGTTCTGGGTTGACCGTATCATTCTCAATCAATCCCCGCTGCCATTTTCACGCCATATTTTCACGTTGGGGGTAACCCTCCTTTTAGTCATGCTGTTGTGGCTTTCCTGCTGGTCACTCGAGCCATTCATGAATCCACCGCATACCAAATTACGTCCGGGAGGTGATCACGATGAAAAAGCATGAAACCCCCTTAGAAATGGAAGTGAAATTCTACCTGCTGGATAGGGTATCTTATGAGAACCGCCTGCGCAGCATTGGCGCCAGGATGGAGCGCATCCGCACCCACGAACTGAATTACCGTTTCGATACCCCGGATATGCGCCTTTCTCACGAACATCGCGTGCTGCGCCTGCGGCAGGATACCGCGGTGATCCTGACCTATAAAGGTCCAACAGAAACTCAATCCGAGGTCAGCGTCCGTCCCGAGATTGAATTTGAGGTCAGCGACTTTACCGCCGCCCGCCAACTCCTTGAAGCCCTGGGTTATAAAGAAAGCGTCCGCTATGAAAAGTGGCGCACCATCTACACGCTCGATGATCTCGAAATTACCCTGGATGAAATGCCCTTCGGGATTTTTACCGAGATCGAGGGTCTGGATGCGCGTGCCATCCAGCAGGCTGCTGCCAACCTCGCCCTGGATTGGTCTGCCCGTATTACTTCAAGTTATATGGTCTTATTCGACCGTTTGAGGAAAAAGAAAAATTTGAAAATTCGCGATCTCACCTTTGATGATTTTCGCGGTATTAATGTCTCACCGGAAGAAATGGACCTCAATCCAGCCGATAAACCTTTATACTACTAGGAAGAACTGCTCATCCTAAAAATCTTTTCATCAAAATCAACATCAGGAGTGAACTATGAAATTAATGATCTCATGTGACATGGAAGGTATCAGCGGTGTCGTCTCTTGGAACCAGGTGGACCCTTCTCACCCTGAATACCAGCGTTTCCGCCATATCATGACCGCCGATGTGAACGCTGCTGTCGCTGGCGCCAGCGCTGCCGGGGCAACTGAAATCGTCATTACCGACGGCCATTGGAACAGCGGAAATGTCTTGCTCGAGGAACTTGACCCGCGCGCCAGCCTCAACACCGGCACCCCTACCCGCTTTTCCATGGTGCAGGGCGTTGATGACGGCGTGGATGCCGCCATCTTCCTGGGGTACCATGCCCGCGCTGGTTCACTTGCCGCTGTCCTGGATCACACCTGGTCCAGCGTGCGCATTGCCAACCTTTGGCTCAATGGCCGCCTGACAGGTGAATTTGGTTTGAACGGATCGCTCTGCGGGCATTTCGGCGTGCCTGTGCTCATGGTGAGCGGCGATCAGACCGTGTGTGCTGAAGCGCGCGACTGGGTCCCCGGCGTTGCCACCGCCCAGGTGAAAAAGGCTGCCGGGCGTTACGCCGCCCAATGCCTGCCTTTCGAACACAGCCGTAAGTTGATCACTGAAACTGCCCATGCTGCTGTAAAAGGATTCCTCACGGGTAAAGCCCCGGCACCCCTTAAGATGAAAGAGCCCATAACCGTCACGATGGAATATTTCCACTCATATATGGCAGACCAGGGCGCGTTGTTGCCTGGGTCCACCCGCCTGGATGGCCGCCGCATTGAATTCAAAGCCGGCAACATGGATGAAGCCTATACTACGTTTCGTACTGCTGTAAATATGGTTTCATCATAATTTCTACTCACAGCATTTTCAAAGAGGCAGGCTTGCAAGGGTCTGCCTTTTTTTATTTAATGGATGAGTATCCTTAAAATTCCTTGGTGGGTGAACAATGTTAAGGAAGTGCTCAGGGTCTGGATGCTATAATGATTTAACATTATTTGTAGAAACTGTGGAGCCTTCCCCGATCATGTCCTTTGCCCATTTGCATGTCCATACCGAATACTCCCTTCTTGATGGTTTCAGCAACATCAAGAAACTGATCGACCGGACAAAGGAAATGAACATGAGTTCGGTGGCCATCACCGACCACGGCACCATGTTCGGGGTGATCGAATTCTTCCACGCCGCCAAAGAGGCAGGTGTTAAACCCATCATCGGCTTGGAAACTTATGTGTCAGCCCGCCGCATGACTGACCGCGACCCGCAGCGCGACAAACATTCCTATCACCTGGTCTTCTGGCAGAGAACGAAAAGGGTTACAAGAACCTGCTCAAGATCGCCAGCGCCGGCCAATTGGAAGGATTCTATTATTACCCGCGCGTCGACCATGAATTCCTCGCAGCACACTCCGAGGGGCTCATCGCCACCACCTCCTGCATGTCCGGTGAGGTGCCTCGCACCATCCTGGATAAAGGTTCCGATGCCGGCCGCATGAAGCTGGATTGGTATTTCGAAACCTTCGGACCCAACAATTTTTTCGTTGAGCTGCAAAACCACAATATTCCCGAGCTGCATCAGATCAATAAAACCTTGCTCGAACTCGGCAAGCGTTACAACGCCAATTTCATCGCCACCAACGACGTGCATTACATCGAACGGGCGGATGCGCGCTACCAGGATATCATGCTCGCCATCCAAACCGGTGCCCTGTTAAGTGACCCCAACCGCATGAAAATGACCGGTGACACCTATTACCTGCGCAGTCCCGCAGGAAATGGCATCTCTCTTCCCTGAGATCTCCGGATGCCTTAAGAAATACCCTGCTTATCGCCGAACGCTGCAATGTTGACCTGAGAACAAATGGCTATCATCTGCCGCAATTCCAGGTGCCAGAAGGATTTACCCCGGAAACCTATCTGCGAAAATTGTGTGAAGAAGGCTGATCTCGCACCTTTATGGTGATCGTGCACAGGATCCGCAAGTTCGCGAGCGTTTGGAATATGAACTCGGTATCATCCACTCAAATGGGGTTTGATGCTTATTTCCTAATCGTTTGGGATCTGTGCCGCTACGCCAATAGAAAATAACATCTGGTACAACACTCGCGGTTCTGCAGCCGGCTCACTTGTCTCTTATTCGCTTAATATCAGCCTGCATGGATCCTTTGGCTCACGGGTTGCTTTTTGAACGCTTCCTCAACCCCAGCCGCATCTCCATGCCGGATATTGATCTTGATTTCCAGGATGACAAACGCGCCCAGGTGATGGAATATTGCGCCAATAAATACGGCAATGACAGGGTTGCCCAGATCATCACCTTTGGTACACTGGGTGCCAAAGGGTCGCCATCCGCGATGTTGCCGGGTGATGGATATTCCTCTCTCCGAAGTCGACCGGGTCACCAAAACCATTCCGCCCATCATTCCCGACAAATCCGTTACCATCGAAAACGCCTTCGAAGCCTCCCCTCAATTCAAGGAGATCTACAAGGAAGCCGATTACCTTCGCGACCTGATGGACACAGCCAGCCACATGGAAGGCGTGGCGCGCAATGCCGGTACCCACGCTGCCGGGGTGGTCATCACCGATGAGCCGCTGCTGGAGTACCTGCCGCTGCACCGCCCCACCAGCGGCGCAGAAGAAGCCCCATCAAATCGGTCACCCAGTTCGAGATGAACATGATCGAAAAGATGGGTTTGCTAAAAGTGGACTTCCTTGGGTCTGTCCACATTAACGGTCATGCAGCGTGCCTGCGACCTGATCAATCGACCGCCATGGTATCTGCTACAACATCCACAACATTCCCCTCGATGATCCCGAAACCTTCGAAAGTTTCTGCAAGGGGCATACAGCCGGCGTCTTCCAATTGGAAGGCACTGGAATGACGCGCAACATCGTCGCAAATGCGCCCGCATAACCTGGCCAATATCATCGCCATGGTGGCGCTCTTCCGCCCCGGACCAATGGATCACATCGACTCCTACATCCAGCGCATGCACAACGAGGAACAGGTCAGTTACCGCCACCCCAGACTTGAAAGCGTTTTCTCTGAGACTTACGGCACCCCAATCTACCAGGAACAATTGATGCTCGCGGTGATGGAAGTTGCAGGTTACACCGCCGCCGATGCAGATGACTTCCGCAGGGCCATATCAAAAAGAAAGCCGCCAGAGATTGAAAAACACAAGAAGATGTTCATCGAGGGCGCTGGCAAAAACGGCATTGATAAAGAAACTGCGCTTGAAATCTTCGAGGATTGGGAAGGGTTTTGCCCGTTATGGGTTTAACAAAAGCCATGCAGCCGATTATGGCTTCATTGCGGTGGAGACCGGCTTCCTTAAAACGCATTATCCCGTAGAGTACATGACCGCGTTGATGTCGGTGGTAAAGAGTGATACTGACAAAGTTGCTTTTTACTGCGCGGATTGCCGCAGCATGGGCATCCAGAGTACTTCCGCCGGATGTTAATACCAGTCAGTGGGACTTTTCGATCGAAGATAATCCCGGGCAACCTTCCGCCATCCGCTTTGGGCTTGGCGCGGTGAAGAATGTGGGTTCGCGACCCGGTTGACCTCGATTATGGCTGCCCGTGCAAAGGGAAAGTTCAAGAACTTGAACGATTTCATCCAGCGGGTCAACCTGCAAAAGGTGGGCAAACGCACACTGGAGTTCATGATCAAGGTTGGCGCACATGGAAGCTTTTGGGTCCGCGTAAAGCGCTTCTCGAGGTGATGGATGCCATGGTTTCCATCAGCGGCAGCCATTTCCGGGCGGCTGAGATGCGGGCAGTTGAGCATTTTCGGCGGTGAGCTGGTGTGGCGGAAGATTTGCACCTCCCGCGAGCAGCTATGCTCGACCCGCGTGAACAGCTCCAATGGGAGAAGGAACTCATCGGCTTGTATGTGTCTGCCACCCCATCACCAGACTTCCTGCCGCTCATCCGCAAAAGATCACCCATTATTCAAAAGACCTGGCCCAAGCTGCCGACCGCGAAAAAGTGGTCGTGGCTGGCATCATCACAAAAATGCGCCGGCTGAACACCAAGAACGGCAACCAAATGGCTTTTGCCACCCTCGAAGACCTGCAGGGATCGGTGGAATTGGTCATTTTCCCCAAGGTGTGGGAGAAACAGGGATCCCTGGTGCACATGGATGCAGTTCTCTTTGCCGAAGGCAAGGTGGATAGCTGCCACCGGTGACGCCAAAATATTGGTTGACCTCTTCAGCCCATCCGCCCTGAGGACGTTACAGATGAGATGCGGCTGAAAGCCGCGACCTCCCGGATGAGCCATCAGCATCCCGACTGAATCCCAAGACAGCCTCATTTCAGAAATGTGATTCCGAGGCGCTTTCCTCTTTGAAGAACCTCCATTTCGCTGGATGGGCTGGATTGGCACCTGGAACCTCCCGCCTGTCCTGCAACCCCCGCGCAGATTCTGTGTTTTCAAAAACAGAAGATCATCATTGAACCGGAATTACCCACCCCTGAACCGAATCGTGGAGACTCCTGCAGAAAAAAGTATCCCAAGCGCAGAAATCAGCCTGAACGCTCAAACAGATGAACCCGGAGAGGTTGTAATAAGTTCAAAGACCGCCTGTGATCTTATCGCCAGTTGACTCAACTTGAACCCTCGAGAAGATCCAGCACCAGGCAGTTGATCACCGTCATCCTCAAAGACAGCGGGCAAAAGGAACGGGACGTGCGCCGCATGAAACGGATTCATGGTTTGCTCAATTCCTTCCCGGGTGATGACCGTTACTGTTTCCTGTTATTTGAAAGCGGTCACCAGCATCTGCTTGACTTCCCCAACAGCACCACCGCCGCCAACCGCGAACTGCTCAATAAACTGGTAGAATTGGTCGGTCAGGAAAACGTCCAGATCGAACCGTTTAGAAAGGCGGCGGATGAGCAAAGTCAGATTTTCCAGCAAGATTAAAACAATCGGGGTAATGACCTCCGGCGGTGATGCCCCCGGGATGAACCCCTTTATCCGTGCAGTGGTACGTGCAGGTGCTGCTTCCGGATCCGCGTTCTCGGTGTCGAGGGCGGCTTTGAAGGATTGATCCACGGAAAGTTCCGCGAATTGGGTATCCGCGATGTCGGCGGGATCCTCCAGCGCGGCGGTACCATCTTGCAGACTGCGCGCAGCAAGGAATTCCGCGAACCCAGCGGGCAGCGTGAAGCCGTGCGCCAGATCAACAATGCCAGCATGGATGCGCTTATCGTTGCCGGCGGAGATGGCTCTCTGCGCGGTGCTCAAAAACTGGTCGAAAAAGGCATCCCGGTGGTGGGGGTGCCTGCCAGCATTGACAATGATATTTACGGCACCGACATGTGCATTGGCGTGGATACCGCTCTCAATACCATCGTGGATGCCATTGATAAGATCCGCGATACCGCTTCCTCGCACAACCGCGCCTTCCTGGTGGAAACCATGGGGCGCGAAAGTGGATACCTGGCAGTGCAGGCCGGCATCATCACCGGCGCTGAACTCGTGCTCATCCCTGAAGATAAAACGCCCCCTGAAGAAGTTGCGCAGGCGATCGAAGAAGCTTACCAGCGCGGCAAAACCCACGCCATCATTGTGGTGGCTGAAGGCTATGACACCCCACACCCTTGAAGTCGGTCAGATGATCGACGATATGGATATTGGTTTTACCACCCGTGTCACCATCCTGGGGCATATCCAGCGCGGCGGTAAACCCACCGCCTTTGACCGCCTTCTGGCCACCCGTTTTGGTGTCAAATCAGTCGAATTTCTGATGAGCGGCAAGATCCAACGTGATGACCGGCATGGCGGGTCGCGAGATCCTCCCGATCCCCATCGGACGAAGTGGTCAACAATACAAAATCCATCAGCGCCGACTACATCCAGATGGCGCGCATTCTCGCTCGTTAATATCATAGGACATTCAAAAAAAGAGAAGGCTATTGACCTTCTCTTTTTATTTTTAAATAATACCCTCTAAATCTAGAGATCAGGAATGACCACCGTTTGACCGGAATGTTCGTCCATCACGATCGATAAAGGCAACCGGTAGACCCTGCTCAGCAGTACCGGATCAAGTACTTCTGCCGGGGTGCCTGCTGCCACAATTTTTCCGTTCTCCAGCAGGATCACGCGGTCTGCAAAGCGGCTGAGCAGGTTCAGGTCATGCATGGCCACCAGCACTGCCCGCTTCCTCGAGCCGCGCTCCATCTCTGACAGGTCTGGGTGCGCGAGGTCATAAACTCTCTTCATTAAATTAATTTGATACTGCAGATCCAGGTGTGCGGTGGGTTCATCCAGCAATAGCACCGGGGTATCCTGTGCCAGGGCGCGCGCCAGGAAAACCCGCTGCTGTTCGCCGCCCGAAAGCTCGACAATGCTGCGTTCCGCCAGATCAGCAATATCGGTACTTGCCATTACCGCTTCAACCACCTGCTCGTCCAGCCCGGAATACTGCCCCAGCCAGTTGAGCTAGGGTGAGCGTCCCAATGCCACCACCTCGCGCACAGTGAAAGCCGGCGGGGTGTTGCGCACCTGCGGAACCACCGAGATCAGCCGGCTGCGTTCCTGCCACAGGCAGCGTGTGAATCGATTTCCCGTTCACGCGAATTTCACCCGACCGTCAGCGGGAGAACCCCGCTGGCTGCGCGGATGAGCGTGGTCTTGCCCGAGCCGTTGGGGCCGATCAACGCCACCACACTTCCTTCATCCACCTCGAGATTGATATCATCAAGGATGATCTTTTCACCGTATACCGGTTGTCAGGTGCTTGATGTTCAGCATGGCCTCACCAGTAATTTTGTGACTTGGATCGTTTGAGCACCCACAGGAAGAAAGGGGCTCCCAGTAACGCGGTGATGATGCCCACCGGGTATCTCCTGCGGAGCAGTGATCGTCCGCGCCACCACATCTGTCACCAGCAGCAGAACCGCCCCGCCCAGCATGGAGAGCGGCAGCAGGCGGCGGTAATCTCCTCCCCACAACATGCGCAAAAGGTGCGGCACCACCAGACCCACGAAACCGATGACGCCCACAAAAGCCACCGCCGCTGCCGTTGCCATGGTGGCAGTGAGGATGGTCAGCCGGCGCACTCTGCGTACAGGAATGCCCAATTGTTGCGCTTGTTCATCACCAAATTGCATCACGTTTAACGGATGCCCGAGGGTAAGCAGCAGCCCGCACCCCACCAGGACGTAAGGCAGCACGCCGATCACCGGGTTCCATCCGGTCATGGCAGAACCGCCCAGCAGCCACACCATGGCGCGGCGCAATTCCCCGCTGGAGTTGATCATTATCAGTGAGGTGATTGCCGACGTGAACGAACTGACCGCCACCCCAGCCAGGATGAGGTTTGTCGTTGGCACTGCGTTTCCCACCCTCGCCAGGCGCGTCACCAAAATGACCGCTGCCAGCGCTCCAAGGAAAGCCGAAAGGGGAATTGCCATCAATCCCAGCGTGGTGTATGGCCACTGGATGGTCATGGCAATCACCGCCCCAAGCCCGGCGCCGGAAGACACACCGATCAGGAACGGATCTGCCAGCGGGTTGCGGAACAAACCCTGGTAAGCCGCGCCGCTGCCCGAAAGTGCCGCGCCCACCAGCAGCAGCAAAATCGCCCGCGGCAGCCTTAGCTGGAAAAGGATGGTTGCGAACACGCCATCCGGATCAGCCGCCGCGGTCAACCCGTTAATCCTGGATACGATCACCTGCCATACCACGCCGGGCGAGATCATCACACTTCCCGCCATCACGCTCAACAGGATGGCAGCCAGAAGGATAATTCCCAGCAGCAGAAACGGTCGGACAGGTCTTTTCATTTTATGGGTACAACTTCCGGGTGAAGCAGCTTGCTCAATTCTTCCAGTGCATCCACCAGGCGCGGACCCGGCCGGCTGACCAGGTCATCATTGAATGCATAGATCTTCTCCTCCTGCACAGCCTTGAGGTTTCCCCAGCCTGCGCGGGCAGCCACCAGTTCAGCCGTCATACCGTAGGCAGCGTCTCCCAGCAGGATGATCTCCGGGTTCTGCACCAGCAGTTCTTCGGCACTGATCTGCGCCCAACTGCCCGAGAGCACGTGCCCCACGTTAATTCCGCCTGCCAGGTCGATCAGCAGGTCAATGAAAGTACCGGGGCCGGCTGTCCAGGGTTTGGCGGGTTCCGAGCCATCCAGTTCGTAGAACACCACCGGTTTGGTCGCAAGGGAACTTGTCTTGAGCACAACAGCTTCCACACGCGCTTTGAGTGACTCCACCAGTTCAGTTGCGGTTTGCTCATTCCCGGTGAGGGTACCGACTGTCTCCAGGATCAAATAAAGTTCCTCCAGGGAGGTTGGGTTGGCAATGTAGTACACATTCAATCCCAGGTCTTCCAGGGCTTTCACCTGTTCAGGGGTGTTGATCTCAGCGGCAATCACCAGATCCGGGTTGAGGCTGGTGATCGTTTCATACGAGTAACTTCCCATCGAACCACCGATGTCGGCGAGGTTGGCAGCTTCCTTGGGGTAATTGGAGAAGCTGTCCCGGCCGACCACCTGCGCTCCTGCGCCCACCGCGAACAGGATCTCGGTCGCTGAAGGTGCCAGCGAGACGATACGCTGCGGGATTGCAGACAGGGTCACAACCCTGCCCAATCCATCAGTTAGTTCAAGCGGGGCTGCAGTTGGTTCTATAGTTGGAGCTTTTGTCGGAGCAGCAGTGGGTTCTACGACCGCAGTTGGGGCAGCACAACCTGCCAGCATCAATACTGTTACTAGAATCGTGACAATTGGGATAAGTTTTATTTTCACAACATACATCCTTCGGTCAAATTTTATATGGCAGTGGAATAAAAAATCCCTGCCGCATCAGACAGGGAGTCGCATTGGTTTTGCGAGTGTCCACCTCCTGGTTGCGAGAGTTGGGATCACACTTTCCAGGCGGGCGACCTGACTGATCGGTTTTGACCGAATCACAGTTGCGCAACAGTACCGGACTTTACACCGGTTTCGCCTTTATGCTTTCCCATCCGGGGGATAAGCACCTGAAAAGCAATATTCAATTAATAAGATTCTATCCATTTTCTCTGATGGCGTCAAGCGTTCTGCTCCAAAACGATGCGTTCAGCCGCTGAGGTTATAATTAACCCACAATAGACTTGTGGAGTGATCATGGGCGCACCTTTACTGGAAGAACAAATTGGCACACTTTTACGGGATAAGGGGATGAAATTAACCCTGGCAGAATCCTGCACAGGCGGTTTGATCGGTCACCGCGTTACCAATATTCCCGGCTCTTCAGAGTATTATCTCGGCAGCCTCACCGCCTATGCCTACGAGGTCAAGGAAAGCATCCTTGGTGTCAGGCACGAAACCTTGTTGAAGCACGGCGCGGTCAGCCGCGAGACAGTGCTTGAAATGGCAATTGGAGTGCGCAATGCCCTCGCTGGAGATTTTCCCCTCGAGTCCATCATCGGAGTTTCTGTGAGTGGGATCGCCGGTCCTGGCGGAGGTATGCCTGAAAAACCCGTCGGCACGGTGTGGATCGGTATGAGCGCAAAGGAAGGCAGCTGGGCATGGAAGTTCAACTGGACTGGCAATCGCATCCAAAATAAAGAGGATTCCGCCCAGGCTGCACTTCAGCTCTTACACCTCTACCTCGAAGGCAGTCTGCCTTCTGAAAACCTGACCGGGCATGAGGCGATCAAGGGAGAATGATGGTCAATGAAAAGGTGAATCAGCCTAAATCAAGCCCTAAAAAACGGGTCTTGATCCTCACCGCTGATGCTGGTTTTGGGCACCGCAGCGCCGCCAATGCCATCCAGGCCGCCCTGGAAGAGCTGTATGGCAACCAGGTGGTCGTGAATGTGGTCAATGCGCTTGACGAACCCACCTCACCTAATTTCTTGCGCGACTCGCAGATCCGATTATGACCGCTGGGTGCGCAACGTTCCTGAGTTATACCAGTTGGGGTACCAGGCAAGTGACAACCCGGTGCCAACCGCCATTCTCGAGCAATCCCTCATCATCCTCCTGCTTGAAACCATGCGCATCCTGTTGGACCGCTATAAGCCCCACGTGGTGGTTAATACTTACCCTCTATATCAGACGCCCATGTTAACCGCCCTCCGCCGGAAAAACGATCCCGAATTCCATTTTTCACGGTCATCACTGACCTCTCGACAATTCACCGTCTGTGGTTTGACCGCCGCGTGACAGGCTGCCTGGTGCCTAATTCCGTTGTGGCTGACCTGGCATTGAGCCAGGGCCTTGATCCCGCCAAGGTCATTACCACCGGAATTCCAGTCTCCCCTGCCATCAGTCATGAAACCCGTACCAAAAACAAGATCCGCAAGGAGCTGGGCTGGCTGCCAGACATCCCCACCATCCTCGCAGTTGGCAGTAAACGCGTGGACCGGCTGATGGATACCCTCAATGTTATCAATCACTTCGGTTGCGACCTCCAGCTGGCGGTTGTGGCAGGCAATGATGAGGTGGTTTATAACCAACTCAGCCACGTGGAATGGCATATTCCTGCCTACATTTACAATTTCGTGGAGAATATGCCAACGCTGCTAAAAGCTTCCGACCTGCTGGTTTGCAAGGCTGGTGGATTGATCCTGACGGAAGCCCTGGCGAGCGGTCTGCCGATGATGTTGATCGAGGTCATCCCCGGGCAGGAGACCGGCAACGCTGAATACGTTACCGCTTATGGCGCTGCTGATATTGCGCAATCTCCCATAGAGGTATTGGAGACACTCCGGCACCTCATGAAGGATGACCAGTCACTCCTGAAGAAACGCGCGGCTAATGCTGCCTTAATGGGAAAGCCCAGGTCAGCGTTTGACACCGCTGAAATCCTCTGGAAAGCCATGTCCGCGAGACAGCGTGTCAAAAAAGGCCCAATGCCCGCCCCACTGCCCCCTAATGACCAGCCAAAAGAAGGTTAACCTATGAAATCTCCAACAGATCCGCAAATTGTCGTACTGATCTCCGCCCAGGCGGAGTGGGATTGTGTCTGCGCCTATTACAGGAACCCAAAAACAGAAATCCTCCCGCTTGGTCAAACCTTTCAGAAGGAACTCGCCAACCGCAATGTGCTCTTCCTTCATGGTGGATGGGGAAAAGTCTCTGCAGCTGCCAGCACCCAATTCATTATTGATAAATGGCAGCCTGAATTGATCATTAATATCGGTACCTGTGGGGGGTTATCAGACAAGGTGGCCGTTGGTGACGTCATCCTGGCCAATGAAACTCTCATTTATGACATTTATGAGCGCATGACCAATCCGGCAGCTGCCCTGGCACACTATGCCACTGAGATAGAACTTGGTTTTTTGTGTGAACCCTTCCCGCAGAAAGTCCATAAAACACGCTTGCTTTCTGCAGATCAGGATATCGACCCAGACCTGGTTTTCAAACTGGCGGATGATTTTCATGCCATCGCCGCCGATTGGGAATCCGGTGCCATTGCCTGGGTTGCAGCCCGCAACCGCACCCACTGCCTCATTTTGCGAGTGGTCAGTGACCTGGTGGATGCAGCAGGTGGCGAACTTTATAACCAGGGTTCATTTACAGAGAAAACCGGCGAACTCCTGCCGCCGCTCCTGCGCGCCCTCCCCAACTGGATCCGCTGTTCCGTCTGGACTAACCTAAAATAAGCCCCGGGGTTCTATTCCCGGGGCACCTTTGAATTATTCTTTCTTGTGACCTAATCTCGCACGTTCTTCCTCAACAATCTTAAGTTCCAGTTTCTTGAATAGTGGTCCGGGTGGATTGAGTTTTTTGCCCGCCTTCAACTGGCTCGGTTCCCACTTTCCAACGGCAGAACCATGCTTATAGAGTAACACTGTGTGCTCTGCCAGGTCGTCTTTGATCGTTTCCACCTGCTGCGTACCAAATAGGCTGCCCTCGTACCCCAGGTAACCATGGAGTTTATCTGATGTGAATGGCAGCACTGGGGCAAACATCAATTTTGAGCGAGTCAATGGCGCGCAGTGCGGTGTAGATGGCCCGTCCGGCGGCAGCTTTATCCGTCTTCACCTGCTGCCAGGGAGCGGTCTGGTCAAGGTATTTGTTCACTTCGGAAGCCAGGCGCATCGCCTCGCTTAATCCCGCACGCAGATGCACGGCTTCAAATTCTGCGCCAACGGTCTTAAATCCGTCTTCTACAACTCTCAGCAGGTCTTCATCCATCGCGGTGAGTTCGCCGGGGTCGGGCACCACGCCGTCCCAATGTTTGAAGGCAAAGGAAAGCACGCGGTTTGCCAGGTTGCCCCAGGTAGCCACCAGTTCATCATTATTGCGGTGGAAGAACTCGTCCCAATCCCAATCGGTATCCTTGGACTCGGGCATGTTAACCGTCAGGTAATAACGCAGCGCATCCGGATCGTAGCGGGTGAGGAAATCCGCAGCCCACACCGCCCAGTTGCGGCTTCCGGAGATCTTTTGCCCTTCAAGGTTCATAAACTCATTCGCCGGCACATCAAACGGCATGGTTAAAGTCTGCGGATCTCTGCTTCCCATCAATGCGTCAAATTGATCTCCCACCCCCAGCAGTTCAGCCGGCCAGATGATGGCGTGGAAGGGGATGTTGTCCTTGCCGATGAAATAGTAACCGCGCGCGTTCGGGTTTCTGCCACCAGTTCCGCCAGGCATCCGGGTCGCCGGAAAGCTTACTCCACTCAATGGAAGCCGAGAGATACCCGATGACCGCTTCAAACCAAACATACAGGCGTTTGCTCTCCCATTCCTTGCCGGCGGGCAATCCGTCTGCGGGCAGGGGAACACCCCAATCCAAGTCACGCGTGATGGCGCGTCCGTGCAATTTATCCGCCAAGCATCTGTCCCAGGGATTGGCGCAGCACATTCGGGCGCCAGTAGGATTCGCGCACCTTGAGAAAGTCCACCACCAGTTCCTGCAGCTTGCCCAGGTCGATGTAGTAATGCTCGGTGGCGCGCAGTTCCGGGGTGGAACCGTCGATCTTGGAGCGCGGATTGATCAGTTTGTCCGCCTCAAGCAGGTTGCCGCACTTGTCACACTGGTCGCTGCGGGCATTGTCGTATCCGCAGATGTAACAGGTGCCTTCCACGTAGCGGTCGGGTAAAAAGCGCTGCTGGCTGGGTGCGTACCACTGCATCTGGCTTTCCGTGTAGAGGAAACCATTCTTCTTGAGCGCCAGGAACATCTTTTGAGCCACATCCTGGTGATTGCTGGTATGCGTGCTGGTGAAGAGGTCGTAGGTTAGACCCAATTGTTGAAACAGTTCAATAAACCCGCCATGAAAGCGCTGGTAAACCTCGTAGGGGGTGGTCTTTTCAGCATCAGCCCGGACGGTGATGGGTGTGCCGTGTGAATCGGACCCGGAAACCATCAGCACCTTGCGGCCGCGCATACGCTGGTAGCGCGCAAAAATATCCGCCGGCAGGTAGGAGCCAGTAAGATTGCCCACATGGATCTCAGCGTTGGCATAGGGCCATGCAACCGCCACAAGGATGGAGTCCGTCATAGTTCACCTCACTATAGAGTGCCTGTATTTTAATCGATAAACACGATTCGAGAGGTAACCTGCATTGTATCTGTCATTGCGATCTTTTCTTTTAGGTGAAGCCACCCCCAAACAACTTTGCTGCTCGTGTTATCGTGTTGGTTCACAATGTCCTTGAAGTTCTTTTTGGTATCCCCTTGCATCCAGACATTGCACAGAGCACCTCACCCCCTCACCCCTCTCCAAATGGAGAGGGGACGGGGGAGAGGAAAATACAATAATAACCAGCCGATTCTATCCAGATTAAATCGTCTTTCTACCAATCACAGTATCTGGTGTATTTAACATAGTCGGCGCAACGTGAAGATGGAGTGGTAGAGGTAAAATTGCTCTATGACCGATCCTTTACTAATTGAGCGATGCCGCGAGTTCCGAAAGCACCCAACCCAAGCAGAGGCATTATTATGGAAAAGGTTAAGGAATAAGCAACTCGCTGGACTCAAGTTCAGGAGACAACACCCAATTGAGGGATTTATCGTGGATTTCTATTGCTTCGAATTTCTACTTGCCATTGAATTGGATGGGGAAATTCATCGGATTCCTGAACAGGAAGAGCAAGATAAGTTCCGCACGCTTGCACTCCAGGATGAGGATGTCACCATTCTTCGCTTTTGGAATTCTGAGGTAATTACGAATATCGAAAATGTTATTACAAGAATACTAACGGCTGCCAGGAAGTTACAGGAATAGACTATTAAAACCGCACCCCAGCCACGTTTTTAAAAAGAAAGGGGACGGGGGAGGAAAACGATCAGGTATTTGAAACATTGGAGAGTTTTCACCGATTTCAACCGCGCTTGACCATTGCGTTTTGCAGTGTTATCATTTTTTTCCGAGGTAAAAATGACACAAAATTCTTATCCGCCTTCTGATGATCCATCAGAAAACGGAATGACAATCCCGGACGATAATTCCAAAATCCCCGGCAAAGAACCTGTAACCACCGGCCAGGTATGGAATAAGCTGCTGCGTTTGGGGCTGGGTGAAGCCACCTTACGCTCCGGAACCTTTATCGCCACCGTCCTGCTTGTTCTGCTGGTGGTTTGGGTAATGGGCTCCTACTTCCTTAAGGGGCAGAAGAATACTGCCGCGGAACCCACCAGTACAATGGAGACAACCATAACCTCCCCCATCGTTCCGGTCAACTCCAACCCGGTCTCGATTGATTCCAGCGGATTTAGCATCAACCGCATGGCAGACTTTCACACCAACCTGCCTGCAAAACCACGGGAAGACATCATCGAATACGCGGTCGTCGAAGGGGATACCGTTTTTGGTATCGCCGAGAAATTCGGCTTGCAGCCGGAATGGGTGTTATGGAGCAATAAGCACATCCTGGGTGACAACCCGGCGTTCATCCGCCCTGGTTTAACCCTGCTCATTCCGCCCTTCCAGGGCGCGGTACATGCCTGGGTGGCTGGTATCGACGGCTTGAACGGAGTAGCCAAAGGTTTTCAGGTCACCCCTGACGCCATCCTGGATTGGCCCGGTAACGATCTTGACCGCGCCACCATCGGCGATTTTGCCATGCCAAATATCCCCGATGGCAAACTCATCTTCATTCCTTACGGCGTCGGGCAATTCACCGACTGGCTGCCGTTCTTCAGCCGCGATGATCCTGCTGTTGCGCAGGTCATGGGTCCAGGGTTCTGCGGTACTGTCTCGGATGGTCCTATCGGTACCGGTATATTCATTTGGCCATCAAGCGAGCAATGGATTTCAGGTTACGACTGGTCCCCCAGCACCAATCACTGGGGCATTGATATCGGCGGTAAGATCGGCAATCCGATCTACGCTACTGACCAGGGGGTCGTGGTTTATGCCGGCTGGAACAATTACGGCTACGGTAACCTGATCGTTATCGACCACGGTAGTGGTTGGCAATCGGTTTATGCCCACCTGGATTCACTTGCCGTAGGTTGCGGAGATTACGCCTTCCAATGGGATCAAATTGGTACAATGGGAAGCACCGGCAACAGTTCCGGTCCTCACCTGCATTTTGAAATTCGTACTGCCAACTACGGCAAGGTGAACCCACACGATTTACTGGGTCAATGATCAACCTAAAAAAGCAGCCCGCGGGCTGCTTTTTTATTTTCCCTTTTCCGTCGGTATAATTGAATTGATCAAGAGGTGAATCATGAAAACGATCTCTCCCGTCCGCCCTTCCCCAATTGCCGGCTCCTGGTACCCGGGGGATAAACCTTCACTGCAGAAAGCCATCCAGGGATACATTGATCAGGCTTCGCCGCCGGGTGTAGAGGGAAATATCTACGGGCTAATCGTCCCCCATGCTGGGTACTTCTATTCCGGTGCCACCGCCGGGTATGCCTACCGCTGTGTGCAGGGGTTGTCATTTGACATTTGCGTGGTCCTTTCCCCACTGCACGATTACCAGCCCGCTGATCTGCTCACCAGCAGCCACGCGGCTTACGCCACCCCGCTGGGAGAGATCCCCATCGCCGCCGACCTGGTCGATGAGATTGACCGCGATCTGCAGGCAAGTGCCGGGTTGCAGCTGCAGCGTATCGGAAATGACCGCGAGCACTCTCTCGAGATTCAGCTGCCTTTCCTGCAAGTGGCGCTCAAGGATGCCTTCCAACTCGTGCCGATCATGGTGCGCACGCTCAATGCCGGCAATCTGCAAGCCGCGGCGCGCTGCATCCACAAGGTTCTGGAGGGCAAACGTACTCTGATCATCGCCAGCACAGACCTCTCTCATTTCTATCCGCAAGCCACCGCCGTCAAACTGGACCGGGTGATGACCGGGCGCTTCACGGCATTCGATCCGGCAGGGGTGCTGGAAGCCGAAGCACACCAGGAAGGGTTTGCCTGCGGAGCCGGCGCGGTCGCACTGGCGCTTTGGACAACGCAATTGATGGGCGCAACACGCGTCACCCTGCTGCACCACAGCACCTCGGCTGATGCCTCCGGAGATACCTCACGCGTGGTTGGCTACGCTGCAGCCGCCATCACCGGGTAAACTACCTTATGCCAAATTTCGCGCGCATTTCCGTCAATATCGCCCAGGTCTCGGGTGTCTTTGATTATTCCCTCCCACCTGAAATGCGTTCGCAGGTGACGCGTTGGCTCCCTGGTGGAGGTTCCCTTTGGTAGGCAGGTCGTGCAGGGGATCGTCATCGAGTTGCTTGACGAAGCCGCTGTATCTGAAACGAAACCGGTCACTGCTGTGATCGAGAGCGAGCCTGTGGTCACCCCTGCCCAGATCCAGCTGGCGTCGGAACTAGCCCGCGTCAATTTTTCCACCCTCTCTTCTTTCCTGGATCTAATGGTGCCGCCGGGGTTGAGCCAGCATGCCGATGTTCGCCTGCACCTGCTGACAGGGCAACTACCGCAGAATCTCACCCCTCTTGCAGCGCGCATTACTTCTCTCCTTGCCAAACGCGGTGATCTGCGCGGTAGCCAGTTGGACTCAGCCCTGCCCAATATCGAATGGCGCGCCAGCCTTCCCGGGCTGGTGAAACAGGGTGTGCTCACGAGCCAGCCCTTTTTACCTCCTCCTAACGTGCGCCCCAAGGTAGTCCGCACCGCGCTCTTCCTTGCCAGTGTGCCTGACAACGAGGATGGACTTGCCCTCCTGGGTCGCAACACCGGTAACCTTCGTGAAAGGCGCAAGCGCGTCCTGGATTTCCTTAAAGCCGAAGCCATCCCGGTACAGGTGACATGGGTATATGCCGAAACCGGCGCCAATATCGCTGACCTTGAAAGGTTATCGGAACTCGGCTTGATCCTGTTGAGCGAAACTGAAGTGTGGCGTGATCCACTGGCGCATTTACAACCTGTGCTCACTGCCTCCCCGGTCTTAACAGCCGCACAGGAGAAGGTCATGGCGGTGATCAGCGCTCAAATTCATGGCGAATCCAAACCCCAACCGATCCTGCTTCATGGTATTACCGGATCCGGTAAGACGGAAATTTATCTGAAAGCGGTAGAGGAAACCCTTGCACAGTGGGAAGCAAGCCATCATCCTTGTACCGGAGATCTCCCTCACGCCGCAAACCGCCAAACGCTTTTTTGCGCGCTTCCCCGGCAAAGTGGGGTTGATCCATTCCAAACTCTCCGCGGGTGAGCGCTACGACACCTGGCGCCGTGTGCGGGCTGGGCAGCTTTCCATCGTGGTCGGACCACGCAGCGCCCTGTTCGCACCCCTCCCAGACCGTGGGTCTCATTGTCATCGATGAATGCCATGACCATTCCTATCACCAGGAAGACACTTCGCCGCGTTATCACACCGTGGCAGCCGCGCTGGCCTATGCTGAACAAACCGGCGCACTGGTGCTTCTCGGATCAGCCACTCCGGGGATCGAAATGATGGCGCAATTCGAACAACGCAAATGGCCGATCCTCAGCCTTCCCAACCGTGTGGCAACCAGCCTGCCCGGGGACCACCCGCAACCACACCTGCATCCGCTCCGCCGCCGATGCCGATCATTGAGGTGGTGGATATGCGCGAGGAATTGCGCAGCGGCAACCGCACTGCCCTCAGTAAGGCATTGACCCTTGAATTGCAGCAGGTGCTCGAGCGTCAGTGAACAAGCTATCCTCTTCCTCAACCGCAGGGGCAGCGCCTCTTATGTTTTTTGCCGGGATTGCGGTACGGTGCTGCGCTGCAGCCGTTGTAATACCCAGTACACCTGGCATGCCGCCAACGCGATGCTGGTTTGCCATTCCTGCAATCATCAGCGCCAGATGCCCAAAACCTGCCCGACCTGCCAGGGACTCAATATCCGCCAATTCGGCATGGGCACTGAAAGCCTTGAAAAACTGGTCCTCGAACATTTTCCGTCTGCGCGAACCCTGCGTTGGGATGCGGATACTTCACGCTTTAAAGGTGCGCACGACCTGATACTCGACCATTTCACCCAGCACCGTGCGGATATCCTCATCGGTACACAAATGCTCGCCAAGGGGCTGGACTTGCCTCTCGTCACCCTGGTGGGAGTGGTGCTGGCGGATATCAGTTTACACCTGCCTGACTTCCGCGCGGCTGAACGCACCTTTCAGTTGCTCACCCAGGTATCAGGGCGCGCAGGGCGCAGTTCACTCGGCGGCAGGGTCGTGCTGCAAACTTTTTCGCCGGAACATTATGCCATCCAGTACGCCGCAGCCTATGATTTCGAGGGCTTTAAAGCCGCTGAACTCGATTACCGCAAAAAGTTGCGTTACCCTCCGTTCAGCCGCATGTTGAAGCTTGAATTCCGCCATTCAAACCCGGCGGTACTCCAAAAACAGGTGATGCAGCAAAAGGATCAACTCAACTCTTGGATTGAAGAAGCTGACCTCCGGCAAACTGAACTGATTGGTCCTGCTCCGTGTTACTACGAGAAGCGCGCCGGGCAATACCGCTGGCAAATACTAATTCGCGGAATCAACCCCGGTAAACTTTTGGAACTTCATCCCCCATCAGATTGGACCCTTGGGGACGTCACCCTGCAGGTCACTGTAGATCCGACCACTTTATTATAAGAAAACAGGCGCCCTGGGGCGCCTGTTATTTTCAGTTTCTTGAGTAACTCAATAACCCAATACTTGCCATGGATTAACAAATCCGCCGTTGTAGCGCACCTCATAATGAAGATGGGCACCAGTGGATCTGCCTGTAGAACCAGCTGAGCCGATGTATTGTCCTGCTCCTACATTATCACCACACCGTACCCCCACTGAGGACATATGTCCATAGAGCGTCTGGTAGCCATTGTTGTGGTCGATCTCCACCATATAGCCATATCCCGTGTCGTTCCAACCGGCATAGATAACGGTTCCTGAATCCGATGCCGAAATTGGCGTTCCGGTGGATGCAGCGATGTCGATTCCCAGGTGATAACTGGTAAAGTCAAAGCCAGTCAGGTACCTTGCTGATACCGGCCAGCTGAATGCTCCGGTACCCCAGGGTCCAAAAGCAGGAGCCTGGCAGCCGCCCGGTCCGCTGACCACACGCGTAACGCCTGAACGGGGGGCAAATTCAAACGGGACGATCCACGCCACCAGTTCCCGCCAGCCGTCAGGGATCATCACATACTCGAGTCCCTCCGTGCTGGGGTTGGTGATATCCATACGGTTGGATGGCCAGCTGATGATGTCTTCAACATCGGCGTAATATTTTTCAGCCACCTTATTCAGGTCATCCCCTTCTTTCCACTTGTAATAAATGCCGTCGGTGGGGGGGATGGTCAGTCGCCAGCCCGGGGAGAGGAATGTCGGATCATCATTGAGCAGGTCGTAATTTGCCCAAAGGATGGATTCCGGTTCAAGGTTAAACTTTTTCGCAATCGCGAAAATCGAATCGCCTTCCTCGACTGCGTATTTGATGGGGTATTGCCGGATGCCATTTGGAATGGCGGTGTCGAAATCTGCCAGTCGCACCACCGAGTAATTTGTGGTGGTGTTCTGGTATTCCGGCAGGGATACATCAACCTGCTCCTGGGCGTTAGCCACAGGTGCAGCAACTACCTCTTTTTCAAACGGATTGATCTTGAGCAGTACCAACACCAGGCTTGCTACCAGTAAGGCTGTTACTCCCCAGGAGAGGATGGGTATCCATTTGATGGTTCTGGCAGGGGTCGTTTTGGGTTCCTCTGCCTGAACCTCCTGAGCGATTTTTTTTGGACTCACTAAACCTCCGTTAAGTTCTCCAGGAACTCCAGGTTATTCTTGGTTTTTGCCATGCGCTGTAAAATGGCTTCCGTTGCAACAGATGGATCCATTCCAGCGCCCTGCGGCGGGGTGGCGATCATCTGCAGGTACATGCGCCGCATCAACCACACTCTCGGCAAAATATCCGGGCCGAGGAGCAAATCTTCACGCCGTGTGGACGACCGTTCAATATCGATCGCCGGGAAGATCCTGCGTTCCTGCAGGCGGCGTGAGAGGTGCAACTCCATGTTACCAGTTCCTTTGAATTCTTCATAGACCACATCATCAAGGCGTGAGCCGGTATCCACCAGCGCGGTGGCCATAATGGTCAGCGAACCGCCTTCTTCGATATTACGGGCAGCGCCAAAGAATTTCTTGGGAGGGTAGAGCGCTGAGGGATCCATACCGCCGGAGAGGGTACGCCCGGATGGGTTGACCACCAGGTTATACGCCCGTGGCCAGTCGGGTGAGCGAGTCCATCAGGATGACCACATCCCGCCCGATTTCCACCAGGCGTTTGGCACGCTCCAGCGTGATCTCTGCGGTGCGCACATGTGAACTCACGGGTTCATCAAAGGTGGAAGCAACCACTTCCGCGTCAACCGAACGGTCCATATCGGTCACTTCCTCAGGGCGTTCACCGATGAGCGCCACGATCAAATGGATCTCCGGGTTATTGGTGGCAATGGAATTGGCCAACTGTTTGAGGATGGTGGTCTTGCCTGCTTTCGGCGGTGAAACGATCATGCCGCGCTGACCGCGTCCAATGGGAGCAATGAGGTTGATCAGGCGCGAGGAAAGGATCGAGGGTCGGTTTCCAGGTCAAAGCGTTTATCCGGGAAAATTGGCGTAAGGGATTCAAAGGTTGTGCGGGTCGCATTTCTTCAGGGGTCAACGCGTTGACGCTCTCCACTTTGAGCAGCCCGTAATGGCGTTCGGCATCCCGCGGAGGGCGCACCACACCAATGACGAAATCTCCCATGCGCAGGTCATACCGGCGCAATTGTGCCTGGGAAACATAAACATCATCCGGACCAATGGAGTAATTATTGCGCAGAAAACCCACGCCCTCAGGCGTGATCTCCAGCACGCCGCCTTTAACCTCAATGCCTTCCGCTGCGGCTTCAGCCTTGCGGATATTGATGATGAGGTTTTCTTTTTTAATCGGTTGGCGTTGGGGACTCTGAAGTTCTTCTGCAATTTTGCGCAATGCAGCAAGGGGGGCGTTTTCCATTTCAACTATATTCATATGGTTATTCATCCGTGTTTCGTTTTAATAGGTTAGATTTTTGACACTTCTCCTGCGTGGCAGGGGAAAGATTGCTTTTAATTTAAAGGGATTGGGATTTGTGGGTTGCCTGCACCTTTTTGAGGTCCAGGTCATTACATAAGCAATGAATCTTATTTCCTTTGATGTTGAAAGTATATCATGAATGAAATTGGGTTGCAAGCAAGCAAACTCGAATTCATTACCACTAATTATTTCAAATGTCACTCACCCCAGGTACTCGCGCAGATGCCGGCTGCGGGTTGGATGGCGTAGTTTTCGCAATGCCTTGGCTTCGATCTGGCGGATCCTTTCGCGGGTTACATTGAAATAGCGGCTGACTTCTTCAAGGGTATGGTCCTTGCCGTCGATCAATCCAAAGCGCAGCTCCAATACCTGGCGTTCCCTTTCCGAAAGGGCAGCCAGCGCGCTCTGCACCTGTTCGCGCAGCATTTCGCGGGCAGCAGCATCCATCGGTTCAAGGGCATCATCATCCTCGATAAAATCGCCCAATTGGCTGCTCTCTTCATCCCCCACCGGGCGTTCCAGTGAGATGGGCTCTTCAGCAGATTGCAGGATGCGCTGAACCTTAACTGTCGCCCATGTCCAGCGTTTTTGCAGTTCACCATCAATGGGCTGATTGGTCTCTTTTGCCCGTTTGATGGCAGCTGCGTCTTCACTGGAGAGCAGGTCACTTTCCAGCGCCAATTCCTCCTGGGTGGGTTCGCGTCCAAGCACCTGTACCAGCGAGCGCTGAATGCGCAGCAGGCGGGTGATGGCTTCAAAGAGATGCACGGGAATGCGGATGGTGCGGGCATGCTCGGCGATATAGCGGCTGATCGATTGTCGGATCCACCAGGTGGCGTAAGTGCTGAACTTGAATCCGCGCGTTGAGTCAAATTTGGTAACCGCCCGCAGCAAGCCCAAATTCCCTTCCTGGATCAAGTCAAGGAATGAAATACCCCGCCCCAGGTAGCGTTTGGCAATACTTACCACAAGGCGCAGGTTGGCACGGATCAGGGTCTGGTTGGCTTCTTCCGCCCGGCGGTTGATGGCGCTTCAATTTCAGTCCTTGAGAATATTTTCTTCCGGTAATCGCCGCTTAAACCATGCCGCTTCCGGCATGACTGGAGTTTCGGTTAGTTTTTTGAGCAGTGGTATTGAAAGGGGGTCTGGCAGAAATACAGACCCAGGAAGAACGCGTAAGCGTGGCGCACCAATTCTTCCCAAATGGCGTCCTTGCCCCAGCGCCCGTTATCCAGGTAGGTGCGTAAATAAGAGGGAACATCTGCCTGCCAGCTCCGGCGCAATAATTGTGCTTCTGCCAGGGTTAATGCCAGGTCGGGGCATTCGGTCTTGCCAATGCGCTGCGCATCCTCCTGCAGTCTCTCCCAGGAAGTGAGCATGTCGTTGACAATGTTGCCAAAGATCGAACGGAAATGACCATCTGATCGTCCGGACGGGTACGGCATGGTTGACCAGGGTGTCCACGCGCACTTTGGCTTCTATACGCGCAGCCAGCCTGAACTCAGAATCGGCATCCAACAGGTGGATCTGCCCGATTTCCTTAAGGTATAAACGGACAGGGTCTTCGGATAATTCAAGCGCAACAGTGGGGTCTTCCAGGATTTCAAGCGGATCCTCCGCTACAACCTCTCCCCACTCGGCGCGGTTTTGAGCCAGTGCCGCGTCATCCGGATCCTGTTTCGTGAGCAGGTCATCATCAAAACCAGCCATCAAAACGGGTTTCTTGGTCCCCACTGGGCGGCTTTTCACCACCGCTTTTGTCGCGGCGCTTTTCCTGGTTTTTGGCTTACCGGTTGGGGTTTTTTTTGGGGTTGATGTCACTTGTGAGGATCTTCGCATTTTGGGGATGAAAGCATGGGTTAACTATACCATAATGTCAAGGGTCAATTATTGCAGCGGTTTTATACTTGCCTTGTCAAGTTTTCCGCGGGCAAGTGTTAATTGAAGCATTTGTTCTCCCAATTCATTCTTTTCTTCTTCTGGCAATTCTGGGTCCTCCTGCAGAAAGCGTAACTGGCTTAATGTAGTGTTGATGCGAATCAGCCTCAGGTTGATCACCGCTCGCACCAGGTCCTGGTGAACTTTTTCACCCGTCTTCTTTTCCAGTACGTCCGCTTTGATGAGGCTTTGGAAACGCTCTTCCAGCTCAACTGGAAGCCGCTCCTTCACATACGGCAAAGTGTCTTGTGCGTCCTGGTCCAATCCCTCCAACAGTAACCGGCTGACGAGTTGATTCTCAACGCTGTCAAAATCATTGGGAGAGAATTTCTCAAGTCCAAAGGTTTTTAATACCCTGTCAAGATCATAAACACCTTCAGGACGGAAAAGTAACAGGGTCAGGCAATGACCCTCAAGGCTTTGGGCGCGCTGGTCCACTCCTTTTTCAAACCTCGTGGATACCCCCATTCTTACGGGGTCTTCCACGCGCTCATTCCGGCGGCGGGGTCTTTGAGTGACACGCTGGCTGCCCAACAGGGTGCGTTCATCCACTTTCAGCAGGCGTGCCAGTTGCTGGCGGTAGGTGTCGCGCTCGATCGAGGAGGGCACATCTTCAATCAACGGAGTGATCTGGGCAGCAATGGCGGTTTTCACCTTGGCGTCGTTCAGATCCTGGTTCCTTGCCAGTGTCTCCATCACATGCACCACGATCGGCGGGCTGATTCAACGATCTTCTTCCATTCTCCGGGATCACGCAGGACCACTTCATCCGGGTCCATCCCGGCGGGGAGTGTGGTCACACGCACATCTGCCTGCAGGCGGGCTTCGTGCCGCAGCAACCCGTGGGCATCAAACGCCAGTTCATCCGAATGCTCCAGTGCATTGCGTGCCAGTTCCAACCCGCGCAGGGTGGCTTTTTCGCCAGCAGCGTCTGCATCCAGCGCCAGCACAATGCGGTGGGAAATCTTGTTCAATAATCGAAATTGATCTTCGTTCAGCGCTGTTCCCATGGGGGAAACCGCGTTGGTAAACCCTGCCTGGTGCAGCAGGATGACATCCAGGTAACCCTCCACAATGACCACCTGGTTTTGTTCGCGGATGGCTTTACGCGCCAGGTTAAGCCCGTAAAGCAGGTGGCTCTTATCGAAGAGGGCTGTTTGCGGGGAATTCATGAACTTGGGGACGTCATCCGGATCAAGGATGCGCGCGCCAAAACCGGTCATTTTGCCGGCGACATCGCGGATGGGGAACATAACGCGGTTGCGGAACTTGTCGTAAAACCCCCCGCCTTCGCGCTCATTCGCCAATCCCACATCCACCAGGTCCTCAGTGGCGAACCCGTGGGCGCGGAAGTGTTCCAGCACGGTTTCATACCCCGGCGGGGCATAACCCAATTCAAAGGTCTTGATCGTCTCCGGTTTTACGCCGCGCCTGGATATAAAGTCTAGCGCGGGTTTACCAGCGGGCGTTTCCAGCAGGTGATATTGATAGAGTTTGACAGCGCCTTCAAGCAGATCACGCAGGCGGTCATACTGGTCTTCAGCTGCTTTGCGTTCTGGTGTCAATGGTTCCAGCACAACCCCGGCGCGTTCTGCCAGGTGGCGCAGGGTCTCCGGGAAATCCCAGCCTTCCTTCTTCATCACGAACTTGAAGATATCGCCGCCCTCATTGCACTGCCCGAAACAGCGCCAGGTACCCGAATCCGGGAAGACCGCGAAGGCAGGCGTCTTGCTGTTGGGGTGGAATGGGCAAAAACCCGTATAGCTCTTTCCGGAGCGGCGCAGTTTCACCGTCTCCGAAACGAGGTCAACGATATCCAGCCTGGCTTTGATATCATCAATCGCGGTCATGGGTTGGGTTAATTGTACCCTCAATCATTTTTGATTTTGCGCGGTTTAGAATCCTTCAAGATACGACAGGTCAACCACACCTTTGGTAAGGTTGGCAATACGCTGCAGCAGTCCCAGGCGGTTACTGCGCACTTGCTCATCCTCCGCCATCACCAGCACTTCGTCAAAGAAGCGGTTCACAGCCGGGATCATTGGCAGGAAAGCGTTCAGCAGGTCATCCACTGAACCCTGGTTGGCGCGGTGCTTTTTCAATCGCTTCCACAGCCTTGAACAAATCCTTTTCAGAGGGTTCAACAAATGCGGCGGGGTCCACCTGGTAAGGTCGGTTTTTGGTCGCGGGTGATGCGCACGCAGCGCGCATATGCCGGCAGGATGGTCGTCCAGTCTTTGCGCGCGATCCAGGCAGATAGTTGCTTCACGGCACGATAAACTCCCGCCGGGTTGTGCTGCTGTTCTGCGAGGATGGCATCCACTGCGTCGAAACGGAATCCCTGGTCTGTCAGGCTGTTCTTCAAACGTCCGACAATGAACTCCAGTGTGGCGTCAAGGCTTTTTTGGTCGATAGTGAATGGGTAGGTGGCAGCGGATAATTTTAAGTGCGCTCCCCAGGTCAAAATTCAGATCAAATGCGCCCAGGCTTTGCACCAGGCCAAGCGCTGTACGCCGCTGCGCGAAGGGATCCTTGGTGCCGGTGGGCGCCAGGCCGGCAGCGAACAAACCGGTCAGTGAGTCCAGACGGTCTGCCAGACCGATGGCCAGCCCCACTTTGGTAGAGGGCATGGCGTCCCCGGCAAAGCGCGGCAGGTAATGGTCATAGATCGCCTGGGCAACCTCGGCGGGTTCGCCTGAATAGCGCGCGTAATATCGTCCCATTACCCCCTGCAGCGAGGTCATTTCCACCACCATGTGGGTCACCAGGTCAGCCTTGCACAATGTGGCGGCCCGTTCTGGCAGTTTTCATTTCGTCTGCACTCAAACCCAGCGCAGGTCCAAGCTGTTTCACCAATGCCGTGATGCGCTGTGATTTATCCAGCATGGAGCCGAGCTTGTGCTGGAAGGTTAATGTCCCGAGTTTGGCAAGCATTTCCGCCAGGGGGTGCTTGAGATCCTCGCGGATGAAGAAATTGGCGTCCGCAAAACGCGCCCGCACCACCTGTTCGTTGCCGTCGGTCACCAACGCGATGCCTTCGGCATCCCCGTTGCGCACTGCAATGAAGTGCGGCAGTAACTTGCCGTCCTCGGTTTGCACCGGGAAGTAACGTTGGTGTTTCTTCATCACCGAAACCAGCACCTCCGGTGGGAGTTGAAGATGGCTTTCTTCAAATGTTCCCAAAAACGCATAGGGTGCTTCCACAAGGAAATTGACTTCATCCAACAGCCCTTCATCCAGTATTGTGGAACCGCCGACCTTCTTGCAGATCGCCAGCACCTGTTCGCGGATGACTTCCTTGCGTTTCGCCGGGTCCAGGATGATACCCTGCTTTGCCAATTGGGTTTCATGGTCAGCCGGATTCTTCACCGCCATGGTTTGCGGTTCAATGAATCGCAAACCCTGGGTCACAGCTTCGCGCGCGTAAACCCGCAAATTCAAACGGGATGACTGCCCCGCCTAAGCATGGCCAGCAGCCAGCGCACCGGTCGCGAAAATGCCACATTGGTATGGTTCCAGCGCATCGATTTATCAAATTTGATGCCTGCCAGCAGTCCCGGCAGTGTATCCAGCAGCACTTCGTATGCGCTGCGGGTGGTTTCCTTAACCAGCGCCACCATGTAAACCCCGCCGTCAATCTCGCGCGCTTCAAGTTCAGACACGCTCACACCCTTGCTCTGGGCGAATCCTTCCAGGGCGCGGGTTGCCTGCCCGGTTTCATCAAAAGCGCGGCTTTTCGGCGGTCCCTTGACCACTGAAGTGCGCGGCTGCTGCTGGTCAGCCAGGTCTTTCACCTTCACCAGCAAACGCCTGGGGGTTCCTATCACACTGACCTCACCGTGCGCCAGGCGCAATTCGTCCAGCAGGGCAGGTACGCGCGCTTTCAATTGCTCCACAGCCGCGGTGAAGTCTCCTCCCGGCAGTTCTTCGGTACCAATTTCAAGCAGGAACGGCGCAGGACCAACCGGTAAGTTACCCGGTTTGCCAATCGCGGCAGCTTCCTGCGGGGATTGTTTTGACTCCGCCATCCAGGGATATTCCATGGCTGGTGCGCTGTTCCACGTAAGCTTCAGAGGTGCGCCGGGCAAGTTCACGCATGCGCCCGAACAACGCCTGCCGTTCTGTCACGCCCACAGCCCCGCGGGTATCCAGGATGTTAAAGGTATGCGAACATTTCAAAATGTAATCATGTGCCGGCAGCACCAGCCCGTGATCAAGCGCAGATTCCGCTTCCGCTTCATACAGCTTGTATAACTGGCGCATACGTTCAACATCAGCGATCTCAAAGTAATACTTACTGTGCTCCACTTCACCCTGGTAGTTGATCTCGCCGTAGGTGTGGGTTGGGTTCCAGCGCATGTTGCGGAAATGCGTGGCGCGCTGCAGCGGCATGGTGATGCGCTCCAGCCCGTACGTGATTTCCACTGAAACAGGGTCGAGGGTTAACCCGCCTGCCTGTTGGAAATAGGTGAACTGGGTGATTTCCTGTCCGTCCAGCCATACTTCCCATCCCAGCCCCCACGCCCCCAGAGCGGGCTGCTGCCAGTTGTCTTCCACAAAGCGGATATCGTGTTCACGCGGGTTAATTCCCAGCGCTTCCAATGATTTCAAATACAGACCCTGCGGGTTGCCCGGGTCGGGTTTGAGGATGACCTGGAACTGGTAATGCTGCTGGAAACGGTTGGGGTTTTCGCCGTAACGGCCGTCATCCGGGCGTACGGAAGGTTCCACGTACGCCACGTTCCAGGGTTCCGGTCCGAGGACGCGCAAAAAGGTTCCGGGGTTCATGGTGCCTGCGCCGATCTGGCTGTAGTAAGGCTGCCAGATGAGGCATCCCTGGCTGGCCCAGTACTTTTGCAGGGTCATGATCACAGATTGGAAATCAAGCGGTTCAGTCATGCATCCTCCCGGACTTTAAGACGAGTTTTGAAGTGCCCCTATTATAACCTGCCCTATTGCTCACTCCCACCGGCAGCAAGTTGTTAACTCTGTATTTGTTTCAGGAATTCAGTGCTATTCAGCCCGCGTTCCAGCAGGAAGGTCAGGTAGTAATTCAGGATGGATTCCACTTCCGCGCGGGTTTTGGCTGCTGGAGATGCCTTTAAGGATTCATTATAAGTGGAACGCTGGAAGTGGCGCAGAAAGCGCAGTGCATCCATGCTGATCATGCGCGAACCCTCTGCGCGCGCACCGCAGTTGGGGCACAACACGCCGCCCTACTTCAGCCGCGAAGAACTGATCCTCCGCTTTGATCTCTTTGCGGCACGAGGCGCACTCGAACAACAACGGTCGGTAACCAGTCAGGTCAAGGATGCGCATTTCATAGTAATGGATGGGGACAAAGGGATCAGCCTGCTCCACCAGTCGCGTGAGCGTTTTTGAGACCAGGTCGAATAACTGCCAGTTCTGTCCTTCTTCATAAGTCAGTCGGTCAAGCAGTTCGATCACATAAGCTGCCCTGGCGGTCAACTCCAGGTTTTCCCGCAGCGAACTGTAGGGGTCGATCACTTCCGCCTGGGTGACGATCCACATGTCGTGACCTTTTGCCAGCATCAGGCTGGAGCGCATGAAAGGTTCCAGGTGGCCGGCTTTGCGGGATTGCATCTTGCGCGCTCCCTTGGCAATCGCCCGCAGTTTACCGTTCTCGCGCGTGAACAGACGCAGCAGGCGGTCTGCTTCACCCCAGTCGGAGTGCTGCAGAATGATCGCTTCCACCCGGATGGTGCGTTCGGCTCGCGGCATTTTTGAATTAGATCAGGTCTTCAGGGGTAAAGGCCGTGGGCAGCAGTTTTTCAACCGTGCCTTCGAGATGGATCTTTCCTGTCACATCCGCAATAATGATCAATGTTTGTAAACCGAATTCCGCCAGCACCTGCCTGCAGGAACCGCATGGCGAGCCGCCATTTTCTGTGGCAACGGCGATGGCGGTGAACTCGCGTTCACCTTCGGATACGGCTTTGTACACTGCCACGCGCTCCGCGCACATGGTGGTGGGGAAGGCGGCGTTCTCAATATTCACGCCTTCATAAACCTTGCCGCTTGCGGTCAACAACGCCGCGCCAACGGCATAATGCGAGTAAGGCGCGTATGCCCATTCGCGGGCATGGATGGCGCTCTCGATTAGTTCCTTTTTTTGTTCAGCTTTCAGGGGCATCACTTGCCTCCTTGTGTTCATTGGGGTCTATCCTGCATGCACGGATCTTGCCGATGCGCCGTCCGCGAACCTCTTCAACAATAAATTCCCAATTCTCAATGCGCATCGAATCGCCTTCTGCGGGAACTCTGCCTAATTCTCCATACAGTATTCCCCCAAGGGTATCCGTCTTGTCTGATTCCACTGCGGTACCCAGTGCGTCATTGAAATCATCCAGCGAGACACGCGCTTTGAAGAGAAACTCGTCATCACTGACCTTTTGAACCAGCAGTTCTTCCTTCTGGTCGTATTCATCGCGGATCTCGCCCACGATCTCTTCAACAATATCTTCCAATGTCACCAGTCCCGCCATGCCGCCGTATTCATCCACCACCACGGCAATATGGATGCCCTTGGCTTGCATTTCTGCCAGAAGTTCATCCACTTTCTTCGATTCCGGGACAAAATACGCCGGTCGCAGGAACTTGCGGATGGAGTTCTTTTCTCCGGGATTCGCCTGGAGGCGCAGCAGGTCCTTGGCGTAAAGCAAGCCAATGACATTATCGATGGAATCGTCATAAACCGGTACGCGTGAATGCCCCGATTCGATTAATGAGTTGATTGCCTGGGAGAGAGGTGTCTTTACTTCCACTGCCAGCACATCAATTCGCGGCACCATGATCTCGCGGCACAGGGTATCACCAAATTGGAAGATGGAATAGATCATCCGCCGTTCGTCCTCTTCCAATCCTCCTTCAGGTTGACCCACTTCAACCCAGGTCTTTAACTCATCCTCACTGACCGATCCCAACCGCCTGGGTAAATTAGCATCCCGTCCCTGTAGCCGCACCAGTGAGCCGCTGATCGGACTGATGATCCAATCGAGAACTCGCGCTATTGGCGTCAATGCCAAAGCATATTTTTCTGGGTTGACCAGAGCCAGCCTTTCGAAAATGAACTCAAGGGCTAAAAGTACCAGCAGCACGAGGGCAAACACACCCAATTTTCCAGCCAGCGTTAGTAATATTTCTGATTTTTCCAGGATTGCAAGTACGGTTGCTGCAACCAGTAAATGCGAAAGGCCAACCAACACGCGCAGAGTTGCCCGCAGGCGCGGCTTTTCCAGTAGATTGATCGTTCGTTCAATTTGTTGGGATTCATGAGAACCCGGGTCCATCAGTTGAGGTACGCGCACGTTTACCAGCGCCGCTCGCAGGATGGCCAGGAAGATATCCACCAAAACAAAGAGTACCAGCAATCCGATCATTAACCCCATTTCACTTGCCTTTCAGTTTTCGCGCCGGCACACCAACCACAGTCTCTCCGTCCGGTACATCGTGGGTTACCACCGATCCTGCACCAGTGTGAGCCCCCTTGCCGATCTTCACTGGAGCCACCAGCATGGTGTCGCTGCCAATGAAAGCACCCTCTCCGATAACCGTGGGGTGTTTGTGCACGCCATCAAAATTACAGGTGATGGTGCCGGCGCCTATATTCACATCCTCGCCAATCTCGGCATTGCCGATGTACGAGAAGTGTCCCATCTTCACCCCGGCTGCCAGGTGTGAATCCTTGACCTCGCCAAAGTTACCCATGTGCACGCCTTTACCCAGGTGCGCTCCCTTGCGCAGGTGGCAGTATGGACCCATACCCACGTTGTCCTCGACAATAGCCCCTTCGATCACTGACGCCAGCAGGTGGCAGTGATCCCCGATGGTGGAATTGTGGATGAGCGTGTTTGGTCCAATGTCACAGCCTTCACCGATCAATGTAGTTCCCGTCAGGCGTGTACCCGGATGCAGTATAGTATCCTTGCCGATCTTTACGCCATCCTCGATGTATACCTGCTGCGGGTCGATCATGGATACCCCTGCCAGCATATGTGTGCGATTGATCCTTTTTCGTATAATGGCTTCGGCTTCCGCCAGGTGCACGCGGTTATTTATTCCCAGCGCTTCTTCTTCATCGTTGAGCAGGATCGAGCGCACCATTTTTCCTTCATTTACAGCCACGCTCACCAGGTCAGTCAGGTAATATTCACCTTTGGGGGAGAGCTTGATTTTCTTCAAAGCGGTCCACAACCACGCGGATTTGAAGCAGTACGCGCCTACATTCAGTTCGTCAATGCGTCAATTCGTCGTCGCTCGCCTGGGCTTCTTCGATGATGGCGCGAACTTCTCCATTCATTCCGCGCAGCACCCGCCCAAAGCCGTGCGCATCTTTGGTTTTCACCGTCAGCATCGTCATCGGAGCATCTGCTCTTTTTGATCCACTATCATTCGTTTTAAGGTCTCAACTGTTAGCAATGGCATATCCGCGGCCACAACCGCGATCAAACCATCGAAATCCTTCAGCGTAGTTTCCGCAGCCAGCACTGCATGCGCAGTACCCATGCGTTTTTCCTGCAGGGTGAAGATTGCGCGATCTCCCACTGCCTGGCGCACCTTTTCTGCGCCGTTTCCCACGACAACCACGGGTTTATTGGAACCAAGCGCGAGGGCGGTATCCACCGCATAGAGGATGAGCGGTTTGCCGTTCACTGCATGCAGCACTTTTGGCAGGTCAGAGACCATGCGGGTTCCCTGGCCGGCAGCGAGTATGATGGTTGATAGTTTCATGGGTTAGTCCTCAGTATTAATATTATCACGCAATAAGCATACGAGCGTTCAATGCTGAATCAGCCTGACGCTCGTATTGGTTGCCTTTTAAATTGTCGAGTCCCATCAGGCTGGGGCGCCTGGATTCGAACCAAGATTCACAGATCCAAAGTCTGGTGTGCTGCCGTTGCACCACGCCCCAAGGGGGATTGCATTGCCGTGGGGTACGATTTTAACACAAATCAAAATCTTTTGTGAAAAATCTCAGCGGCTTTGCAGCCCCTCTGTTACGGGCAAGTCCCTGTGGTGAGGTCGTATGTCTCCAGGCGGTTGATACCGCTGCGCGCGCTAACATCCAGTGAAATACCGCACAAGTCCACGCGGGCAGCCATCACCTTGAGATGATAGAAGAGTGGCAGCACAGGCAATTCTTCAGCGATCAGGCGTTGCGTTGTTTCATTATCTGTTGTAAACGCCGCCGCATCCAGCCCGGTCGAAAACATCCGGCTGCAGGCGTTATCATATTCCTCGTTTTCGTAACCGGTGATATTGACGCCGCCAAACTTCGTTCCCAACCAGCTGTTGGATAAGCTTGGTATCTCAGCTGAGGAATACAGGAAGCACGGCGGTTGGCGCCCTGTAGACCACGCCAATTCCGCCAGGTCAAATGCCCTTCCAAATACCACTCCATCCGGTCCTGAAGCAAACATATCCGCCACTGGCAGGTACTGGGGTGTCACAGCAATACCGCATTCCCCCAGCGATGAAACCACAATGTCGGTAACACTGGCGTGCAGCGGACTTTGCGTTACATTGTAAGTGATGGAGAACGGTGTCCCATTCAAAACGCCGCTAATTCCAGATGATTCCCGCGGGGTGGCAGGGTCGCCATCTTTATCCATCCAGCCGGCTTCCTCAAGCAGGCTGATCCCCCTGGCAGTATCATGCATGATTGTCGTTAGTCCGTCCACGGCATAGGGATGGTTGGCGGGCAGGTAGGTTGCGGGGATTTGCAGACTGGCTGAATAAGACGTCCTTGATGATCTTTTCGCGGTCAATACAGGCAGCAAAAGCCTGTCTCACCCGCAGGTCGCCAAAGAAATCCGCCCGGTCAACATATGGATTATAGACATCATCATAACGAGGCGGGGTTGATACCAAAATTGATCAGCTCCCATTCCGGACCCTGGCCGAAGTACAGTTTGGTTTCTCCCGGCGATTTCCAATTCGCGCAACGACTGGATCTGTGTTTCCAGACCCGGTTGATGTTTCCATAATGTCACATTCACCAGATCGCCAGCGGGGAAAGATCCGTCACCGCCATTGCAGGAATAAAACGGTAAACCAGCACATCAAATGCCGGCAGCCCTTCACCAGCACGGAAGTACGTATCATTCTTCACCAGGCGGATATGATCCCCGCCAGCCCACTCGTCGATGACATAAGGACCCCAGCCGAGGGGGGTTTTGTTGGTTTCATCTGCATCATTCAGTTGCTGCAGCGCTCATCTCACCAAGAATATGCTTGGGCAGCGGAATCCAGAAGAATGCTCCAGGGTTCATCGTCAGGTAACCGGGGATGCCCTTCCATTGCACGGTCTGTGCATCAACTGCGGTGTAACTGGCGGTGCGCTTGATCAGGTTTTTGGTGACAATCGTGGCAGGGTCAACAGATACTGTGTAGGAGAAGACTGAGTCTTCGGCTGTCAATGCCTGCCCGTCAGACCAGGTAATCCCCGGTTTGATGGTGAACCGCGCAGACATTTGCACCACGGACAAATCTGACTGACCATCCCATTCCACCGCGCAGTCCGGCGAAGTGCAGCCTTCCGGGAAAACCTTAACCCCTTTGGCAAGCGCCACCAGGTCGCCTTCAACATTGGCCACTTCATCACCGGCGGTCACGGAGACCGCGGAAAGCTGCACGCCATTATTTTCAAGGGTTGGCAGGTTTTCCAAAATAACCGGTTCTGGCAGGTAGTCAACCGTATCAATCGGTCCATCATAAATGGCTTCTAAAACACTCCACATGGCGCGCGAAGACGTCTCATACATATAAAGAGACGAAGGCTCTTCTCCAAGGCACACCACCAGTGTTTTGGGAGGTACAGCCGTGGCTGTTGGAGTGGAGGTTATTGCAGGTGTTGGGCTCCCCTGGCTCGTGGCAGGCTGTTTTCCGCACGAGGTAATCATTAACATCAGAATGACAGCAATCATACTGATTGCGTAAAGTTTGTGACGCATTGGTTTCACAATTATTTCCCTTCTCTTATTCCTGTACATCTAGGCATTATTATAAAGCATCGACCGCTGCAAAGATAAAAAAAGACCTTGAGGGTTTCTCAAGGTCTTTAGTGTGGTTAGGTTTAGATTACTGCGTTCCCTGCAGGCGGGGGTCAAACGCGTCGCGCAGTCCATCGCCAAGGAAGGTGAATGCGAGCACAATGATCGCCACGAAAATCGCCGGGGTCAGCAGTGCCCAGGGTTGCGCATTGATGGCAGTTTGTCCATCGAGAAGCAGCGCTCCCCACGAGGTGAGGAAGAAATCCGCCTGGTTGGTCGAAGGGCGCAAGCCCAGACCAAGGTAACCCAAAATGGCTTCGGTGATGATCATGCCGGGGATGGTGGTGGCGGCGATGATGATGACGGGACCCAGGCTGTTGGGAAGGAGATGGCGGAACATGATCCGGCTGTCCCTGGCGCCAATGGCGCGGGCGGCTTCCACGAATTCCTTTTCCTTTAGCGAGAGAACCTGTCCGCGAACGATACGCGCAACGCCAACCCAGTTGACGACATGCCAGCGCGCTGAAGAGCAGCAGCAAGCCATTCAGCAATTGTCCTAGGTAGGTGTCGCGCAGAGAGATCATCACAATGATAAAGAAGAGCAGGTCGGGGAATGCATAGATGACATCGGTAAAGCGCATGAGCAGGTTATCAACGCGTCCGCCTACATATCCGGAATACAAACCCACAATAGTGCCGATCAGCAGGATGAGCGCGGTCGGTACGAGACCGACAACCATGGAAACACGGGCTCCATAGATCGTGCGGCTCAAGACATCACTGCCCAGCGTGTCAGTACCAAAAATAAAGGATTTTTCTCCCGCTGCTCCGGTTGGTCCTCTTTCCACCCACATCGGGGGGAGGAAATCTTTGCCGGAATTCATTTGCAGAGGATTGTGAGGAACAATTTTGTTGGCAAAAAGGCACCCAGACAAAGAAATCGTAATAATTACCATGGCTACCACGGCGCCTTTGTTGCGGATCAGGCGCGAACCAGGCATCTTTGAACAGGCTGCGGGGTGGTGAAGTCAGTTCGTTCAGACTTGCAATTTCAGTATTGGTCTGTTTGGTTTCTGCCATTGAAGAACTCCTCAGTCTGTCAACTTGATGCGGGGATCAAGGAATACGTAAATTACATCAACAACTAGATTCATCACTGCCACAATGACAGCAAATATGATCGTAGTACCCATGATCATGGAGTAATCACGCTGGGTGATGGCAGTCACGTAGGCTCGGCCCATGCCGGGGAAACTGAACATGGTTTCGATAATAAAGGAACCGGTAACCAAGACCTGCAAGTGCCGGTCCAAGGAAAGTGACTAACAGGGATCATGGCGTTTTTGATCATGTGGCGGGCGATGACGAGCCGCTCTGCAAACCCTTGGCGCGGGCTGTACGGATGTAATCCATGCGCATGACTTCCAGCATTGAGGCGCGGGTGAGGCGGGCGGAGCGTGCCAGTGTACCAAATCCCAAAACAACCGCGGGTAACACCCAAACGGAAAAATCATCCCAACTGATGGGAATAACAGACACCCATTTGAAGGGTAGAAGCAAAAATAATGATCAGGAAAATCGCAATCACAAAGTTGGGAACGGAAATACCCACTCGTTGCGATGAATAGGCTAACATAATCGATCCAGGTATTCTGTTTGAGTGCTGAGATCACGCCCGCGGGGATGCCAATGACAACGGCAAGATCAGGGCAGAACACCTAAGCGCAGAGAATAACCTGCCTTACTATAAAGAAAACTTCTATTCTGCCGGTGGGTTGAAAAGATATTGTGGACAGTCATACCGCGGATGCGGTAGGAGGGCCCAAGATTTCCGCAGATTAAGACCGCAGGACCATTCCTGGGTGACCAGGTTTCGTCCGCCGATCAGATAGGAAGTGAACTGGTAAAACAGAGGTTTGTCCAGGCCATAGTAAGCATTGAGGCGTTTCTGTGCTGACGGGTCCACCTGGCGCGAACTGGGGTCACGATCCCATGGTCCACCGGGAGCATTGTGCATCAGGATGAAGGTAAGCCCCGCAACGATCAAGACCACCGGGGACAGCCATAATATACGCCTTGCGATATAATGCTCTCATAAAAACACCTCTTACTTTTAGTCTTTTTGGCCGGCCCGGTCTTGACCCAGGCCGGCCAAACGAACTATTTTGTTAAACTTGCTATAGAACTTTATTTCTGGATGGTGATGTCGATGGCAGAGTAGATGCCAGCCCAACCGGAGTCCATTGGGGTGGTGGTGAGGCCCTTGACATACGGTTTCACCATGTAGGTGTTTACGTTGTTCCAGAAGAAGGCAACGGGGGCACCAGGGCGGTGAGGAGTCTCTGGGCATCAGCATACAACTGCATACGCTTGGCAGGATCCAGTTCCTTGTCAGCACGCATTCAGCATGTCATCCAGTTCAGCATTGGAGTAGCCAGATGCGTTCAGCAAAGCCACCGGTCTTCCAGTAAACGGAAAGCCAGTTCTGAGGATCGGGATAGTCAGCGCACCATCCAAGGATGTACATCTGCGGGTGGAGTTGACATCTTTTGTCAGTGCAGTGTAGGTGGTGGACTCAACCGGGTTTAGCTGAATTTCGATACCGAGGACTTCCTTGTAGTTCGCAGCCAACCACTCGTTACGGGTTCGGTTACGTGGGGTGTCAGAGAAGGTCGAGGTGATTTCTGGCAGTTTCTCGACTGAGCCGTAGGATGAGGCGGCGAGTAGCTGCCTTTGCTGCTTCGGGATCATAAGCCCAGCGGTTTTCTGCAGCATCGTAACCCAGGGAAGCCCTTCGGGAATCCAGGTTAGGGTCGGGTGAACCAAGTCCTTTGAGGACATCGGTTACCCAGCCTTCGCGATTCAGAGCGTAGGCAAATGCTTCGCGAACTTTCTGATCGGTGAAGGGTTCTTTTTCCTGATGCAACATTAAGCCGTAGGTGCAGGAGCCGGCATAGATCTTGGCTTCTTTGCTCAGTACTTCATCAGCCTGAACGGTCGCCAGGTCTTCAGCAGCCAAAGCAACGATATCGAACTCGCCGTTCTTGTAGGCTTCGAAAGCCACTGCAGAATCGGTAATGTAGCGATATTCAAGGTTTACTTTAGCAAAGCCGCCCCAGTAATTGGGGTTGGGGGTGAAGTTGGCAACATTGTTCGCTTCCAGGTTGCTCAGGATGAAGGGGCCATTACCAATGTGATTGGCGGCAACTGTCCACCAGGTGTCGGGATCGAGTCGCGATGATTTCTTCTTTAGCCGGGAAGGCTACCCACAGGGAAAGGACTGTGTGGATGTAGGGAGCCGGGTTGGTGGTTCCAACCTTGAGGATGAGGCAGTCTTTCTGTTCGTAGTCGGTGCAGGGGTTGCCATCGGTGTCGTAGGGCTTTTACTGCGACAGCGGCTTTGAGGGCTGCCAGTTGGGCTTGCGGTGGCTGTGGCCAGGTCGGCACCACGCCAGGCTGCGGCACCAGCGATATCATCGGTGATGGCAGCATATTCGCCAGCGGTGGCGGGGTTGATGTTGCGCAGGAGTGAATACTCAAACCGTTTGGCATTCAGGAGGCTGCCGTCGCTGTATTTGAGGTTCTTGCGCAGGGTGAAGGTCACTTCAGTCGCATCGGCATTATATTCCCACTTTTCAGCGGCGCCAGGGACTGTTTCGAGCGCGGTATTCAAACTTGGTCAAGCCTTCGTACATCAATTGCAGGTGAGCAATTTCATTTACGAAGGAAGATTTTTGCGGGTCGAGATATCGGGATAAGATCCCAGGTTGACTCGCAACGTCTGGCTTGGGGCTTCAGGAGCTTTCTTGCAGGCACCCAAAACCATGCTGGCGATGACCAGCACAACAACTAAAACTAACCACTTAGAACGCATCTTGATTCTCCTCCTTTTCAGAATGAACAAGAATGTTTTTTGGTGTTGCTGCTTACAACAAAAAGGATTTTGGCTCTCTCCTGAAGAACCTTATCCTTGCAGCTTACTTCACCAAGTGACAGGCCACAAAATGACCTGGAGTCACCTCACGGAATTCAGGCTTCTGCTGCGCGCAAATATCAATGGCAAGCGGGCAGCGGGTGCGGAAACGGCAGCCTGAAGGCGGATTGGCGGGAGAAGGGACATCTCCCTGGAGGATCTTGCGCTGCCTTTTTCTCTCAACCGTTGGGTCAGGGATGGGCACCGCAGAAAGCAGCGCCTGGGTATAGGGATGCAGCGGATTGTTGTACAGTTCTTCGCGCGAAGCAAGTTCAACAAGCACACCCAGGTACATCACCGCCACACGATTACTGATGTGCTTAACCATCGAAAGGTCGTGGGCGATGAACAGATAAGTCAGGTTGAATTGTTTCTGCAGATCTTCCAGCAGGTTAACCACCTGAGCCTGGATGGAAACATCCAGCGCGGAGATGGGCTCATCGCAAACGATCAGGGAAGGTTTCAACGCCAGGGCGCGGGCAACGCCAACACGCTGGCGCTGACCGCCTGAAAATTCGTGCGGGTAGCGGTTGGCATAAGAAGGATTTAGACCAACAATGCTTAGCAGGTTTTTTACTTCTTTTTCAGCGCCTTTTTTGTCCGTAATGCCATGAATCAGCAGGGGTTCGCTGATGATTTGCCCAATGGTCATACGGGGATTTAACGAGGCATACGGATCCTGGAAGATCATCTGCATCTTGCGGCGCATTTTGCGCAGTTTTCGTGTTTCATGGTTACCAGGTCAGCGCCTTCAAAATACACATGCCCGGCGGTTGGGGTCTGCAATTGTAAAATGTTGCGCCCGGTGGTGGATTTTCCACAGCCGGATTCTCCAACCAGTCCAAGTGTTTCGCCGCGATGAATGTCAAATGAAACGCCATCTACTGCACGCACGGCGCCTATCTGCTTCTTGAAGAAGACCGCCCTTATAGATCGGGAAGTGTTTGACAAGATTGTCAACCTTTAAGATGATTTCTTTTTCTGTCATTTACGTTCTCTCCCGGTGGCAGGATTCACCCAACATGCCACATTATGTTCTGGGGCGATTTGCATTAATTTTGGATTTTCCGTTCAAGCAGTGATCCACTTTATAAGTGCAGCGTGGCGCAAACGGGCAGGCCGATCGGTTTTTCTATAACACCGGGGGAAACCCTCGATAGAAACCAGCCGCGTGGATTGTTATCATCCATGCGGGGCAGGCTGCCCAGCAATCCCAGGGTATAGGGATGCTGCGGACTGGAGTACAGACTTTTCACTTCGGCTTCTTCGATAATATAACCCGCCGTACATCACTGCCACGCGGTCAGCCAGTCCGGCGATAATGCCCAGGTCATGCGTGATCCAGATCATCGCCATGCCAAGTTCATCGCGGATGCGTTTAGCCAGTTCAACGATTTGCGCCTGGATGGTGACATCCAGTGCGGTGGTGGGTTCGTCAGCGATCAGGATTTGCGGGTTGCAGGTCAGCGCCATGGCGATCATCGCGCGCTGGCGCATACCACCCGAAAATTGATGCGGGTAATCATTCAGGCGGTCTTTGGGGTTGGGGATGCCAACCATCTTTAAGCATCTCAGCTGCCCGGTCCAGTGCCTGTGTTTTGTTCATATTCATGTGCGTTTCCAAGCGGCTCGGCAAGCTGGCGTCCAATGGTTAACACAGGATTGAATGAGGTCATGGGGTCCTGGAAGATCATGGAGATCTGGGCTCCGCGGATGTTGCGGATCTCTTCGTCAGAAGCCTGCAGCAGGTCCTTGCCTTGGAAGAAGGCTTTACCCGCGACAACTTTGCCAGGAGGAGAGGGGATGAGGCGCAGCATCGACATCACGGTCACGCTTTTTCCGCAACCACTTTCGCCTACAATGCCCAGCGTTTCGCCCTCTTTAAGATGAAAAGAGACGCCATTCACAGCGTGAACCGTCCCTTCTCTTGTACGAAAATGTGTTTCCAGGTCCTGCACATTTAATAAATCAGCCATGCATTTATCTACCTTTGGTGAAGTTGAGATGGCATCTTAAACTTAAAATAAAAGTACACATGGTGTAATTTGGTACATCACGAGTATACACTGATAAACTATGAGTGTCAAACAATATTAAAATTTTATAATCTAACAGAATTTCTTAAGTTATGGGTCAGGATAAAATGAAAATTACCGATGGTCTCGCAAAATTAAACGCAGCTGGGAATTGAGTATGCTTTCTATTATTCCACCAGGCAGGCCGAGCCGGTCTTCACAGGCGAACCAAACCCTCTTCCGCTCTGCCTCGATCATTAAGATTCCCATTCTGCTCGCCTGGATCGAACTGGAAAAATCTGGCGCGGTCAGCCGATATAACCTGTGCGACCTTGATGATGAAGCCCCCGTGGGTGGCGCCGGTTTTGCAGAGCAGTTTGCCACGCGCAGCATTGCCTTTGCCGATGTTTTGCTGATGATGATCGCAACTTCCGACAACTTCTGCACGAATTTGGTCATCAGGGAGATCGGTCTGGAGCGGTTGCAGATGGTTATGACCACAGCCCTCGGGTTGCAGTACACGCGCTGTGAGCGCAAGTTGATGGATTATGCTGCCCGGGAACGCGGTCTGGATAATTACATTCGATGCCAGAGAATGCATCCGCTTTTATGAACTCATCAGCAATCTTGACCCCGGTGACCAAAAATGGGTGCGCACTCTACTGCTTGCCAATACCGATAGCGCCCTTTTGTTGCGTTCCATTCCCCGCGACACCATCGATTTTTTCCATAAAACGGGATCAATGAATGGCGTGCTGCATGATTGGGGTTTCACAGATGACTGCGAGATTATTCCTCCTCACCCAAAAAGTGACCGATGAACCAGCAGTGTTTGAGGTATTTGGAGAACTTGGACAAGCCTGCCTGATGCCGGAAGCCTAGACCACCACGTTCTGCAAAGGCGGGCTATAGGTAAGTGCAGCCTCCAGCAAAGGTGTCCCTCAGGTGCGGCACTTCCTGTATATTATCCGTGTTCACACCATTACGGCTGCGCGAGGAATGGATGATCTCCCAACCGCCCAGGCTGATGCCCACATGCGTGATGCGATCAAGGTTTCCCTCGTCGCCAAAGAAAACCAGGTCCCCGCGTTTAAACGGCGGTTCCACTTTGCGTCCGGCGTTTTTTTGCATATCCGCATCACGCAAGATATTTAATCCTGCCATGCGGTGGCATAATTGCGCCAGGCCCGAGCAATCGATGCCGTTGGTGCTGGTTCCGCCCCACAGGTAAGGCACCCCCACCATGCGGAATGCCTCGTCGAGAATTGCCTGCCGTTTCTTGTCTTCGGTTTTGGGAAAATCCGCGATAGCCAGTAATCTCTCTCCGTGTATCCAGCCTCCGGTCATTGCGTTGGGTTCCTGCTGCCCATGAGGTGCAATATGCGCCCACTCTCCCTGCCATTTCTCCACTGCCACCCATGTACCCGTGTACAGCCGCGAGAGATGCCGCGAGTCTTTGGATGGGTATTCAAATAATCCGCCCACCAGCGCAGCCACAATGTGAGTTGGCGTTTCAGGGCGCACCATCGAGCAATAAGGTCGGTAGATCCATGCCAGGTAACCGTCGTCCTGGCGCACAAAACTCCAGTTTTCCTCGTTCTTGAGCACTTCAAGCCTCACACCGTAAGCGCACTGGGTCACTTGCTCTGCCAGCCATGAAGGATCGGCATGCATGCTGGTGAAGTTTGTCGCGCACCACAGGATAGACCCGCTTCGCAAGGTTTTCACAGCCGTAGTATCCAGCTTAATCTCCGGAAATTCACTCACAAGCATTTGCTTTGCTTTTTCCAGCGTTGCTCCGTCCAGCACCTCTCCGGACAGAACAAGCTGGTGTTCGTCGATGCTTTCCGCCTGTACATTAAATAAATGCGTGCGCTGGTCACTGTTCTGGAGAATTATTTTGTTCATCACTCTGGCTAATTTTGTTTCCATTGCGCCTCCATTAAACCTAAGAATTCTTCAGAACAACGCCAATTCCCGGACGGTCACTGATGCTCACATTGGCGGATTCATCAAAAGTCATTCCATCAAAGGGATCGTTGGAGATCAACACCGGGGCGTCCAGGTCCAGCCAATCCGCCAATCCGGCAAGGTGCGCCATGGCGGTGGTGCCAATGGAGGTTTCGATCATGCAGCCCAACATCACCCGCAGCCCAATTCCCTTGCCCGTCTTAAGCATCGCCACTGCAGGCGTGAGCCCGCCGGTTTTCATCAACTTTAAGTTGATACCTCTTACCCCGGCTCTGCCCAGCGCCTCAATGTTCTCCATGCGTCTGCACCGATTCATCTGCCACGATCGGAATACGCGTGGCAGCCTGCACCGTGCCCATCCCCTCAATATCCTCTTTTGCCACCGGCTGCTCGATCATCTCCAGGTCAAAGCGCTCCAACTCGCGCACCATGCGCAGGGCGTCTTCCACTTTCCAGCCGGCATTGGCGTCGATACGCAATTTCACTTCCGGGCGGGCGCTGCGGATAGCTGCCAGTCGCTCCAGGTCTTCCCCATCCCCGCCCAGCTTGATCTTGAGAATCGCATAGGATGCAAATTGCTGCGCCATGCCTGCCATTTCTGCGGGGGTGTCGATGGCGATGGTGAACGAACTTTTCATCATCATGGGTGTGGTAAACCTAAAAGTTTATAGAGAGGTACGCCTGTCTTGCGGCCAATCCGGTCATGCAATGCCAAATCGAGCGCGCAGCGCGCTGGCGCCGGACCTGTCAGTGCCCACCCATTGACCAATATCCTCAATCCGCTCCGGGAAGGCAAGCGTGGATTCCGAAGCAGCCTGCCACAACTTTTTCAGTTTCAGATTGGTCCACGTGGTAATAAGGCGGGATGGTTCCTTCACCCCATCCTTCATCATTTTCCAGGCGCAGCCAGTAAGCCTGTCTTTCCTCGCTTGTGCCGTAGGATAGTCGAAAAGGATTGCGTAACTTCAGCGTGATGCGTTTCCCAGGTTAATCTAGGCAGCAATGTTAACTCTTTTCTATGCGTCACCAAGGCGCATGCGGATATAGGATTCATAGCGTTCCGGGCTCACTGTTCCCTCTTCCACTGCTTTCACCACCGCGCACCCCGGGTCATCCATATGGGCGCAATCGTTAAACTGGCATTGGGAGACCAGGTCGCGCAATTCCGGAAAATAACCGTCCAGTTCCTCGGGCTGCGTATCCCAGAGGGAGAGCCTGCGTAATCCGGGCAGATCTGCCACATACCCGCCGCAATCCAGCGGGAACATCTCGCGCACGGCAGTGGTATGGCGACCGCGGTCGTTAAACCCGCTCACTTCACGCACCGCCAGCCCCAGCCCCGGCTGCAGCGTATTCAAGAGGCTCGACTTGCCCACTCCGGAGGGTCCGGTGAGCGCTGAGATTCTGTCCTGCAGGGTATCTTGCAAGGCTTTCAAACCTTCACCCTTCACTACAGAGGTATACAATACCGGGTAACCAATTTGGGGATAAATGGAGAAGATCTTTTTGGCGGCCTTCATCCCCACCAGGTCCACCTTGTTGGCCACAATGACCGCCTTAAGGTTCTGCTTTTCCGCGATCACCAAAAAGCGGTCGAGCATGCGTAAATGCGGCTCCGGTTGCGCGCAGGCAAACACCGCCACCACCTGGTCGGGGTTGGAGAGTAATATCTGCCGGAACATCCCTTTGGGGGTGGGGTCCAGCCTCACCAGCTCGCTGTGGCGCGCTTCAATCTCCTCAATCGCACCCGTACCATCCGACTGCAAACTGATCTGCACGCGGTCACCAACGCTGATGATATCTCCCTGGAAGGAACGCCGTTTTAACCTGCCGCGTAATGAGCAGGTTATCTTTCCATTCTCTGTCTGGATCGTGTAAAAACCGGATTGAAAGCGGGTTACCCACCCCGGAACAGTCTCCTGACTCATTGTTTATTCAGCGGTTTCTGTCGGTGAGGGTGTCCGGGTAATATAGTAATCATACTCCCATGGGTACCAGGTTTGCACTTCGCCGGTAAAGTAAACTTCAACCACGCGCCGGAAAATTGGTGCGGCAAATTCTGAACCATCGCCGCTGTTTTCTGCGATCACTACAATGGCAATATCCGGCTTGTCAGTACGCCCGGCACCGGTAAATCCGGCAAACCAGGCGTGCGGATCTTCAACCGAGGTGGTGGCGGTGCCGGTTTTACCATAAACGGTAGTTTGCATGCTCCTGAAAGTTCTCACCGCAGTCCCCCGGTTCTCCCTCACCACCATGCGCATCCCCTCTTGCAACGCTGCCAGTGTTTCAGCGCTAACGGGTAATGTTCCCCGCACCTGGGGAGTAAACGAGGAAATCTCGTTTCCATTGATATCGGTAATGCTCTCGATGATTTGAGGTTTATACAGAGTGCCGCCGTTCCCAATGGCAGCCACGAAATCGACCACCTGCAGCGGGGTGACCAGCATATCTCCCTGTCCAATGCCCATCTGCACGGCGGCGCCTTCGGTCGTGGGGTCTATGATGCTTCCTTCGGTTTCAGCAATTGCTTCAATACCAGTTGCTGAACCCAGACCGAATCCGCGTGCCATGTCAGCCAGGTAATTGGCGCCCATCTGGCGGTAAAGGTCCAACCCGAGGTGATAGAACCAGGGGTTGCACGAGCGCATCAGTCCGCCCAGCAGGGTGAGCGTCCCGGAGGGGGGTAATTCCTTGGTATACGTCCAGTCATCCCCCACAAAACCATCCAGTTCCGTGAACTGGCTGGTGCATTCATAGGTTGTCGTTGTTTCATATAAACCAGATTCCAGCGCTGCGGCCGCCGTGACCAGCTTGAACACTGATCCCAGCGGGTAAGAGGATTGCGCCGCCCGGTTTACCAGCGGTGCCTCGGCGTCATTCACCAGGTCACCTAAAATGAACTGGCTGTTGTAATTATCGGTCTGGAATACATTGGGGTCAAAACTGGGTGATGATGCCATCGCCAAAATTCGCCCGGTATCAATCTCCATCACCACCACGGCGCCAGTAAAACCCAGCAGCGCTTTTTGCACTAACAATTGAAAGTCTTTATCGAGTGTCGTCGTCAGGGTATAGGCTGCCTGTGGATCGGTATGCGCCAGCAGGGTGGAGTTGGTGCCATCCGGCTGCACCACGTACAGGTCAGCGCTCGGTTTCCCTGCCAGGTATTGCTCGCTCGTTTTCTCGAGCCCGGCTGCGCCGATCTTCTCGTCACCGGCATACCCCATGCGTTTGTATTCGTCCAGTTGCTCAGGGGAAATACTGACGCATGTAACCCAATACCTGGGGAGCTGCTCCGCCGTTAAAGTAATAGCGCCCGGTATAAGGGTTGGTCACCAGTCCGCTGATTTTATCCAGGGTTCCAGCCCGGTCATCATATCCCTGCTTGGAAACCTCGCCCACCGGTACATACCAATCGGCTCCCGCAAAACGGTAAAGGTCCTTGATCACATTCTTGGGTTTATTGGTCATCGACGAGAGCATATCCAGCAATGTGCCTTCCTGCTTACCGTCGATCTGGCCGGGCCAAACGCCCAGCGCCACGGCTTCCGTCTGGGTGGCAAGTGTTTCGCCATTTCTATCATTGATGTCGCCGCGCGCCGGCTGTTCAATATAGAGCATCAGTTTATTGCCGCCGCTCAACTCGGGCAGGATCAATCCTTCATCCCATTGGACCTTCCAGTTTCCCTGGTCGATGATCAGGGTCATTTCCATCTGGCGGTTCAGATCCCCAAAGAGCGTGGTGGCATAATTCGCCTGGTAGCTGATCTTGGCAGAAGTGGGTTGAATCAGGGAGGAGAGAATTCCTGAACCAAGGCTTTTCAGGGTCAGGCTTTGCGCAGCATCCTGGTATTTCTTAATAAAGTCTTCTTCGGTAATGGCATCACGGCTGGTGGGTGCCAGCATGGCATACATGCCCGCGTAATCGTTTTCTTCCCATTTGGTGAGGAAGTCCTCTGCCGCAGCGGTGGCGTCCGGCACACTGGTTGTTTTTACAACCGGCGTCGGCAGTTCGCCATTAGGAATACTGGTTGGTTGGGGAGTGCCATTTGTACAGGATGTGATCAGGAAAAGGATCAGGATCCAAGGATCAGGGTTTTTTTCATAAAGTCCTCCCGGGATACCGGGTTAGCCTACTTCTTCACCTGCCAGGACAAGTTTATAGATCGGGCAGGCATAAGAGAGGGCATTCTGACATTGGAATGGGATTTCGCGGTGTTCGCCGAATCCCATTTTTCTAAAGGTCCGTTCCACATGGCACAGCGGCAGACCCATCACACTGGCATAACATCCGGCAAACTTGACCACCGGGCGAAATTGCGGGTGCTGGATGGCATAAGCTCCGGCTTTGTCCAACGGATCATTGGTCGCCAGGTAAGCCTCAAGTTCGTCATCGCTGTAGCGGCGCAGATGCACCGGCGTGGAGCAGGTGGTTGAATGCATGATCCCTTTGGCTGGGACCATGATTGTGATCGCAGTATGAACGTAATGCATCCTGCCGCGCAATTGTTTGAGCATGCGGCGGGCATCCTCCATATCAGCAGGTTTGCCCATGATCTCTGCATTATCCACCACCACCGTATCGGCTGCCAGCACAACCCCATTAAAGGGCGCAAAATTGGCGCACACCCTGGCTTTGGTTTCCGCCAGGCGCTGAACATAATCCAGGGGAGCTTCCTCTGGCTTGGGGGTCTCGTCAATATCCGCGGCGTGTGTGGTAAAACGCAGCCCCGTCCAGCCGAGGATTTCTTTCCGGCGGGGAGAATTTGAAGCAAGGACGATCTCAGGAAAGACCATGTTGATAATTCTAACACAACGCACATACTGATGCCATGGAAGGTTCACCGCAGCCAAATATCTGTTTGAGAATAAGGATATAACCATTTATCCGGGAGGCACGAATGAGTTTACTTAAAACACGCATCATGCAGGAAGGTCGGAACCTCGGTGGAGGTATCCTCAAGGTGGATAGCATCGATCAACCACCAGGTTGACCCGCTCATCATGGACGAATGCGGCAAGGAACTGGCACAGCGTTTTGCCAGCACGGGTGCCACCCGTATTCTCACTGCTGAGATTTCCGGTATCGCCCCCGCCCTGATGACCGCCCGCTACCTTGGAATCCCGGTGGTTTATGCCCGCAAGACACGCCCCATCACCATGCCAGACACGGTCTACCTCACCGTTGCACCCTCCCACACCAAGGGACGCAACGTGGAATTGATCGTCTCGCCGGAATATCTTAAACCGCTTGAAAAGGTGCTCATCATCGATGACTTCCTCGCAACCGGTGCCACCATCCAGGGATTGGTGCGCCTCACCCAGGCTGCTGGCGCGGAGGTCTGCGGCATCGGCACCCTCATCGAAAAGACTTTTGAGGGCGGACGTGAAGCGCTTACCTACCTTAATGTGCCCATAGTTGCCCTTGTTCAGATCACCAACATGGATGATGGAAAGATCGAAATTGCTGATTGAGCCGCTAAATGACTGACGCCATCGCCATCCTTGATTTTGGATCCCAGTACACCCAGCTCATCGCCAGGCGTGTGAGGGAATTGCAGGTGTACTGCGAGATCTACCCCTGGGATGCTCCGCCTGAGGATTTCAATCGCCTTTCACCCCTTGGTTACATCCTCTCCGGCGGACCGTCTTCCGTGTACGACCCGGGTGCCCCGGTCATTTCTCCAGCAATTCTAAATAGCGGTTTGCCCATCCTCGGCATCTGCTACGGCATGCAGGCGCTGGTGCATGCCCTCGGCGGGACTGTTGCCTCCTCCACCACACGGGAGTACGGCCAGGCGGAAATTGATGTCCCCACTGCTAATCCGCTTCTCCCTTCGGGGAGTTGTTCCGTGTGGATGTCTCACGGTGACCGGGTGGAATCTCTTCCCGCCGGATTTCAGTTCGATTGCCAGTTCCTCCAACAGCCCTGTTGCAGCCATTGCAGATTCCAGTCAGCGCATCTTTGGGCTGCAATTCCATCCCGAGGTGCGCCACACACCCCGCGGGCAGGAAATCGTGTCAAATTTCGTTCTAACCATCTGCAAAGCCAAAGCAGATTGGACAGCGGAAAATATCATCCACCAGGCGGTCAGCAGCATCCGCACGCAGGTGGGCGAGGAACGCGTCATCTCTGCCACCAGCGGCGGTGTGGATTCCACGGTTGCCACCGCGCTTGTCCACCAGGCTGTGGGAGATCGCCTGGATGCTGTCTTTGTGGATACTGGTCTCATGCGCCAGGGAGAACCGCAGCAGGTGGTAACCTCCTTCCGCGAGAAAATGGGAGTGCGCCTTCACCCCGTTGACGCCTCCAGTGAATTCATCTCCGCCCTGAGCGGCATCACTGAGCCGGAGCGCAAACGCAAGGTGATCGGTTCCCTCTTTATTCATCTCTTCGAACAGCAGGCCGCCAAACTTGGGAATCCCCCATTCCTGGTGCAGGGCACGATCTATCCGGATGTCGTCGAATCCTCCGCCACCACGCAGGGAAAAGCCGAGCGCATCAAATCTCATCACAATGTCGGCGGCTTGCCGGAACAAATGCGCTTCAAACTCGTTGAACCCTTGCGGAATCTATTCAAGGATGAAGTCCGCAAGATCGGAGAAGCCCTGGGGGTGGCACCCGAGCTGGTCTGGCGTCAGCCTTTCCCTGGACCGGGGTTGGGAGTGCGCTGCCTGGGAGAAGTGACCGCCGAACGCGTGGAGCGCTTGCGCCAGGCGGACCATATTTTCATCTCCGAACTCACCGCGGCTGGTTTGATCAATCGAAAAACATCAACTGACAATACCCTCATCTCCCAGGCTTTTGCCGCCTTGCTGCCTGTGCGCGCCGTCGGCGTGATGGGCGACAAACGCACCTATGCCGAAGTGGTGGCGCTGCGCGCGGTGACCACTGAGGATTTTATGACCGCTGATTGGGCGGTTCTGCCGCCAGCATTGCTTGCGCGCATCTCCAACCGCATTGTCAACGAGGTGAGCGGGGTTAACCGCGTGGTGTACGACATCACCAGCAAACCCCCCGCCACCGTGGAATGGGAATAACAAAAATCCGGCTGCTAAACACTGCTGGTTTCCCTTACAATTACACATGATGATGAAGAAATCTTTCTCCAATTTTTATCGCTTATTTCATAATAATCATCCTCGTTGCCCTTGTTTCCGGGAGCCTGTTCAGCGCTGCCAGCGCCGAAACCCGCAACCAGTTGACCATCGCCAACCTGGATACATCCCAATTTCCGGATATAAGTCTTTACTTCTGGGCATTTGATGGCACCGGTTCTTTTGTCAAAAATATCCAGGGCAGTGAACTTCGCATTCACGAGAACAGAACGGTTATTGCCCGCCTCTACAATTGAGATGCTGGAGCCTGGCGTGCGTTTCATCACGGTCGTCAATGAGGGTCCAATCCTCGCCAACCGCTATTCCATGGTGGTGCGCATCGATAAGTTCAAAGAAGCCCTTTTAGCGTGGGCGCAGGCGCAGCCTGCCACGTCGATGGATGACTTCAGCCTCGTCAACAACCAGGGCGCGATCGTTTACAACCAGTCCAATCCGGCGGACTGGGAAGAAACCATCACCAATTACCTGCCGAATTTGAGAAAAGCCACTCCGGGATTGGCGGGGCTATCTTCCGCACTTGACCAGGCGATTTCCTCCAGCGGACCCACTCGCAAGACTCCCGCCATCCTTTACATCACCGCCGTGCCTGAAGACAACCAGGAGGATGGATTGCGCGAACTTATTTCACGCGCGGTTACCTCGGGTGTGCGCCTTTTCATCTGGGTCGTTGGTCCGCAGGATTACGCCACCACGAAAACCGGCACTGCTGTTGATGCAGGCAGCTGAAGATACCAATGGCGATTTCTTTATTCTATCCGCAGCTGAAGACCTGCCTGAGATATCCAGCTACCTGGATCCGTTAAGATATGTCTATCATGTGACCTATCGATCCGGCATAAAAACCAGCGGCCGCCATACCCTCAAACTGCAGGTTCGCAGGCAGTCTGTTGCTCTGGATTCTTCTGATATACCCTTCCAGCTGACGGTGGCATCTCCAAAACCGATCTTCCTTTCGCCGCCTGCCACCCTCACGCGCACCTGGGTGGAAACTGAGAAGCGCCGCGAGTACATTCTTACGCCCGATGTGGTGGAGATTCCCTATCTGCTCGAATTTCCCGATGGATTTGACACGTGATCTTGAATATGCGCGCTTGCTCGTGGATGGCAAACTGGCTGCCGAGGATAATTCACTCCCCTTCGACTCTCTCACCTGGGATATCAGCGAGATCCAGGCCTCCGGCTCCTACCAGTTGAAAGTGGTTGTCCAGGATGTTGTGGGATTGAAAGGGGAAACCATAGAAGTGCCGGTGGATATTGTCGTCGCGGAAAAACCGCTCACCTGGTTTCAACGCCTTACTGCAAAGTTTTCCTGGCTCACCTTCATTCCGATCGCCCTGGTAGCCGGCTCCACGGTTCTCATCCTGCTCATCGGTTGGAAAACCGTCAGGAAGAATCTTGCCATCCGCTCCGCCCGCTCGCATCGTTTGCAGGATCCAGTGACTCAGCCGGTTGAGATCAGCGGAGAATCCGTGATATTGGCCAGCAAAGCCGATTCTCCTGACGCCTGGCCGCGCATCCCCGGGGATGGACCTGCTCTTGCCCGCCTGCTGCTGCTTGCCAGCGGAAAACCCGGTACACCTGAAAAGCACGAGATACCTATCGGTGAATTTGAGATCACCCTCGGCAGCGATTCCACCAAAGCGAAGGTGCTCCTCAATTACCCGCTCGTCAGCCCGCTGCATGCGCGCATCTATCATGGACGAAGAAAAGAAATTCCGCGTTGCAGATTTGAACTCCGCTGCCGGCACCTGGTTGAACTATGCCCCGGTCAGCAGCCGCGGTGCCCACCTGGAACACGGGGATGTGCTGCAGTTCGGCCGCGCCAGTTTCCGCTTTGAACAGCTTGGGAGTGGAAACGAAGAGACTGCGCGTCGTGCGTTTGCCGGACGAAGAATAAGCTAGTCCGAATTATTTCTAGAAATAATGATCAGTCGATCAGTCCGGCTGCCCTGGCACGTACCAGGATGGTCTGGGCGCGTTTGATCACCGGCAGGTCCACCATCTCTCCATCCAAAGAAAAGGCTCCGCGTCCGCCCTCGGCAGCTTCCGCAGCACCGGCGATGATGCGCTGGGCGTGTTCGATGGCTGCCTGGTCTGGCGTGAAGACCCTCTGCACCGCCTCGATCTGCGCCGGGTGAATGACCTGCTTGCCGGCGTATCCTAAATCCGCCGCCTGGCGTGCCTCGCTGGTCAGGCGCTCGATGTCGCTGAAGTTGGTCTGCACCATGTCGATCGCCTGCAGGTTGAACGCCGCGGCATGCAAGGCCAGCGCGCTGCGGGCGTAGAGCAGTTCCGTGCCGGACGGGGTGCGCGTCATTCCCGCGTCAGCCGTGAAGTCTTCAGCGCCAAAAATGAGCCCGGTCAGGCGGTCAGTAGCCGCGCAGATGGCGGGCAGGTTCACAAACGCGTTGTGCGCTCTCGATGGTTGCAATGACCTCGATACTGCCTTTGGCAAGATGCGCAGCCGCTTCCGCGCGGGTGATGATCTCGTCCACTTCCGCCAGGATATCTGGAGAATCCACCTTGGGTACCACGATGGCATCCGGTTTGCCGGGGAGCGCGGCCTCCAGGTCAGCCTGCGCCCGCCCGCTGTAAAACGGATTGATGCGCACCAGGCGTTCAGAGCGTCCAAAGTTCAGTGAATTCAGCGCTTGTCCAACGATCACGCGCGCGTCGTCCTTGCGGTTGGCAGAAACGCTATCCTCAAGGTCAAGGATCACCCCGTCCACATCCAGGGCGGCTGCTTTTTCGATCTTATGCAAATCACTTCCGGGAACGTATAAAAGGGCTCTGCGTGATCTCATGGCTCCTCCACTTTAGGTTAATTGTAATCCCGGCAGTGAAATGCTATAATTCTCGCATGAGCCTAACTCCCACAAAAACACTACCTGAAAATTACCGTCTCCACCGCCGTCTCACCATCCTCGACCGTAAGAATCTGATTCTATTGAACATTTGGGGCATCGGGATTTTCGTCGGCGCTTCCGTCTTCTTCCCGCTGCTGGCCGGCTGGTTGAGCGCGGCAGGTGATCAGCCAGTAAAGATCCTGAAGTTGAGTGGTTGGGTGGAGATTGTATCCTTTATAGGGTTACTCCTGGGGGTCATGCTGGTGATGCTCGTCGTGCATGAAGGATTGCACGGGGTATTCTTCTGGCTCTTCACCCGCGAAAGACCAAAGTTCGCCTTCAAAGGCTTCTATGCTTACGCCGCCATGCCGGACTGGTACATGCCCAAAAAGGAATACCTGATCACCGCGCTGGCACCCCTGGCGGGGATAACCTTGTTAAGTGTCATCGGTCTGGCGCTGCTGCCTGGCTGGGCTGACGCAGCACTGGTGTTGCTGCTCATCCTAAACACCAGCGGCGCGGTGGGCGACTTGTGGATTGTTTGGGCAGTACTGCGCGCTCCTGCTGGCGTGCTGGACCGTGATACAGGGGATTGCTCAGAGTTATTCGTTCCTGATAAGTTCTTCATCCGAACCTATACCCTAAATAGTGCTAATTAATGGGTTTGGTTTTCCTGTTTTTCGTAAATTTCGTGTATTTCGTGGTTCATGTTCTTGAATCTACTAATCTTTACCGTCAAAGTCAACCATGATAAAATGACAGTCCCTGCATGAAGAATGGAAGGGTGGCCGAGCGGTTTAAGGCGCCTGTCTTGAAAACAGGTTTGGTGAAAGCCAACGTGGGTTCGAATCCCTCCCCTTCCGCCAAATCTCTATGCACAGGGAACAATTGAATACCCGGGGAGGTGCCGGAGTGGCCGAACGGGATCGCCTGCTAAGTGATTGTCGGGCTTTAAACTCGACCGAGAGTTCGAATCTCTCCCTCCCCGCACGTTCGTTGGATGATTAAGAAGTTGGCTTTGCCAATTTCTTTGTTTTTAATATAATGTGGATTTGCCAATACCGTGCGGGGTGCAAAGTACGCGACCCCGCCTTTGCCATCCTTGACCTTAAATGTAACGAACACGACACGCACTTGTATTTAATTTTCGTAGGGGAGGGAGGTTCACGCGAAAGCTGTGTCCCCTCGCGATTTTTGCACCTCGGTGTTTTCCCGGGGGAGCGTATCCAGCGAGAGGAATGAACCTCCCCTACTATTCTAATTAATGCTAAACACCCCAAATTAATTTGGGGTGTTTTAGAAATGCTAGAAAGCGGGCTTTAGATTTTTATGGTTCTTGATGTTTCCACTCAATTTTCCATTTGCCAAACAGTATACCCTGTACTGCAACCAAGTGTATTTCAATAACACCTGTGGGCACATTATTAACGGACCACGCAGATGCCCAGGTCTGAGTGGCGCCATCAAAGACTTCCTGAGAACCCCCAACCCATAACCAAATCTGATTCAATTGAACCTCGTCTGGATTGACCGGTTCAATATCCAATACAAGTCCAATCATAGGCTGACCAATTGATCCAGGTGCATCCTTGTCTATCGCCACCACCCTGGCTCTATTTACCTGGAATGAAGTCTCTCCGATTGTCATCGTTTGATTAATGGGCCAACTATCACCAACTGTTGGGTGAGAACCCATGTCGACGGAAAATGTTAAATATGGAGAAGCCCGAAAGTCTAGCTGGTCCACTTGCAACATAAATTGTTTTACTGTCGGCTCAACTGCGAAAAAAACCAGGGTTTTATGCAGATTCGTAAATGCTTGCTGGGTAAACCCAGGCGTTGTGAGAATCTTAGGGGATTGTCCCTGATCCTCAAAAAGGACCTGAGTAATTTTTCTCTGGTATATCCTTCCCTGGTCGTCTGTTAAGGCATAGTTGCTTGGACTGGTGTAATCATACACTTCAGGAAATATCATTTGAAGACGAATCGCGGTATCAATCTGGGTAGTAGATACTTGGTCAACAGCTAATGTAATGTCATTATCTGTTGATATCGCCGCTTCAGGATCATAACTGCTGGGCAGGATTTTTTTGACCTCAGAATCCGAGATGGGGAACATCGATACTGGAATTCGCCAGGTTAATATTTTTGAATTTTTTACATTGATTAACTGTTTCCAGATGACTGTTACTTTCCGGGTTCCCACTGGTAAAGGATTAAATTGGAATACGCCAATATATTCCCCCGGCGTTCCAGTGGAATCCACAGCGAAGCTGTGCGGGACGAGGACGCTCCCATCTGACAGTTTTACAGTAAGACGGCGATCCAAACCAATGTCTTCATAGGCCGGAAAATTTTCGACCCGAAGAACCAGAAAAGTTTCTTTACTGGTGGACACAAATTGTGTGAGACGAAACGATTGACCATTTTTAGTTCGCTCAATTGGTTCTCGTAATGCAAAAGCGTTTTCAGTGCTGATAAAGCCAATCCCCGGCACATATCCAAAAAGGGATTGAATTGCCGCATATACCCGCTGAGGCCCAATTACGAGGGTACCAATTATCATCAAAGACAGAATTGCTAGAGCAACGATCCATGCAGGACGTAATATAAAGAAAGGGTGAGATCTTTGAGATTTTGCAGCTACACGCTTCATCAAATCACCATATACCTCTTCGACAAATTCGGAGCGGATATCAGGGACTCCGAAGGATTTACGGATACTATCTCCAAACTGTGGGGTTAAATTCCGTTCATTCATTTGAAACCTCCAACTGGCTGTGTAACCGCGCCAGTAATCGATAGATTGATTTTTTTACCGCCTCTTCGTTACGGTGAAGGAAATGAGCAATTTCTGGAAAACTCATCTCAATGAGAAAACGTAAACGCAATAGCTCACGATCTTCCTCGGGTAATGCCCGAATTAATCCCGATAAGGCTGCCGTTTGCTCTGATTGAATTACCCCGGATAATGGGTCGTTTTCCACTGGAATATCTGTGGTTTCATCAATTGACGATGTGTTTTTTTGTTGACGAAAGTGATCCATCGATTTGTTGCGGGCAATCGTAAACAACCAGGAAGCAAAGTGTTTCTCCTGCCTAAATTTGTCAAATGATTCAAAGGCAACCAGAAATGTTTGAGCAGTGATGTCTTCTGCCTCATGCACATTTCCAACCCGGCTGTAGAGATACCGGAAGACTTGTTCCACATACAACTTGTACAAATCACCAAATACCTTGGGGTCCTGTTTGGCAGCTCGGATTATCTTTAATTCATCTGACTCACGAGTGATTTTTTCGGATGCCAATACAATACTGCTTTCTGCCATAAATTTCCTTTCAGATCGTTCTCACGATATCCTGCAGGTTTTTATTAATTTTGAGCTCTATATGTAAGACGGAAAAACATGGCAAAGGGGACAAAACAATTATGTCCTTTAGGGATTTTTCTGGCAAGTGGGCGCGACTCATCCCTCTCGCTAATACCCTTTTGGGACGCAACTTTAGCGTGAACCTTCCCTACATTATTCTAATTTCAATATTCAGAAGCAGTGATTCATGAATTATCAACACGTCATATAATGAATAGCAATACTCGTGGTTCACTAAAGGACAATGCATGAACATTCGTCTGCGCTCCATCATCCGCAAGGAATTCATCCAAATCTTTCGCGACAAGCGCACCCTGGCGATCATCCTCCTCATCCCCATCATGCAGCTCTTCCTGCTGGGGTACGCCGCCACCAATGACATCCGCAACATCCCGCTGGTGGTACTTGACCAGTGCCGCTGCTCCGAAAGCCGCGCCCTGCATCAATGCCTACAACACCGCGGACTACTTTAAACTTATCCCATTACGCCAACTCCGAAGAGGAGATCCGCGACCCTCATCCAGGCAGGCACCGCCAGCGCCGCCCTCATCATCCCGCCGGATTACAATACCCGCCTGGTGCGGGGCGATGCGCAGGTGGCGTTCATCCTGGATGGCTCCAACCCCACCTCGGCATCCACCGCCTATTCCGCCGCCATCCTCATCGGGCAGGCCCATGCCACCACCCTAATGGTGGAAAAACTTTCGCGCTCCGGCATCAACGTTGACCGCCTGACCCCGCCGCTGGAAGTGCGCCCGCAGGTGTGGTACAACCCCGACCTCGTCAGCAGTTACTTTATGATCCCCGGCGTCATCGGCATGATCCTCTTTGCCATCACCTCCATCCTCACCGCCACCTCGGTGGTGCGTGAGCGCGAACGCGGCACGATCGAGCAGCTCATCGTCACCCCCATCCGCCCCTGGGAACTGGTGCTGGGCAAGATCCTCCCTTATGTCATCCTGGCATTCATCGATACCTTTGAGGTGCTCGCCCTGGGTCACTGGGTATTTGGCGTGCCCATCCGCGGTTCCATCTGGCTCATCATCCTCTCCTCCGGGCTGCTGCTGCTCTCCGGTCTGGGCATCGGGCTTGTTCGCCTCCACCGTTGCCAACACCCAGCAGGAAGCCATGCTCACCGTGTGGATGACCCTGCTGCCCTCCATTTTTCTTTCCGGTTTCTTCTTCCCTCTGGAAGCCATGCCGCTGATCCTGCGCTGGGTCTCCAGCATCATTCCGCTGCGTTATTACCTGGTGATCCTGCGCGCGGTGATGTTGAAAGGTTCCGGGCTGAGCGCCATCTGGGTGGAGTGCCTGGCGTTGTTTGCTTTCGGCGTGATCATTTTTGTTGCCGCTTCCCTGCGCTTCCGCAAGCGCCTGGATTGATGTAAAGGAGTTCCCATGTCTCACAAACGTCCCCCTGTTCCCGTGATCATCCTGCTGGTCATCGCCATTTTCGTTGCCGCCTATTTTGGCATCCGCGCCCTCACCCAAAAGGAAGATCACCGGGCTGGCGCTTTCCGGCACCATCGAAGGAGAGCAAATCAGCGTCTCGGCTGAGAGTTCCGGCAAAGTGGTCGAAGTCTTCGTTGCCGAAGGGCGAAACCGTGAAAGCTGGTGATCCTCTCTTCCGCCTGGATGACACATTGCTGCAAGCCCAGCGCACCGCTGCCAGCGCCAGTGTGGACTCTCGCACGCAGTGCGCTTGCCAACGCCTTCGCCCAATTTGACCTGGTGGACAGCCGCTGTGCAGCTGGAATCCGTGCCTGCCCGCACCGCTTTGTGGACAGCCAGTGACCCGGCCGGGTACACCCTGCCGGATGCCTATTACAGCCAGGCTGAATTGCTTTCAGCCGCTGAAACCGAAATGCACAACGCGGAATCTGCCCTGGAAAAAGCCCAAAACACGCTGACGTCTCAAACTGGCAGAAGCAGGCATCCACCGATTTCAAGGCTGCGGAAATTGCCCTGGTGCGCGAACGCGCTGCTGCCCTGTTGAGCCCAGGAATGCCCTCACCAAAGCGCGCCTCTCCCAGAACCAGGACCTGATCGATGCAGCCCAACAGCAGGTGGATGATATCCCGCGAAAACCTCGACATTGCCCAAGCCACTTATGATGACCTCAGGCGGATACTGATGCGGCAGTGGACATCATCGCTGACCGCGTGCAGGTGCTTTTGTTGACCGAGCGCGCTCAATTGGCCCGCGAAGTCCTGGCTAAAATTGCAGATTGGAAAAGACTCGCCAAAGTGGAAAGCTGCCAACGCTGCCCTGGAACAGGCGCATGCCGCGGTGGAGCAGGCCAATGCCCAGCTCGCGTTGATCGATACCCAGATCGCCAAACTTACTGTTTACGCGCCCGTTGACGGCATGGTTGCCGACCTCATCGCACAACCGGGTGAGGTCATCACCATTGGTGCTCCGGCAGTTACCCTTTCCAAGCCGGATTCGCTCACCATCATCATTTTTGTGCCCGAGGAACAAATCGGCTCGGTCAAAATGGATCAACCGGCAACCCTGACGTGTGGATTCCTTCCCGGATACGCTCTTCAGCGCGCGTGTCATCCAGATCGCCGACGAAGCCGAATTCACCCCGCGCAATACCTCCACCTCCGAAGGGCGCAAGACCACCGTCTTTGCCGTCAAACTCGAGGTCGAGGACCCTGACCGGATTGCTCAAAGCCGGCATGCCCGCTGATATCGTCTTCCTGCCCTGAGTATTGCGAAAATCAGCCAAAGGAACCACATGCCCCTCATCCAGGCGCATTCCCTCACCAAATCTTATGGCTCCACCCGTGCGGTTGATGGTGTAAGTTTTGCCGTGAATGCCGGGGAGATCTATGGCCTGGTCGGCTCGGATGGCGCCGGCAAAACCACCACCCTGCGCCTGCTCATCGGCGCCTTGCGCGCTGATGCAGGAACTGCCACCGTTTGCGGCTTTGATGTGGCTGAGAAGCCTGAAGAGGTGCGCAGCCGTGTTGGCTATCTTTCGCAGCGCTTCTCCTTATACGAAGACCTCTCCGTGCTCGAAAACATCCGCTTTTTTGCCGAGGTGCGCGGGCTATCCTCCACGCGAGTGGAAGCCGCGCTGCCTGGAATTGCTCGAATTCGTGGGGCTCTCTGGTTCTCCTCGCCGGCGTGCCGGGGCGCTTTCCGGTGGCATGAAACAAAAACTGGGGCTCGCTTCCGCCCTGGTCACTCGTCCGCAGGTGCTGCTTCTGGATGAACCCACCACCGGCGTGGATCCCGCCACCCGCCAGGATTTCTGGCAGTTGATCATCCGCGTGGTCCAGAATGAGGGAGTGGCTGTGATGCTCACCACCCCCTACATGGACGAAGCCAGCCGCTGCCACCGCCTGGGTTTCATGCGCAGCGGCAGGATCATCGCCGAGGGTTCCCCGGCGGCTTTATGCTCGAAATTAGCCGGCCGTATCCTGGAAGTTCAAACCAGCGAACCACTTCAACTGCGTTCTCCCCTGCTTGCCATCCCGGGCGTGGAAGATGCCCGCCCCTTTGGCGACCGGCTGCATGTGCGCACTGCAGCCGGCAGCGCGGAGATGGTCATTCTTGCGGTGGCGCGGTTGCCCCTCGCAAAGCCGCTGACCCACCCAGCCCGCCTCATTCCCCCCACGCTGGAGGATGTTTTCCTTTCCTATATCACTGAAACTGAGGCACAAGAGTGACGCCTGAACCGATCATCCTGGTGGAACACCTCACACGCGCCTTCGGTAGCTTTTTGGCCGTGGATGACGTCAGTTTTGCGGTGCAGCCGGGGGAGATCGTCGGCTACCTCGGACCAAATGGCTGCGGCAAAACCACCACCATCCGTATGCTGCTTGGGTTACTGCAGCCCACCAGCGGCTCTGCCCACGTGTTGGGCTTTGATGCCTTCTCTCAAACAGAAGAAGTGCGCTCGCGCTGCGGTTACATGTCACAAAAGTTCGCCCTATATGATGACCTCACCGTGCAGCAGAACCTGGCTTTCTACGCCGGCGTCTACGGGGTCAGGGAGAAAAGCGCGATCGAGAGAACGCTCGCCCTGGTGGGGTTAAGTGAACATCCGTCCACCCTCACCCGCTCCCTCTCTGCGGGCTGGCGGCAGCGCCTGGCGCTGGGGATCGCCCTGGTCCACGCGCCCAAACTGCTCTTCCTGGACGAGCCCACCTCCGGGGTGGATCCGGTGGCGCGGCGCGAGTTCTGGGAGCTCATCTACCAGCTGGCAGCGGGCGGGGTCACCGTTTTCACCACCACGCATTACATGGATGAAGCCGAGTACTGCCACCGCGTGGGGCTGATGCGCTCCGGCAAACTGCTGGCATTTGACACCCCCGCTCATTTAAAGACTGCCACTTTACGTGCCGACGCCTGGAATATCACCTCCGCTTCAACCACTGCTGTTCTTGCAGTGCTTGAAGAACTCCCCGAGTGCATCCAGGTGAGCCTCCTGGGTGACCGCGTGCACCTCCTCACCCGGCGCGGAAGAGTCGATGAAGCGTACATTGTCGCTGCCCTGACCGCACAGGGCATTCAGGACGCCCACGTTGAACCTGGCGAGATCACCCTCGAAGACATTTTTATCAACCTCACCCACAAGGCAGATCTCACTTCCGTATAAAGTTGTGTGTGGAGACTGCTTATCCTGAGAATGGATATTGTATTTTTGGTCTGTTGGCTTCGGGGTGTTTGGCAATGTCTGTCCACCATACCCAATACGCTTTTCCGTGTGAATTAATCGTAAAAATCGAGATAAGCTAGTGACGGATTTTTTGCTTTGGCGTAGAATTCATGTATTATATTGTCATGCAAGTACCGTCTTATTTCTAAAGGAGAATCATGAAAAAATCACACCGGCTTCCTTTTTTAGCACTTCTACTTTTCGTTCTTATTGTCAGTACCGCCTGCGGTTTTTCACTTGGTAATAACAACGACCCCACCGATAAACCCCAGGTCATCGTGGTAACAGCAACGCCTGAAAGGCAGGCACCAACTGAAGCGCCGGTTGTTGCCACAGAAGCTGTCACAGAAGCCCCGGTAACTTCTTCCGAACCCAGGGACTTTTTTGTTGATGAATTTGATGACAATATGGATAATTACAGTTGGTTCGATATGGGCAGTGGTGATGAAGAAGACAAAATGAATTTGGTCTACGAAGAAGGTCAGCTCAAATTTGAACTCAACGATTACAACCTTTGGCCTTATGTGATGTACGATCCCTATACCTATACTGACGTGCGCATTGATGTGGAAGCTGAAAACTGGGGTGTCAATCAGAATTCAGTTACCCTGGTCTGCCGCTATGATGAGGATTTGGGATGGTACGAATTTAATATTGCCAATGATGGCACCTGGTACATTGCATATTATGATGCGATGGTGGCAAAGGGTTACATCACCCTGTATAATGGCGGCTCTACTGCCATAAAGATGGGGCGCGATACAAATGTGTATACCGCCGTTTGCCAGGGTCAGGACCTCACCCTTTTCATTAATGGGGTAAAAACGCGTACCGTTGAGCATAAAGACCTGAAAGAAGGTCAAATTGGTGTGAGTGTCTCTTCCTACGAAAATTTCCCGGTCAATGTCTACCTCAACTGGCTGGAGATTAGCCAGCCATAATCAATAAGTTCTCCTTTTCATAAGCAGAGAGATAACCTCTCTGCTTTTTTTTATTTCTTTTCAAGTGCCTTATATTTTCCAAATAATTGATCCTTTGAAGATATTCATTTTCCTGACTGGGTCTGGAGGTACCCGTAACCCCAAACCAGATCCGCCCTCGGCTTTCAATTATTGACTTTGCTGCAAAGCCCCCTATAATCAAACCATGCCCCCTGAACAATACATCTTGGTGCTTGATGTGAGCGCCATGGATTACCCCACGCGCATCTGCGCGGCTGTCCTGCAGGGGCTGCTCAACCGCACCGGCACGCGCGTCTTCCTCGATTATGGCATCTATGATGATCCGGCAGCCCGGCGCACCAACGAAGTTTTCCTCGATGACGCGCTGTGGGTCTCCAAATACCGCGACCTGCTGGGTTACCAGGACCGCCGCAACATGGAGTATTACCGCGAAGCCCACAAGCTTCAATTCCAAAACGTCACCCTTGACCAATTAATCACAGGTAACCTGGCTTCCCTGAATGGCTACATCATCTGGGATACCGATTTTGACGATACCGCCAACATCGCCCTGATGTTATGCGCGCAGCAGGATATCCTGCCCGTCACCTCCCGGATGGAACCCTGGGCACAGCAGCTCGGCCTCAACCGCATGGATGACCTGATCGGGTGCTGGCAAGACCGCGTGGAGTTGTACCAGTGGGCATATGGGAACCTTGCTCCCTTTTGCGCTCCGGGGAAAATGGCGAATATTGAGCCTGCCTGGCAGCGCCCTGAATTCGTGGATTATCTGGTGCAGCAGAAGATTTTCATCACCAATCTCAACAGCAGCCACAAAGGACTGGGCAGTACATTCCTCATGCTGCTGGCTTTCGGCCCTGCCTGGCTGCGCGAAGTGATTTTCGCGTTCAGATTCGACGGTTTATTGCGCAAGTTTGCTCTCGCCCTCATGGGTTGGCAGGACGCTGAGGTAGCCCTGTCCAACAGGATCCAGCGCTCGTTAAGATCAACTGCTTTCCCCACCATCTTCGGCTGGCACACCCGCCGTGATGATGAACTGTCGTTCATGCTGCAGCTCTCCGCCAATGGGTTGCGCCTGGTGCCCTCCCACATTGCCGGCAATTATTCCTTCCACAGCCGGGTCAAACCGCTCGGTTTCACCCCTCACGCGCCGCCTCCTCGCCCTCACCTCGACCCCGATGGGATTTACCTCACCTTTACCCTCTCCGATGGCGACCAGTTGATGATGATGAACACCGCCGAATTGGGCAACTGGAACAGCCCCGCGCGCGGCAGTGTTCCCTTCAACTGGGAAGTCCAGCCCCTGCTGGTGGAACTGGCCCCCGCCCTGCTTGAACGCTACCAGCGCACCGCTACCCAACAGACTGCCTCATCGCCGGACCTTCCGGCGCGGGTTACGTGGTGCCGCCGCTCATGCCCAACTTGCCCGCCTACATGCGCGAGAGCGCCCGCATCTGCGGCCTCGCCGGGATCAATCGTGGTCACGTCTTACGTGGCAGACCCGCCTGGGCGCGTTCTGCGCCAGTTGGCACGCCATCACGGAAACCTGCTGGGCTATCTCTGCGGTTATGCCGTGGTCAACCGCGCCCCCATCACCCTGGTCGATGACGTTCCCATCGTCGCCAACGTGTCCCCGCTGGTAAGCGAAATTCATCTCAATGCCGACGACCTGCTTGAAACGGTCAGGCAGCGCGTCCTCGCGCCGGGAGATACACCGCGCTTCATCGGTGTGCACCTCTTTGCCTACCGCACCACCATTGTCGACGTGGCGGGTTTCATCAGCAAATTGGATACTCCCAATCTCCATGTTGTCCGTGGAGATGAGTTCTTGACACTTGCACAGAGAATCCATGAGGAGGATAGTGAAATGGAAAACACATTGAAAGCCGCCAAGTTATCCCTGGGGACCAAGTTCGCTTACGGCACGGCCGACCTGGGGATTGCCATGGTCACCGCCGCCATCCAGTTCGTGCTGTTCTTTTATTACAACAAGGTCCTGGGCATGGATCCGGCGTTAATTGGAACGGCGCTGCTGGTCGGCAAATTCACCTGGGACGCCATCAACGATCCCCTCGTTGGTTACCTTTCTGACCGCACCCGCACCCGCTGGGGGCGCCGCAAACCGTTTATGTTGTTTGGCGCCATCCCCTTTGGTCTCACGGTGTGGCTGTTGTTCTCGCTGCCCACGGGTCTGACCGGCGCAGCCGCCTTCCTGGTCGTGCTGGGTTCCTTCCTGCTGGTGGATACCACCCAAACTATGGTAAGCGTTCCGTATTACGCCATGTCAGCTGAACTGACCTATGATTACAACGAACGCACTTCGCTCATCTCCATCCGTATGATCTTCACTGTACTGGGCTACATCCTCGGCGCGGGTGCCACCTCCATGCTGGCAAACATGTTCATCGGCATGGGCGCCTCCGAACCGGCAGCTTACAGCTACACTGGCGCCATTTACGGTGTTGTGGCGGTTATCACGGTGTTGATCACAACCTTTTTGTGAAGGAAAAACCCAATCCTGACCTGGTGCCTGCCACCATGCCGCCCTGGAAGCAGATCGTCCAGATCTTCAAGAATCGTCCATTCGTTCAATACATGATCATGAGCACCATCATCAGCATCAGTTTCACCCTGCTCACCGGGCTGCTGACCTATTTTGTAACTTATCAACTTCAACATGGGGGACCAATTCTTCCTGGTCATGCTGGTGATGCTGGGCACGATCGGGCTCTTCCTCATCCCCTGGCAGTTGGTTTCGAAGAAACTCAATAAAGGTCCCGCTTATGCCCTCGGGCTTGGAATTGCCTGCGTGGCCATCATCGGCGCGTTCTTCCTGCCCAATCACCCCACCCCCTTGATCTATGTGGTGGCATTCGTCGCCGGGCTGGGTTTCTCCGCGCAGTACGTCTTCCCGTGGAGCATGATCCCGGACGTGGTCGAGGTGGACCAGGCAAGAACCGGTGAACGCCACGAGGGCATCTATTTTGGCGCCAACTCCCTGCTGGGCAAGATCTCCGGTGGTGTTGGTGCGTTCGTCATGGGCTGGGCGTTGAAGTTCTACGGCTTCAATGCGGACGCGGCGGTGCAGACGACCCACACGCTCTTCGGCATCCGTTTCTTCTTTGCCATCGTGCCGGTCATCGCCTTCCTCATCGCGCTGCCGCTGCTCATCTGGTACCCCATCACCCGCAAGAAACATGCTGAACTGACCGGACAGAAAATCGAATTAAACCAAAACCGGGTCTGACATACAGACCCGGTTAATTATTTGCCGAAGCTTATTCCGTTTGTGATTTCATTAAAGCATCGAAAAAACGCCAGCCATCACAAACCACGCGATGCGTGGAAAAGAAGATGCTCCATTCCAGTACAGCCGAACGCCACACGCGCGGTCTTTCGGGCTGCTGCTGCGGGTCGAGGATGTAATTGGGGTTCTCGTCCTTATCCATTTTGGAGCGCACGGTGAACAGAAAAGCGCTGTAACTGGCAAGGGCTAATAATCCCGACGATATTCAATCCCAGCGGGATCAGTCTTTGTTCTCCGGATTGGGTAAAAATGGCAATGGTGTAAAAAAGCACGGTCAGCAGGCCGCTGCGGAAGAAGGTCATGGCGGCACGGCGGTGAGGGGTGAGGCGTTCCATTGAGAAACCCCCACCAGTGTCGCGCAAATGGCTGCCACCATCCCAAAAGCCGTCCCCAGCCACCCCCAAACGGAGTCCAGCCGCAGCCCGAGCCCGATCATCAACGGGAGGAAAAGCATGCCGCCGAGGATCATCCCGGTATTGAATGTCCATGCCAGCCGCGAGATGCCCACTTCGCCCAACTCGGAAATGAAATGGTTGCAGAATCTTATAACGCCCGCCGTCCCTGCCGCGGTATGCAAAGCCAGCCGCCAGGCTGCCCGCCAGGATGATCAGAGCGTGCCAACCCAGGTCAAATAAGGGTACACTTGCAGTATGAAGGCTTTCATTGAAGGCTTTCCTTTTCCTTTCCGACCCGTATTGATAAATTTTACCCCTCACCAGGAATTATACGCCAGTGGAAGGAACCGCAATGTACAATAAATTTTCGCAGGATTATGACCGCTTCGTCAACTGGCACAACCGCCTGGCATTTGAATTGCCCTTCCTTCTCAAGCAACTAGGCAGTGTTACCCCGCAGCCGGGCGATGCCCCTCCGCGTGCTGGATGCCGCCTGCGGCACAGGGCAGCACGTCATCGCCCTGGCTAAAAAGGGATTGGACATCCCGGGGCTGACCTGAGCAGCGAGATGATCGCCGTCGCCCGCGCCAATGCCGGCGCCGCCGGGCTTGACCTGCGCTTTGAAGCCGCTCGGGTTTGGCAGCCTCGCCGCTGACTTTTGGCGCCGGTTCTTTAACGCCCTCCTCTGCCTGGGCAATTCCCTGCCGCATCTGCTCACTTCCGCCGACCTCGCTGATGCCTTGCAGGATTTTGCCACGCTGCCTCGCCCCGGGAGGCATCCTCCTCCTCCAGAACCGCAACTTTGACGCCGTCCTCGCCTCACCGCAGCCGCTGGATGGAACCCGAGACCCACGTCGAAGGCGACCGCCAATGGGTATTCCAGCGCTTTTATGATTTCGAACCTGATGGTCTCATCCGCTTCAACATCGTCACCCTCTACCCGCGCAGGCCGGTAAAGAGTGGCAGTCCAGCGTCACCTCCACCCATCTGCGTCCCGCAGAACGCAGCAGGATCTCGCCGAAGCCCTCGCCGCAGCCGGTTTTACCGCCATCCACGCCTACGGCAGCCTGGGCGGGGATGCCTTTGATCCCTTAAGCAGCGGCAACCTGGTGCTCACAGCTTTCAAAGCCTGATTCTTTTTGCACTTCCCGCAATACGATGCATAATTAATGTCATCCTTTAATCGAGGAGCCATTATGCAGATCATCCAGGTGACCACCCCGCAGCAACTGCAGGATTTCATCGACCTGCCTTACCAGCTTTACCACCATGACCCGGTGTGGGTGGCGCCCCTGCGTTCGGAGCAGCAAGCCCAATTCGTGCCGGCGAAAAATCCAATGTTGAACCACTGCACTTACGCGCTCTTCCTCGCCGTGGAATCCGGGCAGTGTGTCGGCAGGATCTCCGCTTTCCTCGATCATCTGGCGCTGGACCATTGGAAGCAGCCGATCGGACTCTTTGGCTCCTTTGAATGCGTCGAGGATACCGCGAGTTGCCAGCCGGGCTCCTCAACGCCGCCCGCGATTGGCTGCGCGCCAAAGGCATGACCAGCATGCGCGGTCCGTGGAGTTTTGCCTCGCAGGAATGGGGGCTGGTGGTGGAAGGCTTCACCCCCTCCCCGGTGATCCTGGCGCCTTACAACCCTCCTTACTACAACGACCTGCTCGACCAGTTTGGTCTCGCCAAAGCCAAAGACCTGATGGTGTATGTCATCGACGCCCGCGAGGGTTACCAGATACCCGCCCGCATCCTCGAACTCACCGAAAAGGTGGCCAAACGCTACAACGTGCGCGTGCGCCCGGTGGATATGCGCAGCCTGGAAACCGACGTGGTCACCATCACTCAATTTGGCCAATGAGTCCATTTCAGACAACTGGGGTTTTTACCCGGTGACCGAAGAAGAAGCGCGCGCCATGGCGCACGACCTGCGGCAGATCATCAACCCCAGGGCTGTCCTCATCGCCGAAACTGCCGAGGGCAAGCCGATTGGTTTTGCCATGACCCTGCCGGATGTCAATGTCATCCTCAAGGGATTGAATGGTTCACTGCTGCCCTTCGGCTGGCTTAAACTGCTCATGCAGCTCCCCCGCCTCAACCAGTACCGCATGTGGGCGCTGGGCGTCATCCCCGAGTACCAGGGCAAAGCCATCGACACCCTGCTCTACCGCGCCACCTACGATGCTATCTTTACCGATAAGCTCCGCCTGGAGATCAATTATGTGCTGGAAGACAACGACCGCATGAACAACGCCCTCATGAAACTGGGCGTAAAAGCCCTGCGCCGCTACCGCGTTTACGAGATGCCCATTTGATCGTTGGCTCGCGAAAAAAAACAACCCTGAGTGCATCAGGGTTGTTTTGAAATCCGCATTTCTTTTTACTTGTGTTCGCCCAGTGAATTGATTTTGCCGAATCCGCTCATGGTCTGGGTGATCCTTGGAGCCCCGTAGTAATCCACGTTGCCGCTGCCGGTGATGTTAATGTCCAGGTTTTCCTTCACCCACAGGGTGGCATTGCCAAATCCGGTAATCTTCACAGTCGCATTCTCTGACGCCAGATCCTCAGCATTGTAATTGCCGGAGCCGAGTACCTGAACATCCTGGTTTACAGTGGTACCGCTCAGGTCGGCATCGCCAAAACCGCTGATCTTCACCGCCAGGTCTTTTGCCGTCAGCTCATCCACATTAATATCACCCGAACCGGTGATCTCTAATGGTGGTTTTCGCCGCGGTGATTCCTGTGCTTCAAAATCTCCAAAACCCGAAATGCGGACCAGAAGGGTAGTCGCTTTCCAGCGTACCCAGGGCGATATCCCCTGAACCGCCGAGTTTGACCTCGAGATCCTCGCTGGTCAATCCATCGGAATCAATATTGCCAAACCCGGATAGCGCGACGCTGGAAACAGACTTGAGCACCAGTTTGTACTCGATCGTCCGCGATGGATCGAGAGAGAGGTTGGGTTTCATCCCGATTATGAGCGCGCCATCTTCCACCTCAGTGGTGATGTACTCCATCAGGTTATCATCCGCGGTGATCGTCAGTGATTCTTCATCACCCTGCACGATTTCGAGGTTGCCGATTCCGCTGCAGGTCAACCCGTTCAAAATTGCTCACATCCCGGCTTTCAGTGATGACCTCACCCGAACCGCCGATGGTTTTATTGGTGATGGGGTTATAAAACCCGCCGGGAAGCAGGCTGTCAGGCTTAAGCCTAAAACTGCAATAACAACGACCAGAATTGCGTATTTCTTGAACATAGTATTCTCCTTGAATATCAGTCAATTAATACCTAATATACGCAGGGAGAATCGAAAATGTTGCATAAATATCTAATCCCGGCTTTACACCGGACAGGCTCAACTCGCGGAGATGTAATACGAGTTTGGCTGCGGACCGCGTTCCTGCACCGGCAGCACGTCCACCAGCTCGTACTCCTGGCTGCCCAGCCCCAGCTTTTCGCCGTAGCGCACCACGATGTAAGGGTCCTTGTAGATGCCGTGCAGCTGCGCGAAGGGATGTCCGCCGTTATTCTGCGCCTCCATCGAAGTCGGCAGGTTCTCGACCAGCAGCGGCAGCCCGGCGGTCTTATCCAGCACCGCTTTATCCAGCGCCACGATGTCATCCGAGCCGAAGATGCCTTCGTCGTTCAGGATCGGCATGCTGGTGAAGCCGAAACAGTCGCACACCGGCGTCATGTGCGTCGCCAGCGCCAGGTGAACCGCCTTGCTCTTCTCAAACGTCGAGAGCACCACCGCGGTGGAAACCGCCATGGCTTCCTGGAAAGCTGGCAAAGTTGACCGGCTCGATCTTCAGGCTGCCCGCCGGCGCCACCTGCTGGCAGCGCATGCACTGGTTGCATGGCTCAAAATGCACGTGCAGCTCATCCGGGTCATGTTTGTCAAAGACGATCGCGCGCACCGGGCAGGAATCCACGATCTGCTGCATCACGGCTTTATCCGGGCAGTTTTCCTTGAACCAGTATTTGTCAAAATGGAAGGTGTCGTGCAGTTGACCGCGCGTTTTCCCGACCATGCAGCCGAGCGCCAGGTTCTTGAACGCCGCGCCGAACGCGCTGGCCGGGTGCCCCTTCACATGCGCAAAATTCACCAGGAAGCTGGCTTCTTCCACCATCCCCGCCACCCGCCAGGTCTTGATGTTCTTGTATTCCCAATCGTGTTCCTTAAAGTACCCATTCCGGGGACCCGCCGCCGGGTAAACCGGGCAGCCGAGCACTTCATTGGTGTAACCGCGCGTTTCGCAGCCCGCCACATCCCAATCCACATCCACGATGAAGGGTTTGCCCCCGCCGTCCTTGATGGCTTGCACCACCTTGCGCACGAATATCGGGTGCACCACTGAGTAGCCGATGTCGTTGCCCACGTGCAGCTTGAGGCATACCGACTCGCCCTTCACGCGATCGCGCAGCTGCAGCTTCTCGAGGATCAGGTCGAGCTTTGCCGGCAGCGTTTCGCTTGCTTCCAGCCTGGATTGACGTGGGGAACCGTAATACACTGTAGAAGTCATGGGTCACCTTTATTGTGAATAATGAGATAATAGGATTTGATTATATCAAACCGTTCCTGGAGCACCTTATGGAAACCATATACGCCCTGCGTCTCGCCCTCGTCCCCCTCACCCTCGAGCAGTTAAAGCTTGGCCTGGTGTCGCTCAACGACCTCTCCGCCAGCGTGGGCGTCCCCATCGTCAGCAGCCTGTTGGATGGCGTGGTTAAGCGCGCCGTGAAGATGAAGATCGAAAAGATGGGCAAGGTGCCCCCCGCCCAGCACCCCTGGTACACCTACTGGTTGATCGTCCTCAATGAAGAAAACACCGCTGCCGGCATGGTGGGCTTCAAGGGCATCCCCAACGAGAAGGGTGAAGTGGAGATCGGTTACGGCATTGACCCTGTTTTCCAGCGGCGGGGCTACATGAGTGAAGCCGTTACGGCGCTCATCAATTGGGCATTCACCCACCCTGAATGCAAAGCCATCACCGCCACCGCCGTGCTATTGGATAACCTCGCCTCGCAAAAAGTGCTCCTCAAGAACGGCTTCGTCGAAACCGGGCAGGATGAAAAGGGGATTTCCTTCAGGCTGGAAAAACCCGTTTAAACTTTAATCACCCAAACCGATGCAAGTTCTCCATTGATTTTCAAGACAGCATTTACATACTTACTATTCTTTTGCTATTATTCCAGCCCGTAGGGTGGGTTGGAAACCCACCAAAAAGCGCGTAGGGTGCGGCCCCGCCGCACCATTTTTATCATTCCCACAACAACCGCTGAATTCGCCCCTCTTCACCGCCATTCCAAGCGATGTCGTAAATACCCTTTTCACATACCAACGTGTTACTGCATAACCTCGCCTCGCAGAAAGTGCTCCTCAAAAACGGCTTCGTCGAAACCGGGCAGGACGAAAAGGGGATTTCCTTCAGGCTGGAAAAACCCGTTTAACTTTAATCACCCAAACCGATGCAAGTTCTCCATTGATTTTCAAGACAGCATTTACATACTTACTATTCTTTTGCTATTATTCCAGCCCGTAGGGTGGGTTGGAAACCCACCAAAAAGCGCGTAGGGTGCGGCCGTGCCGCACCATTTTTGTTATTCCCACAACAACCGCTGGATCCGCCCCTCTTCCCCGCCATTCCAAGCGATGTCGTAAATACCCTTTTCACATACCAACGTGTTACTGCATAACCTCGCCTCGTAAAAAGTGCTCCTCAAAAACGGCTTTGAGGAAATCCTGCAGGACGAAAAGGGGCTTCCTTCAGGCTGGATAAACCTTGATCGCTTGGCTAACTCCGGTGACTATAAACAGATGTAAGTTACCTTTTGATATTCAGGATAGAAAACCCACCAATAAGCGCCATTTTCATAACAGACCTTGAGTCCTATAAAGCGTCATCATGCTGATTTGTTATGGAATAAAAAATGTGTAAATCGCAATTAATATTGCAATTCCTAAATTGCCAAAAAGCAACGTATAACCTTGCATCACTGCTTTTTCTTCGTTGCCAAAAAATAATGGTGCTTCTTTCCTAATAATCATAGGTATTCCTGCGAAGCTACCAAAGAGAAAACTCAAGGCGATTAAACCCATCTTAAGGTTTCCGATGTTATTTATTGTATCTGGAACAATAATTACAATTCCCCATATAATTACCTCAATTATTAATGGGATTCCGATTAAAATATTGATAGGCGTAGTAAAGAAAAACCGATTAAATTTCTCTTTCATTAATAACTCCACAATATTGTATCAATTGCAGGAAACAGATATTTATTGTTGAGTGTGTCTGCAAGATTAGATAAGTAAATATTTCCAAGCATATACCCCCCAACGGCAAATGCAATAGCTCCCGGTCCAGTTTCTATTCCTGTCATCGCTGCAGGGATTGCAAATAGAGGAGATAAACCTGCGATGGTTTGACCCTCAAACGTTACCATTGTTACTCTTAATGATTGTTGTAGAGGTGTATACCCTTTCCCTGCATCAAGTGTTGCTTGAGAGGCAATATCAAGACTCACACCAATCGGGCCAGGTAGATGCCACCAATTCATTGTGGTCCCAAAATCTCCAATCCTACCTCCGTAATCCAGTGCAGTAGCAACCATTTCTGGAGTTAAGGTAAATACCTGAGAAGGGCCATTGAATTGTACTTTTTGAGGAGGTGTTACAACACCAGTGTTCACTGAATCAGTATACACACATTGATCTGGATTGATAGAAGATATTGTTACACTATCGGAATACACCCATTGGGAAAAAGGAATAATGGGCAATATCGGTGTTGTTTGTTGGTAAGTTGGTAGAATGATAGGTGATTGATATATGTAGGGGTTATTAACGCAATTCCAAGATTGGCAAGTCACATTGTCATCATCAATCTGTGCATGCCCACTCGGATCATTGAAGTTGATCGGATTGTTGTTCACATACGCGTACCTGTCATACGCCTGGCTGCTCCCCGGCTGCGGAATCAGAGTATCCGCACTGATGAACCTGCCAACTACCGGGTCATAGTATCTTGCCACATAGTAATACAGCCCGATCTCGAACTCGTCTCGCTGTCCGGTGTAGCGGTAATCTGTTGCGGTCGCTCCGTCCCGTATTTCACCACCCCATCCGCTTCGCTCCGGGGCGCACAATTCGCGATGCGGTGTATTTCACTACATCAAACAGGCTGCCGTCTGCAGCCGCGGTGGTGCTGGTGCTGCCCAGGTTGTCACATATCTTACACAGAAATGCAAATTTGTTCTTTTTTATATCCTTAAAGGAACCAATTATCCCTTCGGCTCTTTTTTCATTATTCTTTCATAAGAAATTGAAGGTTTTTCCAAACCAAGATATGCTCGTAAAGCACCTTCAATAGCAGCGAGAGAAAATGATCCTTTAAATTGCATTTTCAATACCTCTTTTTCATCTGCAACTCTTATGTTTTTTCCTTCCCAATTAGTTATCATCCATCCTTTTCCTGTTGATACTTTGTATTCTGGAAAAACAACCTTATCACTAATTGGCATATTTCCGATTACCGGCCATTGTTTTCGTTTTCGGAGCATATTGACACCAACTGCTAACTCAGCGAAAAGAATGATTTCTTTATTTGAAAGTTCATGGAATGAAATAGTCTCTTCGTCTCGAATAAAGACATCATATGCAATGATAAATTCAAATCCACGATCTGGTTGAGCGATAACTTGGGCTATGCCAAATACATCTTCCGCTAATGGAATCTTTATGATATCCCCGACTCTTACTTGTCTTTTTAATCTCATCTATTGATCTCCATTATTTATTTTGGTAAATTTACTGAACCACCATTAATTCTATATCTGAAATCTCGCATTTGGTATCTTCGATTATCTAGTATTCCAGGTCCACCCAATGTACGAATCCAATCTTCCTCCAAAACATCAAGTTTTGATCCTTTTTTCGCCTTACCTAAAACATCATAATAAAAATCCGATTCAGGATACTTATGTGAGTGTTCATATTGACGACTATCAAACCTTAATTCAGTTGTTTGTCCTACATATTTCTGGCCCGTCTTCGAGTCAGTTCTGAGGTAGTTAATCCATCAGGTGTATCATGACCACTATTATCAATTCCGCCACCTGCAATCACACCCGCAAGTGAAGCTGCTATTCCTATAGAAAATGAGTCCCAACTAGATGCTAATCGTTCGAGTAAGGATGGTTTTCTGGAAATGTAATCGGCAGTTCCAAGAAAAATTGAAACTGAGACTAAGTATCTGCCATTTTCTTCTAGGCTAGGATCGCTATTATAGTCATAAGACGGATGTGTAATTGAATAATTATATATCGCTCTGATTTCTTGTTCTTGTGTCCTATCAGTTGTTAATACTTGGCTTGGTGTTAGATCACCTAAACCTGTTCCAGCACAACCATTTCCACCATCTGTTCCACAAGCTATAGCATGCCCACTCGGATCATTGAAATTGATCGGATTGTTGTTCACATACGCGATATCTGTCATACGCCTGGCTACTGCCAAGCTGCGGAATCAGCGTATCCGCGCTGATGAACCTGCCAACCACCGGGTCATAGTATCTTGCCACGTAGTAATACAGTCCGATCTCGAACTCGTCACGCAGCCCGGTGTAGCGGTAATCCGTTGCGGTCGCGCCATCCCGTATTTCACCGAATGGCGGTGTACTTTACGGTGTCAAGCAGGCTGCCATCTGCAGCCGCTGTGGTGCTGGTGCTGCCCAGGTTATCAGAGAGTAACCAGGTGATTGTCCCATTTTCCCGCATCGCGATCCTAGAGGAACCGGCAAAGTAATATTTCCTTTCCACCTGTTCAATCCCTGTCACTTTCTTCTCATAGGTTGAACCCGCGTAGTAGGTGGTAACGTCCCCAATCACTGATTTGACCATGTTGCCGTCGCCATCGTATACGTACTGCGCCTCACCGGGGATCGGTACCGCGGTGGCTGTGGCCGTGGGGGAACTGGTTGAGGTCGCGGTGGCTGTTTCGGTCGCGGTCTCTGTTGGCGTGGGCGTCTCGCTGGGAGTAGGGGTATAGTATTTTGTTTTTAAGGTACTGTCAGGGTGCTACCCCGCCCTATTCACAGAGCATTATATTGACGCTAATTACCTTAATCCTATGTACGTTCTCTCGTGATTTTCAAGACAACATCTAATTGCTGGTAACATGTCGAATCGTGAGCATGAAGATTTTAAATAAGCCTAAGGCAGATAAATTTGTGGATTCATATTCAAAGTGTTCATCTTAATTGGTTGTATCCTAAGAAGATAAATCCGCACATCAATATTATTAAACCAATAAGGATTACCCACCTTTTATTTCGAATAGCCGAAGCAATATAAACTCCTAAAACCAAAATGGTCGGGAGAAAGAACACTGGATTACCGTTCTTAATTGCAAGTCCCCCAAAAATTACACAAATGAAAAATATTGGAGTCCAAAAACGAAAAGTCAGTACTTCAAAAATATTCTCCAAAGTTTTTAATGAATTGTGCAGCCTATATGCTTCTATATATGCACGATGAGCTTCGCCAATCCTTTTTGTAGACAAATATACATCGCCCAATCGAGAATGCAGAACCCAATTAACTGGATCGATAATGATCGCATCGTTCAGCGTTTTTAAAACAAGTTGATATTCTGTAATAGCCATGTAAATCTCTGCCTTAATCAAATAGGAATCTATGGACTTGGGTTCAATCAATAAAGCATTATTGATTAATTGCAAGCTTCCGAATAATTCTTACATTTATACTTAATGAAAGCAATTATTTGTATTGCTTTTACATTGTTAGGATATGATTCCAAAATATTCTCTGAAATCAACAAAGCATCATCAAAATGGTTCAAGTTCGAATAACATATAGCTTTTTGAATATTAAACTCGATAGATTTCTTCATTTTCAAGATTAAGTGAGTTCAATATTCTTAAGGCTTTTCTGTATTGTCTTTTATCCATTAACAGTTTAGTTTCATCTAGAATATTCATGTAATTAGTTCCCACTTGTTTTATGGCACTGTGATGGGATAAGGATAGGAGGGCTGTTGGACCATTGTTGTGAGCAACAAAGGCCAATAATAATAAGCAGCCATTACCGATACAACCGTTGCGAGCCGACCTGTTTTATATTCAATCTCGAAACCTAACTCTTGATAAATCAAGACATTATTCCCTAATCGTAAAAATGATTCTGTGCTAATCTGTATTCCAGGATTAATATTGAGACTTTTGGAAATGTTCAGAGAGCTCAATATTTCTTGCCCCTCGGGTGATACTGGAGACCAGTTAAACTCGAAATCATTCCATCCTAAAGCATATGGTCCAATTTCGATTTGTGGAGGATATGCTATTGTAATTGGTTTACTAGGGTAATCAGAACCAACCCCAATCTGATGTTTAATTTCACCGCTATAAATTCCGGCATCAAATGGGAATATTAATTCTGGACTTTCCACTCGAGAATTTATTACTGGCTCAGCTTGCGTAAATCTTGCAATGGTTTTATTAAATATTTGATACCAAGCTTACTTTTTGTTTTTGTAACGGCTGAGTTGTTTTTTGGGGTAAACACTCCCATGTTCTAACATACCGAGTACAACTTCCACCATCATCAATCTCCATTGCATGCCCGCTCGGATCGTTGAAATTGATCGGATTGTTGTTCACATACACATACCGGTCATACGCCTGGCTGCTGCCAAGCTGCGGAATCAGCGTGTCCGCGCTGATGAACCTGCCAACTACCGGGTCATAGTATCTTGCCACATAGTAGTACAACCCAATCTCGAACTCGTCACGTTGCCCGGTGTAGCGGTAATCTGTGGCGGTCGCGCCGTCTCGTATTTCACCTGAATGCGTTGTACTTCACGGTATCAAGCAGGCTGCCATCCGCAGCCGCGGTGGTGCTGGTGCTGCCCAGGTTGTCAGAGAGTAACCAGGTCAGCGTCCCGTTCTTTGCGAAGCACCCCCGAGCAGTTCGTGCGAGTGCTGTGCACGAACCGTTCTTGTGAGTGGGGCAAGCATGGCGATCCTATTTAGTTTTTAAGGTTCTTCAAAATAGCGGGACAACGCCCACCTTACTGGCTGCAGAAAGATGAATTACCTTAAAATTTCTAAAACCCCTTGACAAACATAGAACAAACGTGCTATAATCATCTATCAAAATATTTTCAGACCATGTCTAACAATCGCGAGTTATTCGAATTGATTCTCTTTGTTTCCTTGAAACAATTCGACCTGTTTTTCAGCTTTTTGAATACAAAAACATTCGTTCCCCATTCGTTCCCATTTTTAAATGGGAACAAAAACAAATCATCAAGGGAGAAATATTCGAAAGTAGCCGGTAGCAAACCCACCACCTCTCGCACCTCGGATATCCGCCACGGGTTAATTGTATATCACATCAATTACCGCCCCAAATCTGCACCTTGACAGTTACTCCCTTACTCAATAAAATAGGCTTGCCGTAAGGACAAATCCTGAATTTCGGAAGAAAGGTTTCGCGATGTTTTTGGAAGACTCGGATAACGCTCAAGACGTACCCCCTCTTAGACAAAGGGGAACTCCTGGCGTATCCACGCACGTTCATAATGCTCTACCTTTCTTAGCGCGCTGGCAGTCCGCTGCCGCGCAGGGAAACAATACATTCAAAGAGGTACCAGCCTGATCAGAATCACCTGATCACGTTGCGGTGTGGGTCTGCCGGCTGGTACAGTGTGCTTGCCGGTTTTTTATTTAAGCGAGGAGGACCTATGCCGTTCATCAGCCACATCATCAATAAACCAGTTGTCGATGCCGAAGGCGAATCCCTGGGCAAAGTGGAAGAGATCTACGCCATTCAGCGTGAAGACCGCGCCCATCCGGTGATCACTGCCCTTGCCGTGCGCAGCAAGACCTCCCGCGCCTGTTACCCCATCTCCGAGGTCACCGTGCTCTTCTCGCCGGTCATCCCGCTGGCGCACGCCGCCGATCAGCTCACCGCCTACGAACTCCGCGGTGACGAACTGCCCCTCATCCAGGATATCCTCGACAAGCAGATCCTCGATACCAACGGCATCCGCGTGGTGCGCGTCAACGACCTGCAGATCGCCCGCGTCAACGGGGATTATGTGGTCTCCAATGTGGATATCAGCAGCCTCGGTTTATTACGCCGTTCCGGTCTGCCGCGCTTCGCCGAAAACCTGCTCACCCGCCTCACCGTCAAGAAGCCGGAGAACACCATCTCGTGGACCTTTGTGGAGCCGCTGCGCCAGGATGAATTCATGCGCCTCAAGGTGCCGGTTGAAAAGATCAAAGACCTGCACCCGGCCGACATCGCCGAATTGATCAGCGACATGAATCACACCGAAAGCGGTCGAACTGCTCAACTCCCTCGATATCGAACACCTCGCGGACGCCCTTGAGGAGGTCGAGCCTGAGTTCCAGGCGTCGCTCGTCAAGCACATGTCCGATGAAAAGATCGCCGATGTCCTCGAGGAAATGTCTCCGGATGAAGCCGCCGACCTGCTGGCTGAACTGCCCCAGGAGCGCAGTGAAGACCTGCTGGAGATGATGGAGACCGAGGAACGCGAAGAGGTCAAACTCCTGCTGTCTTACCCCGAGGATACCGCCGGCGGTTTGATGACCACCGACGTGGTCATCGTCAGCCCCGCCCTCACCGCCGCCCAGGCCATCGAATCCATCCGCGCGCAGGAAGAGTGAAGTGGATGCCGTCCTGTACGTCTACGTGGTGGACGAGCACAAGCGCCTCACTGGCACCTTCTCCCTCAGCGAGCTGATCTTTGCCCAGCCGCGCACGCGCGTCAAGGATTTCATGCACACCAAGTTCATCTCCGTCAACGCGCTCGACAAGCAGGATGAGTTGGCGCAGGTGGTCGCCAAGTACAACCTGCCCGCCGTCCCCGTGGTGGATGACAAGAACCACCTCCTCGGCATCGTCACCGCTGATGACGCGCTGGACAAGATCCTGCCCACCGCCTGGAAGAAACGCCTGCCGCGCTTCTATTAGAGCAGCAGTGGATTAACCAATGAGAAATTCAACCAATCCGCTCATCAGGCGCATTGTCAGATCCCGCTGGGTGCACCGCCTGGCGATCTTCGGCTCGGTCTTTGGCCCTGCCACCATTACCGCCATGGCGGATAATGACGCCAGCGGTGTGGCCACCCTGGCAGTTGCCGGCGCCACCCTGGGCTACCCCATCCTCTTCCTCTTCCTCATCACCACCCCCCTGCTCGCCATCACCCAGGAAATGGGCATGCGCCTGGCGCTGGTCACCCGCCGCGGGCTGGCTGACCTCATCCGCGAGAAATTCGGCGTCAAAGCCTCCCTGCTCATTTTCGCCGCCCTGGTGGTGGCCAACCTCGGCACAGTGACTGTAGAACTGTCAGCCATCAAGACCACCAGCACCATGCTCAACATTCCCGCCATCCCCTTCGTGCTCGGTATCGTCGTCATCTCGTTCCTCATCGTCACGCGCGGCAACTACAAGATCACCCAGGCCATCATGCTGCTCGTCAGCCTCTTCTACCTCACCTACGTGGTTTCCGCCGTCAAAGCCAAACCGGATTGGGGGTTGGCGTTTTCAAACCTGGTCTTACCCGCACGGCGTGGAATTCACCCCCGAGTACCTGCGCAGTTACCTGCTCATCGGCATGGGCGTGGTCGGCACCATGATCACCCCCTGGGGGCAGTTCTTCATCAGCAGCTTCGCCTTCGACAAGAACATTGATGCCGCCAAGATCAAATTCTCGCAGATCGAAACTTACGTGGGGTCGTTCATCACCCACTTCATGGCTTTCTTCCTGGTGGTGGCCACCGCCGCCACGCTTTTTGTGCACAGGATCACCCTCACCTCGGGAGAAGAAGCTGCCCTCGCCATCGAACCCTTCACGGGCAAGTTTGCCAGCATCCTGTTTGCCGTCGGATTGCTCAACGCCGGCTTTATCGGGCTGGTGATCGTTTCCCTCTCCACCGCCTATGCCTTCTCCGAGTTCTTCGGTCACCTCCGGCAGCCTGGATTCAAATTTCAAGCAGAGCAAGTCTCTTCTACTGGATCTACATTTCCCAGATCCTCATCGCGCTGGTGCTGGCTTTCATCCCCGGCATCTCGCTTTTCAAGCTGGCCATCGTCACCCAGACCCTCAACGCCGTTGCCCTGCCGCTGGTCTTCTACTACCTCGATCCGCCTGACCAGCAATAAAACGCTCATGGGAAAACATGCCAATACCCCGTTCAACAAATGGTTTGCCATCGCCGGATCCGTGCTGATCTTCATCGCGTCTGCCTTTGCGCTTAACTGCGGCATTCATCAAGTTTTGAGACATAATTATAGTACCCTGGTAGATTGCAGATCGAGTAGAAATGCGACGCACAACCAACCCGTTCTTCCGCCGGATTGCCGCCAACCCGGTCATTCACAGGCTGCTGCTTTTCTTCTCTGTGTTCGGGCCGGCGACGATTACCGCCATGTCTGATAACGACGCCGGCGGTGTGGCCACCTATTCCGTTGCCGGCGCAACACTTGGCTTCCCCATCCTTTTCCTCCTGGTCATCATTACCCCCCTGCTCGGGTTTACCCAGGAGATGGGCATGCGCCTGACGCCTGGTCACCCGCCGCGGTTTGGCGGACCTGATCCGCGAGAAATTTGGCGTAAAGCTCTCTTTATTGATATTTGGAGCACTCGTGGTCGCCAACCTGGGCACCATCACCGTAAATATCGCGGCTAGTGAAAACCACCAGCTGGATGTTACAATATTACCCGCGATCCCGTTCATGCTCGTCATCGTTGGGGTTTCTATTCTGTTGTGACAAAAGGGAATTACAAACTCACCCAGGGGATAATGCTTCTTTCAAGTCTCTTCTATCTGACATACATCATCTCGGCGGCAAAAGTAAACCCTGATTGGGGGCTGGCTCTTTCGAATCTGGTTTATCCGCATGGAGTAGAGTTCACCCCGCAGTACATCAGGAATTACTTCTTTATCGGCATGGGGGTACATCGGCACCACCATCACACCCTGGGGGCAATTCTTCATCAGCAGTTTCTCCATTGACAAGAATATCGAGGCTGGCAAGATCTTCTACTCCCAGCTTGAAACCTATATCGGAGCCTTCCTGACCGATTTTTTTTCCTTCTTCATGATCGTCGCCACCGCCGCCACGCTTTTTGTAAATAAGATTCCCCTCACCTCGGGTGAGGCAGCTGCCATGGCGATCGAACCTTTTGCCGGCAAACTGGCCGGCACCTTATTCGCCCTGGGTATACTTAATGCCGGTTTCATGGGGATGGTGATAGTCGCGCTTTCCACAGCGTATGCCTTCAAAGAGTTCTTCGGTCTATCGGGCAGCCTGGATTCCAAATTCAAACAGAGCAAATCCTTCTACTGGATCTATTTCGGCCAGATCATTGTTGCCCTGAGCATTGCCATTTTGCCGGGAGTATCCCTTTTCAAGCTTGCCATCGTCACCCAAACCATCAATGCCGTTGTGCTGCCGCTGGTGCTCTACTTCCTGATCAAACTCGCCTCAAATCCCGCTCTCATGGGGAAATACGTCAACACCCGTCTGCAAAAATTGATCACCATTGGCGGTGCTGTGATGATCGCCATCGCCTCAGTGGTGGCGCTGGCGGCAGTATTCATCCATTTATGAGAAAACTCTTAGCTGAATCTTTTCTTGTTTTAATGTAGAGCGATTATATTTGGCTCGATTCTGATGGTTTTCCTCCTTTATGGATTATGATCGTGCTGAGCAATCAGATCAAAACGAGCGGACTGGTCCCCGCTCGTTTTGATTTAAAGCGTCATTGTCATCGCGAGGGCAAAGCCCGCGGCGATCCCCAACAAAAGTAAGAGAAAAAAGGTACAGTATCGGCAATTCCCAACTAACTTATTCTTATGGGCGAATTCCGCGACTTATGCGTCCCCTTGCAAGATGAATTTCCCCTGATAAGGTTTGTGTTTCATACCAGATTTGCTTCTTAAGGTCTATACCGTCCCTCTTCAACAATGATCTTGTCCCGGATGCGGATGCTCCTGGTCGTGGTTCGCCAGTCCAGGCCGTATTCCTCCTCGATCAGTGTGAGGTCCACCAGGGACCAGCGCCGGTAATAATGTGAATCCGCCGGATGCGCTGCGATATAGTATTCTGCCAGGTCCTTTACCGTGAAAAATGAAGGCTGCACCAGCTCGATCAGGTAATCGTTGTACCCCCATTTTTGCGTCAGCACATCGTAGAAAACGTGAATGGAGTGAGGCTGTTTTTTCGAGAATAGACCGTATTCCAGGATGAGCATATAGGGCTTGTCACCAAGTTTCTCCCCCAGGAGAGCGCTGATGACGGCCGACTCGTAACAATCCGAAATGCCTTTGGATAACGCCACCAGCGGCGAGGAATCCAATGTGCCCGCCGGACGGTTGTTCACCTCCCTGGCGATGAATGTATAGTCTTTTTGAATGTTGGCATTCAAGTCTTCGAAGGTTTCGTACCGGGCGAGGAATCCCTGCAGCACAGGCGGCAGGCTGCCTACGTCTATCGGCGGATAAGACGCGGGAGTAATGACAGCATCACTCCCCTTGCTGCAGGAGGCAAGCAGAAACATGCAGCCGAGAAGGAGAATGCCCATAAAACGCGTCCTTTTATTCATCGGGTTTATTGTAAAGCAAATCACCCTGGAGTAAACGGGGATTGCTTCGGCAAGAACGCCCCCCACTCACAAAGATCGTTAGGGGGTGCAAACCCCGCGATCGCAATGACATTTCCCTACTTTGTAACCGCTCCCCGAATTACGGATTACGATTTACGGGTTACGATTTACGGTTCTACGTTTCTCGATTCTCGACTCTCGTTTCTCGTTTCTCCGCTCTCGTTGACACCGCGCCTGTCCTGCGGTATCCTTAACCCCGCGCCCGGATGGGACCGGCGCGGCAGAGCCCTGCGAACCCCGTCAGGTCCGAGAGGAAGCAGCGGTAAGGAGGATCCTCTGGGCGCCGCCGGCAAACCTGTCCGGACGCACTTTTAACCTCAAGGCATAAATCCATGACAACACCCCCGGTATGCAGTTACGAAGGTTCCGACTATCAAACCTCCTTCTGGGAGAAGGGCGGGCGCGCCTACGAGGACGCCTGCGAAGCCAGCGCCCTCAAACGCCTGCTGCCCCCCAGGGCGAGCACCTGCTTGAACTGGGTGCCGGCGCCGGGCGCAACACCCCGCGCTACCACGGTTATAAGCGCATCACCCTGCTGGATTACTCGCGCACGCAGTTGGAACAAGCCCGCGAGAAACTGGGTGATTCCCCGCGCTACCGCTATATCGCCGCCGACATCTATCACCTGCCGTTCGTACCGGGCGTTTTTGACGGCGCCACCATGATCCGTACCCTGCACCACATGGCAGATGCCCCGCTCGCGCTGGCGCAGGTGGAAAGCGCCCTGCAGCCGGGAGCCGCTTTCATCCTCGAATACGCCAACAAGCGCAACATCAAGAGCATCCTGCGTTATCTCTTCCGCAAGCAGCCCTGGTCGCCGTTCACCCGCGAACCTGTGGAATACATCCCGCTTAACTTTGACTTTCACCCCGCCTCCATCCGTAAATGGATGGGCGACCTGGGGTTCAGTATCATCCGCACCCTCACCGTCAGCCACTTCCGCATGGGGCTGCTCAAGCGTCTCTTCCCCGTACGCTTATTAGCCTGGCTGGACAGCCTGGCAGCCCTCACCGGCAACTGGTGGCAGCTCAGCCCGAGCGTTTTCCTGCTCACCCACGCCAGCCTGGAGGGCACCTGCCGCTCCTGAAGGCGCCTTCTTTGCCTGCCCGGCCTGCGGCACCCCGCTGGAGGATACACCCCCCCTGCTGCGCTGCAGCCGCTGCCAGCATGAATACCCGATGCTCAATGGCATCTACGATTTCCGCCTCGATCCTCCCGCCGGGGTGAACTGATCCATGCCCGACCATCTGCTGGATGATCTCAACCCGCCGCAGCGCCAGGCCGTTACCGCTGGTGACGGGCAGGTGCTCGTGCTTGCCGGCCCCGGTTCGGGCAAGACGCGCGTTCTCACGCGCCGCCTGGCTTACCTGATCGACCGCAAGGGCATCCCGGCTTACGACATCATCGCCGTCACCTTCACCAACAAAGCCGCGCGCGAGATGGAAAGCCGCGTGGTCAACATGGTCAACCAGAGCCTCGAGGGCATCTGGCTGGGAACCTTTCACGCCATGTGCGCCCGCCTGCTGCGGCGCGAATCTGCCCAGCTCCCCTTCAGCGCCAATTTCGTCATCTTCGACGCCAGTGACCAGGAAACGCTCATCAAGCGTGCCCTGCGCGAACTGAACATCGACGACAAAACCCACCGTCCCGCCGGCGTGCATGCTGCCATCTCCGCTGCCAAGAACGACCTGCAGCTCCCCAAAGATGTTCCGCGCGGCACCTACCGCGATGAAGTGGTGGCGCGTGTTTACGAGAAATACCAGGAGATGCTGCAGCTCAACAATGCGGTTGATTTTGATGACCTGCTGCTCTACACCGCCAATTTACTCCAAAATAATCCCAACGTAGCCGAGAAATACGCGCGCCGCTTCCGGCATGTGCTCGTGGACGAATTCCAGGACACCAACCTGGCGCAATACGTCATGCTCAAACAGCTCGCGTCCTATCATCACAACATTTTCGTGGTGGGGGATGAGGACCAATCCATTTACCGCTGGCGCGGCGCGGATTACCGCAATGTGCTGCGCTTCGAGAAGGACTACCCCAAATGCGAGACCATCCTGCTGGAGCAGAATTACCGCTCCACCCAGAACGTGCTGGATGCCGCCCGCCAGGTGATCGACCGCAACCGCAACCGCACCCCCAAGCGCCTCTTCACCGAACGCGGCAGCGGCAGCAAGATCATCCAGTACGTGGCGGTGGATGATGTGGCGGAAAGCGCCTTCGTGGTGGATACCATCCAGCAGTACCTCAAATCCGGCAAAGCCAGCGCCAACGATTTTGCCGTGATGTACCGCACCAACGCCCAATCCCGCATCATCGAGGAAACCCTGATGCATGCGGGCATCCCCTACCGCCTGGTGGGAGCGCAGAAATTCTACGGCAGGCGCGAGGTCAAGGACATCATCTCCTTCCTGCGCCTGGTGGAAAACCCCGACGACGAGGTCAGTTTGCTGCGCGTGATCAACGTCCCTCCGCGCAATATCGGCGACAAGACCGTGTCCACCCTGCAGTCCGCTGCCAGCCAGATCGGTCTCAGCCTGGGCGCGCTGGTGCTCGACCTTGGGAAAAACCAGGATTCCTCTCCGTACTGGTTGGCGGTTGGCAGGCCGGCTGAAAAAGCGGTGGATGTTGGCGCGATGCTGGCAGAATGGCAGTCGCTGAAAGACAAGACCTCGCTGCTCTCACTGTTCGACCGCATTATTGAAGATACCGGTTACGAAGCGTACATCAACGATCAGACCGAGGATGGCAACGACCGCTGGGATAACGTGCAGGAACTGCGCCGCCTGGCATTGGATTACCAGGAGAAAGGGCTGACCGAATTCCTGCAGAATCTGGCGCTTGTCTCTGACCAGGACACCATTCCCTCAGCTGACGTTGAAGACCCCGAACAGCCGCGCGGAGCGGTGACCCTGCTGACCCTGCACACGGCCAAAGGACTCGAGTACAGCCACGTATTCATCATCGGTCTGGATGAAGGACTGCTGCCTCACAGCCGCTCGCGCGATGATCCTGAAGAGATGGCGGAGGAACGCCGCCTGTTTTACGTGGGGATGACCAGGGCGAAAAATCAACTCTACCTGCTGCGCGCTGAAAGGCGGCGCACCTTCAACATGTGGGATTACGGCGAACCATCGCGTTTTCTGGCAGACATCAACACTGACCTGGTGCTCAACCAGGGTCGGCACGCCGCCTCGCGCCGCGAAACTTATGAAAGTGATTTCCGCTGGAGCACCACCGGGGTTTCCACCCCGAGGCAGTACAAAGTGGAAACACCCAAAGAGTCCCGCTACAAACCCGGCATGCGCGTGCGCACCAATTCCTGGGGAGATGGCGTGGTGCTTGAAAGCAAGATCGATTCCGACGGCGAGGAAACAGTGGACGTGCATTTTGAATCTGTGGGTTTCAAGCGCGTGCTGGCGTCGCTGGCTAATCTTGAAATTATCTAACTTAAACAGTCGAGACCTATGCTTGCCTTATTAGCCCTCATTCCCATCCTCGTGGTTTTGCTCCTGATGCTCATCTTCCGCCTCGGAAGTCATTTTGCCGCACTGGCAGGTTGGGCAGCAGCCATACTCGTGGGAGTGCTCGCCTTCGGGCTTACCTGGCAGGTATTCTGGGTATCCCAGGCCAAAGGCTTTTCTGCTGACACTGAACGTGTTTTACCTCCTCTGGACAGCCCTGTTCCTGTATCACCTGGTGGATCAGTCCGGCGGCATTCGCGCCATTGCTCAATCGCTGCAGCGCGTCATCCCGGATACGGGTTGGTTGATCCTGGTGCTGGCATGGATGTTCACCGGGTTGATCGAGAACGTGGCAGGTTTTGGGCTTCCCATCACCATCGGTGCGCCAATGCTCACCGCGCTGGGGGTATCCCCGGTCATTGCGGTGGCGTCCACAGCCATCGGGCACTCATGGTCAGTCATCACCAGCGGTATGGCGCTGGCATTCCGCACGCTCACTGATATCACCGGCACTGATCCTGCAGCCCTCTTTCCGCCTACGGCGGTACTGGGCAGCATCGCCATCCTGCTCACAGGGCTCTCAACAGCATGGGTCCTCAAGCAGTTGAAACACTGGCGCAAGGTGGTCCTGTTGGCGCTGATCGTCAGTGCTGTCCACGCCCTATCCGGTTTGTTGGGGCTGATCACCCTCGGTTCGTTCATCGCTTCCATCATCGGAATCCTGGCAGGCATCCTGCTCGGCAAAAAACCTGCCGATTGGAAACCGAACATGGAAAAGGATAAGCACCTTTTGGGCGGGGTGTTGACCTACGGATTTTTGATCGCAGTGATCATGGTTGCCACCCTGGTGAAACCAGTGAATACCTTCCTGTCTCAATATACCTGGTCGCTGGCGTTCCCTGCGGTGACCACCACTCTCAGACATGCCACCCCCGCAGGCAACGGTTACCTCTTCCGTTTTCTCACCCACCCGGGTACGTTCATCCTGTTGACTTCTCTCTTCGCGTTGTTTGTCTTCCCGCGGTTCAAGGGGTATCAGATCGGCAAAGCCGGGGTTGCTTTCACCAGGACGGTGAAATCTGGCGTTCCGGCCACTCTTGGAACCCTCTTCATGATCTGTATCGCCACTTTAATGGAGCACACTGGCATGACCCTGCGCCTGGCGGAAGGCATTAGTCAGCTGGCAGGTTCCATTTACCCGCTTTTTGCAGCACTTGTCGGCATCACCGGTACATTTATCACTGGCAGCAATACCAATTCCAACGTGGTATTGGGCATCATGCAAAAGGAAGTAGCCGCGCTGTTGAAACTCTCGCCGCTCGTCATCCTGGCGGCTCAAACGGTGGGCGGGGCTTTGGGAAGTATGATCGCTCCGGCGAAACTGGCAGTGGGCACCAGCACCAGTGCCATCAAGGGCAGCGAGGGTGAGATCCTGCGCATAACCCTTCCCATCGGGTTGGGTTGCATCGTCATTATCGGTATTGCGGCTTGGTTGTTGCTGCTCTTCTAGCCAATATTGCCGATCTTAAAAGCGTCTTACATTCCGGTCACTTATCACTGCAAGAATGTCAATACAGCCATGATAAGAAAAATACTAATAATTGAGGGGTCCAACTCTTCCCCCTCAACAATGCCCATAATACCCAAATAATGAGAAATCGATTAATCCAGTTGCTGTACGACCTGTTCCAGAACGGTGATTTTGGCGGCATCGTATTCTTCGATCCTGCCGGCGTCTGCCAGGGTGGTGAGGGTTTGGTCCAACGGCAGCCTGGCCGTGGTTTGCCCGCCAACGCTTTTCATCAGGTCTTCCAGGTGGCTTGGTCCAAAAATTTCATGTTTTTCGCCGCAACCCGGGCAAATGAAAAAACTCATGTTTTCCACCACCGCCAGTACAGGGACGTTCAGCTGCTTGAGCATGGCGCTGGCTTTTTTTACCACCATTCCAGCCAGCTGCTGCGGGGAGGTCACCAGCACCACGCCGTTCACCGGCAGGGACTGCATCACCGTCAGTGAGGCATCTGAGGTACCCGGCGGGAGATCCACCAACAGCACATCCAAGCTGCCCCACAGCACATCACTCCAAAACTGTTGGATCATACCTGCGATCATCGGTCCGCGCCAGATGACAGCCGCGTCCTCGGTGGGGACCATCAGGTTGGTGGAAACCACCTTGATGCCCAATCCGGTAACTGCAGGCAGGATACCCTGCTTGCTGCCGCGTAAACCGCCCGCGGGCAGGCCAAATAATTTGGGGATGCTCGGACCGGTGATATCGGCGTCGAGGATGCCGACTTTCTTGCATGCCCGCGCCAATTCACAAGCCAGCAGTGCGGTGATCGAAGACTTGCCAACGCCCCCCTTTCCACTCATCACCGCAATGACGCGTTTGACCTTGTTGAAACTGTTAAGCCTGGGTAACTGCGGTTTGCCGCTGGCGAAAATCTTCTTGCGCTCTTCATCGCTCATCGCCCCAAAGGTGATGGTGACTGAATTGACCCCCGGAATCGCTGAAACTGCCGCCCGGGCATCGCGTTCCATCTGGTTCTTCATCGGGCAGCTGGGGATGGTCAGCGCCAGGGTAAAGCTCACTCCCCCATCGGGTGAGATCACGAGGTCTTTCACCATGCCTAACTCAACCAGGTTGCGGTCCAACTCCGGATCTTTTACTTTGGATAATGCGTCTAATACTTGCTGTTGTTCGATCATCGTCACCGATCCTCTTTCTGCGGGGATGGATTATTGAAGTTGATTATAATTGACCCATAGCGGAGGGAAAAATGAAAATGAAGCAAGTTCTTATATTATTTTTGGCTGTCCTTTTCCTGCCAGCCTGCAATATCTCAGTTGACCTGTTCAATACCCCCGAACCCACCACCCCGGTTGCCACAGCAGCACTCCCAACGGTGGTGCCGATGCAAACCATCACGGTTTACTTTACCAACAAGGCTCGCTTTGAAGTGGGAACTGAGCCGTATGAAGATGCGGTCACTCGCGAAGTCCCGGCGCATGCCGACCCAATGTTCGCCGTGCTGGATCAATTCTTCCTCGGACCCACCGCGGAAGAATCCGCCCAGGGACTGATTCGGGTGGACAGCGGATTTACCCAATTGCGTAATTTGACCCTTATTAATGGCATTGCCCGCGTGTACCTGGGCGGGGTTTGCAGCAATAATGGCGCAGCCTATTCAGTCGCCAACCTGATCAGCAAGAATCTGAGCCAATTCCCGCAGATCACTGCCATCAAGATCTACGACGAGAACGACAGCAACCTGGATCCTGATTCCAACATGAGTTCGCTGCCTTACTGCCTCGAGCCGTAAGCTGTCACCAGGCTGCGCGTCATAAGTTGTGCCGGGATGATATAATCCCGGCATGGAAATTCCCTTTTTACTTGCCATGCTCGTGGTTCTTATTGTGCTCTTTTTCTTGAGCCGGGCAGCCGTAGAGCGTATTGAAAAAAATCATTACGAACAGCGTGCTGACCTCTACCGCTTTACTCCCATCAAGGAAGGCGATATTGTCTTCATGGGCGACAGTATCACCGACGGCGGCTGCTGGGAGGAGTTCTTCCCGGGGTTGCCGGTAAAGAACCGCGGCATTAACGCTGATACTACAGAGGGCGTCCTCAACCGCTTGGGAACGATCCTTTACCGCTCGCCAGCAGCCATTTTTTTCCTTATCGGCACGAACGATCTCAACTGGTGGGCATACCGCCATGATGATGAGATCCTGGAAACCTACGAAAAGATTCTGCAGAACTGCATGATGATCTCTCCAAACACGAAAGTATTTGTCCAATCCATTCTTCCGCGTAAAAAAAGATTTTCAAAACATATCATCAGCCTAAACAAAAGGCTGCAGGCATTGGCAAAAAAGTATGGGGATGAATACATCGACCTGTATCCGCGTTTTGTGGATAAAGAAGGGGCAATGAAATCTCATTTCACCAATGACCACCTGCACCTCTTGTCCCCCGGATACAAGAAATGGGTGGAGATTCTAACCCCTTACCTGCAGGATATTGGCAAAAACTGACTCCTGACCCGGGATTCATTTGCATTTCTGTAAACAAAATCGAGCAACCCCGCTAAGTTCGGGGGGTTGTAAGCAGTATCTAATTGGTCATATTTCCGGTTGTTTTTTCAATCAAAAGATATGCCTGAAAAGGTGCCAGGAATGTGTCCTGGCGATGGTACATTTCGTGCATCTTCAAGGTATCCTTACTGGTGCCTGGTAGCGAGATTACTGGTTGGGCTGGAGAGCTTTGAATGAAAATGAGTAAATTATTGGAAAGAGTTTTATACGGGGCTTCAAAACCCGTGGTCAAAACGTATACCAACACTATGTTGAATATGGATATACGCCAGAAATCACCATTCCCGGTTGGCGCAAAGATCATCGCACCCAACCACCCCAGTACCACCGACCCCTTCTTTATAGCCGCCATGCTGGGGCACCAATCCTTCATCATGATCAACAACGTTCTCTTCCAGGTACCCGTGCTGGGCGAATACCTGCGCCGATCCGGGCACATCCCGGTGATTAAAGGCCGGGGGCAGGAAGCCATTGACGCCGCGCTTGAGCATCTACAAAAAGGGCATACCATCATGATCTTCCCTGAAGGGTTGATTTCGCCGCTCAGCGGAGGGTACCACAAACCGCGCACCGGGGTAGCCCGGCTGGCGTTGGCCAGCGGAGCGCCGGTTTTCCCGGTTGGCATCTACCTGCGCAAAGACCGCATCTGGTCGAAAAAATCAAAAGTGGAAGGTAAAGATGAAATGGGGTACTGGTATATTCGCGGACCCTATAACGTGACCGTCGGCAAACCCCTGCGCTTCAACGGCGATGTGGAAGACCATGAACTGGTGCGGGATGTGTCTCAAAAGGTAATGCTCAAGATCATGCGCCTGGTTTACGAAAGTGAACAACGCTGGATCCGCACCAATCGCTCCCTGCCCGACGCGCTGGAAACCGCTTAATTTTTCCTACTGCAAAATAATGACACCCCTGCGGGGGTGTTTTTATTATGAGTACAATTAACTCATCTCAATCACGGGAGTGAATTATGAAGCCTCAACAGTTGTTCAAAGGACCGGGTAAATTACTTGACGCGCAAGGAAACCTCACCCAGGCAGGCTGGGCAACCCAACAGGAATTGGACTGCAACCTCGAGAACGCCCATTTCTACCGCCTGAAGTTCATGCAGGGGATGCGTATCAAGCGTTGGGATTACTACGCATTGACCACACCCACGCATTTCTTCTCCTTCACCATCAGCGATATCGGCTATCTCGGGATGGTATTCGCTTACGTGATTGACTTTGCCAGCGGCAAGTACCAGGAACAAACACTGACCCTGCCGTTTGGCGGCGGCGTGCAATTGCCGCGGAACAGTTACGCAGGGCTAACACTCAGCAATGCCTCGGGGAAAACCCTCAAGTTCACAGTCACACCGGAAAGCCGCCTCGTTTCTGTGCGCTGGCCGGGTTTTGGGGATACCGATCTGGAGGCTGAACTGGATTTTGCGCATACACCGGAACATGAATCCATGAATATCATCATTCCCATCAAGGGTAAACGTTTCTATTACAACCGCAAGATCAACTGCATGCCGGCTTCCGGGTGGGTTAAATACAATGGGGAGACCTTTAGCATCACCCCTGATAAGTGCCTGGCGAACCTGGATTGGGGTCGCGGGGTGTGGGAATATGAATCCTTCTGGGTGTGGGCAAGCGCTTCCGGTTTCCTCAAGGATGGGCGTAAGATCGGTCTGAATATGGGATACGGCTTTGGTGACACCAGCGCCGCGACTGAAAACTGCTTTATCCTGGAGGGCAAGGTTCACAAGCTCGGAGAAGTGAATTTCACCTACAACAACAAGGATTTCAAGGCGCCCTGGAAAATGCTGGGGGAGGACGGGCGGCTCGACCTGGTGTTCACGCCATTCTTCGAACGGGTTGCCAAAACCGACCTCAAGGTCCTGCGCAGTGAAGTGCACCAGATGTTCGGCAGGTATAACGGCACGATCGTAAGTGATTCCGGAGAAAAAATCGCCGTCACGGATGTGATCGGTTGGGCGGAGGAACACAATGCTAAATGGTAATTATTTCTTGATTTAATTAAATAGAAGGGGCGATTCACGCGACAGCTGCGTCCCCTTGCGGGATGAATCGCCCCTTCTTATTTTCTCTTTTTGTTAAAATTTACACCCAGCCGCGTAACTGCATGGCTTTCACCACGCGGTCGATCGCCACCATGTAGGCGGCATCGCGGGTGAAGACCTTGCGATTCAAGCTCATTTCCAACACCGAGGCAAAAGCCTGGGTCATCTTGGTGTCGAGTTTTTCCAGTACTTCTTCCTTGGTCCAGTAATAATTCATGTCATTCTGGACGCTTTCGAAGTAGGAAACGGTCACTCCGCCGGCGTTGCACAGGAAATCGGGGATGACGAACACGCCCTTTGATTTCAGGATCTCATCGGCTTCGGGGGTGGTGGGACCATTGGCGCCTTCAGCAACGATCTTCACTTTCGGGGAGATCAATTTGACTGTGTCGGCATTGATCTGACCTTCAAGCGCTGACGGGATGAGCACATCCACTTCCTTCTTGATCCATTCGCCGCCATCTTCAATCTTGTAACCAGCCTTGGTCGCTTTTTCCTTGTCGATCCCGCCGTACTGATCGGTGATGGTCATGAGGAAATGCGGGTCAATACCATCCGCTTTGCTGACGGTGTAAGATACTTTATCGGCGCGGTCATAATAGGAAACGCACACTACTTTGCCGTGCAGTTTTTCAATAAAGCCAATAGCCGCATATTGGGCAACGTTGCCAAATCCCTGTACGGCTGCGGTGCATTTTGAGGGATCCAGTTTGAGGTGTTTCATGGCTTCGCGTACGGTGAAGATCACGCCGTAACCAGTGGCTTCGGTGCGGCCGAGAGATCCGCCGCCGCCGAGGGGTTTGCCGGTGATGGTACCGGGGGTGTATTCTCCCACCAGTTTGGAGTACTCGTCCATCATCCAGCCCATCATTTGCGGGGTGGTACCTACATCCGGTGCCGGCACGTCCTGGCGGGGACCAATGTTGCGCCACATCACCTGCACCCAACCGCGCACCAGGCGCTCTTTTTCGGCTACTGAAAGCGTGGCAGGATCAACGATGATGCCGCCTTTTCCGCCGCCGAGGGGGAGGTCAGCTACGGCACATTTCCAGGTCATCCAGGTGGCCAAAGCGCGTACGGTGTCGATGGTTTCAGCCGGGTGGAATCGGATGCCGCCCTTGTTGGGACCGCGAGCGTCATTGTGCTGCACACGGAAACCCTGGAAGATACGCAGGGTGCCGTCGTCCATGCGGACGGGGATGCGGAAGGAGAACTCCCGCAGCGGCCAGCGCAGCATCTCAGAAACCTGGGGGTCCAGTTTGAGCAGTTCGGCCACATGGTCAAACTGGCGCTGTGCCATTTCAAATGCGTTAATTGTTGTTGATGCCATTCAGTTCACTCCTGGTCTAAATTAGATTGGACGGAACAAAACATTTCGCTTTGTCATGGAGGGGGTAATGGAAAACGGGCACTTCGGTCCTGTGCCCGCTAAATTGCGCAGTGGGTGAAAATAATTCCTGCACACATCCCTCCACATCTATTGCTCCCTTTAAGATTATCCGAGAATAGGGGGCAAGTCAATATGATATTTATCAACAAAAGGGCTCTTTTTGTCAGAAAACAGGTGTAATTGTCCGATTAATAGGATGATATAGTCAACTTTTGTTATCGAAAGCAAATCGAATTGCACTGCGGCTGCAGCCATCCACACAGATACCGCACAGGATACATTCTGGATTCTCCATTTTTCCTTGCTGTACCATGGAGGTGACGTCCAGGCTCATTGAACAGTTGCTGGTGCAGGTATTGCATGCAGTGCATTTTTCCGGTTCAGCTTGCAGGTGCAAGGAAGGGAGGTGCAGCCGGTTGCTTATTTTTCGCCCGATGATCATGAACGGCGCCATCCAGCAAACACTATGACAACCAGCGCGCCTTCCTACTGTCACTGACAGGATACCGAAAAGAAAGATCACGCCGTAGTAAATGACATAAGCAAATAATATCGGACGATCTGAAGTACCTGCCACTGATATGCCATTCACTGTTCCGTAGAGGAAGTTGACCGCCTTGTACCCGCCAGCACCGATCGCGGTCACTGCGATCAACGCAATCCAGGGAACCCAGATGAGCCACTTGATCCAATCTGTCTTTTTTCCGTTGACTGGTTTATTGTTAATGGGTTGGCAGGCTTCACCCAAAGCTCCTGCAGGGCAGAGCCAGCCGCACCACGCCCTGCCAAGAAACAACGAGGAGAGGAACAATCCGCAGAAGACAAGAAAACTCCCATTGATCACACTCTCGGACGCTCCCATCATAATGAGATAGGGAGAAAAATAATTCAAAGTAATGGGAAACAACAACAGTGAAAACAACAAAAGGGCGCTGCGCAATCGTTGCCGGGTGGGTTTTTGTTTGATCATTGTCTTCCTTTTTCCTGCGGGATTTGATTATTGTTGATGCGGGCGATAATGCTTTCCACCCATTCGAGGTTCGTCCTGGCAGTCATCACTCCCCACTCTAAAGTTAACTTCCAGAAGAAAACCTCTCTTTCGCTGTTCACCAGCGGCTTGAAAACTTCGATGATCTCCGGTACCATCTCATATTCTGCCAGCATGGCTTTTATCTGCCGGGCTGCATCCTCAAATTCAACCAGCACCTCCTGGTCTGCACATTTAGCGGAAAAGAAGGTTTTTAATAATACTGGATTACGCGCCTCGCCACCCTGAAAAGGTCCTGCCAGCCACTCGCGCAAAACATTTCGCCCTTTGTCTGTGATTGAATACAATTTACGGTCTGGGCGGTCATGTTGCTCCACTACCGTCATTTCCACTAGGGCATCCTCACCCAGGCGCGCTAGGGTGCGGTAGATCTGGCTTTGGTCAGCCGTCCAAAAATGACGCACGGATTGGTCAAAAAACTTTTTCAAGTCGTATCCGGTAAACGGTGAGTAACTCAGAAAACCCAGTATCGCATGATCCAGTGACATATTTAATTACTCCATATAGGATAAGTATTATATCCTCTATATCTTATATCAATATTGAAAATTTATCAAGGGGGAAAATTAAATCAAAAGGAAAGGGTTGGTCCTTTCCTTTTGTCTCTGATTTAGCGTGATTTTCTAGATCTTGCGTACAAAGCGTTCAATCCGCACGAGGGCTTCCTCGATCTTGTTGTAGGCAGTGGCGTAGGAACACCGTGCGAATCCCTCGCCTCCAAGCCCAAAGGAATTACCGGGTACGATTGCCACGCGCTCCTCCTGGAGAAGGCGGTTGCAGAAGGTTTCATCATCCATCCCCGTGACGCTGACCTTCGGGAAAGCATAGAAAGCGCCCTTGGGTTCAAAGGTGGGCAAGCCTATCTGGTTAAGTCCGCTGACAATCAGTCTTCGCCGCCGGTCGTATTCTGCCAGCATTTCAAGTACATAGGGTTCCCCGCTCTTCAACCCCTCAAGTGCAGCGTGTTGTGACATGGTTGGTGCCGACATCACCATGAACTGGTGCACCCGTACCAGCCCATTGATCAGGTTTTCCGGTCCGGCAGCATAACCGATGCGCCAGCCTGTCATGGCATAGTCTTTGGAGAAGCCGCCAAGCAGCACGGTGCGGTTGTGCATTTTCGGCAGCGCCGGGAAACAAACATGTGTGTGACCATAAACAAGGCGGTCATAGATCTCATCCGAGAGCACGATCAGATCGTGTTCCTCTGCGATCTTCGCCACCTCAAGCAAATTTTCACGTTTGGCAACTGCTCCCGTGGGATTATTGGGAAATCCAATGAGGATTGCTTTGGTACGCGGGGTAATGGCTTCGCGTAATTTCTGAGGGTCTAGATCAAAATTGTTTTCCATGGTGCAGGGGATCTCAACTGCAACCCCGCCCGCCATGATCACCGCAGCCTGGTAGGAAACAAAACAAGGCGTGGGTATTAGTACTTCATCGCCAGGATTAACCAGTGCGATGGCTGCCAGGTTTAACGCTTCAGAACCACCGACAGTGATAACGATCTCAGTCTCAGGGTTGTAATGCACACCATACAATTTTTCAAGGTTTTTTGACAGTTCGCGGCGCAATTCAATGATGCCAAAATTGGAGGTGTAATGCGTTTCACCCCGCTGGAGGGAACGAATGCCAGCCTGCAGGATCGGTTCAGGCGTGGTGAAATCGGGTTCACCAATGCCGAGCGAGATGACATTCTCCATGGTGGCGGCAATATCAAAGAACTTGCGGATGCCGGAGGGTTTAACCCGGCAACGCGGCGCGAAAGATACAGATCTGGCATATATTCTCCTTGATTTTCTTTGGATTATAACAGGCTCAGCGGGTGAATCCCGTGTCGTCCCCAATGTTGAACTGCTCGGCTCTGCCCTTGAGGACAGCATTTTTTCCGATCAGGGACCCTTCAAGCACCATGTCGCGGATGGAAGCTCCTGCCTCAATAATGGAATTACGCAGCACGGCATTCTCGATAATGCAATCTTTTCCAATGGTCACATGCGGTCCAATTACCGAGGACTTGATGGAACATCCCGCCGCGATCGATACCGGCTGGATAACGGTGACAGAATCGCCCTGGAAGACCGTCTTCGGCGCACGTCCTTTATCCAGAAGAATTCTGTTCGTCTCGAGCACGGCAGACGGGATTCCGGCATCAAGCCACACATCGGTTTGTTTCACCTTTAGCTTCATCCCCCGCTCCAGCATGATGTTAACCGCGTCTGTCAGGAAGTATTCGCCTTTCAGGGCGGTGTTTCGTTGAATCTGTTCCCGGATGGCGCTGATCAGATCGCGCGCATCCTTAAAATAATAAAATCCCACCAGCACCAGGTTGTTGGTGCAATCCTTGGGTTTTTCGATCAGGCGGCTGGCTAAACCAGCCTTGTTGAGTTCCACCACCCCAAAGCGGCGCGGATCTTCCATGGGTTTTACCCAGGCAACCCCATCAGCATTTTCCTTCTGCAGGAAATCCAGGTCGGTTTCGATAAGCGTGTCACAAAAAGCCATAACCATCGGGCCTGCCAGGAATTCCTCCGCCAGAAGCAGCGCGTGAGACTGCCCCTGCATCTGCTCCTGCACCACAAAATGCACCCTTTTTTCAGGATGTGCAGCTTTCGTGTATTGTTGGATCTGGTCACCCTGGTTGGGGCTGATGATGAAAATGTATTCGGCATCTGAAAAACCCGGCAGCGTTGTGAACTGGTCCAGCGCGTGATCCAGTAAAGTCTTGCCGGCTAAAAGCAGTAAGGGTTTAGGCCGGCTCCAGGTGTGCGGGCGCATGCGTGAACCATAGCCAGCCATTGGGATGACGATCTTGATTGATTCGTTCATGTCACCAGTCCATTATTCGGGTTTTTGTTATTCACAACTTCATTTTACACCGAAAAAAATCCCGGTAAGAACGCGCCATACCGGGATTTTTTCAGAAATTGAGATTACGTCCTCGCGAGGGTGGTCACCGCCGGAACGCGGTCGAACATCCAGAAGGAGAGGGGTAATGCCAGCCCAAAAGTGAGTAACAGTAACAACCACGCCAGCACCATCCATACGAAGCTGAACCAAAAACCGATGAGGATGAAATACAGCGCGCGCAGCAGGAAGGGGTGCTGCTCCACAGCGGTTTGGCGTAGAACCGGTGCGCCGTCTTTCACCACTACCGAGGTTTGAACCCGTACCGGGCGCAGCGTCATCACCTGGGGAATGCTGTTGATCATGGCCAGCCCAAGTGGCAGACCGATGATGATCAGGTTGAAAAACCAGGCAGCCAGGATCCAGATCAACCCGAGCCACCAACCAATAAATATGAAATACAATACCCGCACCAGGCAGCCTGGCCCTTGGACGGAAGTGTTCATCTGATAACTTGACTCTGTCATAATTTTCTCCTTATCTTTAAATAAATATACGCAGACAGTTGAAATTTGTTGCGTCCTTTGCTCTGCCTTGAGAGTCTTGATTGAAAATTCACGAAAAAGCGTCTATACTGTTAACGTAGAACTTAAGATAAATTGATCAGGAGGAAAATATGCCAAGTATCATTGATATCGAAGGTATCGGACCAGCATACAAGAAGAAATTAAAGGCAGTTGGAATCAGCACAACCGAAGCGCTGTTAGATGCGGGCGGTACGCCCAAGGGTCGAAAAGAACTTTCCGAGAAGACCGGCATCGGCGATGCTCTTATCCTGGAATGGGTCAACCTGTCGGATCTTTTCCGCATTAAGGGTGTTGGCAGTGAGTATTCAGACCTGCTCGAAGAAGCCGGTGTGGATACCATTGTTGAACTCAGCAAACGCGTTGGCAAGAATCTCTTTGAGAAAATGGTTGAAGTCAACGAGAAAAAGAAACTTGTCCGCAAGATGCCAACGGAAGCCCAGGTAACCGACTGGGTTGCCCAGGCTAAGAAACTCCCGCGAAAAGTATCTTACTAAATCTTTTTTGAAAAAAGCAAAGGGCGGGGTAACCCCGCCCTTTCTGATTAACCTGAAGATTACCCGCATTACCATCATAAACCCCTCATCCAGGAGCGCTCAATGAAGCGTATCGGAATTGCCTCCTCCAATCCAGTTAAGATAGCCGCGGCGCTGGAAGGATTTAAACAAATGTTCCCCGGCGAAACCTTTGAAATGATTCCTGTTTACGTTAAAGTGAGTGTCAGCGTCCAACCGATGAGCGATGAAGAAACCTTACGCGGCGCAGAGGAACGGGCAGGTCTCGCTAGAGGACTGCGCCCTGAAATGGATTACTGGGTGGGCATCGAAGGGGGGTGCGCGGATTGGCCGATCGGTATGGGAGCCTTCGCCTGGGTGGTGATTCTTGATGGCCACCGCTGCGGACGGGGGCGCAGCGGGGAGTTTTTCCTGCCAGAAAAGGTGGCCGAACTTGTGCGTGCCGGCGTGGAACTGGGTGAGGCTGATGACCGGGTTTTTTCTCGAAATAATTCCAAGCAGGGCAACGGCGCGATCGGGTTATTGACCAACAATGCCGTTGACCGTAAATCCCTGTATATCCCCGCGGTCATTTTTGCGTTAATCCCATTTACGAATCCCGAACTTTACCCATGAGAGTTCATTTTGCGCGTCACGGCGAGAGCACTGCCAACACCTTGCACGTGTTTTCGAACCGCCAGGCTGACCACCCGTTAACCGAAAAGGGTAAAGCACAGGCAGCAGCACTGGCTGTTCAGTTGTCCGACAAGGGATTTTCGGCATTTTACTCCAGTCCAATCCCACGAGCTGTTGAAACTGCTCAGATCATCAGCAACACTATTCAACATGCCGTTTAATATTCACGCAGCGCTGCGGGAATTCGATGCCGGGATTCTGGAAGGACGGTCAGACGAGAACGCCTGGGCGGAATTTTCAGACCTCTGGAATGCCTGGTTTACGCTCGAACAGCCTCATCAAAAAGTGGAGGGCGGCGAAAGCCTGACCGAAATTCGCGACAGGCTTGGCGCATTCCTAGATGAACTGAGAAACCGACGTGCGCAAAGCGGCGACGATATTCTGTGCATCACCCATGGCGGCTTGCTTTACGCCGGGCTCCCGGGACTGGTTGACAACTTGTCTTATGCTTTTGTGCGGGACAATCCACTTGCCAACACAGCCTGCGTATTGATTAAATGGGATGGTAAATCTTGGAAATGCGAACAGTGGGCTGATATTGTATTTACGGTATCGTAGTCAATTGACTTGAATACCAAATCAGGTAATCTTTGACATGTGCCCGCCAGTAGTCTTCGGAATGATATCCGTTGAATTGTGTGTAAACGTAAGGGATATCATACTCTTTCAGTAGCGCTACAAAAGCCAGCACCTGGGCAAGGTTCTCGTCCTTGTTTCCAGCATCGACATAAAAACGCGGCAGGCGTTCGACCTTTTCCCGCACTTGTAACAATCGATGTAATCCGGTTTATCTCGCCGAAAAAGAGCGGGGCGCTATGAGACCCTGCGGCAGTGAAGAGTTCCGGGTGCGCAAACCCCAAATTAACTGCCCAGTTACCACCGCGGGAGAGACCTCCGATCATGCGGCAATCTCTCGATTTGCAGGCGTTATAAGTGTTTTCAATGTAGGGGATTAAATCTTCTACCAGCGCTTCACCATATTTGGATTTCTCTGGTCCGACGCTCCACGTAATTTCGTAAGGCATCACAATGATCAAAGGGGCTATCTTCTCATTTACGATCAATTCGTCGGCAGCGTCAAGCAGACCGAGGCGCTGCCATTGATCATTCTTATTCGCCAGTCCATGAAGCATGTAAAGCACTGGGTATACCATGGGGTTGGAACTGGAGTAACACGGGGGCAGGTAAACGGTGAACTCGAGCGGCCAGGGAAGGGATTGTGAGTCTATCTTCTCAACCTTAACTAGGCCGTGCGATTCCAGGCAAGGGGCAATTGTCGGCGCAACTGTAGCTGTTGCCTCATGAATGCGGGTGGTTGGAGCAAGGTCCGGGGTCGGTGCCAATCGGGTAGGTTCAACCGGTTGCGCTGACGTCGCCTGGCACCCTGCGAGGAGAACGAAAACAGTCATTAGAATTATCGCGAGTGCAGTTCTGGGTGTCATTTTCATCGGTCAAATCTTAACGTCTTATTTCCTTGACGGTTCTCCACGCTTCGGATTATACTCTACGCGTTCGGGGTGTAGCGCAGTTGGCAGCGCACCGCGTTTGGGACGCGGGGGCCGGCGGTTCAAGTCCGCCCACCCCGACTTACCTTTTAAAATACATAGACCGACTCTTGGTTTTTTCAACTATATTAATTGCCATCATTAAGCATAACTGCAAACATGACCTCTCGTTCCAGATGTTTTCTATCGGCGCACATCGGCTTCAACCGCCCTGTCAATTCAAGTATAATTTTAGACATATGAGGCAAAAAAAGATTAACTCAATTCTAGGCGGAATAAAAAAATTCTCGTCGACTAGTCCTCTCGTCTTTCCGCTCACCCTCTTCGCAATCTCCCAGGTCACTTACGGCGTATTTATATTTTCTCTTGGTTTTTATTGGGATGACTGGCCTCCAATTCTTCTGTCCCATATCGCTGACAAGACTTCCGTATGGGAGTATTTCACATTTGACCGGCCATTTCAATCCTGGACATACTACTTTCTGTTTGCCATCTGTCGTGATTCTACATTTGCCTGGCAACTGGCTGCGATTGTTTTCCGTTGGGCCGCCGGACTGATGTTGTATTACTCGTTCTTGCTGGTATTCCCTACCGCAAAGCAAATCTTGCGTTGGGCAGCAGTGCTGTTTGTTGTTTTTCCCGGCTTTGCAGATCAATATGCATCTGTTGCCTTCAGTTCACATTTGCTTATTTACACGGTTTTTGGCGCATCGTTACTTACGATGATTCTCTCTATAAGAAACAAACGCCTCTTCTGGGTGTTTTTTCCTGTTTCTCTTGTGCTCACACTGGTGCATCTTTTTTCGATGGAATACTTTGTTGGGCTTGAAGTTCTCCGCCCGGTTTTGATTTTCCTATTAATTAATGATTCTTCAGAAAAAAAGCGGGGGGTATTTTTATCGGCACTCCTCCGGTGGCTGCCGTACCTGGGGTTGTTGTTGCTTTACTTGTATTGGAGAATTGTCGTTTATCCGGACTGGATGGGAGGAGTAGGGTCGGATAATTTTCCTCGTTTATTTGGCGAATTGGTTAGTTCTCCCAGGGATACAATTTTTGCCCTGGCGACGACAGTAGTGAGTGATCTGAGGTTTTTGTTTATCACCATTTGGACAGACCGGTTGATTCCCCAGGTTTTGCCGCTTAAAAGTATCACTTTTTGGCTCTCAATCGTGATTGGACTCGGGACAAGCGGCCTGGTTGGATATTTACTATTTATTTCGAATAAAGAGTCGTTGTCCGAACCCGCCAAAAAAGATTACGTCAGCTTTTTTGGAATAGCTTTGTTAATAACTCTATGTGGTTTATTGCCTGCTTGGAGCACTTTTCGGCAAATCACGCTGGGTAAATGGTCCGACCGCTATTCGTTGGCTGCCATGTTTGGTGTCGTACTTGGAGTAACCACTCTGCTTTTCGCGCTTTTTCAAAATAAAAAACGGTCAACAATATTAATAATCATAGTTGGTTTGAGCATCAGCTTTCAGATCCAAACCGCAAATAGTTACCGCAAGGATTTTATCCGCCAAACCAGCTTTTACCAGCAGCTGAAATGGCGAATTCCGGGGCTTGAGCCTGGCACCGCCCTATATTCGAAAAACATCCCAACGGTAAAAGAAGCTGATTACTCGTACACCATGGGAATTAATTTACTCTATTCTGCAGAAGAGCTTGACGCAGATTTCGAATACTGGTTTGTAACTCCCCGTTATTATAGTCCGGAGACTTTGTTCAACGATCCGGCCTCTCCAATAGAACAGGGATTAAGGAACTTTAAGTTCGTAGGTTCTGCTTCCAGGGTAGTAAGTTTTTATATGCCAGACACCGGTTGCCTCTGGGTTGTTGATCCTTATTATTCTCTGCTGCAAACAGAACATGACATGCAGACAAATGCAACTTCCATTCCCGACTATTCGCTTTATAGTCAGATCAATAACCAGGACTTAATACTGGAAAACGAGTTGGCAAACAATAATCTCTCCGGTATTATTGATGTTTCACCCCAAAAAACCTGGTGTTATTATTTTGAAAAAGGTGACTTCGCTCAAAGTAAAGCGGATTGGGTTTCAACCATTGCCCTTTATGAGGAATCAGTCCAACTGGGATTGGTTCCGGAGGAAGGGGCTGAATACCTGCCTTTTATCAAGGCTTATACAGCGCAGGGAAAAATTGATGCGGCAGTAAATTTGACTGACCTTATGTTCAAGAAGTCTTTTTATACCAAACCCATGATGTGTCAATTTTGGGCAGATACTTTGTCCGAAAACCCCGAAATCTCACTATCAAGCGTTAATCAAGTTTATAATGCTGAGAACTGTCCGCAATTCTTTGGAAAAGAATAAGGGTATCAATGACTGTATTCCTGTCCATAATTGTTCCAGCCCACAACGAAGAAAGGCGTCTTGCAGACACACTCATGCAATTACATGATTTTTGTGGATCGCAGTCTTTTTCCACCGAGATCATCATCGCTGAGAATGCCAGTGTTGATATCACTTTGGGCATCGCCAACGATTTTGCCAGCCGCTACCCGGGGATTATCGTGCTGCACGATGATCGCCCGGGCAAAGGTTTGGCGGTGCAGACGGGAATGCTGGCTGCCCAGGGCGAATATCGTTTTATCTGCGATGCCGACCTCTCTATGCCGGTACAGGAGATAATCCGGTTTTTACCTCCTTTGCTGGAAGAAGTGGATATCGCTATCGCATCCCGTGAGGCTCCGGGGGCAATCCGATATAACGAACCCCCGATGCGCCACTTTGTAGGGAGGGTCTTCAACAACATGGTGCGGCTGATCATCCTGCCGGGATTGCAGGATACACAATGCGGTTTCAAATGTTTTACACAAAAGGCTGCAGAAACCCTCTTCCCGTTGCAAACAGTCACAGGCTGGACCTTTGACGTGGAGATTCTGGCGATTGCACAGCGGTTGGGTTTCAGGATTGTTGAAGTTCCCATTCCCTGGTATTACTTCGGAAACAGTAAAGTTCGCGTATTACATGATTCAGTAAAAATGGCACTCGACCTTTTCCGCATCCGCGCCAGCTTAATTAAACGCAAATTTAAAGCGCTCAATTAAATCCGATCGGTTATTTCCAATAGGGGAGTTACCTCCGGGAGTTCATGATGAGAGAGTTCAACCGCGAGTTAATCCCAATTTCTCCCGATGTTACCTTCGAATCCCCTTTATGGGCGGCGGGTTGGTGCGTTTCTGGCCTGGACGAAGCCGGCAGGGGTGCCTGGGCTGGACCGGTGACTGCCGGCGCTGTGATCTTACCGCAGGACCCTGATATCCTTAAACGGCTTGATGGAGTGCGCGATTCCAAACAGGTCAATCCCGCCCAAAGGGGGAGACTTGCCGCTAAGATTTGCCAGGTAGCTTCAACCTGGGGTGTGGGGTCGGCCAGCAACACTGAGATCGACACGCTCGGGATCATTGCGGCCACGCGCCTGGCAATGACACGCGCGCTCGAATTATTAACACCACCTCCTGATTACCTGCTGTTGGACGCAATTTTTTTACCGGAGTGTTCAATTCCGCAAATGGCTTTGGTCAAGGGTGACCAGCGCAGTATCAGTATCGCGGCGGCATCCATCCTGGCAAAGACCAGCCGCGATGCCGTGATGCTTGAAATGAGTGAAACCTATGACCTTTACGGGTTTGAACGCCATAAGGGGTATGGGACAAAGCAGCATCAACGTGCTCTGGTAGACTATGGACCTTGTGCGCTGCACCGCTGCAGTTTTAGTCCAATCAAATCAATCATTAAAAAATAAACGCGAGGGGGTTCCTCGCGTTTATTTTTTTCAATCTGGAGAAGTCAATTTGCGTTTATTCTCATTACGATAAATGATCCATTTCGAGATCTCCGCGACAATGGAGGGAATGAAGAAAAGTGGGATAATCAAAGCCCATTCATTCCACGAGAGCGGTGTTGTCTGGAAAGGCTTATTCAGGAAGGGGATATAAACCACCGCCAACATCAAAGCCAGTGACAGTAAAACTGCCCGGTTCATCCATTTGTTTGAGAAAATTCCGATCTTTAAGAGCGGATAGCGCTCGGAGCGTGCCGTGAACGCCCTTAGGAGTTCGGAAACTGAGAGCGTAACAAAAGCCATTGTCTCCGCCAATGCCAGTCGGTCCAGGCCGTCCAACTCAAGATGGGTAAGTCCGCGCCAGAAAGCGAACAGTGTTACACCTGCGATGGCGATGGTTTGGAGGATTACCCCGGTTCGCATTTGTTTATTGATGATCGGTTCCTTGGGGGGGCGTGGTTTTTGATCCATAATATCCGGATCGCCCTTTTCAGTGCCAAGCGCCAGCGCTGGAGCACCATCCGAGATCAGGTTCAGCCACAAAAGTTGCACGGGCGCAAGCGGGGTGAGCATTTCGCCGGTCATATTGGGGAAGAGCAGTTTGCCAAAGAGAGTGGGCAAAAAGATGATGACGATCTCCGCCATGTTGCATGAAATCAGGTAATACACGAATTTGCGGATGTTGGCGTAAATGATGCGTCCCTGCTCCACTGCGGAGACGATGCTGACGTAATTGTCATCTGTGAGCACCATATCAGCGGTATCCTTGGCCACGTCTGTACCCGTGATCCCCATGGAAACGCCGATATCCGCCTGCTTGATGGCAGGTGCGTCATTGACGCCATCGCCGGTCATCGCTACGATCTCTCCATTGGCTTGCAGCGCATTGACAATGCGCATTTTATGTTCCGGTGAAACACGGGCGAACACATCGGTCTGTTCAACTTCAACAATTAATTGTTTGTCGTCGATTTCATCCAATTGGGCACCGGTAAGCACCTTGTGCCCCGGACGAAGCAAACCAATGCTTTCGGCAATTGCTCTGGCGGTGTTAGGGTAATCACCGGTGATCATCAGCGTACGGATGCCGGCTTTTGCAGCCGTCAATAGGGCAGGTTTCACTTCCGGTCTGGCGGGGTCGATCATGCCAATAAGGCCGGCAAAGACCAGGTCTTTTTCCATATCCTTGCTGTCCACATCTTCCGGGTTTATTTTCCACCAGGCGGTAAGCCATACCCAACACGCGCAAAGCCCCATGTGTCAATTCATCATTTGCCTGGGTGATGGCTGCCCGGGTTTGTTCAGTCAATAGCCTGGGTTCCCCGTCGTCCATGGGTTGGATACGGTTGCACAATTTCAGCACAATATCTGGTGCGCCTTTAACGGCGATCACGTGCCAACCTTTGTGGGTATCATCCACGAACGGTGAGAGGTCCTCCAGGCTCGGGTCGTCTACAGAGTGAATCGTGACCATGCGTTTACGCTCAGAGTCAAATGGGATCTCGTTCTTGCGGGGGTAGGCATCATTTAATCCCGACGCCGGTGCGCCGGCTTTATAGGCTGCCACAAGAATGGAGCCTTCTGTAGGGTCGCCGACCATGCGGTATTCCGGCGAGTTCCCCTCTATGATCGTCTCCTCTAGAACTGCATCATTATTAAGTGCACCTACCCATAAGGCGGTGCGCACAGCCGGGTACTTTACCAGATCTACCGTTTTTCCATCAACAATAAAATCGCCGGTGGGTACATACCCCTGTCCGGTTACCTCAACAAATTTACCATCCACCCAGATGCGGGTAACGGTCATTTCGTTTTGCGTCAATGTGCCCGTTTTATCGGAACAAATGATGGTGGCGGAGCCCAGAGTTTCAACCGATGATAAGCGGCGGATGAGAGCATGGCGCTTGATCATTTCACGCATCCCCAGCGCCAGGCTGATGGTAACAATGGCAGGCAGTCCTTCAGGCACGGCAGCGATCGCCAGGCTAACCGCGATCATAAACAATTCCAGCGGATCACCGCCCTGCAGCAGACCCGCCAGGAAGATGACACCGCAGATGGCAAGGGCAGCCCAACCAAGGGTTTTGCCCAGTTGGTCCAGCCGTTTTTGCAGAGGGGTTTCTTCTTCCACAACAGATTGGAGCATCGTGGCGATCATGCCCAGTTGGGTGTGCATACCGGTGCTGGTTACCACCCCGGTGCCGCGCCCATAGGCGATAACTGTTCCCATGAATGCAGTATTCTTGCGGTCACCCAGGGAAGCGCCTGAGTCAAGAACAAGTTGAGCATTCTTCTGCACAGGCACGGATTCGCCGGTGAGGGCAGCCTCTTCGGCACGCAGATTCACCGCTTCCACCAGCCGCAAGTCCGCTGGAACAAAATTGCCTGCCTCAAGCAGAACAATATCCCCGGGAACCAGGTTGGCAGCCGGGACAGAGAGGCGTTTGCCATCACGCAGAACATGCGCTTCAGGTGCAGCCATTTTTTTCAGGGCAGCCAGGGCTTCTTCCGCGCGGCTTTCCTGGACCACGCCCAAAACAGCGTTCAGCACCACAATGAGGATGATCGCGCCGGCATCCACCCACTCCCCCAGGAAAGCAGAGATGAGCGACGCCACGATCAACAGGATGATGACAAAAGATTTCAACTGGTCAAAAACAAGCCTGAGAAAGGATCGGCGTGGTTTTTCTGTCAGTTGGTTCGGTCCGTACACCGCAAGCCGCTTTTCAACTTCAACCGCAGACAATCCAACGGATCGTTCCGTCTCCAGTTTAACGAGGACTTCATCTGCGCTTACGGAATGCCAGGAGACTTTAATATCTTGTGGGGGTGCGGGTTGTGATTCAGTAGTTCGAGGACTCATAATTTGTTCTCCATTGTATTAGTATCAGGTGTAATGGTGGTTCCAGGGAGGATTTCAGCGCCTTTAGGAATTATAACAATGCCATCCCGCACCACCCATCCCTGTCCGTCCAGATCGGTACCCTGCGGGAAAGCGTTAATGGTCACATCATGTCCAATTCGAGCGTTTTTATCGATGATTGCGCATTCTATGGTGCAGTTGCAGCCAATCTCGAGTGGGATCTTGCGCCCCTCGGATGCCCAATCCCGTTCGTAATAGTCGTTCCCCATCAGGATGCTGTCCTTGATCTTCACGCCGCTGCGGATCTGGCTGCGCAGACCTATGATGGAATGGGTAGATATCTGCGTTTTCAATCCGGCACCCCTCCGCGAGTAGAGTATCCACCATGCAGCTGTTGTGCACCGTTGACCCCGGGAGAAAGCGCGGATGGGAATATATGGGTGCAGCGGGATCAAAGAAATTGAAGGGTGTGTTGGCCCCGGTGAGCGCCAGGTTGGTATTATAGAAAGAGCGGATGGTTCCGATATCTTCCCAATATCCTTCAAAATCATACCCAAAAACCTTATGAGTTGAAATTGCGCCGGGGATGATGTGCCCGCCAAAATCGTCCATGGGGTTCTTTTCCAGCATATCGATCAGGGATTCGGTTTTGAACAGATAGATACCCATTGATCCCAGGTAAGGTTTCTGCGCATCCAATCGGCTGATCATATGCCTGAGGACTTTGTTTTCAGTCGGTTTTTCAGCAAAATCAGTTATGCGTCCGAACAGATCGCGTTTGAGGATACCAAAACGCGCTGCGTCGTCCTTCGTCACTGGATGCACCGCGATGGTCACATCTGCATCCTTTTCAAAATGGAAGTTGCTGCCATTTTTCCGAAATCCATGCGGTAAAGATGGTCTCCGGCCAGAATGAGTACATATTTTGCGCGCGTGGCGCGGATCTCAAAAAATTGTTTGCGCACGGCATCCGCGGTGCCCTGGTACCACGAAGAGTTGGCTACGGTTTGTTCAGCCGCCCAGATTTGAACCCACCCCTGGTGAAATGCATCAAAGTTGTAGGTACGGGTGATATGGCGGTGAAGCGAAACGGAATTAAACTGGGTCAGTACCGCAATTCGAAAGATGCCGGAATTAATGCAGTTGCTGATAGGGATGTCAATGAGGCGGTATTTACCGGCCATGGGAACCGCCGGTTTGGAGCGCTGTTGTGTGAGCGGGAAGAGCCGCTGCCCGCGGCCGCCGCCCAGGACTACCGCAAGAATTTCATCTGTTGATGGCATTGAAGTTCCCTCCTGTCACTTGAATCTGTTTGCGGTACCTAAGAACAAAGAGAAAGCATAACATTATTGGGTTGAGGTCGTCAATGTCAATGGAACTATTATTTATTTTTGTAACTAAAAGCTTGATACCGCGCTCACTTGGGGGGCAGCCCTGAAACAAATTGCAGGGCTTTGTCCACCCAGGAGTTCAGGTTTTCATAGCTTTTAAGACCATCCGGTATCACTTCCACCCAGCCGGTCATTGGGCGGCCGGTCATGTCAAAAGGTTTGGCGACCTTGCTGGTCAGGCACTCTTCGTAACGGGCAGGTCCCACACGTACGATCAGGTTGTTACCATGCACACCGCAGAGCATATTCCCATTGATGAGAAAACCCACCCCGCCGAACATTTTCTTTTCGATCACCGGTTGGTCCTTGAGGATTTCCTGCAGCCGGCGTGCAATCTCCTGGTCATAAGCCATAAGGTCCGCCTGTATTTGTTGGCGGCAGATAGACAGGTCGCTGGCGTTTGCGGAAAAAGAGTGTAAGAAAAAGCCCCGCCGCAAATCCGCCGATGTGCGCCATGTATGCCACACCTCCAGATGAATTGGCTACATTGGAGAGAGTCCCCAGCCCGCTGAGGAGCTGCAGCCCGATCCATGCGCCGATAACCAGGATGGCGGGCAGGCGCACCACCCATGCAGCAATGAGTACTCGAATTTTTCCACCGGGCATGAGCAGCAGGTAAGCGCCTAACACACCCGCAATCGCGCCTGAAGCCCCCAGGTTGGGGACCTCGACTAAAGGCGCTAAAAAGTACTGGGCAAAAACTGCCACCATTCCGCACAAGATGTAGAAGAGAAGGAACTTAAAATGCCCGAAGCGGTCTTCTACATTATCGCCGAAGATGATCAGGTAGAGCATGTTGCCCGCCAGGTGCATCCATCCCGCGTGCATGAACATGGAGGTAAAGATGGTGATGAAGTTGGCAGTTGGATTCTGGGTAAAATACGCCGGGGTGAACGCCCATGTGTACACGAATGCATCCCCGCCGCCCAGTTCCATGAGGAAAACCAGGACGTTGGCAGCCACCAGCGCCCAGGTTACAACCGGGATAATCCTGCGCTGGCTGTTATCATCTCCGATGGGGATCATTGGTGTCTCCGTCATTAAGGTTTAAGTACTAGGTAAATGAAGTATACGGTTTTTTATAGAGGATGCAAGCGATCATTTTTATCCATAAAGCATTAATTACACGAAATATCGCCAAACAAACGCATCCCCCGCAGTGTTTCCCGCCTGAATGTGTGATAATTGGTTAGTTGGTTCTTTATATTTGAAGGCGTTAATGGACTCGGGGAGCTATGTGGGCTTTTTTGAACAAATTATTCCGGAAAACAGATCAACAAACTGAAAAGCAAAAGGGCAGCCAGTCGGATGAAATACGCAAGTACGCCAAAACGCACTATATCATCCCGGCGCGCCAGAAGCATGAAAAAAGAGCAGTCTTCACCGCCAGCGACATTCACCACGGGTTAAACTTATTGAGCGATATCCACAGGTATGCAGTGCAATAGATGCCGGGAAGTTCAAGGATTTCGCCAGGGTGGAATTAATAAAGCGCGAAGGTCCCAAACAGGGAGCCTCCGCGCGTTGGACATTCAAGATACTCTAAAGGTTTCTCTTACTTTCCGAAACCTCTGCCCAGGATGTAATCCTCCATATTCGTAATGAGCAGATCCTTGTCATCGATCGCCTGCTTGACCACGTCACCAATGGAAATGAGCCCCACCAGCTGACCATCATCACAGACTGGTAAATGGCGGAAGTGCTTGTTTGTCATCAGCGCCATACATTCATCGATCGTATCCGAACTGGTAACGCTGTAAACCTCTTTGGTCATAAAGGATTCCACTGGCATTTTGAGCAGAAGTGTTTTGTCCTTGGCCACCTCACGTACAAAGTCGCGCTCTGAGAAAATGCCTACCACCTCCTTGTTATCCATGACCAGGAGGGCGCCAACATTTTTCTCCGCCATCAACTCAAGTGCTTCGATAGTCGTGGTATCTTTTTCAATCGTGAAAATATCCGACCCTTTTACTTTCAAGATATTGCTGACAAGTAACATTTCTGCTCCTTTCGAATACGAATAAATTTAGTTCTCAATTTACATACAGTATAGTTAATAATCCAATTGCTTTCAAGAACAGCTTGAAACAACCACGGTTCACCCTAAGCCTTCGTGTTTTCTTATACAGGAATAGGCAGCGGTTTTTCTTCTTCTGCTGCGGCTTTCTTCTTTTTGCCGCGTTTGAGCATGATCTCTTTTTCTTTGTTCACATCCACAACCACGTGGTCGCCATCATTGAACTCGTGTGAAAGTACAGCATCCGAAAGGCGGTCTTCCACTTTATCCTGGATCACACGGCGCAGGGGACGCGCGCCCATCTCAGGATTGAATCCTTCGCTGGCAAGCATATCCAGGGCGGCATCAGTTGCCGTGAGTTCAATGTTGTGCTCGCGCATGCGCACTGCCACTTTCTCCAGCTCCACGTTGACGATATTGCGGATGTGCTCGGCATTCAGCGGATGGAAGACGATGACGCCATCCAGGCGGTTGATGAACTCCGGCCGGAAGACCTTGCGCAGGGAGTCGAGCAGTTTCTTGCGCATTTCTTCGTAATTCTTTGACTCTTCCTCTTTTTCGTCCTTCTTCAAGCGAGAATCCCAGTGAACCCTGGCGGCGGATCTCTTCGGCGCCGATATTGGAGGTCATAACGATGATGGCATTGCGGAAGTCCACCTTGTGCCCGCGGGCATCGGTGAGCTGTCCCTCTTCCATGATCTGCAGCAGCATGTTATGGGCTTCGGGGTGTGCTTTTTCGATCTCGTCAAAAACAATGATGGAGTACGGACGGCGGCGGATGGCTTCGGTGAGCTGGCCGGCTTCTTCAAAGCCAACATAACCCGGAGGCGCGCCAACCAGCCGGCTGACGTTATGCCGTTCCATGAACTCGGACATGTCTATCTGGATGAGGGCTTCTTCACTGCCAAAGAGGAAACACGCCAGTGATTTGGTGAGCGCGGTCTTGCCCACGCCGGTGGGTCCGAGGAACATGAAGGAACCGATCGGCCGGCGCGGATCTTTCAATCCGGCACGCCCGCGGCGCACTGCCTTGGAGATGGTCTGGATGGCTTCATCCTGCCCGACGATGGTTTTGCGCAATTCGTCTTCCATGTTAAGCAGGCGCTGGATTCCTTCAGTGGCCAAGCTGCATGATGGGTACTCCCGTCCACATGGAGACGAGTTCAGCGATATCTTCAGCCGTAACAACCGGGCTGTTGGAGCGATCCCAGCCGGTGCGTAATTTTTCAATTTGCTTTTTCAGCCCGCTCTCCTGGTTGGAGAATTCCTGGGCGTCATCATTGCGCCCGCTTTCCACTGCTGCGCTGCGGCTGGCACGCACACCCTTGAGCTGCGACATCAGATCTTTGAAGGTCTGGGCTGCCGGGCTTTTGTACATGCGCACCCGCGAAGAAGCTTCATCGATCAGGTCAATGGCTTTATCAGGTAAAAAGCGCTCGGTGACGTAGCGCGAGGAGAGATGGGCAGCGGATTCAAGCGCTTCGTCGGAGATGATCAGGCGGTGATGCTCCTCGTATCCTTTGCGGATTCCCTTGAGGATCTGGATGGTTTCTTCGATGGTGGGTTCCACCACCACGATTGGCTGGAAGCGCCGTTCGAGCGCGGCGTCGGTTTCAATATGCTTGCGGTATTCATCCAGGGTGGTGGCGCCAATGACCTGCAGTTCTCCGCGCGAAAGTGCGGGTTTGAGGATGTTGGCGGCGTCCACGGTGGAACCGGCTGAGCCTGCACCCACGAGCATGTGCAGTTCATCAATGAAGAGGATGGATTTGGCGGCTTTGAGTTCTTCGATAACGCGCTTGAGGCGTTCCTCGAACTGACCGCGGTACATGGTACCGGCCACAAGCGAGCCAACATCCAGCTGCAGCACGCGTTTGCCGATGAGCGGCGCGGGTACGTCTCCTTCAATGATGCGCTGCGCTAAACCTTCCACAATGGCGGTCTTGCCCACACCGGGTTCACCGATGAGCGCGGGGTTGTTCTTGTTGCGCCTGGCCAAAATTTGGATGAGGCGTTCGATCTCTTTTTGCCGCCCAATGACCGGATCAAGTTTGCCTTCTTCCGCCAGGGAAGTGAGGTCAACCGCCAATTGGTCAACGAGCGGTGTCTTGGCTTCTTTTTTGTCTTCCCTGCGCGCGAGCGGTGCTCCGCCTGCTGAAGCAGGTCCGCTGGTGGCTTCTTCCATTAATGCGGCGGGTTTGCCGCCGCACCTGTTCAGGGGTGACGCCAAGTTTCTTGAGCACTTCCACTGCCTGCCCTTCGGTGGAGCGGGTGAGCGCCAGTAAAAGGTGTTCCGTACCGATAAATTGGTGCCCGAGCAGGCGGGCTTCCTCAATGGCGAATTCCAGCACCTGCTGGGCGCCCTTGGAAAGTTCGATGGTGGTGGTTTCGGTGAGCCCCATGGGGGAGAGGCGTTCCACCATTTCGCGCACACGCTCGGCTTCAAGCCCCAGGTCGCGCAGTGCTGTGCTGGCGGTCCCGCCCTCTTCCTCGATCAAGACCGACCAACAAGATGCTCGGTGTTGATGGTGGTGTGGCGCAGACGTTCAGCTTCTGCATGCGCCAGGGCCAGAACGTGCCGAGCCCGTTGTGTAAATCTTTCCATTCCTGCCAAAATAATCCTCCTGGGTGGTGCCACTCCCGCGACTCGATCGCGGAAGATTGTGAGTTGGTCGGTAAGCTGCCGGCAATCCTTGTAAAGAGTTGGATTCTATCAGAAATGCCGCCAGTATGCTTTAATTAACCTTATTGTATCCAAAAGATATAAAATTCTGATTAGAATTTTCATGTAGCCTTGAATATTTTGAAGTCGCTTCAATACAAATGAATGGATCATCAAGAAATTATAATCAGGTGATCAAAAAGATTTTTTCATTACCGGGGAGGCAACCGATGAACCTTGTCGAATTAGAAAGTCGAGCAGAGTGGAGAAAGTGGCTGGCTGAGAATCACGCAACAGTGAATGAGGTTTGGTTGGTCTATTCCAAAGCCGGAACTGCTGGAGCCACTTTGAGTTATGAGGCTTCATTGGATGAGGCACTGTGTTATGGCTGGATAGACAGCATCATCAGGAAACTGGATGATACCAAGTACGCCAGGAAATTCACGCCGAGGAAAAACGACAGCAAGTGGTCGGTCTCGAATAAAAATCGTGTGATGAAGCTCATCGATGCCGGCATGATGACTGAATATGGTTTGGAAAAAGTGGAGGCTGCCAAACACTCTGGCAGTTGGGAGAATCCGGTGAGTAAACCGGTTTTTGACCTGACCATGCCGCCAGAGTTTGAACAGGCGCTTCGCGATAACCCCCTCGCATCGAAGCAATTTGAAAAGATGCCGTTATCTCACCGCAAAGAATACCTGCTTTGGATCGTAACCGCCAAAAGACCAGAGACAAGAGACCGCAGGATTGCTGAAGCGATTCGCATGTTGGCAGAAGGGAAACAACTGGGCTTGAGGTAATTGATTTACTGATAAACAAAATCCACCGCATCGGGGTTAGGTTCGGTGTAAAACCCGGCATCTAATATTCAAAATTTATCCACTCATTTTGGTATGAGATAATCGAAGAAATGAACAAACCTTTCAAATTTAACCTCAGTATTGTTTTGGGCAATCCTCGTGTTCATCAGCCTTGCTGGTGGGTACCTGGTGTACTACAACACCAACATCGGTCCATGGGCTTTCAGCGATTCATCCGTCTATATCACGGCAGGGATCAACTGGGTCAATGGCGGCGGGATGGGATATACACAGGCAAATGGTATATTTGCCAGGCTCACCCATTACCCGCCCGGCTACCCGGTGTTGATCGGTCTCACCAGCCTGGTCACTGCCTCACCGGTGGAAGCGGCGCGCTGGATAGATATCGTTTGTTTTGCGCTGCTGATCTTGATTGGCGGCTGGCTGATCTGGCGCATCACCTCCTCGCGTTTGTTTGCCATCCTCTTCGGAGTGTTGATCCTCGGTTCGCCCTTCCTGCTGAACCCGTTCAGCGGGATTATGTCTGAATCGTCAGCCATCCTGACGGGTACCCTGGCGTTGTTATTGTTGGCCCTGTTCACCAAAACTGAACGACCAATCCACCTTGTGTTGGCAGGATTACTTTCAGCCGCGGCTGTGTTCATCCGTTATCAGCAGGTTTCTGTTTTGGTCAGCGGTGGTTTATTCCTGCTCTTTGCGGTAAATAAAACTTGGCTCACCCGTCTAAAAACCCTCTTGATTTACACGGTGATTTCAGCCGGTCCCTTCGCGGCCTGGCTGCTCGTGGAATCATTGGTTTATGGCAAAGATGCAAGGATTATCAAGCTGCTGGGTGATCCGGGGAAAATCGCGAGTAAATTCCTTCTCGAAACCTACAATTCGGTCAAATTTTGGTTTCCGTACCGTAGTGGGCTTTTCCCTGAGGTGGACGCGTCAATTGTCAGAGTAATCCTGGTTATCGGATTCCTCGCAGTGATAACAATTGGCTTGCTTCGTTCCCGCAAGAGCGGAATACCATCAACAGATTTTTCCGCGTCAAAGAAATTAGTCCTTTTAAGCACGATTTACCTGGGTGTTTATCTTCTCTTCCTCCTGGCAGCGAGCCTGTTCACCTCCCCTCCACCGGATATTAGCAACCGTATGCTTTCTCCTATGCTGCCAATGCTTTTCATTTTCATTCTGGGGCTGGAGTACATCGCAACCTGTGTATTCAGAAGGTGGTGGTTGAGCATAACCATAATGGGCATCACTGTTCTGCTTTTTTGCCTTACCTTCGTTCCGCAGGTGAAAAAGGCTTCTGTATTAATGCACGGTTATGGAGAAGGGTACACGTCATTACGATTAAAAGACTCCCCATTCATTGCTCAAATCCAAAATTTCTCGCGCGAACAAAAGATCATCACGAACTCGGTGTCCATCGTCCTCTTCTATACTCAAAAAGAGCCTTACCGCTCATTCGATGGTCTTAATGATCCTGCACTTCACACAACCAACCGATATGGAGACAGGAACACTCCCGCGCAGACAGTATTCAGAGAAGAATGCGGCGTACTGGTGATCTTTGAACCTTCCAGCTTTGTGGGGATGGATAGTGAAACCGAGACGAATTTCCCAGAGGAAGTCTATGACGTGACACAAGGATTAGTTGAGATTTTTAGCGATTCGTTGGGCAAGATCTACGTGTATCCCGGATGTGAATAACCATTTATCGCTAGTTTAATAACAAAAGAACCCATCTCATAACGAAATGGGTTCTTGCTTTATTGGTCTTTTCAATTCAACAAATATGCCATCAACCACCGCGTGGTGTCCACCAGCGCATCGGTGTGCGTGCGCTCGTAGTTGTGCGAGGCATCAATCCCCGGACCAATCAGCGCGATGGGCATGTTGCCGCCGGCACGCCAGTAGGCGCTGGCATCCGAGGAATAGGTGGGATAGATATCCACTTTATAGTCGATACCAAATTCGTCACCCAGGTTTCGCAGACGCTGGCTGAACCCGTGGTGGTAAGGTCCGCTGGTGTCCTTGACACAGATGGTGGCATGATACTCATCAGAGGTTTGCCCCTCGCCCACCGCTGCCATATCCACTGCCAGCAGTTCGCTGATCGCTGCAGGGAAATCATCTGGCGAGAAAAAGCCATGTTCTTCATAATTATTGATGTAAATATACGCGGTTTGTGCTGGCTTGAGTCCGGCGCTGGAGAGTGCGCGCACCGCTTCCACCAGGCAGGCAACGCAGGCTTTATCGTCCAGGTGGCGCGAGCGCACAAAGCCATTGGTCAGCTCCACCCGCGGATCAAAGGAGACAAAGTCACCCACCGCGATGCCAAGTGCCTTGGTTTCGTCGGCATTTGTCACGCGTTCGTCGAGCCTCACCTCCATGTTTTCTTCCTTGCGCGGAGTCTCCAGCAAGTTTTTCAGCCAAAAACATGGATGGATGCGGTGATCACCAGGATGGAACCGCGGATGCGTTTTCCTTCACGGGTGTAAATGGTGCAGCCTTCGCCCTCCACCGTGTTCCAGATCACCCCGCCGATTTTGGTGAGCATCAGGCGCCCGTTGGGCTTTATGGCTTTCACCATGGCACCGAGAGTATCTGCATGGGCGGTAAGCCCGCGCGCTGCGTCATCTTTAGCGCCAGGTACCGTCACCATCAACCCGCCGCTGGGCAGGCGTTTGGTCTTCACTCCCGGCAGATTTTGAAAGACATGGTCGGTCAGCGCAATGGCTTCCTGGGCAAAACCGGTTGGGCTGGGGGTTTTGAGCAGGTCCACCAGGAATTTGGTCAGCAGGGCGGAGTCAACTTCGGGGAGTTTCATGCTCATTCGCCTTTCTTGAAGGGTTTCCCCTCGTAACGTTCAAATTGTGCGCGCATCTCATCTGTTACCGGCACTGCGCTCTTGGTGCGGTAATCATAGGCAACCAGGGTGTTTTCGCGCGATGGCATACAAGGGGCTCGCCGCCTTCACCGGTGATCTCGCATTCGAGCAGTACGCTTTTCGTTGCCAATGCGCGTGACGCCGATGGAAACGACCACTTTATCGGTCATTTCGATCGGTTTAATATAAGCGCACATGGATGTCGCCAACGATCAGAGGCAGGTCCCAGAAGGAATGACCATCAAATATACCAACCTCCATCAGGTAGTTCATGCGGGCGTGTTCAATGAAGGAAAGGAAGCGGGCGTTGTTGACATGCCATTGAGGATCAAGGTCGCCATACCGTACAGATAACAGGTTGTTGGAATCTGAATTTTTTCATACGGAAATTATACCGCCTGAACCTTTTGTAGGGAATCTGAAGGGATTATTACAAAGTGGTAACCATTGTCACTGTTGCAAGACGTGCTAGAATAATACAATAACAATAGTAAAAGGACATTAATTACCTGTTTTACTAGAAAAGGATGCCTCACATGCAAATTACAAAACAAGCTGACTACGCCGTCCGGGCAATGGTATTCCTGGCAAAACTTGAACCGGACACAGCGGGCTGCCACAAGCCAGATCGCGGAAGTGCAAAAGATACCCCCTTCATTCCTTGCCAAGATCATCTCGCAGCTCTCCATCTCCGGCTTGATTAACACTTCACGCGGAGCCCACGGCGGCGTGATGCTTTCACGACCCGCAGAACGCATTTCCCTGCTGGAAGTGGTTGAAGCCATTGACGGACCGATCTCCCTCAATTATTGCGCCCTCCACCCTGATTCCTGTGACAATAGTGATGAATGCCCCATGCACGATATCTGGGTGGAAGTTCAAGGGGATTTGGTGAAAAAATTACGCGCTACTACCTTTGACACATTTGTGGGATAATCGGTTTAACCTTCGATTATGAAAGAGCAGATATGAGTGGTGGGACACCAGTAAATCGGCAGTGGGTACTCTCTTTGAAAGATGGCGAAATCGTCATCGATTGGGGTGACGGCCTGTTCCAGGATGTGCGCAGCGGAGATTTCCTCCCCGTCGTCGAAAAGGATATCAGCCACCATATTTTGGATGAAGAGTTGGACTGGTTGATCCGCATCGGGCGGGTGGCTTCCTACACCCGCCAGACTAGTGCGCTTCAACAGCCTGCCGAGAGGCCTCAACGCACGATCGAATAGGTAAAACGTTTCAACTTCCCTCCCGGTCGACCGGGAGGTTTTTTATTTAGGATTGATATGATGATTATTTCGGGACGATCGTTGAATTTACAGATGGGGGTTTTTACGTTTGCGAGGATGATCGTTTCCACCTCGTCCCGGATGATCTATCCATTCCTGGCAGTGTTTGCTTCCGGGTTGGAAGTGGAGATCGCCACCATTTCCCTGGCGATGGCAGTATCCATGGCAGCCAGTGCTGCAGTACCATTCCTCTCTCCAATCGCTGACCAGCGGGGGCGTAAAACCGGCATGCTTATCGGCATCGCTATCTTCCTGGCAGGCACACTGGCGTCCAGTCTTTTTCCGCATATCGTCACTTTCTTTATTACGATCCTGTTGTGTAATCTGGGCAATAACCTGCTCATCTCTGCCATCCAGGCGTTCATCGGCGACCACGTGCCTTACAAGCGGCGCGGGCTTTATCTGGCTATCAGCGAAGTCTCGTGGGCGCTTTCCTTCATCGTGATGGTTCCGCTTGCCGGCTTGTTACTGGAAACATCCGGGTGGAACACGCCTTTCATCTGGTTGACCGGTTTGGGAATAGGCATCCTGGTGCTCATCTGGCGTTTCGTGCCGCAGGATAGACCTGCCGAATCCGAACCGCTGTGGTCTTCAAAGAACATTAAAAAAGTGCTGCGCTCCACTCCCGCCGTTATGGGGATGTTGATGGGTATGTTCTTCATCATCGGCAACGAGCTGGTGAATGTGGTTTTCGGGGTATGGATGCAGGACGCTTTTGGACTTGCAGATCGCAGCACTGGGAGCAGCGTCCCTGGTGATCGGGTTGTCTGAACTTGAGCGGCGAGGGATTGGCGGGTTTCCTGGCAGACCGCCTGGGTAAGGAACGCACCGTGGGCATCAGTTTTCTGCTTAACGGGCTTTGGGTCATCACCCTGCCGTGGCTGGGGCAAAGCGAGACCGGGGCTTTTGTATGGTTATTCATGTTCTACTTGACGTTTGAGATTGGAATTGTCAGCGCCCTGCCCATGATGACTGAAGTGATTCCGCAAGCCCGCGCCACGATGATGGCGTTATTCATCGCCGCGCTCTCCATCGGGCGCGCCATTGGGGATGTGGTGGCGCCGCGCTTGTACGCTGGGGGCTTCCTGGTCAACGCGCTGGTGTGTTTGGGGCTGGACCTGGTGGCGGTGGTCGATCCTAACGCGCATCAAGCTGCCCAAAAATACTGCCGTTGTTGATTAACCTTTTACCATAACTTTTGGGATGGATTTACCAACTTCCGTTGAGCATGCGCCCCATGCACACCCCGTTCATGCTGGCCTGCATCAACCCGCGGGTGAGCCCTGCGCCATCACCCAGCGCGTGCAGGTTCTGGATGCTCGTCTGGAAGTGTTTGTCGACCACCAGCCGGTTCGAATAAAACTTCACCTCCACGCCGTAGAGCAGCGTGCTGCCGTTGGACATGCCCGGCATCATCTGGTCGAGCACCTCCAGGGTTTCATCGATATCCAGCAGGATGCGGTAGGGGATCACCAGGCTGAGGTCGCCGGGCACAGCGTCGCCCAGGGTGGGGCGGATGGTGTTCTTGACCAGCCTTTCAGCGGTGGTGCGCCTGCCGCGCTTGAAATCCCCGTAGCGCTGCACGATCACCTTGTTCCCCGAAAGCATGTTGCCCATCTCGGCGATGTAGCGCCCGTACTCGATGGGGGTTTTGAACGGCTGGGTGAAATTTTTTGAGACCAGCAGGGCAAAATTGGTGTTGGTGGTCTTGAGCTTTTCGTCCTTGTAGGAGTGTCCGTTCGCCACGGAGAGGTGCTCGCCATAGCGTTCTTCCACCACTTCACCGCGCGGATTCCAGCAGAAGGTGCGCACCTTGTCTTCAAAGGTTGGGGTGTAATACACCAGCTTCGGTTCGTAAAGCACATCGTCAATTGCGGAGGTGATGGCGGCGTCCGTTTCGATCCGGCAGCCAATATCCACAGGTCCCGGCTTGGAGGAAATGCCGTACTTGTGGCACATGCTGTTCAGCCACTCGCTGCCCTCGCGCCCGATGGCCGCCACGATATGATCAGCATAGAGCAGTGAACCGTCAGGCAGAACCACGCCGCGGACTTTCTTTTCGCTCCCGGCAAGGTCCTCGATCAGCAGATCCTGCACGGCGGTCTCAAAAAGCATCTGCACGCCCAGGGTTTCCAGTTCCTGCTGGATGCGGGAATAGATTTCATAGGCTTTCTCGGTGCCCATGTGGCGTACGCGTGAATCGATCAGCTTCAGGTGCGCCTGGGCAGCCTGCCTGCGGATGAGGTTCACTTCGGGGGAGTGGTTGCTGCTGTAAACTTTCTGTGTCTGCTCCAAAACCGACATACAGCTCATCCACGTAATGCAGGATCTCGCGGAATTTTTCAATGCCGATGAATTGCGCCAGTTCGCCGCCAATCTCGCCATCCTGGTTGATGGAGAGTTTGCCGTCGCTGAAACTGCCGCCGCCCGAAAAACCGGTGGTGAGGGCGCAGGGCTGGCAGTTGGCGCAAATCCCGGTCTTGCGCTTGGGGCATTTGCGCTTCTCAATGGACTTGCCCTTCTCGATCATCAGCACGCGCGCACCCGGGTTATTCTTGCGGATCTCGTAAGCGGTAAAAATGCCGCTGGGGCCGGCGCCAATGATGATCACATCATAGGTGGAACTGGGAGAAAGGGTCATGGATTCCTCGATAAATCTGCGATTAGGACCTTCCTATTATAAATGAATATGTCTAGACATTGAAATGTTTAGGGTCACTAATACCAAAAATACCTCGGGAATAATCTGATTTCAAAGGCACCCTTCCGGCGTTCGGGTATACTTGTCTTGAAACATTGTCGTTTACCGAGGGCTCATGTTAATTCATTCTGCTTCTCAATTGATTACCCTGGCTGGCGGGGTCCGCAGCGCGGGAATGCGCTCGGGCGCCTGGGCATCATTGAAAATGGCGCTGTCCTCCTGCAGGGCGGAACGATCGAGGCGGTTGGCAACACCCGCGACCTGTTGAACAAGTATCCCCATGAAGAGACGTCTGGACGCCAGAGGTAAAGTGGTGATGCCCGGGTTCGTTGATCCGCACACTCACCTGGTATGGGCTGGCGACCGCGCCGCTGAATTTGAGATGCGCCTGCAGGGCAAGACCTACATGGAGATCATGAACGCCGGCGGGGGCATCGCCTCCACGGTAAACGCCACGCGTGCAGCCGCGCCTGAAGAACTGCTGGCGCAAACCCGTCGGCGTGCGCAGGGAATGTTCAGGCACGGCACCACCACCGCGGAAGCCAAGAGCGGCTACGGGCTTGGAATTGACCGCTGAATTAGCCCAATTGGAAGTTTTACTGAAACTGGACGAAGAAGGTCCGCTGGAGATCGCGCCGACCTTTTTGGGTGCCCACGCTGTTCCGCCGGAGTATGCCGGCAGAGCGGATGAATATACCCGTTTGCTGTGCGAGCACATGCTGCCGGATCGTAAAGGATTGGTGGCAGGCGCACGCGGGTTCCCGCCCGCTGCCTTTTGTGGATGTGTTCTGCGAGAAGGGTGCCTTCGACCTGGAGCAGACGCGCAGATATTGACCGCAGCCAAACAGCTCGGGTTTCCACTCAAGGCGCATGTGGACGAGTTTGAAAACCTCGGCGGCGCACGCCTGGCAGCCGGGATGGGCGCCATCTCCATCGACCACGCGGTCAAAACTTCCGCCGCGGAGATCAAAGCGCTTGGCAGTTCCGCCACTGTCATGGTTTCGCTGCCGTGCACCCCCTTCGGGCTGGCGGAACCGCAGTATTCACCCGCAAAGGAAATGCTGGCAGCAGACTGCCTGCTGGCGCTGGCAACCGACCTCAACCCCGGCACCGCCTGGTGCGAGAGCATGCAGTTCGTGATGGCGCTGGCCTGCCGCTACCTCAAACTCACCCCGGCGCAGGCGCTGGCTGCCGCTACCATTAACGCTGCCGCAGCCATCGGCCGCCAGGAACGCATCGGCTCAATCGAGATCGGCAAACAGGCTGACTTGTTGATCCTCTCAGTGGAGGATTACCGCCACCTGGGCTATCGCTTTGGCGGAAATCTGGTGGAAACGGTCATCAAGAAGGGATTAGTTCGTTAATCAAAGAACACGCGGTCAACAGCAAATTATTAACTGAATGAAAATGCTTTTTTTGATTCTTGGTATTTTAGAATTTCATGATTTTATGTTCAGTGTATTCAGTGTTTTCGTGGTTAAAGTTTTCATTTCATATTTTTCGTATTTTTCGTGGTTAAGGATTTTGTGGTTTTATCGTCAGTGTATTCGGTGTTTTCTGTGGTTAAGGTCTGTTTTTTATCATCCTTTCGTATTTTTCGTGACTTTCGTGGTTAAAGGTTGAATATGCTCACGCTTGAACAAGCCAAACAATGGTACATCAACACCGATGCGGTGCACGATTTCTCGCACATCGAGCGCGTTTACCGCATGGCGGAACGCCTGGCAAAAGACGAAGGCGCTGACCTGGAGATCGTGCGTGCCGCCGCGCTGCTGCATGACGCCGACGGCACCACCCCCGGCAGTGAAAGCCGCCTGGAGCACCACCTGCGTTCCGCGGAGATCGCCGGAAATGTGTTGAAGGAGAGGGTTGGCCGGAGGAGCGCGATTCGGCGGTGCAGCACTGCATCCGCGCTCACCGCTTCCGCGACGACCGCGAGCCGCCCGGGACCATTGAAGCCAAATGCCTCTTCGACGCCGACAAACTGGATGTGTTGGGAGCTATCGGGGCTGTGCGCGTGACGGTTTACGCCGCCCTGGCAGGTACGCCATTTTATGCCAAACCTTCCGAGCAATTTTTGCTCACCGGCAAGGAAGAACCCGGCGAGCTGCACAGCGCCTATCACGAGCACCTTTTCAAACTGCGCAAGGTCGAAAGCCGCTTGTTCACAAACAGCGCCAAAAAGATCGCGCGCCAGCGCACAGTCTATCTTGAAAAATTTTTTGAACGCCTGATAAGTGAGATCAATGGAGAGGCTTAATAAATGACATCGCACGAACCTACATTGCAGCAGGTGATTACCTGGGCTAAAGAAGCCGGGCGCATCGCGCTTGATGGTTTTCACCAGATACACCACATTCAGATGAAAAGCGCTCTTGATGTGGTCACCGAGATCGATCACGCCTGTGAACGCGCGCTGATGGATCATATCCTCAGGGATTTTCCGGCGCACGCCATCATCACCGAAGAGACCGGCGAAGTGAAAGGGGACGCCAATCACTGCTGGTACATTGATCCGCTGGATGGCACCATCAACTACAGCCACCGCCTGCCGGTCTATGCCACCTCCATCGCCTATGCCCGCAATGGCAGGATGCAGCTGGGCGTGGTTTACGATCCCTCGCGCGAAGAGTGTTTTTCCGCAGAACGCGGTAAAGGCGCCTGGCTGAATGGCGAGCCGATCAGCGTATCCGCTTGCGAATCGCTGCAGAAAAGCCTGCTCACCACCGGACTGCCCTCGCACGATGAAGGCAACCTTGAACGCAATCTAAAACTGATCCACCACCTCACCAAAAACACCCAGGGGGTGCGCCGCCTGGGGTCAATTGCCATCGCGTTGTGTTACACCGCCTGCGGACGCACCGACGGTCACTGGGACCTGGGCTCGACCCCGTGGGATATCGCTGCCTGCGCGTTGATCGTCGAGGAGGCTGGCGGAACGGTCACCAACCTGGAGGGGAACCCGGATTACTTTAATACTCCTTACGCCCATGTGGCGGGGTCACCGCAGATACACCGGGAATTATTGCCCGTTGTAAGAAATATATCTCTGTAATTCAAAATTTCTAATGAAAATCAAAGGCAATTCAATTATTGTATAATGACCTCGCAGGTGAGTCGAATTACATCCTGCGGTGATTACAGCACTCAAAATTCATTTTTCATAAGGAATCGTCCATGTCAACACAAAAAGGATATGCACAAAAACGCTGGAGCCTTGGGGATATTTACCCCTCCGACAAGGGTCCTGAAATTAAAGCTGATTTCAAAAAGATCGAAGATCTGACCACCGAGTTCGAAAAATTCCGTGCTCTGCTCAAGGAAGACATCAGCGAGAAAGATTTCTTGAAGATCATCCAGGCGCTGGAGCAGATCCACCGCATCGGCGTCCAAACTGGGCAGTTATGCCGGCTTGTGGTTCTCCGCTGATACCCAGGACCAGGGCGCACTCTCTTTGATGGCCAAGACCGAGCAGTTGTCGGCCGACCTGGGCAACCGCACGCTCTTCTTTGGCTTATGGTGGAAGGAACTCCCCGAAGCCGCGGCTGCCCGCCTGATGAAGAACTCCGGCGATTACCGCTACTGGCTGGAGGAGATGCGCCACTTCAAACCGCATACCCTCACCGAAGCCGAAGAGAAGATCATCAACACCAAGAATGTCACCGGCATCAATGCCCTCACCACGTTGTACGACTCCATCACCAACCGCTACGTGTTCAAGGTGGAAGTGGATGGCGTTGTAAAGGAACTGACCCGCGGCGAATTGATGGCGCTGGTGCGCGGCTCCGACCCCGACCTGCGCGCGCGCGCCTACCAGGAACTCTACCGCGTCTATGGTGACGACGGACTCATCCTCGGGCAGATGTACCAGACGGTGGTCCGCGACTGGAAGAACGAGGAAGTGACCCTGCGCCACTTCAAGACCCCCATCTCGGCCCGCAACCTCGCCAACGACCTGCCGGATGAGGTCATTGAACTGCTCCTCAAGGTGGCAAAGAAGAACATCGGTACCTTCCAGCGCTTTTTCAAATTGAAAGCCAAGCTGCTCGGCATGAAAAAGCTGCGCCGCTATGATGTTTACGCCCCTGTTGCCAAGGCGGATAAACCCTATCCGTATGAAAAAGCCGCCAAAAAGGTGCTCTCTTCCTTCAAGGAATTCGATCCCAGGTTCGCCAAACTGGCTGAACGCGTGTTCGCTGAAGACCACCTGGACGGCGAAGTCCGCAAGGGCAAACGCGGCGGGGCTTTCTGCGCCACCGTCACCCCTGATCTGACCCCGTGGGTGCTGCTCAATTACCAGGGCAAAGCCGATGATGTGGCCACCATGGCGCACGAACTGGGGCACGCCATCCACTCCATGCTGGCGGAGAAGCACACCCTCTTCACCCAGCACGCCTGCCTGCCCCTGGCTGAGACCGCCTCGACCTTTGGCGAGATGATGCTGGTGGATCAGATGCTGGCTGAGGAAACCGACGAAGCCGTCAAACGCGACCTGCTCTTCCGCCAGGTGGACGATGCCTACGCCACCATCCAGCGCCAGGTGTTCTTTGCCCTGTTCGAGAAGGAAGCCCACCAGATGATCGTCGACGGCGCTTCAGTGGACGAGCTCTCCGAAGCCTACATGAAGAATCTCAAGGCGCAGTTCGGTTCCGCGGTGGAAGTGGCCGACGAGTTCAAGTGGGAATGGGTCTCCATCCCGCATATTTACCAGGTGCCTTTCTATGTTTACGCTTACTCCTTCGGTCAGCTGCTGGTGCTCTCGCTTTACAAACGCTTCAAGGAAGAGGGCGAATCCTTCAAACCCAAATATATCAACCTGCTGGCAGCCGGTGGCTCCGAAGCGCCTATGAAGGTGCTGGCGGATGCCGGCGTGGACCCGCGCAAGGCCGAGTTCTGGCAGGGCGGCTTCGATGTGCTCAGCAAGCTGGTGGATGAGCTGGAAAAAGTGGCTTAGTCTACTCCCAAAAAATATTTCTTGTTGAATCATAATCCGGGTTTCTTCATTCAGAAACCCGGATTATTCATTTGTTAACTCGATCATTGAATAATGAAAAATAAAATTGTATAGTATTTGCATAAATCAGCCGCGATCCTGGGGAGGGTAATATGGCTTCGAAACCCATGCGTTTTCAGAGCAAACTGATCCTTTGTGCTTTTTTAGTCCTTATCCTTGCTTCTGGTCTCAGCGGGTGTGGTTTGCCCCGGAGTGGACCGGTGAAGCTGTACCTGTGTTGGTGGTGATGATGAAATTTAATAAGGAGCCCAATTGTCCTACGCCTGAGGACTGTTTACCATTTTCCGCACAGGATCTTGCGGATATTAAAAAGCCAAGGCATTTCGCGTCCGATTACGTCCAATTAATGGATAAAGAGATCAACACGTATTATCAAAATGCATCCTTCGGTCAGATGTATTTTGATTTTGACCTGCTAAATAACCCCAATAGCACGGATGGCTGGTGGGATGCCCCTTACACCCTCGCCGAAATCGCCGAATCATCTATTGGTTTCAAGCAGATCGCCATGACCCTCGCCTACACCGAACTGGGCGACTCTCTCCTGAATTACGACCGCGTTATCTTTGTTTCTAATATGCAGCACCGTGGTGGTCAGGCTTGTTGGTTAATACACCCACCCCTTTTTACGCTTATCCAACAAAGTACAAGGCGATCGATTTAAATGCGCCTCAGGAATATCACAAGTTGATTCCAATGATGGTTGCAGAAATCGGCGAGGGAGAGGCAGATAGTGTCTTGCTCTCGGTTACCGCCCACGAACTGGGTCACTTGATTGGTGCGCCCGACCTCTACTATGGAAAAAATGTGGGGTTAGGCCATTGGGATATCATGGATGACGATCCCGACATGTACCACTTCAGCGCCTGGACAAAACTGGACCGCGGCTGGCTCGATTGGAGCGCAAACACCACCAGCTTGCCTTGTTCTTCGGGGTCTTGCGAAATTACCGCGGTGCTCGATCCAGTTGAGAAAAAAGGCAACAATGCGCTTTTAATTTCCACTGGTTCGTCTGCTGAGTTTATTGGCATCATGGCGGAATGCCGTAAACCCATTAATGGAGATGAGGAAATACCTGAAGAAGGTGTTCTGGTAACATTCAGCAATCCTTTCCTGGATTACACACTTTCCGGCACGGCCTCTGCTGCCCTGACAAATGAACCAAATCCTTACGCCCTTCTTCAACCCGGAGAAGCCTATTACAACGACGCCCATTTGGTGAGAATCACCAATCTCTCAAAACCCGGAGACTCCGCCTGTACTGTCTTGGCACAAAGGTCAGTCAACCCATTTCCTGAACTTTATATCAACCAGGGACCCGTTAACGAAGGGGAGCCTTACGATAAATACCAGTCTCCTGATATATGGAACGATAATGAAATATTCGGTTGGGGTAAATTTCCTCCTTCTCAGAAAGTAACCGTTCAAGAAATCCTGAATATCGGATACTTTTAAGAACTAAAAACATCCCGTCTGGTAATGGCGACCCTATTTCATTGATAGGCCCAAATGATATGACCTACATCATCCACAACGGCGGCACGGCACCCGGAGGGGACTTTAATGTCAACGTTTACATGCGGCAGCCCATCTCCTCGTCGATCGCTACAGAAAATTGCGGTGCCCCCGCAGGGGAGGTTGGTATTTTGCCGCTTTCCCTGCCAAAACTTCTGGAGACAACCCATGTCGATGAGATCCTGCCCGGTCAATCCCAGTATGGAACAGCGCAACTTTTTACGGATTCCACCGAGCCCCTCGAGATCAAGGTGGACATTGAATCCATCGGCGGAGAGTCCGACGTAACCAACAACATCGCCTACGAAACCTTCGCGCATTTTTACGGCAGTACAATGAGCGCCGTGGAAGTTCCCTACCTTGGCGGTATGAGCATGAGCGCTTCAGATAAATGCCTGGTCGGGATTCCTTTCGAAGCCATCGAGGTGCCGGATGAAAACGGCAAGCAATGCGTCAGTTGGGATTTTAACATTGAGCCTTCTTCAGGGAGGATGCAGCCCGGCGAGACGATAAATTTTAACGTCTTTGGGGCTCCCAAGCCGGGTGAAAAACCGGGGACAGCCTGCCGCTCTAAGTTTTGTGTTCTTATGCCGCTCACCAGTTTCCTCACACCAGTGCAGTGCTTCAATTTCGAAGCCCGGGTGGTGGACCCCTCCAGTATTTCATGTTCCGCCCCAGGCGGATCAAGCGCTCCGGATGAACCCGTTACAATAACAGGTAAACTGGAACCCGGCTTATCTGACGTGGTCTCTCTGACCTATACCAACCCGGCTGGTGAACAAGAAACAAAAACGGTTTTGTCCGCTGCCAACGGAGTCTACCAGGACGACTTCACTCCTGGTTTAACCGGCAACTGGTCGGTAGAAGCGCTATGGTCGGGGGATGATTCCCACGCGCCCACTTATTCCTCCCCTTGCCAGTTCACCGTGGAAAAGAAAGTGGAAGTGGTTGTTGAACCTCCACTCTTCAAGGCGGTCAAAAGAGCCAATTGCCGCGAAGGCAATTCGGTGCTCTGGAGGACGCTCGGTCTCACTCAAGTCGGCGCGGAATATCCCATCGTTGGCGCCGTCACGGGCAGTTCCTGGTTCTATGTGCAGTTGGATGCCACTCAAGAATGCTGGGTCAAGGCGGATACTGGAGAAACCTCTGGCGATCTATCGGGGATTGAGACGCTTACCGTGCGCGTCATTACCCCCACGCCCACCCTCGTGCCCACCTTCACCCCCACCCCGGCTGAAGTTGATATATGCGAATCCTTTAACTCAGAGGACTTTTGTAATCGCACATATCCCGATCTGTGCCGTTGGAGTGCAGATAAGCATCGGTGTGAACGGATACCCTAAATAAGCAATAAATCCTCGGGCTCCGATCCTTAATGCCGGGGGATTGATCCGATCATTCGTGTTGGTTATAAATCCGGGTTTCCCAAAAGGCTCCCGGATTTTCGCGTGCATTCCTCTTGACAAACAATACTGAAATGGTAAAATCATTTCGGTATCTAACGAATTGTTTCGAGGAGAAAGAAATGGACACACATCAACAAATACCCGAACTGCTTGATTTCTTCCGCGCGCTGGCGGACGAGAACCGCCTCAAGATCGTCGGCCTTTTGGCGCAGAAACCCTCCTCGGTGAGTGACCTCGCCAAAGCGCTCGGGCTGAGCGTTTCCACCACCTCCGGTCACCTATCCAGCCTGGCTTACGCCGGCCTGGTCAAGGCGCAGCCTGATGGACATTATTTCATCTACTCGCTGCAGATGGAAACCATAAAGAATATGGCCAAACACCTTCTGCAGGAGGAAAACTTACCGCGCCTATCTGAAGGACAAGGCGAGGATGCCTTTGAGCGCAAGGTGCTCAACACCTTCCTCAACCGCGAGGGGCGCATCAAGGTCTTCCCCGCCCAGGAGAAGAAATTCCTCGTGCTGCTGCGCCATGTGCTCAAAGCCTTTGAACCGGGCAGGCGCTACGCTGAAAAGGAAGTCAACGAGATCCTCCTCGGGTTCAACGCGGATACCGCTTCCATCCGCCGTGGATTCATCGAGTACAAAATGATGGCTCGCGAGGGCGGCGGCGGCGCCTACTGGCGCATCGACAGCGAATAAGTCATTGCGAGCCCGTTTTTGGCGAAGCAATCTCCAATTAACTTAAAGAGTGACAAAGTGTCATTGCGAGCCCGTTTTTGGCGAAGCAATCTCCAATTAACTTAACTGGTGACTTGGTTTTTGCTTCGTCATTTCGCTCCTCGTAAAGACATTCGCAATTTATGGTATATTTTAATTTCAATCATCTCCCACTTTACGGAGCGCTGCATGTACTTTGCGATCGAAGGTGTCATTGGTGTCGGCAAAACCACCCTGGCCCGGCTGCTTCAAACCTCATTCGAAGCGGAACTGGTGCTGGAAGTCTTTGAAGAGAATCCCTTTTTAAGCAATTTTTACGCCGACCGCGCGCGTTACGCTTTCCAGACGCAGATCTTCTTCCTCCTCAGCCGTTATCACCAGCAGCGTCGCAACATCACAGACCGCTTGGCTGAATCCATCTCCATCATCAGTGATTACACCTTCGAAAAAGACGCTCTTTTCGCGCGCATCAACCTTCAGGGAGACGAACTGGATATGTATTACAACGTCCAGGAGGCCCTTGCCGAAAAGGTGACTCCTCCAAAATTAGTGGTGTACCTGCGCGCCTCAACCGACACGCTCATGCGCCGTATCGCCCAGCGCGACCGCCCCTACGAACGCCAGATGGAACGCGCTTACATCGACCTCCTCAACCGTTCCTACGATGATTACTACCTGGATTCTTCACATGCTGCCTCTGTGCTCATCATCGACACCAACGACCTTGATTTCGTCAACCGCCCGGAAGACCTGGCGCTCGTTGAGCAGCGCATCAACCAGGCGCTTTTAGGTGCCCCATTCCAACCGGAACTGCCGATCCAATAAACTGGAGAGTTATGCGCATCACCCGAGACACACTACTGAATCTTGCCCGTGAAAATTCCGCGAAGTTGGTCGCCAAAGACCGCGGCATTGCCTGTGTCTACATTGGCGGATCGCTGCTCAACGAGGAACCCTTCCTGGCAGGCATCACGGATATTGACCTCTTTTGCATTCACGATCGCCCGCTGACCACCGCGCGTGAGGTGATCCGCATTAACGCCGATGTCCACCTTGACATTGCTCATTACCCCCAGGAAGCCTTTGCCCCTGCCCGTAAACTGCGAACCAATCCCTGGCTGGGCAGTCTCCTGGCACGCGGACCAATGGTCTTGCACGATCCCTTTCATTGGCTGGATTACACCCGCTCCGCCGGCACCGCCCAGTTCAACCATCCCGAAAATATTGCCGAACGCGTGCGTACTTTCTTGTCCCCTGCCCGCCTCACCTGGCAGGCTCTGCAGGATGGCGCCATCCCGCAGGGGGTCAAGCGCGTAAATGCGCTGCTGGAAGTGGTCCGCGACAGCGCCAATGCGGCTGCCTCAATGACCGGGTCTCCCCTGCCCATACGCCGCCTCTTTTTGGAGTTGCCCCAGCGCAGCACCTGGGCGGGCATGTCCGAACTGGCAGGCGAACTTGTGCAGTCCTTCACCAGTGAATCCGTCACCGATGACCAGTGGGCGGATTGGTTCACCGGCTGGGAAACCGCCTACGACCAGCTCAACGAATCCGGCAAGGCTCCCGTTACTCTGAACCCAACGCGCAAGAATTACTATCTCAAGGCAATCAAGGGTCTGGCCGAAGAACGCCCCGCTGCGGCTTTGTGGATACTGCTCTTTACCTGGACGCGCATGGCAGCCGACCTGCCAAAATCAGGCGAACCCTATAAAGCCTGGCAGAGCCTTTGCCGCCAGTTGGAGCTGGATACCCGGAACATCGCCAGCCGCCTGGAACTGCTGGATGGCGCGCTTGACCGCATTGAAGAATCCCTCGACCAGCTGCGCAGCTGATCTTTATCCCCACATTACGATTCACCGACTCCTTCATTGTGGAGAAAACCCCGTTTTCTGTGGAGAAAGCGGTTTTTATGTGGAGAAGCGGGCAGATTTTCTCATAAACTCTGTTCAATTTAGAGTAACTTATCCACATTTCTCCACAGGGCTTTGGCGGTCGGAAGAGATTCGGGAAACGAAGCCCTATTCTCCGTTTTTCTCCACACCTCCTACGGGAGAAACGGCTTTGGATTTGCCCCCATATGTGGGGGTCGAGGTGAGGGTTGACCATAATTGACAGGCAAATTTCTTCGATCACAAGTCCTTATCCACAAATCCACACCCCCTACTGCTGTTACTATATCCTTAATTAATAAATAAAGATTAAGTTAATTAATCACAAAGTCCATGCTTGAAACTGACCCTCATTTCTAGTATTATTTGTGTAGACAATATTGTTTGTCCCCTTGGCTTACACGATCATCGAGATCCGGAAGGGAGAACACATTATGGATGTCATCAAAGTCAAAGCCAATTCTCGCACCGCAGCAGTTGCAGGGGCCATAGCTGGCGTGATGCGCGAACATAAACACGCAGATGTCCAGGCGATTGGCGCCGGGGCGGTTAACCAGGCTGTCAAGGCACTGGTACTGGCCAAAGGCTATCTGGCAGAGGATGGAATGAAGGTTTATTGTCTGCCAGAATTTGTGGATGTGGAGATAGATAGCAAGGTCCGCACTGCCATCAAGCTCGTTGTGGATATTTTTCCAGAGTAAAAATACTACTCGATTGGGTGTTTCTCTGCTGTTCCAGCAGGGATTAATTTTACGTGCGCTGTGCTTCTTCGCGGGTAAAGATAACTTCTTCTTTACCCGTTAATTTTTCCTGCACCTTGTTTGCGATCAGATCCAGGTGGACAGGATGCGCCACGTAGTCCAGGTCATCCGCCGGCACGGTGAGCACCGGGCACAGCGTGAAGTGGTTGATCCAATTCTCGTAAAGATCATTCAAGCGTGAGAGGTATTTGGGATCGATCTCGCGCTCGTAATCACGGTTGCGCAGGGCGATGCGTTGCATCAGTGTGGGCACTGACGCGCGCAGGTAGATCATCAGATCCGGCGGGGGCAGGTACTCGGCCAGGGTGCGGTAAAGTGAACGGTAGGTGGCGTAATCCCGCTCACTGAGCGTGCCCTGCACGAAAAGGTTGTGAGCAAATACCTCGGCATCCTCGTAGATGCTGCGGTCCTGGATGACGGATCCCGCGGCGCGCACCAGTTCCTGGTGGATCCGCAGGCGGTGGGTGAGAAAGAATATCTGGCTGTGGAAACTCCAGGTGGGCATGTCCCTGTAGAAATCAGCGATGTAAGGGTTTTCCGTCACCGGTTCATAAAATGGCTGGCAGTCCAGTTGGGAACAGATCATTTCAACCAGTGTGGATTTGCCAACGCCGATGTTTCCTGCCACCGCGATAAATTTCTTCATGCTGCCCTCTTTCAGACTGGAAGTAGTGTTTAAAAAATTATACAACGGGGAAATTAAAAGCCCGGTTTCTTTAAGAAACCGGGCTTGTTTGATTTACTTTTCTCTTGTCTATGCGGGGACGCAGGAACCGGTGGGGCAAACTTCGGCGCACGAACCGCAGTCCTGGCACTTGGCCGGGTCGATAACGTAGAGTCCGTCACCTTCGGAGATGGCGTTTTCGGGGCATTCGGCTTCACACGCGCCGCAGGAAATGCAGTCAGTAGTGATCTTATAAGACATGGTTGTATCCTTTCGATATTATCGGATTAACGAACGCAAGGATAGCATAAGCATTGTCAGCTGTCAACAACCCCGCGGTGTGTAATGTCACCTCTTCTGGATTGAAAAAGTCATTCATTTGGGTGTTACGGGAATCCTCCATCAAAAATTCACACCATGTTCACGACTTCTTCACAACTGACCGATAAACTGGGGTCATAAATCAGAGGCAAACTCTGATCAACAAAAAGGAGAACAAAATGAAAAAAAGCACACTGGTTTTAATGGTCGTTGCAATAGCAGTATTAGCCGTCTTCGGAACCGTTACAGCGGTCTCCGCCCAGGGTCCCATCCAGAATGACCCGCTCACCCAAGGCTTTGGCGGGCAGGGCGGTGGCATGCGCGGCATTGGCAATCGTGGCACCGAAATTGTAAACGAAGATGTCCACGCTTTGATGATGGACGCTTACGCTGAAGCGCTGGGGATTCCCGCTTCCGAGATCGAATCACGCCTCGAAGCTGGCGAGACCTTCGCACAGATCGCCCTGTCCACCGGGTTGACCTTCGAAGAGTTCTGGGCACTCAAGACCCAGGTGAAAACCGATGTTGCCGCGGAAGCATTGGCGCAGGGGTTCATCACCCAGGCGCAGGCTGATCTCATGCAGCAGTCAGCCCTCAGGCAGGGTGCTCGCGGCGGCATGCGCGGCAGCGGGTTCGGAACTGGAGCTGGCACAGGCGTTTACTGCGGTGCCTATGCCCCGGCCAACTAACCCAACTGAATAATGCAGGAAGCAGGAGCCCGGTGATCAACCGGGCTTTTGTTTTAATGCGGTTATGGTCACGCGCTTGACACGAGAAGAGCATGAATTATAATAATGAGCGCGTTCCTCGTTAGCTCAATTGGCAGAGCGGGCGGCTGTTAACTGCTAGGTTCGAAGTTCGAGTCTTCGACGAGGAGCTGAATAAAAGAGACACCCTTAAGGGTGTCTCTTTTATTCAAAGTTCCCTCCTCGGCACCCCAGAGCGTACTTTGCGGGTGGGGTCGACGAGGATTCCACCAGTGGTCTTGCGATGGAGCCGACGAGGGTTCATCCAAGTGGTCTTCAAGGGGTCGACGAGGATTCCACCAGTGGTCTTGCGATGGAGCCGACGAGGATTCATCCAGTGATCTTCCGACGAATCGCCCCTCGCGTACTATGCACCCCGATGATTTCACGGTTTTTGTGCCCCCGAGCGGTTTTCGCGAGAGGGGGTCAGGGGGGAGCGAAGCGAAGTGGTTGACGAGGATTCCACCAGTGATCTTCAACGGTTTCGCCACCCCTTGCTTTGAACGTACCCCCCTTCATTTCTATTGCTTTTTTCGTTAATAACCCCGTGTTTCAAGAATTCAAAATAGCGATTAAAATAGGTACAATTAGTAATAATTGATCACCATATTCCCAACCAGAAGGGGGGCAGGTTTGAGAGTCTGGATAGAGCATCACGGGGCGTATCCGCCTCACCGAAAGGGAAGCTGAATGAAAAATAAAAGTAAAGCGGAAATTTTTTTCGATCGCCTTCTCCTCCGTACCCGGGGCTGGTATCCCATCCTCATGGTTGCGGTCATGCAAACGATCAACACCCCCCTGCTCATCTTGTTAACCGTTATGCCTGCCCAACAAAACGCCGAATTCAGCACAACCCAGGGTAAAAGCCTGTTGATCTTTGGCATTATTGCTTTGACTGGTTAGGAATGCCTTGCTGCTTGGTCAGTTTTATCTGCGTAACACTGATCTGATAAAACACCTTCAAAAACTGGGCAAACCTCAAGTAGTTAACGGCAACCCGGCAGAAGAAAAACACGCCTGGGCATTAGGCCAACTCCGCATCCAACCTTTATAACCTTTTCGAATTCATCGAACTTTTCGTCCTGGTGCTCTTCCCTGTGATTCTGTACGGTTATTTCAAACTGGATCTCACAACTACCCAAATCGTACAACTCGGTTTGGCGGCTGCAGCAGCCAGTTTGGTTAACCTTCTCATGGGGAACCTGGTGCTTGATCAATTCTTTAAACCTGTAATTCAAGCCACCCTTCCAAAAGAGTTCGAAATTCAACTGAGCGGTTTGAAAGGCATGCGTATTTGGTTGAAATTATCCATCGCTTTTGTCGGCATAGCCCTCATCAGCCTGCTTCTGATCGTACCCGCCGCCTACCAGCAGATAGGCCGGGTTTTTTCAGATGTCTCCCGCTCTCCTCAACTCGTGAACAGTGCCATCCTGATCATCTTGAATGCTGGCATTGGCGGCATTGTCGTCGGGATGGTTCTGTCGTTCCGGCTGGTTTCCTATTTCACAACCCCATTCCGTAAGATGATCGAACTGTTTAAAGAAATTGAAATCGGGCACCTTTACCGGCGCATCGAGGTATCTTCCTCAGACGAATTTGGCGAATTGAATATCTACTTAAATCATATGATAGAAAGTCTGCAATCGTTAACTTCCAACCTGGAACAGCAGGTAGTCGAACGCACAGAACAGCTTAATCAGGCCAACGAAAAACTGAAAATTGAACTTACTGAACGCAAGCGTTCGGAGAAACAACTTTCCTACTCTGTGCTTCATGATCCATTAACCAACCTGCCCAATCGCGTATTATTTTTGGATCGTGTACGCCATGCGATCGAACGTTCCAGGCGCAACAAGGATTTTAAATTTGCCGTTTTCTTCATTGACCTGGATCGCTTCAAGGTCGTCAATGACACAATGGGCCACAATATTGGGGATCTATTACTGATCGAGAACGCCAAACGTTTAAAAGCTTGCGTCCGCAGCCAGGATACTGTCGCCCGCCTGGGGGGCGATGAGTTTGTCATCCTGCTTGAAGATATGGAATTTCCGCTGATGATTATCGGTCGTTGCGGATCGGATCCAGCAAAGCCTGGTTCAACCTGCTGATTTGGAAGGTCACAAGGTATTTATTTCCGTAAGCATGGGCATTGTCCTGGATGATGCCAGGATACAAGCAGCTGAAGATATCTTGCGCGATGCCGATATTGCCATGTATCATGCCAAGAAGCTGGGCCGGAACCGTTATGAGATTTTTGATCAGGCTATGCTTGACGGTGTGATGACCATCAGGAATTGGAGAACGACCTTCGCAAAGCCATGGAACAATCAGGAATTCATCGTTTATTACCAGCCAATTGTCGAAGTAAAAACCCGTCGCATCACCGGATTTGAAGCATTGATACGCTGGCAGCACCCAACGCGGGGGCTAATCCCTCCCCTGGATTTCATCCCAACTCTTGAAGAAATGGGGCTCATTGTTCCGGTGGGTTACTGGGTCCTGGACGAGGCATGCCGCCAGATCCGTGTCTGGCAGGAGGAATTTCCTGCAGACCCGCCTTTGACCGTCAGCGTGAATTTGTCTACCAGGCAATCCACCCAGACGGATCTGGTTCAAAAGATCGCCGCAACCCTTCAAAAATACAAATTGGAACCCACCAGTTTGAAAGTTGGAACTGACGGAAACCTTGATCGTGGAAGATTTCGCATTTACTTCGAGATATGTTATCCAGGTTACGTGATTTGGGTATACAGGTTCAAATTGATGATTTTGGAACGGGATATTCTTCGCTGGGTTACCTGCACACTCTGCCCATCGATACCCTTAAGATCGATCGTACATTCATCAGCCAGCTGGAAACCGCAGGGCAGCGGCGTGGAGATAGTCCGGACGATTTTGGCACTGGCGCATGGTCTTGGAATGAATGTGGTTGCGGAAGGCGTAGAAACAAACGATCAATTTACTACATTAAGTGAAATGAACTGTGAGTCTGTCCAGGGATTTCTCTTTGCGCGTGCAGTAGCCCCAAAGCAGGCTGCCGCCTTGTTGGAAAAACCAATTTTCAAGAGGTGAACTGATTGGCATGCAGGGTGCGGCACCTCCGCACCAACAATTAGCCGATAGGGTGCGGCAGAGCTGCACCAAAAATTCGCATAGAAGAAAAAAGCTCACAAAAACTTGCCAATTTGGCAGGTTTTGGCTTAAAAATTCGCCAAACAGGCAAGTTGTATTTCCAGCCTTTTGTGCAACAATATAGTTAACACAATATTCTCTTCCCCTGCGCCTGTTCCTCAAGTATCTGCCATTCGTTATTCGTGTCGTTTCTTTTCGATCCTTGGAACCAGCATCGCAAACGAATAGTTTCTTCTTCCTTTAATTCGCGTGGTCGATGCACCCTCGAGCGAAACGAGAGGGGTAGGTAACAAATCGAATCTGATCAATGCTTTCTCTGCGACCTCCGTGTCTCTGTGTGAAAAGGTTTTGGTTTACCCTGTGAGGCGCACCCTTATGAAAGGAGCACCTTCGAATTGTTTCTTTTTATTTCCACGATTCAATTCGATTCGGTTCAAAGGGTTGACCTAAAACATGCCGTTCTCGTTCGGGCTTTCCGCCGGCACTTCCTGCGCCGCTTCCCACTCCTCGATGATCAGGTCGCCCTCGAAGCGCAAAATATGCATCAGTGCGAACTCCGGCATTTCCGGCTTCAGGAACACTCTTGCGTGCACCACCACCAGGTCACCCTCCTCCACTGTACGCGCCACCTCAAACACCCGCTTGGGGTACTCCACGGCGCTTTCTTCCATGGCCGCCAAAAGAGAGTCCCGGTCGCCTTTGAAATACGGGTTGTGATGCGTAAAGCGCGGGTGCACATACCGGCTGAACGCTTCCCGCGCCTTCCCCGATGCAGCCAGCTTGAGAAAGGAAACCGCGATCTCTTTTCTACTTGCCATCATAAGCAGCCATTAATATTGCTATATCTAGTTTTTTCATCTCTAAAAGGATTTGCGACATCCGGTCGATCTTTTCGCGGTCATCGCCGGCTAGCAATTTGTCCAGCATCTTGGGGGATACCTGCCACGAAAAACCGAATTTGTCTTTGAGCCAGCCGCAAGCTTCTGCTTCAGGCACCGCAGACAGTATTTCCCAGTACTTATCAATTTCCTCCTGGGTTTCGCAGTTAATGATAAAGGAAAGCGACTCGCTGAAACTGAATTTATGCTCATGCGCGCTGTCCATGGCGGCAAACTCCTGCCCGAAGAGTTTGAATGAGCCAAACTTGATTGTGCCAGCCTTGTCGGGCTCCTCGCCCTTTTCATATCGCATTACGTCGTTGATCTTTGAATCCGGGAATATGGAGGTCCAGAAGTTGATCGCTGCTTCCGCTCTGCCGGCAACCTCGCCCGTGAACATCACCACGGGTCTGATCATTGGCTTTGCGTTGGCTTCACTGGAATACATCAGCTGCCACGAGAGGCCGTACTTATCCTCTACCCACACGTACCTTTCACTGAACGGGTACGCTCCGAGTTCCATCAGCGCCTTGCCGCCTGGCGAGAGTTTCTTCCAGTATTCATCCACCTGCTCTTTTGTGGTACAGGTCACCAGCAAAGATACGGACGGGTTTAGTTTGAATATCGGTCCCGCGCTCATCGCCCCGATCTCATACCCCATCACCTCGAAGGTGAGGATCTCAGCAGTGTCCGCAGGGGTGTTATAGATGAAATACCGGTTGGTGATTTTGGAATTTGGGAATATTGAAACATACAAACTCGCGGCCTCGAAAGCTTCTTTGTCATACCACAAGTGTGGGGTTATTTTTTGCATCTCTTTTGGCTCCTTTCTAACTTAATAATGGATGCTTGTAAAAATTGAGTTACTCCATTGGGGTGACCAGTTGAAAGTAATTGCCATCCGGGTCAGCCAGGGTCGCGATCCATCCGCCGCCCATCTCATAAGGTTCGCGCACCACGTCAACTCCCAGTTTCTTGATACGCGCAAATTCTTCTTTGACATTGGAGGTTTCAAAATTGATCATCATCCTGCCGGGGTCTTTTGTGCGGCCGCCCATCTCGGAGTGATCCAGCAGGGAAAAATAAGCAGCGCCAACCTGCCAGCCGACGAATCCATTTTCTTCATCCGTCATCCCCGCCGGCTGACCAATAACCTTCTCATAGAATGCTGCCATTGCTTTAAGTTGCTTCGTTCCGATCATAATCGAGTTGAGATTGAGCATTTTATTTGATCCTTTCTCCAGGCAGATTAATGCCTCTAAAAGTAATTTCCTCCACGCCTGCACCCGGGCGTTTAACCCTATAATACCACCAATTTTGTCCGATTTATCTGGTGCTGCGGGGAGGAAATTCAAAACAGGAAGTGCAAAATTTGCTATACTACAAACACATTCAACCATTACCAAAGGAGACTTCCCCCATGCAGGCTCTCGTCATTTATGATTCGGTATTTGGCAACACCGAAAAGATCGCCCAGTCCATCGCCTCCGGGTTGCGCACCGCTCACGAAACCCAGTGTCTCCGCGCCGGCTCCGTTTCCGTGGCGCAGATCCTCGCCGCTGATATCATCGTCGTCGGCTCCCCCACCCGCAGCTTTAGAGCCACTCCCGCCACCCACAGTGTGTTGGAGGCTGTTCCCTCCGCTGCGCTCCAGGGGAAAAAGGTGGCCGCCTTTGATACCCGCCTATTGATGAGCGGCGTCAAGGGACTGCTCTTCCGCAAGATCATCGATAAGGGCGGTTACGCTGCGCCTCTCATCGCCAGGGAGCTGCAAGGCAAAGCCGGCACCCTGGCACTGCCTGCCGAAGGTTTCTTCGTCAAAGGGGAAGAGGGTCCGTTGGTTCCTGGCGAACTGGAACGGGCTGTCGATTGGGGGAAGAAGCTGGTATGACCGCACCGGAACACGACCTGGCAGTCCAACTGGCACAGCTTTCACCGCGCCTCAACGCGGGTGAGTTCGTCTTCATCACCCACAAAGGTCACTTGCCTGCCAATGTACGCCCGCTTGCTTACTTTCACGAGTGGGAGGGTGAATCAGTTCTCCTGCGCGCGGAACAGGCGGAGATTATCGGTATTAAGTATGGCGCCACCTATGCCTGGATCACCCTGGATGTCCACTCTGCGCTGGAATCTGTGGGGCTCACCGCTGCGGTCACGGATGCCCTCGCCAAAGCCGGCATTCCGTGTAATGTCATCGCCGCTTTCCACCACGATCACCTCTTTGTACCCTTTGCCGACCGCGAACGCACCCTCGCGGTTTTAAAGCAACTGCAGCATAATTCCACATAGCATCAAAGCAGGATTTTCCATCAGATGGATTACGCCATTGACGTATCGTCCGTTATACTCAACGGATGCCAAGTATGGATTCAATTAGAAATCGCGCCCGGCTCCTCAAACGCGACACGCTGGCAGTCTGGTATGCCTCCCGCGATAAGCGCACTCCCTGGGTTGCCCGCCTGCTGGCGGTGGTCGTGGCCGCCTATGCCCTCTCTCCCGTTGACCTCATTCCGGATTTCATCCCCGTTCTCGGATACCTGGATGACCTTATTCTCATCCCCGCCGGCATCGCCCTGACCCTGCGCCTCATCCCTTCTGAGGTGATGGCAGCCGCGCGCTCCAGGGCGGAGAGTTCACTCGCCAGGCCGAATCCCTGGTGGATGACGCTGCTCATCATTCTTGTCTGGGTCGGAGTGCTGGCGTTATTGTTCCATCTCCTCCTGCCGCTGTTCCAAAACAACGGTAAAATTGAGGCTACTTTATGAATCAGGAGAATGCATGGTCGCAAACGTTGTAATCTGTATTGGGCTTATTCTTGCCGGTGGCTGGCTGTCCTGGCGCGCCTTTGCGCCGAGGTTCATGTCCCGCGCAGCCCGGGGTTGGCCAATTGTTGAGGGTGAAGTTCTGGAAATAGACCTGGGCGAAGAATTCCTGCGCACCGCCACAGGCAAAGTTGGCACCGGATTCTTTCCTTTTGTGCGCTATGGGTATACTGTCAACGGGCAATCCCACGAAAGCGACCGCATTACTTTTGCCAAGGGCAGTTTGGATTTCATCACCGCCAGCAATGTCCGCGACGAGTTCCAGGTAGGCGGAAAGGTGAAGGTGCATTACAACCCAACCAAACCCGCAGATAGTGTCCTTTACCCCAAATCCACAGTGGGCATGCCCTCAAGGATACCCGGCATATTTGTCCTTTCAATCGGGATTTTGCTTGCCGTCATCGTAATCATTGGGTGAGTTCCGACAGCGCCAATGACAGGTAAAAATTGCCTCCGGAATTTGACCATTTACTCGGTATACTTGCCCTTAAGAATCGGTTCAGCAGGACAATAAACCATTGCGAGGAATGTCATGAAATACTTGATCACAGGTGGAGCCGGCTACATCGGCAGTACGATCTGTTCCGCGTTGGAAGATGCCGGACACACCCCCATCATCCTGGATTCGCTCATCACCGGTCGCAAGGAATTCACCCGCAACCGCATCTCCTATAAAGCCGATATTGCTGATAAAAAAGCGGTCGAGAAGATCTTCAAGGAACATCCCGACATCCAGGCTACTGTCCATTGCGCCGCGCTCATCGTGGTGCCGGAATCCGTCACCCAGCCCTATGAGTATTACCAGGACAACGTCAGCAAATCCATCGAGTTCTTCCATACCCTGCATCAAATAGGCTACGACCGCGTGGTCTTCAGTTCTTCGGCTGCCCTGTATGATATCGTCCCCGGCTTCATGGTCACTGAAGAAGCCCCCATCAAAGCCAGCAGTCCTTATTCACGCACCAAATTGATGATGGAAATGGTGCTCAAGGATTTCTGCTCCGCCTACGGGATGAAGGGCATTGCTCTGCGCTACTTCAATCCCATCGGCGCTGATCCCAAGATGCGCAGCGGTATCCATGTTAAGGAACCCACCCATGTTCTCGGTAAACTGGTAGATACTGCCCAGGGCAGGCAGCCGGTTTTCAACATCACCGGAACTCATTTCCCCACCCGTGATGGTACGGGTATCCGCGATTACGTCCATGTGTGGGACCTGGCGCGGGCGCATGTCAACGCTGTCACCCAATTCGACGATGTCTTCCAGCGCGCCGGCAACCCCACCAGCAACTACCTGGTGATCAACCTGGGCACGGGGCGCGGCGTGACCGTACGCGAACTGGTCACCGCCTTTGAAAAGGTATACGGGCAAACGATCAATAAAAAGGAAACCGGTCCCCGCCCCGGTGATGTGGCTGGTGCTTACACCAATGCCGACACCGCCAAACGCTTGCTGGGCTGGGAAGCTCAGTTACCCATTGAAGAGGGTATCGCCGATGCTCTCAAATGGGGCGAATTACGCAACAAGATCCTCAAATTCTAACCAACACATAACCTGGAGTTCAAAAAACTCCAGGTTTCAATTTGACCACTTTAATTAAATTTCTCATATAGGCAGAAAAAATGAAAATCACCTTTCTTGGAACCTCCGCGTCCAACGCATTTCCTGAGGCGTTTTGTAGTTGCGAAAATTGTCAGCAAGCCCGGATTCTGGGTGGAAAAAGCCTGAGAAAGCGCTCTGCAGTTTTGATCAACGATGATCTGCTCATTGACCTCAACCCTGATATTATGTCTTCATCCCAAATGCACCAATGTTCATTGACCAATGTGCGCTACTGTTTGCAAACACATCCGCACGCCGATCACCTGGATATCAATCATCTTAAATCCCGCAGTCCTGGCTTCGGAGTGGTTGGTGCGCCGGTACTCAATTTTTACGCTTCAGCTCAAACCATGCAGCGAGCCTCCACTACATTTGAAAGGGATCTTTCAGATTACAGTCTCTTTTCTCCTGTCGCTGAAGAACGCCTGAACTTGAGAATTCACCAGGTTGAACCATTTACCCCGTTCACTTTTGGTGATTACCGTGTCATTGCTTTTCCTGCCAACCATGCACCCACCATGGGAGCAATGCTTTACGCAGTTGAATTCAAGGGTCGAACGCTTTTTTACGGAACAGACACAGCCCCCTTATTTGACGAGACCTGGCAAGCGTTCCATCAGCTTGGCCTTCATTTTGACCTGGTCGTCCTTGATCATACCTACGGATTAAACAAAGTCGGGAGCGGGCATATGAACGCCGCTGATTTTATTGAACACATGCAGCGTATGCGCCGTGAGGGGTTTTTGAAACCTGAAGCACGTGTTATTGCCACCCACATTGCCCATGATGCCAATCCCCCCCACCCGCAGTTGGAGGAATTTGCTGTAAAAAATGGATATGAGGTTGCCTTTGATGGACAGGTTGTTGAGTTCTAGGAGGTTGCCCTTGTGTTACAACTCCATTACCAGCAACTCGAGGTTAGTCTTCAAATCCACCTGGATGGCGTCAACCCTGGAATCCTCAAGCCACATCTTGCTCTGTACGTCAATTTCCAGTAGTCGGGCAAAGACTTCCTTCAATCGTGACATCGAGTAACGCCTGGCAGCCGCGGAATAATTCTCTGCCTGGTTGTAAAATATGACCTTATCCTTTACCAGGGTTTGAACGCTCCCGCCGGAATCCAGCACTTCGCGTACCTGGATGAGCTGGCGGAAACGGTGCGCCACCGCGCCCAGGATCATTTCAGGCTGTGAGTCATCCAGCAGGCGGTGCATCATCGATTGGGCTTCCTTCTTCTGCCCGCCCATCAGCATGTCCAGCATCTTGAACACGTCGGCAGAGCCCTCTACCGATACACAATCGATCACGTCTTCCACGGTAACCGGCCGCTCAAAGTTTACATACATCAACACTTTGGCGATCTCCTGCCCGGCAATACCCGTATCATTGCCGGTATGCCGGCACAATTCAGCAGCAGCGTCAGTAGAGAATTGCCCGCCCTGCCGTTTGGCTTCCGTCATCACCCATTGGGGCATTGCCTTCTCGTCGGGCAGCGGAACGTCAATGATCTCAGCGTTGCTGTGTTCTTGTACCCACTTTGTCAGCCAGTGCTCCTGGTTGAGTGTTTCCCAGTATTGCTGCCATTTGCCCTGGCTGTCCTTGCGCCAGCGCGTGCGGTCTTCCACAAGCAAAACAAGATGTGTGGTTTCAGGGGCAGATTCCAATATCTTGAGGAGTTTTTCCTGCTTTGATTTGTCCACTCCAGCAATCGCATTAGCAACAACTGCCAACCGCATCGAACCGAAAAACGGCAGTGTGGATACTGCCATCTGCAGGTCATCCAGAGAAGTATTTTTACAGTCTATTTTGCTCAAGTTCAACGAGGAGTCAAAATCGCTGCCCAAGGCTGAGATGATCTTTTTTAGTTGGAGATCGATGGAAAATCCATCGTTGCCCCGCAGCAGGTGAATTGACTTGCCTGTCACACGTTCTCCTCTTCAACTGGCATCGCGTCCGCTGTAAAGATGCGGTGCATCACCGGTCCCGGGCGTTCATAGCGGACAATTTGCTTGATCACCAGGTTGCCCGGTTCGCCGGAAACGCTCACTTTTTCTTGCATTTTAAACCCGAGTGGATAGGCTAAAACAGCCGCTATTGTACTGACCATAACCAGGGTCGACCACCGGTTCACTTTTTTCTTGAAAGAATTCGCTCTGCCCAGGGTGAATAACCATGTCATACTGCCCGCCACCAGCCCGGTGGTAACAAAATTGGTTCCGCAGTTTTGGTGTATTGCTAACGCTTTCTCACCAGCTTTCATGCGTTCAAGCGCCTCACGCGCTGTTGCGAGTAACAGATCGGTGGAAACGTCTCCGATGATCCAAAAACCACGGTGGTCGGAGTGACCGGTAAATACTCCTGACTGCTTTTTTACCAAAAGATTCAAGGTGGCATGTTCCAGACCGTGATTGCGGCGGGTGAGCGATACAGGTCCCCAATTGAGGATTGACTTGTCCATATTATTCTCCTTCTCCAGGTTGAATATTTACTTCTCAGCCAGAAGCGCTAATGACAATGCTTCACGCAAAGAGCGCGCTTCCTGCAATTTGATCCCTTCAGGCAAAGGTTCACCTGCCTTCAGCCGGCGCGGAATGATTGCGGTTTTGAATCCTAGTTTGGCAGCCTCTCGCAGGCGGGCGCTCATCTGACCAACCCAACGCAGCTCGCCTGAGAGTCCCACTTCTCCGATCAATACCAGGTCCGCCCGAACGGGTATATCTTTCATCGAAGACGCGATGGCGACTGCTATCGCCAGGTCGGCTGCCGGCTCACCGACTTGCAGTCCGCCTACCACATTGACAAAAACATCCTGTTCCGCAAGGCGCAGACCCAGGCGGCGCGTGAGCACCGCAGTGATGAGCAGGAGGCGGTTGAAGTCCACTCCGTTTGGGGTGCGGCGCGGATTACCCAGGTTGCTCGGACTGGTCAGCCCCTGAAGTTCAACCAGCAGCGGTCGTGTGCCTTCCATTGTCACCGCAATGGCGGAACCCGGTGCGTTCACCATTCGTTCAGCCAGGAATGCCTCCGAAGGATTGGTCACTTCCACCATGCCGCTTTCGCGCATCTCAAACACACCAACTTCGGCGGTTGCACCAAAGCGGTTTTTTACTGAACGCAGCAGGCGGTAAGCCTGGAAACGGTCACCTTCCAGGTACAGAACGGTATCGACAATATGTTCCAGAACACGGGGACCGGCAATCACGCCTTCCTTGGTAACATGCCCCACCAGGAAAACCGCCATACCGCTGGTCTTGGCCAGCTCACGCAGCCGGTTGGCGCATTCGCGTACCTGGCTCACTGAACCTGCAGTTGAGTTGAGATCAGGCAGGTAAACGGTCTGGATAGAATCAATTATCATCAGATCCGGTTTTAACCCCTGTACCTGCTCGAGAATGATGTCTAAATTCGTTTCGGTCAGCAGGAGAAGCTCCTGGTTGAATTTTGTGGGTTCAATATTGCCGCCCAACCGGGTAAGGCGCATGGCTCGCATCTTGATCTGGCGCTCAGACTCTTCGCCGGAGACGTAGAGTATCTTTAAGAGGTTTGTGCGCCTTGCCAGGTGTTGCCATCTCAAGCGCCATTTGTAATAGCAGGGTGGACTTGCCGATGCCGGGATCTCCCCCTACCAACACGATCGAGCCTGGCACCACACCTCCGCCAAGGACGCGCGCAAATTCTCCTATTGGCAGCGGGATGCGTTGTTCCGCGTCACCTTCGATATCACTCATACGTTTTGGTTGTGAACGCGCGTTCAATCCGGGAGTGGACTTTCGTGTGGTTTGGCTGGGTTCGACCAGCACTTCCTCAACCATGGTGTCCCATCCGCCGCACTGGGGGCACTTTCCCAATGAGCGAGGTGAGGTCTTGCCGCACTGTTGACACACAAAATGGGTGATAGTTTTGGGCATAAGATTATTATACCCACAAGACCACTTACCTGGATTTTCCCTTCAACATTCCTCCTTGACACAATGAAAAGTGTTGTTTAAAATTGTCGGGTTGGAAAATAGAAAAGGTGTTTTTTGATTAATAATGTTTCGGTCGTCTTAGTCATATCAACTGCAAGGGAACTCCTGTAAGTAGGATTCACCCACTTTTTGGGTTAATGAAATTCAACCACGGGAGAACCATTGCCCGTGGTTTGCATTTAAAGATGATCAAGGTCTGTACACGCAAAATTTTATAGCGTAAAGAACCCCCTGTTACATTCTTTAATTTCAAGTATGAATCTACTTCAGCCGCGGATAAAACCGCGGCTTTTTTGTTAGGGGCAACAATGAAAAACAATAGGAATTTATCACGCCGAAGCAGAAATGACTTTGACGAAAAATTTGAAAATTTCGTAAACAAGAAGCATTCTGGTAAAAAAAACGGGACAGGTTATGAACAAGAAAAGCATGGGCGAATTCTTGTGGACACACAGAACTTCAAGTGCCGACAGTGCGGATCCTATGTCAACGCTGACAGAACGCTCTCAGGCGTCAACAACCGGAATCACTGCCCGTTCTGTTTATGGTCGCGCCATGTTGACTTGAATACTCCTGGTGACAGGAGGGCGCAATGTAAAAGCCGCATGCAGCCTTTAGGGCTGACGGTCAAACATACTCTCAAACGATACGGTATGGGAAAGGGTGGAGAATTAATGTTGATTCACCGCTGTACCGGGTGCGGGAAGTACTCCATTAACCGCATTGCTGCTGATGATGATCCGCAGGCCGTGTACCAGCTCTTCCGCTGCTCTTTTGACCTGGGTGAAGATACTGCAAGTCAACTCAATGAGCAGGGTATTTTTCTTCTCGGTTCGAGAGATCTAACCGTCGTCTACTCGCAGCTCTTTGGCTGGGAATCGATTTACGAGGAGTTCCAAATTTCTATCGAAGAAGAATCTCCGGAGATGAAGGTTGGCAGTCACGCTCACTCCGGTGTGAAATCTTAATAATCAATTTAACCCGTAAAGCGCTCCCTGTTATCAGAGGGAGCGCTTTATTGAAAATTAAATTACGGTTTAACTGCAGAAATGTCTGCGCTGAAAATTGTATGTTTCAGGCTTTTAACATCATATTTCTCGTAGTGTTCCTTGCCAATCCCAAGGTCAGAAAGAGCTTCCTCTTCAAAGTACTTGGGCTCAGTTTGGGGATTTTCAAAACCGGTTTTTTTCAGCATTTCCTTAAGCTCGCTCACATCCAACGCACCAGAGAGGCAACCTGCCCACGCCTCAAGATCTTTTTTGAGTTTTTCCGGCAGTTCACCATCAGTGACGATATCGCTGACTGCAATACGCCCACCCGGTTTCAACACGCGGAAAATCTCACGAAAAACCTGGGGTTTATCCGGGCTGAGGTTGATCACGCAGTTTGAAATCACGACGTCGACGCTATTGTCAGGTATCGGTAAATGCTCGATCTCTCCCAGGCGGAATTCAACGTTTTTCATGCCTAATTTAGCGAGGTTGGTACGCGCTTTATCCAGCATCTCCGGAGTCATATCCACGCCAATCACATGTCCTGAAGCGCCTACCTTTTTCGATGCCAGGAAACAATCCAGTCCACCTCCAGAGCCAAGATCAAGCACAACCTCGCCCGGCAGGAGGGAGGCTAACGCTATTGGGTTACCGCAACCAAGTGAAAAGGAAGAAATGTCCTCCGGGATATTCTCAAAGGCTTCTTTTTCATAGAATTCACTTCCTGAATACTTTGCCCCTTTTTCCCCACCACAACCGCATTCTGATTTTGCGTTTCCACCGCCGCAGCAAGAAGCAGATTGTTTTGCTGCGTTTGCATAGTGCTCGCGCACTACCGGGTGAATACTTGCAGTGTTAATGTTACTGTTTGCAGTTTTCATAGTCTCCTTGTTATATAGATGTTTGTCGATATATATAATCAAAAAAAATTACACTTTACTTACTTTAATTCGCGGTGCAAAAATGGCAGACACGCTGCAGCAGTTATCAGCCAATATTTCCTGATTAAGGGAATAATAGATTTCTTTACCGTGGCGCTCAGTTCGAACCAAGCTGGCATCACGCAGCACTTTTAAATGATGAGATACGGTTGGTTGTGAAACCCCGGTCTGTGCAACAATTTCGTTCACGCTCAGGCGTGTACAGCAGCAAATCTTCATGATCTGCTGTCTTGTCTCATCTGCGAGCGCCTTGGCAAACTCAACTGTATCCATGACACTTATTATATAGATAATCATCAATATGTCAAGAGGGGACTCAGGGTAAACAACACTCCGTGAGGAGTGTTGTTATTCATTTGAGATGTTTGATATATACCCTGTGGCGTTTATGCTGCCTTGCATCAAAATACTTCCACTGCACCTGGACGTCGTTATTGTTTTCCAGAGTCAGGTTGGTTTCAACTTTTTTTATACCATTCTTGATATAGTTCTTAAAAAGGATATTCATCATCATGCCGTTTAATCCCTTGCCTCTGTATTCATCAATAACCCCCTCGAGATACAGGTCAATGGTGTCGTTGAAGTACAATGCCCAAAGGAAGTGAATAAACCCAAATGGAAAGAGCTTTCCTCCGGAGCGCTGCAGCGCTTTGGAAAACGAAGGGAAAGTGATGCCAAACGCAACTGCCCGGTCATTCTTGTCCAGGACCACAGTAATATACTTCAACAGGGCAAAGCCAAAATATTGGTCAATGTAAGTTTTTATTTGCTTCTTTGTCAGTGGCACGGTGCCATAAAGATTACGATATGCCTCGTTGACAACCTCAAAGATCTGAGGGGCAATTTTATACAGTTCTTTTTTACTGCCCTTGAATAGGTGCAAGTCATACCGCTTGGAGACGATTTCAGCTGCCTGCTCGACCCGGCCAATCGATTTATCAACCAGTTGAATTTCATTGGATACCCAGTCAACATCCTTGGTGTAACCATGTTCTTCCAGCCTTTTCTGGTAATAAGGAAAATTGAAATTAGTGGCAAGGGTAGCCAATTCCTCGAAACCGTCCACCAGCATACCTTCACGGTCCAGATCGGTGAATCCCAAAGGACCGTGCACGCCTTCTGCTCCGATTTCTAATGCCCACGACTCAACTTTTGCGAGAAGCGCACTAACAACCTCAGGATCGTCGATAAAATCGAACCAACCGAAACGCACGAAGTTTTCGCCCCATTTCTGCTGATGCGCGGGAAGCAGGATGCCTGCGATGCGCCCAACAATCTTTCCATCCCTAAAAGCCAGCCAGTAGCGCGCACTGGCTGTTTCAAAAGCCGGATTCTTGTCTTTAGCAAGGGTATTCACTTCGTCGAAGAACAAGCTGGGAACCCAGTACGGATTACCTTTATAAAGCTTGTGAGGAAACTCTATAAATTTTTTGAGCTCACTACGGGTAAAGATTTCCTTAATAGCTACGGACGACATACTCTTTCTCCTGGTGTGGCTAACAGATAATCAATTGAATACAAAAATAAAGCGATCACTGCAAGTGTTTGATATATACTCGCCGGCGCTTGTGTTGACGGTGTTCAAAATGTTTCCATTGTGCCTGCACCTGGGTATTGGTCTCTAGTTCCGGGTTGCTTTCTGCCTTAGTGATCCCGGCTTTAGTGAAGGTCTCAAAAACCTTGCTGATCAATAGTGCATTCAATCCCAATCCCTGAAGTTCGGGTTTCACCGCCACCAGGTAGAGATCTGCGCGATTATTTTTCTTCAACGCACCCATCAAATGAAGAAAACCAAACGGGAATAACCGCCCCCTGGTTTTCTGCATAGCCTTCGATAATGATGGCATGGTGATACCAAAAGCGACCACCTCGTCCTGATCATTAAGAACAACTGGAACGAAATCTGGTTTGATAAAGCCAAAGTATTGTTTGGTGTAATCATCCATCTGCTGTTCGGACAAGGGCACAAAACCGTATAAATTCCTATAGGCTTCGTTCATCAATCCGAAAATTTTCCGTGCGTAAGGCAGGATATCTCTCCTGGTTTTAGCATCCAGCATATGGAGGTTGTTCTTTTTCAGAATAATGTCCGCTAACTTGGAAATCCTTGGATCAAGTGTCTCTGGAACAGTTAATTCGTATTCCACCCAGTCGGTATCTTTGGTATACCCCAGTTTTTCCAAAAATTGAGGGTAGTAGGCATGGTTGTAAGTGGTGATCATTGTGGGTAATTCTTCAAATCCCTCCACGAGCATACCTGCCCGGTCCATATCCGAGAATCCCAATGGACCGTGAACTGCGCTGCAGCCTTTTTCGCGAGCCCACATCTCAACTTCCGCAATCAGCGTGGCGGCCACATCCAAATTCTCAATAAAATCGATCCAACCGAAGCGCATATAATCCTGGTTCCAGTGGCTGCGGTGACCGGTGCTGTAAATGGCCGCGATACGCCCGCTGACTTTGCCATCTTTTATTGCCAGCCAAAGGCGCGCCTGGCTGTGGGCAAAGGCGGCATTCTTCGCCGAATTAAGGGTTTTGAATTCGTCGGAATTCAGGGATGGTATGTACCATGGGTTATCTTTATAAAGTTTCAGCGGAAAGCGTATGAATGTGCGTAGGTCTATGGAATTCTTAACTTCCTTGATCTCGACAGTCATTTCCAAAGCCTCACTTGCGGTTGGGATGTATCGTTTATAACACAGATCTATTTGAGAAGTGGCGACCAATCTAAACGAGACTTTTAATAAATGCGTCTGGCATCAATGCATCACAATCAGAATTAAATACATAGAGTGATTCAACGAACTAATCACCCCCAGAATACCAGATTTAAAAACTTTACAGGTTTCTAAAATATGTTGCCAGTGCTAATAATACAAAGGCAAATGCAACAAAAAAGAAGGAATACTGACTGACGAAAGGGATGGAGATGAAGTGACCGAGAATGCCAAGAACACCAACAATAACTGCGATCCACCAGGTGACAACTTTTGGTCTTGATAGTTTCATTTTGCTCCTATATTTTCAATATAATCTTCGCCAATTCAACCTTACTTGATCCAGAAGATATGTCCCTACTATTAACATTATAGCAATGGCGTTTACAAATGGTTGTCTACATTTCGAAATCCCAGCAAAGAAGGGAAGGAATGCCTTGGGATTGATTTGAGAGAATATTCCACATTGGAAGAAATGGCTTCAGCAACACGTATTCCACTCTGGATGGCAGGACCTATCCCTTCGCCCATGTCAATTGTTGCCAACCCCGCTGCATCACCGACCACAAAGGCATTCTCATTGCGAATGTTTTTGTTGCGCCCACGAAGGAAATATGAATGCCCATACGGTTTGTACTCACGCGGGGCGATCAAATGCATTGCATCAAGTTTATTCACTAAAAGTGACCAATGCCTTTTTAGTGTGTCGCCATTTCCTTTTAATTTTCGTTCGCTCCCACCCACGCCCACGTTTATAAATCCGTTGGCTTTCGGCACGTACCAGGCATAGCCGGGCAACCCATTCTGCAGGAACCACAAGTAACAACGCGGATCGGAATATTCGCAGGAGAATTCCTCCTCCATCGCAACAATCAGGGAACCATCTCTTTCCGCGGTAGAACCTTTGAAAAACTCACGCGACACCGGGCAGTGCGTTCCACCTGCTCCCACCAGGTATTTAGCCGAGTATTCATCATCCACAACGTAATGACCCTGATCATGACGTATTGAGCGGACCTCATGATGAACAAAGTTTGCGCTGACGCGTTGCAACAACCAATCGTCCAACTCAAACCTGCGGATGGCGTACTGATTGGTGCGCAGAGTGAAGCGTAGATCCTTGATGGACACCTGGAAACTCGTGAAATGCGTGATACCTCCTGGGTATGTATCAGGAGTGATTTCACTATCGTGCAGCACTTGAGGAGTAACCCAACCGGCGCAGGGTTTAAACCGGGGAAACCCTGCCTTGTCCAACAGGATGAAATCCACCCCGCGCTTTTTGAGTTGCCAGGCACAGGAGGATCCAGCCGGACCTCCACCAACGATGAGCACCTCAGTCGTTTTCATCGCGGATTAACTGAACCTGCAATCCGGTTGGGCGGTACCCATGCGGGTGAATACAACATGCCATAATTGCTGGTTGCGGGACCGAAACCCACCCGCGCTGGATAATAAGTAATACCGCCACAAGCGGTAGAAGCGTTCTCCATATTTCTCACTCAGATCCGGCCAGGCTTTTTCAAAGTTGGCGTGCCATGCCATCAAGGTGGGATCATAATGCGGTCCAATATTATGGAGGTCTTCGACGATAAAAATCCCTTCCATTGCTTTGCTTATTTGGGCAATTGATGGCAGCATTCCGTTTGGAAAGATATATTTATCCGTGAATGGCTCTGAAGTGGTTACGCTCCGGTAATTTCCGATGGTGTGAACGAACCCCACCCCATCTTCCTTGAGGCAGCGGTCAACAACCCGCATATAGGTGCGGTAATTCTTGTATCCCACGTGTTCCATCACGCCGATGGAGATGACAGCGTCGTATTGTCCCTGGACATCGCGGTAATCCTGCAAACGCAGCTCCACCGGAAGCCCTTTGCATAATTCATTTCCAAGCGCGACCTGTTCCTTGGAGACGGTCAAACCAACGATGGACGCCCCGTGTTTTTCAGCTGCGTATTTTGCGAAACTACCCCAGCCGCAGCCGATTTCAAGGATACGCATTCCTGGTTTGATGTTGATTTTCTTGCATACCAGCTCCAACTTGGCTTCCTGGGCTTCATCCAGGGATCTGGCATCCTTCCAGTAGGCGCAGGTATAACACAAACGCTTATCCAACATCGCTTTGTAGAGATCATTGCCAAGATCGTAGTGTTTTTCTCCTACCTCAAACGCCCTGTTTACAGACTGGCGGTTGAATAGCCGGGCTCGGAGTGCATGAAATAAATAACGAGATTCATTACGCACTTTTTCATCCAGGCGGGCTTTGAGTGCGCGGTTAATAAATTCATCTATCTCGTCGCAGTCCCACCAGCCGTCCATATAAGATTCGCCAAGGCCGAGGGAAGCATCCTTTAAAACACGGTCAAAAAAGCGGTCGTCGTGCACCTGTAGATCCCAGGGATTATTGCCATTAATTTGAATTGCAGCCGTGGAAAGCAATTCGCGCAGGACAGTTTCTGAGTTTTGCATCATTGACCTCCTGGATACTCTGTGTCAATAGGTTTATAACAAATTATTTAACCCTAAAACTATCGAGTTGGTACAGCTAGGGTCAAATTGGTCTGTAGACGTAATTGAATTGGTTCGATGAGCGGAAAAAAAGCAAACCATTACAGTTGCACACCAGGTATGGCTCCTAAACACCGGTTCCGGATAGCGATGACGGGACATCAAGATTCGCGATATTTTCTCGTGCAAATATAAAGGCGGTTCTTTATTAAACGTATCTTCGTTGTTACCTGCTTTGGCTAAAAGACGATTATGGCAATGATGATTAATAATCCGGACAATACAGTGGGAAGGCAGCCCTTGCCAATGGCTACTTTGCCAAAACTGCCCGAACCACTGCTCTTCGCGCCGCCTTTCGGGCTGGCGGAACTGCTGCTTGATCCACTAGATCTTGCCTTTCCGGCATCCGCCTTAGGTGAACGCTTTACAACTCCCTGGCCTTTTGGACTGTGTTTCTCGGAATTCATCTCTTTTTTAGCCATACTTCCTCCTGATAATAAGAAAAGGGAAAATTAATTTTTTAGGTGCGGTGCGGTTAGAAAATCATGATGAGAGCAAGTACTACGATTATCCCAACAATCGTTGAAAGGCAGCCCTTTCCGGTGACCTTTTTTCCGAGACTACTCGAGGGGTCAAAGTTACTAATGTCGATCCCGTCAAAATTTCCGACGCCAGTCCCGTCTGTATTTCCAAGATTGGTTTCACCAGCGTCTTCCATTTCCGGTTGGTTGGCGTTCTCCATACCCCTTCCTCTGCCGCTTCCCATACTTTTCTCGTTATAGTCCCCCATGTCCTTTCCTTTAACCTTGCCCAAATCTTTCTCATCAGCGTTCCACATACCAGTACCCTGGGTGCTTTCTTTACCTGTTTCCCTGTTTTTTTCAGCCTGGAGTTTAGGTTCATCGTGCTTCTGTGTGTGTATTTTCTCGTCTTTTGCGTGGTCTTGTTTTTTTGAACTTTCCTCTTTTTTAGCCATGGTTCCTCCTGATACTTCTTTTATCAATGTAGCATCCTGGTATATGAATTGAATAAGAAACTATGGAGGTTTAGGAGTGCCGTAATCGGGAAATTCATGTTGAGGAATCGAATTGAGGGGTTAATTGCTCAGCGATTCAAATTCAGCTAAAACTTTACCGTTGGAATCCAGCAAGGATAATTTTCCGCTGGTAAGTTTGAACGTGGCAGCCTCCTGGAGTGCCTGATAAAAAGCGTTTGTTTGTGTTTGGATCTGCTCGTTGCAGTACATCATGGTTGAGATGATATCTTTTCCAACTTTGATTTTTCTACCTTCGCTTGTGTAGGACCCACCATATGAATTGCAACCGTCACTACCACCGAGCGTGCCACTGTCGAGATTCAGAGTGACTTCAGTCTCAGTTATTACCGGCTGACCTGCCAGGTGTGTAAGCCGCCATTTCGTCCCATTGAGAGACGGCTTGGAACTGCACGCTGTCAATAGTATTCCCAAGACCAAGATCAATACGGATATTGTTTTCAATGCTTTCATTTCATCTCCTTGCAAGGCCAATGCGGCATGTTTTACGGATCAAGTATTGAACCTCTCAATTAATGACGAAATGGTCGCCAGGATTGTTCCTTATGCCGCAGGCTGTTCAGAGTAAGGTTGACCACCAGTAATTATGGCGAAACCTTTTTGCACTAAATAACCCGCATAAGGAAACATAACAGTCAAACACCGTGAATATTCTGGAGTCCGGGGATGTCTTGAGCAGTAAATTTTCGCAAACTGATGATTTTTGCATTGTGTCGGGCATCCGGCGGCAATATTTGCAGGACAGACTCCCTGTCCTCAATCTCCAGGATGAACCAGGCTTTATGCTCACCGTCCTCACAACCCCAGTCTGCGTTGGTAAAAAAGTGAGACCCTGTTTCAAGAAATGATTTGATCGCCTGGTCACAAGCCTCTTTTGTAGCTTCATGCGGCACTTCAACTAAAAACCTTGGCATATTTACCTCGTTTCATTCAACCTGCATGCTGGCAAATTGCTCCTTTGCTGAGGCAGGTCATTAACTATTGTCAGAAAATCGTTATATCGGACAATATTTGTCATATTATAGCACTCGTGGAAATGTTTTCAAGTGTGCCTGTCGGAGGGAGGGGGCAAGATGCCATGAAGGAAATCCGCGCCTAAGAATGCTGAGGTTTTTTCGAAGGAACTGAGTAAACCTGGTTTCGCCAGATTTCTGCCTGGGTTATATGCAGATTGTGGTATTCCTGAGCCTTACGTCTCCATCCCGGCTTTTGCAACAACGTAAATATAGCGGAGAGGGGTAGCGCTAGTGTTCATAACATCGTGTTCCATAAAAGGCGGGCAGTACAAGACATTATTGACCTTCATCTCCAATTGTCTGCCATCGGAAAGGATGAATATTCCACTACCCTCCAGGATGACCAGGAGTTCCTCGTTGTTTTCTGTGGTGTGCATTCCGACCGACTTACCCGGCTGCAAAGTCACTGCGCCTGAGCGCATGGTAACGCTCTCCGGAGGACCCACCAAAAGACGGATGTATTCCTTTTCCCCTGTGCCGGCATAAATCACATTTGGTTTTGGTTTCGCTTTGGATATTCCATTCACAATGATTATAGGAGCATTTAAAAATGTGTCATTAAGGAAATTCATATAAAATACATCATTCATATACTTAGAGAGGAAAGATCAACGATGAAGATCAAGAGTATCAGCCGCCGTAAATTTATTTCTGGCATCAGCACAGCCGCAGGTGCAACGCTCCTTGTGGCTTGTGTACCCGTCAACCGCGTTCCGTCAGGAGATGAGGATAAACTCATTGAACCACTGCCGGCTGTGGATGCAGAGCAAGCAGAGGCGGCAAGCCTGACAATGAAAGTGGTCATCGTGTATGACTCCGTTTATGGCAACACTGCCAAGGTCGCGGAAGCCATGATCGCTGCGATTGGCGGTAACGAGGAATCACGGATATTAAGAGTCCAGGAAGCATCCGCAGGTGACCTTGAAAATATAGACCTGCTGCTCGTTGGTTCGCCTACCCAGGCAGGCACCTTTATCGAACCGGTTAAGAAATTCCTCGCGGGCATTCCCGCGGGTGCACTGAAAAATGTAAGAGCTGCCGCCTTTGACACCAGTTTTGATATCAATACCCAGAAGGCCTTTCTGCGATTCATCATGAAGACTTTTGGTTACGCTGCCCCAAAAATAGCCAAGGAACTGAGCGGGAAAGGGGCGACTGTTCTGGCCACAGAGACTTTCATCGTGCTGGAAACAGAAGGACCATTGCAGGATGGAGAAGTTGAGCGCGCCAGAGAATGGGCTATCCGAGTTGTAAATTCAGCCTGAGAAAAATAATGTGGCTTCCCTGTGGAAGTGAGCATTTTTTCACTACTGTCTCGATGTGTTGAACCCAACTACTTTAAGTATAAGGAGAACAACTCGTTACTGACAAAGGCATAGGCGAAATCGTCTTTATAAACAAGCTGGTAGCCATCAATGCTCTCTTTGAAGGCATCCGAATAAAATTCAAACCTCGGAACAGCCAGAGATTGATCGAGGGAATTCTGCAGGACTGACTCCTGCGAGAAATAATGGATATTGTCAAATTCAAGGATTAACACGTCTGGTTTTAATTCCTGTATGTATGCATAACTGGCGAATTTCCATTCCATCTCGATCGTCCAATTGGGTTGTTCGCGAACGTAAGCCCGCCAATCGCGGTAGATAATGATGTTTTGATTTGTTGGGATCTTTGATAGATAATTCCTGTCAAGGTTCGTAAAGAACCGGATACTTTCTGATCTATTTTCTTTAGATATGGCATAAAGCACAGTAGAGCTGCTGGTGCGGATGAATAATGCAAATTGAACGATCACTATGACTGCGGCGAGGCCCAGGAATATCCCTTGTTTTTTACTAACGAAGACCTCTTTCCAGCTATCCTTCAGTCGTTCTGGAAGAAAGCAAAGTAAAGTTCCAAGACTTGATACCAGAGGCAGCGCAGAAGGCAGAAGGTAATAATCTTTCATGACGGTAACAAAAAAAGCAAAGTAGATAAAATGAACTGTTCCCCAGCATAATATAAGCAGGTTTACGGTTCGGTTTTTATCCTTGAGTATTCCGTAAACCGCTGCGAAAAGCGTAAACAGTATGAAGAACAATTGGCCATAGTACTTCCGCAAGTTAGGCCAACTATCCATCCATTTTATTAAACCGGTTGATTTTTCGTAGAATCCGGATGTTAACTGCGAAAACCCAGATGAATAGGCGGTAAGTACCTCGGCACGCTCTATCGGCAACAGGAGAACAGGGTTGGATACCAATAAAGATGCCACCATAACCAGGATAAACAAGAGTCCAGACAGGACGATTTTGCGTAATGGCACCCTAGTTTGCCAAAAACTGTAAACAAGGTATACAAAGATTGCGAGGAAGAAGAACAAACCGATGATCTTCGTGGATATCGTTAATCCAACCGTGATTGCCGCAAAGTAAAAATTCTTTTTTAGGCTGTAATGATCCCGGTCCAAAAAAAACAGGGTCAATACACTAAACAACAATAACAAACCATCGGGGTGCCACCAAATATTATTGACAACCAACGGCGGGAAAATCAACAATCCCAGGAATAATGCGATTGATTTCCATCGCGATATCAGACGAGTTTGTAAATAGACCAGGAACCCAACGGACAATATTCCCGGCAAAACATTGACCAATTGCCGCAATACCAGGACAATTAATTGGGTATGCGTAGTCCATTCAGGACCGAGGATCCATTTAATTGGCAGCAGCCAGAGCGCAGAAAAGAAGAAAAAGGGGTATCCGTAATAATAAAATAAGTAAATAACAAAATAACGAATGGTTTGGTATAAGGATAAATCAGAGGTGAGCATGCGCAGGACGAAAGGGTATTCGGCAAATTCATCCTGTTCAAAAACGCTCAACATGATCAGGTCTTTGGATCCAGCCAGATTTGGCAAGATAAAAATCCCGAAATAAATTATTCCGATAAGAGCCAGGAGAAGGAGGTTTTTCTTTTGTGCCTTATTCATCGGGTTTTGTTCCATGTCATTAATCAAAAAAGAGTCTTTCAACGCCTCTCCTTTTTATTATAAAGTAATTATTGCGGTGGTTAAGTCGACGCGAAGCTTGATGACTAATTCTGGATTTGAGGTAAATTGACCGGACAGCCTTGCCCTAGAATTGGGTTTTTCCATCCACTGGTGCGTAAACAATCGAATTGACTTGAGTGCGTGTTGGCGACCGGTGTTGAATGTTTCACAAGCACAATCTCAGGGCGTTGGTACTTGTTCCTTGTTACGCATCAAACTTGTTGGCGAAAACGGAGGTAAGAAAAGGATGGAATTGTTTTATTGTTCCGAGAATGGGAACAATTAAAACAAATCAAGTTACCACTGGATAAAAAAACCCCTGACACTGCAGGAAAAGGCAAAAACGAGATCAGTTGTTAATGTTCAGCGTTACCTCAACATTCGAATTATTTCTAAAAAACAAAAAGATTCAATTCGAATCCTGACAGGCAACGCGAATAAAAGGAAGAAAAAACTATTGGTTTACTGGTTTCGTTCCCTGTTTCGAAATGATACGAAACTAATAACGAATGGCAATACTTGAGGAACAGGCGCGAAGGAAAAATTTATTGTGTTAATAATATTGTTGCACAAAAGCCTGGAATTACAACTTGCCTGATTGGCGAATTTTTTGCTCAAAACTTGCCAATTTGGCAAGTTTTTGGGCCTTTTTCGGCTATACGCCTCCTCATTAACTCAAGGATTCTCAACCCAGAGGGTGCGACCGTCACTGACCAGGGAGATGTTCCTGTTATCAGAGGCTGACAGGGAGGATTCAAAAGGTGAAGGGTCGAGGCTGTTCCAAAGCAGCATACCGGGTTCAAGCTGGCTCCACAACCGCGGGGGAATATAGGAAATATCTGGCGGAGAAAGGACGAGTAGATCGGCATTTTCCAGCAGCCCGGGACGATTTTCCCCGATCAGCGCATAATCCACACCGGCGGGGACGACGATGCTCACCTGACCGTATTGGATCTCGTAAGCAGCCTTTCCGGGGGATTCAGCGATTACCGATAAAGAAATCCCATTTTCTAATTCCAGAGTGGGAGGAGAAGACAGATTGATCAGATTGGTGGAATCGGGCAGGGACAACGGGTATTCTCCGGCTGCCGGACGTAAAACAGAAATGGCTGCCAGGACAGAACTCACAGGGAGAGAGGAGTTCAAATCACCCAGGGCAATTTCGGAAAGGGAACGAGTAAGGACAATTCCATCCAGGTGGTAATTCCACGGAGAAAGCAAGTGAGTCAACGCGGCACTGGTCTCGTTTGGGTCGCCCTCCAGGTCGAACAGGTAGGTAATCCCTTGCGGAGTCTGGATTACAAAGAAAGCGGTATCGGCGGATCTTATCTGGTGGATATGGAGTAGACCATCGGGTTTATGGAAATACATCGACCAAACCGAAAAACAACCTGCTACAAGGAGCACAAGCGCCCAAAGCGTAAAAGAACCACCTAATTTTTTCTTGAAATAATTGCGTAAAATGAAGGCGAATAGAACGAGGATCACGCCGACGAGAATCCAAATTGCCGCAACAGGATGAAGGTTCAATGCGCCTCCTTTTATTTCTCCAAGCGAAGAAACCACGAAATTGGTATATTTCAACAGAGGCCAAGTGAACATGGCAAGGAATTTTCCCACCGCAGGCAAGACCAAGCCTGTGAGAGTGGTAAGCATACCCATTATAAGAATGGCAGGTTGGGCAGGCAGGATGAGGGGATTGGCAAGGAGTGCAACCAGTGAGATTCGTTTAAACTGGAGTGCAATCACCGGCAGCGTGGTGAACTGGGCTGCCAGGGTGAAGAGGAAGTATTCACTGATGGGCGAACTTATCCTGGCGGCCGTCACTTCGCCAAACCTGTTTTCAGCCGCTGTACGAAAAGCCTCCTGCAAGGGCTGGGCAAACAAAACCAATCCGAGTGTAGCCATGAAAGACAACTGAAAACTCACGTCCCAGGGTAAATTTTGATTGAAAAGACACATAACTGCTGCTGTAATCATAAGCGCGTGCAACCCGGATTGCCGGCGCCCAATGAGATGACCGACTGCTGCAGTGGACGCCATGATGGCGGCACGAATAACTGATGCAGAACCATCCACAAAAACTGAATAAAGAGCAATGCCTATAATGGCAACGAGCACACCAATATAAGGTCTAAATAAACGCGAGAAAAGATAGATCAACAAGGAGGCAATGATGGTCATATTGAAGCCTGAAATGGCAATAATATGAGAAGTACCTGTATCGCGGTAAGCCTGTTCCAGGGAGGCTGGCAGGTAATTCTCCAAACCGAGCAAAATTCCGGCGAGCAAACCAGATTCAGGTTGAGGAAACAGCTTAAAAATGGTGCGGCGGGCTTTCTCACGGAAGGCGAGTAATCCGCGGTGAAACCCGGAGCCGCGAATTGTGCCGACCTTTTCCACATCCTGGGGATAATAGATGACCGAGAAGATGCGCTGGCGGGCCAGGTAATCTTTATAGGAAAAACCCGGGAACACTGCTGGCGTACGGGATTCCCCGCGAAAAAGGAGTTGATCGCCGTACTCATAATGTGTCCAGCGGGTCATGGTTACCAGCGCGCTGCCAGTCACCCGGCGAGTGGCTGCTGTATAGTCCGGTTCTCGCGGGTCGGTCAGTTCAGTAATATCAATTTCGTAGAGAGTTTTATCTGCACGAATATCTGGCGGGGCTGATACAGTACCCACAAATGAGTATTCACCGCGATTGTTGTACCAGGCGAGGTCAGCACTTGTAAGCGTTGGAATGCTCGCCGTAAATCGGGCAGCACCCAGGCACAGCGTGAAAAGGATCAACAATGGTGAAACTGGGATGCTTAACCAAAAACGAGAGAAAAAACGTCTTTTTTGGATGATGAATCGATTGATGATGTAGAAAATGAATAACAGTGACCCGGATATAGCCCAAATTAACAACTTAACAGGGGCAAACCTTCCCAACAAGATACCGGCGATGAAGGCAAGGGAGAGCCAGAAGAGGGGCAAGTTGAGACTCTATTTAAAACGGATAGGGATCAACCAGGGAGTGCGCTTTTTATAGTCCAGGTATTCCTGCCCGAACTGCTGCGCCAGGCGGCGCTCCTCCAGCAGTGAACCAATGAGGGTGTAAACTGTGACGCCAATGGCAAGCGCGAGGATGTTCCAGGTGACAACAGGCAGGAGCCAGAGCATGATGAGGGCAAAGAGGTAAAGCGGATGGCGGGTGTAACGATAAAAACCAGCGGTGGTGAGGTGCTCTTCGCGGGAGGGTCTTTTTGAGAGGAGTGAAGTCAACCCGCTGAAACCGAGGAGGCTGTTTTGAAAGAGGGCGGCAATGAAACATGCTCCCGAGACAAGCTGGATGCTCAAGGTGAGGTAGAGCCAGGGAGGCTGGATGCGGTAAAGCGCACGGTCAGGGAAGAGCAGTACGGCAGCAAAGTAGGCGAAGGTGGAAATGGCGGCAATGAATGAATAAAACAGGCGGTAATGATGGGGAAAGAGGCCACTGAATCTGCGGGCAGCCAGATTTTTAACACGGTTCGACGCCAGGAGGGAATGGAGCACCCCGAATACCAAACCGATTAATAAAATCCACCAGAAACCAGATCGACTCATTGCACACCTCTAATGGAGTAAGTATAGCGTACCTGTAAATTAGAATGCCTGGTAGACGAATGGAGCGATGGACTCTACAAAAAGGGTTGAAATGGCAGTGACGAGAAGGACGATGATCAGCAACACCTGCACCCAACGCGGCAGCGACCAGAGATCCTTTTCGGCGGGTCTGCGGGCCAGCAGCAGGTCAAAACCGAGGGCTGCCGCAAGGAGAAGCATCAATAGCGGATTAGGCAGGTTGAGGGGTGTCCACGAGAGAAAGGGTGTGTCTGCAGTCAGGTAACGTTTTAAGAGGAAGAAATCAGGCCGGACAAATTTAAATAGCCCCTGATAAAACTGAAGCGCGGTGGGCAGATCCATCCTGAAGGGGATCCAAGCCAGCAGGGTGAGGAGGAAAGTGATGACCATGCCGAGGAACTGGCGCCAGCGCGGGCGTTCATCCAGGGGTACTGACGGGCGGAAGAGAGCGGGCAAGCGCTCCAATACCTGGTAAACGCCGTGCAACCCACCCCAAACCAACAGACTCCAGGAGACCCCATGCCATAAACCGCTGACAAGCATGGTTGCCATAGGCGGGATAAACAGGGTGAGGAAATGGTCCCGGCGGGGGAAACGCTTCATCAGAGAACGGGAGATCGGGAAGAAGAGGTAGTCTCGCAGCCAGGCGGAAAGACTGATGTGCCAGCGGTTCCAAAACTCGGTGAAGTTGCGGGAGAAATAAGGCAGGTTAAAGTTGCTTGACAATTCAATGCCAAACCACAGGCTGATGCCGCGGACGATACCCGTGTAGCCGGCAAAATCATTGAAAAGGGCGAAGGCATAAGCCAGCAGGTAGACCCACAGGTGCTGACCGGCAAAATCAAGCGGGCTCGTAAACGCGGCGCGGTGGAATCAGGCTGAAGAGGGGATTGGCGAATACCAATTTGCGCAGGAACCCGATGAATGATGAGGGAGAGGCTGCGATCCAGTAATGCGCGGTCGAAAGGCAGGGGGGTTTGCAGCCGCGGAAGAAAAGTCGCGCGCGCTCCACCGGTCCGGAGATCAACTTGGGGAAATAAAGGGTATAGAGCCCAAAGCGAATCAAATCGTGCTCGGCAGGGAGGCGTTTGTTTGCCACATCGACCAGGTAGGAGATCATCTGCACGACCAGGAAAGAGAGACCGACCGGCAGCAGAATCTGCAAAGTGACTTCGTTTGCCTGGACGCCGAACAAACGGATCAAGGAAGGCAGGAAGAAGTGATTGTACTTGAAGACAAACAGGATAAGGACGTTAAAAAATATGCCAAGATACGAGCCAGCCGCGTTTGGCGGTGAGAACAGACCGTTCCACCTTGAACCCCAAGCCAGAAATTGACGATCCCAAAAACGGAGAGAACAAGTACGAAAGTCCAGTTCCAGGTGGCAAGGAATGAAGCAGAAACAAGCAGCAACCAGGGGAGGCGGTATTTTTGCGGAATGCGCCGGAAGACCAGCGGCAGCCACTGAGGTGATTACAGGAATAATAAAGAAGTGACTGCCATGATTATTCGCTCACCAGGCAGATGTGTCTGCGGCAGTGCAGATTTTGGATAAATTGCCTGCCTGGAGACTTGAATAGAGTTCAGCGCCCCGATGAAATTGAGGTGATGGTCGTCATTGAACGACCCGATCAACGGAATGAGATCGGGGTCAACCGGCGGAATAAACACTCCACCCTGGTCGGCAATGAATTGAGCTGATTCCATGAGAAAATCCGCGTGAACCTGCTGTCCGCCAAAATATTCATAAAACGCCGGGGTAGGCAGGAAATTCAGTGATCCAGATGTTAGTGCCGGAATTATCGAGAGCAAGGAAGGCGTTTTCAGACGCTTCAAGCCGCTCGGGAGCGACTGGTATAATTCCCGTAGAGAGCGAAGAATTGCTGGTCATCAGGGTCATTCGGATCAGGCGGTTCCCCGGTGAATTTCGACCACCTGAATCTCCGGCTCGTAGCCGTCGGGGCGGGTATTTTCCAGGCGGCGCAGGTTTAGCAGATAGGTGTCGGGGAAATCAGCCCGTCGCCCAGTTGCGCAGGGCAGCAGGATCTGTAAGGCTGCGGAACGGTCAACAGCCCAGCCAGTGAACGATTTTTGTCCCAGGCGATATTGCAGCCATCCGTTGGTGAGAAAGGATTCTGCCACATCATCCCCATTACCGGCCATATAATCGCGCATTTCAGTGAAATAGATGATGGTGCCGGGGTGGTAAGTTTCCATCAGCAACCTGGCGAGGTCCACCATGGGCACGATAGTGAGCCCTTCAACGCCGAAATTAAAAACGCGCAAGGTCTGCTTCCCCGGTCCCTGAGATAATGTGTTAGCGAAAACGTCGGGATCAATGCCCGGTGTTTACCATCGAGTTTCCCAGCAGGATCACATCCACGCCGCCATTTTCCTGTACGATATTGCTCAAGTTTTTGCCACTTGATCTCAAACTGGGCATGGTAATTACCGATATGAACGCATAGGAGAAACACGCTGCACTAGTGGTGACCGGGCAAAGAGTTCAAGAGCGACAAAAAGAACCAGAAGGATGGCAATTGGCACGATAACGCTCTGCCTAATCGAAAATCCTTTGGAGGGAGTGGTTTGTAAGGTTTTCCTGGAGGGCGGATTTAGCGGCATCATATCTCCGCGCTTAATTGGAGGGATTATATTTTGCTTCCTCGGCCTGCAATTCTTTCAGACGCGGATGGTTGGTATAGAAGCCGTGATATTTTTCGGGCATCATCACCGCAATGCGGCACATGATCTCAGTGGTGAGTTGGTCAAGCTGCCCTTCGCGATTGTTGCGGTCAATCACGGGTGGAGGGATGGCGGGACCATACTTCACCTGGATATGCGGGCGCTTGAAGTGCAGCAACTTCGGTACTGCATCTTCGGTGCCGATGATCGCCACCGGGACGATGGGAACCCCGGCGCGAAGGCCAGCAGGGCGGTTCCGGGTTTGCCTTCAAGCAAGGAGGCAGTGACGCTGCGGGTGCCTTCAGGGGCAATCCCCAGAGCTTTACCCGCCTGGAGCGCTTCCACTGCTTTGCGGAAGGCACCGAAATCCGCGGTATCGCGATCGAGCCAGATACCGTTGGCGGTAATGATGAACCAGCGAAGGAAGGGGTACTTGAGGTACTTGGTGGTCACCAGGGCGGTCATTTCCGGGCGGTTGGGGGTGATGAAGAGGGCGGGAATATCCATGCGGCTCATGTGATTGGTGGCAAGCAGCACACCACCGCGAGCGGGAATATTCTCGTCCCCCACGAATTCAATGCGGGTTAAGTGGCGCATCAAGAAGCTGATGAGCCGGCGAAATTTGTGGGCTCTCACCTCGCGCTCGCTCTCAGACAGGTTTTGGTTCATAGCAACCCTTTAATCTCTCACAGTCTGAACAATTATCTCAACTAACTTTATTTTACTCCATCCAAGACGGCAGATCCCCGGCTGGTAAGGAAATGTGAGTAGATTGGCAACAATCTATCCTAAAAAAGCGACTCGTGCGGATGCCTTTCGTCCAGAACGGAAAGCGCATAGGAGATCGATGCCGCGAGTGCAAAAAGCAAAACGCAAACTGCAATCGTCCATCCAGCTACACCTCCCGGAATGATGGCAGCGGTGGAACCCACGACAATCCCCAGAATGAGATGATACATGAATGCATAATGCTGCTTAAATAACCAATTAACCAGTTTAGCAAAGAGAATAATCACCAATACAACCCCTAAAACGAGAGGAATGATCACGCCGAAGTCAAGCTGGCGAATTCCACTTGCCATGGGCTGGTACAAGCCAAGGTAGATGAGGAAGTTCGATGGGCTCATGCCCGGCACAACCAAACCCAACCCGGTGAGCGCGCCACTCATCACCCATACAAGGAAATTGGGGGTCATGGAAACACTGCGGATGGACTCAAACCAATGCATCAGAAAGAACATCCCAACCGCCGCCCCAGCTAAAAGGAACCAGTGCCAGGTCTTTCTTCCTTGTTTGCCAGAAGTTTTCAGTAATGAAGGGAATGTGCCTGCGATAAACCCGATGAACAACCATGTGAATTGAGCCGCGTAATTGGAGAATGCGTAATCAACGATGGCAGAAAAACCAACAATACCCAATACACCGCCAATCCCCACTGGCAGGAAGAAGCGGATATTTTGAACAAATTTCTTGCGGATATTCGCCAGGAAACGAAGAAGTGGTTCGTAAATTCCAAACACCACCATTAACACACCCCCCGAAAGTCCGGGAGTAATGGCACCTATCCCTACCAAAACACCTTTTACCAAACGAATGCCCCATTCCAATACGACATTGGCAGCACCGGATCTGGTAGTTTTCTGAGAAGTATTCAATCCGTCATTTATTTCAGACACGGCGTCATGCAAATCATTGTTACTCATAATGTTCTCCCTAGAGTTTTGGTAGATTACACACTACACGTACAAACGTCTGTAGACCAATTGCCCGCAGTAAAAACACCCATCGATTTTACTCCTTAAAATTGATGGCGATCATTGCGGCAATAAAGGGGGGAGCTGCGGGGGTAGACTGGATAAAAGCGACTCTTTTTTTAGTTTCGCATTCATGAAAACGAGGAGAACAAGCAACCCTACTGCCAATAATGCCATAATCCACGGTGCGACATTGGATTGTGATTCCACAGGTGTAAAACCAGTTGGAGTGAAGATCGTTGAAAAGCCCACCATAACCGCCAGGAAATTCCAGGCACCATGCACGAGCACAACCCCCAAGTAGGCAAGACCAATACGGGTGTACTTTCCATCAATCCAGGTGGAAGTAAGCGCCCAACCAGAAAAACCAGCAGTGACAATGTGAAGAAGTGCAGCGGCGGCTCTTCCGCCCGCGATGGTGAGCCAATCTGCCGAGGAGGTTGCTGCCAGGGAGGTGAGGCTCTCTACAATGGCAAACGCGGCACCGCTCAACATACCGGCAATGAATCCTTCAGAAGGGGACCACCTACGTTTGATGAAAATCCATAAAGCCAACGGTTTGAGCAGTTCTTCCACCATGGGGATTACCAGTGAAAATGCCAACAGGATCGAACCGATCACCACCGGGCTTTTTAGAAGCGGTTGAAGTTGATCAGAAAGTAAATCCATGCGCTGGGGATTGAGGATGAGCACGTTCTTTACCTGGTCGAGAAGGGGAGCAAAATCCGGCTGCTGCGCGAGCCAGCCAACGAGCAACGCACCACCAATGGCAAGCAGGATGAGCTCCACCAGGATGACAAGCGGCATTGTAAAAAACACGCCGAAATTAATCAGACCCCACTGCTTTTGGCGGGTCACCGGCGGCAACCCCCGGCGCCCGAGTTCAATTATCCACCAGGCAGGGACGACCACGAAGAGAAGATTGACAACGGCTTTAATGAACCCAGGTGGAGAGGACATGAACGGCAAAGTGGTGAGCCAAGCCAGCGGTGCCAACAGGAGGAGTGCAATGGTTGCAGGCAGCAGCAAGCGCGGGTTACTCCCGGCAACTGATTGCCCCTTACTGAGACGTTTGATGGCGTAAACGATTGAAGGAATGCCGGTTAATGCGATGGCGAGAATAATCCACGCCAGGTAATTGACAGGTTGAAGGTCAACCGGGATTGATTGACCCGCCACCTTGTTGGCAAGGTTGACAAAGCCAAGGGCAACGGCGGTGATCAGCCCAAGTGAAAAGCTGATAATCCCAAGGACCAGCTGCCACACCGAGGGGGCATGGGTGGTGCGGGGAACGGTGGCCAAACTACTTTTCCTCTACGGTGATCGAAAGGATCGCATCGGGCGGAACCAGGATCTGGTCAGCGGCGGGGTTGCGGGGACGCAAGGAGGACAGCACCTCCATGCCCGAGACCACCTGACCAAATATAGTGTATTTGCCATCCAGATCGGGCAGGGCTTTGTAAGTAATGAAGAATTGGGAGCCATTATCATTGTTGCCAGTATTGGCTAACCCCACAACGCCGGGCTTATCAAAACGCAATTCGGGGGTTACCTCATTCGTGTATTCATAGCCGGGTCCTCCAAGGCTGGAATTGGACGGATCGCCTGTTTGAGCAACGAAACCCGGAATGACGCGGAAGAATGACGTGCCGGCAAACCAATTATTGCGGGCAAGAAAGACAAAACTGTTGACCGCCCAGGGTGCCTGTTTAGGATAAAGCTCCAATACAACATCACCTTTTTCAGTCTTGATTGTGACGGTATAGGTCTTCTCAGGATCAATGGTGAGTTCGGGGCAATCCGTGAAACTTTTCTCCGGCAACAGGAAGTAATTCCACGATGCTGGAAAGGGATTCAAGGTCATTGCGGTCTGAATAGCGGAACTTATTGAACAATAATGAGGGCGTGCTGTTCAATCCGCTGGTGATGGCGTCTTTTTCAGATTTTGACACCTTCTGAACAAGGGCTTCTGATTCGAGATCAAGCATGAATTGATTGGAATTCAAGTTCAAAGACCTTGCCTTTTCTTTCAACCAGGTCTTGAATTCATCAGCGGGCATGGAAGACCACTCGGATTGCTTTTCAAACAAGAGGTCATGCATTTGCCAGAATTTTTTCTGTACACCGGCGGCTTCTGCGGCTTGCGATGCAAGCATGGCATTAGGATGAATGCTGGTAAGCGGGAAGTGGCGAAAAACCACGCGCACATCCTTGGGATATTTAGCCTGCAATTCTTTTAAAACGGGCGCTACCCTGGCGCAAAACGGGCATTGAAAATCACTATACTCATAAATGGTTACGCTGGCGTTTTCTGGACCAACAATCCAATCTTCTTCACCGGGGGATGGATAAAGTGCATCGAGGTCTTCGGTAAATTCCGGCAGGATCGGTGCGGGCTTGCAGACTGCCGGTTCACTGGCTGTATATGCGATGGTGGGAACAGAAGTGGCATCACCAACAGTCGGCTGCGGGGTTGAGGTACTTGGTGCAACGGCAGCCGTAGGGCTATTGGTGGATAAGGGCGGGGCAGTGGCGACCGGAGTTTGAACAACAGGAGCGCATGCTGCCAAAAAGAGTATGACAGAAACAAGAACAGGAATGAATTTTTTCATCAATTCTCACCTTTAATGAATTCGAGGATTAGTGTTTAGAGATTGGGAAACAACCAGGCGCAGCTCTTTTTGGACCTGATCTGGTTTCTTACGGGCATCGACCACGCGCCAGCGATCGGGTTCCTCCGCCGCCATTTTCAGGTATCCCTGGCGCACGCGCTGGTGAAAGGCAAGCTGTTGGGCATCCAGGCGGTTCCACTCTCCTCCGCCGATGCGGCGGCGTTTAAGACCTTCTTCCACATCCACATCCAACAACAGGGTCAGGTCGGGCTGCAGCCCGCCCGTGGCGAAACGCAAGATCTCTTTGAGGATACCCAGGTCCAACCCGTGCCCGTAGCCCTGGTAGGCCAGGGTGGAATCCGCATAGCGGTCGCTGATGACCACCAGCCCCTTTTCGAGATTAGGGCGGATGACTTCTTCAACGATTTGGGCGCGGGCGGCGCAAAACAACAGAATTTCAGCGCGCGGGCTCATCATGGTGTTTTCCATGCGCATGATGACTTCGCGGATCTGGTCACCGATGAAGGTGCCGCCGGGTTCGCGGGTGGTAAGCACTTCGGCGTCCCTGCTGTCGAATGAATTCCGCCAATTGGCAAATCTGCATGGATTTACCGCTGCCTTCAGGACCTTCAAGGGTGATGAACATGGCGCTCCTGGTTTACTCGCGGAAAATCCGCACCCTGCGGTTGGGATCTTTGCCGTAGGAATGGGAACCAATTGAGCCTGGCGCGCCATTTCATGTTGAATGCGGCGCACAGTGGAAGACGCGGGCGGCAGGTCCACCCAGCGTTGACCGCTCAAGACAGCCTGGATGGCGGATTCGGTTTGATGGGTGACTTCTTCGTAATCAGCAGCTGGCAGGTTCTTCGGTGACGTTGAACATCTCAGCCAGGGATTGCTCGATCTGGTTGATGGTGTTGGCGCGCAAAACAAAAATGGGAATTCCGCGATTCTCGGCATCCAGGATGGGCTGCTGGCGGGAGCGGTAATAGGCCCGTAAGGTCATCATGATGTCGGCATCATTGATGTCCCGGGCAATGAAGGCTGGCACACCCAGGCGGTGGGCAGCTTGCTGCAGGCGGTTGCGGGCAACCCCATAGGCGAAGATACGCACAGCTTTGGACATCGAGCGGTTGGAGGACCTGATTCGGCACAGCTCTCTTCGTAGATCAAAGCGTCCAGCTGTCACTTCAGGCCGCTGGCGGTTGGTGACATAAGGCTGGGCAGGAGCGGAACTGGCATCGCTGCCATTTGTATAAGTGCGCCGCGTGCCCTGCGACATTCCGCGGGTTTTGGCGGGCTTGGCGGGTTTTTCGACGTGGATCTCGTCATTGGCGTCGCGCCAGCGGATCTCAGGTTGAACCGGATAACCGCGAACCAGGGTATCCACCACTTCTGCCACGTCGGGATGAACCGCCAGGCGGTCGCGTTCCTGCAGTTCCACCAGCACATCAAAGGTGGGCGGCGAGCGGCGTTCGAGCACGGTTTTTTGCGTACCGCGGCGGCGGGCTTCTTCATCTGAAAGGGTGACAGATTCGATGCCGCCGATCAGGTCTGAAAGGGTGGGGTTGAGCAGCAGGTTTTCCAGCGTGCGTCCGTGGGCGGTGGCAACCAGTTGAACACCGCGTTCGGCGATGGTGCGGGCTGCCATGGCTTCAAGCTCGCGCCCGATCTCATCAATGACGATGACTTCGGGGTTGTGGTTTTCAACTGCTTCGATCATCACCTCGTGCTGCAGGGAAGGAGTGGCCACCTGCATGCGGCGGGCTTTACCCACTGCCGGATGCGGGACATCGCCATCGCCGCCAATTTCATTGGAGGTATCCACGATGATGACGCGTTTGTTTTCCGCCAGGATGCGCGCGGCTTCGCGCAGCATGGTGGTTTTGCCAATGCCGGGTTTACCCAGCAGGAGGATGCTTTTGCCGGATTCGACCAGGTCCTGGATGATCTCAATGGTGCCATAGACCGCGCGCCCGACACGGCAGGTGAGCCCGACAATGTCACTGTGGCGGTTGCGGATGGCGGAGATGCGGTGCAGGGTGCGTTCAAGGCCGGCGCGATTATCCGCGTCAAATTCGCCAATGCGCGAGACCACATGGTCAATATCGGCGCGGGCTGACCTCTTCCTTGCTCAACTCCAATTCTTTGTCAACAAAACGGGCCATCGGCAGTGCGTCCGAGGTCAAGGACGATCTCGAGCAGGTTATCGCTGTTATTGGCTCGCTTTACCGCTTCAACAATGCGCGGAGGCAGGACCGCCATTAAAGCGTGCAAATCATCAGTAATTCTTTTTTGTGTCATACATACCTTTATTATTAATTTTAGCCTGTTTCTTCTGTTTTTACGGCGGCGCTGTCACCGTCATACTCTGCATGATGGGTACAGTGGGTTTGGCTTGAGCGCGTTCAACCCGGGAGCGCAACCCGTTGGGAACAAGCACTTTTTGCGCGACAGCCAGGTGTTTGACGAGCAAATTATAACGACCAGATGGCTGCAGCCCCGATTTCTTCCAAGGCGTTGTGCAGCCAGGATTGATGTGACCTGACCTGCATGTAAGCCGGTTTATTCACCAGAGAAACCAGCTCTGTGAGGGCATTCAGCGCCGTAACAGGGTTCCTGGGTTGAGGGAGGAATAACTGGCAACAAGGTAGAGCCCTTTTGGTCCATCGCGATATTCCACCCAGGCTGAAATCTCCTGATTTGCGCCTTTTACCAGCCTGGTTTCCACATTAGACTGGAATGGTTCCGCTGCTTGTTCCACCGGCGGGGTGAATTCTGATAGAGATTGCGCATGCCAGGTTTCGTCTACTGCTTGAGCCTCGCCGCCAGATGTCGGAAGGCGCTGGAACCGGCTTTTCGGCAGGCAATTTCCAGATGGTCTGACCCCATAGACGGAAAAACCGCAACGGCGAAGGATTTCGTACAACGGATGGTTTTCTTCCAACTGTCACTAACAGGTTAGTGCGCCTGCTTTCGCCGGCCTGGTAACTCAAAAAGTCGACAAGGCGGGCAAGTCTTCCATCTGTCCGGGGTCATCCATGAGCAGAAACGAAAGCTGGCAGAGCGGCATTTGACATGGTGAACCACCTGCCCGACAAGATGATTGGCGTCCGAGGTAGCTTCCACAATGGCGGTAATGCGCTCTGATGGATCGAAAAGCGATGAAGCGAGCGCGCCCAGGTTGGCAGGATTCCCATGAGTGAGCAGCTGGGTCTGATCCAGGCAGATGGTCTGCTGGGGATGCAGGAGCAGGGAGGGAAGGTCGTACCAGGCTAACGGGCGGACGTTTATTTTGCCATCTCCAGAAAATATTGGTGGAAGCGTGTGTCGCGGGTGAGTTCAGGGTGGAATGAAGTGGCGAGGAGATTTCCCTGGCGGGCAGCAACGATGCTTCCGTTTTCCAGTTTAGCAAGGGATTTCAACATCCTTGACCAATTGATTCGATCAAAGGGGCGCGGATAAACACAGCGTGATAAGGCGGGTTTTCTCCGGAAGAATTTACAAGGGCGGGATATTGAGGTCAACCTCGAAACTATCCACCTGGCGACCAAAGGCATTGCGCGCGATGACGATATCCATCACACCGAGCAAGGGTCTGCGGCTTAATTGCCGGCATCCTTTGCCATGAAAATGGCGCCGGCGCAGGTGCCCCAAACAGCATGGTCACGCGCAAAGATCACGCAGGGCATCTGGTGAGACCGTAAGCGTCGGCAAGTTTGCCAATGGTGGTGGATTCACCGCCGGGGATGATCAGACCCTGCAGATCCATCAAGATGGGCGGGCAGACGCACCTGGCGGACGCTGACGCCCAGGCTTTCGAGCATGGCCTGGTGTTCGGCAAAATCACCTTGCAGCGCAAGAACACCAATTTGCATAAAGGATTACCAGCCGCGGGTCGCGATTTTGTCGTCATCCGGCATGGTGGAAATTTGCCGGCCGACCATGGCTTCACCCAGGTTGCGTGAAACTTCAGCCAGAATCGCGGGATCGTTGTAATGGGTGGTGGCTTTCACGATGGCAGCAGCGCGTTTGGCAGGGTCGCCGGATTTAAAGATACCGGAACCGACAAATACGCCATCGACACCCAACTGCATCATCAATGCGGCATCCGCAGGGGTGGCAATGCCACCGGCGGCAAAATTGACCACCGGCAGGCGGCCGAGTTTGCGCACTTCCATGACCAATTCAAAGGGAGCGCCAATATCTTTGGCAAATGCCATCACTTCTTCTTCGGGCATATTCTGCAATCTGCGGATCTCGCCCAGAACCGTGCGGGCATGGCGGACAGCTTCAACCACATCGCCGGTGCCGGCTTCGCCCTTGGTACGGATCATGGCAGCGCCTTCGCCAATACGGCGCAGCGCTTCACCCAGGTTGCGGCAGCCGCAAACAAACGGAACTTTGAAATCGTGTTTGTAAATATGATGGGCTTCATCGGCAGGGGTGAGAACTTCAGATTCATCAATGTAATCCACCCCAATGGATTCCAAAATTTGAGCTTCAACAAAATGACCGATGCGGCATTTTGCCATCACCGGAATGGTGACGGCTTCCATGATCTTGTGGATCATATCAGGGTCACTCATACGGGCAACACCGCCATCAGCGCGAATATCCGCCGGGACGCGTTCGAGAGCCATAACGGCACATGCGCCAGCGTCTTCAGCGATCTTGGCATGCTCGGCATTGACCACATCCATGATCACGCCGCCTTTTAACATCTGAGCAAGGCCTTTTTTGACCTCAAACGAACCAGTCTTTTGTTCCATCACAAACCTCCAAAAAATCACCCTCCCGAATGGGAGAGACAGTTATTATAATCCACCGTCATTCTACCATGCTAAAGGGAGGGAATCAACGCAAGGGAGACAAAAACCCCGGAAAGCCGGGGTTTTGAAAGAATGTATGGACTAGCTGATCTTTTCGAACTTACTGCCGAGCGTATCGCAGATGGGGCATTTGTCGGGCGCAGTGCGTTTATGCGTGTATCCGCAGACCGGGCAAACATAATAATCAAATTCTTCGCCCGGTTTGCCCAGGCTGGCGAGGGCTTCCTTATAAAGCATCTCGTGAATCTTTTCGGCTTCGTTGGCCCAATTGAAACTGCGCAGGGCTTTGGTGTCACCTTCAGCTTCCGCATCCTTAATAAAACCGGGATACATGACGGTGTTTTCGTAATTCTCGCCGCTGATGGCTGCCTTGAGGTTTTCTTCTGTGGTGCGGATCTCGCCTGCAGTTCTGAAATGGGTTAAAGCGTGAATGGTCTCGGCGGCTGCCGCAGCACGAAAAAGCCGGGCAACCTGAGGAAACCCTTCAGTGTCTGCTTTTTTGGCAAATGCGAGATATTTCCTGTTCGCCTGGCTCTCGCCAGCGAAAGCTTCCATTAAATCATCATAGACTTTTGTCATAACATCCACTCCTTAGTCTCGTTTGAATAACTTCATTTTACCTTCTTCCATTGTAATTAATGATCGATGAGTTGTCAGGTGACTTAATTCCTGATATCGCCAACAATAATCCTCAGGCAGATGTGGTTCCCCCTTGACAAACCCTGTGAAACACTATACAATGATACAAGTATACAATAATACAATGCGACAATGATACAAAGAAAGGAGATCGAATGTGAACTCGCTTAAAGTCAACCTGGATTTTAGTTCCGGAATCCCGATCTATGTGCAGATCGTCGATCAGGTGCGAGCGCTGCTGCTTTCCGGGGATCTGAAACCCGGCGACCAGCTCCCCACTGTGCGACAGTTAGCCTCCGAGTTACGCGTGAACTTCAACACCATCGCAAGAGCATACCGCCTGCTGGATGAAGCCAAGCTGATCTCCACGCAACGCGGCAGAGGGACTTATCTGCTGGAGGCTGACCTGGAGGAGGACAATGAAATGTTAAAACGTGATTCAATCGAAGTACAGGTTAAGACTTTTATACAATCGCTTGTAAACCAGGGGCACACTGTTGAAGACATTCGGCAAACAGTAGAGTCCATTACAAAGATCAATACTCAACAACAAGATTAAAAGAGAGAGGCATAAAATGAACGCCAAAAACGACAACAGGAATACTGCAACATCCTCAGATGGACTGAATCCGTTCCGGACGCAGATTTGGGGCAAGACAAAAAGCATGGCTGACCAGCATCTCAATGGAATATCGATGACACTGCTCGTGATCTTCATGATTGGCGGCGTTATTGCTGCCATCATTATGGATACTGCGGGGATTAAAGATTGGATCATCATTGCTGTGGTGACACCCTTTTACCTGATTGGATTCATCCTGTTCTTTTCCATCCAGGTGGCGCGGCAATGGGAAAAGGCTGTCGTTTTACGCATGGGCAGGATCCGCGGGCTGAAAGGACCGGGATTGTTTTGGATCATTCCCATACTGGATACCATCACCACCTGGATCGATCAGCGCGTGATGGTGACGCCGTTTTCCGCAGAGAAGACGCTCACCCGCGATACCGTACCAGTGAATGTTGATGCTGTTTTGTTCTGGCTGGTGTGGGATGCTGAAAAGGCCGCGCTGGAGGTGGAGAATTACCGCAATGCCATCGCCTGGGCAAGCCAAACCGCCCTGCGTGAAGTTATCGGACAAATGACCCTGGCAGACATCCTTGTGGGGCGCAATAAGATGGACGCTGACCTGCAGCGTATCATTGACGAACGCACCACACCCTGGGGGATCACCGTACAATCCGTTGAGATAAGAGATGTCGTCATCCCCATTGACCTCGAAGACGCCATGTCACGCCAGGCACAGGCAGAACGCGAACGCCAGGCACGTGTTATCCTGGGTGAATCAGAAATGCAAATCGCGCACAGTTTTGCCGAAGCCTCCAAGGCTTACCAAAGTAACCCCACCGCCCTGCACCTGCGGGCCATGAACATGCTCTTCGAGGGGCTTAAACAAAAGGGCGCATTGGTGATCGTACCTTCGAGTGCAGTTGACACCATGAACCTTGGCGGATTGTCTGGAATCACCTCAATGGCGCTCCAACAAACCGATAAAATGAACAGCGAATCGAAAGAGAAGTTGAGAAGACTATGGAAAACCTGGACAAAATTAAGGAGTTCATCCCCCTGCTTATCCCGATCCTCATTCTCCAATTAGGATTAATGATCGCCGCACTGATAGACCTGATCAAGCGCGAAAAAACCAAGGGACCAAAATGGGTGTGGATATTGGTGATCGTTTTGGTCAATATATTTGGACCAATCATCTACTTTATTGCCGGGAGAGACGAATGAACGCGGTCGCAATCGAAAACCTGGTAAAAACCTACGGGAGCAGTTCGAGCCCTGGATGGTCTTGACCTGGAAGTTCCCAAAGGAACGGTGTTCGGGTTTCTTGGACCAAACGGCGCGGGTAAAACGACCACATTGCGCATCCTGGCTGGACTGGCGCGAGCTGATTCAGGCAAGATAAGCATTGGCGGGGTTGAGTTGAGAGGGGACACGATAACCCCATCCCCCAGAGTGGGTTACCTCCCGGAAGAACCCGCGTTTTACCCGTGGATGACGCCGGTTGAATACCTGGCTTATACAGGAAAGATATTTGGTTTGAATAAACAAAAACTAGCCGAAAAGACGAACCAACTCCTGCCACCTGGTAGGGCTTGAGGAGGTTAAAAAGAGGCGGGTCGGGCGGTTTTTCACGCGGCATGCGCCAACGGCTGGGGATCGCCCAGGCGCTGGTAAACGAACCTGAGATCCTCCTGTTGGATGAACCAGTCAGCGCCCTGGATCCTGCCGGACGTAAAGATATCCTCGAACTGATCGAATCGCTGGCAGGAGAATCCACCGTGGTGATGTCCTCGCACATACTGGCGGATGTGGAACGGGTATGCGATACAGTTGCCATCATCAACCGGGGCAAGCGCCTGGTGCAGGATCGCAAGAACGTGCTCATGGAGCGCTATGCCACGAACGTGATCGAATTGGAAATCGACCCAAGGTATGGCAGGTCCATCGATGCCTGGAAACAGGTCATATTTGACCTTGAAGGGGTGCATAAAGGTGTCGTGGATGGATATACCTTGCGTATGACCGTTGAGGATATCGATGCCGCCCAACGATCCATCTTGGCGCAATTGGCCAAAGACAAAGTGTCGATTGTGCGATTTGAACAGGTTAAACCCTCACTGGAGGATGTTTTTATGAAACTGGTGAATCAAAAGGAGGTGGCATGATGAAGTTTATTGACCGCTTTCCAGAAAGAATGGCTGGAACTGGTGCGCACCAAACGTTTGCTGATCGCACTGGTGGTACTGGTATTGTTCGGTATGACATCGCCACTCATGGCAAAAATGGTCCCGGAGATGATGACGATCGTGCCGGGCGGGGAACAATTTGCATTGATGATCCCGACCCCAAGCATTACCGATGCTGTTGCGCAATATATCAAGAATATCACCCAGTTTGGCGTACTGCTGGCGTTACTATTTGGGATGGGAAGCGTGGCAAACGAAAAGGATAAGGGAACTGCTGCGATGATCCTTTCGAAACCAATGCCGCGGTTTACCTTTCTGATGGCCAAGATCGCTGCCAACACACTGCTCTTTGCGCTGGCACTCTCATTGGCTGCAATCGGGTGTTATTACTATACTTATGTTCTGTTTGGTCAACTGCCAATGGTTGGATTCCTGCAAATGAACGGACTGATCCTGTTATACCTGTTGGTATATATGGCCTTGACGATTTTCTTTTCAACACTTACCAAAACGCAATACATCGCCATGGGACTATCTTTTGGAGTAGTGATCGTGTTCGGAATCGTCAGCGCCATCCCGGGTTTGAGGCGTTACATCCCGGATTTACTGATAGTGAACGCCACGCTGTTAGGGATTGGCGATTCGCCTGAAAGTTGGATCGGACTATGGGTCAGCCTGGGATTGATATTTGCCAGCGTGCTGGGAGCATGGCTGGTGTTCAGGAAACAGGAAATATAACTGTTTCACGTGAAACAAATAACAAAAGCAGGAAGAATGTTTCACGTGAAACAATACCCAATCCTCCACAATTAGAGTCTTGGCGGTATCGTTAAAAACGCATATACTCAATGTGATTTCAATGCGGCGATAGGGGTTGGTGCTGGTCGCCGCCATTTCAGTAAAACAAGGATTCATGATGGATATCAACTTCGGGCTTCTTTCCACTTATATTATTTCACTGCTTCTGATGATCGGGCTGCCGATCGCGCTCGGATATTTTGTCATCCGATACCTTAAGGTGTCCTGGTGGGTGGTATTAACGGGCGTGCTGACCTTTATTGGGTCACAGGCGCTGCGCATTCCGGCATCCTACGGACTTTCAGCGCTTTTCCAAAACGGCACAATACCAACACCTTCTGCCAACTGGATCCCGGTTTTTAACGGTCTGGTGGCGGGACTGCTGGCAGGTGTTTTTGAAGAAACTGCACGCCTGGTGGGCTTCATGTTCCTTAAAAGAAAGCCCGACCGTTCAAATCGGCTATTGGTCTGGGTATCGGGCATGGAGGGATTGAAAGCATCCTGCTGGGCATTTTGGGAACCGGGACTACCCTGGCAAGTGTATTGTTTTATAACGCCGGGGCGCAGTTAGCCAAAGGCACCACCACACAAGAAATTCAATATGTGCTGGCACAGATCCAGCAGTTCTGGACAACGCCCTGGCATTTCGGCTTACTTCCGGGTGTGGAGAGGGTGATCGCGCTTTCCATTCAAATTGTGCTTTCGATCATGGTGTGGAAAGCCATCGTTGACCGCCAATGGCTATGGTTTGTGCTGGCCATTTTGTATCACACGTTTGTGAACGCGATTTCAGTCTATCTCTCACAGATCGGCTGGGGTTACTGGGCGGTAGAAGGGGTGCTGGCGATCTTCCTGGTGATCAACCTGTTTGTCATTTACAGTTCGTGGAAAGAAGAAACTGCCATTGAGGCAGATGAAGAATTTACTGATGATACTGAGGAAGAGACGAAGAAGACGTCGACGTTGAGGATGAAGATGAAGAAGATGAAGAAGACGAAGGTAGACGAAGAAAATGAAGATGAAGAGGTAGAAGAAGAGGGCGAAGAGGGTGACGAGCCCAAAAAAGAGGCTGAAAAAGAAGAATAAATTGAAGCGCCACAGGGCTTTCCAACAAGGAAAGCCCTGATCTTATCCACGTACCAAAAACGCCAGCGCTCGACCAATTTCGTCGTGCATCAATACCCGCAAGAATCCACCCGAGAGAATATCCGTGATCTTCACCACGTGGAGGCAATTTTCGAACTGGCTGGAATCCGGGCAGAACTCGAGCAGGTGATTGGGGGCTTTTTCGAGCAACCCGCGGTTAAAGGTTGTTTTTGGATCATCCAATTGAAGTGCCAGCGGGTAAATCTGAGATTCCAACAAGTCCTGGAAGAAATGGGTCCCAAGCGAGGGTTCCGGCGGGAGACCGTAATTCTCACCTGTCAATTCAACCAGGGCTTTGGCGTGATAGATATCGCCGTAGGCGATGGGTACACCCAGATCCGGGTTTGAGGAACCCCAACGACCCGGTCCGATGGCAATATAGTTGAGTTTTTCCATGGCGTTATTCAGTTTTCCCACCGTGCGCGCAAGATGGTTCCGTTCAGCTGTAGACGAGAATGAGAAATATTCGTCCGGTTTGACAAAAACCACGTAGTCCACCCTGGAGATCATGCCCTGCGGCACCATATAGTCAGACGAAAACAGGATCTCATTCGCGCTTAAACCCCCCGGCAGTTGATCAACATCTGTTTCTGCCAGCCGACTTTGAGGTCTGCACTGTAAAACCGCGATTTCAAGTGCGGGTTGACCAGATGAACGCTCGTTCACCTTGAGCGCGAACTCAACATCCACGGGAGAATGGTAGGCGGTTTCCAGCGAGCGTAAAATTGTCTTCATACGCTCGGCAAAGGGAGTACGGCGCAGGAGTTCATCAAAGGTCAGCACCAATTTGTTTGGTTCCAGAACGATTGCACTCCGGATGGTCTCAAAGTAACCATCCTCATCCATCTGGGCGATGAAGCGCAAAGGGGGATAATCGGCATCGAGGACATCGTGAACAGGTAAAGTGGTGAAGGTGTTAAGCCGCAAGTCAAGTAAATCCACAAATTGTTGTGAATACCGCCTGACGGCGAAGGCATCATTGCTGGGGCGGAGAAGAGGGTGACTTAATGCCACCAGACGCGGATAATCATTACCAACGCGGTCAACCGCGCGGGTGCCCAACCCCCAAACCATGCGAACGAAGCCATCCTCAGCGCGAATCTGGGGTGCCCAGCGGTACAGGTTGCGGCTGAATGCCACGCCGGCGGCATGGGGCATGAGATAATCTCCGAATTGCTCACCTTCAACAAACTGGATCAGTATGGCCATGCGCTCGTCGTAATCCAGCAAACCCTTGCTGCGGCGGTAAAGCAGCGCGTTGGGGTTGAGGGTGGAAGCGTAAATTTGCGCAATGGCATGGGATAACGTGGCAAGATTCTCGTCCAGGGAACCCTGGTTGGGGCAGAAGATACTTTCGTATTTACCGGCAAACGCGGTGCCAAAATTGTCCTCGAGCAAGCTGGAGGAGCGTACGATGAGAGGTTGTTTGCCGACTTTGATCAACATTGTCTGGAGACGATCGAGGATGTCTGGCGGGAAACTACCCTTGTGAAAATCATTTTCGATAAGCGGGTATTCTGCCCGCATTTCCTCTTCGGTTTTATATTTCTGATCATTCCAACCGATGAGATTGTTGATCGCCAGGAAAGTGTACATTTCGTCTGAGCCGATATAGAAAGATTCAGGCATGGTGATGCTGGAGGACTCGCTCAATTCGGGGTTGTTTTTAAGGACGTGCTGTGCGAGGATGATCCCGGCAGCCTTACCGCCGATGCGACCGGCTCCAATTTTACGGCGGCGTATGTCGGCCAAATCACTGATGGACAACCACTCCTTGGCAATATTGACATAACGCAGGTGATCACTGATCAGACTGCGGATGAGGACCACCTTGCTTTCTTCAAGACGGGCAATTTGCGCAGCACGAGCTTCTTCGGGCATTTTTTCAATCGTGAGGGCTTGTTCAAAGACTAAATCAAGCGGGGCAATCTCAGGGTTGATTGAAAGGCGCATTTCCTCGGATACAACACCGCGTTCTTTAAGCACTTCGCTGATGATGGTTTCGAGTAATTCAAAGGAGAGATGACGATTGAAGACCAGGTCGGTCATCTGCTCACGCAGGATCGACTTGCGTTTTTCCCACAACTCGGATGGCTCCTCATTGAACGGATCATGGATGCCTTCCAGTTTTTGAGTTTGAACCGCCTCCTGGCGCACTTGTGTTTCAAAATCCTTCTGATCGATGATACCGCGGGTAAAGAGTTCAAGGCGCATGCGCGCACGGATACGCGGTGCCAGGATCGGGTATTGCCCCAGAGCCAGAGTGAGGCTTAATAAGCGTTCAGAGGAATTTGGTAAGAAATCCATTTTCATGCCCCGGTTAATTATTTCTAGAAATAATTAACTCAACTGTAGTCTGTTAATGATAACATCCCGCGGATAAAAAATCCCCTCTCGAATTGAGAGGGGAGGAAGTTGATTGGCGACAGGTTCAACCGAGGTGCATGGGCATGATGACGTGCAGGAAGTTCTCATCTCCCACCGGATGGAGGATTACCGGGGTGTTATTGGCGTTGGTTTCGAGCGGCTACATTGGGTGTGCGCACCACATCCAGAACTTCACGCAGGAACTTAACGTTAAAGGCGATCAATAAGCCACTACCTTCGATGGTGGCTTCGACCTTGATATCGCTTTTGCCGGTTTCCTCGGTTTGAGCGCTGATCTCCACCCGTCCGGGACCGGACTCCTCGGGGATGATATCGATGCGTATGACGTTATTGCCTTCGCGGGCGATGATCTCGGCCTGTTTGCAGGCTTTGAGGAATGCAGGAGTGGAAAGAACGGTGCTGGTTTTGAAGCTTTTTGGCACAATGGCGCGGAAATCAGGGAAATTGCCATCGATGAGCTGCGAAACCAGCTCAGTGTCCTTGAGATGGAAAATTACCTGACCGCGTCCCTGTGGAACAACCATGGTAACGCTCTTGTCAGAATCACCGGATATACGCGCAAGTTCGCTCATGGCGCGAGCGGGGATGATGATGGAGAAATTCTGCTTGATGGGGTTGGCAAGCGGCTGCTTGCGAACAGAAATGCGGAAACCATCAGTGGCGGCTAATGTGATCAGGTCTTCAGTGACTTCCATCTTCACGCCCTGCAGCACTGGACGGGCTTCATCTACAGAGGCGGCAAATGCCACCTGCTGGATCATTTCCTTGAAATCTGCCAGGTTCAGTTCTACACCGTCGGAAAGGTCAGGCACCGGCATGGGCGGGAAATCCTGGGCGTCGATGCCTTTGATATCATGAACCGAGCTGTTGCATACGAGGTTGATGGTCTGCGTGCGAATATCGAGGGAGAGATTCACATTATCTGGCGGGAAGGTGCTCACCAGATCCACCAGGGTGCGGGCAGGGACGGTGACTGAACCCTCTTCCTGGATTTGTGCCGGGATCCAACACGTGATGCCTAATTCAAGGTTTGTGGCGGAAAGGCGCAGCCGCCCTTCGTCAGTGGCGACGAGCACATTGGCAAGTACCGGCAAGGTGCTGCGGGGAGAAACGGCACGGCTGACGATGTTGAGACCGTGAGCCAGGTGTTGTTGGGTGACAATGGCTTTCATGGGCGCCCTCTTTCAGATAATTATTTAGTATTAATGAGTATACAACGAGAAAGAAGTTTTTTCCAGTAAAAAAAATCATGGACGACACTTTTTTACCAAAATCCAATAAAAAATGGTTTACAATAATTTTTAATGACAGGCATTTGCTCATCGAAAAAGCTAGTAATTACCAAAAGACGTATGACCTGGATCCCGGATCCTCCATTTGGGCATAGGGTCATCCGACCAAACATTAACACAAAACAATCATTCGGCTTTTTGTTTTGTGCTCGCACCGCTCAAACTCTCATCGGCTGTCACACACATTGATCCAGACAATCCAATCATTGTCATCATTCAATAAATGAGAAAGAGCGGCAGCAAGACCGCTCTTTTTATTGGAGGTAATGATGAAAAAAACGATCGTGGCAGCTGCGTTGGGGGAATGCGTTCACGTGGCCGGGGTGATGAACTTTCTGCGCCTGGCAGAGCTGGCGGGATGGAAAACGATCTTCCTTGGTCCGGCAGTTCCAATTGAGACAGTAATTGCCGCCGTAAAACGCGAGGACGCTATGCTTGTGGGCGTCTCCTACAGGTTAACCCCTGAAACAGGCGAGCGCCTTTTAGGAGAATTTGCTGAAGCTGCGGATGAACAGCGTAATAAGGGTGTTCGATTTGCTTTTGCTGGTACGCCGCCATTGGTTGTGAAAGCCAAAGCGATGGGATTCTTTGAACAAACGTTTGAAGGCGGCGAGCCGGCTGACCAGGTGTTGGCGTATCTAAAAGGAGAATCCGCCGGGCAATTTAGAGAACAAGATTTTCCGCAAAGTACTGTTGCAAGAATAAACTGGAAAGCACCATATCCGCTCCTGCGCCATCATTTTGGATTGCCTGACCTGGAGGAAACCAGGAGCGGGATCGAGACGATCGCCGATTCGGGGTTATTGGATGTGGTTTCACTGGGGATCGACCAGGACGCGCAGGAAAACTTCTTCCACCCCGAACGGCAGGATGCCAGGCGGCGTGGGGCTGGCGGTGTACCAGTGAGGACAGCAGAGGATTACCAGGCGTTATATTCTGCCAGCCGGCGAGGAAATTACCCGTTATTACGCACGTACTCAGGCACGGATGACTTTATCCGCCTGGCGGAGATGTATAAGGAGACGATCAATATCGCCTGGTGCGCCATTCCGTTGTTCTGGTTTAACCTGATGGATGGGCGCGGTCCCTGGGATCTTGAGGGATCCATCAGGGAACACCAAAAAGTAATGCAATGGTATGGGTCAGCGGGTATCCCGGTTGAATTAAATGAACCCCACCACTGGGGGATGCGGGATTCATCTGATGTGGTTTTTGTGGTTTCAGCGTACCTGGCTGCTTATAACGCCAAAGCTTATGGGGTTAAGGATTACATTGCCCAGTTAATGTTCAACAGTCCCCCGGGATTAACTGATGCGATGGACCTGGCAAAAATGATGGCAGTTCTCGAGGTGATTCAACCCCTGGAAAGCCCTGACTTCCACATTTGGCGGCAGACACGTACTGGGTTGTTGAGCTATCCACTAGATCTGGCTGCAGCCAGGGCACACCTCTCCGCCAGCATCTACCTGCAGATGGCGATCAAACCACACATCATCCATATCGTCGGGCACACCGAAGCTGACCACGCCGCGTCTGCAGCAGATATCATCGAAGCGTGTAAAATGGCGCATCGATCCATTGAAAATGCCGTCCGCGGTGCACCAGATATGACCAGGGACGAGAAGGTGGTTGGGCGCAAAGAAGAATTGGTAAAGGAAGCGATGTACACGCTCGACGTCATCAGGGGATTGGGGGCGGGAAAAACCAAGGATCCTTTGGCTGACGCAGCGGTTCTGGCGCAGGCAGTCTCCAGCGGAATCATGGATGCACCGCAATTACGCAACAATCCATTTGCGCGCGGGACTGCATTGACGATGATCAAAGAGGGTGCATCTGTTGCAGTGGATGAAAATGGCAAGACGCTGACTGAATCAAAGACCGCATAGCGAAATTAGGGATGAAATGAAAGGAGTATTATGGCTAAGAAATTGAAGATGACCGTCATCGGGGCTGGACACGGGGGCAAAGCCATGGCTGCGCACCTGGCATTGATGGGATTCCCGACGACACTTTACAACCGGACTCCTGAACACGTGCAAGCCATCAAGCAAATAAAGGGAATTCACCTGGAAAGTAACGAAGACGGTCCGCATGGACTTGGTAAGTTGGAAAAAGTGACTTCTTCCATTGGGGACGCATTAATAAAGCTCAAATGATTATGGTGGTATTGCCTTCTTCAGCTCATAATGATATTGCCAAAGCCTGCGCCCCTCACCTGAGGAGCGGACAGGTCGTTGTGTTACATCCGGGAAGAACCTGCGGTGCGATTGAATTTGCCAAGGTTTTGCGTGATGAAAACTGCAAGGCGGATGTGACCATAGCAGAGGCTGAGACATTTATTTATGCTTCACGATCTGACGGGCCGGCAGAAGCACGCATTTTCAGAATAAAGGATGCTGTCCCCCTGGCGGCACTGCCTGCCACCCGCACCGAACTGGTGCTGGATATGATCCACGAAGCATACCCGGAATTTATCGATGGCGGCAATGTACTGCAGACCGGATTGAACAACATGGGAGCGATTTTCCATCCCGCGTTGACGATCTTAAACACAGGGTGGATCGAGGCGACGCATGGGGATTACCAGTTTTATATTGATGGCGTCACACCCTCAGTGGCGCGCATGCTGGAGGTGCTGGATCGCGAGCGCGTGACGGTTGCCTCAAGCCTGGGGATCCGCGCACGCACCGCGCTGGAATGGTTAAAGCTGGCGTATGACGCTTCTGGGGAGGATTTGAACGAAGCCATTCACAATCAACCGGGATATTATGGTATTAAAGCCCCGCCGACATTAAATCACCGCTACCTGTTTGAAGATGTGCCGATGAGCCTGGTGCCGATCGCTTCGCTGGGTCAGCGGTACGGCGTATCCGTACGGGGGATGGATTCGATGATCAGGATTGCCTCATTCATTCACCGCACCGATTACTGGCGTAAAGGCAGGACCATCGATAAATTGGGCATTGACAATTTGAGTGTTGGCGAACTGACCGCTTATGTAAATGAGGGAATACTGGAAAGTGGAAAGGTTTAAGGCGTAAACAAACCAACAATACCCTGGAGTAATTATTCCAGCATAACAAAGCACCACCTACTTGCCTGAAGTGGTAAACCCTGTTCTTTTAACTTGACTAATACACCAGATAGAAGAAGACGATGTAAAGTACGCTGGCCACCAGGCAAGTACCCAGCATGACGGGCAATCCGCGTTTGTTCCAGATCTTTGGGGTGATGGGGTTCTCGGTTTTCTCTGAGATCGAGGCGACCACCATATTGGCGGTCGAACCAATGATCGTTCCATTTCCACCCAGGCCTGCGCCAAACACCAGCGCCCACCACAAGGGATTGATATCCATGCCAGCCGCGCCTAACCCCTGGATGACGGGAATTAAGGCAATGGTGATGGGCACATTATCCACCAGGGCAGAGAGGATTGCCACCGACCAGAGCAATATCAAGCCGAAAACGACAGGCGGCAGGTTTTTTGCGTGTGCTACAAAACCAGCCACAGATTGCATGACGCCGGAGGCTTCCAGATCCACCGATTATGACAAATAGAGAAGCGAAGAACAGGAGAACATCCCATTGGATGCGTTTAAGGGTTTCCTGGATGGATGGACGCACCCATACGAGGGCAAGCGCTGCTGCACCAATTGCTACCAGCGCGGGGCGGATATGCAGCATTTCTTCCAACAGGAAAAATAATACAGTGATTCCCACGACAATGATCACTTTTTTTGCTGCGCTTGAGTCTTTCAGTGCAGTTTTTGGGTTCAACTCCTGCAGAGCGTCCAAATTAGTGGGAACGAGCGCAAGATCTTTGCGGAACAGGTAACGCAAAATGAGCAATGCGACAAACCATACCACAACAATGATCGGAAGGCTGTGGGTGAGAAAATCCACAAAAGAAAAACCTGCAGCGGATCCAATAAGAATGTTCGGGGGGTCTCCGATGAGGGTTGCAACACCGCCGGTATCAGAAAGGATGGCTTCCGCCATCAGGTAGGGTAACGGGCTTAACCCCAATATTTCACAGATCAGGATCGTTACCGGGGCGATCAACACCACGGTGGTTACATTATCCAAAAACATGGACACGACAGTTGTAATCGTCCCCAGCAGGATGAGCAACTTGAGAGGTTTGCCATTTGAACGTTTGCTCACCAGGATCGCAAGGTATTGGAAGAATCCGGTCGGTTCAAGAATGGCTACAATGATCATCATCCCTAATAGAAGACCAATTGTGTTGAAATCGACAGAGGCAAGCGCTTGCGTTTCGCTATAGAAGTCAAAGATCAATCCCACCGCCACCATGACCACAGCTCCAACCATAGAGGCAATGACACGATTCAACCTTTCAGCAAAGATCAATGTTAATGTGATAATGAAAACGAGAATCGAGAGGATGGCGGCGGTCATGTCAGTGGTTCCTTCAACTGCTCCCAATTGGAGAGAATTGCTGCGCCAATATCAACCCGCGATACTACTCCAACAAGCTCGCCGGATTCAGCGACAACCGGGAGGTCTGATAGGTTGTGTTTTTGCATGACAGCGTAGGCGTAAAGCAAGCCGCTATCTTCAGTCACCGGGCTGGGGTGCTGCATCAGGGTTGTCACCGGACGATTGACTTCTTCAAGCGTTGGGCGCGTGGTTTCCACCGCGCCAAAATCGCTCATGAAGTCCAGGTCAGAGATCAGATTAAAAAACGCCGGCAGTTCGAGAGACAAGTAGCTCTTCAAGCCCAAGGATACCCACGAGCTTCTTCTGGCTGTCTACCACGGGAAGCAGCCCGATGTGTTTTTTGGCCATCAACAAGGCTGCCTCGAGGATCGATGCTGATTCAGGGATAGAGACGACGTTCTTTTTCATGCAATTCTTGACCATCACAGACCTCCAAAGGATGCCTCATAACCTAATCAGGAATTCCCATAAAAAATTGTACCATTTTCAGAAACTTTTCCAATCATATCTAAAACCAATGCATTCAATTGGAAAAAACCAGAGAAAACTGTAAAATTGAAAGAGATGGACAATAATAATGCAGAGACAGTGACTAAGCAGCTGTTAAAGACGCACGAAATCCCGGATGATTATGAACTCTCCCGCCTGAGATGTTGAAATTTATCATTTTTATACTCTTGAGGTGAATGATGAAGAAAGCCATTGAAGTGACAAAATGGGAATACCATCCCTTAACCCCCGAACGCTGGGATGATTTTGAGCAGTTATTTGGACCGAACGGCGCCTGCGCCGGGTGCTGGTGCGAGTGGTTCCTGATGACAAACAAGGAATTCAACCAATCCCGCAAGGAAGGGCACAAAGAGGCCATGCGAACGCTCGTTCAGTCGGGCGGGGAGCCCGGATTGATCGCTTATGCGGACGGCGTCCCGGCGGGCTGGGTGGCACTGGCGCCGCGCGAGAACTACAAACGACTCGCCACATCGAAACACCTGGGTCCGGTGGATGACCAGCCGGTTTGGGTGGTCTCGTGTTTCTATATCTACAGGGATTACCGCCACCAGGGTTTGATGGAAAAGCTGCTTGCGGCAGCCATTGATTACGCCAGGAGCAAAAAGGTAAAAATACTGGAAGCTTTTCCGCTGGACGTGGAAGGGAAGATCAATTCAGTCAGCCTCTTCACGGGCAAATCCGCGGTATTCTATAAGTTGGGTTTTGAGCAGGTAGCGCTGCGGGAGTACCGGCCAATCCTGCGTAAAATGTTGTAATATTTTCATGAAATAATTAAACCAAGAATTATTGGTAGAAAAAACTCCCCGCGGGACTCCGCAGGGAGAAATGTTATAATCGAGGTGCCGAAGGTGGGAATTGAACCCACATTCCCGAGGGAACACGATTTTGAGTCGTGCGCGTCTGCCAATTCCGCCACTCCGGCAATTGCAGTCAGAGTATATCTGACAATTTATTAAGGGTCAAGGGAAAAATCTATGCGTTTAGGCATTATTGGATTACCGCAAAGCGGAAAGACCACCCTGTTCAACGCACTCACACGCGCCACCCAACCGGTGGGCGTTACCGGCAAGATCGAGATTCATACTGCGGTGGTGGATGTACCCGATCCACGCGTGGATAAACTTTCCAGCATGTTCAACCCCAAGAAGACCATCTATGCCAAGGTGACCTATGTGGATATCGCCGGGCTGGACGGAAGCTCCGGGCGCGGAGGCATTTCGGGCGCGCTGCTCAACCAGCTGACCCAATTGGACGGGTTCATCCATGTGGTGCGCGTGTTTGAGGACGAGAATGTGCCGCACGTTAGCGAAACAATCGATCCGGCAGCGGGATATTGCCACCATGGACAGCGAGTTTGTGCTGAATGACCTGATTGCCGCGGAGCGCAAACTGGAGCGCCTGACCGAAGAGAAGAAAAAGGGTGTCGGGCAGGGATAGAGACCTGGTGGAGCGCGAACTTGTATTATTCACCCGCCTGCATGCGGCATTATCAGAAGAGACCCCTTTACGGGATATCAAGATAGATGACTACGAAGACAAACTCTTATCCGGGTTCGGGTTTCTCAGCCGTAAACCGATCCTGATCGTATTGAACCATTCCGAAGGGCAAACGCCGCCTGCAATTGAGTATTCTCACCAGCACAGCAAGGTGGTGGCGCTGCAGGGTAAGCTGGAAATGGAAATTGCCCAGCTGGCACCAGAAGAAGCTGAATTGTTCCTGGCGGAATACGGCATCGAAGAACCCAGCCTGAACCGCATGATCCGCTTTTCGTACGACCTTCTGGGTCTGCAGTCCTTCTTCACCGTCGGTCCGGACGAATGCCGGGCGTGGACGGTGCGACGCGGGGCAACTGCGCCTGAAGCCGCCGGCGAGATCCACACCGATCTGCAGAAAGGCTTCATCCGCGCCGAGGTGATCTCCTACGAGGATCTGGTGGCACTTGGCGGATTGGTTGAAGCCAAAGCCAAGGGAAAACTCAGGTTGGAAGGCAAGGAGTACATCGTTCAGGACGGGGATGTGCTCAATATCCGTTTTAATCTCTAATAAAAATTACTGTAAACCCGGAATCGACAAGGTTCCGGGTTTTTAATTCACCAGGAGGAAAAGCACATGGCATCTCTTTTCGACCCATTGACATCAAATCAATCACACTGCGCAACCGCATCGGGGTATCCCCGATGTGCCAATACAGTTATACGGACGGCTTTTCCAATGATTGGCAGCTGGTGCACCTGGGAGCCCTGGCAGCCGGCGGGGCAGGATTGATCATTGCTGAAGCCACTGCCGTGGAAGCACGCGGACGCATTTCTCCGAATGACTTGGGTATCTGGTCAGCCGAGCATGTGGAACCACTGCGGCAGGTCACCCGTTTTATAAAGGAACAAGGCGCGGTGGCGGGCATCCAGATCGCCCACGCGGGGCGTAAAGCCTGCACGATCAGACCGTGGGATGGCGGTAAACCTGTGCCAGCCTCCGATCTGAATTGGTGGAAGCCGGTAGGAGCGAGCGCGCTGGCGTTTTCTGAAGAACACCAGATACCGCATGAATTGAGCATCGAGGAGATCAAGGGAATTCAAACCCTGTTTGTTCAGGCTGCAGAGAGAGCCCTGGATGCCGGCTTTGAATGGCTTGAAATCCACGCGGCGCATGGGTATCTACTGCACAGTTTCTACTCCCCAATCTCCAACCAGCGCACGGATGACTACGGCGGAAGTTTTGATAACAGGATCCGTTTTTTACTGGAAACGGTTCACGCGGTGCAAGGGGTCTGGCCGGGATCACTGCCATTAACTGTGCGCATTTCCGGTACCGATTGGGTCGAAGGGGGATGGGGTATTGAGGATTCGGTGGAATTGGCTAAGAGGTTAAAAGCCGCGGGGATTGACCTGGTTGATTGTTCCTCGGGCGGAAATGCGATTGGTGCAAAACCACCACTGGGACCTGGTTACCAGGTTCCTATTTCAGAAGCAGTACGCAACCAGGCTGGCATCGCCACGGCAACGGTTGGGCTTATCACCGAGGCGAAGCATGCTGATGAATCATCCGCAGTGGACAGGCGGATGTGGTGCTTTTGGGCCGCGAATTACTGCGTGATCCGCATTGGCCGCAGCGAGCCGCAAGGGAATTGGGGGTTACCCCGCCTGTACCCCCGCAGTATTTGAGAGCGTGGTAAAGGCAAATCCCGCGATTGACCTTCGCATGAGGCGGCGTAAAATGAAATTAATTCGACAAATCGAAAGGTGATCTATGGAATTCCCGATATTTACCAGTGTGCACTTGGTTAAAGGGGAAGATCTCAACCATCACGGGACCTTGTATGCAGGCCGCACGGCGGAATGGTTTGTAGAAAGCGGATTCATTGCGGCAGCTTCAATGACGAAACCCGAGAACATCGTCTGCCTAAAAATTCACGGCATGACCTTTTCTGCGCCAATCCGAAAGGGAGAATTACCGATATTTACAAGCCGGGTGGTGTTGACAGGAGATACGAAGATTGTCAGCTTGATCGAGGTGCGTGTTCTGGACAAACTGGCTGTGCGTGGATTTATCACCTTCATCCATGTCGACCTGGATGGCAAACCCCTGCCCCACGGTTTGGATTTTGTTCCGACCACCCCAGAAGACAAAACCCTAAATGACGAGGCTAAACTGTTAAAGTAATCCAAAAGGACAGCAGGTTAAATTAAAAAGCATCGCGTTCCAAAGACTCGTAAGAGTTCAGGAACGCGATTCATGTTATCTTCAACAAACAGTGGCTGACTGCATGGTATTTTCAGTAAATCTAATTTAAAACGAGATCAGTTTTTGCAGATCGGCAAGATTGACCCTGGAGGTGAGGTCAAGGCTGAGCGGGGTGACCGAGACGATGTGCGCGACGTTGAGCGCATGCACGTCAGTGGTAGGATCCGCCAGGTCATCAGCATGGGGGGAAGGTCTAGCATCAATTTTGGCAAGCGCTCCTGGTTTTACTGGCTGCTTGAGGTAAGGAACAAAGTAGCCGTGTGAGCCGAGACGGGTAACACGCCAGGGAGTGTTGACTGTGGCGCGAGCAGGTACGTTCACATTTAAGGCCATAACATCCGCGAGCATTTTCTTCTCCAGGAGGATGCGGGCAAATTTGACTGCAAAAAAAGCGGCTGCGGAGAAATCAGTCTCTTTTGAGTGACCGAGGTAATCCTCGTTTTCCAACTGCAGAGAGATTGCCAGGGCGGGGATGCCGGCGGAAGCGGCTTCGAGCGCAGCTCCCACGGTGCCCGAAAGGGTGACATCCGTGGCGGGGTTTTCACCGTAGTTGATGCCGGATACGACAAGGTCAGGTTTTTGCTTGAGGACATGGAAGATACCCATTTGCACGGATTGGGCGGGGGTGCCGCCCATGGCATAGCAGGTCCATTCCTCGTCGCCGATCTGGAGGAGCGTGGGTTTTACCTCCCCATCAGACCAGGGCGGAACGCTGCGGCCAGCGCCGGAGTGTTGTTCACGGGGGGCAGCCACAGTTACATAACCGAGGGAAGAAAGGGTTCTGGCAACCGCCCACAATCCGGGGGAGGAGATGCCATCATCATTGGTGAGCAGGATTTGAGGTTTTGTTTTCATTTTTTCTCGAAATAATTATTGGTAAACCGGATAAGAAATGAGCGGTCAATTGGCCGCTCATCATAGTGCCCCCGCCGGGATTCGAACTCGGAACCTTTTGCTCCGCAAGCAAACGCTCTGTCCAATTGCGCTACGAGGGCGGATAATGTAAAGCGGATGAAAATATACCCCATGTGAGGGTAAACGTCAAGTAACACCACAGCCCAGGTTGACTGCCATGTTTCAGCTTTCAATCCATTGAAAAACAAGATAGAAATCAAGTATTTCGAACACCTATTAATTTGACATTTAACATATAATATATCCAGATGGTGTAAGCGGACTTATTAATCACTTCTTTAAGGGAGAGAATATGGCTGAACTAGGTTTGAATGCGGTGGTAACTTCAAAAGTTGAATTGTCCTCGCGGGTGATGACGCTTCAGGGTGGCAGCCAAGGGCTGGCAAATGCCGGATTTCACCCCCGGGCAATTCGCAGTACTTGGGACTGCCCGGATCGGCACCTCGTGCGCAGTGGTCAGAGCCCGAGATCACACCCAGCGACCCGGATAAACTCATCCGCCGCTCTTATTCCATCACCTCGTCCTCGCGCACGCGGGAATACATGGAGTTTTATATCAGCATGCTATCCAATGGTGCGCTGACCCCACGCTTATTCGCGCTGAAAGTTGGCGATCCCATCTGGCTTGGACCCAAAACCAGCGGTATTTTCACCCTCGACCAGGTGCCGAAAGACAAGAACATCGCCATGGTCGCCACCGGGACGGGACTGGCTCCTTACATCAGCATGCTTACCTCAGAATTGCAGTGCGGCTCTCCGCGTATGTTCGCGGTACTGCACGGCGCTTATCACTCCTGGGACCTTGGTTACCGTTCTGAACTGCAGACAATGCAGTACCTCTGCCAGAACTTCAAGTACATCACCACCATCGACAAGCCGGGCGAGGAACCCGTCCCCTGGACAGGGGAAGACCGGCTGGGTGCAGGAGGTCTGGAAATCCGGCGCAGTTGAAGGATGCGTGGGGGTTTAAACCCACCCCTGAAAATACGCATGTGTTTTTGTGCGGTGTCTCCGGGATGGTAAATGCCATGCTCGAAGCGCTCAACGCCGAAGGTTTCGTGGAACACACGAAAACGCAGCCCGGACAGATCCATGTGGAGCGGTTTGTGTAAATTGACTGCAAGCAACGCCACAATGATTCCGCGGAGGATGTTTAATACAAATACAGGATAAAGGATGCTTAAGACTCTGTTTCAAAATCCGGATTTGTAGCAGCTAACAACGCCAATTTCTTCAGTGAAATTCGGCGGCAGCGGTACGCCATTTGTGATGATCCACGCAGGCGTGGCGGACAATCGCCAATGGGATAACGAGTTCGCCAGTTTCGCAGGCAAATTATCGCGTGATGCGCTACGACCAGCGTGGTTATGGTAAGAGTGAACCCGTGGAAGGGGACTTACACCCATATGGCAGACCTTGAATGCTTTTGGAGACTCTGGATATTCGCGAACCAATGGTGCTCATGGGTTGTTCCATGGGTGGCGGAATCGCAATGGATTTCACATTGACCCATCCTGCCCTGGTGAAAGCGTTGATCATGGTCGGATTCCGGCCCATCCGGATTGGATCTGGACGTGCAGGAAACCGACAAATTTGACGACGCTGAAAAAGCGATCAATGATGGAGACCTTGACCTGGCGAACGAGATCGAGACGCAGATCTGGTTTGACGGCACCGGGCGAACACCGCAGCAGGTGAACCAGAAAGCGCGCAAATTGTTATTCGAGATGAACCGCATCGCCCTGGGGTATGAGGTGAAGAATCCCGGCAAGCGTAAACCCAACCTGGAGAACCAGGCGGCGGAGCGATTGCATGAGATCGCTTGCCCGGTCCTGGTGGTTATCGGGGCGAATGACAGCCCTTACAGCCTGGCAGCGGCGGATTACATGGAAAAGCACATCAAGTCAGCCCGCAAGGTGGTGATCGATGATGCGGCTCACCTGCCGAATATGGAACACCCGCAGGAATTCTACAAGCTCGTGAGTGAATTCCTGGACACACCTATAAGCTAATCCGGGTAATTATTGGTAGAAAAAATTACAAGAGGGTCTCATTGAGACCCTCTTTTTTGGTATCCTCCCGGGACATTCAGGATCGGCGGGATGCGCTATAATTTAGTTCCATTTCAGAAATAAGAGGCAGATCATGCGCAATGAAGAAGGTTTGGCGTTTCATCTTCATATAAAAGAGGGCGATGTTGGGCGTTATGTACTTTTACCGGGCGACCCGGCGCGCTGCGAAAAGATCGCAAAATACTTTGACAATCCGCATTTCGTGGCGCAAAACCGCGAGTATGTTACCTGGAGCGGCACGCCTGCTGGGCGAGAAGGTATCGGTGGTTTCCACTGGCATCGGCTGCCCGTCTGCGGCGATTGCGGTGGAAGAATTGATCGAGTGGGTGCGGATACGCTGGTGCGGGTGGGCTCCTCCGGCTCGATGCAGCCCAACGTGCACATGGGCGACGTGGTGGTGGTGACCGCCTCGATCCGCGACGAAGGCACCACGAGCCATTACCTGCCGCTGGAATACCCGGCGGTGGCGGATATGGATGTGGTGAACGCACTGCGGGCAGGTGCGCTGAAACTGGGTTTGAGTCATCACTGTGGCGTGTCGCAATCCAAGGACTCTTTCTACGGTGAGGTGGAGCGCACGCGCATGCCGATGGCAGGGCACCTGGAAGAGCGCTGGAATGCCTGGGTGGCCGGCGGTGCCATGTGCTCCGAGATGGAATCCTCCGCCTTGTTCATCCTCTCCTCGATCTACCGCAAGCGGGCAGGCGGGGTGATGCTGGTGATCAACGAATCTGACCTGGCGGAAACTGCAGAAGAAGATGCTGCCAAACACATGCGGGAATTTGACGCAGACAGCGTCATCAAGACGGCCATCGAGGGGTTCAAGATCCTCATCGAGCAGGACCGCCGAAGCAAGACTCACTGACAAAATCCAAATAGAAGCGAGCATTGTGGCATGATCAGACCTTTCATTCAACGCGTCAAAGGCATGCGGCGTGAACTGGCGTTATTCTTCGCGGTATCATTTGGCGTGGGGTTGGGGGCAGCCTGGTGGAATCGACGCTGAACAATTTCCTCAACGATACATACTCACTAACCGGGTTTCAACGCTCCTTCCTGGAGATCCCGCGCGAAGGTCCGGGTTTTTTAGTGATGTTTGTGGCAGCGCTGGTGTGGTTCCTTGGCAGCCGCAAGATGGGCATCCTGGCGCTGTTGTATATATGCTGCCGGCGTGCTGCTGATGGGCACGATTTCTACAAGTTATGCGGTGATCATGGGCTTCCTGTTCCTGTACAGCATGGGGATGCACCTGTTCTTGCCAGTGGCAACGACCATGGGTATGGAACTGGCGGCAGAAGGACGCACCGGAACACGATTGGGGCAATTGAACTCGGTGCGCAATATGGCGATGATCGTTGGCAGCGGGCTGGTTTTCCTGGGATTCAAATTCCTCAATTTCAAATACATCCACCTCGTTCATTATTGCGGCTGTGGTGGTGGCAGTTGCTGCTGTCCTGTTATTGGCGATGCGAAAACACAACTGATATTCCCATACGATCCGGTTTAAAACTGCGCAAGGAATACGGTCTTTTTTACCTGCTGGCGGTCTTGTTTGGCTCCGCAAGCAGCTTTTCATCACCTTTGCGCCGTGGGTGATCGTGACCATTTTCGATAAACCCACCCAGACCATTGCCACGTTGATGACATCGGCGGGGTGGTTGGCATACTCTTCCAGCCATTCCTGGGACGCGCGATCGATAAATTCGGCGAGCGCAAGATCCTGATGACAGAAGCGCTGATCTTTGTGGTGGTGTGCCTGGGATACGGCTTATCCGGCAGCCTTTTTTCGGAAAACACGGCTTTCCTCATCGTTTGCGGCTGTTACCTGATCGACCAGGTGTTGATTTCTGTGGGGATGGCGCGATCCACCTACATCAAGAAAATCGCCCTGCAAGCCGTCCGACATCCAGCCGGCACTATCCGCTTCCCTGACGATTGACCATTTCTTTTCGATCATTATTGCCCTGCTGGGCGGGGTGGCATGGGGTCGTGTTCGGTTACCAGTCGGTATTCCTGGCGGGCACGATCATCGCCGGGTTAAATTTCTACTTCGCCTCGCGCATCCGCATCCCGGCTAAAACCATCTCACCCCAGGAAATCCTGCTTTCGATTCCCAAGTGCGCGTGATTGATCAGTGTCGGGCAAGAAGACAAACCGCTGGATGCATTTTTCCTGAAATTTGCTAAAATGAAATCATTGTTTCTAATATGATTGCTTTGCGGGAGGGAGATGTAATTATGGCTGTTAACTTGGGGATGTGGAAAAAAGCGCTTTCAGGCCTGGTGAAAATGGAAACCAGGGAGGAATGGGACAAGCTGGACGTGCTCTCCAAATGGCTCATCGCCACGCGATCCGGGGTGACCATTGTGACCTTCTATTCGTGCGTGATCGGCGGGCTGCTGGCGATCCGTGACGGTATTTTCGCTGTACTGCCCTTTTTGATCGTGACGTTCGGCTTGTTCATCGCTCATGGCACGAACAACCTGCTGAATGACTACACGGATTTCTCCCGCGGCATCGACAGCGACAATTACTTCCGCACACAATACGGGGTGCACCCGCTGGTGCAGGAGTTCTGGACGAAGAAGCAGCAGCTGACCTGGTTTATGGTGAGCGGTTTTCTGGCGATGTGCGCAGGGGTGTACGCGCTTTTCTACACCAACTTTGCCCCGTGGGTGATCGGGCTATTCGCTTTTGGCATCCTGGTGCTGCTGTTCTACACCTGGCCGCTCAAGCATATCGCGCTGGGGGAACTTGCCATTTTCCTCATCTGGGGACCGATCCTGGTGGCGGGCGTTTACCTGGTGCTGGCGAAGGACTTCACGCCGGCGGTATGGCAGGTGGCGCTGGCGGGCGTACCGTTTGGGTTGAGCGTGGTGAGCATCAACCTGGGCAAGCACATCGACAAGTCCGCTGAGGACAAAAAGAAGAAGGTGGGCACACTGCCGGTGGTGATCGGTGAGAAGGCAGCGCGCTATGTGAACATGGCGGTTATCGCGCTCATCTACCTGGTGATCCTGTACCTCATCTTCATCACGCATTACTTCACCCCGGTGATGCTGCTGGTGCTGTTTGCCGGCAAGCGCGCCCTGTATGCCTTCATGGTGTTATTGAAACCGAGACCCTCGGAACCCCCGGCGGAATGGAAGTTCTGGCCGACCTGGTTCTCGGGCTTCGCGTTCTACCACAACCGGCTCTTCAGCAACCTGTTCGTGCTGGGGCTGATCGTGGATGTTGTTTTACGGCTGCTGCTGCCTGCTTTCTGGCCGGCACGTTAGTTACTCTTTCAAGGAGGCAATATGGACCTGGTGCTGCTATCACGGTGGCAATTCGCGCTCACGATCATCTACCATTTCTTCTTTGTACCACTCACACTGGGGCTGGGGTGGCTGGTGGCCATCCTGGAGATCCTGTACGTGCGCAAGAAGAGTGAAACCTACAGGAAACTGACCAAGTTCTTCGGCAAACTCTTTTTGATCAACTATGCCATGGGAGTGGTGACGGGCATCGTGATGGAGTTCCAGTTTGGCATGAACTGGTCGGAGTACTCGCGCTTTGTGGGCGATGTGTTTGGCGCGCCGCTGGCGATCGAAGGACTGCTGGCATTCTTCCTCGAATCCACGCTGCTGGGTGTGTGGATCTTCGGCTGGGAGAAACTCTCAAAGAAACTGCATGCCGCGGTGATGGTGCTGGTGGCGCTCGGCGGAACGTTGAGCGGATTCTGGATCCTGGTGGCGAACGGCTTCATGCAGGCTCCGGTGGGATTCGCGATCGTGGACGGACGGGCGCAGATGGTGGATTTTGGCGCCCTGCTGCTCAATTCGCGCGCGTGGTTCCTGTTCGGTCATACCATCGCTGCCGGACTGGTGACGGCGGCATTCTTCATGCTGGGCATCAGCGTGTACCACCTGGTGAAGAAGACCGAGGAGGACGCCTTCAAGTTGTCGTTCAGGCTGGCGGCAATCGTTGCGGTCATAGCCACGATCTCGGTGGGGGTGATCGGGCACGCACAGGGATTACTGCTGCGCGAAGTGCAGCCGATGGCTGCTGCGGCATCCGAGGCGCATTACGAAACGCAGGACCCCGCGGATTGGTCGATGGTGGCGCTGTTCGACAAAACCGGCAAGGAAGTGGTGTGGGAGATCAAGATCCCCAAGGCGTTGAGCTTTCTGTATTACTTCAAGTTTTCCGGCGAGGTGGAAGGCATCAACAACGTCCAGGCGAGGTATGAAGAGCAATACGGTGCGGGAGATTACGTGCCCCTGGTGGCACTGGATTACTGGATGTTCCGCGTGATGGTGGGACTGGGCTTTTTGATGGTGGGGCTGGCGCTGGTCGCGTTGTTGTACGCGCGCAAGTTCCCGCCCAAGTGGCTGAAAGCCATGCGCTGGCTGACGCATCGGTATGGCGCTGCCGTACCTGGCGAACACCGCCGGCTGGCTGCTGACCGAGAACGCACGCCAGCCGTGGATCGTGACCGGGTTGATGAAAACCGAGGACGCGGTTAGCCCCAACCTGACCCCTGCCACCGTGCTGATCAGCCTGGTCGGATTCGTGCTGGTATACGGACTGTTGATGATCTTCGATGTGGTGCTGCTGCGCAAGTTCGCGCGCATGGGGCTGGCGGCTGCCGAGATGGAAGCGGTACCGGTGGACGACACCACATTCACTGAAGCGGAAACGGAAGGAGGCAAATAATGGACCTCAATATCCTCTGGTTTGTACTGATCGCGGTACTTTACTCGGGATTCTTCTTCCTTGAGGGCTTTGATTTCGGCGTGGGCATGCTGCTGCCTTTCGTGGGCAAGAAGGATGTGGAACGCCGGGCGGTGATCAATACCATTGGACCACACTGGGACGGCAACGAAGTGTGGTTGATCGTGGCGGGCGGGGCGACCTTCGCGGCGTTCCCGGGCTGGTATGCCACCATGTTCAGCGGATTCTACCTGGGCATGTTCCTGCTGCTGGTGGCGCTGATCTTCCGCGGGGTGGCGTTCGAGTTCCGCAGCAAGATCGGCAACCCCAAATGGCGCTACACCTGGGATTGGGCTATTACGGTGTGCAGTTTCCTGGCGCCATTCCTGCTGGGCGTGGTCTTCACCAATCTGGTGAAGGGCGTGCCGATTGACGGGACGCAGATGTACACCGGCACGTTCTGGACGCTGCTGAACCCGATGGCGATCCTGGGTGGTCTGGCGGTGGCGGGGCTGTTCCTGCTGCACGGGGCAAGTTTCCTTTGCGTTGAAGCTGATGGATGAACTGCATGAGCGCGCTGCCAAAATCGGCAGGCTGGTCTGGATGGTGGCGCTGGTGCTGGCGGGCGCGTGGTTCTCCTACCTGATGGCGGGAACGACGACCTTCGGCAACAAGGGATTCGGCGTGGTGGTAGCGCCCTTCGCGGCAGTGTTCGCGCTGATCGCGGCCAGGTGGCTGGCAGGAATGAAGCGGGAAGGCTGGGCGTTCATCGCTCACCGGGCTGGCGATCGTGCTCACCGTGGCGAGCCTGTTCATCGCGCTCTTCCCGAACGTGATGATCTCGAGCACGGCCTCGGTCAATAACCTGACGATCTACAATGCTTCGTCCAGCCGTACACGCTGAAGGTGATGTCGATCGTGGCGGCGATCATGGTGCCGATCGTGCTGCTGTACCAGGCATGGACGTACCGGGTGTTCCGCAAACGCATCTCGGCGGACGCGGAGAAGCTGGTGTATTAGATCGCGAGAGACGAGAATCGAGAATTGAGAATCGAGAATTGAGAATCGAGAATCGTAAAACCTAACCCGTAATTCGTGATCCGAAGCCCGGAGGATTGATTCTTCCGGGTTTTTAATTTCTGACCCAGGGGCATAACATTTACCACAGAAAATGCAGAATGCACAGAATGGAAAGTCGAAAAGAAAAAGTAATCCGTGAAACCAGAAACGAGAAACAAGAATCAAGAATCGAGAATCGAGAAACGAGAATCGAGAATTGTAAAACCTAACCCGTAATTCGTGATCTGAAACCCGGAGGGTGAATCTTCCGGGTTTTTATATTCTCAAGTCCAGAGGCTAGAGGCAAATCTTAAAAACACTTATGACCACTGAAAACACAGAATAAACAGAATGGAAAAACCTTAATAAGTTGACTCATTGAACAATTCCATCGATCTGGGCTGAAGGTTCGGGTCAGGGGGAGGCGTAGAGGGAGAGGATGGGAACGCCGTCAAAAGCATATTCATAAACCAAGAGTTTGCGTTGCAGGGTGAGCGCGATGGGGTCTTTGGACTGGCGATACCCCAGAGTGGTCTGGCGATGCTGGAAAATGTACCAATCCGCTGAATCCATTGAGGTGATCATGGCGGAAGGAAACCCCAGAGGCGGCATCGCGCCAGGCGGAACGGCGATCACCAGGTCGCTGCGCAGGCGGCCAACGGATTGATAGTAAAAGAGTACATCATGGCTCCACGGGTCCGCCCAGATGATATCACCGGGTTGGGCTTTTTCATTCAAAATGGGCAGGGCGATGGCATAACTTTCACACCAGTAGGTGGTTTCGAGGCCGATGCGGCTGGCGCCGGCGACACCGCCAACGCCCTCGCCATAATACGAGAGGTAATGCGGATACAGCCGGACCATGGTGACGAGCTGCGGAGCGAGGCAGACGACTGCCAGCATGATGGCGCCAGCGAGGCGGAGGACTTTACTCTTCCAGCGGGCTGATATTGACTGCCATTTCGAGAGCAGAAGACCAAAACCTGCGCCGGCAAGCCCGGCGAGGAAAGGAAACGCCGCCATGAACATACGTTCATTATCGTAGACGATGCTTTTGCTGATGGCGATGGCGAGGATGGGGGTGAGGGCTGAGAGGAACAGAAGCCATGCCAGCCCTTTATCAGCGCGAGCCCGGGCGTTGAAGATGACCCCGAGGAAGTAGAGCAAGGTGAGGGTGATGGGAATAACCGCCCAGACCATGACAAATCCAAAGTGCCAGGGGGGAGGCATATAGAACTGCCCAAGGTAAAACTGACCAATTTGCCAGTGGTTGACAGTGACGAAAGCGAGATAGGAACCCAGGCGGCTGAACGTGTGTGTATACAACCAGGGCCAAGCCGCAAAAAATACCGGAATGGCGACGATGCCCATTAGGATAAAGCGCAAAAAGAGCACGCGATCCCGGCGGAAGCTAAGCCACCAGATGAATAATGGAAAGGGCACGAAGATGGCGTTGATCTTGGTGGCGAGCGCCAGCCCCCAGGCGAGACCGAGGAGCAGCCCCCATGCCCAGCCTTTGCGGTCGCGCGTCTCCCAGAAGAGGCAGGTGAGGAGCAGGATGGAAAACGCGGCGGGGACATCCAGGGCGGCGAGGTGGGCATGGAAGAAGAAGCGCGGCATGCTGAGGAGCGCAGCCACAGCGGCAAAGCCGGCGATCTGCCCGTAGTATTTGCCGATCCAAAGGTAGAGCAGGGCAGCCATGAGCGCGACGAGGAGCATATTGCCGATGCGGTGAGCGGTAAGGTCATCGGTTAAGCCTCTGGTTATTCGCCAGACCAGCCCCGTCCAGATCTTATCCACTGGGGGATGCTCATTATTGACCTTCCAGAACTGAGTCAGCGCTGCCTCCGAGAAGGCGCCCGGGGATCTTTGAAGGCGAGATCAGCCCACTGCATGTAGGAGTTGGAGGCATTGATATAAGCCGGCTCATCCCAGGTGAGGCCGATATCCTTGACCGTTATCAGCAAAAGGATAAAGACGAGGACGGCAATGAGACAGGCGGTAAGCACGCGGAACTGTTTGGAAGGCATGGTCATTCAATCCCCAGGGACAAGTTTCCTTTATTATAAGGATTTTGGATTAGAAAAAACCTGTTCACGCAGAGACGCGGAGACTGCATGGAAAACATAAACCTTTTCACACAGAGGGCACAGAGAAAATTTTGAACGGATTCGAATTATTTCCCTTATTCAAACCCCAATCGCATTGAGCGCTCAGGGGCGCACAAACCGCGAGAAACAATTCGATTATGCACCTCTCACAAAGGCACAAAGGTAAAACACTTTCTGTTAAACGGTCGTTTTCTTTACCAATAAATCCCGGATCCCAATGATAAAGTCATTTCGTTTCCGTCACTCGTTCCATGAATCGAGACCCCACTCGCCCGAACATCTCGGGGGCGCAAAGTTCGCGGGAAACGAGTTATTGGATCAAAAAAGGTATTAGAGGCAGAAAGAGATTTACTTTAATTGTTGCATATTATGCTGAAAATACTACTTGCCTGATTGGCGAATTTAAAGGCAAAAACCTGCCAATTTGGCAAGTATTTGAGGATTTTTCGATTACACGAACTTTTGTGCACAGTGTTGTGCCGATTTGCTGCAGCAGACTGGTCACTCCAGTATCTTCCAGAAGGAATCCTTGCGGATGATCTTGCCGGCGGCAAACTCCAGCAGGTCAACGCCGCGCACTTCGATGGATTGCCCGGCTGTGGAGGTGCCGGTGAGGGTCCACTCGGAGACGCCGAGATCGCCGCAGACCCAGTGTTTATCCTCTCCATAATGGACGTCGGGGATGCCTTCAAAGCGCTTTGCCAGACCCGCGCGAACTTCGGCTTTGCCGGTATAACGATCCCCGCGAGGGCTGGCACCGCGCGGCATGTAGAAGACGCAGTCCTCGGCGAAATAGCTCATGATGGCGTCCAGATCGTGGCGGTTGAAGGCTGCGAGGAAATCCTTTAATACCTGTTCAGTGCCCTGCGCGGACATGGGATCGTTCTACCCTTAGCGCCAGACACCCAAAACTGCGCCAAAAAGAACAAAATTGAGCAGGTGATTGCCAACTTCAATAGCCCAGACCTTGAGTCCGTGCCCGGCGAAGAGCTTGTTGACCAGGTAGGTGGGGGCGATGAAGCCGCACCAGAGCATGAAGCCCACGCCGGCGCCAATGAGCAGGCTCATGCTGCCGGACTTTTCGGCGACGTAGTTGACGACGAATGCCATGGCAACTGCCTGGACGAGCGAGGCGAGGACGGTAAGCCCCCAGGTGAGCGCCATGTTACTTTGACCGGGGGTTTCCCCCTCCTTTTTGCCGATGCCCTTCCACCAGATGGGGAAGAAGGTTTTGGGGTTGTACCACAGCGAACCGCTGGCCATGCTGATGACAACACACGCCAGGATCGCCAGCCAATTAAGTGATGAAAAATCCATTTTATCCTCCTTGATAACAGTTAATATTAGGACAATTTTACTCCAATTATATTGTCAAGGGGCGGGTGGCAGGGTTTCTTGTGGGAGTTTGTTGGAGATTCCCCGTAATTGCAACAGGGACCTTGTGCTTTGTCAGGCCCCGCCTTCCTAGCAATGACAATAAAAGATGCAGGTCGAGCCACCCGAAGGAAACTTAAGAATCGGCGGGATGAATCTGCGATGCCTTATAATGGGAGAAAATCCAAAAAGAGCGGGCAGATGAAGCGATGCAAGGTATGCAAGCGGCTGACAGACAACGGGGACGAACGCTGCCCCAAGTGCGGCTACGCCTTTTGAATACGACCCGAAGGTCTCACCGTTTTCCGAAACCAGGATCGCGCTGATCGTGCTTGCGCTGGCGGTGGCGGCGTTCATCGTGTACCAATCCCTGCCGGTGCCGCTGCCCGACCCGGCGGAATGCTCGCGTACGAGCTGCGACGGTTTACGCGCATTGTGGCCAAGAGTCACCGCGACACGCTGAACATCCTGGCGGAAAACTACATTTCGAGCAAACACCTGAGCGAGATCATGAAGAACAAGCGGGCTGCCGAGGCGCTGGCGGTGCCGGCGTGCCTGGAGACCGCCAAGGCGCATTACGCGGGTTACCTGAACGCGCTGTACCGCACGGCAGTACCCTCCGCGTGGGGAGCCTACGAATACGCGACGATGTATGCCGAAAGCGCGGCGAAGTATCTGGACGCGCTGCAGGCAGACCTGGATGCAGTGAGGGCGTGCCTGCCGGGCTGCCCGTAACCGCCGCGGCGGTTTACGTGATGGGCAGGTCTTTGTTTTCCTCGCAGCCCCACTGACCGGGCAGGCGCAGCTTTTCCATGTACGGAAATTGCTTGTTGAATTCCTCCACTTCGGCGTCGGGGAGATCTTCGAAGACCGCCGCTTCGTGGAATTTGCCGTGGACGCCGGTTAATCCTCCGGGGACGAGTTCGAGCGCCATGAAGGCGTCGAAGTTCTTGCCCTTGGCGGTGGTGATGCCGAAGCGCTGGCAGGGGACAAAGCCGAAACGCGGATAGTAACCCGGCTCGCCAAAGATGATGATGGCTCGTGTGACCCGCCTCCCGCGCCAGCTGGAAGGTTTCGTGCATCAGGCGGGCGCCGATGCCGGTCTTCTGCAGGGAGGGCTCGACGCACAGCGGTCCGAAGGTGAGCAGGGATGGGTGGTGTCGCCATCGACGACGGTTGAGCGGGTATACATGATGGTGCCGACAATGATGCCGTCGAGTTCAGCGACGCGGCTGAGTTCGGGGAGGTAGGCGGGATCGGTGCGCAGTTTGCGGACGAGTAAATGCTCGTTGCAGCCCGGGTTGTGCAGGTTCCAGAAGGCACGCTGGGTGATGAGCTCGGTGTGGTGGTAGTCTGCGGGGCGCTCAGGGCGGATGATGAGGGGCATGCGGGTCTGGTTAAGGATTGATTGGTTATTTGTTTTCGTAATTAATTAAAAGTGGGTTCAAATGGGAAACGAATCAACGCATACGTGGAGGAAAAAGAGGATAGTATATATCAATATTGTCGCATAAAAGCGGCAAAATACTACTTGCCTGTTTGGCGAATTTAAAGGCAAAAACCTGCCAAATTGGCAGGTTTTTATGGTTTTTGAAACTATGCGAACTATTTATTGAACGATCCAGACAACGGCTCCTGAAGAGAATAAGTTCCCCTCGTAATAAACCTTTATAGGACTTACTCCACCAGTTTTATAGCAAATATCTCCTCGGAGTTTATCCCCAGCAATAACACTCCCATCAAATGAAGACCCACAATCAAAATATTCTTGATCTAACTTTGTACCATCAGGACCTTTTGCAGTGAATGACAGCATGGAACTGACGTTGACATCTTCTGACCCTAAATTTTCAATTGTGAAATTTAATTTCAGGAGGTTATTTACGATTTCCGCACTATTTAAGGTGATGGTGCTGATCGAATACCTTAATGACATCTCCTATATTATTGAAATTGGCAATATTCGAAGATTCAGAGACTTGTGGCTCAACATCTGCGGGCAGGCTGTTTGTATCAAATGCCCAAACAACTGCTCCAGAAGAAAACAGGCTGCTTTCATAGTAAACCTTGAATAGACCAGGGGCCGGAAGTTTGAAACACAGATCACCACGGAGTTTATCACCTGGAAGAACACTGCCATCCAATGATGCCCCGCAGTCAAAATACTCTTGTTCCAACTTGGTACCATCATCACTTTTGGCGCTGAAACTTATCATCGAGCTAACAGAAAGATCTGTTGAACCGGTATTATCAACCAAGAAATTTACCTTTAATAAGTCCAGAAGCATAGTCCACAGAGTTGTATTGACTTCGCCAACTTTCTCGCCTGTAGTTGAAGTTTTCGTTGGACTTGGGGAGGTATTGACTTCACCAACTTTCTCGCCTGTATTTGAAGAAGAACCACATGCGATGATTACGAGAGCAAATACTATGACTGGAACTAGAATCTGAAGTTTCCTGCTTGTTTTCATTTTTTCCCTTTTCCTAGATATTGAGATTCTTACTATTAAACATTGTAGCAAAAAACAAAAAAAGAATGATAGGGTCGGAAGATGGATGGCGCGGTGAGTTCTACTTGCTACCTCGGCAGTGAATTTATCTTTTCCAGCACCTGATTCAGTTTTTTGCGAAGTGTGATCGGATCACTTACTGCAGCAACTCTTTGGGCTGTGCCACCTGTACCGGTGATGACGATCGTACCGAAGTTCAATAACCTTCCAAGTACATTTTGGTCAACGCCAATACTCTCGACTTTTGAAAGCAATAATTCAATGGTGTTTCTACGTACAAACCCGGTTTTTACCAGGATCCTTTTATTTGTGACCGCAAATTCTGAGGTGGATATCCTGATAATTGCCCTGATCATCGTTATAGATGTGGCAAGTAGAAAACTTAGGGTCAACACAAAAAACAGAAATCCCATCATCCCGCTAGTAAAATTCGCTGCTTTTTGTATTCGTATCAATGCATAAAGAAATAAAAGGGAAAAAATGAAGGCAAACAAAGGTCGAAGGAAAATTGCAGTTGAGATCTTGCCGGAAAAGAGGACTTTTTCATCTTGCAATAAGTTATCTTCGACGTAGGTCATTTATTCTCCCCGATTCTATGAGTGCTGTGTATAAGCCTGACAATGTACTATTATAGACTTGGGAGGATAAATTCGCTAATTAGCGTACATTTTAATACTCTTAGAGAAGATAAGGGAGGCAATGCTTACATTTTTATCGGTGAGGCAGTGCTGCACCCTACTTGCTAAGGTCGCGTGAATTACCCCTTCAGTAAAAAATTGTTAATCCTTGTCCGTACCCCACCTGGCGGGATTGGAAAGGATGTAATCGACAACGGAATCATAATCCTTATCCACGCGGAATATTTTGTCATAGTATCCGCGCTGCCACACATGCGCACCCGGGGTTTGGCGGATTTGGTTAATCAGTTTGGCGGAGTTCATTTTGAGGTATCCGATGATGATGGGGATGGTCATCAAACGGCGTAGTGCGCGGGTTGTTGGGAATGAGAATTCGTTGATTGGTGGGAGCACATTTATTTTGTTGTGTTGTAGCGGTAAATCAATGCCGGTGTGTTGTAGGGGCAATTCATGAATTGCCCCTACGGTAGGCGCGCGATTATTTGCCGCCCCTACGGGTGATGGGAGGTCGTGAATAACGACAATCCCGTGAAAATGATCGGGCATGACGATGGCGGTGTCGATGGAGATACCCGGGAAGCGGGCAGGGAGGTGGTTCCAGGTATTCCAAACGATGGTGCCAAGCGCGTTGCATTGCATTTCGCAGTTGACGATCTCACCAAAGAGGGGGTCGCGGTTTTGGGTGCACAGTGTGACGTAATACACGCCGGGGTCGGAGTAATCGGCGGATGGATAGCGCAGGGAGTTGGGACGGTATTGCACGGGCATATGAGTATTGTAGATTATCTTGTGCCAGGTGCAAGTGATGAAAAAAGGTGCGGCACTGCCGCACCCTATGCGAACTTTCTTCTACATTCAGGTTTATTAAATATCTTTGGGGATTGCTTCGCTACGCTCGCAATGACCTTACATTGTACCTATTGCGCTCTGCACTAATAATTTGTACAATAATCATGCTGGTGGTTTTACCAGAACACCAAATGCGGGGCAATTAATCCCGCAAGGGGACACAAACGTCATGAATTGCCCCTACGGATGAAAAACCCATTGAACCGCCAATCGAACCCTGCGTGTAGCAGCCTGAAAGACGCCTGCGTGGCGCGCCTGGAGGAATTGATCCTCTCGGGCGAGCTGCACGCGGGGGAACGCCTGCCGGCGGAGCGCGACTTCGCGCTGCAAGCTGGGCGTGAGCCGGCCGGTGCTGCACGAGGCGCTGGTGGATCTGGCTGCCAAAGGGCTGGTGACGATCCAGCCGCGGCGGGGGGTGGTGGTGAACGACTTCCGCCAGAGCGGGTCATTCGCCATCCTTTCCTCGCTGCTGAATTACGCCAACGGCGACCTCGACCCGGCGTTCCAGCGCAGTTTGCTGGCGGTGCGCATTTTGATCGAACGCGAGACGGCGCGGCTGGCAGCGATGAATGCCAGCGCTGAACAGATCGACCGAACTGCGAAGCATCCTCGCTGAGGAGAAAGCCGCGCCGCCGGGGGACCCTGCACTGCTGACCGAACTGGATTACAGCCTGCATTTGAAAGTGTCGATGGCTTCGGGGAATTTGATCTATCCGCTGATCCTGAATTCGTTCAAGAACGTGTACACGCATTTCACCGCGGCTTTCTTCCAGCACTGCGCCAACACCGCCGTACTCGACGAGGTGCAGCGCTTCACGCGCAGCTGATCGAAGCGCTGGCGGCGCACGAAGCCGAAAAATCCGCCGCCATGATGGAAGAGATGCTGATCCGCGGCGAGAAACAGCTTTTGGAATGCCTTAATCGGGGAGGGAAAATGACGACAATGACCACCGAAAAACCGCGTTTTGCCATCAAGGAACCGAGGAAGCTTTCCGCGCGCGTGCAGCTGGCTGCGGGATTACTACTTCGAGGGGGTGCGGCGCAAGTGGAACAACGAGTACACCTCGTGGACCACGGGCACGCCGTGGGACTTCCAGTACAACGAGCTGTCTTTCTACATCGTCCCGGAAACCTACTTTTACATCCCCACCTTCCGCTCCTCGTTCAAGCAGACTGGCAAAGCCGGTGAAGCTGGATAAAGACTTCTGGAAGTGGACGCTGCCGGAGCGGCGGGCGTGGTTCCTGCACGAGGTGATGGTGAAGTACCTGCCCAAGGAAATCCTGCCGGGCGACCTGCTGGCGGGGGCGCGCTTTAACGTGATGACCAGCCACTGCCTGACCGAGGCGGAAACGGCAGAATACGACAAATTGGTGAAGGGCAAGGGCGGCGCGCGCGAAGCCATGCTGTGGTTCCACAATCACGGCTACGGCAACTGCGGCGCGACGAGCGGTCATCTGGTGCCGGGCTACGCGCGGGTGATCGAGCACGGCTGGAAAGGCATCCACGAAGACCTGCAAGAGGCATTACGCCTCGCTGACCGAAGCCGATAAGAACGGCAAGCCCGGCGGGCAGTTGCGGGCGATGATCACGGCGTCAACGCTGGCGCGGGACCTGGCCAACGAGTACCGCAAGGTGCTGGTGGAAGCTGGCGGCGCAGAAGCCGACCCGCAGCGCAAACGCGAATTGGGGCAGATGGCGGAGAATCTGGCCAGGGTGCCGTGGGAACCGGCGCGCAACTTCTGGGAAGCGGTGCAGATCGCCTGTGGCTGACGCACATGCTGGTGATGTCTGACGAAAATTATCCCGGTCCGGGGGTGAGCTTCGGGCGCGTGGACCAGTACCTGTACCCGCTGTGGGAGAGCCTCGCTGAAGGCCGGGCATGGAGCGCGAGTTCGGCAAGGAGATCCTCAAGTGCTTCTGGGTGCACTGCAACACCGCCTACGACGCCATGATCCACACGGGCGGCAACCAGGGCATCACCGCGGGCTACGGGCAGCTCATCACCCTCTCGGGGGTGGGCGCGGCCGGGCTGGACACCACCAACGACCTGACCTACGCCCTGACTGGAGGTGATCGACGAGATGACGCCCATTTTGGAGCCCAAGCCCAACGTGCGCCTGCACCGCGGCACGCCCGGAGAAATTGCTGGATAAAGTGGTGGAAATGATCGCCTCCAGCCAGGGCGCGCCGTTCTTGCTGAACTTTGACGAGCGCTCCATGGCGGGGATGATGCTGGAAGCGCGCAAGGCGGCGCGTGGAGCACCTGATCCACGCCGGCAACGTGCACGATTACGCCCCCGTCGGATGCCTGGAGAACACCATGGTGGGCAACGACCGCTCCGGCACCGTGGACGACAATTTGAACTTATTGAAAGCGGTGGAGCTGACCCTCACCGGCGGCTACGGACATGAACCCGGTGACGGACGCGCTCACCGGCAAGGGACCCCGCTGACCCTCGACGGGGCAGCCACGGGCGACCCGACTACATTTGACACGTGGGAGAAGTTCTGGCAGGCCTACGCCGCGCAGACGCGCCAGATCATCAGGATGAGCGTGGAGCTGTATGAGAAGTCCGAGTCCATCCGGGCCAGATACTTCCAGACGCCGTACCTGAGCTGCCTGGTGAAGCGGCTGCGCGGAGAGCGGCAGGGACATCAACGAAGGCGGGGCGGAACTGGGATTCGTGACCATCGAAGCGGTGACGTACGCCACCACGGTGGATTCCCTGCTGGCGGTGAAGTATCTGGTATACGATAAAAAGGTCTGCAGCATGAGCGAACTGGTGCAGGCATTGAAAGCGACAACTGGGCGGGCTACGAGAAACTGCAGGCCATCGCCATCAACAAAGCGCCCAAGTACGGGCGGGATGACGACAGCAGCCGACGCGATGGCGAAACAGGTGATGGACCTGTGGACCAAAGAGACGTGGAAACACAAGTCCATCAGCACCCAGCCGGCAGTTCCGCCCGGGGATGCTGAGCTGGAATTACTGGATCTCCTATTCGGATATCCTGGCGGCCAGCCCGGACGGGCGCGCCAAGGGCAAGTTCCTCTCCAACGCCATGTGCCCCTCCAATGGGGCGGATATCAACGGACCGACCGCCAACGTCAATTCCGTGGGCAAGGTGATGGGCGGCAGGGCGGCGGACGGCAAAGGCGACTGGGGAGATTATTTCAACGTGCTGCCCAACGGCGGCAGCCATACGATCACGTTCAACCCGTCCATTTTGCGCAGACCCGGAGCACAGGGACAAGTTCAAGGCGTTCCTGCGCGGATATATCGAGAACGGCGGCAGCGCGCTGCAGGTGAACATGCTCAACGCAGACCTGCTGCGCGACGCGCAAAAGCACCCCGAGGATTACCGCCACCTGCTGGTGCGGGTGACGGGCTACAACGCCTACTTCACCACCATCGGCAAGGAACTGCAGGACGAGATCATTGCACGGGAAAGCCACCAGATATGATACCGACAATTGAGAAAGACCTGTTGCAGCGAAAGACGTCATCGGCACCATTTTGCATTTGCAGCGCTTATCCACGGAGGACGGGCCGGGCATCCGCACGACCGTGTTTTACAAGGGCTGCCCGCTGCGCTGCGCCTGGTGCCACAATCCGGAGAGCCTGAACGTGCGCACGGAAGTGCAGTGGTACAAGAACCGCTGCATCGTGTGCGACTCGTGTATTGAGATTTGCGAGCTCGACGGCATCACGCGCTCGGAGGAAGGCATCGAGCGCGACCGCGCGGTGTGTTCCGCCTGCGGCAACTGCACGGAAGCCTGCCCGACCGGCGCCATGGAAAAACTGGGCATGGAATGGACGGTGAAGGACCTGGTGAACGAACTGGCAAAGGACCGCGCCTTTTTTGAACGGTCCGGCGGCGGGGTGACCCTCTCAGGGGGCGAGCCAGCCTGCAGCCGCGCTTCACGCTGGAGTTGACGCGCGCGCTCAAAGACCGCGGGCTGCAGGTGGCGCTGGATACCTGCGGGTTGTGCCCGTGGGAGACGCTGGAAACGCTGGCGGCGGAAGCCGATATGGTGCTGTACGACATCAAGTTGATCGATACGGAGGAACACGCGCACTGGACGGGGACGGGCAACGAACGCATTCTGGCCAACTTGAAACAGCTGGCGGAAGGGTTGAAGCGCGAGAGGAAACCCCTGTGGATACGCACCCCGCTCATCCCGGGGCGACAGTGAGCGAAGCCAATTTGAAGGGCATCAGCGCCTTCCTGGCGGAGAACCTGGGGGAGGCGGTGGAGCGCTGGGAATTGTGCGCCTTCAACAACCTGTGCCGCGACAAGTACGAACGGCTGGGATTGGTGTGGAAGTTCGCGGATACCCCATTGATGACGCAGGCTGAGCTGGACCAGGCGGGGGCGTGGGCGAAGGCGCGGCGGGTTTGCGGCGGAGCGCACCTTTGTTACGGGGAGCGCGCGGCTGGAACAGAAGTAATTATTTCGAGAAATAATGGCGGGAGAGACGATGGAAACGAAATTGATGCCGTTCGAGCAATTCTAGCGACGAGGACATCCGGGATCTGACGCCGGCGATGAAGGTGGGGGTGATGGGCACGGTGACGCCGGAAGGACTTGCCGCACCTGACGCTGATCACCACGCTGATGGCGAGCGACGCGCAAAACGGTGGTGTGGGGGCAGTTCATGGAGGGGATGAGCAAGAAACATGTGCAGAAGAACCCCAAGGTGGGCTTCATGATCATGAGCCTGGCGAAGGACGTGTGGCGCGGCAAAGCGAATTACACCGCACGTGCCAAAAGCGGCAAGGATTACGATTTCTACAACAACACCCCGCTCTTCCGTTACAACGCCTATTTCGGCGTGCACAGCGTGCATTACATGGATTTAGTCGAACGCAGTCCGGCAAACACGCGCTGCCGATGAAGCAGATCATCCCCGCAGCCATCAAGACGATGGTGGTGAAGGCGCTGCTGCCCAAGAAGGGCAAGGCGCAGGTGCTCAACGGGTGGAGCAAGGCGTTCTTCGACAAGATCGACAACCTCAAGTTCCTGGGGTACGTGGGCGCTGACGGCTACCCGGTGATCATCCCGCTGATCCAGGCGCAGAGCCTCGACGCGGAGCACATGGTCTTCTCGTTCGGCGCGTTCGGCGGCGAGCTGGAGCAGATCCCGGCGTTCACACCGGTGGCGGTGTTCGGCATGGCGCTGACGATGGAGGATGTGCTGGTGCGGGGGACTTATCAAGGGAGCAAGCGCGTGCTGGGGATGAAGTGCGGGGTGGTGCAGCTGGACTACGCCTACAATCCCATGCCGCCCAAGCCGGCAGCAGATCTACCCGGACGTGCCGCTGGTGGCGGTGCGGGAGTTTTAATAATTAACTACATACACATTACAGATGGATTCATTCGGAACCTGATTTTCAAGGTTTCCATGATTGTGAGTCTTTACGCAGCGTTTCGAGTTGGATCCAGTATTGCTCGATAGCCAGGCGTCCCTTCTCTGTAATCTGCACTTGTGTGTTTGGCTTTTTATCCACGAAACGTTTTTCTATCTGGAGCATTCCAACTTCCTCTAATTTGGCGAGGTGGCTAGATAGATTTCCTCCGGTCAGTCCGGTCAACCGCTGCAGAAAAAGGTAATCTGCGCTGGCGCACGAGGCCAATGCCGTCAAAATGGATAACCTCGCAGGTTCATGAATTAGTCGATCAAGGCTGGCTAATTCTTCAAAAGGGGTCGTCATTTCGTCTCCGTCAGGGAAGGCAGGGTGCGAACCAGGAAAACATGTCCCCAAATGCCCGCTAAAATAGCAGACCACGCCTATCGTGATGGCGATACCGAAAATTTGGCTTCTCAATCCCACCGCATGCCACCAGTCTGGTAAGCCAAGCAGCGGAAGCACACTAACTACGACCATCAGCAGTGCACCGATGGGGTAATATAGCAGAAATCGTCCCTTAACCAGCCAGGTGATTCGGATGTAATCCGCCAGCAGCCCCGCGGCGAACACTAGTCCAACCAAACTGAGGGGCAATTTGACAGACACATCCAGCCAGAAGGCTCCTAGCGCCAGAACCCCGCCCACGACCCCGATCAAGCCATTCAAGGCGCAGGCTTTCCGGGGTACGTTTCACTTGGCCGAAAATACGTCAGGTAATATCGATTGATTCCATATAAGAAGATTGCGCAAGCCAGTAAAATCAAGCTCAGTAAGAGATAATTATTGACTGAAACCGGGTATTTAGCCCAGTTCGCCCACAGACCGACGAGTACCAGCAGTAGACTGAAGGGCACCATCCTTAAACCTTGCAAGTTGAAATAATTTGTTGCCACAAATCGAACTTCATTTAGGTTTTTCATTCACTACCCCTTTGCTATATAATTTAGTTTGTATTGCAAACTTAATTGTATTATAAGGCGTTTTTATCTTTTGTCAACAGGGTATTTGCGTCTTGAAAATAAACAGCTAGTGGTTTTCGTCTTTGTCCTTTACAAGTCACAGAGAAACCGGGATTGATTTATTTATATATATCCTCAGACACATTCACAACACCAATTTAAAAGGTATAGTTACAAACAATAATTTCTAAATGGAGCGAGCTTGACATTTAAATTTCGTGAACCTTTAAGCGGATTGATCCACCTGGTGTCGGCGGGGCTGGCAGTGGCGGGGCTGGTGCTGCTGCTGACCGCGAGCCGGGGAGACGCGCTCAAACAGCTTTCGCTGGGGGTTTACGGGTTCAGCCTGGTGCTGTTATTCAGCGCCAGCGCCATCTATCACCTGGTGCCGGGGGGAGCGGACGCCACACGGAGGCTGCGCAAGTTCGACCACGCCGCCATCTACGTGCTCATCGCCGGCACGTACACACCCATCTGCGTTAATTTCTTCAGCGGGTGGCTGCAGTGGGGATTCCTGGCGCTCATCTGGGCGATGGCGCTGGCGGGAGTGGTGGTGAAGCTGTTCGTGATCAACGCACCGCGCTGGGTGACCGCCGGGATCTACCTGGTGATGGGGTGGATGGCGGTGCTGGTGATCAAGCCGATGCTGGCTGTCATGCCCGTTGGGAGTTTATTGTGGATGCTGGCGGGAGGGGTGCTGTACACCCTCGGGGCGGTGATCTACATCACCAAAAAGCTGGACTTCCTCCCGGGGGTATTCGGTTTCCACGAGGTGTGGCATGTGTTTGTGACGCTGGCGGCTTTGTGCCACTTCATTATGATCTACAAGTACGTGGCGATGGCGTAATCGTTGATCCAGGAGTGGAGAGCAATAACCACAGAATACACTGAACACACGGAAGCAAAATCAAAAAACCCGACTCCCGAGAGAATTCACTAAAATTATTTGCAAGTACGTGGCGATGGTGTAATCGTTCATCCATGAGTGGAGAGCATTAACCACAGAATACACGAAATACACGGAAGCAAAATCAAAAAACCCGACTCCCGAGAGAATTCACGAAAATTATTTGCAAGTACGTGGCGATGGTGTAATCGTTCATCCATGAGTGGAGACATTAACCACAGAATACACGAAATACACGGAAGCAAAATCAAAAAACCCGACTCCCGAGAGAATTCATTAAAATTATTTGCAAGTACGTGGCGTGGTGTAAACGTTGATCCATGAGTGGAGAGCGATTAACCACAGAATACACTGAACACACGGAAGCAAAATCCAAAAAACCCGACTCCCGAGAGAATTCATTAAAATTATTTGCAAGTACGTGGCGTGGTGTAAACGTTGATCCAGGAGTGGAGAGGATTAACCACAGAATACACTGAACACACGGAAGCAAAATCCAAAAAACCCGACTCCCGAGAGAATTCACTATAATTATTTGCAGATCCCGGAATCTGTTAAACGGATTCCGGGGATTATTGTGATCTGGTTGAAATGCTGGTCATGGCGAGTGCAATAATCGGGTAAAATGGGGTGACGGTCGGTGAGAGCCGATCGTTAAATTTTTCCAACAGGGATTTGTGATGACGGATAAAACGGCGATCGTTTTCGACTTTGGGGATGTGCTGGTGGAGTGGAAATTCCACAATTTGTACCGCAAGGTATTCAAGGATGATGCAGAGATCGAATTATTTCTAGAAAAAACCGGCTTGAGGGAGATGAACCGCAGGCTGGACGCAGGTTATTCCTTTGAAAAGGGCATCGCGGAGTTGTGCGCACTGCACCCGGAACACGCGCGGGAGCTGGAGATGTTTAACACGCGCTGGATGGAAGCCAGGGGAGAGGTGAACCTGGAACTGGTCGAGCTGGTGAGGGAATTGAAGGAAAAGGGCTACCGCCTGTATGGATTGAGCAACTGGTCGCGCGAGAAGTTCAACCTGGTCAAGGATGAACTGCCATTCCTGCCGCTGCTGGAGGATTACCTCATCTCCGGGGATGCCGGGGTGGCCAAGCCGGACGCGCGCATCTACCGCATGCTGCTGGAGCGCATCGGCTGGAAGGCCGGGGACTGCCTGTTCATTGATGATTCCGCCGAGAATATTAGGGCTGCGCAGGAGCTGGGATTCAAAACCATCCAATTTCAATCCGCTGAACAACTGCGGCTGGCGCTGCGCCAGGCTGGCGTTAAGCTTCCCTAATCTCTAAACGCTTAAATGGATTGGGAATAACGCATTTTTCCTGTTTTGTGACATCCTGAATAAAGACTAAATCGGGGCATGATCATAAATCCTGCCCTAAAACATTGTACAAACCTTTATTTATATCGGACAAACGGTATAATATTTGTAATAATTAAATCTAGAGAGAGAGGGAATTAGATGGAAACTGAAAGCAGTACTGCATCTGTTGACACCAAGATCAAGAAACTGAGAAGGTTCAACCTGATCATGGGCTTCCTGCATTTTGTGCAGGGTATTTTTATGATCGTCATCACGTTCATCATCGACACACCCGGAGAGACCTACCCGGTTTTCTCCAACTACCTGACCTTCAACCGCGAGTTGGGCGGCCTGGTTGCGAATCCGCAAAAACTGTTTGACATCCCCCTGGGAATCGGCGTGGCACTTTTCCTGCTGCTTTCCGCGGTGGCGCATTTTGGACTGGCAACCTTTGGATTCAAGTGGTACGAAGCAGTATTGAAGAAGGGCATGAACCCCGTGCGCTTCTACGAATACGCGCTCAGCTCTTCACTGATGATCGTGTTGATCGGACTGCTGGTGGGCATCAATGACATCGGCGCGATCATTCTGGCGTTCGTGGTGAACGCCTCGATGAACCTCTTTGGCCTGATGATGGAGTACCACAACCAGTACACCAGCAAGGTCAACTGGGCAGGATTCATCTTCGGCAGTATCGCCGGCATCGCCCCCTGGATCGTGGTGTTCCTTTACTTTTTGGGAGCGGTCAACTCCGGTGACGCCAAACCACCCGCATTTGTGTACGCCATCATCCCGACCCTGTTCGTCTTCTTCAACATCTTCGCCATCAACATGGTGCTGCAATACAAGAAAGTGGGCAAGTGGAAGGATTACCTTTACGGAGAGCGCGTTTACATCGTGCTGAGCCTGCTTGCCAAGACCACCCTTGCGTGGCTGATCTTCTCGGGCGTATTTGCCCCCAGCCTGTAGGCAGACAGTTCGAATTACAGAAGATCCCCTTGATGAGAGGGGATTTTTTTATACACTCATGTACAATTTGGGCAGGTGTTTGCGGATGCCGGGATAGCCCTTAATTAATGGTAGAAAAAAAGGAGCGACGATGGAAGATAAACGAGCTGAGATCTTCGCGCAATTGAAGGAACTGATGGTGAAGTACAACCCCCCGTTCCTGACGGGAACCGACAATGAACGCTGGTACGACCTGTATTCAGTCAAGGATGTGGAAATCCAGGGACGCAAACGCAAGGAAGTATGGTTCGCAGGGATCATTATTCAAAAAGCTTACGTGGGTTTTTACTACATGCCGGTGTATGCCGAACCGGGGAGAAAAGCCACATTCAAACCGGAATTGTTGAAACTGCTCAAGGGGAAATCGTGTTTTCACATTCGGAAATTGGATAACGAGCTGCTCAGCCAAATCGAGCAGGCACTGGCAGACGGCTTTGAAATGTTCAAACAGCGCGGCTGGGTGTGAACTTTGGTCATAACCAAAAAGCAGGCGGTTCCGTAATTGGGGACCGCCTGTGTGTTTATTTTCCACCAATGCAAACAGGTTATTTCACTTCCCCAAGGTCGCTGAATAAATGGACGCGTTCAGCAAGGGCTGAGCGCATGAGGATGCGCTGGTAAAGCGGGTGAAAGGTAGCCGGGCGCACATAAAACCAGATCTCGTCATAGACTTCCAGGCGCTGGGTAAACTGGTCAATGAGGATAGTTTCCTCCTCCGGGGTGACCGAAGCGGGAGGCTTTTCGTAATACGCGTGCGTTTCACCGGGAGAGAAAACCCCGTAGTGATCCGACAGGATTGCCCAGTCCACGCCGGTTGATTTGCAGATGGTGATGAATTGCTGAAGCCCGGCATCGGTGTAGAGCAGGTCCGGCGGCAGTTTCTCCCCGCTGGCTTTGGCTTGCGGCGATTTATCTTTTGAACAGTGGGTCAGGTAGATGCGCATATAGTTACGCGGCAGCCTTTTTGCGGAAGAGCATGGGGAAGAAGGGCAGGATGAGGAACATCAACCCGCCGAAAAGGAGGAAGGTGACCGGGAAGCCGCCGGATTTTGCCAGCCCGCCGGCAACACCCAGGCCGATGCCCTGACCGATATTGGTGACCGCCATGAGGATGGAGTACATGGAGGCGGCGATGCTGGGCTGGGTGTACTTCATTGCCAGGGCAAAATAGACCGCCTGGCTGAGCCCGTAAGCGATGCCGAAGAAGACCGCCACCGCCCACATGAGGGGCAGTGATTTGACGACCGCCAGCAGCGCCATGGCAGGCACCACCAGGGTGAGCGAGAGGAGCAGGGCGTTGCGGTTGCCGGTTTTATCCATGATGACGCCGCCGATGAGCGCGCCGGCCACGCAGCCGATGCCCCATACCGTGGTCACCAGACCGGCGGTGGAGAGGTCAATACCGAAACGCTCACTGAAGGCCGGGTTGACGTTCTGGTTAGCACCGACGATGACGAGGAAGATGACCAGACCCACTGCAGCTACTGCCAGCACCTGCTTATTTTTAAAGGCTTTGAACGCGCCCCAATTGAAGCGCATATCCGGGGTGCGGGTAATCTCCTTGACGAAGAAGATAAGCGGCAGGGGGATGAGGGTGAGGATGGCGAGGAAGTAGAACACCATGGGCCAGTTGACATTTTGAGCGATGAGACCAACGACGGAAGCTGCCACAATGACGCCGATGGAACGCCCGCCGACCATGAATCCCTGCAGGATACCCTTCTCTTTTTCGGGGGTGATATCCAGCGCCAGACCGTCGGTGCAGGTGTCGTAGAAAGCCATGCCCATCTGGAGCATGAAAGCCAGGGCAACAAAGAGCCAGTAGTTCTGCCCCGGGTTGACATTGGCAACAAGCAGAAGGCAGACGAACTGGACGAAGAGACCGATGACGATGTACGGACGGCGGTGACCAAGACCGAGGAGATTGAAGCGGTCACTCAGCATGCCGAAGAGGATCTTGATGACAAAGGGGATGAGGGCGATGGAGGCGAAGATGCCCACCTTGCCCATGTCGAGACCGCTTTCGAGCATGTAGAGCGCATTCATCGAGGCGAAGTAACCCAAAATGGTCCCCTGGGTGAAGTAGAGCAAGGCGAAAAGCGAAAAACGCAGGAACTTGTTTTGAGAGGTCATGGCGGCATCCTTTAAGGGCGGAAGGTTGGGATTCAACAATTATACAGGAATAAACCCCCGCAGCTGTTGAAGGGTACAATTACCTGAAGTTGGAGGAGCGCATGGAAAAAAGGGCAAAGATGGTGGTGGTGACAGGCGCGAGTTCGGGCATCGGGTACCAGGCAGCGCTGGATTTCACTCGTTCAGGGGCAGTAGTGATCGGCGTGGGGCGCGACGCGCAGCGCTGCGAAGCGGCAAGGCAGCGCATACTGGCGGATACCCCCAGTGCCAACGTGACCTTCCTGGTGGCGGACCTGGCGCATCAGAAGCAAATACGGGAACTAGGCGCGAAGATCAGCCAACTGCTGGATGAGCGCACTGGCGGGCAACTGGATGTGCTGGTGAACAACGCCGGCTTGTATATGCAGAAGCGCGTGATCACCGGGGACGGCGCGGAAACCACGTTTGCAGTCAATCACCTGGCGCCAATGCTGCTCAGCTACCTGCTGCTGCCGCACCTGGAAAAGACAGAGGAAAGCCGGATCATCACCGTCAGTTCCAACTCGCATTACAACACCTGGTTCAATCCTGCGGTCGAGAAACGTCCATTCTTCTATTTTGGATTTTGGGCTTACAAGGTCTCCAAGTTGGGCAACGTGCTTTTCAGCCGGGAATTTAACCAGATATGGAAGGGGAAGAATCCGCAGGCGTTTGCCGTGGACCCGGGGCTGGTGAACACCGAAATAGGCTTAAAAGGCACGGGAGGACTGGTGCAAGCGGTGTGGCGCGGACGGCAAGCGAAGGGGATGCCGGCGGAAGTGCCCTCAAGAACGATCCTGCATGTGGCGAATACCCCCGGGCTGGACGCAACGCAGGAGGTCTACTGGCGCGACTGCAAACCAAAAAAAGCGAGCAGGGCGGTGTTTAATGAGAGCCTGGGAAAGCGTTTATGGGAAGAATCGTGCCGGTTGTGCGGGATTCCGACAGATTGGAATCCGAGGTAAACAAGTGGTATCGGGGTTTTTATCCGAGCTGCACACAGCGCATGGAAATGGAACCCATAGTGACCTTTTCATTGTAAAAGGTGACGGGTTCACCGGGTTGCGACGCGCCTAAAACGTAGAGGAGGGGGAGGTAATGCTCGGCTGAGTTGACCGCAAGGGCGGCAGCGCGGCCGTGTTTCTCATGGTGGGTGACGGCATCATGGTCGCCGGCAAGGATCCAATCACGCACATTGGCATCGTATTCCACTGCCCAATCAAAGGCGGAATTGACGTCAGACGCAACGGTCCGCAGGTTGTGCACAAGGTTGCCGCTGCCCAGGATGAGTACGCCTTCGCGGCGCAGATCTTTGAGTCCCTGACCGAGCTGGTAGTGCCAGGGTTCCTCGCGGGAGCGGTCCAGGCTCAACTGGATGACCGGGATATCCGCCTGCGGGTACATGGCAGTAAGGACAGACCAGGCACCGTGATCCAGCCCCCAGTTAAGATCCGGGTGAACCTCGGCGGTCTTCATGACCTCGATGGTTTTGTCCGCCAGCCAGGTGGAACCAGGAGCGGGATACTGCATCTCATTTAGTTCGCGCGGGAATCCGTAAAAATCGTGGATGGTACGCGGCTGCGGCATGGCGGTGACGAGAGTGCCGCTGGTCTCCCAATGGGCAGAAACGGTGAGGATGGCTTTGGGGCGCGGCAGGGATTGCCCAATTGTACGCCAGGTACGGTTGTACTCGTTGTCTTCAACGGCGTTCATCGGGCTGCCGTGACCGATAAAGAGAACGGGCATTATTTTTTCATCCATGACTCACCTTTCAACTTGCATCAACCTGAGTTTGTGCTTTAAAGTACTATTACCAATTAAGACCAGTGTAGTCCAATTAAATATATATTCCATAAGAATTAACTGGAATCCAATGACATGGATCCGCAGGTTTACTCTTGTGGAAATCTAATTAATCCTTGCGTTTGACTTTTAGTATTGCAATCTTGGTGGAATGGTTGAACGGGGCAGGGTCCGCGGGAAGGTTCACTGGCGGCGATGGCATGAACCCGGTGATGTCCGGGGGAACCGGGATGATCTCTTCAATGGAGAGATAGCCGCTGGCGCACAACGCCTCAAGTTCACCCATGAAAGCCAGCCCGCTGTAGAAGAGGGCGTTATTGACCACGACCAGGTGACCGCCATCGCGCACCAGGGGGCGCACCTTGTTGATAAGACGGGTGCTTTCACCAGCCTGGTTGACCTGCCCACGGTCGGTACTGGAAAAATAAGGCGGGTCGAGAATGACCAGGTCGAAGAGTTCACTGCGGCGTTTCATTTGCCCGATGACCACAAAGAAATCCGCGCCGACAAGTTTCATTTTGGCGGCATCCAGGTGGTTCAATTCCAGGGATTTGCGCGCCAGCTCGAGGTAGCGGCTGTTGCGGTCCACCTGCATCACGCGGCTGGCGCCGCCCGCCAGGGCAGCTATCCCCAGGCTGCCGGTGTAGGCAAAGGTATTTAGTACAGTTTTCCCATTGGAGTGGGAAGTGAGCCACTGGCGCAGGCTGCGGGTATCCGGGTAGAAGCTGGCATCCTGGTTCATCAGCAGGTCAAGGGCGTAGGTAATGCCGTTTTCTGATATTTGCGTATCAGTCATAGAGCCAAAGACGATCTCACCCTGCTTTAAACGGGGGTCGTCAGAAGAGCGATGTTTTGCGACCACGCATTTTACCGCGGGCAGCTTGATCAAATAGAAATCACGCGCGGACTGGACAAGGAGATCGGATTCCTCTCCCAGGACTTTGTTAATATACAGGACGATGGTCTGGTGGTAGAGATCAACGGATAAAAACGGAAAACCCTCAAGAAAGCCGTTGAAGAGACGCAGTACCTGAGTGCTTTGATCCGCAAGCAGGGGCAGACGCTTTTGGAGGCTGTTTTCCAGCAATGCCGGCAGGGTTTCTTCCCAGGGGTAATCCATAAATTCAATTGTAATCGAGGCATGTGAAATGGGAGATTTCTTTGCGGGAAAATGACCTACAATAGTGAAAGAAAGAACAGAGACATCCCCCTTTTGGAGAGAAAAATGAACCCCACGCTTGAAGTCATTCAAAACCGCCGCTCCGTGCGCAAATATGCTGATACCCCAATCACCCGCGAAGAAAAGGACGCCATCGTTAACGCAGCAATGCGCGCCCCAACCGCCGGCAACATGATGTTGTACACGATCATCGAGGTCGAGGAGCAGCACTTGAAGGACAGGCTGGCGGTGAGCTGCGACAACCAGCCTTTCATCGCCAGCGCGCCCTACTTGCTGCTGTTTGCCGCGGATTACCAGAGGTGGATGGACCTCTTCATGTACAGCGGAGCAGAAAGCAAGTGCGCGGAGAAGAACCTGGTCCCGCGTTTGCCAGAAGAGGGGGACCTGCTGCTGGCGTGCTGCGACGCGCTGATCGCCGCGCAGACGGCAGTGATCGCAGCGGAAGCCATGGGGATCGGTTCGTGTTACATCGGGGATATCCTGGAGAACTGTGAAACGCACCGCGAGTTGTTCGACCTGCCGCAATATACCCTGCCGATCACCTTAATCTGCTTCGGGCGCCCGGCGGCAAGCAGGGAAGAGATGCGCCTGACCAGGCGATTTGACCGCAAGTTCATTGTGCATGAGAACCGCTACAAAAGGGTGACGGATGCGGATTTTGCGGAAATGATGAAAGGCACATCCGAGCGGCAATTCCCAGCCTTGAGCCTTGAAGAAGGGGCAAAAGAGTTCGCGCGCAATATGTACACGCGCAAGTTCGTGTCGGAGTTCTCGGTGGAGATGAGCCGTTCGGTGAGGAAGTGGATAGACATTTGGAATGGAAAGAACCTGATCTCTTAATTGTTTCTAGAAATAAATACCTGGTCATGGACACACCAACGAGAGTATAATTTTAGCCTGACAGGTGATGGATGAGTGACGAAAACCAACCCGTAATTGAATACCCGATACTCTTCCCGCTGAAGGTGATCGGGCTGGACGAGGCGGATTTTGTGGAATTCGCCAGCGAGATCGTGCGCCGGCATGTGCCGGAATTATTGGAAGAAAATATTACCAGCCGGCTAAGCGGCGGGGATAAATACCGCTCCGTTTCGTTTGAATTCATGGCGGTGAGCCGTGAGCAGGTGGACGCACTGTATGTTGAGCTGTCTGCACACAAGCGTGTGCTGATGATCCTGTAAGATTTCTCAATAGTCTGAATACTTTCTGTTTTTGTTCCTCAGAAATAATTTCATTAATTTCCCGAAATCCATTCGGGAGTGAATGCTGCCTGAAAAGCGTGTGATAATTGAGGCATGCAGGACCAGGAGGAACTATGGCTAATTCACTTTCAATGATCATCTTTGGCGCTTCGGGTGACCTTTCTCACCGCAAGCTGGTGCCCGCGTTATTCCGCTTATTTCAGAAGAAGAGACTGCCCGAGAACTTCCGTATTTTTGGCACGGGCGGAAGAAGCCAGAGCGACGAGGATTTGCACAAGTCCCTTTACGAAACGCTCAAGGAAGTCCATCCCGGAAAGGTTGATGAGGCTGCGTGGAAAAAGTTCTCGCAAACGATCACCTACCATGAAGGCGACCTTACCCAGCCGGAGACTTACCAGAAATTTGAGGAGGAGTTGGGTGCACTGGAAAAGGGTCCTGCTAACCGCGTTTACTACCTGGCTACCCCGCCGGAATATTTTCTAGAAATAATCCAGGGGTTATCCACAGCAGGGAAACCTGACGGAAGATGGCGGCTGGCGGAGGGTTGTGATTGAAAAACCTTTTGGTTCCGATGGAAAAAGCGCGCGCGAATTAAACCTGAACATCCATAACATGATGAACGAGGACCAGGTTTACCGCATCGACCACTACCTGGGCAAAGAAACCGTGCAAAATATCCTGGTGGCGCGATTTGCCAACACCATTTTTGAGCCGGTGTGGAACAGGAACTACATTGAGAATATCCAGATCACGGTGGCAGAAGCGGTGGGGGTGGAAACCCGCGGCAAGTATTATGACAAAGCCGGCGTGGTGCGCGACATGTTCCAGAATCACCTGATGCAGCTGCTGACCCTGGTGGCGATGGAACCGACCAGTTCCTACAAAGCCGACGCGCTGCGGGATGAGAAAGTAAAGGTGATCAGCGCCATCCGGCCGATACGGGCAAAAGAAGTGCACATGCACACGGTACGCGGCCAGTACAAGGGATACCGCCAGGAAGCCAATGTGCCCGCTGACAGCCAGACCGAAACCTTTGCTGCCATCCGCTTTTTCATTGACAACTGGCGCTGGCAGGGGGTGCCGTTCTACCTGCGCTCAGGAAAGAAGATGAAAGAAAAAGTGAGTGAGATAAGCATTATTTTCAAGAATCCACCGCACATGATCTTCCCGAACAACAAGAGCCTGGAAGCGCCGGCGAATTTGCTTTCCATGTGCCTGCAGCCGGACGAGGGGATTCACCTGCGTTTTGAAACGAAGGTGCCGGACACGATTGCAGAAACCCGCTCAGTGGACATGGATTACCATTACAGCGAGGAGTTTGGTCCGAACGCCCTCCCCGAGGCTTACGAGCGGCTGCTGCTGGATGTGGTGAATGGGGACGCATCCCTGTTCACGCGTTCCGACCAGACGGAATTGTCGTGGGATCTGTTTGATCCGATCGTGGAGAGCTGGAAAGACCCCAAAGTGTCGCCACTGCAGGAATATGACCCGGGCTGCTGGGGACCAAAGGTGGCGGATGAGTTCATCGCCTCCACCGGGCACAGCTGGGTGCAAATTTGCGGGGAGCACTGCCGGGACGAAAAATAAGATATTCCGGGTAGCAATAACCGCTGAATCCAAATCAAATCATTTTCAAAAGTTGACACACATTATTTGAAGATAATTCTCCCCATTGTGACATCCTGAATGGGGGTGTGTTTGCGGATGTATTCTTCGATGATCTCCGGCAGGACGATGGGAACCTCATAATTCAATTTCGCTATCCGGGATAACCAGGTAATCCAGGATATTTGAGATCTCCAGGTCAGTGGTGGCGACGCAGATATGTTTTTTTGTCATCCATTGGCTCACCATCCACAAATACCTGCAGAGCCTCCAGATTCCCGCTGTCGGCGATGACGCGCATGCCAGATATGCCGGGCATACCGACTTTCTGCCCGCGCAGCGGAATCGGCTGGCTGGCGATGTTTTCCGGATCCAGGGCGGCGACGAGCCACTGCCTGATCTGGGCACCGCTGAGTTTGACCAGGGCGGGATTTCCGGCTGACCGGTTGGCTGCGTAGAGCTGCCTCTGCGTGATCGCACCTGCCTCCAGTCCCTCCACCCAGTGACCGTTGACCATGAAGGCGAGCTGCGCGCCTTCCACGTGGTCGAGGACGGCATCTGCCTGCAGGTTCCCGGCAGCACATTCAGCATCATCGGAGATGTACAAGGGGACATTGGTCACACCGATGGGTTCATTCAACACAACGTCGATGCGCTTCTTCTCAGTGTCAATCGCCTGCAAGATTATCTCATCTTCCGGGATGTCTTCGGTAACCGGGATTAACGTTCCGGTGTGTTCGAGGATGCTGCCGGTGGCGCGGTCAATGACCAGGTCAAGCCGGCCGAGCATCTCTCCATACTGACCGGATTGCGTGATGAGGGTATCATTTACCCGCATGGGCGGGCTGATGCGTTGATGGTCGTGGCCACCGATGATGAGGTCAATGCCGGGTACACTTTCGGCCAGTTGGATATCCTGTTTGGAAGCGATATGGGTTAATGCCAGGATGGTTTTAGCCCCCTCAGAACGTACTTTTTCGATGAGCGCGGGCATCAGGTCAACAGGCTGGGAAACCGGGTACTTAAAGAAGGTGGCGTAAAAGTCCATGGGCGCGGTAAAGCCGATGACCGCCAGTGAAAGATCTTCAATGGTGAGGAGTTGATAAGGAATCACACCCGGCAGGGAAGACCCCTCCGGGGTGAAGAGGTTGGCGCACAGCAGGGGTTTGCCAAAATGCCGGGCTTGTTCAGCGACAGCCTGCGGTCCGTAACGGATGGGAATGGCGTTACCCAGAGTGACCTGGTCACAGCCGGCAGCGCGCAGCAATGTGTTCATAAAGGTACCGCGGGTGAGAACACTCTCGAGGAGAGTCGTGTCCTCCACATCTCCCGCATCCAGGTAGAGGCAGTGCCCGCCGAGATCGGCGACCTCCTGGCGGATGCGGCGGACGAGGGTGACAATCCGGGTGAACTGGTGCAAGCGCGCGTGAATGTCGTTGGTGTGCAGGATGGTGAGACGCAGCGGATCTGTCATGAGCTTTTACTTCATGATGCCGCAGACATTGAGGAATTCGGAGCGCAGGGAGGCGTCATCGGCGTACACCCCGCGGAAAACGGTGGTGCGGGTGGCGGGAGAGATCTCGCGCACACCGCGCATTTCAACACACATGTGCTTGGCGCGCATGAATACCGCCACTCCGTGCGGCTTCATGACCGCTTCCAGGGTGTCGGCGATCTGGTAACCGATGCGCTCCTGGACGGCAAAACGCTTGGTGTAAAGACGCACCAGGCGGGTGAGCTTGGAGATGCCCAGGATGCGTTCATCCGCGACGTAGCCTAAATAAGCTTCTCCGTAGAAGGGGAAGACGTGATGCTCGCAAAGGGAGTGGAAATGGATGGGACCTTCGATCACCTGGCTCAAGCGGCAGTCGGGTTCGCCAAGGCATTCCCTGGGGAAAGCCTTGATCAATTTGGGATCGCCTTCATAACCATTAGTGGATTCCATGAGCGCTTCAAGGAAGCGGCGGGGAGTCTCGTGGGTCGAGGGGGTGTCAATATCCATGCCCATGGCGGTGAAGATCTCTGCCATGTAGCCCTCGAATTTGGCAATATTCTCCGGGCTAATCTTGCGGGCATTCAATTGAAGCAGTTCATCAAGCGAAAAATCGTCAGCATAAATATCGGTCATACTTCCTCGCAATCTTTGATGATTGTATAAATTTCGGTGAAACAAGTAAGTTAATTATAAAGGTGAAACGGGTAGAAAAAGGGGGGATTGTATTAGGTTAAGATTTGATCCAAGAAGGATGTATAGTTAAGTGAATGGTGTATCAACCCGACGCACAAATACTCAGTGAGATAGAAATCAACTTTGTTCACGCCTCCGGACCGGGCGGGCAGAATGTGAACAAGGTGGCAACGGCTGTTCAACTGCGTTTTGATGTGCTGAACACTACGTTACTGGATGACGAAATCAAGAAACGCCTGGTGAAGCTGGCTGGAAAACGCATGACGAGCGAAGGTGTGCTGGTGATCGAAGCCAAACGCTACCGCTCGCAGGAGAAGAACCGCCAGGACGCCCTGGAGCGCCTGGGGCATTTGCTTGAAAAAGCTGCGCAAGCTCCGGTGAAACGACGCCCGACGCGCCCAAGCCTGGCGGCTAAAGCTGAGCGGCTGGAAAAAAAGAAACAACAGGCGGAAAAGAAGCGCAGCCGCAATCCAGATCGAAAGGCTTGGGAATGACCAATGAGATTATTACGTAACAATTATTTTGCTATAATCTTGTCAGGGTGAGCTATCGTTCGGGTAAAATTTGCCGGCAATCATGGAAAATCCTACTCCAATAGAAGATCAGACAGAAACAGGCGCGCGGGAAGGCGTAAGCCCGGCTACGATGCTGGTGTTGTGCAGCGTGGCAATCCTGGTGTTGAGCCAGGTGATCAGAGCGGATGTGCCGCGCGAGTGGAGACTTGCACCCTTTGTAACAGTCATTATCGCCATCCTCTTCTTCCTGCTGGGCGTATGGTCCCTGGACCGTAAACACCTGCCAAAATGGCTGGAAAGACCCGTCCAGGCAGGGGCCAGATGGCTGGGGATCCAACCCGGGCAGTTCATCAGTTTGTGCTTCAGCCCGGTGTTCAGCGTGCTCACGTGTGTGGCGGCTGGATTTCAATACAAGATGCACAACCCCGCTGCGGCGATTATCAGCTGGCTGCTCGGGATCGGGCTGGTGGTTTACAGCGGCTGGAACGAAGCCGCTCCGCGCTTGAAGATTTCCAATGGCGTGCTGCTGATCGCAGCAGGTTTGTTCATGGGGTCACTGGCACTGCGCGCCTTCAATACCGCGACCATTCCCATTGTGCTTTCGGGGGATGAGGGTTCGTCTGGATTATTTTCCACCAAATTCATCACAGGAGAATTGAACAATCTTTTCATTGCAGTATGGTGTTCCTATTCCGACGCTGCATAATTTTCTGCAATCACTCTCCATACGCTTATTCGGTCAAACCACCCAGGCACTGCGGCTGCTGGCGGTTTTTGGCGGTGCACTGACAGTGTCGCTGGTGTACCTCATTGGCAGGGAGATGTTTGGCAACCTGGCTGGATGGGTGGCAGCCATCTTCCTGGCCGGGATGCACTTTCACAATCATTTCAGCCGATTCGGATTGAACAATGTGTGGGATGGTTTCTTTTTCACCCTGGTTCTGGGGTGTATGTGGATTGGTTGGAAGAAAAATTCACGCACGGCGTGGCTGTTGGCGGGTCTTGGTTTGGGATTGGTGCAATATTTCTACGCTACCGGGCGGTTATTATTCGGGGTGGTAGCCCTGTGGCTCCTTCTTGCTGGAATTTTTGATTGGAAAAGATTCAAAAAGACTCTCCCGGATGTAATCTTGATGGGATTGGTGGCTTTGATCGTGGTGCTGCCGCTGGCATTTTTCTATGTCAAACACCCCGATGAATATCATGGCGCCGATGAACCGGGTGACCATCTTTGGCGAGTGGCTGAATACGACTGCAGATGAATTTGATGGTTCCAAGTTTCTGGTGATGCTTGAACCAGGTGAAATTGGGCGTTTCCGGTTATTTTGACGAGCCCTCGCGCTTTTTTTATGAGCCTGGTGTCGCCATACTCCGCGCCATCCCCGGGGCTGTTTTCTTTATCGGGTTGGCGTCTCACGTTATTGCATCCAAAGGATGAACGCGCATCACCTGCTGTGGATCTGGTTGGGCGCTATTGTGATGGCAGTGGCTTTAAGTGAGAACGCTCCGGCAGCACAGCGATATGTGGCAGCCGCACCAGCGCTGGCATTGATGATGGGTTTTGGACTCTCGCAACTGGGGAGCATATTCTCCAAATGGATACCAAAAGGAGCAAAGGCATTTCAGATCAGCATTATCGTCATCAGCCTGCTGCTGGCTGCGGATGACGCGCGTTTTTATTACCTGGAGTACACACCCAAAAGTGATTTTTCCGGGTTTCAACGGCATGGTGGCGCAGACGCTGGCGAACCGGGTAAAGAATGAACCTGCTGGGACTGAACTGTACTTCAGCGGTTCTCCGGTGATGGGTTACGACTCCATCCCCAGCCTTCCGTACCTCGCGCCGCAGATGAGCTATGTGAACGTGGATTCCCCATGGGGAGAGGCGGAAATCCCGGAGCCGACAGGGAAAGCGGGTGCTTTTTGTGTTCCTGCCCAACCACGAGAGCGACCGGGCAGCCATGGAGTTGGAATATCCCGGAGGCACCTGGAGTGAAGAAAAGACAGGTAAAGGCGACACCTTGTACTGGATGTACGACTTTACACGGGAGTGATACATATGCCAGGTTTCGAGATCTGGAATCGCATTGTTTAAGGAAACATTTTTGCCGAAATATCATATAATCATTTAATCAGAAAATCATTCATGAGGGAAAAAAGGAGAGAACTATGTGGTATTACACGCTTAATAATCAACAGGTTGGGCCAGTGGAAGAGGCGGAGATCCAAAAACTGGTTGCCAGCGGTGTGATCACCCCGGCCACCATGTTGTGGACCAGCGGCATGGCCAACTGGGCACCCATCGGGCAAACCCAGCTTGCTACGCTTGTGGGAAGCACGGCCATTGCACCACCGCCCATGGCAAATATCGTCCCGGTCATCCCGGACGACCCCAAAGTGGCTGAAATGAAGACACTCTTCATGTGGTTCTGGATCAGCCTCATCGCAATTCTCATTGGAATTGGTGCAATATCAGCGATCGTTTTATTCTTTATCATCGTCTACAAAGCCTGGGGTTTAATGCAGAAAGAAGAAGTCCGCGGACACCCTGACAAGATGGTTGCCTTCTGCTTTATCCCGGGATGGAACTTCTACTGGGTCTTCCCGGCCATCCGGGGACTGGCGAAGGAAATCAATGCCACGCTGGACAAGGAAAACATTGCGGCTGAGCGCATCAACCTGGATATGGTCACCTGGATGCTCATCTGCCTCTTCGGCGCCTCAATCACCTTCGGCATTTCACTCATCCCATTCATCGTTTTCTGGGTAATCTACACCAACAAGTTAAAGAACGCTTACAACGCCATCACGGTGGCAAGGAAGTAACCTGGGTTTATAGTAACCAGATCCCCGGTTTCAACAAGAAAACGGGGATTTTTAAAAAACAAAAAGGCTGTCCGATAAAGGGCAGCCTTTTTTATCATTAAATTGGATCATCCACCAGTGAGGGTAGCCAGGGCTGCGAGTTCAAAGAACCAGCCGGGGACAAAACTGAATACGAGCAGCGCCAGGGCGGCGAAGATAGCCACTGCAGAGGTCCAGAAGTTCCAGTGGAAGGCGGCTGTGCCTTCGGCGAAGTACATCCTGACCACCACGCGCAAATAATAAAAAGCGGACGCCAGCGAGGTGAGCAGACCGATGATTGCCAGCCCGATGAAGCCGCCTTCAATGGCGGTGCGGAAGAGGTAGAACTTGCCCCAAAAGCCCAGCGTGAGGGGGATGCCGGTGAACGAGAGCATGAAAACGGTCATGGCGGCTGCGCTGAGGGGAGATTTTTTGCCCAGCCCGGCCAGATCATCCAGATGATTGCCGGCATACTTATCCCCTTCGAGCCCGATGAGGACTGCCCAGGCGCCCAGAGATGCCAGGGCGTAAGCCAGCAGGTAAAAGAGCGCGGCGGCAATCGAGTTCTGGCGGACGGCGGCATCCCCAAAGGGGACAAAAGCCATCAACAGGTAGCCGGCATGGGCGATGCTTGAGTATGCCAGCATGCGCTTAAGGTTGGTCTGGGCAATGGCAACCACGTTCCCACCGATCATGGTGAGGGCGGCAATGACCCAAAACACGGGGGTGAGCGACTCAGAAAGCGAGGGGAAGATGAGGGTGAAGACGCGAATGAGGGCGGCAAAACCAGCCGCTTTGGCACCCACGGACATGAACGCTGATACCGGTGACGGGGAACCCTGGTAGACATCGGGCGTCCAGGTGTGGAAAGGCACCGCGGCTACCTTGAAACCGAAGCCGATGAGGATGAGGGCGCTGCCGATGAGCAGGAGCAGGGGATTGTACGCGCCGGCGTCAACGATGGAGACGATCTGCGGCAAATTGGTGGTGGTGGTCGCGCCATAGACGAGGGCAATACCGAAGAGCAGAAAACCAGAGGAGAAGGTACCGAGAAGGAAATACTTGAGACCGGCTTCCTCGGATTCAACGCGCGGATAAGCCATACTGGCAAGGATGTAGAGCGGGATGGAGAGCAATTCGAGCGCGAGGAAGACCATGATGAGGTCGCCGGCGCAAGCCATGAGCATCATGCCGCTGATGCTGAAGAGCAGCAGGACGTAATACTCACCGCGGCTGATGTTGAGGCGCTTGAGGTAATCGTGTGCCAGTGCGATGGCGAGCAGCCCGGTAACGGCGAAGAGGGGCTGGAGGAAGTTGCTGAAGCCATCCACAATAATAAAACCGCCAAAGCCGAGCATGAGTTTGCCGGCAAGGAAGAAGGATGCCGCCAGGGAAGCCAGCAGACCCACCACCGCCAGAATCGGCGTCCAGACGGGGGCGTGTTTTGAGAGCCACAGGTCAGCCAGCAGCAGGAAGAGCGCCCAGACAATCAGCGTGATCACCGGGAGGATGGAGTAAAGATCAATTAGTGTCATCGATTCACCTCTCCTAGTGGACGATCACGGCAGCAGATTGGACGAGAGCGGCCAGTTTTTCGACAGCAGGCGCCATGAGCGTGAAGAACGGTTTGGGGTACAAGCCGATCCAGAACGCCAGAATAAGAATAGGGGCAAGGACCAGAATCTCACGGACGGAAACATCCTTGAGCTTGAGATTTTCCTCGTGGGTCACCGGTCCGAGGAACAACGTCTGGAACATGTGGAAGAGATACACTGCAGCCAGGATGACACCCAGGGTGGCAACACCGGCGAACCAGGGGGAGCCAAGGGCGGTGGAGTTGAACGCGCCCAAAAGGATGGTGAACTCACCCACAAAGCCGTTGAGACCGGGCAGACCGACCGAAGAAAGGGTGGTGACCAGCGCCAGGGCACCCATCACCGGCAGCACCTTCCACAAACCGCCAAAATTTTCGAGCAGGCGGGTGTGGCGGCGTTCATACAGCAAACCGACGACGAGGAAGAGCGCGCCGGTGGAAAGACCATGATTGACCATCTGCAGGATAGCGCCCTGGATGCCCTGCAGGTTGAGGGCGAAGATGCCCAGCACCACAAATCCAAGATGGCTGATGGAGGAATACGCCACCAGGCGCTTGACGTCCTTCTGGCGGTAGGCGACAGCCGCGCCGTAAAGAATGCCGACGACAGCCAGCCCTGCCATCCAGGGTGCCAGCTTGAGGGTGGCATCGGGGAAAAGCGGCAGGTTGAAGCGCAGGAAACCATAAGCGCCCATTTTCAGCAGCACACCCGCCAGGATGACAGAACCAGCGGTGGGGGCTTCGGTGTGGGCATCCGGCAGCCAGGAGTGCAGCGGGAACATGGGCACTTTGATGGCAAAAGCCAGCCCGAACGCGCCAAAAAGCCATAATTGAGCAGCCAGCGGGATGAGCCCGCCGCCGACAAGCTGAGAAAGGTCAAAACTGCCGTACTGCAGGCCGATCCACAGGATGGCAGCCAGCATAAGGATGGAGCCGGCAAAGGTGTAGAGGAAGAATTTGACCGCAGCATAAACGCGGCGTTCTCCGCCCCACAAGCCGATGAGGAAGTACATGGGGATGAGGGTGAACTCCCAGAAGATGTAGAAGAGCACCATATCGAGGGAGAGGAAGACACCCAGCATACCCACTTCCAGCAGCAGGAAGAAGGCCATGAAACCTTTCACCTTCTCCTCCACGGCTTTCCAGGTGGAAAGGATGGCGAGCGGGGTGAGGAAGGTGGTGAGGAGCACCATGAGGATGCTGATGCCGTCGACGCCGAAGTGGAAAGCGATGGGATTGCCGCCGAGGGTGAACCAGGGCAGGAGGAATTCAAACTGCATGCCGCCATCGGCGGCGTTGAATTGCGTGAGCATCCAGAGGGACAGGCCGAAGGTGATCAGCGCGGTGAACAGCGCCACCCAGCGCAATGCAGCCTTCCAGGTTGGTTTGAGCAGCAGGATCACCAAGTACCCCGATGAGCGGGAAGAAAGTGACCAGGAGAAGTGGATTGAGGACTGTATTCATCGCCTGTCCTTTATTTGAAGAATAAGTAGGTCATGATGACAGCCAGACCCAGCAGCATCCACAGCGCGTAGGTGCGGATGTAGCCATTTTGGGTCTTGCGGATGCCCTCAGCCAGCGCGCGCGTGCCGGCTGCCAGCCCGCCGCCGATGCGGTCAATGACACCCAGGTCAACCGGTTCTGCCATGAACAGGGCAAAGGCTTTGTAGGGGTTGAGGATAATGGTCTGATAGAGCTCATCCACCCACCACTTGTGCTCCATGCCGGTGAAGACCGGACCGAGCTTCTGCTGAGGGGATCGACCGTTGCAGCTTCTTGTTTGCGGGCGTAGATCAGCCAGGCGAGACCCAGACCGAGGAGAGCCAGTACGAGGGAGATGCCCGCAACAAGCCAATTGAAGTGCGCCGGTTCGCCTTCCCCGAGCGTGTGGGAGAGCCAGGTTTCCAAGCGTGTGGACACCGGGGAGATTGAGTGCGCCGCCGAGGACTGATAGACCAGCCAGAATAACCAGGGGCAGGGTGACCACCAACGGGCTTTCGGTGGCGTGTTCAGCAGCTTTCGAATTGGGCTTGCCGAAGAAGACCATAATGAGCTGGCGCCCCATGTAGAAAGCGGTGAGGAAAGCCGCGGCAGCCAGGACGATGAAGACGGCAGGTTGGGCCTGCCAGGCGTGGGCGAGGATCTCATCTTTGGAGAAGAATCCCGCCAGCGGGGCAATGCCGGCGAGGGCCAAGGCACCGATGAGGTAAACCCAGAAAGTGAGCGGCATTTGCTTGCGCAACCCACCCATCTGGCGCATATCCTGCGGATCGGTGGCGTGATCAGCATGGGTACCGTGGTGCATACCGCGCTCCACTCCCTGGATGACCGAGCCGGCTGCCAGGAAGAGCAGCCCTTTGAAGAAGGCGTGCGTTACCAGGTGGAACATGCCGGCAACGGTAGCGCCCATGCCCACCGCAGCCACCATGAAGCCGAGTTGACTGATGGTGGAATAGGCAAGCACCTTCTTGATATCGTACTGACCGACGGCAATGGTGGCGGCAAAGATGGCGGTGGCAGCACCCACCCAGGTGACCACGGTTTGGGCAGTGGGGACAAGGGCGTAAAATAGCCGAGCTGCGGGCAACCAGGTAAACACCGGCGGTGACCATGGTGGCGGCATGAATGAGGGCGGAGACAGGTGTTGGACCCGCCATGGCATCCGGCAGCCACACGTAAAGCGGGCAGTTGGGCGGATTTGCCCGCCACACCGAGCAGCATGAAGAGGGTGATGAGGAGCATCACACCGGGTTGGGCGGCAGCGACCTCTGTTGCCTGGCTGAATACCTGGTCAAACTGGAGGGTGCCGAAATTGGCGAAGATGAGGAACATGGCGATGAGCAGCCCAAAATCGCCGACGCGGTTGGTGATGAAGGCTTTTTTGGCAGCGATGGCATTGCCGATACCGTCCTTGCCTTTTTCAAACCAGAAACCGATGAGCAGGTAGGAGCACAAGCCCACGCCTTCCCAGCCAACGAACATCATCAGGAAGTTGTCGGCGCTGACCAGGATCATCATGGCGGCGATGAAGAGGTTGAGGAAAATGAAGAAACGGGTGAAGCGTCCGGTATCCCCATTGTGGCGCACATCATTGTGCATGTAGCCGATGGAGTAAATGTGGATGAGCATGCCCACGCCGGAGACCACCAGCATCATCACCACGGAGAGGGTATCCACGCGGAAAGCCCAGCGGGCGGTGAAATCACCGATGGTGATCCAATCCCCCAGGGGAACGGTGACGCCTTCGGGATGGCCGGAGAGGGCGACTGCCAGCAGGACGGAGACGACAAAGGCGAGCCCGGTGGCAAGGCTGGCAAGCGTGCCGGCAAAGATCTCGCCCAGTTTGCGCCCGATGAGCAGGTTGATGCCCAGCCCGATGAGGGGAAGGAAAACCACCCAGGGTACCAGGTTGAAGAGTTGTGTTGATTCCATAGAATTCTCCTGATCCTCCCGGTCGGTTAACCTTTGAGATTGGTCAACTGGTCGATATCCACGCTGTGTTTGCCGCGGAAGATGGCGACGATCATGGCCAAGCCCGACCGCAACTTCAGCAGCGGCGGTGACCATGACAAAAATGACGAAGATCTGCCCATCCACCTGCTGGAACTGGTTGGCAAAGGTGATGAAGAGCAGGTTGGCGGCGTTGAACATCAATTCCAGGGACATGAAGATGACAATGGCATTCTTACGCAGTATCAACACCCACAATCCCCATGCAGAAAAGGATGACCGCCAAGGCGAGTGGAAAAGCGATCGGGATCATCTTACTTTCCCTCCTCTTTCATGGATTTCTTGCTCAGCACAACCGCGCCAATGGCTGCCACCAGCAGGATGACCGAGGTGATTTCAAAGGGCAGGGCATATTTGCTGTAAAGCGACAGGTGCCGATGGTTTTTGGGTCCGCCAGCAGCGCGTCTGGCGCAGTGGTGGTTACGGAGATCGAAAGGCGGGTAATGAGCGCATAGAGCCCCTCAACAAGGATGGCCAGCCGCAAGGACAATGGCCAGCGGACGCTGCCACTTGAGCGGTTCCACTTCTTTTGGTTTGGCAGCGCCAAGGAGCATGATGACGAAGAGGAAGAGCACCATGATGGCGCCGGCGTAAACCGTGATCTGCGCCAGGGCAATGAATGGAGCGCCCAGGACGAGGTAGAAGACACGCCACGGCGAGGAAATTGAGGATGAGGAACAGGGCGGAATAGACCGGGTTGCGGCTGAGGATGAGTCCGGCGGCGGCAGCAATGGCGATGATCGCCAGGAGCGATGAAAATCAGAAAAGGTGGTTGTCATGATCCCTCCCTAATCCGCTGGGTCTTTCATTTCGGGTACGGAACGGGTGTACAACCCGGGTTCGGTTTTTTGCGGGGTGGGGCTGCCCCCGGCGGGCACTTTGACGATCAAGCGCTCCTTGGTGTAGATGGCAGACAGGCGGTCGGTATACGAGAGTTCATAATCTTTTTCGAGGACAATGGCTTCGGTGGGGCAGGCATCTTCGCAGAAACCGCAGAAGATGCAGCGCAGCATGTTGATCTCGTAGGTGCTGGCATAGCGTTCACCGGGGGAGTAGCGTTCCTCATCGGTGTTCTCGGCGGCTTCAACAAAGATGGCATCTGCCGGGCAGGCTGCGGCGCACAAGGCGCAGCCGATGCATTTCTCCAGTCCGTTATCGTAACGTTTCAATTCGTGCCGCCCGCGGAAACGCTGGCGCACGGGACGTTTTTGTTCCGGGTATTGGATCGTCACCGGTTTGGTGAATAAAGATTTGAGTGTGGTGAGTAATCCGCGCAGCATGATTAACCTCCAACCAGTTTCATCACGACGGCCGTGACCATCACATTCAGCAGCGCCAGGGGGAAGAGGATCTTCCAACCGAAAGCCATCAGGCGGTCATAGCGGATGCGCGGCAGGGTTGCCCGGATCCAGATGAGCATGAAGAGCAGAATGACCACCTTGATGACCAGGTAGATCGGACCAAGCCAGGGGAGTTGATCCACGAAGGGTCCCTGGAAACCGCCCAGGTAGAGCGTGGCGCCGATCATGCTGATGGCGATCATCTTGATGTATTCAGCCATGAAGAAGAGGGCGAATTTCATGCCGGAGTATTCGGTATGGTAACCGGCGGTAAGTTCCTGCTCGGCTTCGGGCATATCAAAAGGAGCGCGGTTGATTTCGGCAATGACGGCGATGAAGTAGATGAGCGCGCCAACAGGCTGGTAAACGATGAACCACATGTCTTTCTGGGCGTTGACGATATCCAGCAGGCTCATTGAACCTGCCAGCATGATGGGTCCGATGAAGGACGAGCCCAAGCGCCAGTTCATAACTGATCATCTGGGCAGTGGCGCGCAAGCCGCCCAGGGTGGCGTACTTGTTATTGGAAGACCAGCCGGCCAGGGTGATGCCGTAGATGGAGATGGAGGTGACGGTGAGCATGTAGAGCGCGCCCACGTTGATATCGGCCAAGCCCAGGCTGAATTCCTTGCCAAAGAGCGTGATGGGAGGACCCCAGGGAATGACGCCGGTGATGATGAGCGCGGGGATAACGGTGATGACCGGGGCAAGGACAAAGAGCAACTTATCCGCATTGGCGGGAGTGATCTCTTCTTTGAAGATCAATTTGAGGGCATCCGCGATTGGCTGCAGAATGCCGCCCGGACCGGCGCGATTGGGTCCGATGCGCACCTGCATGCGCGCCAGCACCTTGCGTTCGTAAAGCGTGACGTAGGCAAAGCCAAGGGTCATGCCGAGGATGATGATGAGACTTTTAACGAACCCATTCGATAACGAGCCACATGGTCATAGCGCACCTCGCTCTGTTGTAGTTCAGGTGCAACAATTTCGCACCCCTGCTGGTGCAGAAGAAGGGGATACCGCAGCTGCGGCTAACCAGGAGCACACCTTCAGGTTGATCGCGGATTGATCTTCACCACTGCCGGGAATTCGCGGTCGCCGATTTGAGCTTGATCTCAATGTCTGTCCATCGGCGATTTCCAAATTTGAGCGGCATGCCGGATGAATGACAACGATTCCTCCGGGGACATGCGCTTCTTCAAGCAGAGGAGTGTGGTCCATCAACTGACCGTGGTCATAGAGACGGTGATAGGCACTGCAAGCCATTCACCCTTCTTGAGTTTAATTTTTGCGGGATGCAGCGGAGCGGGCGGGAACATCCTGTGCTGCTGACAAGCGGAAGATGGACGCCCAAACCAAAAGTATTTTTGGAGGCGGTACCGCCGTAGTAAGCATCTTTACCGCCAATGGCGGGCCACTGTTCTTTACTTCTCGTACATTTTGCAAATTCAATTTCAGGCAAATGCCAGGGAGAACAATTCTTTGTCGGTTGCGGGCAGGGCTGGTTGACCAATTGCCTGCAGCAACTTCGGAGAGATGCATGATCAGACTTTGTGCCTTCGAGCGCGGGGACGGCTGCCCCAAAGTACTGGGCGCGGCGCTCACCGGAGATATAAGTGCCCGGAGCGTTCCACTGCGGCTTGTGCCGGGAAGACCACGTCTGCCAGTTTGGCGGTTTCGGTGAGGAAGAGCTCCTGCACGATGACAAAGCCGGCGCGCTGGACGGCATCCTTGAGCAGCGGGTCATCCCCAGCGGGTCAACGCCAACGAGGTAAAGCCCCATGGCGTTGTTGATGGTATATCACCAGGTCGGCGTCCGGCTGGATGCCCAGTTCGTAGGCCCCTGGTCGTTGGCGTGCGGCCAGACCGGGATGAGCCCGTTGTTGGCGCGGCCGAAATGGTTGGTCTTGACCAGGTATTCGGCGCAGACTTCCGCCAGGGCGGAGGTGTGGCTCAACCCCATGCCGTCGCTGCCATAGAAGATGACCAGGTTTTCGGCATTGGACGAATAATTTGGCGGTCTCTTCGTCATCCTGGAATAACTCACGCAAGTGCTTCGCGTCTTCACCGTAATCATAACGGCGCTGGAGAGTGGCAAATTTATCCAGGCGGGTCTTGCGGGCGTTGGCGACGATCAGGGTGACACCGCGTTGGGCAGCCTGCTTGACGCGCAGCCACCACAGCGGGGCTTCCTGGTGCAGGTCGATGCCGATGACCAGAATAACGGAACCTTTTTCCAGGTTGCCAAGATTGGAGCCAGCGGTCATGCCCACACGCGCGTGACCCATTCACCGCCGCCCATGGTGGCTGTAAAGGGCGATCTTACTGTCGGTATGCATTGGCAAGCGTTTTGGCGGCGAGCAGATCTTCGTTGGCTGACGCGCCCGGAGACGAGGGTGACAAGATTGCTGCCGGCGGCTTTGATTTTTTCCGCGGCGGCAGTGAGAGCTTCTTCCCAGGAGACGGGAACGAGCTCGCCGTCCTTGCGCAGGAGGGGTTGGTCAGGCGTTCCGGTGATTCACGGCATAGTCGTAGGTGAAGCGGCCTTTATCGCATAACCAGATCTCATTGACTTCTTCGTTCTGGCGCGGCATGACGCGTTTGATGACGGTTTTCCCGCCGCTCTTTGGCTTCACGGCGCACATCGTAGGTGAGGTTGCATCCCACGGGGCACTGAGAGCAAATGGATGGTTTGTGAGTTAATTCCCAGGGTCGGGCGCCAAAGCGGAAATCGCTGGTGGTCAATGCGCCGACGGGGCAGATATCAGTGGTGTTGCCGGAGAAGATGGAATCAAAACCGGGTTCCGAGGAGGTGGCAATTTCCAGCTTGCGCTGCCGCGGTTATAGAAACCGATCACGGGGTCATCCACCACCTGGTCCTGGAAGCGCACACAGCGCGCACACTGGATGCAGCGTTCGCGGTCGAGGATGATGAGGTCACCGAGCGGGAAATGTTTTTCGGCGCGGCTCTTCTCGTCCAGCAGGAAGCGGCTGTCTGAAGAACCGAACGCCATGGTCTGGTTTTGCAGCGGGACATTCACCGCCCTTGTCGCAAACCGGGCAATCCAGCGGGTGAGAGGTGAGGAGGAATTCGAGCACATCCTTGCGGGCTGCCATGACTTTTTCGGTAGCACCCCATACCACCATTCCTTCGGAAACAGGAGTGGTGCAGGCGGTCTCCAGCTTGGGCCAGAAGGTGATCTTGGGGGTGCCGTCGTCATTCAGATACTGGAGCACCGGTGGCGCGGTCAATTTGCGGACGGCCGATATCCACCAGGCACATGCGGCACATCCCCACGGGTTCCAGCTTGGGGTGATGGCAAAATACCGGGATGATGATGCCAGCCTGCTTGGCGGCATCCACGATGAGCGTTCCTTCAGGAACACACACCTGCCGCCCATCAATTTTGAGAGTGATTTGTTTTTCCATCCCGTTATTTCTCCAGGCGAGCTTCGAAATCAGCTCGGAAATGTTTGATGCCGGAAAGCACCGCCATGATCGAGAACTCGCCCAGGGCGCAGAAGCACTTGTTCTGCATCTGGCTGGCGACGGTCTGCAGCAGGTCAATGTCTTCCTTGCTGGCTTGACCGGAATCGATGCGGGAAGTGATGTGGCTCATCCAGTAAGTTCCTTCACGGCAGGGGGTGCATTTACCGCAGGATTCATGTTTGAAGAAGTGAACCGTGCTGTTCACCAGGCGGCTGATATCTGACGGTTTCATCCAGCACCATCACCGAGGCAGACCCGAGCGGCGCGCCAATGGCGGTGGTGGCTTCGTAATCCATTGGCAGGTCGAGCATTTCCTCGGTGGCGGGGATAAGAGTGGAGGAAGCACCGGCCGGCATGATGGCTTTGATCTTCGCGTCGTTGAGGATACCCTCGCCGTGGGTGAAGATCAGTTCACGGAAGGTGGTGCCCAAGGGTAGTTCGTAGTTGCCCGGTTTGTTGACGCGACCGGAGAGCGAGAAGATCTTGGTGCCGGGGCTTTTTTCGGTGCCGTTCTTGCGGAAGGCGACCGCGCCTTTTTCGAGAATATAGGGCAGGTTGGCGAGGGTTTCGACATTGTTGATGACGGTGGGTTTGCCGAATAACCCTGCCACCGCCGGGAAGGGCGGGCGCAGCCGGGGCTGACCCATGCGACCTTCGATGGATTCGAGCAGGGCAGTTTCTTCGCCGCAGATGTAGGCACCCGCACCCAGGTGGGTGTGGATACGCAGGGAGTAACTGGTGCCAAAGAGGTTATCGCCCAGGAACCCTTTGGAGGTTAATTCATCAATGCGTTCATCGATCTTCTGTTCGAGCTGTGCAAATTCACCGCGGAAGTAAATGTAGGCATCGTGGGCTTCAACCGCGAAGGAGGCGATCATCAAGCCTTCAAGGAACTGGTAGGGATTGAACTCCATCAATTCGCGGTCTTTGAAAGTGCCCGGTTCGGATTCGTCCGCGTTGGCAGACCACGTAATGCGGCCAAATGGTTTTGGGAATGAACGACCATTTGACCCCGGTGGGGAAGCCAGCGCCGCCGCGTCCGCGCAGGCCTGAGTTCTTGACCTCGTTGACGACATCGTCTGGCTTGAGGGTGGTGACCACTTTTTTCCAGGTTTCGAATCCGCCATTGGCGATATAGGTCTTTAACTGGTTCAGCCCGGGGATTTCACGGTGGCGCAGGAGGATGAGATCACTCATGGTTTCCTCCTTCGCCTTCCACGGTTCGTTGAGGCACTTGCCAGGCTGGCAATCATTGACTTTACCCAATCCAGTGTCTTTTCCGGCGTCTGGTTTTCGTGATATTCCAACTGGTCTTCCAATTTGAGATTGGAACATGGGGGCTTTATCACAGGCAGCCAGGCATTTGACTTCTTCGATGGTGACCATGCCGTCCGGAGTGGTTTCACCGGGCTTGACGCCCAGCTGCTGGCAAAGCGCGCGCAGGTATTCTTTTGCGCCGCGCAGGTCACAGGCGACGTCGGTGCACACCTGGATGCGGATCTTTCCGCCCGGTTCATCGTGATACAGGGTGTAGAAGCCGATCACAGAAGCTACTTCAGTGGCGAAAGACCGGTGATCTCGGTGATCTCCTGGATGGCAGCGCGCGAGACGAAACCGGCATCACGCTGCGCCAGGTGCAGTAAGGGCATCACCGCCGATTGTTTTTGTTCGGGCGGGTATTTTGCCAGGATATGCTCGATCTCTTGCTGGGTATTTCTTCAATAATTGGCTCATCGGTCGGTATCTCCCAGGACAATATCGATACTTCCAATGATCCCCACCAGGTCAGCCACAAAATGCCCGATGGACATTAAGGGCAGCGCCTGGAGGAGCATGATGGAGGGGGTGCGGTAATGCACGCGGTACGGCTTTGGTCCGCCGTCGGATTCGAGGAAGACGCCCATTTCACCGCGCGGAGATTCCACCGCGGTGTAAACAGAACCCACAGGCGGATTGAAGCCTTCCGTCCATAACTTGAAATGGTGGATGAGGGCTTCCATGCTGACGCCGATCTCGGAACGCGGCGGGGGGACGTATTTGCGGTTGTTGTCGCGCACCGGACCATAGGGCATTTTGTCGAGCGCCTGCTCGATGATGCGCACGGACTGGCGCATTTCTTCCACGCGCACCTGGTAGCGCCCGTAGATATCTCCGGTGGTCTGGGTGGGGATGTCAAAATCGTACTGCTCAAAGCCGCAGTACGGGATTGGCTTTACGGTAATCAAAAGGCATGCCAGTGGCACGCAGGGTGGGACCGGTAACGTTCATCGCCAGGCAGGTTTTGGTGTCGATCTTGCCGATGCCGCGCGTACGGTCAAGGAAGAGCGGATTTTTGGTGAGGAGCGACTCGTACTCGTCGATGCGTTTGGGCATGACCTTTACCAGGTCGCGCACGGCGCCTTCAAATTCAGCCGGCACATCGCGCCACAACCCGCCGGGGCGGATGTAGGTGGTCATCATGCGCTGTCCGGAGCAGAGTTCAAAAATATCGAGGACCATGTTCGCGTTCGCGCATGGCGTAAAGGAAAACAGACATGGCAGCGAGGTCGAGGGCGGAGGTGCCGATCCACAACAGGTGTGATTGCAAACGGGAGAGCTCCACCAGGATGACGCGGATGGCATCAGCGCGCGGGGGAGATACAAGCCCGGTCAATTTTTCAACCGCCAGGGTGTACACCAGGTTGTTGCCGATGGTGTACATGTAATCGATGCGGTCGGTCATCACCTCGGCTTTTTGGTAGGTCTTGGCTTCCATGTTCTTTTCGATGCCGGTATGCAGGTAGCCGATATCGGGGATGACATTGACGACGATCTCGCCATCGAGTTCAACGATGAGGCGCAGCACGCCATGGGTGCTGGGGTGCTGGGGACCCATGTTGAGCACCATGGTTTCGCCGGAAATGGCGCGCGGGCTCACCAGGTGGCGCAGGTCATCGAGGGTGAATTCCTGGATCTCTCTCATGGCTGCCTCACCCCTTTTGGTTTGGCAAGGTCGATCTCATCGAAGTTGAAGGTGTACTGCACTTCTTCGTAACCGAGGGGATAATCCTTGCGCAGGGGATGCCCTTCCCAATTAGGCGGCATGAGGATGCGGCGCAGGTCGGAATGACCCTCGAAATGGATGCCCATCAGGTCCCAGAGTTCGCGTTCACGCCAGTTGGCGTTGGGATAAACAGTTTCCAGGGTGGGGATGGTGGGGTGGTCAGCGTTGAGGCCGGCGCGGAAGTTGAGGTAAACATTGGTCGTGGTTGAATAAAAAATGTAGACCATGTGGAAACGCGGGCGTGGTTTGCGGATAATAATCCACCGCGGTTTCGGCTGCGAGCATGTCAAAACCAAACTGGTCACGCAGGATCGTGGCAGCAGGCACCACCTGGTCCGGTTTGAAGGTGAGGGTGACCTCACCGCGGAACTCGGACACTTTGGCTTTGAACTGCTCCTTGAGAGCAGTGACAGCAGGAGATAAGAGGTCATTCATAGGCTCACCTTATTTCCAATAGGCGAACTTCTCGCCGGAAACTTTTTTATGCAGCAGCATGATGCCATTGATCAAGCCCTCAGGGCGCGGCGGGCAACCGGAGATGTACACGTCCACCGGAACGACTTCGTCAACACCCTGGAGGATGGCGTAGTTATTGAAGACCCCACCGCAAGCGGCGCAATCGCCCATGGCGATGACCCATTTGGGTTCGGGCATCTGGTCGTAGAGGTTGCGCAGGACGGGCGCCATTTTTTGAGAAACACGCCCGGCGACGATCATCAGGTCAGACTGGCGGGGGCTGGCGCGCATCAGTTCCATGCCGAAGCGGCTCAAGTCATAACTGGGGGCTTCGGCGCCCATCATTTCGATGGCGCAGCAGGCAAGCCCGAAGAGCATCGGCCACATTGAATTGGTGCGCGACCAATTGACCGCTTTTTCAAGGGACGTGGTGACCACGCCGATATTGCCGGTTTTCTGATCTACTCCCATTCCAAAGCTCCCTTCTTCCAGACGTAAATGAACGCAATGAACAGGATGGCAACAAAGATGAACATTTCGACCAGGGTGAAGAGCCCCATTTGTTTGAAGGCTACCGCCCAGGGGAGGAAGAAGATCACCTCAACGTCGAAGAGGATGAAGAGCACGGCCACCAGGTAATACTTGACGGACATCTGGCGGGTGCCGGGTCCGTAAGGGATCATGCCGGATTCATAAGGCTGACCTTTTTTGGTATTGGGATGGCGCGGACCAAAGAAACGCCCCAGGAGCAATACAATACCGCCAACGATGGCAGCGAGCACCAGAAGCACGGCAAGGGGAAGATAAGAAAGCAGCATGGGAAATTCTCCAATATGAGGAGGGTCGGATAAGATTATTTAATCCACTAAACTCTTATTTTACTAGAAATCCCGGATTTTGTTTTAAACAACCGGTTTTCCTGATTTTCAACCTATTTCGAACAGGTAAACAGGTGCTGATTTTCAATCGGCTGTAAAATAGACGGATATGGACTCTCACAAAAAGGCTTCCCCGCGTTTTTTGGCATTGTTGGAAACATTACTGGTCACCATCCTGTGGGCATCGTCGTTTGTGCTGGTTAAACTGGCACTTAAGGAAGTTGGTCCGCTAACAACGGCGGGACTGCGCTATTTCATCGCCTTCCTGGTGCTTTCTCCTTTCCTACTCCACAGGAGGATTGCCATGCGGCTGGTAAAGCCGCGCACGTGGCTTGTGCTGCTGCTGATCGGGCTGAGCGCTTATACCATCGGCAACGGCGCTTTTTTCTGGGGATTGAAGTATTTACCCGCCACCACGACCTCCTTCCTGATGAGCGTCAACCCGATCCTGATCCTGCTGGCCGGGATTTGGTGGTTGAAGGAAGTACCAACGCGCATCCAGGTGATCGGGGTGGTGGTGTGCCTGGCGGGAAGCGTGCTCTTTTTCTTCAACGGGCTCAAGGCGGATGAGCCGCTTGGGCTGCTGATCACCATTGTGGGACTGCTCGGGTTCGCACTTTTTGGCATCCTGAGCCGCGCCGTTGCCCGTGAAAGGCAGGTGGATACCCTCACCCTGACCGCTGTTCCCCTGGGATTCGGCGGGGGACTCCTGCTGATCCTGGCGTTAATCTTTGAGGGTGTGCCTCACGTTTCGCTGCGAGTGGGGGGGATACTACTGTGGCTGGCGCTGGCAAATACCGCCGTGGCTTACATGCTGTACAATCACTCGCTGCGCATTCTCACCGCGCTGGAGATGAACGTGATGCTCAACCTATCGCCGCTGGGGACAGCATTACTGGCGTGGTTGCTGCTGGGAGAAAAGGTGACCATCCTGCAGTTGGTGGGTATGGTGGTGCTGATCGTTGGCGTTGTGCTGGTGCAGCAGCGTACCCGGCGGCGGATCGAGATAAGCACTGAGTAACCTCTTCAATTGACCATTGGTGAACTAAATAGTTCAGGGGAGACACCCAGAGAGATCAGTGAAGGGTCAATTTTGATAACGACAAATTAATACAATTCATATATAAATAGTTATAATTAAAGAATATTGGGAATAGGAGAAAAATGAAAAATATAAAATTAATCATACTAATATCAGTACTGGCATTGGGAATCCTTGCAGGCTGCAGCCCGAAGACTGTTGCCCCAACGAGTGCTGCAGTTGATATGCCCACAAAGGAAACAGTTGCCGGCAACACAGCTTACTCTGCCGCCACCACTGAACCAACTACATCCAACCCGCCGGTTATTGCCCCTCCCTCGGTCAGCGGGGAAGGTGTGGAAGCAGAGATCGATGACTTTACGTTTGTTCCCGGTACACTAACTGTGAAGGTCGGTACCACGGTCACCTGGACGAATAAGGACAGCGTGGGTCATACAGTCACCAGCGATGACGGCATCTTTGATTCCGGCATGCTCGGCAAGGACAGTTCGTTCTCATATACATTCACCACTGCGGGGACTTTCGGTTACTTTTGCACGCCGCACCCCTACATGGTCGGCACGGTCGTTGTAACCGAATAAAGCACCAGACTAAAACTAACGACCGCCAGCAATCTTGCTGGCGGTTTTTTGATTAAAATAATCCCCCGCCTGTGGCGGGGGAGGAACAAATTGGGTTACCTTATGACCGGTCATCGAATTTCGCTGGTTGTATTTCTCTTGGTCTGCCGGTTTCCCCATCCTAAGGCATGACCGGATTGGGAGCGAAAAATTTGCCAGATCGATCAAATAAGGTGGCCCAACGTCTTACCGATTTTTCTCAAATTGCTGCTCAACAAAATCCCAATTCACCAGGGACCAGAACGCTTTGATGTAATCGGGGCGCCGGTTCTGGTAATTGAGGTAATACGCGTGTTCCCAAACATCCAGGCCGAGAATGGGGGTGTGACCCTCCATGTAGGGGCTGTCCTGGTTGGCGGTGGAGTAGACCTGCAACTTCTTGTCGCCATCCAAAACCAGCCAGGCCCAACCTGAGCCGAAGCGAGTGGTGGCAGCAGCGGTAAATTTTTCCTGGAACATATCCAGTGAACCGAAGGTCTTTTCAATATCCTTGAGCAATGCTCCCGGAGGACTCTTTAATTTTCCAGGCGTAAGCACCTCCCAGAAGAGCGTGTGGTTGGCGTGACCTCCGCCATTGTTGCGGACGGTGGTGCGGATCGATTCAGGCACCTTGTTGATCTCGCGCAGGAGCTCCTCGATGGGTTTACCAAAAAGCTCGGGCGCAGACTCAAGTGCTTTGTTAAGGTTGTTGACGTAGGCAGCATGATGCTTGCCGTGGTGGATTTCCATGGTGCGGGCATCGATGGCTGGCTGCAGCGCATCGAAACTGAATTTAAGAGCGGGTAATTCAAAAGGCGTGGTCATTACTATTCCTTCCCAGTTGTATTAATAACATAATTAAGATAATAATACTCTTAATAATGATGAATTTCAAGTAGTTTGTATAAGAGCTTTGTAAGAAATTTTTAATCCTCAATTCATTTTGGAGATGAAATATTGATTGTGGATCGAGGGACATGCTGGGCATGCACAATGGCGGGGAAAATGAATCTGGTTACCCTATTTCATATTTATGCGGTAGTCATCACCATTAAAAACGGATTGTTTTCCGCGCTCAAACTGGGATGGATTAAGAATAAGAGCGGCATGGAAACCGCAAACCCGCGCGCGACAACCGAAATGCGCGCCGTGTGGGGCGGACTCCTCCTTGGACTGGGGATTGCGGGATTGGTGTTTCCGATCCCGGAAGTGTACAAAACGATTGGTATCGTCTACGTAGCGAGAAATGTGATTCGCGGAGTCTCCATGCTGGTGGAAAAATCAACTGACCGTGCCGCTATACAGGAAATCTCTTACGAGGTTATCCTGGCTATCTTGCTGTTCCTGTGAATCATGTGCAGGTCAGCAGTACGCGTATAATATTGGTATTGAGTCAGACAATTGAGGATGAAGCAATAAAACTCGAAAGGATTGAGGAATGGATATTCTTACGGTTTTGAAATACGCTGCCGTGGTTGTGACGATCCTGACAGGGGTTTACAGCCTGCTGCAGCCGAAAAAGATCAAAGATTTCACCGGGTTGGAAGCTTCCAGCCCGCGCGCGACCACCGAAATCCGGGCGGTGATGGGGGGAACGTTCATCGGATTGGGAATCGCGGCATTGATCTTCCCAACACCGGAAGTGTTTAAAACCCTGGCGATCACCTATGCCGCCATCGCGGTTATCCGGGGGATATCCATGGTGACCGATAAATCTATTGTGAGATCAAACGTGATCAGCCTGGTCACCGAAGTGATCCTGGTGGTTATTCTGTATATATAGGAAAGTACGTTCTCTCTTGCTGGTGAGGTGTACTAATAACGGCTTGACCACACCCGCGCCTGGGCTTGATTAATCGCTCCATCACAGCGAGATCAAAAGGATGGCTGCCAGGCAGAGGACGACACCAGCTTTTTGCCAATTGCCAACCTTCTCCTTAAGCAATAATGCAGCGAGAAGGACGGTGACTGCCGGATACAGGGAGGAAACGACCACGGCAAAATCAAGCCGCGAAAAGGTAATTGCCAACAAAAAGAAAACGTTGCCGGCAGCATCGAGCACACCGGCCAGGGGCGCAACAGGGTTCGCGCGGATCGAAGGCAAGGGCAGCCGCTTGACCGCCAGCAGGAGCAGCGCGCCGAGGAACATGATGCCGCGGGCAAATAAAAGGGGAAGGAATACCCCCGACCCTTCCACCAGACCGATGAAAATGAAATACCCGCCAAAACCAGCCCCCGCCAGGAAGGCCAGCCCCAGGCGGGAATTTGCTTTTTGACCCGCTTCAGGTGCCGAGCGCGAGACCAGCCAGATACCGACGAACGCCAATGCAAAACCAACAAGCTGCAACGCGGCTGGAGACCCCCGGGAGATGAATGTGAACCCAACGGGGATAGCCGCACCGAGGACAGCTGAGATGGGCGCCACCGCAGCGGCGTTCCCGCGGGAGAGGGCAGTGTAGAGCGAGGTGATGCCAACCGCACCGGAAAGCCCAGCCAGCAGCGACCAGAGGATGCCTGCCGCCTGCGGAAGGGTTTCGTGCGCAACCAGTGCTGCAATTGCCAGCACGACAACCCCCGCGATTGCAGAGAGCGCTAACACCTGGAAGGGGTTGGCTTTACGGGTGGCAAACCCACCGCTGAAATCCCCACTGCCCCAAAGCAGGGCGGCTGTAAGTGCCAAAAGAATACCGGTCATATTTCCTTTCGAATGCGAATTATTATACAATGAGGGGGAAAATAACCCCGATCAATGTTGACTGATGATGGTGTATAAAGCCAATTGTTTCTAGAAATAATTAATACCGAACGATCCAACAATCCAGTAAGAGGAAGGTGCCCCATGCAAACAGAAAAGAAGTGGTATGACTATTTGACCCTGAACGGCTACCAGCTTGGTTTGAGCATGGCATCGAATGTGATCAGCCCACTGCTCCTGCCTGCGCTGGTGCTGGTGTTCATGCCCGAAGAGATGAAGAACACCTACACCGCCCTGGTGTACGTCACCGGGCTGGCGGTGGCGATGTTCATCCAGCCGGTGATGGGCATGTGGAGCGACCGCTGCACCAGCAAGTACGGACGCAGGCGCCCGTTCATCTTTTGGGGCGCATTGTTGAATATTGCTTTCCTGGCAGTGGTTGGCGCGTCACTCCTCTTCAAGGGTTCACCGCTGGATACCTTTTTCCAATCCACCTTCGCCATCCCCACGTCCCTGGCGGTACTGCTGCTGGGAATCATTGTGCTGCAATTCTCCTCGAACATCAGCCAGGCGGGGCAGCAGGGATTGATCCCGGATGTAGTGGCCGAGCACCAGCGCGGACGGGCATCGGGGGTTAAATCACTGATGGAAATGATCCCGGCGGCGCTGGTGCTGTTGATCAGTCCGCTGATCGATAAGCAGTATTTCTGGCGGGTGATCATCATTTTAATGGGTACGTACCTGGTGACCATGCTGGTGACGGTGCTTTTCACCAAGGAAACGCCTATCACGGAAAAACCACCCCGTCCGGCGGGACGTCCCATCCTGCGCATGTTCTTTTTGACCGCAATCTTTGTGGGCATTACCCAGCTGGCGTTGTGGCTGGTGAAAAGCGTGGGCACATGGCTGCCTGAAGCCACCACCAGCCTGGCCACGCGCGTGATCGTGGTGGGGTTGGCGGGGCTGCTCGGCATGGCCGGCTCAATCGTCATTGGCGTTTATTTTGGCGCGCAGGTGGGCATTGGCAAGGAAGCCAGGGATCAAAAATCGTTTATCTGGTGGGTGGTAACGCGCCTGATGTTCCTGGCGGCGATCGGATCCGTGCGCAACTTCACCATGTTCTTTATCAAGGATGTGTTAAATCTCCCCAATCCCGCCACAGTCACCACCCAGGTGACCGCGGTGATTTTTGTATTTTTGTTGATCACCTCCCTGCTGGGGGGCTATCTCTCAGACAAAATGGGGCGCAAGCGCCTGCTGGTAGCGGCCGGGGTGCTGGCGGTGATCGGCACGATCATCCTCATCTTCGCACGCAACATCCCCCTGGTGCTGGTGGCGGGAGCCTTCCTGGGTTTGGGAACGGGTACCTTCATGGCGGCCAACTGGGCGCTCGGGACTGACCTGGTGCCGGCAAAGGACGCCGGGCGTTACCTGGGCATCTCCAACCTGGCGGGTGCCGGAGCGGGCATCGTGGGGTCAAGCATCGGCGGACCGCTGGCGGATTACTTCAACGGCATCCAGCATGGACTGGGATACCCGGTGGTGTTCGCGCTTTACGGCGGATTATTCCTGCTTTCCGTTCTGCTGCTGCCAAAAATTAAAACAAAACCCAAAGAGGCATAACCAGCATGGTAAAAAATATCCACTTGATCTTTAAAACCCACCTGGACGTGGGGTTCACCGATTACGCCTCAGTGGTGGTGGCGAATTATTTCTCGAGCTATATCCCGGCATCCCTGCGGGTGGCGCGCGAAATGCGCGAAACCGGCAAACCTGAGCGCTTCATCTGGACGACCGGGTCCTGGCTTATTTACGAATACCTTGAGCAGGCTGCCCCGGCGGCGCGCAGCGAGATGGAGGACGCCATCCTGCGGGGGGAGATCGCCTGGCACGCGCTGCCTTTCACCACCCACACCGAGCTGGAGGATGTGGAACTCTTCCGCTTCGGACTGAGCCTGGCGCAGCGCCTTGATGAACGCTTTGGACGCAAGACCATCGCTGCCAAACTGACGGACGTGCCCGGGCACACGCGCGGCATCGTTCCCCTGATGGCAGAAGCCGGCATTAAGTTCCTGCATATCGGCGTCAACCCCGGCTCGACAGTGCCAAAGGTGCCGCCGCTCTTCAGGTGGCAGGATGAGAGCGGTGCTGAATTGATGGTGATGTACGAAAGCGGCTACGGAAGCGCGTTCGAGATCAGGGGCATGGAAGACGCGCTGGCATTCGGGCATACCAGTGACAACATGGGACCGCAATCCCCGGAAGAGGTGCTGGAAGTTTACCGCGACAAGCGAGCGCTGTTCCCAAGCGCAAACGTGTTTGCCTCCACGCTGGACAAATTTGCAGAAAAACTGGAGACTGTACGTTCCACGCTGCCAGTTGTGGATGCGGAGATTGGCGATACCTGGATCCATGGTGTGGGCAGCGACCCGATAAAGGTGAGCCGCTACCGCGAACTGCTGCGCCTGCGCCTGCAGTGGTTCAAGGAGAAAAAAGCGGATTACAAGGACGCGCGCTTTTTCAACTTCAACCGCAAGTTGATGCTCGTGCCGGAGCACACCTGGGGAATGGATGAAAAGACCCACCTGGATGACCACGAAGCCTACTCCGCCGACAGTTTCAGAAAAGCGCGCAGCAAGCCCAACTTTAAGAAGTTTGAATCCTCGTGGGTGGAAAAACGAGCCTATATTCACAACGCGGTGAACGCGCTGGAAGACTCCCCCCTGGCAGCGGAAGCCCGCCAGCGCCTGGAGGAGATCAGACCGCGCCTGCCGGACCTGACCCAATGGCAGGCAGTGTCTGAAAATGAAGTGAGGCTGGAGAACCCGCTGGTTGAACTACACTTCGATAAGGTATCAGCTGAGTTGACTGCGTTGCGTGATCTGCAATCCAAACAGGATTGGTGCAGCAGCACCAGGCGCATGGGGAGTTACTCCTACCAGACCTTCTCCAGCGGGGATTACGAGCGTTTTATCAGTCAATACATCCTGCCTTCGATGCAGACAAGCGGGTGGGCGATCGAGGATTTCGGCAAACCCGGGCTCGAAAAAGCCAAACCGGCCAGCCGCATTTGGAAGCCGGAGGTAACGGGTGTTTACCGCCGTGAGGACGCTGAGTCAGCGAGTTTACTCTTCAGGATGAACTTCGATGAAGGGGCGGTCGAAGAATACGGCGCGCCTGCCAAAACCTACATCAAGTATTCGGTTAAGAAAAACGAAAAGCGTGTAAACATCGACCTGCAGTGGTTCAAGAAGAATCCCTGCCGTATGCCGGAGGCTTTGTGGTTCAGCTTTGTCCCTGAAAAGGCAGCTGGAATGGAATGGGAAATGGATAAACTGGGAAAATGGATCTCGCCGCTGGGCGTGGTGGAGAACGGCAACCGCCATTTGCACGCGGTCGGGACGGGAGTGCGCCTGGGAACCGAGCCCATTCCTTGTTGATCTCACCACTGGATTCCGCGCTGGTGGCGCCGGGGCAGCGCTCCCTGCTGGATTTCAATAACGATCAACCAGATCTTTCGAAGGGGATGCACTTCTGTTTGCTCAACAACCTGTGGGGGACGAACTTCCCAATGTGGTTCGAGGAGGACTGCCGCTTCCGGTTTGAGATTGATTCAAAGTGAGTGCAATTATCCAGGCTGATGATGCAACCAACCCCTCAGAATTCGCGTATATAGTACAAAGTATTCATGAGAGGTATATATGGAAAATCCGCGTAGAGCACATTCATTATTTTGGCCGATCCTGCTGGTCGGCGTTGGGATCACCTGGCTGCTGGTTAACCTGGGGATTATCCCGGCTTTTAACCCGGTGCAGTTGTTAAAACTGTGGCCGATCATCCTGATCGTTTTAGGAATTGACCTGATCCTGGGGAGAAGGTATCCATGGGCAGGCACATTGATCGGATTGCTGGCAGTGGCGGGCATCGTCGCATTCCTCATTATGAGCCCCAAGCTGGGGTACGAACCTGCCGCCCAGACGAAGTCTGAAACCTTCACTGAGATGGTCGGGGACGCAACCTCTTCCAAGATTTACATCGAATCCTCTTCGGCACCGGTGAAGGTATATCCGCTTTCCGGGGGAGATGAACTGGTGCATGCGGTGATCACCCACCGTTCCATCTTCAATTTTGATGTCTCCGGGACGAGCAACCGCTACGTGCGCATGTCTGAAACCTCCGATTCATCGAGCTGGCTGAGCTGGGATATCACCGCTGACCGCCTGGCATGGGATATCGGGTTGGCAGAGGACATTCCCACCGAATTCATATTCAATGGCGGCTCCGGCAAGATTGACGTGGATCTGAGCTCGATCGATCTGACCTCCCTGCGGGCGGATCTCGGTTCGGGAGCCTCCGATTTCATCTTCCCGGCTGCGGATGCTGAATACACCGCGGAAATTGACAGCGGGTCCGGATCAGTGGGTATTGATATCCAGGATGGCGCAACGCTGACACTTGAGCTTAGCGGCGGCAGCGGGGCAGTGAATGTTTCCCTGCCAAATAACGCCGAGTTTGAAATCGAAGTCTTCGATGATGGATCAGGCAGCCTCAGCCTTCCTCCTGGATTGCTAAAAGTTGGGGGAGGTACGGGAGTCTCGCTGGGGGTCTGGCATACCGCAGGATTTGATACTGCGAAAGCCAGGATCATCATCAAGATCATGGACCAGGGCAGCGGAGCAATCAACATCCATTAACCGTCCATTGGCTGATTTCGGCTAATTCGGAAAGATCGATAAACCGCGCATTTTGAGTTAACATTAACCTCAATGCGCGGTTTATTTGTTTAAAACCAGGCAGCCAAAGAAATGCAAATAATGGAGGAATTGAGCCATGAGAAAATTAATCGTGTTAGAACATATCTCCCTTGATGGAGTCATCCAGGCTCCCGGCGGACCGGAAGAAGATACCAGCGGCGGCTTCGCGTATGGCGGGTGGTCAGCGCCGTATTCCGACGCGATAATTGGAAAGCTTTTGAGACGGCAAATGAACAAGCCGTTCGACCTGCTGCTGGGGCGCAAAACCTTTGATATTTGGGAAGCGTACTGGCCGCAACATGGGGACATTTGGCCCAGTGTTAACGCGGCTACCAAATATGTGGCTTCGAATACCAGGAACTCAACCGAATGGCAGCCGTCCGTGTTTCTTAATGGAGACGTTGCAGAAAAAGTCTCCAAGGTCAAGCAGAAACAAGGACCCGAATTGCATGTTTGGGGAAGCGGCAATCTCCTGCAGACGCTTATCAGGCATGACCTGGTGGATGCGTTCTGGTTGATGATCTACCCGATCACGCTGGGTGCAGGAAAGCGCTTGTTTGCTGATGGCACGATGCCGATGGCGTTCAAGCTGACAGAAAGCAAGGTTGGACCTAACGGCGTGATTGCAGCGAATTATGAGCGCGCCGGTGAAGTGACAACTGGAAGTTATTAAATTGCCGCACCACGGCAATCTCGTGTAAGCAGCACGAGGGTGATCCGATTGGTCTCGTGCTCCGGCGGAAGCCTGCCCGGTCAGCCTGTAACACAACCGTGTTAACAGAATCCAACCCGTCAAATTAGTTTGACGGGTTCTATTGTCGTTGCTATAATGGTAATGATAATCATTATCAATAAGGATGAAGATGCCCGAACAAAAAAGGTGGCTGGACTTGCTGGAACAAAACGGCGGCAGGCTTACGGCACCGCGTAAAGCGATCGTGGAACTGCTGGTGAACAGCAATCATGCCCTGGGACCGATCGAGATCTATGACCTGGTGCGCAAGCACAACCCCAAAGTGGGACTGGTGACGGTTTACCGCACACTGGATCTGCTGGCGCGGCTTGGATTGGTGGAGCGCATTCACCTGGCGGACGGCTGCCATATGATCCTGCGGGCGGCGCGCGGGCATGAACATGTGGTGTTGTGTACCGGCTGCGGGCGGGCGGAGTACTTCCCCGGGGAAGACATTTCGGATTGGATCGCGCACGTCAGCCGCGAGAGCGGTTTTTGCATCCAGGGTCACTGGCTGCAACTGCAGGGATTGTGCGTGAGACTGCCAAAAGACCAAGGAGAAGGTGCAATGAAGCGGCACATTGTTATGATGCTCTCCTTGTTCCTGATTGTGAACGTGTTGTTATCGGGCTGCGGTGCAAAACCTGCAGCGGATTCCGGGGTGAAGGTGGCGGCGACGACCACGATCGTGGGGGATGTGGTGAAGCAGGTGGGGGGCGAGCGCATCTCCCTGACGACCCTGCTGCCCATTGGAGCTGACCCGCATACTTATGAGCCGCGCCCACGGGATGTGGCTGCCATTCATGATGCGCAATTAATCTTTATCAATGGATTGGAGTTGGAACACTCCATGGAGGCGGTGATCCAGGCTAATGCCGGCGGTGCGGTGGTGGTGGTCTCCGATGGAATTGAAGTGCTGCCATTTTCAGCCGCGGGGGATGAACACGGTTCAGGCGACCCGCATACGTGGATGGACCCGAAAAACGTGAAACACTGGGTCGAAAATATTGCCAGAGCGCTGATCAGCGTTGACCCTGATGGCGCCAGCGTTTACCAGGCGAACGCAGACGCATACCTGCAGCAATTGGCTGAGCTGGACGCGTGGATACAAGGCGAAGTGGCACCGATCCCGGCAGAACAACGCAAGCTGGTGACCGACCACCAGTCACTGGGATATTTTGCCGCAGCTTACGGGCTGGAACAGGTCGGGCTGGTCATTTCCTCGCTCAGCACCAATGCCTCGGCTTCAGCGCAGGACCTTGCCCGGCTGGAAGAAGTGGTGCGGATAGAGAATGTGCGAGCCATCTTCATAGAGATGGGCGCCAGCGATGCCCTGGCATCTCAGGTAGCCAGGGATACCGGATATAGATGTGTTGCGTATTTACTCCGGCTCACTGGGTGCTGCGGAGAGCGGTGCGGGTGACTACCTCAATTTCATGCGTTTTAATGTAAATGCTATTGTGAACGGATTAAGGTGATAACTTATGTATCCACACATTGACCACAATCCCCACCAGCCAATTCTGGATATCCGCCATCTGAGCGTGCAGTACGGGCAAACCCTGGTACTGGATGATCTGACATTTCACCTGCACGCCGGAGAACGGGTGGCGGTGGTGGGTCCCAACGGCGCCGGGAAAAGCACGTTATTCAAGGTGGTGGCAGGCGTGCTGGCTCCCACCAGCGGCGAGGTGCAAATTTACGGCGGCGGACCGAGCAAACACTTGTGCATCGCCTATATCCCCCAACGCACGCAGGTGGATTGGAATTTCCCGGTGAGTGTGGCGGATGTGGTGATGATGGGCGGAAGCGCGAAAATGAAACCTTTCAGCATGCCCGCTGCACGCGGACCACGAAGCTGTGCATAAGGCATTGGGCACCGTTGACATGCTGCAACCTTGAAAAACGGCAGATCAGCCAGCTTTCAGGGGGTCAGCAGCAGCGCATGTTCATTGCGCGCGCCCTGGCACAGGAAGCCGAATTGATCCTGATGGATGAGCCGCTGGCAGGATTGGATGCTCCTTCACAGGAAGGAGTGCTGGCACTTCTGGAGGTGCTGCACCAGCAAAAGGTGACCGTGATGGTGGCAACGCATGACCTTGACGCAGGCGGCCGATTATTTTGACCGCATCTTGCTGCTCAATCACAGACTGATTGGGTTTGGGGCAGCCAGAGAAGTGATGACAACCGAAAAACTGCTCAGGGCATTTGGCGGAAAGCTGAAGGTTGTGGATGTTGAAGGAAAAGTGCTGGCGTTGGATGATTCCTGCTGCCACGGGGAGGAGAACTGATGGAAGCCCTGATTACATTCCTGGTGGAACCGTTTACATATGCTTTTATGCAGCGGGGATTGATCGCTGCCATCCTGGTGGGAGTGGTGTGCGCGGTGGTGGGAACTTATATTGTGCTGCGCGGGATGGCGTTTTTCGGTGACGCGCTGGCGCACACGATTTTACCGGGCGTGGCAGTGGGCTACCTGGTGAGCGGCGGAGCGCAAGGAGACACTTGTTCTGGTGGGCACTGGGTACTTCCGTGCTGTCGTCACTGGGGATCAGTATGATCAGCAGGAATTCACGCATCAAGGAAGACACCGCCATCGGGATCGTATTTGCCGGCATGTTCGCGCTGGGTATCGCGCTTATCTCCACCGTCCGCAGTTACGCGGTTGACCTGAGCCATTTTCTCTTTGGCGACGTGTTGGGGGTGACCTCCGGGAATTTATGGACAATCGGGATATTCATTGCGCTGATGTTGCTGGTGGTCATCGCATTTTACAAGGAATTCCTGACAGTTTCATTTGATCCGATCCTGGCAACAACACTGCGCATGCCTGTAAGGATGATCAATACGGGCTTATTGATCCTCATTGCCATCACGGTGGCGGTGGCCATGCAAACCGTGGGAGTGGCGTTGATGGTGGCGATGCTGGTTACCCCCGCAGCGACTGCTTTATTGCTGACCAACCGCCTGCCAAGGATGATGGTGATTGCCAGCACGATTGCCGGATTTTCGGGGTTGGTGGGGCTTGTTCCTTTCGTATTACCTGAGCATTGCCTCCGGTGCTGCGATTGTCTTAACCTGCACGTTGATGTTTGCTGTTACCTGGGGCAGTCAAATCACTGCGCCGCAGGCAAAGTGAGCTTATAATACAATTGTTAAGAAATAAAGGTATCTTGAAAGGATATTAATGGAAAAGCCCGCCAAGCAATGGTCCACCCCACCTCAAATGGTTATTGATCCTCAAAAAACCTACACCGCCACCTTCAAGACCGACAAGGGTGATATTGTTTGTGCTTTATATGCCAACAAAGTGCCAAAGACAGTGAATAATTTTGTTTTCCTGGCACGGGACGGTTTTTACGACAATACCATCTTCCACCGTGTGATCAATGATTTCATGGTGCAGGGCGGAGACCCCACCGGAACCGGCATGGGGGGACCCGGGTATAAATTCAACGATGAGTTCCACAGTACTCTCCGGCACAATGGCCCGGGCGTGCTCTCCATGGCAAACTCCGGACCCAATACCAACGGCTCGCAATTCTTCATCACCCATGTGGCCACCCCGTGGCTGGATAACAAACACACAGTTTTTGGCCAGGTGATCAAAGGGTTGGATGTGCTGATGTCAATTCCTGCGCGCAACCCATCTGCACCGGAGTACCCGGGGGTAAAATTGCTGACAGTTGAGATCGAAGAAAGTTAAGTTCCAGCTTAAAATCAAACAGCCCTCGCAAGAGGGCTGTTTTTTAATCGAGCTACATTTTTTCTTCGCGGAGCATTTGCACAAATGCGTTGACCACATCCGGGTCAAAGTGGTTGCCGGATTGGTCGATGATATGCGAGAGGGCGTCGCGTTTGGTCCAGGCTTTGCGGTACGGGCGGTCGCTGATGAGCGCGTCCCAGGCATCCACAATGGCGAAGATGCGCGCCACCAGGGGGATCTCAGTTGACTTTAAGCCCGCGCGGATAACCGGTGCCATCCCACCACTCATGGTGGCAATAAGGGATATCAATGGCATCTTTGAAGTAAGGCAGGTCAATTAACATTTCGCGGGCATATTCCGGGTGTTTTCGCATCAAGCCCACTCGTCCTCGGTGAGGCTGCCGGGTTTAAGCAGGATCGTATCGGGCACGCCCATTTTGCCGATGTCGTGCAGCAGTGCTCCGCGGCGCACATTTTCCAAGATCTTCGTCTTTATAGCCCATGCGTTTGGCGAGTTTAATGGTCATGTTGGCAATGCGCAGCGAGTGACCCTGGGTTTCCTTGTCACGCAACTCAAGCGCGTGCGCCCAACCCTCCAAGCGTGGCATCGTAAGCCTGCTTGAGTTCATGCGCCTGGAGTACTGGTTTGTTCATAAAGGTCGGAACGGTGGATGGCGCTGGCAGTCATATCTCCGATGGTCTTGAGCAGGCGAATTTCATTGTCCGTCAGAATATGAGTTGAACCAATCAGCAATGCGCCAATGGTTTCTCCCTTGGTGATCAAGGGAACACCGGCGATGGAAGAAAGATTGGTCAATAACTCGGGAAATGCAAAATGAGGATCATGCGGGGCATGGTTGTTGACATAGGGTTTGCCTGTAACGATGATATACCCGGTTAAGCCCTTCACTGACTTTCAATCGTGACCATATCAAGCGGTGCAAAGCAACCCATAGCGCGGTCAATGGATTTCCAGGTCCTTGCCGCGTTCAATGGTGCTGATCAGTGCGCCATCAATATCCAGGAAATTCATCACCTCGCGCAAGACGGTGGGGCGGATTTCGTCGCGGGTCATGGCCACGCGCAAAGCCTCACTGATCTTGGCTACCATCTCCAGCTCATTTTCTTTTTGTTTGCGATCGGTGATATCAACAGCTGTGCCAATGATGGCTTCTACACCCTGGTAGAGAATTCCGCTGGTGGTGATATCGACCCATCTATTCTGCCCGGCTTTTGGTTGGATCTCAGCCTCGTACCGTTTGAGCGACGGTCGTTTTGCAAGCGTTCCTGGTAATACTTTTGTACCATGGTCTTGAGAGTTGTGTCGTAACGATATCCAGGAATTTTATCCGGCTGAGTTCTTCCTCGCTATAGCCGGTGATCTCTGTCCACATTGGATTCACATAAACAAAGGGTCCATCTTTGTGGATGAAAATTCCTGCAGCCGCGGTTTGCGCCAGGGTGCGGAATTTCTCTTCGCTTTCAAGAATGGCCTGCTCAGCTTTTTTGCGCTCGGTGATGTCACGGATATAGGCGACGGCGAATTTTTGGTTATCAATGTGTTGCCAGCCGGGTACTCACTTCAACAGGGAAGATCGAACCATCTTTGCGGATATTGGGGATATCGGTTAATAACTCCTTCATGGTGCAATTCCCATTCGATATAATCTGATTTATCCAGCCAGGAATCCCGGTGAAACCAGGTCATTCACATGCAGGTTCAGGAATTCTTCGTGAGTATAGCCATACATGTTTTCAGCCACCTCGTTGGAATCCAGGATCCTGCCATCAAGTGATTCCAGCAGAATACCGTCCGTGGAGGCTTCCACCAACAGTTCGCTGTTCCTCTGGCTGTTATCAATGCCTGTTCTGATTGTTTACGATCAATTGCCATGGCCACCTGGGTGGAAACAAAGGTGAGCATCTGTTCATCGCGTTTTTTAAAGCGGATGCCCTCGGTGTAACTTTGCGTTACCATTGCCCCGATCACCTTATTATCGATGATCAAAGGAACGCCCAACCAGTCAACACATGGAGTACCAACAGATTCGGCTGACGTCTTCTTCGAGAAGCAGGTTGAAAACTTCAGGGTTGGCCAGTAGGGTTCTGCCCGGTGCGCAGGATCAGATATTCGGTCAATCCGCGATGCGGTTTATGCGGTTCGGGGCAGGGATCATGTTGATCCACAAAATAGGGGAATGAAAGCATATCTGTACCTGTCGATCGTAAAGGGCAATAAAGAAGTTTTCAACTGGCATCAAGCCCAGCAGGGCTTTATGAATGGAGGCATACAACTCGTCCAGGTTGCTGGCGGAAAGTGATGGATTCGGCGATCTTGTAGACCACTTCCTGGGTTTTTTCTGAATAGAATTTTTCAGTGATATCTTCACCGATGCTGGCAATCCCCTGGGGATCGTGGCGGTCATTAACAAGAGGGTATTGTGCCAGGAGATCAAGACGTTGTTCACCGGTACGGGTAAGGATCATATTGTCGTTACGCTGGGCAATTTTGCCGTTGATCATGCTGTCGAACAAGAACTTTTTTAAGTTGTAAGCCGACATCCGGAGGAACAAATTTCTCCATCCAGTTTTCGCCCAGTACTTGTTGCCTGTTCCATCCGGTGACTTCAAGAAAATGGCTGTTAGCAAAAGTAACTCTGCCCTGCGGATCCATCATGATCGCCATAAGTTTGATCGATTCCAGTAAACCGCGCAGGGACATTTTTCGAAAGCCGGTGGGCTTGCAGGGCTTTTTTCTCGGAGGTAACGTCTTCTCCAACGGATTGATATTCGATCAATTGCCCATTTTCATCGAGGATGGCCCTGGTTTTCCAGCGAATCCATGTGGTGTCATTATTTGCATTGTGCATGGAGATCTCTTTTACCGCAGGCTGCATCTTAGGGGTGACAAATTTAAGGATCATTTGGATGGTTGGTTGGGAGGATTCTGGAACCACATCCTGTAAATTGTTGCCGATAAGATCTTCCACCTTTAAGGAGTAAAAGTTTGCATAGGCCTGGTTGGCAAATGTGACCTTCCCGCCTCGGGTGAACCTGACGATCATTTCAGGGTTATCTTCAACAATGGCGCGATATTGGGCTTCACTGTACTTGAGCGATTGGAGGGTTTTCTCCCAGTCGCTCATGTCACGAATGACGCCTACATATCCAATGCGGGTGCCATCAAAGGAGAAAATGGCGCTGCTGTTAATTTCAATCGGAATCAGGTTGCCTGAGAGAGTTTGAGCGCTGTAATTGCCGCGGTGGGTTGTAACTTCTCTCAACCTGGTGATGATATCCTGATCCGCGGGAGTACCCTCCTCAGCGGAAAGGAAACGGAGGACATTAACACCAGTAAGGTCAACATCATCTTCAATCTCCAACATCCTGGCAAATTGCTTGTTGGCGAGTTTTATCAATCCATTTTCGTCAGTGTAAACCACGGCATCCGGCGATACATCGATCAAGTTGCGATAGCGGGTTTCGCTTTCAGCCAACTCTTCTTCAACTTTTTTCTCACTGGCTATCGGCACCAACCAGCCTTCAATGGTTTGCACTGCTCCATGCGAATTTTTTTGAGCCCTACCCTGGTCACGGACAGTGCGGAACACACCATCTGAATGGCGCAGGCGATAGACGATATCAAAAGTTTTATCCTGTTCGACGGCGTCAGCCAATGCGGATTTGAACGACCTCGAGATCTTCCGGATGAACCAGGGCGAGGTAGGAGATTTTCTTGTTTTCAACGAGGTCTTCCGGAAGGAAACCGATGAGGGCATGTATGCCGCCGGTGATTTGCGTGATTGTGTGCAGTTCATCATCCAGGGAGCGGTATAATGCCCCGGGTATTTTTTCATACAGGGCGTTCATTTCATTATCAAACTGATCAAGGAAGGGGGGGTGATCTGTCTTTTTAGCTGACAGGATGAGGAGAAAACAATGTTCACCGGCATATTCCATCTCGAGTGATGGCTGTATACGGGATGAGCGGCTTCGTTTCGTCCGGTACTTCGGTGCTTCGGCGGATTTATGAATACCGGATCTTTCCAGGTTGAAGGTGATATTTTGTCCGGCAGAGATATCCAATTGTGCTTCACACTGCGTGTTGGCAAACAAAACCTTGCCAACATCATTGACCAGAGCAATCGGCGATTCGGATAATTCGATGGAATTAATCATTACACTTGTTTTTTCGATTTGGTCGAGATTTCCATCACTCATCATGGTCCTGTTTCCCCCATTGGTCATCAATAATATCTAGTGATAAGTCTATTGTACAGGTTATCAGTCATTTGCACCCAGGCAACTATAAATGACGTAATCCGGTTGATTGCATACGAAATCTATTAATATATGAATTCATGTTTACAATAATTATAAGGATTCCAGGCTGTTTTTTTCAAGAGGCATTTTTTTGCAGTGAGTTGAAATTTCGATATTGTAAAGTCGATATCCAAGAAGATCTCAACAATTAACCCTTGATTTTTTAGAAACCTTATGCTAAAATATCGAGTCAGATGCCCGGGTGCCCCCCTCACCCGGGCATTTGACTTTTAAGGCAGTATAATGAAAAAGTTTTATGGCTTCAGGAGATGGATGAATAACACGCTTCCGGGGATTGCACTTTATTGGATTGATTCTTGAAAATTGCCGGCGGAATTGAAGCGGCGGTTGGCGTGGTCGCGCTGGTATTGATACCCCTGGTGCTTCGGAAACGCCGATTCTGCGCTTGGCGCAACTGGGCTTACCATTGACTCACGATGGGGCAGGATTGTGGACAGGGATCGTTTTGGGGATTGTGCATCCTGTTCGTCGGAGTGGTGGCAGGATTGTTAACGTTCGCCTTAGGAGAATTGATCAATGTGGTCATTGCCATTGAAGAGAACACGCGCGGGAAATTGCTTGTAACAGGATCAAAACATGGGCAGATGCTTGACAAGCTACAATGGGCAAAGCTATACTTTAAATCTACAAAATATTCCTCTTCGGGGCAGGGTGAGGAACGCGAGTTCCAATTCCCGATCGGTGGTGATAACCCACGAGCGCGAAAGCGCATGATCCGGTGAAATTCCGGGGTCGACGGTAAAGTCCGGATAAAAGAAGAATGAAAACGCATAGATCTATCACGCGTGTTCATAAGCCCCGAGAAAATCATCGAGGCTTTTTATTTTGTCTACCAAACAGACGATCACCTCAACAACAGCGATTCAATCCCACATGATAACCCCAAACAGGGCTGAGTGGCTGGCCAGGCATAACGGCTGGCTGGTGTTGGTTTCGTAATTGTGGTGTTGGCTGCCTGGGCGCTTATCGTTGTCGATGACACAGATGCCCGCCTTTTTACTCCCTTCTCCTGAGGGAGTCTGGAATAAATTTATCGCTCACATTGCAGGATGGCACATTGCTTATCCACGCACTGGTCACGCTTTACGAAGTGCTGCTGGGGTTATGCCTGGGCAGTGTGGTGGCGATGTGCTGGGTTATACTGCTGGCGAAGATCCGCCTGATGGAAAAAATGTTTTCCCCGTACCTGGTGGCCAGCCAGGCAATCCCCATGGTGGCCATCGCGCCGCTGCTGGTCATCTGGTTCGGACCGGGGATATTCTCCAAGATTCTCATCTGCGCGTTGACCGTTTTCTTCCCGGTGCTGGTGAACACCATGATCGGTTTCCGGGCGGTGCCGGAAAACCTGCGTGACCTGATGCGTTCCCTGCGCGCCACGCGCTGGCAGAAGCTGCGCCTTCTTGAGATTCCGGCCGCGCTGCCGGTGCTTTTTGGCGGGCTGCGCATCGGCGCAACGCTCTCGGTGATCGGCGCGGTGGTGGGTGAATTCGTCGGCTCTGACAGGGGACTGGGTTTTCTGATCAACGTGGGGCGCGGGCAGTATGATACCGCGCTGGTTTTTGTTGCAATTTTTACTTTGATCCTGATGGCGCTTACTTCTATATGGGCTGGCGATGCTGGCTGAAAAACGCTCCACGCGCTGGAAAGCTGAACGTGAATGAAATGATTATCCGGGAGGGAAATTGATGAAAGAACATTTGTGATTTTGGTTCTATTGCTGATTGTACTTACGCTTCAGCGCGTGGTGCTGGTGGAAACGCCAATCGCTGAAGTACCAGCGCCACCCGTACGGCGCCCAGCTGCCACGAACCGACCGCTCCACTGAAGAGCCGCTAACAAAGTCAGCCTGCCGGTGGGCTATATCCCCAACGTGCAATTTGCCCCCCTCTACGTGGCCATTGAAAAGGGGTTTTACCGGGAAGCAGGCCTGGAGGTGAACATTGATTACAGCATGGAAAATGATAACGCTGTGCTGCTCGCCACAGGTGAGTTGCAGTTTGCCATTGTCTCCGGCGAACAGGTGCTGCTGGGGCGCGCCCAGGGAATGCCGCTGGTGTACACCATGGCGTGGTACCAGCAGTACCCGGTGGGCATCGTTGCCAAGAGCTTCTGCGGGCATCAACACAGTGGCGGACCTGAAAGGGAAAAAGATCGGGTTGCCCGGATTGTTCGGCGCTTCTTACATTGGCGCAATGCGCGCTGCTGGATTCCGCCGGACTTAACTGAGAAGCGATGTAACGCTGGATTCCATCGGGTTCAACCAGGTGGAAGTACTGGTGGCGGACCGGATGGACGCCGTGGTGATCTATGTGGCCAACGAACCGGTGCAGCTGGAAAGCATGGGTGAGGAAATCAGTCGTCCTGAAGGTCTCAGATGCGGTGCAAATGGTTGCCAACGGATTGGTGACCAACGAGAAGACCCTGCAGGAAAACCCTGAACTGGTGCAGGCAATGACACTGGCAACACTGCAAGCCATCCAATACACGATCGACCACCCGGATGAAGCCTACGAGATTTCCAAGATGTATGTTCCCAACCTGGCTGAGGCTGACCAGGCGTGCAAAAACAGGTGATGTTGAATTCCATTGAGCTGTGGAAGGGAGAACCTGGGTTATTCCAGCCCGCAGGCATGGGAAAACATGCAGCGTATCCTGCTGAAAATGGGGCTGCTCACGACCGAGGTTGACCTAACCACTTGCTTTCACCAATGAGTTCATTCCAGAATGACACCGGACGAATTGTTTCTAGAAATAAATCAACTCTCGCTGTCCTTTAAAAGCAGCGAAGGGCGAGCTGGAGGTATTGCGAGGATATTCACTTGCGCTGGGAAAACAGGAGTTCTGTATGCGTGCTGGGTCCTTCCGGCAGCGGCAAGACCAGCCTGCTGCGCCTGATCGCCGGACTATTTATCCCGAGAAGCGGTGAAATCAATTTTCACTACTCCTGAGCCGCGGTTGAGCCTGATGTTCCAGCAGGCTAACCTGATGCCCTGGCGCACTGTGTTCCAGAATATTGCCCTGCCGCTTGAATTGCAGGGGTTGGACGAAGTCAATTGCCCGCAGCGTGTGACGGAGATGATCAGACTGATGGGACTGGAAGGATTTGAAGACTCCTGGCCTGCGGAACTTTCCGGCGGGATGGCGCAGCGGGTGGCACTGGCGCGGGCGTTCATCTCAGACCCTGACCTGCTGCTGCTGGATGAGCCGTTCGGCTCGCTGGATGCGCTCACCCGTGAACGCATGGCGGCTGAACTGCTGCAAATCTGGCAGGCCCGGCCAAGCCCGGTGATCATGGTGACACACTCCATCTCTGAAGCGCTGCTGCTTTCGGACCGGGTGGTGGTGTTCAGCCAGCGCCCCGGCAGCATCGTACTTGACTTGCCGGTTACCCTCGCACGCCCGCGGCACGAGGAATTGCGTTATTCCACGGATTTCCAGAAACTGGAAAGCGAGTTACAGCAAAGCCATCGACTAACGGTTTTGGGTCAGTTCAGGACAAGCGGGCAGTTCAGGAAGAAATTATCGAGCATCAGGCGCGGATTGGCGTTGATCTCGATCAGATCCAGCGCTTGCATCAACACTTGATCCAGCGTTCCAGCAGCGCTCGCATGGGTGAACTTTGACGGCACAATCCGTGATCTCCTGCACGCGGTCAATATTGACCATATGGCGGGTCTGCCCTGCTGGACCAGCAGAATATCACGCAGGAAAGAAGTCCAGGCTTCTAGGATGAGGTCGCAAGCGGATCACGGTTTTTGGCCAACTTTCCGAATAGCAGCAATTTTCGCCGGATGGAATCCCAGCATTGCTGCAGGAATTCATCCAGCGATCCGTACGTTTTCCAGCTGGTTATTGGGTATCTTCGATCAGGCGGATAGCCATGCCGGGGCGGCCATTGGCAAGGTGGGCGTATAGTGCGCGCCTTCTGCGGGTGAGACTTGCCAGCGTTCTTCGAGCGCTGCAGCCAGTGAATCAATCCCGGTAGGGCGCAGGCGCAGGATCTCGCAGCGCGATGAGATGGTGGGCAGCAGGCTCTCGGCAGAATCCGCGGTGAGCAGCAGGATCACCTTGCGCGGAGCTTCTTCCAGTGTTTTCAAGAGCGCATTCTGCGCGTTGGCATTGGCCTGGTGAAAGTTAAGCAGCAGCGCGATGCGGTATTTGGCTTCGTAAGGGGAGAGGATGAGGCTGCGCTGCAGGTCGCGGATCTGATCGACCTTGATCATGCCGCCTTCGGTTTCGGGGGCAACGATGTGCAGGTCAGCCTGCTGCATGCGCGCGATCTGTTTGCAGATGCTGCAGGTGCCGCAGGCTTCGCCGGGGGAAGGGGGCTGGGTGCAGTTGATCGCCTGCGCAAATTCCAGCGCCAGGCTGCGCCGGCCAACCCCGGGAGCGCCGGTGAACAGGTAGGCGTGGTGCAGCGTCGCCTGTTATCAAGATGCTGCTTGAGGATTTTTTCTGCCCAGGCGTGACCGATCAGGTTCCAACTCATAGGGGGATTGTAGCCGAAAGCAGGGGGATATGGCAAATTCTGCACTGGTCAGTGTCATTCGATGGGCAAGGGTTCGATCTCAGGGATGGGAACCCAGGCCAGCACGCTGGTGCCCTGACCGGGTTCGGTGGTGATATCCACATCGCCGCCGGCGTTGGCGGCGCGGGTTTCCATGTTGGAGAGACCATGACCGATGGATTTCTTGACCTTCTCGAGGTCAAATCCACGCCCGTCGTCCTTCACTTCCATCAGGGCGCGGCCGGTGGTGGTCCACAGGATCACATCCACGCGGTGGGCTTTGGCGTGCTTGGCGATATTGGCCAGCGCTTCCTGGCAGATATGGAAAAGCGCCACTGCCTGCGGCTCCGGCAGATCCTTAAACTCATCCTCTGGTCCCTTCAGATAGACATCGACCAGTGTGTTGGCTCTGAATTCGGTCACCAGGCGCTGGATGCCCTGGATGAGATTCTCATCCTTTAATTGGCGCGGACGCAGGTCGAGGATATAGGCGCGGATATCACGGATGGTGTGATTGAGGTCGTTGATGGCCTGCTCAATGCGGCTGGTGGATTGGATCGGGACTTTCGTTGATCAACAGGCGCGCGTGCTCCAGGGTGAGACCCACCGCATAAATGGATTGGATGATGCCGTCGTGCAGGTCCATGCCGATACGTTCGCGTTCTTCCAGCACCGCCAGGCGTTTGCCCTGTTCATTCAGGCGAACATTTTCAATGGCGGTGGCCACCCAGGAGCCAATGGCCTGCACAAACTGCACTTCCAACTCATCCAGCGGCTGCGGATGGCAGGTGGCGACGCACAGCACCCCCACCACGCCGCGCCGGCCGTTCATGGGCAGCACAGCGATCTCGATGGATGCCTTTTTCGCCGGCTTCCGGGTTCAGGTCCACATATTCATTCTCGGTGATATTCAACACCACCGAGGTGCCGTTTTTTGCAGTTCGGCCAACGGTGCCCTCACCGATGCTGTATTGAGTGTTTTTCCATAAATTTTCCACCGCTTCACCGCGATGCACCTTGAGGAGCAGGTTTTTTGTGTCTCCCACGCGCAGGTAAATCTCCGCCACTTCAAGGCGTAAATAATCCATCAATTGGTTCAACCCGTTTTCAAGGATCGTATCCAGGTCGGTGCTGGTGGCAAGGGTGGAGGCCAGTTCATCCAGCAAGCGCCAGGTTTTCGTTGCGGCGGGTGAGAACGCGGTCGCGCGCGATGAGGGAGCGGTAGAGGCGGGCATTGGAAATAGCCACGGCTGCATAAGACGCCAGCATTTCGATGACGCGTTGATCTTCCATGTCGAATTCCAGCGCGTTTTCTTTATTGGTGAGGTAGATCTGCCCCAGCAGGCGGCTGCCGTGACGGATAGGCACACCCAAGAAAGAGGTCATTTTGGGATGGAAAGGGGGAAACCCTGCACTGCGGGGATCACTGGCAATATCGGTAACGCGGATGCTTTCTTTTGATTGCATCAATGCGCCGATGAGACCTTTACCCAGGGGAGGATGCGCCATCTGGTCGATCTCGAGACGGGTCATGCCAATGGGAATGAATTTTTCAAGCTGCCCATTTTCATCCAGGATGCCGACGGCGGCATAGGTGGCATTCACCTGCTCCAGCGCGATGGCGGCCAGCTTTTCCAGCAGCGAATCCAGGGAGAAATCCTGTACGAGGTCAATGCTGGCCTGATGCAGCGCGAGGAAACGGCTTTCAAGTTGCTGCAGGCTGAGCGAGGGTGATGTCATGGGCTTTCCTTTCACCCCAATTTTACCCGAGGGATGCTGTTCCGACGGAGGGAATATAGGATGACCACTCACCTTCAGACCGGGGTTAAATCCGTTATAATGAACTGAGAGGTAACCATGGACTCGTTTTTTACGCGTAAAGCTGAAGAAGAGCGATTGAAAAAGGAAGGGCGCCTGCCCCCCGGACAGGCACTGACCCAAAAATTCCCCGTGCTTCACTATGGCGCGGTGCCGCGCTTTGACCCCGCGACCTGGGATTTCAAGGTGTGGGGTGAGGTTGAAACTCCGCTGCGGCTCACCTGGCAACAATTCAGTGAACTGCCGAAAACAAAACTGGTGATGGACATCCACTGCGTGACACGCTGGAGCAAATTTGACACTGAATGGGAAGGCGTGGCAGTGAAAACCCTGATTGACGAGGGGTTGGTCAAGACTCAAACCCGGTGCTGCTTTTGTGGTGGAGCACGCTGAATACGGGTTTACAACCAACCTTCCGCTGGAGGTTGCACTGGCGGACAACTTTTTAATGGCGACGCATTTCGATGGAGAACCAATCACGCCGGACCACGGCGCTCCTCTGCGCGGCATCGTGGGCGCTATCGTAGGGCGTGAGGGTTTGAAGACGCCCTATTTTTGGAAAGGCGCCAAATGGCTGCGGGGACTGGAGTTCCTCACGGAAGACCGCCCCGGTTTCTGGGAACAGGCAGGTTACAGCAACAGCGCAGATGCCTGGAAGGAAGAAAGATTCGAGTAAAGAAAAAAACCAGCCGTTAGGCTGGTTTTATTTTGGCGGGTGGTGATCAGGGGGTTTTGGAGTGCTGCAGAAAATAACGCGCGTACAACCCAAGCCCGACTGCGATGATGATGAATATACCTCCAACGACTGCCAGCAAAACGGAAGAGCTGCCGCCGCCATCATTATTTGTGGTGTTTAACGAGGAACTCGCCTGGGCGCTGAAATCAATGGTGGAGGTGTCGCCTGCTTTAAGCAGGATGGTGTAGTTCTGTTTCGCGGTAGCGTTGTAGCCATCCGGGATGGCGATGCTGATGGTGTATTCCCCTTCGGGTGCTTCCTCGAAGCAAACCGCTTCCCCGGTGCTGATGGTGGTGCCTGTTCTAGTGAAAGTGCCGTCCTGGCTGGCCACGCTGATGGCGCCGCCGGCAAGACCGGTTTCGGTGATCTCGGTTTCTTCAGCCATGGCATTGCCATTAAGATCATTGTAAAGGTAGATACAAATAGTCCCGTAGCCCTTGATCGGTTCGGGTGTGGGCAGAATGCGAGGTGGGGGTGGGGGATGGACCTGCGGTGACCGCCACCGTTGGGACTGTGGCAAGCAGTAATTTTTGCCCGATCTGCAGGAAACGGCATTCGTCCAGGTCGAGCTGATTAAGGCTGCGCAGCGTCTCGAGGGGAATGTTGTTCAGCAGGGAGATGGTGTCGCAGGTGTCGCCGGATTTGACGACGTAATACACATTCCCGTTGGCTTCAGCCGTGGGAGTGTAATAGAATACCTGCGCGTTGGCGGCGGGCAGGAAAAATGGGGAGATTGCCAGCAGGACAAGCCCCATCAGGAAGATCAAAACCAGTGCAAAAGAGCGTTTCAGTTTCATAGGTTCACCTTGTGACATTATAACATCATGCAATTGAGTACTGCGCGCTTGACAAGCACTTTAATTTTTTAATTTATTGTACAATTAGGTTAGCGTTTGTTACATTCACTTTTGTACCAGGAGGATAACATGTATCAGAAATTGCTCATCATTGGAAGACTCGGACGAGATCCCGAAATGCGCTTCACCCCCACCGGGCAGGCTGTTACCAGTTTTTCGGTGGCAACTGACCGCAGCTATACGGACCAGGCTGGCAAACCGGTGAAGGAAACCGTTTGGTTCAAAGTAACCGCATGGGGTAAACTGGCCGAGACCTGCAACAATTACCTGCAAAAAGGCAAACTTGTGCTCGTGGAAGGACGCCTGACTGTGGATGCCAAGTCTGGCGGACCGCGGGTTTGGACGGGACAGGACGGGACACCGCGCGCTACCTATGAAGTGGTCGCCAACACGGTTAAATTCCTTTCCGCAAAGGGTGAAGGAAGCGGCCCTGCCGGAGCGGAAGAAGACATGGAGACCGCCCCCGCTGAAGACATTCCCTTCTAAAGGGGAAACCCGATGACACAACAATCCCAATATCCCGGCTTCCAGCCTGCCCCCGATGGAAATGCCGGAAGATTTAGAGCCGCTGTACTCCAACCTGGCGCGCATCAGCCATACCCCGGCAGAGATCATCGTTGATTTCAGCCGCATGCTGCCGGCGCAGGCTACGTTTAAAGTGCTGGCACGCGTGATCCTTTCACCGATAGGCGCCAAGTTCCTGCTGCGCGCGCTTGGCGAGAATATTGCCCGCTATGAAGCTGACTTTGGAGAGATCCAACTGCCTGGCGAAAGCGGATTGGCAGGCAGACCTGTTCAAACAGGTACACCCGCCCAAACCACCGGAAGAGAGTTGAGCTATGCAGGAATTTGACGGATTGATGGAAAAAGCGAAGAAGATATTTGATGAGCGCACCGCCGCGCGCGACCAGGCATTGACACAGGCGCGCCAGCTGACGCGGCTCTCGGCGCACACCATCCGCGCGATACACCGCGATGACAGCGTTCAGGCCGAGGAATTGTTGATGGAGGCGCGCATTTTGACGCTTAACATCCAACGCGATCTGGCGGCGTATCCCGATTTGTATTACGCCGGCTACACCCAGGATGCCATCAAGGAGTTCGCGGAAGCCAGCCTGACCTGCGCCCTCATTGAGAACCGTCCGCTGCCGCAACCCGAAGAGTTGGGGATCGAGTATGCCACCTACCTCAACGGACTGGCGGAGACGATCGGCGAACTGCGGCGCAAATGCCTGGATATCCTGCGCATGGGTTACTCGGAAGACGCCGAGCGCTTGTTGAACGCCATGGATGATATCTACAATGTGCTGGTGACCATGGACTACCCGGACGCCATCACCAGCGGGCTGCGGCGCCAGACGGACCTGGTGCGCGGGATCATTGAGCGTACACGCGCTGACCTGACCCTGAGCCTGCGCGAGCAGCACCTGCAGGAGGCGCTGCAGAAATTCGCCGAAAAGTTCCCCGGGATGGGGGACGTGTAAGTAAGAATTGTTTAACGCTCACCACCGCCCCGGAAACCCGGGGCGGTGGTTTACACCCAGCTTTTACAAACAACAATATTAAAAATGTACAATTAATGTATCTCTAACCTCGCGAAATAAAATAAACGTTGAACAACTGCCTGGAGGGATCATGGAACCTGATGCACCCGTGAAACTAAACATCCTCAAAATTGCCTTAACTAAAGTGATACCGGTATTGTTAGGGTTAGGAGCTGCGATATTCCTGCCGGCATGGACGCTGAACTACTGGCAGGGGTGGGTTTACCTGGCGGTATTACTACTGCCGATGGCGGCTGTGTTCCTTTACATGGCAAAGACCGACCCTGAACTTGTGGCACGCCGGCTGAATATGGATGAGAAGAATGCCGGGCAAAAAACCATCATCAGGCTCTCATCCCCGCTTTTCCTTTTGGCGTACATCCTGCCGGGGTTTGACGTACGCCTGGGCTGGTCGAAGGTTCCCGCTGTGGTTTCGATCATTGCGGCTGGTTTGGTTTTAGCGGGATATTATATTTTCTTCCGGGTGATCAAGGAAAACCGTTTTGCCTCGCGCGTGATCGAGGTAGCGCAGGGGCAAAAAGTGATCGACACAGGACCGTACGCATTGGTGCGCCACCCGATGTATACAGGTATGCTCCTGTTGTATGTGATGACCCCACTGGCGCTGGGATCTTACTGGGCGATGATCCCTGCGGCGGCTATCATACCGTTGATCGCGGCGCGCAGCGTGAAAGAAGAGGAATTGTTGACCAAAGACCTGCCGGGCTATGAAGCCTACCTCAAAAAGGTGAAGTACAGGATGCTTCCGGGAATCTGGTAGGAAAGATAGATATTATTTCATCGCGATGATTGGGGACACTTGTTGAAGGTTGTGAAATTACGCCCTGTAATCGAATCAGACCTGCCCATCTTCTACCTGCACCAGGCAGACGCGGATGCCGCAAAAACGGCAGACTTTCCCTCGCGGACGGAGGAGGCGCACCTTGCCCACTGGCATAAGATCATGGCGGACGCGGAAAATATCCTGCGCACGGTTGTGGTGGATGGTGAAGTGGCGGGAAACATGGTGAGCTTTATGATGAACGGTGTACGCGAGGTGGGTTACTGGCTCGGCAGAGAATTCTGGGGCAGGGGGATCGCCTCGGCAGCGCTTGAACAATTCCTGCTGGAAGTGAAAACCCGGCCGCTGCACGCATATGTGGCAAAAACAAACCCGGCCTCAATGCGGGTGCTCGAAAAATGTAAATTTGTCCTCCAGGGGGAGACTGAAAAAGAAGTGATCTACCTTTTAAAATAGTATTCCTGATTAAGAAAAATTCCTGAATAATGCACGAATCCGATATTAAGATATTGGAAATTGTGACTATTTTACCTGACATTGTGCATAGTATAATGGTCATTATGCCTAGTATACTTGACATATGGATAATTTTATGCTATCCTGTTCTACAGGACAAAAAAATGGACAAAATTACCCTTAAGAATCGGCTGAAAGTTGCGCGCGCCGAAAAAGATCTTTCTCAAGAGGAACTGGCTGTTATCGCAGGTGTTACCCGGCAGACGATCAGTTCGATCGAAACCGGTCAATACTGCCCGTCAGCGTTTTTGGCTTTTCTGCTGGCAAAGAAACTTGAGAAACCTGTTGAAGAATTATTTTTTCTTGAAGGAGATAAATAATGAAAGACCAAACAGTCGTACGTGATGAGCGCACCGATGTTGTTGAAAATGCGAGTTACCGCCTTGCATACATGATCATGACCTACGGGTTGTTAGCCATTGTGGTGTACCGCGGTTTTTTCCTCCAGCAGAGCAACTGGGACTTACTGGCACTGGTGGTGCTTGGAAGCGCAGCGGCAACCCTGTACCAGGGAGCTAAAAAGGTGCTGCCGCGCCGCTGGATAGTTGCTTCCATAGTAACCTTCATTGTTGCCGGACTCATCGCTGTGGCATTGGTGGTGCTCCTCCGGTAAATTGAAAGTTTTGCATCTACCCATATCTAAAATGACCTGGCAGCGTGAATTGGCAGGTCATTTGTTTACCAGGAATAGCGATTATCGTTTGTCCAGAATATCCGCGGTGGTGTTGCTGAAGCAGTCATTAGCACCCAAAATTGGATTCGCCCCTGCTTCCACGTAAACTCCCCAACTATTATAGGCGCAGATGTTTCCCTGAGCTGACCCGGTAGCGCTCTCGTAGAAACCAATACCCACATTCAAATTATTGAGGGCGGAGTTGTTGGAAAACGAGGGATTGGAAGTGCCGACAGCGGAAAAACCATCGTACTGGTTAAAGCTGCAGGTATTATTTTCCACCAGCGGACTGGCATTATCTCCCACCAGGATGCCGGTGGAGACGTTGTTGTCACAGGTATTTCCCCTGGCTGTTCCGGCAGCATTGCCAAGGTATGAGATGCCGGACCAGGTATTCCCGTTCAGGTTGTTACTCTCTATAAGCGGATGCGCCGTATCTTCCACGCTGATGCCGTTGTTGCCGTTGGTGGAGATTTCGTTGGTATTTACCGTGCCGGATGAATCATTGAAGAAGGTGATCCCTGAAGCTGTGTTGGCGGTAAAACTGTTCGAAGTGATCACGGGTGCCGCGTCATCTGTAACAGCCAGTCCCTGCAGCGTATTCTCCGTGATGCTGTTGAGGGTGATCTCACCCCGGTAAGTTCCGCCCACACCCAGGCCGGCAGCGCCGTTGCGGTTGATGCGATTGCTCTCGATGCGAACGGTCGAATCCCCGCTGACCACCAAGCCGAGATATCCGTTCTCATCGAAGACACTATTGACGATCGTGCCATCGGTTTGACCGTAAACACGCAGCCCGCTGCCAACGGGAGTTTTATCTTCAGGTGCCAGGAACACTCCCCCTGTAAAGCGGCAATCACTGATCATGACCGTACCACCATCGATGTTGACTACGTCTGCAGGCTCCGTACCGGTGTATTGAAAGGTGATACCGGTGAGGGTGATGCTGCCCGCGCCGCGAATATCCACCATGAGTTGACCGGCGGACGCTGTAATAAAGGTTTTGTCCAACCCGGCACCCTGGAGGGTAATGGCTTTGGTGAGGAGTAAACCCGGGGAAACGTCATAGGTTCCCTCAGCCAGGATGATGGTTGAACCGGGGGCGACGCTCTCCACAGCCAGGGCGAGGCTGGCGAATTCACCACTGCCATCAGCAGGCAGGTTGACCGTGGTGGGGGCGGCGGTGGGGGTGATAGTGGGTGTTTCTGTGGGAGGTGCGGCTGTGGGGATGGCAGTGTTACGCTGAGCGACGCCGACCGGCAAACTGCACGCAGCAGCAGTGAGTATCCATATGACAACTACCAATAAAATGCGTTTAGTCATCCTAATCCTCGAATTTTTCAGACCGTTATACAAACTACAATGCTATTTTAAGTATAACATTCACAGGATTCACTTGAATTTTGTCAATCCGCAATGCCCGCCGTTCACGCATGGAAAAAATCGTTATAATTAAGAGACTATGCCCAAAAAAGAGAAGCGTATACAAAATGTTGCCATGGTGATCCGCCCACGGCCAGGCAGTGATGCGGCTGAGGCGGAACTCATCCGGGAGTTTTTGGAGCAAAACGGTATGTCGGTATTGCTGGCCAGGACCGATTCCGAGGAGCTCAAACGCAGGTTAAACGAACGAGAGTTCGACCTGCTGATTGCCCTGGGCGGCGACGGCACCATGCTGCGCGCCGGGCATCTGACCGCTCCCCTGGGAATACCCGTACTGGGCATCAACCTCGGCAGGTTTGGTTTCCTGATGCAGTTGTCAAAATCGGACTGGAAAGAATGCCTGCCGCGATTGGCGAGCGGGGAGTACAAAATTGAGAACCGCATGATGCTTCAGGCGGATCACTGGCGCGAGGAAAAATTATTGGGCAGCTTCCAGGTGATCAATGAAGTGGTCGTTTGCCGCGGGCAGGTGGTACGCCCCATCCGCATTCACGCGCGGGTGGACGGACACAGCCTGGCGTCTTACGTGGCAGATGGGCTGATCGCTGCCACCCCGACCGGTTCAACCGCCTACGCCCTGGCAGTCAACGGTCCCATCATGCCCCCGGAACTGCGCAACATTCTTATTGTGCCGGTGGCGCCGCACCTCTCGATGAGCCAGGCGGTGATCCTGCATGAAGGCGCCTGCGTGGAGTTCTGCACCACCAGCGATCACCAGGCTGTGATGAGCGTGGACGGACATGTTCCGGAACACCTGAAAAACGGGGATATCGTGGCTGTTAAGGCCAGTGAATTCCAGTTTAAATTCGTTGTTTTCCAGGAACCTGGTTACTTCTATAAAAATTTGAGTAATTATATGGAACAAAATCCATCCATTGGAGTGACGAATGACTGAAGCTGCTGCCGACAAACTTTACTGTTACAACCATCCGCAGCGGGAAACCTTGCTGCGCTGCAACCGCTGCGAGCGCCCAATGTGCACCTCATGTGCGGTGCTCACTCCCACGGGTTACCGCTGCAAGGAATGTGTGCGCGGGCACCAGAAGAAATTTGAAACCGCCCGCTGGTGGGATTATCCAATTGCCATACTGGTGGCGGGAATCCTGGGTCTCATCGGTAGCCTCATCTCCAACATGATCGGATTCTTTATCCTCTTCATTGCGCCGGTGGCCGGCATGATCATTGCCGAAGCGGTGAGGTTGGTCACCCGCAGGCGGCGCGGGCACTGGCTGCCCCTGGCGGCTGCCGGAGCCACCCTGGTGGGAGGATTGTTCATCCCGATGTACACGGCTATTTTCACCTTCCTGGCGAGTTTTACCAGCGGATGGGGCAGCCTGTTGGGGCTGCTGTGGCCGGCGGTATTTGCCATCCTGTGCGCCAGCACCGTTTTTTACCGGCTTAAGGGAATCCGGCTTTAAAGGGATTGCGCAATGCTTGAAGAACTCCGCATAGAAAATTTTGCCATCATCCACGACCTGGAGATCCATTTCAAGGATGGACTGGTGATCTTCACCGGCGAGACCGGTGCGGGTAAATCCATTATCCTGGATGCGATCAATGCGTTGGTGGGCGGGAAGGTGGATGCCACCATGGTGCGCGACGGCGCTGACCGTGCCAGCCTGGAAGCCCAGTTCAAGATCCCGGCTGAGACGCGCACGGAAATCGTGGAAATTCTCAAGCGTGAAGAACTGGATGAAGGGTCGGAGACCCTGACTCTGGCGCGCGAGATCCGCCTGGAAGGAAGGGCGGTGGCGAGGGTCAATGGGCGCAGCGTGAACGTGGGATTGTTGAAAGAATTGGGCAGCTTACCTGGTGGATATTCACGGACAATCTGAACACCTGTCGCTGCTGGACGTGCGTTCACACCTGGGTTTACTGGATCGCTACGCGGCTGTAGAAAATGAGCACGCTGAATATTTTAAGATTTACCGGAAATTGCAGGAAATCCGCAAGGAATTAACCTCCTTGCGGGAACTGGAAAAAGAATCCTCCCGGCGTATGGAGTTGTTAAATTTCCAGGCGCAGGAGATCGAAACTGCGCAGCTCAAACAGGGCGAGGAAGAGGAACTGGACAAGGAACGCAGCCGGCTGGCAAACGCAGAAACCCTTACTTCTTCAGCCCAGCAGGCTATCGTGATCCTGGATGAAGGCGGACCGGATGTCTCTTCAGCGGGCGACCTGTTGGGTCAAGCCCAGCAACTGTTGAACGGACTGGCGCGTACCGATCCCAGCCAGCAGGGAATGGCGGACCAGGTGGAACAGCTAAACGAGCAGATCGCCGACCTCAGCGGGGAACTGCGCAATTACCTGGAGCAAATCGAATTCAACCCGCGCCGGCTGGAACAGGTGGAAGAACGGCTCGAGGTGATCCATCAATTGAAACGGAAATATGGCGGCTCGGTTGATGCGGTGGTTGAGTACGGCAGAAACGCCCGGACCCAATTGGAAACGATAGCCAACGCCAGTGAACGTATCTCGGAATTGGAAGAAGAAGAGAAAAGCGCAGCGATCGAAGCGAAGGAGAAGGCTGCCGGGCTTTCAGAGAAACGCCGCAAGGCAGCCGGCAGATTGAGCGCGGCTGTAGAAAACGAATTGACCGATTTGAACATGAAAGGTGCGTTATTCGCTGCATCCTTTAAAGACGAGACCGATGCCGTTTTCACCAGCAGCGGGACGGATGTGGTTGAATTCCTCATCTCACCGAATCCCGGGGAAGGGTTAAAACCACTGGTCAAGATTGCCTCCGGGGGTGAAACATCACGGTTGATGCTGGCACTCAAGAATGTGCTGGCGCAGGCAGATTTTGTGCCCACCCTTATATTTGATGAAATCGACCAGGGAATTGGAGGCCGGGTGGGGTTTGTGGTTGGGCAAAAGCTATGGCAGCTCGGCCGCAACCACCAGGTGATGTGTGTGACGCACCTTTCACAACTGGCATCTTTTGGAGACCAGCATTACAAGGTGCGCAAACAAGTGACCGGCGAGCGCACCATCACCGAAGTTGAGGATCTGGAAGATACCGGGCGTATTGTTGAATTGGCTCAGATGAATGGCAGCATGAGTGAAGCAAACCTGAACGCCGCCCAGGAAGCCTTAACCCGCGCCCGGGATTTTCAGGCAAATTCCCGATGATCATGCCAGAATTCAGCAGGTAAAGATGGAAGCTCCACGGCTGCAGATTTTAATACTCGGATCCCCAGTGACCACCTGGGATGGCAAACCAGTGGAGATCTCGCGGCGGATGATCCGCCTGCTTTTTTATTACATTGCCTCGCAAACACAACCTGTTAATCGAAGTCATTTATGCCAGCTCTTCTGGCCCGAAGCTGATGACTCACTGGCGCATAAGAATCTGCGTGAGAGCCTGAGTAAACTGCGCGCTGAACTGCCCGACCCCAATTTGATCATTGCAGATGATGATGAAGTGTCCTTTGATTCTCACGCGGTTTACATCGACGGACGAGAATTTCAAACACTGGTTGACCCAATTGTAACTAAATCCACCATTAATTCAGGTGAAAAATTACCAGATTGGATGTATAAGGATTTACGAAAAGCCATGCAGATGTGCCGTGGAGGCCATATCCTGCAAGGTTTCAGCCTGCCGGATTCCCCTGGTCTCGAAACGTGGCTTTCACTTACCAATCAAGGGTACGATTATTATCGACTGCGCAGCCTGGAGTACCTGGCGGGGCATTGTATCGCAATTGGCAACCTTAACGAAGCACTTGATTGGCTGGGAAAGTTTGCAGAGATTGACCCGTTAAATCCAGAAAATAACTACCTGATCCTTACCTGCTTAAAGGAACGCGGCAGGTTAAAGGAAGCGGCAGATTACATCAAGCACATCGAAAGACTCCATAAGACACTCAATGACGAGGAATTGCCTGATACGATCGCAGTCTTTAAATCGAGGCTGGATGAATTCAGGCTGATCAAACAGAAGGATGAGGAATTGGATTGGCCTGGAAAGGAAATCAACCCTCCCACTTTCATCGGCCGGGAAGAAATGCTTAAAAGATTGCAGAACGCTTATCACCGCCGGGGAATCATCTCTATCAAGGGAGAATCGGGTTGCGGAAAATCCCGCCTGCTACAGGAATTCTTCAATAACTTACCAGTCATTCCGCGCTTGTTGTTTTGCAGCGGTAAACCAATGGTGCGCTGTTCGCCCTTTGAACCAATCATTGACGGCTTGCGTAATTGTGTTACAGCACAAGAATGGGCTACTTTACCAGAAACAAATCGCCGACTGCTTCATCAATTCTTCCCCGAACTGCAGGAATACAATGACACAATAGAACAAGTTGCCACCGAATCAACTTCGGGTGAAGATATTCATTCTATCTACAGCAGTTTGTACACTGTGTTGATCAAACTCACAGAAAAGAAACCTCTGCTGATGATCGTCGATATTATCCAGTGGTGCGATGAGGCTACCATTGATTTTCTCTCTTACCTGAGTGACAGGGACTTCTTTAAGAGATATGGATTATTGATCATCAGTTCGCGTCGTGAAGAAGTAAATGCCGCGGTGGAAATCTTCATTGACCGTAATACCATGCTTTACAAACTGGAAAGTATTGATGTGCCGCTTCTCACATTCGAAGAAACCCGGGCAATGGTTCAAGGATTCCTGGGGAAGGATTGCAGCGAAAAATTTTTAGATAAACTGTTTTTATCCACTGGCGGCAATCCGTATTTCATAATTGAAGGATTAAAAAACGCTCGCTCCATTGACTTCGACCCTGACATGTATGCAGATGACAGCCTTTATCCGATCCCTTCCACTATTCAGGCATTGGTAAATGAGAAAACCAGGCTGCTCTCTGAGAAAGCCCAGGAGGTTCTGCAGTCAGCTTCCATATTGGGTCAAAAATTCCAGCCAAAAGTGGTTGAAAAAATGGTGAATCTTGAGGTGGAGGAGTTGATCAGTGTTCTAGAGGAATTGCAGAAATTCTCAATCCTCTCCATTGAAAGCGGTATGTTAACTGATTCACAGTATGAGTTTCCGCATGACCAGGTTCGGGAAGTGATCCTTAAGCAGTTATCGCCATTGCGTAAGCGCACACTTCACTTGAAGGCAATGAAAGCCCTTCTGGCGGTCAATGGCGAAAAACCCGAATTGGCATCCATTTTTGCCAGTCATTGCGAACAGGCAGGGGAAAATAACCGGGCATTTGAATATTGGATCAAAGCCGGGCAGTTTGCCCGTTCGCGCTTTTCAAAAACGGACACCTATTATGCCTATCGGCAGGCAAGCGCCCTGATCCCCGTATTAAAGACGGATAACGCAGCAGAATTAATCCTGCAATTAATCACTGAGTGGGGGGATTATGCCTATGACCTCTCAGACGTGGAAACATGCGAGCATATCTACGCCTTATGTTATCAATTGGGAGAGCAATCGCAGGATCCTTTATTACTTGGAGTGGGGTTAAGCGGCCAGGGGCGGGTATTGGGTATGAAGATGCAATTTATTGAAGGGATTGAGTGCATCCGGCGAGCCACCTATTTTTTGGAGAAGGCAGGGAATAAAGCAGAAAGATTGGAAGCTGCAGCCCGGCTGGGAATTCTCTATAGTCTCAACAACCAGATCGTCAATGCTCAACAAACCTACGAAGATGCCCTTTCAAGTATCCTTGAACCAAAAACCCAAAGAGAAATGGACGCTTTTGTAAATATTCAAAGTCAACTTGGGCTGATCTATATATTAGCTGGATGGCCGAACAAAGCATTGGAAGTAGCAGAGAACACCCTTAATCTCAGCCAGTTAATAAAACGCAGGTCTGGACGAGTGCAGGCATTGTCAATTTTGGCGGCAGCCAACTACTATTCAGGAAATTACGTCCAGTCTTTGAAACTAGCCTTAAGCGGGGTCACCATTGCTGAGAAACTAAATTTACGCTGGTGGTTATCTTTCCTGGAAATAGTCATTGCCCGAGATCATTTTGTGATGGGAAATATGGATCAATCCTGGGTTTATATTCACGCAGTGATAGAACGTGAAAAAGGAATCGAGGATAAAACCGCGCTGAAAAGCATCTATACGGTTCTGGGAAATATTTACAGGTCATTTGGTGATTTAGAAGAGGCAGCCAGGGTATTTCACCTGGGGATTGAAGAAAAAGTTCAAGATATGCCGACCCTCGAGAACACTTACCTGCTTGGGTTAACCCTGGTGCGTTCCCACAATCTTAAAACTGGTGCTGAGATGGTCTCCAGGGCAAAAATTGGCGCCCAGGAAAAAGGGCTGGGAATGATCGCGATAAATGCGCATATTACTGAGTATATGCTTGATCCTGGCATGGCTCAAATGGAAGGTCAAAAGCACGCTATCGAACAACTCACGAGAGATATAGAGCAACGCGGATTGGGAACTTCCCGCACAGCCCTTAACATTGTTAATGGGACTCTCGCCCAGAAAGAGGGAAAGGTTTCTGAGGCAGAGGAGTACTATAAACGAGTGATGGCGTACGGGGTGGATCATTCACATATCTGGATTGAGCTGTTGAGTTATCAATACTTGATTGGTTTGTACCCGCCAGGTTCAGCCGAGCAATCAGCCTGCAAAGGTAAGGTAAAAGAAGTGAAGGAAAGATTGCGTGAAAGGTGCACTCTGCCACAGTTGCGCCGACTCTATTCCATTTTTAGAAAATCTTTGGAAACTTAAGTTTTGTCAATAATTTGGCAACGCCAGCAGTGTATAAATAATTCAATAAAGTTGCTGGCGGTGCGTGAGATCTAGGGACCTCATGCGACAAGGTCGGTAGAATCCAGGGGAAAGATTCTACCGACCTTCTTTATTTTAATCCGGTGACAGATGGGCGATGGTCACACCTTCGCCGCCTTCTTTTTCACCGCCTTCTTCAAAACTTTTCACAAGTTCCGAGGATTTCAATGCTTCGCGGATTACCTGGCGCAGCCTGCCGGTGCCTTTGCCGTGAATGATTCTTACAAATGGCATGCCGGCGGTATAGGCATTGTCGATGTATGTTTCCAATACGTCGAGGGCATCTTCAGCGCGCTGCCCGCGCAGATCGATTTCCATGCCGGGAGACGGCCGGAATATTGACGGTCTTGATGAAACTCCGGGTTCTGTGATGACAGACCTGGACCCTGAGGTTTTGGCTGTGGATTCGACGAACTCCTCGTTGGGTGCACGCAGATCTGATATCCTGGAGCGGATGCGCAAGTTGCCCACCTGGACTTCGACTTCACTCTCTCCGATGGCAGTGATAACGCCTTCTCTCTCCAGGGAGCCGATCTTTACCTTTGCTCCCAGGCGCGGGATCACTTTTCCCCCGCCTGACCGGATGGTTTTCGTGACCACAGGAGTGCTCGTCTTTTCATCAATGTGATCTACGCGTTCTTCGATGGCTTTCAAGGCTTCCAATGGCTGGTGGGCATGCGCCAGATCCTTGCGGATGTTATCCATCTCTTCCCGGAGTATGGTGATCTCTTTTTGTGCTTCCAGCCTGGCTTTTTCAAGCGCTTGCTGTCGTTCTTCTTCTATCTTCTCCAGGCGGGTGGTGAGTTCGTTCTTCAGGTTGATCGCCAGGGAGCGGTCGCGGTCTGCTGCTGAGCGGGCGTTGCGGGCAATCTCGCGCTGGTGATGAATCTCGTTGAGCAATTCTTCGGATTTCAACTCAGCCGGATCGATCATTGTACGCGCAGATTCGAGTATCTCTTCAGGCAGGTTCAAGCGCCTGGCGATGGCCAACGCGTTGGAACGTCCGGGGATCCCCAGCGTAAGGCGGTAAGTAGGGCGCAGCGTTTTCAGGTCAAACTCCATGCTGGCATTAACGACGCCGGGAGTTGTGTGCGCGAGTGATTTTAGTTCCGGGTAATGGGTGGCAATGAGGCAAGGGATGCGGCGTTCAACCAGATGCAGCATTATGGCACGCGCCAGGGCGGAGCCTTCCTGGGGATCAGTCCCTGCGCCTAACTCGTCCAGCAGGACCAGGGTCTTGGTTTTTGCCCGACCAAGGATGCGCACAATGTTGGTGATATGCCCGGAAAAAGTGGAGAGGGACTGTTCAATGGATTGTTCGTCTCCGATATCCGCAAAAACATTGTCAAAAAAACTGAGTTCCGAACCGGATTGCGCCGGGATGTGCAGCCCGCATTGCGCCATCACCACCAGCAGACCGACAGTTTTCAAGGTCACTGTTTTTCCGCCCGTATTGGGTCCGGTGATGACCACGGCGAAGGTTTGTTCATCCAGGTCGATATCCACCGGGACGACAGTGGCAGGGTCCAGCAGCGGGTGGCGGGCTTTAAATAACTTGATGCAGGTACCCGGATGGTGCACTTTGGCGGGCGGGCTGACGGGTTTAAGGATCGGTTCACAGGCATGCAGGGCGTGGCTGTACTTGGCGCACATCAGCGCGAGATCAAATTGGGCCAGGGCTGTGACGATGCCGTTGATGGCTGCGGCTTCTGCGCCTACTTTGCCTGAAAGGTCAGCCAGGATACGGCGCACCTCGTCGCGCTCCTCAAGCTGTAATTCGTGCCAGCGGTTATTCAATTCCACCACGGCGATGGGTTCAACGAAAAGGGTGGCGCCTGAGGAGGACTGGTCGTGAATGATGGCTTTCAGTTTGCTCTTGAATTCGGCGCGCAACGGGATGACATAGCGTCCGTTGCGCTGGGTGATGATGGATTCCTGCAGCATGGGCGCGGTATGGGGGTCGCCCAGCATGCGCTCCAATTTTGAGAGCAGGCGGGAGTGTGACACCTTGATCTCCGCGCGTATGGAGGCAAGTTTTTGCGAAGCATTATCAAGCACTTCAGCCCGCTCTGAAATGCAGCGGGAGATGGCTTCGATGATGCCGGGAGGCGGAGGAAAAAGGCGCACAATTTCAGCCAGACGCGGGAAGTCGCGCATATTCTTTTCAAAGTTGCGTGCCAGGCTGCGGGAAGAGATCAATGTTCCGCTGACAGCCAGCAACTCCGATTCGGTGAGCACCCCGCCGCGGCTGGCCAAATCGACCATGGCGCGAATATCGTGGGCGCCACCCACGCTGACATCTGCCTTGATGCTGAGGAGCTTACTGGCTTCAGTTGTACGCGCCTGGCGTTCCAAAGCTGCGTCCAGCGAGGCCGCTGGAACAAGCGCGCGAGCAAGTTCAGCAGACGCGCTGAAAGCAGCAAACCCAGCCAGTTTTTCGACGACTTTTGGAAATTCAAGCGTTCTCAGGGTTTTCTCGTCCATATGATCGGAGTTTACCACAACTCTTGAAACCAAAAATGGCGCCTTGAATTGCGGGTTATGGGAAGGCTATAATGAAGACGGAGTGACCGCTGATGCTCGAAAAACAAATTAAAGGGTTAACCAAACCCTCAGAACTGTGTGAACACCTGCCGGATAGGCGAATCCGCTGCCTGGCGTGCGCTCACCGCTGCACCCTGCAAGAGGGGCGCAGCGGCGTTTGCGGACTGCGGTATGTGCAAGCTGGCGAACTGAGAGTCCCTTCAGGCTATGTGGCTGGCGCCCAGGTGGACCCAATCGAGAAAAAACCGTTCTCGCATTTTTTACCCGGCAGCCAGGTGCTCACTTTTGGCATGCTGGGTTGTAACTTCCGCTGTGATTTTTGCCAGAACTGGGAAACCTCACAAGCGCTGCGGGATAAGGACATAAAGGCGGAGTGGCTGGCGGTAAAAGAAGTAACGGCTGAACACCTGGTGCACATGGCGGTGACCAGCGGGGCGGCCAGTATGGCTTCTTCTTATAATGAGCCGTTCATCACGGTTGAATGGGCGGTAGAGATATTTAAACTCGCCAAAGCTGCAGGATTGAAAACCGCGTTTGTTTCAAACGGGTTTGCTACACCGGAATCACTGGCGTTCTTACGTCCCTGGTTGGATGGATTGAAGGTCGATCTGAAATCGATGAGGGAAGAGCGTTACCGCCAGATGGGCGGCCGGTTACAGGATGTGCTGGACACGATCTCGAACGCGCACAGGATGGGGTTATGGGTTGAAGTGGTGACCCTGGTGATCCCCGGATTCAATGATTCCAACGAAGAACTGTGGGAGACGGGGCGTTTCTTAACGTCCGTCTCTGCGGATATTCCCTGGCATGTAACCGCCTACCACCCGGATTACAAAATGCAGGATGCACCGCCCACTTCGACAGACACGCTGCAGCGGGCAGCTGAGATCGGGCAGGAGGCGGGGCTGCATTACGTGTATGCCGGCAACCTGCCGGGAAAGGTGGGCTCGCTGGAAGATACGCACTGCCCCGTATGCGGTAAAGCAGTGATCAAACGCCGCGGGTATTGGATTTTGGAGAATCGGCTGACCAATGAAGGACTATGCCCGGATTGTAGTTCTACAGTGAAGGGGGTTTGGGTGTAATTTATATCCCACCCGGAGTAGGTGTGAGTGTGGGTGTTGCTGTAGGGCTTTCGCTGGGGGTCAACGATGGTGTGTCGCTTGTCTCGGGGGTTTGAGTAATAGTTGATGTAGCCGTTGCGGTGTCTGTGGCTGTTTGGGTGGCTGTGGGTGTGGGCGACGCCGTACGGGTTACTGTTGGAGTGCGCGTAAGAGTTGGGGTACGTGTGAGTGTTTGTGTCCTGGTTGGCACGATAGGCGTGCGGGTTGCGGTTGGCAGGGGTGTGGAGAACGCAATATCCGTCTCACTGTCGCCCTGGCTGACCCGGCTAACATAATCCACTGCCGGCCGGCAGGCTTCCGGGAGGTTGGCTGCCACGTGGATCCAGTCCAGCGGGCTTTTAGCTTTATATGTGCGGCTAATCGCATTGAAAAGGCATCCGGGACCAACGGTGTAATTTATCAAAGAAAAACGCCAAAGGTCTGAGTAATTTGCCACCGAACTGGTGGTCTTTTTTGTAACGTTGTAAAGCACCCGGTCTGCCTGGCTGCAATTGCCCACGAGCGTCTCTGCAAAAACATGAATACTAAAATTTGCCTGGGTGAGATCGATCCCTGCCGGGCAATAGTCACAGGAAGCATTTACCTTCTGTACCAGGGCACCCCTCAGGATATTTTGCTGGGCTTCAGTGAGCATTGCGAAGCCCTTATCACAGGTCTCCTGCGCTAAAACCAACGGGCAGAATTGGTCGTAAAAACTGCTATTCCAGAGCAATGCCGCGTCTGCACCATTTTCGGTGAGCTGGCCAAAACCCGCTTCCTTGACATCTGTATAGATCCCAGGCCAAAGCTGGCTTTCCTGTGCAAAGAGATTCTTGAGCAATTGTCCGGGGATGCCGGAATCCAGCGAAGTTTGCAGGATCTGTTCATCGAACTGGTTCTGCCATTCTGTTACAGAGTCCTGTGCTTTTTCCAGCCCGCACTGATTAGCAGAAAGATCAGACTCCAGCCCGTTCATGTCACATTCCCCGGCATCCACAATTCCATTTTTAATCAACATGGCAGCCAGGTAGTAATACGGGATGGACGAATGCAGTTCTGAGGCGTCGTGGGGAGTATCCAACCAGACGGGAGGTGACCCAATTTCAGGGAATACCTGCCATATTTCAGCGCAGGTGGCGGATTGCCCCGTTTTCCACTGGGGACTGAGAATATCCACATAATAAGAGGTCGGTGTCACTGTTTCCTCAGGTGCCGGCGTGGCTTCCAGTTTCGGCACAACACGCACCAATCCTTCATAAACGAAGGTTTCATCCCCATAACTGGATTCACCCCAAAAACTAAAGGGGACACCCTTTTCATCAGTGGGTTCAAGGGGAACAGTACATTCCGTTCCTTCGCAGTTGAATGCCTCGCCGTCAAGCTCGACATTTATTTTTACGATACTCTCATTTGGCAGGCTTTCTTCACCTGTGAAATGCAGCGATGGAATGCCATTACAAATTTTTAGCTCTGTATCGAATTCACAACCGATCAGATCAACCCATACTACGGCTGGAGGGAGTTCAACCTCCAACTCACTGGAAACATCCTGTGAGCCAATATTATGAAGGTACATTCCCTTGCAGGCTTGCAGAGCTGAACCGCTCTCTTCACCAGTACAGGCCGGTGTATAAAGCCATTTTTCGTAAGTTGCAGCACCGCAGTCATTCAGGACATCGTCTTTTGTGGGTTTTCCTTCGTGGTCGACAGCGATGACACAGGCGATGGTATTGTCGGACCAGTAAACGAGCCACCAGTTGTATTCGGTAGCTTCAACGAGGATATTGGTGTGCCTGTCTGGACCTGGAGTGGGCTGGGTATCCGCGTGAACAGATTTGAGCCATCCGCCAGCAATAAAAACAACGCTGAAAATGGTCAGGAAAAAGAGTACAAGTAAAGACCGGAAATCTGCTCTACGCATAAAAACTCACCGGGATGTTGCGTTTCCACCTTAATTGCGGGAGTTCAAATAGTATAGCATATTGATCGATGCGGTGGCAGCGCTTATTCATTTTGTAAGGTAAACATTAAAATCTAATGAAACCCATTGAGGCGAACCAACCTTGGATTTTGGGGTTTTATATAGTGATCGGGTGGTTAATGCTGGAGGTTCGCCATGGATCCATTAGTTGCAATGGTAGTGTTTGTCTTCGCGGTATTCTTTGGCCTATTAAGTTTTGGCGGTTCCAACCCAAAAAAGAAATAGCCAAATGATTTTACGCGGGGGATTACAAGAGCGTCATAAGGCGTTCGATGTGAAAATGGTGGTCGCGGATATGCCAGAGCGTTCGGCGCAGCACCTTGCGCGCAGACCAGGTCTCCCCTTCGACCTCCAGAATTTCGGGACGATTTTCCAAAGCGGGTAAAGAGTTTATCAATAATTGGTGTACCTGGTTAAGGCGCTCCACCGGGTCATTCCTTAACTGGTCGCGGGAGATCCCCGCCAGGTTGAGACGGTCAAGATACCACCAGCCGGCATTAGCCACATGCCGCAAGACTCCGTTAATGCTCCAGCGTTCGCCGGGGAATTTCTGGTCGCGTTGCTGCTGGGTAAGGGGAGCGACCAATTGTTCAAGATCTTCCCGGCTCCAGGTGATGCAACAAGCCTCCCTGCTCTATTTCTTTGGCTGAAAGCGGGCGGGCGTCATCCTGGAAAAAGGCGTTGATCTCAATTTCTCTTTCGCCAAGCAAATCGTTGTAACACTCGAATACTTCCACCAGGGCAATATCAAAATCCTCCAGGCTGCCGAGCCAGGATTCTTTGGTCTTCTCTCCGATCCATTCACGGTAGGTGATCAGTGCCTGGGGTACGCGCAGGATGGCTTCAGTGCCGTCCTTACCGTAAGCAAAACAACCGGGATGATCGAGCACCCAGGCGAGAGACCTGCCTTCAATATTGTTTTCAAGTCCGACCCTGATTTGCATTGTTCCTCCGGAAACCTCTCCAGATTATAGCATTTCCCGTTTTTGCATTTAAGGAAATGGAACTTATAATAAACCGGTAACGTCTAAAATAGGATACTATCCTGCCAGGAGAGGTGCTTATGGAGACAGAACTTGACACCGGTGTGAAAATCCGAAAAAGCCCATGGCTTTTTAGCTGGATCCCGGCAATACTATTGAAACCCCGCGCAACAATCCAAATGATCAACAAGGAACAGAAGCACATCTGGCTGACGCCACTTGTGGTATTGTCGGTACTGGCTATCCTGGTGGTGATGATTGCCGCCCCAATCCGCAGGAACGCCATTCAGATGGGGTTAACCACACCGCCCGATTTTCAATACTATTCAGCTGACCAGCAGGCTCAATTTTATAATGCCCAGGCTACGCAAACTTCGCCGTTATTCATGTACGTGTTCCCAATCCTTTTCGGTTTGGTGGCGATATGGCTTTCCTGGTTCGTCTTGGGAGCGTACTGCATCTTGTCCTCACATTATCCGGCAGCCGCGCGGTGAGCATAAAATCGTACAATATGGTTGGTTGGTCGATGGTCCCCCTGGGTGTGCGTTCCCTGGTGCAGATCATTGCCATGATCGCCACCAGGTCCACGATCAATGGGGCGGGTCTTTCCGGGCTTGCCGGCGCAGACCCCACTGGACTGATGGCCTACCTGGCTGCGTTTTTGGGATTGATCGATATATTCTTCATCTGGCAGATCGTTCTGCTCATTATGGGCGCCAGGGACTACTCCGGTCTTGCCAGCAGAAAAGCGTTAGGCGCAACGCTTATCTCCTTGTTCATCTTCATGATCATTTTTGCGCTGCCCGGCTTTTTACAATCCATATTAAGTAATCTATCGTTTACACAATACTATTTCTTCTAGAAAAAACATTGGTGATGAGTAAAGAGAGTTTCATAAAAATCCAGGGATTGGAAAAGGTCTTCCAGATGGGAGAGACCCGTGTACAGGCATTGACAGAGGTCAACCTGGAGATTGCCAGGGGCAGTTTTACGGTTGTCATGGGTCCTTCGGGGTCCGGGAAAAGCACACTCCTGTACCTGATCGGCGGACTGGATTGGGCGACCTCGGGGACGATCGTTGTAGACCAGGAAGAGATTGAAAAAATGGACGAAAATGCGCTGGCGCTTTACCGGCGCAGCAAGGTGGGGTTCATTTTTCAGTCGTTCAACCTGATCACCTCCATGCCATCGGTGGAGAACGTGGCGTTTCCGCTGCGGTTTGCGCGAGTGCCTGATCGAGACCGCAAGGCGCGCTCGCTGGCATTATTGGATGAACTCGGCATGTCTGACCGCGTGGGGCACAAACCCGCTGAACTTTCAGGCGGGCAGCAGCAGCGTGTGGCAATTGCGCGGGCGCTCGTCAACGACCCGCCGCTGATCCTGGCGGATGAACCCACGGGCAACCTGGACAGCAACACCGGATTGTCGATCATGCAGCTGCTGGCGGACCTGAACAAAGCCGGCAAGACGATCATTGTGGTCACCCACGATCCGCGCATGCACCAGTTCGCGACCAGCGTGGTGTATTTGCTGGACGGCAGGGTGGTTCCTGAAAAAGAATACCTTTTGGCAACTGAAATGAAAACACATTGACCCGGAGAAGGTGATTATGAACGGAAAACAATTTCTGAAAGTCTTTTTTGCGGCGCTGATGGTAACTGCCCTCCTGGGCGCGGCTTTGAACCCCGGGCAGGCAGCCGCGGCAGCCGCGTATACCGGTGTGACGGTCACACCGGATTCGTTCGCGAAGTCCGGCATCCCCGGTTCAGTGGTTACCTATACCCTTACCCTTTCACTAGACGCTGCTGACCGGTGGAGATAGTCACCTTCACCCTTGAGGGCACGACAGCCGGTGGATGGCCTGTACCCACCTATCGTACCCAACCAGTGTTACTCCTTACACGGTAGAACTACCTGAAACATGTGGTGGTGAATGTCCCCATCCCCGCAGATGCAACATCCGGGCAAAATGACGTTGCCACCATCACTGGTCAAGGATGGCACACTCAGGGAAAGTGGAACCATTGATGTTGACCACCACCGCCAATGTGCCACCTCCGGCGGACGCCCGATCGTGGTGGTCAGTTCCTACTCGACCAATCCCGACCCCGATCAAACCCTACCAGGAGTTCACCCTCTCGGTGGTCTTTGAAAACCGGGGTCAGACTACGGCGAATAACCTGATCGTTACCTTCGATGGCACCGATTTGTTACCCCGCGGCACCGGCGGGGTCAGCACCACCGGCAGCCTTGGGTCAGCGGAGACAAAGTGACCTTCACCCAGACTTTTTTGGCGGGAGGGAACCTCTCCTGGGAGGAAGTTGCGACCGTAAAAGCGACCGCGGCATATACGGATGGCAGCGGGCAAGCCTTATACCGAAGCCTTTACCCTGACATTGGGAATAAACACGCCGGCATATGTGGCGGCAACAGCCACACCCATGGCACAGGATAAACCACAACTGGTGATCATCGGGTACGAATCTGATGTTGATCCGATTCAACCCGGATCGATCTTCAACCTGAAGATCGATGTGACCAACCTGGGAAAGTCGGATGCAAAAGCTGTAACGATGGTGCTGGGCGGCGGGGTGTCGCCTGGGGATCAGAGCGGTACACCGCAACCCGGCGGCGTTTCGGGTTCGAGCGGAGATTTGACCAATTTTGCGCCTTTGGGCAGTTCCAACCTGGTTTACATTGGAGATATCAAGCAGGGTGAAACCATCTCAACTTCAGGGAAGTTTGTGACCAATGTTTCCACCCAACCGGGTGCATATACGTTAAAGGTTTCCTACTTATACAATGATGCCAAAGGAAATCGCATTGTCGATGACCAGGTGATCACGCTGCTGGTGTACTCTCTGCCGCAGGTGGAGATCAGTTTCTACCGCGATGCAGGAGAATTCCTGGTCGGCATGCCGGGAACGCTGCCGATACAGGTGACAAACCTGGCCAAGAAAACAGCGGTGTTGGGCAATATGAAGGTCACCACCGAAAACGCCTCCTTGTTCAACGATGTTTTACTGGTAGGCGCGCTCGACCCGGGTGGATACTATACCCTGGACACTGAAGTGACTCCCATGCAGGAAGGACCGCTGGAGTTGCTGATCACGATCAACTACACGGATGATTTCAACCAACCGCGTTTCGTCACCCAAACCCTTACAGTAAACGTAATGCCGGCACCTGAAATGCCGGAGGGATTGGAAGGCGGAGGCGGCGCAGCAGGACCGGTAGAACCCGTGATCGAGCAGCCTCAGACTTTTTGGAGCGTCGTTTGGCGATTCGTTAAAGGGCTCTTCGGGCTGGGGAGCGGTGTAAAGCAGGAAACCCCGCTGGGTGGAGAAGAAATTCCGCAGGAAGAAATCATCTCTCCTGCCAGGCCGGGAAAGGGAGGATAACCCGCTAAGGGCACCATGCGTTTTCTTGACCTGGTCCAATTAGTGTTTTATAACCTCGGGCGGCGCAAAGGAAGGGTGCTGCTGACGGCTATTGGCGTGGTGATCGGAACTGCCGCCGTAGTGGTGCTGGTATCCCTGGGAGTTGGATTGCAGAAGAATGCCACCCAACAGTTGTGGGGGATCAACGATCTGACGAGCATTGAGGTCTACCCCGGCTATAACATGGAAGCCAGCGCAATGTCATCAAAAGCGATTAGGGTTGGCGGTGGTGGTGGCGGCGGAGGCGGTGGCGACGACGGGATGACCTACCTTACCCCTGCGGCAATTGAAGAAATCGCTGCCCTCCCGGGTGTTAAACTGATCGTAAAGGAAGATTACCTGAATGCCAATATGGAAATGGCGTTCGGTAAGTTGCGCGGGTACGCCGGAATCGTGGGGGTTGATGTTAACGACCTTGCGGAGATGGGGTTGGCTGCCAGTGAAGGCACTACTGAACTGGTTAGAGGAACGGCTGTGATAGGCTCCTGGATCAACCGCAACTTTTACGACCCCAATGCCCGACCTACAGACCCGCCAGTGGAACCGCCGCAACTATTGGGGGAAACCCTGCGCTTTATCCTCATCAAGTACACCGAAGATGGACAGGAAGTACGCAAAACCTACAATGTGAAGATCACCGGTGTACTTGCAGAATCGCGCGGACAGGCAGACGGCATGATATACATGCGCATGGACGAAGTGACCATTTGGAATGAGTGGGCGCGGGGAATGCGTATCAACCGCAACAAAGAGGGGTACGCCATGGTCATCGTTAAGGCGGAAAACCCGGACGTAGTCATCGAACTGGCAGACCAGATCAATGCGCTTGGATTTATGGCAAATACCCCGCAGGCTGTGGTTGAGGGAATAAATTCGTTCTTTACCGTTCTACAGATCGTTTTTGGCGGGGTGGGCGCCATCGCTCTGCTGGTGGCTGCAATTGGCATTGCCAATACCATGACCATGTCCATTCTCGAACGCACACGCGAGATTGGCTTGATGAAGGCAGTAGGCGCAACCAACCAGGATGTGCTGAGCATCTTTTTGGGGGAGGCTGCCGGTATTGGTTTCATCGGCGGGTTGGGGGGAGTGCTCCTGGGCTGGGGCTCGAGCGCCATCCTGAACTTGATCGGGCTCTCCTATTTTGCCAGCCAGGTCTCTGAACAGGGCGGCATGCCGCCGACACTGGTAACCACCACGCCTTTGTGGCTGCCAGTATTTGGGCTGGTATTTGCCACGCTCGTGGGGTTGATCTCCGGGTTGTACCCAGCCCTGCGCGCTGCCACCATGGTACCGGTTAACGCGCTAAAATATGAGTGATGAAGTTCCAACCCCCGAATAATTATTCACCCGGGCTTACCGGAAAATCCTGCACCGTCCGATGAATGGCGTGATCTTGATTCTCATCACCACCGGACGCAAAAACGCACCAGACCAAACCCCTGCCTGAAAGGGCAATTATTTCAGCGTATAATAATCAGGATTTACACATTTTAAATTCCGGAGGATGCATGCCTGGTCCAAGAACCATCCGCGCCCCGCGGGGGAATACACTCACCTGCGCCAACTGGCAAATCGAAGCCGCCTATCGAATGCTGCAGAACAACCTGGATCCTGAAGTGGCAGAAAGACCCCAGGACCTGGTGGTGTACGGCGGGCGAGGACAGGCGGCGCGCAGTTGGGAGGCATTGGATGCCATCCTCAATTCTTTGAAAAACCTGAAACCTGATGAAACCCTGCTGGTTCAATCCGGCAAACCGGTGGCGATTTTTAGGAGCCACACGGACGCGCCCAGGGTATTGATCGCCAATTCCAACCTGGTGCCGCATTGGGCTACACAGGAGCATTTTGATGACCTGGCCGCCAAAGGTCTGATCATGTACGGTCAGATGACAGCCGGCTCATGGATCTACATTGGCACCCAGGGTATCCTGCAGGGAACCTACGAAACGCTGGGGTCACTGGCAACCCAAAAAGGGTGGGGGTCTCTGAGGGGCAAATTTGTACTCACGGCCGGACTGGGCGGCATGGGCGGAGCGCAGCCGTTAGCCATCACAATGAACCAGGGGGTTGGGTTGGTGGTTGAAGTTGACCCGGAGCGGGCGCAGCGCCGCCTGGCTATGGGTTACGTGGATATGGTGGTGGACACACTGGAAGAAGCCATGACCCTGGTTGAAGAAGCCAGGGAGAAACAGATCCCGCGTTCGATCGGGCTGGTGGCAAATGCTGCAGATATTTACCCGGAACTGGTGGCACACGGGGTCATCCCGGATGTGGTGACCGACCAGACCTCCGCGCATGATGTGATGAGCTATATTCCCTCCGGGCTTTCCATGCAGCAGGCAGAAGCGCTGCGCAGGGATGACCCGGAAAGTTACCGCGAACGCTCAATGGATTCAATGGCAGCTCATGTGCGCGCCATGCTGGAAATGAAGAAACACGGGGCAGAGGTGTTTGATTATGGCAATAACCTGCGCCAGCGTGCTTTTGACCGCGGCGTAACAAACGCTTTCGACTTTCCCGGTTTTGTGCCGGCGTATATCCGTCCCCTGTTTTGCGAAGGCAAGGGGCCGTTCCGCTGGGTAGCGCTTTCAGGTGACCCTGAAGATATTTACCGCACGGATGAAGCCGTGGCGGAATTATTCCCCGGGGATGACCATCTGCAGCGCTGGTTGAAACTGGCGCGGGAGAAGGTTCCCTTCCAGGGGTTACCCTCGCGCATCTGCTGGCTCGGCTACGGCGACCGCGCCAAAGCTGGTTTGAAATTCAATGAACTCGTGGCAAAGGGGATCGTTAAAGCCCCGATCGTTATCGGACGTGACCACCTGGACGCGGGTTCGGTGGCTTCGCCCAACCGCGAAACCGAGGGGATGCTGGATGGAACGGACGCGGTGAGCGATTGGCCAATCTTAAATGCGCTCATCAACACAGCGAACGGCGCCACCTGGGTATCGTTCCACCACGGCGGCGGCGTGGGCATTGGGTACAGTCAGCACGCCGGCATGGTGATCGTGGCAGATGGAACCCCTGAGGCTGCGGTGCGCCTGGAACGCGTGCTCACCTCCGACCCCGGAATGGGCGTTATCCGCCATGTGGATGCAGGCTACCCTGAAGCCATCGCCGCAGCAAAAAAGCATCACATCCAGGTACCCATGATGGGCAAAAAATAAACATGAAGAATTCCCGTCTGCTCGGATTCATTCTATTCATCATCCTTGGGATCGGCATCGGCCTGGTCTATGGATGGTTGATAAATCCTGCTGACGTAAAGAACACAACCCTTTCTTCCATGCGGGCAGATTACAAAGCGGATTACGCACTCATGATCAGTGAGGTGTACGCCTCCGACCCGGATATTGAGAAAGCAATCGAATTATTAGAGGATGTATCTCCGAAAGATCCCATCGCGGCAGTGCAGAATGCGCTGCTGGTCGGGCAGCAGTTTGGTTTCTCTGAAGTTGAAATGCGCTCACTGGCCAACCTGGAATTGGCACTGCGGGATGCACTTGGGCAGGAGCAGCCGTGAACCAGAAACGTGGTCAATGGCACCTGTTAACCGGGTTGATCCTGGGAATCGTGTTGGGCGTAATTTTCTCTGTATTCATCGTTCCGGTGCGCTATATTGATACCGAACCCCAGACCCTGCGGTTTTACGATCGCGAGCGCTACCGCTCGCTGGTGGCGCTCGCGTACGTGGTGGAGGCAGATACCAACAGGGCATTAGCCCGCATCAGTCTCTTGAAAGACAGCAATCCCGCATCTGCACTGATCTCGCAGGCGCAGAACATGCTGGCTTCCAATGGGGATGAACTCACTGCCCGCGGACTGGCGCTCCTGGGAGCGGCTGTTAATCAACCGTCCCTGCGCATTACCGCCATTCCCACTGCGGTGGTGACACCAAGACCAACCGCTACTTCAATTACCGTCACACCACAACCTACATTGGTTACTCCCGCGATCCAGAATACACTGGGAACAACTGCTGAACCTACTGCCACGCGTACACCAGCTGCTACATTTACTCCCAAACCAACATCAACTCCGCAGCCAACCCTGGGAGCCTTGTTTGAACTGGTAGAGCAAAAAACGGTGTGTGAACCCTTACCGGCGATCCCGTTAATTGAAATTGAAGTGAGAGATGTTGCAGGAACGCCTCTGGCAGGGGTGAAAATTCAGATATCGCAGTTGAACGGCGGTTCGGAGACTTTCTACACCGGTCTTTATCCCGAGATCAGTGCAGGTTATGCCAATTATGTGATGGCCACAGGAATGGAATATGCGCTGCGGGTGGGAGAAGCCGGTCAATTGATTTCAGGCTTATCGATCCCCTCCTGTGAGACCGGGTCGTCCGGAACATCCCCGGGCAGCCTTTTCCTGCTCTTCCAACAACCATAAAAAATCCCGACCAGAAATGGTCGGGATTTATTTTTAAGATTTAATCACTTCAGGGCATGGGATTGCTGTTTGCCCAATCGCTTCCGAGTGTAACAGTGATATCAACATTGCCATTGGGATCATATTGATTATAAATACGATTGCTGGAAATCCCCCCCATGATCGAGGCAAGATAAGCCAGGGTGTAGGGTGTGGCGTTATGCACCACAATGGTGGTGTATGTGGAGTCTTCAGATGCATTGCCGGTGGAAACAACATTCAAGCCCTGAGAAATGAAGTAGGCAGAGGTGGTGTCAGCCAGACCGCCAGAAGAGGTTCCATTCAAGACTTCGATACGGGCATTCTCAGCCTTTGCCAGGCTCAGCGGGTCACCGCTGACAGTTTGACCGTTCTGGTCTGCAATGGTGATCGGAGCTGACGCCGTGCTGCCTTGCACGAATATTTCATCGCGCAGGAGGCGGATCTTGTCCATGAAGGGGCGAAGAACATATTGTTCGCCGCTTCCCGTCATGATCATTTCAGGTGAGGCATGGTCATAAGAAATGTTATAGGTTTTAAAGTTGGACTGGGGAATCTGCACGAAGAGGAGACCCAATTGAATGGCCTGTCCGAGCGTCATATTGGTTTGCACCCCTGAGGATAACTCCTGGTACAGTGCGGGGGCTCGCGAGATCAGTTGGGGCATCATATTCAAACTGACAATCTTCTGGAAGAGGGAAGTGATAACTTCCATCTGTCGACGGCCGCGGTCAATATCACCGCCTGAGGTTGACCGGTTGCGGGCGTATTCAAGCAGGTAATCACCTGGCAGTATTTCGAATCCGGGTTCAAGCCAGAAGGGAGAGCCGGTGTGTTTGGGGTCAATTAACATGCGCTCTGTAATATTAATGGGAACGCCGCCGACCTCATCCACCAGCCTGACGAAGGTTGCAAAGTCCACCCGGGCATAAAAGGTGATGGGTACACCCAGGAATTCTTCCACGGTTTGCATGGCAAGCCCTGCACCGCCGACTCCGGGGAGGTTATCTACCTCACCCCACCAGTAAGCCTTATTGATCTTGTTGTAATCGTGCCCTGGTACGTTCACCCAAAGATCACGGCGGATGGAAAGAGCCCCAAGGGTCTTTGTCATTGGGTCAATGGTTACCAGGATCATCGTGTCAGACATGTTCGGACCTGGTTCTTTGATCGCCCGTTCTGCTGTGTAATCGAGACCAAGCAGGAGGATGTTGACGCGGCTTTTGCCATCCCATGAGGCAGCGGATGGTGCATTGGAAGTTTGCAGGGACGATCCGGGAGTGATGGAGGAGTCTGTGGACGGTGAATTACTTGAGGTCACCGGCGCGCCGGGGAGTGATGTAAGCGACCAACCTTTAACCAGGTTGTAAACGAATTTTCCAGCCACAATAGCCAGTATTATCCCTAGAACAGCAAAAGCCGCCAGGAGGATCCTGCCGGTTCTATCAATGGAGGGTTTGCTTTTTCTTGTTTGGGCCATGGAGCGGTTGGTGTACTGATTCATAGGTTTTTTTTGGACCTTTACCTTAGCTGTTTGAGATATGTACCATTCGTGTTAGGTTGCAAGAAAGGGACCAAGTCAATTTGGCAATTATATCATTTCAATCAGGGTATGGTGGCGGGACCGGCAGATCAGAGATGCCGGTTGTTTTCCATTTATCACCTTCGGTAATGAGCATTACGGGGATATCTTCGACAATCGGATATTTCCTGCTGCAATCCGAACATACCAGCCAGGATTCACGCACAAGGGTTAATAAACCCTTTTCTTCTTTCACGCACACCGGGCAGCGCAAGATCTCGAGCAAGTTAGTATTCACCATATCCCAACTCCTGTTCGGGTGTCTTTTGGTAATTTTACCACCAGCAGAATCAGGGATTTGCGGTGGGTGTGGGGATCTCTGTTCCCGGACCATATTCGTAAACATCGCCCCAGGCCTGGTAACGCGTATAAAACGAATCGTTGTACAAGACAGCCCCATTTAAGGTTACTGTGCGGGTTACGGTCACGGTGGCACCGTCAACAGCCCAATCCACCTGTTTCTTTGTCCCCTGGGGTAGATCGGGGTTCTCGCGGTAAACCGGGTCGGGGGATTCAACGATATTGGTAAGCCCTGTGGACGAAGAGGTAACCTCCCTGCCGTCCTCGGTAGAGTAAAACTTCCACTCGAGTGCGTAACTGCTGGGATAGATGTAGGTTTCCATCAGCAGCCAGTAAGGGGTGTCGTTCTTAAATTTCAGGTCCACAATCGGAACAAACACAGTGGCATCCAACCCTGCCAGGTCTTTGTTGTGTCCTGTGGACGTTTGTTCGTAATAGCCAACGCGATATGCGTGGGAGTGGCGTTCCAGAATTTGATAGCCGGCGTAATAGGCTGTGCGGAAGAGTGCGGTACTCACCTGGCATACGCCTCCGCCTACACCCTTGATGGTCTGGTCGCCCAGGATGATCATGGCTTCTGCGTAACCGTTATCCAGGCTGACATCCCCCAGCACTTCTGCCATGGAGAGCGTTTCTCCGGGGGCGATGAGCAATCCATGAAACTGACTGGAGGCGATCCTGATATTCTGGACACGATCTGCCGTGGAACCGCGGAAGTAAGTTGTGCGGGATTCGATCAGTTCTGTAATGCCCAGATCCGCAGCGGTGGCACTGTCAGTAACCGGCGGGTTGGCAATATCAAAGGCAAGGTCAGCGGAATGTGAACCGGATTGGATGGCAGTGTTGATGGCGGACACGGAATTCTCTAAATTCAGAGTGCGGCCGACGGTGGCAGACTTGAGCAGTTCCAGCTGCCGGGTTTCATCATTGAAAATAAAACGGGCATTTTCAGGGTATGTATTCAGGTTGTTTTGGATGGAGTTGAGGTAAGCGGTCATTAATGCCTGGTTGACCGCCACCTGGTAAGACGTACCGTTGCCATTAGTGACTCTTTCAAAAGTCAACAACTGCGCCAGTGATTCAGGTTGGATCTGGACGGGCTCATTGTTATTCGAGCCTGCAGGTACAGCCAGGGTGAAAGGCTGGCTCAGGATAGTACGCGCCTGTTCACCCTGGATGGAAGCATCCAGGATGACGGGATCAGATTGGATGACTGAGAGCTGCACCACGCCATCCTGCATGGTCTGCACCTGGCTGGTGATGGATGCAAGTGAAGCGGCATAATCCAACTGGCGGCCTGCCTGACCCTGGTTGACGATGACGTCGGTGCCTTGTAACCCCAGGCTGGCTTCGCGGATGGGTTGGTTGATCTCTACAGCGACTTGATTTAGGAAAGAAATGGCTGCTTTTTGATCATAAATGAATGTAGGAAAGACCTCGGTGCCCTCGTTAAGCGACGCAAAACGCTGTAAAAGGATGGAGTCAACGGATCCGCGCCGTCCAACGGCAAACGCGCTCTTGGCGGAGGCAATGGGGTCAAGGTACACACCGAGTTGAACCGGTGCCGCCGCCCAGGATTTCTCATTTGCCAGCAGCAATACACTGCCGGTTTCAGTGAAACGGATCGAAAGGGCGATCTCGCTGGTCGCCTGGTCAAGTGAAAGGCCGCCGAGCTGAACGCCGTTCATGCTCACACCAGGTAAAACACGGTTGGAATACACGGCTGAAAAGACCAGGTTAACAATCAGCAGGAGCGCTAAAAGTAGGATCAACCCTGCCGCAAAGGCAAGCAAGAGCCTGGTGACTAATGAAGGAGGTGCAGAGTATGCCTTATTCATAATTTCTGATTATAACACCCGTAATAATCGCATTCAGATGTAAGACCCGCAAATGAAGTGAAAAGTTCCCGGTTTGGAGGGGAATAACCTCTGATTAACCAGTTTCAAGATTGGTACCGATTTACCCTTGACAGATGCTATTGCGAGGGTATAATTTGCCCTCGTTGCGCAAAACACAGCGCAAGATCTTGCTCAAAGTAGCAGATCTTTGATAACCCAATACCAGACTTAGAGCAATTCTCCCGCGAAGAATCGGGGCAGAAATTAGTGCCTTCGAATCCGGAAAAACCCTTGACACAGTTAGTGGTTGCGGTACAATAAATGTCCCAAGTGCGTTGGTGATTTCGCTGAACCCAGCAGATCGATAACAAAATCAAATACGCAGCATGCTTGTGGGCTACACCCGCTAGCGATCAACACGACAGGCCGATGACGTCCTGCAGAGGACCATCGGTAATTTTGTCGCCATCTCTTGACGAGATGGGGGTGCGGGAGTAAAATCTGGCCCTTGGAACCAACAGAACCTTAACAACTGAAGAGTGATAGGAAGACGATGCCCTGTCGTTTTATGTAATACAGAGTTACTTCGTAAATTAACACCGAAAGGTGTTTTATTGCGGAGAGTTTGATCCTGGCTCAGGATGAACGCTGGCGGCGTGCTTAATACATGCAAGTCGAACGAAGTCAGTAGCAATATTGGCTGAGTGGCGAACGGGTGAGTAACGCGTTGGTGACCTGCCCCGAAGAGAGGGATAACAGTCCGAAAGGATTGCTAATACCCCATGTGGTCGTTTGGATTAGATGCCTTATGACTAAACGGATTTATTCGCTTCGGGAGGGGCCTGCGTCCCATCAGCTAGTTGGTAGGGTAATGGCCTACCAAGGCGATGACGGGTAGGGGACCTGAGAGGGTGGCCCCCCACAATGGAACTGAAACACGGTCCATACACCTACGGGTGGCAGCAGTAGGGAATATTGGTTAATCTGCGAAAGCGGGAACCAGCAACGCCGCGTGCACGATGACGGCCTTCGGGTTGTAAAGTGCTTTTTGAAAGGATGAGGAAGGACAGTACTTTCAGAATAAGCTTCGGCTAACTACGTGCCAGCAGCCGCGGTAAAACGTAGGAAGCGAGCGTTATCCGGATTTACTGGGCGTAAAGCGTGTGTAGGCGGTTTGACAAGTTGGATGTGAAAGCTCCTGGCTTAACTGGGAGAGGTCGTTCAAAACTGTCAGACTCGAGAGTGGTAGAGGGAGGTGGAATTCCGGGTGTAGTGGTGAAATGCGTAGATATCCGGAGGAACACCAGTGGCGAAAGCGGCCTCCTGGCCCATTTCTGACGCTCAGACACGAAAGCTAAGGTAGCAAACGGGATTAGAGACCCCGGTAGTCTTAGCTGTAAACGATGTGAACTTAGTGTCGGTGGGTTTAAATCCATCGGTACTGAAGCAAACGCGATAAGTTCACCGCCTGGGGACTACGGCCGCAAGGTTAAAACTCAAAGGAATTGACGGGGCCCCGCACAAGCAGCGGAGCGTGTGGTTTAATTCGATGCTACACGAAGAACCTTACCAGGGTTTGACATGCTAGTGGTAGGAAACCGAAAGGTGACCGACCCTTCGGGGAGCTAGCACAGGTGCTGCATGGCTGTCGTCAGCTCGTGTCGTGAGATGTTCGGTTAAGTCCGCTAACGAGCGCAACCCTCGCTGTGTGTTATATGTGTCACATGGGACTGCCGGTCTTAAGCCGGAGGAAGGTGGGGATGACGTCAAGTCAGCATGGCCTTTATGTCCTGGGCTACACACACGCTACAATGGTCAGCACAATGGGTCGCTAAGCCGCAAGGTGGAGCCAATCCTCAAAGTTGGCCTCAGTTCAGATTGTAGGCTGCAACTCGCCTGCATGAAGATGGAGTTGCTAGTAAACGCAGGTCAGCTATACTGCGTTGAATACGTTCCCGGGGCTTGTACACACCGCCCGTCACGTCATGGAAGTTGGCAACACCTGAAGCCGGTATCCTAACCGCAAGGAGGGAGCCGTCGAAGGTGGGGTCGATAACTGGGACGAAGTCGTAACAAGGTAGGTGTACCGGAAGGTGCGCCTGGATCACCTCCTTTCTATGGAGCTTTGAACAAAGCCTTCGGGCAGCGTTCTACCCATAGGTCTCGACGCGGTGTCGAGACAAATGAAATGACAAGACAAGATTTTCCTATCACTCCTCAGTTACTAAGGGCTGTTCAGGGCTTTTAGCTCAGTTGGTTAGAGCGCGCCTCTGATAAGGGCGAGGTCTCAGGTTCGAGTCCTGAAAGGCCCACCTGAAACCCGAAATCTCGGGGATGTAGCTTAGCTGGGAGAGCGCCGCCCTTGCACGGCGGAGGCCAGGGGTTCGAATCCCCTCATCTCCACTGAGCACTAAATTGGAGAAGTGAGTGGCAGGAAGAAACAATAACGGTTAAGTCAACAATTAGGCAGATCCGTACGGTTCATTGACCCGGCGGTAACGCCGGGTCAATTTGTTACTTTGATAAAAGAATACGGTTGAAGCGGGCTGAATGCTCCTGACAGATGTGGGGATCATTGAGCGCCTTTCAACAGACGCCTGACCGCTAACGCGAGTCAGCTGATCATTACCAATTAAATAGAATAGTATGTAGGCCAAGTCAAAACAACATAAATGTTTTGTCAAATGTATTAAGATTTAGCGATACTAACAAAGAGTATCGAATTCTCCGCATCATGTGTGAGAAGCTACTAAGGGTTTATGGTGGATGCCTTGGCGCCAAGTGCCGATGAAGGACGTAGGTTATTGCGATAAGCTTCGGGAAGCCGTAAACAGGCGTCGATCCGGAGATTTCCGAATGGGGAAACCCGCCAGCGCGAACCGCTGGCATCATCCGATGAATATATAGTCGGATTGAGGGGCACCTGGGGAACTGAAACATCTAAGTACCCAGAGGAAAAGAGAGTATTCCCCGAGTAGTGGCGAGCGAAAGGGGATCAGCCCAAACCATTGCGGCTTGCCGTAGTGGGGTTGTAGGGCCTGGCATTGTGGAGTTACAAAATGTTCGGTTAGTAGAATGGTGTGGGAAAGCCAACCAAAGAGGGTTACAGTCCCGTAAACGAAAACCAAACATCTCCCGTCAGGTACCTGAGTACTGCCGTGCACGCTAATACGGTAGGAATCCGGGGGGCCCACCCTCCAAGGCTAAATACGCTTGGCGACCGATAGTGAACTAGTACCGTGAGGGAAAGGTGAAAAGTACCCCGTTTAGGGGAGTGAAATAGAACCTGAAACCATAAACCTACAAGCAGTTGGAGGGCTAATGGCGGGTCGGTGCTCCGGTGAAAGCCGGGTGCGCGCCGCTATGCCTGACAGCGTGCCTCTTGGAGAATGAGCCTGCGAGTTAATTTTTGTGGCGAGGTTAAGAGAGTGACACTCGAAGCCGTAGCGAAAGCGAGTCTGAATAGGGCGCCCAGTCGCAAGAATTAGACCCGAAACCGGGTGAGCTACCCATGGACAGGGTGAAGCGAGTCTAATCGCTCGTGGAGGCCCGAACCTACTAATGTTACAAAATTAGGGGATGAGCTGTGGGTAGAGGTGATATGCCAAACGAACTCGGAGATAGCTGGTTCTCCCCGAAATAGCTTTAGGGCTAGCGCTACATGTTCAGTACCGGAGGTAGAGCACTGAATGGGCTAGGGGGCTTAGTGCTTACCAAACCCAATCAAACTCCGAATGCCGGTACTCCAGAGTGTAGCAGTCGGACTACGGGAGATGAGTTTCGTGGTCAAAAGGGAAACAGCCCAGATCAACAGCTAAGGTCCCCAAGTTTACGCTAAGTGGGAAACGATGTGGGGTTACTGTAACAACCAGGAGGTTGGCTCAGAAGCAGCCACCCTTTAAAGAGTGCGTAATAGCTCACTGGTCAAGTGATCCTGCGCGGAAAATTTAACGGGGCTAAGCGTAACACCGAAGCTTTGGGTCTCAGCATTAGCTGGGGCGGTAGGGGAGCGTTCTGTTTGCAGTGAAGGTCGACCGTAAGGACGGCTGGAGCGGACAGAAGTGAGAATGCAGGCATGAGTAGCGTAAAACATGTGAGAACCATGTTCGCCGTATGTCTAAGGTTTCCGACGCCAGGTCATTCCGCGTCGGGTTAGTCGGGTCCTTAGCCGAGGCCGGAAGGCGTAGGTGATGGACATCGGGTCAATATTCCCGAACCACTTGTGATGAGTGATGGGAGGACGCAGCGAGGTAGGCCAGCCCACGATTGGTTGTGTGGGTGCACCATACGTCAGACTTTGAGAGCTGTAGGAAAATCCGCAGTTTGAGTTGAGATATGGTGGCGTGCCCTTGAGGTAGAAGTGAGCTAAGCCTTGCTGCCAAGAAAAGTCCCTAAACGTTGATTCACGAGTGCCCGTACCGCAAACCGACACTGGTAGACGGGTAGAGTATACCAAGGCGAACGGGAGAACCCTCGTTAAGGAATTAGGCAACATAGCCCCGTAACTTCGGGAGAAGGGGTGCCTCTTATTGTGAAAGTTTACTTGAGCAAATAGAGGTCGCAGTGAAATGGCTCTAGTGACTGGTTAACAAAACCACAGGTCTCTGCAAAGCCGAAAGGCGATGTATAGGGGCTGACACCTGCCCAGTGCCGGAAGGTTAAAGGGAGAGGTTAGACGCAAGTCGAAGCTTTGAACTGAAGCCCCGGTGAACGGCGGCCGTAACTATAACGGTCCTAAGGTAGCGAAATTCCTTGTCGGGTAAGTTCCGACCCGCACGAACGGTGTAACAACTAGAGCACTGTCTCAACGAGGGACCCGGCGAAATTGAAATGGCTGTGAAGATGCGGCCTACCCGCAGCAGGACAAAAAGACCCCGTGGAGCTTTACTGCATCTTGGCATTGAGTTTGGGCAAGATTTGTGTAGCATAGGTGGGAGGCTGTGAAACTGGAGCGCTAGCTTCGGTGGAGCCACCGGTGAAATACCACCCTAATCTTGTTTAGACCCTAACCCCACACCGTAATCCGGGTGGGGGACCGTGCCAGGTGGGCAGTTTGACTGGGGCGGTCGCCTCCTAAAAGGTAACGGAGGCGCCCAAAGGTTCCCTCAGGCAGAATGGAAACCTGCCAAAGAGTGTAAAGGCATAAGGGAGCTTGACTGCAAGACCAACGCGTCGAGCAGAGACGAAAGTCGGGCTTAGTGATCCCACGGTACTGAGTGGAAGGGCCGTGGCTTACCGGACAAAAGCTACCCCGGGGATAACAGGCTGGTGAAGTCCAAGAGTTCATATCGACGACTTCGCTCGGCACCTCGATGTCGGCTCATCGCATCCTGGGGCTGTATCAGGTCCCAAGGGTCGGGCTGTTCGCCCGTTAAAGCGGTACGCGAGCTGGGTTCAGACCGTCGTGAGACAGGTCGGTCTCTATCCGCTGTGGGCGTAAGGGATTTGAATGGAGCTGCCCCTAGTACGAGAGGACCGGGGTGGACTGACCGATGGTGTTCCAGTTGTCATGCCAATGGCATTGCTGGGTAGCTAAGTCAGGCAGAGATAACCGCTGAATGCATCTAAGTGGGAAACTCGCCATAAGATTAGATCCCTGTTTTCCCGTAAGGGAGTAAGATCACAGATAGACTATCTGTTTGATAGGCGGAGTGTGTAAGCACAGTAATGTGTTTAGCTTATCCGTACTAATGATCGAGGGCTTCTTCATATGGTGCGGGGAATTCGGCACTCTTTGTGAGGACTACATACTATTTTATAATTAATTGGTAATCTTAACATGTGAATTAAGTCTCTTGGTGACTGGAGCGACAGTGGTACACCCGGTAACATCTCGAACCCGGTCGTTAAGGCTGTCAGCGCCGATGGTACTTGGAGGGCGACTTCCTGGGAGAGTAGGTCGTTGCCAAGAGACTTTTTTCTTTTATCTTGTTCATAATGAAATTCCTGGTCATTTGCACCGGGAATTTTGGCTTTAAATACAACTATTCATAATTGAAGATGTGATATCCATGTAATTCCCCAAGATATTTCAAGTACATTAGCAAAAACACCCGATTTGGTTGGAGTCGGGTGTTTGCATTTAAGCTCATGGCTGTGATGCAAATCCCCGGGTTCATTTAGAACCCGGGGATTTTATCTCAAAGGGATATTATTCTATGACCTACAAGGTTCTTCTTTCCCGGTCGTAGTTTTGACCCAGGAAGGCTGGCGGTCTTGCCTTTCCGAAACTGAAGATCATAACGACAATCGTTGCGATATAGGGCAGCATGATCAGGATTTGATAGGGGATGAATGACCCGCCTACCTGGAAACGGAATGCAAGCACTTCGATTGCCGCAAAGAATAACGAACCAAGCAAAATGGGAATTGGGCTCCATCCGCCGAAGAAGGTGAGGGCAATGGCGATCCATCCGCGGCCTTTAGTCATGAGATCAGTAAAGGTACCAGTATATACCATGGGCAAATAGGCACCTGCCAATCCGATGAACATGCCGCCGATGATGCTGGTCATATAGCGATTTCTGACCACGTTAATTCCCAGCGCATCTGCCGCCTTGGGATTTTCACCCACCGAACGGAGACGCAGACCCATGTTGGTGTGAAAGAGCACATACCAAAGCGCGATTGATGCCAGCACGGAGATATACACCAGGATATTCTGGTTGAAGAGGATCGGTCCGATAAACGGTATTTTGCTTAAAAGCGGGATGGCAAGGTCCGGCAGGGTTGGGATTACCGGCGGGGTAAGGGTGATGCCGATTGCCAGTTTGGGCAGCAGCGAAGAAAGGCCCATCCCGATAAAGAACAAGGCCAATCCAACCACAAATTGATCCATTTTCAGGGTTGTCGTGAAATATGCAAGTAATAGACCGAAAAGCCCGCCTACAGCCATGGCTACAAGCGCGCCGAGCAAATTACTGCCTGTCATGTAGCTAACGAGGAAACCGACTGAGGCTCCTACCAGCATGATCCCTTCCTGGGCCACATTGAAGACGCCGGTGCGTCCGCCGAGCATGGTCCCCTGGCTGGCAAGCACAAAAGGTACCATGGATAGAAAGGTGAGTTTCAGGAAGCCAGTGATTGTTACTTCTAAACCGGTCATTTCTGCCTCCTTTTAATGATATCTGCGAGAAGGATAAAGATCAGGATCAAAGCCTCCATGATGAGGACGATCTGAACCGGAACCATGATGGTACGCTGCATGGCGCTTCCGCCCACCTCTAGAATGGCAATGAAAAACGCCACAAATGGAACTGCCTGGTTCTTGCCGCGCGCCATCAGACCGATGATCAGTCCTAAGGTCGGGAAGTTGGAGTGCAGCCCTTCGATCAATCGATGGTGAACGCCGGAGACTTCAATTGCTCCAGCTAAACCAGCAGCAGCGGCGCCAATCACCATTGAAAAGAGGAACATTTTGCGGATGTCGATGCCGTGTACTTTGGATGCCCTCGGATTGGCTCCGGTAACCACCAGTTCATACCCGGCGCTCGTTTTGCTGGTGAAAAAGTAGATGGCAACTGCCACCAGGATGGCAATGATCAGCCCGGAGTGCAGGGGGGGGTTCTTCACCAGCATTGGCAAAAAGCCGCCTGCGCCAATAGGCACGGTCGTCGGGTGCCCGGCAGCGGGATCACGCCAGGGACCGGTGGCGACAAAGTCGATCAATGCGAAGGAAATGAAATTCAGCAGGACGGTTGACAGGATTTCATTGATATTGAACTGATAAAGCAGCCAGGCGGCGATCAATCCCCAGAACGCACCAGCAAGCATGCCTGCAAGGATCACAAGCGGGAGTAAAAGCGCGGGCGGGAGGTCTTTTCCGAGAATCCCAACGGCTGCGGCGCCAATGGCTCCCACCAGCATTTGTCCTTCAGCACCGATATTGAATTTTCCGGAGGAGAGGGGAACTGTAAATGCCAGGGCAACAAGCGTCAGCGGAATCCATTTTAAAAGTGTTTGGATAAACCCGTTGGGTGTGCGGAAGGAAGTAAAAAGTAATGTCTGGTATGCCTTGAGAGGATTGAATTTCAACACCCAGAGTGCGATTCCCAAAATCAGGAAGGCGGCGAGTACCGCGATCAGGTAAGGAAAGAATTTCTTTATTTGTGTCATTGGTTTAGCTCTCTCCTCGATTATTTACTTTCCAGATCGTAACCGCTCATCAAGCGTCCGATCTCGTATTTTTCAAATTTTTCTTTCGGGAGAATTCCCACGATCTTTCCCCGGTACATGACGGCAATCCGGTCCGAGATAAGCAGAAGTTCATCGAGGTCTTCAGACAGGAGTAAGGTTGAGGCTCCGGTTGCGGCGTGTTCCAGCATTTTCTTGTAGACAAAATCCATGGAGGGTATATCCAATCCGCGCGTAGGATTATGTGCCACCATCAGTTTGGATGGCTGCGAAAATGCCCGCGCGATCATCACGCGCTGGATGTTCCCGCCCGACAGGTTGCCGCCAATTTCATCGGGACCGGTGGTCTTGATCTGGTATTCGGATATCATTGCCCTGGAGCTATCTTTTACATGCTTCCAGCTGATAATTCCGTTCTTGCTGTAGGGTGGAAGATGGTGATATCCCAGGATCAGGTTGTGAGCAATACTGGCTTTATTTAAGAACCCGTCAGCAAGGCGATCTTCCGGTATATACACAAATCCACGGGCAATACGCTCTTTAGTGGATAGCAAAGTGATGTCCTCGCCATTGAACTGCAAAGCCCCGCTGCTGACCGGTTGAATGCCCATTACAACTTCGGCCAGTTCGCGCTGACCATTGCCAGCAACGCCTGCCACTCCGAAGATTTCGCCTGATTTGACTGCCAGCGAAACATCCGTGAGTTCCTGAATCTTATCTTTGTTGATCTTATTGACGCCTTCAAGTTTGATCACATCAGATTCAGTACCTGTGCCTGTTCTTGCTCCGCGGTCGGTAAACATGATGCTCTTATTGAGATCCATTCCTTCACCAACCATGGCGCGCACGAGCATTTCGTCACTGGCGTCTTTACGGGTAAGGCTGATCACGTTCTTGCCCTCGCGCAATACGGTGATGCGGTCGCATATCGAGAGAACTTCACGGAGTTTATGAGTGATAAAGACAATGCTCAGCCCTTCAGTGACCATGATTTTTAAAGTCTGGAAAAGGGAATCAACTTCTTGTGGAATCAAGTTCGTGGTGGGTTCATCAAGGATTAAAATCTTTGCCCCGCGGTACAGGGCTTTCAGAATCTCAACTTTCTGGCGCGTTCCCATCGGAAGTTCTTCAACGCGGGAAGAAAGGTTAATTTCAAGGCCAAATCGTTCACAAAGCTTCTTGATGGTGATTGTTTCATCTTTGTAATTCGAGCTGAGTGGATGTGAAACCTTTGATCCCAAAATGATGTTTTCAAGGACGGTGTAATTATTGATCTGAAGGAAATGTTGATGCACCATACCGATGCCCTGGCGAATGGCATCTTTTGGGGATAAGATGGTAATCGGTTTGTCATCCATGATGACTTTGCCTGAATCCATCTTATATAAACCGTAAAGAATATTCATAAGCGTGGTTTTTCCCGCGCCATTACCGCCTAATAACCCAAGGATTTCGTTGTGCTTTAATTCAAAGTCCACATTGCTTAAGGCTTGCACCTTATCGAAAGTCTTATTGACCTTTTGCATTTGCAGAATGATGTCTTTTTCCATTTATCCATCCTGTTCGCCGGATTTTTAAGACTTCCGAGGTTATCGCAAGAAGTACATATCCTGTTTAACCCCGGAAGCCTTAATAGTATTCAGTTGTACAGATATCAACGAACTAAATTACTTGACCTCTGTGGAGTCTTTCACAACGACGATAGTGCCATCCATAACTTTGGTGATGATCTCTTCAATTTGGGCGGCAACAGCAGGGTCAACATTCTGGAGCGGGGTCTGCAGTTTTACGCCGGTGTCAAAACCTAACGGATAATAACCACCGGTTTCGCCAGCCTGGATCTTGGTAACAATATCAACCAGGGGTTTGGAGAAATCGTAAAGCAGGGAGGTGACGAAATTGTCTGGACCAAAGCTGGTCTTGTCAGTGTATTTTGCTGTTACGAGGATCTTCGTGTCGGTGACAGCTTTTGCGGCTTCGAAAACGCCAACCATACCAAGGTTCACGGAGCTCATGATCACATCATTGCCATCGGCAATGAGGGCATCAGTAAGCTGGCGGGCTTTGGCAGGATCGTTGAAGTCGCTGCTCCAAACAGGGGTAAATACAACGGTTGAACCAAGGTCTGCGATTGCCTGTTGAATGGCATGCACTTCCTGGTAAGAGAACGGAAGGCTCTGTCCGCCGATATAAGCGATTTTGCCTGTTTTGGAGGCTAGGGCAGCGGTGGCGCCGATAGCGTAATAACCCACATTGAAGTTACGGTCAATGAACCAGAGATTTGCGGGAGCATCTGCAACTGCAGCATCACCTTCAGCGATGAAGACAACATCGGGGAAAGATTTTGCGAGTTCGACTGTCTGGGTAATGAATTGACCACCGTGCGTCCAGATGATGTTGAAGCCGGCATCAACGTATTCGCGCATGACGCGGTCAACATCAGGAACGGCAACACTTTCGGAGTAGACAGCTTCAATGCCCAGGGTTTTCTGTGCTTCAGTCATGCCAACATAGGCCAGGGTGTTGTAGTCGTTATCAGTAATGACACCCGGGAAGATTGCGGCCAGTTTGAAGACTTTGGCGGGTTCGGTGGGGGCTTCGGTTACAACAGGCGCTTCGGTTACAACGGGGGCTTCAGTTGCTACCGGTGCGGCTGTGGGTTGAGCACAGGCAGCGAGCACCATACTCAATACTAAAAACAAAGGGACGAGCTGGATCAGTTTCTTTTTCATCTTTTCTCTCCTTCTATTGATATATGAGAAAATACAGGGGAATTTATATTTTCTCTCTGATATTGTAACGAATAATATCACCTATTCAATTATGGATTTTGTCCATGTTCACATTATTACAAAAACATTAAATAGGTGATAAACATAACCCGGTAATGATCGATAAGTTACCACCTTCAGGTAATGCTTACTGTGAGGAATAACAGCAGATTGCACATATCAAGGGATAACAAAACTGCATAAAACGCGGTATAATGTTATCTGCTTGTTGCGCGCGAGTATTGTAAAATCAATGAAATGAAGAGGTGATTGGAAGAAATCTGGATCGCCAAAAGGTTTTCTTGATGGATCGAAATCTCAACCGCGCAGCTACGCGGTTATTTTATTCCCCTCGCGAAGGGAGGTGAGAAACCAATGGCTACTGTTGTTCTAAGACCCAATGAATCACAGGATTCACTGCTGAAGCGGTTCCGCAAAAAGGTAGTGAAGAGCGGCGTATTAAGCACCATCCGCCGCAAGCGATGGTTTGTTTCCAAGAGCGAAACCCGCCGAGTGGAAAAGAAAAAGGCGATTCGCCGCATCAAACGGAAGGCTTATCCCCCGAAGTTTGGTGAATAGTAATGGTTAGGTTTTTAGCCGAATAGGCTGGTTAGGAGTAAAATGGCCAAAGAAGAGGATAAGATCCAAGTAGAAGGCGAGATCATCGAAGCCTTGCCCGGAACCCAGTTCCGTGTTCGTCTCGAGAATGGCCATGTAGTACTCGCTTATTTATCAGGCCGCATGCGCAGGTATTACATCCGCATTCTGCTTGGCGACCACGTGAAAGTGGAAATGAGCCCGTACGATCTTTCTCGCGGACGCATCGTCTACCGACAAAAGAAAAATGAACCGATGATGGACGAACCAACGCGATAATTTTCTACAACTTAAAAACCGGGTTTCTCAAAAAGAAACCCGGTTTTTGTTTTTAATCAAAGTAAGGGCGATTCATGAATCACCCTTACGATTATTGATTTGTTATTCTTTCGGTTCTTCTTCTCCAGGTTTGGTATAGGCCATGGCAGCCATTTGTTTGTAGAGTTCCCACTTGCGCTGCGGCAAACTCGCCGGCTTCAATCCATCAACTTCTCCGCGCGGGCTTCGTCATTCTGCACCAGCACACGGTAACGTGTCTCGTTGTAGGCGTAATCTTTCACAGCTACCGAGGGTTCCCGGCTGTCGAGAACGAGCGGATTCTTGCCCTCATCCACCAGGTTCGGATTGTAGCGGTAGAGCGGCCACAGACCGGTCTGGGTGAGCAGTTTCTGCTGTTCCATTCCCTTGGACATTTCGATACCGTGGGAAATACAATGGCTGTATGCGATGATCAAGGATGGTCCATCATAAGCTTCGGCCTCGAGGATGGCTTTGAGGGTCTGCTGGTCGTTGGCGCCCATGGCAACATTGGCCACGTAAACATATCCGTAAGACATGGCCATCAGGCCCAGGTCCTTCTTACCCAGCCCTTTGCCTTTGGCAGAGAACTTGGCAACCGCTGCCTAAGAGGTGTAGCCTTGGAGGATTGCCCGCCGGTATTGGAATAGACTTCGGTATCCAGCACGAGGATATTGACATTGCGCCCGGTGGAGATAACGTGGTCAAGACCACCGTAGCCAATATCATAAGCCCAGCCGTCACCGCCAATGATCCAGACGCTCTTCTTGACCAGGGCATCTGCCACACCCAAAAGCATACGGGCACTCGGGTGCTTACTCTTCACCAGTTTTTCCTTGAGGGTTTCCACACGTTTTCGCTGTGCGCGGATGACTGACTCGATGGTTTGATCAGCTTCAAGGATCTCTTTCACCAGGGAATCACCCAACTCGGCACCCATGCCAGCCAGCAATTCGCGGGCAAACTCATTTTGCTTGTCCAGCGTCAGGCGCATTCCCAAACCAAACTCGGCGTTATCTTCAAAGAGTGAGTTTGCCCAGGCGGGACCGCGTCCCTGGTTGTTGATCGCCCACGGGGTGGTGGGAAGGTTGCCGCCGTAGATCGAGGAGCAGCCGGTGGCGTTGGCGATGACCGCCCGGTCACCGAACAACTGGGAAACCAGTTTAATGTAAGGGGTTTCACCACAACCGGCGCAGGCACCGGAGAACTCAAACAGCGGCTCGATCAATTGACTGTTCTTCACCGAGGTGGGCAGGAAGAGATCCGGGTCAGGTGCAGGCAGCGAAAGGAAGAACTCCCAATTGATTTTTTCCTGTTCGCGCAGTGGAGGCTGGGGGGTCATGTTAATGGCTTTGCGCAGCGGATTGGCTTTATCGCGTGCCGGGCAGGCTTCCACACACAGGCTGCAGCCGGTGCAGTCTTCAGGGGATACCTGGATGGTGAATTTCATGCCGGGAAGTTCTTTGAACTTGGCATCAATGGATTTGAATGTTGCCGGAGCGTCTTTCAACAGCGCGGGGTCATACACTTTTTCGCGGATAACAGCGTGCGGGCAGACAAAAGCGCATTTGGCGCATTGGATGCACAGGTCAGATTCCCACACCGGGATCTCAAGCGCGATGTTGCGTTTTTCCCACTGAGTGGTGGCGGTGGGGAAGGTGCCATCCACCGGGAAAGCGCTGACGGGCAGGCTGTCGCCTTCAAAGATGATGATCGGGACCGAGCACGTCGGTCACAAAATCAGGAGCTTCAGCGGGGACAGGTAGGCGGCGCACTGTTTTGCTGGTGACGGCAGCGGGGACCTTGACCTCAAAGAGATTGGCAAGTGTCTGGTCAACTGCGTCAAAATTTTGTTTGACAACAGCTTCACCGCGTTTGCTGTAGGTTTTTTTGATCGAATGTTTGATCTGTTTGATGGCTTCATCACGCGGAAGAATGCCGCTGATGGCAAAGAAGGCGGTCTGCATAATGGTGTTAATGCGCCCGCCCATGCCTGTCTTGGGGCTACTTCGTTGGCGTTGATGATGTAGAATTTCAGTTTCTTTTCGATGATGTCCTTTTGTACTTCCTGCGGCAGCTTATCCCAGATCTCATCCTTTTCGTACATGCTGTTGAGGAGGAAAACCGCACCCGGGGCAGCATACTTGAGCATGTTCAACCATTCAAGGAAGGTGAAGTTATGGCAGGCGACAAATTGCGCGTCGTTGCGCCCGATCAGGTAAGGTGCGCGGATGGCGTTGGGACCAAAACGCAGGTGGGAAATGGTGAGTGACCCGGACTTCTTCGAGTCATACACAAAGTAGCCCTGGGCGTCGTTGGGGGTGTCTTCCCCGATGATCTTGATGGAGTTCTTATTGGCGCCAACGGTACCGTCGGAACCGAGCCCGAAGAAAATACAGCGCACGGTTTTCTCATCCAGCGATCATGAAGGATTCATCATAAGCCAGGCTGGTATTGGTTACGTCATCGTTGATGCCGATGGTGAAATGATTCTTGGGCTCTTCTTTGACCATTTCGTCAAAGATGCCTTTGACCATGGCGGGGGTGAATTCCTTGCTGGAGAGACCATAGCGACCGCCAATAACACGTGGGGAAACTTTAAAGGGGGAATCGCCAGAGGTCAGTCCTTCACTCAGGGCAGTGATCACATCCTGGTAGAGCGGTTCACCAACAGAGCCGGGCTCCTTGGTGCGGTCGAGGACTGCAATGGTTTTTGTAGTTGCGGGCAGTGCCTTAAGGAAGTGCTCCACTGAGAAGGGGCGGAAGAGGCGCACATTGAGAACGCCTACTTTACCCCCCTGCCTGGTGAGATACTTCACGGTCTCTTCGGCGGTTTCAGCGCCGGAGCCCATGATGATGATGACTTCAGTGGCATCCGCAGCGCCAACATAATCAAAGAGGTGATACGCGCGGCCGGTCAGCTTGGCGAATTGGTCCATGGCTTTCTGAACGATGGCGGGCGTGTTTGTGTAGAAAGTATTACCGGTTTCGCGCGCCTGGAAGAAAACATCAGGATTTTGCGCGGTGCCGCGGATCACGGGGCGTTCCGGGTTGAGGGCGCGGTTGCGGATTTCAATGATGCGGTCTTCGTCGATCATGGCGCGCAGCATCGTCGTCACCCAGGTTTTCGATCTTGTTCACTTCAGCCGAGGTGCGGAAACCGTCAAAGAAATGCACAAATGGAATGCGGCTTTCGAGGGTGGCTGCGTTGGCGATGAGAGCATTATCCTGTGCAACCTGCACGGAATCGGATGCGAGCAGCGCAAAGCCGGTCTGGCGGGCAGCCATCACATCAGAATGGTCACCGAAGATGGAAAGGGCATGCGTGGCGAGGGTACGGGCAGCCACATGGAAGACGGTGGGGGTTAATTCGCCGGCGATCTTGTACATGTTGGGGATCATCAACAGCAATCCCTGGGAGGCAGTAAAAGTGGTGGTCAGTGAGCCGGTTTGAAGTGCACCATGAACTGCTCCTGCCGCGCCGCCTTCAGATTGCATCTCGACCACAGAGGGGACTGTGCCCCAGAGGTTCTTGCGGCCGATAGCCATCCAGGCATCCGCGTGTTCTCCCATGCTGGAAGAGGGTGTGATGGGGTAGATGGCGACCACTTCCGCGAGACGGTACGCCACACTGGCGACAGCCTCGTTTGCATCAATGGTGATCAATTCTTTTTTCATTGTTCACTCCATTAAAATATACAGGGGCAAAAAAAACCCCTGATTTGATTTCCAGTTGTTCATACAATTATAACGCAAAAAAATAATCTCGAACGGAAGAGGCAATAAAACCGGTTAATCGAATCTTAAGAATCCCGCGAAAACGAATAATTCATTCTAAAAATACTAAAAACCAGGTTTTGAGTGGATCAGTCTTTACCTGATTTTTGGTTTTTTAATGTGTTAAAACTTCCTCGAGTTGTGGAGGTTGGTTTAGTCCCTTGAAGCCTTTCAGGCGAGTGTAAATCTCGGCTGCGGCCTGGTGAAACCCGCCTGGTTGCCCGGCGCCCTCAAAAGTGGAGGCGATCTCTTCCATCTCCCCTGCAAAACGCCACGCTTTAGCCGTCACACGCCGCACCCGCTGGATGTTGCGCTCAGCCTCCCCTGATTCATCACGCTCCCACTGCTGCAGCAAGGGTTCAAGAACACCCAGTTCATCAGCTGCACCCATTACCGCGCACAGGAGCGCGCTGCTGCCTTTGGTTAGAGCGGCATAGCACATCTTGAGGGCAGAGGCTTCGCCCACCTCCGCGCCCAGGATTGCCGTTTTCAGGAGACCTTTTTTGAAACAATCGGCAACGCGCTGCGCCTCATCACCAGAGAGATACAACCAGGTGGATTCGGGTTCCCAGGCTGGACCGCCGATGATGCCGCCATCCACAAAGGAGATCCCCGCATTGCACATCTTGTCACTGATCCGCCTTGCTTTCTGAGGAGAGATGGCATTAACATCCCCATACAATCCTTTGAAAGAATATCCCAGCACCTGGTCTGCGACTTCAGCGGCTGCGTGCGGCGGGCAAACGCTGATGAGAATGGAACAGGAACGGCACAGGTTTTTAATGCTCCCGGCGTCCACCAGTGCGTGTTCAGCGGCGCGAGTTCGCGTTTGAGGGCTGCGCCCCTGCGACGCCCACTGCACAATGTTCCCGCCAGCTTGCGCGGAGGCGGCAACAGAAATTCCCATTTCCCCTGGATGGATAATGCCAATGGTTTCACTCATAGGAATTTAACCGATCCCTGACGATAGTTTAGGTCTACTGGGCTTTTTTCTCATTTTAGTATGGCGCGAGCCAGAGAAAAAGCTGCCAGGGTCTTGCTGTCTTCAATCTCACCCCGGCTGATCATTTCGAAGACAACGGAGAGTGGAATTTTTTGCACCTGTATGAACTCATCCGCATCCGGTGCAAGGGGCGCAGCATATAAATCACTTGCAAGGTAGCAATACATGGTTTCGGTTGAATAGCCGGGACTCATGTAGAATTTGCCAATCAGTTTTAGATCATAGGCAGACATACCGGTTTCCTCACGCAACTCCCGCAGTGCAGTGGATACCGGGTCTTCCTGGGGTTCGATCTTGCCGGCAGGGAGTTCAAGCAGGCTGCGCTTTGCGCCAATCCTGAATTGTTCAACAAAATAGACGTTGCTCTCTGTATCAATGGGCAGGAGCATGACCGCATTGCTGATATCGACCATTTCATATGACCTTGACTTGCCGTCCGCGAGCGTTACACGCACGTCTTTCACATCAAATAAACGGGCTTTAAACTTTACAACTTCCGGGAATTCGGGTTTGGCCATTTTCAGGATCTCCTGCCTTAAATTCTACTGGCGGGAATGAATCCCGCCAGGTCGATAATTTATGGAGAATTGGTTATGGAATCTGCAGCACTTGCCCGGCCGTCAGGGCAGTACCCACTGCAATCCCGTTGGCAGCATAAATGATATTGGGATCAACATCGCCAAAGTAACAGGCGACCATGCCAATAGTCTCACCGGCCTTAACCGTATAGGTGGTGGGGTGGGCTTTGAGGGCGCGTTCACCGGGGAAGCTGCCGCTTGTGGGAATATTCAAAGTGGCACCGGTTACCGGGAATGAATCCATGCTCAAGCCGTTCATGCTCAACAGGTCAACAGGGTTCACATTAAACCTGCGCGCGATACAGTATGGGAACTCACCATGGAGTAAAGTGTAGCTGGCAGGTTTACCGGGCGTGGAGGCAGGATAGGGGGTGCTTTCCACTACCGGCGCGGAAGTGGCTGCAGCGGCAGTGCCGGCTGCGGGGGTGCTATATGCAAATGAAGGGGTGCCCGTGGCAGCAATTCCACCGCCAGTTTGCGGCGTTAATGCTGCAGCGGTTTGGGTTCCCTTGAGAATATCCACCATGATCTGAGGCTGGGTGGCTACCGGGAATGGGATCTCGCTGGTGGGCGTGGCAGCGCCGCCTGGTGCCCTGGTGGCAGGTCTTTCACAGGCACTGAGGGCGAGCGAGGCTATCAAAAGTATCATTATCAGGCCGATCATTTTTTTATTCATTTCAACTCTCCTGTTCAACTGGTTCAGATTCGAGGCTGCGGCGTTGAACCCTGGTTCTGTGATACGATAAAATTATCTCAACAATGGTAGCATAATGTCAATGCCACGCCAGGCAAGCCTAAGTAGTAATATAGTTGCACGAGACGTGCCAAACTATACTTATTGGAGAGCAGCATGAACGTCTATTTTTCGTGTTCGATCACCGGCGGCAGAAATGAAGAAAAGGTTTACCAGGCAATGGTAGCTGCCATGCTCACAGCCGGGCATGAGGTTCCTACAGCTCACCTCTCCACGCCGGAGGTAACCGAGCTTGAAAAGGTCGCGGAACCAGTTGAGATTTTTACGCGCGATATGCGCTGGCTGCAGGAGTGCGATGTGGTGGTGGCAGAGGTGTCAACCCCTTCGCATGGCGTCGGTTATGAAGTCGCGCTGGGTTTGACCATGCAAAAGCCTGTTCTGTGCTGCTACCAGCGGGGGAAAAGGGTTTCAAAGATCATCACCGGGAATACCAACCCGACACTCAGGGTGGTCGAATACGGCAGCGAAGACGAAGCTGTTCAGGCAGTCCTGCAATTCCTGGGGCATTGATTCTGAAAACCGGAAGATCATCAAAATATTAATGTTTTATATGAGTATCTCCACAAATCCTCGATTATTAATCTATTGACGCTATAATTTAATCGGGAATAGAATAACGTTATGGAATACAAGGACTATTACAAAGTACTTGGTGTGGAGCGTAAAGCCACCCAGGATGAAATCAAGAAAACATACCGTAAACTGGCGATGAAGTATCATCCTGACCAGAACCCGGGGAACAAAACATCAGAAGAAAAATTCAAAGACATCAACGAAGCCTATGAGGTTTTAAGCGATCCCAAAAAGCGGGCGCATTATGACCAATTAGGTGACTCTTACAATCAGTGGCAGTCAGCGCGGCGGGAACCCCGGCAACTTCAACTGGAATGATTGGACCAACCAGCAGCCTCGCGGTCGTACCAGCCCGGTGGACATGGGAGATTATGATGATGTGTTTGGCGGCTTCTCGGACTTCTTCAGTGCCATATTCGGCGGCGTGCCGGGCGGCGCGCGTTCAGCATCACGCCAGCCAGCCAGAGCCCAGGTAATTGAACAAAAAGTTGAGATAACTCTCGAAGAGGCCTACCGCGGGACCGAACGATTATTTCAAATAGGCGACAAGCGCATCGAAGTAAAAATCCCCGCTGGCGCAACCACGGGCACCAAGGTGCGTATGGCAGGCGCGGTTCCTTCCAGTATGGGCGGGCAAAGGGGTGACCTGCACCTGGTCGTGGAGGTATTGCCTCACTCCCGTTACAAGGTGGACGGCTCCAACCTGAGTACTGAGGTGAAGATCGATCTCTTCACTGCTGTTTTAGGCGGAACGACCAACGTATCCACTCTTTCGGGCGAGGTACGGCTAACGATCCCTGCCGGAACGCAGGCGGGACAAAAAATTCGCTTAACTGGCCGCGGACTGCCGAAGTTGAAGGAACCTAAAGTCTTTGGAGATCTTTTTGTACAGGTAAAAGTGGATCTCCCGAAAAAGTTGAGCGATAAACAACGCAAACTGTTTGAACAGCTGCGCGATTTATAAATAGTGACTTAAGTAAGTGGAGTAAAAATGAAAAACAAAATCACCATCCTTATTGGTACCCTGTTTGTTCTTGGTTTAATGTCCTGTTCGTTTCTGCCAAGTTTAGACCTGGTTGCCCCACACGCAACTACCCGAAATTGTTAACCTTCCCGGATTGATCTCGAAAACGGATATTCCATCCGTACTCCCGGTGGGGGCGGAATTGACATCTGACCAGGTGCTGACCACCTTGTATGAACAGGTAAACCCGGGGGTTGTGGCAATCATCACCACCACCGCCACCGGCATGGGATCCGGCTCCGGATTCGTGTATCGACAAGGAAGGGCACATCCTCACTAATTCCATGTCGTGGATGGCGCTACTGAAGTTGAGGTGGATTTCCCGAACGGGCAAAAGGTAATGGGAGAGGTGCTTGCCACCGACCCGGATTCAGATGTTGCTGTCGTTAAGGTTACGGTTTCTAAAGATATTCTCTTCCCGCTGCGCCTTGGTGATTCAGACGCACTTAAGGTTGGTCAGATGGTGGTCGCCATCGGCAATCCATTCAGGCTCTCCAACACCATGACCCTCGGTATTGTCAGCGCCAAGGGCAGGGTGCTCGATTCCATCCGCACCACCTCTGACCAGAGTACTTATTCTGCTGGTGACCTCATTCAAACGGACGCCTCCATCAACCCGGGTAATTCTGGCGGTCCGCTGCTAAATCTGAATGGCGAAGTAGTAGGCATCAACCGCGCCATCCAGACCACGGGTACAACCCTTCAGGGGGAGGCTGTAAATACAGGGATCGGCTTTGCTGTTTCGATCAATATCGTCAAGCGTGTCGTCCCTTACCTCATCCAGGATGGCAAGTACGATTATCCCTACATGGGCATTTCCAGTTCACGTGAGGATCTCACGCTGGCAGAGTGGCAGGAACTTGGCTTTACTCAGACTTCAGGATCCTACGTGATGTCTGTCACTCCCGGTGGGCCAGCTGCACTTGCCGGCTTAAAGGGCGGAACCAATCCTTCCAACATCCAGGGGCTGTACTCCGGCGGTGATTTGATCATTGCCGTGGATGGCAGACCCGTCCAGGTTTACGGGGATGTGATCAGCTACATATTCCTGAACAAATCGCCGGGTGACAAAATCGTGTTAACTGTCATCCGCAATGGAACACAACAGGAGGTGACCCTTACTCTTGGTAAACGACCTTAAGGACAGTCTCGCACATTCAAAATAGAGGAGGTTCCATGTTTTCGGAAACAGGCCTGCGAAAGATCGAGGGTTTTTCAGCCAGCGATCCGGTTGTCAGTCTTTATTTGAACACTGAACCAACCGGAGGGAATGCCGAAACCCACCGACTGCGTTTACGCAACATGTTGAAATCGTTAACCCTCGAAAGTGATGTAGAGAGAATTACAGAATTTTTTGACCATGAATACGATTGGTCGGGGCGCGCTGTGGCTGTGTTTTCCTGCGCTCCGGCCGGTTTTTTTGAATATATCCCGGTAGCCATCTCCATCAGGGATTTTATCCAGGTGGGAACACAACACTGTCCTGGAACCATTAATGGACCAACTCGAAGAGTACCGCAATATTGGTGTGGCTTTGGTGGATAAACAGGGGGCGCGTTTCTTCTGTTTTCACCTGGGAGAATTGGTTGACCAGGAAGGAATTCTTGGCAAGCGATATCAAGCACGTGAAAACTGGATCAGCAATTTCCACCCGCGGGCTCCGCGGGGGATCGATTGACGGGATCCGGCAAACTGAAGAAACAGTTGACAGGAACATGCGTGAAACGATGGAGTTTTGGTGAAAAATTCTTTGCCAAACACCACGTTAAAAGAATCGTAATTGGCGGAAACGATGAGAATATCGCGCACTTTAAATCAAGCTTCAAGCAAAGGACTTTCAGAGTATCGTGGCGGGTACCTTTGCCATGGATATGACCGCCAACCATACACGAAGTATGGAACAAGATGATCCAATCCTTACGGTAATTTGTTCGTTAAAACAAAAGTGACCGCAGAATTTTGCGGCCACGTTTTAATTTAATTGAGGGGGTTACTTATTTAGATTGCTGATCAGGAATACCAGGTTGTTGTAGAGGGTATCCAGAGCGGCAAGCGACTTGGCAGGATCATTCTCCAGGTTGGTTTCTGCTTCAGCGATGCGTTCCTTGAATCCGGCAATGGCGTCAGGATCGAGGTCTGTTTTTCAAGTTCAGCCAGGTCGGTTTTGATGAAATTGAGCGCTTGCAGCGAAGAAGCCGGGTCCAATTTCAACAAAGCCACACGGGCAGCATTGACATCAGCCTGGAATTTGTAAATGGAACTAAATAGATCCGCAGCAAGCAGCTGGTCAGTAAGCTCAGTGACTGTGGTGTCGGCGGTTTCGCGGTTGGTTTCTGCCAATGCCAGATCAGTTTCAGCTTTGGCGAGTTTTCGAGTCACACTGGTCAATTGAGCTTCGGAGGCTTGCAAATCCGCTTTCAGAGTGGCGATTTTTGGCTGATACAGCGTGAAATAGATCAATGCCATTCCGCCAATAAAAAAGACGCAGAGCCACGATCAACCAGGTGAGCAACCTTGGCACCAAAACTTTTCGTTGGTTTTACCTCTTCCTTTGGGGTAATCACTTCCTGTTTTGGTTCTTCCACTGCGTGGGTGTCTTCGGATTGAACTTCCTGATTTGGGTTCCATAGCAATCCTTTCTCATTTACGTATTGTTTCAAACAAAGTATACCTGAAAAACAGGCTCGCAGCGCTTGAAAAAAGCGTTTGCGTGAGCGCTCGGGTTATAATCCATGTTATGGAATCTCCATTGATGGAAGGAAAAACAGCCAACCAGCAGATCGCCAGAGCCACTGGAACCGTGATGTTCGCCTTCATCATCGGGCAGGTGTTCAGCCTGCTTTCGCAGATCCTTATTGCCCGCCAGTTTGGCACCGGAGCGGAGAATGACGCGTTCAATGCTGCCAACAAGCTGCCGGATATCCTCTATCAATTGATTGCCGGAGGGGCGCTGGCATCGGCATTTATGCCGATGTTTTCCACTCTCCTGGCGCGGGGTGAACGCGCAAAAGAGCTGGCTGCTGGCATCTTCGATAGCCAACCTGGTCACGCTTATCCTCATCGTTGTAGGCGCGTTAACCGCTATTTTTGCCCCATGGGTGATGCGCAATGTGCTGGCACCGGGGTTTACTGATCCCGTTCAAATTCCAACTTACAGTTAATCTGATGCGCATCCAACTGGTAGCGCCCATTATTTTTCGGCGTGAGCGGACTGGTGATGGGAATCCTCAATTCACACCAGAGTTTCTTATGGCCGGCTTTAGCGCCTGCCATGTATTCCATCGGCAAGATCATCGGCGTGCTTTTCCTGGCTCCTTCGATGGGTATTTACGGTTTGGCAATCGGGGTTATTGGCGGCGCGCTGATGCATGGTCTGGTCCAGCTGCCTGCACTGCTGAAGCTGCCCGAACGCCGCTACGCCTTCACTCTTGGGATGCGCATGCCGGAAGTGCGCGAGGTGGCGCGCTTGATGGGTCCGCGCTTGTTGGGCGTTGCGTTTGTTCAGCTTCAATTTCCTCATCAACATCCGCCTGGCTTCCGGGCATGGCGAAGGGAGCGGTCACGGCGGTCCAGAGCGCTTTTGGCCTTATGCTCATCCCAGAGATCGCCATTGCCCAGTCCATTGCCATCGCCGCGCTGCCGACATTCTCAGCGCAGGTGGCCAAAGGGCAGTTGAATGAAATGCGCTCGTCGCTGGCATCTCTGCTGCGCGGCGTGCTGCTGCTGGCGGTGCCAGCCTCGCTGGGGTTGATGCTGCTGGCAAAACCGGTGGTAGCTTTCATTTTTCAGCGCGGCGCTTTTGACCTGAACTCGACCGAGCTGGTGGCATGGGCGTTGGTATGGTACGCTGCCGGGCTGGTGGGGCACTCCATTGTTGAAATTGTCTCACGCGCCTTTTACGCGCTCCACGACACCAAAACGCCTGTCTTTGTGGGCGTGGCTGCCATGTCTCTCAATATTGCCTTAAGCATCCTGTTTTCTCGCTGGTTTGTCAGCCTTGGCTGGATGCCGCACGGCGGATTAGCCCTGGCCAATTCACTGGCAACCTTCCTTGAATCTTTTGTGCTGTTGTTTTTCATGCGGCGCAAACTCTCAGGGCTAGAGGGAGGACGGATATTAAATGGACTAGGAAAAGCGCTCGCTGCTGGCGGCGCGATGACCGCTGCAATTTGGGGTTGGGTACTGGTTACCTCGAAATCCGGCAGCTGGCTGGTCACCCTGGGCGGGATCGCGATAGGGGCGATCGTGTATGGATTGGTATTGATCCTGCTGCGGACTCCTGAAATCCGTAAGGCAGTCGAGTTTCTCAAACAGAAATTAATCCACACTCCAAAAGCGGGTTAACACAGGCATGACCTTAACCATTTCCCCCGGCAGAATTGAGGACGCACCGGCCGCTGCCAGGTTACTGGCAGACACCATGGCGGGTTTTGGTGTGGCCGTTTTGGGTCTCGGTGATGAGCAAATGGAACTGAAAGCGCTGCTGCGTTGGTTTGGCGAGAAGGACAATCGCTTCAGTCACCAATTTTCGCACATGGCACGCCTGGATGGCGAGATGGCAGGATTACTGCTGTGTTTTCCGGGCAGGGAAGCAGCCCGGATTAACCAAAGGGTGCGCGCGGTCAATCTTCTCTATCTATAGCGTTGGTCAGTTGGCGCAATTAATCTGGCGTGGGATGGTTCTGGGACACACAAAAGAAGCTGAAAAAAATGAGTACCTCATAGCCCATGTAGCCGTTTTTGAAACCTTCAGACGAAAGGGGATTGCCCGTGCGCTGTTGGATAAAGCTATACTTTGTGCCAGGGAGGCAAGCCTCTCTCGCGTTGTGCTTGAAGTAGAGATCGGGAACACGCCTGCGATCCAGCTTTACGAAGGAGTTGGATTTAAAACACAATTCACAACCGAGTTTGGCAGGCACGCCCGGGTGTTGAAGTGCCCCGGTTACCATAAAATGGTATTGGAGATTTAAAGGAGAAACCATGAAGAATTCCGGTCAAGAATTCATGCAAAAAACACGTTACCCCAATGTCACGCATCCGACCCCCCAGGAATCAGGGACGGTTCCGCAGCCCCCGCTGGAACTCCCGCTGCCGCAAGGCGCAGTACTCATCCCGCTGGTGAGCAGGGAGGAGATGCAGGTTGCGCCTATGGACCTGAGAACTGCCGTTGAAGCGCGCCGCTCGCTGCGGAAGTATGCCGATACTCCATTCACGCTCAATGAACTCAGTTACCTTTTATGGGTCTCCCAGGGGGTCAAGCACGTTTCCAACCGGCCCGCCACCGCCAGGACAGTACCCTCTGCCGGTGCGCGCCACGCTTTTGAAACCTACGTGCTGGTCAACCGTGTAGAAGGGTTACAGCCCGGGCTGTACCGCTATATAGCGATTGAAAACGGGTTGATCAACCTGGATTTCCCTGATGATATTTCCCAAAAAGTGGCGCATGCCTGCCTGGAACAATCCCAGATCGCCAACAGCGCTGCCACGTTCATCTGGGTGGCGGTGGTGGAGCGCATGTTCTGGCGTTATGTGGAACGCGGTTACCGCTACCTGCACCTGGACGCCGGACATGTCTGCCAGAACCTGGCGCTGGGCGCAGAACAGATTGCCAGCGGCATCTGCCCGATCGCGGCTTTCGATGATGAGGCATTGAACACACTGCTGGGTCTGGATGGCGAAGACTTATTCGTGGTCTACCTGGCGTCAGCCGGGAAGAAGTCGGCCTGAAGTGGGGCATACCGTGGAAAACGGCGTGGCTCTCGCTCGTAAGGGTGAACACCCGGGGTTGATTTGCCGCATGCCTTCAGGGTGGGCCGTTCTGGCGGGCATGCAATACCTGCGGGGATACTGCATCCTCCTGGCGGATCCCGTGGTTCTCTCATTGAATGACCTCAACCGGGAACAGCGCGCCGATTTTCTGCTGGATATGGTGACCATCGGAGATGCGCTCATGCAGGTGACAGGTGCATACCGCATCAATTACGCCGTGATGGGGAACAGCGATCCCTATCTGCACGCCCATGTTGCTCCGCGTTTTGGTGATGAACCCGAAGTGTATCTACATGATCATCCGTGGTCTTATCCCAGGGAGGTCCAAATGGGTCGAATGTTTGACAAGAAAAGAGATCAGGAATTAATCCGCCAACTGCGAAATGCGATCACAGGGTAAAGTAATCCAAAATTAACGATTATCGAATAATGATCGATCTAAATTAGAGTTATTCAGTCACCCGGGTGTAGACATTGAACTTCGGGGGATTATCAATGGTCTGTTTGACCTTGCATTGTTCCGCGGAACGTACCAGTGCCGGGTAATATTTCTCCGGGAAATCTGGAGGAACCTGGATCTCCAGGTCCAACTGTTCCAACTTGCCGGTCGTGCGGTCGGTTTCCATGCGCTGAATGATCCTGATACCTTCTGTTGGCAGCTGGCGTTGATTGCAAAAGCCCAGCACGTAAATTCCGGCGCAGGTGCCGATGGACGCAAGGAACAACGAGAATGGAGCAGGGGCGGATGCGCTTCCGCCGCCTGCAGGGGGCTGGTCAGTCATCACTGTATAGGGACCGAAATGGGCGTCCACGCGCGCACCGCCGGGAAAATCGATTACCATTTCCATGTTTTCATCTCCTGTGTGGTTTTAACTGATAATCAAGTGTCTCTACAACCCGTATTTCCAGACTAGATAAATTAATGTTTAACCAACTATGGTATGATTTTTATTAGAGTTATCCATTAATCGTTGAACAAAAGATCTGAGGATGCCGTTATGACAGAAAAACCCCCTTCTTTTTCAGAGATAGAGCAGTTGCGCGGTTTGATCGAACAATTGAATTCCTATATTTCCAATTATCACGGCGGTGAAGTGGAGTTTGTCTCTTTTGACGGCAAAGTCGTCAAGGTTAAACTGGGCGGAGCCTGCCTCGGCTGCCCGCTCTCGCCGGTTACCGTTAAGGGTTGGGTGGAAGGAACGGTGAAGCAGTTCTTCCCCGAGATCGAAAAGGTGGAATCAGTCAATTAATAAAAAGGCAGTCATCGCGACTGCCTTTTAGTTTTATAGGTAGTTGCTCTCTAGAACGGCTGTGATAAGATAGTTGATATTCTTTCCGAGGCTCCCTTGTCCGTTTTCTCTTTCCTCATCGGGTTTGGCGCATCCATTGCACTACTCAGGCTTGCCCTGACTGTGGAGGCTCATCAGCGTCTGCGATGGTTAATTTACGGCTTGATCGTCCTGGCGGCAGCGCTGCTGGGTGCTCGCCTGGCGTCTGTGCTGCTGCACAGCAGCTACTATTCAACCCGCAGCAGCGAAGTGTTCAACATAGGCGCAGGCGGACTGTGGTGGCCGGGAGCGCTGTCAGCCGGACTGCTTGCAGCCCTGGTGATCGCCTTGACCCATCGAGGGGCTTTCGGCAGTTCATTGGACAAGTTTGGCGTCATGCTGCTGCCCTTGGCGGTCTCCTTCTGGCTGGCCAGTTGGAGCGCGGGCGTGGCTTACGGAGGGCGCCTGGATCCTTCCATCTGGTGGGGTGTGCCGATGCTGGATATCACGGGCATCACTGCCAACCGGGTTCCGGTGCAGCCGGCCGCAGCGTTAAGCCTGCTTCTCCTCCTCGGCGGAGTGGAATGGTTATACAGGAAAGAATTTAAATCCGGAAGACGGATGGCACTCCTGCTGCTGCTTTTCCTGGTGCACACACTGGTGTTTTCGTTCATGCGCACTGACCCTATTATTCACTGGTTGGGGCTGCGACTGGATATTTGGGCATGTCTTTTAGTGATGTTTGTTACATTATTCTGGTTTGTCCTCTCCTTTGCAGTAAAATCAAAAGCAGATAAAAACCTTTTTACAACCATTTAGGAGGTCTAAATGACTGACCTGACGATCGATACCACTGTGGTGCGCAAGACTTTAACGGATTTTATTCATAACGAGATCACACGGGCTGGATTTTCCCACGCGGTCCTGGGGATTTCCGGCGGACTGGATTCTGCGCTCGCCTGTTACCTGTCAGCAGAAGCACTCGGCGCGGACAATGTATTGGCAATCCGCATGCCCTACCGCACCTCCTCACAGGGTTCCCTGGATGACGCTCAACTGGTGATAGATGCTCTGGGGGTGAAGACTCTCACCATCCCGATCACGGAAATGGTTGATCCTTTGATCAACCGCTTCCCCAACATGGATAAACGCCGTAAAGGTAATATCATGGCGCGGCAGCGCATGATCATTCTTTTTGATCAATCCGAGGATTTTAAGGGGCTTGTGGTGGGCACGGGTAACAAAACGGAAATCCTTTTGGGGTACTCCACCCTTTTTGGAGATTCAGCGTGTGCTTTCAACCCGGTGGGCGATCTCTACAAGACCCAGGTGCGCCAGTTAGCCGCAGCCATGAGCATCCCCAAAGCGCTCATTGATAAAGCACCTTCTGCGGATCTTTGGGAAGGACAAACGGACGAAGGCGAACTGGGATTCACTTACGAAGAGGTGGATAGGCTGCTTGACCTCCTGGTGGACCAGCGCTGCTCACCGGAAGAGTGTGTTGAAGCAGGTTTTGCTGAGGAATTTGTGCGCACAGTTTTGACGCGTGTGCGCAAGAATCAGTTCAAACGCGTGCTTCCGCCAATCGCCAAATTAAGCAACCGCGCTATTGGCTACGATTTTCTCTACCTCAGGGATTGGGGGACATAAAATCCCATATGAAATGGAGTGAGTTATTCCGAATCCCACCCGCGTTGCGACATCGAAAATTCTTCCTGCTCTGGGTGGGATTATTAGTGTCGCTGGCCGGAAGCCAGATGCAAGCCTGGGCGATCTACTGGCATTTGCGCACACTATCCGACCAGCCGATCGTGGTAAGCGGTGTCGGCCTGGCACGGTTCATCCCCATTGTCCTTTTCGCGTTGGTCGGCGGATTGGTGGCAGACACTTTTAACCGCCGCCGGGTACTTTTCATTACCCAAACTATGGTGATGGGTACAGCCATACTCCTCGGGGTGCTCACCTATTCTGACCGGATCAGTATTTGGTGGATCTACGCCATATCTGCAATTAACGGTATTGCAATCTCCTTCGACAGCCCATCGCGCCAGTCCCTCATTGCCAACATCGTTCCGCGCAAGGACTTGCAAAGCGCTTTTGGGCTGCAATCCATCGCCTCGAACACCGGCGCGATCATCGGGCCAGCCTTAAGCGGTCTGGTGATCGCCACCCTGGGGCAGGAATGGACGTACTGGATCAACGCGATCACGTTCCTGGCGGTCTTACTGGCTTTGATCCTGATGGGAAAAGTGGAACGTGAAAATGCAACACCGGTGATGCGCCAGCAGCCCAGTTCCTTCAAGAAACTCGATTTTTCCGGTATCCCGGTGGGAATCCGATTTATCCTCGGGCAGCCGATCATCCTCTCCAGCATGATCCTGGATTTCTTTGCCACCTTCTTCTCCTCAGCCAACAGCTTGCTGCCGTTCGTGGCGCGCGATATTCTGCATGTTGGTGCCATCGGATACGGCTGGCTTTCTGCAGCGCAATCCGTGGGCTCGGTGGCAGTGGCAATCTACCTGGCACAAAAGGTGAATTTGCGCAGCCAGGGCAAATTGTTGATCTCTGGTGTTACCTTTTTTGGCATTGCCACCATTGTTTTCGGTTTATCCCGCAGTTTTCCGCTGACATTTGCAGCCCTGGTATTAATTGGAGCAGGAGATGCCATCAGCACGATATTGCGCAACACCATCCGCCAGTTGCAGACCCCTGATGAATTGCGCGGACGCATGATCAGCATCAACCAGATATTTTTTGCCGGGGGACCGCGCCTGGGAGAGGTGGAAGCCGGTGCCGTGGCACAGGCTTTTGGAACCCCCATGGCCATCATCACCGGCGGGATCGGCTGCCTGATCTCCGTGCTGGTAATCGCTTTAAAATGGCCGCAGTTGAGAAAGTATAACGGGGATGAACCCATGAGGACTTCGCTGGCAGATGGTGTGGATTAGTCTTCCAGTTCCTGGTGCCCGATCGACCATGCCTGCATGAGGTCCTCAAGTTTTCGTTCGACATCTGAATACGCTGATCCTAATTGGAGCACTTTCGCGCCGTCGGCAGGGGGATTCGCCAGGGCGTTTTCGAGTGACTTTAATTCAGATTCCAGATCAGCAATCTCAAGCTCAATTTTCTTGATACGGTTCTCGATGCGCTGTCGTTCACCTTTGCTCATCCCTTCGGCTCTATTTGGCCTTACCGCGGGCGCTTTGGCAGGAGTATTTCGGGTGGATGCGCTGGACTGCTGCTTGAAGAGACGGTACTCGCTGTAGGTGCCGTCGAACTGGACGAGCGTCCGTTGCGCCGGGATCACCTCCCATATTTGAGTGGCAAGCGCGTCGATGAGGTAGCGGTCGTGCGAGACCAGCAGGATCGTGCCGGGGTAATCTGACAGTACGGATTGCAGGATTTCCTGGGATTGCAGGTCGAGGTGGTTGGTGGGCTCATCCAGCAGGAGCAGGTTGGAACCATCCAGCGCCAGGCAGGCTAAAGCCAGGCGTCCGCGCTCGCCGCCGGAGAGCACCTCCACCAGTTTGAAAACATCATCCCCGGTAAAGAGGAATTTGGCGAGGTAATCTCTTACTTCAGCCGGCAGCATTTTTGGCCGGATCCCCTGGATCTCTTCCATCAGCGTCCAGTGTGGATGTAATTTCTCATGCGCCTGGGCAAAGTAGCCGATGGAAAGTGAAGCCCCCAAAACGGTTTCTCCAGCCAGGGGAGGGATCACCTCCAGCACAGTCTTGAGGAACGTGGTTTTTCCGGCACCGTTGGGGCCGATGATGGCAGCACATTCACCTCTTACAAGCGTGAGGTTGGGGACCACGAAAAGCGGCTTGCCTTCATCGGCGTAACCCACGCTCAATGAACGCGTGCGCAGTACCAAATCACCCGAGCGGGCTGCCGTTGCCAGTCTCAGGTGGAGGCTGCGTTTTTTCGTCGGACGTACAAAAAGGGAGTCTGCCAGCATGCGTTCCAGGCGTTTGCGCCTTCCCTGCGCCTGGCGTGTATTCTGCCCGGCAATATTGCGGCGGATGTAGTCTTCTTCTTTTTCAATGAATTCCTGCTGCGCCTGGTATTCCGAAAGTACACGTTCATACCGTTCCTGGCGCTGCATGAGGTATGCGCTGTAATTGCCGCGGTATTCTTCGATTGCCGGAGTCATTTCCCATATGGCGCTTACCACCTGGTCGAGGAAGTAGCGGTCATGCGAAACGATCAATACCCCGCCGGGCCAATCCTTAAAGAAATCCTCCAGCCACTCGACCGCTTCAATATCCAGGTGGTTGGTGGGTTCATCCAACAGGAGCAGGTCTGGCTGCGAGAGAAGCAGTTTTGCCAGCAGGGCGCGGGTGCGCTGACCGCCCGAGAGTTGCGATACTGGTCGTTTGAAATCCGATTTAGTAAAGCCAAGACCGGTTAACGTCATACGCAGTTGATTTTCAAAGGTATAACCGCCGGCGTGGTCGAATGCAGCCTGCAGGCGGCCGTATTCCTCCAACAGCCCATCTGATTGAGCTTCAGTGGAGAGGCGAGCCTCCAGGGCATGTAATTCGTTTTGCATTTCGATCAGGGGAGAGAAAACAGTCAGTTCCTCTTCCCAAAGGGTCAGGCTGGAATCCAGCACAGCTTCCTGGGGGAGGTAACCGATGCGCGCGCTGCGGGCATGGTTGACCACACCGCCAGAGGATTCCTCCTCACCCGCGAGGATGCGCAGCAGGGTGGTCTTGCCGATACCGTTTGCACCCACCAGCCCAATACGGGCACGGTGGGGAATGGAAAGGGAAACGGAGGTGAAGAGATCCACAGGTCCGAAGGATTTTGAGAGGTTTTGGGCTGAAAGGAGAGGCATGCTTGGTCACCAGTGGTAGAAAACGCACAAAAAGTATACCATAGGGAATTAATTCAAGAAAAAACCCCGGCAGCTGCCGGGGTTTTTTGCATTGGTTACTGCAGGACTTGCCAGAGATACAGCTGGTTATCAAACCCGGCGGTGATGATTGATTTTCCGTCAGGTGAAAACTTAACCAGGGCGACAGTGGCCATATGCCCGGGGAAAGTTCCGAGTAAAACGCCATCTGAAACGCGCCAGAGCTGCAGGGTATCTTCCACGCCAACCGCGAGCAAGCGACCATTAGGTGAAAATGAGAGCGCGGATGCGCTGGAAGGCAGGATAATTGTCCGTAATTCCAAACCCTGGGCGGCATCCCAAAGAATAACAACCGGGGAGAAGGTTCCATTGACTGTTTTCCCGGCAGCGGTGGCGAGCAGGGTGCTGTCCGAAGACAATGTGTAGGCTGAGAGGAAATCTTCATGGTTGAACGCAGCGCTGAGCGCGCCGCTCTCCACATCCTGTAACTGAGCTGTCGCACGGGCATGCCACAACATCCATACCGGGCTGGCGGAAAACCCTGCGTCAAATACCGGGGCGGCAGTTTCAAACCCGTTCAACCGGCGGACTTCTGAATTATCAAGAATGCTGTAGAGCACCACTTCCCAGGCTTCAGCCTGCGTGACGGCGGTGTACTTCAGATCAGGTGAAAACGTAACATTGGCAATGCGGAACCCCGGGGTTCCGGCAGCAACCACAGCGTTTCCGGCCCGCAAATCAACCAGCGAATAGGATAACCAGTCTCCAGAGATAACCGCTACGGTGTGCCCATCAGGGGCAACAGCCGAAATGCGCCCGTCTTTTACGCTGTACACATAGCGCGTGGCGAGTGAAGGAACGTCCAGCGTGGTTACCCCAAATAATTCAGCGCCGCCGGAGTCGGTGGTTTGCGTGACCACAGAAAACGAAAGGCTGTCGTTTGACCAATCCAGGCGTTGTGGGTTGGATATGGGCACTTTTTGAACAATGACCAGGTTGCTGCCATTGCTATCAGAAATCGTGACCGCGGTGGTTTGCGGAGTGGATGGTGCAGTAATTGACGCCTCCGGTGAAGTGATGAAGGAGGTTGTTGGCGATGCCGTATCCTCCACCGGCGGGGTAACTTCCGGAAGATCACAGGCAGAAATCATCAGGATAAAGAGGATGCAGAGGATTCTTACTGTTGTTTTAGCAAACATGAGTACTTCCTTTCGATAATGCTGCCAGTCGTCATTATACTGCGGTTAGTTCAGCAGTTCGTCAATCTGTTCCTCGCCCCATTCCACGGCTTTATCCTTTGCCTGGTTAAAGAGCTCTTCAAGCATGTCCATGAAGGCAGCCTTGGCATTGTTCAATCCGTGGCGGATCAACTCGCCGATTTGCATCTGCCATATTTCCAATTGGTCCGTAATGGCACTCTGCGCCTGGGCTGCGAGATCACCAACCTTTCCGGTGAGTAAGAGAGGCCGCTCGTTCAAACCGAGAACAGCCGTCCCGGAAGCGTCAACCGCTACAGGAATACCCGTGTGATTGTTAAGCACGATCATATCAACGCCGTATGCCAGGAAGTTCCCCGGATGGAGATTGGAGACGCTTATCGGCACACCGGTGTCGCCGTCCTGTGTGCGCCAGAGGAAAACCTTGAGGTTGGCTCCCTTTTGAAAACGGAATTCCTGCACAGACCCGGTTGTCCCCTGGACCTGCCCGATGGACTTGGCGGTATCAAGAGCATCTGATAAATTGCGCAGGGCATTGGCGGTGGAGGTCTGCGGGGGTAGTTCGGTATTCCAGAAAATGAGTTGGATTAGATCCGCGCCCATCAGGCTGATGCTGGCGCGCGTCAGCATATCAGCTTCCACCTGGGCGTATTGGATGTTGCGGTTCCCCGCAAGAAAAGCCAGGTCAGCAGTATTCCAACCCAGGCTGGTAATGTAAACAGGCATGCCGCCTAACTGGCGCGCGAGTTCCTGCACAGAACGGATATCTCCTATCATGGATGAGGCATTGGTGGTTACTGTTGATGCACAGGCGGGGGAGATTCCCGGAGCGTTGAATTCTGGAGCGGCGCCGCCCCAGGCGGGTTGGTACGAGATGGCGTCAGCGGAATTCCACCCGCGCGCGCCATGAATTTCCAATAAGTATGTAAGCGGATTCACCGCGCAATTTCCGGCAGAGGGGCTCACGAGCCCGCCTATCCACACGTCATCATTGGGGTCTGCCCGTGTGATGATCTTGGCAGCAGAGCGCAGTAACTTGGTGTAAAACACAGGATCAGGTTGAAGTGCGGCTCCGGGAGTGGAGGGCATGAGCATGCCAGCCTGGCTTGAGGGAGTGTTAATGTCCTCGCCAATTTCCCACGTATTGATCATCTCGCCGTAATGACCCACTGCCGCCCCAACGAATTTCTCCCAGCGGTCTCCAAAGGCAACCCGGTCAACAGTACCCCCGGAGGCTGCGAGGTAGGTTGGCCCGCCGCTGAGAACAGCCACAATGGTCAATTCTTTTTCAAAAGCTGAAGCCACGAGTTGATCGAGAGGTCTGACCGCATTCCAGTCATAGGTGTCCTGGGTGTATTCGATCTCACTCCAATTTAACGCTATCCTCACGTAGGATGCACCGGAACTTTGAATATTGACCAGCGCGGATTCAGCATTTTCAACGCTGGTGGGCATGCGCCCTGCCAGATCCACCCCGAAACCCTTAACGCGGGATCGTTCTGCCTGACCAAAAGCTGAAAAAGAGGCCAGCCCGATGCCGGCGATAAGACCAATTGGAATAAAACCCTGGATTAAACGCGCAAGAAGATGCATGGTTAGTTCTCCCATGTTAGGGTTGCAAGTTTGAAGCCAGCGGTATCGCGGAGAAATCTATTGAGTTGATGGACCGGGATTGGACCTTTTCGTTTTGATGAATTCCACCAGCGCCCATGAGGAGATGAGGAACGCTGCCACCAGTATCGCGATGGTGAGGTGGACTGTATCCACCAACCCCGCCACCTGGTTGGCAGCAGGCGCAAAAGTTGCGCCGGACTCAAGGAAACTGCCGTTATAAAAAGCGACGCGATTCTCCCAAAAAGCACTCAGGATGGCAATGCCGGCTGTCTGTCCAACCGTCCGTGTGAGGGAGAGCAAACCTGAAGCCACTCCGAGATGCTCGCGTGTCACAGATCCCATCACGGCGCTGTTATTTGGAGATTGAAATAACCCGATGCCGATACCTACGGGGATAAAACGCAGCAGGTAGCCCCAGGTTGAGGTTGTTTCAGTAAGAGTGCTGACAGCAATAAACCCGATGATCACGATCAATAATCCCAGGGTGGTGATGGGGCGTGAACCCGTCCGGTCTGAAAGTGCACCTGAAAGAGGCGCGACGATGGAAACGCAAATTGGTGTGACCGCCAGCATTAACCCGGTGTGTTGGGAGTTGTAATGAAGGATATTTTGCAGGTAAAGGGGAAAAAGCAGCGCTGGTTCCGGCAGTGCACAGGAAGATCATAAATCCGGTGATGAGATTGATCGAAAATTGCCTGTTGCGAAACATTGTTAAGATCGATCATGGGAGAGGCTGATTTTTTCTCGATCACGATAAATGCGATCAACGAGCCTATCGCCAGCACCAGCAGGGCAAACACCAGCGGATTGTTAAAACCGCTGTGCTGGCTGACCGATAAGGCAAAAAGCAGCGAAGCCATGAAGACAAACATTACCCCGGCGCCGGCGAAATCGAATTTCTGTTGAGAGCGCGTCTTATCGTTGGGGATAAACCTGATCACCATGAAGACCCCGATCAGACCGACCGGAAGGTTAACAAAGAACAACCAGTGCCAGGTGAGTGATTGCAGGATCAGCCCGCCGAGGGTGGGACCAGTGATGATCCCGAGAGACACCATGGTGCCCATCACCCCCAGGGCTTTTCCGCGTTCCTGCGGCGGGAAATTTTCAGTGACAATTGCCATGCCGATGGCCATCACCAGCACGGCACCGATAGCCTGCAGCACGCGAAAAGCGATCAACCAGTACACTGAGGGGGCGATGCCGCACAACCCGGATCCGATGGTGAAAATGATGATACCCGCCAGGTAGAGCTTTTTCTTGCCGATCATATCGGAGAGCCGGCCAACGGTGAGCATGAGCGTGGCAATGGTGAGCATGTAAGCCAGCACCACCCATTCCACCAGTGCCAGGGGCTGATGCAGTTCATTGACCAGGGTATTCAATCCAATATTGACGATACTGCCGTCAATGGTGGCCAGGAAAACGCCCATGGCCACTGAGATTAACACCATCCATTTGTTTACAGATTTTGCAGCGCTTTGCATCATACCGGAATAACCTCAATAAAAACTGATTATAGCATTCGAAGCGTTAAGGCTTGACAAAAGCGCGCTCACAACTCAAAATGAATTAACAAAAAATCAGGAGCCTGCCATGACCGAACAACCGATTTTCAAGATACTCACTTTGCTGGCGCGCCCGGCTGCCGGGAAGAGCGAAGTGATGGATTACCTCAAGCGCACTCCGCTCGAGGAACGCATCCGGCGTTTCCATGTTGGCGAGATCAACGAGCTGGACGATTTTCCAATGCTGTGGACATGGTTTGAGGAAGATGCGCTTACTGGAAAGGATGGGAAAGCCCAGGCTGCACACCGATAGCGAGGGTTATTTCCTGCACCAGTACCAGTGGGATTTGCTGGTCGAGCGCATCTGCCTGGATTACCAGAAGTTGCTGCGGGACAAGCCGGATTTTCATCATACGCATACCGCGCTGGTTGAATTTTCACGCGGCTCAGAACACGGCGGTTACAGATCTGCCTTCCAGCATATCAGCCACGAGGTGGCTGAACGCATGGCAGTGCTTTACCTGGATGTCTTGCTGGGAGGAATCCCTGCGGAAGAATCGAAAGCGCTTTCAACCCCAACAAACCAGACAGCATCCTGGAGCACGGACTGGAGGACACCAAGCTGGAGCGATTGTACAAGGAAGTGGATTGGCAGGAGGTCAGCGCTGCCGATTCACAACGAGTGGTGATAGCCGGAAAAAAGGTGCCCTACGTGGTCTTTGATAACCACGATGATGTCACCACTGCGCGCGGTGAGGAATTAGGCGCAAGATTGGAAGTATGCCTGAAGCGGTTGTGGGAGAACTATCTCAAGCGTTAATTAGCCGGATAATTCACGGGTACGATCACTTTAACTGAGCGGGGTAAAACCGTAAGGTTGACCGGCGTTTTGCCAAGTAACTCACCATCTGCCTGCACAAACATGGGTGGAGAGGTTTGTATGCTCAATTTGCTCACTGCCGAGAGGTGGTGGTATTTTGGCGTGCGTTTTTTGTGCTGGACGAAAGCCTGCCAGAATACGCCCGGCAGGTCAAGCATGGTTCGGGCTTTAAAGATGAACACATCAATTTTGCCATCGTCCGGGCAGATGTTCAGCGTGTTTTCGATGAAATTCAGCCCCACGATGCCATAATTGGCCACCATGATCTCTGTGGCGCGCCCACGGAAGACCTTTCCATCTGCCTCGATCATATACTTCTTAAGTTTCAATCCGAACAACTGTTTGAATAAATTTGAAAAATACGCCAGGTTGCCAAGGCGGCGTTTTTCACTTCGGCGGGTATGGGCGACCATGGTGCTGCTGAAACCTACTCCGAGGTTCATGGCATGCAGGTGGTCTCCCACTTCCATCAGGTCCATGCGGCGCATCTTGTGGGCACCAGTTATGGTAGAGATAGCGCGCACGGGATTGGTTGAGATACGGAAGTGGCGCCCAATGGCGTTCCAGGTACCGCACGGAATGATGCCGAGAGGAATGCTGCTGTGCGCCAATCCGCCTGCCACCGCCGCGATCGTCCCGTCCCCGCCGGCTGCCACCACCAAATCAATTCCTTTGGCGGTTTCTTCCTGGATGAGGGTGCAGTAATCCTCATCAGGTTTGGTGAGGTGCACATGCGTAGTCCAGCCGGCTGCGTGAAACCGATTCTCGATCAGGCGGCGCATGATCTTCTCATTCACCAACCCGGCTACCGGGTTGAGGATGACAAGCGCAGTAGAGGATTTAACCATATAAATATTATAACCAAATGTGCTCCCAATCCTGCGAAGAACTCCCCTGATACTGGTATATTTAACGAAAAGATAATTGTCCAAATCAAGAGCGCAAATGTAGTTGATGGCAAACCCAGCGATTGAGTGGCGAGGTGAAAAATGAGCGATGAAAATGTTTTACTGACGATATTTTTCCGGCACGACCAATCAAAGAACCTGGATGAAATCCAGGCGTACCTGCGCGAATCCGGATTCTGGAAGGAATTCCCGCCTCAGGGGATCGAAATTGTTACCTGGGTTGTGATGATGGGCATCGGGCATGTGGTCACGATCAGTGTTCCTCCCTCCAGGTTACGAGAAGTCAACATGGCGATAGAGAAACGCGCCTGGCCGGCTTTCCGCACGGAGATCTACACCACGTATGATTTCCTGCCATTCAGGCAGGGATTCCTCGATAAGTAACTCGGAGCAAACGATAGCGAAGGAAATGAGATGGGCAGCCGTGAAGATTTTTGCCAATTGATCATAGACACTTCCAGGGAATTGTGCGCAAAGGGCTTCCTGAGTGCCACGGGTGGGAACTTATCAGTCCGACTCCCTGAAGAAGATGCATTTGCCATCACACCAAGTAACTACGATTACCTTAAAATGGTAAATGCGGATATTTGTATCCTCGGTTACAACCTGGAAGCTTTAGAAGGAACGCGCATACCATCAGTGGAAAGCGGCATGCACGCCGCCATCTACCGGGCAAGGTCGGACGTGAACGCAATCCTCCACACCCACCAGGTCTACCCCAGTACCCTGGCGCTCATCGGCAAATCCATCCCGGCGCTGTTCGATGAACAGGTGCGCTTTCTTGGCCGCTCCGTGGAGGTCATCCCTTATGCCCCCTCGGGAACCGGAGAGCTGGCAAAGACTGTGGCGATCCATGTTAAGGGCGGGGATAATGCCTTCATCATGGCAAATCACGGGGCATTATTATTTGGCACTGATATGGAACGGGCTGTGCATAATGCGGCGGTGCTGGAAAAATGTGCCCTGGCTTACCTGTTAACCCTGTGCACCGGGGAAGAGGCCAGCACGATCCCCGCGGCAGCCCGCGAAGTTGCTTTCGCCAGGCTGCGCGAAGACCAGCAAAAATACGAAAAGTAAATCAATTCCCTGGTATTTAATAAAATGGGATAAAGCCTACCAGTAGTGATGCACCAGGTCGCGAATGTATTTATCGTAAATTTTCCGTACCTGAACCATGATAACGGAAGGAATTGACGGCAGGTCGGCAGCGCGGGTATTATCATCTGCCTGTCTGGCAGTTTTTGCTCCCGGGATGGCACACGTGACCGCTTCAAACATCAGGATCCAGCGCAGGGCAAATTGGGGCATGCTCCATCCGTCAGGGAGAAGCGCGCGCAGTTCCTCGACAGCTTTCAAACCAGTCTCGTAATCCACCCCGGAAAAGGTTTCCCCGCGGTCGAAGTATTCACCATGCCTGTTGTTCGCGCGGTGGTCGTCAGCTTCAAAAGTGGAAGATGAGGATAATTTGCCGGTCAACATGCCGCTTGCCAGAGGCACCCGCGCGAGGATGCCCACTTGCCGCCGCGTGGCTTCAGCGAAGAACAACTCGCAAGGCCGCTGCCGGAAAATATTAAATATAATTTGCACCGTTTGAACATTGGGGTACTCAATAGCCTTAAGGGCTTCCTCCACCTTTTCAACGCTCACCCCGTAGTACCGCAGTTTGCCCGCACTTACCAGGTCGTCAAGCACCCCGAAGGTTTCCGGCATGTAATACACCTGAACAGGCGGGCAGTGCAGTTGAAGCAGGTCAATCGTATCGGTGTTGAGGTTTTTCAGGCTGCGCTCCACGAAAGCGGTCAGGTTCTGGCGGTTATATCCCCCGGCAATATGCGGATCCAGTCTCCGCCCGGCTTTGGTAGCCACATAAATGGTTTCACTGCGTTCCTTACGCAGTTGTGCCACCAGTCGTTCTGATCGCCCGTCGCCGTAAACATCAGCGGTATCTACAAAATTGACGCCGTTGTCAATCGCCCGGTGCAGCGCAGCCAGGGAGTCTTTGTCATCAACGTTTCCCCACGCCCCGCCAATTGCCCAGGCACCAAAAGAGATCGATGAAACATTCCAACCGGTGCGTCCTAATTTTCGATATTGCATGGAATCCACCTCCGGAATTAATCGAAAACTGTTACTAAAAGAATTTATTAACCTGATTCTATCCGATTGCGGGTAATGAAGTTAATGCATTTTTTGTCTTACGATGAAACAGCTATTCAAGAAAAGTGCTGCCGCAGCCCTACTCCAACGAAAAGGCCACGGCAGCTTCAGCATGAATCCTTGTGGTGTCAAAGACTGGAACTGGACAATCAGATTGTTTGACCAGCAATCCGATTTCCGTGCAGCCCAGGATGATTCCTTCGGCACCTTCTCCAACCATACGCATGATGATCTTCAAATACTGTTCCCTGGATTGGGGTTGAATCTTTCCAACGACCAATTCGTTGTAAATCACGTTATGAATGATCTCGCGCTCCTCACGCTCGGGGACGAGCACTTCCAGGTTGTGTTTCTGCACAAGTCTGCCCTTGTAGAAATCTTCTTCCATGGTAAAACGTGTGCCCAGTAATGCAACCTTGTGAATGCCTGAGTCAATCACTCTTTGCGCGGTTGAATCCGCGATGTGCAACAACGGAATATGGATATGAGCCTGAATTTCCTCTGCAACCTTGTGCATGGTATTGGTGCATAACACAATGAAATCCGCGCCGGAATTTTCAAGGCTTATCGCAGACTTGATGAGGATTTCCCCGGTTTCCTCCCATTTGCCCAGGTGTTGCAGGCGTTCGATCTCTTCGAAATCCACCGAAATCATCACACATTTGGCTGAATGAACCCCGCCGAGTTTTTCCCTAACCGATTGATTGATGATCCGGTAATACTCGATGGAAGATTCCCAACTCATGCCCCCGATGAGGCCGATTATTTTCATTGTCACTCCTACCCGAAAGTTGGATGAATCCTCAGGGTTGTTGCAGGATGGTAGAACGGGGACGTAATTCCAGCGCGTCAAATGGGCAAACGGATACACACAATCCGCAAGCGGTGCAATTGTTAACATTCACCTTCGCGATCTGTTTGAGCGGTGCTTCGAGTGCATCAAATTGACATACCTTCTCGCACAACGAGCACGCCTTGCATTTTAATTCGTCCACCCGGACGGTCTGCTCTACAGTGGTGACCACAGTCTGCCCCTGGCGGTATTTTTCCAGGTACATGCCTTTAACGTCTTCGATACCCTTATATCCGTGGTCGTCCAACCACTGCGCGGTTTCAGCGGCGATTTTTCCGTAGATATCCGTTCCCTTGAGGATGGCGGCAGTGCACACTTCAACCAGTGAGGCGCCAGCCATGAGGAACTCAATCACATCCTCGCCTTTTGTTACCCCGCCCACCCCGAAGACGGGTTTTTGGGTAACGCGTGCCACTTCAAATACCGAGCGCACCGCGATCGGTTTGATGGCAGGACCGCTGAGCCAGCCATAGCCGTATTGCGAACCAAGCGGGGTGGTGCCGCGTTCGATATCAATGGTCAGTGTTGGACCAAAACTGTTAATACACGTGTAACCATCCACAAATGGATCCAGCAAAAGCGCGATATTGCCCAGGTCGCCGGCATGCTGGCTGAGCTTGGCAATGATGGGGATGGATACCGCGTTACGCAAGGCGCGAGCGGTTTCGGTCAGCCTTTCGGGGTCGAGATAATGGATGGAAAATTCGATGATGTCGATGCCCTTTTTCTCCAGGCGCGGACCCAATTTGCTGAGGTCTTCGGGGGTGTAGCCCACGCTGGCGATTAAGGGCAGGGCATATTCGCGGGCAGCAGCCAGCGCAATATCATATTCATGGTCAAACCAGGCTTCGGGGGAAAGTTCACTCCACAATTCTGTGTTGAGCAGGTTGTCCTTGCCGATTCGCACCATGTTAGGGTGGGGAACGGGCGCCGCGATACCCGAAATGGTTTTCGCAAGTAAACCACCCGCACCGCCTTCCGCCGCGCGGCGGATCATCTCACCCGAGCCCACATTCGGTCCGGCAGCCGGAATGACCGGATTTTTAAAAGTATGTCCCCAAATTTTTACAGAAAGATTGGCTGATGCCATTATTCACCTGTTCCAATAATAAAATGTGACCGGTTGTTCACTTGATGGTCAATTATGCCATAAATACCCAAAAGCCTTTTGGTTTATCACATACTCCCTCTTATTTTCTACCGGGCACCCCCGGAAAAAAGAATGGCGTTGAGGTTTTGTAGTCCAGGTACTCCTGCCCGAACCGTAATTCGAGTTCTTTCTCCTCGAGAGTTTTTATATAAATAATTATCAGAAGGGTGAACACAACCACGGCTGCCATTGCTGAAATTGACCCGACCATTATAGCAACACCGAAATATGCGCAAAAGGTGCCGAATATCATCGGGTTGCGCGAATACTTGAAAACGCCGACGGTGAGGATTTTTTGCGTAGCCATCATCGGGAGGGGTGTGCCCTGCGCCTGTGTCATCTGCTGGTAGATGGAGAAGAATCCAAAGATGCCCCCCAAGGTAACCAGTAAACCTCCGATGATGAGGTTAATCGCGCCAAAAAATAAACCGGGCAGCAATAGGGCGGCATCGAGCCGGGGCATTAGGATTACCAGGATATATGGAAAAAGGACCAAAAATACCAGCCCGGCAGGGATTAGTGCCAGCAAGCGTGTGCGCAGGGAATACGCTTGTTTCGACCAATCTAAAAGGTGTTTCATAGTTTGCCTCTTCTAAAAGGAAACAAATTGCTGATCAACTTTCCTTCTGGCATGCCGGGCAAAAGTAAATGCTGCCGCCCATGTATGCCTGCTTGATCACCGTACTTCCACAGGCACGGCAGGGATGCCCCACTGTATTTTTACTCATGCGGGTCTGGTAGCCGCCCGGATTCCCAAACATGTCCTTTTCAGTGTCCCGGCCGCCCTGGGCGGTCATTTCTTTCAATGTAAGGATGGTGGCATTAAAAAGCGATTCCTTTTCCTGCGGTGTGAGTGAGCTCACTTTTCTTTTTGGGTGGAGCTGCGCCTTGTAAAGAATATCCTGCAGCACGCCATTGCCAAGACCGGGGATGCGTTGTTCTGTGGCGAGAAATGCTTTAAGTGAATATTTCTCCGAGCCCGGCATGAATAAGCTAAAAAAATAATCCCGGGTAAATGTCTCCGCCAATGGAGAGGTTTTTTGCCTGGCAGCCAGGTAATAGGGATTGTCATTGGCTCCCTGCGGGAAGCAGGACAAACCGCCGTACATGGCCACTGTTGCGCTCATTGACGTGCTGTCGTCGAAAGCGATCAGCAATTGGTGTTTGAGCGGTTGTTCACTCGAGTTCCGGTGAAAGCGCAGGTTGATGCCATCGGAAAAAAGCAGCCGAACATCCTGCACCTCGATCTCCACCATGCCGCCAGGGTTAACCGCCTTGCCCATCTTTTTGCCGACCAGCAAGGCAGCATACCCTGCCGGGTCGCCAAAATACCAGGCAAAACCATGCGGATTCTGCGCCGCGATGACCTGGCTGATCCGTTTCCCCGATAGGGTTTGATTGATTTGACCGGCTAATACCGCAGCTTCTGGTATCTCTAACATAAAAACTCTCCTCCCGTGGTTTTAAAGTTGCCCCACAAGCGATGATGAAGGGATTTGTAATGGATTTGCGTTATCGTTGCATAAAAAAATTCAGGGCTTTGAATTCCTGATCACGGGTGGGACAACCGCGATCTTAATCCAGCAGGAATGGTTTCATTGGCGCCCACTTTTCTTTCCATTCTCCCGGGATGAGTTCTTCGATCACCGTCTTCGGCATCAATGCAGCCATTTTGGCGCGGTCTTCAGGTAGACAGGTTGAACAAGACAAATGGCAGGGCAAAGAAAGGCGGACCGACGTGCTCCTGGGCATGTTTACCGAACAACGCAGATAATTCCGCCTGCTCCTCCCGGGTCATGGCTTCCGCAATGGCAGTTGCGCTGAAGGCAGACTCCTCAACAAGTATATGAGGTGTCCAGACCGTAAGAATTTGCTGGAGGTTTTCCACTACCTTTCCCAGTGAGGTTAATCGGAGCCTCCGCGCCGAGTTCAGGAAGAGCGCCCTTAACCAGGTTCAAAGCTGACTCGATCCTCACATGATCGGCTGCCAGGCTTGCGTATGGAACGGCGGGCAGTTTCAGTTTGAGCGCGGGAAAAGCCACTTCGTCTTCTCCCAGGTGATGCGCGGATAGAACGGCTGTTAACCCCTGGAGATAAAGCGCAAACCCCTGTTGGAGGGCGCGGTCCGGGAAACCTTCTTTGACGAAAACCGCTCCCCGTGTGACCGCCACGAAGAGTCCGCGGGTGATCGCCCGATGGATGCGAAGAAAATCTTCCGCAAGGTTCGGCAGGTTACTTGTATCCGTCATATAAACCTCCTTGAATCCACTGAAAGGAAATATCGAAAACCGAATCAAATTGTCGTCTGACGATCTGGTTCATCCAATACCTGATTGATAACCGTATTGTACAATTAAAGTAGCTGTGAACGCTGCGAATTGAAGACGCCCGATATTTGGAGGCGATGATGGTGTCTATTTCCACCCGTCTGCACCAATTTTGGAGTTTTATCAGACTCTCCCGCGTTGTTTTCCTGCTGGGAGGCATTTTACTTTACGCGCTTGGAGCCGCCCTGGCTGTGCAATCAGGCAGGGAGATTGACTGGGCAGCGTACCTCCTTGGTCAATTGGTGATAACCTCCATTCAACTCATGGGTCAGTACCTGAATGAACATTACGACATGGAGGTCGACAGCCTGGTTGAAAACAACCGCACATGGTTCTCAGGGGGGTCGGGAATTCTATCTGAGGGAGGTATTTCGCAAAATGCAGTCCTGGCAGCTGCGCGCATTTGCGCAGGGATTGCGCTGGTCGCCGGAACTGTCGCGTCTTTACTCTCACCGTGGATGATTCCGATTTTTATCTTGTGCTTCCTGGGCTCCTGGTATTACTCATCACCGCCTCTTTCACTGATGTCGTCCGGCTGGGGCGAGAGTTCCACGTCGGTTGTCGTGGCTTTGCTGGTGCCCATGGCAGGGTATGGTATGCAGGCGGGGTTGCCGCCAGGCGAGCTTTGGTTGATCTGTATCCCTTTGGTATTGGTGCATGCCGCCATGCTGCTCTCTTTTCAAATCCCCGATCATGACGCTGACCAGGCGGTTGGCAAAAAAACATTAACGGTTCGCCTGGGTCAAAGGGGCGCAGCCTGGTTGGTAGATACTTTTATTGGAACAGCTTTTGTGTTTATATCCGTTCTCGTGTTATTTTCCCAATACCCCGGGCAGTGGATGTTGTGGGCGTTCCCACTGGCGCTGTGGCAAATAGGGATGGTTCATTGGGCTGTCCTTTCGCCTGCGCGTGTGCGTTATTATCTGCTGACCACCGGTGGCGTGGCGTTATTTGTTCTCATGGTAATCCTGGCATTACTTGGAATTTTTCATGGAGTGTAGATTTAGGGATTTCTTCTACCCGTTTCATGAAAATAGCCTGCAGTGTCATTTCTGACATGCAGGCTAAATTTACTCTACCGGCATAGTAAAAAACTTAAGGGGTACTGTTGTGGATGTTAAATTCCTCACGGTCACACTCCTGTCATTCGCTGGAATGTGTACCCCCAGAAGGGAATCTCGCAACCACAACTTATATCGTTATTCAGTCGTTTTACCGTCGAAGTGTTCGTTATCCTTCTCTGCATCAGCGCGGGTATGGTGGACGGTACCATCCTTGTGATTGGGTGGTGCGTAAAGTGTATAGAGTTTCAACGGGGCTTTGCCAGTGTTGACGAAATTGTGATGTGTCCCGGCAGGAACGAGGATCGCATAGCCGGCAGTGATCTTGGTATGCACGCCATCCAAAATAGCCTCACCCATCCCTTCCTCAACCCTGAAGAACTGATCGAGATGATGTAATTCCATGCCGATTTCCTCCCCGGGCTTTAAGGACATGACCACCAGTTGGCAATTCTTGGCGGTGTAAAGCACCTGGCGAAAATCTGTATTTTTGGTTGCGATGTGCTCGATATTATTAACAAAGCCTTTCATTTTGACCCTCCTTTAAAGTAAACGAGTACCCCTGATTATCCGAGGTTCTGAACGGCAAATTCCCAATTGATCAGTTTATCCAGTACTGCGGCTGCGTAGTCGGCGCGGCGGTTCTGATAATCCAGGTAGTAGGCGTGTTCCCATACATCAATGGTCAGCAGGGGTTTCAGGTCGGCGGTGAGTGGATTATCGGCATTGGCGGTTTTTACCACCTTGAGTTTGCCGTTATCGAGAACCAGCCATGCCCAACCGCTGCCGAATTGAGCAACAGCGGCACCGGCGAATTCCTTTTTGAAGGCATCCAGGCTGCTGAAAGAATCATCGATCATCTTCTTGAGCGCTGCAGGTGGTTCACCCCCGCCATTGGCTTTAAGACTGTTCCAATAGAAGGTGTGATTCCAAACCTGGGCAGCGTTATTAAAGATGGCGGCTCTTTCCACACGCCCTGCCGTTCCGGTGATGATCTCTTCCAGTTTCATCTCGGAATAATCCGTGCCTGAAATCAGTTTATTCAGGTTGTCCACGTATGTTCTGTGATGTTTACCGTAATGAAAACTGAGGGTATTGGCGCTGATGACAGGTTCGAGCGCATTTTCTGCAAATGGAAGTGGGGGGAGTACATTGAACGCGTTTGCCCGAAGTATGTCTGAGGTGTTGCTTGGGTCCATCATGGTCATCTTAATCTCCTTTTGGTTTACTGGTTTTTTTACTGGCTCTTTATAAGAGGCGCCATGAGCCGGGAGATTTTTCTCCCGGCATAAAAGAGAATGGTTTTTTCTCGAATTCCAATCCGTTTTTCATGTCCCGCCCCTGCAGAAACGCTTAAGTAAATTGTATCAGAGGGGACCGGAGACACAGTGAATGTAACCTTTCGTCAGTATGCTGCTCATCCGCTCCCTGCCAGGGAGCCACAATTATCGATGATACTCGTCAGGATGGAAGTGCTTTTCTGCCTCCGCGAAAAATGAATGTTAACAATAAACCAGCAACAAATCCGCCGATATGCGCCATATAGGCTACACCACCAGTGGCTGCCGAGGTGATGGATCCGATACCGCTAAACAACTGCAGAAGGATCCATAATCCGATGACGATCAACGCGGATACTTGCACTGCTTGTTGACCCATCAATACTTTGATCTTTCCCTGCGGGAACAGGATCAAATAAGCCGCGAGAACGCCGGCAATCGCGCCAGACGCACCCAGGTTTGGCAGGTCTGATCCGGATCCAAATAACAATTGAGCAAAGGTCGCTGCCAGGCCGCACAGCAGGTAAAAGATGAGGAATTTTACATGTCCAAACCGGTCTTCCACATTGTCCCCGAAGATCCACAGGTAAAGCATATTACTGGCCAGGTGCAGCCACCCGGCATGCATGAACATGGATGTAAACAGCGTTATAAAATCACCAGCGGGGTTTGCCAGGAAGCGGTTGGGAACAAACGCCCACTTCTCAATGAATGCATCGCCACCACCCAGTTCAATGATGAAGACGATGATGTTGATGGCAAGCAGGGCGTAGGTAACGATCGGTACTGTTCTACGGGCAGAATTATCATCACCAATTGGCATCATAAGATTTATCTCCCTTCAAGTAATCAGTGAGTAAGGCGTTGTTTTTATCTACGCCTTCTGCCGGCGGTTATCCCCAGCAGGAGGAAGACAATTGCCACACCCAGCAGGAAGCCCAGGTTGTATTGACCGCCGTTGTTATGCACTTCGTACATTTGGATGTTGGGATTAATAAAGGACAGCACCAGCGTGACCGGCGAGATGATGCCGTGCCATAATCCCTGCAGGATACCCGCAATGCGATTGCTTGCATCCCCGGTATTGACCGAGGGATTTGGTCCAGGCGTATAGACCTGGATCTTAAATCCAGGCACATCAATTTGAGCGCCGGGAGCGGGTGTGGTTAATGTAATTGGTTTTGGGGTGGTAATTTGAATACCTGTACCGGGTGCGCAGCCCGCGATCATGAAAAGGGCAATAATCAAGATTGTGAAACCAAAGAATCTATTTTTCATCTTAATCCTCCAGCGTTGGTTTGAAAGGGTTTTTGCCAAAATGGCCACCGTGTGCCCTTGTGATGAAACCAATAAAAATTTGTCGGGCACACGTTGACCAGACTTACCGTTTAATAACTTACTTGGTTGACGGGCAGCTGCCGACTGCTGCGGGGATTATGTCGCCTGCATGTTTACCGTGACCATTAAGGCCATTTACGCTCACCGTGATCTCCACGTATGGTTTCTTATCACTTCCAGTGGCATGGCAGATCGTAATCTTGTTGTCCACGGTATCCAGTAAGTCGTCAGGGCAACCGCCTTCAGTTGCCGGGATGATGTCGCCTTCATGCTGCACATGACCGTTTAAGCCATTTACGCTCACATTGATTTCTCTGTATGGATTCTTTTCACTGCTGGTGGCATGGCAAATGGACACTTTGCCGTCCACGACGTCCAGAAGGATTGTCGGGCATCCGCCCACTGGAGCAGGGACGATATCTCCCACATGGTCTACGTGCCCGTCGAGGCCATTAAGGTTGACCATGACCGCTTCGTAAGGGGTTTCTTCGACGCCGGTGGCATGGCAAATGGAGATCTCGCCTTCAATTACTTCCAAAACACTGGTCGGGCATCCACCTTCAGGGGCAGGGAAGATATCTCCAGGATGTGATCCGTGACCACTTAATCCATTAACGCTGACAATTACCTCACGATAAGGCTTGGTGGTACTGTCTGTCGCATGGCAGATCGTAACCTTCTCATTATCCACAACCACCAGGGTGGTCGGGCATCCGCCTTCCGGTACCGGGTAGAGGTCGTTGGGGTGCGCCACGTGCTCTTCCACGTCCGCGGTGGTGGTAATCGTGATAACCTCATAGGGGGTTTCAACGTCGCCGGTTGCGTGGCAGATGTTTACCGGCAGTTGCACGGAACATCCTGCAAGCACAAAAAGGACCAAAACTTGAAACACTGCGACAATTTTAAAAAGTTGCTTTTTGTTTATTTTCATCTGATTCTCCGTTTTCCTAATAAAAATTCCAGACTTGAGCGTTAATGACCTTTTTGGCGAGTTGACAGTGCGTCTCCTAGTCGCCGTCTGCCTAAATACTCCGATTTTGCCGAATTCCTCATGTTCCGGTTTCACTCTCTCCTGGCAATCCGTTCAACACGGGAGGTTAGGTCGGAAACACTGCCAATAATCCATTTACATCGTAAGTCAAAGAGGCTGATAAAATCCCGAATAAGACCTGTTAAATTACTATAAGTTGCGATGACGGCGCATCAATATCATCAGTGGTTCGGTGCCTGGAAATCGAAAAGCGCCCCAATTTATGTGGGGCGCCTGGCGTATCTTCTCAATTGATTTACACGTAAGGGGATTTGCCCGATCGTCCTGGGGTTACTTCACGACCTCCGAAATGCGGGCACGCAGCGCTGATAAGTTCTGGCGCAGCTCTGCTAAAACGACTTGGGTTTTTCCAATCCTCTCTTTTTCGGCGTGCACAAAGCGGGTGTACGGGGCAGTATTTTCCTTAAGGTCGGCAATGGATTCTTTTGTTTCCCTGGTGAAGGTTTCTGTTAAAGTTTCAAGGAGATTGGTGCGCATGCCCACGATTTTTTCTCTAAAATTATCCTTGGCTTGTTTCCGCTTGTAGGGGATGACGAAGAAGCCCACAACTGCCAGGGTGCCGGCTGCGATGATGCCGGTAATATCCAGCGCTGAAGAAAGCAGCGCGGTTGCCACCAGTGCCCCCAAACCGACAGCGCCGGCTTCAAACAGGGCGGTTTTCGCCACAGCCGATTCAACATTGGCAGCCAGTTCGCTGGCTTCGCGCGTGCGGTCATAGCTTTCGATGATCTTTTTGACATTTGCGCCAACTTTTGCGATCAACTCGCGGCGCAGCCTTGTCTGCTTTCCGAGGCCGTCGCTGACAACGCGATCAATATTTTGTGCCTGCCGCCGCTGCAGGTAAGACATCACCTGCTGCCACTCGCGCAGGTCCTTATCCACCAGCCAATCTATCAATTGTTGAACATGCTCTTCAATCTGTTGAGGAATATCCGCCAGCACCTCTTTTTCGAAGGCGGCGCGCACCTGCTCCCCCCTGATGAGATGGCGGATGTTGGTCAGGCGCAGGGTGCGGTCGAAGAAATCCAGTCCGCGCAGTTCAAGTTTATTTAAAACATTTTCCACCTCTGCCAGCCGTGGCGCGCGTTCCAATTCCAGTTCCCGTTCGTAAGCGGCAATGGCAGTTTCAAGTGAATTGACTGTTTGTTGATCCTCATTGAGATCATCAGATTGTGCCTGGACCAATTTGGCAGTATTCGACACCAGGTTCTCCGCCACGCCCAGGGGGTTCTGAAATTTGAGCTGCAGCCTCGAAGAATCATCCAGCGTTTTGTCGATGTACTGCTCCAATTCATCCAGGTGGCTGGCGGCGCGCAATTGGTTGCGTTCTGCCTCGTCCGTGGCCAGCGATGCCCGCTGGGCTAAGCGGGCGGAAACCGGGAAGAGATCCGGCGCGTCACCCAGGATGGTGATGGCGTTCTTGAGGATGAAATCCTTCACTTCCTGCAGCCCGGAAGTCTCCTCGAAAATATCGGTCTTGTTCAGCACAAATACCACTTTTTTGCCCCACGCGAGGATGCGCTCCAGGAATTGGCGTTCACTTTCTGTCATCGGTCGGTCAGCGGACGTGGTGAACAGTACGAGGTCGCTGCGCGGAACATATTCTTCCGTCAGGCGCTCGTGCTGCCGGATGATGGCGTTGGTTCCGGGGGAATCAACGATGTTCAATTCCTTGAGCAGCGGCAGCGGGTGGGTGACCACGGCAAAACCTTCATCCACCACCTGCTCAGATTTTTGCTCACCCCATTTGATCAATGTGACGCGTGAGGTCGTCGGGGTCACCCCCTCAGCCAGGATGCGTTCGCCAAGAACGGCGTTGATCAGCGCACTCTTGCCGGAGTTAAACTCCCCAACCACAACCAGCAGGAAGAGTTCGTCCAACTGGAGAATGGCTTTTTGCAGGGTATCAAGAGCCTCCTTCGGCGTTTCAAATTCAGCCAGCCGAAGCAGGGCGTTTGTTAAGACTTCTTTTTCGTCATGCAGGAAGCGGGATTGCTCATCTGTGAGCATGGACTGGCGCATTAGATCTCCTTCATCTTTCTGTAAACAGATCCGGATAATCAGAGATCGGTAATCTGATCAAACAGCTATTCAGGATGCACAATGTTGCCATCCTGATTAAATTATACCCTGTCTGCCAGTCCGGTTGTCTGGATGAGTTCAACGATTTCTATTACCCGGGGGGGTTGAGGTTGAAAATCTGTTACTGGTGTTAATCCTTTAAACGCTCCCGGATTAACTGCGCCATTTCGCGTGCCCGTGATTCTGCGATACCGGTGTAGTCTTCAACCAGGAATAAGCCGCGCAGGGCATCCGGCGCGAGCCACCTGTTTACGTGTTCATCCTGCCGTACAAACCGTGCCAGGGGATTGGAGTTGCCCTGTTGTATCTCCTGCCAGGCTGCCATACTGAGTTGGCGCAGCACCTCGTGCAATTCCTGCCGGTCTGCTCCGTTTTGCACGGCTGCCAGCATCACGCGCTCAACAGCCGCGAACGGTCCGTACATCTCCAGGTTTTCCTTGATCCTGGCTGGATTCACGATCAGCCCATCGATAATAGCGGTCAATGTCACCAGTATTTCGTCCGCTGCCAAAAAACTCTCCGGGATCAACGAGCGGCGGTTGGCGCTGTCATCCAGCGTGCGTTCCAACAACGAGTTGGCGTAATTGTTCCACGCGGTGATCGGGGCGGTGCTGACTGCCCGCGCCAGCGAATCAATTTTCTCGGCTTCAATGGGATTGCGTTTAAAAGGCATGGCGGAAGAGCCCACCTGTTCCCTGCCAAAAGGTTCTGCCATCTCGCCGATCACTTCAGACTGCAGCAGGCGCAGATCAAAGGCAAATTTATAGGCGCTGGCTGCCAATCCGGCAAGGGCGCTGAGTAACTCGTAATCCTGTTTGCGCGAGTAGGTTTGCGTGCTGACCATAAAAAAGGGCAGCTTCAATGCCTGGCTGATCAGGTCTTCAAAGCGCTGCTGCCCTTCCAGTCCGTACAGCATCACGTAAGAGGCGGCGTTGCCCACCGCGCCTTTGAACCCCTTGCCTTTTATCCCGCGGCGCAGCTCGACTAAATTTTCGTAATCTGCCAGCAGGTCTTGTGCGTAACTCGCAAGGCGGTAGCCCAGCGTGGTGGGTTCGGCAGGCTGCAAATGGGTGAAAGCCATCACCGGCAAGGCAGCGTAGGTCTCCATTTTCTCCGCAAGTAATTTGAGTATCCGCGCCAGTTTTGGCAGGAGGAGATCCAGAGATTGAATGCTCTGCAGCACTTCCGCGTTGTCCTTGATATCCATCGAGGTCGCACCCAGGTGCAGGATCCCGCCGCCCAGCGGGCATTGTTCAGCAAACACTTTGATCTCTGCCATCAGGTCGTGGTGAATTTTCTTCTCGATCTCGAGAGAGCGGGATACATCCACATCGCGCATGTGGTCTTTAAGATCCTGAACCTGTTCAGCAGTCACCAGGTTCCATGTGGTTTGTACTTCAGCCATCGTCACCCACAGCTTGCGCCAGAGCAGGCGCTTATTCTCTTCACCCCAGATGGCGCGCATCTCGGGGGAGCCGTAACGCCAGCTGAATGGACTCTGGTAACTCTCAAAGGATGTCATCGGGTCAACTCCTGCTGATCAGCGCCAGCCGTTCCGGACCGACAGAAATATTCCTCACAGGCAGATTACATTGCTCCTCAATGAATTTGACATACTCTTTAGCTTTTTCGGGCAGATCCTGCCAACGGCGGCAGGCGCGCAGGTCTTCCTGCCAGCCCGGCAGGGTTTCGTAAACAGGCTTGCACCCGGCTAAAAGGCGCGCATCCCCTGAGAAATCCAGGGAGCGAATCGACCTGCCGCCGCGTTGATATGCCACACACACCGGGATTTCCGCCAGACCTGAGAGCACGTCCAATTTCGTCAGGAAGATTTCACTGATTGCATTGACCTCACGGGCATAGTTGAGCAGTACAAGGTCCAGCCAGCCGACACGCCGCGGACGCCCGGTGGTGGTGCCGTATTCATCCCACGGATTTTCACCCGTCCCCCGCAGGAATCCAGCCATCTCTCCTTCGATCTCGGTCGGGAAGGGACCTGCGCCCACGCGTGTCTGAAATGCCTTGGTCACTCCCACCACCTTGCGGACAGACTGTACTCCCAACCCCAGGCCGCTGAAAACCCCGGCTGAAGTGGTGCATGAACTCGTCACGTAAGGATACGTCCCCTGCTCAAGATCCAGCAGGGTTCCCTGGGCGCCTTCAGCCAGAACTGTTTTGCCCTCGCCCAGCGCGTTCTGTACCAGCGGACCGATTCGGCGGATATACGGGCGGAGCTGCTCCGCAACTTCCAGGTATTGCGTAACAAGCGCATCAACGTCCAGACCAGGTTGGTGATACCAGTCAACCAGCAGGTGGTTGGCTTCAATAAAATGAGCGTGCACCCGGCCGGAAAAGTGATCTGCATCCAGAATTTCTCCTGCGCGTAAACCGCGGCGCGCGACTTTATCCACGTATGCCGGACCAATGCCCCGCCCGGTGGTGCCGATCTGCGTCTTGCCCAAATTGGCTTCCTGGGCGGAATCCAGCAAGCGGTGGGCTGGAGTGATCAACTGGACGGCGTCTGAGATCCACAATCGTTCAGGGGGTATACTCACTGAGACCCCGCGCAGCATGCTCATCTCCTCAACAAGCGTTTGGGGATTCAACACCATGCCGTTCCCCAGTACCCCCACGGTTTTGGGGTGGATGATGCCGGATGGGATGACGTGTAATTTATAGATCTTATCGCCCACGGTGACCGTGTGACCGGCGTTATCCCCGCCGTTGTAACGCGCGATCAGGTCGGAATTTTCTGACAACAGGTCAACGACCCTGCCCTTGCCTTCGTCGCCCCACTGCGCCCCGATCACAATATCCAGCGGCATGGCTTACCCTCCGTTCTTGGTCAGGTCGATCGAGGCGATATAAGGCAGGTTGCGCCCCTTTTCGTCATAATCCAGCCCGTACCCTACGACAAAATAGTCGGGGATGCTGAATCCCAGGTAATCGATGGCAATATCCACTTTGTGGCGTTCCGGTTTATCCAGCAGGGCGCAAACTTTGATACTGTTGGGTTCCCGATCGGACAGCAATTTAAGCACTGTGCGGATGGTGTAACCGGTGTCTACGATATCATCGATCAGGATCACGTCCCATCCGCGGATGTTCGTCTTGTGGTCCGCGTCAATGCGCACGAAACCGGTTGACTCTGACTGGCTGTAGGAAGAAATGGACATGAAGTCCATGGTGATCGGCCGGCGCACTTCGCGCATCAGGTCAGTGAGAAATACCACGCTGCCGCGCAATAAACCCAGCAGCAGGATCTTCTCTGAGTTCTGATAATCCCGCGTGATCTCTGCGCCTAATTCCTTCACGCGCGTACGGATATCGGCTTCGGTGATGATCACACGATCAATAAAACCATAGGGGAGATGGTCGTGAGTTTCCATGGCTGCTTACCTGCTTTCCTGGATGGATGGACACCGTTTCCAGTTCGAGGATCAAACTGGGACGACAAAATAATTATAAGTGTTTAATAGAAAAACACTCATCACCTGTATTTGTGACGAGTGTTTTTATTCGGCAGCCGCCTGTAGGGCATTGATTACACTTTGCGCACCAGGAGGAGGTACATATTCGCGAAAGCAGAGATTATCACCAGGTAAGGCATGAACTGGTGAACCTTGAAGACGAAACCGGGCATGGGTTTGGCGGTGCTCAACATGCCGCCAGTGGCCACCATGGCGATGAAGAATAACAGGGTCAAAGCAACCGCAGCCATCTCAAAGGGGCTCAGCGGAGTCACCTGGTGGATGCGGTATATCGTGATGCCCAGGAAAATACCCGCACCAAGTGAGATCAGTTTATGGATGGTCAGGATGGCCGTATTGATCGGCTTACCTGTACGGCTTAACCAAAAACCTGATAGAAGGATAAAAACAAAAAACAATCCTGCGAACAAAAATTTACTGCTCATTTCATCTCCTTAAAAATTGATTTCCAACCTGTGTTGGTTTATTTATATTTTTATTCCGTCCCAAAAGAGGTCAAACCCTTTTTGGATGGTTTCGGTGAGTGTGTTTTGGTCGGGCTGTATGCGGATGTGGTTCATCACGGCAACGATATCCTGGTAAAGGAACCCGCCGATCAGGTCGATCGGGTAGGGTTTGATGCTGCCTTCCTGAAGTCCTCTTTGAATGGCTTCGTAATAAAAACTGAAGGTTTTGCCTGATTCCAGGGTCGCAGCTTCTGAGATCAAGCCTGAATGCCTGACCTGCTGAGAATACTCAAAGACATCCAGGTGTTCCAGTAACCAGCGTATGGATCCATCCCATATGGCAAAAAAAGTATCCCGTACAGACATGGATGGGGTCAACAGGCGGTTGATGTGCTCCGCTTCCTGCTTGCTCACCAGGATCACCAGTTCGTTCACCAGATGTTGCTTGGTGGGGAAGTAAAGAAACAAGGTGCCGGAGGCGACCCCGGCCTCGCCGGCGATTTCCGCGGTGGAAGTGTTTTGAATGCCATCGGCAGCGAAAAGCCGCAGGGCAGCCTTAAGAAGGCGTTCTCTTTTATCATCACTAAGTTCTCTGACCATATTGCCCTTCCTTTTGACTCTCTATAATGACTGACTACTCACTCATTATAGAGGAATATTTTACACGTGTCAAGGGGGAGAAACCCATTTACTCACATCAATTAATAAATCCTAATAATCAGGCTTGAAAATCTTCTCTATAATTAGCATGTTGTGGAAGAATTCAATTAGGCATCTTGATCGGTTCCAGGTACAGCCATGGAGGAGGAACATGACACTGAACATGCGTCCCTTCAAAGACAGCGACGACTATTGGAAGATCCGGGATTTTCTGCGGCAGGTGATGCTCCTTAACGACCGCCGAGAATTCAGCTGGCCCGTTGCCCGCTGGGACTATTGGTACTGGTTTGCCAACCCGGACCTGGAGAAAATGTCCCTTGAGGAATGTATATTTATTTGGGAAGACTCCAAGGACAGCATTGCGGCAGTCCTCAACCCTGAAGGGCACGGGCAGGGGTTTCTGCAGATTTCCCCTCAACACCGCTCTATTAAACTGGTTGAGGAGATGCTGAGCACAGCCGAAAAACACCTTGCTCGCCTCGAGGAAAAAGGTCAGCGCTCGCTGGAGATATACATTGATTCGCAAGATGACTTATTGAAAGAAATGCTTGGTCGCCATGGCTTCCAGCGGGTGACGCGCCCGGGCGAACAGGAGTTCCAGCACCGCCGCGCATTAACCAGTCCTTTGCCGGAACGTATGACTGTTGATGGGTATACCCTTCGCGCCATGGGGGGCGGGTTGGAACTGTTGGAGCGCTGTTATGCTTCCGGGTTGGGATTCCATGACGACGATATCCAGGTGGCGCGCAGGAACCGCGACAACCCCGTGTGGTATCACCATATTCAATCCGCGCCGCTTTACCGCCGCGACCTGGATCTTGTGGCGGTTGCAACCGACGGCTCGGTCGCCTCGTTTTGCACTATCTGGTTTGACGACGTCACCCGTACAGCGTATTTTGAGCCTGTGGCAACTGTGGCTGCGCACCGCCGGCGCGGGTTGGGCAAAGCCCTCCTCATCGAAGGCCTGCACCGGCTCAAGGAAATGGACTGCCTGGTGGCATTCGTGGGCGGATATTCAGAGAGGGCCAACGCGTTGTACTTCTCAGTGATGGGTGAGGAGTACGACGTTTCTGAACCGTGGGAAAAACAGTTTGACTTGTAACCAGACAGCCCTTGTTAATCAAGTTTAAAAAATCGCCTGCCCCTTAAATAAGTAATCCTTACTTTGGTCTCTCTTGAAGGATTATCCGAAAGAAGGCAGAATTATTCCGGTAATCCAGGTGTTTTAATAATCGCCTAATTTTGCTTTCATCAGGTCAATTTCTTCCTGCTGACCTGAAATGATCGCCTGGCATAAGGCTTTTATTTCCGGGTCTTGCAGGTTGGATTTTTCACACATCAAAATAGCCGATGCGTGGTGAGGAATCATTGACCTCAAAAACTGCCTGTCTGAAACAAAACTCTGCTGCCTGATCAAGAGAAAGAAGGCAATGAGTAGAACAGAGCTTATGGCAATAAGCAATACATTAAGTTTCTTATTCATGTACATCGGTCCCATTAAAAGCAATTCAATGATTATCATGGGAAGGGTCATCAGACCTGCCATATAGAACTGATTAATATTTGGGATTACATTGCCAAATATATTCACCATGGCATACATGAGCACATACATGGATATGAAAGACAATACAGCCATAAGCACCAGTTTCTTGTAGGAATTGCTGTGCGTTGGCATCGACATTCTCATTTGATCCTCCTTGGTTTGAAAAGAGACAACCAGACAGAAAGAAACGGGTCTTCGGAATTTATCCGTTCAATTGAGACAAAACCATATCAATATCCGTCACCCAGGCAAAACCAAAGGCAAGGTTGAGCAGGCTTGCCAGGTGCATCTCCTCGGTAACGCTTCCAGTGCCATCAGCGGTGAAAAACACGCGGTAATCCCTGAAATAAGCGTCCCGCGTGGTTGATTCGCAGCACATATTGGTCATGATGCCCGTCATCACCAGGTCTTCCACCTTGAGGGTGCGCAGAATGGTCTCAAGATCGGTATTGTAAAAAGCCGAGTAGCGGTGTTTGCTGATCACCTTCTCATTGCCAATGGGGGCAATATCCCGGTGAATTTCACTTTCCGGGCTGCCTTCCAGGCACATACCCTCCCACCACCAGCCCATGATGCCGGCGTCCATACCATCCGGGTGGTGCACATGCCGGGAATAGATCACAGGCCGGCCGGCTTGCCGGAACGCCCGGATAATCCTTTTCAGGTTTGGGAGGATCGCCTGTCCGCCGCAGGTATACGTGGGGGAGGAGGGGTCAAGGAAAAAGTACTGCATATCCACCACAAGCAGGGCGCTTTTCTCCGGCTTGAGGGTCATGGTGTGGGTATTGAATGGGGCGATCTTCTCCAGCCATTCTTTGGTTTTAGTCGAAAGGGTTTCGGGGGTAACGTAGGGATTCATATTTTTCTCCTTTGTTCCTCGCCTAATTGTAAACGATGCAGACTTAATCCAGATGGAACATAGATTGTGGCATCAGCAGAGATAAGGCTTTTCTCCTCCCCTCTAAATAGGATTCTGCCCGAATTGCATTTCTAGGCGTAGTTGCTGATAATAGGTATTAATGCAATATATTGATCGGCAGCACTGAGCCAGCTAAGGAGGTAACCATGGCATTGATTCGGCTTGACCATAAACCTGAAACCGTAAAAGTCGACCAGGCGCTGGATATCATTGTGCCCGACCCCGGGTGGATGAACGCCGTCCCGGTGAGAGACCGCAAGGTGCTCTACCTGCTGCACGGGTTGAGCGACGATGGCAGCGCCTGGCAGCGTTTTACCACCATTGAAACCCTGGCGAAGATGTACGGCCTGGTGGTGGTGATGCCCTCCGTGGGGCGCAGTTTCTACATCGATCTTCCCAATGGGCAGCAATACTTCACCTACCTGATGGAAGAATTGCCGCGTTACCTCTCCGATGTGTTTAACTTAACACCCTCCCGCGAAAACACTCTCATCGCCGGACTCTCCATGGGAGGCTATGGCGCTTTCAAGGCTGCCCTGCTGCACCCCGAGCGTTTTTATGCTGCCGCAAGTTTCTCAGGATTCCTGTCCGTAAAATCCATGCGCTCGGACCCCAACCACCCGCTCACCAGGGAATTCACCACGGTATTCGGCGACCTGGACAACCTCTCCGGTGGGCAGCACGATCCGGCGGTCTGGCTGGCGGATGTAGTAAAGCGCAAGGTAAACCTGCCTCGCCTGTTCATGGCTTGCGGACGCCAGGATGATCTCTACCCGCTGAATCAACTCTTCCTGGCGGACTGCGCTGTCCTGGGAGTGCCTGTGGATTTCCACGAGGAAGACGCCGGGCACGAATGGCTCTTCTGGGACGCACAGCTGCGGCGCTTCCTGGCAGCGCTCCTCGCCTGATTTAACCCTTTCGAAGAAAGTGACTCCTCATGAATGAGACGCTAAAAAAAGAAATTTTCATCAGCACGGATAAACAGGGTACTTATTTCACCGTAGCCTTCACTATGCCCCCTGACACTGAAGAGATGACCCTGCGCTACCTGTACGAACGCCATCATGAAACAGAGAACCACCTCGGGAACGGCAGGTTTACAGTCGCGCCAGGAAGTCAATATCATCGATCTTGGGCTCATCGCGCCGGATGGCAGCCAGGTCGGTGCATCCGGCTCAGATAAAACAGAAATAACCCTCAGCGCTGCCAGTGCCACCCCGGGATACACTCCCTGTGCGCTCACTGCCGGTGAATGGCGGATTATTATCGGGGCTTATAAGGTTGCACCAGAGGGAGTAACCGTCACCTACGAGATTTCGTTCACCAAAAAACACCTGCGCCTGCTTAAAGGGGATCTGCACACCCACACCATGGCATCGGACGGGGTATTAACCGCTTCCGAACTTGGCTGGCACGCCGTGCGCCATGGGCTGGATTTCATCGCGGTTACCGACCACAACCAGCTTGTTGGTGCCAGCAGCCTTCCGCAAATCCCCGGGCTAACCATCATCCAGGGGGTTGAATGGACGCATTACCTGGGGCACGCAAATTTTTTGGGAGTGGACGAACCCTACGACGGCGCTTTCATTTCAAACACCGCTGCTGAAGTGACCGAACGTTTCAAACAGGCGCACAGCAGGGAAGCATTGATCGTTGTCAACCATCCGCTGGATGAAGGCAGTGGCTTTAAATTCGACATGAACTCCCTGCCGTTTGACTGCCTGGAAATCTGGAACGGTCCGATGCGCGAATCCAACTTGCGCGCCGTGGGATTATGGCAGCACCTGCTCACCCTGGGCAAAAAGATCCCCGCGGTTGGCGGCAGCGATTATCACCGCGATAATCCCTTCCAAATATTAGGCGGACCCACCACCTGTGTTTATGCCATGTCTGCCGGTACGGCGGATATTTTGGATGCACTCAAGGCGGGGCACGCCTACATCACCTTTTTCCCGCATGGTCCAAGCGCGGCACTCACCAGCGGAGACGCGATCATGGGAGACAGCCTGCCCTGGTCTCAAGGCGCTCAATTAAGGATTGATGTTTCAGGTTTGCTGCGGGGAGATGTGCTGCGCGTTATCACCGGGCAGACGAGCGAGAACCTTTTTGAAGCGCCTGCCAATGGGAGTTACCAGGGAGAATACAGCATGGCGGCTCCCGGCTTTGCCCGGGTGGAGGTTCTCAGAGCCTTCCTGCCAAGGCTGCCCCTGCTGCCTGCGCTCATCACCAACCCGATCTATTTTGACCAATAGGTGAAGCAAAACAACTAATTACTAGCCGGATTAGCGGGAGTTCCACTTACCGGGTTGCTGCCAGCCACGATCGACAGCAGTTTTTTGGCAACGTCAGGGTGTAGTTGTGTTTTCCAGTGGTACGCGTCGCGCACAGCCTGCACCAGATCTTCCGGGTTGCTTCAACGCCATCCACTTCAGGCATCACCAGGTCGAGCAGGATCACCCGGTAGTTCTCCTGGAAGGAGGGAACAAACGCTGCCACATCATCAGGTTGGCACTGCTGAAATGGAGAAAGAGGATCGTATCTCCGTCACTCGCATAGTCACGAACCTGCAGCTCGATTTGATTGGATTTAACTCTTAAATCCTGCATTCTCCCCTCCACATTATGTGCGTGAAAGCAATGATTAACTTGAGAATACGTGTAAATTATGCAGACACTTGAGATGGAATGAATATGAAAAAATCACCCTTCACATTTTGGTGTGAAGGGTGACTAACCTGGTTTCAAACCAACTTAATTTGCGCAGACAGCCGGAATGGCAATTTCCAGTGAGCCATCCTCCACTGGGATATAGTTATGCGTAATTGCTAGATCTGTAAATTGGTTGACATCAAACCCCTGGTAATCTGTTTTGGTTCGCGTTTGGGCTTCAAAGCGTGTGATGAACCCACCTTCACGAGCCACATACACAAATGCGCTAACCAATTCGTCTTTTTCAAGCATATTTTCGCTGGTTAGTTCATATTTATCAGTGATCGTTTCATTAACATTTATTCCAGTTTCCACACGTTTTGCCTGGCCTGTGATCATGGTTTGCAGGTCGGGCATACCTTCAGACGCGCTTTGTCCTTCGCTGCTTAATGCGGAGAATGGTGAACAGGTTCCCAGGAATACGCTGTATCCCTGATCGCCAATGATAACGGTTTCCGCTGACCCTTCACCGCCGGTAACTTCTACTAAAAAATGTTGTGCTTTTTGCGGCAGAGTCTGGGTCAACTCGGTCATGGCTAGGGTAACCACCTTGGCTTCCCCAGTTGCTCCCACACCAGAAAAATTCATCACGACATCAAATGTATATGCCGGCGTATTGGATGGAATATACAAGGCGGAATTGGTCAGGTCGATCGTTTCAGGTCCTGCTGGAACACCTGCTTCGCCAACCTCCTGGGATGGGGTGGATTCGCTGGGGTTTGCCTGGTTTACAGCCAAAGTGGCTTGCTCTGCATTTGGTGTAAGTTGTGCTGTTCCAGTGCTGCAAGCCTGGATTGTGAAGAGAACAATCACCATTGTGATAAGAACCATTAATTTGTTTTTCATTTTTACCTTCCTTCCATTGATAATTAAGGTGCAATCTATAAGCAAAACAAATAGAATGCCTGAAGAAGAGTGTATTGATTTAATAAACACAGCCTTCTGAATTTTGGGTTGAACTGCTGGCTGAACCGGATGCATTGTATGCTTCGACCCTGTAACTGTGGGATTGGTAATTGGGCGAAACGTCATCGTAGGTTGCCGAGCCTGACCCGAGGCTTGCGATCAGAGCTCCGTCGCGGTAGACATTGTAGCCGTTTTCATTTGCAACATCATTCCAGCTCAGGCGCACAATATACACGTTGCCATTGCAGGTCTGGTTGCTCACGTTCAATCCCGGGGCAGATGGCGATGCGCTTTGAGGTACCTGCTGCGGTGTAGGTGTTGGCAAAGCTGGAGCCTTGATAATGCTTACATTCTCCACAGGGCCTGCGGTTGAACCAAGGGATCCTGAAACCCAACAATGGATTTTGGAACTGGGCAGCAGAATCCACCACCAGCGGGGCTCGTCTTGATTGCGTCCATCAATCTGGACGGTTTGTCCCTGTGAAAGGGTAAAGACAATTCCATAGGCAGTAGTTGGTCCTTGCCGGCAATAAGCATTTTTGGAAATCGTGAATGTTGGGATTATAACCGTAGGCTCCGGCGTGGGAGTGGGGGTTTCCACGAAACCACCCTCGGCGTAAAGCGGCGGGGGAGAGAAAGGAGTGGAGGTTGGACCTTCCGGGGTGGGATTCGGTTGCTCATCTGCAGGACCGTCAGACATGGACCCCAGGAAGCCCGCCTGACCTTCTGGAAAACCAACATCGAAGAGAAAATACAAATGGTAACTTTTGCCGCCGGCTGGAGCGAAGCGCAGAACGCGTAAATTGCCCCCATACGGTGACCGGTCGGCGATCTTTCCGGCGTCATCCACCACCCACACAGCCACGTTCGGTGAAAGACCGGTAAGCACAATGCTCACTATATGATCCGGGGCGTACCAGTCCGGGCATTTTCCCTCCAGGCAAAGGGAAATGGGCACGCTGCGAATGTATCCAGGGCGCCCGCCAATGCTCAAGTCCGTTAAGCGGCCGTCTGGCAGTAGATTAAACTCATCGCTTCCGTCACAATGGTCACCAAAGCCATCGCGATCAACATCTTGTTGTCTGAAGTTGTAGACCAATGGGCAGTTATCGGTGACGTCACCATCGCCATCGCCGTCACTGTCTGCCTGGTCGGGATTGGCTAAGTCCGGGCTGTTATCGCAGATATCCCCAACGTCATCATTGTCACGGTCTGACTGTTCAGGGTTGATTCTGAGAGGGCAATTATCTGTAATATCAGGAATGCTGTCACTGTCATCATCAGGGTCACAGGCATCGCCTTGAGGAGTAACATTTGTATTGAACTGTTCGCTGTTGGCAACTTCCGGGCAGTTATCGCGGTAATCGGGAACTCCATCTCCATCTGCATCATCGCAGATATCACCAATGCCGTCGCCATCCCGGTCTTCCTGTCTAGGACTTGCCACGAACTGGCAATTATCATTCTGATTAAGAATGCCGTCGTTGTCATTGTCTTCGTCGCAGGCATCACCCAGTCCGTCGTCATCAGAGTCAAGCTGGCTGGGATTTGCCACACGCAGACAGTTATCGCGGCTGTCGGGGATATAGTCAATGTCGTCATCAAGGTCTGTCGTATCATCGATTCCATCGCAGTCGTTGTCACCTTCGCCAAGTTCCACAGCAGCGTAGGCGTTTTGAACCTGGCAGGCGTCAAAGGGGGTGAAACCATTTGTTCCTGAGGAACCCCAGCTATCGGCGAGCCTGACAGTAGCGTTGCGCGCATCGATTAATTGGGCACTGCTGCTCAGCCGGGTCATGGTGGCATAAAATAATGACCCCATCTTGCCGCTCCCAATTCCGGTGATCGTCCGGCCGTTGAAAGCACCCCCCACGGCGACGAGATAGGCAGCCTTGTTGTTAATGCCGCTGTTGGTGTGAACCCCGCCGTTGTCTACGGTTGTCATAACAAGGTTCGACATGCGGTCTGGATCGCTGTATGCGGGAGGATTGCTCAAATCACGGAAGGGTAAACTGCCGCCGATAAGACCTTCCCCTACAGTCCAATTGCCATCCTGTAATGCTGCCATAACGTCAGCGTAGCTCTCGTTTAGCGCACCGGACTGGTTGGCATACACCAGCCCGGATGTAGCCCCAATTACCCCGTGGGTGAACTCGTGCGTAACCACGTCCTGCCCAATCCAGCCAGCCTTGAAAACTGCCAGGTCGCAGCCATAGATCCACGAAGCATTTTTCACGCTTCCACGAATGAAGACTTCAAATTGGGAATCATCATTATCGTAGGAATGCCGCCCGAAGGTAGTGTGGTAAAACTGGTAAGTGTTGCGGGCATACCACCATATGGCTGCGGCTTCTGGGTCAGAGTGCCACTCCCTTTCCAGACCGTCTTCATCTCCAATGTGGTCTCCTGAAAAGTTAAAGCAATCTTCGAAACCACCACCCCCGGCGTTAAATTCCTCGAAGTCATAATCTGAAAACCCGGCGCCATCCTGTGCCAGGGAGTATTTGAAGACCACCAGGCCGGTTTGGGCATCCACAATAACCTGCCAGGGAGCCGGGTCGCTTACGGTGACCCGCCAAACCAGGTGTGGCTCAGGGGGTACTTCCGCAAATAGACTTGGGTCATAGATCATGAGTGTGGTTATGCCAGTCACTTGTACATCCGGCAAATTCAAATCGGTGCTTGCACTCTCCTCTGCCTGAGGGGCTGAAAGGTAAGAAGTGGTATCGATTGCCAGGTCTCCATTGAGCAGGCTGCCCACAGTCGAAAGGATGCGATCCCCGTTCAATGTCACCACGATTTCGCTGCCAAAAACCTGGATACCTTTGAAGGTCTGGTAAAAGACAACATCAGTCTCGGCATCCGCCTCGCTAACACGGCGCACAGAAAGAGCCAGGTCCGGGTTTGAGATGCGGTAAAGGTCCTGGTAGGTATCCAGGAAGTTACGAGCGCGCTCGACAACATCTGCACCTGCTGAGCTGAAACTGCCTGACACAAAGCGCGGAAATCCGTTCTGAAAGTACAGGTCAGGGGAAGCTTCAGAACTGATTTCTAGATTTCGTAGTGCCTCCACCTGCACATCTATAACCGCTTCGGCGATATCTTCCCTGGTGAGGGCTTCTTCCGTGTTAGCTGGTGGGCTTGGTTCAGTAATGGGGGTGGGTGTGGGAACGCTGCAGGCGGAAAGGATGAACAATAAGGTGGCGATTGACAGGGTTATTTTGGATAGAGTTCGGAACATTTTAATCCCCTTCCGCGCTTGCAAGCTTCTTCGCCTGGTCTTGCTCGAAACCGCATATCTATCGCACTTTTTTAGCAATAATTGCCGGACGAATCGACCCTTGGGTTAACTATCTTTAGTCCGACACTTGGAGGTTCTTTGTGTTCACAATTGACTCACAACACGAGCACAATCCAGGCTGGCTTGAGCATCGTAAAGAACCCCAATCTGTTGTTGTTTGTTTCACATGAGAGAATTTCCGCCATCCCTGCGAGCGAGGGACTTAAGACCGCGATACAAGGGTATTAATAAAAAATAAGACAAAAAATATCCTTATTAGCAGTATAGCACTTATTGGGCTGAGATAATTAACAGAAACGCATGCTCGTACATCAATATGACGAATATTGCGTGTGCCGGTAACGGAATCAGATTGCTTTGAGAGAGTCTTTGAGTCTGTATTCAACCAGGACTATTGTTATTCGCTCAAGAACCTGCACAAAAACCAATTGCGCCGAAAAATTCGCCGGTATGCTTTTCTCTGCAATATACAGCGTTAAACGGTGATGGTTCAGGAAAACAGCGTCTTCATCCCCAGTCTTTCCACCTGTGCCTGCATTTCTTCCTCTGTGGGCGCGGAAGTGAAACTGTTGGCTGCGCTGACGATCCTTGGGAAAATGTGAACATCTCCGGCGGTGTTCAGGAATAATCCCGCATGCCCCAACACCCAGTGCACCGCCAGGTCAATATCCGCCTGGTCTTCCAGAGGGCGGTACCAGGTGGCGCGCGTGCGCTCCTGGTCTTCCCACGGTTGATGCACCAGCGACTTGATAGTCTGCACCGCGATGTTGCGCTCACTGCAAACAGCCAACAACTTTATAAAATCACTCAGATACTGCTTGTTTTGCGCCATCAGGTAACTGAAGGGCAGCAAAACCGAGTCAAAATCAAAGCGCTCAAGCGCTTTGAGGTGCATCACCGGTACGGTTGTCCCATGACCCGTAACCCCGATGAAGCGCACCAACCCTTCCTCTCGCGCCTGAATAGCGGCTTCCAATGCGCCGCCCTCGCCCAGTGCTGTCTCCCACTCGAGCGGATCCACCAGGAAGTGCAGTTGGATAAGATCCACCTGGTCCACATGCAGGCGCTCCAGAGAACGGTGAATCTCTTCCCGTGCTTTTACCGCGCTGCGTTCGCCGGTTTTGGTGGCGAGGAAGAAGTTCCTGCCATGGCGTTTGATCCAGTCTCCTACGCGGAGTTCAGCTTCACCGTAACTGGCTGCCACATCCACGTGGTTAATCCCGCTGGAGAGAGCCATCTCCATTGTTGTATCTGCTTCAGCTTGGGGCACTCTGGAAAAAGCCGCCGCACCAAGGAGAATGCGCGTGCTCAAATGTCCGCTGCGTCCGAATGTCAGTTTTGGGATCATGCGATTGCCTCCTGGGGGTTTCGAATTTCCAAATAGAATCTTTTGCTCGGCCATTTATTTCATCAGACCAATATGTTAATCATATCAGGATTTGTGAACGGCTATTGACTTATAGACTATAATTAGGATAAACATTGTAAGAATTATCGGGAGGGTCACCATGCGAAATCTTCTTGCCGCACTTCTTGTTCTGCTTGTCTTCGTAACCGCCTGCGCCCCCGGCAACCTGCCTGATTCAACGGTAAACCAGTCGACCCTGGAAGCAGAGCAGAAGCCGACAGCCACGCTGGCAGTGAACACCCAGGTACCCGCTACCGTCTCTTTACAGCCCACCGCCGCGCCAACCCTCACGCCCACGCCTCAGCCGGCACGCTTTGATCAGGTCGGGTTCCGCCAATTTGCCATTACCCGCAGCTACTTCGAGGGATTTGAGGAATGGCGCGCGGAACGTTCCTATTCGACGATCTCGACCTCTTTAAGCCCGGATGGCAGGAAGATGGCCATTTCTGCCTGTTGGGGGAGCCTTTCGAATGTCTGGTCTTGTGAGACCGCCAGAAGCGGATTTCTGGTGGTGATTGATGTGGACAACGGCGACTTGCTCAACGAAATTCCCCTTGAAGATGCCTGGCCCGGTCCATCGGCGTTTTCCACTGATGGTAACACCCTGATGTTTTCCACTAACAAACGCAAGGTGAGTTTATGGGACTTATCGACCAACAAGGTTAAGAGCACCTTTCTCGATGCCCCGGTGGCGGGCTCCGCTCAATACCCTGATGTAGCCATCGCCCCTGACTCAAGTAGTTTTGCCGCTGCCACCCGTGATACCCTTTACGTCTGGGATCCTTCCGGCAAAATACTCACGCAGTCGCCAGCATACAACACCAGAACAAATGCCAGCCTGACTTACTCAGCAGATGGATCCCGCCTGAGCGTCTTTTCCGCCAACAGGACAGGTGTGGATGTTTACAACACCTCTGATTGGACTCCAATTCGCAGTGTGAGCCTGAGTGAAATATTGGATGCAGACATGACACCAGATGGACGTTTGCTGGCGGCATTTTCAGCACAAAATAATAACGTAGTTGTCTGGGAGGTTGATTCAGGAAAGCAAATTGCCGAATTTGATCCGGGCTTGCGCTTGCTCTCACTCAAGTTTAACCCTGCGGGAGACCTGTTGATGATTTCGGGGTATAACAATTTGGAAAACCAGGATGATTACTCGATATTCGGCGCGATATACGAAACACAAACCTGGTCACGGCTGGATTACTTCTACACTTACGCCGGCGAAGGCAAATTCACATTCAATACTGATGGCAGCCGTATGGTTGCGTTTTCTGCGTTTGGCACCACGGTTTGGGAATTGCCCGACGCGGGATTAATCGCTGGGTTGGAGGTGGTCCGGCAGTTCCAGCAAGCCCTGGCAGACGGCGATTATGATACCGCCGCCTCCCTCTTCGAGGTGGCTGAAGGTGAACATACCTACCTGGTTGATTTGGGGATAGATCCCAATGACCTGGTGGGCAGCTTCACCACATTGTGTGAAGCCGGAATTATGTTTTGCCTTCCTATGAAGGAACTGGTGATGATGGGAAATGACTGGGATACCATGACCTACATGGTGCGCCTTGAAGATCCCTCCGGGGACGTATTCACTTCTCCCGAAGGTGCCACGATCATTTACTTGTACCTTATGGAAGGAGCGAACGGGCAGCCCAGGCTTATTTTTCCGGCGATGGACTAGCCGGTCCTACCAGGTCCCACAGATTGCCGTAGAGGTCTTCAAAAACCGCAACCGTACCATAGGGGGCGGTTTTTGGTTCCCTCACAAATTTTATGCCCGAAATCAACATTTCGTTGTAGTCGCGCCAGAAGTCGTCCGTGTGCAAAAACAGGAATACCCTGCCGCCGCTTTGATTGCCGATGGCAGCTTCCTGGATGGGTGAATTGGCACGGGCGAGCAGCAGGGTTGAGCCGCTTGACCCCGGGGGAGCCACCGTCACCCAGCGTTTATCCTGTTCGGGTTGATAAGTGTCTTCTACCAGTGTGAAATGCAGTTTGTTGCAGAAGAATGCAATGGCTTCGTCGTAATCGCGAACCACAAGCGCAACATGGATGATGGACTGCTTCATTGATGATCTCCTGTCACGAAACAAAAATTACCCTGCTTTTTCCACCCGGGTATTTGAAAGGAAAGCGACTGGTAGTACGGTTTTCTTATTCCTTGTTGATCTTCTTTATTATTACGTCCAAACCAAAAACAAACAGGGTGATCAATCCAACTACTGCGAGTCCGCCTAAAATACAGATAAACCCCAGCAACGCTGCCCTGGACCCGTAGATCCAGGCGATCAATCCCAGGCCGACTACGAGTAATACAATCAGCCCGCCGACGATTAGTTGGGCGGTGGTGTTGGAGGCATATTTGCGCAGATCACGTGGCAAGGCAACTCCGAGGTTAAATGGCGGGGCAGGTTTATTCAATATACCATTTCCTTCAGAGATCAGGAGAGGATTAATTCCCTGTTTGAGGCGCGTCCCAGGAGCTGTAATTGACGCAGGTGACACGCGAACGCTTCGCGGTAGGTGCTGTAAACGGTGTAGCGGATATGAAATTCCTCGCAGGTTGCCTGTACGATAGGAGCAATATGCGGGTAGTTCAAATGGCAGATGTGGGGCAGTAGGTGATGCTCGATCTGGTAGTTAAGTCCCCCGATATAAAAATTCAGCAGGCGGTTGTGCGGTGCAAAATCAACGGTCGTTTCAACCTGGTGCACCGCCCACTCGTTCTCGATGTGCAATGGGTCGCCGGTAGGTTCAGGGAAATCGGAATCACTGTTAATGTGAGCCAGTTGAAATACAATTCCCAGGATTACTCCCACGGTGAACATGATGAGCAAATAGCCAACCAGCACTTGCCACCACGGGAAAACCAGGGAGGGCAGCACAAACATGATCGCGATATAAGAAAGCTTGCCTGCCCAAAAGGTGATCTTTTCCCCCGCATCCATTTTTGGATAAATGTGGGTGGCATCCGATCTGCCTAAAAAGACCATCATAAAATCGCGCAGGAAGAAATCAAAAGCAATGAAGCTGTAGATGATCGGAAAGTACCAGGCTTGGGCTTTAAAGATTGGTTTCCATGGGAGGCGCGGTGTGAGCCGCAATAGACCAAATGTTTCGATATCGTCATCAAATCCGGCAACGTTGGTATAGGTGTGATGCCAAATATTGTGCTTGGTGCGCCAGCGAAAACTGCTTATTCCGAGTAACTCGGCACTTAATCCGAAGAACTTGTTGAGGCGGGGGTTATTGGAGTATCCGCTGTGGTTGCCATCATGCATCACGTTAAACCCAACAGAAGCGATCGCCATTGCCCAAACCAGGCATAAGATAACGTTTACCAGCGTGGGGAAATTGCCGAGCAGCAGCAGCAGGTAAGTCCCCAGCCACCAGCCCATGATGACTGCCGTCTTCAGATACATCGCGGGAACATCACGCGCGGGCAGATTGTTAACGCGGAGAAATTCAGTAACACGCTCGTTGAGAGTTTTCTGGAAATTTCGCCGCTGCGTGAAGGGAAGGCTGCGAGCATGAGTACCGGGTTTTACATTCACTGCTGTTGACATTTCACAACCTCATCATTTGTCTCATTGCCATCGATGGTATCGCAATGACCGTTTCCAAATAAACCAATATATATCTTATATATCATAATTAATCGGATGCTGAAGTTACTTTTGACCTATCTTCGACTGCTTTCGGGGTATATCCTGCCCGTTGCCTAAATCGGATAAATTCGGTATGATTAAGCTGTTCGTAAAAGGAGATCCTCTTCAATGGCACGTTTATTTTCCCTGGCATTGATCCTGATGGTGTTACTGAGCAGCTGTTCAGTAGGGACAATTCCTTCCAGCAGCGAAACCCCCATAATCCCCACGGCTGTCAGTGTCGCCAATACCGCGCTGCCTTCGTCGACTCCAACTATTACGCCAAGCCCGACCGCAACCTTTACCCCCACTCCTCAGCCTCATCCAATGGAAATCCTCGCGATGCGCGCCGGTTCCTACCCCGGCAGTGACATCGTCATCGAGGAAGAGTTGCCCTCCGGCGGCAATTATCACCGCTATTACGCTTCTTACCTCTCCGACGGATTGAAGATATACGCCTTGCTGACCATTCCATTCGGCGAGATGCCCCTTGGCGGGTGGCCGGCCATCGTTTTCAACCACGGGTATATTCCCCCGGAGCAGTACCGCACCACCGAACGCTACATCGCCTATGTGGATCAACTGGCACTCAGCGGCTACGTGGTATTCCGCATTGACTATCGCGGGCATGACCGCTCGGAGGGCGAACCTAATGGTGCTTACGGAGACCCCGGGTATACCAACGACGTGCTCAATGCGGTGTCATCCCTGCAGCGCCACCCCCAGGTGAACCCGGAGAAGATCGGCATGTGGGGGCATTCGATGGGCGGCTACCTGACCCTGCGTGCCATGGTCATATCCGATCAAATTAAGGCGGGGGTTATTTGGGCAGGGGTTGTCGGCTCATATCCCGATATGCTCTACAACTGGCGCAGGAGCAGCAGTTTTGTTGCCCCCACACCCAGACCCGGCAGCCGCAGATGGCGTGAATACTGGATCGAGTTGTACGGCACCCCTGAGGAGAATCCGGAGTTCTGGAATTCTGTGTCTGCCAACAGCTTCCTGGCTGACCTTTCCGGACCGCTTCAACTGCACCACGGAACAGCTGATGAGAGTGTTCCGATCGAGTTCTCCCAAACGTTGTACGACCAGATCCAGTCCGCTGGCGGAGTGGTGGAGTTTTACACATACGACGGAGACGATCACAATCTTGGCAATTATTTCAGCACTGCCATGTACCGCACTATCGAGTTTTACGACCGTTATTTGAAATAAAAATCGCGCTCAACCTGCGTGATCAATAGATTTCGCGCGCATCCTTTGGCAGGTTTTTCACATGGCGCAAATGCGCGCTCACTCTTTCATCATCTTCATTTGGATATACAAAACCGAAATGAGCAGCTACGCGTAATGCTGCGGTTCGGAAAAGCTGGCACATCACAAATAAAGCATCCCATGTATTTTCATATTCCGCGTTGGCATAGGTTTTCTTGAGCAGCCCCCACAATTCCGGCTCGAGCACCTGCTGGAAATATTTACCATACGCTCCCAAATCCTTAGAAAAACCGGTCTTTATTCCTGCATACCAATTCAACATCTTCATCAGTTCATCACGGGTAAAATGGTCCATCACGTGCCTGGCGTAGGGGTACTGGTTTCTCCACAGACCTTTGGCAACGTAAGCGCTCACCCACCAGAATTCATTGCAGCAGTTAGCAAAGGCTTTTGCGGTGGGGGGATGCGGGAGATAACCGGACTCATTGGCTTCCTTGATGGGACCGATGATATTATCCTTATCCAGGAGCACCACGGTCAGGCTGTCCTGCAGCTGCTCCTGTAGTTTTGTCAGCGGGTAAATGCCCAGGTCGATGCGGTTGCCATCGGCAAACTGCATCAGGTAACCAAAACCGCCGTTCTTATCCGGGGGAGGATCGCCCATATCTTCGGGCATCTGCAGGATCATCAGCTCGCCAAAGCGCTCAACCCACTTGAGGTTCTTCCAGTAGGGAGTGATGTCTGTAACCATATAAACGATATCGTAATCCTGGAAGATATCCCGCGGGGCATTCGGATTCGCCCGCGAGCCGTTTAACAGCACCACGCGGATGCGTTCATCCTTCCGGGCAGTATCGATGATCAGGTCGTACATTTCTTGTTCACTGCGCATTTTCACCTGCCATTTTCAGTTATCCATGATTAAGCCGCTTAACGGCCATAACCTTAAGCAATGATGGAGACAGAACTTTTTGGTGCAGCACTTGTTGCTTTGCACGGATAAAATTCCGTAAATAGCCTGATGTAATCCGGGATCCTGTCAATCGTGGGATCGTGGAATTCAAAAGTATACCCGTTGCATTTTTCAATGTAACGATCATCCAGTGTGTAGGTTTTCCGAAACCTGCATACCCCGTTCTTTTCGTTGTGGCAGTGCTTGCAATCCCCATAGGGTCCGGTAAAAACATCTTTAATATAGGTCGGGGTTTTTTCTACATACAGTCGGTGTTCATCAATATCATTCAGAAACAGCCGCAGCACAATTCCGTCCTCCCGGATGTAAACGCGGGCATACACCTGCTTACTTTTTGCACCCAGTTTCTTGTAGATCAGCATAAATCTGCCCCAGCAGTAACCATCGCCAATCTTTCCACTGCAGCCATACCCAAGCTCCGCCATCTCATTGTCGAAAGCCGCAATGAATGCTTTATGATCGCTGTTGATAAAACTAAATTGATCACTGGCTAGTAAATTGGATATTTCAGACATACTGCCCTCCCTCAGGTTTTAGAGTTCAAAACCTTGCGTTTTTTTACGGATACTGAATACAGATACGCGCTGAGTACACCGACGATGGTGCCGCCAGCCAACCCCACCAAAAGCCATTCAAGGAACTGGTTCACTATGACGCGCTTGAATGGTGGCCACCAGCGAATCCAGTATGAGGCAGAATGCCGATATTTGAACAGCATAAAATCAAAATTGGGTAACCCAATGAACATAAGCAAAAAGGCGTACCATGCGTAGTAGCTCAAAAGTGCCATGCTCCAAACAAGCATCGCGGCAAGGGCGGCTTTCCAGATTCTTCCCGAGCGCTTCATCTCAAAGATCGCGATCGGTATTGCCGGAACGAGCCAAACCCCCCAATTCAGCACGATCAACCCCAGCACATATAACTGCCGGATTCCCTCTGAACGCCCCAGCATGTAACTATTAAGCTGCTGGGTCTGATTCAGTGCCGCCAACAGATCAATGAAATACCAATCGATAATTCCGAACACCAGTCCAATGATGATGTAAATGATCCAGCGCTTTCGCATGCGGTTGTTACCCTCCAAATTAACCCGAAGAGGTAAATGCTCTTGGTGCTGCTAAAAATCACAGACCGAAACAATTATGCCATAAAAAAAGAAGCCCTCTTTCTAAAGGAGGGCATTCTCTTCCGCGCTGAAGAGCTCTTTTATTCTAAAAACCCCATCCCATTATTTGAGCACTTGCCACTTGAAAACAAGGAGCGCAGCCAGGATTGCGGCATTGATCAGGATGGCCACCAGCCCCTGTTCACTCAGATGCTGCAGTTGCCCGTTCCAGAACAGGGTGAAGATCAATGTGGAAAGAACCGCCGCGCCAATAACCACAGGCTGCCACCAGGACTGCCTGGCAAAGAGCCCAATTCCGCCGGCAGCGAACAGCAGGGCTGCTAATGCGCAGGTGATGCTCGCCAGCATTCTGGAGGGCTCGACGCCGAGCATCCTTGTAAATGCCCAGTTGCCATCCGGCCAAACCATCCCGGCACCCAGTTCAAATAACCTGCGCGCCTGCCCAAAATACAACAAATGCACCATTCCGTGCGCCACCATAAAAACCCCGAACAATATCCTGACCATGAAACACTCTCCTTTTGAATAAGTACCAGATTTATGTGTATATTCTAACACAATGTAAAAAATACTTGACATAATGTATTGTATATGTTACTATTAGTTCAATAAAGATTACATATGTCATAGGAGAATAAAATGTCATACCAGGCAAAAAGAACCATCGTTAGCATCATTACCGGAGCAGCAGTTTTAACAGCGTATTGCATCTATGCTTTCGGTCCAGGCCGGGCAGGCGCGCTTGCGTCAGGCGACCTGAAGTTTTGGGCAATCACCATGTTGAAATTTATCGGCATTGGCATTGCTATTACTATCGTAACTCAAATCGTTTTTCACATTTTACTTTCAGTTTCAGTTGCTATTAAGAAGAAGATACAGGATCAGAATTGCGCTGACGAGGATATTGAGAAATCCATCGGCGCGGAAATGGTCGAAGATGAGATGGATAAGTTGATCGAGTTGAAATCCACCAGGGTCGGTTTTATCTTCGCCGGTATTGGCTTTGTTGCGGGGCTCTTCTCGCTGGTCTTCAATTACTCCCCGGTTGTGATGATCAACATTATTTTCATTTCTTTCATGGTCGGTTCGATCTTCGAAGGCTTTTCCCAACTGTATTACTACGGAAGGGGAATCAGGCATGCCTAATAAATTCGAGATCACCAACAACATCCGCAAACTGCGCTTCTTCGCCAATGAAATGACCCAGCAGGACCTGGCCGAAAAAGCCGGTGTCTCCCGGCAGACGATCATTGCCATTGAAGCCGGCAAATACTCACCCTCGCTTGAACTGGCTTTCAGAATTGCTGATGTGTTCGGGGTGAAAATTGGTGAGGTTTTTGATTATGAAGTAATAAACAACGTAAAATAAGGGCGGTATTCTACAAGGTTTCGGATGCCTTAAATTCGGTATAGCGCGTGGAATCATTCCACGCGCTATTTTGGAAGAAAAATTAACCAACCATTTTGAGGAAATATTCCTTCATCGGAGTGAAATAGGAATCGATCCAGCCTTGCTTGTACTGCATGCCGTGCGGGGGGAGGTTGGAATGCCGGATCGTCACCCTGGTGCCGCTCCCCTCAGGCGTCAACACCACCTCCAGAAGGGAGTCCGGCTCGGAATCCTCGAACTCGCTTGTGCGCCAGGATTGCAGGATGCGTTTCCCCGGCTCGAGCTCCAGGTTTTTGCCCTGGATATACCCACCCCAGGCTTCGAACGGCTCACCGATCACTGCCGACACGCGGGCGCTATCACCGGTCATGCGCGCGTGCTCTTCAGAATCGAGCCAGGCGTTATACACTGTTTCAGGGGAAGCCGGAATTATTTCTGAAACCTCGAAATTTATAGCCATGATCACCTCGCGAAATGCCTGCTTATTGGGGAGTTTTTTTTGTTCTTGCTTTCCAGGCTTTTTGTTGAGCCTCGGTGGGTTTTTCATTTTCAGGTATATCCGGCCTGTCCTTAGCCTCAAAGATATCCCCTTTGACAAACACAGGCTCAGACCCCAGGGTTTCCAGCAGCTTCCTGGCGTCTTCGGTGTCAGGAATAATTTTATTGTCTACCACATGGGCATCTTCTTTGCTGATAAGCCACGCATGGGTATCCCAGGAACCGTTCTTCCTTTGTCCCGCATGGCGCAGGATGTGACCGGGGTCACCCACGTCCTGGTAGCGGAAGGTGGCAAAACCACGCTTTGGGCGTACAACGATATGGTAATACTCGCCTTTGCCTGTTTTCATCGTATTTACTCCTTTTCGAGCTACCGATTAAAACAACTTGCTAATTCGCATCATAGCTGCCAATTATTAGAATTGAACAAGAAAATCCGGGTGGGTAATGAGAGCGGTTTTCCCCTCAATTTTACACGCGACCCGCGCTTATCATGGCAGTGACCGAAAAAGAAGGTGTTAACGAGGATGGGACTTTGTTTGACAATGTGTTTACAAGGGCAACTGCCATAACCAGTCCTGGTAGTGGATCACTGGAACAATTCAAATGGTACTGGGATCAGTTTGTCTTTTCCGCTGTGCGTCGGTAGCGCATGTAAACCACACCTGTAGGCAGGGGGGTAGACTCCACCAGCGTCAGGTTGATGCGCTTGCCGGGAGGCAGCATCTTCTTTCCGCTGCCTAAAGAAAGTGGGTAAACATGCAGCCGGTATTCATCCACCAGGTCATTTTCCGCCAGCGCCTGCGTCAACACACTGCTGCCGTCAGTGAGGATGTTTTTTCCAGGCTCTGCTTTGAGTTTTCGTATGGAGTCAATGACATCTTTGCTGATGAGGATCGAGTTTCGCCAGGCTGAAGCGGACTTCAGGGTGGTGGAAACCACGTATTTGCGGATGGCATTCATCGCATCCCCAAACGGATCGCCGACCATCGGTTCAAATGCGCCGCCGTGGATCTGCCATGTCTTGCGTCCCAACAGGAGCGCATCCGCTCCAGACATCGTCTGGAAAAAGTGCTCGCCGATGGCGTCATGCCAGTACGGGACTGTCCACCCGCCGTGTCTAAAGCCGCCGTCTGTATCCTCAACTTCTCCACCCGGCGCCTGGATGACGCCGTCAAGGGTGATGAATTCAGCAACAATTAGCTCTCGCATGTTATATCCTCCTAAATAATAATTTATCGTTATTTTACCCTTTTAGTCCAAATAATCCACAAACAAAAGGATCATTCAAAGGGTCAGGTGTGGAAAAACACCTGGGGTTAACACGTATGTTTTCCCTTCCTGTTAACACTATTTTGAAAGACCTCGCATTCTTTTTACATTTTCTGCAATAAGTTCTTTTAAAACTTTTTTATCCACATCATCCAGTTTTTTGATATATAAACAGCCCGCGCTGGTTTTATGTTTGCCAAGTTTCTGGAGAAGGTCTTCAAATTTAGTAAAACCTCCCATCAGATAAAGCGTCAGGTTCTGTTTGCGGGGGGAGAAGCCCGTCAGCATCCAGTCACCTTCACGCCCGCCGGCACCTTTGTAATGGTAGCTTCCAAATCCGACAATACTCGCCCCCCACATCTTAGGCGGTTCTTTTGTTACCTCCTCCATTAACCTGAGAATTTCAAAGCTATCTTTGCGTTTTGAATCATCCTCAACGGAATTGAGATAGTCCTCCACACTTGCGTCATTCACCTTCGTCTTCAGTTCAACCTGCTTAGCCATTTCATCCTCCAATTAAACTTGTCATTCGCCAATTTAATGCTGAAAAACCTATACGATTTCCCAGCTTTCATACCTCATTCATGGTTTTCCTTCTTATTCCGCTTTCTCAAAGAGGGTGATCTGCAAGCCGTCTGGATCCTGGAAGCGCGCATTGGTATCCCCCCAGGGGGTAACCACGGGCGTGTGGACCATGGTTGCGCCATGGGCAAGCAAGCGTTCCACTGCGATCTTCAAGTCAGGCACCTGCAATGCGAAGCGTACCTGCCCGCTGACGCGCCTTCCGGCTTCGATCTTGTCGATTGTGTCGGCTTGGGTTTCGTCGAAGATCTCCAGGGTGGCGTTCCCCATTTCGAGGATCACTGCGCGTCCCTGTCCATTCTCCCAGGCCTGCGCTGGCGGGATGCCTAACGCCTCGAAATAGAATTTTGTCATACGTTCATAGTCGCTTGTGGTAACAGCCACCCGCATTTCAAGCACGGGTTCCTCATAATTTTGTTTTGCCATAGTTGATATCGCCCTTTCTCCACAAAACTCTCAACTGGATGTTTAGGATGGTATTGTGCCTTCAATGGCTGACCATTGAATGGAATGCGGTTACTTTTCACTTCTTCCTCTCGAATTCCTAGGAATCATTGATTTCCTCAGAATAGGTGCAAATGAGGTCATTCCTTAATTTTTACGCGAAAGTTGCTGCAGGTGAAAATAGTAGTGGTCGATCGGGTAACGCACCAGTTTCTCCAGGGTCATGAACTCACTGAAATTGGCGTCCCATCGGGTCGGATAATACATCCCCCGTTCCCATTCCTCTGGTTGGAATTTCTCAATTTTATGAACGAGAGAATTGATCGCCTTGTCCATCAGCTTGCCGATTCTTTCGTAAGTGAAAACTTTGCCTTGCATCCGCGCACCCAGTTTATTAACCCAATTAAACGGCACAGTGATGGCATTTAGGAACCGGGCAAAAAACCGTGACGATCCTTTGGGCAGTCTGCCCCAGGTGCGCGCCATCGGCAGAAGCGCGTTCAAGACAATAAATCCAAAGAGCATGTGGGCAAAAATTTCGTTATTGGTCCAGCCCCGGTTAAGGCTCTGCGCTTGCCATTCACCCCTTGAAAACGAATCCAGGTTGGTATGAAACGAAGTCCGTACTTGTTCCAACTCCGCACGAGTTGTGGCAGTCATAAGATCCGGGTCATTTGAAGCCATGGTGAACTCTCCACCTGCCGCATCACGGTGTTGATGAGGCGGCCGACTCGTCAAGCGGCTCATTTGCAAGCTCCCTGATTACGCTCACGGTTTTCCAGTTGCGGTCTGTCATGACCACCCCCAAAACCTTTTCAACACCCGCCGCTAGCTTCGATCGTCCCACACCACCCGGGGCGTATAAATAAAATACCCTGGCGGTGAGTTGGAATCTCTCGCTCTCAGCCTTAAGGCTGTGTAGCTTTTCCATGTCAACGTTTACAGGGGTTGTGGCCAGGAATCCCAGATGCAGCGTTCCACCATCGGATACGTGTTCCGGGAACGGATTCTCGGCAATTGCCTGCTCGAACTCCGCCCGGGTCAGTACCAGTACATGCGGGGTGAATCCGCAGTGTCTTCCAACCGCAAGGCTGATCTTTTCGGCCAGCAGTGAAGCATCCATGTCGGAATTTCGAAAGATGGCGTTACCGCTCTGAATGTACGTCCTGATCTCCCGGCATCCGCAGCCGGCAAGGATCTGCACAAGTTCTTTCATCGGCAGTGAATTATGCCCGCCGACATTGATCCCGCGAAACAAGGCGATATACAGAGGCATTTACTTATCCCCGGGGAATCCTCCGCAACGCGAAGCGTATTCAATGCTCCGCCTTGAGACAATTCCCTGTTGGTTTTATTATATCAATGTAAATGTCACAAATCTGATAGAAATTATCCAATAAATCCACATTGAAACACATTATCCCTGCAAAAGCGTCTCACTAGACGCGGTAGCCTGGCTAGCCTAACGGTTCAACGTAAAAACCTGGCGGGTTTATTAATCCGCGGAGGTTTGACTATCGGAGAAAATATCGACCAGCGTCTGGTTGATTTTCGCAACATCCGGTTCCAGGCACACCTGGACGTTCGGCTCTCCTTCTTCCATGAGGAGTGTTTGACCGTAAGTATCTCCATACTCAGTGATTACCTTGAGATTCATCGGTTCCAGTTCGCAAAGCTCCGGATGCACCATGACCCCGGCAGTCATCACATCCCACAAACCCATTTTGGAAGACTCCGAGCCGCCCAGGAGCATGTCATACATATCTGCAGCCAGGTCAGCCGGTTTACCGCCAGCGCGCCACTGGCGGGTGTCTGCCATGGTGGCAAACACCTGGTTTGTCGCATCCAGCGGTACCAGCACGATCGGCAAACCGGACCTAAAAACTTCGTCAGCCGCAACTGGATCCACGTAAATGTTCCACTCCGCCGATACATTAGCCGGGTTGGTTGAAAAATCCGTAAGGTTCCCGGGAACGTTAACAGCGCCGCCCATAATGTAGACGGCCGAGATATGCTCACGAATCCCTGCGTCCAGCCGCAACGCCCGTGCCAGGTCAGTGCAGGGACCGCTTATGAAAACTGCCAGTTTGCCGGGTGCCTGGTTAAGCAATGAAACCATGAGCTCCGCGGCATCCAGGGCGGGGTAGGTTGATGGCGCGTTCGGAACGGGCATTCCCCAGAAAGTATCCGAGGCTTGCCGCAGCCACTCAGGAAAATCCTCGCCGGGCTGCAGCGCTGAATCTAACCCCGCGCCCAGCGGAATTCCGGACAGCCCGAAGTCCTGGAGCATGCGGCCCATATGCTGGATGTAAACCTGGGGGTGGGCTTCACCATGAGAAATGGTTACCGCCTGAACAGAAACTGCAGGATCGCTCAGAAGGTAAAGCAGCGCAGTAGTGCCGTCCGGGCTGCCGTCATCGTCAAATATGACCGGTAATTTTACGGTGGCTGTCTCTTCCGCATCCTTGCGCGTAAGCACACCTTCATTTACACCATAATCACCGCGGCTGATGAATTTAAGAGTGCCGTCCTGCAGCAGTTGCAGGGAATCTTTTCCCTCGCCGCATTTGGCTGATTTGTTTTTGATCTCAAATTCATATGTGCCGTTTTCTTCGCCAGTCAAAACATATGAACCTGAACACGGAACGATGGGGATGTCAAAGGTTCCGCAATCCTCTCCCCGGGCGCAGTTTTCGCTGATGATGAGCGCAACCTCGAATTGAACGGAACCGTTTATCACAGTGCCAGCCCAGTCCCCGGCTAGCGGGAATGGAATGGTTGACGCTTCAGTTGGTGCAGCAGTCGTCTGCTGCGCATCGGGGATTGGTGTTTGGGCAGTCAGAGGTGGTTTTGGTGAGCAGCCCGCCGCCAGGAGGAGCAGGGCTATTGAAACAAACACCAACAACAGATGGGGAAAAGAATAGTTTTTCATGGACAGTTTATCCCGGGTCAAATTGAGATTAGTGTTCGCATCGAAATGGTAAAAACCAGGTACCAACCTTTTTTTGGATTGATTCAGTATCAAATGATAACTTTAATCTCAAATAATCTCAAGTTTGCCTCAGATAAAACAGGAACACTCCCCGAAACCGGGGAGTGCATGGATCAACTTGAAGAGTGGTTGATTGAATGAGGTTTTCTAGCCCAGAGCCGGGCAGATGTATTCCCGCCTTGTCTGTACGCCACGGTTGAAACCCTACACCCTGAGCAAGCCGCGGAATCCCCTGGCGCCGTAGTAAGAGTCTGCACCGTTGTGATATGTGAAGACATGGTCGTAACGCCTATCCCCGAAGATGGCCCCGCCGTGTTTTCTGATCGCATCGGGAGTTTTCAACCAGCTTGAGGTTTTCAGGTCGAAATTACCAAACTCCTGCAATAGCCGGTATTGTTCTTCGGTTAAGATCTCGATCCCCATGGCGGCTGCCATATCCATGGCGGAATCTTTGGGTTTAAATTCCTTGCGTGCGTTCAGCGCTTCACGGTCGTAACACAGGTTGCGCCGGTCTTTGGGAGTTTCCGCCGAGCAATCGTAATAAAAAACTTCACCTGTCTTGCCGTCATACCCAACCACATCCGGTTCGCCGCCGGTTCTTTCCATCTCATTGAGCGACCACAGTTTTTCAGGGTTGGCTGCCAGCCTGGCTTCCACTTTAGTCCATTCAAGATCTTTGTGGCGGTTCATATTTTTCTCAAATCGGGCTTTCAATACTTTGAGGAGTCCTTCAGCTTCTTCCGGGGTCAATTCTTTATTTGGGTTACTCATGGTGTTCATCCTTTTTATTCTGCATTATTTAATAATAAGATAAATAATGTCATAATTATTATATCAGGCAACCTCGTCATTGGAAGGAAAAACCAGACCATATCCGTTCCCAGATAATAAGCACCTGCCGTCTCTGCAAGGTGCTTCAATTATTCTTCAGCCAGCCTATTCGTTCGCCGTCCACTCCCAGGGTTTGGCTTGTTCAAAGGTGTTCTGCAGCAGCCCCAAAAGCTTCTCCTGGTTGGGGATTTTTTCCCCTTTTGAAAAGAGGATCTGCAAATACAGTGAGCGCAAAAAATTGCGGCCGTTATTGTAGGCTATCGTCAATTCCCTGTCCTGCCATGCGCCATTCCACGGATTGCGCAGGGAAGTCAGCCAATCCTTGATTTGGTCGATACTTAGAGTATCCCGCGCGAAAATCCCGATCACCGCACGTGCCAGGCGGCTCTCCTCGTTGTATAGAAATACTCCACTGGTGGAATGCTCCATCTTTCTGGCAATGCAGCCAAGTATTTTCAGATGCTCCTCTGCACCTGTCAGTTTACTCTCTGCTAACGCACCGAATAAATCTGAAGCATGCGCGAGTGCATGCGCATACCCTTTGACCGGAACATAGCCGCGCAGGTCCTTTTCCATGGTGAAGTATTCAAGCGCAGCGTCCAGGATTGACGCGATGTCTTTTTGTTCAAGTTGTAAAACCTCATTATCACGGTCAATGATCAGGGATAGCCATAATGCAGAAAATGAACGCAGGAATACAGAATCCCCCTCATCTTCACCAATCCCTTTTTGCAGGTTGCCAATTAATTCCGGAGTAAACCTGCGTAAATCATCCGCACTGTACAATCCCTTTTTGAGCCAATTATAAAAAACCTCCAGCCCAATTGAGTCCCGCAATTCGGAATCCGTTGGACCCTATTGTGGAGAAGAGTTCATCCGTCAGAGTCAAAACAGAATAGCCGGCAGGAATCTCGTAATCGCTTTTCATGATCGAAATCCAAAATTGTTTATCCATGCTCAGTCCTCTTTTTCAATTACTGATGGTTGTGTAGCCCTTGCTTACTATGTTGGGCAAATCTGCCCTTGGCAAATAGGCGCCGCCAAAAAACCAAAAACCCCTCCAACCTTGCAAAACCCGCTGGTATGCGCGGCGAAACACACCACGTTAACTCAACCTGACCAAAAACCACATAGAATCCCGCCGGCCGCTGGAACTGGAATTGGGCGTTGTACATTCATATATCAATTCACTTCCTTGTACATGAATATCACGTGGTTCGCAGTCGTATAGCCGATTTTCTCGTAAAACCCTTTTGCGGGATGGTATTTGTTGGTCAGCAGCGTTACACCTCCCAACCCCAATTCTTTTGAGAGTTTTTCGGCCTGCTCCATCAGCATTTTTCCGCAGCCCTGCTGCTGTCGATCGGGTCTGATGAATAATTCATCAATGAATATCTCGTCGTTTGTCCACCAGATTTTCCGGTGGGCAAACATCGCCCCGATCACCTCATCGGATTCGACTGACCACGTACCCAATGAAGTTTTTACCCGCCAGGTAATCCAACAGGTACCTTTTTCCCGTCTCCCTTGTCCAATGGTCGTTCCAGGGTGGCGGATTGTAGGCATCGATCAATAACGTTACACACGTTTCAATATCTCCGGGCAGCATTTCTCGTATTTTCATTCGGATTCTCCGTGAAAACACAATCTGGTTTCTAAGCGCCTGACGGTTTTTAATTAATATCGAAAACCGAGCAGGTTCCAATAAGTTAAGAACCAAACAAATGTCAATGCCGCAGCCGCCATCAGTGTATAGTGGACTCGCGCTGCCGCTCCCCAGTAACGTTTCTTCCAGGACAAAACGGCGAAGACTAAAACAGGTACAGCCAGAATGGCCCCAACGAGCCAGGCTGCAAGCATAACGTTTATGGTCGGCATCTGGGCATAGAAAATGGCGTCTCCACTGCCCAGGAAGACCACCACGAAGAACCCCAAGCCCACGAGGTCCAGTGCTGCTGCCAGGAAGGCCATCCAACGTGCTGCCATAGCTATAGGTTGTGGAATTGGCTTGCTCTTTTTGAAAAGGCGCATGATGAAACCAGTGAGAATCACCAGAACAACAGAAATGAAAATCAGTATACACGCTCCGAGCAGTCCGTAATGCAGGTAGGGGTTGGCGTGCCAGGGCAATTTCTCATAGGGCATACCCGCCGGCAGGGCATCGAACACATACCTTATATTCTGCTGGCTATCCTCGGTAAAAACGCTGCTCAAACCGGATTGCGGTTCCACAAAAAGGCGCGGTTCACTCTCAACGATGCGGATACTATAGGAGGATAAAGCCGGCTGCCACAGCAACGCGCCATCATGCGAAGGCTTGATTGCAGCCCAGGTTTTCAGGACGTTTACCTTTTCCAGGGTTGTGTAAGCCCCCCGCATCGGTCGGTAGTACCCCGTGTAGCGGTCAGCCCGCGCATCGAAACCCACTGCAGTCTGCGGGGTCATCTTGTCTTGCGGGAAGTAGTGCTCGACGAAGCTCAATAGGTCCAATGTCCATAAGCCGGCAGAAGTATCCGTATTATATGCAATGAAAAATCCAAGGTTCTGCTCTGGAATGAGTACCAGCAAGCCGTGAAACGGATTGATGTCACCGCCGTGGTAGAGGATGCGCTGACCGTTGAGCACCACTTCCATAAAGCCATGAGCAAACCCATTCAAGCGCTCATCGGGGGTCCACAGGCTGGTTTGCATCTGGCTTGTGGTTGCGCTTTCCAGTATCTTGCCATCCCCGCCTGGCAGCTGACCGCCGTTCAAATGGGCGATCATAAAGCGCGCCATGTCCGCAGCCGTTGAACTAACGCAGCAATCCGGCTGGGTATTTGGGATTTGGAAGCTGCCCGCTTGCAGCGTCCCCTCGATCACACTGTATCCAGTGGATAGCTGAGGAGCCAGTTCTGCGGGTAAGGGCAGCCTGGCGGTCGTGTTTTCCATGCCCAGCGGTTTGAAAATATTTGTCTCAAGATAATCCGCGTAGCGCATTCCCGAAACCCGTTCAACGATGTAACCCGCCAGATCAGCCCCATAGTTGGAATAAACGCTGGCCGCGCCAACCGGGCGAACCCGGGCAGGCATGTGGTTGGTCAGGTATTCTCCCAGTGGCTGGATCTGATCATAGCCAGCCGCTTTTGTGCCCAGAGCCAGTTCTTCGAAACCGGCGGTATGCGCAAGGATGTGCCTCAGAGTGATCGGTTCAGGGAAAGTATCCGGGATTTTAAAGTCCAGGTAGGTGTTCACGTCTGCATCCAGGTCTAGTTTGCCCTGCTCCACCAGTTGCATCACCGCCGTCCAGGTAAAAAGCTTTGTCACCGAACCGGTGCGGAAAATGGTGTTCGCCGCGTCTACCGGGGTTTGGTTTTCCAGGTCCGCGTAACCATAACCCTTCTGGAAGAACACCTCTCCGTCCTTTACCAGTGAGAAGGTCAACCCGGCGATTCCGTAGTCTGTCATCTGCTTCTCAAAGAGGTCGTCCAGGAAGGTTTCCAGCTCAGCCGGATCTTCCACGCCGTTGACGGGTGAATCCTCCGCGGGTGCCCATGCATCCGCTAAAACCCGGGGTCTTTGAGATGATTGCGGTATTAACCCAGTTGGAGAAGGTAAATTTCCAGGGAACAGAATGGTGACGCAGACCAGCAAACTGAGGATGTATGGCAGTTTTTTATTTTTCATGGATCCGCCTTTTTTCTTCTAACTTGCAAATTGAATGGAATCTACTTGTACGTTTATTACCCGCCCGTTTGAAGCGCTTGTAAACCCCTGGTTTTTCCTCCTCCTCTGCTTTGCTCTGGAGAGGGATTAGGCTGAATTTGCGTTTGAAAACACCAATTTCAATTTTGATTCACTGAGGAAGGCATCTCGATCTGCTTCCCATCTTATTTTTCTATGCGATTATTATATTTACCCCCCGTTTAATGCAAATCAAAAAGCACCCCCCATCACTGGAAGGCGCTAGATATCTCAACATCCGGCTTATCCCTGTATCACCGGTCGGAACTTGTAACGCTGCAGCCAGGTTGTTATAAGATTAACTGCCGCAGGATCTTCTCCATCGCTTTTCCATTTGCCAGTTCATCGATCAGCTTGTCCAGGTAGCGTATTTTCTGCATCAGCGGATCCTCGATATCCTCCACGCGTATACCGCACACCACACCCTTGATCATTGAACTATTCGGATTAAATGCAGGAGCCTGGGCAAAAAAGGCTTCAAGGTCATTCCCTTCTTCGATTTGCTTTTGTAACCCCGCCTGGTCGTATCCGGTCAGCCAGCGGATGATCTGGTCAACCTCATCTTTTGTGTGGTTTTTCCGTTCCACTTTTTTGATGTAGAGTGGATATACTCTACCGAATTGCATTGCAAATGCTTTTTCGTTTTGCATTGGGATTCCTCCAACGGGTCGGAACCCGATTCAATAGTAGACTGCGGTCTATCCAGATAGTATTTTACTTCTATGTGCGAATGATACCCGATTACGCCAAATGGTCTACCGGTCACGAGCTTTGCTCAAAAGCCTTTTGCAGCCAGTGCAGTACCTCCGTGTCCACCTCATCCGCTGATGTAAGGCTGATCCGTAGCGGTATCTTCACCCGTGTGTTCCACCAGCAGCCGGGCTGCCAATTCGAGCATAGCTCTCCAATCCCGGGTTTTAGCTGCCATCTCTTCTCCTACGTCGATTAATTATAGCCAATCTCCATTCCCTTCAAAAACACCCTCCGTCATTGGAGGGCGCTCCTAAACTCAATTCTCAAACTACGGGAATGAACGACCCAGTGCCAGCGTTTGGATGAGTTCAGGTTCAAGTTGTGTATAGATTTCATCAGGTCGTGCGTCCAGCGCGTCAAGGGTTTTACTGAAGAAACTGCGCGCTGTGGTCGCCAGTACCACATCCAGGATCTCCTCATCCGTGAGACCAAGTTTCCTCAATTCCTCAACATCCGTCTCGTTGATGTTATGCGCGTTTTGGATGATCTTCCTCGCGAAAGACATCAACGCCACCTCTTCAGCGGGAAGCCCTGCGTTGCGAAAATCTTTAACGATCGCCGTCAATTCATCCGCACTGAAGAAGTTCTTGTGCAGGATTGCGCCGTGGGCAAGCATGCAATAAGTGCATTCCAGTTCCATCGCAGCCGCAAAGGTCACCAGTTCATAGCGCCGCATTCTCATAGAAGATCGGATCGCGCCGATGAGCTTTGTCCAGGCGTCATAGACTTCCGGGTGCAAACTAAAGGTCTTGGCGTAATTAGGGATATACCCTATGCTCTTTTGTGCAGCCTGGTATTGTTCCTGGACAAGATTCTCCGCCTGTTTTTCTGCAATTGTTTTTATAAAGGTCATTCTCAATCTCCTTTAGCCGGCAGCTGAAAAAGCAGCACAACTAATCGGATAAATACTATCATAATTAGGTTTGCTTTACAACGCCACAACTACGCAGGTATTCACTCTGTGTTCTAAGGTGTGAGAAAGGCGCCTTCGCATTGGCATGCACCCTAATCAATAATCCGAGAAAAATTTCCAATTTACCAGGCTCTTTTATTTCCCCCCACGATTAATTATTTCCAGACACTTCTTCTCGGCAATCACAAAAAGCTTTCCACGTCCTCGTAATTCGCATAGTTACAAAATCTCCAAATACTTGCCAATTAGGCAAGTATTTGCCTAAAAATTCGCCGCCATCTCCATCTGTTCAGAGCAGGAAATCGAGCATGCACATGCAAAGGAATCCCTTTGGGCAATTTGCCTCTTCCGGGATTATGCTTTAATTAGAGAAAATTAACTGGAGTGTTGACGATGACCTGGTACATCCTGCGGCATGCTGAAAAAGAAAAGGGAGACTTTTACAATAAGCAGTTACGCATTCAGGATCAACCGCTCAGTAATGCCGGAAAGCATTCTGCTGAAAATTTGGTTGATCTATTTAAAGATAAACCAATTGCAGCAATATACATTAGTTCATATCTGCGAACTAAACAAACCATAGCTCCAGTCGCCGAACATCTGCAACTCGTCCCGGCGGTTGATAGTCGTTTGAATGAGATTGATAACGGCGCTGTGGGTGATATGTCCGAGAAAGAGTTTCAACTTGCCTGGCCTGAAGAATGGAGAGCCTTTGCAGACCGCAAGGCTGATTTTCGATATCCTGGTGGAGAATCCGGCGCTGAGGTTCAGGCGCGTATCCGTGAGTTTTTTAATGAAAAGCAGAGGCAGCACTTCGATGAAGATATCATAATAGTCAGCCACGATGGGTGGATTCGGATAATGTTATGTACGTTGCTGGGTTTACCGGTTTACCAGCGGGGAGAATTTCGAACCGATTATTGCGGTCTTACAGAACTGTGTTATCAAAGTCCTTATGATCGTTGGCAGCTTATACGGTTCAACCAGCAAACTTAGTGCGGGTCGGACTTCCCCATTTTACCGGGGCGATCCACCAGCACTATATAGACCAATTTTGGTGGGTTCAATCCCAAACCCACCCTCCCAACTGAGTCCCCAAACGTCAGGTGCAGGCTTCGTTAGCCCATTTTCGGAATTGCAACGCCCGCCCTTATGGTTGGCTGCATTCATTTGTGTCAAGCGGGGTGAGGATGATCGCCTCAACTATGCGCAGGTGCTGTCCTCCACCCAGCGGTATGGATCCAACCACTGGTGCCGAGACGGTCCAGTTGCTTCCTGGATCCACCTGGATCGTTGGTACTTCAGCCCCGCTACCATCCAAAATGAAGGTGCTGCTGCCGTTTACGGTTAAACAACCCTCTACACCGCACATTGTCCCATCATATTTCCAGTTGCCACCGCTTGCACTGGTGGGTGTAAAAACGAACTCCCCGACCCCTGGTCGACCACCCAAACTCTGCTCCGCTTTTAAGGTAAATGGTTGGCCCAAAGCGCAAATCGTTCCAGACAGATGGTAAGCACCCCAGTAAACCCCATCCACTTTGAATGAAGCTTGCCTTGTATTGAACTTGAGGTCCAGGGTGGCGATGCCGCGCTTAGAGCGGGTCACCAGGTTGATGGTAGCTTCCTTGTCTTTTTCAGGAGGCGCTTTGTAGGAGAAAGTGGCGGGGGCTGGCACCTTGCTGCCGGATGGGCTGACGGAAACCTGTCCGTCTGAGAGGGTGGCAATGACCGGCACCTGCAGTTCAACGCCTTCGAACTTATGCCGGACAGTTGCAGTGAAAGGCGTAACCGAGTTGGGCTGCACCGATTCGTCCAATCCGGGCACCTGGATCTCGATGCAGTAACCGGTCGTCCACTTCTTTTCTGCGGCGTCTAACGCTTGCGAAGTCAGCATTATCATTAATTAACCGTATTTCTTGCATCGCGTCGTGCTTAAATTGCTCATCCACTTGAGAGGATTGGCGGGTATAGCTTTGAGTACCTGTGGCAGGATTCTCTGGATTTGCGTAGACGGTTATGTTTTCCTGGCTCTCAAAAAAAGTATTGAATGTACCCGAATTCTCACCGGTGCCGCGCGTGGGTTGCCTGGATCCTTGGTAGGTGGAATTGTAATCGGTTGAGGTCCGCACGCCTTCATCATTGGTATGCCCGGTCACTTGGCTGTCCACGCTCATCTGTAAGCCGCCGCCAGACTGGCTCACGCTGCTTTTAATCACGAGATGGATGGGCACATTGCCCTGGGCATCCGGGCAGGCTTCCATACTCAAGTTGTACTGAATGGTTTCTTGATAGGGGAACGGGTCTGTCAGCGTGGTTGTTATGGTACCGGTGGCCTCCAGCCTGGAACCAAAGAAGGACGGCTGAAAGGAGTAGCGGGTACCGGCAGCCCCAACCGGATCGCCCCCCTCGGCAATATTGCCTATGGCATTTTCGTTATTCGGATTTGAAAACTGAGTTGTTAGTCCTATCATCATCATGGCCTGGACCATCGACTTGGTAATATAGCTGTCCTTGCCGAGGGGGGAGGCATTGGTTGTGCCGGATGTGCCAGGTTTTAAGATCAGCGCAAATACTTTGATGGGGTTGTTGACTGCTCCCCTGGCCTTATTTACCATCTCTTCCAATGCGGCAGCCTTGTCTTGATCGATCTTCAGAAAGATAGCTTCCGCCTGGTCACCGAAGGCAGCGCGTGCCCCGCTCTGATCGCGCAGCAGATTGACCATATTGATCTCAGCCTGTTCGGCCTGTTCGGCAGTGACCGTTTGTGCAATTTGAACGATGGTATTGATAAGCTCTTGTTTTGTGTCAGGAGTGGCGGTTTCTAGAGCATCTGCCGGGGCTCCACACGAGGTGAGGAGGGCCAGGATCAAGACGAACGGAATCAATAGCTTCATTCCATTGCTCCTTTTGAATGTTTCACGGCGTTCCGCATTTTTAATTATAACCACCCTGTTCGCCAATTACTAATAACCAATTACAAATCACCAATTTACCCCAAAGCACCGGTCGGTTCTTGCGACCAAAGGGAGTCATGTGGGTACCCGTACATACAATTTGGTCCACTCTTTGGTGGTGAGAGTGGAAATCTATCGCCAAGTGTTACCGCAAGGTCAGGCTTTATGATTGAAGATCCTTGCCTTTTCGAAAAAATTGAAAATTTCCCAACGAAAGGAGGTTATACAAGTATCTGCCCAACATAGCGCTTGGGGCACCGTCTGTAGCGCGGAGCGCAGAGTTGGTGTGTAAGTAGATTTTTGTCTACTGCCACCTTTACTGAGAAGACAAATTACTACCACTTTCAGTGCCGCTAATTTGTTTGAGTTGTTGGCCACTTTTTATAGCGCCATACACTGAAGTACCCCCAGAAATTGCCGTGACAATTAGTTCATCGACCGGACCAGGAATTATACCCCCCACTAGGGTGTACAGACTCGCCACAAGGAGTGGAAATATTATCCATTTAGGCGTTTCAGGTTGTTTTCTAAGCCATAATGTAAATGTAAACATTGCCCCCGCTGCCATTACTACTGTGTCATCTATTTGGCTAGGCAAGAGATTAGGCACTATCGAGTAAATAGTAGCCCCAATTAATGGAATACTCACGGAAATCCAGGATAAATTTCCTACAATCGCAAGAAAAATACCACCTAGCAAGAAAAACACTGCGAAAAGTATTGACGCAGTTATTATGCCTGTGCGAATATCCCGCCCAATCCAGCCAATCAAAAAACCAACACCCGGCAAAACAAACATAGAAATGTAAGCAAGCACAGAAAAGCATGTTTTTGTTCGATCCGGCATTTTTTCTTCCTCCTGATTTATTGCGCGCTATTAATTAATTATTCCGAATTGTGATATGCAGGAATTATAAGCTTTTTCCATCACACAACTTTTTCTAACGATTTCTTCATTGAGTCGTCATTTAATCACCTACAAAAACTTTAAAAATTTTCACATTCGCCTACTCCGTCTTTCGCCATCACATTTTGATGAATTACACTGATAGCAAAGAGGTTGAATGTTCTCAATATCATCAGTTCCACCATCACTCAAAGGAATAATGTGATCTTTAGTCCAAACATATTTGTATCTTCGATTTGGTCGTATTGGAATATTGTTCCATGATCGTCCACAACCCGGACACTGAGTAAATTCCGCTAGTTTACTGAGCCATTGTTGGCGAGTGTGATGACCACCGTTTGTAAATTTTCGCTCCGTGTATATTGCTGCCCTAGTTCTCCTACAAGGAAGACAATAACGATACTGCTTGCCTGTAGACGCTGATGTCCAAAAGCCAAACTCAGTATTTCCGCATTTTGGGCAGGGACCATTCACGCTATTGCATGTCCATTCATTCTTAATTCCAAAGCAGTTACTAGGTTGCATTCGCATTTGAATGCACCAATTTTAAAGGATTCTTTGAGGAAAAAGTCGCCAATCGGACTAGCTTTCGCATTTCCCCACACTATTAATTATATCCATACCCAAATTATAGTGCAATCAAAAAACACTATCGCACTTCGCATAGACTCAAAATCCCCTAAAACTTGCCAAATTGGCAGGTTTTGGGCAAAAAATTCGCCAATTGGGCAAGATACGTTTTTCACCTTTTCGTGAGATGATGTTAATACAGGATCTATCCTCAACCTTCCATCCTCAAGCCTTGAAGGGAGTAGCAGATTGACCCACCCAGTCTTTACACGTGAATACCGTAAAATACCTTCGCCTCTCCAGATTCGTATCACAATTGTTCCCACTTTTAAATTCAAACAAAAACAAAAACGAATCTCTGTGAATCATGGCCGAGTTGTCACATTTGAGTATGTTATGGGTATGAATAATGGAGTTTTCAAGGAGGAATCGAATTGAATCTTTTTGATTCATGGAAACAATTCGATTGCTGTGGTTCTTCATTACCAGGAAAAAAGTGCCTTCCCGCGGTTGCAAAGAAGGCACATGCTGCTCACGAATTAGGTTACAGATTACGAGTTACGTCTCACGATTCACGAGTTACGCTTCCCTGCCGCCTCATCAGGGCGAACACACCCCAGCCCAGGTATTCTCGCGTGTAAGCAGCGTATTGCTCGGGGTCCGAGGTCAGTTTGGCTCGAACTTCTTCCGCCAGCTCGTCGTCAGGGTTGGCGTCGAGCCATCGCCGCATGGTGAGCCATTTGGCTGCCTCGTACCTGTCCCAGCCATCCTGGTCAGCCAGGACCATCTCAACAACGTCGTAGCCAGGCTGGCCGAAAGACGCGAGAAGTTCTGGCAGCATCAGAAATTCAGAAATGGAGTGAGCTTGGCACCCCCTGGCTATCTCTTCGGTCAGCGGCAGCTGCCGCCAGTAGGGCTCGCCGATGAGGATGATCCCTCCGCTGCGCAGGCTCCGCGCCAGCAGCTCCATTGTGCCGGCAACTCCCCCGCCAATCCACGTGGCGCCAACGCAGGCTGCCACACTGACCTTCTCGTCAGAGACATAGCCGGCAGCGTCGTCATGGATGAACCTCACTCGATCAGTGACGCTGAGTTCTTCAGCCCGCAGTCTCGCTTGCTCGGTGAACAACTGGCTCATGTCGACGCCGGTGCCGCTGATCCCGTGATCGCGTGCCCAGGTGCACAGCATCTCCCCCGAACCGCTGCCGAGGTCGAGCACACGCGCTCCCGCTTCCAGGCGCAGCGCCGCGCCGAGAGTGGCAAGCTTTTCAGGTGTGATCGGGTTGTGGATGCGGTGGGCACTCTCAGTGATGTTGAATATCCGTGGTATGTCCATGCTGGAGGATCTCCCTTGGGGTGAATAAGCTGAATTTGCGAAAGGATTATAAGAATAATTTACCCGCCCTCGTTAATTTTACTCCCGAAAATATTCTCCAAAAAACAAAAAGCACCTCCCATCGCTGGAAGGCGCCTCTAAACTCAATAATGGAGCTACCCTTGCATAACTGGCCTGAATTTATACCCATACATCCGATATTGACCAGAATCTCGTTGTGAGAATAACGATTTAATCTATTAATGATGTCTACTATCTAATCTTGCCTCTAGCGCTAGTGTTTTTAATGATTTACAGAGTATCACCTCAGGAAACCCTACTATGCTGATTAAGATTGTGAGAGATTGTCCGCTAAGGTATTAGACGATAAAGTATCGATATTTTTATTTATGTGGCAGTAAATTTGTCCACTAAGGATATTTTTTCTACTATTTCAAATATGATCTCCAACTTAATTACCCGGAACAAAGATGAAAAGTACCCTGCTGTATATTAAACAACCGGATGCAAAGATAGCTCACCATGAAAATTTATGATCGATTTACACAACAAAATCACATAAAAATTAATTCTTTACCACTAATTTAGGTACAAAATCTAATATCCTTTTTTGCAACCCACTTGGAAGAAATGGCACATCCAATTGAGGGAAGATTTCCCAGGTTTCCACGAGAGTTGTCGATTCCCCGGTTTTTAATTGTTTTAATGTTCCAAGGCTTTCCAATTCTATAAATCGATTGCCGCAATAGGATTCAGAGTTGCAATTCCCGTCCGGATAATCAGATGACCCTGAAACCTCGAACGATTTTTTGAATAAAAGACCATCTACCCAATACGCCATCCAACCATGGGAGTTGAAATAACCGATCTTGAAAGGTGGAAGCTCAGGTTCAGCTTTGATCAAAATGACATCATCACCCCATATCACTCTTTCGTCCGTAATTCTGGAATAAGGCCAAAGTGAATAACTCCGGTTATGCAAGAAGCCATCCGTATCAGAATTCCCGCATGGTTGTGGCAGAATGGCAACACCGCCCATTTTTAGCATTGTCAGTGCCCATGGCGCAATTGTGATTTCCTCGTTGTGTAGATTGGTGATCGTGTGGGTCAAAGTCACTTGTGGTTTGTCTTGTGCAAGTTCGATAAATATCTGTTTTTTAATGCCTTGCTTTAATTCGATTTCTAGTCGCACCCCATTAGGGATAATTGAAGTAACCAGGTTGTTATCTTCAGGCTCATAACTTTCTGCAAGGGTTTCAGGCGACCTCCAAAGACGGTGTCCGCCATAAAATGAATAAGGACCAGAGGGTGTCTCTACTTTTAAATCTGGCAATTCTGCCAGCAAGTTGGGTTCGTTTTGAAGCGAAAATCGCACGATCCTCGGGCCCGATTTGGTTAAATAATCCAGTTGTATAAAATCATTTTCCAGGTGCGAAGTTGGCAGTCCAAAGAAATCCATTTTCCACACTCCAATAAACACAAATGATCGATGATGAATATTACTTACGAAAGAATTGGCAGGATCATGAATAAAAATGTGGCTTTCTTTTCCAACCCGAATTTATTCTCTTCCATGTTTCATCCCAGGATCGCACACCACTCAAGGCATCCAGTGTTTCCACGTTACATGCCCCAACGCCCAGCGCAAAGGTAACACAATCCATCGGCGACAAACCATGGATTAATCGCTGCAAGGAAACCCGCGACAGTCACATCGCCGGATCCTGTAGTGCCTGCTACGTCAACCTCAAAACAAGGTGCCCAGGTTTTAAAGCCCGACCATTGTTGATTACTATTGAGGTCAATCCGTCCAAAGTTCATCCCCGGATAAAATTCTGCGGTGCGCAAATATAATCCCTGGTCTCCCAATTTAAGGAGAACCATTTTTGTCCCCATATCGAACAACTCTCCACTCACTCTTTCAAGCAGGTTAAGCGAGAGGTTAGAGGATTCTGTTTTCTTCAGCATGAAATAGGATTTCGTCAATACTGGGGACAAAAATATCAACGTATGGAAGAACCTTACATAAGTGTGGCGCGCCAATTTGCTTTTCCCGAGGGAGAGTTTGGATCAGGGAAAGCCATATCTAATGACGTGGTTAATCCGCACTCTTTAACCTGCTTAAAAAGTTCCGCTAACTGGCTGCCATCATTAATATACATATTTTTCATCAGCGGAGGATATCCAAAATGGAATATTTTTTCCTCTTTTATCTGGGCATACTGAATATCATCTGCGCAGAAATCGTCATTTGCACCTGGATGATGCAGGAACCGCCTGTCGACTTCCATGGGGGCTTATTACAATTGAATATGATGTTGTCGATTCCGAGCTGGTAATTATTCCTTTGGCTAAATTGGAACCATGGTTTGCCAGGCATTGGCATAGAGTTTTCCCCAGCTGATCATCACCAACTTTGGCAATCAGTTTCGTGTTTATCCCCAGCCGATGTAATGCAAGTCCTGTATTTGAGACTGCGCCGCCAGGGGAAAGAGTAGCTGGACCTGCCTGCAATAATCTTCCTGGTTGAAAGGTTTGATCGAATTGGTCGCTATTAATAGCTGACAAGTCCGGGATAATATCTAAACAAATATGACCAGCAACAATAGCATCAGCCATATTTAGTGACCAAGAAGGTGATTGATAATTACCATATCCAATTCTTCATAATCTCTATTAGCCCGAAGTGCCTCAATCTTATGTACATCCAAAGACCTGGCAAGGTCCACGAGCTGAAGGAAGATTTCACGGCTATTGCGTAAATGCTTGGTTGATGTTGCTTTTGATTGTGTTCGAAGGGCTTTCACATCCAAACCAACAAATTCTCCATTTTGCCCGTACCCATTTCTCTCGAGTACCCACACTTGGTTAAACGCACGTCTCAGATCTACAACACCAAATGATTTGTCCTCATCGAATTTCAATCCATTCTGGTCATTTAAATGGACTGACCACAGTTTCTTCTGATATAAGGCATATGCCATTTCGTCAGAAGGATCCAACCCTGCAAGGATGGTATGAGCGGATTCGATCAATGTCCCGACGCGTGTTGGGTCAATGGTGAATTGCGCCAGTCCGAGGAAATGACCAGTGGTTGGAACATATGCCTGGTCCATTGGTTCGTTCGGTTTCATTTCGCCAAGGATGCGGATGTCCTTTCCATATTCCAGCATTGCATTCAGCCACTCAACCAGGCGGCCAACAGCGGCAACAGGATCCTTGGCTTCCCTCATATAAGTGCCTTCACGCGCTGGCCATAAAACAATATTCTTTGCTCCAACGATGTTGGCAATATCAATGGAGCGCAATGAGCGTTCCAGTGCATATTTTCTCGCTTCAGGAGAATTTGAGGTTATCGCCCCATCGATCGTTAATGGATGTTCCCATAGGCGGGGGGCGACAAATTCAGCTACTAAACCACGTTCATCCAGTAACTGCCTGATCTTTTTTGCGTCTTTTTCCTGTTTTGACCACGCATCATCAGCACTTGAAACAACATCGTCATCATGGAATTGCACACCCTCGAAACCGAGATTCTTATAAAAGTCCAGTTTTTCTATAAAGGAGAATTCCTCACGGACAGCCGGACCAAAGGGATCTGCTCCAGAATGGATATTCCAGGGTCCAAAAGAAAAACGATAGGTAGTTGCCATTAATTGCTCCTTTTGATAATTAATTAGCCGCTTAGCCCGATATTGGATTGAACAAGATCTTTGGATGCCGGTGACAGATCGAAAATTGGATTGATGATAACTGGACTGATGTATTTTTCAACAATAGGACGAGTATTGGAACATCCCAATTGCAGAAAAATCTGGTCAAATTGTGATTCCCAGTTTTTCGTGATCACTTCTTTTTCATCAGGAGTAAGATTCCAAAGAGCTTGTTTGAACGGTGCCAGGGCATACATTTCAACCTTGTGATAAAACTGTGAGTCTGTCATATCGTCAGTGCGTTCGTGTATATAGTTCTCGTTTAACCAATTATGGATTTGGTATTGCAGGTCAACTGGTAAATGTTTATACATACTGGTCATAAATGCGGTTGCAAGATGTACTTCAAGTGTGCCATTCACAACCAATTGCCCAAAATCCTCAACCGGTAGAGTGGAAGCACCATGTTGAACCACTCCCCCCAATTTATAAGATTTCTGCCCGATTTCACTCAAATGGCGGATGGCATCGAAGTCGATTGTTGGCCTGGCCATGGATCCATCAGGTAATACGTATCCCCCCATGAGTGGTTCCGGAATGGATGCTAACCTTGCTCAACCCGGGTTGCCCGGGGCAAGTGCGCGAAAACAATTGGTTAAACTGAGTGAGGTAGGAATGAAGTTCCTCAACGGTGGAAACATGGCCGCCAACCTCACCAATTTCGCCACCGATTGAAATGGTAATTCCCCGGGGTTGTAATTGCCTGGTAAAGGCTGCGAGATCAGCAGAAACCTGGGCGTTTACGGATTGTTGATCGTCAGTTGATGCTTTTGAAAGATCCACCAGGGTGCTTGTATCAATATCGATGTTGTAAAAACCTGAATGAATCGCTTGTTGGATGAGATGCTTTATTGCTTTAATTTCATCCTGGAGGGGCAGCGTTGAGGATATTTGAAAATGGTCACCCTGAAGAAAAACGGGTCCCGTGTATCCTTCAGCGATAGCCGCACCCAACACACAAGCCGAGTATTCGCTGAGAGAAATTCCTGCCCATGCCAATTCTACCCGCGCGATTTCAAAGATAATCAAGGAGGAATTGATCTTTTGGGCTGATCTGAAGGCAGCTCTTGCAGCGTCATAACTTAATGCGCGCAGGTTAATTGCCGGGGTGGTAAAGGTAGGGGGGAGCTCTCCATTGCCGCGGGCAGATATATAAATCTTGTATCGAAGATGGGACAATTCCAAGTTTCAATGCGCAGAAATGGATGACGTATTGTGCCCAGGCAGCCTTGATTCCGGTATCAAGCGCAGCAATTCTTACCAGATTCCCCTATGGATTCCCGCAGTAACTCTTTATTGCATAACAGAAATCGTTGATCCGGAAGATTTGAGCCCATATTTTTCGACTTCGAAAATATTCAGAATTGATTTTACCCTCGGGTCGATGTCTATTCGATTTAATCGGAATAATCCCTTAATAGTTTAGAAAAACAACTAAGTAATAATAATCATAATACAAGCGAGTTTCCGAGTCAAATGATTATTGAATTAGCAGGTTTTTTGTAATCGTATGGATTTGGTATTGTAAGCCGAAACGTAGACGTCAAGTGGTTAGTTTGCGGAAATGATTAAGTTTGGGAATTTAAAAATGCCGACTAGATTGGTGTATTCGCTCGATTCCGAATTCAACCCCAATTTTTTTCGAATATTTGCGCGATGGAAATCGATTGTCTTTGGTGAGACGACGAGGATTCGGGCAATTTCAGCGGTTGTTTTCCCTTCCTTTATAAGCGAGGTAACCTGCATTTCTTTCGCGGTCAATTTATCCAGGATTGAGAATCGTTTTTTTGTTATCGGATACACGATTTCTTCGATTAATTTCTCCACCAGGTTTACATCTGCGGCACCCGATTTTGTTTTTAAATAGTCTAATGATGGCTTTACAAATTTTTCGATATTATGGGAAATAGTTTCTTCCAATTGTTCCCGTTCTTGTTTACGCTCTGTCAACAATTGCGAAATCGCAAGATTGCGTTTTTCCAGGGATTGATATTGTTCCATAATCTGATTAAGGTCGAGTTCCAATTGATATTGATAACTGATATCACGAACATATTCCAGGATTCCGACGAGGTTTGAATCCATATCCAGTATGGGTATGGAAAATAGTTGCTGCCATCCTTTATCTACACCTGCGCTGGAATAACTCACTATTCCGATGTGAGGAGCTTTATCTTTTAGAGTATTCAAAATCGGACAATTCTCGCATGGTTCTTGCTGGTTATGGTAAACCTGGTGACACTTTTGACCAACATAATCACCGGATATGGAATACCAATACTTGATGGATGTGTTTACATACCGTAATTTCAAATCGGTATCCAAAATACTTACCCCATCCTGGATGCAGTCCAGGGTAGAAAGTAACAGGCTGTTGCTCTGTAGCAGGTTTCCAGTGGGGTCAAAGGTGGCATCCACCCGGATAATCGGATCGAATACCCAATCAATTGATGAAATGTGATTTGCGGCGATTAAGGGATTATGCGTTAAGGATGGTTCTAAAGAGCTGGGCGAAGGATTCAAATTTTCAGCCTTTTCTGATTACATAAGGGAATGTTCACAATCATTATACTAGGGAATACCTAGTATTTTATTGGTATTGCTCTTGGATTGAATCCTTATTCATGTACCCTACAATGAAAAGTAGATAAATGCATTTACTACAACACTGACAATTTTGATTATGAAGGAGAAAAAATGACAAATCAAAACGCTTTGTTTACCCCGATCAAAATCGGATCGAAAACGGCTGTAAACCGATTCATGATCAATGCAATGGAATGTTGCGACTCCGACAAGGATGGCAATCCGACCGATCGAACGTACGAGAGGTACACAAACTTGTTCAAAGGCAATGCCGGGTTAATTGACCTTGAGGCGATCACGATTACGTATGAAAATCGTGGGCGCGAATCTCAACTCAGTATCATGCCACGAAACGAAGCGGCTTTGACGAAATTTGTTTCTTCCTTACGAAAAGTCAACGATAAAACTCTCTTTATTTTCCAATTAACGCATTCAGGTGAGTTAAGTCACCCTGCTTTTTCAAAAAGAGTTTGTGTAAAGCCACTTCCGGGATTTGGCGGTGAACTTCTTACTGAAGCAGATATTGAACGGATCATGGATGAATTTGTTCAGGCAGCCAAAATTGCCCATAGTGCAGGCGCTGATGGTATCGATCTGAAGTTATCCCATGGCTATCTGGGCTCTCAAATACTGCGACCCTACAATGATCGAAAATGGAAATATGGCGGAAGTTGGGAAAACCGAAGCCGGTTTGCATTTGAACTGACTGAAAGAATTGTTCGCGAAATTAACGATCCAAAATTCATGATTGGATCCAAGGTTTCTGTTTGGGAAGGATTCCCGGGTGGTTGTGGGGCGGCTGGACCAGACACTGCAGTAATGGATTTGACGGAATCAATTGATCTTGTAAAAGGACTGGAGGCTCGAGGCGCTTGCTATATTCTTCAATCAGCCGGGAGTCCTTCCATCACTCTGGCGTTATCACAACCTGACCGAAAAATTCCGGATTATGCTTATTTGCATCACTATTTCGCCAAGACCTTAAAAGACAACCTCAAGCCTGAAACAGTTGTGATAGGATCCGCTTACTCCATCTTCAGAGATGGAAAGAACGCTCTCCAGGCAGTAAATCAAGAAGAAAATACAGTATTATATTGGGGAGATAAGAATATTCGTGATGGATATGTGGATATGATTGCCCTCGGAAGGCAATCCTTTGCGGATCCATTCACTCCTGCAAAACTTATGGCTGGTAAATCGGATGAAGTCCATTGGTGTACAGCGGATGACCATTGTATTGAACTATTGATCAGGCAGAAAAATGTTGGGTTGCTGTACCTACAACAAACCTTACACCGAAGCGTTGCAGAAGGTCAGGCAAGATGAAGGGCTGCTCAAGGCAAAGCGTACCTAGACTTCTACGTTGCGAATATAATCAAGTGTAGACCAAATGGAGTTTTAGGTCTACACTTGATTTCAAAAAGGAGGCAGTATGCATAGTCATACCGTGTTTTTTTGGTTGAACGACGGACTTTCACTGGATGCAATTTCGGATTTTGAAAAAGGATTGGTAGAGTCTAACCAGAATCCCATCTAGTTAAAGATGGATATTTTGGAAAACCTGCAGAAACCCACCGAGATGTTGTGGATCGCAGCTATTCATACGGCTTAACACTGCATTTCGGTTCGATAAGTGACCACGATCAATATCAGAGGCACATCGGAATCACCAGGACTTTGTAGCTAAAAACTCTGCAAAATGGGACAAAGTCAAGATTTATGACCTGGAAACAGTAGACCTCGATTTGTAAGACATCGCACTAAGCATTTTCAGTTTAAGAAAACTTAAATAATTCCATAAAAGTATTGACAAACAAATTTGGATTTGCTATTATTAGTTTGTTGCCAAAACAAACTAATAATTATATTTCTACTCGATTGCAGTTCGGCTCATTTCTCACAATTGATTCATCGAAAGAGGTGTCTCTATTAGAATGGTTAAAAAAACAGGGTACCAGGCAGGAGACCAGACCATGTTGCGGAAAATAAATCTTTCCGCGATAATGAATTATATCAGGATTGCCGCCCCAATTTCCCGAAGTACAATTGCCCGAAAAACCGGATTAAATAAAGCTACCATTACCAGTCTTGTTGCGGAATTAATCAATCAGGAAGTTGATCAAAGAAGTTGGGCTAACAACCAATGCTTTGGGTCGTCCTTCGATGAACCTGACCCTTAATCCGGATGCTGGTTTCATTATTGGAGTTGAAATTGGCGTGGATTTTATCAATGTAATTGGCACGGATTTTTCCCCCAAAGAAGTTCTTCATACGTGAATGTAGAAAACAACTCTCAACATGTCTGTCGATGAGATTATTGAATTGAATGATCCAACGGATCAAGCAAGCGGTGAGAATTTTGAAAGAAAAGATTGGGGGAAGTTTTCTGGGTTTGGCCGTTGGCGTTCCTGGTTTAGTTGATTACGAAGAAGGAATCCTTCTGTTTGCCCCGAACCTAAAGTGGCGGAATGTGGAATTAAAAAGATCTTTCGTCGGCTATATTTAAGTCCCGATAATTATTGATAACGAAGCCAATCTTGGCGACATTTGGCGAGTACTACTTTGGTTCAGCATATCAGCATCCTGATGTCCTTTACCTCAGTGCGGGCATTGGCTTGGGTGGAGGAATATTCCACGATTCCGAAGTTCTGCGGGGTGTGAATGGAATGGCTGGAGAGCTTGGGCACATCACCATGCTGCCTGATGGCGAATTATGTGGATGCGGAAACAAAGGTTGTTGGGAAACATCTGGTTAGCATTCGCGCTCTCTATCGATATGTCCAGGAACAATTCGCCACGGATAAAACCAGTGAATTGTGGCGGTGAAACAGGCGGTGACATGTCTGCGTTATCGGTTGAAAAGATCGTTTCCGCTGCTGAAAAAGGAGACGGGTGGCTTTGGTTGCCTTCGCAAAAGTAGGACGATACCTGGGAATCGGTATTGCTTCTTTAATCAATTCACTGAATCCCGCAATTGTTGTCTTTGGTGGGATCATGAGCAGCGCATGGAAATTTCTTGAACCGGTCGTAATTTCAGAAATTATGCACGAGCACTATTATGGAATCGCGAAAATACAGAAGTTGTTCTGGCAAAACATGGTAGCGATGCATGTGGTAATGGGAGGAGTCGCTTCAATTTACCAGGCTACCATTTCTACAACCCACCGCAGGTTAGTGATCAATTGCGACTCAAACGATCAGGTGATAATTAAGGAGGTGGTTGAATTCAAATTCCAGTTCTAAAGGTACTGAGCAACTCAAACTGGTTACTTTTCAATTCAAACAAGGAGACCGAAGAAATGAAAAAGTTGTTGTATGTAGCAATCTTGTTGGCATTGGTCCTTGGCTGCTTGTGCCCCAAAGGCTGCCCCAGGCACTGAAGCGCCTGTTGTTGCAACTGAAGCCCCCGTTGTAGCCACGGAAGCTCCCGTAGTCGAACCTGCTGTCAAAGAACTCTCCATCCTCTGGGCAGAGTGGGATCCCGCTAACTATCTCCAGGAAATGGGCAATCTGTACGAAGCAGAGACTGGTATCAAAGTCAATGTTGTCCAGGAACCCTGGGGCTCATTCTATGACCTGATGGCTTCCCAGTGGGCAGCAAAGTCTGATACTTATGACATGGTCGTTGGCGACAGCCAGTGGACTGGTCAGGGTGCAACTCAGGGTCATTATGTTGACCTGACTGAGTTCATGAAAACCAATGGTATCGATACCAGTGTCACAGAAGCCACCATCAAATTCTATGGTGAGTATCCTGTTGGCAGTGGAACATACTTTGCATACCCAACCGAAGGTGATGCAGTTGGCTGGGCTTACCGTAAGGACCTCTTCGAAGATCCCACCGAAATGGCAGCTTTCAAAGCCAAGTATGGTTATGACCTCGCCACCCCCAAGACTTGGGTTGAGCTTCGCGACATTGCCGAATTCTTCACCCGCCCCGAAAATCCCGTTAACGGTGTCAAGTATGGTGTTGCTATCTACACCCAAAAAGACTATGACGGCATGATCATGGGCTATGAGAACGTCATGTTCTCTTATGGTGCAGACTGGTTTGATCCTGCGACCTTTGAGGTTGAGGGTGTTGTCAACTCCCCCGAGGCTGTAGAAGCTCTCAAATTCTACAGTGATCTCTATAAATTTGCCCCTCCAGGAACCTCCAATGCCTTCTTTGCAGAAACGAATGATGCCTTCATTTCCGGCCAGGCAGCGATGATCATGAACTACTTCGCATTCTTCCCTGCCCTTGCCAATCCTGGTGTCAATCCTTTTGCAGATAAGACTGGTTTCTTTGCTGGACCTGCAGGCCCTGGTGGTGAAGCATTTGTTGCTCTCGGTGGACAAGGTTTAAGTGTTCTTTCCTACACCTCAGCCGAACGTCAACAGGCTTCCATGGACTTCATCAAATGGTTTGCCCAGGAAGATATTCAGAGAGAATGGGCAAAAGTCGGCGGATACACCTGCAATAAAGCCGTTCTTGCCTCTGAAGAGTTCTTGAATAATACCCCTTACAATCAGGCATTCTCTGATTCCATGCAGATGGTCAAAGATTTCTGGAATATCCCAGTCTTCGGTCAAATGCTTGAACCCGTCAATCGCCTCCTGCACCCCTATATCGTTGAAGGTATCGGCGATCCTCAGGCGATCCTCGATCAGCTTGCTGCTGAACACCGCCAGATCCTCGTTGATAATGATGTACTCAAGTAAGTAAAAGTTTCGAAGTGGTGAGGAGGCTAACCTCCTCACCACACTTTTCATCAGGGGATGGAAAGCAAATCTTTGTTGAGGTAAATATGGCAAATCAAACCAGGGCAATGAAAAGTAGTAAATGGCGCATGAGTGACAAGGCTTTGGTCAACTTTTTTATTTGGCCAACATTAATCCTGCTCATTCTCATGAATATCTTTCCCCTTTTCTACAGCATTTTCTTAAGCTTTAATCAATATTCAGTTATTGGCAATAAACTGCCCGTTTGGGTATGGGTGCAAAACTTTCAAGACTTGCTCACTAATGAACAGGTCTGGACTTACTTTACAATCACCGGGAGATATGCAATTGCTTCCGTTATATTGCAGACAGTATTTGGGTTTGGATTGGCAATGTTGATCCGCGAAAAATTTAAAGGTAGCGGCATCATTACAACACTTATTCTTATCCCCATGATGCTTTCACCAGTTGTGGTTGGATTGTTCTGGAAATTAATGTTCAACCCGGGTTACGGCATCTTTAATTACCTGGTCTCGTGGACGGGTTTGCCATTAATTACTGATTGGCTGGGCAAGAGTGACCTTGCCTTATGGGCAATTGTAATCGTTGATGTCTGGATGTGGACGCCATTCGTCATGCTCCTGGTTCTTTCAGGATTAAGCGCAATTCCGGAATACTTGTATGAAGCAGCGGTGATAGACCGCGCCAGCTCATGGTTCCAGTTCTGGAAGATCACACTTCCTCAGGTTGCTCCTCTTGTTTTAATAGCAGTTTTATTCCGTTCCATTGAAGCATTTAAAAGTTTTGACCTGGCAATGGGTATGACTGGTGGTGGGCCAGGGGCAGCGACACGGCTTATCTCCATTGATATTTACACCCGTGCCTTTGTTGGGCAATTTAAGACTGGCCAGGCAAGCGCTCTGGCAGTTATCGTTCTGGTTGTAATAATTGCGATCAGCAACCTCTATATTACTGCCTTGAATAAGGCGAAAGAGGGATAAGAATGGAAAACTCAAAGAAAAACCGACGTGAGATCAATTACCCAACCCGGGTGGATAAAGTAACCTTTAAATCCAGATTGACCAGAAATATCAAGGCAATAATCACGGTTATTGTTGCGATTATCGTTCTGATCCCGGTCTTTTGGATGGGTGCAACCTCACTTAAAACCCGTGCGGATGCTGTTGCAGCCCCCCTAAAGTTTTCTTCCAGCCGAGCATGGAAGGATTTATTGGTCTTTTCACTCAGCGTCGCCAGGTGACAGTTGCCCAGGGTCTGGAAGAAATTAAAAAAGATCCAAATAATAAATGGTACGACAGGGTTATGTTGAACCGCGGTCAGCAAATTGTTGGAAAAAGTGAATATGTTGGCTACCTTAAAAATTCAGCAATTACAGCAGGAGTTTCAACTGTTCTATCGGTTATGTTCGGGTTGTTTGCTGCCTATGCATTCAGCCGCTTCCGCGTAGCAGGCAAGGGAGACCTGCTTTTCTTCATTCTTAGTACACGTATGCTTCCGCCAGTGGTTGTTACAATCCCGATTTTCTTGCTTTATCGCCAACTGGGGCTTTACGATACAACCTTTGGTCTGATCATTCTTTACACCGTGTTCAATCTATCGTTTAGCGTCTGGTTGCTTCAGGGTTTTATTGATGAAATCCCACGGGAATATGAAGAAGCCGCTCTGGTAGATGGCTACAGTCGTTTGCAGGCATTCTTTAAAATCGTGCTTCCTCAAACCATCACTGGCCTGGCTGCCACTACCGTCTTTTGCTTGATCTTTGCTTGGAATGAATACGCTTTTGCGGTTATGTTAACTGCTCAAAAAGCCCGAACGGCACCTCCGAGTATTCCTTCTGTATTGGGGACTGGTGGAATTGAATGGGCACAGATTGCAGCAGGAGCAATGGGCTTTCTTATTCCGGTGGCGATTGTCACCTTTGCCCTCCGTAATTATTTACTCCGCGGTGTCACTTTTGGCGCTATCCGCCGGTAAAAGAGAAGAGAATCCATTATGGCGACGATTGAATTAAGAGACGTAGCAAAGAAGTTCGGAGAAAAATATGCGGTAAAGCCAATGAATATGACCATCCATGATGGTGAATTCGTTGTGCTTCTTGGACCTTCAGGTTGCGGTAAAACCACGACATTGAGAATGATTTCTGGTCTTGAAACAGTGAGTAGCGGCAATATCTACCTCAATGGTCGAGATGTAACTTGGGCACATCCCAGTGATCGCGATATTGCCTATGTATTCCAATTTTATGCCTTGTATCCTCACATGACAGTAAAAGAGAATATCTCCTTTACTTTACGAGCTCAATCTGTAAAGAAAGAAGAAATCGAGAAAAAGGTAAAAGAAGTTGCTGCGCTTCTGAAAATTAAACATCTTTTAAAGCGCAGACCTGGTGCCTTGAGCGGTGGAGATCAGCAGCGCGTTGCCTTAGCTCGCGCGCTTGTCCGCAAACCAGCCGCATTCCTGATGGATGAACCACTGGGTGCCCTGGATGCTGACTTCCGCGAGACCATGCGTGCCGAAATTAAAGCGCTTCACATTGCGCAAAATGCCACGACTGTCTATGTAACCCATGATCAGATTGAAGCCATGGCAATGGGAGACCGGATCGTGGTAATGTCAAATGCAGCCATCCAGCAAATTGGTACACCTGCAGAGGTCTACCATAATCCAGCCAACCTGTTTGTTGCCAATTTTATTGGCAGTCCTGGTATGAACCTGGTTAAAGGTCATTACACCGATGGAAAAATTCAATTACCTGGTGGCAGTGAATATGAACCTGAAGAACCTCAAAAGAAAGCGATCCTATCCCAAGTCGGTAATGATAAAGATTTGATCCTGGGTTTCCGCCCTGAAGCTGTAAGAGTTGTTGAAGAGAAAAGAATTGCAGCCGAAGTATTCTTGACCGAGATGAATGGCAGCAATGTTCTGCTTGACTTGCACTGTCGGAGAAAAGGATATCGTAAGAGCTCGCATAAATCGGGGCGCGAAGTACCAGATTGGTTCCAAAATCAATTTTGACCTGGACCCGCAAATGGTGAGATTCTTCAATCCTGCCACTGAAGCGGCTTTGGTGATGGAGTAAACCGATGAGTGAACTTATCCTCCAAAATGTAACAAAAATCTTTGGCAACATAACCGCTCTAAATGATGTTTCATTTACAGTCAATGACAATGAATTTTTTGTCCTGTTGGGTCCCACAGGTGCAGGTAAATCAACGACTTTACGAGTTGTCTGTGGTCTTGAAAAACCTGACAGCGGTCATGTTTTACTGGATGGACAAGTGTGTGATGATGTATCCCCATCTGATCGTGATGTCGCCATTGTGTTCCAACAGTATTCCCTTTATCCAACCATGACCGTTTATGAAAATATGGCGTTTCCATTAAAAGCCCCTGGTAGAAAGTTGCCCAAAGCGGAGATTAAGACAAAAAATCGAAGATGCAGCGAAAAAACTGCGCATCACACATCTTCTCGATCGAAAAACAGCCCAACTTTCTGGTGGAGAGATGCAGCGCGTTTCCATTGGCCGGGCAATTGTTCGCCGTCCAAGAGTGTTCCTAATGGATGAACCCCTCTCAAACCTGGATGCAAAACTGCGTGAAGCGCTCAGAGCAGAACTTAAACATCTTCAAAAAGAGGAAGGTGTAACCACTTTATATGTGACGCATGACCAGATCGAAGCCCTCACGATGGCAGACCGAATCGGTGTTTTGAATCATGGAAACCTTGTGCAGGTAGGAACGCCAGAAGATATCTATGATCGGCCGGCAAATACCTATGTTGCCAAACTTGTTGGTTCCCCCCGCATTAACTTACTTCCGGGAAAGTTGGAAAATGGGAAGTTATCACTGATTGATCTTGGAATTGAGATTGATGTTGATGAAAAAATTGACGAATGACCGTGTGGATATTGGAATTCGGCCTGAAAATGTGCTGATCACTTCTTCTGGCAAATATAAAGGAGAGGTCATTCTTACAGAGCCGTTGGGAGCTGAAACAGTCATTCATATCAAATGTGGTAAAGGTGAGATCGTAAGTATGGTGGCTGGATTGGTCCAATATAAACACGGTGATTTGGTTCGTTTTGATATTGATAAAACCCATATCCATTTTTTCAATGAGCAGGGCGATAGATTCTAAAATATTTTTATCAAAACTTTCAGAAACAGGAGACTAAAATGAAATATGGCGTGAATACCTGGATTTGGACGGCACCATTAACAATTGCAGAACTGGAAGAATTGGCACCAAAAATCGCAAAAATGGGTTGTGACCATATCGAAATTCCGATGGACGACCCGAAAACACTTGATTTCAAAAAACTGGGCGAAATAGTCACTAAAGCTGGGATTAAAAGCATCAGTTTTTGCGCGGCGATGAGCCCGGATCGAGACTTAATCGACCCTGATCCGAAAGTCGGAAAAATGGCGTGGATTATTTGAAAGACAGTATCGACGGTTTAGCCTTGGTAGGCGGAAAGAATCTGGTTGGTCCCTTTTATTCTGCGGTTGGCCGCACCTGGCAGCAAACTGCTGAAGAACGTGAACATGATATGAAGATTCTGGTCGAAATTCTCCGCGATCTCGCTGAATATGCAAGTAAGAAAGGAATTGTTCTTGGATTGGAACCCTCAATCGGTTTGAGACCAGTTTTATCACCACTGCTGACCAGGCAATCGAAGTCGTTGACCGGGTCAATCACCCTGCATGCAAAATCATGCTGGATACATTCCACATGAATATTGAAGAAGATTCCATGGGTGATGCCATCCGAAAAGTGGGCTCCCGGTTCATCCAGGTTCACAGCAACGAAAACAACCGTGGCACTCCGGGCGCTGGTCACGTTCCCTGGGTTGAAGTTGCTCAAGCCCTAAAGGATATCAAATTTGATGGCGTATTTAGTCATTGAATCCTTCACAAACAAAGTCAAGAGTATTGCCAAAGCTGCGGCAATCTGGCGTCCATTGGCAAGATCTCAGGATGCGCTTGCAGCAGATGGAATCGTTTTCCTCAAGAAATTGATGAGTTAATTTGAAAACCCATACCTTACTGGAGGAAGAATGACAAAAAAACTAAATGTTGCGATCGTAGGGCTAGGATTTGGGGCTGAGTTTATTCCAATCTATCAGCGGCATCCTAATGCCAATATGTATGCCATCTGTCAACGTAATGAAGAAAAATTGAATCAGATTGGTGACGCATTTGGAATTAGCGCTCGTTATTCCAGTTTCGAAAAACTGATCGAAGATCCGAATGTCGATATCGTTCACATCAACTCCCCGATTCATGAACATGCCCGCATGAGTGTTGCGGCCTTAAAAGCCGGAAAACATGTGGCTTGTACCGTTCCGATGGCAACATCAGTGGATGAATGTTGGCAGATAATCGAAGCCCAAAAAACATCTGGCAAGAAATACATGATGATGGAAACGGTCATCTATTCTCGCGAATATCTTTTCGTGAAAGAACTCCGTGATACCGGAAAACTGGGGAAGATCCAGTTCTTGCGCGCTTCTCACCAGCAGAATATGTATGGTTGGCCTGGATATTGGGAAGGCCTTCCTCCCATGCATTACGCAACGCATTGCGTAAGCCCTTGTCTTGCAATGGGTGGAGCAATGGCTGAGTATGTCTCCTGTTTTGGATCCGGTAAAATTGCTGACCAGTTGATTCCAAAATATGGTTCGCCATTTGCGGTTGAAACTGCGCACATAAAACTCAAAGACTCTGACCTTTCAGCAGAAGTAACCCGCTCATTATTTGATGTCGCCAGGCAGTACATCGAAAGCTTTGATGTTTACGGTAGCGAATTGAGCTTCGAGTGGCAGTTGATGTCCAATGAAGAACCCGTTCTTCATCTTGGTGGCGAAGAAGCAAAACATTCCCCGATCAAAGACTTTGCTCACTATCTGCCCAAAGAGATCCAGGAATTCACCACCAAATGTGTCTACGATATGGCCGAAAACAAGCACTTGTCCTTCATCCAGGGATCAGGTCATGGCGGTTCACACCCCCATTTGGCTCATGAGTTCCTCATGGCAGTATTGGAAGACAGGGATCCATTCCCCAATGTGTTTGAATCCGCAAACTGGACATCCGTTGGAATTTTGGCACACGAATCAGCCATGCAAGGTGGAAAACTGATTCAATTGCCTGATTATAAATAACCTATTCGAAAGGATAAATGAAATGAGCAGACCGATCACTCTCTTTACCGGCCAGTGGGCCGACCTGACTTTGGAAGATGTCGCCAAGAAGGCAAGCGCCTGGGGTTTTGATGGTTTGGAATTAGCTTGTTGGGGCGATCACTTCGAAGTAGATAAAGCATTAGCCAACGATAGCTACATTAAAAGCCGCTGGGATATCCTAAATAAATACAATCTCAAATGTTTTGCCATCAGTACTCACCTGGTTGGTCAATGTGTTGCAGATGATCCCATTGATGAACGCCATCGTGCGGTTCTTTCGGATCGACTTTGGGGTGATGGTTCCCCTGACGGTGTGCGGGCTCGTGCACAGCAGGAAATGAAAGACACAGTATTAGCCGCAAAGAAAATGGGCGTCAAGGTTGTCAATGGTTTCACGGGCAGCCCCGTTTGGAAAAACCTTTATTTCTTCCCGCCGACAAACCAGGCGATGATTGATCGCGGCTATAAATTCTTTGCAGACATGTGGTTGCCGATCCTGGATGTTTTCAAAGCCAATGATGTCAAATTCGCATTGGAAGTGCACCCCACGGAAATTGCATATGATCTGGTAACAACGCAGCGATCTCTCGATGCGGTAAAGGATCATCCTGCATTTGGGTTCAACTTTGATCCTTCCCATTTCATTCACCAGTTTATTGATCCGGTGGAATTCATTAATGAATTTGGTTCCCGCATTTTCCACGTGCATGTCAAGGATTCCCGACTTCAACTCAATGGTAAGAAACAGCATCCTTGGAAGTCACCTCGATTTCGGTGATTTTCGCCGCGGCTGGGACTTTGTTTCTCCCGGGCATGGGGATGTTAAATGGGATCGCTTGATCCGCGCCCTGAACCGATTTGGGTACTGCTGGCCCGCTTTCCATCGAATGGGAAGATAGCGGTATGAATCGCGAATGGGGTGCTCCTGAGGCGTTGAAGATGATCAAGTCACAGGATTTTGCCGCCTCCAATGTTGCTTTTGATGCAGCTTTTGCCGCAAAGAAGTAATCCATTAATATCCAGGAGGACAAAATGGCAGAAAAAGAAACCGGTTTTACCACAATGGCAGGTCCTAAAGGGACAGATAACATCCCTGAAATTGGTGTAGGTATGTTGGGATACGCATTTATGGGAAAAGCCCACACAAATGCATATAAAACCCTGTCTTATATGATGTATCCACCTCCAGCGATTCCTAACGCTGGTTGCGATTGCAGGCAGCACACGAAGAAGGTGTAAAAGAAGCAGCCAAACGCTATGGTTATGCCAATTACTATACTGATTGGCACAAACTGATTGAGAACGAAAAGATTCAATTATTTGATAACTGTGGCCCAAATGCGATGCATGCTGAACCGACCATTGCAGCTGTAAAAGCGGGAAAACATGTGATCTGTGAAAAACCCCTTGCTCGTACGTCTGAAGAAGCAAAATCGATGGCGGACGCAGCAGAAAAAGCCAAAGTCAAGAACATGGTCGCCTTTAATTATCGATGGGTTCCTGCCATTCGCTTCATGAAGGACCTTATTGACAGCGGCAAACTTGGCAGGATCTATCACTACCGGGCGTCGTACCTGCAGGAATGGATCATGCCCCATTACGGCACACCTGCTATTTGGCGTCTTGATAAAGCCAAAGCTGGTTCTGGAGCCCTGGGTGACCTCGGTGCTCACATTATTGACCTTGCCCATTTCCTGGTGGGGGATATTGCCGGCGTTTCGGCAATGACCAAAACCTTCATTGATCGCCGGGATGGTCCAGAGGGACCTGGAACTTTCAAAGTGGAAGTTGATGACGCGTTTGTTTCTTGCGTAGAATTTGCTAATGGAGCAATTGGCACATTGGAAGCTTCCAGATTTGCTGGGGGTCATAAAAATGCCGAGGTTTTAGAGATCAACGGTGAGAAAGGTTCCCTGCGGTTTAACCTGGAGAGGTTTAACGAATTAGACGCGCTCTTCATTGGAGATCAGCCCAAGGGAACTGAAGGTTTCCGCAATATTAGTGTGACCGAAGGATATCATCCCTTCTACAGCAACTGGTGGCCTCATGGACATATTATCGGATGGGAACACACATTTATTCATGAGATCACCCACTTAATTGATTGCATTGTGAACAATAAGGATGTTGCTCCATTACGGGGCTACGTTCAACGATGGATACAAAGCCTCTGTTGTTTGCGATGCTATCTTGAAATCTGCTGAAACCAAAAAGCAAATTGATGTGAAATACTAGAATAATTGCGAGGCGGAGGATTCCTCCGCCTCGCAAACCTGTTGGAGATAAAATGATCAATAAAAAAGTTCGCCCCCCTTATGTTTTACCGATTGTATCGATATTGATTGCATTACTTGGTTACTTATACGGCAAATTTATTCTAATAAATATCCCGGAACAAACCCGCATCGACAATGTCATAATGATTGCAGTTCCCTTCATTTGTTATTTCGTTGCGATAATCTTAGTGTACATTTTTCTGATCAACGTGGTTTCGCAAATTCTTAGCCATAAGATCTCACCAAAGGTTTACAAACCCCTTAATCTTATTTTTATCGCCGGCATCATTGGCGGAATTATCTTAATGCTTCAACCATTCTCGATTGCACTTTTTAGAATCAGCTTTATGGTTGTATTGGTTTCCCTCCTTTTGTTTATGGTTTGGAGCCATGTTACTCCGGCAGCAATGCTGGAAGATGAAGAAGAATAATTCTTGTTCAGGTGAACGCGATTTTAATACACGAAAATTAAACTACCAAGGAGATTTCGAAATGACGAATAAGTATGAACCAAAACCTGAGCATAAATTTGTTTTTGGTTTGTGGACGTTGGGCAGCGTTGGTCGTGATCCATTTGGAGAACCCGTGCGGGACCGAAAGAGCCCCATGGATATTGCCAGGATGATCGCGGAAATTGGTGCTTATGGTGTAAACCTTCACGATAATGACTTAATTCCCATTGACGCAACACCTTCTCAACGAGATCAAATTAAAAGTGAATTCCATAAAGTATTGAAGGACACCGGGCTCGTTGTCCCGATGGCAACCACCAATTTATTTACTGATCCGGTCTTCAAAGATGGCGCATTTACTTCCAATGATCCGCGGGTTCGTGCTTATGCCCGTCAAAAAACGCTTGATGCCATTGACCTCGGGGCAGAATTCGGTGCCGGGGTATATGTTTTCTGGGGTGGGCGTGAAGGCGTTGAGACAGACGCAGCCAAGAGCCCGGTGGATGCAATCAAGCGCAATCGCGAAGCCATGAATTATTTCTGCGAATACATTCTTGATAAGAAATACAACATGAAGATTGCCCTGGAGCCAAAACCAAATGAACCGCGTGGCGATATGTACAATGCCACCATCGGGCACATGCTTGCCTTTATTGCGACATTGACCACCCCGAAATGGTGGGTGTGAACCCTGAAACCGCCCATGAACACATGGCAGGGCTAAACTTCCTCCATGGTGTTGCCCAGGCATGGGAAGCCGGCAAACTTTTCCATATTGACTTGAATGATCAGCGCTTTGGCCGCTATGACCAGGATTTCCGCTTTGGGATGGTCGATGTTAAGAGCGCTTTCTTCCTTGTCAAATTCCTTGAAGATGTCAAGTATGCTGGAGCGCGCCATTTTGATGCCCATGCCTTCAGAACTGAAGATTACGAAGGCGTAAAAGATTTTGGCCGCGGCTGTATGCGGACTTATCTGATACTCAAAGAAAAAGCCGACCAATGGAATAAAGATAAAGAGATCCAGGCATTAATTGCTGAGATCAATTCTGACCAGCAAGGTGCTGCCGCTTTACTAGGTGCTTACAGTAAAGAAAATCTCACGAAACTTCGTGCAGCCAAACTTGACCGGGTAGAAATTGCGAAACGTGGAATGGCATACGAGCGGCTCGATCAATTTACCGTGGATCTTCTGCTTGGCGTTCGTTAATCAATGGAATAATGATGAAAATGTTCCTCGGAATTGATATTGGAACCAGTGGAGTAAAAGCCCTGCTCATTAATGAGCAGGGCAATATTCATGCAAGTGCAATGGTTGAGTATCCAATTTACACTCCTTTTCCATTATGGAGTGAACAGGAACCGGAAGATTGGTGGAAAGCATCAATCGAAGTTTTACGCCAATTAGTCCATGAAGTGGGAAGTGAATCTCAGCAGATTTGTGCCATCGGGCTTACGGGTCAGATGCATGGGGCAGTATTTCTGGATAACCAGCAAAGGGTTATCCGGCGAGCACTGTTGTGGAATGATCAAAGAACTTCAAAAGAATGCGAACAGATCACGGAGGCTATTGGTCGGGACAAGTTGATCAGCATTGCCGGAAATCCTGCCTTAACTGGTTTCCAGGCTCCTAAGATCCTGTGGCTTCGCAATAATGAACCTGAAGCTTATGCACAACTGCATAAAGTTTTGCTTCCTAAGGATTTTATCCGGCTCAAATTGACAGGAGAATTTGCAACCGATTGTTCAGATGCGGCAGGGACTCTCCTGCTGGATTTAAAAAAGAGGGACTGGAGTTCTGAAATCCTGGAACACCTCGAGATCCCAGTTTCATGGCTTCCAAAGGTCTATGAAGGCTCACAAGTTACGGGGAATCTTTTGCCGGCAATTGCGGAATTAATCGGAATCCCAGCAGGCATCCCGGTTGTTGCTGGTGGAGGGGATAATGCTGCGGCGGCAGTTGGCACCGGAATCGTGAGGCAAGGTCTGGTGAGCAGCAGCATCGGCACCAGTGGCGTTATTTTTGCCCATAGCGATGAGCTTACTTTTGATCCCCAGGGTAGATTGCATACATTTTGCCACGCTGTCCCTACTAAAAACCATCTCATGGCAGTCACTTTATCAGCGGGAAATTCATTCCGATGGCTAAGGGATACATTTGCTGGTCTCGGAAACTCGACTGGACTATACGGAAATTACTGCATTGGCATCCAAAGTGGATTCCGGGTGTGAAGGATTGGTCTTCCTGCCGTTTTTGAATGGAGAAAGAACTCCCCACCTGGATCCTTTCGCGACAGGTGCATTTGTTGGATTGACCAGCCGGCATTCCGCAGCCCACATGTTTCGTGCGGTTATGGAAGGCGTAGTTTTCTCTCTTTTGGATGGAATGGAAATAATGCGAGCCATGGGGGTTCCAATAAATCAGGTAAGGGCGATCGGTGGTGGAGGTAAGAGCGAGTTGTGGTGCCAGATGCAGGCTGACATCTTTGGGTGTGAGGTGGTAAACCTCGAAGTTGAAGAAGGTCCAGCCTATGGAGCTGCCCTGCTTGCCTTAGCCGCAGATCAAGATGCAAACGGCGTCACGAACATTTCACAGGGTTGTGTGCGAACAAAAAGCGCACGGCAACCAGTTGATAAGGATGTAAGGCGATATCAGGAGTATTATGCAGTTTATCGAGATTTATACGCACACCTGAAAGACGATATGCATAGACTCACAAGTCTTGCGTCTTCATAGCTGAAGTTTTTAATTTGACTGGCTATGATTGAACTGGCGTAATAAAAAAACAATCAAATAAATAATTTCGGGATCATTTTCTTCTCCTCAAGAAAACCCCATTTTGTTCATAAACCTGCAGATTTTTGCAGGTTTATGAGTTAACGCTGGTCTGCCTTCCCCATTTAGCCGGGGCGACCCCGCCAACTTTTACGGAGCATTGCAGGGAACAATGCTAAGCCTGCCATCCTCCTGCATACCTATCGTCAACCCCCTGACAAACCACATCTTGTCGTAAAAATTTTCAACTTCGCCCGGCAGTGAATCTAAAATTTCCTTATAAGATGTTAACGCTTCGGGTTCTGAATTTTCTGGAATCCATAGGGTTAATACTGGTTCATCATATATAAAGTCCTCAGCTTGCATCCAAATACGAGTGAATGGAGGGTTTAGACCTGTTACTAACTGATTGGGAATCAATAATGGAACTAATTCGCTTCTATCACCCCTGTCAGGCCATACGTCCAAATCATTAACGACCGCCCTTCCATCGAGAAGTATAAAATCAGACAGGTGGAAACTCCATCCGTTATTAAACCCAAAAGTTTCGAGTGGTTGATCATCCGAAGGAACCGACCATGCTGGGATATCTCCACAAGCCTCTCCATGTGTAGAGTAACTCAAAGGCGAATCGTTTATTAGGAAATTTAACTCGGGTAAATCTCCTTTTTCTGCAAACCACATATTGAGTTCAGGTTCTAAAACTGTTTCCATAACTCGCTTTGTTAATGGAAGCTGGACAATTTCGCTTAACATTTTTTCGATATTAACCCGGCTCAGTGTCCAATAGGATAATTGTCCTCCTTCAATGGCAAATGGGGTGGCGATCGTATACCTCATATTCTGGCCATTGACCTGAGTCTGCCCCAGCAGAACGACTTCTCCGACATATGTGCCTAGCTTTGGCAATTCAGGATCGATTTGCGCTGTATACAACACTTGGACGGGTATATGATCGGTTAATAGATCCCGCACGATCCTGTTGCGTTCGAAGATGATCTGGATTTCTTCTGATAGTGGTAAGTACAGCGCATCCGCAAAAGAGTTCCATACCCCAGTTAAGTTGCCTTGCGTTCTGATCTCTTCGTTGCTTTCGGTTTTAAATGTCACTTCGAACAGATATTGATAGTGTGTCCCTGCAACAATATTGTCCAGAACGCAATCAAATGTCCACGCAGCATTGACCGGATCGTCGTTTGTGATCGGCTTAACTTCACACCCATGCTTGATTCCATTGGCGGTTGTCAAATCGATCTTTACGATTTCGGTAATGTTTCCGATTACCATATTCCCAAAACCACCGATCGAACTGCGCCCTTGAATATAACCTTGAATGCTCTCGAGGGTTGCATTCGCGTGATAAGAAAATCCATCCGCAATCGGTAGCAGACCGGTAAAACTTTCAGTTAATTGAGATGGCCAACCTGCGGTGGCAAAACCTACCATATTGGCTGAACCTCCACCGGGATAAAAACCCGCCATAGGTTCGCCAACAGGTCCTTCAAAAAGTGCCATTAATGGTTCTCCAATAGACCCGTCGTATTGTGCATATAGACGCCCGTTATACAAGACATTCCAGGGTGCCATTCCTGGGTTTGCCGTGCTGGACGAGAAAAGGCGCACTTGGTGGCCTTCCTGATCAGTCATTTCAACTGTCCAGCGTGGGTAATCGTCGGTGTGAGAATTACCTGCAAGTAAAAATTGTGTCGGATGCAAGTTCGTAATCGAACTGATCAAACTTCTCACCAAATCTTCAGGTATATCAACCGTATCTTTTACATATTTTCCATTTTGGTAATCCAATTGCTGGTTGTCTGATACTGGGTCACCCAATCCCCACCATTTATATTCATATTCAATATGGATAGGTTGCCAATTGGGGTCAAGTTGATAGCCGTTCTTTCCGTCGAGGATTAATTCCGCGGCGTCAGGGTCGCGAGGGTCTACCAAACTCCAGAGACTTGTAGGTGTTGCGCTTGGTAAAGGTGGAACGTTCGTTGCGGTCGCGGGCGCTAAAGATGGCGTTTCGATCTGAGCTGTAGTCTCTTCGGCTGGCGTTGGATCCAGAGGAAGTGCTACATTTGTATTACATCCACTTACTAGAAGAACAAATACCACGATTGCGGTTAAGATAAAAGCTCTCATTATGACCTCCCCGTTGTGTGCAACTGCATTGATTGCTATCCTTTCGATATAGTTGTAAGGTGCATTCGCTTTTGAATGCGCCATTTTTATCTTGGTGCTCTGAGGAAAAAGTCGCTCACGGACCAAACCACTACGTTGAAGGCTGAGGTGGGTGAATAAGGCACTCTACATAAAAGGACCGTACCCCATCGTCCAGAGCACATTTTCTTGATGCGTTGTTGGTAGCCCCAATATTTTTATAATTATGCTAACAATTGCGCCAGTTTGTGAAACTCGATTCTTGCATGCTCATTCAACTCTTTTTCAAAGGCACTGGAAAAATACACCTTCAGGAGTGGATCCAAAATCCTTCCTAAGCCATTAAATCCCAGTTTAATGGAATGAATGATTTCAACACCATCTGGACTGTCTTCAAAGACTAAAGTGAGCCATCCGGGAAGTTTCAGGCCTTTTGTCATTTGCCATACAATTTTCTTATTCGGGATGGCCTCAGTCACCGTCGCGGCTAACTTTAATCTGTAATGACCAATAAATTCGTCAAAAAACACCAGGTTGCCGATATTGTCCGGGTACCGCTTTATTGTGTGGAAGGAGAGGTGCACACCCTCCCACCACCGTTGATAATCCTCATCAGTACAATTCAACATGAAATCAAAGATGGTTTTTCCCGATACTCCCTTCACGTTCACCTTCGTTTTCATCGTTATCATGGTTATTCTACCTTCAATGGTTAATCGGTATAGCGTCCAATAAAACAAGTAGGAGTAGGTTGCATTCGCATTTGAATGCACCATTGTTCAAAGGATTCTTTGAGGAAAAAGTTGCTATCGGTCAGGCGTTCCCATTTCCCCACGCAATTAATTATATCCATACCCCTTTTCAATGCAATCAAAAACGCCCTTGCATTTCGCATAGACTCAAAACCCCCCAAAACTTGCCAATTTGGCAGGTTTTGGGCAAAAAATTCGCCAATTGGGCAAGATACGTTTTTCGCCTTTTCGTGAGATGATGTTAATACAGGATCTATCCTCAACCTTCCATCCTCAAGCCTTGAAGGGAGCCTTAATTTGAACCTTGAATTCTTAATTTGCTCATTCTGTAAAATATTTTCGCCTCCCCTGATTCGTATCCCAATTGTTCCCACTTTTAAATTCAAACAAAAACAATAACGAATCCCCGTGAATTAAGGCCGGGTTGTCAATTTTGAGTACGTTTTGGGTATGAATAATGGAGTTTTCAAGGAGGAATCGAATTGAATCTTTTTGTTTCAAGGAAACAATTCAAATACCGGAGAAAAAAGTGCCTTCCCGCGGTAGCAAAGAAGGCACATGCTATTTACGAATTACGGATTACGAATCACGGGTTACGGTTTACAGATTACGGGTTATAGATGACGAATCACGGGTTACGGTTTACAGATTACGGGTTACAGGTAACTACCCTTGCATAACTGGCCTGAATTTATAGCCGTACACGATCATCCCCTTGCGCTCCACGTCTTCGCGGATCTTGCGTGTCACCATTTCCACCTTCATGCCAATGCTCACGGGCTGCTCGCCCAGGTCGGTCAGCTGCGCCGTCACCATCGGACCTTCGTCCAAAGCCACCACGGCCACCGTGTAGGGAGCCTGGGCTTCAAAACCGGTCGGGGCGTCGCGCATCACGGTATAGGAATAGATCTTACCCTTGCCGCTGAAAGCGTACTGGGTCTTGGCTTCGCCGCCGCATTCGGGGCACACGTCGCGCGGTGGGAAGATCTTCGCCTCGCAGTGCGGGCAAACCTCACCCACGAGGGCATATCGCTGTTGTTTTAAGCGCCAATGGCGGGGAATTTCCATGTTTTACTCCAGTTCAATCAATAAGGTGTTGCAAGCGTAAGTTTAGAGGCTGAATCCTATCAAATCCTATCAGGTTGGGGCAGTGTCGAGAGTAGAGTGAGGTGAGAAATGAGAATTGTAAGAACCGACGGGTTTTACGATTCTCTATTCTCTATTCTCTATTCTCTATTCTCTGCTTTCCACCCTATCGAACACATGCGCAATCGCGGTGGAGGCGGGACCTCCCAGCGCCAGCGTCAGGGCGATGCGCGCGTCCGCCACCTGGTTCTTGCCGGCCAGTCCGCGCAGTTGCTGCACAGCTTCCACAGCCTGGTAGATTCCCTTGGCGCCCAGCGGATTGCCGCGTGCCTTGCAGCCGCCCATGGTGAGTGCCGGCAGTTTGGCATCCGGTTTCAGCAGCCCATCCCGCGCCATCTGCCAGGCAGTCCCTTTGTCAGCATAACCGCAGGCTTCCAGCGTCAGCGCGGCGTAAACCGAGAAGGAGTCATCCAGCTCGAAGATATCCGTGTAAATGGGCATGATGCCCGCCTGCATGCAGGCGTCGTGCACGGCGTCCTTCGCCGCCTCAAACGCCAGGGGATCCTTGCGGTCGTGCAGTGCCAGCGTGTCACTGGCAGCGCTTGATCCCAGCAGGCGCACCACCGGGAGTGTATGGTCTTTGGGCAGCAGGTCGCGCCGGGTGAGGATGAGCGCGGCAGCGCCATCCGCGTACGGGGCGGCATCATACAGGTTGAGCGGATCGTTGATCTTGTCCGCTGCCGAATAGGTTTCCATGCTGATAGCCCGGCGGTACATGGCGTAGGGGTTATTCACCGCGTTGGCGTGCGCCAGCAGCGGGAACCCGCCCAGCGCGTCGCCCGGCAGGTGGTACTCGTGCAGGTAGCGCTGCATCAGCAGCCCGGCCTGCCCGGTCTCGGTGAGCCCCTGGATGCCCTCGTAATCAGAATCCAGCCCCTGCGCGGCAGCGGTTTCGGCTTCCATGTGGGTCTGGTCGGTCCATTTCTCCACGCCCAGCACCGCCACGGTATCCACGTAGCCTGAGAGGATGGCGAGGTAAGCCCATGCGCAGCGCACCCGCGCCTGAAGCACCCGCCGCTTCCACGGTATAGGACTCGATCGCCGTCCAGATGGGCATAATCGGTGAAGAGCGCGCCCAGATTCGCCTGGTGGGAGACGGTGGAGGACAGCATGTTGCCAATGTACAGGGCTTGCGGTTTCAGGTTCCGCCGCTGTCCTTGATGGCAGCCATGAGCGCTTGTACGCCCATGGCGCGCAAGGTCTGTTCGTAATGTTCTCCGACCGGCTACCTGTCCGATGCCGGCAATAACCACATCTGTCATGTCGGTCTCCCCTTATCCCATGTCGATCTTGTCGCGGAAGCGCGTGTACAGGGCATAATCGATCTCGGTGCGGCGCGCGATGTACTCAAGCGGTCTGGGTGGCGAGTTTCTGCCGTTCGGTGATCTTGTTGGTAACGATCAGCGAGAAGGCATCCGATCCGGCGCCGGAACCGTAGGAGACCATCAGGATGCGGTCACCGGGTTTGGCGATATCCAGGATGGCGGTCAGGCCGATCAGGGAGGAGCCGGCGTAGGTGTTGCCGATGACGGGTACCAGCAGCCCCGCTTTGATCTGCTCGGGTTTGAAGCCCAGTGTTGCGCCGGCTTTCTGCGGGAACTTGGGGTTGGGCTGGTGGAAGACGGCATAAGTGAAGTCTTCCGGCTTTGCGTCCGAGCTCATCCAGCATCACCTGCCCGGCGGTCTCGACATGCTTGAAGTAAGCCGGCTCACCGGTGAAGCGCTGCCCGTGCTCCGGGTATTTCTGCTCCGGGCGGCGCCAGAAATCGGGTGTATCGGAAACATAGGAATAAGCTGCCTCGATCTCCACCAGCGCTTCATCCGCCGGACCAATGATGAAGGCTGCCCCGCCGCTGCTGGCGGTGTATTCCAGCGCGTCGCCGGGCTTTCCCTGGGCGGTGTCCATGCCGATGGCCAGGGCGTACTTGCCCATGCCGGAGCCCACCAGGGCGATGGCCGCCACCATGGCTTCGCTGCCGGCTTTGCAGGCGAATTCCCAGTCGCCGGATTGAATGTTGTGCGACGCGCCGATGGCTTCCGCCACCACCGTGCCGGAGGGTTTGACGGCGTAGGGGTGCGATTCTGACCCAACCCACACCGCGCGCAGTTCCTGCGGGTCAATGCGGGCGCGGGCAAGGGCGTTGCGGGCTGCCTCGATGGACATGGTGATCACGTCCTCGTCCAGACCTGCCACGGCTTTCTCTTTCACCGGGGAGCCGCCCTTGCCGCCCGTCCATACACGCGCCACCTCGCTGCCCGGCAGGCGGTAACGCGGCACATACGCCCCATAACCGATGATGCCGGTGGGGCGGTCGGTCTTCAATAACAGCTTGGATTGTTTGGCTTTCTGAGAGGATTTTTCAGCCATGTTCATTTTCTCCACTCTTTAAGGATCTCTTCCGCCCGGTCTGTGCGGATGAGTTTTTCAGTCACCAGTTGGCTGGCCAGGCGTTCCACTTCTTCGCCGTTCGCCCCGGCGGCAACCGCCACCTGGCGGGCGTGCAGGCTCATGTGTCCGCGCTGGATGCCTTCCGTGGCAAGTGCGCGCAGGGCAGCCAGGTTTTGCGCTAATCCGACCGAGACGATGACCTCCGCCAGTTCAGCGGCGGATTCAATCTTCAGCAATTTCAAGGCAGCCTGGGCAGCCGGGTGCACCCGGGTGGCTCCGCCCACGATCCCCACTGCCATGGGCATTTCCAGGAAGCCGCGCAGGTTTCCCTGGTCGTCTTCCGACCAGGTGGAAAGGCTGGTGTAACGCCCGCTGCGGGCAGCGTAGGCATGCGCGCCGGCTTCCACCGCGCGCCAGTCGTTGCCGGTTGCCAGCACCACCGCGTCCACGCCGTTCATGATGCCCTTGTTGTGCGTGGCAGCCCGGTAGGGATCAGCTTCGGCAAAAGCCCAGGCTTCCAGGATGCCGTCGCGCACGGTCTCGGCGGAGTAGTTATCGAAAGCCAGATGTGCCAACGGGATGGTGCAGTCAGCACGCGCCAGGCGCCTGTCTGCCAGGTTGGAGAGGATGCGCAGGTGCACCCGTGCACCGGTGATCTCGGTGACACGCGGGGCCAGTTTTTCAAGCGCGGTATTGATGGCATTGGCGCCCATGGCGTCGCGCACATCGTAAATCAGATGGAGCACGAGGAATGCGCCGATGGCGGAATCCTCAATGGTGCGGATGACCAGGTCACGCGGACCGCCGCCAAAGCGCGAGAGCACCGGGTCAATGCCGGCAGCCAGTTCAAGCAGTTCGGCTTTGTGCTCCTGCAGGAGTGCTCGCGTCTTGTCGAAATCCTGCACATCCAGCAGCTGCATCTGCCCGATCATCTCAGGCGCGTCAGACTCAGCTGTGAACCCGCCGCCTGCGCGAGCCAGTTTCGCCATGAAGGAAGCCCCGGCGATGACGGAGGGCTCCTCGATCGCCATGGGGATGAGGTAATCTTTGCCGTTGATGAGGAAGTTACGTGCAATCCCCAGCGGCAAGCCAAAGACGCCAATGGCGTTTTCCACCATATGGTCTGCCTGTTCAGCGGTTAACCCGCCTTCCCCTGTGAGCGGCTTGAGCGTTTCCAGCGGAACGCCGCTTTGGCGTGCCGCATCCTCCAGCCGTTCAGGCAGGCTTAATTCATAGAATTTCTTTTGGGCTTGTTGGGGCATATCGTTCCAGTGACCCTTCTACCTGCCAAGTTTAGGCTCAGATAACTTGCAAAACCTATCAGGATTAAGAATGATTCGCAAATAGTAAATCGTGAACCGGGAACCGAAAATAGCCCCTATAATTACAGGATATGGTGGAAAAAACTAAAGTTAAAGCAATGTTCGACCAGGTCCAGGCGAAGACGCATTTCTCACTTGAAGGGGATTGGCAGGAACGAGAACTGCAATTGCTTCAGGTGGTCTATGATCATTTCACCGAGGTGTGCGGTGTCAACCCGCTGACCTTCCCGGTAAAGATAAAACTGGCTCACACCGGAATCAACTGCGTACTGTCATCGGGTACGATTTGTTACAATGCCAATGCTCTCACCACCTGGACGGTCACCCACGAGCTGGCGCATGCCTGGGATAAAGCCAATGGTTGGCAGTACTCGCAGCGTATGCGTAAAGCCACCCGCAGCGGATTCCTGTGCAAAGCAATTCACCGTTTGCACCCGCAATGGAAATTCTTCTGGTACCGTGTGGGCAGCCCGCCGCCTCCCTGCGGCGTGGACAAGAATTTCAATTCCGTTGAAGACTTCGCCGAGGCGGTAACCGCTTACCTGTATCCTGATGAAGCGGCGGTAAAAGCGCAAAAACGCGGCATGCCCTACCAGAATTGGGGATACCAGCACTTCCATCAGACTCCCAGGGGACATTTCATCCGCATGCTGATCGACGGACAACAACCGGGACAATTCAATCCACCTGATCCAAATTCGTTTACCGCTTAAGTCGTCACTTATTCCACTTTGCCAATTTAAAAGCCCCCCGGTCTAGTGACCATTTGGGGGGCTCTATACATCCTGTGATAGATTAGGCTTAAAGTTCGAGCGTTTCCGTGCAGGATGGCGCGTTGGGGCAGATGTAATACTGGCTGGCCTTGCGCAGGAAGCGCTTCTCGGTATGAAGCAGCATGGGAACACCGCAAGCCGGGCATTCCGGTGCCTGGTTCATATTCATAAATGGCCGCTTGTCTTGTTCTTCGAAGGGCTGCTCGATCACGGCGGTTGAAGTGTCGTGGGCGAAAGCAGTAGCAAAAGCTGGCTGCAGGATCGGAGACTTGACAGGTGCAGCAAGAACAGGTTTCTTGCGTGCTTCAGCCGGCAGGGAACGCTTAATATTGACGGTCTGCATGATCTTGAGGAATTCCTCGCCATCGTAGAGGTGCAGGGGTTTGCCTTCTGCCCACATGCGTGCCTGCTCTGTGATCTGACCCGTGGTGACCACTGCACCGGCGTCCGCATCAGCAGCCCGCAAGGCGCCATAGAAATCACGGATAATGGGTTCACCCACCTTGCCGCGGTATTTCTTGCACTGTACCAGCCAGGTCTCTCCGCGGCGGGTATGTACTACCAGATCAATGCCATGGTCGCCGGTAGCGCCAACATGTTCCACAGTGTGACCCTGGGCTCGGTAGGTTTCAGCCACGAGTGTTTCAAAATCATGTGGAGAAAGGGCGCGCATTTGCTCGATGGAGTCCGCTTTAACCTTGCGGTGGCGTTCCTCGAGGAAAATGGCAACCATGAAGGGGAAAAGGATGATCCCGGTCAGGAAGAAATACTTCTGATCAACTGCTTCGGGCAGCAGGTGGAAGGTGTCCATCTTGAAGAAGTAGAACACCAGGTTGAGGATCCCAAAGAACAACCAGGCACCGATGAGCGCTTTAATCGAGGTGCGCAGCATAATGCCAAACCCGTTGCGCCTCTTGAAGATTCCCACAAGCAGCCCCAGGAACATGAGAGGCCACAAACCTACTGCGAACCTTCCAACTGTGATAAGTAATTCAATAAATGTATTCATACCAAGCCTCCACGTTTTAAGATCACTGGGTAGAGGTTGCAATAAGAATGCCAAGATAGAAATCCTGGCATAAAAAACATTCAATAAATTGAAACTGCTAGAATTCGATACTCTGACCGGGTTTCAGCAAACGCACACTTGTGTTGGTTTCTTTTTCCACCATTGTTGCCCACGCACCGGCATCCTGCTGGATGAGCTGAAAAGTGTTTAAGTGGATCGGAATGACCACTTTTGGTTGGAGGAGATTTCACCGCTTTCAGCGCATCCTCCGGACCCATGGTGTAGTTATCGCCAATCGGCAGTACTGCCAGGTCCAATCCTTCAGCACCGATCAACTGCATATCGCCAAACAAGCCGGTATCGCCAGCCATATACACCTTTTTTCCATCAGGTGTTGTTAACAGGAAACCACCCGGATTGCCGCCGTAGGAACCGTCAGGCAGGGCGGAACCGTGCAGGGCAAAGGTCATCTTCAGATACCCAAAAGGATATTTGAAACCACCTCCCAGGTGCTGTCCGTGCGTCTTAATGCCTTGTTTGGCGAGCCAGGTGCTGATCTCGGCGTTGCTGATGGCGGTAGCTCCGGTGCGTTTGGCTATTGCCACAGTATCGCCCACATGGTCGCCGTGCCCGTGAGTGACGAGAATGTAGTCTGCCTGAACTTCTGCAGCCGTTTTGGCTGCCTGGGGGTTGCCGGAAAGGTAAGGGTCAACGAGTATAAATGTCTCTCCGATCTGCAATTGCAGGGCAGCGTGCCCGAGCCAGGTGAGTGTATTAGTCATTCAACCTCCACAAGCATTTCAGCTTTTGTGTCCCAGCATACCCAGGATGAGCGAGATCTCACCGCGGTGCAACAGTTCATGCTCCATCACATGCCATAGGATCTGAAAGAGGGTCAATGTTTCTCCGCGTGGGGTTTTAAAGCGCCATTCCAGATCCTCCTCTTTTAGCGGTTCAAGGAAGGACTGCGTGCGTTCTTCAGTTACTCTCAGTTTCATTCTTATTGCGCTGATACTGGGATAATCCTTTAATTCGTAATGGGGGTTCTCGGGAAGTTCCTTGCGTGCCAGGTAATGGATCCAGTAATCTTCACTCTCCGCGATGTGCAGGAATATCTTGCCCACCGGCCATGAACTCGGGAATGGCTTGAAATCCAGCTCGCCTTCATCCAACTGCTCCAGCATATTCAACAGATCTTTGCGAAAATTTTTCCACGGGTAAAAGATCATGGATGGTTTCATCTCACCTCACTAATGTGAATTATTTATTTAGCTCGATCATCGGAATTCCGCGGCGGAATTCTTCAACAAGGTCCCGGAGCGTGGTGAGACTGGCTTCTGAAAAAGGCTGCCATGGGGCAAAGTAATAACGGTCGGTGGTATTTTCAGCAATGCGGCGAATTTCCGATCCAAAGGGGGTAATGGACAAGATCATCGTTGCCATTTATCACCCATCCGCGCCTTGAAAGTTCACTGATGGAACTGAAGGTTTCTTCAAGGGTAAAACCGCGGCTGGCAAGGGTTTGATGCATGGCATCCACATTAAGTTTTTTACCCTGCCACAACAGGGTGAGGATCTCCCATGCGTGCGCGTCAAAAATATAGGCGGTCCAGGCTGAATGATGAGCGTCAATACGGTAAGCGGTCAGCTCCTTGAGAATCTGCTGGATCCGCGCCATGATCGGGATGGTTCCGGCGGGAGTTAGTTTTCGCTGCACGGAGAGGTGAAGCTTACGGGGAGGCTCCAACGCCGCAAAACAGGCATCATCAATTTCCTTTAATTGGCTGGCCATATCCATCATCCTCGTCGCGGATAATGGCATGACACCTGAAAGGGCATTATTCACTTCTTTAGACATCCATGCCGCAAGGTGATCCCCCTTCTCGGTCAGGAAGTAATGCTCGTCATTGGCGGGCAGAAGGAGCTTTACCTCCAAAAGGTGTTCCAATTGCGCTTGATCTGACCCGGTGAGGTAAATGGAAATAAGGCGTTGAGATAAATTGGGGTGATGTATCCTGCGGTAAATGCCGGCAAGGTTGAAAAGAGCAGCAGTTCAGCGTCATCCATCTTATTGGCGGTCTTTAATATCTGTTCAACGCATGGACAGCACAAAGATTCCATGCTAAAACTTGTGCATTCTATGGCTGCATACAAGTCTCGGGATGATCATTGCCCACCCTCCTGACTAGTCTGACACAATACTGCTAATTCAAATGGTACACCTATTCTGATAAATGTTGATGAATCTACGAGTAAGTGTACAAAAAATAGGCGTCAAATACAACTCAAATTAAGTTGGTAGGTCAGTTGTACAGATCAGCGGCATGCTCAACCGCTTCGTGGTCGAGGATGACATACCACAGGAACCATCCGCTCGGGATCGGCAGACGCTGACCATCATATAGTTCCGGAGAAATTGCCGCGGAATCTTCAAGCAATCTCTGGTGTGATGAGGGTTGAAGAAAGCAGGGTCTGAAGCGTTTTTGCCAATCTGATGGCATCCGCCTGGATTTGAGCCCAGGGTAATGTGATTTGGCGCTCCGCCTGGAAGGAATTGAATGCTTCAATGGAGCTGAAGTTGTAAGGTTCGCCGACTATTATCGAAATAACCATTTTTCCAGAGTATCTTGCGGTTATTCACGCCGCTCAATAACTGTCCGTAACACAGAAGTGTAAAGCGCTCCCACTCCATGATGTGCCCGATCACCTGCTTCATCAATCGTCCGTCTGAGGATTTGGATTCAGCGCGTTCTGGAGTCGATGGCATTGACTGCACTGCAGTAAGCCTCACAGACTTTATGATGAAATGAGATCATGGCTTGCAGGCGCTGCTTCGGAGCAAGAGCAAAGATCTGCCGGATTTCAGTTATGAATGAACGCTCGTCCATTGAACCTCCACCATTCATTTTCGTATTATATAGTGTAAGGAAGTGAGCGCTCACGTTATAACGGAATTCTAATATTACCGGGCTAATGTATAATTAATATAACCTCGGTATTCGAGGTAGAAAGAAGAATCCAATGAACTTCCTGCTTGATCCAAATGTTGCTTACCTGATCCTGGTTGTTGGAGTCATCCTTGGAATGCTGGCATTGTTTACCCCGGGTACAGGCATCCTGGAAATCGGCGCGTTATTTGCCATTTTCCTGGCCGGATATGCCGTGTACAGCCTGCCCATCAACACCTGTGGGCGTTGATCCTGCTGGTGGTAGGAGTGGTGCCATTCTTCTTTGCGGTGCGCAAATTCAAACAGTGGTACTGGCTCGTGCCGGCAATCGTTTCCGCAGTAGTTGGCTCGGTCTTCCTCTTTCGCGCAGATACAGGCTCGCCTGCCATCAACCCGATCTTCGCAATCATCGTCAGCATGGTTTCCATCGTGTTGATGTGGTTGATCGGAATCAAGAGCCTCGAAGCCCTGCGGCTGCGCCCTTCACAGGACCTGGCGGCTCTCATGGATAAGATCGGCGAAGCCCGAACAGACATCCTCAACTGGAGGGCACCGTGTACGTTGGCGGTGAAGAATGGACTGCCCGCAGTGAAAAGAGCATCCCTGCCGGCAGCCAGGTAAAAGTAATTGGCCGCGAAGGGATTGGTTTTGATAGTTGTGAAAGCCGAATAGGGTCATTTGACGTATCGATAAATTTGAACGGAGGAAAAATGTTCGATTCCAATACGTTTACATTGATTTGCCTGATTGGTGTCGTGGCACTGTTGCTGATGGTGTTCCTGGCCTCTGCCATCAAGATCGTTCCGGAATACCGCCGCATCGTTGTCTTCCGACTGGGACGCTGCATCGGAGCCAAAGGACCGGGGCTTGGTTCTGCTGATCCCGTTTGTTGACCGCCCGGTGATGGTTGACTTGCGCGAGCAGGTTCGCGAGATTCCCGCGCAGCAATCCATCACCCAGGATAATGCTCCATTTTCGATCGACTTCCTGTGGTACTACAAGGTATTTGATCCCGTGCAGTCCGTTCTGCAGGTTCAGAACTTTGAACTGGCTGCCCAGGGTATTGCCACCACCACCCTGCGTTCCGTCATCGGCGGCATCCTGCTGGATGGTGTGCTCTCCGAACGCGAGAAGATCAACACAGCTCTGCGCGCCCGCCTGGATGAAGTGACCGAACGCTGGGGTGTTAAAGTGACCAACGTTGAAATCCGCGAGATCGTTCCTCCGCGTGATGTGCAGGATTCCATGAACCGCCAGTTGACCGCTGAGCGAACCCGCCGCGCCGTGGTGACCGAATCCACCGGTACCCGCGAAGCTGCCATCAACGTGGCCGAAGGCGACAAGCAATCCAACATCCTCAAGGCGGAAGGCGAGAAACAGGCTGCCATCCTGCGTGCTGAAGGTGAGAAGACTGCCCAGTTACTGCGCGCTGAAGGTTATCAGAAGGCGCTTGAAGCCATCTTTGCTGCTGCCAAGGATATTGATCAGAAGACCATGACCCTGCAGTACTTTGAAACCCTCAAGAGCATGGCTGCCAGTCCTTCCACCAAGTACATCTTCCCGATGGAGTTCACCAGCCTGATCAGTGACTTCGTTGGCAAGATGCCAAGAAATAGAGTCGCCAACAAATGTTGTTGAAACACGAGATGGGTTGGGTGAAAGCCCAACCCATTTTCTAACATATGACCGAAAACGCACTTCTCTCCAATTTGTGACTGAGACTGCCGGATTGAATGATCTGGGCGGCATGAGGTCGATCGAACAGGCTGTGTTTCCCACAGGATGCCTGGCCGCTGCTGGAGTTGATTGCAGCGCTTTCACTCCCCGGACTGGTTACGGCTTAAGGCAGTCGCGGATGGCAAAATGGTTGGGTTTGTTGGCGGTGCAGTCAAACAGCACAAGGGACGAAGGCTGGATCACCACGCTGGGCGTCCTCCCGGAGATATCGCCGCCTGGGAATTGCCACCGTCCTATTGGATGAATGCGAGCGGGCAATGGGGATGCGCATTGTGAAGTTGTCGGTGCGGCAATCAAATTTAGGTGCGCGGACGATTGTACTTATGAACGGGGTTATACACAGACGGAAACTTGGGAGAATTATTACGAGGGTGGCGAAGATGCCTTTGTACTGGAAAAACACCTGGCCGATCATACTGAAGGGATATCGTAGGGATAATCGTAAGGTTGGATTTGTTGACAATCCCTTCAATTAGGTATAAGATAATACTAATGTAGGAGCAAAACCGCCATGCGAGTATTATTTGCACCATCAAGAACAGGTCGTTTTTAAGGCACGCTATTCATTCGCGTGCCTTTTGTTATCTCAAAACGCAAAAAGGAGAACGAACCTCATGGATTATAGTATGATCGGCAAGATCGAAAAAGCAAAACGTTATGCGCAGGAACGCAACCGTTTTGAATTTCATGATTTCTCTGTGACCGTGAAAGGTGATAACAATTCCCACGTCGTAAATTACAGCAAGGGTAAATGGCAGTGCGATTGTGAATACTTCATGACCCGTGGTCGCTGTGTACATACCATGTCGCTGGAAACCATCCTTGATGGGATGACCGTACCGGAGCCAGCAATTATCAGTTAGGTACGACAACGGAAATTCATGCCCTGTTAATGGTAATTGGGCTATTATTGACAACAGGTAAATTTATCGAATCCCGGTTTGTTAGACCGGGATTTTGTTTTAATAGGGGTGGTTGGCAGTGTTTTTACTTGCTATCTTCCTTGAATACAGTTTGAAGTAATGTTTTAAAATCTGCAGGATGGCACTCCCCAAGAGTGACCCGGGGAGTCTGGTGCCAGTCTGCGCAGCGCTGAATGGCTAGCCCCAGGGCGAGTGACAGTTCATTGGTCGGGACAACCCCATCTTCCAGGTAGAGCGTTTTCACTTCGAAGATGTGCTCCTTGCGGTGGGCTTTGGCGTCCAGGCGGCCTATTAGTTCACCATTGTGCAGGATGGGTAAGGGAAAGTAACCGAACTGGCGTTTGGCTGCCGGCGTATAACACTGGATGACGAAATCGAAGTTGAACATCTGCCTCGCACGCTCCCTGTCCCAGGTGAGCGGGTCAAAAGGGGATAGCAGGGTGGTGTAATCAGCTTTGAGCTCTCCTGAGGAGGCAGACAACAGGAGACTCTCGTTTTCCGCCACAAAGAGCGCGGGTTCTTCCCACCCCTCAATGGTTGCCTGACGCAGTTCGCCCGAATGAACCATCTCCTCCAGCATTGGATGAACCACTTTCTTTTTCAGTCGGTAGTAATCTGCCACCCACGAGGGTCTTGCCACCCCCAGAGCGCGAACCGTTTTGCGAATCATTTCTTTGTAGACTTCATCCAGCAACGGCACAAGGTCATCATTCCAATCAGGCAATACCCGGTCCGTCAGGTCATACACACGCTGGAATTTCTCGCGCCTTGCCACCATCAATTCGCCTTTCCAAAGCCAGTATTCCAGGGCGGTTTTCTCATTTTTCCAGTTCCACCAGCCGCCGGACTCCTTTTGGCTAATAAAATCAGCGGAGCGCATCGCACCGTTCTGCCTGACAGCCTCGAGGACCTGGTGAATTATTTCCAGGTTTTTCTTTCCCCAATCCGCAAAGTAGGACAATCGCAATTCTTCCAGAACCAACCGGCGTGATAGGGAGAAGTCCTCCATGGGGATGAAACAAGCTGCATGTGCCCACTGTTCGAAGAGTGCTTTTTCCACAAGGAGCTCATCCAACCACCGGGGATTGTATTCGCCCAGCCGGCTGAAGAGTACAAAGTACGGACTGCGCGCCACCACGTGGATGGTGTCAATCTGCAACAAGCCCATGCGCCTTATCACTGCAAGGACATCCTCCTTCGTTGCGGGTTGGGAAGGCGGGGTGAGCAGCCCCTGGGCTGCCAACTGTACAAGGCGGGCTTGTTGTTTTGTGAGTTTAGGGATGGTCAAAGCAAACTCCGGTATGAAAATATGTTCTATTATAACAATAAATGTTAACTAAAAATACAAATCCCCAGTCTCTTCGAGATTCTGGGGATTGTTTTGATTAATATAGCTGAGAGGGTGGGATTCGAATAATATCCCCTTATAGGGGACCCACGGTGATAAGAAGGGAAGTGGCGGAGAGTGGTAGCGAACTTTGCACCCCGGAGCCTTGTTTTTAGGCGGAGAGGGTGGGATTAGAATAATATCCCCTTATTGGGGACCCACGGTGATATGAAGGGAAATGGCGGAGAGGGTGGGATTCGAACCCACGGTGACGACGAGCGCCACAACGGTTTTCGAGACCGCCCCATTCGGCCACTCTGGCACCTCTCCGGACGCCAAAATTATACCGATAACCCCTAAATTTCGACGACTTTGTCTCCACTCAGGGTATTCCACCTGGTGCATCCCCTGCTCCTTCAATTTCTCCTGGAAAATGGCAGCCACTTCCGGTTCGCCGTGCACCAGGAAGATTTTCTTTACACGGCTTTCACGCCGCGGCATACTTGAGCAGCAGGTCCTGCCCGGCATGCGCCGATAGCCCGGCGATCTTCCTGATTTCCGCACTTACGTCAAACAATGCGCCAAAGATGCGCACTTCTTTTTGCTCCTTCAGCCATCCGCCGTCCAAGGGTGTCTGGCGCCTGCCAGCCAACAATGAGGACCGTATTATTGCGGATTTTCGAATATTATTCTTCAGGTGGTGTAAGATTCGCCCGGCTTCTGCCATACCTGAGGCGGAAATGATCACCATCGGCTCATGCATATCATTCAAACTCTTCGATTCTTCCACAGAGCCGACATAGGTTAGACCTTAAAATCCAACGCGGGGTGGTTTTCTGCCCGGATGAAATCGCGCGTCTCTTCATCGAAGTAATCCGGGTAGGAGCGGAAAATTTTTGAAGCTTCGACTGCCAGGGGACTATCCACAAAGACGGGAGCGGAGAGATGAGTCTTCGGAGATAAATTGATTCAGAAAATAGACGATCTCCTGGGTGCGCCCTACGGCAAAAGCAGGGATGATGACCTTGCCGCGCCTTTTGCATTGTGGTACCATCACATCTCTGAAATCCTTATAGGCTTCGTTCCACGCTGTCGTGACTGCATGGCTGCCGTAAGTACATTCCATCACCAGATAGTCCACATCTGAGGGCAGTACCGGCGGGGGAAGTAGCGGCAGGTCCATGCGCCCGATATCCCCGAAAACCAGATGCTTTTCTGTGCCGCCGTTTTCAACGACATCCAACGCGGATGGCGGCGGAACCGAGCAGATGACCGGCGTTGCGGAAGGTCGCGGTCACTCCTGGACAGGCGAAAAAGGCTGATCGTAATTGACCGGGTAGTACTGCTTGATGGCTTCGAGGGCATCTGCCTTGGTATAAAGCGGTTCCATGGCGACTTCGCCGCGGCGCTTGCGTTTCTTGTTGACATAATCAATATCCGCTTCCTGGATGTGCGCGGAATCCTGCAGCATGATATTGCCCAGGGTTACGGTGGGCGGGGTGGCGTAGATGGGACCGCTGAAACCCATTTTTACCAGGTTGGGCAGATTGCCACTGTGGTCGATATGCGCGTGCGTCAGCAGCACCGCATCAATGGATGTGGGATCGAAATTGAAATGGAGATTGCGGTCATAGGTATCAGCACGCTTGCCCTGGAAAAGACCGCAATCAATCAAAAGCCGGGGGCCATTCACTTCCAGCAAGACCTGGAACCGGTGACAGTTTGGGCGGCACCTTCAAAAGATGATTTTCATACAGTCTCCTCAATTCAGAGTTGCCAGTATATTTTGACTGTAGTGTTTAAGCGGCACAGGAATTCTGGTCATCAGTCAGTCAAGTTCTACCAGGGTTTGGCGGGATTATGGTAGGCGATGGCTTCCATCTCATCCTTTGGGCAAAACCACATCAGATTCCACTTTCAATTCTTTGGCAGTTTTTTTGCGCCATTCTTTCAGACGTTCCATGCGGTGCAAATTGATCGCTCAGGCGGACGGATCTTCCGCGGTTTGAAAACCGGATCAGCGATTTGACCATTTTTCATCGCCTGCATCAACCCCTCTCCATGCCGCTGGAGAAGTTTTTTGCTCATCCCGTGCACTTTAAGGATCATCCACGGTCACGTTATTTCAGCCGGCAAAGGTCGACCAGAAGTTGTTGGAAAGCACCTTGAAATGCGGCAGGTCGGCTTTGCGTGCCTGTTCATCACGGTAAATGCAGAGTTTATCAAGAATGGCAGCCTGCCTGCGGGTCAGGCGGCTGGCGCCAGCCACCTTCCAGCAATTGGTGTTGCTGCCGTTTGGCTTATGACCTTCACTCTTGAGATATACCTAAAATCTTCTTCGGCAAGTTCGTTCAGGTTCTTGTTCATCAGATCGTCATCCAAGCTGTCGCGCAGTTTAAACAAATAATGGGTATCCAATGCGCATAAGCCAGCATGGCTGCGGTGAGCGGGCGAATCCCCCAGTTGGCGCGTTGGTAGCGTTTATCGATCTCACACCAAAACGGTTGAGCAGCAGGGATCCCAGCCCGATCTCGGTTAACCCCAGGATGCGCGCGGCGATCATGGTGTCAAAAACGCCGTGAAATTCAAAATGATAATCCCGCTTCAGGCAGATCAAGTCATATTCTGCAGCGTGAAAGATCTTTTCCACATTCGGGTCTGGCAAAAACTGGTGCAAGGGGAGAAAGATCTGAAATGAAAAAGGATCGATCAGATAATCTGTCTCGGGCGTAGAGATCTGGACCAGGCAAACTTTTTCCTGGTAGGCAAACAGGCTGTTGGATTCCGTATCAACCGCGATGCGCGGTTCATTGGCGAGGATACCTGCCAGCCAGTGCTAGCAAGTTCGCGGGAGTTTCCACCCATACTGGGGGATTGATACTTTGGTCATTCCATGAAATTCATTATAACCTTGATAGACGCCCCTATCCGTTTGGCAGGCATTGACAAATTGCATTTGTAAAAGTGAAAAAATATGCAATAATAGATAATTGTAACGACCACCGTCCGCATTGCAGAGGAGGAAATATGAAAGAGCGAATTTTGATCATTGAAGACGATGACCAGATCCTGAAGATCTTGCGGCGGTCGCTGGTCTACGAGGGTTACCAGGTGGATACTGCCGTGGATGGTGAAGAAGGCTTGAACTGCTGCGGGACAATAAACCTGCCCTGGTCATCCTGGATTGGATGCTCCCGGGGATGGATGGACTGGAAGTATGCCGGCGCATGCGCGAACTTGGGCAATCAACCGGTGCTCGATGCTGACTGCAAAAGACACACTGGAAGACCGCGTGCAGGGGTTGGATGCCGGTGCGGATGATTACCTGGTGAAACCTTTTGAACTCGATGAACTCTTGGCGCGTATCCGCGCTCTACTGCGCCGCACCCAGGTGGAACGGGCTCCGATCCTCACCTTTGGCGATCTTGTCGTTGGATACCTCAACCCGCCAGGCAACCCGCAAGAACCGCGATGATCATGCTCACTGCCAAGGAATATGACCTGCTGGAAATGTTCATGCGCCATCCGCGCCAGGTGCTCACCCGTGAAATTATTTTTGACCGCGTTTGGGGTTATGATTTCGGCGGTGAAAGCAACGTACTGGATGTTTACATCCGTTACCTGCGTCAAAAACTTGAAGGGGAAGGCGAGGTCAGGCTGATCCACACCGTGCGCAGTGTGGGATATGTAATGCGAGAGACCGCATAAGTATTCAGCCATGTCGCTCCGATTAAGATTAACCTGCTATACACCACCTTGCTGGGAAGTGTGCTGTTGCTTTTTGGCGGTCTGGTCTATGGCTTGGCCAGCGTTAACCTCTATAACGCCATCGACAACAGCCTGCAGGATGCAGCTGAAGACCTGGTGGACTCATTATTGAGGTTGAATGTCAATGGGCAATTCGACTGCGCGTTCAGTTGCCAACTATAAACCAACTGAAAACTTGATCATCCAGGTGTGGGGGACGGATCAACGCATCCAGTTTGCCCGCCCAACCGGGATAGGCACATCACTGGATTCATCATCACGCCTTCGTGGGATCACTGCCATCAAAACCGTGGCAGTTGGGGGTCAGAATTTGCGGGTCTTAACGGTTCCGCTCTAACACCACCCGCGGGCCGGCAGGAACACTGCAAATTGCCATCACGTTGACCATTCTGGATGAGGTCCAGCGAACTTTGTCGGTCATCCTGATCGTTCTCACTACGGTAGCCATTGTTCTCGCCATCATCGCGACTTCACTTGCCACCCGGCAGGTGCTTAAAGCCGCTGGATACGATGACAAAAATTGCCACCCAAATCACCCGCGCAGACGATTTGTCCCGCCGCATCCCCACTGATAACACTCGTGAGGATGAGGTGGGAAAACTGATCACCGCTTTCAATCAGACACTTTCCCGCCTGGATGATCTGTTTTCCTCCCAACAGCGGTTCCTCGGGGACGTGAGCCATGAATTACGTACACCATTGACTGTGATCAAGGGCAATGTAGGCCTAATGCGCAAGATCGGTAGCTGACGAAGAGTCTCAGTCACAGTATTGAGGGTGAGGTCGACCGATTGACCCGCCTGGTGGGAGACCTGCTGTTGCTGAACCAGACGGAAACTGGCGCAATGGTCTTGAAATTTGAAAGGGTAGACCTGGATGAAGTGATTGATGGAAGTCTTTCACCAGATGAAAGTCGTCGCTGGTGAGCGTATAAAATTTAATATCGAAGGTTTGGCACCGATCCAGGTAAATGGCGATATTGACCGAATCAAGCAGGTGTTCCTTAACCTGGTGGGAAATGCCATCCAATATACACAACCAGGCGGGCAAGTGCGCATGATCATGGAAACGGGTGATAACTGGGTGAAGGTGTCGGTGAAGGATAACTGGACCGGGGATCAATGAAGAAGATCTTACCGCATATTTTTGAACGTTTTTACCGCGGTGAAAAATCCCGCAAACGCACCAGCGATACTGGGTTTGGTTTGGGGCTTTCGATCGTACAGTGGATCGTCAACTCAGCATGGCGGAACAATTGAGGTGTTTTCGAGTCCCCACCAGGGAACAGAATTTATGGTCCAGTTCCCGCTTGCTTGAAGAAGAATAATACAGCCTGGTGAAAACCAGGCTGTATTATTATGGTGGAGCGATCCGTGGACCGACGGACTAACGGTTATTTGCGGTGGGTTTGGGCATTCAGGCTGTGGTAGGTCGGATCCTGTTGTGGACGGGCAGCGATGGAAGCGCCTGGACGATTGGAGGGTAGTGGACGGTTGTATTCAACCGTCGGGCGTACAGGCGTGGGTGCCGTGGTGGGGCGCCGAGATGAACCGTTGTGCTGGGACGGTCGCGTGAATGCGGTTGCTTTGAGAAATCCGCTCCAGAGCGCTGGAGAGAGAGCCGATGATGAGAATGCGGATGATCCACACCATCACAGCCACAAAGACCGGAACGATCATGGTGAGGGATTGTGTACTGACGATAGCAGCACTGGCAGTGGTGTGGTTGCTGATGGCGATGGATACACCCCACCAGGTGAGGGCGGCGTTGAAGGTTGCTGCGATTAACCATGCACCAAAGAGGTACCAGGACTGGTGATGGTTTCCATCTTGCGGCCGCCCTGGGTGATCAGGCGTGGCGATGCCGGCAAAATCAAGCCCGCAAAAAGCCAATGCCATCAGGGTTGCCCATTGGAAGCCGGCAAAGCGCAGGTCGCCTAGCAAGTCGCGCAGGGCATAAGCTGTGGTGCCGTAGTTGAAGGCTTCAAATGCGACCATGGACATGATGATGATGAAGCCGTAGACGCTGCCGGAGCGAACACGGGTTTTCTTGATCGTTTGGAACGAACGAGTTGAATAAGTTGCGGGTGGTTGAGAGGTTCATGACTGTTTTCTCCTGATCTACTAAATGCTGATGAGTAAATACAGTCACATTATAGAACAATAATTCTATTAAGTCAATAGATTTAGAAAACTCGTTCTAAATTGGTTTTGTGGCTGCCAACCAGGTAATATGAACTGGTTGGGCGTTATCCGGAACCAAATGGTACGCTTCTAGCAGCGGAACATTTTCTGCGTGGCAAACTAGTGTTGCCAGCGCCAGTCCGTGGGTGACGATGAGCACATTCCCGTCCGGGAATACGCTGGCTGATCTCATCTGCGAACTCTTTTGTCCGTTGCTGCCACATGCAAAAACACTCTCTCCACCGGGTGCCAGCGGCACCGCAGGATTGCTTTCGCTCAAGGTAAAACGTATTGGAAAAGCTGTTCGCAAATCATCATGGCACTTGCCTTCCCATTCTCCAAATGCGATCTCACGCAGACGTGCATCCGCTATAACAGTTGCCTCTCGCCCTTCCTGAAGGATCTGTGCTGTTTGCATGGCGCGTTGTAGATCACTGGAGTAAATGACGTCAAAAGTCTCTTCTTTCATGAACAAGGCAAGAGTCCGAGCCTGTTGTAAGCCCTCGGCGTTCAAAGGAATGTCCTGCTGCCCCTGGTAACGGCGGGCAACATTCCAGTCTGTCTGGCCATGGCGGACAAGGGTGAACTTGGTCATTCAGGTGACTTTTACTTCATTGGTGTTGGCAAAATAAGCACACAGATCATTCACCGGGCAAAGCGGGCAATTGGGTTTGCGCGCGTGGCAGATCTCACGCCCCAGGCGGATAAGGTTGAGATGCCCGGCATAAAAGTCCCGCGGGTCAACTATTTGCTCCATTAATATATGTGTTTGGTCCACGTTAAGGGCTGGAGGTCTAACGCCCAACCGTGCCGGTAACGCGGTAAATATGGGTATCCACCGGGAACGCCGGCCGGTTGAGTGAAAACTGGAGGACGATGGCAGCGGTCTTGCGCCCAACCCCCTTGAATCGCAGCAGCCACTCACGGGCTTCCTCCAGCGGCAGGTCGGCAAGAAAGGCGAGATCCAGGTTTCCTCGTTCACGCTGGATTTGGGTCAGAACAGCCTTAATCCGCGGACCTTTCTGGTTAGCCAGTCCGGCAATGCGGATGGCGTTTATGATCTCCTTCTCATCCGCGTCAATCACTTCTTCCCAGGTAGGAAACCGTTTCTTAAGCGCGGTAAATGCAATGTCGCGGTTACGGTCATTGGTATTCTGCGATAGAATAGTGCACACCAGTTCATCCACCGGCTGCTGTGGATTACTCCATTCCGGCAATCCGAATACCTCTCCGAGGCGCACAAGCACAGACTGCATCAGTGAAGTTTGGGCTTCCGTTGATTCTCTTTGGGATTCAAGAAGCATGGACGAAGGCTTACTCCACCGAAGACGAGCTGTTGGGCGAGTGATACTTTTTATAGAGCCGCAAACCGTGGAGCAAACGGATGTGGTAATGTTCAAAATTAGGACCACGGCGCTCGAAGTGTTTAAGAAGCTGCATACTGGCATGTTCGAGTTCGCGCGGGTCATTTTCTTTACCTGTCAGTTTATCCAGTTGTTGTTCCACTTTACCCAGGAATTTAGCCTGGTCTTTTACAGCGTTGAGGTTGATCACCCCTGAACGGCCCGAGACAATGGTGTAATCCCGGTACGCAGGGGATAGCAGGAGGGCAATCGAAGCCTGCCAGTCAGGCAGGTCAGCGTGTGCCAGGAATACCGGTGCGCCCGCAATGACAGTATCGCCAACAAAGACGATCCTCTGTGCCGGAAGGTCCACCCATGTTGAACACCAGGAAGGACCAGTCTGGGCATGAAGGAGTATCGGGAATTTATCCCAATACAGGTTTAAAGCATGGCTGAATGTTATCTCAGGAGCCGCCCAGCGGATATTACCCAACCCACTGATCAATTCCCATTCGGAGCCAGTTTCCTGCCCCTGGGTCTTGAACGAAAGCGGACGATCCTTGAATACCTGGGTCATCCTCTCCTGCCCGGCGATCATGCATTCCATCTGGCGGACCCCGAGGGTGCGGTCGTAATGCTCATCAAGGGTTACCAGCAGCCGTTCATAACCCCCTGTCATACTGGCCAGAGCTGTTCTCCAAATGCGGATGTCATCGGCACGCAGTGGAGCGTCGATCAACAGCAGTCCGCGGTGACAGTTGATGGCTGCCAGGGTGACACCCGGGAAACTAGTTTCAATAAAGACGTGGGAGGATATTTCCTGCATGGTACTCCTGAGGTTGCGCTCTCAATGGCCTGTCGGCAGAGTGAATAGGAAACGTGAACCGCCTTCTGGGGTGTCCTCCACCCAGATTGTACCACCGTGAGCATGGACAGCCAGCCGGCAGAACGCCAGCCCCAATCCGTGCCCTTTGGGGGTTTTGTCTCCCTTAAGTCTGATGAATTTAGAGAAGATCCTGTCTTTATGCTCCGGTGGTATACCGGGACCGTGATCTTCCACCCATACCGTAACGGTGGAACCGGTTTGTTTAGACGCGACCAGTACGCTGGTTCGCTGTGGCGAGAATTTAATGGCGTTTTCAAGCAGGTTTACCAGCACACGGCGCAGCATTTCACTCTCGCCAGGGATGGGCGGCAGCGATCCGAGTATTTCCTGCTCCACAGTAATATGGCGGGCGACTGCGTTGGGGGTAATGATTTCCACTGCTTCATTGATAAGTAATGCCAGATCTACCGGTTTCTTTTCTTCGATCTGCTGCCCAGATTCCAGGCGGTGGAGATCCAAAAGTGAACTGATCAGGCGCTGCAATCTTTCAGAGGAGCGCTGGGCTATATCCACCAGTTGAAGGGTGGCGTTGGCATCTTCCTCAGGCAGCAAACCACGTAAAATTTCCAGGCTAGAGAGAATATTGGCAAGCGGAGAACGTAGATCGTGATAGATCATCGCAGAGAGATCTTCACGCAGCTCTTCCATATACTTGCGCTCACTGATGTCGCGAAATATCCACTGCAGGTGAGGTGTGCTTGAGATTCGGACGGTGGAAACATGCACCTCAACCGGAATTATGCTGCAATCTGCACATTTAAGATGTGATTCATAAGTCAGCGGCGTGCCATCCTTGATGAGTTGCAGCTCTGTCCCGGTTTTATCTGGCTGGAGATCATGCAAATCAATAATAGAGGTTTTTACGAGATCGGGCTTTTCAATGCCAGTGACACCTACTGCCTGGCGATTGGCTTCAATGATGCGTCCCTTGAGGGTGGTGATAAAGATCGGGTCCATACTATCATCGAACAGGTCGTAATACCGTTTCCCTGCGGACTCTACATCTGCATAAAGGTGGGCATTGCGCACGGCAATGCCTGCCACATCGGCAATTGCCTGCTGCAGCTTGAGCTGTTCTTCGGTAAAGAAGTTGATATGCGGATGGACGATGGTAAGAACCCCCACAATTTTACTGCGTGCCATTAAAGGTACGCATAGAGCCGAACGCGCAGAACTGGCATCTTCAGCCTCACCCGGGCGTTTTAACCAGCGTTCGTCCTCCTGTGTATTGGCGATGAGCGCCGGGCGCTTGTTTGCGATCACCCAGCCTGCCAATCCTGAGGTGGCGACATCTTGCAATTGGTCCACAGTATGGGGGGCAAGTTTTCCTTCGTAGAGGATGGCGGCGTCAATGGGTTTGCCGCTGTCATCCAGCACCACCAGGCTGGCGCGTTCAACGCCAAGGTTTTGGGTAGAGATGACCAGCACCCGCGTGAGTACTTTATGCAGGTCAAGAGTGGTGGCTAATTCGCGGCTGACACTGTACAGCACTTGCAAGGCGGATTGGTTGACATCCTGGTCCATGTTTTCCTCTTTACTTCACATATTTCAAACCACTGCCTGTATTGAATAAGACAATTTTCTCGTGGGGTTTCACCCAGCGCTTTTGAATCAGGTGTTTGAGCGCGGCCAGGGTTGCCGCTCCTTCAGGAGCAGCAAAAATTCCTTCAGCAGACGCCAGTTCTGCCTGGGATTGAAGAATTTCTTCATCGGTGACGGTGAGGGCGGTGCCGTGGCTGTCTCGCAACGCTTGCAGGATGAGGCGGTCGGCAAAGACAATTGGCACGCGCAATCCTGAAGCCATTGTGGTTGCATTCTGCCACACCTCACAGCGCTCGGCACCGTATTGAAAGGCGCGTACCACCGGTGCACAGCCCGCAGCCTGTACACTCACCATGCGGGGGCGCGCAGGACCGATCCAACCAAAATGTTCGAGTTCATTAAACGCTTTCCACATTCCCACCAGACCCGTTCCACCTCCTGTGGGGTAGAGGATGACGTCCGGCAGGGTCCAGTTGAATGCTTCTGCCAGTTCAAACCCCATGGTCTTTTTGCCCTCCACGCGGAAAGGCTCCTTAAAGGTGGACATGTCAAACCAATGGTTTGCCAATGAGGCAAGTTTAGCCAGGCGGGCGGCGTCGTTGATCAATCCGTCAACGAGTACCAGGTCTGCGCCTGTCATTTTCACTTCCACCTGGTTGGCATTGGGTGTGTCTGCCGGCATATAAACATGCGCGCGCAGTCCAGCACGAGCAGCGTAAGCTGCCAGGGCACCGCCGGCATTGCCTGCAGTGGGGATCACAAATTCTCGCAAACCCAATTCAACGGCTTTTGATACAGCCACCACCATACCGCGAGCTTTAAAGGTAGCGGTCGCATGGTTGGATTCGTCCTTTGAAAAGAGGGCTTCAAAGCCATTTTTTTTACCGATATTGGAAAGGGGCAGAAGTGGTGAATCCCCCTCACCCAGGGTGAGAAAGTTGGCAGGGTCATCCACTGGCAGCAGCTCATGCCATCGCCAGATACCCCGCGGGCGGTTGGAAACCGCTTCAGGAGTGAGGGTCATGTTCACCCGATCGTAGTGCGCAAGGATTGGCGAGGCACACCGGTCACAAAAAGTCTGCGGCAGCGCCGGATCAAATTGCGTACTGCAAACAGGACATACCAGGTGATAGCGGGATGTTGACATTAAAATGAGTATAGCATAGTGTAGAGTTCAGTTCTACGAGGTTATATTTCCTGGCTGGTTGTAAACTCTGACGCTGTTTGTATAATAATGATATTGGTTTTAACCATCGAGGATTGATTCATGGTGGGGAAGAATGGGGTAAGAATCATGACAGAGCAGGTGATTGATCAAAAAGTGAACATCTGGATAAGGTTGAGTGCGGTACTGCTTTTCCTGGTGTTTGGAGCCGGTATTATGTTGGTTTTCAGTCCCTGGAATCCGATAATGGAGCCAAAATGGGACCTGCTTGGCAGGATAGGCTTGATCGTGGTGCTCGGGCTCTTAAGCCTGGCGGCAAAAAGGGGTCAGAAAACACAGGCGCTCTGGCCTCTGCTGAGCGGGCTGTTCATTATGGCAGTGGCAGTTTCCCTGACATGGATCATGGCCAATTACCTGATCGACAATATCGGGTTAAGTGGCATGGATCCGCGCGGGTTCGCGTTGTTGAAACTGAATGACCTGGTGGTGATCGCTGTTACAGTCATCGGCATGTCACGCTGCATGGGCTTCAGTTTTGGCGACCTTTACCTGCAAAAAGGAAAAGTGAAACTCGGTTTGCTGCTTGGCATCGGCACTTTTGTCGTAGCCGCTGCAACAGCCATTCCCTCCGGGCAATTTTTATTCAAACTCGACCCGGCAAAACTGGCCGGCTGGCAAACCTGGATTGGCTGGCTGCTGCTGTTCGTACTTGCCAACGGATTCATGGAAGAGCTGCTCTTCAGGGGACTTTTTCTAAAGAAACTGGAGTTGCTGTTAGGGGAGTTTTTTGGCAGCCTCACTATTGCTGTGGTTTTCAGCGCATTGCATTTCGGCGTAGGCTATACCTCGGACCAATGGATGTTCCAGGTTATCCTCATGCTGCTGGCAATGGCATTCGCCGCGGTGATGCAGAAGTCGCGCTCCCTGTGGCCGGCTGCTCTCTTTCACGCGGGGATGGATATCTCCGTGATGCTGGGAATCTTCTCCAACCTGAAGTGAAGCGAGGCATCATGCATAAGCGATCGATGGTGTGGAAATGGTGATCAAACCAGCGGTAAAAAGCGCGGATGATCTCCAGTTTCAGGCAGAACAGGCTGCGGCTTTGGGGGATTGGCAAACCGCAGCGCAGTTGTATGCCCGCAGCACGGAACAGCGCGCTGCCATGCTTGCGCTCATCAACAAAGTGCAGGAGGGTCTGTCTTCGCAGCTGGAGATACAGAATATCTACACCCTGGTGGGTGACAGCCTGTTGGAGACATTCAACGCCCAGGTGGTAATGATTTCAGAGTATAACCCCGCCACCAACAGGATTTTCCATCAATACGGAGTGGAACGCGGGGTGCGACTGAACCTGCAGGAGTGGATGCCCCTAAACAATACCTGGGCAGAAATCGTGCGCACGCGTAAACCCCTGAAGATCAACCAACGTGAGTTAATCAAGTTGGTGGAGACAGGGAAAATGGGGATCGTCCCGGGGACTGAAATCCCCAAAACCTGGCTCGGGGTGCCCATGATGATTGGCAACACTGTCCACGGAGTAGTCTGCCTGCAGAACCTTGAACTTGAAGATGCCTTCAGCCAGGCGGATATTGATCTTCTGACGACATTGACGAACAGCCTGACGCTTTCACTTGAGAACGCCCGCCTCTTTGACCGCACGGAACGCATGCTGCGCCACCTGCGTACGGAAATGGATATCGCTCGCCAGACCCAGCGCAGCATCCTGCCGGCGCGCAATCCGCACAAGGCTGGGTACCAGTTCGGCACACTCATCCTGCCCTCGCGCGCAGTGGGTGGTGATTTTTACGACTTCATCCCACTGGGAGAAGACAAGCTAGGCATTGTCATGGGAGACGTGTCTGACAAAGGCTTGCCTGCAGCGCTTTTCATGGCGCTCACCTTCAGCCTGCTGCGCGCTGAAAGCGAACGCAGCCTTGATCCAGCCGAGGTGCTGAACCATGTAAACAAGACCCTGTTGAAGATGAACGCCTCGGGCATGTTCGTGACCCTGTTGTACGGGGTATTGGATTACCGCACTGGGGTAATGCAGTACGCGCGCGCCGGACACCTGCTGCCGATCATACTGGATGGGCGCGGGGAACCAATGACACTGCGTATGGGTGTGGGGCAGCCTCTCGGGCTGTATTCTAAGGTGGCACTGGATGAGCAGGAAGTGGCAATCGTCCCGGGTGGTATGATGCTCTTCTTTACAGATGGTCTGAATGAAGCAGTGGACGAGAGCGGGGAGCAGTTCGGGTTGGGGCGCGTTGTGAAACTGCTGCAGATCTCGCGTGGGGAAAGCGCAAAGGGCATCTGCCGGCACTTGTGGGATGCAGTTAAGGAGTACAGCCGCGCCGCACCCCATCAGGATGACTTTGCCGTGCTGCTAATGAAGCGTGCATCCTCGGGCTCTAAATCCGCCGACCTGACCAAGCCAATCTACTGGTAACGTCAACCGGTCATTATTGGAATGGTTTGGCGATATTTTTGCATCGTTATCATTCCCTAATCTTGTCCCCCAATAACATCGTGAGGTCCTATTGCGATAACATTCAGGGGAGGACCGTGATCCTCCCCTGAAAATTCCTTTAATATTTCTTATACTGGTCGGGGATTTGTAATCCGCGATTTCATAAAAAGTGACTGTAAAGAGTAAAAACCCTGACCTTCAAGTGTTTCTTTAAGGTGCAACCGCCTCGATATCCACAGGCAGCGTGCATAAGGTAATCCCTTCCAACACCAAGGACCAGGAGGCTGTATATTTTCCTGCGGTGGCCGGGGCTTTCATATCCACGATGAGATTGAGTTCTCCACCAACCGGGACGGCTGTCGAGATATCAAAAATATCAGCCCCGGTTTGCATCTTGGTGCCGCTAACGTATTTAAGATCCAGGTAACCCAGTTCCCAGGCGTGAGTACCGATGTTCTGAACTTTCCATGCGCCGTCAAAATCACCATTGAGGTTAACCTTGGTTCCGGCTGTAGGAGACGTGCCGAGTAATTTGCAGGCATAGAGAGCGGGAGTGGGAGTTTTTGTCTTTGTTGGCACAACTGGCACAAAAGTATTTGTGGCTGTGGGGATCACGACTTGAATTGTCGGTTGGAGGGTGGCTGTAGGGGGGGGTTCCTGGGTTGGAGCAACCGTGAATGTGCTGGTGGGCAGCGCTGCGGCGGTGCTGGTTTGAACTGCCGCGATAGCCTGCATCGTCTGATTAATGGCAGCATCTACGGTCGCCTGCAAGACCACAGGGTCTGGCGTTGGTGTTGCTGCCGGACCGAACAGGCTGCAGCCGGAGAGCAGCAGGCTAAAGGTGAGGATTATCGAGAGTATAAAAATAGTTTTTTGTCTTTTCATGAGATTTCTCCTTTACAAATTTAAACACGAATACCTAAACTCTATGACGTAATTACAATGCTTAAAGTTCCAATTATCATAATACCATCTGAACATCTCGTCAAAATTAATTTCCCCCCAAATTTGAAGGATTATCGTTATCCAATATCAAGATTGAGCAGATGTTGGTTTTATTAAAATTGTTAAAGACAGTTGTTTCTCAATCCCCGCACAAGATAGGTATATTAGGCTCATCATTAGCGTTTAGGGGTAAGCCCAGGTAAGCCGAAGGGTCTAGGGTGTTGCCGATCTCCAGTTCGTTAAGGTAATTACCGTAGCCGTCATCCTTCACGATCGAGAAGTGCAGGTGCACGCCTACCGGGTTCCCAGAGCTGCCGGAGTAGTTGCCCTGGTGTCCCAAGAGCGTGCCAGCCTTAACGAAGACCTCGTGTGTGCCCGGGGGAAAAGCTGGGTCAATGGTCGAAATGCCTTCGGCGTCTGCCATATGCGTGTAGTATGTCCAGATCTGCCGCCCGGTTTCAAGCGGATCCGAGGGGATTCTTATAATAACGGTGGACTTCCAATCAGACTGGCGCGTGACATACCCATCGTAGGAGGCGTAAACCGGCGTAATGGCCACATCCGTGCCGGCGAAAATATCAATCCCCTGGTGGCGATGCCCGGGTCTGAATGAGTCATCCCATACGTAACCGATCAGCCCATAGGTGGGTAGGATGAAGGGCGCATCGCCGCAGCGTTCGAGAGGCTTGATCGCCCACTCTGTATTCGCGCCGTTGCCGCGGATCCAGGTGATTACATGGCGTGTACGCACGGCGTCCGGGGTGGGTGAGATGAAGACGAAATACACCGCCACGAGAGAGGCAATGATGATCAGCGAGAGGGAAACGAGAAGAAATTTACGCATACGGTGAATTGTCATTGCGAGCCCGTACTTTGGGCGCGGCAATCCCCAATTGTTATTCCAATTCTCCCAGCATAGACCACGGACCCGTCCATTGGATGCGCACAGCGCGCACCTCGCCGAGCAGATTCTCGTCAGTTTCAACGAAGACAAGCTTATTGGTGGGCGTGCGGCCTTTCCAACGCTTCTTGACCTTTTCCTCGAATAGGATGGGCTGGACGGTGTTCAAATAACCAGTGTGGATCTGGCGCACGATCTCTTCCTGCTGCTTTTCAAGCATGCGGAAACGGCGCCACTTTTCAGCAGCCGGCACATCATCTTCCAACTGACGTTCACTTACCGTGCCGCCGCGCGGTGAGTAACGCGCCAGGTGCGCCACATCCAGTTTCAACTCGTCCAGCAGATCGTAAGTTCGTTGGAACTGCTCCTCCGTCTCACCGGGGAAGCCGACGATGATGTCGGTGGCGATGGAAACGCCGGGAATGCGCGCACGAATCTTGTTCACCAGTGCGCGGTACTGGTCAGCGGTGTAGCCGCGTTTCATGTTTTCCAGCACCTGGTCATCGCCAGCCTGGTTGGGAATCTCGATGTGCGGCATGACCTTGGGCAGCGTTGCCACCGCCTCCAGCAGTTCATCGTTCATCCAGTTGGGATGCGAGGTGAGGAAACGCAAACGCTCGATGCCATCAATGGCGCTGATCTGCTCGAGCAAGCCCGCAAGGGTGGGGTAGCCAGGCTGATCGAGCCCGTAGCGGTCTACGATTTGACCGAGCAGAGTGATCTCTTTGATCCCCTGGGACGCCAGGGCATGCGCTTCCTTGAGGATCTCCTCTGGCGGGCGGCTGTGTTCCACGCCGCGACGGTAGGGAATGATGCAGTAGGTGCATGCGTGCGAACACCCGTAAACCACGGGGATCCAGCCGATAACCTGGCTGCCTTCTGCCGGATGCGGCAAAAGCAGGTCGCCATCCATCACGGCGTAACGCCGCGCGGTGGCAGCTTGTTCATCTTTATAAACCCCGCGCTGGATCAGGTATTCCACCAGTGGGGTGGGGTCCGAAGGCGGGGAAAAAACATCCACATAGGGGAACTTCTTGCGCAGCGGGTCGCTATCTTTCATGCCTACCAGGCATCCCATCAGATTGATCACCACCTCGGGGCGGCTGCGTTTGACCGGCAGCAGCGAGGTGAGGCGTCCGTAAGCCTTATCTTCCGCTGACTGGCGCACCACGCAGGTGTTAAGCACGATGACATCGGCTTCCTCGATAACCGGGGAAAATTCATAGCCGAGATGTTCGAGCGCGGAAGAAACGCGTTCGGAATCTGCCACGTTCATCTGGCAGCCTTCGGTCCACACGTGATATTTCATGTGGGCGATTATAACAGCAGTATTCTGCGAATCGGGCTGAATGTGTCCGATTAATGGGTTTTCACTGGTTGTATTTGGTAAAATGGAATGAATATTATTCGGAAGATGGAGTCCTCAGTGGAAAATACCCCGCAAAAGAAGAATTTTGGAATAACCCTGCTGGTGCTTATTGTCACAGGTTGTTTACTGCTCAGTGCTGGGCTGGTAGTTGGGGGGTATTTCCTGATCAAATCCCAACGTAATTACACACCTCCAGTGCCTACTGCAGGACCAACCGTAGCACCAACCTCAAATAGCATCGCGGCACAAATGGATGTTATCCAGGAGCAGGTGACCAGTTTTCGCGGTTTGGGTTTGCTCACAGGCCTGCAGCGCGACATGATGAGCGAGGAAGAGTTGAAAGATGTGGTGGTTAATGAGTTCTTTGCGGACTACACTCCGGAAGACGCTGCTAAAGACGCGCTTGAATTGAAGGTTTTTGGCTTGCTGGAACCGGATTTCGACCTGCTGCAGTTCTACCTTGATCTGTATTCCGAGCAGATCGCGGGTTATTACGACAGCGAGACCAAGGAAATGTACGTGGTAGGTGGAGAATTCACCGGTTTGGAGCGCCTAACCTATGCCCACGAGTACACTCATGTGCTTCAGGACCAGCATTTTGACCTGGAGAACGGGTTGAATCTCAATGATGACACCTGTGAAGTGGATACCGAATACTGCGCGGCAGCTTCAGCACTTGTGGAGGGTGACGCCTCCCTGTCGGAGCAGTTCTGGTTCCTCGCCAACGGCACCGAGCAGGACCGCAACGATATTCTCAATTTCCAGCAAACCTATTCAAGCCCGGTGTATGATTCCGCGCCGGCTTTCATGAAGGAAGATTTCCTTTTCCCCTACCAGCAGGGATTTGATTTTGCCAACGCGCTATACAGCCGCGGTAAATGGGCAGCAATCGACGCGGCCTATGCTAATCCGCCGGTGACCACCGAGCAGATACTCCACCCAGAGAGATACCCCGATGACAAACCGGTGCCAGTTGAGATCGCGGATTACATCACTGAACTTGGACCGGGCTGGAGCGAGTACGACCGCAATGTGATGGGCGAATGGTACACCTATCTTGTCCTGGGAGCTGGACGCAGCGCCAATATCCGCCTTGACCAGGACGACGCCAAAACCGCTGCCGCAGGCTGGGGAGGGGACACCTACCTATTCCTGATCAACGAAACGAGCAGTGATACAGCATTTATCTGGCTCAGTACCTGGGAAACGCAGAAGGACAGCAATGAGTTCTTTACTGCCAGCCGCGATTATGGTAACGCGCGCTGGGGGATCAGCACAGAATCATCCAGTGACAAGGTCAGCTGGAATTCCACGCAGGATGGACTCATCAGCATGGTTCGCAGCGGCAAGAACGTACTTTGGGTGATCAGCCAGGAAGAAAATGTGCTGGACGTTTACCTTCCGATCATAGAGCAGTAAGCATGCCCATTGACCTGGCGCGGGTAAAAGGGTTGTGCTTTGACGTTGACGGCACCTTAAGCGATACAGATGACCGCTGGGAGTCTGTGATCACCCGATTGCTCGGACCGCTGCGGTTTCTCTTCAAGAAGGGTAATCCTCAACCTTTTGCGCGCTGGTTGTTGATGGTCACCGAATCCCCGATGAACGGCCTCTACCACTGGTTGGACCGCCACAGCCTGGATGACAACGTGGCACGTCTCCTAAGCCGGCTGACACACCTGAAACAGGGTAGGAAACACAACTTCTGGTTGATGCGCGGTGCACTTGAGTTATTGACCGGTGTGCAGGAAAGATACCCGCTTTCAGTCGTCAGTGCGCGCGATGGAGATACCACCTCCCGCTTTTTGGAGCAATTTGACCTGGGGAAATTCTTCCGCGCAGTGGTCACTTCACAGACATGCGAACTCACCAAGCCATTTCCGCAGCCGGTGATCTGCGCCGCTGGTGCCATGGGATTAACCCCCGAGGTGTGCGTGATGATCGGAGACACCACGGTTGACATCCTGGCGGGTAAGCGCGCGGGTGCGCAGACGGTGGGGTTGTTGTGCGGGTTTGGCACCGAGGACGAATTACGCAAAGCCGGCGCAGACCTGATCGTGCGCGACCTGGAGGAGTTGTACCGGGAGATCCTCCCCGACGTGGTGACACATTAGTCTGCTGCAGTAATTGAGAATTGGATGGTGGGGCTCTGCGCAGAATTGCCGGCGGAGTCCCATGCTTTTAATTGCACGGTATGCTTGCCGGTTTTTGTACGCAATTGCCAGGCGTATGGGGTTTGTGTTTGTGTGCCGGCCATCTTGCCATCCACCCACCATTCCACTTTGGAGAGCGGAGAGGCGTCCTGGACATTTGCGCTCAGGGTGACTGCGCCGTTGACGAGCTGTAACTCCTGGTCTGTCAGTGGAGTGGAGACAACAATCGAAGGGGGAGTATTGTCCACGGTCACCTGGAGCACTGCCTGGTGAATCTCTTTTGAAGCACTGACCACCAGCAGACGGATGGCGTACAAGCCGTCAAGGGTGGTGGTATCCCATTCCAGCAGTTGACCTTCGCTTACGGGTGCAGCAATGGGATCGCCAAGCTGCTGCCAGGATTCAGGGTTAATGCCCTTACCCACCTGGATGGTGTAGTAGCTGAAATCATCCCCGCCTGCGGTGCCGCTGATCTTCACTTTGCCGCCGACAACACTAAACATTTCGGGTGCGGTCAGGAGCGCATCAGGGTCAAGCGCCAGGTACGGGATGGAATCATAACCGGCAGGAGCAACGGTATAACCGTTGTCGATAGCCCATTGGCGCAGATCAGATGGTACATTCATCACCACGGTTTCTTCGATCAACTCGGGGTCTGTGAAAATGGTGGCGCGCTGGCCGGTTTCGCGGTTGACCTGCACCTTTTCGTAAAGCGTGTCTGGAGCCACCGGCTCATTGCCGGAAAGGAAGACTTCCTGGCGGGTGGCGGGGCAGTCCAGTGAGGGAAGCATCCCGGAAGGAACACACACTTCCATAAGGGTGACGCCTGAGGGCATGCCCCACCCGCTGTCCGCGACGCCACGGGTGGCGTACTTGATCATGGCATTCCATAATCCTGCTGGCACGAGCGCACCTATTTCAGCCGAGCCTGGCTGGGGCAGCCCCATCCAGGTGACCACCACAAGGTCCGGGGTGTATCCTACCGTCCATACCTGGCTTTTATCTGTCACCTGCCCGACCTTCACCGCAAGATTCTGCCCGGTTTCCAGCGGATTGGGGTAACCGTAACTGTCACGCCAGGCAGTCACATCATTCAAGACGTTATTTACCAGGTACGCCAGCGGTTCGCTCAAGGATGTGCTGATGGATGGCAGCGATCTGTCAAGGATGAGGCGGTTGTTAGTGGATGTGACCATTTTGATGAGGTTGGGTGCGATCCTGCCATCAGCTCCTGTTACTCCTGCCTGCAGGCCTGAATTGGCAAGCGTGGCGTACGCCGCTGCCACTTCGATCAGGCTGGACTGCAGTTTTGATGAATAGAGGTCAGGTGCGCTGGCAGGAGTGATGGCGGAAAAGCCAAGCGCTTCTGCGACTTTTGACACGCGTGTTACATCCACCTGGTTAGCGAGTTGCACCAGCGGGGTCAGATAGTCTCCAACAATCGCGGAGCGCAGGCTGACCGGACCATGATAGAGTCCATCCGGGTTTACCATGACCGATCCCTGATCCTCAGAGACGGGAGTGTCCCACCTGAGTGATGCCGGTGAAAACCCGCTGGTGAATCCAGCCAGTGCAATGAACGGGCTGACCAGCGTGCCGGGTTGATAACGGCTGTCGGTTCTAGTCTCGCCATTGTGGCGCGTTGGCCCCATGTAAGCCAGGAGCTCGCCAGTCTTGGGATCCAGGATAAGACCCGCCGTAGCTAAACCCTGCCCTTCCAACCCGGTGAAGATGCGCGTGGGCAGCAGCAGGGCAGCCTCGCACTGCTCAGATTCGTAAGCCACACCTGAAGCGCTGGGGTTTTCGAAAACCAGCATCTGGGTAGTGGCAGCACACGTGAATTGATGCTGCAGGTCTGAATCCAGCGTCGTGCGCACGATCAATCCGCCGCGCTCAAGGCGGCGCTGACCGAATTGTGATTCCAGCTGCTGCAGCACGAGGCGCGTGAAAGCTGGTGCGCTGGATTGCGCATCTGCCAGCGATATCCGCAGGGTCATAGTTTGGCGTACGGCTGCAGAGAATTCCTCTGTGGTGATGATGCCCTGCTCAGCCAGGTCAGCCAGGAAGAGGCGCTGGGATTCCAGGGCAACACCGGGAGCATCGATGGGATTCAGCGCGGGGGCGTCCAGCAGTACCGTCAAGAGGGCGGCGTCTCCCAGTGTTAGATCGCGGGCAGATTTCTGCAGGTAAAGTTGAGCAGCGCTTTCAGCCCCGTATGCCAGGTGACCAAAGTAAGCGCTGTTGAGATACCATTCCAGCACACGCGTGCGTCCGTATTCCTTTACAACCTGGGCAGCCAGCAGGCGCATGCGCAGGTTGCGGTTGGAGGACGGGGGTTCATCCCATAACAACAGATCGCTCACCAGCCGTTCGGTGATGGTGGCGGGCTGCGGATCGCGCCAGTTTTTGAGGGAGTAACCCGGATTTTCCCAAAATGTGGGGTCCAGGGACGCGACCACCGCGCGTACCAGCTGCGGGCTCACGTGGTGGGGTTGAGCGGGGTCAATGACCAGGTACTCGCGGATGATGCCAGGATTGGCGAGGGTCAGCAGTGTTTCAGAGCCGCTGCGGTCGGTCAGGCGGGTGGGCAGGAGCAGCTCACCGTCCTCGCCGTTCAACAGGATGGGCAGGATCTCGATCGAGGGGAGGTTGGCAGCAAAGCGGGTGTACGTTAGTCCAGCCAGGAACAATAGACTTACGACAACTAAAGAGATTACTGCTGTCAGGGCTTTGGCAAGCGGTTTTAAGACTGGCAATAACCCCCGTGAAGGGATTCGGCGGTTCCTGCGGCGATTTTTGAGGAGTAAATACAGGTCAGCTTTACGCACGGGTTGTCATTTGGTGGGAGTAACCCCTGGGCTTGGGGTTGTGGTGAAAGTGAGAATGCTGCCGGGTGTACGCGTATTGGTGGCAGCGGCCGATGGCGTGGGAGTGACAATGTCCAGGTACTCCGCCAAAGCCTGCGAGCGCAGATCCTCGGGAACCTCCGCGCGCGGTAAAGCCAGGAAGGCTTCGTAATCACGGATGGCAGCGGACATTTCATCAAGACCAACCAGCGCGACCGCACGCCAGTAAAGGGCAATCGCCTCTTCCTGCGGGGTGTCGGCAACATCCATGGCATCTTCGATATAGTTGTAAGCCGCACCGGCGAAGGATTCAGACAGGAGGACGCGCGCCTTGCCAATGAACCCGCCGAAGGAGCGGTAATTGAGCTGCAGCGCGGTGATGTAATTCTTGTCTGCGTCGTCTGGTTTGCCCTGTACCATGTAGATATCCCCGCGCAGGAGATAGGCGTTCTCCACCTTGTTGTTAACGCTGATCACCTGGTTGATGGTCTCGAGGGCTTTATCGAATTCCTCCAGGTGGAAGTAAGCATTGGCCACCAATAGCTGGGCTTCGCTGTCGAGCGGAACACTTTTCAGGTAGGTCAGCAGCGGAACAGCCGAATCTTCATAGCGTCCGTTATATCTGCAGGATCTGCCCCCAGAGTTTGTAGACAGGCATGTAGGAGATATCCATGGTACGGACTTTTTTCCACCGCGGTTAACGCAGCAGCCGGGTCGCCGAGCAGGAGGTGCACGCGCGCACGGTAAAACTCCACGAGAGCCGACCCGGGTACCGCCTGTGAATATCTATCCAACCACAGCAAGGCGTTCTCTGGTTCGCCTTTTACCAGGTAGATATTGGCAAGTTCCAGCATCGCCTCGTGCAGATTGGGATCCATTTCGAAGGCTTTGACAAAGAATACCAATGCCGCATCCGCTTTGGTGGGATTGGTTATCAATGCGAGGCGCCCCTTGCCCAGGTAAGCTGGCGCGAAGGCGGCGTTTGCCTTGATGGCAGCGTCGTAAGCGGCGGCAGCCTCTTTAGTATTGCCCTGTTGGCGGTAGATCTCTCCCAACAGGTAATGCAGATCAGCAGCCCCCGGTTCCTCCTGGATCACTTGTTTGAGGAACTCGGCTGCCCGACCCCAATCCTTAAGCGCGTAGGCTTTGAGGGCAGTGGAGTACGCCTCGGAACGGTTGTGCGGCGTGGCGGCGTAAAGCGGGGTGGGGGTAAAGGTGGCGCTCAGGACGGTGTCCAGCAGTTGTACGCCTTCGGTTGTGGGCGTGATGGTAGGCGTGATGGTGATGGAGGGTGAAGGCGTTAGCGTTACCCGCAGGATGGTGGAGGGGTCCGGTCTGTAGCGGTTCTGCTGGGCTATGTAGATGCCGCCGGCGATCACGCCGACCACGATCAGCCCGAGAATGGTCAATCCAACGATCTTCTTCCTGGGTACTTTTGGTATTACCCGGGCTTCCCGTTTCAATTCCAGGCTGGTTTTCCAGTTGGTGGCAACCTGGGAGACCTTCCAATCAGGAACTGGATCCTCGATGTTTTCACCGATCAGGCGCAGACCGCGGATGGCGAGGTGATTTTGGGGGTCGAATTTGAGTACTTCATGCAGGCAGACTCCCCGCTCTTTTGTAGTTTCCACCGCGGCGCTCATCCCGATCCAGTAATCCGGATTCTGGCGGTTGAGCTTGAGCAGGCGGGTGAACAGGTCGCGTGCTTGGGGGAAATCCCGCTGTTTGATGGCTTCAAGCCCTTCCTGGTAGAGCCGTTCTTCGGGGGTCATGCACTGAGTGTAGCATAGCCCGAACTAGCGGGCAAGTTCATTTTGCAGAGTATAATGCGGGATATGAAACCGATAAAATGCATCATCATTTCACTGGTTGCAGTGCTCACCCTTTCGGCTTGCTCCAACGCCGCCCCCACCATTGTGCCTACAGAAAAAGCCCCCGGAGCTTTACTGACGCCGTACGTTACCATTACCCTCACTCCCACCGCCACGAGCACGCCCATAGATGCTCCCACCGCCACCCCGGCGCCAACCCTGAGCCCCACACCGCGCCTTTACACCGTGAAGGCAAAGGACACCCTGCAGGTGATCGCCTTCCGCCACGGGTTAACGCTGGATGAGCTCAAGGCTGCCAACCCGGAGGTGAACGCCTATTTGCTCGTCGTGGGAAGCACCCTGGTGATTCCGCCTTCTTCATCTGTTACCGGTACACCCCAGGCGCAGGAGGAAACCCCCACCACGTTGACGGTGGGATCAGCTTACTGCAGTCCAACGGCTACCGGCGGAGCTTATTGTTTTGCCACGGTGACCAACGAGCAGCCCTTTGAAGTTGCCAATGTGTCTGCCGAATTCAGGCTGGCAAACCCGGTAACCGGGGATGTGCTGACGAAACCGGCAACACTCCCGGTAAGCCGCATCAAGGAAGCCTCCTCAGTGCCTGTATTTGCCTATTTCCAACCACCGGTTTTTGCCAACCCGCAGGTAACGCTTCAACTGCAAAGCGCCATCCAGGCGGGGGTGGCTTCCACCGCGCCGGTGGTGACGGTTGCAGAACCGCTGATCCAGATAACGACTGACGGCAGCTCTGCCAGCGTGAGCGGTGCGGCGGCGGTGGATGCTGCCAGCACGGCTGCCAGCAAGGTTTGGATCACCGCCGTGGCGTTTGACGCCCAGGGGAACGTTCTGGGGTTGCGCCGCTGGGAGAGCCAGCAGCCCATCAAGGCAGGCACGCCGGCTCCATTTGAGGTGTGGGTGTACAGCACCGGCGGTACGATCGCCACAGTTGAATTGTTTATCGAAGCAAATTCCTGATCAGGGTTTTGTCCAGAAGATGTAGCTGCCGCCAGCGCAGACAGGTTCACTGATGCTGCCGCTGAGGCATACCTGGTAGGGCAGGATGGAGCCATTGGGGATCCCGGTCAGCGCAGGGATCAGAATGGAAGACGTCCCATCCGCGGAGGTTGCGGGGAGGGTGTTTTCGTAAACGCTGCCATCCGGCAGGCTTATCTGCAGCACAGATTCCAGCCCGGGGATCGGTTGAGCGTCACTCTGGCGCAAGAGCACAATACTGATGCGCTGGGTTTGCCCGGCGGAAAGCTGCTTGATTTCTTCGCTTACGTACATGGCAACCGTACCGGGTGAGATGACGAAATAGTCCTGCAGCGCATTGGTGGCGCGCATTTTGTCGAGGTAAAGGCTGCCGAGCGCTGCAAGCTGGATCTGCTGCCCGGGGGGATTGGCGGGGATGTATTCCAGGCAGTAATTTGCAAAACACTGGCGGTATACCCCGGGCATGCTCTCGCTGACCTCAGCGATGGGCTTGCCTGAAATTCTCATGCCGCCGTGGGCATTGATGAAATCATCAAAGAGGATCGGCACATGGTACCCCAGTACGCCTTCAACAGTGTAAAACACCATGCCGTCCTGGTTGCTGTAGACTTTCGCACCCGGAGGGGTCGCCGGCATCTCCAGCAGGATGGCAGCGGGGCGCAGCTGCACGGTGCCGCTGCCCGGCGCGGCGAAGATGACGGCGTTCTGGTAGACCTGCTCCTGCATACCGTCCGCAGCCAGGTAAGCCTGGGTGAGCGGAGCGCCAAAAATGGTGGCGTCGCCGATCTTTTCAAGCCCGGCGCTGAACACCCGGTCCACCTCAAGGGTGGTGGAAGTATGGATGACGGCATCCACCGCGGGCTGGTAGGCGCAGCGCTCAGCGCAGCTGGCAGCGCCGTAGGCTAAAAGATGCACACTGCCGGCGGGGTCGCTGAAGTTGCGGTAAAAGCCCACGTTCTCAAAATATTGTTCGATGCGCTGCTGCGCATAATTCATGCGCGCCTGGGTGATGGGGTTGCCGGCGTAGGTTGCACCGGAGAGATCCTCGTAGAAGGGAATGAATTCGTCATAGATGGAGAAACCATTCACCACCATGCTGCTGGTGGCGGGATTGGCGGGGTTCGGCTCTTCGCGCATCCCCAGTGCCAGCCCGAGCGGGTAAAGGCGGTAACGCTCAGTGCCGCTGCCTGAGGGGTCCAGGCAGAGGAGGGCGTTGACCGTGTACTGGCATTCGTTGTTTTCGTACACAAAACTCTGCGAGATGGCGGGACCAAACACATCCTCGCCGCCCAGGGAGCGGTAAAACTCGCGGTAGCCGCCGCTGACCTCGTAGGTGGTGCCGGGGGAGACCGGCGCCTTGCAGCCGGCGAGCGCCAGGGCGAGTACCGCTGCCAGGAAAACGAGGAGGGAGAGTGCGCAAAGCGGTTTTCATATGGTTTCTTTAATGATTATAGTGCAGTCCGTTATTCAAATGAAAAAGGTGTCATTGCGAGCCTTGTTCTTAGGCGAAGCAATCCCCAACTAATGTATAAGGCACAAGTTACCTACTGTGGTTTTCAGAGATAAATGATTCGAATTGATCCTCAGTTTCAAACCCCACTCGCTAAAAACGCTCGTGCACAGCACTCGCAAAAAACGCTCGGGGGCGCAACGTTCGCGAGATTCAATTCGATTGTGTCACGGACATTTTTTAAGAGACGCTCCTTGTAAGCGGATGGTGAGAACGAATGGGACTCGTATCTAAGTTTCGAAAGGAAACGATGCTAATAACGAATAGGGCGGTTGGTATGGATCGAGCCTGGGGAGAAAAGTTTGTGTTAATACTATTGTTGCACAAAAGGCTGGAAATACAACTTGCCTGTTTGGCGAATTTTTAAGCCAAAACTTGCCAATTTGGCAAGTTTTTGGTATTTCTAAAAATTGGTGCGTTGGAAACGCACCTTACAGGCTACAAATTAATTTCGATGGGGATTGCTTCGGCAAGAACAGCCTCGCGATGACAGTACCTCTGAGGTGCGTAGGGGGGTTGAAAACCCACCAAAAATTAGTGGTTTGTTGATTCGATTCACCTCACTGGCTTTTACATCCAACTGACTCAGATTTCAAGCATCACCGAAAAAGATATTTCATCGTCCAGGCTTGGGAATATCGCCATCGGGAAGACGAGCATCCAACTGGGTTAATATGTCTTCGAAAGTTGCAAAGTCGATGTTATCAGAATTTATATTTGTCAGGACAAGAATGATCAAATTGTTATGAAGTTGAAGTAATTCGCAACTTCTGGTTGGTAACTCGTTGATTATTACATCCATACATGCTATTTGATAGATATCATCTGGACTCTTCGGCGTATAAGTTGAATCTGAAGGTTGGATCCAGTATTCATTGAACCATTTTGTTACCCATGAGGAATATGCTTCGTTGGCTGATTTTGAATCAGGATAAATGGTAATTTGATGAGAAAATATGGCTCCTGTTTTTTTTGATCGATTCCTATATACAACTGCGTAAGAGAAAGCCCCATCAATTTCCGGAAACTCACTACCAGTTTTTTCAAACTGATTCGTAAGGTCAAAAATACTCACCATTAACCCATAGGGGAACTCATCGACACCTTTCGGTGGCGGATTGGAGTTACACCCAATTATTACGAGTGCTATGGTCACGAATGTTACTATGTTTCGAATGGGCATCATTTATTTCTCCGGAACTTATAAAATCGGTATGTTGCTTCTCGCGGCTTTCCTGTCACTACTCTCCCACTTGTCTAATAATACAATCGAATTGTCATTGCGAGGCTGTTCTTGCCGAAGCAATCTACAATGAAAGGATTAAAATCTGAATGTAAAATACTGTTACACATGGAAGACTCTTACTTTGTATATATCTTAACCAATAAGAATCATACCGTACTGTATACCGGAGTAACCAGCGATCTCTTTGTTCGTGTTCAAGAGCATCGACTTAATGTCTACCCCGGTTTTACTTCCAGGTATAACGTCAATAAACTAGTATATTTCGAACAATATGGGGATATCTACGATGCAATCAACAGAGAAAAGCAGATCAAAGGCGGTTCAAGGCAGAAGAAACTGGACTTGATAAACTCCATGAACCCTCAATGGTTGGATCTTTGGGACAAGGAGTTGGAAGAACGAAAATAATTGGAGATTCTCTGTAAAGCAAACGGGACGTTGAACTTTGTCGCGAAGACAGCGGGTTGGGGATTGCTTCGGCGGTAAATCTGCCTCGCAATGACAAGAGGGGGAGTCTACTTGGGTAACGGTTTTCGATTTACGGTTCACGGATTACGGGTTTTAGCTTCCCCTGAAATGGTAGAATGGTGATAACAAAACACGGAGGAATTCCCATGACAGATGTGGTGATCATTGATGCGCTGCGCACGCCCATTGGGGCACTGGGCGGGGCTTTATCCCGCGTGCGCCCGGATGACCTGGCGGCGCTGGTGTTAAAGAGATCGCGCTGCGCAACAAGCTGGATGTGCAACGAGATCGATGAAGTCTACTTCGGCTGCGCCAACCAGGCGGGTGAAGACAACCGCAATGTGGCGCGCATGGCTGCCTTACTGGCCGGGTTCCCGCCTTCCGTACCGGGCATCACCCTCAACCGCCTGTGCGCCTCCGGGTTGAGCGCGGTCAACAGCGCCTTCCATGCCATCAAAGCCGGCGAGGGTGAAGTGATGCTGGCGGGCGGGGTGGAAAGCATGAGCCGCGCGCCTTATTCCTTCCCCAAGGCGGAAAGCGGCTTTCCGTTCGGCAACCTCACGGCTTACGATACGGCTTTAGGCTGGCGTTACCCGAATTCAAAAATGGCGGAACTCTACGGCACCGAACCGATGGGCGAAACCGCCGAAAATATCGCTGCGCAGACGGGCATCACCCGCGCCGAGCAGGACGCCTTCGCGGTGGAAAGCCACCGCCGGGCTGTGGCTGCCATTGACTCCGGCAAATTCGCCGAGGAGATCCTGCCGGTGAGCATCCCGCAGAAGAAGGGGGATGCGCTGGTGGTAGACCACCGACGAACGCCCCAGGCGCGACGCCACGATGGAATCCCTGGCCAAACTCAAACCCGCCTTCAAGGCGGATGGCAGCGTGACCGCGGGCAATTCCTCCGGGATGAACGACGGCGCGGCAGCACTGCTGGTGATGAGCGCGGACAAAGCCAAGCAATTGAAACTGCAGCCGCTGGTGAGGATCATTGCCAGCGCCAGCGCCGGGGTGGAACCGCGCGTGATGGGGCTGGGTCCGGTGCCGGCGGTGAACAAAGCCCTGGCGCGCGCCGGGCTGAAAATCACGGATATCGGACTGGTGGAACTGAACGAAGCCTTTGCCGTGCAGGCGCTGGCAGTGATGCGCGAACTCGGGCTGGATGCCGCGCTCACCAACGTCAACGGCGGCGCCATCGCGCTGGGGCATCCTTTAGGCTGCTCGGGCGCGCGCATCCTCACCACGCTGCATCCACGAAATGAAGCGGCGCGCACCGCTGTCAAAGCGACCGTATTACGGCCTGGCGACCCTGTGCGTGGGGGTCGGGCAGGGCGAAGCCACCATCGTGGAATGGATCGGGGGGTAAGCCGGCACTTTAATTATTGGTAGAAAGGAGCAGGAGATGACAAATTCAGTTTTCATCGCCGCAAGCCTGGATGGTTTTATCGCCGAAGAAGATGGCGGCATCGACTGGCTGGTGAGACTTCCCCAACCCGGATAAAAACGATTATGGATTCGCGGAATTCATCAAAAAAGATCGACGCCCTGGTGATGGGACGCAATACCTACGAAATAGTACTCACCCTTAAGGAATGGCCTTATCCGATGCCTGTTTTCGTGCTCAGCCATGCAAACCCGGAGATTCCCGCAGCGTTAAAGGACAAAGTGAGCATGCTCCAGGGGGAGCCTAAAGATGTGGTGAAGGAGATGAACCGCCGCGGATACCACAACCTGTACATCGATGGGGGAAAAGTCATCCAAAGCTTTTTGCGCGAGGATCTCATCGATGAGTTGATCATCACCACGGTACCCATCCTGCTGGGTGACGGCATCCCATTATTCGGAAAAATCCCTCAAAGCCTCAATTTTCAACTGGTTAAAACAGAATCTTATCCTTCCTCCCTGGTTAAGTGTCATTATGTTCGCGCCAGGTGAAACATCATCAAAAGTGACCCGCATAATCACAGGAAATGACGAAAAACACCCCGGTGCCAATTGCAATTTTGGAAGGTGATGTGTGACACTTCCCTTTTTTGGCAGAAACGGTGATAATGGGGTGGCTCGTGAAGGCAAAAACTCTCAGGAGGTATGAATGCCCGTTAAGGGACGAATCGAAGTAGACGAGTTGTACTGCAAGGGCTGCGAGGTATGTGTTGTCTCGTGTCCCCAGGAAGTGCTGGCGCTTGCTAACGATCACATCACCGCCAAGGGATATCACCCTGCCACATTGAGGTCTGAAGGCTGTACCGGCTGCGGCATTTGCGCCATCGTTTGCCCCGAAGCCGCCATCAGCGTGTACCGCGAAAAAACCGGCGCTGCCCGGTAACCCAAACAGGAGGTTCTGCATGGTTCGAGAGCTAATGAAAGGCAATGAAGCTGTCGCAGAAGCTGCTGTAAGGGCTGGAGTGGCAGCTTATTTCGGGTATCCGATCACCCCGCAAACCGAATTACTTGAATATATGTCTCACCGCATGCCGGAGCTTGGGCGCGCATTCGTCCAGGCTGAGAGCGAACTGGCTGCCATTAACATGGTCTACGGCGCCGCCTGCACCGGGCAGCGGGTGATGAGTTCCTCCTCCAGCCCCGGCGTGAGCCTGATGCTGGAAGGCATTTCCTACATCGCCGGCACCGAACTGCCGATGGTGATGGTGAACGTGATGCGCGGCGGCCCGGGGCTGGGCAACATTGCCCCCGCCCAGGCGGATTACAACCAGATGGTGCACGGCGGCGGGCACGGCGATTACCGCCCCATCGTTCTGGCACCCGCCAGCGTGCAGGAATCCATTGACCTGACGGTACTGGCGTTTGACCTGGCGGATAAATACCGCTCCGTGGCTGTTCTACTGACAGACGGCTCCCTGGGGCAGATGATGGAACCCTGCGAACAACCCCCGATGCAGCCGATGCGCACCAAGTTTGCGGATTGGGCTGTGACGGGTTCCGAGGGGCGCGAACGGCGCTTCCTCACCTCGATCAACCTCAACCCGCAGATGCAGGAAGAATTGAACCTGCGCCTGCTGCGCCGCTGGCAGGAAGTGGAAGCCAACGAAGTACGCTACAAGGAATACTTCATGGAAGACGCGCGTTTTGTGGTCACCGGATTCGGTTCCACCGGACGTGTGGCTTTATCCGCGGTGCGCGCTGCACGGGCTGAAGGCATCCCGGTCGGGCTCATCCGCCCCATCACGGTCAACCCATTCCCGCGCAAGGTCTTCCGTGAACTGGCTGACAAAATGGAAGGCATGCTGGTGGTGGAAATGAACGCCGGGCACATGCTGGAAGACGTGCTGGCTGCCACCGAACACAAGGTACCGGTTGAATTTTACGCGCGGCATGGGCGGCATCGTGCCCTTTGCCGATGAGATCCTCGACGAGATTCGCAGGCTGGTAAAGGGACCCATCCCAACTGCAGGTCATCCGCGTGACCGCTGGCTGAACCGTTTACAGGTAAAGAATTAGAGGAGCGAGAATGGTGATCAATTGCGACAGAAATGGAAACCGTTGTTTACCAGCGGCCTGAATCGCTGACCGATGGCAGCACGCATTACTGCCCCGGCTGCACCCACGGCACCGCCCACCGCCTGATCGCGGAAGTGATCGACGAGATGGGGTTGAGTGAACGCATGATCGGTGTGGCTTCCGTGGGCTGCTCGGTATTTGCCTACAACTATTTTGATTTTGACTTTGTGCAGGCACCGCACGGACGCGCCCCGGCGATGGCGACCGGCGTCAAGCGCGTGCTGCCCGAGCGCATTGTGATGACCTACCAGGGTGATGGCGATTTGGCCTCCATCGGCATGGCGGAGATCGTGCATGCCGCCGCCCGCGGCGAGAACATCACCGTGTTCTTTTTGAATAATACCAACTACGGCATGACGGGCGGACAAATGGCGCCCACCACGCTGCCCGGGCAAAAGACCACCTCGTCCATTCATGGGCGGGATGTGGAGACCCAGGGTTACCCCATCCGCGCGTCCGAACTGCTGGCTACGCTGGACGGCGCCTCTTACGTGGTGCGCCGCTCCCTGCACGACCCCAAGAACATCCGCATGGCAAAGAAAGCCATCCGCACCGCCTTTGAAGTGCAGGTGCGCGGGCTGGGCTTCTCGATGGTCGAATTGCTGTCCATCTGCCCGACCAACTGGGGAATGACGCCGGTGGAGTCACTGCACTGGCTGGAAGAAAAGATGGTGCCTTACTATCCGATCGGTGATTACAAAGTGCACCCGGCCATTGCCGAGATCAAGATCTAAAGGGAGAGGGATATGCAGACTGAGATCATTGTGGCGGGGTTTGGCGGACAGGGCGTTTTGTTTGCCGGTCAACTGCTGGCGTATGCCGGCATGGACGAGGGCAAGAACGTCACCTGGATCCCTTCTTACGGTCCTGAAATGCGCGGGGGCACGGCCAACTGTACGGTGGTGGTCTCTGATGAAGAGATCGGCGCGGCGCTGGTGCTCAACCCCACCGGGGCAATTGCCATGAACCGCCCCTCGCTGGATAAATATGAAGAACTGGTCAAACCGGGCGGGGTGCTGGTGGTGAATACCTCCATGGTCGACCGCAAGACCACGCGCACGGACATCAAGGTGGTCGAGGTGGATGCCAACGCCATCGCCGAGAGCCTGGGCGACAAACGCATGACCAACATGGTGCTGCTGGGCGCGCTGCTGGGCAGCCTGCCGGTGCTGCCGCTGGCGTCGATCGAAAAGGCGCTCAAGGGGCACCTGCCGGAGCGGCATCACAAGCTGCTGCCGAAGAATTACGAAGCCCTGCACGCCGGGGCGAAACACAAACCCAATTAAGTTGTACCTCCAACTGCCGGGGATTGACCCCGGCAGTTTTTTCACCAGTGCTGCTTGCATTCACTTTGCGATTATGATATAGTTAATGGACACTTGAGGGAACCAGCGATCTTCTCTCACACAATCAAATCGCTCTTGCAGGAGTGATTTTTGTTTATGCTCTCAGGTGGCACCCACGGGTGGGAAACGTTCCGATCCAAAAGATCACATTATAGAAGGACAACAACTATGTCAACCTCATTTTTGACACGTGATGGCTACGAAAAGCTACAAGAAGAACTGGATTTTCTGCGCACCGATAAGCGCGAGGAAATTGCCGTGCGTTTGCACGAAGCCATAGAAGGCGGAGAACTACTGGATAACGCCGAACTGGAAGCCGCCAAGAACGAACAGGCTTTCGTGGAAGGGCGCATCAAGGAACTTGAGATGCTGCTGGCGACCGCGCGCGTGGTGGATGAAAAGGCCGTCAAGGTGGAAACTGTGCAGGTGGGCACCAAGGTGCTCATCCAGGTGGAAGGCCGGAAAGAGAAAGAAGAATATACCATTGTCGGCGCGGCTGAAGCTGATCCGCTGCACGGCAAGATCTCAAATGAATCGCCGCTCGGCAAGGCTCTGATCAACAAGAAGGAAGGCGACAAGGTTCAGGTTGAGGCGCCGGTTGGCTCGTTAAACGTCAAGGTGCTCAAGGTGAACTAGGGGATAGCGCGGGGGTCACGCCGACCGATCAAGACGGGTGATCCAACTCTCTGAAAACAGAGGCCTGCCCCCGCAAGAATCGGGGCAGGTTTTTTTATTAAGGATGGAAAAATGGAACGAACAGATCTCGAAAAAATACGACTGGAAAAAATCCAAACCATGCGCGCGGAAGGGATCGAACCTTATCCCACGCGGGCTGAACTCACCGCCACCATCGCCGACGCCATCCGCTGCTTTTGAGAAGGTGGAAGCGGCTGCCAGCGGGGAGGTGCTGACCCATACTTTAGGCGGGCGCCTGCGCGCCATCCGCACCATGGGCAAGCTGGCATTCGCGCATATCGAGGACGGCACTGGCAGGATCCAGTTCTTCCTGCGCGTCAACGAACTGGGGGATGGCAGGATGGCGATCTTCAAGGACCTTTTTGACATCGGCGATTACATCCAGGCGAGCGGCGAGGTGGTGCGCACGCGCACTGGCGAGGTAAGCCTGCAGGTGAAGGATTTCAAGATGCTGGCAAAATCCATCACGCCGCTGCCGGCAGCCAAGGATGAGGTGGTGGATGGAGTGGTGGTGCGCCACGCCACCCTGGCGGACCCCGAAACGCGTTACCGCCAGCGCTACGCTGACCTGGCAGTCAACGAGGAAGTGCGCAAGGTGTTCCGCACGCGCGCAGCCATCGTGACGGCGCTGCGCAGCTTTTTGGACGGCAATGATTTCATCGAAGTTGAAACGCCCATCCTGCAGCCGATCTACGGCGGCGCGGCTGCCAAGCCGTTCGTCACGCATCACAACCAGTTGAAGCAGGATCTCTTCCTGCGTATTTCGTTCGAGCTGTACCTCAAACGCCTCACGGTGGGCGGATTCGACCGGGTGTACGAGATCGGGCGCGACTTCCGCAACGAGGGCGTGTCCTTCAAACATAATCCCGAGTTCACCCAACTGGAATTCTATTGGGCGTACGCGGATTACCTGAAAGTGATGGAATTGACCGAGCAGATGGTGGCAGCGGTGTGCGACAAAGTGCTGGGCACGCGCAAGGTGATGTACGACGGCGTGGAACTGGATTTCAATCCCCCGTGGAAACGGGTGAACCTGCGCCAGAGCCTGATCGAGGCTTCCGGCATCGACATCAGCCTGTACCCGACCGCCGAGTCGCTGGGCAACGTGATGGAGAGCAAAGGCTTGAAGTTCAAACCGGATGAAGCGCGCGGTAAACTGATCGGGCAGCTGCTGGAGGAATTCGTTGAACCCACGCTCATCCAGCCGACCTTCCTGTACGATTACCCGCGGGACATTTCCCCGCTGGCAAAGAACATTCCCGGTGACCCGAGCATGGTGGAAAGGTTCGAGGGATTCGTGGCAGGCATGGAGTTGTGCAACGCCTTCACCGAGTTGAACGATCCCCTCGAGCAGGAAGCGCGCTTTGAGGAAATGGGGCGGGATTACAAGGCTGAGGATGAGGAACGCCACCCGATGGACGAGGATTACCTGCGCGCCATGTCTTACGGAATGCCGCCGCAGGGCGGGTTCGGCATGGGGGTTGACCGGCTGACGATGATCCTCACCGACCGGCGTACCATCCGCGAGGTGCTGCTCTTCCCGCATCTGCGAAACATAAGCGAATAGAAAATAAAAAACCCCGGAGTCTGCAAGATTCCGGGGTTTGTTTTAGCGTTACGAGCGCCAGAAACCGCGCCGCACCGGGCGCACATCTTCAGCGGTGATGAAGGCTTGCGGGTCAGCCTCAAGCGCGATGGTCTCGATGTTGGGCACATCCTTGCGCAGCACCGAGGCGTGCAGCTCAAAAACGGTGCCGTTCTTGCCATGCCCGGCGATCTCAGTGACGGCATATCCGGATGAGCGCAGTTTTTCAGCGATGGAGACGCCGCGGTTGGAGCTGATGATGGTGACCAGAATGTGACCGATGGCCAGGCGCTGCTCGATGAGCATGCCCACCAGGTTGCCAGTGGCAAAACCGGTGGCATAACCGATGACGTTGAGAATGTTATCCAGTTCGGTTAGCACGGAACTGATGGCTACCACGAAGATCAACGACTGGAAGAATCCCAGGATCCAGACGATGAGCTTCTTGCCGCGCACCACGAAGAGAACGCGGATGGTATCGAGGGCCATGTCGCCGACCCTGAGGACAAAAATCAGGAGGGCAAATAACCAGGCGTGCGGATCTTGTAAGTATTCCATTTATTCCTGCCTTAATCCCTATTTGGAGCGCTTTCCTTCGATGGCGGGAAGGTAGTAATCGGTCATGTATTCCTTGAGCATGCGGCGCAGGCTGAACTGCGGGGTTAAGGTGCGCAGGTCTTCCTTGACCATCTTGATCCAGCCAAGCGGGATCTTGTTGATGTCGCGTTCGTAGAACAGGGGGATGATCTGTTTTTCGAGTGTCTCATAAATACTCTGGGCATCCGCGGCGTCCTGGGCTTCGTAATCAGCAAATTCAGCTTCAGAACCGATTGCCCAGCCATTTTTGCCGTTGTAGCCTTCACGCCACCAGCCATCGAGAACACTGAAATTTAAGGCGCCGTTGGCTGCAGCCTTCATCCCGGAGGTACCGGAGGCTTCGTTGGGGCGGCGCGGAGTATTCATCCACACATCCACCCCCTGGACGAGGTAGCGCGCCAGGTTGATATCGTAATCCTCAAGGAAAATCAGGCGGCCGCCGGAACGGGTGTCTTTTACCGCGCGGTAAACCTGCTGGATGAGCAGTTTTCCGGGTTCATCAGCGGGGTGCGCCTTGCCGGCAAAGATGATCTGCACCGGCATGTGGGGATTGTTGATCAATGCGCATCAGGCGGTCAAAATCGCGGAACATCAGATTGGCGCGCTTGTAAGTGGCAAAGCGGCGGGCAAATCCGATGGTGAGTGAGTAGGGTTCGAGGAAAACACCCCCAGCCAGTACCTGGGCAGGGGTAAAGGTACCGTTCTGCCACTGCTGACGGGTGCGTTCATTGGCGTAATTCACCAGTTTATTCTTGAGGTGGCGGCGGACCGCCCACAATTCCTCATCCGGGATGGCGGCTACTTTTTCCCACATGGCGGGGTCATCCAGGTGGTCAAGCCAGTCGGCGCCCAGATATTTCTCGTAGAGCACGCCCATGCGGCGGGCAAGCCAGGTGCGGGTGTGCACGCCATTGGTCACATAACCGATGGGTACATTTTCCACCTTTTTGCCGGGGTAAAGAAAATTCCACATGCGGCGTGAAACGCTGCCGTGCAGTTCGGAAACAGCATTGGCGCGCTCCGAAAGTTTGAGCGCCAGCACGGGCATAACAAACATGTCACCCCACGGCTGGTTTTGCCTGCCAAGGTCAATGAATTCGTCGCGGGTCAATCCTAATTCCGCAAAAACCTGGCTGAAATACTTATCGATCATCCAGACGGGGAACTGGTCGTTGCCGGCTGGCACCGGGGTGTGGGTGGTGAAGATATTGTTTAAGCGCACGATCTCTTTTGCCTGGCGTAACTCTGCCCCGCCTTCACCAGCTGGCGCAAGCGCTCAACCGCCAGAAAGGCGGAATGACCTTCGTTCATATGCCAGGCGGAAGGGGTGATGCCGAGCAGCGCCAGCGCGCGAGCGCCGCCCATGCCCAAAAGCATCTCCTGGGAAATTCGAACTTCAAGGTCGCTGCTGTAAAGTTTCTCAGTCAGCAGGCGGTCCATGGGATCATTTTGTTCCAGGTTGGAATCCAGGAGGTAGAGGTGAACGCGCCCGACCTCAAGCTCCCAAACGCGCGCGGTCACCTGACGGCCGGGAAGATCAACACTGACCGTGAGCGGCTGGTGGTTCTCGTCGTACAGGGCAACCAGCGGGAGTTCGTTGTAATCGATCAAGTGCAGAACGGGTTTCCTGCCAGCCATCTTCGCTGAGGTGCTGGACGAAGTAACCCTGGTTGTAGACGAATCCAATCCCGTCAGGGGCATGCCGAGGTCAGAGGCTTCCTTGAGGTGGTCACCGGAAAGGATACCGAGCCCCCCGGCGTAAACCGGCAGGGATTCGTGCAAGCCAAATTCAAAGGAAAAATAGGCGATGTGTTTGTCGAGCAATTTGGGGTAGGTAACCGCAAACCAGGTATCTTTGCGCGAAAGGTAGGCATCCAGTTCGGCGATGGCTTTATCGTAAAACTCAAGGTAAGAGGGTTGATCAATGGCGGCGTTGAGGCGGGTGCGGTCCACGCGGCGTAAAAATGCCACCGGATTGTGATTGACCGCGTCCCACAGCAGCGGATCGATGTATTGGAACAGGCGCTGACCGCTGGGATTCCAGCACCACCATAAGTTGTGGGCAAGCCGGCTGAGCCCCTGCACGCGCCTGGGAAGACTAAAAGAGTTGGGATATTCACGGATAATGGTGGTCATAAATCTCTCTTTGACACGAAGATGACTTGTAGTTTAGTGACACATTTCGCCCTTGGACAGAAGGATGATATTCAGCTGTGGTGTCCAGGGGATAATGTCGAGCGGAATTATATCAGAAAACGCCCGACAACAACTTGAGCACAATTAATACTCGCAGGGGATCTCGGATAGGATCTTATTGAAGCGATCGACGATGGGCGTGAGAATTAACGCCTTTATCATATTGCCGCTCAGGCGCAGTTTGCCGTTCAACAGGGCAGCACGCGAACCCAGCTGCGCGCGGGTGAGTTTGGCGAAAGTCTCGTAATCTCCGCTGATAACAAACTCCGCCTGCGGCAGGGGGGCTTCTTTCACAGAAATTTCAGTGAAGACGCCCTTTTCGATCCTAAAATAAAGAGCGCGGTCTTTGCCGTCCGGGCAGTGATGGTACAAGGTGAGCATGGAGGAGGTGAGGAATTTCATCTCCGCTGCGCTGAGCTGTTCGCGCAGGCGTTTGTTGGCTTCGGCTGTCCAATCAGGGCTGAGGTATTTCGTGGCTGCCATCGGACTCTCCTGGTGAAAATGATCATGGTAAGAGGATTTCTTTATTGCGAGGGGAACAAGGTGTCAAAAATCTCCGGCACCAGTTCGCGCACCATCTCGCTGTCGATGGCATTTTCTTTACAGATGGATTCGTACACGTCCACACTCTTGCGCCGGGTGCGTTCCTGGGTATCCACATCCAGCCCCCACAAGCCAAAGCGCTGCGTCCAGCCGCGCTCCCACTCGAAGTTGTCCACCAGCGACCAGTGGAAGTAACCCTTGACGCGCCAGTTAAAGTTGGCGGCGCGCCAAACCTGGTGCAGGTGCTCCACCAGGTAACGCGGACGCATGGTGTCGAGGTGGTCTTCCACACCGTTCTCGGTGACGATGATGGGCAGGTCAAACTTATGCGCCCACTTGAAGCCGTCCCACATGCCGGCGGGCACATTGGCAATGAAACCGGTCGGGCTGATGAGGGCGCCCTTGGGATAATAGCGCCTGCCGAACATCTCGGCGGCTTTGGTGATGTCAAACGCTACAATGTCGCGGGAGTAATAATTCAGACCGATGAAGTCCTGGGTACCGGCTACTTCAGGCAGGGTAATCTTTTTGAATACCAGGTTGAGTTTGCCGGTGGCGAGCGCATCATTGAAGGCGCGGTTGAAGAGCTGATCCTGGATGCGCGCCGGAAGTTTGTCGAAAGGCGACCAGGAATGCGCGGGAACCAGGCTGCGGTAATTGGTGGCAACGCCCACCTGGGCTTCGGGCTGCAGTTCGTGCAGCACGCGGTAGGCGGCGGCATGCCCGCGCAGGACATTAACGGTCACCCTGGCAGCCAGTTTCAAATCTCTCTTACCCGGCGGAAAACCGCCATCCACCCAGCCGCTCATGATGAACACATTGGGTTCATTTATTGTGATCCACAGGCTCGACGTACTCCTTGAGGGCAGTGACGACGCGGCGCACATAGCGCGCGAATAAGGCGGGTGTCTCTTCGCTTTCCCAACCGCCCTGGTCCACCAGCCACAACGGGTCTGTGAAGTGATGCAGGGTGACCATGGGGGTCATCTTATGGTCAACCATCCAGCGCACGATCTCCACATACTTGTCGAGGGCTTTGTCATCCCAGGTGTCGGCGGCAGGCTGGATGCGGCTCCACTCAATGGATAAGCGGTGGGCGTTCTGCCCGCTTTCAAGGGCGCGTTTCAGATCTTCCTTCCAGCGCCCGCCCCACCAGTCGCATGCCAGGCCGGAGCGCTGACCTTCGATGATCTTGCCGGGTGTATCTTCCCAGCGGGACCAGCTGTTATTGGTATTGCCGCCCTCCACCTGGTGGGAGGCGGTGGCGGATCCCCACAGGAATCCGCGCGGAAAAGTGAACCTGGCTTGCGGCATGCGCTGCTCCTTGTTTCAATTCTTCTGTTAATTATACGCTGAACAAAAAGAGGCTCTGGATCTCTCCAAAGCCTCTGGTGATGGCATGGGGGAATTTACATGCCAGCCATATAAGCGATACTCAAGGTGCCCGGACCAACATGAGAGCCGACCACCGGGCTGACGTAACTGAGAATTCCCTCGACCGCGTTGAACTTCTTGACCGTGTATTCCAGCAGTTCCCGGGCTTCTTTCTCCGCCAGGGCATGGAAGACGGAGATGCGCACGGGGGTACGTCCGGCGATATCCTTTTCCACCAGGTCAACCATGGCAGCCACTGCCTTGCTCATGGAGATGACACTCTTGACGGCTTCGATCTTGCCATCACGAATCTCGAGGACGGGTTTGATGCGCAGAGCCGTGCCTACAAAGCGCTTGGCACCGCCGATGCGTCCGCCGGCGTGCAGATACTTCAACGTATCCACCACAAAGTAGACGCCGATATGTTTGTAGGATTCACAGGCGATATTCTTGCATTCCTGCAGGCTGGCGCCATCAGCAGCCGCGCGGGCAGCCGCCAGCACCATGAAGCCTAGAGCCATTGAAACCAGTTTTGTGTCGAGGATCTCGATGGGGGCGTCCTTGTACAATTCCTTCGCCTGGATGGCGGAGTTGATCGAGCCGGAGATGCCGGAGCTGATGGGGAGGACAAGGATCTCTCTGCCTTCAGCCAGTAACTTCTTGTACACTTCGGAATAATCGTGCACCGTAGACTGGCTGGTGGTGGGCAGTGTTTCGCTTTTGGCGAGGCGTGCGTAAAACTCATCCGGCTTGATGTCGATACCGTCACGGTACGTTTTCCCGTCCCAGACGACTGACAGGGTAACCACAGAGATCTCAAGGGAATCCAGCAGTTCCTGGGGAAGGTAAGCGGTTGAATCGGTGACTATGGTAACTTTTTTCATTTCCACACTCCTCATCGAAATAACTTCTAAAGTATAACAATCCTTATCTCTTAAAAAATAGGTCGTTTGTCATAATTCTCCGGGTTCCGCGAAAAACAAACCATCTCATGCGTGATGAACGCCTGCTGAACACCCGGAATGAAAGTTATAATACATCACAACGAAATGGATGGTTGGATATGAAAGCGGCTGCAAGCGAAAAAGGAAATATGAGCGTGCTGGGGCACTTCACCGAACTGCGCAAGCGGCTCCTGGTGGTGATTGTGGCTCTGCTGGTGACCACCAGTGCCTCCTTCGCAATCAGCCAGAAATTGGCGGAATGGCTGGCGTTACCCATCGGCGGTCTGGATGCCATGTCGGCTATCGAGGTAACCGAAAACGTTTCCGCGTTCATGCGCATCTCGCTGCTTTCAGGCCTGGTGCTGGCGATGCCGTTCATCGTTTACGAGGTGCTGGCGTTCATCATGCCGGGGTTGAAACCCCGCGAACGCAAATGGATCTGGCTGGTGATCCCTACGGCGACGCTCTTTTTTGCCGGCGGGGTGGCATTTGCCTATTTTGTGATGCTGCCGACGGCTTTACCCTTCCTGCTGAGTTTCATGGGGATCGAAACTTCCCCGCGACCGGGGAATTACTTTGGTTTTGTGCTAAACCTGATGTTCTGGGTGGGCGTCAGTTTTGAAATGCCGCTGGTGGTATTCGTGCTCGCGCGGTTGGGAATTGTTAATGTAAGAGGATTGCTCAAGCAGTGGCGCGTGGCGGTCATTGCCTCGGCTGTGCTCTCGGCGTTGATCACCCCCACGCCCGACCCGGTCAACATGGGTTTGATGATGATCCCCCTGCTGGGGTTGTACTTGCTGAGTATTTTGTTCGCGGTCTTTGCCGGCAGGCAGCGCACGAAAGCACAAGGAGAACGCCATGAAAGTGTTTAATATCGGTGTAGGCGAGATCCTCTTCATTATCGTCCTGGCGGTGATCATTTTCGGACCCGAGAACCTGGTAAAATCCGCGCGCGAAATGGGCGCATTCCTGCGAAAAGTGACCAAGAGCCCCTACTGGCAGGAAGTATGGGCTACCCGGCGCGACCTGGAGGAAATTCCAAGAATGCTTGCGAAGGAAGCCAACCTCAAGGAGACGCTGCGCGAACTCGAACTCGACACCAAGGGGGTTTCCAGCCAGGTGTCTGGCGCGGTGACCGACCTGATCAATGAAGTGGATGAAAAGAGTAAACCGCCTGAGGGGAAGGCACTGGATGCCTCCGGTGAATCCTCAAACCCCCCTCCCCCGCGGGAGCCGCCGGCATGGTGACGGGTTGAGACTGGTCAGCAATCAACGGCTGGTGGATTATAATTTTTAGCAGACAAAAGGTTCAGGAGCCCTGTACCGGGGAGATGCAATGCGAATAAAAACTTTGACCGTTATTTCAATCCTAATCTTCAGCTTGTTGCTGGTGGGCTGCGGCGACACAGACCCGCTCCTGGGCACCTGGGAAGAACCTTCTTCCGGGATCATGTTCAATTTTATGGAGGATGGCAGAGTGGTAATCAGCCGCGGGGGACTATCCTATTCTACGGATTATGAGAAACAGGAGCCTGACATCCTTCTATTCAAAGGGAGTACTGACGGTCAGACCCCTGAACAACGCATGACGTACAAGGTCGAAGACGACCACCTGATCCTCTCCATCGAGGGCATCGATACCATCTTGAATCGCAAGAAGTAAGGGGCTAGCATGCTGCCAGTTTCAGTTTTGATCGTAATTGCCGTGTTCAGCCTGGTTTTCCTGGCTGTAGTGGTCTATTTGATCGTTTTGAGTGTGCGCTTAAAACACCTGCGGGAGAAACTGGAAGAAAATGACCTGAAGGGCATTGACGACCCCAATAAATGAGACGAATGGCAAATTTCAACGTAAATTAACCGGAGAAATTCCGGTTTTTGTTTGGAACAAATTTTGAAATAAAAACGTCTATAGGGTTGATGACAAGGAGTCGAATATGAAAAAATTCTTTTTAAAAATTCTGGTAGCAACATCAATCCTGGCGATTGCCCTGACCGCGTGTAATTTTCCGGTAGGCGGCATCTCAGAGGGCAGTGCCACACAAACCCAGGTGGCACTGGATGCGACGGTATCCGCGCGCCTGACGCAGATCGCATTCGATGCACTGGTGGCGCAAATGACCCAGCAAGTATTGGTGACCCCAACGCCTTCCGCCACCAACACACCGCAGCCGACGGCGACGCAGTATATCCCGCCTAACACGCCGATCCCCCCAACATCCACTTCCATCCCCATCCCGTGTTACCGGGCATCTTACGTGGAGGACGTGACCGTTGCTGACGGCACCTCATTCATTGCCGGCACGGCGTTTACCAAAACATGGCGGGTTAAGAACACCGGTACCTGCGCGTGGACCAAAGACTTTGCGATCTATTTCCACAGTGGAAATTCAATGAGCGCTGCGGCATCCGCAGCCTTCCCCGCCGCGGTGAACCCCGGTGGAACCGTGGACCTTTCGGTGGCAATGACCGCACCCAGTTCCACCGGTGACTATACCGGAAACTGGATGTTGAAGGCATCCAATGGGACCATCTTTGGTGTCGGCACGGGCGCCAATGCAGCCCTCACTGTGGTGATCAAGGTCACTTCAGTCCCTGTCTCCAAAGATCCCAACATTGTGTATGATTTCATCAAGAACTACTGCTCGGCACAATGGCGCACGAACGCGGGGATCATCTCCTGCCCAAGCAATGGCATTGACTTTAAAAACGGTTCCATCACCCGTACTTACGCTCCTGTCCTTGAAGGCGGCGCAGTGGATGATGAACCTGCCCTGCAAACCGTTCCTGCCACCGGCGGCGATGGTATGATCCAGGGGCAGTACCCGGCGATATTGATCCACAGCGGCGACAAGTTTGCCTCCACCCTGATTTGCTCGGATAAAATGACGGCCTGTTCCGTCACCTTTGAATTGTCTTACAAGGTAAAAGGCAGCGATACGCTCACGGTTCTGAACTCATGGAACAAGGTTTACGACGGCACCCCCATGCCGGTCAGCGTGGATTTATCTGCCCTTGATGGTAAGGAGATCATCTTCTTCCTGAAGGTTTTGAGCAAAGGTGATTCCACCAATGACTTTGCTCAGTGGATGGCAGTGCGCATCACTCATCCATAGATCAACTAAAACAACCCCTCCGTCCACCAGGCGGGGGGGTTGTTTTTCACCATTGAAAAGCGTTATACTCATAAAACACTCACGGAGAGTGGATTTGGGAGGTAAAAATGGAAAACTTACGTAAGAATCTGTTAAAAACCTCGGTAGCTGTGGTATTTGTTCTCGCACTGATCCTCGGGATCTTCAACCCGAGCCAGGCATCCGGGATTCCCCTCATCTTTATTCAATCGGTAGTAAAAGATGTGAGCGTCACCATCTCGGGAACCAACTTCCCGGCTGACCAGACCTTCACGGTGCGCATGGGCGCCTATGGCACCCTGGGCATCGGTGGGACCGTTGTGGGTACCAAGGGTCCGGCTGCCGGCAGCGCTTTCACCGCAACCTACAACATTCCCGGGGCGCTCGCGGGCGCATCGAAGATCGCCATCAGGCTGGAAAGTCCCGAGGGATATTATTCCTACAACTGGTTCGTAAATGTGCCGCCTCCGCCAGCCACTCCGGCCACTCCAGCGGCCCCTGCCAGCACCCCCATCCCCGGTTACACCGGAGTCCCCACGTTCAGCATTAGTTCAGTGGTAAAGAACACCTCAGTGACCGTGCTGACCAATAATTTCCCTGCCGGGCAGGACTTTACGGTGAGGATGGGCGAATTCGGCACAATGGGGATCGGCGGGACCGTGGTGGCAACCACAGCCTCCGGCAGCGGGGGATCGATGAGCGCTACCTATACCATTCCTGCAGCCCTGGCTGACCTCAGCCGCATCGCCATCCGCGTGGATTTTCCATCAGGGCATTACGGTTATAATTGGTTCTACAACAACTCCACCGGAACTACCGCCCCGGCGCCAGTGAGTACCCCTGCATCCCCGGCTGTTCCGGGATACACCGGCATCCCCACCTTCATGATCCTGTCAGTTGCCAAGGATGACAGTGTTTCTATCCAGGCGTACAACTTCCCTGCGGGGCAGGACTTTACGGTGCGCATGGGTGAATTCGGCACCCTGGGTATTGGCGGCATTGTGGTAACTACTGCTGTGGATTCGGGCGCGGGCGGTAACTTTACCGCCACCTACGACATTCCTGCCGCCCTGGCTGGAAGCGCAAAAATCGCCATCCGCATGGATTCTGCCAGCGGCTACTATTACGCCTACAACTGGTTCTACAACAACTGATTCCCATTTGAAGCGGAAAATAAAACTTAGTTTCATCTTTATCCTCCTGGCCGGGCTGATCCTCCCGGCCGGGTGTGGTATTCTCACCCCTCCGCCAGGGGATGCGACGTTTCCTGCAAAGACGCTTGCCCAATCAACTGAAGCGCCTTACCCGGCATCACCGGAAGAGGTGGTGCTGTTTTTCCTTGAGGCTTACCCCTTAAACCCCGCCGATGGAATACGCTATCTCTCTCCCCGCCTGACCGCTTCATTGACTGAAGACTCGGCGCAGGACCTTTTACCCTTGAGGGAGATTCCCAATGGATACAATGTACAGCAGGGCTCGACCAGCCTTGAGATGCAAACCAGCGTGATCCTGGTAGAACTCGTCTATGATAGCGCGGCATACTGGGTGGAGTTCAAACTGGCACTGGTTGACGGCAAATGGAAGATAGACCAGCTGGCTACAACTTAGTTTGCCCTCGACATATTTGATAAGTGTTTTAGGCGGGGATTATGTATATAATATTTTTAACCTGAGTATTAAAAACAAGTAAATCTTATTAGCCTGCATTGCACCGGCATAATACCGGGGGGTTGCGTGTGTTAGTCTTGCAGGAGTAAAATGAAAGAAGAGGGATTTGGGTGAGGGGGAATGATTAATCAGCCTGGAGTTTCTGAATCGACACCTGCGCAGCGAAAAAACGAACGCTTTTTCCTGGTGATGTACAAATTCAGTATCGTGCATTTAATGAGTTTATTCCTGTTAACGCTTATTTTTGCGTTTCTGGGTGACTGGCGTATGGTGTGGCTCACTGCCGCTTGCACGGCATTCTGGCTTTTTGTGTATATTAATTATCAAAAAAATCACAACCGGGTGTTGTTCACGCTTGGCGGGTTTATCACCACGGCTTATGCCATCATCACCACACTCAATTTTGGCTGGTCGAGCGGTTTTTACTTCCTCGTCCTGGCGGTGCTGCCGGTCACTTTCCTCAACATCCCGCCGAAGAAGATTACCGCTGTATTAATGGGTTTGCTGCTGGGCGGCGGGATTATTGCCATGTACATAGTATCTTTGATCTACCCGCCTGTGACCCAACTTGCGCAGAAAGTCTCGATGGCATTATTCTTTACCAACCTCCTCTTTTGCGTCATTGCGCTGGCGGTGATCGGTTACTTCTTTGAGAAAGGCGCCGCAGCCACAGAAGCCTCATTGATGCTTGCCAACAAACGCTTGAGCAACCTGGCGTCCACGGACCCGGTGACGAATCTGGCAAACCGCCGCACCATGTTGAGCAGGATCAACCAGGAAAGGATCCGACTGGAACGCACCGGAGAAACCTTTTCGCTGATCATGATCGATATTGATAATTTTAAAGTAGTCAATGATGAATACGGTCATGACGCCGGTGATTTTGTTCTGGTAAGCCTGGCGGCCATCATCAATTTCATCATCCGCAAGCAGGACCATGTGGCGCGCTGGGGCGGGGACGAGTTCCTGGTCTTTTTGCCGGAGACGGGCATGAATGGCGCCAGGGTGGTGGCAGAAAAGATCCGTTCCCGCATTTTAACCACGCCATTTATTTACCGCGAGATGGATATTCCGGTTACGGTGACGCTGGGGGTTTCCGAGGGGGATGTGGATATGGGCATCGGCAACTGCATCCGCAAAGCCGACATAGCCCTGTACGCCGGCAAACAAGCCGGCAAGAACCGCGTTACATTGGGGTGAAAATAGAATTCCGTAAAACGCTGGTGTTTACAAATCTTTGATCATGTACAACCCGCCCAGCCTGAATCCGCGGCTGGCGTAGTATAAGCGCGTGCCGATGGCAGCAATGACCGCCATTTGCTTATAACCGTGTTCGCGCGCAATTTCCTCGGATCTGCGGAGCAGCCCGGTGCCCAGCCCGATGTGCTGGGCGGCACCCTCTTTATCCGTCCCCAGCGGCAGCGATTGACCATAGACGTGCACTTCGCGGATGAGAGCGGCACCCTCCAGGTCAGGCACATGCATTTGCGGGGCATCCGCTGCGGGCAGGGAGAGGCGCAGGTAGCCGGCAATGCGCTCCTCGGGGGTGGTGTAGGTGAGGAAGTGTTCCTCAGCCCGGGAGGGATGGTAGAGGAAGTCTCCAAGGGTGAGGGTGGCAAAGTCTACATCATGCGTCTTGACTTCGCGGCAGCGGATGCAGCGGCACACCTGACCGCGCTTTTTTAATTCAAGCTGCACGTCCTGGCGCAGGCTGGTGCGTTTGTTGCCTTCCACCACGTGGATGGAGGGGATATCGCGGATGATGCGGTTGACGCGGCAGTACTCCGGGATGAGTGGTTTGATGTCGGCGATAAGCGATACCAGTTCCGCGGTGGTGTAGGGCTGGTATTCTCCCCGCTGCCAGTAGTGGTACAGTTCCGCGGATTCCAGCAGCTGGGTGGGGTAGATCTTCAATTCGTCGGGGGCGTAGCCGTCATTCCACAGGCGCGCAAAATCCTCGCGGTCGGAATCGAGGGTGGCGCCGAGTAAATTCGGCATCCAGTGCAGCACGATCTTGAAGCCGGCGGCGCGCAGCAGGCTGGTGGCGCGCAGGGTATCGGCGGAGGTGTGCCCGCGCAGGTTGAGGTTGAGCACGCGGTCATCCAGGCTTTGAGCGCCCATCTGCACCTTGGTGACGCCAAGCTGGCGCAGCCACACCAGTTCGTCGCGCGTGATCTCGTCCGGGCGGGTTTCCACCACCAGCCCCACGTTGCGGTGATTGGCGCTTTCGTTATGCGTGTGCGCTTTGGCGAGCCTCGTCAGGTCAATTGCAGCCGCGGGAGACTTTTCAGCAGGCGGATCCACCTGGAAATCCTGCTCGTTTTCGGGCAGGGAATCCTCGTTCATGGCGTCAAAGCAGCGGCGGATGAACCATTCCTGGTAGGCGCGTGTGTAGGAGCTCCAGGTGCCGCCAAGCACGAGCAGCTCGATCTTGTCGTTGGGGTGCCCCACCGCGCGGTATTCTGCCAGGCGCGACTGCACCTGGTCGTAAGGGTCAAACTTGTTCTGGAACGCGCGCGCCGCCCCGGGTTCATCCACCAGGTAACTCTTGGGCATGTAGGCTTCGGTGGGGCAGAAAACGCAGCGTCCCGGGCAGGGCCAGGCTTTGGTGAGCACGGTGACGGTGGAGACCCCCGAGAGCGTGCGCACGGGTTTCATGCGGATGCGCGGCAAAAAGTCCGGGTCGTCCGGCCATTCACCGCGCGCCACCAGGTCGCGGTAAGCTGCCACTAAAATATGCTTGGCGATCAACTGTCCGTTGGGCAGGGGATGGGACCGCAGGGCGCGGTCCAGCTTGCGCCCGGTCTTCACCTCTTCGAGCACCAGGCGGGCGGTTTCAAATTGTTCGGGGGTATACACCCTGGCATTGCGCCAGTTTTCAATGAACTTGGGATCACGCATCGGCTATTATAATAAACTCATGCAGGCTGAGATTATCGCAAAACTCCTCGCTATCAATGAGGAATTCTACCAGAGATTCGGAGCGGCTTTCGCCGCCACGCGCCGGCGCATCCAGCCGGGGGTGCAGCGCGTGCTGGCGGAATTTATCCGCGACGGCGATTGGCTGGACCTGGGCTGCGGCAGCGGGGCAATCCTGACCCATCTGGATTAAGTCCGGGCTTAAGGGATCTTACACCGGAGTGGATTTCAGTGAAGCCCTGTTGAATGAAGCCAGGGCAAATTTATTGCTTCAGCCTGCGCATGCTGATTTGGAAGTGAATTACGTTCGCGCTGACCTGCTTGACCCGCAATGGCCGGCATTGATCAAAAAGGACCATCTGACCGGGGTGCTGGCGTTTGCCTCTCTGCATCACCTGCCGGGTTATGCTAACCGGGTGGCAGTCTTGCGCGCGGCGCGGGAATTCTTAAAGCCGGGGGGGTGCTTCATCCATTCCGAGTGGCAGTTCCAGCACAGCCCCAAGCTGATGAGCCGGGTGCTGCCCTGGTCCACTGTGGGGATCGCTGAAACCGATGTGGAAGCGGGCGACACCTTGCTGGACTGGCGCCACGCTGCAGGCGATCAGGCGGGAGAACGCGGATTGCGTTATGTGCACCTTTTCAGCCGTGATGAATTGAAGCGGCTGGCGGATGAAATGCGGCTATCGAGTGCTGCACGAGTTTGAAAGTGACGGCAAGGGGGGAAATCTGGCGCTATACCAGATGTGGGATTATGACACCACCCATCCTTCCGAGCCTTTCAGGTCTGAAGGGGGAGTCTAGCTGGTCGTGCGCAAGCCCCCGCGGCGTTGACGTTCCTTCACCTGGGAGAGGTGGTAATTCACCGTGCGGCGCGAGAGGTTGAGCAGCAGGGCGATCTCACTGGTATTAACCCGCGCGCCGAGAGTTCAGACACCTGCGCCTGGCGTTTGGAAAGTTCCGTTTCGTTTTTAGGTGAAATGGCATCGCTGCCGGGGGTGATGATGACGGTGGTGCCAACGTAAACGGCGCTGAGCTTGCCGGGAGGCGCGGATTTCAACACCGCCAGCGGGCGCATGCCGGCATTTACCGCGGCGGTCAGTTGGGTGGGGGTGATTTCGACTTCGAGTTGGATGACAGTCGCGTCATCCGGCAGGTACAGCAGGCGGGTCATTGCGGCTCCAAAAGGCAGTACAATAATAGAACAAATTTACTATTATTATTATGACATCCCTTAACTGTCTTGTCAAGGGATGCCGGGAATTGTTAAGGGTTTGAAAGATGTTACTACAACAGCTCCAGTTTGCGGGCTCGGGCAACTGCCTCAGTACGGTTGCGGACATTCAGCTTATTGAAAATATGGTGAATATGGCTTTTAACGGTTCCAACCGTGATCACAAATCGTTCTGCGATGATCTGATTGGTTGCTCCCGTGGCGATCATCTTCAACACTTCAATTTCACGCTGGCTAAGTGGCTCTACTAATTCCTCCCCTGGTATATCTTCATAGATAATTCCCTGTGGAGTGGTGCTTGAAGTCACACCGCTTCCCCACCGTCTCGATCTCCGGATTGCAGCCAATACCGACCTGAGATAATCCGAACTGCCGCCTTGCTGTACTGCAACATGAATGAGGTCATCTAGAATTGAGCTTTGATCAAAAATACGCACAAATTCTCTTGGGCGGCAGAGGGCTACAGCCTGGTTCAAGGTTGTCAACGCGGTTCCAGTCTGACCTTGTTGGTGAAACATCTGAGCCTGGACCAAGGTTAACTCGATTTCTCTCCCCACCAGCCCCTTGTCCTTAGCCGATCGCATGTGCGAATCAAGGTACGGCTGAATAGCCTGAGGCTGGTTCAGCAGGATCTGCATCCGCATCCAATTCAGGTTGGCTTGATAAAAAGCTTCTGCTGCACCAACCGGGCCTAAACCAAAAATCGGAAGTGAATCACCCAAAGAAGCCTTGTAAAAATGCAGCCAATCCCTGCCAGCCTCAAGCTCACTGACATCCTCAGGATTGGAGCGCAGCCTTGCAAGCACCCGAAAACCCTGTGTGATGAGCTGGATATCCGGCCACAAGGTGTGCAGCCGATCAAAGCAGGACATAGCCTCATCCAGGCGGCCTTGGATTTCATACACACGGGCCAGGGCAAGGAATGCAGTCATCAGGTAATACGGATTCATCCCCCAACCCATCCGGTCTATTCCATGGAGCAATTTTTGTTCAGCCTCATCCATGTGGTCCTGTTCCAGCAGGACACACCCCTCGGCAACCTCCAAACTACCCAATGCGGGCAAATCTAACCCCGATTGATTTGAGAGTATGGTGAATTCCGCCTGTCCGGACTGGCAAATTTCCAAAGAGTCAGTTAGGCGACCCTGGCTGAATGCCAGGCGGGCGAGGTGAAAGGTAGCTTCAACCATCCCAAAGAATAAGCCAGACTGTAATGCAAGCGGCCGCGCTTCTTCAAAGATCTTTTTCGCCTCCTCAGGGCAGTTAAGAGCCAGATGGGCGTACCCGGCTATCCATAACCAGGGAAACCGACCCGAATCTCCCGGAGGGTAACCAGCCAGGTACGATTGTGACAAAACCAGCAGCTTATTCGCATCCACCTGATGGTCTGGGATCATTGCCAGGAAGGTATGGACAACAGCCGTAAATTCGTAGACCCCGATGGCCTCCTCTGGGGCAGCAAGATTTTCCATCGCCAGGCTCGCAAGATGTAAGCGTGCCTCCACCAGGTTGCGATATTTGGCCTGAAACCGGTACGCCAGCGCAAATGCCTGGAAGATACAAAGCATGGGGCGCTTACCCATAACGGTTTCGGGGAATGAAGAACACCACTCATTAATCGTGGCAATATCACTATTAATTATCAGTGTGAAGCTGTGTTGTTCAACAAAGGCTGCAGCAAAAGACCAATCCCCTGAACGAAACGCATGATAGGCTCCTTCGTAGAGCAAACCATGGGCAGCAAACCATTTTGCAGCCGATCGATGCAGGTCCAGTGCACGCGCTGATTGGGAGACTGTCAACCAGGTACGCAGAAAGTCTCGAAACAGATGGTGATACCGGTACCAGGTCGTGCCATCCTCCCTGGGCTCTCCGCCATCCAATGCGACGATGAAAAGGTTAGCCTGTTCAAGCTGCACTAATATGCTGGCGCTGTTTTCGATTCCCAGAATAGCATCACAGGCCGAGGCGTTCATTCGCTCAAAAATCGATGTCTCGAGCAGAAAAGATTGCACTTCTTCCGGCAATTGGTTGACCACTTCATTCAATAGAAACTCAGCTTGTTGTCGGCGACCACCGCTTAAGGATAATCCTGCATGATCATCAGGCGCATGGTTCGTGAGTGAAAGTGCTGCCAATTGTAATCCGGCGGGCCAACCTTCAACCTGTTCGGCCAATCTGGTAATCAGCTCGTCCGGTAATTCGAGCTGCATTGAATTGCTCAAGAAAAGTTTGGTTTCTTCATCGACGAAACGAAGATCCGGAGCACGCAGTTCTGCTAATCGTCCACGTGCCCGCCAGCGAGACAGTGGAAGAGCAGGGTTCGACCGGCTTCCAATCGCAATATGGAAATTATCCGGGCGGTGGCTGATCAAGAACTCCACCGCCTTATGGATCACAGGTGTTCTTATCAGGTGATAGTCATCCAGCACCAGAACAATTTGATGGTCTGTGTTACAAAGTGAATTGATTACGGTGGGAAGAAGTGTGAGCAAATCCGTGTCCGTCGAAGCACGCAGCATCTGATGAACTGACGCCAGCCCACTGCCCGTACCTAGTGCCTGTTCCAGGCTGGCAACCAAATATGTACCGAAGGTAATCGGATTATTGTCGCTTTCATCTAATGAATACCAGGACACTTTTATACCTGCCTGATTCAGCTGGCGTGTCCAATCGATTAGCAAGGTAGTCTTCCCATAACCGGCAGGAGCGCACACCAACGTCAGATCCACATTGGGTTCCAGGGTAAGTTTTTGCAGCAATCGGTCACGCCATATGGTTTTTGACCGCGTTGCAGGCGGACGGAGTTTCGTTAAGATCAGCGAGCTGATTGGTTCCATAATCAAATTTATTGTATAGCAGTATGCGCCAAGTATATACCCATGAATCTAACTTTCGATAGGTGCGATCGACCGCTATCCAGGATACGATGTGGTCATCATATGTTTAAACCATATTCAAGAAAGGGAATTAATAATGGAAGAAAAAAACATACTGGTCGCTTATACAACCATGAGTGGTTCAACTCAGGAAATCGCTGAATTTGTGGCTAATGAACTCACCCATCTGGGGCAGCACGTAGAATTGTGTCCGTGCAGTGAAATTAAAGATCTCAAAGCATTCAGCGGTGTCGTACTCGGCGCACCGATTTACATGTTCCACCTTCACAAAGACGCACAACGCTTTTTACAGCGCCATCAAAAGAGTCTGGCTGATTTGCCTATCGCCGTATTTGCCGGCGGACCTTATGGACCCAATGTCGCGCAGGACGCCCTTGAGGTTCGAAAAAACCTGGATAATGAGTTGGCAAAATTCGGCTGGTTGAAACCTGTCAGCGTTCAATTAGTTGGCGGACGGTTTGACCCAGCTCACCTGCGTTTTCCATATAACCTGATCCCAGCCCTAAAGCAAGCCCCTGCCAGTGACGCCCGCAATTGGGAGGAAATCCGCGCTTGGGTCAGCAACCTGCCCGCCCTGTTTGTGCATCCAATTTCACAATCTCTGGTCTGCGAAAGGAGCCTGTGATGAAGAGCGCACGGTTTCAATTTGTTGCAATCATGGGCGCCATCATGGGGGCAGCCGGCATCGAGCACGGAGTGGGCGAATTTCTGCAGGGTAACATTGCGCCAGATGGAGTAATGATCCAATCCTGGCCAGATTCCGCTTTCTTTCAGAGCCTGGGTGGCGAGCCAGCCTTGACCATCTTGCCTAATTTACGACTGACCGGTCTCCTGGCAATTGGATTTTCACTGTTGTACGCTATCTGGGCGATTTATTTTGCTCAGAGTAAGCACAACAGGTGGATCTTGATGTTGCTGGCCATTCCAATGCTGTTGTTTGGTGGCGGGATCTTTCCCCCCATCCTGGGGTTGTTGATAGGCGCTGCTGCTTCTGCGTTCAGGTCTCCTGTACGTCAAAAATCAATCGGTGGGGTAGGGCGGTTCCTCGGTCTGTCTTGGGGGTGGATCTTGGCAGCTTGTTGTTTATCCTGGCTGGCTTTGTTTCCCGGCGTTGCTGTCCTGAATTACTTCTTCGGGATTGACTCAGTGCCTTTCACGCTGGCAATGATAATCACTGCTTTTCTATTTCTTTTTATCGCTTATCGGAGCAGCATTCAGCATGATCGATTAATGCTCACGCGTATGAATAACCAGCAGTGAATTAGGTAAGAAGTGTTCACCATTGTCGTGCCACACCTGCATAATTTATAAATTGGTTACCCGATAATTATTGATCCGTTGCCAAAAAGCCCCTAAAACTTGCCAATTTGGCAAGTTTTAGCCTTTAAATTCGCCAAACAGGCAAGTAGTATTTTCCAGCATTTTAGCAACGATAAATATATAGCTTTTTGTTGCCATTAACAAAAGGGTTACAATTACAAATATTGCGACAAGTTCTTTACCGCAAAAAAGGGAGGATATCAATCTATGAAAAAAGTTACCTGGATATTTATCTTAGTTATCTTTGTTCTAAGCTCATGCTCCAAGATACAAACAAAACCACTCTCTGCTTTGCCAAGCACATTTCCCAAGATTGACCGCCAACCCAATCCAGCTAACTATTCTTATCTAACAAATAGCCATTTCCCTACGTACGATCCAGAATCTGACGATCCGTGGCAAATGGATCTGCGCTCGGCTAATCTTTCAACTTATGACCTTTCCAATTCATTTGATGATTTTAATGTTCGCGATTTTCGACACAAAAACAATCTGGCCAGTTCCCTCCAAAATGCCAGAACAATATGACTATAAAAAAATAATGGAACTCGGGGAAACTCCCGGACTGGGTATTCGACAATTGCATGATAAGGGGGTAACAGGGATTGGTGTTGGTATTGCGATTATTGACCAACCGCTCCTTGTTGACCATGTTGAGTATGCAAACCAACTGCGCCTTTATGAAGAAACAGACGATATTAGAGACTTGAACAGAAGCGCAAGCATGCATGGACCTGCTGTCGCTTCAATTGCAGTAGGTAAAACCGTTGGTGTTGCCCCTGAGGCAGATTTGTATTTTATTGGAACATTCATGTGTAGTAAGGGTAATTATGAAACCATTGATTTTTCTTGTTTGGCAAAAAGCGTCCGCCGAATATTGGAGATCAATGAATCATTACCTGAGGACCGGAAAATCCGAGTTATTTCGATGGCAATTGGTTGGGGTCCTGATAGTATTGGCTATGAGGATATCAATGCTGCAACACAAGAAGCAAAGGATGCGGGAATGTTTGTGATTTGCTCCAGTGTAGAAGAAATCCATGGTTTTAAATTTCATGGTTTAGGTCGTCAACCTTTGGCAGATCCAAATGATTTTCAATCTTATGAGCCCGGAATATTTTGGGCAAAGAAGTTTTACGAGGGACAACAATTTTCTGATCGCTTACTAATCCCAATGGATTCGAGAACTACCGCGAGCCCGACCGGGATTGACGATTATGCTTTTTATAGAGCGGGTGGTTGGAGTTGGTCAATACCGTATATCGCAGGTGTTTATGCGCTTGCAGTACAAGTAAAGCCCAGCATTACACCGGTTGAGTTCTTTTCATTAGCTATGAAGACAGGACAAATGATTGAGTTAAGTCATGACGGAAAAACAATTCCATTTGGACCCATACTGGATCCAGTTGCTTTAATTAATTCGTTAGGCGAAGAATAAAATCAATTTATTGTTCGTATTGAGTTGAAAACCCACCCTCTGGGATAACCTCCCAGATTTTAATAAGGTTATAATTAATTAACTTAGTTTAAAGTTAATTAAAAGACCTTATTGGTTGACAAGCTAAAAAAGCGACTATTATTGAGTTTGTGCGATTTCGGGGAAATTTTAAGAAGTTTTTTTCAGTGTAAGAATTAATGGTAAATCAATAATTAAATCTGTAGATCATAAAAGTGGCATGGAAGTATGTTTTCTGTTCACAACTTAATTATGACCTCTTTAACGCAATATCATAAACAGCAGCATCTCCATGCGATTGAGCAAATGGGCAGTAATGGTTTCGAATTCCCATTATTGAACAATTCAGGAGGCTTGTATGTTTGCCTGGTACTTTAGGTTCATGCGGGTTGGAAAACTGTCCTCTCATTTATTCCTAATCACACTGATTGTCATTTCTACTGCATCAGCCCTGGTGTTTTATCTGTTATCTGTGACTAGCCTTGTGACCGCGCAATCGTCACTCAGGGATTACTGGCGCACATCGTATGATATTTTAGTCAGACCACCCGATTCGAAATCTGAGGTTGAAACTTCTTTCAACGTTGTGGAAGCCAATTACCTAAACAATCTGGGTGGGGGAATTTCATTTCAGCAGTATGAGTCCATCCGCAACATGCCGGGTGTAGAGGTGGCTGCGCCTGTCGCAAACCTGGGTAGTGTGAGTTTTCACATTTTACTTGATACTTTAGGGCGCGATCAATATGCCATACTAAGGCCTCCTGCGGAGCCAGGGGTGTATGCACTGGTTTCAGAAATACAGGTAGATGAAGGTTTCCGCAATGTAACCAAAGAAACACGCATCTATGCAGTCGTGCTGCCGGAAGCAGAGAGTAAATCGGGATACTATTTGAACCAACGGATATATGTAGGCAAAACAGTCTCTCCTTATCCTCCTTTCATCAGCCTCTCTATTGCAGCCATAGACCCGGAACAAGAGGCACGGCTGCTCAACATTGATCAGAGCATGATCGAGGGTAAGTATCTTCAAAACATCAAGAGCTGGTCCAGTCATCAATCGGTAGATTCCATAATCGGCAAAGAGATGGTTGTGGAGGGAATTCCCGTTCTGATAAACAATACCCCTTATGTTACATTTTCTGTAAGCCGAAAACTGGAAAAAGTGAACATTCCGATCGAATCCTTGTCCGTGAGTGCAATACAGGCTTTGGGAGAGGAGAACTATCTTGATACCTTGCCTTCAACTGTGATTACACTCGATGGGCCTTACGAAAGCCCGGTGTTGTATCAACAGTTAATCACACAACTCAAAGATGGCCCCGAACAGTCATTATTCAGATTTTCGGGACAGCTGAAGTCCAACTATTTAACTTACCAACAGGAATCCAGCCTGCCAGAATCCCCTGATCAATTGGTGTTTGGCACAACGGTAACCCATTCTCAGGAAGCTGAAGAAAATTCAATTACGCCAGTGTCTTTTTCACTTGATGCGGTAGGCGTGTTCAACCTGTCCCAAATTCCCAGACCTGAAAACGTCAACGAGGTTCCTCTTGAGACTTACTTTCCTCCAACAGGCGTGCTTAAGTATGATGAAAACAAAAACCCGGTTACACCGCAAGAAGTATTCCCATCGATCTTTTCTGGCTCCCGCTTTACCAGCCCCCCATTATTGCTGACCACGTTAATGGCTGCGCGAGAGGTTGCAGGGGATGATTGCATCAGCAGTATCCGCGTACGGGTTGAGGGGGTAGATGGGCTAACCGCTGAAGCCCAACAGAAGATTGAATCAGTTGCTAGTGCAATTGCTGAACAAACCGGCTCTGGATGTGGATATCATGGTCGGTTCTTCTCCCCGCCCGGTTCTGGTGCGTATCCCAGATGTGGGCTATGTGGAGGAGCAATGGATCCAAAAGGGGGTAACGACTTCTTACGATGAGGGTTTGTCAAAAACAAACCAGTTCCTGCTGTTGTTGTTCAGCTTCATTTCGTTCTTAACCATCCTTGAGTTCAATTGGATGAATGCCCATAATCGCCGCAGGGAGTTCGCACTCTCTAAAGCATTGGGTTGGCGCACAAAAGAGGTTCTGCTAATGGAGATAGAAAGAGCTGCGGTTGTTGGTTTTGTTGGCTCTGTAATAGCCTGCGGTATCTCAATTGGTCTGGCTGCGATCTTCAAATGGACAGTTGGTTCCTATACTTTGTTTGGGGGAGCTATTCTGTTTGTCACATTAATTTCCATCTTTGGGGGGTGCGTTCCTGTATGGATTGCGGCAAGAGCTAATCCAGTTGATATATTTAGGAATCAAGCCGATCAGAAAACGGTTCGAGTTGTTCCCTCAAATTCCGTATTCCGCATCGCGCTGAACTCATTGATCCGCACACCGCTATTGACATTTTTGATCCTGACCGGAATTACACTTAGTAATGCTCTGTTTTGTTATCTCCTCTTTGCCCTTAACAATGAACGCGGTTATCTAAGCGGTACTCTTTTGGGGCAGTTTATATTGGAACGCCTTGAGGCTTCTCACGTTATGCTTATTGGGGTGGCTTTTCTACTGGCAGTTACTGCCATTGCTCTTTTTATCTATAACCGTGTTCATCTTGATTACCGCGAAATTACGATCACAAAAGCGCTTGGTTGGAAGGATAAAGATGTGCGAGGGTTATATTTGTGGCAAAGCAGCATCATTGGGCTTGGCGGTGGATTGCTGGGTTTACTCCTTGCGATTCTGCTCTATCGCATCATTGTTGGTGACCCGGGTCCCATTTCGGGGTTCATGCCGCTCATTTTCCTTGCCGGTCTGGTTTTTCCCTGCCTGGCAGGGTTGCTCACGTCTTTTGTCGCGATAAAGCAATATTTAAGGCATCATGTGTGAGAAGTAACCACCAGAGCTTTAGTCTGGTGACAACCAATTGTTTTTGAGCAATCAGGAGGTTGAAAATGATTTGCTTAAAGGATGTGTCAAGAATCTATAATGTTGGACTTTGGTTTCGTGCCTTAAACGGAATTTCTTTTGAGGTTGGTGATAATGAGTTTGTTTCGATCACGGGACCTTCGGGTTCCGGAAAAACAACATTATTAAACCTGATCGGGGCACTGGATAAGCCTACCAGTGGGTCAATTTATTATAACGATGTAGATCTAACGACCCTGAGTGCAGATAACCTTGCCGATTATCGCAGAAACATCATTGGTTTCGTGTTCCAGTCTTTTAACCTTTTTCCGCAACTGACCGCTTTAGAAAACGTGATATACCCATTAATTCCATATCAAAAGGGAAAAATAAAAAACATTAAAGACAGAGCGATACACTTACTGGAAACCGTGGGATTAGAAAGTAAGGCAGATCATTTGCCGGCAAATCTGTCTGGCGGTGAAGCGCAGCGTGTTGCGGTGGCGCGAGCTTTGATCAATGAGCCAAAGTTGATTCTGGCAGATGAACCTACCGGGAATCTGGATTCTACTTCTGGTCAGAAGGTGTTCGAATTGCTTAGAGAATTATCAAAAAATACTGGCATTTCTGTTATTCTTGTAACCCATGAAGCAAATTTAGCTTCCATGGCTGACAGGATGATTCGATTAGTGGATGGAAAAATTACTGAACAAAATTAATCGTACTTACCTTGGATTATCAGGTAAGGTGCGTTAGGAAACCACCGCTTCTAAAAGCATTCAAAAAACTTCTAAAACTTGCCAATTTGGCAAGTTTAACCTTTAAATTCGCCAAACAGGCAAGTAGTATTTTCCAGCATTTGTGCAACAATAAATATAGAGCCTTTTTATAGCCCCTTAACAGTAAAAATGTATAACGGAATTTAGAATGAGCTCTAGACTCCAAGGATATGAGTCTGAATCCTAAAACCGAGTTCGCAGTGAGAAAAGGAATCGAATTGAAATTTAACAAGAACTCATTTTTGTTTGTTTTTGGATGTCAGTTACTTGCAATTATCGAGTACCCATTTATTCACGAATGTGGACACGCCTTCGCATCATTATTAACAGGAGGCGAAATTAGTGGTTTCCATATAAATCCTATAAGTTGGTCAGCTGTAGAATATAAAATACCTCCCCCAAATCTTCTTTTTACCGCATGGGGCGGAATTCTTTTTAGCACCTTTGCAGCGATTTTGTTTGTATGGGCTGCGTTTCGCTTTCGAAATCCATATTGGACAATATTAGGCTATATTGGAATGTTCATTTTTTACAGCAATGGATCGAATTATATTTTTGGAGTGATTTATTCCACAGGTGATCCTTCATTATTAAATAGTCTTGGCGTTGAAAACTGGGTTAGTGTTTTAGTTGGCTGCGTGTCAATATTATGTGGAGGTTACCTTGCCCTATTGCTTCAACCATTTACAGGAATAGAAACTAGCGATTCTTTTGTGAATCGTCTTGTTGTTAATGGAGGAGGGTATTTTTCGTTTAGATTACTTGTTATGATTTACAACCTCGTATTAGTACCTAACAACACAAATACTGTGGTTGTGAATTTCATAGTAAACGTATTTCTAATTCTAATTTTTGGGATGATCTCGAGAGCGAGTCGGAATCTTCCTTACTTCAAGAATGTTCAAATATTAAAGATAGAAAAGCGACTTATTTTTACGGGATTTTTAATTGGTTTCGTTGCAAGTAGTTCAATGTTTTTATTTAACTAATTGGTTATCCGATATTTGATCACCCGTTACTAAAAACCCAAAAAACTTGCCAAATTGGCAAGTTTTGGCCTTAAAATTCGCCAAACAGGCAAGTAGTATTTTCCAGCATTTGTGCAACAATTAATATATATCCTTTTTGTTGCCCCTTAACAGGCTTTCTTCCTCGCCAGGTTCGAATTGTTTCTTTTTGTTTCTTGGAATCAATACGAAGGTTTGCGCGCCCCGTAGCAAAGCGAATAGGGCGCTCGTCAAAGGTGAACGAATAATTCAAACCAGGTTAATTGTTTTATTTGTTCCTTATCCGGAACAAAAAACAATTCAACTGTTTTCCAGCGTTCAAATTTGAATGATCAGTTCTCTGAATCAGAACGGACCGAGCTGGATCTGGTTGCCCAGCCACAGGAAGACCACGATCACCGGGATCACCAGCAGCCACAGCTTCCAGGTGAAGCGCATCCATTTGGCGTAGCCCACCGAGGCCAGCCCGAGGGTGATCAGCAGCACCGGGTTGGTGGGGTAAGCCATGTTGGAAAAGCCATCCCCGAAGCAGTAAGCCAGGACGGTGAGCTGGCGCGTCACCCCCACCAGGTCAGCCAGCGGCAGCAGGATGGGCATGAGCAGCACCGCCTTGGCGCCCGCGGAGCCGATGAAGAACTCGATGATCAGCGCCAGCAGGAAGATGAGCAGCACCGCGGTGAACGGCGAAGCTCCCTGCAGCCCGCCGGCAGCGCCGTGCAGGATGGTATCCATCACCTGCGCCGGAAGTGACGATGTGCTTGATGCTGGCGGCCATCAGCAGCAGGGGGATGCCGGGTGCCAGTCCGCTGATACCTTCGAGCAGGGCTTTGCCGATGACTTTGCCGCCCGCACCGGAAACGAAACCGGCCGCCAGCCCGCCGGCAAAGAAGAGGATGCCTACCAGCGGCAAGGCTAGATCAGAGAGGATGGGCACGAACGGGCTGGCGATGAGCACAGCCACGATCAGCAGCAGGAAAGCGCCGAAGACCAGGGCGGCTTTGCCCAGGCTGTCCGCCGGCATAGTGCAGGGCATCCAGGTCGAGCGCGGCTGTAACGCGCGCGGTCTGCCTGGCTCTTCCTTGAAGACCAGCGAAGCTTCGGGGTTGCGGTCGATCTTGCGCGCGTAAGCTGACCAGGAACCACGCCAGCAGGGCGTAAATGACCAGGAAGATGGGAATGCGGAAAAGTCCGCCGGAAAAGAGCGGCAGCCCGGCCAGTTTTTGCGCCACCCCGATGGTGAAGGGGTTGGTGATGGCGGCCGAAAAGCCCATGTTGGTGGCCAGGATGCTCATGCCGAGCCCCACCAGCGCGTCCCAGCCGAGGGAGTAACTGAGGGCGATCATCAGCGGCACCAGCGGCACGATCTCCTCAAAGAGACCGAGGAAGGCGCCCAGCGACATGAAGAAGAAGGAGATGACGAGCAGCAGCAGGTACTTGCGTTTGCCGAAGCGCCTGACGATTGACGCCAGGGCTGAGCGCAGGATGCCGCTTTTATCGAGGACGGCAAAGGCGCCGCTGACCAGCAGGATGAAGATGATGATGGCAATGACCACCATGGCGTCATCCCCCCACAACACCTCCACCGGGGCGGTGACCCAGCGCCACATGGGATAATCCGGGCGGTCGACCACCTGGTAGGAATCCGGCAGGATGACCGTGCGTTCATCAATCACCTGGCGCTCGTACAACCCGGCAGGCAGTACGCGCGTGAGCACCCCGGCCACGAGCATCAGGAATAACAGGATCAACGCGGATTGGATGAAGGCTTTCTTGCTGATCTGCGCGCCGGCTTTTTGGTCCATGGTTACCTCTATGTCAAACGGAATGAGCTTAGTGTACGAAAGGCGCGGGTAAAAGTCAATTCACAAATCTCTTGCCTTGAAAGTCCTGCAATGCCACTTGTTCTTGGTAAAATGAACACCAATGCATCACTCCAGGGAGAAACCATCTTTTGATCTCAAATGAAGAACCCGGCACCATCCAGTTTGGCAGCCGCAGCGTTCCCTACACCCTCAAGGTGTCCACGCGCGCGCGTCAATTGCGCGTGACCATTGCCAATGGGCAGATGAGCGTGACCGTTCCGCGCGGACTGCGCCGGGGCAACGTGGAACGCTTTCTGCAGGAGCACGCGCAGTGGATCCTCGCCAAGCTGGACCAGCCCGCCAAACGCAAAGCCGCCCCCGCGCTGCCAAAGGATGTCATTTTAGTGAGGGGTGCCGCCACGCGTATGGAAAGGGTGGAGGAGGCGGAGCGCAAGAGCCGCGCAAGGGTGGAGTTGGCCAAAGACCGCCTCATCGTGCGTGTGCCGGCAGGCTCACGGACTCACACCCTCACCTACGCGGAGGATTGGCTGCGGGAGCAGGCGCGCGGAGTGATCGCCAATGTGGTAAAAGCTCAAGCCGCCCGCATGAACGCCCGTCCGAAAAGCCTGACCATCCGCGACCAGCGCACACGCTGGGGCAGCTGCTCCACCCGCGGCACGCTATCCTTCAACTGGCGCCTGGTGATGGCACCGCCGGCAGTGATGGAGTACGTCGTCATTCACGAACTGGCGCATCTCTTCCAGCCCAACCATTCAAAAGATTTCTGGGCGGTGGTGGCGCGCTATGCCCCGGATTATAAACTTCACAGAACCTGGCTGCGCAAGAACGCCAGCCTGCTGCGACCGCAATCCTGAGCAACTGATACAATAAAGTTTAAAGGAACTCTTACTTGGAAATCACCCTCAGTACCGAATTTTCAGCGTCAATGGAACAAGCGTGGAACGACCTGCTGGACAGGTCGAACCCGCATGTGCCGTTCCTGCGCTTTGAGTACCTGCAAGCCTGGTGGCAGCACCGCGGCGGCGGGGAGTGGCCGCAGGAGGCGCAATTGGCGATCCTGCTCGGGCACAAAGACGGCGTGCTTGCCGGCATCGCGCCCTGTTTCACCGCCGAGCACGAGGGTGAAAAACGCCTGCTCCTGCTCGGCAGCATTGAGATCAGTGATTACCTTGACCTCATCTCGCAGGAAGCTGACCGGGCGGATTTTGTGCGCTCACTGGTGGCATATCTTGAAGGATGTCCCGCAGAACTTGGTCCTGTAAAGGCAATCGATCTTTATAACATTCTGGACGATTCTCCCACCATCCGCGCCTTCGAGGAGATTGACGCATCAAAAGAGCGCCTGAAGGTCGAGCAGCTGCAGCATTCGCCGTACATCAAGCTGCCGGGGGATTGGGAGACTTATCTCTCGCAGATCGACTCGAAGCAGCGCCACGAGATCCGCCGCAAAATGCGCCGCGCCGCCGAAGCAGAGATTCCTGCCGAAGTGTATTTCTCCACCGACATTGAGACGTTGGATGCGGACATGGATATTTTCCTCGGCCTGATGGCGCAGGATGCAGATAAATGTACCTTCCTGACGCCGGCGATGCGCGAACAAATGAAAGCCATCATCCGCGCCGGTTTTGGCATCGGCTGCCTGCAGCTGGTGTTCCTGAAAATTGGAGACGAGTTCGCCGCCGGCTACCTCAACGCAGATTACCTCGACCGCATCTGGGTGTACAACTCCGGGATCGACACGCGCTTCATGTCCTACTCGCCCGGCTGGGTGCTGCTGGGGCATTTGCTCAAGTGGGCCAACGAGAACGGGCGCGAGGAATTCGACTTCATGCGCGGCAATGAGGATTACAAGTACAAATTCGGCGCGATTGACAGGTTCGTGATGCGGGTGACGCTGGCTTTAACAGGGAGATGAAATGGACGGGGTAAAGCAGCATACACCACTACAATCAATTCTTTTGCATCTGCTTCCGGGACTGGTGGTCCTTTTTTCGATCCTGATATTTTCCCAGCCCATTTTTTCGAAATTACTGGGTATTGATGAGAGGTTAAGCCCCGTCCTGGGGTTTCTCCTGGGGATCCTTTTTGGCTTATTGCCCGTTCAGCTTGGGATCCTGTTGCTTGCCGGTAAAAATGAGACTGGAAAATATTCGATCAGGAAAGTTATAAAATATACCGAAAAAAGCGCGTTGAAAGAATATTTGATTTTTGTACCGCTCCTCATTCTCTATTTCCTGGTGATGTTCGTGGTGATCGCCCCACTGATCCAACCCGCTATTGTTAAAACATTTTTCTCCTGGTGGCCTGAACAGTATAACTTTCAATTGCTCCTGCAAAACCCTGCAGCCTTAGCCGGTTACGATGGAATAAAGGTTCTGATTCCCGTTTATATTCTGCTGAGCTGCATCTCAGGACCGTTCGTGGAGGAAATGTATTTTCGCGGCTATCTGCTTCCCAGGATGGAAAAATTTGCCGGAAAATGGGCGCCATTGCTTAACACGGTACTTTTTTCCATTTATCACTTTTTTTCACCATGGGAAAACCTGATCAGGATAGCAGCCTCCTATCCATTGATCCATCTAGTTTGGAAAAAAAGGAATATCCGTTTTGGCATGCTGGTTCACATCATCGTCAATACCATTGGCGGAATAATTGCATTATTTATGATTCTGCAGTAATTCGCGGAATTATCTCCACTTTGCAATTATCAATTGAAGAGATGAAATTTGACAGATGAACATTAATAATAAAAAAGCCGGGCGAACCCGGCTTTTGTTCTACATGTCCCTGGATGCCCACCTCGGGATGAGGCGGTAGAAGAATTCCACCATGGTGTGCATCGCCTCGATGGAGATGCGTTCGTTGACCCCGTGCACGCGGTGCACATCTTCCTGGGTGACGCGGATGGGGGAGAAGCGGTAGACCTGGTCACTGACCTCATGGAAGTTGCGCGAGTCGGTGCCGCCGAGCATGATGTAAGGCGCCACCGCCGTGCCGGGGAAGAGTTCGGTGGTGACCGAAGAGATGTGCTGGTAAGCCGCGCATTCCACATCCGAAACCGGGGAGGCTTCCCAGGCTTTGTCTGGCATCGGCTCAAAGGTGACGCGCTCATCGTTGATGACCTTGCGCACACGCTCACACACGGTGGCGATGGATTCTCCCTGCAGCAGGCGGAAATTGACCACCGCTTCCGCCACAGAAGGCAGCACGTTATCCTTCACCCCGCCCTTGATGATGGTGGGAGCCATGGTGGTGCGGATGGTGGCATCGGCTTCCGGTTTTTTGGCCAGCCTGGATTCGATCAGTCCTTTGAAGAGCCACAGGTTGGCGAACGCCAACTGCATCATGGGTGACGCGGCTGCGCCTAATCCTTCAAACATGGGCAGGACAGCGCTGACGCGAGAGGGGAATTTGTGCTTCTGCAGGCGGTCAATGGCGGATGCCAGGATGCCAATAGCTGTAGCTTTGATGGGGTGGAGGAATGCCCGCCGCTGGCCTGCGCCTGCAGCTTGAGAGATAAGTAACCTTTTTCCGCGACGCCGATCATGGCTGCCAGACCTTCAACACCGGGGATCATATCATCGTAGATCGAGCCGCCTTCGTCGATGACCGACTGCACGTGAATGCCTTTGGCTTTGAGGTGCGCCACCACCGCCACCGCGCCGGACCCGAGGACTTCCTCGTTGTGGCTGAAGGAAAGCATGACGGTGCGTTCCGGCTGGTAATTGTTCTTGATGAGTTGTTCCACCGCCTCAAATACGGCGATCAATTGATTCTTGATATCCATGCTGCCGCGACCCCAGATAAAGCCGTCAGCGATCTCGCCTGAAAATGGCGCGTGCGTCCATTTCGAAGGGTATGTTCGTCCGCGGGGACAACATCCTGGTGCGCCATGAAGACGATCGGGTCAAGTTGGCTCGTTGGACCCTTTCCAGGTATACAGCAGGCTGTAGCCGTCAAGGATTTCTTTTTTGAGGATGGAATGTGCGAGCGGGTATTGTTTTGCCAGTTTGGTTTGCAGCACCTTAAAGTTGGCTTTCACATCCTGCTCCACATCTTCATGTGAAATGGTCTCCACCTTGATGACCGATGAGAGGTTCCTGGCAGCATCCAGCGGGTCAACAGCCAGTTTGGGCAGGGAGGGATTGTACTCAATGTAAACATTGGAGGCGCGCCGTGAGAACAGCATCATGCGCACGAGCAGGAAGGCGGCGACCAGCAAGACCACAGCGATGACAATGACGAATATAGGGAGGAACATTTTTACCTCGGAAGAACGGAGTGTTGGTTTAGTTCTTGACGAGAATGGATATGCGGGTAATGCCCATTCTCAACCAGTGACTGAAATCGGATTATAGCATTGACAGTGCATAAATGCGAAGTGGCTCGCACAGGCGAGCCACTTTAGTCATCGAAAACTGATTAAAGCTGTATTTCCTGCCCCAGCATGTAGTTCTCAAGCCCCTTGATCAAGGCATCTTTGTCCTTTAAGAGGACCTTCACGACGTCACCAATGGAGATCACGCCAACCACTTTGCCGTCTTTTACAACCGGCAGATGGCGGATGCGTTTGTCGGACATTTGCGCCATGCAGGTTTCGGCAGATTGCTCCGGACTGACATAGTACACTTTTGAGGTCATCACGTCTTTGACGGGCGTGGTCACCGGATTGCCAAGCAGGGTACCGCGGCGGGCATAATCCCTTTCGGAGAAAATTCCTTTCACAGTGTCGCCGTCCATCACCATCACTGCACCGATCTGTTTCTCTGTCATCAACTTCAGGGCATCCAGGATGGTTGCCTCAGGTTTGACGGAGTAAACCGCATGCCCTTTGTTTTCCAGGATTGATTTGACCGTTGCCATTTTTTCCTCCTACCAACGAGTAATGGGTTAACCGATACTTAATCATAGCCCATTTGGCGGATAAATTCAACTTTTCAGGGGGATTGGTGGCGATACATTTTGATGAATTTCGCAGCAATGGGATTATTCGATCAATTTTTGCCGCCGGGCGCAATCCACCGCTTCATCGCGGGAGTGCACGTCCAGCTTATTGTAGATGCTTTTGATATGGAATCTGACGGTGTTCGCCGAAACAGTCAGCCCTTCGGCGATCTCGGTGCTGGTCTTGTGGGTGGCGAGGTAACTGAGGATCTCTTTCTCGCGCGTACTTAACCCGGCTGATTTTTGTTGTTTTAACCCAACGTGGTTCTTTGCATCTCCCGGGAGGTCCAGATTTGGAGATGCCTTTGCCATTCCCAGTATAAAGTTGATGTCTGCAGCCACGGGCGGCTCGAAGGTTAATCCCTCCAATAATTCAATGCCTGCCTCGTCTTTGTCCAGGATAATGGAATAAGCGCGTTCACTCATAATAAAGTCAAGTGCAGTTGAAAGTTGTTTGCGGGCTTCCTCTTTATCTCCCAAGCCGAAATGGCAGATGGCCTGCATCACCAGCGAATCAGCATAGTACATCAACATGCCGGTTTTCTCGGCATCCTCCCGGATCAACTCGAGCCATTTTAATGCCTCTGAATAACGCATGTTCGTATAAAGCATCCTCACACGCGCCCGGCAAAGTACAAGGTCAGAATGGTTGAAATCACTTTCACTTACATCATCCTCTAAATCAAACCACCTGCAAGTGGTTTTTAGACTCTCAGGTTCAACTCCCAAAAGGATCATATAAGCGTCAAGATAATTCAAATACCATGAAGAAACCAGGGAGGCTAATGGTCTCAATTCATCCAGTATTTTGAAAACTTCTTCTTTTTGACCCATCTTCCACAAGACCGCGCTTTTTATCCCCCGGGTGGTGATGGTGGTATCTGCCTGCCTCCACTGTTGACCCAGCCTGACGCCTTCATTGGCCATTTCAAGCGCTGACGCGAGATTGTTGCGAAACAAGAACACCTCGGCGCGGTTGGCGTAGAGATTGCCCAGCGCCGGATAACGCTCTGCCTGGCCGGGATTTTTCTCCAATACCTTTTTAATGGTAGCAGCTGCCAGGAGATCGGCTTGCTGCAATTGCCCAAGTATGAGCATTAACCTGACTTTTGCAGAAGACGCCAGGATATGAATGTGCGTACAATCTCCATGACAACAGGTTTCAATGGCTTCAGTGTAGGCTTCGAGAGCCTCGGCGTGCAATCCGCCGCCTTCCAGCGCGGTGCCGAGAGAAATTAAAGTAACCCCTCCATTTAAAGTATCTTTGCTGTCCAGGTTGATCAGTGCCTGGCTGGCAGACTTGATGGTCCTTTCGTTATCTCCCCGCAACCAGTGGATATAAGACTGAACCGCCAGCATCCTGCCAACAACCTTACGCCTCTCGCTTTTCAGACTCATGGTCCTGAGGGAGTTCTCAGTAATTAACAGGTATTGTTCGGCATCCTCACATCTACCGGTATAGGCAAGCAGCCATGCATTGGCGATGGTTAATTCAGGTCGTGATTGGAGGACTGAAACCGGAAGTTTGCTAACCAGTTCAGACTGCCGTATCAACTCGGAATTATCCATCATTTGAAAGATATTATTTTCAACCAAAGAAACTGCGCGGTCATAATCTTCACACCGCAGCGCATGATCAACCGCGGCAGTAACACGGCCATTCTTTTCGTACCATTCACTCGCCCTGGCATGCAGTTTGCGTACCTTGTCTGCGGGCAATTTCTTTAACCTTACGCGCAGAAGATGCAAAAACAAACGATGGAAGCGATACCACTCCCGCTGCTCATCAACGGGCATGAGGAAAAGATTTTCCTGTTCCAACTGTTTGAGTAATTTATTGGCATCATCACGCCCGGTAACACAGGCACACAAGGATGCGTTAAGCGAATCCAGGATGGAGATATCCATCAAAAAATCCTGCACGTCTGGCGGCAGTACAGTGAAAACTTCAGAAACCAGGTAATCGTGGATTAAAGGGTTCGAGGTATCAATTGCCAGGATTCCATTTTTATCTGCCGCAGCGATCGCTGCCAATTGGATCCCGAATACCCATCCCTCGGATTTTTCAACCAGGGTATTCACATCCTGCTGTGAAAAATCGGGCAAATTCATTTTGCGAAATAATTCACAGGTTTCGTTAGTTGAAAACTCCAGTTCACCCACGCGAATTTCGATCAGACCGCCCTTGACTCGTAATTTCGCCAGGGGCCAATCCGGTTCCTGGTGACTGGTAATGACCATATTCATGTTCGCGGGAAGATGTTCGACCAGGAATTTCAGCTCAGACAGAATAACCTGGTTGGTGACGTGATGCAGGTCGTCAAGAACGATGACGAGGCTGCGTTTCGCCCCAGACATCTTGTTGATCATGTGAACGAGGCTTCTATGAATATCAACATCCTGAAGTTCAGGATGATAGAAATTTACCGGACTAACGAATTTAGGAATAACACTCTGGATGGCAGCCATAAAATATTGCCAAAACGTGGAAGGATGGTTATCTGGTTCTTCAACAGAAAACCAGGCCACCTCGCCATCGTGGAGATGAGCCCATTCACTGACCATTGAGGATTTTCCAAAACCCGGAGGAGCGAGTACCAGGGCAACTTTTACATCCGGATCAAACACCCGGTTCAATTTATGGATCAACCGCAGGCGCGTTACAACATCCGCGTTTTGCGGTGGGATCTGTACTTTTGAGGTGAGGATGACGCGGTCTTGTTTCATATTGAGACAGGCTGCAAATAAGTCTAGATTCGGATGATTAATGATAGATTAATAAAAAATTTCCAATGTGATTTATTTTGTATTCACTAAAGTCTGATTGAGACCATTATTAAATTCATGATGAGTGTGTTAATCTGAAATTAAGACAGGCGCCCAAAATAACCACCCAAATGAGGGGAAGAAAAGCAATCAAGCAATCCTTAAGATAAATGTGACATAAAGCCACCAACCGGTGGGATTCCCGCAATTGCCTTACCAAAGTTTATAAAAAAATAAAGAGGAGGAAACTATCAAGTTTGTAGAATTGTTCGCATCAATTAACGCCCAATTTACGAATCGGAGGAGTTACATGAAATCAAGTCGTTGGTTCAAAGGAATAGTTTTGATCATTGTTCTGGCAATGGTCCTGGCGGCCTGCCAAAAAGCGCCGGAGGCTCCAAGCCAGACCATCCGTGTCAATATGGGGACTTTCCCCGACATGATCGACCCGCAAAAAAGCTCATTTGTGAATGAGATCGCGACCCTGATGAACATCTACGAAGGTCTGACGCGATTGAACACCAAGATGGAAACTGAACCAGGTGCTGCGGAAAAATGGGAATACAACGCGGACGCCACCGAGATCACTTTCACTTTACGGAAGAACCTCAAGTACAGTGATGGCACCCTGCTGAACGCCAAGCGCTTTGAATATGCACTGTTCCGTCTGTTGGATCCCGCGACCGCCGGTGAATACTCCGGCACCATCGATATGGTGGTTGGTGCCGCGGCTTTCCGTAATGGTGACCTGGCGGACCCTGCTGCACTGCAAACATTAAAGGAAGCTGTTGCCATCAAGGCTTTCGACACCAAGGGACAAACCTGCACAGACTACGAACAAAAAGACTGCCTCATCCTAAAACTTAACATGGAACAGCCCACTCCTTATATGCACACACTGCTCTATATGTGGGTAGCCTATCCTGTTAAACAGGAATTGGTGGAAGCCGGTGGTGAAACCTGGTGGCTAACCGCTTCGAACCATATAGGAAATGGACCTTTCAAGTTGGTCGGAATGGAACAAGCTTCTTACATGACTTTCGAGCCCAATCCGAACTACTGGCGCGGTGTGGCTAAATTCAACCTGGATTTCAGGTACATTGTTGACTCCGCAGTTGCATTTGAAGCCTATAAGAATGATGAATTTGATGTTGTGCCATTAGCGGCTGAAGACCTGCTGACGGTACAGGCAGATGAAGTGTTAAACACTCAGGCGAAAATTTATGCTGGATCATGCACATTCGCCTTCTTCTTCCCGCCATTCAAGGAACCCTTTACAGATCCTAAAGTACGCCAGGCATTTGCATATGCAACTGACCGCGAAGCCTGGGTGACCGATATTATGCAAGGTCTGGGAGCACCGACCCTGACCTGGATCCCTGATGGCTGGCCTGGATATGACGCAAGTGAAGATCGCTGGGGGTATGACCCTGAAAAAGCCAAGCAAGCACTGGCTGAATCCTCTTACGGCAGTGTTGAAAACCTACCTGAGATTAAATTGACCTTCAGTGACTCTCCCCGCAACCGCACTCGCTTCGAGTGGCTGGCGAATAACTGGAAGGAAAGCCTGGGAGTTGAAGTGGTATTAAACCCAACAGAGTCTACCACCTACACAGCCTTGACCAAAGAAAAAGAGACCATGCCGCAGACTTTCTACCTGGGTTGGTGCGCAGATTATCCTGATCCTCAGAACTGGCTAAGCATCTACTGGATGACGTCCTCTCCATATGCTGAAAAATACGGATATTCCAATCCGGCAATGGATGAACTCATGCAGCAAGCGGATGTTGAGATAGATTCTGCAAAACGTATGCAACTTTATGTAGACGCGCAGAAACTACTGGTGGACGATGCGGTCAACGCCTTTATGTATAACAATGTCAATTCATACCTGATCAAACCATGGGTAAAGGGTGTTGTGACCACTCCTATGGATGCTGGCTGGCCCGGACAAATGGACCCGCTAACCATCACGATCGAAAAGTAATTTCAATTAAAAAAGGTCTGGCTGGTGAAAACCAGCCAGACCAAAATTGAATAGCATCTTCGCAATCATCCAACATTTTTATTTTTTGATCTGTTTGTCACAAGATTTGAATGAGAGGCAATAAAATGGCAGTTATCACACACACCAAGAGTCAAATCGTGAGCTTAAACGAGCTTACCACACCGCCGCGCAGTCTGTTCAAAGACGCCTGGTCACGCCTGAGCCGCAACAAAGGCGCGGTAGTCTCCATGGTGATCATTGTCATTTTCTTTCTTATTGCTTTGTTTGCCAATGTAATCGTTCCTCACAACCCGCTGGAGATAACCTCAGGTAAAAAATTCCTGCCACCGGTGTGGGTGGCAGAAGGACCGACCGGAGCCGCAGGTGAAGCAACTTATATATTCGGTACCGACAGCCTGGGCAGGGACGTCTTAAGCCGCACGATCTATGGCGCACGCGTTTCCATGATCGTGGGGCTTGTTCCAACAGCGATCATCCTGCTGGTCGGCACCATAGTGGGCTTGTATTCCGGGTATGCAGGCGGACGCGTAGATAACCTGCTGATGCGTCTCACGGATGTGATCTACGCGTTCCCCGACCTGCTCTTTTTTATTATTGTAATGATCGCTCTGCGCGATACAGCCCTGGGACAGATGTTGAACGGTTTGCTGCTGTTATTCAGCGCGCTGGCATTCGTTAACTGGGTTGGCGTGGCGCGAATCGTGCGCGGACAGGTGCTGTCACTCAAAGAGAAGGAATTCGTGGAAGCCGCGCGCGCCATTGGCGCGAAAAAAAGCCGAATCATGTTCCGCCACCTGCTTCCCAACAGCCTGGGTCCGGTCATCATCATCGCTGCCACTTCCATACCCATGATGATCATCACTGAAGCCATTTTGGGTTACCTCGGTCTGGGCTTGCGCCCATCGACCAACCAGGCAGATTTCTTCCTGACCTCGTGGGGCTCTTTACTCCTCGATGGGCAAACTGCCATCAATGCACAGCCGTGGGCTCTGCTGACCCCAGCCATATTTGTGGCAATCATTGTGCTCTCATTCACATTCCTTGGCGATGGACTGCGCGATGCCTTTGATCCCCGTTTGCAGGGAACCCAGTAATCGCCAAGATTAACTTAGAGGACTTAGTTTTATCTCCAACAACCATTCCCTGGACCTGATCTGATTCGTTTCTGGTCCCTTGATCCTCCTTATGATTTGGACCGGTGGTGTGACCGGTCTAAATCATTTTAATGGTGTATTCGACCTATAAGAAAGGCGGCCTATTTCTTAAAGGTTAGATTCGATAGATCAAATAACTATGAGAAAAGTTTTTCTGGATGGAACAGAAGCGCCATAATCTCTGTATAATAATAAAATGGTGGGGGTTTCCCCAACAGACAGGAGGAGAAAATGAAAAGGTCGTTGCGATACATAGTCCTTGTGATAGTGTTCCTTTTTGGACTTGTCTCTTGTAATTTTCCCTTTGGTAGCCAAACCACAACACCTGATGAGAATGCGATCAATACCTCAGTTGCTCAAACCCTGATTGCCCTTGGCGGACCAGCCTCCACGGAAGCGGTCAATCTCCCAACAGCAGGTGCGCCACCCACCATTACCTCTGCTCCACTACCCACCGCCGGATTGCCCACTGTTGGTCCGACCGTTGCTCCGCCAACACTGACTCCCACCCAGGATACCTGTAACCGCGCTGAATGGGTCGAAGATGTGACGATTCCGGATGGAAGCGTTTTGCTGCCAAACAAAGACTTTGTTAAAACCTGGCGGGTCAAGAACGTCGGCACCTGTACCTGGACTACCAGTTATGCAGTGGTTTATTTCAGTGGAAATCAAATGGGCGCACCGGCAGCTACCAGCCTACTTGGTAACATAGCCCCAGGCGCCACAGTTGACCTTTCAGTTAATATGAAATCCCCTGGCACCAATGGTGAATATACGGGAAACTTTAAACTGCGCAGTGATACCGGACTCATTTTTGGTACCGGGTCCTCCTTCAACTCCCCCATTTATGCCCAAATTAAAGTGAGTTCCATTATGCTTCTGCCCGGGCTTGATTTTAGCGGGATCATTGAATTGATGCCGCTTGAGACCCTGGTTTACAATTTTGCCAGCAATTACTGCTCTGCCAGCTGGCGCAATGCTACCGCACCCGGTACCCTGCCGTGCCCCGGCACCACCTCGGACGCAACCGGTTACGCGGTACGCAACGATGATCCAAAACTCTCCAATGGCACCACTTACAATGGCGTTGCCCTGGTCACTCACCCGCAATGGATTGCGGGCGGCTCAATTTCGGGCACATTCCCTGTACTGGCGGTGCAAAATGGGATGAAATTCCGTGCCACACTTGGCTGCCGCTTTGAAGGCACGGCGTGTGCTGTGCGCTACTTCCTGCGCTATTACGAAGAGGGAGTGGCAGGATTGAAGCAATTAAACCAGTGGGATTTGGATTACGCGGATGCTCCCCTGAAAGTTGATGTTGACCTTTCCTCGCTCGCCGGCAAGAATATCATCTTTGTGCTTCAGGTTGTTGCGCTTGACAGCCCCGACCAGGATTGGGCTCAATGGGTTAACCCCAGGATCATAAAGTAAGTTAGAGAACTCTAAAAAAAGAGAGTCCGCAAGGGCTCTCTTTTTTCTGTTAGAATCGCAGTATGTCTTACAAATTAAGGAGATTCCTATTGTTGGCCTTGCCCATGGTGGGCATTGTGGCTGGCTACCTGTTGATGGCGCGACCGGTGACACTCACAATCGATGGTCAGCGGGAGACAGTGACCAGCCGAGCGCTGTCTGTGCGCGGAGTTTTACGCTCGGCAGGTATCCGTATCGCAGAGGGGGATTATGTTTCGCCTGATGCCGGTGCGTGGTTGAGCAAAACGACAGATATTGTATTCAATCACGCGGGTCTTATCCGTGTGTGGGTCGATCCTCAAGGCGAGATCGTGAGTGTAAACACAGGTGCCCGTACACCCGCGGAAATTGTCATTGCGGCGGGTGTTTCACCGGAGGAAGGTGATCTCTACCGGGTGAATGGACTGGTGGTGGACGCCGACCAGGAATTGAACCCGATGCGCGGATTTATGCTTCAGTACACTCCCCAGGTTAAGTTGACAGTAAACATGGATGGCGAAACACTGGAGGTTTATTCCTCAGCGAGCACGCTGGGTGAGGCTTTGTGGCAGAGTGGGATCAGTTTGCTGGGTGGGGATTATGTTGCCCCTGCGTTGGATACACTGCTGACCGAAGCAATTGACGTTACCATCAAGCGTGGGCTGCCATTGATGATCACGGTTGATGGTAAAGAGTTGCCAGTTCTTTCAACCGCAGAAACGGTTGGCCAAGCCCTCCAACAGGCAGGCGTGAGCCTGCAGGACCTGGATTACAGCAAGCCGAATGAATCTGATGGGCTGCCGGAAGGCGGAATAATTGAAGTCATCCGTGTGACTGAAGACATCCTGACTGAACAATATAATATTCCATTCGGTGTGGAATATGTAGCAGACCCGGCGTTGGGTGTGGGTGAACGCGTTGTAAAAGTTCAAGGCGAAAACGGGTTGCAAGTAGCAAAGGTGCGTGTGCGTTATGAGAACGGTAAAGAGGTTTCCCGAACGAGTGAGGGGGTGGTCATTCTCAAGCAGCCCGTCACACACCAGGAAGCTTACAGTTCACAATTTGCCCTGAATACCATCGATACACCCAGCGGACCAATGACCTACTATCACGCGGTAACCGTTACTGCCACTGCCTATTCTCCGTGTCGGTTAGGGATCCCCAATTATTGTAACAATGTAACTGCATCAGGAACCACAGTACACAGGGGTATCATCGCGGTGCACCTGGACTGGTACCGGATTCTAAAAGGGACACAAATTTATATACCCGGTTACGGAATTGGGACGGTAGCAGACACAGGATCATATCCGTATAACCATAACTGGATCGACCTGGGATATACAGACGAAGAATTCGAATTGTACGCGAAATTCATTCCAAGCATCACAGTGTATTTGCTGGCTCCGGCGCCATCCGGGTTCACAGGGGCTTTGCCATAAAAACGCCGCAGGTGGATGTACGCACACTCCTGCGCCGCTACAACCTGGATCCCTATAAGGGTCTCGGGCAGAACTTCCTTGTTGACCAAAACGCGCTGAAGAAAATTGTGGATTGTGCCGAAGTTGCCAAAGAGGATACTGTTCTCGAGATCGGAGCCGGACTGGGCAACCTGACGCGCTTACTGGCACAGGCTGCCAGGAGGGTCGTTGCGGTTGAGATCGACCGAAAACTGATCCCCCCACTGCGGGAAGTGATGTCAAGGCATGAGAATTGCGAGATCATCGAGGGGGATATCCTTGAATTAAATCCGGCGGTGATCATTGGTGAAAGCGGATACCTGGTGGTGGCGAATATTCCGTACTACATTACCTCAGCCATTATCAGGCATTTGCTGACAAACGCATCAAAACCGAGGCGCCTGGTACTGACCATGCAAAGCGAAGTCGCCAAAAGAATTTGCGCAGAACCCGGGGACCTTTCATTACTGGCGCTAAGTGTGCAGGTATTTGGCACCCCGCGCATCATGGCTACCATTCCTGCGGCGGCGTTCTTCCCGCCGCCCAAGGTGGATTCATCTACTTTACGGGTGGATATTTTCCCCGAACCCCTGATGACTGACAGGCAGCTGGCACTCTTCTTCAGGTTGGCAAAGGCGGGTTTTTCACAGAAACGCAAGATGCTCAGAAATACCATGGCTGCGGGGCTGCATTTATCAAGCACTCAAGCTGAAGAACTGCTGCAGTCTGCCGGGATCGACCCGGCCAGAAGGGCGCAGACGCTGGACCTGGTGGAGTGGCGCACCCTGGTGGGGGAGTTCGAGATTTTCCAGTCCGCCAAAACAACGGCAGAACCTCTATCCTGAATATTCAGCTAAAGGTTAACCGGTGACCTTTTGTGTGGCAGCAGCCAGCGTCTGATCAAAATAGTCTTCCATCGGTTGATTAATCCCCCTGAGCCCAGCCACGACATTCTGAGACCATTCGAGATATCTCATCCTTTCCTCCAGGTCCCAATCGGCCGGGGGATGAGAACCGATATCCTTGACGTTGCAGATCTTGTCTGCCAGTTTGATGATCTTCGCTTTTCGTGACAGGTTAGGGGCGTGCAGGATCTGCAATTCTTTCCGCTTTTCTTTTTTAATCGTTTTGTCGTCAGTGACTTCCTGAACGATGTTCGCGACTTCTTCACCGAATTTATCCGCAATCTCCTCTGGTTTTGTACCAGTATCCTCGATGACATCATGCAGAAGGGCAGCGCTCAGTAGGATTGGATCATTCACGCCCCCCACACGGCAGATCAATTCAGCCACACGGATAGGATGATGAATATAGGGCGTTTTTTCCACATCTTTTCTCTTTAGGTGCAGGTGTTTTTCAGAGGCAAATTTCAAGGCACCCAGAAAAAATTGTAATTCTGTGTCATTCATGTTTACTCCTTGAGGGGTTTATTTTTAGTGAAGGCGGCGGTAGCGCGAGCGCAGCTGCCAGACACGCAGAGCGGCTTCGACCTGTATCCTGAGGTTCATTTTGGATTGACCGAATTTGCGTTCAGCGAAGTGGATGGGGATTTCCTTGATCTTGAATCCCAGCCTGGTGGCGAGGTAAGCCATTTCCACCTGGAAGATATAACCATTGGAGCGGATCTGGTCGAGGGGGATGGTGCTGAGGACTTCGCGCTTCCACAAACGATAACCACCTGTCATGTCCTGTGTTTTGGCGCTCAAAATAAACCGGGAATACTCATTGCCGAAACGGGAGAGGAATTTCCGCCAGGCTGGCCAATCGTGATCCAAACTGCCGCCCTCGATATACCTTGAACCGATGACCAGGTCGGCGTTCTCCAGCGCTTGTTCAAATTCCACCAGTTTTTCCGGAGGGTGAGAAAAATCCGCGTCCATCTGGGCGATCTTTTGCACATCCGTTTTCAGAAGATGTTTAAACCCCGTCACATAAGCGGTTCCCAGGCCTAACTTGCCTGAACGATGGATGACCTCCACTTTTCCGGGGTACTGGAGGACGAGTTCATCCGCGATCCTGCCCGTTCCGTCGGGGCTGTTGTCATCAATAATGAGCACGCGCAAATCTTCAATGGGCAGCGCAAGGATGCGATTGATGATCTTGGGGAGGTTGTCTTTTTCGTTGTAAGTGGGGATGATGACAGCCAGGCTCATTAAAGCTCCTGGCGGAGATCTGGTTTGGTATTAGGTTCAGGTTCGGTGATGATGTATTTGCAGGCAGGAGCTCCTGCCGCCAGACATTCAATTTCAGTCACCTGGTAAGTTTCTTTATATGAAAATTCCTTGACCGCCTCATCCAGCAACCCTTCAAAGAAACCGCAGATTGAGTCTTCTGCGGTGCGGTTCGTACAAACAGGGCATTGCCGGATGAGGAATTCATAACCGGGTTGGCCTTCGCGCATACAAACCAGGGTACGCATATCGCTGACCGAATTCAGGAAATTTGAAAGGCGGTTGAGACGCACGAGCAATGTGTCCGTTGTGCTGGTCACTGGCGGCATGCTCGCGGAAAGTGGACTGGTGCCAAAGGTGAGTCCGCTGAGCCGCATGCATATCCTGCCTGCCCGGATGGAGAGAGATCGTCCACCGCGGCGCCCCATCACTTCGTTGAGCGAATTGAATAAACGGGAAAAATTTACGAATGAGAATTCGCAATTCATGTTGTCGGGGAGGGGGTTTTCACCCAGGTCGGGAAGCTCTGCCTGGCGATAGATGGTTTTCATTGCCCCAACGCCGACGACTTCCTGGAGTGCATTGATGGTGGTGCGCACAAAGCGGTTGGGGAGAAAAAATCCGTCTGTCATGGCTTATCCGCTGAAATCCTGGGCGAGAATGGCTGACGAGATCATCTGCTGTGTGGCGCATATCGAGGAAGATCATGCCAAGCTTGGCTTGTTGGTTTACCAGGGCGGTGAGGACGGCTTTTTCACCCACAGCCATCAGCACCACGTAGCCATTATCGCCCTTGATGTGCACCATTTCAAGAGAACCCCGCCCCATTTCCTTGCTGATCTGCTCGCCAAGAGAAAGCATGGCAGCAGACATGGCGGAGACGCGATCTTCGCTCATTTCGGGCAAGAGAGCAGAGGCGATGATCAAGACCATCAATGCTCACTACGGCAGCTGCCTCAATATCTGGCGAGGACTGCTGCAGTAAATGCATCCGGTCAATCAATGCCTGTCTTTTTGGATGGACCAATTTTATTACTCCCTTTAATCTGATTAATACCAGGTTACTTTATCACAGGCAATTTTTGGTGTCAAGAATGATTGTCATATATTTTGCCTGATTGGTGTTATAATTCCAGGATTTTCGGTCACATTTTTTGTGGCCGGAGCAAGATTAATTGCGCCCCCAGGATGGATGCCATGATGATAACACATCCAAGAATTTGAATGGGATTCATGCGTTCGCCGAGGAACAATGCACCAAATAGTGCTGCAAAAACCGCCTCGAGGCTCAAAAGAAGGGCAGCATCAGCTGCAGGAGCGTGTTTTTGCCCTACCGCCTGCAGGGTGAAACCAAGAACAACTGATCCCAGCCCGGCATAAAGGATGGAGGGCAGGGACAATAAGGATGTTCTGAACGTCCGGAGGTGTGGTGAAGAAAGAAGATCCAAGATGAAGAATGCCGCAAAGAAGGAATTGACCCACGGAAAAAACAAACACATCCAGTTCATTCACGGCCAGCCCGACGACAATGACATGCATAGCCCAAACAAAAGACCCTGCCAGGACGATCAGATCACCGGTGGAAGGTTTTGGGCTGTTACCACCAGTGGAGAGCAGGTAAGTTCCGCCAAACGCCGCCAGTGCTGCCAGCCAGATAATGGGTTTGGTCTTTACCTTCCAGAAAACTGCCAGCAGGAGCGGTACCAGCACAACATACACTCCGGTGATGAACCCGGCTGAGCCTGCAGAGGTGGTTTCGATGCCTGCTTGCTGCAAAGCGCTGCCGCCATACAAAAGAATGCCGGCGGGGATGATCCACAGGAATTTGCGCGATATTGTTTTGAGTCGGGGGAGAATGAACGGCAGCATGACTACTCCCGCCAGCAGAAATCGTACTGCATTGAAACTGAAGAATCCCAGGTTTACTGGATGCAGTGCGTTGTGCGACAAAACCACCTCCCCACACGATGGCGGCAAGGAATAAAAAAATATCAGACGTCAGCCGTTGGCTGTGGGGTCGGGAGGGTGTTGGCATGCCCATTGGGGGAGTCGAGATTGCCGAGTCGGCCTGGCTTAGCGGTTATGTTTGAATTGTTTACTGCCCTGAGACATGCGCCACTGCCGAAGTATGGCAGCCAGGTCCATGCTGAAACGGGCTTTCTCCCAGTCACTGCTGAAACTTTCGGTAGCCAGGGCAGAAAGTTTTTCGTGGATCTCATTGGCGAGTTCTTCAGTAAGACCAAATTCCTGCAGCGAGTCCTGCCATTTTGTTTTCTCTTCGGGGGTAAAGGGAGCTTTTTCGATGAGTTTGATAAAGTTTTTGAGTTTGCGGTGTTTTCTTGGCAGACACGGGTACCTCCATGATAAGTTGCGCTGAACAATACTTCTCACTCTTATTGTAACGGAGTTTTGTCGATTTACTGTCCGCAGCGCAACTTTCAACAAGTATTCCTCGTATGTAAGGTATCTAATTCAATCAGGAGATTTGGCATGGCAGAGACAAAGAAATTGTACCGCTCCACACTGGATAAAAAGATCGCCGGGATCTGCGGCGGTTTAGGCGAGTATTCTGAATGTTGACCCGACCGTGATGCGTATTATGTTCGTGGCTGGATTTTTCCTTACCGGTTCATTGATGTTCTGGGCATACCTGGTGATGTGGGTCGTTATCCCTGAACCCCCTGTTCAATAAAGGAGACAAAAATGGAAGAGCCACCGAAAAAGTTATACCGTTCACGTGCTGACCGCCGCATTGGCGGAGTTTGCGGAGGATTGGCAAATTATTTCAACATTGACGCGACTATGGTGCGGCTGTTGTTCGTGTTGGGGCTGCTTTTCGTGGGGGGTACGTTTTTTGCGTACATCATCCTGATGATCGTAATCCCTGAGGAACCAGTTTAGGATGTGGACATGGGGGAAAAACAAAACCGGAGAGCTATTCACAGCCTCCGGTTTTTTGTTTACTCGTAGCGCAGCGCTTCAACGGGTTCAAGGTTGGCTGCGCGGTTAGCCGGGTAGATGCCGAAGAACAAGCCTACCGCTGTGGAAAACAGAGTTGCCAATAACACGGCTTCAAGGCCGACTTTGGGATAAAAGGGTGTTCCGCTGGCAGCAGCAATCTTGCCGACCACGAAGGCGATCAACCAGCCAAGGCCAATGCCTACAACTCCGCCAAAGAGGCTGAGCAGGGAAGATTCCGTGAGGAACTGGATGAGGATGTCTTTTTTGCGTGCGCCCAGGGCTTTGCGCAGACCGATCTCACGGGTGCGCTCGGTGACGGACACGAGCATGATATTCATAATGCCGATGCCCCCAACGAGCAGGGAAATGCCGGCAATTCCGCCCAGGAAGATGGTCAGTACGCCGGTGATGGTTTTGGCAGTGCTCACAAAATCCTGTTGGGAGAAGATGGTGAAATCATCTTCACCGATCTTGGTGCGGTGACGATTGCGCAGGATCTGCGAGATCTCTTCTGTGGCTTGCGGCATCTGGTCCGCGCTGAGGACGCTCACCAGGATGAGATCCACGCGGTTGAAACTCCGCCGGGTGATGCGTGCCTGCGCAGTGGAGAACGGCACCATGACGACATTGTCCTGTGAACCGAAAGCCGAACCGCCTTTGGATTCCAGCACACCCGTAATGCGGAAAGGCTGCCCTTCGATGCGCACAGTTTCGCCAACCAATCCTTCGCGGCGGTCAAACAATTCATCGGCCACATCCGGTCCGAGCAGTACCACTGACGCCTGCCCCAAATACTGGTCTTCGGTGATGAATTCGCCTTCCGTGACCGCATAATTGCGGGCATCGGCATACGCCGGGGTAACACCAGATAACGCGGTGGACACTGATTTGCCGGCATAGGTGATCTTCACGTCGTCATTTACAACCGGCGCTACCTTGTCTACTGAGGGAGCCTGGAATTGATCGAGCATGGCTTCAGCATCTTCAAGGGTTAACGGTGCCACCCGCGAAACTTCGGTGGTCTGGTTGCCGCGAAAAACAAACAAGAGGTTGCTGCCAATGCCGCTGATGGAACCGGTGATGGTATCCTGTGCGCCGGTACCCACTGCCAGCATGGCAATTACCGCACCCACGCCGATGACAATACCTAGGATGGTAAGGATGGAGCGCAGTTTATTGGCGGCAAGGCTTTCAAGTGCTTCCAGGATGGCTTGACCGAGGTTCATTGGCTATCCTCCTCGATCAGCCCGTCGCGCAGGCGGATGATGCGGCTGGCGTGTGCTTGGCAATTGCGGGATCGTGGGTCACAATGATCAATGTGGTGCCGCGCTGCTTATTGAGATTCAACAACAGTTCCAATAATTTCTTTGCCGGATTTGGAATCCAGGTTGCCGGTGGGTTCATCCGCCATGAGGATGGCGGGTTCATTCACCAGGGCGCGGGCAACAGCCACGCGCTGCTGCTGCCCGCCTGAGAGTTCGGTTGGACGGTGGTGAATACGGTCGACCAAGCCAACCGATTCGAGGGCGTCTGTCGGCAATGTTCGACGCGGTCTTTCTTATCGATGCCGGCGTAGCGCATGGGAAGTTCAACATTCGAAAGCGCAGTAGCGCGCGGCAAGAGGTTGAAACTCTGAAAGACAAAACCCACTTTGCGGTTGCGAATGCTGGCAAGCTGGTCGTCATCCAGATCCTGCACGACTTCTCCGTCCAGGAGATAGCTGCCGCTGGTCGGTCGGTCCAGGCAGCCCAGCAGATTCATCAGGGTGGACTTGCCCGAACCGGATGGTCCCATAATGGCAACCACATCCCCCGGTCGATGGTAAATGTAACGCCATCAAGCGCACGGACTTCCACCTGCCCCATCTGGTAGATCTTTCTTCAGATCCTTGGTTTCAATAACGAGATCTGGCATCGTTATTCCTAGAACGGAGGTCTTCCGCTGGAGAAGGCGGAAAAGTCGATCGTCGGGTTGAGAATGATCACATCACCCTCTTTCACGTCACCAGAAACATACTCGCTCATCGTGTCTGAAGATGCGCCGATTTCTACTTCAACGGTGGTTTGGATACCGTTTTTCATCAGGTAAATGACGCGTTTACCATCCACCAGCCTCACCGCGCGGTTGGGGATGAGAAGAATATCCTTGAGATTACTGATGACGATATTCACCGCGGCGGTCATGCCGGGGAGCAACCTGTTCGTCCGCGTCAAGGATCTCAATGGTTACCTCAAAATTGACCACTCCCGCTGTGGTGGTGCCCACACGCGCCACTTCAACCACTTTGCCGTTGTAGGCGCGGCTGAAATGGCATCGAACGTCAGGTCCACTGCCTGACCAACCTTGATGCTATTGATATCGACTTCCGGAACCATTACTTCCACCAGCATGCGCGAGAGGTCATCAATGCGGAAGGCAATCGAACCAGCGTTCACCTGGTCGCCTGGAAGATTCTTTACATCTGTAACCGTACCGGCAAATGGGGCAGTAATCATGGCCATATCAATTGTGGCTTGAATCGCAGCAACGCGTGCCTTGGCAGCAGCAATGTCATCAGGGTCGGCGCCATCTTTCAAGCGATCCCATTCACGCTGAGCATCATCCAGCCGGGCTTTGGCCAGGGCAATTTTACCCTCAGAGATCGAGACTTCCTGGTTGGCTGGGGTTTCGCGTGTAGTAATTAAGCGTTTTCTGGGCTGTTTCGAGCGCAATTTTGGCATTGGCAAGGTTGCTCAGTGCGCCAGCTTTCAACGGGTCAGAATCAGCACTTTCTGCAAAGCGGTCATAAGTATCCTGGGCTTTATCCACTTTATCGTGTGCCAGGGTAACGGCGGCACTGGCAGCATCCATCTGATCCTGGTTGGTACCACCCGCGTGGTGTTGGAAATTTGTCGATTCCAGAGAGCGTTATTATAGGCTTGCTGCGCGTTGGCAAGGTTCAACTGTGCCTGTGCCTGGTTGGCATTGGAATTCATCAGGTTATCCAGGGTGCGCTGGGCATTTACCAGTTCTGCTTTTGCAAGGATCACATTTTGAGGGAGTGAGGTCTCTGCCAGTTCAGCCAGGGTTTGACCGGCAGTCACAGGCTCTCCTGCAGCCACTGATTGACGGTTGCAACCCGTCCGCTGGTTTGCCAGTTCAGGGTGGTTGACTGATTGGCGCTTACAGAGCCAGTGGCTCCCACAATGGCCAGCAAATTCCCTTTTTCAAGCGTTTGCGTCTGCACACTGGCGCTGCTGCGTTTTGTTTGTTTATCCTGGTGATCACAATTACATGCTGCGACTGCTAACACCGCAACAATCCCAATGATCCAAACGACCTTACGTCGATGACTTCTTCATTTTTCCATCCCAGTTCTATAAATTAAATACACAAAATTATCATAATCCATCCGTTATAATCGCAGGTAAGAATAATGTAGAATCGTATTAGAAAGATATTCTGGTTACTGGTATTCTTAGGTGCTGTGATGATCGCTCTCAACCGAATCGGCGGTTGTGATCTCAACGCCGAAGGAACAGGCACGTCAAGTTAACCCGGAAACTCGAGTTTGATTATATCGCATGGACACTAAAAGCAGTTGAAGTTAAGGCTGGTGAAGCGGGAATTGGTGTTACTCAACGGTTAACTCCGGCACAGCAGCACCAGGTGGTCGTGAGATATTTTGACCTGGTCGGACAACTTGAAACTGTCAGGGACAGGTCCAGCAAATCTATGCGGATCCATCAGTTGAAAATCCGCGTGAAGCAGCCGCGGAAAAACTAGCCCTGCAGGAGGAGTTGCAGTCAACGCTCACCAGACTGGATCCGATCGTTGAGGCTATCCTGCAGCAGCAGGTAGCCGAAACCCTGATCAAGATGGGGATCCCCAGGTTGGGCGAAGTCACTTCCGCCAGTGTCTGTATCACACCTCCGCCACACCACAATCGTTGATCACATCACCGCGGGAGAAGATCGAGCAGGAGGTCAGCATCTCCCTGATGGCGGAATGACGCTGGAGGAAATGAGCCAGCTGGAAGAAAAGATCGAGGACAAAACAGGGCAATCTGCCCTGGTGGTGGGTACCGGCGGAATTGGCGTTTACCCGACCATGATCATGCGCACCTCCAGCCTCGACTGGGTAGTGAATACGATCGCCCACGAATGGACGCACAATTACCTCACCATGCGGGTGCTGGGATTGAACTATGAAACCACACCGGAATTACGGATCAATGAATGAAACAACCGCCTCAATTGCCGGGAATGAGATCGGTCGAGGCAGTGATTAGACCTGTACTACCCGGAATTGCTGCCGATTGAGGGACCAGTCAGGTAAAATTGTCTGCACCCATCGAAGATGATGCATTTAATTTCCATGCTGAAATGCACGAGACGCGCATCCGGGTGGATGAAATGCTGGGGAGGGGCGAATAGATGAAGCGGAACAGTACATGGAATTGCGCCGCCAGGTTTTTGTGGATCACGGGTACATCATCCGTAAATTGAACCAGGCGTATTTTGCTTTTTACGGCGCATACGCCGACAGCCCGGTGAGCGCTGCCGGTGAAGACCCGGTGGGGGAGGCTGTGCGGGAATTGCGCGCAGCAAAGTTCAACCCTGGCAGAATTCCTGCGCGCGATGGGGCAAGATGAACAGTTATGAAGACCTGTCAAAGCCGTAGGGAATTAGATTCCACATCGTCGATTACAGGTTAATCATCCACTCCCGTAGCTGAAGCCAGTTCGGGCAGGTCTTTCTCGATCTCGTCGGGGCTTTGACCCTTTTCCAGGCGGTCAACCACTTCGTCGAATTCACCGGGAAGGTCATCTGCGCCAACCTGTTCACGCATATCGCGCATCATTTTGCCAAGCGTGCGCGGATCATCATCAAGGGCATGCCATATTCTCGGGATCAGCCATATCTGCAAGGCGTGAAATATCATTGGTAGCCACCCTAACCGCCCGGATAATGCGTGAACATTTTTGGAACCGCAGAGCGGGCAAACCGGGATGAATAGCCATCGTATTCAGCGTAAGTAAGATAGTGGTCGTCAAATTTCTTACGGCAATCCTGGCAGCGGAATTCATAAACGGGCATATCAACCTCAGGCAATAAAGATAATAATCAATTATAATCTTCTCAATAAAATCAATTTGAACCAGAAAATGGTGGTCGATGCCAACTGAAGAGTCTTTCATTTGACCTTTACCACCCCGAAGCCACTGTTGATCATGCTTTCCGGCACATCAGGTGTGGGCAAGGATGCGGTATTCAAGGGGTTGCGGCGGCGGAATTTGCCCTTGCATTATGTATGACTGCCACCAGCCGTCCGCCCCGCCAGAACGAAGTGGACGGCAAAGATTACTTCTTTTACTCCAAAGGAAGAATTTGAAGAGCGCATCGAGAACCGTGAATTTGCCGAATATGCCCTGGTCTATGACCAGTATAAAGGTGTCCCCCGCTGGCAGATCGATGAAGCCTTATTGAGCGGGCAGGATGTGGTCATCAAGGTGGATGTGCAGGGCGCAGCCACTCTCGCAACCTCTACCACCAGGCGGTGTTGATCTTCCTCCTCCCAAAGACAAAAGAGGAATGGTGCGGAAGGTTGAAAGCGCGCAACACCGAAACCCCCGAAAACCTCAAGGTGCGCATCGAGACGGCCAAACAGGAATTGACGCAGATCGAGATGTTCGATTACATTGTGATAAATGCTGATGATCTGCTCGAAAAAGCAGTGGATGACATCATCGACATAATCAATGTGGAGCACCACCGCGTTCAACACAGGAAAATCTCTAAATGTCAGATCAAAATACACCGAAACCAGACCCGGATGCCAGCAATCCCACCCGAATCCCGGTTAAGTTTGAACACGGCTGCAAAAAAACCCATGGTAACCTATGTGCATGCATCGGGTTGACCATTTTTGTGTTTGCGCTTCAATACCTCTCTCAATACTTAAGCGCCAATCACTATGACTGGCCTTACCTGTTGGGCGCCAAGGTAAACGAACTGATCCTGGCGGGGCAGGTATGGCGGTTGTTCACCCCCATGCTGCTGCATGGCAGTATCCTGCATATCGGATTTAATATGTATGCGCTGTTTGTCATTGGTCCGCGTTAGAGCGGCATTACGGGCATTGGCGTTTTATTCTCCTCTATCTCATCGGCTGGGTTCACCGGCAATGTGCTCTCGTTCATGCTTTCACCAAATCCCTCCATTGGCGCATCCACTGCGGTATTTGGGCTGGTGGCAGCCGAGGCTGTGTTTATTTATCAAAACCGCAAATTGTTTGGTTAACGCGCCCGCGGAATGCTGATGAATTTAGGAGTGGTCATCGTGATTAATCTGTTGTTGGGTCTATCCCCCGGCATCGATAACTGGGGTCACCTCGGCGGATTGGCAGGCGGATTGATCTTTGCCTGGGTGGCGGGTCCGTTGTATACCATGGCTATTGCCACTGATGCCACAACAGGTTACTCGCTTATGGATGCCCACGGCGGAAAAGAGGTGTTGTGGGGGGCGATGCTTTCCGGCGGATTATTCCTGGCGGTCGTCATTGGAAGATTCCTGGCGGGATAAAAAAACACGGAGACATGATCTCCGTGTTTTATTGTCAGGCTACCGTTTCGCCGCCCAGGTAGGCGTTGATCACCATGGGGTTATGCACCAGTTCACTGGCGGCACCGCTTAACACTACCTTCCCGGTATCCAAAACATATCCCCGGTTGGCAATCGAAAGTGCCATTAGAGCATTTTGCTCAACCAGCAGAATACTCGTACCGTTCTTGTTGATCTCGCGAATGATATCAAAGATACTTTCCAATAAAATTGGAGAAAGACCCATCGAGGGCTCATCCAGGAGCAGCAAGCGCGGATGAGCCATCAGTGCCCGGGCGATGGCTAACATTTGTTGTTCTCCGCCAGACAATGTGCCCGCAAGCTGCCTGGAGCGTTCCTTCAAACGGGGAAAAAGGGTGAACATTTTTTCGTAATCTTCGCGGATCGTTTTCTGGTCGCCCCGGCTGAATGCCCCCATTGCCAGGTTTTCTTTGACACTCAAGCGGGAAAACACATGCCGGCCTTCCGGCACCAGCGCAATTCCGAGCTTTACGATCTCGTGAGGAGGAACCTTTGAAAGGTCTTCTCCCGAAAAGAGGATTTTCCCTGACGACGCTTTTTGCAGCCCACAAATTGATTTTAAGGTGGTGGTCTTACCCGCGCCGTTCGCACCGATCAGGCAGACGATTTCTCCGGACTCGACGCTTAGCGAAACCCCATCGATGGCGCGAATCTTTCCATAATATGTTTGAATATTTTCCACAATCAATAATGTCATGAGTTCCATCCAACCGGGAGTATTTTTATGGGCAGGTCATATTGAATTTGTCATTTTCGAAAAGTGGTGCTCCCGAGGTAAGCTTTGATCACCCGCGGATCTTTTTGAACCTGGTCTGGTCTGCCTTCAGAGATCTTTTGTCCAAAATCCAGCACGGTCACCTGCTCACTGATGCTCATGATCAGGGACATGTCGTGTTCAATGATCAGGATCGTCAGACTGAGGCTGTCCCGCAGCTGGCGAATCAGTTGAGCCAGGTCGCGCGTTTCAGTCGGGTTCATTCCCGCGGAGGGTTCATCCAGCAGGAGTAACTTAGGCTGGCAGGCGATAGCCCGGCCAATTTCCAGGCGGCGCTGCGCTCCGTACGGCAGGTTGCGCGCAAGCTGGTCGCCCAACCCGGAAAGGCCGATAATCTTCTGGATCTTGCCTGCCTGGATGAGTGCTGAACGGTTTTCTCTAAAGTATCGCCGCGTGTGCAACATCGTGTCGAAAAGATTGGTTTTCAGACGGATATGCTGCCCGCCGAGGATGTTTTCCAGTACGGTGAGGCTGGCATAGGTGCGGATGTTCTGGTAAGTCCTGCCAACGCCGCGTTCTGCGATCTTATGCGAGGGCAATCCGGCAATATTATCTCCATCCAGCAGGATCTCCCCTGCATCTGGTTTATAGAATCCGGTCACGCAGTTAAAGCATGTTGTTTTGCCGGCTCCGTTGGGACCGATCAGGCTGCAGATGGAACCGGTCGGGACATTGAAGGAAAGATCATCCACGGCTTTGATCCCGCCGAAGTTGATCGTGAGATTCCTGATTGACAGCAGCGCGTCGGTCATACCTGGTCCTTTTCAGCGGCCATTATTTCGCCAATGCGCGACTCAAATTTTGGGGGTACCCGTGGGAGAAAACCGTTGGGTTTGAGGATCATCATTACCACCAGCAGGATGCCAAATATCAGCATGCGGAAATCGGAAAAACCACGCAGCATATCCGGCAGGGCGATCAGACCGAGCGCACCGAGGATGACGCCATACTGGTTTCCCAAACCGCCGAGGATGATCAGGCAGAGAATGTTAATGGAGGAAAGCAGGCTGAAATTATCAGGGAATATGGAGCCCTGCCAGGCAGCAAATACCACGCCTCCCACACCTCCGATGAACGCCCCCAGGGCAAACGCCAGCAGCTTGTACCACACTGTATTCACCCCGGAGATTTCAGCCACGTCCTCGTCTTCGCGGATGGCCAGCCAGGCGCGCCCAATCTTGGAATGGATAAGGCGGTTGGTGATGAAGACAAAGAAGATGATCAAAACGATGATCAGAAAATAAAAGTGGGTGCCGGTGTTAAAGGTCATCCCAAAAAGCACCGGCTTATCAATGCGGATGATGCCCTGTGAACCATTGGTAATGCCGCGCAGGTTCAGCAGCAGCAGGCGGGTGATCTCGCCGAATCCGAGTGTGACAATGGCGAGGTAATCACCGCGCAAGCGCAGGACCGGGATGGAGATCAACGCACCAACCAGAGCAGCCACCAACCCGCCAACAACCAGCATGATCCAAAATGGCATATGGATGTCGAATTGCCCCGAGGCAAGGATTGCGTAAATATAAGCACCAATGCCGTAGTAGGCGGCAAATCCAAGGTCCAGCAACCCGGCAAAACCAACATGGATGAGCAATCCCAATCCCAACAGGATATACAGCCCGGCATAACCCAGGATGCGCACCCAGAGATTTACCTGCGGGAAGGGAAGAAAAGGCATGATCAGCAGGGCGGCGAGAAACACCGGGATAAAAATCCATTTGATCCACGATGCCCGGGAAACGATTGCGGAAATTCTTGTAAATAAGGCCATGTTCTTCCCTATAGTTTCTTTTGGAATTTACGGTGTCCCAGTAAACCGCTGGGCATGAAGATCAGGGTAAGGATCAGTACAACAAAAGCCACCACATCCTTGTAGACAGCGGGCAAGACCTGCACACTTAATGTTTCAACAAGCCCTAAAATGTAACCGCCCAGCATGGCGCCTGGAATGCTGCCGATACCCCCAAGCACAGCTGCCGTGAATGCCTTGATCCCGGGAACGAAACCCATATCAACGCGAATCTGAAGATAAAAGAAACCGACCATCACCCCGGCGATTCCTGCGAGGGCGGAACCGATGAAGAAGGTGGTGGATATCGTACGGTTAACGTTCACTCCCATCAAAGCGGCGGTCTCTTTATCTTCAGAGACTGCCCTCATGGCGAGACCCACCTTGGTGAAGCGTACCAGGAGATACAAAATCACCATGATAACCAAAGATAAGGTAACGATGAGCATACGGGAATAGGATATGAATACCCCGGCGAGAACGATGCCATCAGTGCCCAGAATGGCAGGATAAGTTTTAGCCGCAGCGCCGCCAAAGGTTGTCAGGGTATTGATGACCCCCTGCCCGAAGCCCTGCGGAAAAAGGAAATTCTCGCCGATCTTGATGCTGAAAATCTTCTTACCGATGGTTGGCAACAGCCTGACTACCTCTTGTAAGATGATCGATGCACCGATGGCGCTGATCAATGCCGCCAGGCGGCCTGCATTGCGTAACGGGCGGTAAGCCAGGCGCTCCAGGATGATGCCTGTAATGGCAGAGCCCAGCATTCCAGCAACAAAAGCGATGAGGATTGCGAGGATAGGGTTAGACGCCAGCAGCCCGGTCTTTTGCATCAGGCTGGTGGCAAATAACCCCCAATAGGCTCCGACCATGAAGACATCGCCGTGGGCAAAATTGACCATCGACAGGACGCCATACACCATGGTGTAACCGAGGGAGATCAATGCGTAGAAACTGCCAATGGTCAATCCATTGACAACCTGTTCGAGGAAAGTCTTCAATCCATCTGATAACGGCATGGTTGCGATGTCCAATTTCCAGAGATGAGGGCGGTGTTTCGCCCTCATCTCATATTATAGTTATTTTGATTTATTCGCCAAACTTGTATTCTTTCATTGGGGTGATCACGCCTTCTTTAACTTCGAAGACTGTGATGGAAACAACCTTAAGATCGCCAGCTTCATCAAATTCCAGGTGCCCGGTCACGCCCGTGAATGGGGTGGCGCGGATGGAGTCGGCAAGAGCTTTTCGACCGATCACCAGGTTGCCATCGGCATCCACAGTGGCAACACGGTCAGCCGCCTGCAGCAGGATGGTGGCAGCATCAAACGAGCCTGGTCCATAAGCCACCGGATCGCCGCCAAACTTGGCTTTGAAGGCAGCCAGGAATTCATCGTATCCACTTGCGCCGCCAACTGCTCCGAAGGTCATAAATGCACCTTCAGCCGCAGCGCCGGCAGCATCAGCAAACGAGGGCTGTGATTTAATGCCATCAGGTCCAAAGAAGAAACCATCAAAATTGGCAGCGCGCAGTTGAACCACCAGCTTCATGCCTTCCGCGTCCATACCGCCAAAGTAGACTGCTTCTGGATCGCCAGATGAGGAGGTTGAAACGACTGCCGAGTAATCTGATTCTCCGCGTGTGATCCCCTCGAACGAGGTCACAGTCCCGCCCAGGGCAGTGAATTTATCTTTCACCGCGGTGGCAAGACCTTCACCATAAATGGATTGGTCGTGGACAACACCAATGCTGTTGATTCCAAGTTCGTTCTTAAGATAGTCTGCTGTTACCTCTGCCTGTAAGTCATCGTTGGCAACAGTGCGGAATACATTTTCAAACCCCTGGGAGGTTACATCGATCGCGGTACTGGAGGGGGTGATCATGATGACGTTATTGGCGGCGTAAATATCTTCAGCAGGAACCGCAGAACCGGAGCACATGGGGCCAACCACGCCAAGGACAGCCGGGTCAGCCGAGAACTTTTCGGCAACGGTAACACCCGACGCACCTTCGCAGGCATCATCCTGCGCATCTGAAACAACGGTAAAGCCTTTGAGTGTACCGCCGAATTGTTCGATGGCGAGGTCAACGCCATTTAACATATCAGTACCATAGACCGCATAAGCGCCGGCAAGAGCGGAAGAAAGGCCGATCTTGAGTGATTGACCTGCTGGGATGACGATATTTCCCCAGGGATCAACCGGCGCTGCTTCTGTTGGAGCTTCTGTCGCAACTCCACCTGCAGGAGCTTCCGTGGCAGCCGCGGTAGGTGCGGCTGTGGGTTTTGCACATGCTGTAAAGAGCAGTGCAATTACAAGCAAAACAGGTAAGAATTTCAGGGACTTCATTTTGATTTCTCCTTTTAGATTTTGATTGATTAGATTTCTTGTCGAACCCCGAAAAATGATGACTATTGCGCACCTCCTTGTAAAAAGCATAAAAAAAGCCACCTGCTTGTGGTCAGGTGGCTTTTGTTTGTGCTCTTGGATTACTCTTACGCGTTTACTTTTGCCAACCTAACCCGAAATATGCTTCCAATTGCCATAAGCCAGGAGAGCATCATATAGTAGGCGTAGTAACTCGAGCAGGTTAGTTTATTCATAAGAGGTCTATATAAGTAAAGATATTACAGTCAAAAAAATCAAAAGTCAAGCACATTTTAAAAATTTAAGATTAGAAAATCACCTGCAGGAAATATACCCCTGGAATAGGAATTAATAGAAAGTTAGAGGCAAAACAGCGCAAGTCCATTTGTGCGAATGCTTTGTCCTTATGGTATTATTAATCAATATATAGGAGGAAGAATGACCATACCAACCGAACCTGTTATTGAACCTGCACCAGTACCGGCACCAGGAGTATCAAGTGACGATCGTTTATGGGTGGTTTTATGTTTTCTGCTTACCCCTATCCTTCCGCTCGTGACCTTGTTCCTGGAAAATAAAAAAGATCGACCCTTCATTAAATACCACACTGTCCCGACTCTTATCCTGGGTGTGGTTGAAGGTATCGTGGTAGCCATTTTATCGTGGATACCGGTAGTTCAATGTATTGTGCCATTTATCTATATTATCAACATTATTTATGCACTAAAAGCGAATAAGGGCGTGAACACGGATATTCCTGTGATCACCCAGTTCGCAAAAGGCCAGGGTTGGTAATAACACCCTGACCAAAACGACACACAAAAAAGCCCTTCGATTTTGAAGGGCTTTTCCTTTATTGTTTACCATTAGATGAGCGTTAAAAACCGCCAGCCCCATAAAGAGCCGGGTCGGTGGGAGTTTTGCCGGTAGGATCCCAAACGTAAACGAAATCACCTTCCTTTGCCCAATCATAGATCCAATGGGCGTCGGAAACCGACATGTTTACGCACCCGTGAGACCCTTGATCGCCAAGGTAAGTGTTCCAATACGCTCCGTGTATCGCGCGTAACTGGTCGTAATATAAGATATAAGGAACGTCTTCAAGGTAATAATAATCGGCTTTATCCGCTTCGAAGCTGCCGCTCATGCGGTCATTAACCAGCATTTTGTACACCTGGAAGACCCCCGGCTGGGTGTAAAAGGGATGCGAGCCGCTGGAGATGAGCGTGGCGAAAACCAGGTTGCCGCCTTCGTAAACCAAGAGCACCTGTTCCTCCAGATTGATCTCGATCCAGCGGTCACCCGTAACACCTTCAGGTTTGGTGTAGTTTGGCAGCACGCGCGCGATATAGCGGCTTTCAATCCATTCGTCCACACCGATCATGACCCACTGAATGTTATCGATTACCCGGGTATCATAAATGTGCAGCAAGCTGTATTTATAGTAGATCCTGCCGGTTTCCGGTGTTCGGGGTCCTGGGGCTGAACGCGAGGTGATGGTGTCCATTGCCCAGCCAAAGAGAACAGTCGGATTTGATTTAAAGAGGTATCCCTGGAAATTGGGGATGCTCACTTTGCGGATATTTTCTGAGCTGATCCACTCGTATGTGGCGATCTGGTAGAACCTTCCCTTTTCGGTTTCAGTTTTGTTGTAAAGGGAAACATACTTGATCTTGCTTTTCCCCAGGGTATTACCGGAATCACCAGCGATTGCTTTATCAATATTGGCATACAACGGCACAGCCTCGTTGGAGACGATGGCGTAGGCGAATGGGATATTTATCAGGTCAGCTGGCGGATGATAAATGGGCAGCGGTTCTGCCGGAAATGTGATTCCCTTGGCTGCCAGTTCTTTCAAGCGCGCGCTCGGACCAAGATCGGTACAGTCAATTTCCGCGAAAGGCTCGAGCTGCCCCGGGAGGCACAATGCCTGGTTGGCGTTGGCACCCGTCTCCACGTTTCTTGCCCGGGCATTAACTGTAAAAGGGGAACTGATTGAAAAAATCACCAGTACCGCGATCATTGAGATAAAAATACGAATAAAATTGGCTTTCATTTTTTTACTTCCTAAATCGGACTTAATTTACCTGATTTTATCAGAGAACCTTGTTATTGTGCGTGTTTTTCGGGTTAGTTGCCATCTTCGCGCAAGCTTCGGTCAACTTCGGCCTTCACCTGGGCAAAGGTCTTTTCTCCCAACAGGTAGAGCAATTCTTCTCTAAAAGTCTCCACCAGGGGAACAGATTTTTCGGATGGTTGGACACAACTTCCCTGCTCAGCCAGGAGTTCAGCGGTCTCGTCCAGGGTAATCCTGCCCTGTTCATCCTGGTCGAGAGGATGCAGCAGACAGTAATAGGGTTTGAACTTCCAGGGGTGCATCCCGTTTTCCACCCCCGCCACCTGCAGCGCACATTTGGCATCCGACCGCCAGAAAACACAGGCTATACCGCCGTAATGGTCCGGGCGCTGCTCAACGGCAGTGTGGATCACGCGGCCGGTTGGGACTATGTTTATCATCATCTTCGACAGGTACGAACCACTCACCAGGGTTCCTGCTGTCCTCCGGCATATAAGGGGAGATCAGGCTGGCGTTATTGAGAATGTAGGTCACCTCGCGCGAATCCACCCAAACACCGAATACGCAGCAGGCGCCGTGACAATCATCAAGGTTGCAGCGGCGCAAGGGTTCAGACTTCAACATGCGCGGGTTGAGGCGGTCTTCAAAAGGGTATCTATCGCGTTTCATGCAGGCATTGTACCATCTCGGGGCGGTTAGAATCGGGGGTCTCATCCATGGTTAATGAATTAGTGTAAAATGGAAGAGGGGCAAGCCCCGAACAAAAACCAAAAAGGAGTGGCAAAATGACCAAGTGGAAGGTTCTGATCACAGATGGTTTGGATGAAAACGGAAAGACTTTACTGAAGAAATCAGTTGAGGTCACCGATCAGCCTGGGATCACGGCCGATGATTTATTGAAGGTAATCGGTGAATACGATGCATTGATCGTCCGCGGACGAACCAAGGTGACAGCCGCAGTTTTCGAGGCTGCCAAAGCCTTGAAAGTGGTTGGGCGTGCCGGGGTGGGTGTGGATAATATTGACCTGGCTGCCGCCAAGGCAAAAGGGGTCACTGTTGTCAATTCACCGTTAGCCACCACCGTCGCAGTTGCAGAATTAACCCTTGGATTGATGTTGAGCATTGTCAGGGAGATCGCCCGCGCAGATTCGAGCATGAAAGCCGGCAAGTGGCTTAAAAAAGAATTCGAAGGCGCGGAGCTCGCCGGAAAAACGTTGGGTGTGCTTGGATTCGGGCGCATTGGCGCAGCGGTTGCCAAACGAGCTGCCGCTTTTGAAATGAATATTCTCGGATTTGATCCGATGTTGTCCGCAGGCGATATCAAGCAGCGCGGCGGTGAAGCGGTATCTTTTGAAGAATTGTTGAAACGCTCCGACATGATTACCATGCACCTTCCGCTTACTGCCGACACGAAAAACATGTTGAACGCAGCGGCATTCGGCAAAATGAAGCAGGGCGTTTACATCATCTGCGCAGCCCGCGGTGGTGTGATCGATGAGACTGCATTACTCGAGGCATTAAACAATGGAAAAGTGGCTGGTGCTGCGCTGGATGTGCTTTCATCTGAACCCCCGACGGAAGAGCTTTTAGGACTGGTGGGGCATCCAAAGGTTCTTGATACCCCCCATATCGGCGCGCAGACTGTAGAAGCACAGGCACGCGCAGCCAATGATATTGCCGAAGAAGTACTGGCTGCGCTTGAAGGTAAAGCGCTGCGCTGGAAGGTCGCTTAATCTATTCAATGGAGGAAGTGTCAATGGAAAAGAAGCTGAATGAATTCAAGCAACTCATTGCCGAAGTGACTGATCTCGGACGCGCCCAGGCTGTTTTGGGTTGGGACCAGCAGGTCAATATGCCCAGGGGCGGCGCGGAAGACCGCGGGAATATTCTCGCCACTCTCGCGGGGATCGGGCATCAGAAATTTACCTCCAAAGAAATGGGTGACCTGGTGGCGCAATTGCTGCCGTTTGCCGAAACGCTTGACCCGGAATCAGATGACGCCTGCCTGATCAAACGCGTTGCGCATGACTACAACAAGGAAACCAAAGTTTCCATGGAATGGGTGGAGGAGTTTGCCCGGTTGACCACCATTGCGCAGGGTGTGTGGGAACAAGCCAAGGCGGAGAACAACTTCAAACTGTTCCAGCCGCACCTGGAAAGAATCGTGGAATTACGCCGCGAGTATGCTGAATTCTTCAAGCCTTATGACCATGTCTATGATCCGCTGCTGGATGATTTTGAACCAGGATTGAAGACCAAAGAGGTCAAGGAGATTTTTGGCAAACTGCGTCCGCAGCAGGTGGAATTGTTGAAAGCCATCGCTGCCAAACCTGTCATTGACGATTCCTTCCTGCACATCCCATTTGACGAACAAGGACAATGGGACTTTGGCGTGGATGTGATCACTCACTTTGGCTACGACTGGAACCGCGGACGGCAGGATAAGGCAGTTCATCCCTTCACCACCAGTTTTGGGCATGGGCGATGTTCGCATTACCACCCGCTTTGATCCGGAACGCGCGGCCTCTGCCTTGTTCAGCACCATGCACGAAGGCGGGCATGCCATGTACGAGCAGGGGGTTTCCACCAGCCTGCGCCGCACACCGCTGACCAATGGTGCCTCCATGGCAGTGCACGAATCGCAGTCGCGCATGTGGGAAAACCTCATTGGGCGTTCAAAGGCATTCTGGAAATTCTTCTACCCGCGCCTGGTCAAGATCTTCCCGCAGCAGCTCAAGAACGTCAGCATGGAAGCCTTTTATAAAGGCATCAACAAGGTGGAACCATCCCTGATCCGGGTCGAAGCGGATGAAGCTACCTATAACCTGCATGTGATGCTGCGCCTGGAACTTGAAATTGGATTGATGGAAGGTACCGTCCAGGTGAAGGATCTTCCGCAGGCGTGGAATGCACGCATGCAGGATTACCTGGGAGTTGTACCTCCCACCGATACCCTGGGTGTTCTGCAGGATGTGCACTGGTCTGGCGGGATGATCGGTTACTTCCCGACCTACGCGCTGGGCAACCTGGTCTCCTCCCAATTATGGGAAAAGATCAACCAGGATATCCCGGACCTCGAAGATCAGATCGAGCACGGCAAATTTGATGCCTTGTTGGGTTGGCTGCGCAATGAACATCCACCAGCACGGCGCCAAGTTCGAGCCGCAGGTGCTGGTGAAGAAGGTAACAGGCAGCACCATCACTCCCGAACCCTATATGCGCTACTTGAAGAGTAAATATTCCGAGATCTACCAACTTTAAGGTTTACCAGGGGGTTTGCCCAACGGCAAACCCCTTTTTGTTGTAAAATTCCTTGATGCCAAAAACTGTCTTAACCAAACTGGTGGTCCTGTTATTGATAGGGAGTCTTTTCGCTGGGTGTAAACCGGCGGCAAACCTGACGCCAACTGCCGGCACCGCGTTCATTCCTGAAGAGATGACCCCAACACTCAATGCGCTTCTGACTCCTGGGGCAACCGCCGAATTGCCGCAAGCCACCGAGGGGGAGCCAACAGCGAGTGCACTCACTGCCATTGTGGTTGAACAACCCACGATGCAATCGACTGAAATCCCAGAGGGGCAGCCGGGACAAAAATACCCGCCAGCTTTGTTACAGGTGGAAAAGCCGGGAGAAATGTCGCGCCTGTCTTCCCCGATCCTGGTGACAGCTAACGTGTACCCCGGTGACAAGGGGTTGGTAACTGTGCAGTTGGTCGGTGAAGATGGCCGGGTTATGGCGGACCAACTGCTGCAATTAAAATCCGGTTAATAGCGGATGGATCTCCCTGGCAACACAAATACAATTCGAGATCAACTCTGCGGGCGAGTCCGCCTTGATCATTGTTTCCACAAGTGACGGCTATAACCGCAGAATAGCCCAGGTGGGTGTGCCGGTCATCCTGCTGCAAATTGGGGAGAGTGAAATCGAGAATCCGATTTTCTTCAACCAACCGGTGATTTTAAGCTCCCCGGTGAATGGCGGTATTGCCAAAGGCGGCAGCCTGCATATTGAAGGACAGGTGCATCTCTTCAACGAAAGCCCGATCATTATTGAGTTGATTTCACAGACTGGTGGAATTGTGGCAAACAAGGCTGTCATGGTTAAAGATGTTGCGGGTCAGGAATACTCCCCCTTCTCTGTTGACGTGCCCTATACGGTCAGCAAACGCACTCCGGTTCGCCTGGTTGTCAGGCAGCCAAGCACCTTTTCTTACAACGTGGATATTTCGTTATACAGTCTGCTTCTCTTCCTCGACCCCTAAAACAAAAAGGATGGGCTCAAGCCCATCCTTCAATTCATTACTAGAGCTCGTTCACAATTTGTGTGACAAGCCCATACTTTGGTTAATTTACTGCGACAACCGCGCTGGATATTTGGCTGGGTCCTTCTTCAAGTGCCCGGATGGCGGGAACGAACAAGGCTGCTGCGCCGATCAGCATCACCAGTGCTCCTCCAAACCAGTACCAAACACGCAATCCCAACAGTTCAGCCACGGGAGCCGCCACCAGCATGGAGAGCGGCATCATTGCCATACAGATACTGGTGGTTGCGCCCATCACACGCCCCTGCATTTCAGCCGGCACCCTGCTCTGCATGATGGCCTGCAGAGGACCATTTGCCATCGGGTTCATGAATCCCAGGACTGCCATGGCGACCACACCCAGCCAGAACATATTTGCCGGAGAAACTCCGAAGAGAAAGACACCGAAACCCAGTCCGATGACACCGGAGAGGCTGGTGACGATCTTGCTTTTAAACCCGCCCCAGATTCCAAGCAGCACCCCGCCGATGACCACGCCAATGCCCATCACCGAATCCAGGATGCTCAGTTCCCATACGCCGGCTTTGAAGTGCTGGGTAACCATGAGCGGGCTTAATGTACCGGCAGGGGCAAGCAGGAAATTAAGCAGTGCCGCGATCAAGGTCAGGTAAATCAATCCCTTCCAGGTTTTCATGTAACGGAAACCTTCCGCCATATCCTTCAAGAGCGCTTTGGGCGTGATCATCTCACCCGCATCCGCGCGCACAGGTTGCGGAATGCGGATGAAGAGCAGCGGGGTGACTGCGATGATGGCGGTGATCACATCCACCGCGATGACCTGGTGGAACGGGAGGAGCGTCATCAACAACGCACCTAAGGGCGGGGCGATGATCCCCAGGCTGCCGCGCAGTGCCTGGTTAATCCCTGCAACGCGGGAAAAATGTTTTTCCGGCACCATCAGGGAAGTGGAAGCCTGCATGGCTGGCCAGTGGAAGATACCGCCAACGGAACGCAGGAACATGACCACAAAAATGTGCCAGGTTTCAGCCAGGTCCAGGGCAAAAAGCACAGCTAATGCCAGGGTGATCACGGCAATACTCACATCCGCCACGATCATCACCTTGCGGCGGTTCCAGCGGTCCACCAGGGCGCCGGCAAAAGGGGATAGGAAAACATCAGGCAGGACCGCCACCAGGGTAGCGGTGGCAAGCAGCGCAGCCGAACCGGTTTTTTGTGTGATCCACCATACGAGGGCGAACTGTACCAGTCCGCTGCCCAGGAGGGAAAAGATTTGAGCGCTCCAGATGGGGATGAACTTGCGCATCCAGTTGGATTCTGTTATTTTTTCTGCGGTTTCCATGATCTCTCCAAAAAAAGCAATATTTAATCACACCAACGCGTGAATGTGGGCGTGAGCGGCTGATTTCAATGAATGCAATTATCTGTTATTCGATGTAGACTTCTACGTGTTCCCCATCTTCATCGTCGTAAATATCCATGATCTGACCGGTTTCACCGGCTGCCAGGGCTTCCGCCAGGCGGGCAGCATCCAGACCTTCTACTTCGGGGGAAAAACGCATACCCATACGGATACCGGCATTGACCATACCCAAAGGCAGGCGCACATTGACCCGGGTTTTTCCGCTGTCTGTGTCTGTAACGCGTACCCTGAAGAAGCGCCCGCCACCTTTGCCGGGGAACACGCCAGTGGTGGATTCTTCTGATTGCGGTTTACGGCTGCTGGAATCCAGTGCTTTAAGCAATTCAGCCGCCATTTCAGGAGTGATCTTGCCCTCCTGTACCATTTTGAGTACTTTCATGCGTTCTTCACTGCTGGCCATCACTTCACCTCCGCCACAGAGCCGGGTTCGGTATACTTTCTCACCCCGCAGCCGTGCCTGGGCTTCATCCCAGGTGATGGTCCCGTTGTCCAACTCCTCGAGGATGGTGCGCCGTTCCTCGGCGGATAATTGTGCCGGGCTTTCTTCTTTGCCTGGCTCGTATCCCAGGGCGCGCACAATTTCGTTCAACCTGCTGCGCAGGGTGGGATAGGAGAGTTTCATTTCGTCTTCCATGCGGTTTAAGCGCCCCTCACATTTTACAAAGGTGAGCAGGAACTGCATTTGCTCGGGTGATAATTTGCCAAAGGGCGTGTGTTCCGCTGCGAAATGTCCTTCAATGGTGGTGTTGCAATTCACACAATAAAGGCGGGTGACTGCCAGATCCTCATCACAAACCGGGCACTTGCTGAGTGTTTTATTAACCATAACAACCTCTTAAAGTAAATTCAAATCATTTTTGAATCTGATGATTTCCAATGATTTTAAAATATAATAGCATGATTATAAAAAAAGTCAATACATGTATTGATAAAATTAAGAAAATTCTTAATTAATATAAAAATATATTTAACGAGGGGGAATTATTCTATTTCTTTTCTTTCACCCAGCAGGAACCAGCACCCCTTTTGGTTGTCGACATCCTCAGGAGCACGATCGAAGTAAAGTTCAAATAACCGGCCAGTGGATGTCTTCACGCGGAAATGGAAGCGCCCAACTCCGCGGGATCCGAGGCGGCTGGCGCTGGCAAGGTGGGTTTGCGCCATATTTCGAGCCATGCGCCCGCGGCGTTTAAAATCAGACCACTCTTCCAACACTTCACTAATGAGGAAGTACTCGTCGCGCCAGGTGAAACCGTCAGGGCAGGGGGGCTTTTTCTCCAACACCGGGGGAGTTGAAAAATGGACCTCAATGGGTTCGTCGTAAAAATTGGCAGGGCTCGTTTGCATTATGTTATCCATACCCAATCCAGAGATCTTTACCAAGCTTATTATCCTGGTAGTTGATTGTACCTATTTTTAACGCTGCAAGCGGCGGGGAGGATAACTTAAAACCAGGCGCGACCTGTCCTTGGTTTTGGCTTCAGGGATTTGCAGCAGGTTCAGGAATTCATCCACAATCTGGGGATCAAAACTGCGCCCTTTTTCAGTGCGTAAATATTCAACGACCTGGGTTTCCGGGATGGCTGCACGGTAACTTCTCTTGGAACGCATGGCGTCCCACACATCCACTACCGAGAAGATGCGTGCCTCGATGGGGATGGCATCTCCCTGGATTCCGCGGGGATACCCTGTTCCATCCCATTTTTCATGATGGCAGTAAGGGATATCCGCTGCTGGAGAGAGGTAGGAAATTGGCTTTATCAGGTCGCGCGCATACACCGGATGGTTCTGCATGACGCGTTTTTCAGCATCAGTAAGAGGACCCGGTTTGCATAGAATGGAATCCGGGATGCCCATTTTTCCGATATCGTGTAATAAAACGCCGCGGCGGAAATGGTCCATGCGTTCAGCAGGAAGGCGCATCCTCCTAGCCAGCTGCATGGTCAGATCCACCACCCTAACAGAATGACCTTCGGTTTCCTGGTTGCGCAGTTCCAGGGCTTGCGCCCAGCCGGCGATGGTGCTGTCGTAAGCGTTCACGATCTGGCCAATAATTTTGTCAATGAGCACAGAAACGCGCCACGAGATGAGCGCCAGGAGCACAACACAAATGACTGAAAAGATGGGGAAAGGTGTTTGGGAGAATTTAAGCGTGAATACCAGCAGGAACATGGGGATGACGATGAGAATCACACCCAGAGAACGCCGTCCATCTGTAATAAAGCTTGAAACGCAAACAGGAATTGCCAGGTAGAGGAGGATCTGATCTGGGTTTTCAAAAGGATAGGCTGTGAAACACAGGTAAGAGGAAATGAAGATGAAAATTTCACCGGCAAGGTCGCCCTTGTTTTTATCATTCAGGAAACTGGTGATCACCAATCCGAGGATGCAGGTGATGTTATTGAGGGCATAAAATGCGTTCCATGTGCCCGGTTCTCCAATCCACTTCGCCAGCAAAAACGGCAGGAGGGTAAGCAGCACGAAAATGGTGAACCAGATGGCATAGCGCAGGGTAACCTGGTGACGGTCAGCACGGGTGAACGTTTCATTAAGATCAAATCGCGAACTTAAATTTCTGAGCCACGGATGCATACCCGCTCCTTGTGAGGATGGTATTTTCCCCCGGGTTACACTTGCAACGCAGGGTTGTAGGGAAGTATCCCTCAATAGGAATTAATTACAAGATTTGTGCCAAATTTTCTTAGTTGCGGAGGAGGCCTGGCTTAATCTACCCAGTCGTGGGGTTCCACGTGAACGTAGGCACGGTCCACGCCGGGGAATTCCTCCAGGCGTTGGATGACCTGATCCGATATCTGGTGTACCTCAATCAGGGTCTTGTTGCCATCCACATTGATGTGGAGGTCGATCATCAAACGCGGACCCACATAGTCTGTCATGATGTGATGCACCCGCAGCACCCCGGGAACTTTTTCAACGGCGCTCACGAATTCCTGCACTTCTTCTGGTGTGGCTCCCCTGCCTGTGAGAAAACCGAGGTTTTCACGCCCGGCCATGAATGCCTGGCGAAAAATCCAGATAGCAACGAGGAAACCTGCCACCGGATCGGCCAGGGGATGGATAAAGTTGGATCCGATCACACCCAGGAAAGCTGCCATGGAAGTGAGCACATCACTGAGATTATCGCGGGCGGTGGTTTTGAGCGTGGGGCTGAGCAGCTTCCTTGCGATACGGGCAATGGCATTATACATGCCAGCCTTCACAAGAGCGCTGACGAGCAGAACACCCGTCGGCAGGTCGAGTGCGATAACCTCACCTCCGGCAGTGTAGCGCATGTAGGAATTACGCGCAGCTTCAAAACCGGCAAATGCCATCGAAAGTGTCACGAGCATCCCCACCAATGGTTCAAAGCGCGCGTGACCCTGGGGATGCGAAAGGTCCGGCGGCTGCATCGCCACAAAAAGACCCAGCACCATCAATAAAGAATAAACAACATCCGATATGGAATTCGCGGCATCTGAGTAAACCGCTGCGCTCCCCGAGATGGCTGCCACAACTCCCTTGGCGGCTGCCAGCAGCAGGTTGCCCCCCAGCGTGATGACCAGCGCCTGGCGATATAGTTTTGTCTGATCAGTTTGCGGATGAAAATCCCTTACCCATCGCATGGGTTTTCCTCTGTAGGTAACAAAAAACCTCCCGGTACCCTCTCCCTTTTTGGAGTGAGCGCACCTTTGAGGTTTCTGATACTGGTTGCCAGGCTGAGTGCTCCGTCTGACGATTTCATTTTATCACAATGCGTTTTACTTTTTTCTGATTATGTTACACTAATCGCAGATGAAACGAATCCTGCTGATCCTGGTTCTCATAACGCTGGTGATTACCTCCGGCTTCACTTTTCAGGAACAAAATCCTGTGAACATTACGCGCATGGAAATAGACATCTGGCCGGAGTACGACCGCACCCAGGTGCTCGTCATCTACCGCGTGCAGCTTTCCAGGGACACAACCCTGCCGGTAAGTTTTAGTATCCGCATCCCCAGGGAGGCAGGCAACCCGTTCAAGGTGGCCATGCGCGACCTGGACGGGGTGCTCTACAACGTGGAGTATTCGATAGAACCAGCGGGGAGTTGGAACCAGATCGTGTTGACCACCTCCAGCGAAGAGCTTTATATCGAATATTATGACCCCAGCCTGGTGAAAACAGAAAACGACCGCGAATACGCCATATCCTGGTTCAGTGATTACCCGATCGATAAACTGGTGGTCAAGGTCCAGCAGCCGCGCAATTCTGAAAATTTATGGATCTCCCCTTCAATGGGGACAGGAGAACTGAATCCAAATGACGACCTGGTTTATTTTACTGGTGATTTTGGTGCTTTGTCCACCGGGCTGACTTTCAATATGGCCCTGGCATATACCAGGACAAGTTCAGAATTGAGCGCTTCAAACTTACCCGTAACTGCCGCCACGCCTGTTCAATCCAATACCAATATGGGAAATACTGTGGCAAAGGTAATGAACCAGGTGATCGAGAACAAGGGTCTGGTGACCGCCGGCATATTGATCCTTAGCGGTATGGTTCTCATGCTCCTGGTGAGTTTCTTTGCCGGGCAGTGGACGAATCCTGTGTCACGATGGATTAATGGGCTGATGGGTAAGAAAAAACCCGAAGTAGAATCGGGGATCATCGTGAAGTATTGCCCGCATTGTGGCAAGAAGACTTACCCCGGTGACCGCTACTGCCGGGGTTGCGGCAATACCATTTAATTCAATCCTCATGGAATTAACATCAGTTGCAGCCCCCATGCCCATCCTGGCAGGGGGTTTTTTCAAATTGAATGGTCGTATGCTGAATATTGAAATCACGATCAAGCAGCCCGCGGATCTGGTCCAGGGCAATTTCAGGGTCGGCCGGCTGGGATGTCACCAGCGTCACATGCGCGCTGAGCGCCACCGAGTCTGAGGAGAGGTTCCAGATGTGCAGGTCATGCACCTGCGACACTGTTGGCAATGTCCGCAGGCGCTCGTTGATCTCTTTAACGGATAAGCCCTCCGGAACACCTTCCAATAATATGTGCAGGGCACTGCGCAGCAATCTTATTGCGCTGATGACGATGATGATGCCGATCAGAATGGAAATTAGGGGGTCAAGCCAGTTAGCCCCAGTGAAGCGAATGAGGATTGCCGCAATAATGACTCCGACGGAAGAAATGGCGTCTCCCAGAACATGCAGGAAAGCGCCGTGGACATTGAGATTCCGGCGCGGCGCGGGGGTGTCGTGTGAATGCTCATGTTCTAAATTGTCTGCATGATCATGCTCATGTGCCTTCTCGCCTGGGGTATGACCACCAAGGATAAAAGCAACCACCAGGTTCACCACCAAACCGATTATGGCGATGACCAGCATTTCGGAGCTTTGGATATCAAGTGGGTTGCGAAACCGTTTATAAGCTTCCACCCAGATCCCGATAGCAATTATTACCAGCGATGCGCCATTGATAAGGGCTGCCACCACTTCGGCGCGGTTCCAGCCGTAACTGTGCCGGTCATCCGGCGGGCGGGCTGCCAGGCGCATTGCCAAAAAACTCAACACCAGCGCAAAGATATCCATGAAAACATGAGCGGCATCTGAAAGCAGCGCCAGCGAACCTGAAATCAGGCCGCCAATGACTTCCACAATGAGGATGACACTGGTGAGCAGGATGGATAGGATAAACTTTTGTTGTAAGTCAGGATTGACCTTGGATTGCATTAGTGTTCCTTGTGAGCGTTGGATTAATCGATTTCGAGTTCTGCAACCGAATTGAGAATAAACGACGGGCGGTAGGGGAAGAGGTTAACATCCTCCCTGGTCGACACACCGCTAAGCACCAGGATGGTCTCCAGCCCGCTCATAACGCCGGCCACGATGTCAGTGTCCATGCGGTCACCGATCATCACGGTGTTTTCGGAGTGCACTCCCAGGTAGCGCAGGGCGCTGCGGATCATCAGCGGGTTGGGCTTCCCGACAAAGAAAGGGGCTTTCCCCGTGGCTTTTTCGATCAGGGCTGCCAGCGCACCCGTGGCTGGCACGATACCTGTTTCCAGCGGCCCCGTTGAATCAGGATTGGTGGCGATGAACATGGCGCCGTCATTGATCAAGCGGATTGCCTTGGTGATCATCTCGAAGTTATAGTTGTTAACCTCGCCTAACACCACGTAATCAGGCTTCATGTCAGTTTGCACATAGCCTACTTCATGCATTGCCTGAGTCAGTCCGCTCTCACCGATCACAAAAGCCTTGCCATTGGGGGTCTGGTTCTGTAAAAAGCGCGCCGTGGCAATGGCGGAGGTGAAGATATTCTCCGCCGGCACCTTGAGACCGATGGTATTCAGCCGGTGTTCCAGGTCGCGCTGCGTATACAGTGGGTTATTGGTGAGAATGAGGAATTTGATCTTGCGGACGAGTAAACGCTCGATAAATTCGGGAGCTCCAGCAATGGGAGTTTTTCCTTTAACCAGCACGCCGTCCATGTCGATCAGGTAATTTTTATTCGTCATTTTTTCCATATGCCATTGATTTTAGCACGATTGCATAAAAACCTGCGGGGATTGGAGTTTTGACGTGAAGATGAGGAGTTTCGTCCGATTATCGGCAGAGGGGAATCGGTTATAATCAACTCTGGAAAAATACCCCAAAAGGATATCGATGCCCCGCCAGAGATCCCTCGAAGACCTCTCTTCTGAAGAATTACGGCAGCTCCTGGTGGAGAAACGCCGGGCAGAACGGGAAGCGCGCCTCACGGCTTACCGCAAATCCGGGCGGGTGATCCGCGTGGAAGGCGATGATACGCCTGCGCCAACCTTTGATGAACTGGAAGACCGCCAGGAGGAGGATGAAACTCCTTCCTCGTTGCGCCAGCGCGCGCGCTCAAAACGCAGAAGCAATATGGACCGCCTGCTCTTTGGTATCGAGATCGTCGCAATTTTGGGATTGTTCTTTATCATCTTTAATGGCGCCAAGTTATTGACCAACCTGAATAAGGAGTTCACTTCCGCGCTGAACCAGCCCAACCTCACGCCTACTGCGCTCATCACGGCAGTAGTGCTGCCGAGCGGTCACACACCGCCGGTGGAAGGGGTGGAGGTGCGCCCGAATGATTCCGAGATCCCGGAGCATCTGCGTGCGATCATGCAGACCTTCGAGAATCTGCCCATTCCCACCCCGGGACCCCAGCAAGCCAGGCAGATTCAGATCTCAGCCATCAATGTCAACGCTCCGGTGGTCATGGGAGACGGCTGGGAGCAGCTTAAAAAGGGTATCGCGCAGCACTTGAACACCGCCAACCCGGGTGAAAAGGGCAACATGGTTGTCTCTGCTCACAACGATATTTTCGGCGAACTGTTCAAAGACCTGGATAAGCTCAAGCCTGGCGATACAGTCATCGTTATCACCCAGGACCGCACTTTTACTTATACGATTACCGGCACGCAGATCGTGGAACCCACCGCCGTTGAGGTGATGGCTCCGACAACCGATGCCACGCTGACGTTGATCTCGTGCTACCCGTACCGCGTGGATAATAAACGCATCGTGGTTACAGCCGTTCTGGATGCAAACTAAAAAACGGGATTACAATTGCCCATAGGAGATTACGCATGGCAAACAAAAAACAAAAACGCTCGGTAAGCAGCAGCACCACCCTGGTGGAAAAGGCTACAATTGCACGCGCTCACGGCCGTACGGCAGTGGGAGAGTTCAAGCCCGATTATTCTTACGTGGTATCTGATCTTAAACGTATCGGCATACTGGCGGGGTCTTTCTTCGTGATCCTGGTCGTCCTGTCGTTCTTCTTGCGGTGATCGTTCTCCCGGTGAGGAATCCCGGGGGTTAATTTAAACAAATCTTCAAAAGGAGAGAGTCATGTCCCATATGTTTGTGCCGGGTCCGGTGGATGTAGCGCCAGAAGTATTGGCTGCTCAGACCAAACCGATGCTCCCGCATCGCAGCAAGGATTTTGAAGCCATCTTCCAACGCTCCGAAGCCAAGGCCAAGGATCTTTTCTATACCACCACACGTGTTTTCCAGGCTGCCAGCTCCGGCTCAGGTATGCAGGAAGCCGGCATCCGCAACTTTGTGCAGGAGAGTGTGCTTTCCTGTATCAACGGCTCGTTTGCCCAGCGCTGGTATGATGTGGCGGTGGCCAATGGCAAGCAGGCGGATAAATTGGAAGTGGAAATGGGGGAAGCCATTACCCCCGAACTGCTGCGAGACGCACTGAAGAAAAAACATTATGAAGCCGTCACCATCGTTCACAACGAAACGTCAACCGGCGTCGAGAACCCCCTCAAGGATCTGTGCAAGGTAGTGCAGGAAGTAAGCCCCGACACATTGATCCTGGTGGACGCGGTCTCCTCCCTGGGCGGCGTTAAGATCGAGATGGACGCGCTCGGTGTGGATTTCCTCCTCACCAGTTCGCAGAAATGCCTGGCGTTACCGCCGGGGCTTTCACTGGCATCTGCCTCTGACCGCGCCATGAAGAAAGCCGAAAGCGTTACCAACCGCGGATGGTATTTTGACCTGCTGTTGATGGAAAAACACCGCCTCAAAGACAGCACTCCCATGACCCCCGCCATGCCGTTGATCTACGCGCTGGATCTCCAACTTGACCGCATATTTGCTGAAGGACTGGAGAACCGCTTTGCCCGCCACGCTGCCATGGCAAAACGTGTGCAGGACTGGGGCGCTCAGCGTGGCATGGAACCGGTGGCTAAAGCCGCTTACCGCTCCAAGACCGTGGTGACCATGCGCAACAGCCTCAACTGGGATATCAGCGCATTGAACAAGTTCCTGCAGACCAAAGGCATGCGCATCGCCAATGGCTATGGCAAGCTCAAGGACCTCAGCTACCGCGTTGCCACCATGGGCGAGACCAGCATGAAGGATGTTGAAACCCTGCTGGCTGCCATGGACGAGTTCATCAAGGGATAACCCCTGAGCGTTGAGAGCCGAGAATCGTAATTGAACATTTGATTCCCCGGAGGGACAATCCCTCCGGGGTTTTTATTGACGCGGTTTGATGGGCGTGATAAAATTCAAGCCGTCCCAGAGATGGGCGCGTAGCTCAATGGTAGAGCAGCGGCCTTTTAAGCCGTTGGTTAAGGGTTCGAGCCCCTTCGCGCTCACTTTTTATTTAATAAAGCTATTTGTGTCATTACGAGGGTGTTCTACCCGAAGCAATCCCCGATTAAATCATAGCGAGATTGCTATTCAAATAATCGAGCGTTTCTTCCTCAATTTGTTTTAGGGCATTTTGATTCTAACGCTCACGCCGCCTGCCAAAGGCAAAAATTTTCTTTACCACCATCAGCCGCACGCTTCCCGGCGGAAAGAGGAATATCGTTATACGGTGGAGTACCTGCGCCACCCGCCATGCCGGGCTGGTCCTGATATTGCCAAATTCCCGTCCCAATTCCATTGAAAAAACGTCATTTTTGGCTGTCAGCGCGATAAAGTCCTTTTGCGAAAAATCATAGAGTTCTTTGATCCTCTTCATTCTTGCGGGATCATTGAGCGCATCAAACAGGATATTTAGACCAAACAAGCGCGCAGTCATTTGTCCCGAGGTCTCAAGAGCCACCCTGGCCAAAACATAACCGATATCACTGCCTTCTTTACGAGAATAGCGCACGGCGGATGGAAATACTTTTGTTAATTCTTGAAAAGAGGGGATCTCCAGGTAATTTTCCAATACCTGGAGAAATTCAAAATGATACCGGATGCGGCTCTCCGGTCGACTGCCGCTGATGAACTGGTCATTTGAGGGAATCCGGAATTGGACCAGCTTTTCGGGCAAAACGTGAATTTCGTATTTCAAACATAACCGAATCCACATGTCGAGGTCGGGAATTTGCGCGAATCCATTGCGATAGAAGCCGCACTCCTCGTAACATTTTTTACGGATCAGGGTGCTGGGGTGGCACAACACATTTCCGTGGTAAAAAAAGGTGTTTAACCACTCGAACCGGTTGCGGTTGGGTTGGTCAAAAACGCTGTAGTAAAAATGTCCCTTGCTCTTGGAGGGCGCACCATTTTCATCAACTATCCTTGCATTGGTGAATACCGCACCGGTATCGGCATGCTTATCGAGAAAGTCCACCTGTTTTTGCAGTTTCCCGGGTTCCCACACATTATCCGAATGATGCACGGCAATGTACTCTCCCGCTGCCATCTCAAAAACCACTTTCCGCATCCACTCCTTGTCATTCCTGTTAACCGGATTTCGATAGGATCGTATGCGCGGGTCAGAAAAACTTTGGATGATAGACCAGGATTCGTCAGTTGAGGCGTCGTCAAGGATAAACAATTCAAAATCAGTAAAGGTTTGATCCAGGACACTCTGAATGGCAGCGGTCAAATACTTCGCATGATTGTAAGATGACATGTAGATAGTAACTTTGCTCATCCTTGTTGTGCTCCTTCAGACCTCTTCAATGTTGAAAAATACGCAGGGAATCATCCCGCATCGACCGGTGAAAATTGTGCCGGAACCTCAGGCAGAATGAAATTACACCTCAAGCTTGCATGGCCAGTTCAAAGATCTCAAACGTTGGGTCACCAGGCTTATCAGCCACATCCTCCATGAATATCTTTTCATCCTTGCGCACATCCCGGCGTAAGGTCACCTCTTCAGCCAGGCAAATTGGCAGACCCGGCTGCATTCTATTATCACTGCAATTCTCGATCAAACCGTAGAGTGCATATCCGCCAATGCCATCCAAGGCTTCCCCCTTGCGCAGGTCTTTCTTGGCACGCGCATACACATTGGTCAAGAATCCTTTTTCAGGCTGCAGTACTGACCAGCCGTCCAAAAAAGCCTCCGCGATGCAGGGGATTACCTCGATATGCCCCAGGTGGTAAGGGCGGTGAAATATATAGAATGGGGCCGTTCCAATGCGGCAGGGGAGATAACTGCCAAGAGTCTCCACCTGGTGCGGATGTTCGTTGAAGCCGATTACAAACACACCTCCGGGCGGGTATGCCCCCAATACGTAATCTACAATGGGAGTTTTCCCATCCCACAGATTCTGGAGATCAAAATACTGGGTGACATCATATATATCCTTCACACGCGGACCAAACATGCCGGGAACCAGGGTTTGCCCGCCGATGCAATTCGCGATCAGCGCCATTTCGATGCACAGCTTGGTGCCATCTGTGTAAGAGGTGCACATTTTATAATCCAGAGAACGTTTATCAGCCTCAGGAATGATCACAGTGGGGTTGCTGTAACGATCAAGGAAGCCCTTCATGTTGCCTGCAAGAACCGTCTGGAAACCCCAAAGTTCGATGTCATTGATTACCCGCTTGAGGGCTGTATGCTGGTCTCCATCTGCGCTGGTGTACACCACCCCTTCGTGCCTGGCTTTTGACAGCAAGTACGGACCAAATATTAAATCGGCTTCAGAGTTCATCATCACCACGTGCTTGTGAGCGCTGATGGCCTCCAGGGCAAATTGTGCGCCATAGGCCACTGAGCTGGTCGCATCTACCATCACATCCATGACTTCACATTGAGCTACCAGGCTGCCGTCTCTGCATACAGCCAGTTTGCCACTGTGAATTGCGGAGTTCATGTCGGTTAAATTTTCAACCACCGCGTATTCAAGACCCAGGCGTTTTGCCCATGCGCTCGCCCGGTCAAGATCTATATCGGCAATAGCCACACATTCCATTCCCGGTGTGATACTCACCTGGTAAACAATTCCCCTGCCAATATTGCCTATCCCAATTACTCCAACTCGAATTCTTTGTTGTAAAGCGCGCAATCTGGAAAGGATGTCAGTCATCTAAGTGTCACTCCATGTACCAAAATAAGTACCCCGGGGTTCCGGAGACGGGAAAAACGTGTTTTACGGCAGGAAAATCCATTACTCTTTGCTAATTGTAATAAAGCACATTATCGATACTGATATTCTATACGGATATTAAAAATACTGATGCTAATATCAGATTATTTACTCAAAATTTATGAGAATTCGTAAACTAAATGGCAGGTTCATTAACAGCCTAATTGATAAATTGGCTTCTTTCTTTTTCCAGGCTTTCGATACTGGAACACAGGCTACAATTCCTGCAGGTTATTCATTTGAAGTCCATTAGGATACCCTGCGAAGCGCCCCGATATTTTTTCCGGCTCATTACGGTAAAGTACAATATTTCGCAAGGTCAAGATCAGTCTGAACCAGGTTGTTTTCACCAGATAACGCCATAGTGTACCCATCAAGTTTACAGATCAACATTTGGTCTGAAAGTTCATCCTGTGCCAGCGGTTCCCAATCCGAGCCCCAAAAAACGTAAATGGTTTCCCTGTCCGAATGACCTGCCTTTAACTCTTCCCAAACCTGCTCGCCGTGGATCCTGATGGCGTTCAGATCAGCCCGCGAGAAATATCCCCAGTTTAACGTCAGTTGGTTTTGCCGGGCGTATAAAGCCAAAGGTTCATAGACCGCATGCGCTTTTGATGCGGGGATGATGAAAACATGCCGGTTGGTTTCTGCCGCCGCCTGCCAGAACTCGGATTGTAAGGGAGATTGGTATTGTGAAAAAGTGTTGTAGCGTTTCTCCGCAAAAAGCGGCTGCAGATCGATGAATTGCAGTATGAGTGCCAGCGTGATGATTAACACTGAAAGACGCGTGTTTCGGATGACACTGATCAAACCAAACAGGGCAAGGAAATAAAACACCGGCCAGATGAAGCGTCCGGTGGCGCGAAACAAGGAAAAAACGATTTGAACATACTTCGGAAATTCAAAATCCCACACGGGCTGGGTATTTACAAATGCCTTATTCGAAAGAGAAAACAATATCAATAGTATCGAAATAATCACAAAAGGCAGGAAGTAAAACAACCTGCGGGTTAAGTGATCTTTTTTCAAGAACAGGATCAGCGCGATGGGAATCAGGAGCAGGTTTCCCACTCCCAGGTAACTGAACCCTTCGTACTGCCCCTCTGCGCCTAACGGCAGCGCGTTGAGAATGGCAGAATATTTTAACGGGTTGAACAACCCATTTAAGTTCCAGGAGAAATATCCCAAGCCTGCCGCCAGCAGGTTTCCAACACTCAGGCTGAATAGACCGATGCTGTACCCGATCACGAGCATCACTGATGGTGGGATCAGCAGGTCTACCGCCAGCAGTTTTAGATTCTTTTCTCTCCTCCAGCGGAAATACAGGCTTACCAGCCACAGGGGAGCCAGCATGGCGGCAAAATAAAGTTGCACCAACACGGCGGCGGCAAACAAAAGCACCCATCCCCAGCGCCACATTTTGCCACGGTACTCTAATAGGACGAACCAGATCCCCGCTAAGAGGATCCAGTGCGCAGTTAAGGAATTGTGTTCAAACGCCCGAAAAATCAGGATCGGGGAAAGCACGAGGAGTGATGCACCCGGGACTTTCTTGAAAAGCGAGGGGGTAAACTCGCCCAGGATCAACATGCCGAAGACCATTTGGCCAATTAGCGAGATCAATTCCCATAAACCGAGATATTGAAAGTTTTCGGGAAGCCAGGCGCTAAACAACTTTATCGGGATTGCCAGCAGCGGAATGGAATCGGTATAGCTGATAAATGTGCCAAAGGGGTAACCATAGGCTTCAATGCGTCCGATGGGAAAACGCCAGGGTTCCTGCCTGAACCATTCCCAGCCAATCTGATGCTGAAAAACATCCCCTCCGCTGAGATATATCCAATCCACATTTGTAAATTTAAGATAATTAAAACCATACAGGATCAGAAACCAAATGACTCCAACCAGGATACCAATCAAGAGAGTTGGCAGAAACCGCAGGAACCGGCTGGAGTTTTTGGTTTGAGGGGAAATTGACACAGGAATTATCGCCTCTTATTTTGTTGTGACTTGAGGTTAACCCTTAACACATCCATCGAGATGGTTATTTCCATCTATTGCTGTGTATTTGACCGGGCGGCGCTTCCCCCGGTTACTTCGTTTTTGGATTGTTCTTCGCTTTTCGATACTGCAGCACTCCCTGCACTACCTGCACCAGGCCGAGCCCGATGAGCCCGATGATGAGGAACAGGCTGCTGGAAGTAGACTGCTGCCCCATTGACACCACCAGGAATACCAGCCCCATGGCGGCAAAGATCCCGCCGGTAATGATGAGCTTCTTGCCGCCGCCCAGCGTGGCCTCCTGGTAGACCTTGTACTTGGAGCGGCCGTTAACATAACCTTTTTCACCATTTTCTTCGCGCACCAGGTACCAGGTGTTCTTGTCTTCCTTTTCCACACCAACAGCGGAGACGATCGTCCCCTTTGGCAGAGCCTTTACCAGTTTGGCGCTTTCAGAGGCGGCGTCGAACAGCTCTGTTTCCGTCATCAGTTCGATCTTGCGCACCACAAAGATGCGCGTCTGCCCGGAAATGTAGCCAGTCTGCCCGCCATCCAGCGTCACTTCCACCCAGGATTCCTTCTTCTTGCGGATGACCTTGCCGGTTTCCACCTCATCCCCCTTCCGGAGAGAGAAAATGGAAATTGCATCTTCCTTTGCCTCGCTGTATACCCGTACGCTTTCTTCCGTCATGATAGCTCGCATAGCTGCCTCTTTCTATGAGTTCAAATCTCTAAGTTCAGTCCAGGATTTTTTCAACATGCCAGTGATGGAACGCGGCACATTCGCGCGCCCACGCTTCATTTTCCAGTTTAACTTCCAGCGCCACTTGGTCCAGGTCATCCGGGACGGCGAACAAGGGTGTGCGCACCTCCGCCCGAACCAGTGCCGCGTCCATGTCACCAATCGCTTCCAGCGAGCGCTGCACTTTTGTCTGCGCGGTTATCTGGCTCCCGAGCGAAAGCAGGATCAGCGCTACGCCCGCTGTCATTGGGATCCACCAGGCTAATCTAATCATGGCAAAATACTCTGTGGCAGGCAGCAGCGGTGTGAGCAGAATAAGCCCCAGCGCAGCCGTCAGTCCGCCGGCCATGCGTAAAAAGTTCTGCATGCGCGCCAGCTGCCCCAGGGTGGTGGCGTCGCCTTCCAGCGTCTCGGGCGCCTGCAGGTAATCGAGATGGTAACAGCGGGAGCACAGGCGCAGTTTGAGCTTAAAACTGTGTTCCAGGGAGTAGCGTTTCCCCGGCAGGGGGTTGTGGCGCAGCCCGGCGCGCATCTTCAAGCGGTGGGTTTCAAAAAACTCCGCCGGCGCCCGGTTGCAGCGGGAGCAGGTGAGCGGGTGGTCAAAACGGATAACACCATCTTGATTTTCAAGGATTGCACGGGCAGGCAGCACGATCTTCAATGACATTATGGGGTTCCTGTGGGCTCGATTTGTCAGACCAATTGTAACTTAAAATGAAACGGCAGATCACTCTGCCGTCTTTGTTCAACTCTTTTCCAGCGCTTCCAGGCGCATGAGCATGCGCAGCAAAAGTTGACGCATTTCGCCATCCTCCAAACTTGCGGCAAGGAGGTTTTGATCCGCAGCACTTTTTTCCCTGGCTGATAGCGCTGCTTCCTTCACCAGGATAAACTTCCCGTCGATCTTGAGTACAGCATTCATGTCACACCACCTCTACCATTAGTACTGCCTGGCCTGCGGCACAGTATTTAGCCCTGTCGGCGGGGCGGATGATGAATGTGCCGGGAACCTGTGTGCTGAGCATGAGCGCGGCTTTCCCGTTGATGAGGGGCAGCGTTTCCACCATGTTGTTGATATCCAGTGAAATCGTGATATCTCCGGGGCAGTTCACTTCAACCGTGATCTCCCCTGAATCTCGTCCAACCCGGATGGTCTCACCTGACCTGTCACAAGCCGAGATGATCAACCGATGGGAAAACTCCTCGAAGGTGTAATCCAGCAGCTCGAGGAATTCACCCGGCATGCAGGTTTTCGCGGGTGTCGGGCTTCTCTGCGTAGGTCTTAATAGATCCGTCTGCGTTCCTGATGATGGCTATCATAATTCCTCTCTAAATCCAGGCAAGGATGCGCCAGTAACCAACGGCTGAAACCCTGCGGGTTGACTGGCAGGTGGCACCTGCCCCGCTGGATGATGAAGCGATAATGGCGGTGGAAGTCCAACCAATGGGAGTAAGTTCCGCTCCGGCTGCGCCCTGAACTGCTGATACCAGTACCCATTCAGAAGCACCGCCTGAGTCGGTGGAATGAAAGAGCATGACAACGCGGGCAAAGGCGGTGAGACCGTGGGTTTTGGTATAGCTGGTGTTGGCAACGACCGCAAACCACCCGGTGTCATAATCAGCAACGGCTAAACCGGTATTGGCGAAGAAGCACTGAACCGAGCTGATGACTGCGCCATCCCAATAACAGAAGCCGATCAACTGATGATCTGGCGCTTCGACTGGTGAGGTGTTGACCGTGATGGTGAAAGTGGTGGAACCGGGGGAGCGCACCGCGAAGACGTACCACAAGGCGGCGATCCCTGAGAACATGCCGGCGGGCAGGTCAATATCGGCAGTGGCTTTAAGTGCGCAGCCGTTGATCATGAGAATGCAGGGTCTGTAACCGTTGAAGGGTACTCTAATCCTGTTGGTTGCCAGGTAAACGAGGGAAAGATTCTGTGCATAACGGGAAAAGAAATCCCTGGGGGTGAGGCTGTCGGCAGCTGCATTCCCGAAGTAGAGCGCGTCTTTGCGCAGGTTGTTGTAGTGTGCTGCGGCTGTGGGCTGACCGGCTGAGACTTCAGAGGAGAATGGATAAGGCATGTGATCCCTTTCGAATTTTCAACGCCAATAGGATGTTTCCCAGGATAAAGTGCCATCCCACAAGGAAAGAGCCAGGATGGCAGGATCCGCGGGCGGGAAGTAGTAACCGACATTGTTGAGCCCGCATTTGACGACGGAAAAGGCGGGTTGGTGGCGCTCATCTGCGGACCACCCGAGGGCTCCGAGGTCGAGGAAAGCTCCCACTGGTGTGGTGAGTGTTAAGCCGGCGGGCTGTGCCAGGAACTGTAGAAGCATGGCGTAATCCTGCAGGCGGGTGTAGGCGTGTTTTGAGCCATCCGGATTGATGAGGTTATCTGCCAGGAGGATATCGAAGTTAAACCAGAGTTGGGTGCCGGTGGTGCTGTTGGTTGAGTCAATGGATTCGGAGACGACCTCGCGGGTGACCTGCATACCAGAGTCACGCGGGCTGTTGTCTTTATTGACCAGGAAACCATAATCAGCACCACCATTCACATCAGGATGTGACAGGATCAGGTGGCAATTCTCTCCTATGATGAAAGCCATCAGATCACCGCACGCGGTCCCAGCAATCGAGGGCAAAGCCGGGTGGATAACCAAATTCCTGCAGCACCTTCACCCCGTCCAGCCCGCGGCTGAAGAGGTCCATCCAGTAACGGCTGGCCTCCATCATCTGAGCAGGTTCTGCCGGGCGGGTGCCGTAGGCTTCCACCAGGCTGCCAGCCCGCAAAGCACAGGCGCACCCGGCAGCGCCATTCACCAGCAAGGCTTCACATATTTCCGGCAGTGTGGTGCTCAAGGCGCCATCCAGCCCTTCGATAGTGTTCTGCGCGGCGTAATGCACCTGCAGCACCTCACCCGCCTGCGGGAGGATATCCCCATAAAAATGAACGCTGGGAACCCCGTCGCGCATCACGTAAGAGAATTGTGTCTCTGGTTCCAGTTCGCGCTTGCCGGGGCTGCCGTATGGATACACCAGCCTCATCAGGAAGAGACAACCCGTAAGCCCGCTGAGGGGTTGTTCGCGGCCGCTGGCTGCAACGGTTACCTCGCTGACACAGGTGCGCGGCAGCCGTTGATCGATCTGCTCCAGTGCCTGGCGCATGGCCGTGGTAAGCAGGGCATCCGAAAAGCGTTTGCTGCCGGCATCATCCAGCGCCAGGCGTACGCGGCTTATTAAAGCGGTAAGGTCGCTCATGGATCTTTTTCTCCAAATGCTTCAAGTCTTCCGGCAGCACGATCATCTCAGAATCCCCTTCGCGGAAACGCGCCTGGGGACGGTACTTGCCGGGTTTGGTGGGATCGATATCCGTCATCCCGTCGTTGTTTCCGCCGGGTCGGACGGGTGACTGGCGCAGTTTCTGGCGGACAACATTCACCTCCCGGCAGGTGAACCACATCTTGCGCCCGTCTGCGGCAATGACCACCATGCCGCCGTCCGGCAGAGCCCGGCAGGAGAGCGGCTGCCCCGCCTGCCCCGGGAGCAGGAAGGGGCGCGAGAGTTCGGCTGCCAGGCGCAGGTCAGCGTTACTTTTGGCTTCCATAGCCGTTATCCTCGATCGCCACCCCGGTGGAATAGACCGCCAGGGCTGCCACTGCCATCTGCAGCGCCTGCCAAACCGTGATCTCCTGCGAAACGAAGGCTGCCAGGGTAGCCAGCAGGGCGGCAATTAGCACCCAGAACTTGCGCGAACGCACGATCTTTTTGAATTGTTCAAGTAGAGACATTGATAACTCCTTTAATCTACGAAAAACAAAAATCGAATGTCTTTGCGAGGAGTTGCTTTTACGACGAAGCAATCCCCAACGAAAGGATCAATCTGAAGGGAAGGTTCATGCGAAAGTTACATCCCCTTGTGGGATGAACCTCCCCTACAGTGATAGCGCGGCGAGATTCGTTTTTGAATTGTTTAATTGTTCCAGGAATGGGAACAATTAAAAACAAATCGGAACAGACGGAGTTTCGTAGGGGCGAACGGCCGTTCGCCCTTACAATGATCCTTACGCCACATTGGCTTTGTAGAGCGGGCGGTAATCCGCCACGAACACGCTCACCCAATGCCGCACCTTCATGCGGATCTCGTCGTTGGTGAAGAGCGCGCCGTTGGTCTCGCCGTCCGCGATGATGATCTCGGGCAGAACGCCGAAGCGCTCGCCAAGGATGATGCCGGGCGCCAGGCGCGGGTCAGCGATCGCCGCCCAGTCATTGGCATCCGTGAACTCCGGGCAGGTGATCACGTCCCCCATCTGTCCGCGCTGCATATTCTCCGAGAAGATGTTGCTCTCGTGGGCGAACGACGGATAGAGCAGGTTCATGGCCGTCAGGCGCAGGTCGCGCGGGACCAGCAGGTACCTGGCATCCAGCGCCTGTTTGGCAGGCTGTGCCGCCGCTGCCCACTGCCAGGGGCTGGTTGTAGAGTGGCTTTGCCGGCAGCTTCCCATGAAGCCGATGCCAGGGCAGCGGTGCCCAGGTTGGCGTGGTGCGCGGCTTCGAAGACGTTGTAGGTGTCTGCCATGACCGGACCGATGCCGCTGTTGGCGGTGAAAACCGCTCCCACCAGGGAGGAGATGCGCCGCAGGGCAGCCGACGCCAGCTTGCGCGGGTACTGGCGCAGCTTGTGGGTTTCGTCGCGCTCGAACATCTCCAGCGTGAGCCCCACATAGCCGCCGTACTTGCCCCAGGCGCCGGTCTCGCTGCTGTCTGCCACTGCCAGTTCGGTGTAGGCTGCGCCTTCATTCACCGACGGGCAGCACGGTCACTTCTCCCACCAGCACACCGGTGATCTCCTGCAGGCTGTTGAAATGTTCCACCTGCACCACGGGTTCCCACCAGCGGTAGCCGGAGCGCCCCAGTTCCTCCCACTGGTTGAGGATGAGCTTGTTCATGGCGTTCTTGAGCACGCCGGGCAGGTCATCGGTGGTGGCAAACTGTGCCCGCTCGCTGGTCATAACCGCCGACGAAGTCCTGGTCGCCGGTCATCAGGGTGTAGAACTCGCGGATGCCGCTGAGGCGCGCGGGATGCACCTTCTCCAGCCCGTCAGGGCGGCTGGCACCCAGCAGGTCATGCAGGGCGGCGCTGATCTGTTCCTCGCGGCTGACGATGTCGCTGATGCGCCCGGCGCTCTGCACCACCTTGCGGTCGGTCAGGTCGCTCACCAGCTGGCGTGCTTCACTGATGGCAGTGTCGAGCGCAGCCGGGGTAAATACACCGCTGAAACGCTCGCGCAGGCTGGTCTCAAGGGCGGGCGGCAGTTGCGCGCTGGCAAGCGTGGTTTCCAGCAGGCTGGCGCACAATTTCTCTGCTGTGGCGCTTTCCGTGGTTTTTGCGTCCTGCTGCGTTGGCGGCAGGGGCAGCTCCGCGGCTTGGGCTGGGGTTTGAAGCTTTACTTCTGGCATTGGGTCGTTCTCCTTTTCTCGAGGTTGGATGGATACTGCGGTCATCGCAGGTCGAACGGGCAAAAAACTTCCGCCGCGCGCCGGGATACGTCACCAGGTCGACCGAGAAAACCTTTTCGATCCGGGTCACTGTGTCGCCGCTGGCGCTGAAGAGCAGGTCAGCAGAAAACCCCACCTTCGGGCGCGGGTTTTGCAGCGTGTTCATCTCCTCAGCGAGGTTGATGAGGACGTGGGCTGCCGGTCCGCAGGGGGTCAGGGTGAGGCGCACGCCCTCGTTCATCTCATCCCAGCGCGGATCTGAACACATGCCCGCCAGGTCGCGCACGGAGCGGTATAGATACGGCATGGTCGATGTAGCTTTCCACGCCGTTCCACAGGGGCAGCGAGGACTGCAGCACCTGCGGGCTGAAACACCAGCCGTTGCCTATGCCTGCGCTGATGGCGAGGATCTCAAGCGGACGATTGCTTCCGCCGGGGTGAATGCGATTGCAAAGCGGGCGCGTTGTCTTTGCGTGGGATCAGGCATTTGCGCCTCCAGTTTTCTCCTCACCGGTCTCCGTGTCGATCTTGATCGGCTGTGCGCTGTTGGGTTTAGCGTGCGCAGTTTCACTGCCGTAATGGGGAATTCCGGCTGCCCTGCCGCGTTCCAGCATTTCCTCCGCGTCCACACTCTCACCGCAGAAACGGTAGAGCAGGCGCAGGAACTCGGCATCGTCGATCAGGGCGCGGTCGCGCGCGGATTGCAGCACATTGTTGATGTTGCTGGCTGCCAGCGAGAGGGAAACGTTGTCGCGCGCGGAGATATCCGCTCCCGTCAGGCTCACCTCCACCCGGCGTGAGATGTGCGTGTCCACCAGTGAACGCCGGTTCACCACCGCGCGCAGCAGGTCCGCGAGCAGCCACAGGAAAAAGCGCTGGCGCTGCTCGAAATGGCGGTAGGTGGGTCCGCCGGCAGCCTCAGCCGTGGTGCGTGTGGAACCCTCCGGTTCAGCCAGAAAATGCAGCGGGATGCCTGCCCCGGCGGCGATCATCTTTTTCAGCGCCAGCCCGTCCTGCCCGGAGTCATCTGATTCGAGGCGCGGATTGAGCGCATCCCAGGCTTCGGACTCGTCCGTCACCAGGATGGAACCGGGGGAAGGCGGGGCGGCATTGAGTGCCGACTGGCGCGCGCGCCTTTCAGCTTCGCTGGTGAAGCGCGCTTTCACCACGTAAAGGAATGCCGTGCGGAAGTGATTGAGGCGTGCGCGGTCTTCCAGCCAGGCGGCGTAGCGGCTCAGCCAGCGCAGCACTGGCGCCAGGTCAGATTCTCCCCACTGCGCGCCAACCGCACGGTTGATGGCGTAATGCAGCATCACCGGCTTGAAGTTCCCATTGGCGTCGCGCTGGTTTTCTCGCGCATCGTAAGCCTGCCATTCCACCGCGTCTGCACCCTCCTCCGTCCAATCAGGCTGCATCTCGTAGCGCATCTCCTGGTCGAGGTCGTTGGGGCGGGAGTGGATCTCCTTCACCCGGGCTGCCGGCACGGCGCGCACGTAACTCATCCCGGAACTGTCGCTGGTCAGCAGCAAAAAGAGGTTGCCGCTGCGCGTCAGTTCGTCGCACCATTCGTATAGTCGCACCGGCAAGCGGTTGAGAGGATGCTCCCAGAAGGTGTGCAGGAAGGCAGCCGTGGCGGGATGCGCGCAGGTTAGGCTGATGCCGCCGCCAACCACGTACTGCGAGGTGAGCCCCACCAGCCTTCGAGCGATGGGGTTCACCCGCCAGGCATCCAGCGCCTGGCGTAGGGTTTCCTCCCGGTTGAAGGCGTAGCGGTCAAATGGGCTGGCATCCGCACGGCTGCCGATGGCAAAGGTGTTGTCAGTCTCCGCGGACGCCATCGCCTGGCGGACTTGTGCGTCCACCAGCGGCTGCAGCAGGCGTTGAACCCAGCGCGGGCGCATCAGGCTGCTCCCGGTTTGGTCAGCGCAGCCAGGTCTGCCTCGCTGCCGTTGAACAGGTTCAGGTCCACCCGCGTGCTCACCCCGCTGATCTTGCCGGAGCTGGAGTACTGCCAGAATTTCCAGCCTGCCCACGGGTAAACCTGGTAAGGCCAGCCGGAGGTGTAGTGCGCCAGCCACAGCGGATGCTCGGCTGCCCAATCCACATCCGAGCTCACCAGTTTGTAACCGGAGAAGACCGGTACCGGCATGTAGGAGCTCCAGAACCCGGGGGAGACGTAGAGCATGCCGCGCTTCCCGGTGAGGTTGAGGATCTCGCTCGAGGAAGGCCTTCACCGCCTGGTTGAGCGCGGGTTTGGTCAGTCCGGCGGTCTCCAGGTCGATGACGGGCGGCAGGGTGGAGGCATTCACCTCGTTCTCCTGCAGCACGCGCACATAATGGCGCGCCTGCGCCAGCGGGTCGAAGCGCGGCAGGAAAAAGTGGTAGCTTCCCGGCAGGATGCCGGCGTCCAGCGCGCCTTTCAGGTTTTGTTCGAACAGCGTGTCGGTGAAACCGATGCCCTCGCTGGCTTTGATGATGGCGAAGCGCACACCCGCCTGTTTTACTTTTGGCCAGTCGATCCACTCGTTGTGGTGACTGACGTCGATGCCAGTGATCATGTTTAATTCCTTTCGTTGAAAAACAAGTTTCAGGGAGAGTAGAGAGTAGAGAATGGGGAAAGGTTTTGATCTGACAGCTCTCAACTCTCAATTTATCTACTCTCTTTAAAAACGCCCCTCCATCCCCTTGAGCGGATCGGGAGCGGGTACGATCAGCGCCGGTGAGGAGCTGTACCAGTCCATTTTCTCCAGGCGGGCGCACAGCGCGGCGGAGAGGACCCAGTCGTCGTGCACCGGTTCACCAGATGCCGGGTCGCGAGTGCCATCTGCCACCCCCCAGCGCATGCGCTGTTCAGCGCCTTCCAGCACCTCGAAGGTGCAGGCTTTTAATTGCTGCAGGAATTCCTGCTGGTGGCGGCGCCGGGGAGTGGGCAGGGAATCGGGCAGGTACGGCTCGCGCCAGCGCCCGGAATCCACGATACCGAGGAAGTCCCAGCCAAGTTGTGATTTGGAAACGCTGTTGAAGAGGAAGGGGAAGACCCGCCCCGGCAGGCTGCGCTCCAAAAAGGAGGCCAGCCCGGCGCCCACCCCGGTGGCATCCACCACCACGGCGCGCGCGTTCCACTGCAGTGCCAGTGCGCGGATCTCGTTGTGCAGCAGCGTGTGGCTGGCGCCGATCCACTGCCGGCGCAGAACGGGCGTGTAAACCGGCAGGTTGAGCGGGGCGGATTCAGCGGGGCTGTGGATAACTTTATCCACACCTGTGGATAACTCCGCGCTTTCGGCGCTGCCGACTTCCACGATGGTCAGGGCGGTGGCGTCCCTCATTGGATTTGCCAGCGCCAGGCTGCCGTCGATGGCGCGCACGCCTTCATCCTCGCCTGCTACATCCAGCAGCAGGGCATACACGCTTCCCGGCTGCGGTTCTGCGGGTCTGGCTGACTGTGCTGAACATGCGCGCGATGCGCTCTGGCGGGAACATCCCGCCGCGGTCGCTCATCTCCTCGGAGTAATATTGCGTGCGGATGAGGGGATGGGTGCGCCCAGGCGCGCCACCATTTCATCCACGTGGCGGCGGTAGGCAGCCACCTCGGCCGCCACATCGTCCGCGGTGATGCGGAAGACCCGGCGTATGCCGTCGGCTTTTTCAGCCGTCTGCGCGTCGCGCAGTTCGCGTGCCAGCAGGGTGGTGCTGGTCCAGGCGGTGCCCCAGAAGACGCGCGTGGCGCAGGTGGAGGCGCCCATGGGCGCCACGTCCCGGTCATACTTGGCGATGGTCACATCCTGGGCTTCGTCCACTTCGAGCAGGGCGTTGGCGGTAGCGCCGACAATGCTGCTCTCAGGCGCACCGGAGAGGAAGGTGAGGCGCGCCTGCCCCATCAGGTAGGAGTTGCCGGCTTCCTTCTTCCAGCACTGCTCCAGCAAAAAGTTGCGCCGCAGCACCTTTTCCACCCGGCGCATGGCGTTGACCGCCTGCGGCTGCAGCGTGGGGCTGACCTTGATCATCTCCACCGGGTAGCTGCGAGAAGAGCGTCAGCAGGTACACTTCCAGCTGCGCCTGCAGTTCGTTCTTGCCGGATTGGCGCGGGAAGAGCACCACGAACGCCATGCCGCGGCGGTTGATCACCGAATCGAAGATGGATTCGATGACGCCGCGCTGGTAGTTGCGCAGGGTCAGCCTGGAGGCGTGCCGCGCGAAGGTCACCGGGTCGCGCAGCAGCTTCTTGTAAATGGGTAAAAACTCAGACACTGGCGTCCTGTCGGCTGGCGGATTGGCTCTTGGGTGCGCTGGACTGCTTGAACTGCGCCAGGTACTCGCGCAGGCGTAATAAAGCCTGGCGTTCTTCGCGGGTTAATCGCGGCGTGCGGGGGTTTTTGGCGGTCATCGGGTTTCCTCCTTATTTTTGATGTTCTATTTGAACTGCTCGCCAAACTGCTTCAGTTCAGGCCATTCCTCCTCCAGTTCCAGCAGCGCCTGGCGCAGCAGGGCGGGAGGGTCCAGTTCCTGGTGGAGCAGTTCGCTGCGGGCTTTCAGCAGGCGCGCCAGCGCCGGGGCGTTCTTGCCCACGCTGTCGAGCAGGCTGAGCTGCTCCTCGAAGGTCAGGCTGGCGGACTGCTTTTCAGCCGCCTCGCGGATCAGGCGCCGCAGGATCTCGATCTCGCGGTCAAGCCCCTCCAGGTTCGGGGGAGCGGGGGTGGATTTGCTCATCTTCCTCCTTTAATTATTTAGAATGAATGTTCTATGATGTTAAGTAATAGTGTCCCACTTAATCGCCAAAATACAACTTGCCTGTTTGGCGAATTTAAATGCAAAAACTTGCCAATTTGGCAAGTTTTTGACGATTATTCGGCTATATCACATTTACGGGTGATTTTTCGTTATGTCACAATTGCACTGGCAGAGAGTGCTGGTGTTGAGAGGAGCGGTCTTTGCGGCGCGGCATTTCCCAAAGGTGTCACTTAGAGGTCTTTGCGACGTTCGGCGAATCCCCAACACACCATTTTCATAACATGAAGAAGGGCTTTCCTAACGGTACTTCCTGTTAACCATGTAAAACACCGCAATCAACAGCAGCATACTCAGGCAGAAACCCACGTTGTCGGTGGTGTTGTGATCGCGGTTCAAGCCCCACGCGTACACCAAAAAGATGCCGAGTGCTGCCACCACCACCTGCGAGACGATCCTGAGGATGCGCTTTTTCTTTTCAGGGTCCATGGTTCTCCTAAATCTCCAACCTGCTGCAGCTAATCATTCAACAAGAATCTCTGCTTCATTGCCCGCTGACTCCCCATTTGCTTTCCGCCACGCCGTACTTTGCCACGATGCGCTCAAAGATGGCTCGCTCTTCCGGGCTGATGTTCACAATCTGGAAGCCGTGAATAAATTCCAGCGGAGAAAGCGGATCAGGCTGGCTCCAGATCACTTTGGCAAAAAACATGATCGACGACCTTTTGGATAATTCAGCGGTCAGGTCCAGGCGCAGATGGTAAACGGTATTGGTTGAAAGGGTCTTCTGGCCTTCAAGCTTAAATCCCCCGGAACTGATATCCGAAAGATACCCGACGATCTTTTGCGTATCGTTGTCGAAGACGGGCATGTAGTAGCCAAATTTTCGCCGGTTGCTGATTCTTCTTTCAGTCCCCATGGTTTTTCCTTTCACCGCTCAGAAAAAGGGTGATGCAGTAATAACTTATCCCCCCGTGCGAGAGCCTCTATTAATATTATCCTAAAACCGCCTGTTTTCAAACACAAGTTCACACCATCACTGGATTGCGGCAATTGTTTCAACTCCCCATTTCCACCAGTTTCCTCCCCAATTCCGCCGCGGCGCTCATTAATTCCGGGTGCTTCTGCGCGTCGCCCACGTCCGAAAGCGAGCCGTATACCCAGCCGGCCACCCGCGCCTGCATAAAGCGGAAGCTGGTCTCCAGTGTAGATATGGCATTGATCCCCCCCGAGATATACAGGTCCACATCCCCGTACGCCAGGATGGTGCCCACCGCCTTGCCGCGGAAGAAGTCGTGGTCCATATTCCACAACCCGTAGAGGCGGTCCATGCACGTCTTCAGCTGCGCCGTGTAATTGAACCAGTAGATCGGGCTTGCCAGCAGCAGCGCGTCCGCCTGGTGGATTTTCGGGTAGATCAATTGCATGTCATCCTGCGTGGTGCAGTAAACTCCCTTGCGCTTGCAGCCGTCGCAGCCGTTGCATGGGCTGATCTTCATCGTGTGCAGGTGAAATGTCTCCACCGCGGCGCCGGCATCCACAGCCGACATGGCTGCCTGCGCTGCCAGGGTACAGGTGTTGCCCTTCTTGCGCGGGCTGCCCTCCAGGATGATCAGATTTTTTGTCATTTTCCCTCCAACCCCGGTTGATGAATTCCCCCATAATTATGCACCAGTTTTGAAATCAAAAGATCTGGTAATCCCCTTCTCAGTTTGTGTGCAACCCCTATGCAGGACCACTATGCCATTGATGCTCCGGGTGTTTCTCCGGAGCATCAATAAAAATGAAATCAACCTGCATGCGGCAGGTTCAGGGTATATTGGCGGTGGTGAAGTAGAGCGGGATCAGCGCTATTTCCTGCTCGCACAGGATGCGCTCCGCCTGGATATACAGGTCCTGGCGGGTTAACGGGTCGGTGGCATCAGCCGCCTGGTCGACCAGGTTATCAAATTCAACGATGGAAAAGTGGCTGTAATTATATTGGGAGCCGGTATGAAAGTTCTCCAACAGGAAATCGTCAGGGTCGTTATAATCAGCCGACCAGCCGGACCAGTAAATTTCCGTGGGGTCAGTCTTAACGCGGTCAAAATAGGCTTTCTGTACCACTTCAAGCTGAACAGTAATCCCCAGGTGAATTTCCCACATTCTGATCAAGGCTTCACTGAGCTTGATGTTGAGCTCATCAACGCCGCGGTTGGTCATCAGCGTGATGGTGGGAAAAGTGCTCAGGTCGGTATAACCCGCCTGGCTTAAAAGGTCACGCGCGTCTGAAGGTTTGAAAGACACGCCTACCACATTGAAAAGATCTCTTCCCAGCGTTTCCGGGGGAGTGAACGACGTCGCGGGTCTGGGATCGGTGGCGCCGCTGTCCCTGGCGATCTGGGCGATGGCTTCGCGGTCAATGGCTGCGGCAAAAGCCTGCCTCACCAGTACGTTGGTGAAAGGCGGTTTTGAAAGGTTAAATAAATAGTAAATACTCGTCGGCCTGGCGGTGTTCTCCATAGGCAGCCAGGGGATGCTTGTCCGCAGGGTACCCGCCGGGATCACCTCAACGCCGGGTAAAATGACCTCCGTTGGTGCCGGGGGGAGGGTGGCTTCTGCGGTGGGGGTGTCAATAATGGGTTCGGGAGTGAAGGCGGCAGTGAGGGTCGGGGTTGGCTGCGTACAGCTGGTTAAGAGCGCCGTTACCAAAACAAGAACAAAAAATACTGACCTCGCTGTTCTGTTCATGACCTTATCTCCTTTATGCCTAATTATTAGATAATTAAGATAAATTAAGGCATAATTAGTATAGCACGGGAAACTCCAATTTTCTACAGGGAGCCAGGGAGGGATGAACAGCAGCGGGCGAAATGCCCGCCTGCTTTAGAATTCGATCTCGTACGGGGTGGAAAATCCCAGGAACCTGAAGCCGTGTTTTTCCAATATCGGCCGGCTTTCCGGGCTGGCATCCACCTGCAGGTAGCGGTAGCCGCGTTCACGTGCTTCACGCGCGCGCACTGCCAGCAGGGCGGTGTAATATCCGCGTTTGCGGTATTCCTTGAGGGTCGATCCGCCCCAGAATGTGGCAAACGAGGTCGGGATAAGGTAATGCGTCCAGGCGGCACTCACCACACGCTCGCCATCCCACACGGCAAACACGCTCAGGTGGTCGGGGTGATGCACCAGGTCATACTTCATGCCGGCGCTGAATCCGCTGATGTCTTCCTGCCACACCTCGGATTCCATGCGCACAATGGCGTCCACCTCTTCAGCTGTGGTCACGCGCTGCACCGCGCTCAATCCATCGTCCAGTAATCCTCAGGCAGGGCGCTCATTTCCGCCACCATGATGGCTTCCAGTTCGCCCTCGGTCTTAAACCCATGCGCCAGCAGGCGCTGCGGCAGGTCAGCCGGCTGATCATGCGCGTAATACTTCCACTCGAATCCGCTGTTGACCGTGCGGAAATAAGCGATCTGCTTTTCGATCTCGGCATCCGCATTCTCAGCGGTGAGGTCAGACCAGCTCACCAGGCCGCCGCCGGAACCGGTGCCGGTTAATACATGCCGCACAATGTTGGGCACCACCTCGCGGCGCATGCGCGTCCATTCACACTCGCGGCGTACTTCGCGGTCGTAAGCTTGCAGGAGTTGAGCGTCTGTTAACATCATTTTGTTAAGCGCAAACTCAAAGCTAACGTCTGCCTGCAGCGGCAGGGTGATCTATTGCGCTCCGGGTAAGCCTCCCACCAGGTTGCCGGAAGAATCGACTGCGTTGCTATCCGGGGAATAAGCATTTACCCCGATCACCCAATCTCCCCTCAGCTCCAGGGGCAGGTAGAGGTACCATTCACCGGAAGCGTTGGTCATCGTTTGATCTTGAAAGTCCGGGCTGGGATCGATTACCCTGGCAATGCTCACACCGATCTTCGTGGCGGGGGTCATGTCTGTGCGCAGCACCCGCCCCCGGATGGTTTGCACACCGGTTACGGTGATCACAGGCAGGAGCGTCATATCTCCGGTGAACGATAGATAATTCACGTTCATCCAGCCGGAACGGTTATCGGCGGTCTGCACCAGCACCCAGTTGTTGCCTGGTTCACGCATCAATATTGCCACCAGTTCACCGATATCATAGGTACGCACCGTATCAAACATAAAGCCGGGACCTTTGCGGAGCATGAGGTTTTCGACATTTACAGTCGCTTCGATGGCATCAAACGGTCTGCTTGTGGCGGTAGGCCCGGGCTGCGGGGTGATGGTGGGCAGTTGAACCGTCGGCTCCTGCGTCGGCAGCAGGATGAGCGGCAGGTAGGTGGGCGTGGGGGTTGGCAGCGCGGCAGGTGTGGCATTACCGCAGCCGGCAAGAATGAAAGCCAAAAGGATCAAGGGGGTGATAATTTTTATTGTTTTCACATTTTCTCCTGTTTCGACCCGTAAGGGCAATTCATGAATTACCCCTACGAATTATTTACGAATTGCCCCTACTAATAGACGAATTTCACTCCCTGCGGGTTCCCCTAATTGGCTAACAAATCACTGCGCAGCCAGGCGCGCCATTCACTGTCAAAGGTGGCCAGGTCGATGCCGAACGCGGCTTGCAGCGCTTCATCATAATTTTGATGCTCATCGTGTGCTTTGGCAAACGCCCACACACCGTCCATGCCGCCGTATTTCTCGTCAATGAACATGATCAGAGATTCCGCTTCAGCGTACGCCAGGGAGATGTCGCTTTCCAGCAGGTAAATGTGCCCCAGGTCCTGCTGGTTAATCGTCACGCTCGTATCCAGGATGGGGATGAGCTGGTCATCCGGTACATCACTGATCTCGTAATAGCGCGGGCTGTCACTTACAAACTCCGCCAGGCCTTCGCTGAACCAGTCCAGCAGTTTACCGGCTTTTCCAAAGGCGCGCTGGTGGGTCATATGCGTGTATTCGTGCACCAGGGTGCTTTCAAGTTCTCCTGTCCAGCCTTCATCTTCGTAGTACCAGCCGAAGGAATATGAATTGGGGCTGAAGATCACCATCTTGTCCAGTTCGCCGGTGCTGCCGGTCTGGTAATACGCCAGCGAATTCGGGTCGGCAAAGGGGTCTGCGCTGTAACCGGGCAGGATCTCCACCCGGGCTTTTTCAGGGGGCAGTTTACCCAGCTTGTTTTCCACGCGCACGGCGGCGTTTTCCATCAGGCCGATGATCTGCTCATTCATCTGTTCAGACCACGGGTAGAGCATGTAGATGAAATGCTCGGTTTCCTTATCGGTGGGCTTGCCGAATTGTGCCTCCGTTGGCTCTGAGAGTACCCATTTGCCTTCGTACTGCCGGAAGAGCCAGTCATGCGCGTAGGCGCCATCGCTGATCAGGTGCGCCAGCACAAATCCCAGCGGCATGCGTTGAATCGATTGGACTGAATAATTCTCGTTGATATATGAAGCATATATGGAAGACTGCAGCTCGGTAAAGCGGCTGGTGACCAGGCGTTTGAAGGGCAGGTTCTCGGGATCCATGCGCTCTGCAGCATCTCCAGGTCATTGTTGTTGTATGCCCGGGCGTAGGTATCCACTGCCTCCTGGATGCCCTCAATGATCTTTTCATCCGGAAGCGCTGCCACTGCCTGTGCTGGATCCACGGGGGTGGGGGTGGCCAGGTTCAGTAACTCGCCGACCGTGCTCCGCAGTGTGGTGAGCAGCGAACAGGCGCTGAGCGTGAAAACACTCAGGATCGAGCAGCAGGGTAATAATTGTTTTCTTCTGGTGGTGTGTTGTGAGCAGTGTCATCATGGCTCCCTTATTCCGGTTTTAGAAATTATATTATAAGGCAGTCTCGTTTATTCTTTATCTGACTGCCAAATAAGGCAGTCTCCTTTATTCTTTATCGACTGCCAAATAAGGCAATCTCCTTTATTCTTTATCAGATTGCCAAATAAGGCAGTCTTGATAATTATTTTCGGGCTGCCTCATAATGAACCTCTATTAATCTTTTCTCAGAATATCGATTTAACTCTGGACAAAATTGGTTCCAGGTAGTATAGTTCGACCTCGAACTAATTAGTACTATCATAAAGGAAATCATGAAAGAAAACAAAACGCAAAATATCGAAGAAGTCCACGCCCGATTCCGGGCGCACCTGGAGCAGATGGCAGACGGAGAACCGATCGAATCGCTTGAATTGGTAAACCTCATGCGCATGACGGTGCACTTCATTGATGCCAGCCTGAGCCAATCTCCCCAACTGGCGGACCTCTCCGGACCGCGTATGGGCATCCTCATGCGCCTGCTGGCGGAAGAGGAACGGGGCAACCACCAGGGGATCAGACCCACCCGCCTCAGCCATTACCAGAATGTAAAAAAGAATACGGTCAGCTCGCTCTTGAACGGGCTGGAGGAACAGGGACTGGTCGAGCGCACCATCGATTCGGAGGATAAACGCGGGTTCAACATCCGCATTACCCCTGCGGGTCGCGAGCGCATCATCACCAGCATGCCTGAACGCGTAAGGCTCATCAATGGCTTAACCGCTGTGTTAACCAGCGCGGAGAAGCAGCACATGATCACCCTGCTGGAAAAACTCCGCCGCTCCATTATTCACTTCCCACCAGGACGGGCAGCACTGCCTTCCGGGTGATAACCAAAGCATAGAAAGGGGTCACCGCAGATGTTTCGATTGTTCAAGTACCTTAAACCGTATACCTGGCTGCTGCTGGCTGCGATCGCGCTGTTGTTTGTTCAGGCGATGGCGGATCTGGCACTGCCCAATTACATGTCCGAGATCGTCAACGTGGGTATCCAGCAGGGTGGAATTGAAAGCGCCGTTCCCTCAGCCATCCGCAAGGACCAAATGGATAAAGCCATGTTTTTCATGTCCGCCGATGAAAAAGAACAGGTGCTGGCCAACTACACCCTCATCGACTACCGCTTCCGCAGATTTCAGCACCCGGGTCGAACAATACCCGGCACTGGCACAGCAACCTGTTTATATCTTGAATGCAGTGGAAGATACCACCCTATCCGCTCTCAACCCCATCATGGGCAAAGCGCTCACGGTGGTTTACGCCATTCAGCAGGCGGCGGCCAACCCTGAGGCAGCCGCTGCCATGGGCGCCAACACCGGTTTTGACCTCACCAAAATTCCTGCCGGCATGGACGTGTTCACCCTCATTTCCAGCATGCCCGCTGCGCAGGTGCAGCAGATGACTTCCTCTGTGAATGAGAAATTCTCTACCATGGATGACAAAATGATCACCCAGGCGGCTGCCGCTGCCATCAAGGCGGAATACACCGCCCTGGGGATGGATACCGCCAAAGTGCAGTCCGCATACATCTGGCGCATCGGCGGCATCATGATCCTGGTCACCCTGCTTTCTGTGGCAGCCATCATCGCCGTCGGGCTGCTTTCGTCGCGCACCGCTGCCGGGGTGGCGCGCGACCTGCGCCGCGACATTTTCACCAAGGTGGAAAGTTTCGCAAAGCCGAGTTTGAAAAATTCTCCACCGCCTCGCTCATCACCCGTTCAACCAACGATGTCACCCAGTTGCAAATGACGCTGGTGATGATCATCCGCATGGTTTTCTACGCGCCCATCATCGCGGTGGGTGCCATCATCCGCGCCGTGGATAAAAGCCCTTCCATGACCTGGATCATCGGTCTTGGGTGTGGGAATTCTGCTCGCCCTCATTGTCACCGTATTTATCATTGCCCTGCCGCGCTTCAAGCGCATCCAAAGCCTCATCGACCGGCTCAACCTGGTGACCCGCGAAGCGCTCTCCGGCATCATGGTCATCCGCGCCTTCAACACCCAGGACGTTTGAACTTGAGCGCTTTGATAAAGCCAACAAGGACCTCACCAGCAACAGCCTCTTTGTCAACCGCGTCATGGTGGTGATGATGCCCTTGATGATGTTGCTGATGAACGGTCTTTCCGTACTCATCATCTGGGTGGGGGCGCACCAGGTGGCGCAATCTTCGCTGCAGGTGGGCGATATGATGGCTTTCCTGCAGTACGCCATGCAGGTGGTCTTCTCCTTCCTGATGATGTCCATGATGTTCATCTTCCTGCCGCGCGCTTCTGTTTCCGGCATCCCGCATCGCTGATGTCCTGGATGTGAATGCCACCATCGTTGATCCACCCGCACCCCGGCCGTTCGATCCCAAGACCAACGGGCTGGTGGAATTCAGGAATGTTTCTTTCCGCTACCCGGATGCTGAAGAGAACGTGTTATGCGGTCATCAACTTCACTGCCAAACCGGGTGAAACCACCGCCATCATCGGTTCCACCGGTTCGGGCAAGTCCACCGTGGTCAACCTCATCCCGCGCTTCTTTGACGTGACCGAAGGCGCCATCTTCGTGGATGGTGTGGATATCCGCGAGGTGAAGCAGAGTGACCTGCGCGACAAGATCGGCTATATCCCGCAGCGCGGCTGCTCTTCTCCGGCACCATCGAGAGCAACCTGCGTTTCGCAGATGAAGACGCCATCACCTGAGACGCTTGCCAAAGGCAGCCGAAATCGCCCAGGCGGCCGAGTTCATTAATGCCAATCCGGAGGGCATGGCAGCGGAGATCTCCCAGGGCGGCATCAATGTTTCAGGCGGGCAGAAGCAGCGCCTGGCAATTGCCCGTGCGCTGGTGAAGAAACCCGCCATCTATATCTTTGATGACTGCCTCTCTGCGCTGGATTTTAAAACCGATCTGGCGCTGCGCAAGGCATTGAAAAAGGAAACCGGCAACAGCACCATGATCATTGTTACCCAGCGCGTTGCCACCATCAAGAACGCCGAACAGATCATCGTCATGAACGAAGGTGAGATCGTCGGCAAAGGAACGCATAAAGAGTTGATGAAAACCTGTGAGACCTACCGCGAGATTGCCCTTTCGCAGCTGAGCGAGAAGGAGTTGGCCCGATGATGCACGCATACCAGATCCCAACAACCTCGAACGACCCACGCCGCCACTGGCGGACCCTTCGGCGGACCTCCTGGAATGCTGCGCGGTGCTGAAAAAGCAGTCAATTTCAAAGCCACCATGGCCAAATTGCTGCAGTATCTCAAGCCCTACCGCGTGCAATTCATTGTCGTCATCGTCTTTGCCATTGCTTCAACCATCTTTATCGATCATTGGTCCCAAGATCCTGGGTAAAGCCACCACCAGGTTGTTCGAAGGCATCGTGGCCCAGTTCGCCGGCACAGGTGCAAGGCATCGACTTTGTTTACATCGGCAATATCGTCCTCTCCTGATGGGGCTTTACCTGCTTTCAGCGGTGTTTGCCTACATCCAGGGCTGGATCATGACCGGTGTCTCGATGAAGATCACCTACAAATTCCGCCAGGATATCTCCGAAAAGATCAACCGCATGCCGCTGCGTTACTTTGACGGCACCAACCAGGGCGAGGTGCTTTCGCGCGTAACCAATGATGTGGACACCGTCAGCCAGACCCTCAACCAGGGCCTGACCCAGATCATCACTTCGGTGACCACGGTCTTGGGCGTGCTGGTGATGATGCTCTCCATCAGCTGGTTGATGACCCTGGTGGCTATGGTCATTCTGCCCATTTCCGCGATTATTGATCATGATCGTGGTCAAACGTTCGCAGAAATACTACAAACAGCAGCAGGATTACCTGGGGCATGTCAACGGGCATATCGAAGAAATGTTCGGCGGGCACGTGGTGATGAAAGCCTTTAACGGTGAACAGCGCAGCGTTGAGAAATTCAACGGGCTGAATGTCACCCTGTATGATTCCGCCTGGAAATCCAGTTCTTCTCCAGCTTGATGATGCCGATGATGAACTTTATCGGCAACCTCGGCTATGTGGCTGTGGCAATCATGGGTGGCTGGCTGGCAATTCGCGGCATGATCACCGTGGGTGATATCCAGGCGTTCATCCAGTATGTACGCTCGTTCACCCAACCCATCGCCCAGATCGCCAATATCTCCAATGTGCTGCAGCAAACTGCTGCCGCGGCTGAGCGTGTCTTTGAATTCCTGGCTGAACCTGAAGAGGAAGCCGATGCCGCCAATCCGGTGGTGACTGGAAACAGTCACGGGCATGTGGAATTCAAGGATGTGCATTTTGGCTACTCTCCTGAGAAGATCATCATCAACGATTTTTGCGCCGAGATCGCCCCCGGGCAGAAGATCGCCATTGTTGGTCCCACCGGTGCCGGCAAGACCACCATGGTCAAACTGCTCATGCGTTTCTACGATGTCAACAGCGGTTCGATCAAGGTGGACGGGCACGACATCCGCAATTTCACCCGCAATGGGTTGCGCAACATGTTCGGCATGGTGCTGCAGGATGCCTGGTTGTACAACGCCACCATCATGGAGAACATCCGCTACGGCAGTCTGGACGCCAGCGACGAAGATGTATATCCGGGCTGCCAAGGCTGCCAATGTGGACCACTTCATCCGCACCCTGCCGGAAGGCTACAACATGGTGCTGGATGAGGAGACCGGCAATATCTCGCAGGGGCAAAAGCAGCTGCTGACCATTGCCCGCGCCATCCTCTCCGACCCGCAAATCCTCATCCTGGATGAGGCCACCAGCTCGGTCGATACCCGTACCGAGGTGTTGATCCAGAAAGCCATGGATACCCTGATGCACAGACCGCACCAGCTTTATCATCGCTCACCGCCTCTCGACCATCCGCAACGCTGACCTCATCCTGGTGATGAACAATGGCGATATCGTGGAGCAGGGCAAGCACGAAGAACTGCTGGCGAAGAACGGCTTTTACGCCGATATTTACAACAGCCAGTTTGAAGCCGCTGACCTTTACTAAACAAAATCAAAATCCCCGGTTACTCGACTAAACAAAATCAAAATCCCCGGTTTCTTCAAGAAACCGGGGATTTGCACTTAATCGCCTTTACGTGTTTTTATTGATCTTTACTTAGAAGGCAGAATTTATTGCCAGCTGGAAAGCGGTTGCCAGCACAAGGTAGATCAGGACGGCGAAGATGGTGATCAATCCCGCCAGCGCATACTTGGAGAACTTGTTGATCCCGGACCGAAAAATGGAGGTGCTGGCGGTGAACGCCAGTACACCCACAATGGCACCCAGTAACCCGCCCAGGAATACGAGGATGATGGGTAGACCCGCGAATACCACCTCGTGCCATTTGAGAGGCTCGATCAGTTGAATGGTTTTACCCTCAACCACAAGCTGGGGGGTATCAAAGCCCAGCATCTGTTGTTTCCACATCGCCGGCACGACCCTGCCGTCATTGCGGGTCAATGCCATTTCGCCCCAGCGTTGTCCTTTGGGCACTTTTTGATCGTTGAGGTACATCCTGGTGCCGCTCAACAAACTTGATTTAATAACGATATCCTGACCTTCAAATCCTTCGATGACGGGGCGAATTTCCATATTTCTCCTCTTGCTTCAATGGAATATAATCTTTTTTGGTGCTGAGTGAAACACCATAAACGTCAAAGGCTTCCCTTGTTGATCGTCGATCAAGAGTCCTGAATTCCTGCGATTAACTTACCTTCGCTCCCAGGACTTCTTTTAATTGTTTTTGCACCTTGTAGTAGTTGGAAATTTCAAATTTCAGTTTGTCAGAATTGGTCAGCACTTCCATCGTATCCGGCGAGCTGTCGTCCATGCCCGCCTGGTAGGTGTTGACCTTGCGTACCTCATCCAGTGGAATTGCAAAATTGAGCGGATTCTGCGCCAGGGTAATCTCCGGGGATTGGTGCATGAGATCCACACCAGTCTTATCCTGGATGGCGAATACCAGGCGTCTGTCCGTGACCACCAGCCTGTAAGTTGCCTTTGAAAACAGTCCTGTTTTCCGGGCGATCTTCTCAAGAACCAGGCGCACAATTTCACCCTGCGCAAAGGGTGGTGTAGGCGGTGTGCCGGCAGGGGGCACTATGGGCGGTGGAGCAGATGGGGGTAATGGAGGGGGGATAGCTGACAATGTGATGCCTCCTTAATACAGGAAGTTAACCGGTATCCCAAAGAAAAACAGGATCCCGCGCAGCATTCCAGAACAGGGGAGTCTTTCTTTGTTCCATAATAAAAAAAACAGGCGAAGAGGTCTGCTCCGCCTGTTTTATGGTCGTTTTATTTTAACGAGAAATTGATGCCTGAAACGAACCATTGGTCCCCGGATTTGTCCAATACCAGGGTCACCAGGTACGTATCGCCTGCCAGGGTCGCTTCACCGTCCAGTTGGGCGCTGTTGTTCTCGATATTATTGGAGCTGAAAGAGAAAGTGTCAAAGTTGCGCGGGGTGGCAAAATTCACCCAATCATCGTAACTCCCAACTTCTTCCTGTACGGCGGGTGTGAGCATGCTCCATGAGGCTGCATGATCTCCATCCCGCAGGGCAGCCATGAAGGCCTTCCCCCTGTCGCTGACATTGGACAACTGTCCAGCCACTCCGCAGGCTGATAAAACAAATGTAGAAATGATGATGAGTGTGGCAATTACGAATAATCGTTTGTGCATTGGTCCTCCTTTAATAGATACGCCTTTTATTATAGAGCAAATCTCTCCGAATTGTTATACATTCTTGATGGTTTCCAGTTCACTCAGGAGATATTCTTTATCCTCTTTTTTGGAGATTGCCTGTGCCGCCTGGGTTGCTTTATGCATATACTCATTCGACCGCAGTCCATCACCGCTTACCATGAAGGCTCTCGCCAGCGCTTCATAGGCAAATGCCAGGTCAAAATCGCCGATTTTGTTTTGAGTGCAGATTTGCAGGCTGTTATTGGCATGGTGGATCGCCGCTTCAGCTCGACCGCATTCGCTGTAGGCACGCGATACCTGCCATTCTCCCCTCGCCAGGTTTATCGCTTCACCCACCAGGCTCCAATGGTACAGAGAAGCGTGAGCAGCATTGATCATCCGCTCTCCCTCCTCGCGCGTGCGGTTCTTATTGTCCAACAACACCCATACATCATTAAATAGGCTTACAGCAAGTTCACGGTGGATTTCAGGAGTGATGGGGACCGTCATTTTGCTCCTTTTTCACTTCTCTTTCTGATGATCCAGTAGAGTACACCGGCCAACAGCAGCAGACCTGCGCCAGTAATGATGATTGGCAATAACGACGGTGAAGTTGAGGCTGTTTTTGTTTCGCTTACTTGTGGTCTTTCGAGCACGAACACTGCTGTGGTGATGCCGGGAACTGTAAACGCATCGCTGCTGCTATCATATTTGGCTTTCAACAGCACCCGGTCATAGGAATTTTTCTGCACAGGGTGGAGTGTATACGCCTTTCCTGAAAGTGACGGGTCGCTAAAACTCACTGGCTCATGGTTGGCATTGATCAGCACTACGATTTCGCTGAAATTCGCGTCCAGGTTGTCAGTGTCCTCCAGTTTCATCACGATCAAACCGCTCTTTTGCTCCGCACCATTATTCAGGAACGTTAGCATGCGCATCACCTGGTCGGCGGTTTGCAGGCGGAACATTGGTGAGCTCTTGCGGATCGCCAGGAATTCGCGGAAAACCACAGCCGCGTTGGTGATGTCGCCCTGGATGGGTACCAGCGATTTGTCTGCGAGCAAAGGTGCGTAGAATTCCCGGTTGGCACTGCCTTCGATTGGCAGACCAACGCCCCAGTTATTGCTGCTGTAAGACCAGTCGATGCGGTTGTACCAGTCGCCTGAGTCGTACGAATTGTTGTCCAGCGACTTTGAGCGCAGGATGTCGTCGCCGGCATGGAAGAATGGGATACCCTGGCTGAGCATGGGGATGCTCAGCGCCAGGTTGTTCATGCGGATGCGCGCCTGCAGGTCGTCTTCCGCGCTGGCTTTCAACTGCATGGCATCGAACAGCGTTTCATTATCATGCGCCGAGACATAAACGATGTTTTCCTGCGGGTCGAGCGTGTACCCGGCTGGCTTGCCGCTGTATAAAACATGCGCGCCGTCCACGAGTGTCGCCATTGGCTTTGACGATGGTATACGCCCTCAGGTTGCCTGCCATGCCGATCTGGATCCAGTTGGTGTAATCGAGCAGTTTCTCTTCCTGCGCCTCAGGTGTCCGCACCTCAACCGCATTTGGGCTCAGGTACAGACCGGTGCTGAATCCCTGCAGCCGCGGATCGTCAAACGGATTGCCGCCGCGCACGCCGTCGCGCAGCCGGTCATTGAAAACGCCGATGCCCGTGCCGCCAATGTTCAACTGGGTGGCATTCATGCCGCGGGCGTTGTTGGCCACCTCGCCGAAGTCCCAGCCTTCGCCGTAGATGTAAATGGACTTTGCCGTCCACGCCGTCTTTTTCGAGGGTCAGGCGTCCAGCGCTGCGCGCACCGCCTGCATGTTGCTCAGCATGTGGTGCCCCATCAGGTCAAAGCGGAAACCATCCACCTTGTATTCCGTCGCCCAGGTGACCACCGAATCGACCATCAGTTTTTCCATCATGCGGTGTTCGGTGGCGGTATTCTGGCAGCAGGTGCTGGTGGTCACATTGCCTTCGGTATCCAGGCGGTAGTAATAGCCCGGCACGATCTTGTCCAGCACCGATTTGGCATCCTGCCCGCTTTGCGAGGTGTGGTTGTAGACCACATCCATCACCACCCGCAGGTTGGTGTGTTCAGCGCCTTGACCATCTCGCGGAATTCGAGGATGCGCGTGGACTGCCATCCGGGTTGGTGGCATAACTGCCCTCCGGGAGTGGTGTAATGGTAGGGGTCATAGCCCCAGTTGAAGCCGTCCGTCCCCTTGACCAGCGAAACCGCCAGCGCTTGTTGGTCCGAATCCGGGGCGTAGCTGTCGAGCAGTTTTTCGTCCACCGTCAGACCAGGTGGATTTGTCTTCATCCACACTGGCAATATCAAAAGCCGGCAGCAGGTGCATGGTGGTCAGGCCTGCCATCTGCCAGCGCTTCTGAGGTGCTGCATGCCCAGTCGAATTCTCTGACGGTGAAGGCCTTGAATGTGCCGCGCAGTTCTTCCGGCACGGTCTCATCGCTGATGCTGAAGTCGCGGACGTGCAGTTCGTAGATCACGCTGTCTTCCGGGTGCTCCAGCGGCGGGTTTGGCAAGCGTATCCCAGCCAGCCGGTTTCAGCGCTGCGTCAGCCAGGTCGACCATCTGGCTGCGTTGGCTGTTGGTGGAAAGGCTGAACGAATACGGATCGGTGACCAGATTCTTCTCGATTTTGCCGGTTTTCGGCACATACACCTCCACTTCGTAGAGGTAATACTTGCCCATCCAGGTGGCGTCACCTTTGACGCTCCACACGCCGGTGGTATCGTCGCGCGTCATAGGCGTCAGCTTCTCGACTGTCTGCGGTTGAATCGTCATACACCCGCAGCCCCACCGACATGCGCTGTCGGCGCCCACACCCGCAGCACCGGGTTGCCGTCTTCGAATGTCGACTCCCAAGCGGACCGGTCATAGCCATACACCGCATCCAGCGCACCGGCGGTTTGCACGCCGGTGGCATCCACCACTTTGCCCTTGTCATCCATGCACGATCACCGCCAGCTGGCAGCGCAGGGCCTCGGGCAGTTTTGCCAAATTCAGCTGCAGTCATCTTGAAGGCTGAGTAACCCGAGCAGATACGGGTTTTGCTTGAAGACATCCCCGCCCGGACCGGACTTGCTGAAGGTCAGCGGGATTTCCTACCCGCCGCTGACGCCCTGAGCCGTCAGTTCAAGTGCAGCACTCGGGTGAATAATACATCGCATAGCTGTATTTTGGCGATCCGACCACATTCCACAGCAGCGTGTCCTGGTTGACCCAGATGGCTTTTTGTTTGGCCAGGCTGCCCTTCGGCGCGCCGGTGGTGCTGACGATCAGTTCTTTTTTCACGATGTCATACCCAAAGTAGATCTCCATCGTTATCCTTAGCGACGGTAAAGGCTACCGCTTCCAGTTGGCTGGTCACCGTTTTTTGGCTGATGGACAGCGCGACCGAATACTGCCCGCCTTGAGCGCTTTGGTGGCAAAGCATAGGCTGCCGTCGCCCTCCGGGTCTTGCAGCCAGGACCGCAGGCAGCCGGGGTCGTCATCTGCTGGCGCAGCCCAGCTGCGTTTGGAAATCACCCACCGCCACGACGATCGGGGTATTGTAATCATCCGCGACCACGTGAGATTTGGTGATCATAAATAGAAACGTGACCAGAATGGGCTGCGTCCACCACCAGCGGGAATATCCGCGCCGCCCTGGCTGGCATTCTTGCCGTAGTTCACGTCCCAGCTGCCGTTCAGCGCCACTTTGTAGCGCGGACCGTTTTTATCCTGATCATTGCCGGGCGTGACATTGAAAGCTGCCGATCCAAACATCGGAATTGGGATCGAAGGCCAGATAGGTCATTTCGCAGCCCGGCATCCAGTCGCCGCTGCAGCCCAGCTCCGATTGCATCGTCCCGGCGATGGTCACCGTTTCAGGGGCTTCACCCTCCTGGGCGCGCACGGTCAATGTGGTGATTGGCGAAAAAAGGATTAATCCCGCGGCCAATATGCCAAAACATTTCACCAGGAGCTGTTGTCTTTTCATCTCAACTCTCCTCGCGCAACCAGTAAGAGAATTTCAAATATCGATAATATCCAGGCTGGGGGGTTTTTCAGCTCTGGCATCCTCCCAGGCTGCGAACCTTGCCAGGTCTCCGCGTAATTGTGCGATCAAAAACACCAGGATGGCAGCATCATCCACAAAACCCGCCAGCGGGAACCAGTCCGGCAGCAGGTCGATCGGGGAAACAAAATAGATGATGCCTGCCACCACTGAGAGGAGAGATCCCCAGGCAATGCGGGTATATTCCTTGCGTGTATAAGCCTTGAGCATGCGCATCAGTGTCTTAATGTCGCGCCAAAAATCGGGCAGCGCGCCGTTACTCTTCTCATAAGCTCCCGTTTTCTTGTAAGCCCGATCCAATAGTTCCTTGGATTTTTCCGGATCGCGCACGTATTGTTCGGCGCGTGTTTTGACTCTTTCTGCCGCTCTGGCTACTTTTTCAGGGTCAGGTTGATATGGCATGTTTGACATTTTTTTCCTCTTTCTTAAACTGATATTCTGAAACATAATGGATCGGCCGGAAAGATACGATACCCAGGCTGTGGAATTCCCCCTTGATCGGCTGGAACAGTTGTTGGGCAGTCCTGAGTGCTTTTTGGAACTGCCTGTCGGGTAGCTCGAACTCGATCGTGCAATGCGGCACCCACTTGCCCGGATGGTAGTACGAGGATGAACGGATGGCTGCGCATTTCAATTGTTCGTGGAATTCCCGGTGAATTTCCAGCAGCCTGATGGTTGGCACAGGGATGATAAAGAGCACATTATCCGGTGTCGGGAAGGTGCCAATGGCGGATAGCTCAACCGGGAAGGTGCTCATTTTTGCCGCGAACTCCCGCGCCAGATCCTGCAGGCAAGCCTGGTCAATATCCGCAAAGACTGCCAGGCTGATGTGCGGACGGTCGCCGAGGCTGCCGAGCACGGGCTTGATCCCTTCCTTGTAGAAGGCATCGCGGAATGCTAATATCGATTTTTCAGTTTTGGCGTCAAAGTAGAGTTCTACGGCAAATCCCTGCGGTGTTTTTTGCGACACTTTCAGGCATCATTTTTCCTTGATCAGCGTTTGGGCAGCAGCAGGTAAACGCCCGCTGCCATTACCACCAGCCCCAAAACCCGCGGAAGCGTCACCGGGATGGGTTCTGCGCCGCCCCAGCCGCGCGCGTCTGCCACCAGCGAGATGACCATCTGCCCGAGGATGATGGTTGCCAGTCCGGCAGCCACCCCGGCTCTCTGCAGTGAAAACGCCACACCCGTGATGATCATGATCCCCAGCGCGCCGGCGATCACCAACAGCAGTGATTGCCACCGCCGGGATCTTGATATACGCCTTGCCGTTGATGATCAGCAGCACGACCAGGATCAAACCGGCGAGCACACCTCCGATGAAGTTGGTCAGCACCCCGGTGCGAATACTGCCGATGATGGTACCCACCCGGCTGCTCAGCGTGGATTGCGCGCCAATGGCTATCCCCGTGAGCAGTGCGCCGATCACTCCCATGAACAGGTATGTACTCAACCCTTTCCTCCCGCCAGCGTTATTTTCCATTTGATCGCTTTTCTTTCAATGTTCAGCGCTGACTTCCTCCATATAATCCTTGATCGTCGGCAGCGCCACCAGCCTTTCATAGAAGAAGTTGTTCACCAGGTTGATGACCATCGCCGCGGGCGGTTTCAGCCTCATGCGTGAGCACTTGTTTCCCCTGCGGGTTGGAGAGCGCGTCGCGCAGCTTTAACAGGTGGCTCACGATCTCCGTCTCTTCCACGCCTTCCAGCGCTTTGATCACCGCCATGATCAACTGGTCGGTGGATTCCACCAGTTGTTCGCGCGTGATGCTCGACCCTGGCGTACTGGCATCATCAATGGTGCGGATGAGCGACCAGACCTGGTAAAGCATGGTGGCGGGTTCATCAAACAATTCGCGCAGGAAACTGGCTTCTTCATACCTGCCGGTCAGGCGGAAGATGTTGTACATCCGTTTCGCCACCTTGCCGTAATTAATATCCTTGGTGAGGTACTTTTTTACTTCCTTGGTCAGCGCTGTCACGTATTCATCCAGCGCGTTGGCGGAGACATGCTGCGACAGTTTGGAGAAAATGGGTACCGAGGTTGCGTCCAGGTAGACTTCCTGGAAGTATGGATCGAGATATCCATCCAATGGGGTGATCGACTCCATCCGGGGCTTCCCAGGTGACGTCGAGCATATTGCTGGCATTGGAGAGCTGCTTGCGGATCGGGTCAGCCACCACCCAGTCCAGTTTGCACCAGCCGGGGTCGTTGCAAACCGAATCCCAGGTTATGGTCACCGGGCTGCCGTCAGGGCGGAATCCTTCGATCTTGCCTTCCTTCACCTGGTCTGCCCGCCAGGCGATGGGTGAACCTGCCCGGGCTTTGTATTCACCGATCACCATTTCTTCGGGGAAGTTGCCGAACTTGACCTCGATCAACTGGTAATTTGGTCCCTGCATAAAATTGAGCGCTTTTTCCCGCATGATGCGTGCAAGGATGGCGCATGCCTTTTCGCGTTCAGGGGCGATGATATTGATGCGTTCAAAATAATCACAATCTCCGGGGTAGGTCTGGATCTTGGACTGGGCGGAGGAACCCGATAACGCCAGCGCGGTCTCCACTTCACCCGGGATATCCGGAAATTCCACGATCCTGCCAATCCGTTTGAAGTATTCAAGTTCCTTGTCGCTGAAATCCAGCATGGTAATGGTATTGCCGAAAACGCCGGTGCGTGTGTTGAGGGTGATGTCGTCTGCGTCCTTGGTGGCTGCCATGCTTGTCAGCCACTGCAGGGCTTCTTCCTCATCAATGCCAACACCGAGGCGGTTGGCAGATTCGATGATCCTCTTTAGATCCTGCTGCTGGTCTTGCTTTGCCTTTGCCATGAGTAAACCTCCTGTGCAATAACACAACGGTTAATTAAATAGCAGTATAGCAAATTGTAAGGGGATTGTCTGCCTGGATTTGACGATTAGTCAGCCCGATTATATTTGGGACACTGTGCCAGTATCTTGCGGAAAATCTCAGCCTGCTCCAGGGCGTCTGTCAGCGCATTGTGCGCCAGCGGATGCTCCTCAAGGAAATGGGAAGAAATGTGCTTGAGAGAGGTCTCTCCCCAGTTAACGCCGGTTTGCCCCATGAAGTAGGCTTTTATATCCAGCGCGCTGTGACCAAAGGGATTTTCGCCCAGGTAGCGCTGGAAATATTCATTGATGAACATCCAATCAAAGGGGGCGTTGAGTGCCACGAAAATGGCTTTGTGCGTTTCAGGGGTAACGGCTTTCACCCACGCGGCAAATTTTCGCATGGCTTCCTGCGGCGGGAGTACCGTTTTGTTTGAGGGCTTCCAGGCTCAACCCGTGAATTGCCATCGCTTCGGGGGAGGTGGTTTCACTGTCCGGCTGCAGTCTCGGCATAAAAGGTGACCGTAGGGTCATCCACCAGGCACGCGCCGATGGAGAGCAAAGCATACTGCCCGGGCGTCGGTCCGGCTGTTTCCACATCCACGCAGATGAACAATTCTTCAAGCATCGCCTGGATTATACCAGTGTCCCCGCAGCCATTCGCCATTCGCCTTACTTCGCGGGCGCAGCCATATCACAGGTTGTGGGAAAGACTTTACAGGGTCATTTCGCAAAACTGCCGGGGATCAACGATCTCGAGGATCGAGGTTGCCTTTTCAACAGGCTCCAGATGCGCCTGGTTCGCGAACCAGTACGCGAGCAGCGCCGCCGCGCCTGAAACGAACTGCTCCACCTGTGTCTGCGTCAGGTAAACCCTTTCACGGTTGATCACTTCACGCGCGTGCTCATCCTCCCGCTGGTAATAGGTCTTGATATGCGCGATGCGCTGCCGCACTCCCTCCGGCAGCAGGAAATCCAGGTAGTTCACCGGGTAATCGCATTCCATGAACACCCGCCAATAGATTGAATCTGGATGGCTGCGCACGTATTCAAAATCAAGCCCGTACCAGTCTTTCTTGACCTCCCAGATGAAGTCCTTGTCAGCTTCGAAATTGGCTTTGAAACGCTTCTGGGTGGGTTCACCGATCCACTGGTACCAAAGGTTGTCTGTGACAATATGGCAGAAATACCCCAGCAGGAAGGAATAGCGCGCGGCGTCAGTTCCCGGCCAGGGCAGGTCTGCCAGGTATTGCCGCTGGTAAGTCAAATCCGCCAGCTCATAACTTTCATTGCCGGATAGTTTGAAGTGCGTCACTTCTCCGGGCGGGGTGAAAGTTTCCCATTTTTCATCCGGCATGCCTGAGTCAGGGGCAATGTTCCCCACCGCGAAGGCTGCGGCGTCCAGCCCCGGGATAGTTTCGAGGATTGCTTCTGCGATGCGTAAATGCACGATCCAGGTTGCCATGTTTCCCTCCACAGTAATCAACTAATGTCCTGATTATAAACGCCGGAGATATTTCGGTGATCAACCGCAGACAGCATCACGCGGCAGTATACATTCTTGTTAAATTGGTAGCCCGGAAAGTTGTGAATACGTTCCAATGGGTATAATAAAATTAATCCACAAAAACAGGAACAAGGTGGTCCCATGCTCAACTTCGCGCTTTCCATTTTCCTCTCCGCTTTCCTGCTCTTTCAAATCCAGCCCATCATTTCAAAAACCCTGCTCCCCTGGTTTGGCGGCACCCCGTCGGTCTGGACCTCCGCGATGCTCTTTTTTGAGATCGCCCTCACGGGCGGTTATGCTTATGCCAATTGGCTGGTAAAGCGAAAAACCACTCAAAGGCAGACCATCATTCACCTCATCCTCATGGGGATTTCTGTTTGCCTGGTCATTTATTTATGGAACGTCTGGCCTTCGCCCATCACGCCGGCCTCAGCCTGGAAGCCTGAGAGTATCACCTCCCCCTTCCTTTACATTTTTTTCCTCCTCACCATCAGCGTGGGGCTGCCGTTCTTTGTCTTATCCACCAACAGCCCGCTCATGCAAGCCTGGTTTAGCCGCAAAAACCCGGGGCGCTCCCCTTACTGGCTGTATGCCCTGTCCAATATCGGTTCCCTCCTCGGGTTGATCCTCTACCCGGTCGTCATCGAACCCATGCTCACCATTCAGCGCCAGGGTTGGATTTGGGCAGGCGGTTACCTCCTCTTCGTGCTCATTGCTGCTTATAACGCCCTCCAGCTAAAGCGCAATGTCCAGGCGCCAACCCCTGTTGAAAATGATCCAATTCCTGAGGTCACGCAAAAACTCAAAAAAGGCAGCCAGTTCCTGTGGATCACCTTGAGTGCGTTGGCTTGCCTCATGTTTCTGGCAGTGACCAATGAGATTGCCCAGCAGGTGGCGGTGATCCCCTTCCTCTGGGTCCTTCCCCTGGGCATCTACCTGTTTTCATTTGTTCTGGCATTTTCAAGCAAGCGCTGGTACCAGCGCCAGATCTTTACCATTTTGTTTTCGCTGGCGGTCGGCGGTTTGATCTATATCTACCTTAATCCGCTAACCAACTACATTATTCAGATAATCATTTACAACTTCCTGCTGTTTACCATCACCATGATCTGTCACGGGGAATTGTATGCCCTGCGTCCGCATGCCTCGCATCTCACCCGTTTTTACCTCATGGTCTCCATCGGCGGCGCTATCGGCGGGATCATCGTCAATCTCATCGCCCCGTTCATTTTCCGCGGCTATTGGGAGTTTAAGATCGGGCTGGCTTTTGTCGGGATAATGCTTGTCGTCTTATCCTTTCCGCGGGCGCAAACAAGGTCAGCCTCCATATACCGTGTTCTCATCGGGATCATGGCAATGGTGGTTACTAGTTCAGTCATTTACCTGGTTTTCTTTTCAACCAGCAAGGATCTCTTCGCCCGCCGGAATTTCTACGGTGTGGTCAATGTCCTCCAGAAGGAATTTGGCGCAGAACAACACAAGGCCAATGTGCTCGTGCATGGCACCACCATTCACGGGTTCCAATGGCTGGATGCGAATTTGCGTGACACTCCCACCAGTTACTACAGCCGGGAGAGCGGTGTTGGGCTGGCGATCATGAGCAATCCCCATTATGGAAATGGTCTGCGCGTGGGCGTCCTCGGTTTGGGCATCGGCACCCTGGCGGCTTATGGTCAGCCCGGGGATTATTACCGCCTTTACGAGATCAATCCGGTTATTGTTGACCTGGCGAACGGCGAGGGCGGTTTTTACTCGTTCATTGAAGACAGCCAGGCTGACACCGATATCATCCTGGGCGACGCGCGCATTTCCCTGGAGAACGAATTAGACTCAGGTCTCAAAAATGATTTTGATATCCTTGTTCTGGATACCTTCAGCGGAGACGCCCCCCCGGTTCACCTGGTTACCCGCCAGGCTTTCGACATCTATCTGCAAAACCTCGCGCCTGACGGCTTGATCGCTGCCAATATCAGCAACAATCACCTTGATTTCAAACCCGTCTTCTGGCAGTTGGCGCAGTTCTACGACCTGGATATGGCCGTCTTATATGGTCAGCCCGTGGATAACCCCTCCGCGTTCCCATCCATTTGGGTGCTGCTCACCCGCAATCCGCAGCTCTTCGAAGCGCCCGCGCTCGCGGATAAATTGGACAGGATGGATGGGTATCAAACCGCTATCAAATTATGGACGGACGATTACAGCAATCTCTTCCAGATCATCAGGTAATGGATTGCAGCAGCCTCTATTAAGCCGTCTTAAACGGACGCTGGTGATGTTTGGTCAACGGGTTGGATTGCTTTTAAGCGCCTGAAAACTGCGACTGTTAGCAGCATATTCAATATTAAACCGCTTATTCCCATTAATGATGTGAACACCAAATTGTCCGGGATTACCCCTGTTAGGATGATGAATCCCAGCATGTACTCTGCTATAAAAACGAGCGGCGTCAGGCATACCCAAAAGAAAACCAGTTTGTCCGAAAACAATTTTCTCTCAAAGAGGAATATCAGGAACGGGATGAGCACCATCGCCATGGGGATATTCGAGTGCCAGGTGACGGCGCAGGTGGCCGCCATTATCCCCGCCACCGCCACAACCCATTCCGCCGATCCCAATGGCGCCTTATGCCTCAGTATTTTGATGCAAAGGAGAAGTGTAAAGATTACCCCTATCCCCGAAATAACCCACCCAAACGAAGAATTAAAATAATAATTGAGCTGCAGTCCCAGCATGCGCCAATTCATCATGGTTTGCGGGCTCATCCCCGGCATATTGTTCGTCCACAAGTTCGCCATGGAAGCCATCCCCTCGAAACCGGATAGCAGCAGGGATCCCCCAAGCACCGCAATTGAAGTAACCGCGAACCCGCAGAGCACCTTCCAGTTTCGCAGCAGAAAGAGGCCGGGGATGATGAGGATTAACAACTGCGGATTCAACAGCAATCCCCCTAACCATGCGCCTGCCGCCAGCGGTTTTTTGGAGAGTGCCGCCCGCAAAAACTCGCCCATGCAGATCACAAGCAGCACCTTAACCTGCCCCTGCACAAAATTGGCAAAAACAGGGAACGAGATTAACGTCAGAAACAGGATGTTTTTAACGCTTGCCGAAGTTTGATTTTCCCCGCGGATTTTCCGTTGAAAGAAGACCAGGTACCCGATCAACGCCGCCAGGTTGATCACCGTCCATAACAGGTATCCGCTTCTGGAGCTCAATCTGGAGAGGTACTGGAACGGAATGACAAAGATCGGCAGTATTGGCGCGGGTCTTAAGGAAGCTCCTGAAAGCGCGTCGTACGCTTCAAGTTCCGCCATTTGCGCATTTCTTTGCTCATCGGCATCATAAATGAACGCGTAGCCTTTTTCGTCCGCGATCTTCCCCGCGCTCCAAAAAGCCAGGTAGTCCCCGCCAAAATCCGGCAGGAAATTGTTTTTGATAATGCCGTAGCCGATGTGCAGCAGATAGAACGCGCAAATAGCCGTAATGACCAGGCGTTTCCACGCTTCATAATTAAGCTGGGTAAAGGGGATCCTGAAGTGTTTAGCCAAAATAGATTTCCCCCATGAATTTCCGGAGACTGGCTAAATTTTACAATCAAAACGGAATTTTGAGTAATGCCTGCAGAGTGAGGTTGTCTCTCCAGCTACCCGCCTCTGGACGGAGGATTAAAGCAGCCTCTTCCAGATCATCAGGTGAGCATAGTGATTATGTTTTGACTTCAAGGGGTGTGGTGCTTGCGACCAAGCGGATAAATACTCAATTCCTATTTGGGTTCAATAATTCACAATCATTTATTTCTAAATAATTTCGATTCTAGTTTTCTAATTATTACCCACTATTGCTTGGATCAGTTTTTGGGGGCAGGTCACTTTTTATTTGAACAGCTGATTGGCAATATTAAATCGCTTTTCCTTCCCCATCTCACGAAGTGCAACGATTGTAGCCTCATCCTGTATTTTGAGTGATTTGATAACATACTCTACCAGCACGGGATTTAGTTCATCCGCATGCAAAGTGATGAACTTGGAAAGTCCGTATTCAGGCGATTGAGAAAGAGTGCTTGCTGAAGCTTCCCATGCTTTCCAGCTTTTGAATAAGGAGGGAATTCTTTCGTAGCCGTAGTGATCCCATTGGCGTCGACACCTTAAACATCGAATTAACGGTAGGTTGGAACCTGTTACTTTTGCTTCCAAGACGTGTTTTTTGTGAATAAAAGTACAGCTATCTGACATTTTTTGCCTCCTTATAGGCAGAAATATGTATGTCATCAAAGTGTGTAGGGTGCGGCACTGCCGCACCACTCTTGTTACTAAGTCAGCTTAAGTATACAAGAATACGGGAACACTTTTTCTTTGGTCAATTTATAGGGTGGGTTGAAAACCCGCCAATAATTGTTCGCTTGATTCAAAAAAAGTCTACGCCCCCAAAACCAGCTGCCTGGCGCGGGCATAGTCTTTGTGCTTCACGTAAACTGTGTAAATGAACACCGGTTCAGGGGCTATCCCATGCATCACCGGGCTGGACCGCAGATTGGTGTGGCTCTCATACCTTGACCCCGTTCCTCCGCGTGCGATCGTAACCTCGAACTTGATCTTATTCTGCGCCAGGAGCGTCTTGATCCTGCTGATCTCTTCTGCTGATGTATCCGTGGCGAGCTTCTTCATAAAAAGGTTGAACATTTGTTTTCCCTCCCTTGATTCTATACCCACGAGCGCTCTGGTGTCTAATTCTTGCAATTTTTGTATTTTTGTTGCAATTATTTACCAGGCAATTCGTTCAATATTCACCAGTGTTCCCGATGCTATCACCCCGATTTTATTCCCGGAAAATTCTGTGTAATCCAGGTCCATCGCCACGACCGCATTGGCTTCCTTTTGGGCTGCCATGTACTTCATTTTCTGGATCGTCAGTCTTTTTGCCTTGCTGAGTTTTTCTTCAAATTCGGTGCTCCTTGACCCGAAGAAATCCTGGATGGAGGATGAAAGCTCGCTCCACACGCCCGTTCCAATCACAACTTCCACGCTCTCAATCCCGATGTATTGCGTAATGCTGTAACCTTCAATCGTTGGTGTTGTCGTCACGATGATGACGTCCAGGCGTTTCCGTGCATCTTCAACGCAGTACTCTTTATCACCTAAAAAAACACTATTATTGCTGGATTTTCCGCATACACTGCAGGTATGCGTGATTCTTGGCAGTTCATTATTGCAGCTCATGCATCTGATTGCATCATCGAAAACTTCGTCATGGCAAAAAGGGCAAATTCTCATGCGTTACCTCCCCGGGCAAGACTTGCTTCTGCTCATCTCTTCAGCTGATGGTTCCGTAGTTAACTTCTTCAAAAAGGGTGACCTTTTGCTTTCCCTCCCCATCTCAATAAGTATACAAACCACTCAGCCGTAGGGTGGGTTGAAAACCCACCAAAATTAAATCTATCATTTTCATTCAAGACTTCACCCCCAATCCAATTTCTGTATCCTCCAACTTTCTCCACCAACCCAATCAGGTTCATACATACCCTCTTTCACAAACCGTGAAAAACTGGAGTATGGCCAATCTATGGCTTGGGTTACGAATCCATGCTTTATTGGATTGTAATGGATGTAATCCAGGTGTTCCTCGAAATCCACCTGTTCAAAAAGCGTATGTTCCCAATAACGCCTCTGCCATATTGCAGCTTCATGCTTTTTCTGGCGGGATGCATTGCGTACTTCGCCTGGTCCAACTTCTTTCAAATACGCTATGGTAAAGCGGCGTTTGATCTCTTTCCAGCGTACCGGGTAATTTGAATCTCCTTCCGGTAATTTCCAAATGCAATGAAGATGGTCGGGCAACAGGCAAACAGCTACTGTTTCGAAATTGAATCTTTCCTTTACCTCGATCCATGCTTTGTGGAGGATTTCCCTGGCAGGTGTGGTGGTTAGGATTGGTAAACGACCATACATGACCACTGTGAAAAAGTACGTTCCCCCCTCGATTAGTGACCTGCGATAATCCGGCATATGTTAATTTTACAACCATTATGTGGTGGGTTTATCAACCCACCCTACATACTTAAAATGCACAAATCAAGGAGTACAACCAAGGTATTCCATTGTTTACGGTAAGGTGCAAAAATTTGAAAGGTTAATATTGGACTGGACCAGTTGATTGTTTTTTGATAGGACAACATTAAACCCATCAATTTCACAAATAAGCATTTCAGTTGAAAAAGATTCTTTTGCAGCTTCCACCAATTCAGGGGTCCAGAGAAAGTAAATTGTCTGATCATCAGGTTTATTGATCACTAAATTATTCCAAATCTGCTCGCCATCTTTTTCAATGGCCTGGTAATCAGCTCGGGCAAAATATCCCCAATTGAGTGTCATTTCATTTTGTTGAGCATACAAGGCAATTGGCTGATAAACGAACTGAGCTTTTTCGGTTGCTGGAAGTATTATGACATGTTTATTGGTTTTAGCTGCCTCCTGCCAAAATTCAGCCTGCATTGGTGAATGATAATCAGAAAACCCCTTATAGTTTTTAGAAGCATAAAGTGGTTGAATATCAACCAATTGAATCACCAGGGCTAATATCAGTAACGGTGCTGAATATCGCAAATTCTTATTAACGCTTATCAAACTGAATAAAACAATAAAAAAGAACACTGGCCATATAAATCGACCAGAAGAACGAAACATGGAACATAACCTGCCAATAAATTCTGGTAGATGAATTTCCCATATTGCGAAATCGTTGATAAATGCTTTGGATGAAAGTGCAAATAGTATAAATATTATCGAAATAAACCCAAAAGGCAATAAGAATTTGTGTTGGTGAGCAGCGTAATCATTTTGGAAGTACAGCATAAACGCGACGGCAAATAGTATCAGGTTTCCTAATCCAAGATAGCTGAACCCCTCGTATTGTGCTGGAAAACCCAGAGGCATTGTATTGAGAATGGATGAATAGGATTGCGGATTAATAAACCCATTTAAGTTCCAGGAGAACAAACCATACCCCATTGCTTCAAGGTTGCTGAATTTCAAGCTGAAATACCCGATGCAATAACCTATTAAAAGTAATATGCTGATTATTGAAATCACATCCACGATTAGCCCCCATTTAGGCTTTTCTCTTCGGTACCGGAAAAAAAGACTAACTCCCCACAATGGAATAAGCATTGCCACAAAGTATAGGTGTACTAGAATCGATACTGAAAACAACACAATCCAGGCGTATCGCCATAATCTATGCCGATACTCCAGAATAATAAACCAAATTGCTCCTAATAAAATCCATTGAGCTGTTAGCGAATCGTGTCCAAAAGCACGAAAGATCAATGTTGGAGAAAGAACGAGCAACGAAGCCCCTAAGGTTTTCCTAAAAATGGAGGGAGTAAACTCACCAAGGATTAACATCCCAAAAAAGAATTGACCTATTAATGAAGTCAATTCCCAAATACCTAGAAATTGGAAATGCTGTGAAAGCAGCGGGGAAAGCAGTTTAAAAGGAATAGCGAACAACGGAATGGAATCTGTGAAGGTTAAATACGTTCCATAAGGAAAACCATAATTATCTATTCGACCAATAGGAAAATGCCATGGTTCTTGGCGGAACCATTCCCATCCAAGTTGATGTTGAAACAGATCCCCACCGGAATTGTAAATCCAGTATACGTTGGAAAAATATAGCGGGTATCGACCGTAAAGGATTAGAAACCAGAGTAAACCGATGACTATACTGAGGAGGAGTAACGTTAGAAAATGGAAAAAGCGATGTTTTTTGTAGAAGTGCATGAACTTAATCATAAAAAAATAAGCCCCTCTTTATGTTTCAAATATTAATCGGTTGCTAATTTTAGTTTACCACTATGTAAATTGCAGAGAATAAACCTTTAGTAAGTAGGGTGCAGCCGTGCCGCACCAATCTCGTTTCTCCCAATCCAACTGCTTCCATAGATCCCCCCTACTCAACCTTAATTCCAGTCATTCTTTCTTACGGCTCTTTTTCAGGATAAATCATCTTAAGTCTACAAGTATAAATTTCTTGCCCTCAATAAGCCTGCCCTAACCTCACCAAAAAATGAGTTACCTTAAAATTTCCAAAACCCCTTGACAATTATAGAACTAATGTGCTATAATAAGTTTCAAAATAATCAAAAATCATCTTACGTCCTATTTGATTTACTCGACTCGTTTCTTTTTATTTCCTTGAAACAAATCCAATTGTTTCTGGCTTTTTTGAAGTCAAAAAACATTCGCTTCCCATTCGTTCCCATTTTTAAAAATAATTCAATTCGAATCATAAAAGGAGGTTTTTGATCCACTGAAAAATAAACCACCGACCCTGTCAAGTCAATGGTTGTTCCGTGAAAAATCTGTGGACCCGGCAGGGATCGAATTATTATCCCCGCGAAGCGCCCTATGGGTAAATGGTGCCTGCGACAAAACTAATGTTTTGTGGACCCGGCAGGGATCGAATTATATACCTCGATGGTACCTGCGACAAAACTAATGTTTTGTGGACCCGGCAGGGATCGAATTATTATCCCCGCGAAGCGCCCTGTGGGTAAATGGTGCCTGCGACAAAACTAATGTTTTGTGGACCCGGCAGGGATCGAATTACATACCTCGATGGTGCCTGCGACAAAACTAATGTTTTGTGGACCCGGCAGGGATCGAATTATATACCTCGATGGTACCTGCGACAAAACTAATGTTTTGTGGACCCGGCAGGGATCGTAGCGGTTGTTGCACCCCCGAGCGGAGCGAGAGGGGAATATTACACCCCTCCGGGTGCCTGCGACCAAATTATTGTATTGTGGAATTGGCAGGGATCGAAAAAATGTACTGTGGGCCCGGCAGGGATCGAACCTGCGACCAAGCGGTTATGAGCCGCGCGCTCTAACCACTGAGCTACGGGTCCTATCGGACAGGCAAATTATATCATTTCTCTCACGCACTTGATTAATGTCATTGGTTTTTGTACAATTAGATTGCTACAATCTTTCTGGTTTAACAGGCACCTAATTCAAGTAAGGAGGACATCATGCATTTATCCGAAGTGGTGTGGTGGATTTATACAGCCCTCGTCGCGCTCGTTGCTGTATTTTTCCTGATCTTTGCATTCCTGGTAAAGGAGAAAGGCAAATAAGATGGAAAAAGCAGAACGAAGGTGGTTTATATTTTGATCGTTGTCTTTGTCATTGTCAACGCGGTCACGCTTTCCTCCCTCATCCCCTGGCAGACCTGGCAGCTGTGGCAGAACCCCGTTCCCGCCCAGGTGGTCAAGGTGTCGTACGCGGACAACGTCATCACCATGGATACTCCGGTGGAGGTCAAGGTTGGCGAGTACGTGCAGTTCTCTGCCACCTCCGCTGATGTCACTTACGGCTTTGGCGTCTTCCGCCAGGACAACAGCATGGTCTTCCAAATGCAGGTGCTCCCCGGCCGGGAAAACACCATCATTTGGAAGTTCGACGAGACCGGCATGTACGATGTGCGCTCCACCGAGTACTCCGGACCCAAACATTCAGACATGGTCGTGCGTGACGCGATCGCAGTGAAATAAGGAGGAGGCCCCCATGAATAAACTTGGTTGGATGGAAAAATGGACCCTGCGCTTCGCGGTGGTGGCTCTCCTCTTCCTGGCGCTTTCAGGATTCGAAGGCATGCTCATGCGCACCCAGCAGTACGATATCGACTCGCTGCACGGCATGGAAACCTTCCTCAACTCGATTCGCCCGGGCGATATTGAACCGACGACCCCCGAACTGTATTACGCCATGCTCACCGCTCACCCCATCGTGGGCATTTACGGCTTTGTCTACATGGCTGTTTTCGGCGCTTTCTATTTCCTCGTGCCCTTCCTCATCAAAAAACCTGTCAAGCACCCCAAACTGGTGGTCACCAACTTCTGGCTGCAGATCGTCGGCGTGATGGTGTGCTGGGCATCCGGCTTCTTCGGCCTCTTCAACGCGCTCTACACCCTTTACTGGCCTCTGCCGGTGGCCTTTGACCGTGTACCCGTACTCGGCAGCATCTTCTTCATGCTCGGTGCCGCCGCCATCATGGTCAATATCCTCCTTTTCTCCTATAACATCTTCAAGACCGTCCTGAGCAAAAACGGCGAGGGTTCTTACACTCTCGGTCAATTCCTGCGCGCTGCCTTCGGCATCCCCCGTCTGATGAAGTTGCTCGGCAAAGAGGATAAAAAAGCCGTCAATATGGATTACAACGGCATGCCGGTATTCATCGTGGCGGTTGCCCGCGGCTCCATTGATACCGTCATCAACGCCATCGTGCTGCTTTCTGCGGGCGTCCTCATTCTCGTCTATGGTCTCTTTGCTCTCTTTGGCAATCCGCTTAATCCCCTGGCGGTCGACGCGCTCATCTTCAAGAATGTCTACTGGTGGGGGCTGGATATGGTGGCGGACGGCAACGCCCTCATCTACACCGCCGGTGTGTGGTATCTCCTGGTACCACTGCTCACCGGGCGTCCCCTCTACGGCGCCAACGTTGTCAAGACCGTCATCATGGTCGACCTGCTGGTCTCCATGGGCGTTTGGAGCCATCACCTGCTGGGGGATACCTCGCAGCCCATGTGGATGAAACTGCTCTCCGGGCAGCTCATCACCTGGGGGGAGTACTTCACCATGGGGCTCACCATCTTTGTCTCGCTCATGACCATCTGGCAGGCTCGCCCGGTGAAGATGTCTCCGCCGATGAAATTTGTGCTCGGGTCCATGTTCGGCTTCGTCATGGGCGGCATCGCCGGGCTCATCCAGGCTAATGTGGGGCTCAATATGATCTTCCACAACACGCAGTGGGTGGTTGCCCTGCACGCGCACACCTTCCTCCTCACCGGTGTGGGCACCATGCTCTTCTCGGTCATCTACGCACTCGTCCCCATGCTCACCGGGCTGGAGTTCAAGTACAAGAAACTCATCAACGTGCATCTGTGGTTCTGGTTGATCGGTTCCGTGGGCATGGCTTACGCCATGGGTTGGGCCGGCTCCAAGGGCATGCTGCGCCGCACCCTTTACACTGGCGGTGAATTCACTCCCTTCACCCTGGCTGCCATCATCGGCGGCACCATCATCAGCATCGGCTTCATCGCCTTCCTCTATAACCTTGTCGCCACCCTGGGCATCAAGAATGTCCTCTCCCTGGTCATCCCCGATAAACGCTTGCCCAAGCCCAAAGTTCAGCCGGAAACAGTTTAGATAAAGGACATCTGATGGGATAATAGGAACAACTGAGCGGATGCTTCCGTAAAGGTTGTTCCTATTTTTTTCTGATTTGTGTCGGAGTTTTAAAATGAAAGTATTGATTAGCGGTGGAAGTGGTTTCATCGGCAGCGCGCTAACCACTGACCTTGTTCGCGACGGGCACGAGGTTGTCATCCTCACCCGCCAGGTTACCTCATCGCAATCCTTATCTCCCCTGGTTCGCTTCGTCCACTGGGATGCTCGCAATGTTGGCAGTTGGGCAGCCGAATTGGAGCACGTGGATGCGGTTGTCAATCTGGTTGGCGAGAGCATCGGTGCCAAACGCTGGACGCACTCGCAAAAACAGGAGATCATCCAAAGCCGTGTGAATGCTGGTAATGCTCTCACCCAGGCTACCCGCAGTGCTGCACACAAACCCGCTGTGTTTGTACAAATGTCCGGTATTGGTGCTTATGGCATGAGTGAAGACAGGGTTTTTGACGAAAGTGATGATTATGGCGATGATTTTGGAGCCAGTGTAACCCGTGTGTGGGAAGCAAGCACCCGTCCCGTTGAGAATTTAGGGGTTCGCTGGGTTGCCGCCCGCTCAGGGGTGGTGTTGCATGCCGGGAAAGGCGAGTTGCCGCGTATACTCCTCCCGTTCAGGTTTTTCGTTGGCGGTCGCCTGGGTTCCGGCAGGCAGTGGTTCTCCTGGATCCACCTTGTGGATGAGATTAGAGCGTTGCGCTTCCTGCTCGACCAACCGCAGGCAAAAGGGATTTTCAACCTGTGCGCCGAATCTGTCACCAACCGGGAGTTCGCCCGCGCCGTTGGAGCAGCCATGCACAGACCATCTGTCATTCCTGTGCCCGCATTTGTGCTCAAGATCATGTTTGGAGAAATGAGCACGGTCATCCTCGAGGGACAGAATGCTGTGGCAAAACATCTGCAGGAAATGGGCTTTGAATTTCTCTATCCTAAGATAGATGCCGCGTTAGAAGATTTACTTTAATATTTACTTATAATGAGAGTATCAGGGGTGGTATGCCAAAAGTTGATTTGAATGCAAAAGCACCGGATTTTACCCTGGATGATTTCAACGGAAAACCGGTGTGCCTGTCTGATTTCATCGGCAAGTCAAATGTCCTCCTGGTCTTTAATCGCGGCTTCACCTGACCATTCTGCCGAAAGCATATGGCGCAGTTGCGTCTTGATCACCAGGAATTTATCAAAAGATCCACCGCGATCATTGTTGTTGGTCCGGAAGACCGCCAGGCTTTTAAGGATTACTGGCAGGCAAACGCGCTTCCGTTTATCGGGCTTCCTGATGCCAGGGCAAGCGTCCTTAAACTTTATGGGCAGGAGATCAACTTGTTCAAGATGGGGCGTATGCCTGCGCAGGTTTTAGTGGACAAAGCCGGGGTTGCCCGATTTGTACATTATGGGCATTCCATGTCAGACATACCGGAAAATGACGAATTGTTCGCCTTAATCGATATAATAAATCTATAACAGGAGTTTAAATGACTTTTTTACTGGTATTAAAAGCAATCGCAGCCGTTGGAACCGCCGCAACAGGTGTACTGGCACTGATCAAACCCACGGCTATTTACGGCTTTACCGGCCTGGTGGCTGAGGGCGCACGCGGTATCTCAGAGATCCGCGCGATCTTTGGCGGCTTATTTATCGCGCTGGGGGTTGCCCCATTCGTTTTTGGATTGAACACTCAAAACGCGCAGGCAGCTTTTCAGGTATTGGGCATGGGATACCTGGCAATTGGATTGGTGAGGCTTGTATCCATCTTCCTCGATAAATCTTATGCTTCATCCAATTGGATCAGCCTGGCTATCGAGATCGTCTTTGGAATTATCCTAATCTGGAGGTAACCTGATGACAGTACGAATTATCACAGACAGTACTTGTGACCTTCCCGCGCAGGTGATTACCGAGTTCGGAATCCAGGTTGTTCCCCTTTACATCCATGTGGACGGGCAGGACTACCTCGACGGGATCGATATGACCCGCGAAGAGTTCTATAAACTTCTGCCTGAATTCAAAGAACATCCAAGGACGGCAGTACCTTCCCTACTAAAATTCCGCACCATGTACGACTCTCTGGCTGAGAGCGGTGCTACAGAAGTGTTGTCGATCCACATTTCCTCCACTTTGAGTGCCACGGCGGATGTCGCCAGATCTGCGGCAAAGGAAACGAAATCAGTCCCGGTCACTGTTTTGGATTCGGGGCAGCTCAGCCTCGGCACAGGTTTTTTGGTACATACCGCCGCCACACTCGCCCGAGCCGGCAAATCTGTCAAAGAAATTCTGGCTGCGCTTGAAGACCAGGCGAAACGGACTTATGTTGCCGCAGCGTTGAACACGCTGAAATTCCTCCAAAAGAGCGGCCGCATGAATGTGGTTATTTCCACAATTGGTGAAATTATTGACCTCAAGCCCATCCTGAAAATGCATAACGGAATTTCCGGTGTGGAAAAAGTACGCACACATAAAAAGGCGGTTCGCCGGCTGATTGAAATGCTGCGTACTTATGCTCCGTTCGAAAAACTTGGCATCCTCTACTCAGGTTCAACGGAGCATGTGCAGGCGCTCAAAGATGAGATTCGCGACCTGCTGCCAGGGTCTGATACGTGGGTTGAAATCATTAACCCCGTGCTTGGTGCCCACATCGGTCCGGGTGTCATCGGGTTTGCCTGCGTTTCCAGAAGTTTGACGGGAGGGTTCAAATGACCTTCATTGAGGTATATGCCATCGGTTTCGCAGTGATCATGGCTTGCATGCTCCTGCTTTGGCTGCTCAGCCTTAAATTGAAGAACTCCAGCATTGTGGATATTTTCTGGGGCAGCGGGTTTGTCATTGCTGCCTGGTTATTTTTTGCCTTGTCCCCGGATGGTCTGCCGGCGCGCAAGCTCCTGATCTCAATCCTGGTTACCTTGTGGGGGTTGCGGCTCACATTGCATGTCCTCATTCGCAACGCGGGCAAGCCTGAAGACTTCCGCTACCAGAAATGGCGCGCAGATAACGGTGACAAGTGGTGGTGGGTGAGTTTCTTCCAGGTGTTTCTCCTGCAGGGAATTTTGCTGTGGGTAATTTCAGCGCCACTGCTCGCCGCCCAATTTTTATCGCGCTCCAACCACCTGACAGGGCTGGATTTTGCCGGCGCAGCTCTGTGGGCAGTAGGTTTTTACTTTGAGGCAACTGGTGACTTGCAGCTGACCAGGTTCAAGAAGAATCCCGCAAACAAGGGGAAGGTAATGAACAGCGGGGTGTGGCGTTACTCGCGGCACCCCAATTACTTTGGTGATTCCGCCCAATGGTGGGGATATTTTCTTATTGCCCTGGCAGCAGGCGGCTGGTGGACTATCTTCAGCCCAATCATGATGACCATCCTCCTGCTGCGCGTATCCGGTGTGGCTTTGCTGGAAAAAACCCTCGAAACCCGACCCGGCTACAAGGAGTACGTTGAGTCCACCAGTGCTTTCATCCCCTGGTTTCCCCGCGTGAAGAATAATTAATCATCTTACGCGGTAATCAGAATTATCAGTAACAACACAAAAGTTGTCAGACAAGAATCCAAAATCGATTAGTGTTTTTGGATTCTTGGTTGAAATGGCTGAGTCATCCCTCTTCATTGAAAACCAGCAACAAGTAATGGATGTATAATATTTGCTGTTAACAACCCGCCAATTACCAATTCAACTGCTGGGTAGAAAGACAAGTTTATGGATTTCCTTTTCATTTGCCACCTGATGAACGGTCTTCTCATGCTGGCAATCCCGATCACGCTGGCAATTCTGTTAACCCGCAATTGGAAGTTGAGCTGGCGCTACTGGTTTGTGGGTGGAGCAACCTTCATCCTTTCCCAGGTTGGGCACATACCGTTTAATGCCTTGATGACAACGGTGTTAGGTAGAACTGCCCTTACAAACCTCTCTCCAGACAATGCCCTTCTGTTCAATGCATGTTTTTTGGGATTAAGCGCAGGGCTTTTTGAGGAATTGTTTCGATACGGCATGTTCCGCTGGTGGTTAAAAGATGCGCGTTCATGGCGAAAAGCGGTCCTGTCCGGAGCAGGTCATGGTGGCGCTGAAGCGATCATCCTTGGCGTTCTTGCATTGTATGCGCTGCTTCAATTATCGGTGATGCGAAATATGGATCTCTCTACCCAATTCTCCGGCACCACGCTGCTCCAGGCTCAAGCGCAGGTCAATGCTTACTGGTCCGCCAGCTGGTACGATTCCCTCCTTGGAGCCGTGGAACGTCTTTTTTCCGTTGTAGTCCAAATTTCATTAGCAGTACTGATCCTCCAGACATTTATGCGCCGGCAGAGTCGCTGGATTTGGCTGGCAGTTGGGTATCATGCATTAATTGATGCTGCAGCGGTGTTGGCTTCTCAAAAATTGGGTATTTACTGGACGGAAGTAATAGTCTTTGGATTTGCCTTAATCAGCCTCTTTATTATATTTTCTCTTAGAAAACAGGAACCCTCGGTGGACGAAATCACATCTCAACCAGAAATCCCTGCTATGGTGATTACAACGGCTGAACCAACCATTGAGCAATTGGACAATTCGAAATACACATAGGTGAACACATGATCCACACTGAGAATTTAACCAAGAAATTTGGAAATGTACTGGCGGTAGATCGATTAAACCTGGATGTAAGTGAAGGGGAAGTGTTTGGATTCTTAGGCCCAAATGGCGCAGGTAAAACCACCACTGTGCGTATGTTGGCCAGTTTGATAAGTCCAACAAACGGGACTGCCACAGTGGCTGGCTACAAGGTGGGGCAGCACGATATCGATATAAGACGTAACGTGGGTTTGTTGACAGAAACGCCCGGTATGTATGACAACCTTACTGCTGAGACAAATTTACGAATTTTTGCAGAGTTGTACGAGGTTAAAGATATGCAGGGACAGATCGAAAAATATCTCAAAATGCTGGGGTTATGGGAGCGGCGGGATGATGCAGCGGGGACTTTTTCAAAAGGAATGAAGCAAAAATTAGCCATTGCCCGGGCATTGCTTCATGAACCGCGCCTGCTTTTCCTTGATGAACCCACATCCGGTTTGGATCCAGAAGCCTCTCACCTGGTGCGCGAGTTCATCTCTGAATTAAAAAGGGAAGGGCGAACCATATTCATCTGTACTCACAATTTGGATGAGGCGGACCGCCTGTGTGACCGTGTGGGAGTGTTCAAGACTCACCTGCTCGTGGTGGATACCCCCGCAGCTTTGCGTAAATCTGTTTTTGGGCGCAAAGTAGTTATCCATTTGCGGAGTGCCGATGAGTTACTCGCAAATATAGTCCGCCAACTCAATTATGTCAGTGATGTGAAAGTTGTTGACAATAAGTTGGTGGTTCAATTGGATGATCCAGACATTCATAATCCCGATTTAATACGGACACTGGTGAATGCTAAAGCAGATATCCAGTTCATCGGGGAGCTGCGGTATTCCCTGGAAGAAGTTTATTTGCAGCTTGTAAAGAATGCATGAGGGCGTAATGAAAAAAATTAAAACGATCTTGTTAAAAGAATGGATGGAAGTCTTTAAGAACAAGCTGGTTATTTTTACAATTGCCGCACTACCCCTCATAATGGTAACTATTCCACTGGCAATGCTCTACAGCACCAGGGATACTTCAACAGCCACTATCAGTGGACAAACAGCCGGGCAACTCCCCGATGAAATCTCACAGCAGATGTGTCCCGTAGGATTGAGCGGAAAAGAATGCTTCCAGGTGTTCATGGTTAGCCAATTCATGATGCTTTTCATGTTAATTCCAGTGGCAATTCCAGGAGTTATTGCGGCCTATTCGATAGTTGGTGAAAAAACCACACGCAGCCTGGAGCCATTGTTAGCCACGCCGATTACCACGATTGAACTCCTGGTAGGCAAGTGCCTCTCCGCAGTAATACCCGCGGTGGTCTCAACATACGGTGCTTATGCCATTTTTGTTGCTGGTGCGTCCATCCTGGTGACCAATAAGACTATCCTCAGTGCTTTTTTTGAAGCGCGATGGTTGATAGCGATACTTCTGGTTGGACCGTTGCTGGCGATCCTCGCTACAACTTTTGCTATGATGGTTTCATCCCGGGTCAATGATCCGCGCGTGGCTGAACAGATTTCCATGGTCATCATTGTCCCAGTCATGGCAGGTTTTTTTGGTCAGATAGCAGGTTTATTTGTTCTTAATTCTCAATTGATTACCATCGTCGCCATTGTATTGCTGGCAGTAGACGTGTTAATGATGTATTTGGCATCGAGGGTGTTTGACCGTGAAGCCATATTAACCAGATGGAAGTGAGCCCATGAAAAACAAAAAACTGATCTTTTTCATTACCATAATCCTTTCCTTTGCATTTGTTACTGCCGTCTCAGCCCAGGGAGAAGGGTTAACCATTGATCTTTCACGTGATTTTGGTTATGGCGGGTTTAACGGCGATATTCAAGGAACATTTTCGATCATCGCCAAAGGTTCGGCAAACCTGGCTCGGGTGCAATTTTTCATTGACGATACCTTGATCGGCGAAGTAACAGGTGCCCCGTTCAGGCTTCAATTCCTGACGGATGATTACCCGACAGGTACCCATTCCATAAGCGCCGTGGGGTACACGACTGATGGAAAAATACTAAATTCGCAAATAATCAGCGCTGTTTTTGTTTCAAAGTCTGAGGGTACTGCATCAGCGATGAAAATGATAGTCCCCATTTTGGTTGTCGTATTTGGCGCATTGGTATTATCTGCTATCGTACCGATGATAACAGGAAGACGAGCCAGGAAAATACCCGCGGGGGAACCCAGAAGTTACACCTTTGGCGGCGGAATCTGTCCCAAGTGCCACCGACCATTCGGGTTTTCCCTAATCAGTATGAATATGATCGCCGGTAAGCTGACGCCGTGCCCCCATTGCGGCCGGTGGAGCCTGGTAAGGCGGGCATCACTCAGCGAGTTACAGGCTGCGGAGCAGGCTGAAATCTTTAATGAACAACCCCAGGTCACTGAGGATTCAGAAGAGGAGAAAATCAGGAAAGATCTGGACGATTCAAAGTATCAGACACTCTAAGGAGAAGATGATTCGTAATATCAATCACTTTTTTTTATTCGCCTCTCACTACTTTGAAAAACATCCACCCATCGATTTCTTCAAGGATTACCAAGTATTCTGGCACCATTGATATAGACTCTTTATTTGTAATCACAACATATGCGATTAAAGAACCTTACCTTGTAAGGGCTTATTAAGAAAACAAAACTGTTGAGATAATCAGCCTCCTAATGTGATTGAAAGGAATTACTAAATGCTTTTTGTTTCAATCATTATGTACATAATCCTTGCCTTGATTATGACGAGGTATGTATTTGGCTGTGTTTCTTTTGTAAAATCGATCCTCGTTTTTTACCTGATTACTTTTTCAATTAACGTTCTTATCAGTATGTTGCTCAGTATTCTCGGGTTGCTAAACAACCGAATCGTGTTTATCTTAGTGCAATTTGCTTTTTGTTGCGTTATATTGTGGGCACTATGGCGAAAGAAAAAATTCACCTTGCGTGATCTAACTCATCTAAGGTGGAAACCACTAAAGAAATTTGCATTTTTTGAAAACCTGCTACCTGTTTTAATAGGATTCTTCTTTGCCGTTCTTTTTATTATTGGGATTACCACTCCCCCCAATAATTTGGACAGTTTACATACACACCTTCCCCGAATTTACTATTGGTTGCAGCATGGTTCTTTGGCGAACTGGGAAGCAACTAGTATCAATCATTTAATCTACCCTGTAAACGCCCACCTACAGGGTTTATGGCTCTTTTTACTTGGTGGCAACGAGAAGTTGTTCTTCTTAGTATCGTGGTTTTCACTTCTTGTAATATGTTGTGCTGTTTACGAAACCGCCCGTCAATTGAACTTTTCAAACACACAGGCACTATTCAGCATAATGGTTATGCTCACTTTCCCGGTGGTGATCCTCCAAACCTTCTCTTTTCAAAACGATCTTGTCGTGACAGCATTGATAACGACCGGGTTCTCGCTACTCTACACTTATCGCGCAACAAAAGCTCCGGTTGTACTTGCATTAGCCTTGCTCGCGCTCGCATTATCACTGGGGGTTAAACAAACCGCATTCTTTGCCTTACCAGCTGAACTTATGCTGGTAATAGTGATGGTGATTAAGAAACAAATTGAAAAGAGGCATGTCCCGGTATTAGGATTGTTCCTCGTATTCTTCATAGTGTTCTCTTCATTCAAATATATACAGAATGCAATAAATTTCCATTCATTTTTCGGTGTCAATGATCTCCTCTCAGAACAGAAATTAAATATCACCAACATCGCTGCAAAGGCAGCAATAAATAGCCCGCGCTTTCTATATGATGTAATAGATCCAGGTGGACTGGGTTATAAAGCGAAATCTACATTTATAACAATAAAGGCTAAGGTTTTTCAAGAGTTCACAGCACGCTTAGGATTGTCACTTGAAAGTGATGATTATCTTGCGCCAGGGCATGATAAAAATGAACGATTCAATTACATGTGGGAGCGACCATTAACCGAGGATACAGCCTGGTTTGGTCCTCTTTTCATGATCCTTGTTTTCTTCACTATTCTGGTTGTGTTATTACAGAAAAAAAGTGAAGCGAAAATGTATCTATTATTCGCAATATTACTCAATTTTTCCTATTTTGTATTTGTACTAATCCAGCGACCTGGTTGGGATCCTTATCAAGGTCGTTATTTTATCCTCTCAATTGCACCATTAGTACCCCTAATTGGAATTTTAATTCCATTAAAAAAATTTCCAAATGTGGTTGCGTTAACCTTATTCACCCTGGTTTTCGTTTATTTATCAGCAAACGTCATCCTATTTAACGGTAGCAAACCTGTTGTCACATCTAATACTGTTGTAAATTTCCAAAACAATACAATTCTTCTCATTCCTGAGAACGAGAAAATTCAATTGATTTTAAAAACTCTTTAATGAAGCGGACGAATCGGTTGATTACCGAGTTGGTAAATCGAAAATCAATCTTTAGTTACAGGAATGATTATTATGAACAATTATTTTTTGCTAGTACGGTAACGGTTTCGCACATGGATATGGTCAATGACACTTTGAGCGAAAACGAATCTCTCTATTTAATTATGGAACGTGATCCCTTGGAATACGGATTATTTGGGGTGAATCGCTCTCGAATGTTACTACCAATTACTTCATTTGATGATATACCACCCGGTGCGAAGGTAATTGTGGAAATGGTTCCTCAAGAGGAATTACCCGGGTTCAAGTTACTTAATTTTGATGATAGATATTCAATATATCAAAAGGAGTGACTTTTCAGGTTAACTGAACACTCACCTCTGGTTAGTCGAATCAAATTTGGATTATCCAAAACCCGAAGATTACTCTTGACCCCATGTCAGCTGTCGTTTATAATTCAACAGTTGAATATTGGAGACACATGAGCATCGTAACCAGTACTGAACGCGATCTGGTCATCCTTGAGCATATTGAACAGGACCCCGATATCACCCAGGCCGATATGGCCTCGAGGCTTGAAGTGGCAGTCGGAACCATCAACTGGCACCTCAAACGCCTGGTGGAAAAGGGTTACGTCAAAGTCAGCCGCGCGGAACGCAAAAAACTGAAGTACATCATCACGCCTGAGGGGATTGCCCTGCGCGCCAGGCTTACTTTTGATTACATCCAGAACTCATTCAACCTCTATCGGCTGGTCAGGGAGCGTGTGGTGACTGCCATTAATGAAGCACACACTGCTGGTGTACGGACCCTTCGCATTGATGGCAATGGTGATGTTGCAGAAGTCTGCAGGTTGACCTGCATGGAACATAACATCGAGGTGTCCGCAGAACCCCACCTGCCAACCTTGCGTATCGTCGGTTTGAAGGTATTTTTCGAAATGGAGGATCATCACGAATCATGACAGACACTTCATTCTGGCAGGATAAACGGGTTTGCGTTACCGGCGGAGCTGGATTCCTGGGTTCATTTGTAACCAAAAAGCTCCAGGAACGCGGCGTGAATGAGATTTTCGTTCCCACCATCGAAAAGTATGACCTGGTGCAAATAGACTCGATCAAGCAGATGTACGCGGACAGCAAACCAGATATCGTCATACACCTGGCAGCTATGGTCGGCGGTATCGGTGCTAACCGCGAACATCCGGCAGATTTTTTCTACGGCAACCTGATGATGGGTGTCCAATTGATTCATGAAGCCTGGGTGCGGGGTGTGCAAAAGTTCGTCGCGCTTGGCACTATTTGCGCTTACCCCAAGTTCACCCCGATCCCTTTCAAAGAAGATGACCTGTGGAACGGCTACCCTGAAGAGACCAATGCCCCTTATGGGTTGGCGAAGAAAATGTTATTAGTCCAATCTCAGGCATACCGCCAGCAGTACGGATTCAACTCCATCTTCCTGATGCCGGTGAACCTCTACGGTCCGCGTGATAATTTCAATCCGCAATCATCGCATGTCATCCCGGCGCTCATCAAGAAATGCATGGAAGCCAAAGCTGCCAACCTGCCATCGATCGAGGTGTGGGGAGATGGATCGCCGACGCGCGAATTCTTATACGTTGAAGACGCCGCAGAAGGCATCCTGCTGGCGACAGAGAAATACAATGGTTCAGAACCGGTCAACCTGGGCTCTGGCATGGAGATCAGCATTAAGGATCTGGTCACTTTAATCGCCCGCCTGACCGGATTTGAGGGTGAACTGATCTGGGATACCACCAAACCCAATGGGCAGCCTAGACGACGGTTGAATGTGGATCGTGCTGACCGTGAATTCGGTTTTAAAGCCCGGGTGAATTTTGAAGAAGGATTGCGTCGTACGATCGAGTGGTACAAGACGCAGATGCAGACAGGGAAGTAATCAATGAAACAGAGTGCGCTGGAAAGCAGCCGTTTACCAGAACTGGTAGTGATCAAGCCCGTAAAAGGCTGGGTTCCTCTAAACCTTAAGGACCTGTGGCTTTACCGCGAGTTGATCTATTTCCTCACCTGGCGTGATCTCAAGGTGCGCTACAAGCAGTCTGTATTAGGTGTATTGTGGGCTATTCTCAAGCCGTTCTTGAACATGGTGGTTTTCACCATATTCTTTGGTGAGCTGGCAAAGATTCCATCCGATGGTATCCCTTATCCGATATTCTCCTATACCGGGTTATTGCCCTGGATCTTCTTCGCTTCCGCGCTGGAAGTCTCTGCCCGGTCTATGCTGCACAGCGGAAGCATGGTTTCCAAGATCTACTTCCCGCGTATTATTGTGCCGCTTGCTTCGGTATTTGCCAACCTGGTGGATTTTGCCATCTCTTTTATCATCCTCATCGGAATGATGATCTTTTACCACATTGTTCCGACAGCTAATATCTTCTGGTTACCTGTGTTTTTGTTGCTTGCAATGATCGCTGCCATTGGAGTGGGATTGTGGTTTTCAGCACTGCTGGTGATGTACCGTGATGTGAATTATCTGCTTCCATTCATTACCGAGATTTGGAAGTTTGTGTCACCCGTGGTCTATTCAGCAACCATGATTCCTGAAAAATGGCAGTGGTTGTATTCGCTCAACCCGATGGCAGGAGTGGTTTCGGGCTTTCGCTGGGCGCTGCTCGGCAAACCTGAAACGATTTCCTTCCCCGGTGTTGCCATTTCCGCCGGCATTTCGCTCGTGATCTTCATTTCAGGACTTTATTTCTTCCGCCGCATGGAACGCGTTTTTGCGGACATGATCTAGGATATCTATGAGTAACTACGCTATCACAGTCGCTGACATCGGCAAAAAATACAATATCTTCTCCGAGGTAAACCGCTATCAGACCCTGCGGGAGAAGATTGTGGAAACCTTGCGCACGCCGCTCAAAACCCTCATCAATCCTACAGGCAGTGAAACCTTTTGGGCGCTGCGCCACATTGATTTTGAGGTTGAAAAAGGGTTGGTGTTGGGCATTATCGGCAAGAATGGAGCTGGTAAATCCACACTGCTAAAGATTCTCTCACGGGTAGTGGAACCCACCGAAGGAAAGGTGGAGATCCGCGGTCGTGTTGGTTCTTTATTGGAGGTTGGCACAGGGTTTCACCCCGAGTTGACCGGGCGGGAGAACGTTTATCTCAACGGTGCCATCCTGGGAATGAAACGGGCGGAGATCGAGAAAAAATTTGACGAGATCATTGCCTTTTCGGAAATCGAGCAGTTTATTGACACCCCGGTAAAACGCTATTCCAGCGGTATGTATATGCGCCTGGCGTTTGCAGTTTCCGCCCACCTTGAACCTGAGATCCTGATCGTAGATGAAGTACTGGCAGTAGGTGACGCGGAGTTCCAAAAGAAGTGCCTGGGTAAGATGAGTGATGTGGCAGGTGAGGGTACGGACTGTTCTCTTTGTTTCACACAACATGAGCGCAGTCACCCGGCTTACCAAGGAATGCATCATCCTGGATCATGGAAAAATGGTTATCGCGTGCTAACAGCCATGAAGCAGTGGATTATTACCTTTCTCACGATTATGAAAAGGGCGGAGAACGCAGCTGGACAGCCTCCGAAATTCCCGAGGATGCCAAACCCTTCAAGCCGGTGCGAATGCGCGTCATCAACAACCGCGGGCAGGTATCAGATTCGATTCGCTCAATCGATCCTTTGAGCATAGAAGTGGAGTATGAACTGGATGCGCCTATTACCGGACTGCGCGTGGGAATTTACCTGATGTCCATGCGCGGCGAGTTTGTCTTCACCTCTTTTGATACGGATGATCCTGAAGAATTTAATCGTTTGACCATGCGCAAGGCAGGGCGATATATCAGCCGCTGCCGCATCCCGGCAGATATGCTCAATGAGGGGCGCTTTGTGATTGGGATGAATGCCAGCGTTTTTAGGGTGAAGCGTTACTTCCAGGATGCCAACGCAGTGGTATTCAATGTGAATGCAGCTGGAGCACCGGGAATGCACTGGGCAGAAACACGCCAGGGCGTCACACGCCCCCGGCTAGATTGGCAAATAGAGGAAAAATAATGACAGACGAAAAAACAAGTACACTTAAGAAACTTCTTGGCAACATACCCTTAACAGCTGAACTGTACTGGTTGGTACGGAAGAATTCAAATGGAGTAAACACCCGGTTTGCACTTACGGCGACTGCAAGAGGTACTACCTGAATTGGTGATCTGAAGCACTAACCGCAAGGAAGAATGCCAAGTTTCCCGGCAAGAAAGTTTTCATTTTTGCAGCCATGCATTATTGGATTGAACAAGCAACTGTAACAGCGATAGGGTTGGCTGCTGATAATAATGACGTGACATTAGGTTATTACCCCTACGCTGACTGGCACAAAGACCAGGATAAATTTGACTATCCGCCGCCAGAATTTGTACACCCAGAAGGTGATGCAGGAAGCAGCACCAATGATCAAGACCGTGTCATTCCTTTCAAACCGCGCGTCGTACATGTGCTGCCAAAAGCAGTTCAGGATGCGGTCAATGAAGTGACAGTATTTGACACTCAGTACACCTTGCAGATCGAAGACGTTGATACAGGATTGCCCAACTTATCAATTCCGCTACAAACGCAACCTTGAGGCGGCCCAATCAGTTTTATACTGGCTGCGATCCAACAAACCGGATGTGGTGGTGGTGCCCAACGGGACCATCCTGGAATTTGGTATTGTCTACCGGATTGCCAAATATCCTGAAGATTCCGGTAATGACCTACGAATTCAGTGACCAGAAAGAAGCCTTCTGGCTCGGTCAAAATGCGGAGATCATGCGCCAGGATACCACCAGCATGTGGGAAGCCTGGAAGGATTCCAAGCTGACCCGCGAGCAATTGAGCCGCATTCAGGCATTATTCGAAAGCCGGCAGCAGGCAAAAACCAATGAGAATTTCACCCGCCAGTGGCAAAGCCTGCCATCGCAGGGGTCTGATCAGTCCGCCAGGCGTTGAAACTGGATAACCGCCCGATGGTGCTATTGGCAACCAATGTGTTAGGCGACAGCCTCACGCTCGGCCGCCAGGTATTCAGTAAGACAATGGCGGATTGGGTCAGCCGGACAATCCTGTATTTCATTGGACGACCGGACATTCAACTTGATCATCCGAATTCACCCTGGCGAGATCCTCACGCGGGAATACTCCATGGTGGATGTGGTCAAGCAGACCCTGCCAGAATTGCCGGAGTACATACATGTGATCCATCCGGAAGAAAAGATTAATACTTATGACCTGGTCGACATCACCGACATCGGCTTGGTTTACACCACGACAGTTGGGCTGGAAATGGCGCTCAAAGGTATTCCTGTGGTAGTGGCAGGTAAAACTCATTACCGTGACCGCGGATTTACCGATGACCCGAATTCCTGGGTGGAATATTTCAAACTCTTGGAACCATGCTTGAGAAACCCAAGCAGTTCCGGCAAAACAAAGAGAAAACTAACCTGGCATGGAAATATGCTTATCACTTCTTCTATACTTTCCCGCTGCCTTTCCCGTGGCATATCAAGTTATGGCAGGATTATGAGGACCATAAGATCTCACAGGTATTCAGCAAGGAAGGCAAGACGAAAGTACGGTAATTCTTTCCGTTACCTGGTGGGTGAACCATTGGATTGGGCGAACCCGACATACATAATCACAAAAAAACCAGGTTGAAACTCCTGTGAAAACGGCAAACACACCTCTAGATTAATTGGATTACCGATATTGAGGAGGAATGCAATGGCTGAACAAAAAGAAATCCAGAAAGCATTGTTTCGCGGACAGTATTTCCTCGGACAGAAGAATTGATCTGCCCGACTGGAAGCACATTCGCATGTGATAAAAAGGATGGCTTTCCGCGCATCCTGACCTGAATGTTGTACAGGTTGAAGGGAACGGTTTTAAAGCGATTTTACTTGGATTCCTTCTTGATCCGGACCGACCGCAGGATGATGACAAGGCATCCTGAAACGATCTTTGCCTGGATCAAGGACTGGCGAAGAGTTTCATCCGGTCAACAGAGACATTAGGCGGGCGCTGGTTGATTTTTCTGGCCGGTCATGGGGCTGATCTGGTATTCAATGATGCAGGCGGAACGCAAACCCTTTTTTACCATGTGGATGCGAGTGGAGCAAGTTTGGATGGCGACCCAGCCAGGGCTGCTGGCGCAACAACTTGGCTTTATGGAATCGGATGAGTCCGTCGAATATATCAATTCTCCGCGCTTCAAGGAACGGCATGAAGCCTGGTGGCCGGGTGAATGCAGCCCATTCGCTGAAGTAAAACAATTACTCCCCAACCACCTGTTTCGATTTTCAAGCCAAAACAGCTGAAGCGTTTCTGGCCTTATCAAAAACTGGAACATAAGGAATTTGAAGGCTTCCATCCCTGAATTGGGCAGACATGCTCAAAGGATTACTGGAAAGCGCTCACAACCGCTTCCCGCTGGCAGTATCCCTCTCTTCCGGATTGACAGCCGCCTGGTTTTTTCAGCCTGCAAGGATTTCATCGAGGACATTCCAGTCTATTCATTGCTCTACCGGGATCTCACCGAAGAAAGCGATGATGTGGCGTTCCAATGCAGATGGCAAGAAATTAGGGTTTCAACCACGCCGTATATGATTGCCGCATTCAGGCAAGTGAAGAGATATCCGAGCTCTATAACAAGCAATTTCAAGGGTTGAAAGTGGACTGGGTGGATATTGTTGCCGGGCGGATCGCGAATATTCCATCGGACAGGGTGATCCTCAAGGGGACCATCTCTGAGATCATGCGCTGCCGTTATTTTGGTCTGGGGATTCACCCGCCAAAAGTGACCTTGCAGGACATCGTCTCATTGATGGCACTGGGTGACGCCCCGCTGGTTGTGAATAACCTGCGCACCTGGCTTGGAGGAAGCCCGACCCTATCCGAGAAATACGGTGTTAAATTGCTGGATTTGCTCTCCTGGGAAATTGAGGTGGGCAATTGGTACGACATGGGATATACCGTTTTTGATGTCGCGCAGAGCGAATTCACTCTATTCAACTGCCGCAAGATTTTTCACAATCATGCATGGGATCGATCCCAAGTACCGTTCTTACCCAGCTGCATATTGCACAGCGCCGCATTACTGCATACTTGTGGCCGGAATTGGCGGAGTTCCCCTACACTCCCAGCCGAAGATCCCGACAAAGAAATTCTCAGATGACACCAAGCTCTATTACTTACTGCGCATCGGTGAAAAGGGCTTTCAAGAAGAAATTGATAGGTTGAATCATTGGGGACTCATGTATAGAAAATGCATGAAAGAGGTTGACATGGATTGGAAAAAAAAAGTTGTTTTAGTTACCGGAGGCACCGGTTCCTTTGGCAAAAAATTCATCCGCGTCATGCTGGATGAATACCATCCCTGCAAAGATTATCGTTTTCAGCCGCGACGAGTTGAAACAGCATGAAATGCGCGCTGCAGGATATGACCATCCTATCTCTGCGCTATTTCATCGGGGACATCCGTGACAAGGACCGCTGCAAACGCGCGTTTGACGGTGTGGATGTGGTGATCCATGCGGCCGCTCTCAAGCAGGTGCCTGCTTGCGAATACAACCCGATGGAAGCTATCAAGACGAATATTCTTGGGCAGCAGCAACGTGATCGATGCTGCCATTGATTCCGGTGTGAGCCGTGTGGTGGCACTCAGCACCGACAAAGCCGTCAATCCGGTCAACCTGTATGGCGCTACCAAGCTGGCAGCCGAGAAACTCTTCGTGCAATCCAATGCTTATGCCGGCGGACGCGAAGTGCGTTTTGCCTGTGTACGCTATGGCAATGTTGTCGGCAGCCGCGGTTCAGTGGTGCCAGTATTCCTCAAACAGCGCGAAACCGGCAAAGTGACCGTCACCGATGACCGCATGACCCGCTTCTGGATCAGCCTGGAGCAGGGTGTGCGCTTTGTCATCCGTGCTGCAGAAACTATGTATGGCGGTGAAGTATTTGTCCCCAAGATTCCAAGCTGCACAGTGGCAGACCTGGCACGCGCGATAGCCCCTGAAGCAAAAATCGAGATCATTGGCATTCGCCCGGGCGAGAAACTGCACGAAGTGTTGATTTCTGAGGATGAAGCGCGCCAGACAGTGGAGATGCCGGATATGTACGTGGTTCAACCGGCTGAAGCCCTGTGGTTTGGACGGGATTGGGAAACCAAGGGAAGACTTCTTAAGGATGACTTCCGTTATGCTTCCAATACCAATACCCAATGGCTGGATGTGGAACAGATCAAGCAAGATCATTGCTCCCATCGAAGCGGATTACCTGGCAGGAAAACTCTAATGAGCCGTTTCCTGGTAACCGGGGCTTCCGGTTTGCTGGGATTGAACTTTGCCCTGGCAGTGGATGGAAAACACCACCAGGTCACAGGTGTGGATAACCGCAATCCACTGGGCTGGGTGAACTTTAAAACCCGCCAGGCTGACCTGACCGAACCCGGAATCATTGAGCGACTGCTGGAGGAGATCAAACCGGAAGTCATTTTGCATTGTGCTGCCATGGCAAATGTGGATGATTGCGAAAAACGACCTGCTGATGCCGAACGCGTGAATGCCCTGTTGCCCGGTGAAATTGCGCGAAACAGCAAAAAAACATGATATCAAAATGGTTCACATTTCCACTGATGCAGTTTTTGATGGGCAAAAAGGGAATTACAGCGAAACCGAGACTCCAAATCCGTTGAGCGTTTATGCCCGTACCAAACGGGATGGCGAAATCGGTGGTGCTTATCTGCCAATCCAGATGCCCTGGTGGCGCGCGTGAATTTTTACGGCTGGAGCATCAGCGGCACGCGCAGCCTGGCGGAATTCTTTGTGAATAACCTGTCTGCAGGTAAGGAAGTAAAGGGATTTACCGATATTCACTTTTGCCCGATGATGGTGCTGGACCTGGCAGCCACGCTGGTTGAAGCGGTTGAAAAGATCTGAAGGGTCTTTATCACTGTGTTGGACCGCAAGGCATGTCGAAATATGATTTTGGCGTGGCAATTGCCCGACAATTTGGTTTTGACGAAAAGCTTGGTCCATCCCGCGTCTGTAACAGACGGCGGATTAGCTGCAGCGCGCTCACCTAATTTGACTCTTTCCACCAAAAAACTGACGGAAGCACTTAGGGTCACCCGCTGCCAGATTTTGACAGGGATTGGTCAAAATTCTATGATCAATACCGGCATGGTTTTCCGCAATTGATCCGCTCTACTGGCATAAGTTCATTCACCGCAAGGAGGATTCGATGGATGTAAAAATTGGCAAACATACAATCGGAGAAGATCATCCCACCTACTTTATTGCGGATATTTCCGCCAACCATGACGGCGACCTGGAGCGTGCCAAACTGCTCATCCGTCTGGCAAAAGAAGCCGGCGCGGATGCGGCAAAATTCCAGAATTTCCGCGCTGCCAAAATCGTCTCGGATTATGGTTTCACTGCCATGAAAGGGCAGGTATCTCACCAGGCGAACTGGAAGAAATCGGTTTTCCAGGTGTATTCCGATGCCTCCATTCCCTTTGATTGGACGCCGGTATTGAAAGAGGAATGCGACAAAGTGGGGATCGATTATTTCTCGTCCCCTTATGATTTTGAAGCCGTTGATTACCTCGATCCCTTCGTGCCTGCGCACAAGATCGGTTCCGGTGACGTGGATTGGCTGGAAATGCTGGAATACATTGCCCGCAAAGGCAAACCGGTCATCGTTTCATCAGGCGCAGCTGATATTGGGGACGTGCAGCAGCGCAGTGCATACGCTTCTGGCGATCAATCCGCAGGTGGTGCTGCTGCAGTGCAATACCAATTACACCGCCAGCCCGGTCAATTTTGACCACATTAATTTGCGCGTGTTGAATACCTATCACACCATGTTCCCGCAGGTGGTGCTGGGTCTTTCTGACCATACACATGGTCATGCCACGGTGCTGGGAGCGGTTGCCCTTGGTGCGCGGGTGATCGAAAAGCATTTTACCGATGACACCACGCGCGACTGGTCCTGACCATCCCTTCAGCATGACACCCCAGCCACCTGGCGGGAGATGGTGGACCGCACCCGCGAACTTGAAAAAGCACTGGGTTCGGCTGATAAATCCATCACTGCGAATGAAAAGGACACCATCCATTGTTCAGCGCCGCTGCGTGCGGGCTGCCCGCGATATCAAAGCCGGTGAGCTGATCACCCGCGAAATGCTGGATGTACTGCGCCCCGCAACACCCGGCGCCATCAAGCCTGCCGAAATGAATGCAGTCATCGGCACCCATGCCCTCAAAGATCTGCCTTTTGGTAAAGAAATCCGCTGGACGGATCTGGGAGAATAGGCAGTCTAGTCATCCCAATGAGAATTCTTTATTTCACAAACGGACAATCCCCCCATGATCTGCGGTTTACCCAGGCATTGGCTCAAACGCAGCACGAGATCTATGTGTTATCCCTGGAGGGGATTTCTTCAGGATGGCCAGCAAATGTGATCCCGGTGCCATGGACACCCGCCGGAAAAGGATGGCAGGGTTTAATACGCCAGGTATCCCAATTAAAAAAGTGATTCAGGCGTTTAAACCCGACCTTATCCATGCAGGTCCAATCCAGGGCCCGGCTTTACTGCGCTGCCTTGGTAGGTTTCCACCCCATGGTGACCATGTCTTGGGGATTCGACCTGCTGCGAAAAAGCCGATTACAACTGGTTATGGCGCAAGGTGACGGGTTATGTGCTGCAGCGGACCGACGTGCTGGTTGGAGATTGTGAAGCCATTTTCAATAAGGCTGCTGAATTCGGATTACCCCCCGAGCGGTTCAAGAAATTTCCCTGGGGTGTTGACTTAAACCATTTTTCACCACAAAATACCGCAACGTCTGCGCAGAGAACTTGGCTGGCAGCAGAAAACAGTATTCTTCTCTGATAAGCGTTCGATTGGAAACCTCAGTACGGTGTAGATGTTGCCGTGAAGGGTTTTTCGGTGCAATCTAAAGAGAATTTCGACTTACGTCTGCGTTTTCGGAAAAGGTTCACAGGAAAATGCTGTTCGTCGCCTAATTCACGATGCAGACTTGAGGAAATGGTCTATTTTGGAGGTTATGCAGATCTGGACTCGCTGCCGGATATCTACAACAGTGCGGATCTCTACCTCAAGCTTCGCATACGTGATGGCGCATCGGTCTCATTATGGAAGCGCTGGCATGCGGTCTGCCGGTCATCGTTGCGGATATCCCCTGGAACAAGGAATGGATCGATCATGGTCGTGAAGGATGGATCTTCACAGGATGATGATGCAGATGACCTGGGTCACAAGGTCAATTTGCAAGCAAGACTCCGCCAGGAATATCGGGCGATGATAGGGCTCATAATCGCGAAATTGGCAGAGGAATGGAGCAGATTGGACAAAAAATTTCCCTGTACTGCTCCAGGCTTATGATCAAGCCTCTCAATAAACCAGGAGGGAGAGAAATGAAAGAACGGGTTGATAGCCATCATCCAGGCACGCATGAGCTCCACCCGTTTACCGGGCAAGGTGCTGCTGGACTTGGGCGGAAGACCGGTTCTCGAGCGCATGATCGAGCGTGTAAAACGGGCTAAAAATGTCACCGAAACAGTCGTTGCCACAACAACCGATGCATCAGATGATGCGATTGTGGAATTATGTAAAAAGCTGGATACCCCTGTTTTCCGCGGCAGCCTGCCGGATGTGCTGGACCGCTATTATCAGTGTGCGCTGGAGTACAAAGCCGATTATGTGGTGCGCCTTACCGGCGATTGCCCGTTGATCGACCCGGAATTGATCGATGAGGTGATTCTATGGCTTATTCGACCCGCCGGAGGATTTCTCCTGCAACCGCCTGCCGCCGCCTTTTGGACGGACATTTCCAATCGGGTTGGATGTGGAAGCCTGCACTTTCCAGGCTCTGGAAAACGCCTGGAAAAACGCCACGGAAAAACACCACCGCGAGCATGTGATGCCGTATCTTTATGAAACCCCCGGCAAGTTCCAGGTGATCCAGTTGCAGAGTGACGAAGATTACGGGGATATGCGCTGGACGCTGGACACCCCGCAAGACCTTGAGCTGCTGCGTGAAGTCATCAAACGGCTGGGAGGGCGCAACGATTTCTCCTGGGAGGAAGTGCTGGAATTATTCCTGAATGACCCGGAACTGGCGAAGGTCAATTCATCCGTGCAGCACAAGACCATGTTTGATGTGGAGAAGCAATGAAGCGATTTTTTGGAGCAATGAAGCAAATTTCCTTTGTCATTCCTTTCAATTTTTGGAGCATGGCTGGGGTTTCCCTTGCGCTAATCGGGTTAAGTTTTGCTCTTTACCTTCCCTCCCTTGGATTTTATTTAGATGATTGGCCGCAGCTGTATTCGCTGGTGGTGCGCGGAACCGAAGGCATCAAGAATTATTTCCTCCAGGATGACCGCCCATTTGGCTGGTGGCCGGATCTCCTGATCTTCAAGATTTGGGGAACCAATGCGGCAGGATGGCACATCACCAACTATTTGCTGCGCTGGCTGGTGGGGCTGGGCATCTGGGGGACTTTTACCCAGATTTGGTCTTCCCATAAGCGGGAAGCATTTTGGGCTGTGCAATTGTTTGCGGTTTTCCCGTTATTTAACCAGCAATCCATGGGATTAACATTTATCGCCCATTGGTTTTGCTACGCCCTTTTCTTCCTATCCCTCTACTTGATGGTATTGGCAGTCCGAAAACCAAAATATCGTCTGTTGCTTATTGCGCTGGCACTCGCAGCTAATGCAGCCAACCTTTTCACTTATGAAAACTTCGTTGGAGTGGAATTCCTGCGTCCGGTCATCCTCTGGTTAGCGCTTAGAGAAATACCCCGCCGGCAGCGCATTAAACAATCACTGTTGTATTGGCTGCCATTCCTGGCACTTGCCACATTTTATGTTATCTGGCGTGTATTCCTGATGGTAAATTATCGCGGGCTGGATCCCACTCTATTTAAAAGTCTGCTGAGTGAACCCGGGTCAGCGTTACTTGAATTGGGAACGATGGTTCTGCGCGATGTACTTCACATGCTGGTGACCGTCTGGTACCCAACGTTAAGTACTGCTTCAATTGATTTACAGACGCCTTACCTTGTCATTGCGCTTGGGTTGACTGTATTCGTGGCGGCAATTTTGTTATTGATTCTTAGAAAACAAAAGCTAACGTCTGAATCGAGTGATGACACACACACATCAATTTCTGTGGAAGTGTTAATCGTCGGAATCCTGGGAGTAATCCTGGGTATAGCTCCCGGTTGGCTGGTAAATCGCTCGCTCACCGCACCGGGGTTGTGGAATGACAGGTTTGGTCTTCCCGGCATGTGGGCTGCGCCTTTGTTCATCCTGGGATTATTTAATGCTGCTCCTCCCGAAGCAAACGTTTAAACGGGAGGTCATCATCATAATCCTATTAGGATTGGCCGTGGGGAGAAACTTTGCGGTAACGAACGAATATAAATGGTCGACAACCTGGCAACAGCGGTTTGCGGCGCAACTTAAATGGCGGGCACCTGAATTAAGGGATGACACAGCACTGCTGGCGGATAATGAATTGTTCACTAAAATGGGGGTTTACCCGACAGCATTTTATCTCAACGTGCTCTATCCTAATCAGCAGGAGGAGATGACCCGCACCGACTACTGGTTCCTCACGCTTAATAAATACTTTGCAGACAATGTCGAGGACCTCGAAACGGGTATCGGGATTTACCAGTCCCACTGGTACTCCAAGTTTGCCGGCTGGAGTACGAACAGCCTGGTAATCAACTGGAACCGCACCGGGACCGCCTGTTTGTGGGTGCTCACAGACAAAGACCGCTACAATCCGTTGATAAGCGACTATACCCGCAAAGCGCTGGGGGCATCCAACCTTGAGAGCATCTTAACCGACAGCCAGTTGCCCTGGCCTGATGAGAACCTGTTTGGCAAGGAAGACCGCAATACCTGGTGCTATTATTACGAAACGGCGGATCTGGCACGTCAACTGGGTGACTGGGAGAAAGTCACAACAATTTATGAAGAGGCGCAAAATGCCGGTTTTGAAGCCAGCAATGGCATAGAATTAATCCCATTTATTGAGGCTTATGCGCGCACAGGCAGGGCAAGCACGGCAATGAATCTGACTGTGCTCGCCAAAGCGTTAACCCCAAGCATGCGCGATTACACCTGTGATACCTGGAACCGCCTTGCCAGCGATGTGAAAAACGATCCGCAGTTTGATGCTGAATATAAAGCCTATTCCGAACAGGACTTATGCTGGGAAGTGAAATGACCTCTCCACTACTTAACCTTGTTCACTGCACCTAAACCTTTTTCCAATCCGCACATTGCATTGATCCAGCGCAATGCCATCCGCTCATGGGCAGCGCTGGGGGAGGAGGTGGAAATACTCCTGCTGGGCGATGAAGAGGGGATGGCAGAAAATGCCAGGATATTAGGTGTTAACCATATCCCTAATGTTCACAAAAATGCCAGCGGAACACCCTTGATCAGTTCGCTTTTCCAGACAGCGCGGGAGCAAAACGATTCGCCGCTGCTGGCTTATGTTAACGCGGACATTTTGTGCTGACGGATATTTTGGAGCAGGCGAAGCGGATATTGGGATTGGCGAAACAGTTTCTGCTCGTCGGGCAGCGCTGGGACTTGGACGTGCACGAAGAACTGGCGTTCACACCAGGTTGGCAGGAGCGTTTGGGCGAGGAATGCAAGGAGCGCGGCCGACTGCACAAACCGATGGGCAGCGACTATTTTATTTATCCGCGCCAATGTTTTGAACATATCCCCGATTTTGCCATTGGGCGTGCCGGTTGGGATAATTGGATGATTTACGAAGCGCGTCAGCGCGGATGGAAAACAATTGATGCCACACGAAGCATCAACATCATTCACCAGGAGCATGATTACAGCCATCTTCCGGGTGGGCAACCACACTATCAATTGCCCGAAACGGACGAAAATGTGCGCCTTGCCGGTGGCAGAAGAAATATTTTTACCCTGGTTGATGCGAATTGGGTGATTAAAAAAGACAAGATAAGCAGGAAACCGTTCTCCTGGAGCAGGTTCTTCAGAGAAATTGAGATATTTCCAATGGTAACGCTTCACTCGCGATTTTTCGGTGAACTGGTATACAATTTGTTCCATCCCAAAAATGCTTATGCCAGTATCCGTAATTTGCGATCAAAATTCCTGAATCGAAAGGGCTAACCTTATGCGCCAAGGTCAAAACCCGGCTAAAAGGATGACAAGTGTTCCGAAACCAAAAAAGGTAACGGTGGCAATTCTTAACTATATTCCATTCCAGAGTGGTTTTTATGCCAATATGCTGGATGTATTGAAATCCTGCCTCGGAAGTATTTGGGCAAACACAGACATGGAATATGATTTATTAGTATTTGACAACGGATCCTGCGCCGAGGTTAAAGAATACCTGGTTGAAATGCAGACTTTGGGAAGAATCCAGTATCTCATCCTTTCTGAAAGAAACATAGGAAAAGGTGGAGCCTGGAACGTCATGCTGGCGGCAGCACCTGGAGAAATCATCGCGTACGCAGATAATGACGTTTACTTTTACCCCGGTTGGTTTACACGTTCAATTGAGGTGCTTGAAACCTTTCCAAATGCGGGTATGGTCACAGCCCGTCCCTTTAGAACGCGAGTTCCGTTGTATTCAAGCACAATCGAATGGGCAAGCACGACACCTGAAGTGAGATTGCAAGAAGGACAATTAATCCCATGGGATACTTTCCTTGAGTTCAACCAGAGCCTGGGAGATGATGAAAACGAAATTCGCAAAGTATATGAGTCCACAATAGATATCAGAATTGAATACAAAGGGGTAACTGCGCAGGTGGGGGCTTCACATTGGCAATTCACCGCGCGGAAGGAAATAATTTCCAGATTCCTACCTTTTCAGATGGATCGTCCAATGGGACAGGTGTTGCAATTGGATGAACTTATGAATAGTGCAGGATATTTACGGCTTATGGTTCCTGATCCGCTAACAATGAACATGAGCAACACATTACCGCTGGATCTACAAAATAAACCTGCACAATTAATGCAACAGAAAAAGAGACTAGGTAAAAAAATCCTGGGATTCCGGCCGGTCGAAGGTTTTTTTATGAAAATTTACAATCAAATTTTCCGTTGGTACAATAGTTGACCAGTTTTTTTTCTGATAAAGGATCAGATTTGACTGATTATCGCAATTTGCATCTGTTGATTCAATTTACCAAGGACTGTCATGACTAGGGAACAAAAGACCTTTTTTATCAGTGCAGACCATGGATTAGCCATTATTTACTTCTTGCAGAGTGATGTTGTGACAACATTACTCAAACATGGCGTAAGGGTAATCCTTTTAACTGACGATGGTTTGATCAATGAGATCCAGGAACGTTTCGGCCAACCCGGATTGATTGTGGAGGGGTTGCGTTATAAAACTTGCGCAAGATATGCCAAAAGCCACCAATCAGGCCGGCAGTGGTGGTCGAACTACATGCGCCGGGTCGGCACTTCAAACCGGATCAATACCGAAGCCATGGACAGCCATATGCGTCAGGTGGAAGCTGAGGTGCGTGGTCGTCAGAAATTAATGATCCCGGTTTCACGACTGATTATTGCTCTAATGCGCCATTCGCGGAAGGCACGGCAATACCTTGTACGCTGGCAAATGCGTTACGACCCTGGGTTTTATGCAGATTTGTTCGATAAGTATCAACCTGACCTGGTTGTCTCATCGACCTATGGCTGGCGCAACGACAGGTACTTGCTGCGTGAAGCAGTGCGGCGCGGTGTAAAAACAGGGGCTGTAATTGTAGGTTGGGATAATCCAAGCAGTTATGGAGTGCCTGCGGCACCGCTGAATTTTGTTACCTGTTGGTCTGAGATCCAAAAGCAGGAACTGGTAGAAGGATCGGATTGGGATGCCTCTCAAGTTAATGTAGGTGGAATCCCTTCTTATGATGGTTACTTTCGAAAAGAATGGCTCATCTCTCATGATGAGTATTTTGCCATGCATGGATTAGACCCAAAGCGCAAACTCATCGGGTACGCCTCCAGTTTTATTACATTCTCGCCAAACTACCGTAATGTGGAAGCACTTGCAAAATTGGTGGCATCGGAACGCCTGGCTGAACCCTGTCAACTGCTCATACGTTTACACCCCAATCATTTCATGACCGAGCCGCTATTTGTTGAGGAACGCGAAAAGATCCGCGAGCTTGTGCGCACACTACCCCATGTACACCTGGTGGAACCAGTGGCACTAGGTGGTGACCTGGGACATTATAGTGGTGAGGACATGCCTGAGAAGACGTCTATGATGGCTTATTCAGATGTATTCACCACAGTCTACTCTACCATGTGTGTGGAGACTGCCATCCAGGATCGCCCGATTGTCAGTGTATGTCTAGACACTCCCGGAGGTTGGAACAAACCAGGCAAATTCTCATTGGCGCTTTCTGAAATTGGCAACTGGCCAACTCATAAACGATTTCGTGAGGCAGGAGCTGGAAAAGTTGCTTCGGATGAAGAATCGTTCAAGATACTTTTGAATGCCTATCTTAAAAACCCTGGATTGGATTCTGAAAAAAGGATGAAGTTCATAAAAGACGAATTAACATTTACCGATGGCAGCGCTGGCAGGCATACCGCTGAATACCTGCTTTCTTTGGTATGATGGATTTATCAGGTAAATATTGTAAAAAAGTGAAATCTGGATGAAAACGCTCATTTGTGGAGTTGGATCGATCGGCAGAAGGCATCTGAATAATTTGCGCGCTCTGGGTGAAACGGATTTTGTGCTATTGCGTTCACACAAATCCACCCTGGAGGATAGCGGACTCAACGGCATCCCCGTCGAAACCGAGATCAATGCTGCTCTGGCACACCATCCGGATGCTGTTGTTGTATCCAATCCCACCGCCTTACACCTGGGTGTTGCTATTCCGGCAGCACGAGCTGGATGTGCTATCCTGTTGGAAAAGCCGATATCGCATGATATGCTCCATGTAGAAGAATTGAAAAACGCCCTCAACGAAAATGGCAACCGATTATTGGTCGGATACCAGTTGCGATTTCACCCCGTACTACGCAAAATGAGAGAATTAATATTGAAGAATGAAATCAATAGAATCACATCTTTTCGCGCACATTGGGGTGAATACCTTCCCGGTTGGCACCCATGGGAGGATTACCACCAGAGTTACAGCGCTCGCCCGGAACTCGGTGGTGGTGTGGTAAATACGCTCAGCCATCCGCTGGATTACCTGCGCTGGTTCTTTGATGATCCTGATCAAGTCTGGGCACATACCTCCTCCTGCGGATTGGGATTGGATGTGGAGGATACTGCCGAGATAGGTTTATGTTATCGCAACGGCATGACAGGCAGTGTACATCTGGACTATATTCAACAACCACCTGAGCATACTTTCGTTATCATTGGCACAGGTGGAACGATCTCATACAACAATTCCAATTCCACAGCGCACATTTACCGATCAGCCAAAAATGAAGAAGAAGATATCTTCCCACCGGCCGGTTTTGAACGTAACCACCTGTTTTTAGATGAGATGCGGCATTTCCTGAACGTTGCCAGCGGTATTGAACTACCAGCATGTACTTTGGATGATGGAATCGCAGCATTAAAACTTACAATCGCAGTTCACCTGTCGGCCAATACCTCTCAAATGGTGCGGTTGGAACAGCTTTAGGAGCAAAGTGACGATCTACGACAAGTTTTCATTGGTAGGAAAAACATCCCTGGTAACTGGGGGAGCTGGGTTGCTGGGCAGAGAGTTTGCTCGTACGCTGGCTGAATCAGGTTCAACTGTTTTCTTGGCAGACGTGGGTCAAAAAACTGTGGATACCGCGTTGAAAGGCATGAAGACCCTCACCGACAAGGTGCAAGGTCTGGTTATGGATGTAACTCAACCCGAATCGATAAAAAAAGCTATAAATGAGATTACCACTATCACCGGGCGGTTGGATGTTCTGGTGAACAGCGCCGCACTTGATCCAAAGTTCGACCCGGAACATCCGCAAAAACTGGATAATGCTTTTGAGCATTACCCATTAAAACAATGGCAGCAAGGGCTCGACGTGAATTTAACGGGTGTTTTCCTGGTTACCCAGGCAGCCTGTCAATTGATGGTTAAGCAGGGAAGCGGTTCGATCATAAATCTTTGTTCCACTTACGGCATTGTTGGTCCGGATCAGCGTATTTATGAAAAACCCGGTCAAAAAACAGTCTATAAACCAGTCTTCTATTCGGTAAGCAAGGCAGGAATTCTTGGGTTTACGCGCTACCTGGCGGCGTACTATGCTGGCACTCGAATCCGTGTAAATGCACTGACTCCCGGTGGAGTGGATAATAATCACGAAGAGCAATTTGCTCGAAATTATTCGTCCCGGACTATCCTGGGTAGGATGGCGGCTAAGGATGAAATGAACGGAGCCTTATTGTTTCTGGCATCGGATGCATCGTCGTATATGACTGGCGGTAACCTGGTCGTGGATGGAGGCTGGACAGCATGGTAAACAAACCCGAAGTATTGGCAATCATTCCAGCGAGGGGAGGTTCAAAGGGTATCCCCCGTAAAAATATCCGGGACTTTGCTGGCTACCCGTTGATCGCTTACAGTATAAAGGCAGCGACCCACTCTCAAATCGTTACCCGCACGCTTGTTTCCACTGATGATGAGGAAATTGCAGCGGTGGCAAGAGAATATGGGGCAGAGACCCCATTCATGAGGCCTGCAGAATTTGCTGAGGATAACACCACGGACCTGCCAGTTTTCCAACACGCATTGACCTGGCTGGCAAAAAACGAAGGTTATCACCCTGATGTCGTTGTTCAATTGCGGCCTACATCACCAATCCGCCCATTGAATTGTGTTGACGAGGCTGTTCAAGCGCTTCTTGACCACCCTGAAGTGGATTCAGTTCGAGGTGTGGTGGAATCAGCGCAAAATCCTTATAAAATGTGGCGAGTAGATGAGAAAACCGGGTATATGGCACCGTTAATTGGAGTTGAAGGGGTTCCTGAAGCCTACAATGCGCCAAGGCAAAAATTGCCGTTAGTTTACTGGCAAACTGGGCATATCGATGCTATTCGACCTGAGGTTATTCTAAAAAAGAAATCCATGAGCGGAGCGATCATTATGCCGCTCATCATTGACGCTGGATTTACTGTGGATATTGACACCCTGGCTGACTGGATACAGGCAGAGAGAACGGTTCGAGAAGGTAATTTAATAATAGTCGACCCGGCAAGACAACGGCGGGTTTTTCCAACACATCCAAAACTCCTTGTTATGGATTTTGATGGTGTCTTAACGGATAACAGGGTCTGGGTTAACGAAAAAGGCGAAGAAATGGTCGCCGCCAACCGTGGAGACGGACTTGGATTAGGTCTCCTGCGTGATACCGGGGCGGTTGAATGCCTGGTTATTTCTAAGGAACGCAACCCGGTAGTTGAAGCCCGGTGCAGGAAAAACAACCTCCCAGTTCTACAAGGAGTCGACGAGAAAGCCAGTGCATTAAGGCAAGTGATGCTTGAGAAACACATCAAGCCGGATGAAGTAATTTACATCGGGAATGATACCAACGACTTACCTTGTTTTGAAATAGCCGGGTTCACAGTATGTCCATCAGATGCTCACCCGATGGTGCTGCGTCGCGCAGACCTCATTTTGACAAAGCCGGGTGGTTACGGTGCGGTGCGCGAACTTTGTGATATTCTTATCTCTCGGTTACAATAGACCTCTCAACACAGTAAAACAATTACCAGATTTTCTTGGAGGAAAATGTTCGACATTGAGTTTTATATGAAGGTTTACGACTTAAAAAAACGCCTGATGAATGGCGAAAAAATGGAACGGGAATTTCTGGTAGATAAACTGGATTCCTTCCGCTCCCGTGAGCCAGTAGTGTACAACATTGAAACCACCAATGCATGTAATATGCGTTGCGAAATGTGTCCCCGGACCACCATCATGACCAGGCCAATTGAAACCATGCGTCCCGAGTTATTCAAGAAGGTGATCGATCAACTTAATCCATTTTCCAGTGAACAACTCTCACGTTGGGAAGATTTTGTGGTCCGTAATTATGGCGTCAAGAAAAATGAAATGAATGAGAATCATTATTTCCTGTACGTTATCCCCCGGGTTATTGTTCTGCACGGATATGGTGACCCGCTGCTTGATAAGAGCATGCCACAGTATGTAAAATGGATGACAGAGCGCGGCTTGGAATCTTACTTTTCCTGCAATCCTGCCAACATCAACATGGACAGGACAATCGAAACTTTTGAAAATGGACTGGGGTATGTGAAGTACTCCATTGAAAGTGTCGATGACTTGCGTCATAAGGAAGTCCGCGGACAGGCAAGCAACTTTACTGAATCCTATAAGAATATTCTCAAATTACTAGACCTCAAGGCTCAGCGCAATTACAAGACCACAATTGTGATTACAATGATCAATCTGAACAAATCCTGGCAACGGGACGAATTCGAGCGGCTTAAGGAAGCCTTCAAGGGGATGGATGTTTATGTTTACCTTAAGAGCCAGGATCAGATGTGGTACGAAGACAATAAACAACAAACTGAGTCCATTCACTGGCTCGAATTCTGCCAATTCCCATGGTCATCGATGACGATTAAATCTAATGGGGAATCCGTTGAGTGCGTTGAAGATTTCAACAATGAAATCGTCATGGGAGACGCTGCCACCGAATCACTTTATGATATTTGGAATGGCGAAAAATATAACGCATTTCGAAAAGATCATTTTGACTTACGTCCAGGGATTAAATGCACAGAGCAGTGTGATATGAATCTAATTGGAAGCTTTTTGGCTTCATAAGTTTCTATTTGTATAGGAGTAAATTCATGACTCGTGAAGTAAAAATCGGAGATCGTCTTATCGGGGATAGCCATCCTGCTTATATTATTGCAGAAGCAGGCATTAACCATAATGGCGACATCGAAAACGCAAAAAAATTGATCTTAGCGGCAAAGCACGCTGGCGCAGACGCCGTGAAGTTCCAAAAACGCACCCCTGAACTATGTGTTCCTCCAGACCAACGGGGACAGATGCGCGAGACACCCTGGGGATACATCACCTATATGGAATACCGCGAGAGAACTGAATTCGGCACTGCTGAATACGATGAGATCAACCGCTATTGCCGTGAACTGGGCATCGACTGGTTCGTCTCGGTGTGGGACGAAGAAGCAGTCAGATTCATGGAAGGATACAATCCGATCTGTTACAAAATTCCTTCCGCCTCGTTAACTGATATAAATTTACTTCAACATTTACGGGAAACAGGGCGACCTCTTATATTATCAACCGGAATGTCCACAATGGAGCAGATCAAGCGCGCAGTTACGTCCATTGGTCAGGACAACCTGGTGCTAACTCACGCTACAAGCACCTATCCATGCGATTCTCATGAATTGAACCTGCGCATGATTGAAACATTGAAGAGGACCTTCACTTGCCCGATCGGTTATTCAGGTCACGAGGTTGGATTGGTTACCTCTGCTGTGGCGGTAGGATTGGGTGCATGCATGGTTGAACGCCATATCACGCTGGACCGCGCCATGTGGGGATCAGATCAGGCGGCATCGGTTGAACCTGGTGGATTTGAACGCCTGGTGAAATACATCCGGGTAACTGAACAAGCCATTGGTGACGGTGTTAAAAAGGTTTACGATAGCGAACTCCCTTCCATTAAGAAACTTCGCAGAGTTTGAGCGTTGAAGGTTTACTCACCGGTTAGGATCAAAACAGCAATTCACCAGCGTTGGGCACATTTTTCCAGTAACCAACGCTGGAAGCATTTAATCAGCCAAATCCACCAAAGCCAATTAGCCCAGCCAGTGCAACGCCCGGTGATTTTCTTTAATGCTTCGACACGTTTACAAAGTATGAGCCAGAATGGTGCCTATTCCCTTCTGGCGAGTCTGGGATTACGGGCGAACGGGATACCTGTAATGTATTTTGTGTGCAATAGTGGCATTGAGCGCTGCATCCTGGGGAGCAATAGGGATGACTTCACCCAGACACCTCCATGCGCCTTATGTACACGTCAAAGCCGTCAGATTTTCAACGGGACACCTCTAACCTGGTTGGAACCTGGCAAAGACCAAAATTTAAAAGCTCTGATTCAACATTTTTCTTTGGTTGATCTTATCACTTTCAAATTCCAGGGTGTTCCTTTGGGGTTTTGGGCAGTGAATTCATTACGCTGGGTACTGCGCCGGCACAATTTGTCGGACGACGAATTAACCCATAACTTTATGCGCTCTTTCATACTTTCAGGATGGAATGTTTACCAACAGTTTCTGGTTATGATCGAAAAACACAATCCTCAGGCGGTGGTGGTTTTCAATGGTATGTTCTTTCCTGAGGCTGCAGTCCGGCAGGCATGCTTGAACCGGGGGGTTAAGGTAATCACGCATGAGGTTGGCATTCAACCGCTGACTGCATTTTTCACTGATGGTGAAGCCACAGCATATCCGTTGGATATCCCTGAAGAATTCGAATTAACTCCTTCCATGAACTCCCGCCTGGATGACTATTTACAGCGGCGATTCCAGGGTGATTTCACCATGGCAGGCATTAAATTTTGGCCAGAAATTGAACCACTAAATGAAACGTTGAAAGCTAAGATGTCAGCGTTTAAAAAGATAGTCCCGGTCTTTTCCAATGTAATTTTTGATACCAGCCAGGTTCATGCGAATACCATTTTTCCCGATATGTTTGCATGGCTGGAAGAAGTCAGGAAGGTGGTATTAACTCATCCTGATACATTATTTATCCTCAGGGCTCACCCTGATGAAGGTCGCGAAGGGAAGGAAAGTCGCGAGAGCGTAGCGCAATGGGTTGAAGGCAACTCTTTGCAGAAATTGTCCAACATTGTTTTCATCGATACAGATGAGAGGGTCAGTTCCTATGAATTGATCCACCGGGCACATTTTGTGATGGTTTATAACTCAACGATAGGCTTGGAGGCTACTTTACTTGGCAGATTAGTACTTACCGCAGCCAAATCAAGGTATACACAACTCCCAACAACACTTTATCCTATCTCGCAAACTCAGTACCTGCAGAAACTGGATGATTTACTGGCGAGTGATACTCTTGTTGTCCCACTGGAATATACAAGAAATGCCAGGCGTTTCCTATACAAACAATTGTTCATGTCTTCGCTTTCATTTGAAAAATTCCTTGAACCAGATAAATTCTGGAAAGGTTATGTAACTTTGAAACCAACAAAGATGGTTGATCTGCTGCCTGAACATTCTGAAATATTGAGCACTATCAACGATGCCATCCTTCAAAACAAGCCATTTGAATTAAAACCATGATGAATAAACCCGCTTGTTCCATCATAATTCGAGCGTACAACGAAGAGGAGCACATAAGTCGATTACTTCAGGGGATAACCGAACAGACCCTGAAGGATCTACAAGTCATCCTGGTTGATTCAGGATCCACCGACGGTACCCTTAAAGCCGCCAAGGGGTATCCTGTGGAAGTGGTAAATATACTCCCTGAAAATTTTACATTTGGGCGCTCGTTGAATATGGGATTTGCCGCAGCCCGCTCTGACCTTGTAGTAATTGCGAGTGCGCATGTCTACCCGGTTTACCCTGACTGGCTTGAGCAATTACTGGTTCCATTTAAGGACCCCAAAATAGGACTAAGTTATGGGAAACAACGCGGAGCAGATCAGTCTCATTTTTCTGAACAACAGATATTTAAACACTGGTATCCGGATTCGTCGGATATACATCAAGCGTATCCATTCTGTAACAACGCGAATGCGGCTGTACGCCGCAACCTATGGGAATTACACCCTTATGATGAGACCCTGCCTGGTCTCGAAGACCTGGAGTGGGGCAAATGGGCGCAAGGAGAGGGGTACCATATTGCCTACGTGGCCGAAGCTGAAGTAATCCATGTTCATGGCGAATCGCAACACGGCATCTTTAATCGTTATCGGCGTGAAGGTATGGCGTTCAAGCGCATTTATCCGCATGAGCGCTTTGGGAAAATAGACTTACTCCGTCTTTTTTACCACAATGTGATTGATGACATCAAAGCAGCACGACAACAGAAAAAGTTGTTCCGAAATATTACCCCCATTATCAGATTCCGTTGGTCGCAGTTCAATGGTACCTATCACGGGTACAGGCAGTCTGGGCCTCTAACCTGGGCACTCAGACAAGCGTTTTATTATCCTCGTTCTTCCGTTGAAGGAACTGGTGTCGGTGGAAAACGGAATGTGGAACCTATTCAATATAGTAAAATGTAACATTGAGTTGTAACACCCGAAAAAATCATGGAGGATTCCACGTGTATGTAACGCTCGAGTTTTCTGGATTGGCAAAAATACTTTCTGGTAGAAATACCCTGGAATTGCCGCTCCAGGATGGTGCAACTTATCGGGACATTGTGAAAGACCTCGCCAAACGGTACCCTGCATTTATTAATATACTTATTGCACCCGATAAGGAAAACTTCCTCAGTTCTACGATGCTGGTGATCAACGGTGACCTGGTGAATCCTGTGATGATTCTTGACCAATCGCCAGTAGATGGTGAAAATTTACACCTTATGTCCGTGATCACTGGCGGATAAACGTCGTTTCTAAAAACCCGATAAAGGTGATAGTCTATGCAAATAACAGCCCTTGTTCCAATGCGCCATCACTCACAACGGATACCCGGTAAGAATTATCGCCTGCTGGACGGGGTACCCCTCTATCACCACATTTTAAGCACATTACAGCACTGCCCAGAGATCTCCCAAATTGTAGTGGATACGGATAGCCGTGAAATCATGGCTGGATTGCGGGAATCATTTCCACGCGTACAAATCATTGATCGCCCGCCCCAGTTAAGGGAAGATAATGTCCCGATGAATGAAATACTCATGCACGATATCTCACAAGCTCCTGCTGACCTTTACCTTCAAACCCATTCGACTAATCCCCTTTTAAGACAGTCCACAATTTCAAATGCCATCAAAACCATGTTGGCAGCCGGACCGGAAAAGGACTCACTTTTTTCAGTTACCCGCCTTCAAACCCGTCTATACGATTCAAACGGAAATGCTATAAATCACGATCCACGCATCCTGTTGCAGACTCAGGATCTTCCTCCGGTATACGAGGAGAATTCCTGTATCTATTTATTTACCGCGGAATGTTTGAGAATAAATAAGACTCGCATTGGAGCTAATCCAATCCTTTTTGAAACAGCTCCTGAGGAGTCCTGGGATATTGATGAAGAATCTGATTTTAAAATTGTTGAGACTTTGATTCAGGCACAGAAGGGTGGGGACATTAGTGGTCACCTGGATTAAAAGGCACAATTCTCTACTTATCCAGGTAACACTTTTTCTATTAGGGATTGCCGGTGGTGTATACGTATCTATAGCACCCGCCAACAGTTTGATGCGTTGGTACAATGTTGATGATGCGTTTTATTACTACAAAGTTGCCCAGAATGTCCTGGGGGGTTACGGGTTTACATTTGATCAGATAAACCTGACAAATGGCTTTCACCCTTTGTGGATGATTGTCTGCCTTGGCGTATTCTGGCTTTCAAGTATTAATTTACTCCTGCCTTTAAGAGTGTTGGTACTGGTCAGTGCGCTTTTTAATGCGTTCACTGGAATTCTTCTTTTTCGATTGATTTACAAAGTTTTGCCCCAACGTACTGCGTTTATTGGGGCTTTAACCTGGATTCTATTACCTCCGATCTATGGAATTACCATAGTTCACGGTATGGAAGCTGCCATAAGCGCCTTTTTTATTGTTGCTCTATTGTTGGCGGTATCGAATGTTTTGAGTTTGCCTGAATTTACACCCATAAAAAAAACACAGTTCCTACTTATTGGCACAATCGCAGCACTAACCGTGCTTTCACGACTGGATAATGTGTTTTTTGTTTTGGCAGTTGGTCTATTCCTTCTTTTTCGAATCCGGAAGGTGAAACCAGCGTTGTTCTTTGATCTAATGGCGATTATATTCTCTGGTTTTTTCACTTGGGTTCTTCGGCTTGGAATGACTGTCTTCGAAACCGGGGCTTACTCAGTCTACCCTATGTTGGTGGTTTCCTGCGTCACTAAACCACTAGCGTATTTTTTCTTTGGTTTATACGGAACTCGAGAAAGGTTATCCCCGGTACAATTGATAATCCGGATAACTTATGCAACTTCTCTTGCCTCAATTGTCAGCCTTGTTATTTTTGTTGTCTTCAAAAAGATCGGTTTAATAGAAATGTTTTCAAAGTCAGTTATATTAATCGACGCAGGAATCACCTTGGTTATGATCATCATTCTTCACTTGGTCATAAAGGAGCCTAATCCAAATTTACATGTAGGTCCAACAGACCAATTCAAGAACTGGCTAAATAGATCCTGGAGACGAATTCTTACCGAAGGATCGATGTTCTCGCTCCCGATAGCCTTATTCCTCGGTGCTTATATAACATTCAATAAAATTGCCTATGGCACCTTTATGCCGGTTAGTGGGCAAATAAAACAATGGTGGAACACACTTCCCAATACAATCTATGCTCACAAGAACACACTGCTCACAGTTCTAGGGTTAAACCCTGCTTCGGGTTACGGACCCTGGTCATTGGCTACCTCACAATTTTATGATCTGTCAAAAATGCTTACCAGATTTTTTAAATTGGATGACTACAGGGCGGACAACTATATTTTTTCGGGAAGTTTAATATTAGTTGTGGCAATTATTATGGTATTAATGGCTGCGAAGAATGGACGTATTGCCAGGAAAGCCTTCCAGCTTTTAATCCCGGCGGTTGTGATTGGCGCCCTTCTGCAAATTGGGTATTACACAACGGTTGGATACCAACACACCCGGGCTTGGTATTGGGTGGCCGAAATGATTGGGATTGTCCTGTTGAGCTCGTTGATTTTGGAATCCCTTTTTGATTGGTTGAAACAAAAACAGTCCATGTGGATCGTCTCAGCATCAATTACAGCTAGTTTAATTGTTTACATTTGCCTTTTGCATATAAATTACATCGATAAACTGGTTCCGATGAAAGTTCCGGTCGAACAGCAGGCGGAATATTTGGGGGAAACGCGAAGCCTTCAAGAATTTACGGATGAGGGTTCATTAATTGGGATGACTGGCGGAGGTAATGTAGCCTATTTCATAGAAAATCGCACAATTGTTAATTTAGATGGTTTAATTAACAGTGCAGAATATTTTCACGCGCTCAAGACGGGTACAGCAAGAGCCTTTCTGGATGCGCTTCCTTTGGATTATGTTTTTGGGAAAGAATACGTCCTCCTTGTTTCCGACCCTTACAACAATATTTTTGAGGATCGATTGGAGGAGATTGGTGCAATCCGCGGACCTGAAAATTTTACATTATATCGATACATATCCAACAAATGAGACGATCTTCAATTACAACAGAATAGGTAAACCTGAAGAGCAAAAATCTGAATGAGGAAGAGTAGAATGAAAGATGTATTATTAACTGCCCCCTATATGATCCCTTTCCTGGAACGTTTTTCTCCAGTTTTCAAGCATTATGGCATTAGGTTGATTGTACCCAACGTAAACGAGCGCTTGGAAGAAACGGAATTACTGGAGTACGCCGGTAAATTTGATGGCGGTATCACGGGGGACGATCGCTACACACGCAAAGTGATTGAAAAATGCACACCGCGTTTAAAGGTTATTGCAAAGTGGGGCACCGGTATAGATTCTATTGATCGCCAGGCTTGCGTGGATAATTCCGTGAAACTTTTAAATACCGTTAACGCATTCACTCTACCAGTGGCAGACAGTGTCATGGGTTATATTCTGGCATTTGCGCGCCAACAACCTTGGATGGATAAGGAAGTCAAATCTGGAGTCTGGCGAAAAATTCCCGGGAAATCTCTCTCCGAGTGTACGCTGGGGGTCATTGGTGTTGGGAATATTGGCAAAGCCTTGATACAACGTGCACGGGGGTTTGGCATGCGTTTACTTGGAAACGATATCATTCCCATACCTGCAAGTTTTCTTCAAGAATATAGTGTTGTTCCTGTAGATCTTGAGATACTATTGAGAGAAGCAGATTTCGTAAGTATTAACTGCGATTTGAACCCATCCTCACGGCACCTGATCAATCATGATACGCTTAGATTGATGAATGATTCGGCTGTACTTGTCAATACTGCTCGCGGACCGATAGTTGATGAGGTTGCATTGATCGCAGCATTACAAACGGAAAAGATTGCCGGGGCTGCGCTTGATGTTTTCGAACACGAACCATTATCTCAGGATTCCCCGCTGTTGGGCATGGATAACGTCTTGCTGGCACCACATAATTCCAATTCGAGCCCCACAGCCTGGGAGAATGTACATTGGAATACTATTCGTAACCTGTTGACCGGGTTAGAAATCGATCATGAGGATTTAGATGACTTACAAAAAACAAACACGAGGTGAGGGAGCCATGAAAGACTATAAACGCATTGTTTTGATCACTGGCAGCGCCGGGGGGATCGGACGGGCGGTGGTATCTCAATTTTCCTCGCAAGGATGGAGTGTCATCGGAATTGATAAACAAGTATTCGGTGGTGGATTCCCTGAAGATGGTCTTTTCATCCAGGCAGACATCTCCGATGCCAAACAATTCCCGCTTATTTACGATAAGGTAAAACTTTTTACTTCTTCTCTCAATGCAGTCATCAATAATGCCGCCTTACAGATTTCGAAACCACTCGTGGAAACATCAGTGGAAGAATGGGACAAGGTGATTGCCACCAATTTGAGACCTGTCTTCATCGGTGCTCGCTTTGCGCATCCGCTGCTGTGCATGGCTGGAGGCGGCGCCATTGTAAATGTCTCTTCCGTGCACGCCATTCAAACTTCAGCAAATATTGCAGCTTATGCTGCCAGTAAGGGTGGGTTGCTGGCACTGACTCGTGCCATGGCAATTGAGTTTGCACCGAATAATATCCGTGTGAATGCGGTTTTACCTGGTGCAGTGGATACCCCCATGCTGCGCAGCGGATTGGAACGAGGACACCTCGCTGGCAAATCATTGGTTGACCGTCTTGATAACCTTGCAAAGAAGACTGTTAATGGGCGCATTGGAACACCTGAGGAAATTGCCCATGCCATCTATTTCCTGGCGGATTCGGGACAGTCCTCATTCATGACCGGTCAAGCCCTTGTGGTGGATGGCGGTGCAACAGCGCGGCTGAGTACGGAGTAAGAAATGAAAAGAAAAATAATGGATGCGCTGCCCCCGCCGCTTGTCAATAACATGCGATTGGTCAAACACACCTTCAAGGCAGCGTCGGAGTGGCCAAACGCGCGCTTTCATCCGTGGCGTAGGGATTCCATTGAAAAACTGATTGCACTCAAAGATTCTCACAACGGTGAGAGGTGCATCATCATTGGCAATGGACCCAGCCTAAAAAATACAGATTTATCAAAATTGAAAGGGAGTTACACCATCGGGATGAACAGGTTCTACCTGGCATTCCCCGACCTTGGATTTACGACCTCATGCCTGTTGACGGTTAATGATCTGGTCATCGAACAGTGTGCTGAGGACTTACGGAAACTGCCTATACCTACGTTTATTTCCTGGCGCGGACGTAAATGGGTTGAGCCTGCTCCAAATCTGCATTATTTATACACCTCCTACAATCTTCCACGTTTCAACGGGAATGCCGCTGGGCGGTTATGGGAAGGTTCCACCGTCACTTTTGTTGCGATGCAGTTGGCATACTTTCTCGGATTCAAGCAGGTGGTACTCATAGGCGTTGACCATAATTATTCCACAAAGGGAGCACCTAATACCACTGTTACCTCCACAGGTGACGACCCAAATCATTTTCACCCGGGATATTTTGGGAAGGGTTTCCGCTGGCAGTTACCTGACCTCGAAGCGAACGAAATTGCGTACAAAATCGCAAGAGAAGCTTACCGCCGGGATGGACGAGAGATTTTGGATGCCACAGTCGGTGGAAAATTAAATGTGTTTCCTAAAATTGACTTCGAAAGCTTATTTTAATGATCAACACCCCGCTTGTATCCATCATTACGCCATCATTTAATCAAGCAGCATTTCTGGATAAAACCATGCAGTCTGTTCTGGAGCAGGATTATCCGGCGGTCGAATATTTGGTGGTGGATGGTGGTTCCACTGATGAGAGCGTACAGATCATCAGGAAATATCAGGACCGCCTCGCCTGGTGGGTCTCCGAAAAGGATTCAGGACAGGCTGAGGCAATAAATAAAGGAATTGTGCGTGCCAAGGGTGAGTACATCGCCTGGCTGAATTCAGATGACTACTTAATGCCTGGGGCGATAACCGCGGCTGTGCGTGCTTTACAGACGAATCCAGAGGCAGGTTTTGTCTTTGGTAATGTCCGCGTCGTAAACCCCGCCGGATTGGTATTAAACACTTTGAGTTACGGTGATTGGGGTTTAGCGGAACTAATGTCCTTTCACATCATTGGGCAGCCGGCAGTATTTGTGCGGCGCAGTGCACTTGATAAAGCCGGTTTACTGGATACAACTTATCATTTCCTCCTCGACCATCATTTGTGGTTAAGACTGGCTACCAATAACGAGATGAAATATATTCCTCAGTTGTTGGCGTCTGCCCACTATCACGAGGGATGTAAAAACCTGGCACAGGCTGCTGAGTTTGGCAAGGAAGCGCTCCGGATAGTTGAATGGATGAGAAGTGAACCGGCATTTGCCCGGGAATTTGAGAAGAACGAAAAAAAGATTCTGGCAGGAGCTAATCGATTAAATGGATTTTACCTGCTGGATGCCAAAGAATATAGGAAGTCTTTTCAGGCATATTGGCGTAGTTTCCGATTGGATCCCGGTGGAATGAAACGCGAGTGGTATCGCATGGTATTCGCATTTTTTGCTCCTTTAGGTCTGGAGGGTTTACGTGCCTGGTTCGTCAAGAGAAGAATTAAGAAATCCAATAAGAACCAGGTAAAGGAATTAATCCATTGAGTAACGATTCCATCCTCTTTTTAAAAGCGCGAAGGTTTACTGCAATCATTTTATTGATCTTGTTCCTATTTGCCGGTGTTGCTGTGAGGTTGATTGATTTTAATGATCTGCCGTTGGATTTTGCCGCCACTAGGCAGTTACATTCTCTCATCATGGCTCGCGGTATTTATTATGAATTTGACATTCCTCAAATAAACGCAATTCCAGAAGCAGTCAGGATCTTTAGTATTACTACCGGAAATGCCGAGCCTCGCATAGAACCACCGCTTATGGAGTATCTGGTTGCGTTTACCTATCGATTATTGGGTGGGGAAAATATCTTCGTAGGACGGTTTTTTGCCATTCTATTCTGGGTGCTTGGTGGTATCCCGCTATTTTTGCTTATGCAAAAGATTACCTCAGTAAACGGATCATTTGCTGCTCTGGCTCTGTATCTATTCATGCCTTTTGGAGTGATTGCGAGCCGGGCATTTCAGCCTGATCCATTGATGATAATGGGGATACTCTGGGCACTCTATTTCCAGGTAAGGTGGATGCAAGTTGATTCCATAAAGAATTCCATACTGGCCGGAATATTTTCCGGAATAGCCATTTTAATCAAGGCTACTTCTGTTTTCTTCGTGGGCATACCTCTGGTTGGGATCGTGCTATCGATGGGATTGAAGAAGTCAATCAAGAACTGGCATGTTTACCTGATGGCGGTTCTCGCATTGGTTCCTGCGCTGTTCTTTAATGTGATGAGTGCAACAGTTGGTGGAAATGCCGGGTCGATCTTTGGCTCAAGGTTCTTCCCGAGTTTATTTATTGATCCAAAGTGGTACCTGCGTTGGTTTATGACGGCTAAATCGGTGGTTAATTATTTCCCTATCATCATCGGATTATTGGCATTTTTCCTGATTAAGCAAAGAGAACACAGGGTATTTTATGCCTGTTTATGGTTGGGTTATTTACTATTTGGATTCACCTTCGCCTACCATATTTATACTCATAATTACTACCACCTCCCATTAATACCTATGGTGGCTATCGGCTTTGGTACCATGTTTGAAATTGTGTTTACAAAGTTGGAAGAAAACAATCCCCATTGGTTACCCCGGTTATTGATTGCCGGTATTTTGTTGGTGTCGATAGGATTAGGTGTATTTAAAGCGCGTAACGATCTGCTTGAATCCAGTTACCGGCATGAGGCAGCATATTGGCAGCAACTTGGAGAAAAGATCGGGATGGATAAAGCCGTTATTGCGCTTACGCATGATTATGGCTACCGCATCAGTTATTGGGGATTCATCAATCCTAAATTGTGGCTTACCCGTGGAGATCAAGTGGTATATGAATTGTCTGGGGCAACGAATCCCGAATTTGAGATTCTGTTCAAGCAGGAAACCCAAGGAATAGATTATTTTCTCGTCACTTTGACCGACGATTTCGCGGCACAGACCGACCTACATGATTATTTATTGTCCAATTATTCCTATGAACAGGGTGAAGGGTATTACTTGTTTGATCTAAAGAATCCGATTGGTGAAGGAAACTAATGATCGACACAATCAGGCAACCGTTAGTCTCCATAGTCACTCCTTCATTCAACCAGGGGCGCTACCTTGAAACAGACGATGCTTTCTGTACTGAACCAGGATTATCCTGCCATCGAGTACATCGTCATTGATGGCGGCTCGACTGATAACAGCGTTGAGATCATCCGCCGTTATGAATCACGTTTGGGATATTGGATATCAGAATCCGATAAAGGTCAGACAGATGCGCTAAACAAGGGATTTTCTCTTGCTCATGGTGAAATCCTGGCATGGCTGAACTCCGATGATGTGTACAATCCCGGAGCGGTCAGCGCAGCAGTAAAATTTCTGGTTGAAAATCCGGATATTGGGATGGTGTATGGTGATTTGGATTTTATTGATGAGAGCGACCACTTTATCGGTAAATTCAATGCTGCCCAAACTGACCTGAAGAAGTTACGCCGAGGATTCGTGCATATTCCTCAACCCGCTGCCTTTTTTAGGGCTGTTCACTGGCGACAGGTGGGTCCCCTTGACCCTGGTTATTTCTTCGCCATGGATTATGACCTTTGGGTAAGGCTGGCAGGGGTTACCAAACTTAAGTATCAACCAGGGAAATCCTGGGCAAAATTCAGGCTGCACTCGGATGCAAAAACCATCAATGCGGATGACCGCTGTTGGCCTGAGATGTTGCGCGTGCACTATCGCGATGGCGGGCGTACCTTTTCGTCAATCGTATTCAAGTACTACCTGCGTAAACTTCTCTCTCCGTTGATCAACCGGCGCAGACGCAAACTGTTTGATAAATAAAACACTGGCTTTTCAGCCAGTGTTCCTTTCTACGAAACCAATCCCATCTTTTTTCCAACTTTATGGAAAGCTGCCAACCCCTGATCAAGATCCTGCCTATTATGTGCGGCCGAGATCATCACGCGGATGCGCGCCTTGCCCTTTGGCACGGTTGGGAACCCGAGGGGCATAGCAAAGACACTCTCCTCAAATAGTTCCCGGCTGAACTGCTGCGCGGTGGCGGCTTCTCCGAGCATCACTGGAGTGATGGGTGTTGTGCTGACTCCGGTGTCAAACCCCATTTCCTTCATAGCTGATTTGAAATAACGCGCGTTATCCCATAAACAGTCGACCAATTCAGAAGACGTCTCCAAAATATCTACAGCTGCGATGCAGGCGGCTGTATCTGCCGGGGTGGCAGCAGAACTGAAGAGGAATGGTCGCCCGCGCTGCCGGATCCAATCGATCACAGGCGCGCTGCCAGCGCATACGCCACCCATTACACCAAACGCTTTGGAAAACGTGCCAATCTCCAGGTCAACTTTCCCGTGCAGGTTAAAATGGTCCACGATACCGCGTCCGTTGCGGCCAATTACGCCTTCGCCGTGGGCGTCATCTACTGCCAGCATGACATCATAACGATTGGTTACCTCATAAATCTTATCCAGCGGAGCAATATCACCATCCATGCTGAAAACACCGTCCGTGATGCACAAGGCACGGCGGTAGGTGCCAGCATTTTCCTTGATGGCGCGTTCCAGGTCAGCTGCATCTGCGTGCAGGAACTTGACAATTCGCGCGCTGGAGAGGCGGCAGCCATCAATGATACTGGCATGGTTCAGTTCATCCGTGAAGAGCACGTCTTCCTTGCCAACCAGGGCAGGGATGGCAGCCAGGTTGGCTGCAAAACCAGACTGGAGCGCGATTGCAGCCTCGACACCTTTGAATTTGGCAATCCTGCGTTCCAGTTCCAGGTGGATTTCCATGGTGCCGGCAATGGAGCGGACAGCTCCAGGTCCGACACCGTATTTCTGCAATGCGGAAGTGGCTGCTGCCACCAGGCGGCGGGTCATTTGCCAGTCCAAGATAGTTGTTTGAGCAAAAATTCAAGACACGTTTGCCATCCACGGTCAGCCAGGCACCTTGAGGGGAACCGAGTGTGCGGATGCGGTTGAATAAGCCGGTTTCCTGAAGCATGCGAATTTCTTCCTGGATCCAGTTCAAGCGATTGGTCATAACACCTCATTTAATAAGTTATTGGATTTTACGAATCGAGACTATTATACATCCAGTTCAGTTTGCGAAAGGATTCCTGATTCCAGGAGGATCTTCCGGGCGATATCCTGCCCTCCGGGAAGCATGATCGCAACCTGCGGAGTTATGATCTCCTTGATCATCCTGGTCGCGCGGGGATGCTCTGACAACATTTTGATCAACGTGGGGTCTTCAACCCGCAGGAGGTCAGCTTTTTCAAACATGGCTTCAAGACGGTTCTGGTCCCATCGTTGGGCTAGTTTCTTGAAGGATTGAGGGATGGCTGATTTGATATGCCTTTCAAGGAGTTGATTGAGTTGGTCTATCTTAAGTCCGAAAGCTTCTGCAGCAGTCAATGAGGCAGCAGTGACCTGGAACCTGGTTTCAGTGACGGAATTACTGATAATATGGGTGAACCTGCCGACCTGGTACCTGACCAATGGGGAAGTGTTGATCGGTAATATTATTGTGAGATCCGCAGCGAGTTTGGGAGCAACTTCAGACGCAAGGTTAGGTTTTTTAATGCCATCATCGAGAAGGAAGCGCGCCAGCGGGGAAAGCCGGAATGCTGTTGGAACTGTTCCTTCGACACCATAGGCAATATCAAGCACGCCCAGCCAGTGCAATGGGCCGGTGAGCAAATACCGGATATAAGCACCATCAATTTCGTCCCAGTACTCGCGCCCGCTGAGGTATATGCTGCTCCCCGACTTGCGAATTGACCAGGTGTCAAAGTTGCCGGCAGGTCTCTGAAAATCTGGTGTGGTGGTTTTGATTGTGTTTACGAAGGAGGTGACGCTGTACCAGGTCTGCAGGTCAAACCCCGCAAGTTTTTCCAATATGAAATTTCGGGAAAACACGGCATCATTGCGCCAGCTTCCTTCAAATTCAAGCCCTGGTATCATGAGCAGGTCATTGATCGTACTGCTATCTCTCCAGTTGCCGAACCATTCCTTAAGCGTGATCAATCGATTTGTCTTCAGGAATTTCCCAGTTTCTTCTGTGCGGATTTCACGATCTGCAGTCGACGAGCTCTGCAGCGAACGCAATTGCAGTGATGAATTGCTCTGTCACTTCAGCCCTGGCAAAATAGTCCCCTGAAAGTGTTCTTTTCATCCTCAAACAAGACAGCCAATCGATGACATGATCCAGCAGGCGGGTATTAGCAGGTTGATGGCGTTTTATCTCGGATTGAGAAATTGGACGAACCGCAACTTGCGGAATAATAACTGTCTGTGTTTTTATATCGCCTAATATCTCTTCAGGGATGAATGCAAATTCTCTGGGTTCCGGGTGTGCATCCAAAAAAGCCCGGCCGATTAGACCGCGGTAATACAATTCTTCAGATAGTGTTGAGTGGATTTATATCGGGTTTTTCACGTTGGCGGGCTGCGGTCCCAAGGCTTCGCAGATCTCCGAATTGCCGGGTGAATTCACTCCATGGTATTCGTCCATTACTCATTTTTAGGGTCTGCCAAGCTTCGCGAGTTACTCTCTGGCAATCTGTAGATCATTTCACTGAAGGATGAACCATCTGTCATATGTCTTAATTAACCAATTTTCAACCTGATCGCGGTTTGTGATGTCATCATTAAAACCCCAGGAACTGTGCTATTCGGGTTAGCATGTCGATGTCATAGGACTTCAGAAGTTTTACCAGGGAAGGCATAATAATCAACTCCGATAATGAATTATACCTAATGGAACTGATAAGTCCTGGCAGTACGATAAAAATTGACGCCTGCCCGCCTTACCTGTATAATCTCTTCATCACAATAAAGACATAGGACGTCATGGCCCTCAAAGGCAATCTACGCGATTTCTCCATACTTCAACTGTTAAACTTGATCAACCTGGCCAATAAGACCGGGGCGCTTTACGTTGAAGGTCCTGGCAACACTGGCAAGGTGATCTTTCGTGAGGGAAAACTGGCTTGTGCTCTACTGGGAGAAAGTACAAAAGGACTTCTTCAAGAACTGGTTGAACAAAATGTTCTCACCTCCAGCCAGGCAGTTCCAATCGCTTCAAAGCAGCATACAACCAATGATAAAGAAATGGGAATATTTCTGATCAATAGTGGATACTTGACACAGGACCAGATCTTTACTGTATTGCAGTCCACGTACTCAAAGGTTGTGCAGCAGTTATTCACATGGGAAGAAGGATTCTTCCACTTTGAAGTAGGCGAATTGAGTCCGAATGAAAAGATCCCTGTCCGTTTGGATCTTGAAAACCTGATTGTGGAAGGTGCAAGGCAGTTACATGAATTAGATGAATTGAAAAGCGAACTGCCAAGCCTGGAGATGGCACTCAAGTTCACTGATCGTCCAGGGATAAATATCCGTGACGTTAACCTTTCTGTTGAAGAATGGCGGGTAGTAAATTATGTTAATCCCAAGAACACTATCCAACAGATTGGCAAAGCTACACATTTGAATGACCTGGATATCCGCAGGGCGGTCTATGCACTGCTCCAGGCAGGGCTGGTTGAATTGGTGCGCCCTGGGGGGATGCCCGTGAAATTTTCCGGAAAAATGTTTACAACCCAGGATCCGGTGGAACAAAAATCCCTGGTCAATCGCTTGATTACGCGAATCCGATCGATATAACGAAGGACCCGCTCTATGCAAACTCAGACCGTAAAAATTGTTGTAACAGGCCCTTTCAATTCCGGAAAAACGGAGCTTATCCGTTCGGTGAGCGAAATTGAAGTTGTTTCCACGGAAAAGAAAGTCACCTCGGAAGCCGAGCGGGTAAAAGAATCCACTACGGTGGCGATGGATTTCGGGCGCATAACCGTCGATGATGACCTGGTACTCTTCCTCTTCGGAACACCTGGGCAAAAAAGGTTTGACTTCATGTGGGAGATTCTTTCTGAGGGGATGTTAGGGTTTATCGTGATGATAGACAGTACCCGACCTGAGACTTTTCGGGAAGCCCGGAGTATCCTCGAAACTTTCCGAGCTTATGCACCGACTCCTTATATTGTGGCGGCCAATAAGCAGGACCTGCCGGATGCCTGGGAATTGGAAGACATTCGCCTGGCATTACGCCTGGATCCGAAGATCAAAATACTGCCCTGCACAGCCAAAAAGAAGAGTTCGGTTAAAACAGTTTTATTGGAACTCCTCTACAGTATCCTTGAAGAAATGGACAAAACCAATTGACCCAACCAGACCGTTTCCAAGCCATTCAATACGTAACAGCGGGGTTGAATGAAGTACTTGGGGAAACTGTGTCTCCCCAAAATGTTTCAGGACTTTTGGAAGTAACAAACCGGGTCAAAGTCTGCCTTGAGTCACAGGGTGAAAAATGGACCCGGGGTATGCTCATCCGGGCAGGCCGCGCCAGCCTCTATTACTGGATGCGCGATAACGGGGAACGTTATGGCTGGAATTCTTTGGATTTCAGATTACTTTCATTCAGATCTAAATTGCTGCAAGGGTATAATGATTTGACCACCTGGTGGAACCAGAGTGGCGCAGGAAGTTTTGCTGTTGATTCCAACGCCAAGACAGTGGTGGTTGAGTACCAACCCGGTGAACAAGCGATCACCCATCTGGGTTGTTGCTTCTTTATGGGGTTGATGCAGGAGTACATTAGCTGGCTGGCCAGTGGAAAATTCTTCCCGGCGCGCGAGATTGAATGTTTTAAAAGTGACTCACAACGCCATATCTTTGAAGTCAACAAGACTCCGTTGGATTAAATATCTCGCTTTTCGTCATTTTCTTGACAATCATAACCTGACAGGTTAGAATTGGCATCAATGCCGAGGTAGCTCAGTTGGTAGAGCACACGACTGAAAATTGTGGGGTCACCAGTCCGATCCTGGTCCTCGGCACACGACACTCCTGTAAGGGAGTGTTTTTCTATTCCCAATCAACAATCAGGATGGGGTATCATTGGCGTTATGGAAAAACACAAACCTGCCTCACCGCGTGATAGTCGCACTATGATTGCCCTGGTGTTGTTGATCGTACTTGTTGTAATTGTAGTTGCCTTATCGTTAATGAAGAAACCTTCAGCCGCTCCTGCGAAGAATACAGATGCTCCTGTAACAGTTACAATAGATCGCACGAAGGAAGCCTTTCCGTCATTGGTACCTTCGATCACATCTATTCCGCTTACTCCCACGGTTAAAATACTCAGAACCGACACTTACCCACACCCCGTATGTATTACCGGATAGCCATTATCTGAAGATCGAGCGGATAGACAGTATTTCGCACTGGGTTGTGAAGCCTCTGCCGCGGTGGACCTGGCTGAATATTATGACGTTCTCATCTACCAGTACAATTTTCAACATGAATTGCCGCTTATCGGATAATCCTGACCTCGGGTTCGTGGGAGACGCTAAAGGTCCCTGGGGGCAGGTCCCTCCTTATGCTTACGGTGTTCATGCCGATCCAGTTGCCGAACTCCTCCAAAAGTACGGGGTGGATGTGGAGGGCGGTAAAGGATATTCACTGGAACAAATGAAAGCCAAAATCGCTTCCGGGCACCCCGTAATCGTCTGGGTGATCGGGAACATGGTTGGCGGAGTGCCTGCTGAATACACCGATTCCAAGGGAAACAAGACGATCGTGGCTGCTTATGAGCATGTGGTCATTCTGACAGGTTATGACCAGGATTCAGTACGTTACGTGAACAATGGTAAATTCTTTGACGCTCCCAAATGAGGTTTTCCTGAATTCATGGGGAGTGCTGGGCAACATGGCGGTTTTTCACCGCTGAAAGGGTTTGAATGGCACAGCGTACATTTTTCGCGACTTTCATGGGGTGCATGGTCACCGAAGCCTTTACTGCGGCACAGGATGGCAGTGTGTTGGGACTGTCATCAAAAGGGATTTTCCTCCAGGTTGGTACCTATGTTTTATTTATCACTGATGCGCCTTATAAAAGCCCATTTAACATCTACGTGCCGGGATTTCCCAGACTTTTGGATTCTCTAAAACAAGGGGAGCAATTTAATATAGGCAAGGACTCAGTAAACTTCTTAGATTCCGGTGCAAAAATCTTTATAGACAATGTGGAAACATGGACCCCTGGTCCACCTGTTGCTATTGACACTAACCAGGCTATCCGTCAAAACAGGGTAGCATCGTTGCTGGATGATATTGTACGGATTGATCCCCAAAAAGGGTGGATCTTCCTTCATACTGAAAGTAACCGAATAAAGATTCCCCCTGATTTCACAAAGCAGCGCATTTGGGAAGGCACCCGTAAGTTTACTGAAAGTTACCGAAAAAAAGATATCCCCCGATGCCTGGATGCAGCCGCTGCCCTCCTGGGCCTCGGCGGGGGGCTTACACCTTCTGGAGATGACTGGTTGGCGGGATTTTTCCTTTATCTCGAACGATTTTCATTTGCCACGAATACAGAACACGCTTTCCATCATAATCTGGGGAGCGCTTTGCAGGATCTGGCATTCCAAAAAACCACAACCATTTCCGCGAACAGGATCATGGCTGCCAGACGTGGTTGGGCAGAGGAACCATTCCTAAACGTCATCGATATACTTGTTCAGTGAACGGGGACAATTCGATCCTGAGTTGGCGGGACAATTGATCCGGTTCGGACATTCATCAGGTGTAGATACCTTAGTGGGTATATCCGCAGCAATTGGTTGTGAATAAAAAAGAGAGCCCTTCCAGGCTCTCTTTTTTATAACATTTGAACTTATTAGACGAGAATCTCTTCGGGGACGATCATGGTTTCATTGGCTTTACGCACTGCATCTGACACATTGAAGTCCAGGTCTGCGCCAGCCATTTCACGGACATAATTCTTGATCATCTGATCCCAGTATTTCTTGGTGACATAATACACGCGGGCGCCGCCCAATTCGTGCTGAACATCAGGCCAGGGATAGGAAGGCTGAGCCATGCCGAGACCCCAGCGCATCCAGCCGTTGTAGGACTCGTAGGTTGCCCACCATTCAGTATTCTTGATCATTTCGAAGGCATAGTAAGCTTTGGCGTAATACATGACTGCGCCAATGCGTCCACCGCGGGCAAGAGCCATGGTATGCAGGCTGATGTTGATGTCTTCATTCATCACACGACCATTGGCAAATCCCACCCACATACCATCGATCAAACCGACGAGGGTATAGGGATCTTTGAGGCGATGGCGGTACCAGCCAAGGATTTCGGAGTACACACGGGCACCAACGATATCATAGAAGTCATGATCCACGTCCATCAGGCGTTTCACATATTCCATCATCTTGGGGGCTTCATCAAGGCGTGCTTCGCGGATGTAGAGGAGGCGGCCGTCTTTGAGTTTCACCTGGGCACCGGGCCACTTGGGCAGATCCATTGCAGGACCCTGCAGAAGGGCTTCAATTTCACGGGCGTCAATTTCAAGTGTTTCTTGAGATGCTTTTTCGGGAAGATCGAATTTCACTTTATTTCTCCTTCTATTGATATGGATAAATCTAAGAAGCTTAAGCCATATTGGCTTTGCTTAACTTATTCAGACTTTCAACATGCTTGGGGTTGTAAGCATCACCAAACTTGGTCTTGGGCATGCTTTCTGCTTTTTTCATCAATTCATCGTATTCCTTGTCATCAACAAAGGCAACTGCACGGCCGATGGAAGCTTCACCATCAACAAAGCGCCAGGGGAAGAAACCAACTTCGATGCGGCGGTTGAGGATGAGGTCGATCAAGCCGCCAAAGCATTCAGCATGGATGATTTGATTCGGGAACATGTCGATGTGCATGAGCTGGTATTTTTCTTCGGTGAAGAACTCTTCGAGTGACTTGCCGAATTTCTTCTTGAATACGTACTCAGCCTGTTTGGTCTGGCGGGGCATCCACTGGCGGATGATGGTGTTCATCGGGTGGTCAGCAGAACCGCAATCAACAGCGATCCAGCGCAGTTTCATTTTCTTTGCCCAATCAGCGAATTCCTGGTCAGGACCCGGGTGTTTCACCATGTAGCGGACTTCATCAGCAGTGGGTTGATCCCAGCCAAAGTGATGGTAACCGGTATGGATAACGAGGATATCGCCTTCTTTGACTTCCACGCGGTCAGTGATCATTTTGCTTGTGTAAACATCATAGTCACCGCAAACATCGCTCAGATCAACAACAGCGGCTTCATGCACCAGGTAATCCATGGGCAGCTGGGCCATGTCTCGACCGGGGGTGTAGAAGTGGATCTCTCCATCAAGATGGGTGCCAAGGTGGTTGGAGTGGGTCAGTAATTGACCGTTTGCGCCATTTGGGGCTAAGCGTTTGAAATACTTTACCTGCAGGGGTTCATAGGTCGGCCATGGTGGTGTTCCGATTCCAAGAGGGATGGTCAGATCAAGTAATTTCATGTTTTCTCCTTTACTAATATTTAGTATCTTTTTATATTTTCATTATATCCAGTAACAACTGGATTATGAACGATGTGAAGAACTACATGACACCTGCCATGATGGCAAGTACAACACCACCAGCGATAACGCTGCCCAGCTGCCCGGCGGCATTAGCGCCCATGGCATGCATGAGCAGGAAGTTGCTGCTGTCATATTCCTGACCGAAACGCTGTACGATACGGGCAGACATGGGGAAGGCACTGATCCCGGCAGCTCCGATGAGGGGGTTGAATTTATGACCTGAAAGGACATACATCAGTTTGCCCAGCATCACGCCACCTACAGTATCCATGACAAAAGCAAATAACCCGAGTGCCAGGATGACCAGGGTGGTAGGTTGGATGAAGTTCACACCTTCCATTGTGGAGCCGATCACCAGCCCAAGGAAAAGCGTTGTGAGATTGGCCAGTTCGTTTTGTGCAGCATTGTTCAAGCGTTCTACTGCACCACTTTCGCGGATCAGGTTTCCAAACATCAGGGAGGCGATCAAGGGGGAGGCTTTGGGTGCGATGAGAGACACAACAACGGTCACAACGATCGGGAAGAGAATGCGCGTGGCACGTGAAACTTCCTTGATCGTGTACGGCATGTGAACAGTTTTTTCTTGCTTGCTGGTCAATAGCCGCATAACTGGGGGTTGGATGATGGGAACGAGGGACATGTAACTGTAAGCGCATACCGTAATTGGTCCAAGCAATTGAGGTGCCAACTTGGAAGAGACATAAATGGCAGTTGGTCCATCAATTGCGCCGATGATGCCGATACTGGCAGCTTCGTTGAGGGTGAACATCCCGGTTGCAATTGCGAGGAGCAGGGTGATGAAAATTCCAAACTGCCCGGCTGCGCCCAATAATGCCATTTTTGGGTTTTCCAGCAGCGGACCGAAATCCGTCATGGCGCCGATGGCGATGAAGACGAACAAGGGGAACAATTCGGTGGCAATGCCGGCATCGAAGAGGACTTTCAGCCAGCCGCCAGCTTCAGTTGCGCCAGTGAGGGGCAGGTTGGCTAAAATGGCACCAAAACCGATCGGCAGCAGCAGATTCGGTTCATAATCCTTGATAATGGCAAGGGCGATCAAAACACCGCCAATGCCGATCATGACAAGGTTTTGCCAGTGTAATTGGGTGAATGCGTCAAGTAAGACTAGATAGTCTTGAAAGGTCCATAATGTCCTCACGCGAACCGGATGATCACCGCCCCAAATGGGACGCGCTGACCTTCACTAACCTCAACGGAGGCAACTGTGCCGTCGCGGGGTGACCGGAGCATATTTTTCATTTTCATGGCTTCCAGGGCACAAACTGTATCTCCTGCAGTGACCTTGTCACCGGGTTTTACCTTGATATCCAGGATGACACCGGGCATGGGCGCGCTGATCACGTCAACGGCGCCGGCAGAGGCAATGGCTACTGGTTGGGAGCTGCTCACAGGGGCAGGTTTAGAGGCAACCGGAGCTGAAGGTGCGACAGGCTTTGACGACTAGGAGCAGGTGAAGTGCCACCGGCTTCTTCGATCTCAATAGCGTATTGAGTGCCATTAACCTTGACTTCAGCATTCCCACCGGAAAAATCACTGACCTCAACATCAAAAGATTTACCATTTACTTTTACTTGAAGTTGTTTACTCATATTTTCTCCTACGATTTCAGATTATTGCGAGATTTGGGGTCAACGTAATGTCCGGTAGGGACCTGGACCGTAGAGCAGGGTGGCTCCCAGTTGGCCGGTATTCTGTGAACGAAGGTAAGCGATTGCAGCCAAAGCCGCAGCGATCTCTTCGTCACCAGATTCGGTTTCGATAGTTAATTTCAACGGGTTTGTCTGGTGACAATTGATTGCAGGTGTTTCGGCTTTTCTCTTTACCGGAAAAAGCTTTTGCAGTAAGACCATCACTCCAATAAAAATCAATAGAGCGCTGAAAGTTACCACGAGTCCGACAACACTGATCATTAAACCTGTTTGAAAATCAGTCAAAGTAACACCTCCTCATTTCACCAGGATCACAGGGGCATGCAGCCGTGTTTCTTGGCTGGCATGTGGGTTTGTTTGTCGCGCAGCAGTTCCAATGCAGCGATCAGGCGTGGGCGGGTCTCATGCGGCAGCAGGACATCATCAACGAAACCAGCCTGGGCTGCTTTGTATGGATTGTTGAATTTTTCTCTGAATTCTGCCACCAGGCGTTTGCGTTCTTCGCCATTATCATTCTTTTCCGCAAGTTCTTTGCGATACAGGATGGCAACAGCACCTTCAGCGCCCATTACAGCGATTTCTGCACCCGGCCAGGCAAATACCATATCAGCATGGATGTGCTTGCTGCTCATAACGATGTATGCACCACCGTAGCCCTTGCGGGTAACAACAGTTAACTTTGGAACAGAGGCTTCAGAGAAGGCATAGACGATCTTGGCGCCGTGGCGGATGATGCCGCCATGTTCCTGGGAGACACCCGGGAGGAAACCTGGAGAATCGGAGAAAGTGACAATAGGAAGATTGAAGGCATCGCAGAAGCGCACAAAGCGGGCCATCTTGTCTGCGGCATCAATATCAATGGATCCAGCCATGAAGAGCGGTTGCTGGGCAACGATACCGATGGATTGACCGTGTAATCGCGCGAAACCAATAATTGCATTCTGGGCAAAATTTGCCATCACTTCCATGAATGATCCGCGGTCACAAACACGGGTGATGATCTCTTTCATATCGTAACTGACAGATGGATCAGCCGGGACGATGGTATCCAGTTCTTTATCCATGCGCCAGGGATCATCAGTGATTTCAGCAGCTGGGGCGGATTCCTTATTATTTGATGGAAGATAGCCGACAATATCACGGACGATGGCAAAGGCTTGTTTTTCATCTTCAGCAGCGAAATGTGCCACGCCACTGGTTGAGGAGTGCGCCATGGCGCCGCCGAGGGTTTCAACATCTACAACTTCATGGGTAACCGTCTTGATGACTTCGGGACCAGTGATGAACATGTTGCTGATGTTCTTGGTCATGACAATGAAATCTGTCAGCGCGGGGGAATAAACCGCTCCGCCAGCGCAGGGTCCGAGGATGACGGAAATTTGGGGTACAACACCGGAGGCCAGGGTATTGCGGTAGAAAAGTTCCCCATAAGCGTAGAGAGAGAAAATGCCTTCCTGGATGCGCGCGCCGCCGCCGTCGTTTAGACCGATCACAGGCACACCGGCGTCCATGGCAAGATCCATCACATGGCATACTTTTTGACCGGCGACCTCGCCAAAGGATCCGCCCATAACAGTGAAATCCTGGGCATAAACACAAACGCGGCGGCCGTTGATCTTGCCAAAACCAGCCACCACACCATCACCAGGGGTCTTTTCTTTGTCCATACCAAAATCTGTATGGCGGTTGACCATCAAACCATTGATCTCCTGGAATGAACCTTCGTCGAGAAGGGCGTCAATGCGTTCCCGGGCTGTCAGTTTACCCTTGGAGTGCTGTGCTTCAATGCGTTTTTCACCGCCCCCCGCTTTGCTCTGTTTGCGGTATTCTTTCAATTTATCCATGAAAGCTTCTTGCGCGCTATCAGCTTGAGCCATTACTACCTCCGATTATTTTGTTTAGTGATTATCCTAACAATACCATTGTAGGTTTATATGTCTGACAGTTCAAGTGATAGTTATAGCGTCCTGCCTGGTTGATTGTCACATTCTATATGTGCATTAAATTCTCAAAAACAAAAAAGGCGTGAGTTTTATTCTCACGCCTTTTTTATCAGGTTACTATTCTCGTTTGTACGGTTTGAGCAAGGCTGCCGGGTAGGAGGCGTTCCTGCCAGCCAGGGTTAGTGCCAGTATGGTCACGATGTATGGCAAAGCCAGGAATAGCTCGTAAGGGAGTTTCAACCCGGTGAGTTGGAGCCTGGACTGAAGCGCTTGCACACCGCCAAATAGCAGTGCACCCCATAATACTTTGATCGGATGCCAGTTGCCGAAAATGATGAGGGCGATGCACACCCAGCCACGACCTGCAACAATTCCGAAGGTGAAGGATCCCAATTGAGCCACAGAAAGGAATGCTCCACCAACTGCCATAAGCGCACCGCCGATCACCAGAGCTGAAGTTCTCAGTCTGTACACGTTTATCCCGGCAGCGTCGGTAGCCTCAGGATTGTCACCTACTGAGCGGATATTGAGACCGAAATTAGTGCGGAAGAGAATCCACCATACAACGGGGATAATCGCGATGGCGATGTAGGTTAAGGTGTATTGAGAAAAAATGGGTCCCAGGACTTCAGAATTGGAGAATATTTCCAATTGTTTAAACGGGGTGATTGAAGGCAGGACACGATTCTCACCGAAGATGAGGCGAAAACCGAATAATGAAAGCGCCGTAAGCAGCAGGGTAATCCCCAGACCTGAAACGTGCTGGTTTACCCCCAGGCGTACGGTCATCAGGCTCATCAGAAGACCGGAGAGAATCCCGCCAATTGCCGCAGCCAGAACACCGATCCAGAGATTGCCGGAAATAGCTGCACCTGCGAATCCCACAAACGCTCCAAAGAACATGGTACCTTCAATCCCCAGGTTCAGGATGCCGGCACGTTCACAAAACAACTCACCCAGGGTGGCAAAGATCAGTGGAGTGGCAACACGCAAGGTCGCAGCAAGCAGACCAATAATAAATTCATCCATGATTTATATCCTCTTGATCCGGTAATTCTGCAGTAGGAGCATGCCGAGCGTTACCAGCAGCAGAGTGGATTGAACCACATCGCCAAGGTATACCGGCACACCCAGCACCCGGGCGACAGTCTGTGCGCCGGTATCGATGAGACCTATGAACCAGGCAGCCACGGTCACACCGATTGGGTTTAGACCTCCAAGTGTGGCAACGATGATCCCTGAATAACCATATCCCCCAGAAAGTTCACTGATGAGGTGATAGTGAATTCCGGCAATCTCACTCACACCTGCCACGCCGGCAATTCCACCGCTCACCAGTGCACCGATTAGCATGGTACGGTTTACATTGATGCCTGCAAATTGTGCGCCAACCTTACTGGCACCAACTGCACGCATTTGCAATCCCAGGGGAGTCTTTTTTATGATGATGTAAACGATAACCACCAGAACGAGCGCGATGATGAAACCAATATGTAAACGGGACTTTGGTATTAGCTTGGCAAACTGCGCCGCTTCAAAAAACTCGGGGGACTGCGGCCATCCGGTTTCCTTGTTGCGCCAGACGCCGTTGAGCAGCCAGGAAATGAAGTACATGATGATGGAATTCATCAGGAGTGTTGTGACCACTTCATCCACTTTGAGTTTGATCTTAAGAATTGCCGGAAGGAGTGCCCACAGCATTCCTGCAAGAAACCCTAAAACGAGCATGATGGGAACCACGGCGATAGCTGGCCATTCGGTGAGCGTTGCGCCCACCCAGGCTGCAGCAACCGCGCCTGCATAAAGCTGTCCTTCAGCCCCGATATTGTAATAACCCGAAGTAAATGCGAAGGCTACTGCAAGGCCGGTGAAAATGAGTGGAGTGGCTTTAACCAGCACTTCAAGTGCAGAAAACTTGGTGGAAAGTGGAACGATGAGAAAGTTGTAATAAGCAGAAAACGGATTGGCTTTGGCTGCAATGATAAGAATGGACGTGATCACAAAAGTAACCAGAATCGCCACCACCGGTATTAAAGTGTTTGCCCACATAGGCGCAGCTGCCCGTTCAATTTTAAATTTCTTCACGATAAAAACCTCCAATGCCTGTCAGGCGTTAAACTGCGCCGGCCATCAACAGGCCGATCTTTTCAGGAGTTGCTTCAGCGGAAGGTACAATACCCTTGATGCTGCCTTCGTAAATAACCGCGATACGGTCTGAGAGAGCCAGTACCTCATCCAGGTCCTCCGAGATTAGGACGACCGAGGCGCCTCGTTCGCGTTCTTCCATCAGGCGTTTACGAACATACTCAGTGGCGCCCACATCCAGACCGCGGGTTGGCTGCGCTGCGATAACCACCTTGGGTTTGCGGGAGAGAGCTCGCGCCAGGATGACCTTTTGCATGTTCCCGCCCGAGAGTTTGCGTAATTGATCATTGGGTGAAGCCTTGATCTGGAATTCCTTGATCTTTTCTTCTGCTTCTGCATTGATCTTTTTGCGATCCAGAAATCCATTGGTGGTGAACTTTGGAAGATTTTCCAACGCCAGGTTCTCCGCCACCGTGAGATCGCCAATACTACCCTGATGACGGTCCTCAGGGGTTCTGCCCACTCCCGCATCTGAAATTTCTGCAGGCGGCAGGTTGGTGATATCTTTGCCGTCCACCCTGATAATTCCACTGGTTGATTTTAAGACGCCAGTCATCACCTGTGTTAATTCACCCTGACCATTGCCCGAAACGCCTGCAATCCCCAGGATTTCACCCTTGGAAACGGAAAAAGAAATATCATCCAGGACGCGTTTGCCATGCATTCCATCCAGGGTGATTCCTTCAAGTGAATAAACGGTTTCCCCAACCTGGCTGGTAACATCGCGTGAGACACCGAATGTTTCCCTGCCAACCATCATTTTTGCCAGTTCAACCTGGCTGGTTTCGCTTTTCTTTACAGTATTCGCAACACATCCGTCTCGCAGTACAGTAATTCGATCACACACAGCCATAACTTCAACCAGTTTATGACTGATAAATATCACAGAAAGTCCTGATTTAACCAAACGGACGAGAGATTCAAATAAAATGTCCACCTCTTGCGGAACAAGAACTGCAGTCGGTTCGTCCATGATCAGGATATGGGCATTGCGATAAAGTGCTTTTAGAATTTCAACCCGCTGACGTTCACCTACCGATAGATTTTTTACCAACGCGGAAGGGTTTACAGGTACTCCATACTTGTCTGAAGCTTCCTGCACTTTTTGTTCGATTTCTTTTTGGGAGATGACAAACTTGTCGGTATAACCCAGGACAATATTTTCTGCCACGGTTAAGGTTGGCACCAGGGTGAAATGCTGTGTAACCATGCCGATTCCGGCCGCGATGGCTTCCTTGGGCGAGGTGATATTTACCTTCTGACCATTGACGAATATCTCACCGCTGTCAGCATGGTAAAGTCCATAAAGGATGCGCATGAGGGTCGTTTTACCAGCGCCATTTTCGCCCAGGAGAGCATGGATTTCTCCCTGTTCCAGGCAAAAGTGCACATCCTGATTTGCCAGGACTGTGCCGAACTGCTTGGAGATGTTTTTCATTTCAACTGCTAACATAATCAATCCTTATCCCCGATTTTCATCGGGAGTACCATAAATTGGAGGCGGCAGGAGTCTCCTTCTGCCGCCTCAGATCGTAGACTAGTTCACAGTGCCTGGTTGGGCTTCATCAATGGGTACACGGAACATACCGCTCTTGATAGCTTCTTCCTTGGCTTTTACAGCCGCGAGAAGGTCAGCAGGGACCTTGGCATCATTGCCATGGTAATCTGCAAGTGTTGCTCCACCCATAGCCATCATACTGAAATCTTTCAGGTCGATGGGGGCGAAGGTACCGGCTGTAACCTGATCGATAATATATTTCACGGTCGGGTCCATGTTCCAAACTGGGCCGGTTACAACCCACTCGGGGGCGGTGGCATTCTGGTCGCTCATATTGCTGAAGACAAAAACACCCTTTTCAGCCGCGGCTTCAATAACGCCAGCGCGCTCTGCATAAAGTACATCAGCGCCTGCATCAATGTGCGCTAAAGCCTGTTCTTTTGCAGTGGCAGGATCAAAGAATGAGTTGATGAAGGAAACAAGTACCTTGGCATCGGGATTCACTTCTTTTACACCAGCGATAAAGGCGTTCACGAGTCGGTTTACTTCCGGGATGGGAACTGCAGCAACAATACCGATGGTATTGGTCTTGGTCATTCCACCAGCCAGCATACCGCTCAGGTAAGCAGGTTCATGGATCCAGTTATCAAAGACAGCCAGGTTGGGGGCAACAGGACCAAGTTCAGAACCGAAAGCAAAGGCGATCTCGGGGTAGTCTTTTGCCACACGGCGGACTGCTTCTTCGTTTACGAATGCATCACCAATGATGAGATCGGGTTTCTGCTGTTCGGCAACTTCTCGGAGGACACGTTCCATGTCACCAGAATAACCGATATCTTCTGTGTAGGTGTATTCGATCGTACCGGCATCTTCAGCCTTTTGAAGGGCTTCATGGATAACGCCATCCCAGGGTTCTTCAATTGGAGTGGCAAATGCACCAAATACTTTTAATTTATCGCCTTTGGAGGTCGCACCACCGGCGCACCCTGCCAACAGGGTGAAGACCATAAGCAGAGCAATTACGACTGAAAGCTTCTTGAACATATTCTCCTCTTTTCTAGATTGAATGAGTTACCCGCAAAAACAAATTTATTCGCGATCACCTCCTTTATGCAACGCAGCTGGTCGATATTTCAAAACAGACCGTTTTTAATACGGAAGTAAATGCAATAATCTCAAGTTCTATGCTTGTTTAATAGAGCCCCTTCCTGCATCAATAAAGTTTCTCAAATTCCGTAATAATAATCATAGAGAATAATAAAGCGGTTGTCAATGTACTGCAAGCTGTCCGGTAAAAAAGACATATCTTCTTATGATAAATGTAACAATAAAACCGCGGTGAAACAACCCCCGCGGTTTTAAATTCCTGGTAAAAGACTAAAAATTATCGTTGTAAATCTTATCCATTGCTAGCTGGTCAACCAGTTTCCCGTGACTGATCACGTGGGTCGGGCGTTCATGGAACCGCAGCGCTTCAAGTACATTGGGTTGATCCAGAACAACCAGATTGGCTGCTGCACCGACTTTGATCTCAAAGTCTTTAAGCCAATGCATTTCGCCGCATTCCTGGTGACCATATCGTAGAGGGTTTCCATATCTTCGCGGGTGGTGAACCACAGCAGGTGAGAGTTCAAAAAAGCCACCTCGAGCATGTTATTCCGCCCGTATGGATAATATGCATCCGAAATGTCATCCTGTCCCAAACAAACCAGTACATTCTCTTCCAGAAGTTCTCTTACGCGTGCATGTAGTGGACCAGTGTGGGGGTCACTGACGACACCCATTTGAGCTTTCTTTAATAACGCAGCCAGTTTTTGCAGGTAAGGTTTGGGATACATTGACATGGCTCGGGCATGATGAGCCAAGGAGCGACCCTGCCAGCCAGTTTTTATGGTTTCGAGTGCCATTACCTCGAGTGAACGCAAACCGGGGTCGCCAGCGTCATCCACCAGCATTGATACAGGTTTATCGAACTCCTTGGCTAGTTGGAAGCAAATACGCACATGTTCAGCGATATCGGCATCGGTGTACTCGATCCAGGGGATGCCGCCGACCACATCAGCTCCGAGTTTCATGGCTTCGCGCATCAATTTTTCAGCACCTGGTTCACGGACAAGGCCGTCCTGGGCAAATGCCACCACCTGGATGTCGACGATTCCTTTGAACTCCTCGCGGGCTTTGATGAGAGCCTTGAGTCCTTCAAGTTTGCCTTTTGAATCGACATCTGCAAATGCACGGATATGAGTACAACCGTAGCGCCCTGCAAGGGCAAGCGGCACGCCGCACGTTCTTGATAATCCACTTTTCATCATATTTTTCTTTTATTTTTGCTGCCAGCTCAATAGCGGTCATGGCTTTGCCCATGTCAGCACCGTGGTAATCTTTGAGAGCAGCTTCGTCCATCATCATCAAGGTGTATACCTTGCACAAATGCAGGTGAGTGTTGACAAATGATTCAGTCACCAGGTTGCCGCGGGCATCAATTTCCTTGCCTGCAATCCCGGCAATTTTGGGGGCAATTTTTGTAATCTTTCCGTTTGCGATGGCGATATCGGTTAATTTCTTCTCACCTCTGAGGGTGGCGTTGCGAATGATTAGATCAAAAGTTTCGGTCATATGATTGTCCTCGTGTCATTAATTTTCATAAATTATGCCGGAAAAGCAAATCCGGCATAATTATTTCTTTTGTTTATTTTACGATTCCAGCGTCCAGCATGGCAAGGTAAATCTTCTCTGCGGAAAACGGAGGACCTTGTAGGCGGATTCCAGTGGCATCATAAATGGCGTTGCCAAGCGCTGCAATGGTTGGAACCATCGGATGTTCACCAACTCCACGCGCCCCCCAGGGTCCATCATCCTGAGGAACCTCAACATACGGTGTCTCCAACGGGAAATCCACATCCGGTGCGGTGGCGATTCGATAATCCACAAAGCTGGGGTTGGTCATAACACCCTTTTTGAGTTTTATCTCCTCGAACATGGCGGAACTCAAACCCTGCACAAATCCACCTTCGATTTGTCCTTTAACGAGGTCGGGGTTGATGGCTTTTCCAACATCAAAGGCTGCGGCCGCTTTAAGCACATGGATTTTGCCGGTATTTTTGTCAATTTCAATATCGAGACCTTCACAACCGACTGTGTAGTGCACAACAGCGCGGGCACCCTGACCGGTTTCAGCATCCAACCCGGTGACGTATTTGGGCATGAAGGAACCGCGACCAATGATTGGGCCGCCCATCCAACCTTCATCGTTCTTTTTGGGCATACCGTAGATGACAATATTTTCAAGCGGGGTTTCCTGTTCACTTTTATAGGAAACCACGATGCCATTTACGATATCCAGATCTTCGATTTTTTCTTTCCAGGCTTCGGCTACCATTTCCAGGATTTGTTTACGGGCATCGGAGGCGGCAGCGCGAACGGCATTACCCATACTCCAGGTGAGGCGGCTGGCAACAGTCTGCCATTCATACGGGCTGTATTGAGTATCAACAGGTCCGGCAATGCGTACTTTTTCATAGGGTACACCTAATGCTGCCGCGGCCATTTGCGCCATAACAGTAAAGGTACCCTGGCCAATTTCCTGTCCGCCAATACCAACGGTCACATTTCCGTCCTCAGCTAATTCAACCCAGGCGCTGGATCCAGCATTGGGTGGCATGGCCGGGGCTTTCCACATGATGGCGATACCTTTTCCGCGCAAGCGATCAGGTGAAGAGGGTTTTTCTTTTTCCTTGAAGTTTAATGATTTTGCCACATTATCGATGCACTGCAGCAAACCATTTTCATGCATGGTCATTCCAGTTGCGAGGGTATCGCCGCCTACAACGCCGTTTTTCTTCAGGAAGGTGACTTTGTCAATCCCGGCTTTTTCAGCCAGTTCATCAATTGCCTGGTCAAGCCCGGTGTGCATTTCTGACATCCCAAAACCGCGATAAGCACCACCAATGGGATGGTTGGTGTAAACACAGATACTGTCATTTTCAATATTCGGAATGTCATAAGGTCCGGAGCTGGAATAGCCGCCAGCACGGGTGACATTGACGCCATATTCCGTGGATGCGCCGCCGTCCCAATACATGGTGTTCTTTAACGCGAGTAGATTTCCATCCTTGTCGCAGCCAACTTTTACGTGAGCGATCAATCCCTGGCGGACAAAATTAGTGAAGAATTCTTCTTCGCGGGTGAGGATAATTTTACTGGCCAACCCTTGCATTTGGTTGCCAGGGCAACAGGAATTGCTTCCATGGTGACGCCGGCTTTTGAACCAAACCCGCCGCCCACCAATGGGGCGATCACCCGCAGGTCGCTCTGAGAAATATGCAGAGCATGGGCGATCAAGTTGCGCTGGGCAAAGGGTGATTGAGAGGATGCCCACAGGGTTACTTTCCCTTTTTCATCCATTTGAGCGATGGCGATATGCGTTTCGATGGGTACATGTTGAATATGGGGAACTCTGAATGTGCGTTCGACAATGAATTCGCATTTTGGCCAGGCTTCCTCCACGTTTCCGCGCCGGATCTTGAAGTGGTTGGAGATATTGGTACCGGGTTTGGGGAAAATGAAGTTCGGGTAGATGTATTCACCCAATTGCGGGTGAATCAGAGGGGCTTTAGCAGATGCACCATATTCTGCATCAAATACACCCTCAAGTACTTCATAATCCACTTCCACCAACTCCACTGCTTTCATGGCAATCTCATCAGAGACAGCCGCAACAGCAGCCACAGGATCGCCAATGAAACGCACACGGTCAGTTGCAAAGATGGTTTTATCCTGCAGATAGAGGCCAATGCGGTTGGGGAAGTCTTTTCCGGTGACCACTGCCTTCACACCTGGCAGAGCTTCTGCTTTACTGGTATCAACACGTTTGATGAGCGCATGCGGGTGTGGGCTGCGCACCACACGAGCGTGCAGCAGTTTAGTTCCGAACTGTATATCTTCGGCATAAACTGCAGTACCGGTCACTTTTTCGTACACATCATTACGCGGCAAGGATGCGCCGATCGGATTGGAAGTTTTTTCTTTAGATTTTACGTTTGCCATATTTCGGCTCCTTAGAGGATTGGATATCCTTTTCTATGGAAAATGCGCTTACTTAGCCGCTGTTCTAATTGCATCTACGATGCGTACATAACCGGTGCATCGGCATAAATTGCCAACAATAGCTTCGCGAATCTCGGCATCGGTAGGGTGGGCATTGCGTTTTAGTAGGGCAGTGGCTGAGATGAGCATTCCGGGAGTACAGAAACCGCACTGCACACCGCCAGATTTGATAATCGCTTCCTGAAGCCCGGTTAATTTACCGCTTTTTGCCAACCCTTCAACCGTGACGATCTTGGCGCCATCACATTCCGCAGCCAGCACCATACAACTATTAACAGGTTCACCATTCATCAATACTGTACAGGCACCGCACTCACCAGCTGAACAACCGTTTTTAGTGCCGGTGAGTGATAGTTTTTCTCGGATCATTTGGAGAAGGGTCATATTGTGGGGCACATCCACCGTTTCGACCAGATCATTTACGGTGAGGGTGATTTGTTTTAAGGACATTTATTACCTCCTAACACTAGATTCAATTCTTTGCGGTGGACTATTTGTTGAGTTTCTTCCAAACTTCGGTTAAAGCTTCGCGCGTGAGGTTGCGCACCATGAATTTCCGGTAGCGGGCAGTTCCACGCACATCATCAATCGGGGTGACCGATTCCATGGCCGCGTCAGCAGCTCGGGTGATGGTATCGTCTGCAATTTTCTTTTCAGAGAGAATTGCTTCAGCTTTGAATGATTCAAACGGAATGGGGGCGACAGATGCCAGCGCGATACGGAACTGGAAACCAGAGGGACTTTCTTTGGCTGGATAGCCAACTACGGTTACTCCAACGATGGAAAGGTCGCCAATAATGTTGCGCCCCAGTTTCTTGTAGGTTCCCACAAGTCCCTTGGGGGGGATGGGCAGGAAGATGGATACTACAACGTCTCCTGGTTTTAATACTGTGCGTCCAGGTGCCAGGAAGAAGGTGTTTAACGGGACGTCGCGGAATCCGTTAACCCCATGTACTTTGAGGATGCCGCCCATCACCAGGCAGGTGCCTATCGTATCACCGGCTGGAGAGGCATTGCAAATATTGCCGATAATGGTAGCGCGGTTACGCAATTGGTAGCTGGCAACTGAATTGGCCGCTTCTGCGAGGTTAGGGTAATGTTTGACAACATCAGGATGAGCAGAAACCATGTTCATGGTCACGGCTGCACCAATGGTGAGCCCCTTTTTAGGATCAAATGAAATCGTTCTGGTACCTTCCAGACCTTTAATATCAACAAGGTAATCTAGTTTTAATACTCCATCACGAAGGCGGACAAAATTATCGGTACCGCCTGCAAATGGCCGGGAGACCCCATCGTGTTCTGCCAGGAATTTACTGGCTTCTACGAGCGTTGAGGGTTTTACATACTCTAATTCGGGTAGTCCTGGATGAGGATTGATCATAGTATGTCCTGTCTTTAAGTGTTTTTTCCAGCATCTGCTGGTTAATTCATTCAATGTGAATTACTTTTTAAGATAATGTGCAAATATTGTCAAATGATGGAAAGATGGTAATTAAAATCGCGTATTTGTTATGGAATTCACCTCGCCTTCAATTTCATGGATTGTAATCTTATATTGATTTCAGGTTTAGTCATTCGCTATTAAGAAATGATAGCATGTTTAAAAAAGGTTTACAAGGAAAATATTCAGGTTGTCAGACAAAAAGGGATAAATGTAACCTGTCAATTATTGAATATTCCCTGAAACAATGCGCCAGATAGAGATCACCCGCTAATCAATCCACGATCGCAGGCGGCTTGTTTTGCAACCTTACAGACGCCCCGCGGTGCAGTGCATAGAATCCAAGGGTGGCTATTGCAGCCAGGATACCTGAGGCGTACCAAACCCAGCGTGGATCAAGGTTATCCATGATGAACCCTGCTGCAAGAGGACCGACTGCTGAGGGAATGATCCAGCTAAAACCAGAGACTGCCATATAGCGGCCGCGCATGTCCGCCAGTGCCAGGCTCGCGACCAGTGCAGTTGAGGTCGGAGAAACGATCATCTCCCCGATTGTGATAATGACCATGGCAATCAGGAAAAAAAGATAGGTGGTGACAAAACCGTACATAGTAAAACCCACTAAATAGAAGAGAGTGCCAATAGTCATCAACATCATGGGAGCATATTTTGAAATGCGGCGGGTGATCCAGAATTGGAAGACCACTACCATAGCAGCGTTGAGGCTGAGAATGTAGCCAAATTGTTGGGTGGTTATTAGATGAACATCCCGAAGGTAAACCGAAAGAGTGGTATTCATCTGCATATACACAATCACCATGATCGCCGAGGCAGTCAGGAAGAGAATAAAAATCCTGTCCTTCAAGGCAACAGAATAACCTTTAAAAGTTTGAATTATGGACTCGTGTGGCTGGTCAACGTGTTTTACCGGTTTTGTCTCCGGCATGGTTAAAAAGACAATCAGGGCAGTGATTGCAGAAGCGATCGCGTCAATAACGAAGAGAGCGAAAAAGGATTTTGAGGCAATCAAACCCCCAATGGCAGGACCAATGGTGACTGCCAGGTTGGCCACCACGCGCAGGATACCGAATCCTTCAATGCGCTTGGGTTCAGGCAGGATATCGGTGAGCATGGCTTGTCCAGCAGGGTGACCCATATCAGCAAAAGCTCCAACTATCACCGAAAAGAGGAAGAAGGTTTGAAAGTCTTTTGAAAACCCCATGATGAGGGCGGTGACAGCGCTGGAGATGAGCCCGAAGATCATTAAGGCGCGTCGACCGAAGCGGTCTGTAAGAGCGCCGCCGATGAGAGAACCAATAAAACTGGATACTGCGTAAAAGGCAAACAGGGTGCCGACTTGTGTCATGCCGACACCAAATTTCTCGGTGATGTATAGGGAGAAGAAGGGGAAGATCAATGCCCCACCCAGCCGGTCGATGAAGAGAGAGCCGATTAAAATCCAGAAATTGCGCGGATATTCATTGAAAGTTGAGCGGAGTTTTTGCATTTTAATGAAAGGATTGTGAGATTAGGGTTGTAGGATTGAGAAGTAAAGGTACCAGTTTTAACAGGATTGTAAGGAATTCAAAAAGTGGAATTTGATACAAGCAGGTATTATAATTTGATTATCACAGTTGGAAGGTAGATTAATGATCAATTCAACCATAGCGCTGATCACTGACAGCACTAGTGATTTGCCTGCAAAATTACGGGAACAATATCAGATCCGAATAGTGCCGCTAACAATCGTTTGGGGGGATAACCAGTTTTTGGATGGAGTGGATTTAACCGCGGAAGATTTTTATCGCCGGCTTGAAACTGAACCGGGATACCCATCCACATCGCAGCCGACACCGCAGCAATTCCTGGATGCCTATAACGCTGCGAATGCTCAAGGGGCAACCAGGATCGTTGTGATCACGATAAGCGGTGCCATGAGCGGGACTCTCGAATCAGCCCGTGCGGCTGCCCAGGGGTACAAACTACCTGTCACCATCGTGGATTCCAAAGGGAATTCTATGAGTCTTGGATGGCAGGTTTTAGCCATGGCCAGGGCGCGCGAAGCAGGTGCAAATGTTAGTGAAATGGTGCAGGCTGCCAACGGAGTGCGGGAGAGTCTTCATTACCATATTGTCTTGAACACACTGGAATACCTCATCAAGGGTGGCCGGATTGCTGGCGCCGCCAGGATGCTCGGTCACATGCTCAAGATCAAACCCCAGATTCGGGTGAACCACAAGACTGGTACAGTTGAGCCGGGCGATATTTCTACGACTCGAAGTAAAGCTATTGAAACCCTTTACACCAGTTTCTTTAAAAAATTGGACAAGACTAAGCCGTTGCGCATAGCAGTGTTGCATAATGCCGCTGACGAAGAAGCGCGTGCCTTGGCTGAACGTGTTAAGGCTGAGTACAATCCTGCGGAACTGATCGTGGGGATTGTTTCACCAGTGTTGGGAACCCATACCGGTCCAGGTGCGCTGGCGCTTTGCGGGTATTCTGAATCTTGACTTTCAACGATTTAAAAACTTGTAATTTTAAGATAAAAAAGGCAAGTCAATCTTGCCTTTTAGTTTCTAATGGTATATGATTAACTTTGCGTTCGGGAAAAAACGCAAATTTGCAATCCCAATCCTATAGGAGGAGAAAAGTGAAAAAGAGTTTGTTTGTACTATTTTCCGTATTGGTTGTTAGCATTATGGTATTGGCTGCGTGCACCACGCCAACCGCTGCCCCAACCAAAGCCCCAACTGCTGCACCGGTTGTGACTGAAGCCCCGGTGGTTGCCACAGAAGCTCCCAAACCCCTGGGCTCTGTTGAGAACCCCATCATCATCGCCCTTGCCCCATCTGCCACTGCCGAGCAGTTGACAGTTGGTGGTGAAGCCATTGCCGCAAAACTCAAAGAGTTGACCGGGTTCGAATACACTGTGACCATCCCCAACAGCTACACTGCATTGATCGAAGCCATGGCTTCCGGCAATGCCCATGTTGGATTCATGCCAACCTTTGCTTATTTATTGGCAAAACAGGCTAATGCAGCTGAAGTTCAGTTGGTTGTTGTCCGCAATGGTGCAGATTTCTATGGTGCCCAGTTTGTTGCTCATGTTGATGCAGCTTTCACCCCTTACTTCGATGCTGCCACAAACTTGAACACTGCAGATGCTGCCACCGCCCTGAAGCAATTTGATGGCAAACGCCCCTGCTTCACCGATCCCCTGTCTGTCTCCGGTTACATCATCCCCGGTGGACTCCTGAAACAATATGGCGTCAATTACAAGACCCCCGCCGCTGTCCAGGGTCACCCCGCTGTCATCCAGGCTCTTTATGCTGGTGTTGCTGCCGGCACAACCAATGGCGTTATCTGCGATTTTGGCGCCACCTACATCGATGCCCGCACAAGCGACAAGATTCATACTGATGTGAACGAAAAGATCGTTGTCATTTGGCGTACTGACAATATCATCCCCAATGACAATGTTTCCTTCTCCACTGCAATGGATGCCGCAACTGGCACCAAAGTCAAGGATGCTTTGTTGGCAATGGGTGAGTCTGATGAAGGAAAAGAAATCTTGAAGAATGCTGGATATGAGATCCAGGGTTTCAAGGTTGCTGAAGATTCCTTCTACGATGCCTTCCGCGCTGCCCTGCAGGCTTCCGGTATCGACATCACCACCATGGTGAAGTAAGAAATCCTGTACCAGGATGGAGGGGGGATTTCCCCCCTCCAATTTTTTTTTAGAATTCTGTAATCATCACATTTTGAAGGATTAAACCGTGCTCAAAGTTGAACACTTAACCAAGGTATACCCCGGCGGTACCCAAGCGCTAAAGGACTTGAGTTTTGAAGTGCAAGATGGAGAGTTTCTGGTGATTATCGGGCTCTCCGGATCAGGAAAATCCACGCTCCTGCGCTGCATCAACCGGTTGATCGATCCGACTGAAGGCAAGATCACCATGGATGGCATCGACATCACCGCCTCCAAGGGAGCTGAACTTCGCCATATCCGCCGGAAGATCGGTATGATCTTCCAGCATTTTAATCTAGTAAAACGATCCACAGTAATGACCAATGTTCTTAACGGTCGATTGGGTTATTTAAACCCATGGTCAACCACGCTGGGAATCTTCCCGGCTTCTGAAAAACAACGTGCCCACGCCGCACTTGACAGGCTTGGACTTGATGACAAAGTAGAAAGCAGGGCTGATGCCCTTTCAGGTGGGCAGCAGCAGCGGGTGGGTATTGCCCGCACGCTGATGCAGGAACCAAAGCTTATCCTGGCGGATGAACCGGTTGCCAGCCTTGACCCGGTACTGGCGCATTCGATCATGCAATACCTTGAACAATTAAACAAGGAAGATAAAGTTACAGTCATCTGCAGCTTGCATTACCTGGATCTGATCCAGCGTTACGCTACGCGGGTTATTGGCTTGAAAGATGGTATGAAGGTTTTTGAAGGATTACCTTCGGATATCGACCGGGTTAAGTTCAAAGAAATCTATGGCGAAGAAGCGCAGGACATTCGCGCCACTGCGCTTGAATAGACCCCATGGCTGACAAAAAGACTCCCAACAAGGTAATAGCTATATTATTGTCAATACTTATGCCGGGCTTAGGGCAGGTGTTTCAACGCAGATACCGGGCTGCGATTGCCCTTTTTATCGGATTTGCTACATCTCTGGCGATTGTTTATTGGTACAACATGGGGTTTCAAAAACCTTTCTGGTTTGTTATCCCTTTTCTTTTTTGGCTCTGGAATATTTGGGATGTTGCCTCACCGAAGGGGAGAAACGCCCTTGTCCCAATCTTGTTCTGGTTGGTGATGGCTTATGGCATTGGCGGACAGGTTACAGAATTTGATCTAAAAGCTCTCGTCCAAAACGCAGGCAGATCAAAAGATATTGTTCGACAGATGTTCAAGATTGATTTCACGCAGCCAAAGGCAGAAAAACGTAATGGTTTTACGGATATCCAATCGCCCTGTTCCGATTTTCCCCCAACTCCTTTACGCACTGATGAAAGTATTCGAGTTTATGTTGAGGAACCCTGCGCTAATGTTGGGGATGTGATCACAGTAGTCGGTGAAGGTTTCTGGCCGGATACTGTCACTTCTTTTTACTGGCAAAATCCTATTGGCGGTAAAGCGATGGGAGCAGAAGCAACTTCTGATGCCAATGGAAGGGTTGTTCTAGAGTGGGAAGTTAAGTCTATAGTCCACACCACTGCACCAGACCCCACCATTCCGCAGATACATCGCATCAAAGTTGAACAAAGCCGCCCTATCGGCGGGATCGAATTATCTGCCATTGGTGGGTATATTGTCCAGGGTATTTACGAGACCCTTGCACTTGGCCTTTCTTTCGACTTTGATCGGCGCAATCCTGGCAATACCCTTTGCGTTCCTGGCAGCGCGTAACCTGATGACGGGCAACCCGCTCACCACCATAATTTATATTGTTACTCGGACAGTCCTTAATATCGTGCGCTCGATTGAAGCTTTAATCATGGCGATCATCTTTGTCATCATTGTGGGCCTTGGACCATTTCCAGGCATGATCGCCCTCACCATCCATACCACTGCAGCTCTTGGGAAACTCTATTCTGAGGTCGTGGAGGGAATCGATCCCGGGCCAATCGAGGCTATTAAGGCGACTGGTGCTAACTGGTTCCAGATAGTGCGTTTTGCGGTCATTCCTCAGATCGTACCAGCATTCACCGCTCTAACGATCTACCGCTGGGACATCAATGTGCGTTCCTCGACAATCATTGGTTTTGTTGGCGGTGGTGGTATCGGTTTCTTCCTATGGCAGTGGATCATCCTTCAGGATTTTAGGGCGGTGGGTACTGCATTTGTTGCCATTGCGGTTATTGTGATAATCCTGGACTTCTTCAGCGCCCGCATCCGGGAGAGATTGGTGTAACATGGCGACTTTCAAAACACTCCTCAAATCTCTTGCCAAGGTGCTTGCCATATTTGCAGTTGTTGGCTTGCTCATTCTCAGTATCCGAGTAACGAAACCAGATATCGGGAAATTGATTTCCTCAGGTTCCAAAGCCAAGGACATTATGAGTCAATTGTTGTCCCCGGCGTTGTTCGCAAAGGAATCAGATAAAGTCACAGTCTCGCAAGTAGTCCCTGTTCCATGCGGTGTTGTTCCGAATCCTGACGCACCGGTGACAGGTCCTCGGATTGTTCTCGATCCACCTTGCGGTTCACCGAAAGAGGTACTAACCTTGCAAGGTTACGACCTGCCACCCAACGCCGAGATTTCCCTGCGCTGGATCCTGCCTGAAGGCGGTTTGATGAGCATCAAGAACATCCAGGCGGACGAAAATGGCGAAATCAGTATGCCCCTGGAGATTCGCCCGATCTCTGCTGCAGTAAATGAGAAACCTGCCCAAATATCCTTTGAGGTATCCATTCCCACGGGTAAGTTGATCGCGGATCCGGCACTAAAGGAAGTGCTCGATGCCATGTTTGTTACCATTTTCATGGCATTGATCGCTACGACCATTGGAACGATCCTGGCTCTTCCGCTCAGTTTCCTGGCAGCCTCCAATATCACCCGTAAGGGGAAATTGGGTTCGATCGTGTACTATATCGTGCGTGGTTTTTTGAACATTGTTCGTTCTTACGAGCCTATGGTACTGGCAACTATCTTTGCCATGATCGTGGGGTTTGGAAGTCCGTTTGCTGGTGTCATTGCGCTTTCAATCACAACCGCAGCATCACTGGGGAAAATGTTCTCTGAGGCAGTGGAGAGTATCGATAACGGGCCGATTGAAGCCATTACAGCTACTGGTGCTAATAAACTCCAGGTTGTGCGTTATGCAGTTGTACCCCAAATTGTCCCTGATTTCCTGTCATTTACCATTTACCACTGGGACATAAATGTGCGTATATCGACATAATAGGTTTTGTGGGCGGCGGTGGCATTGGTTACTTCCTTTCGCAACGCATCAACACGCTGCAGTATCACCAGGCAGGTACAGCCTTGTTGCTGATCATCCTGGTAGTGTGGGCGTTGGATTTCCTCAGCTCAGAGGTAAGAAAGCAGTTGATTTAAGTGAAATAAAAAAGAGCTGAAAAGCTCTTTTTTATTTCAACAATTTATAATCCACATTTTTTTAATATTGAGATCGTTTTGAGTTTAACCAAAGGGAGGTACCCTCTCATAGAGTCTAGGGTCTTCTGGTCAACCTCCTTGCTTGCAAGCAGTTTTATGAACTCCTCTGGAGACATTGAGATGATCTGTCCTGAATTCTTCCCCAATGCCACCATCCAAAATGCGAGTTGTTGGGTGAATAAGGCGATTGTATCTTCTGGTGAAATAGTTGAACCACACGCACAATCAGCAAGTTTCTTTAAATCACCTTCCGCCATCGGACCGAAGGAATAGTGTTCTCCTATGGCTGGTACTTCTTTCTCAGGATCGATACATACCGTAACTGGAAAAACATTTGCCGAACTCTGCGGTTCAATGGAAAACACCAGGGGTTGAATCAGGATCATCTGTTGTACGTCTTCGTTTGCCTTGGGGGCAAATGTATAACCGCAAGTCAATGAGAAGACGCGATATTCGTCGGAATCGTTGCGAAGGTTCGCGTTTATGAGGCTACCGGCTGTTCCAAGTATGTTTTGCTGGATCTTCACTTCGATTTGATTGAGAGTGGTGTCAGCCAAGAGAGGAGCAATATCTACAATTGGTGCAAGAGATGTGGTTAGTGGATTTGTCGAGGACATCGACGTTCCCAGATTCTGAGATGGAGTCCCTAATAACGATGGTGCAGGAGTTGGTAGGGTACACGAGGTCAATAGGATTAATAAAATTATGTGAAATAAGTTTTTCATAGTAGCTCCAATTACAAATTCACTGATTACAAGTATCCTTTTATGCGGTATACGCTTATACCGATATATTCTTTTATAGACTTCGTGAGCGTCGAAAGGTTGGAATGCGAAGGGATAAGATTGATCAGGAACTCTTCCACGTTGGGGTGCCATAGTTTTTGCCAGGCAGCCTCGGTGACGGTGAAATCCGTTGGTGCAGCAATCACATCACAACCCTGTTTCAGGAATACTGCTACCGAGCGCGGCATATGGGTTGCGGATGTGACTAGAAGGGTTTTTTGCAAACCGTTTTCTTTGAGAACAGCACAAGTGTATAAAGCATCTTCATAGGTATTCTGTGATTCTCCCTGGATGAGGATTTTTTCACCTGAGATTCCCATTAGTTCCAGCAGGCTTACCATATCGTCAGCCGGGGAGGAACTGGCAAGATCCAGGAAATCAATATCGCCGCCGCTAACGATTACTGTTGCTTTGGGGAATTGCCTGGCGAGAATGGCCCCATAGATTACCCGATCACCCGCAGCGTTAATTTCAACAGATAGGCGCGGGTCAATTGCCGGTTCGGTGCCTCCACCCAATATGACGATCGAATCTATGGGTAATGTGATCTCTTCCGGAAGATACTTCCGCTCCAGGCTTCGTGTTATTGCTGAAGCCACGTAGCGGTTCCCACTGAGGAAAAGGATGATTACTGCTGCAATAAGGATTGATTTCGCCAAGCGAGGTCTCTTCCAAAACAACAAGATAGCCAGGAGGAGGAGTGCGAGCACGCCGAGTGGGTAAAGGAACAGTGGTAGAAATTTGGAAAGAAAAATTGACATGTTACCTTAAATATGGATAAATTAAGTCGCAAATACTTGACATTGAACTATTAATTGCTAGACTATTATGAAATATATCATATAAGGAGAGATGCGAATGGATTACAACAATGGTTTAGACAACGGAATCGGTTTTGTTGGTTGGCTCTTCTATATGGCAATTGGTGTTTTTATGATTGTCTCGATGTGGAAGGTGTACGTGAAGGCGGGAAAACCAGGCTGGGCGGTGCTGATCCCTTTTTACAACATACTTGTTATGCTGGAGATCATAGGCAAGCCGTGGTGGTATTTACTCCTCATGTTCATACCGATCGTTAATATTGTTATAGCGGTTATGGTAACACTGGACACGGCAAAAGTCTTTGGTAAAGGGAGCGGTTTTGGGGTCGGTTTGATATTTCTCCCCTTCATTTTCTACCCAATCCTTGCCTTTGGAGATGCACGATACCTGGGTGTTGCAGCACCTTCTTTGTAAACAAAAATTAGTGTTGTCTAATAAAAGTGGAGGTAATCTCATTTACCCCCACTTTTTTGTTAAAATCCTCTATAATAAATTCATTGTGTTCCTTTCAATAAAAAGTTAATAGTCATCATGCCTTCGGAAATTCCTATCGTTCGTACCAAAATTATCATTCCTCGCCGGCGCAGTGAAATACTTTCGCGTCAGCGATTGCTTGAAATCCTGGATAATGTCATCGACTTAAAACTGCTTATTCTGGCGGCACCGGCTGGCTACGGCAAGACATCGTTGATGATCGACTTTACTTATCACACCCAACTGCCAGTATGCTGGTTTGCTTTGGATACGCTTGATACTGATGCTCAGCGATTTATAGCGCATTTCATCTCCTCAATCCACAATCGCTACCCCGGGTTTGGGATTGCTTCATTTTCTGCATTGCAGAATATCAACCAGGATAAGCTGGATCTGGACGCAGTAATCACGGCTATCGTTAATGATTGCTATGAGAATATTACAGAGAACTTTATCTTCGTCCTGGATGATTACCATTTGGTGAGAGATAGCAAGCCAATCGAGTCTTTCATTAACCGCATTACCCAGGAAATGCCCGAAAACTTCCATATGATCATCGCCTCGCGTACGCTTTTAACCCTGCCTGATTTATCCTTATTGGTAGCCAGGTCGCAGGTTGGTGGATTGAGCTTTGAAGAATTAGCTTTCCTGCCTGAAGAGATCAAGCAGCTGATGGCAGTAAACTATCACCAGATGATTACAGATGATGGTGCCACCCAATTGGCAGAACATACAGAGGGTTGGATCACTGGTTTATTGTTGACGGCGCAACTTTCGGAAGAGGGAACTGATGAACGGTTGAGACTCGAACGCGTTTCAGGCGTTGGTTTGTATGAATACCTCGCACAGCAGGTTTTTGACCGGCAGGATGAAGAGATGCAATCTTTCCTTTTGCGAACATCGCTTCTTGAGGAATTCAATGCTGATCTATGTGAAAAGGTCATCGGGCAAACACTTGAGCTTTCCAATACCAAATGGGATCAGCAAATCGAAATTGTTCAACGGGACAATTTGTTCGTACTTCCTGTGGAAGATGTTACACTTCATTTGCGGTACCATCACCTTTTCAGGGATTTTCTACAGGATCGCATGCGAGATGGAAGGCCTGAAGAAACGCTCAAGATCGAAAAGGCTCTTGCTGCCTATTATGTTGATCAACGCGATTGGGAACGTGCCATGTCGATCTACTCGCGTATTGGCAATGTGGACCAGGTTAGCGATTTGATTCGCGAGGCATCTCCAGGATTGATTCTCGGTGGACGATTGGTGACCCTTACTGAATGGATAGATACACTGCCGGATGGTGAAAAAAATACCCGTCCAGAGATACTTTCCATCCTTGGGGACGGTGGCAATGATGCGTGGCGCAAGCCAGCAAAGCATTGAATTATTGGACCGGGCAATCACAGGATTGCGAGGATCAAAAATTTCATCAGGACTTGTCGCTGCTTGATCCGACGGAGGCATGTCAACCGTTATTTGGTAATTATTCACCCGTGCGATGGAAGATGTTGATGAAGCCTGCTAGATTTGCTCACATCACCCGAAGGAAGAAAGATTGCGTGCAGAAGCATTACGAGTCAAAGGGGTTAACCTTTATCAAAAAGGTGAATTGCGTAATTCACTCGTCAATATTGCAGGAGTCTCTTGCACTTTACCATGAAGATGAAGGAAAAACTGGATGCGGCAAAGGTTTTGTTGGATCTAGGGGTGGTCTATTGCGCGATGGGAAACCTGGTTGAGACTGAATCCTGTTACACAAATTCACTCGAATTCTGGCAGAAAACCCAAAACTCGCTGTGGCAGTCTAATGTACTTAATAACCTGGGTGGTTTGCAGCATATGCGCGGGCATTTTGAAATTGCGATGCAAAACCTGGAACGGGCAGTGAATTATGCGCGCCTGGCAGCGAATCCCAGGTTGGAATGTTATTCACTCACAAGCCTTGGCGATCTTTATCGTGATATTCATGCTTTTGAAGAAGCACATAAGGTATATGCATTCGCCCGGTCTGTTTTACCGGGTCTTAATGACCTCACTTTACAGATTTTATTGAATCTTTCGCAATGCTCGCTTGAACGTTGTGCGGGGAATTTCCACAACGCGCATCATTTCCTCAACGAAGCAGAAAAATTAGCCTTAAGTGGTGGTTCCAAATATGAGGAATCCTTGTGCTTCTGGAAGCAGGTGTCCTTGCCCTGCAGGAGCGGAAAATTCAAAAATCGCTTGAAAAGATCACTCCGGCAAAGCGTTTTTCCAACAGGAAGGTTATAAAGCTGACAATTTCGCGCCGGTTTTTATTTCAAGTTTTAGCCTTATTGAACTCGAATTCAACCTGCTACAACTCAAACAATTTCACGATTGGGTTGAGACTCCAAGATCAGACTATGAACAGGAAGTCTGTCTGAGACTTGGCAGTGAAAACTTGGAATTATTACATCACATCAACCAGGAAACTCCGACGAATGATTGACTTGGCGAATTTTATCGAACGCGTAAAAGAATATGACCATTCGCTCATTGATATCCGGAAAATGATCCGCCGTCATTCAAGTGTTATCCAGTTCACAACCCCCCGTATTGCCATTAGAGCGTCTGGGGCGGACCCAGGTAAAAATTGGGGATCAATTAGTACAAGTTGGCAGCATGGAAAACACAAAGTGTTCGCGATCTATTCTTCTTCATCCTTCAAAACATGGAAGGCGTGACCAAAGAAGAAATTGGAGAAGTATTTTGGCCGGAGGCGGATCAACAAACGATTCGACTGAGATTTAAAAATTCGATCTATCGCGTTCGGCATGCTCTTGGCACTGAAAGTATTGCCACTGGTAGAAGAGGCATATCGTTTTAACCGTACGCTAGATTATGACTATGATGTTGAAAACTTTTTACAGGAGATCTCCTCAGCACAACTCCACCGACGATCAGAGCATGAAGATTCAGCATTTCAAGAATGCGTTGGCACTCTATAAAGGACCATATCTACCAAAAATTGATTACGAATGGGTACTCATTCAACGAGAGAACTTGCACCAAAAATTTCTTACCACTGCGTCAAACCTGATAAACTTATTAATTGAAACAAAGCAATATCAGCAGGCTATTGCTATATTCACAACGCGCCATTGAAATAGAACCATGTTCAGAAGCAGCCCATCGTTCTGCAATGATCGCATATTCAGCTATGGGTGATAAAGCTGGCATGGTGAGGCAATTTGACAAGTGTAAAAAACTATTGTTAAATGACCTCGGCGTTACTCCATCCTCACAGACAGAAAACCTTTATCGAACACTGATGAAATAACCTGCTGTCTGCAATTATCCTCAAATTTATCCGTAGTTGAATATGAACCAGAGATTAAACCTCTGTAATTTTGTTTTAAATTTGAAAGGAGGACAATGTCTTAAAAAGAAGCCTGTTTTGTAGCCTGTTTTGTAGCCTGTAGATTGTCATAATTTATAAACACAAATGAAAAAGGAGATTGTCATGAAAACACTTTCAGGTAAGTTCTTTTTGGTTTCTACCAAGGTCGCTTCACAGATTAAGTTGGTATTGTTCATTGCCACACTGGTGTTATTTGTTTTGGCTGCAGGTGCTCCCCAGGCAACAGGATCAATCGGCGGATAATAACCCGGCATGATTCTACTCATCGCAGTCGCCGTCGGGTTAACCGCCGGGTTTCTGCGGGCGCTGATTGGGAAGCAACCATACCGGGTTTATGAATTGAAATGGCCTGTACTTGTTTTAGCCGCATTTGTTCCACAATACTTCGCCTTCTTCAACCCTGGCACCCGCTCACAGATTTCAGGAAACCTGGTTTCAATTTTGCTGGTAAGTAGTCTAATTATCCTTCTTGCTTTTTCGCTCCTTAACATCCGCAAACTAAGTTTTATGCCCATCACACTGGGATTTTTACTCAACTTCCTGGTAATTATATTCAACGGGGGGTTGATGCCGATCAGTCCTGATGCAGTTCGCAAGTTGCTGCCGGGGCAGGATGCACAGTGGGTTGTCGGTCAGCGTTTAGGCTACGGAAAGGACATCATCCTTCAGCCTGAAATGACCCGCCTGTGGTTCCTCTCTGATCGATACATGCTGCCGGAATGGTTGCATTATCCAGTGGCATTCAGCCTGGGCGATATGTTCATCGCCCTCGGAGTAGTGTGGCTTTTGTGGACCTTAGGTGGAAAAGCTAAAGAAAAATTAAAGGAGAAAACATCATGAGTAACATTTTTTATGATTATCACAAAAGAGATGAGAATCTTGTTCAACGGGAACGGGAATACAGCCGCATTATGACTGCTGCCGTTGTCAGCGAGAGATTTCGCAAGTTATTGTTGGCGAATCCAGAAGTTGCGATCAAGAATGGTTTTAATGGAGAGGCATTCCATTTGGCTGTTGAAGAGTCCCGCAGAATTTCTGCCATTAAAGCCGCACCCTTGCTGACTTTGCCCGGCAAATGAACGGTTTCCAACAGACTGCCGCTTTAAAAATAACATCGATTGAGTGATCTAATATTTAAGTTGTTCATTATTGGTACATTTGCTTGCCTTGGACCAGAGAAAGGTGATGACTATGACTCATTACATTGAGAATATTCATCTTCCACGCACGATAAGGAATGAAATTACTGGAAACCTAAAAACATCCAGAATTGCCGGTTTATCGGACTTAAGTCATTTCCTGGTTGGCTCTGATTCACTAACCGAACTGGTCAGACGGGCTTCATACTTTATTACAGATCTAATGAAAATCCGTATCTGTAAGTTCTACCTCCTGGATCAATTCAATCACTGGCACCAACCTGCAATTTCTGATAGTCTACCGGATGTTTGGGGAAAAACAGGTCCAGACACCAGTAAAAATATTCTTCCCGACCTCTTTGGAAAGGTTTTGCAAAAGGAAATTAAACCCCAACATTGGAAAAGAGACCTCTCTCAGGAAGAATATGCAGCATTAGGTGTTGCCTCAGGAACCAGCCATTGGTTGATCCCCTTGATGGTTGAGAACAAGCCCATAGGGGTTCTGTTTCTGGGTCAGCCGGAAAACCCTGAAATAGATCCACTTACCCCAGATGCAACTTACGTTGTTGATCTTGTGGCAGATCAGATAGCAAATGCCATTCATCGCAATCTATTAAATGAACGTCTGTCTAATTTATCAATCGAAACTGTTTTAGCGTTATCCAGAACATTAGATGCCAGGGATTCGCATAGTGGCTCGCATAGTAAAAGAATGGCGAATTTATCTGAGAAACTGGCCATCAAATATGGGTTCTCCAACCGTGAAACGCGTGAATTATGCTGGGCCGCGTTGCTCCATGATATTGGAAAGATCGGCGTAGAAGATCAAATCCTTTACAAACCCGGTCCATTAACTGACCGTGAGTGGGAAATAATTAAGACCCATCCAGATGTTGGTGCACAAATGATTCGTGGTTTGTCGGGCATGGAAAGTATTTCTGCTCTTATCCTTTGCCACCACGAAAGGCTGGATGGTTCTGGATACCCGCGCGGATTGAGTGGTGAAGAAATCCCCCTGGGTGCAAAAATCATTGCAGTTGTCGATTCCTATTCCGCCATGACAGAGGGACGCAATTACAAAAAAGCAAAAACGCACGACGAGGCCATCACCGAGCTTAAATGGTTATCCGGAAAGCAATATGACGCTGATGTAGTGAGAATGTTTATTAATTTATTTGATGATCAGGAGTAAGCGGAATTATCAGTCTTAATCACCCTTGAAAAGGGACCCAACTCTTCGCTGGAGGGGGTAACAAATGGATGGCCAATCGTCTCGGGCCATCCATTCCATTTAACAGGTATATAAAGAGCGATCACCTTCGATAAAAAGGATCTCGCCATAATAGCAGGTATGGTAATCACTTTCAGAATAGCATTTCTCAATTTCGGGATCGATAAAGTGTACGGGATTAAAGGGCGACTGATAAACCTTTTTACATTCAATTACAAGATTGGCTTCTGCAAATGCAGGGGTAGCGACTTTTTTACTGGCGATGAGGGTGAGTTTTGAGCTGGCGATCTTGTCAAAATCACGCCCGCTTTTTGTCCCAAGCATCCGCATAGCCTCGCGGTGTTTCTCGTCGAAGGCGCAGAGGGTGAAATCAGGAAATGTCTGAATAAACCCATAGGTATGGCGTGTGGGGCGCACGACAACTTGCACAAATGGTTTACTCCAAATCATGCCTATGCTGCCCCAGGAAATCGTCATCGTATTGTATTGACCTTTCTTATAATCGCCCGAGGTTAACAAGAACCAGCCATCATCCCAAGCAGAGATTGACCGAAGGATGAATTCCTGGTTGGTGATCGGTTCGCGAATCATCGGATACCTCCACGGAAAATTTAGTTAAAGTGAGTATAGGGGATTAATAAAAAAAAGCAAGAACCGGTTAGCACACCAGGTTCTTGCCCATAGAAGAATCTGTGGTTTTTAGAATCTAACGCGGATATCGTTTTCGCTAATCGGACTTCTGACTGGAGCCACGGGGAGGTATTCAAAGGGTTCTGCAATGATGAAAAGGCGTCCCCAGGAAGGATCATTGTTGGCCAGGATACAAGTTTGGAGGACGAGTACGTTACCCAGTCCATAAGTTTGATAAAAGAGGTCGGTGCTGGAGAGCGTGACATCTGGTTGAGCCAGATTGACAAATTGGGAATAAACGCTGTTGGGACTTAAAGCCTGGTATTGTTTAACTACGGCCACTTTATAATATTCCACGTGACCATTGCCATAGACAAGTGAAATAACAGAGCCGTTCATAATATTAAAAAATTGAGCGCCAGCAAGATGGTTGTGAGCCAGCAATCCGATTGAGCCGTAGTCACTGGCAAGCCCGAATTGGGTTACCACGTTGTTTTGCGAGCTGACATAACCAGCCTGACCAGATGGCTGCTGAACGATGGGGAGGGCCATTACGTCTTGAACATAAATTCCGGTGATTTGATATGGATTAGAATTTTGAACACTGGATGAAAAGGAATTCAGGGAAAGCAGTTGTGTCTGGTTACTCTGGGTATCAGCCAGTGCGAGACTAACTGGCGCAAATGCCATTTGCAACAGAACGATAACGATAAGGATTGTGACTGGTCGGAGCATTAATTTTTTCATTTTCATTCCTATTTTGTTACAAAAACATTACCAATAAATTACCTAAATCTAATTATAGTTACTATTAGGAATGAAGCAATGGTTACAATGACCATCTAACAAAGCTGTAAGCCGAATCGATGATCGGTAAATATTGGGTGTTGAATTGCATATCTGGACTGTTTATAATGAAACGGAATGGGGGATTTTTCTTTTTGGTTTTAACGCTAGGAGGAAATATGAAGGCGAATCAATCGACCTGGTTGAAATCCATTGGGTTGGTTTTGGTTATGATCTTCATGCTTGTATCCTGTAACTTCCCGTTATCTTCCAGGACCTCCGGTGGTGACACTGGAGCAGAAGACGTACAACAAACTGTCCTGGCTTTGCAGTAAACTGTAGCAGCATACCAGGCTCAACCAGTGGTGCAAACACCCACACTTGAAATTCTTGCCACACAGGAGCCCACGAGCCAGCCTTTGCCCTTGCCGACTGCCGAAGTGACTGTTGCAATTGTCCACCTGGTCACACCGGGTGACCCGCCGCAATATCGTGAATCCTGGATGAACGACCCGAATACCTCGACGTATGCCAACGCCGCAAAATCAATGGCAGGGGAGAATTTTAGCGAGGGATTATATGAGCGCCCGTTTAATTCCGATAAAATGGATAAATACTTCCCGTATTTGGATATCCTTCAGGGGGCGTTAAATCGTAGTGAACCTTGGGTATATACTTCGATTCGCGTTCAGGATACCCTACCGGGTGGAACCTTGCCCGGTTCTTATGGCGCTGAGTTTGACCTGAACAGTGATGGGCGAGGGGATGTATTTGTGTTTGTTCAGAACCCGACTGCACTATGGTCTGTCGAAGGAGTCCAGGTCTGGCAGGATACCAACAAAGATGTCGGCGGGGGGATGCCTGTCCAAGCTGATAGCAAAAACACAGGTGATGGTTATGACGCAGTGGTGTTTAACTCAGGTGTAGGCACAGACCCAGATGCCGCATGGGGACGGATCTCTCCTGCTGACCCGCACACCGTTCAGATCGCCTTTAAGTACGCACTCATCAATAATGATTCATCTTTTGTGTGGGGAGCCTGGGCAAAAACTGGGTTTGACCCTGCCATGTTTGACTACAATGATCATTACACTTTAACCGAAGCTGGCTCACCGTTGACCTATCAGGTGCCGTATTATCCACTAAAAGCGTTCGCTGAAGTGGATAATACCTGCCGTTGGACTCTGGGATACGAATCAAGCGGATATGAGCCTGGTATTTGTCCTTCTCCATCAACACCCACACCAACTGCTTCCCCAACTTCCCAGGCACCCCCAGGATCCATCAGCGGATATGCCTGGAATGATTGGAATGGCAACCGGCTGATGCAACCTGGTGAGATAATGCTGGCAGGTGCTAAAATCCAACTTAATAGCGGTTCATGCGGTTCCGGTGGTGAAAACTTGGGTACCAAAACCACAGGATCTGACGGTAAGTATTACTTTGGAGGATTATTTGCAGGCAGTTATTGCGTCTCTGTCACGGGTAATCCTCCCGGTGGATACGTATCCGTAGGCGGGTCAAGCCAGAATATCAATCTGGGACCGGGAGATTTAGTTGGGGCTAACTTCCCCTTCTGGATCATTATTTACTGATCATCACCGATCCACATCACCCGCCTCAAATTCAGAGGCGGGTTTTTGTGTGTGTAAAAAGTCATCTTTATTAATGCCAGACTATGACTTCTTGTTTGAATAAAGGTCAGATTTCAAAAACCACTATACAATTTGTATGCCGACAGTCACTGACCTTTAAGTTGTTATCTTGCTAAACTTTCATCACACACAACCTAAGCGAGGTAGCAATGAATATTTTATTGGTGTATCCTGTTTTCCCTGACACTTTCTGGAGTTTTAAACACGCCCTCCGATTTGTTCGTAAAAAAGCATCCACTCCGCCACTGGGATTGATTACTGTGGCTGCGCTCCTCCCCAAAGAATGGAAGAAGCGTCTGGTTGATATGAATGTAGAGACCCTGCGAGATGCAGATATCCAATGGGCTGATATTGTTTTTGTGTCTGCGATGGTTGTTCAACGCAGTTCCACTCATGAAGTAATTCACCGCTGTAAAACTGCAGGAAAACTTGTGGTGGGTGGCGGACCAATCTTCCTGGGGGAATGGGAGAAATTCCCTGAGGTCGATCATTTTGTTTTAAATGAAGGTGAGATCACCCTTCCTGAGTTCCTGCGGGACTTTCAGGCGGGAAATCTTAAGCGGGTTTACTCAACGACGGAGTATGCTGATTTGACTCAATCTCCGATGCCTCTCTGGGAACTGGTAAAACACAAGCACTATGATTCTTTGTCCATCCAATATTCACGCGGCTGCCCGTTTAATTGCGATTTTTGTAATATCACCGCGATGTTGGGACACCGGCCGCGAACCAAGTCTGCTGGTCAGATTATTGCCGAGTTGAACAAGATGTCAGAGCTGGGGTGGTCGAGGGATGTGTTCTTTGTTGATGACAATTTTATTGGAAATAACCGCCAATTGAAAGAGGAAATCCTGCCAGCGATCATTGAGTGGCGGAAAAATAATCCGGATGTGAGATTCATCACCGAGGCGTCAATCAACCTTGCAGACGATCCGAAGTTGATTGAGATGATGACGGCATCAGGTTTTAAGTCTATTTTTGTGGGCATTGAAACACCCGATGACGCAAGCCTGGAAGAGTGTCATAAAGCTCAGAATCTACACCGAGACATGGCGGAAAGTGTGAATATCCTCCAGCGGAATGGTTTACAGGTGATGGGTGGTTTCATTGTCGGATTTGACAGTGATAAAGCCAGTATCTTCCGCCAGCAGGTGGATTTCATCCAAAAGACTGGTATCGTAACGGCTATGGTGGGAATGCTGCAGGCACCCTATGGAACGAAACTGTACAAACGCATGGCAGACGAAGGCAGGATCCTGCACGAGATGACCGGGGATAACGCAGATGGTTCTACCAATATTCTTCCAAAAATGGGTATTGAAGCATTAAATGCTGGGTACAAACGATTAATCAAGGGACTCTATGAGCCAAAATTCTTTTATCAAAGAGTGAAAACTTTTCTGTCTGTGTACAAGCCAGCCCAGGCTCCTGTTACTATCCAAGTTGAAGAAATTGGGGCATTTTTCACTTCAGTGTGGAAACTGGGTATTGTGGGTCGAGAACGGCGGGAATACTGGAAGCTGTTCTTCTGGACAATCACGCGATATCCAAAGAAGTTCGCGCTCGCGATTACGTTTGCCATCTATGGCTATCATTTTCGTCGTATAAATGAGGGAATGTTCCAGACCTGAAAATTGTTAAACGGGTTGAGAGGCATCTTCTTTCTTTAAGTCCTTGCCGAAGACTGCGAAGAAGAGGGTGCCTATGACCCCGAACCCGAATGCCACCAATAGATTCATCTCCGGTTTGATCAACCAGAGAAACGCACCACCGAACGCCCCCAAGCTGACGATGACATCCCGGATAAGGTAATAAACCCCAAAAACCGCCGCTTTTTTGTCCTCAGGCGCCAGATCCATGATGAGTGCCTTGCGTGTGGGCTCACCGAATTCCTTGAGCCCGCGGATGATAAAGGCAAGTATCAGCATGGGGAAATTATGTGAAAAGAGTAGCACAAGAGGAAAAAGTGTGAAGAAAACGAAGGTCATCAAGACAAATGGTTTCTTGGCTGTTTTGTCTGCCAGGTATGCAACAGGCAGGTAGCATAAAACAGCCGCGACCATTTCAATAGCAGACAACCAACCGAACCTCACTTCGCTGATATGGTTGAGGTTCACAACCCAAAGCACAACCAGCATATCTGGGATTTGCTCGCAAAAACGAATGATGGTATCCGAAATGAGCAGATTTCGCAGTTCTGGGGAAATGAGTTTGAACATTGAGAGTGGGTTTTTCATGCCGCTATCCAGAGCACGGCGCGGTTCCTCTTTGATCAGTTTCTGCTGAACAAAAATGGCGATCACCCCCAAAACAAAGGCTACCATGAAGGCATAACGGATTCCCTGCGTTTGACCATATAACCCGATCAACAATCCACCGATCACAGGACCCAATGCTTTGGGGAGCCGTTTTGTGATCGAAAGTAATGTAACCCCCATAGTACGTTTGTTCCTGGGCATTACAGCGGATACAAGACTCATTGATGCCGGCAGAGACACTGATGACCATGCCATGAAGAAAACCGCGCCTATGAGCACCGCAACCCAGGATTGGATAAGAATTACGATGGCATAACCAACCAGAGCAACCAAATTAAATATCAACAGGGCTTTTTTGTATCCGATGCGTTCGCTCAGGTAACCAGCCGGGAAGGAATACACCGCCCCCAGCAAGTTCTTCATCCCGCTTAATACTCCGATCGCCACCAGGCTGCCGCCTAATTTTTCGATGTAAATGGGAAGGAAGCGATCCGCCATCCATTCACCCATTCCGATGAGGACGATCATGGCAAGAACAGCAACGAGACTTTTCTTAAGACTAAAGAAGTCTTTCGTTTTTAAATAAAACTGCTTCAAGATAACGGTCGCATTTTCTGGATTGTGATCAGCCATGGTTTTTCCAATTATAAAGTGAGTTATTGGTTGAGAAATTCTTTTGTGGAAAATCTCAAACTGTTTTTGAGTTTTTTCTTTAATTCTGGTAAGACGTCTTCAGCCGCCGCCCTACCTGCTTCTAGGACTTTTACGGAATCTTTAAATCCCCAGGAGGAATACGTCGAAATTTCCGGGCGGATATAACAATCACTCCTGTCGACATTGTAAAAAGCACTACGTGATTGCATGATGTAAATGGCAGAGAGGAGGACTTCGATCGGGTTTTCAGGCTTTGCTCCCACCTTTCCCCGGTTGGACACATCGCATGCAATGATGAACTTTGCCCCCATGGACACAACCTGTTCAACTGGTAAGTCGTCAACAATTCCGCCATCCACCAATAAGCGTCCATTGATTTCCACTGGAGAAAAGAATGCGGGGATTGCTGAACTAGCCCGGATAGCCTGAGCTAAAGAACCATTGTCCAATACTATCCTTTCGCCAGTGGTAATATCACAGGCAATAACTGCAAGAGGGATTTTTAGATCTGAAAATGAATAATCACCAATCTTGGCTTTTAAAAAGGCTTCCATGGGTTGTGTATTAAAGATTGACAGCTTTGGCTTAAGAGAAAGCTTAAGGAGATTCGGCCATTCAACGGACAGGAAGAGCCGTTCAATATCTTCAAGTGGCACACCAGCGCAATATGCCGCACCAATGAGTGCTCCTGCGCTGGTACCAGCTACAAAATCCGGTCGGATACCTGCACCTTCGAGCACCTGGAGTATTCCGATATGTGCAGCCCCATAGGTTGCCCCACCGCTTAACGCCAACCCGATTGTTGATCTGGATTTCTTAAATACCTGAAAAAAACCCATTTTCCCTCGATGAATAGGTTGATTTTATCTCAATTGTAAATACTTGGGACTAATAAACGGATTTATTGGTGGGCATTGGAGAAAGGATGTCTATGAGTATTCTATCAATCATAACCTGCTCATGCATCGCATCAAGCTGAGGTGGTACATCCAACACACGGGCATTTTTAAATTCAGCCAGCGCTTTATCTATTAACTCAGGTCTGATTACAACAACTGCCAGCCGGAATTGACCCGAATGGATCGCAGATAAGCCGTTCTGCCAACCTTCGCCGCGCTCGAACTCCAATAAACCCAGCTCATCCACCATCAGAAGGTCACAAGGAATGGCGTTTGCCAGGAGATTGTTCCCCCAAGTCAGGACTTCTGAATCAAACGACCAGCGCATGGTTTGAATATTAGCGAGATCATCCTGACGATTACGTGCCAGGATCCTGCGTTTGCCGCTGCGTAAATCCTCGACTTCAATGGCAGTTTTAACTCCATTAACATAAACAGGTGGTGAAAGTAAACCTGAGACATCCACACATTCTTTCCTGGCTTTTTCGATAAGGTGAGAACAAAACAGGGTCTTGCCGGTTGCTCGAAGTCCGGTGATTAACCAGATTTTTGGAGAACTGTTGTTCACTGCAGCCTTTCGAGCGATTTCACAAGGCGAACACCTTCGAGTTCGATCACTTCAACAGGGATTCCATAAGTATGGGTTAGCTTCTCGGTGGTGAAAGTGGATGCCATATCGCCAGTGAAAACCACCTGGCTGGCGCGCATTAAAACGAGATGGTCAGCGATGAGTGAGGCAGCTTCCGGGTCGTGGGTGGTGAAGATCACCGTAACCCCTGAGGTTCTAAGCTGTCCTAGAATCCGCAATATTGTGTTGCGGTTGGCGAGGTCCAGATGTGAAGTTGGTTCGTCCAGTAAAAGAATCCTGGGTTGTTGGGCGAGAGCGCGCGCGATTAAAACCAGTTGTAATTCCCCCCCGCTCAGCGCTGGGATGGGACGGTTTTTCAGGTGAGAAATACCAACCTGTTCGAGCGCACCTTTGGCAATTTCCACATCCTTTTCTCCCGGCAAATCTAGCGGACCGAGGTACGGCGCGCGGCCTAACAGTACAAACTCCAATACCGAATACTCAAACGGGATGTATTCTGATTGAGGTACAAGCCCCATCCATTGGCTGAGCTCGCGGCGAGAATATTTGTTTAAAGGTAAATCTTCCAGGTGAATACTCCCGGATTCGGGTTTTTGCAGCCCCAGAAGCAGATTCATGAGAGTGGATTTACCGGCACCATTAGGGCCCAGGATAGCGGTTACAGTTCCGGTTGAGATCGTAAAGGACACGTCCTTGACTACAATCGGCTGGGCAGGGTCATAGCGGTAACTCAGTGAATTAATGGAGAGGATTCCGCTGCTCATTTAAGATACCTCAAGCTTGGACGCATCATCAATACCAGGAAGACGACCGCACCAATCAACGACGTGAGAATACCCAATGGAATTTCACCAGCGGTCAGAGTGCGCGCGATATTGTCACAGATAATGGCAAAGATTCCGCCGAGGGAGATACTGACGGGAATGAAGTTGGCAGCATTGGCACCAGTAATGCGCCTGGCGATATGGGGGATGATCAACCCGATCCAGCCAATTAACCCGCTGACAGAAATAACCACAGCCGTGATCAAAACTGCGGCTGTGAGTAACAACAACCGTTCCTTCTTAACTGAAACACCCAATGTGGCAGCGGTCTCGTCGCCTAGCGCGAGCAGGTTCAGACGCCAGCGCATGAGAATGATGATGGTCAGACCAACCACCACTACCGGGAGCACATACACCAGGTCTCCCCAGGTAACTGACCATAAGCCGCCCAGCAGCCAGAATACGATTTCGGGGAGTTGCGCCAGGGGGTCTGCCAGGTATTTCAGTACACCCAGCCCGGCTGAGAAAAGCGCAGAAATGGCAATGCCTGCCAGGACAAGGCGCAGCACCCATCCTCCATAGCGGATGCGTCGAGCGATGAAGTAGGACAACGCCAATCCTATGATCCCGAAAACCGCGGCGCTGGATTCGATCATCAGCGGTGCGCTTCCGAGAAAGAGTATGCTAAACGCTGCTCCGAAACCCGCACCTTGTGATACACCAAGAAACCCGGGCTCCACCAAAGGATTACGGAAAAGCATTTGCATGACCCCGCCTGCAGCTGACAACGACATACCCAATGCCAGTGCCATGATTAATCTTGGTAGTCGCAGGTTGAAGACCAGTTTTTGAGCTAATTCATCATTCATTAAGACCGAAAGCGGCATAAAGAGAGGTTTGGGATATCGTCCGATAAGGAGGGATAAACCAAAAATAAGGAGCGGAGCGAGAATGAGGATGATAATGTAAAGCGTTTTGTGTTTTTGCACTGATTATCCCCAAAAATAGGGGTGGATGAATCATCCACCCCTATTGGTATTCTTATAGATCGCCAGTTAACAACGGCAGAATTTTTTCAGTTATTGTGGCGTCGTCCAATCCGTAATAGGATTTATAAAAGTTGGTAAATTCATCATTCATGTTGATAGAGGTAAACTGCGCGGGGTGTATCTTGGTAGCCAGCCACACCTCTCCCAGGATCCATCGTGGGTCGGGCTGATCCCAACTGAAGAAATCAACGGGGAAGGCGTAGATCTGGTTATTCCTGATTGCATCCAGGGAAGTCCAGTTGGTGTCAGCCTTTAGGGATTTGACGACTTCCACTGCGCCGCCACTGTAGTCCACGATGAAGATGATATCGGGATTCCACACCGCTATCTGTTCCAGAGTGACCACTGTCCAACCGCCATCGGTGGTTGTTTCTTTCCAAATAGGGTTACCGCCGGCATTTTCAACGATAATGGTCTGCAGCCATTCTACGGGCGGCACTTCAAAGGCGATGCTATCGCCGTCCTTGGAATACTGCAGGAGAAGCACGCTCGGTTTTTCGCTTTCAGCGATACTTGAAACGGCATTCTTCACTGATTCGTCAGTTGCCTGGTAAAGGGATACCAGTTCCTCTGCCCGCTCCGGGTTGCCCAGCACCTTACCGATTGTGCGCAAGTCAGCATAAAACTTATCGGGGGTTTCCAGGTCCAGGTAAATCACCGGAATGCCAATGGCTTCAAGGGAATCTCCCAGGGAATCCTTCATATATGTCTTCATCACTACCAGATCAGGGGTTAATGGAGCGATCTGTTCTGCGGCTGCATTCTTTTCGATCAAGGTTATTGACTCGGTTACAGGGAATGCGGTTTTGATGAAATTATTTGCAGTTTGGCTGCGGTTTTCAAAACTTACTACTTTGTCAAGCGCTTCCGGGAACATATAAAAGGCATCAATGAGCATGGTGGTGGCTTTTCCAGCCAGGACGATACGCTGAGGTAACTCGGCGAATTCAACTGTCCGGTTTAATGCATCAGTCACAATGACAGGTACTGCAGTTGGAGCAACAGACGGCTCCGCAGTTGGAGCTTCGGTGGCTATCGGCGCTGCAGTGGGGGCTTCAGTGGGCACTGCACAGCCTGCCAGTACACCAATAGTCATAATAAATGAAATGAACATAACGAGCCAATTCTTTTTCATTACTTTTCTCCTTTTTGTATTTTCGGTGGATTGGCGAGTAACCACTCGATCCAGTTCACCATGGATTGAATTTGACTTACACGAAACTCAATTACTGAACGAATGAATGAATCCTTTTCATCATTTCCCTGCTTCAAACGCGTATTTTTTAACCAATTCCGGCATTCCTGAAGCTGCTTTGAGCAGACATCCCGAATTAGTTCTGGCTTATATCGGGCAAGAAAATAATATCTCAGCATGAATTCCTGCCTGAAATCGCGTGGATGTGCCACCAAAAGAATCATCCAGTCGGTGAAAGCCTTTTTTCCTTCGTCCGTTAGGTGGAATTGAGTCCGTGCCGGGCGGTCTTCTTTCTGCTCTACATTTCCAACAATCCACCCTTTGGTTTCAAGTTTGGCTAACTGCGCATACAGGTTGGCTATTTTCACTCCCCAGATCAATCCGATCCCGTTTTGATCGGTGATGTGTTTGTGAAGTTCATAACCGTGAGCAGGATCCGTTAAATAACAACCCTAGCAGGGCAAATTCAGAAGAAGGGAAGGGGTTGGTTTTTCCACGCATAATGTACTCAATAATTGAATATTCAAAGTATATCATCCGACCAATACATTGTCAAACTCAACACCAGTCTTCATATTTTTTAGGAATTCTATTTGTGCTACAATAAATTTATATACTTTACGAAAAGAGGAAACTATGCCTACTTCAGCAATTGACTTATACAAATTATTTGGTGCAGTCCAAAAGACCATGGCAAAAAATCAGACCGCTTTAAACAAGGCGGATGATTACAATCAGGACCATGGAGATCATATGGTTGAAATCTTTAACGTCATTACCCGGGCGATGAAGGAAAGGAGTAACGCATCTCCTGCCGACCAATTGGCGTATGCCAGCCAGCTCCTCCGGCAAACCTCCTCGAGTGGTTCTGCCCAAATCTATGCCGAAAACCTTAAGGATGCTTCGGCGAAATTGGGAAATGTAAAACAGGTTACTCCTGATAACGCCATGACGCTCATCCAGACTCTATTGGGCGCCGGGGACACGGTTACCCCCCAAAGCCAAACACCATCCAATGTAGGCGGGAGTTTGATTGAAACTTTGCTGGGCGGCGGTGCGGCTGCGCCACAGGGTCAATCCTCAGGAGCAGGTGGTGACCTTCTTGGTTCACTCCTTGGTGGTCTCACCGGCAGTGGAACTGGAGCACAATCCGGTCAGCAGGGACAGATCGATATGGGTCAACTCCTTAACGCCGGCATGGCTTTGCCCAGGCAAAGAAAGCCGGGCGCAGCAACCTTGATGCGATCCTGAATGCGGTTGTTTCTTCCAGTAAGATGAACTCCACACCGGCACGGGCGCAATCCGGCACGCTGGTGGCGAACACACTGCTCCAGGCATTAAGTAAAATGACCTGCCAGGTAACCTTATTTACAACCTGAGCCTCTGGGATCCCAGGGGCTCTTTTTTTGTCAGGGTCGCTTATAATAGGTACGAACTGTGACGGTAATCGCGAGGACCCGCCGGCAAGATTCTCAGAATTCATTGGGGAAGACTGTTAATGACATTACACCAACACATCCCTGTAGAAGCGTCTGAAAGCAACAAAGACCATCTTTGGCGGCAGATTTCCAGTTTGCCATATTTCCGTGGGTTTTTGCGAGCTGTTGAGGCGCGGTTTTATGAAAATATTGACCCTTCCCTCTCCTACTCTTGACCTTGGCTGCGGAGATGGGCATTTTGCTTCGTTGGCATTTAACTACCCGTTGGAAGTGGGCATTGACCCCTGGGAAGGACCTCTGCGCCAGGCGGCAAAATCAGGAGCTTACCTTGCGTTGATCAAAGGCAGCGGTGATACTCTGCCGTTTGAAGATGCGTCATTTAGCAGTGCCGTCAGCAATTCCGTTCTTGAACATATCCCTGAGCTCGAGCCGGTAATCTGGCCGAAGTTGCCCGAGTGTTAAAGCCCGGTGCCCCATTCGTTTTTTGTGTTCCCAATCACCAATTCCTCCCGAATTTATCCATTAGCGAATTTCTTTGATCGCATCGGATCTGCGAAAATTCGCGGCAATGCATACAGGAGATTTTTCAACAAAATTTCACGACATCACCATTGCGATAATCCTGAAACCTGGCAGAAACGGCTGGAAGAAGCAGGGTTCGAATTGGTGGACTGGTGGCATTATTTTTCACCCAAGGTCATTTACATATACTCGAATGGGGACATTATTTCGGTTTGCCTTCACTGCTAACCAAAAAGGTTTTTAACCGCTGGATCCTCGTTCCGAGCCGCTGGAACCTGGTCCTGCGTGGGAAAAATGACCACGCCGTTTTTATAACGAAGCATCCAATACAACCCCAAGGCGCATATACTTTTTATATTGCCAGGCGAAAATAACATTTCAGGATAATTCAATGGAAGAGCCCAGTGTTACTTGACCTGCTTAAAAGAAAAACTGAATCTGCGCAGGTGCATGGAAAAAATTCCGCACTCCTGTAGAGACACGCTCCTATTGATTCCACGATCCATGAAGAACAAACAGGAGAAAGTGGTCCTTGTGAGGGGGACACTCCCATGGAAATCGCTGCTGGCATTCCTGGTGGCTGTCGCAGGTCAGTGCACACTAAACCCACAGAGCAATATTTTCATGCTGGGTGTTTTTCTATACCTGGGCCGCAGGGGATCCTCTTATTTGCAGTCCGCACGGGTGAATGGCAATTTGAAAACCGCGTAAAGTAAGTGACTGCGCAGGTATTTCCACTTTCTGTCAGGCGAATTCCCTTCTTTGTTTTTATTGTTTCGCTTCTTTTGGCTTTCCTCACCCTTGGCGGGAATAAATTCACAGGGCTTAAATGTGTTCCTCTGGATAACATCCATCGTTACAGGTATTTATGCATTCTGGATACCCCAAAGACGCCTGGATTTACCCGGATTGGGCAAAAGGTGATTCAATTTATTCAAAATCCAGTTTCCGTCATCCGAATTTGACCCATGGAAACTGCTGTATGTTCGGTGTATTTGCGTTGCGGCATACTTTCACCTGCACCAACTCAGTACGCTTCCCCTGGAAATGACCAGCGACCATGCGGAAAAATTGCGCGATATCAACCATATCTTAAATGGTGATTCGATGATCTTCTTTGCCAACAATGGCGGCCGCGAACCCATACATTTCTATTTATCTGCCATGTTGGTTAAGGTTTTTGGCACCGGGATGAATTTTTTCACACTTAAACTGGGCATGGCACTGGCATTCTTTAGTGTCTCTTGATTTATGTATATAAACTTGGTTGTGAAGTAGGTACACGCTGGACTGGATTGTTCTTCATGCTGCATGCTGGGATTTGCTGCCTGGCCAAACATTATCGCCCATGCCGGCATGCGCCTTGTTTTGACCCCGGTTTTCACGGCTCCAACGCTATATTATTTCTTGCGAGGTCTGCGGCGCTCCAGCCGCAATGATTTCATCCTGACGTGGTTATTTCTGGGTGCTGGGTTATTGGGTTATACAGCCTTCCGCATCGTTCCGTTTGTCCTGATAGTAGGGATGTTGATCTATATGGCTTATCACAGGTTCAACCAACAGGCACGCAGCGCGGCTTGGGCATTTTTGTTGACCGCTTTATTTGCTTTTGTTGTTTTTCTTCCATTGTTCCGCTACGCAATGGAATACCCCAGTATTCTTCAGTCGGCCGTACACTTTCTCGAATCTACTTCGATGTGAAGTCCGCTGCCGGATAATGTGTTCCTGGTTTTCCTGAGAAAACCTGGGAATGCCATGGTGATGCCATTTTGGAAAACGGTACAGCCTGGGTGATCTCGGTGACTGGGCAGACCTTCACTGGATCAATTTCCAGCCGGCTTTGTATTTCCTTGGGTTTCGTCCTCGCGGTGGTGCGTTGGCTGCAGCACCCGCTCCTGGCAGGACCTCTTCCTGCTGGTATCCATTCCTTTATTAATGCTGCCTTCAATACTCTCGTTGGCTTTTCCTGCAGAAAATCCGTCACAGAGCCGCGCAGGTGGTGCGATGATCCCGATATTTCTGCATTGCTGCCATGGCGTTGGAATCCTTATTGCGGTACTCTTCTGGTCAAAAGCCGGTAAAACTGGCAATAAGACATTGGTGGTGTTGTTGTGCGCTGACTGTGATCATATTCTCGGCGAAGCGAATTATGAATTGCTTTAGTTCAATATCCAGACGCTTATCGGAAATCCACGTGGAATTCCAGCCAGATGAGCGAGGTGGTAAAGGATTTCACCAGTTCATTTGGCAGTCGTCGAAAACGTGTGGGTGCTGTCTGTGCCGCACTGGGTCGATACCCGGTTGGTGGCAATGCAGGCAGGGTATATTGATCGTGATTTTAAATTGTGGCCAGATAACCTGGGGACCACATTGGATCATTCCCGGGGACCAAATTATTCTATTGTTAAAGGCGGATGACACTGGCGCAGTATGGACAAAATTGCGCGCGGTGTACCCGGATGGATTTCCAGTATTACCATACCAATCCTATCCGGGACCGTGACTTTATCGTTTACATGGTCGGATCTGAAGAACTTCCAACACTAATTGCACTTAATTAACGGGATAACCTGACGTAATATCGGTATCGGTCTCCGCGGTAGAGAATTTTTACGAATTCCACCGGTGTGCGATTTTGTGAAAACAGCAGTCGTTCATTCAAGAGCAGAGGTGAGCCGGGTTCGATCTGCAGCAATGTCTGCTTCTTCGGGGGTGGCAAGTGTAACTTCAAGCGTTTCATCGGCTTCCGAGGGGATAATGCCGAATTTCTCCTGCCAGAATGCGGTAAAGCGATCCGGCAGATTCCATTTCTTCACGGGTGATATTTTGTTCGATCGTTTAATGCAGATAAATGAAGTTTGTAACCCGATCGGGGCCTGGTCGCCAAGGCGGATACGCTTGATGCGCAGTACTTCGGTGCCAGCAGCGAGTTCCAGACGTTGCAAGAATGTTTGAGCGCAGGCACAACCCGCGACATGTCCCGGATAATCTGACCAGGAGTGATCCCCCGTTTGAGCAGATCTTCGGAGAAACTGGTCAATTCCATCAAACCTTTTTGGAGTTTTTGCGGAGAGACAAAAGTTCCCCGGCCATGTTCCCGGTAGAGGAACCCCTGCCGGACAAGGTGGTCAATTGCCTCTCGGATGGTAGTGCGGCTGATGTTATACAGTTGCTCCAACTGTCGCTCAGAGGGGATAGGAGAACGCGGTTCCCATTCGCCATCATCGATCTTTTGACGTAAAATGGAAGCTAGCTGATAATATTTGGGTAATGCGTTATATGGATCGATTGTTCTTGACATTTTTTTTTGAAGTGGTATTATATTCCTGTGACTGGTAATGTGGTCACTACCAGTTAGATTATCCAACTTTTTTAGCGTTTCGTCAAGTAGGGAGCTCGGTCCGGATGCAGATCCTTTCAGACGACGAACTTCACCAAATCATTGCGAAGACTGTCCAACAAGTGTTGGGCAGTGCAAAACCATCCCAACCCGCTGTAGAATCCCCCAAACCAAAACCCGGTGTCATTACCGGCAGCGCCTTCACCCGAGAAAAGAACAGTTGCCATTGGCACTGACCATGGCGGAGTTGACTTAAAGGAAATCCTGAAAGCCGAATTGACCGAATTGGCTACAACAGCGATTGACTGTGGAACGAATACCAAGGAGGCAGTGGATTACCCGGACATCGCCCTGGCTGTTTCCAAACTCGTTGTGATGGTTCGGCATGGCGCGGTGTGGTGATAGACGGTGCCGGCATCGGATCCTGTATGAGCGCCAATAAAGTCCCGGGTATTCGCGCTGCCATGTGCTATGACTATGCAACTGCAGTAAACAGCCGCGAACACAACGATGCCAATGTTCTCACGTTAGGTGCAGGGTTAATCGGTGTCAACCTGGCAAAACAAATCCTGAAAACATGGCTTGGCTACTGATTTCGCCGGGGGGAGGCATGCCAAGCGTGTGGAGAAGATTATCGCCATCGAAAAGAGTTATGCAAAGGAGGGCAAAAACTGATGCCCCTGGATGCCAAAAAGATAGAAACATTGGTTGAAATTATTACCCGCGAGGTACTGCTGGCGATGATGGAGCAGGAGGCTAATTTTGATGCTCCTTCCGGTGCCACCTGTGTGGTGGAAGTCGCCAATGGTGTTAAGGTAAAGACCTGCTTTGACAATGCCGGTCACGTGGTCAGTGCCGGCGCTGAAAGGTTAACCTCCACGGTAGGTGTCATTCCAGAAGATGTATCCCTGGCGGGGATGATAGACCATACACTGTTGAAACCGGACGCCACCTCTGACAAAATAGCCCAACTCTGTTTTGAAGCGCGCAAGTACCATTTCGCTTCAGTATGTGTTAATCCCACTCATGTGAAGCTTTGTGCTGACCTGCTGCGGGATTCAGATGTAAAAGTGTGCACGGTCATCGGCTTTCCCCTTGGAGCCACCTCCACTGAAGTGAAAGTATTTGAAACGCGCAACGCATTAGATAACGGTGCCACCGAGATCGACATGGTGCTTAATATCGGTGCTCTCAAGGCAGGTGAATCTGAACTTGTGGCAAAGGATATCCGCGGTGTGGTGGAGACTGCTCATGCTGCCGGCGCACTGGTGAAAGTGATCATCGAAACCGCGCTGCTCACTGATGAAGAAAAAGTGATCGCTTGTTTGTTGGCAAAGGAAGCTGGCGCGGATTATGTGAAGACCTCCACTGGTTTTTCTGGTGGCGGGGCAACTGTGCATGATATTGAATTGATGCGCAAGACCGTTGGCCCTAGCATCGGTGTGAAAGCCTCTGGTGGAATTCACACCCACGAAGATGCGGAAGCTCTGGTAGCAGCAGGCGCTACGCGTATTGGTGCCAGTGCTGGAGTCAAGATCATTCAAGCGGGTGCTGCTGAACCAAAACCAGGGGAACCTGCCCCTGTGAAAGGTTATTGAACGAGGAGTATATTATGCTAATCGCCCGTGTGGTCGGTACAACGGTTTCTACTATCAAGGATGAAAAGTTAGTCGGACGCAAATTGCTGATTGTCCGCCAGGCTGATGAATTCGGGGCTGCTTTCGGTAAACCGTATGTTGCCATTGATACCGTAGATGCCGGCGTGGGGGATCTGGTGCTCACTGCAAGCGGCTCCAGTGCACGCCAGACCAACATCACCAAGGACACTCCCGTGGATGCTGTCATTATGGCGATGATCGATTCTCTGGAAATTGAAGGCAAGACTGTGTTTCAGAAGGATTAATTGAGCTGATATGCCAGAACTTGACCACGACCTGCTCTCGATTCAAGAAGCCAGAACCCTGGCTGTCGAGGCATTTAATGCATGGCAGTCCTGGGCAAAAGCCACGCAGGAAGAGGTGGACCGCGTTTGCGCAGCCATGGCTCAGGCGGCGTTTGACGCCTCTGAAAGACTTGGCCGTATGGCGTTTGAAGAGACTGGTTACGGTGTGCCTGAACACAAAAAACTGAAAAATGAATTTGCTGCCAGGTCAGTGTGGGAAAGCATCCGTAATATAAAAACAGTCGGTGTTATCGCTGTTGATGAAAAGAAAAGAATTTTTGATATTGCCTGGCCTATGGGTGTTGTGGCTGCACTCACTCCCAGTACCAACCCCACCTCAACAGTGATCTACAAGATCCTCATCGCTGTAAAAGCCCGCGATGCCATCGTCATCGCTCCGCATCCGTCAGCCGCAAAATGCTGTTACGAAGCCGCGTCACTGATGGCGCGAGCCGCGGAAGAAAACGGCGCACCTAAAGGATTGGTCTCCTGCATGCGTCAGATCTCTCTTCAGGGCTCCCAGGAATTGATGAGCCACAAGTACACCGCTATTATCCTAGCCACTGGCGGCACTCCCATGGTTCGGGCAGCGCACTCAACCGGCAAGCCTGCCTATGGCGTAGGACCGGGTAATGTACCGGTTTACGTTGACCGTTCTGCTGACATTGAAAAAGCTGCCCGTTACATTGTCGCCAGCAAAGCGTTTGATTGTTCAACCATTTGCGCCACTGAACAGGCAGTCATAGCAGATGCTCCTATTGCAGAACGCCTGATGACGTTAATGAAGCAGGAAGGTGCATTTTTCACCAACCGCGAAGAATCTCAACGTTTGCGCACCCTACTCTTTCATGACGATGGCGCAATGAACACCGCGACAGTTGGGAAACCTGCAATCTACCTGGCAGCCTTGGCGGGAATCAATGTGCCCAGGGACACGCGCATTTTGGTTTGTCCGTTGGAGAAGGTTGGAAAGGATGAACCGCTCTCACGCGAAAAACTTACCACCGTCATGGGCTGGTACGTAGCTTCAGACTGGGAAAGCGGCTGCGAACGTTGTATTGAGTTGATCCAATTCGGCGGGCGCGGGCACAGCCTCATCATCCATGCTACCGATCAGAAAGTGATCATGGCGTTCGGGTTGGAAAAACCGGTCTTCCGCATCGCAGTGAACACCATGGGTACCCTGGGTGCCATCGGGTTGACCACTGGTGTAATGCCATCACTGACACTGGGTGCAGGTGGTGTTGGGGGTTCCATCACCGGAGATAATATCACCACGTACCATTTATTTAATGTAAAGCGTTTAGCCTACGAATTGTCCACTCCGCCAATAGCAGCCATGCAGCCTGGAGGACCGGTATCTTCGGTCTCTCCGTTGGATGTGGAGACTGTTGTGAGGAGTGTCGTCAATGAAATACTCAATATACGATAGCGAATCATAAACAAGAAAGGATTTTAAAATGGCTTTTGATACTGCATTGATCGCGTTAGGAATGGTGGAAACCCGGGGTTTAGTGGGTGCTGTTGAAGCAGCTGATGCAATGGTGAAGGCTGCCAATGTGGTCCTGCTTGGATCCGAATATGTAGGCGGCGGTTATGTGACCGTAATGGTGCGTGGTGACGTTGGCGCAGTAAAAGCTGCCACGGATGCCGGTGCTGCGGCAGCCAAGCGTGTGGGCGAGTTGGTTAGCGTCCATGTCATCCCAAGACCGCATCAGGATGTTGAGATGATCCTTCCCCAGGCGAGCAAGGGAAGCATCGGCGGACGGGTTTCAGAAACTAAAAAGTAGTTCACCCCTGCCGTGCGGAACCGCACTGTTGCAGACCTGGTTTTGAACCTTAGGTCATTTCAGGACACACAGGTAAACAGTTGTTTACCTGGACAGGACTGAAGTGATGACTATCGGGTATTTGACCATTGGGTGTACAACGCGGTTGTCGTACTGAAGGATAAGGAGGAACGATGGCGGATGCATTTTCTTTGAGATGTTATTGTTTTATCGACCGTATGCAGGCGCAATACGCAGCCTTTGTGGGTACGGTCACGCAGGGTGACCTTCCAGTTGAAGGAATGGCTGCACTATATGTAGAAATGGCACCAGGCAATGAAGTGTTTCGTGTAGTCGACATTGCTGTTAAAGCCACCGAAGCAAAACCCGGTGCGCAGATTGTTGAACGCGAGTTCGGCATGTTTGAAGTTCACAGCCTCAACCAGGCAGCTGTACTTGAGGCAGGGCAGGTGGTGCTCGACCGATTGGGTTTGAAGAAAGAAGACCGCATCAAACCACAGGTAGTATCAACCCAGGTAATCACTCGTATCGATCCCTATCAGTCTCAACTCCTCAACCGCTTTCGGAGAGGTAGCATGTTAGTGCCGGGTGAAACCCTGCTTGTGCTTGAATGTGCTCCAGCTGCCTATATTAACTTCGCCTGCAATGAAGCGGAAAAGAAAGCCAATATAAAAATAGTACATGTTTCCTCAGTGGGACGGTTTGGCAGGATGTGGCTTTCTGGCAGCGAAGCGGAGATCATCACCGCCAAAAATGCCGCCATTGCTGCAATTGAAAGTTTGGATGGTATTCCGGGCTAACCGGGTTCTGAACGGGTTGTAACGAGGCCGGGAGGTGTTTGTGGCAAAAAAATTCTACACTGAACGTGATATTGAAGATATGTCTGCAAGGGGTATTCTTTCTCTCGAAGTGGATGACAACACGGTATTAACTGAATTAGCTTTCGAGAAAGCCAGCCGACTGGGAGTTGTGATTGTCCAACCGCATCAATTACCACCAGCCGCGCCGGTTCGTCCATACCTTTCTTCGCAAAAAATGGAAGCGAAATCTTGCTGCCAGGATAATCCTCCGGCAGGGCAGAGCGATGAACAATTACGCCAGCGAATCCGGGACGCTGTGAATGTGAAACTTGGAACCCAGATTGATCCTGCATTACTGGAAACTATCATCACGCGTGTGTTGAACAACGTGGGAATCAAGTAAGCCATGCTGTTGGGAATTGTCAAAGGACGCGCCATCAGTACCCTCAAATACCAGGGTTTAGAGGGTTTGAGGTTATTAGTAGTACAACCTGTCAACAGGAAACTTGAACCTATAGGTTCGGTACAGGTGGCTGTTGATGTAGTTCAGGCAGGCACTGGAGATTTGTGCGTTATGGTTCGATCCCGGGAAGCAGCTCTGGCAATGCCCGAGATTAAGTTTGTGCCGATTGACCTTGCGCTGGTCGGTATAGTAGACCAACTGGCAATCAGACCAGGCGATGCAGAGGAAGTGGTATTACGCACGGGAGTGACGGGGTACGCATGATCCTGGGTAAAGTGGTGGGCACGGTTGTGACGACTGTAAGTCACCCGCATTATAAGAATCATAAACTACTGGTGGTTCAACCACTTGGGCTGCCGGGAGAAAAAACGGATGATGATTTCATTGCAGTTGACAATGCTCGCGCCGGTGTTGGAGATACCGTCCTGGTTAATCGGGAAGGTGGAGGCGCACGCCAGGTATTGAACAACCCCGATGCCTGTATTATCTCAGTCATTGTTGGAATTGTAGATTCCACATCAATAGAGAATTAGACCACCGCAAGGTGGTTTTTTCTTAACGGTGGAGGTTAAATTGAAAATTTTATTGATTGGTGGGACCGGATTTCTGGGATACCATGCGACAAAGGAATTGTTAGCCTGCGGTCACCAGGTAAAGATTCTTGCGTTACCACCTGAACCACTCTCAGGGCTTTTTCCTGCAAAAGTGGAAATTCACCTGGCAGATATGGGCTTGCTATCGGATGTACATCTGCAATCTCTCCTGGGTGGTAGCGATGTGGTGGTCTTCGCCGCCGGTGTTGATGACCGTGTGACCCCCAGAAAACCAGCCTACCCCTTTTTCTACAGACATAATGTTGAGAGCGTTCGCCGGGTGTTCACTCTCGCCCGTAACGCTGGAGTCAGGCGCGGCGTTGTACTCGGTTCTTACTTTGCTTATTTTGATCGCTTATGGCCGGATATGAAATTGTCTCTACACCATCCTTACATCCGGAGCCGTGTGGAACAGGCAAAGACTGCAATTGATGCTGGTGGTGATGAGATGATAGTTTCGGTAATTGAACTGCCTTATATATTTGGTAGTATGCCGGGCAAAACGCCTCTCTGGAAACCTTTAGTCAATTACATAAAGTCGTCTTTCCCACTTTTTTACCCCGCAGGTGGTACAGCATGCGTCAGTGTCAACCAGGTAGCACAAGCAATCCGCGGGGCAGTGGAACATGGCGAACCAGGCAAATGTTACCCCATTGGCGGAACTAATCTCACATGGGTACAACTTATGGAAGAGTTAAGCAGGCTGGCTGGCAAACCTAAAAAGGTGATCACACTGCCAACCTGGTTCGTGAAGATTGGCGCATGGGGCCTCAGGATTGCCCATTACCTAAAAGGGCTCGAAAGCGGACTAGAACCCGTAGCATTTATTGACCTTCAAACCAGAAACACATTTATAGATCCTCAGGCTTCACAATCCGCTTTACAATACAGGAGCGAAGATTTAACCCAAGCACTGGAGGCAACAGTGGATGCAAGTGTTTGATCATGAGGTCGGTCCTAATCGGTAGTTGATTGGTATTGTTTCGTGCTGTAAACTGCTGAGTAACTGGATCTGCAGAGAGGGCAATATACACAATTATCGAGTGCAAATTATAACGATTCTACTTACGGGTATAATTAATATTCATTGACTAACTAGCGGAATGAGGTTATTCAGTTGGAATCAATAAATATCCTATTGGTTGAAGATGATGACAATGTTGCTCAAACAGTAGAGCGCTGCCTGCGGCGTGAAAATTATAAGGTGACGCTGGCAAACTCTGGTGTGCAGGCTTTACAGGTCGCACGCCGCCGCGTCCCCGATTTAATCCTCTTAGATGTGACAATGCCTGGAATGGATGGGTACGCTGTCTGCCGGGAGATCAGGAAGGATGCATCTCTTACCAAGATACCGATCATTTTCCTCACCGCCCGGACACGGGATGAAGATCGTATCACAGGGTTTCTGGCAGGTGCGGATGATTATGTAAATAAACCTTTTAACCTGGAAGAATTACTCCTGAGGGTTCGAGCAGTCCTGCGCCGAACCCAGGAATCTGCCGATATTTCCCGCGGGGAAGTAACATCTGAGGATGAAACCAGCAGGTTAAAACAACTGGCCTGTTACGATGCCGAAAAACACAGTTTGACAATTAAGCAATATTCTTTGGATCTTAAAACTTACGAAGTGACATTGCCTGGCAAGAAAAAAGTGCTCCTGACACCAATTCAGTTTAATTTACTCTTACACCTGATGAGTCACACAGGAGAGATATTTTCGCCTTCACGGCTTCTGGATGAGATCTGGGATTATCCCTCCGACGCAGGCAGCCCGGACCTTGTGAGGGTACACATTAAGAATCTGCGCGCACGCATTGAAGTAGATCCCCTTTCGCCTGCTTTTATTGAGACTGTACCCGGGTACGGGTACACAATTCGGGACGGAAATATTGACAAAAGCAATGACCACTCCTAATCCCCTTTTTGGAGAAGAGGATAGATTAAATCAGGTTTTGCGCATGATCTCAATTGCACAAAACCAGGGTCCCGATACTCCTAATCCTGATCATCATTATTTAAAAATCATACTGGATTTCTTCCGTGCTGAGGCAATTTCCATGATCCTCGTTGACCCGGAACAATCTGCCACCCTGGTCAAGAAGGATTCAACCACAGGTGTGGATTGGAAGATCACCAGCCACGTTCCTTTAGGAGACAGTCTACTCACCAGGTCACTCAAGACCTCTGACATACACACATGGTCTGCAGACCAAATTACGGAGCATTTCTCTAAGAAAATCGATGGCAATCGGGTTGAAGAAGTTAAAAACTTCACCAGCGCTCCGGTGAGAAGCCATTCCATCATCTTTGGGGCAGTTGGATTAACTAATATTGATCATTTTCCTTTAGACGAAGCTGAGAAATCACTTCTGGCATTGGTGTTGACTGCATTGGCTGATCATCTCTATCTTTGCCAGGTTATTAAGGAGAATGCTCCGTATACTGATGAACTAAGTATCAATAAAGCCCAATTATTGAGCTCTCGTAATACCCTGCGTTCGATTTTCGATAATATTCCACAATCCTTTTACATTATTGACGAGAATTACGTCATCACAGCTATTAATCATGCGCGTGCGATCAGGGCAGGGATGCCTCCTAAGGATCTGGTAGGCAGGATTTGCCATCAGGTTTTGTTTAATCGGGAAAAACCTTGTGACAAGTGCCAGGTACAAACCACCTTCAATTCAAAACGATTCACTCAGCGAGTAGCCACTTTGAAATCCGGGAATCAAATTCCGCTGGACTGGGAGATCACCACTTACCCGATAAATACCAGCGCGGATGAAGTTGAACGAGTGATCCTCTTGGAACAGGATATCACTGAGAACAGGTTGCTTGAAGCTGAGTTATTGCAAAGTGAAAAGTTGGCAGCTGTTGGTCAGTTGGCCGCTGGGATAGCTCATGAGATCAACAACCCGCTTACAGCGGTACTGATAAATTCACAGATATTATTGGAAGACCTGCCAGAAGACCAAAAGGATAATATTGAATCTGTGAAGTTAATCGAAATGGCAGCGGTACGGGCTTCTCAGGTAATTAAAAACCTCCTGGGACTGGTACGGAAAGAGAACTATGAATTTGAGCAGATGGACCTTAATGAATCCATCCAGAGAGCACTTATGCTGGTTTCTCATGAATTCCTAACGCGCCAAATAAACATATTTTTTGATCGTGCAGAAAATTTACCACCATTTATCGGAAGTACCAACCATTTGCAGGGAGTGTGGATTAATCTGTTGATGAATTCCATTGAGGCTATAGGGGATAATATAGGCGAGATTAAAATTGCCACTCATTATGAAGATGGAACCTTCTACGTTGAAATCCGGGATTCAGGTGCGGGTATCAGCAATGATCATCTGGAAAAAATTTTTGAACCTTATTTCACCACCAAACGCTCAGGGCAGGGGACAGGTCTGGGTCTTTCTCTGGTGAAACGCACCATCCAGGCACATTCCGGGCAAATCATGGTGGAAAGCAGCCCTGGAGAAGGCGCAAGATTCACTATAATATTGCCCGAGAAAAATCGTTCAGAGGAATCAAAAAACAGCGAAGATCAATAATCTTCGCTGTTTTTTGATTGAATGAGTTATTCGTCTTCTAAAGGTTTTTGGATCTTGAAACAGAAAGATAGTGCAACTACACCAAGGGCAACCGGGATGTACCAGAATTCCGCGTACTGCAGGATTTCAGGCGCGTCCTTGAAGATTTGCATGCCAAAAATGTAAAAATCGTTGTACATGATCACACCAGCGATCATTAAAATTACAGCGAGGAAAACCAAAAACCAGCTTGAAACACCAAAGGGGGGCATCCCTTTTTCTGGGGTTGGTAGAGCTGAGCCCTTGGACCGCCCATTAACCTTACGGCGTTTAAGGGCATATTCACGATAATATCGCTTCTTCTTTCCGCGTAATAACGCTATCCGCAGGTAGAAGAAAGCCATTGCCACGATAACAACTATTAATCCAGTTGAAATTTCCATTTTGTAGTCTACGCTTTCTTGTTAGGTATCTTGGATTTAACGATTCGTTTAAAATCAAGTTTGGTAGGACTTAGGCCGATTCCCCGTGGGCGAAAATTCCCGCTTGGAGTAAGATATCCAAAATTGGTCTTATGCAGTTCTTTAACCCCGTCATCACGAATGATGGCAAACGCGATTGTGGTTGGCAACCTGATCCACAAAAAGCGCCTTTCAGGTCTGGCAACGAACGCCAGAAAATAGGGATCCTGATCTTCCTTAGGCGTTGGCAGGGTGATGATCACAAGATTGGTTTTTGCATCGATCTTTTCAACTTCATAAGCCAAACCAGCCGAGGTTACCCTTCTTTCTTCGGGTAAGCGATCGCCGACGTGATTCCACCAAAATTGTAGGAATTTTACCCCGTCTTTTTCGAGATACTTCATGAACTGGGTGGTCTGGCTGTGGAAGAGAACTGGCAAGGCTTCCATCCCAAAATTGTATTGTAAGCTCTTGTTTTTTTCCATAAATTACCCTTCACCTCCAGAGGATGTAATGCGTGTGACGAATTGCTTAAAGGTCGTTGGTTTTCTCCCAAGCAAATACTCAAGCACGGAAGAATTACCAACCAACCCAAATTTATCATAGTATTCGAACATTTTTAACAGCAAATCTATCTGCTGCTTTTGCATTCCAGATGCTAGAGCATTATCCTGCCAATCCAGCCTGGATTGCTCAACTGCTTCAACAGGTCGTTTAATTATCCCGCTAATTTGATCAGCAACCTCATATTGGGTGAGATTTTCAGGACCGGCAAGCTCATAGATGGTATTGGTATGACCCGGCTCGGTTAATACCTTTGCAGCAACTTGGGCGATATCTTCAAGATCAACGATACTGATGCGTGATTTCAAATTGTAAGGAACAACATATTGGCCTTCTAGTATAGACTTCCATCCAGATAATATGTTCTGCATGTACGCGCAGGGCTGCAATATCGTAAAGTCCAGACCGCTGGTGAAAATAGATTTCTTCCACGCGCATTTTCTGCCAGTGGTGCGGCATGGACTCCACCTGCGGATGAAGTACAGAATGATACACAAATCTTGAAACCTTGTTTTCCTGGGCTAGGCGAATCAGGCTTTTACTGATGGTTAATTCATCAGGAGACATATTGGGGCAAATGGCGTAAATAGCGTCAGCGCCACGAAATGCATCGGTAAGTGAGTCTCAGGACTTGCGAGATCGCCAATAATCGGTTCGGTGTTCGCAAAACCCACTACCTTTAACGCCTGCAGTTGATTGCGCACGAGCGCTCTCACTGTGACACCGCGAGATGAAAGGTATTTGTAAAATGGAAGCCCGGTTTTTCCGGCCGCGCCAGTGAGTAAGATCAAGGTTCGAAATTCCTTCTTTTGATGGGTAATAACAAGGATTATAACCGATGCTGAAAAAGAATGCTCCCCAGGTTGCAAGCAACGTAGGGGAGCATTAATGTGCAGTTACTATCTACAAATTATTGAAGAACGTCGGTCGCGCGAACCTTTGGAGGTTTAACCAACAGGAAGAGCAGGTTGACTAAAATACCGAAGACTGCAGCGGCTGCAATCGCAGGCCAACCGAAGGGGAAGACACTCTTGAGCAAAGGAATAGGCAGATTTCCGCCGTATCCAATGTTGCCGCCGATTCCGACGACCAGGATCAAAGCCACGATGGCCAGTTTTCCGGGATCGAAGAGGTCAACTTTCTCAGCCATCATAAGGGCAATACCCTGAACGCCGATGACACCATACAGATAGATGGCAAGGCCACCGGTGACTGCGGTCGGGATACTATAGATGACGTCGCGGAGTGGGCCGATGAAACCAAGGATCACTGCAATAGCGCCGGCGGTGATGAGTGCGGGTCCGGAGTAGTTGCGGGTGATGACCATGAGTGAGTTGTTCTCACCATAGTTGGTTCCTGCGGTTGAACCGAAGAGACCGTTGACAAGGTCGTTCAAACCATCAAGCATCAGGTTGAGGCCGATGAATTTTGAAAGACCGGGTTTCTCACGTCCCTGCTCTTCAGCCAAATGGTCCACATACAGGCTGATCTGATACAGGTGAGCGGTGGATTCCGGGATGGTGGCGATTGCCATAACACCGATACCGATTAGGGCAGTTGCGGTCAAAGCATCATTGAAGGCCGGGAATACGATCCGTGGGACAGTGAACCAGCCAGAGGCGCCGATGGTGGAGAAATCAACCAGGCCGATGGGAATGGCAATGAGATAACCAAAGATCATGGCCAGGAGGATGGGGAGCATGCCGATGAAACCCTTACCCTGCAGGTAAACAGAGAAGACTACTGCTGCAAGGAAAGTAACGGCGGCGGCTAACCACCATTTGAGGGTTGGAGCCATATTTGCTTCGACACCGCAGCAGGTACCGGACGCCATGGTCAGGGCGGTATAGGCAAGGCCAATACCGATGATGATAGCAACTGAACCGGTGATTTCCGCGGGGAGGACTTTGTCTAATCCTTTTTTACCACCGGTCGCGCGGATGAGCAAGCCGACCAGGATATTGAGGATACCAGTGACGATGAAGCCTGCAGTAACGATGGAAATGGAGCGGGGGGAGGCTACAGCACCAAAGGCTAAATCGGGTTCAAGCACTGCGATGATAGAAGTAACTGCAGCGATGTAGCTGAAGCTTGAGCCGTAGTACAAGGGGATGTAGGTATTAATCGAGAATTTTGCGCCAAGTAATGCGACGATGGTACCGAGACCGGTGATGGTCAAAACTGTTGACACATCAAAGTGCATGAGCAGGGCGCACAGCACTGTGGCGGGGAACATGGTCAATACGTGCTGAAAACCGAGCAAGAGCATCCTGCCAAATGGAGGGGTATCCTGTGGTAGATAACCCATCACTTTTGAAGTAGTTGCCATAGGTTTTTTCCTTCTTTCCTTTGATTAAATGGTTTTCTTCGATCTAATACTTGTTTGCGATTGGTTTGAGCAGAAAACGAAAAAGATAAATCCACGAGTTTTGCTCGCACCGATTTAATCAATAGGCTCTACCCGATAAGCACCTCCTATTTTATTGTCAATCCACTCTTGAAAAAAAAGTATGCATTAATAATACAACATTTTGTCAAGACGGATGACGGGGAGGGTTTCCTCCCCGTACTTAAAACACCCTACTTGCCAAGAAGTAACGCAACAACCAGCAGGACTAATGCCACTGGAATTACGTAAATGAGCATTTTAAATTCTGCTACTTCCATGAGATTGGATTTCTTTTTTGGTTCTTCGGTTTCTGTTACTTTTTTTTCTACTTCGGTTGCCATCTTTCCTCCAGGGTTTTATCTAATTTTTCCATCCCAGATCTGATCATTGATTTTGCCACGCTGTCGATCATGCGCTGGCCAACGCTGGCGAGAGTTCCGCCGATGTTCACGTCACCAGAATATTTCAACAAAGTAGTGTTATCGCCGAGATCCGTAAAATGAACTTTTCCAATTCCTTTGGCAAATCCTGCCGCGCCTTTACCTTCTACATTTAAAGTGCAGCTTTCGGGAGGATTTTCATCGGTTACTGAGAGTACACCGGCAAACGCTGCTGAGATCGGTCCTATACGAAGTTGAATTTTGCCTTCGTAATGTGTATCGTCGACCTTATCCAGTTTCTGCATTCCGGGTACAGCTGTGGCTAAGGCGTTAGGGTCGTTGAACATTTCGTAAACGACCGCACGCGGTGCCTTGAATACGTGTTCTCCTTCAATTATCATTTATCCTAACCTCCTGCTTAAGATTCTTGCTTGAACGATAAGGGCGCTGTTTTACCCGTTTACCTTTAATTTTGCAGCCTCTACATACTTATAAACAAGGCTGGGATTCAAATTTGATTCCAGGATTTCCACAGGGTATTCTGAAAACGCATCTTCAATTGCCTGGGCAAAAGCCGGGGGAACGGGTAATGTACCGGCTTCACCGACACCCTTCATTCCCAATGGATTCAGTGGACTCTTTGTATGCCCGTGTCCCATTTCAATCTTCCTGGGCATGTCTGTAGCTTGCGGCATGAGGTAATCCATAAAGGATGCAGTGAGAAGTTGACCATTCTCATCATAGACCATGTGCTCGTAGAAAGCATTGCCAACGCCCATGGAAACGCCGCCCTGGATTTGTCCATCCAATAACAGTGGGTTGATCACGGTACCGCAGTCGTGAACAATCACAAAACGATCGATCTTAGGTTTATAAGTTTCCGGATCGATTTCAAGGATCACCGCGCAAGCACCAGAACCGGTCGCGCCATGAGGAGGAGCGTAGTAGGCAGTGGCTTCCAATCCAGGTTCAACACCGGGTTCAACTGCACCCCGCATCGGGTTAGCGCGTGATGCCAGGTCGCCAAGGGTGATGGATTGCTCCGGCTTTCCTTTTATACACACACTTCCTTCACACAGCTCCACCTGGTCAGTCGGAACGCCAAACGCCTTGGCAGCAGTGGCATAGATTTTTTCAAGGATCTTCTGGCAGGCAAGATATGTGGCAGTGCCCACAAGCGTGGCACCGCGGCTTGCAAAGGTTCCGGCTCCCCACTGGAAGTGGTCCGTATCCCCGGTGATAACCTTCACATCTTCTACTTTTACTTTGAGATATTCAGCGACGATCTGTGCATAAACGGTGAAATGTCCCTGTCCCTGTGTGCTGATACCGGTTGCCAGGCTTACTTTTCCGTTTGTGCCAACGGTAATTTTTGCGCCTTCATATGGTCCTACAGAAGTTCCTTCGGTAAATGCGACTACACCAATACCCAGGCGCCTTCCTTCTTTTTTGGCCTTGGGTTGGATCTCTTGACGGAATTTTTCATAATCAACGATTTTAAGGCACTTTTCAAGATTGCCGAGGTAGTCTCCGCTATCAAGAACACCTTCTACAAAATCCTGTCCGATGATGCCTGTTTTGAGTGGAAACTCCTCAGGTTTAAGAAGATTCTTGCGCCGCAGTTCCACCGGATCCATCTTAAGTTCCCTGGCGGCGAAATCCAGCATGCGTTCCATGGCATGAATACCTTCAGAACGACCTGCACCGCGCACCGGGGTGACCACCATCTGGTTGGTAAAGACCATGCGGATCTCGGTGTAGAAATTAGGTACACGGTAATTGCTGACTGTGTGGGTCTGTGTATTCAACGGAACAGTCATACCGTAGGGGTTGTAAGCGCCAGTGTTATGGTAGAAGACATCCTTGAATCCAAGAATGGTACCGTCTTTTTTTAGTGCGATTTCGCAATAATGTATCTGGTCGCGTTCAGAGGTGGTGCACAGGAAATTCTCGCGCCTGTCCTCGATCCATTTGACTGGGCGATTCAACTTCATCGATATCCAAGGCAGCAGTACATCATCAGCCTGGGAGCTCATCACCTTGGGTCCAAATCCTCCGCCGATGAACGGGGTGCGGACGCGCACCTGGTTTTCAACGAGGTTGAGATTACGAGCGATAGAACCTCTCAACGGCAGCGGAGCCTGCGTGGTTGACCAAATGGTTAATTCCTGGTTTCTCTCATCCCAATCGGCAACAAACCCGCGGTTTTCCATGGCTGCGCCGGCATTATGTTCAATGAGCATGCGCTTTGAAATGACAACATCTGCTTTTTTCTTGGCTTCTTCATAGTTGCCGGATTCCTGCTTGACCAGGGCAGCCATATTGGAGGGTAGGTCATCGTGGACAAGCACAGAGGTATCTTCCCATGCCTTTTCCAGGTTACACACCGCCGGCAGAGGTTCTGCTTCAAAGACGATATCTTCCAATGCATCTTCTGCGATATAACGGGATTCAGCAATTACAATCGCTATTGGTTCTCCGGAAAAACGCACTTTACCTTTTCCAATGGGAGGTAACGGGCGGGCATTGAATTGAGAACCTTTGATGGCATTGGGGGGCGGTACTTGCAAAGGACCAACATGCCAGTAATCCCCAAAATCTTCTGCTGTATAAACTGCCACAACGCCCGGGTGCTTGCGAGCCTCAGTTACATCAATACTGAGGATTCTAGCGTGAGCATAATCGCTGCGGAGGAATGCCGCATGAAGCATACCAGGGAGTACTAGGTCATCAATAAACTTTGATTTACCGGTAAGCAGGAACTTATCTTCGAGACGTTTTACAGGTTGTCCAAAATATTTTCCAGTCACAGTATCACCTCTATCCTTTTCTATTTGCCCGCAGCCATGTTTTTAGAAGCTTCCTGCGCTGCCTCAATAATCTTTTCATAGCCGGTGCAGCGGCAGATATTCCCGTCAATAGCTTCGCGGACCTCTTCATCCGTCGGATGAGGATGTTGTTCCAGGAATGGAACCAGTGTCATCAGGAAACCGGGAGTGCAAAAACCGCACTGCAGAGCATGCTTTTCAGTGAATGCCTGCTGCAAGGGGTGCAGTTTTTCAGGAGTGCCAAGGGATTCCACCGTGCGAATTTCGTGCCCGGATGCCTGGACGGCAAACATCAGGCAGGAACGAACGGCCTCGCCGTCAAAAAGGATGGTGCATGCACCGCAAATTCCGTGTTCGCAGCCGACGTGCGTTCCGAACAAGCCGATCTCATGGCGGAGAAAGTCGCTTAATAACATCCGAGCCTCAACCTGTCGCTCATAGACCCGTCCATTGACATTAATTGATACAGGGAAGAATTTGATCATGCTAGCCTCCATTTTTTGCGCGGGCGATGGATTCAGCCAATGAGCGCGTCACTAAAACACGGATAAGGGTGCGCCGGTAATCTGCTGTGGCATGCAGGTCGGTAGCCGGATCGATCTCAGAGGTGGCAACTGCTTCAGCCACTGATTTCAATACTTCAGCAGTTGGTTTTACACCAACCATGATTTCAACAGCTTTTTGTGACAAAATGGGAACCTCGCCTACACTCATCAGAACAAGGCGAACATTCTTAACCTTATCGCCATCCATCGTGACCACACTGGCAACTGCAGCCTGGGCGTAACCACCGCTCTGGCGGCTTACCTGTGAATAGTTACTCCCTGTGTGGGGCGGATTTGCCGGCAATACAACTTCAGCCAGCATCTCTTCTGGTTCGATCACGGTCATAAAAGGTCCGATGATTAATTCGGGTGCTTTTACCCAACGTTCCTTGCCTTTACCGCGGATAAGGATATTGGCATCCATGGCAACAGCAATACTGGGCAGCTGACCAGCGGGATCTGCATGAGCGATGGCACCACCAAACGTGCCGCGCCGGCGAACCTGCGGATGAGCGATGAATTTGGATACTTCTGCCAGCAAGGGGAACCTTTTTGCCACTTCGGAATCGTGTTCAACTGTGTTGACGCGCGTCATGGTACCGATTGCAACACTCCCATCAGTGGCGGGTCTGATGTAGGACAGTTCCGGAATATTGTTCAGGTCAACAAGGGCAGCGGGTCTGGCCATGCGGAAGTTCATGGCTGCGATCAAACTTTGACCGCCTGCCAGTACCTTTCCATCATAGCCAAGTTCTGCCAGTGTATCCAGCGCTTCTGGAACACTGGATGGGGCAAAATAATCAAACTTAACTGGCTTCATTTAGTTATTGCCTCCTGAAGAGTGAGGTTGAATAAGACGGGATAGTGCCCAATTGTAATGGATAATTCCAATTTTTATAAATAGACCTTCAGGGAGAAAAATCTCACCTGAAGGTCTGAAATCCAAGTAACTATTCTTTAAAAGCGACGAAACGGCCCCACATTGATTCAGCTTCCATGGCTTTCTGCAGATAGCAGCCGATGTAATAGCGGCCGCTCTTGGCTGTTGCCAGGTCACCAGCCAGGTTCTCGGCATGCACGATTGTCTTGGGAAAGAGGTTCAAATGCATATCCTGGTAGAAATCCTTGAGGGGATAGAGCTGATCCCAATCCTTGCCGAAATCTTTGACCAGTTTTGCATTAGCTTCTGCAAAAGTCTTGGGATGCCAAATGCGCATGATGGTGTTCATCGGGTGATCCGCTGAAACCGCATCCACGCCGATCCATTTGATCTTCATTTTCACAGCCCAGGCAGAAAAGTCAGGTGAGGGCCCCGGGTGCTTGACCATGTAACGAAATTCGTCAGAATCCTTGCTGAACCAGCCGTATTTATTCCAGCCAGTCTTGATGATGAGGATGTCACCTTCATGGACTTCCACTTTTTCCATGATCATCTGCGGGGTATAAACGCTGGAATCACTAACGAGGTCGGAGATGTCGGCAATAACTCCGGGACCGACCCAATCCTTGAGGGGAACCTGACCAATGGTGCGTCCGTTGGGATAGAAGTGTTTCTCGCCATCCATGTGCGTGGCAAGATGGATGCTGGCGTTGCAGATCGAGCCATTGCGACCCATGCCAAAGTACTGCCCGCCCACGCGTTTTGTATAAGTGACACTGAGCGGAATGTAGTTCAGCCACTGGGGAGTCTGCACGCTGAACGGAACGGTCATATCGATCATTTCAGCTTTTTCCATCGTGCCGAGGAACTCTTCCTCGCTCATTCCCGCAGGGGCGGTCCATGCAAAGACGCGGCTCCATGCGGTTTCGACTTCCATGAAGGGGATCGGCATGATGCTGATCCAGGCGCGCTTGTTCTTTAATTTGTCAATATCACCTACAATGGCTTCCGCCAGGACAAGGTGTTTCTTGGGCATATCGATGTGTGTTGTTTTATAGTACTCACCCTGCGGGAAGGTCTCATCCCAAGTCTTGCCAGTTTCTTTGAGAAGTTTGGCTTCGGCAAGTTTGAAGTGGTCCTCATGCCAGCGGCGGATAGGAGTATTCATGGGGTGTTCTGCGGCACCGCAGTCAACACCAATGACTTTCAATTTCATTTCCATTGCCCATTTGTAGAAACTGAGGGATGGACCCGGGTGGCGTACCAGGAAACCGAACTCCATGGATTCCACACCGCCCTGGGCTTTTTTGTTATTTACTTGAGGCTGGTCCCAGGAATACTTGTGATATCCGGTATTAATGATGAGGATATCGCCCTTTTTGACCTCAACCTTGGACATGATCATTTCAGGGGTGTATATGCTGTAATCGGAAACAAGGTCAGAAATATCTGCAATAACACCGGGACCGCACAGGTCGGTCAGGGGAATATCTGCGATTGTGCGCCCGCCGGAGTGGAACGCCCGTTCACCCACCAGGTGGGTTCCAACGGTGTTGCTCCAGTTCAGAATTTGTCCGTTCGCGCCCTGTCCGCCGCCATAAGCCCCGGTGACGCGCTTGAAGAAGTGCACCTCGAGGGATTTCTCGTGGGGATGGGGAGGGGTGAAAATACTGCACGCCTGGGTCAGGTCATACAATTTGGCACTGTTCAACATGGTAATAAAATCTTCTCGGTTCATTATTCCTCCGGTTTGAAGTGATTTTTAGTTAAAGCTGTATTTATCGGCATAAGCGATCAAAGCATCCTCGAAACATTTCATCGGAGCTGAAACCACACCGGCTCCAACCTGACCGACACCCGGATCCTTGTGAGCTACGCCAGTGTTAACGCGCGGAGTGATCTGTTTTTCCACTACCTTGCGGATATCAACACCCGTGGGAGTACCTCGGAAATCGAGGAAGGGGATGGTGAATTGCTTGTGCTCAGCAAAGGTAATTTCATACATATCCAGGGTAGTGTTAATGGCATCGCGCGGTACGCCGCCGATGAAGGTAACAAGTGCCGGGGCTGTTGCCATGGCAAAACCGCCAATACCAGCAGTTTCAGTGATAACGCTGTCACCAATATCGGGGCAGGCATCTTTTTCACTGAAACCGGGGAAATACAGGGCTTTGACCATTGGTGCCGGGGCAGTGAACCATTTATCGCCCAAGCCGCTTACCTTGATTCCCCAATCGGTGCCATTGCGAGCCATGATAGTAACGATTGTGCTGCCTTCCACGTTGTGACCTGCGGCAGTCATGGTCTTGCAGCCTGCCATCACCGGGTTAAGAATGTCAAGTGCATTTTCACCAAGGAATTTGATCACATCAAACGCGGTCTGGGTGTCCTTGGCAGTTTTAGCAATGTAAGGGTGCCAGTTGAGTTGTCCAGAGAACGGATGCTGCATCCAGGCGATTATGACCATCATCACCCATGTGCAAGGCTTTGGAGAGGATGGCGCGGACATCAATACCGCCCATGGCTTCAAGGGCAACTTTGATTGTTGGCCCGAGCGTGGATTCCATCCAGCGCAGTTTGGTGATTACTTCTTCACTGTATGCACCCATGCGGAGGACTTTACCGCGGCCTTCGTTGAGGTTGGAAAAACACTTTATGCCGTGGGTCTGGTTTTCAACAACATAGACCAATTGCGAAGGCGAGCATAACACCCGCCATTGGACCGGTGCACATATGTTCGTGGCACGGGGAGAATTCGATTTTCCCTGTGCTCAATAATTTTTCAGCTTCTTCAGCATTTTTGGCTTTACCTTCGAAAATACAGGCACCGATCATGGCGCCTTTCACGGGTCCAGCCATACGTTCCCATGTGATGGGGGGACCGGCATGCAGGAGCATGTTTTCTTTCATCCCGGGGACTACTTCAATCGCCTTAGCCATGGTGGTGGCAACCGGGCGGGCTTCCATGAACTTTTCACACACTAATGCATTTGCTTTTTCGATTGTAGCTTTATCCATGTCTGATTCCTCCAATTATTTCGAATGACGGATGGTAAATTAACTCTTCATTTTTTCCAGGATGTTCATCAATCGTTCATTGCCGCCGGCAGGAGGTTTCCACTCCACTTGAATATGAGGGGCTTCCTGGTCTTTCAGATTTTCTGAGAAGGATTCCAGTCCTACATTGATTGCCTGCATTTCACGCTTGATGGATGAGAGGTCGACTGGTTTACCAATTTGTTGAGCAGCTGCCTGACCACGCTCATTGAGGGCGCGCAGGATTCTGCCAACACGGCGCACGACAACTTCATTACTGGTATCCACCCAGGCGCCGGCTTTCTTGAGTTGAGCAATCTGTGAATTTAGGTCCTGCGGGTCTTCATCGGTGCCGGTAGCCACGCAAACGATCTCCAGGTGGCGGCCTTCTTTCTTCGCGTCTGCGAGACATTTGGCAATCGCGGGGGCGATTTCACTGGCAGGATCGGGATGCGAACCGTAACCAATGACCACATCCAGCATGATCACCGCTACTTCAGGATCTTTTGCCTCTTCGTACAAGCGGCGGATGCGTAACTCGTTGTCCATCATCGGGTGCAAACGCCCAACTGTGAATTCGTCTTCACCCAGGTCAACGATGCAGTTCTCAATGCTTTCAAGGGCATTGGGCATTTTGAATTCTTTATTGATGGGAGAATTTGCCCATACTTTAGGAATGTATCCGGCCAGGATGTGCTGGGCTTCGTATGCCAGCGTGCCACCGGAGAATAGACCACGATAATATTTCTGCTTATCTGTGAATTTCTTGGTAGGCAGGTCGTCATCCGTTTCCAACTTGGGAGGATTATTCGCCAATTCAACCGCGAGGCGGGCGGCATCATCCAGCCCAGTGGCGAAGAAAAGGTTGCCATCGCGGATGGTGGTGACAGCACGGGCAATGAAATTGACCACAACAGGTTTGCCGGCTTTACGCGCAACCTTCAACACTTCTTCTGCCACCTTGGGTGACGGTGGTTTTGAGGTGAGGACGATGACTTTGGTGTCTGGATCGCGAATGAACAAGTCAAGCGCCATCAGGAAGGTGATCGCGCCAACTTTTTCAGACAGGTCGCGTCCGCCTGTACCGATTCCTTCGGTGATACCACTGCCCAAGCTGATGAATACGGCAGGCTACCTGTTGCAAGTCCGGTACCCGCTGCAGCCACAACACCAATGGGTCCACGGCGGATCTTGTTGGCGAATGCCAATCCCTGTCCTTCGATCATGGCGGTTCCGCAATCTGGTCCCATCACCAACAAACCTAGTTCACGCGCCTGGGTTTTTAGAGCGATCTCCTCTTCAACACTGACATTGTCACTGAAAAGGTGAACATGTTTGCCAAGGCGCAGCGCTTCTCGGGTGACTGCAGCTGCGTAACGGCCAGCCACTGATATGATCACCCAACTGGCATCTGGCAGCATTTCGGCTGCGGATTCGAGACTGCGGGGACGGTATTCTTCGTCGATATTACCTTTACGGGCTGCAAGCAGGCTATCCACCTGGGCGAGGGCTTCATCGGCAGTTTTTGAGTCCTTGGCTTTTACAACAATAGCAAGTTCATCCGGTTTAGAGGCCATCACCTCAGCCGAGGCAAGACCAATATGCTCAAGCAGTTCTTTATTAGAATCGGTGCCCATGACAACACCAGCGTCTTCAATTCCGGGTAACCCGGCAAGTGAGCGCTGCAGGCTCATCAACTTGGCTGAGTCATAATACACACCACTTCGTATTTCAGTTTTGATCGTTGACATCACTGCTCCTAAGAGAAGAATTTAAAAAAACAGCTGCCGATGGAGATGGGGAAACTAAGTTTTCTCCTATCAGGCAGCCTGGTTATCGTGTAATCGCAATAGACATTTGTATATATGTAGACATTCTAATCATTTGTCCTGAAACCGCTGGAATAGCCATCAAATGTAAACTTCTTCGCACACTTCAATATAGCACACTGAAATTCCAAAATCAAATTACCTTAATCGCTATTTGTATGACAAATTTCCCTTCATTCCTTATTACAAAAACATCCCCGACCGAAAGGTACGGGGATGTTCTAGTAATTACAGAATGTACTTTAGAGGTCAAGGTTTTCTGGAACGCGGAAATTCTCGTTAGCCTTTAGAACCTCATCGGTAACCTTGAAGTTCAGGTCATCCCCGATGATCTGCTTGCAGTAATCCTTCAGGCGTCCCTGCCAGGTATCCTGGTTGACGTAGAAGATCTTGGCGCCGCCCAGTTCGTGCTGATACTGCGGCCAGGGTTTGGTAGGTTGTGCCATTGAAAGACCAGCCATACGCCAGCCGTTGTAACTTTCAAAGGTAGACCACCATTCCTGGACCTTGACCATTTCCATCGCGTAGTAGGTTTTGGCGTAGTACATCGGCCAGCCTAACTTGGCGCGGCGGGAGAAGGTGAGGGTGTGAAGGCTGACAGCCACGTCTTTATCCCAGACACGGCCATTGGCAAAACCAAGCCATTCACCATCCACCAGACCTACAAAGGTGAAGGGGTCTTTGAGGCGTTTGCGAACGAGAGCGAGAACTTCACCATAAACACGAACACCGACGATATCATAAAAGTCTTTCTCGACCTTCATGACTCTTTCGAGGTAACCCAAAACGGGTTTGATATCGCTATCCTGGATGGCGCGGATATAAAGCATGCGACCATCGGGAAGTTTTACCTGGGCACCAGGCCATACAGGCAGTTTCATCGGGGGCGAGGAGAGGATGCCTTCAATCTCGCGCACATCGATTTTCATTTCTTCAGTCGAAACAGGGGTTGGGAGGTCTACTTTCATTTTTAATCCTTTTCCAATTGATTATATTTGTAAAAAAAGTATAGCATTGAAAAGGGGTAATCTGACTGATTATCAGGCAATTAAGACGAAAATCGGGAGCTATGTAACATAATATACAATGGATATTACATCAAAAGATTTGAAGAAAATGATAACTGCCTCATTAATTGTGGAAATCAGGTAAATTATTTTCTACAATATAGGGGAAATTCATTTCTATGCAACCACACCAATTACCAAAACATACTTACTCTACGCGCCTGTTTTCCAACAAAACTGGAGTTTGTTGCTTTTTTAAGAAGAGAATGTTGAATATCTCTGCAAATCCACCCAGTATGCCTGTGAAAAGAACCCTAGCAAATGAAATTAGAGATATAGCCACAGCTTTGTCCAACGCAATGCCCATTGCAGTCAGTACCGCTAAAAGGGTGACGTCACGCAGATTGATTCCTATGCCAAAATTAAATGGTAAATTCATGGCTAATATCAATATCGCTCTCAAGGCACCGAGCTGTGCATATGTAAGGTTAACACCCACGCTTCTCGCCATGAGCAGATAACAGACATACATAGCCAGGTGATTGATTAACCCTAATAGGATGATTATTAATTGAGTCTGGATCTTTAATTGTTCAAATTCCGCAAAAGATTGGATGATCTTATATATGGATTCCCTAGCTCGAAGGAGGAACTTCCAGGAGTACAATTTCACACGAGATTCTGGCAGGTGCTTGATCAATTGGCGGCAACCCCAGGGTGTTGCGAGCATGATCACCGAAATAATTCCCAAGAGAGTGATGATTTGCCAGACGTGTCCCTTCAAACTGGTCACGTCGGTAAAAGACAAGAATGCCAGGCTCAAGACTAAGGCAAGAATGATGTTGAATACTTTATAGAATGCGATTGAAACAAAGGATTGCGCAGGTTTTTGGGATTGTACTGAGTATCGTATCCACCGCAAACCGCTGACTACGAAGGTGGAAGGGAGAACAATATCATAAAAACTCATTCCCATATTGATTAGTAATAAACGCCAATAGGAGAAATGAGCTTTTTGACCGTCTAATATGAGTTTATAAGTATAAGAAGTGGTTAAGTGCAGCGGAATAACAAGTGAAAATGTAATAAGGATGTATCTAATATCAGCATTGCGTACAATTTGCCAGGTCTCTTTCCAGGGCAAAAATACTATAGCGAGAATTATCGAAACAAAGAAGAAAGCCAGGCTTAGAATTCTCCATTTTTCGGGTGTAGGTCTTTTGCCAGCACGAGTTTCCACTAACCACCTTTGTGAATGAAAGGAAAAAGTATTATGTGATTATAGCTTTGAGCTCAGTAATCAGTCGACTCTGAAAAAGATACGTTTTAATTGGCTTTCAATTCCAACGCCGCGAACAAATTGACCAACAATTGAAGATTATCAGTATTTTTTGCGACACAATTCTCAGCAACCTTAACTAACGAGTCTTTGTTATGCCAACAGTCAACTGTTTTCTTGATTAACAAATCGGGTGTTACCTGGTCATAGTTCATTAAGTAATCTTTATAACCAAGTTCTTCAATAATGTTCCACTTTCCACCCTTATCATAAGCAATTGCAACGATGGGAGTATTCACTGCTGCCGCAAAAATGGCAGAATGCATTCTTGTGGCTACCAATAAATCCAGGTTGGAATAAATTCGAAGTAATTCCTGGACTGATGGATTACCCTTGATAACCTCTAGATTTTTTGTTCTCACAGTGAACTTCAATTCATCAAGCAGTTCTGAGTTGTCTTCCCAATTGATACCTACCTGGGGAATGATTATAATCCTGGAGTGCAAGTCAGAATAGTACTCAACCAATCCGGAAATGCTTTTCAAGTACTTGTCTCTTATTTCCAATCCTTGGGTTTTCCAATCATGTATTGTCAGTCCTATCACATCAGGATTTGGCCTTTGTAAAGCCTCCATACGATTAACGATGATTTCTTTTCGATCATTAAATGCCGCAAAGGATAGATCAGGAAGTAGAACAGGTTCTGGAAAATTATATGTTTTGGCCATTCTCTTTGCTACCTTGAAAGAGCCTCGTTCACGGACTGTAACGAATTCGCAAGCCTTAAAGGCAAATCCCAGTAAGCGATCCGCAAGGTTACTTTTTTGATCCCAAACAGAAGTTCCGATTAATACCATTTTTTTGGAAAGCTGACCGCAAAGTAAAAGATGAAAGGTCTTGGAAAGGATGCGGAAGATTTCAAGTGCAGCAGTTTTTCGATCTCTGTAATTCCTACCCCGAATGACGATTAAATCTGCGTTTTCAATGAGTTCTAATGTCACCCGATACTTCTTCGAAATAAAAAATTTAAGAAGACGGACAGGGATTCTTAGCTTCAATGCGAACAATAACCACAATCGAAAAATCAAACCAAGGAAGTTTTGTAATTCAAATAGTAGGACTGGTTTCTCCCTTTTTTTGTTCGCCGGGAAAAAAGTCGGAACAAGGCCGCCATAGATCTGAATACCGACAACACTGGATTGATCGTATTCCTGATTCATTTCGGGAAATTGATTTGCTCCAAAAACCGATACAGCTGACAGGACAGCATTGGGGAAGCTTTTATGCAATAAATTGATTAAACCCATGTGGATGGCAGCATCACCGCGGTTCTTTTCTGAAACGAAATCGACGATAACTACTTTTGGCGCAGAAATGTTTGGATTATTTGCAACGACCATATTTCCCGGCTTTATCCATGTCTAAAATCTTAAAATAAATATCAATATGCTGCTGTAACACTGATTCTACAGAAAAAATATCTTGAATATACTGGAATCCTTTTAGCGCGACTTTCCGCCAGTAATCTTCTTCCAATAGGGCGGAGAGACCTTTGGAAAAATTATCATGGTCAACAACATAGCCAAACCTGGAAGTAAATCCATCTGGATTTAGAGAGCTCAATAATGCGCATCGTGATGCACAAGCTTCAATAAATGATATTGGCAATCCTTCCCGAGCCGCTGTATTGAGCAGTATCCAACTGCGGGAGAAAATTGCCTGCAATTCATCGTTTTCAAACTGGTTAATCATGCCATGAACTTCAACATTCGGTAGTTTTTCCAGTTGGGAACGGATTAATTGGTCGTAGGAATAGTCACGGCTGGATCCAACTGCAATAAATTGAACCTCCGGCGTTGACCGTGCCAGTTCAATAAAAAATTCTGGTCTCTTCCTGCGATCCAATCTTGAGACGTAACATACAGTTGGTTTTTTATCTTTAACCACAGTATTCGGAATGTACACTGGAGTCGGCAGGAATGTTGGTTTCTCTTTTAGATGGTACTTGTGGTAAGACCGGTCGATAACCAAATTGGAGGCCGCATATCTTGCATCGGCTCTTCGAACTGCTTTATGAACAAGAAAATTGTCTTCGAATAAAATATTCGTCAATACCTGAAAGTGACTTTTGGAAGGATGGGCAAGTTCAATCGCCCAATCTGATAAATTTCGGGTATCGCGGAAGGTGACAATATGTTTTTTTTGTGGGTGAAAATATTGCGCCAGGTAAGTGCCAAAACTGGGTTCCTGGGAATGAAATATATCTGCCTTGCAACCACGGAATATTCTCGCAGTTTCTCTGGGTTTTAAAATATCATAGCTAAATACTGTAATTCCATCGAGAACTTCGACCTCTTTTTGAGAGCTCCTGCGGGGAATAATCGCGGACACCTGGAAGCCGCGTTTGACCAGCTCACGCCCCAAAATGCGGGTAGCCTTACCAAAGCCCCCATATTTTCCCCAGGCAAAAATTTCAACTGAGATCAAACAAATATGCACCCGACCGCCTTTTAGTCACCTGGTTTTACTTTAAAACCTAAAATTTGTCCTGGCAAACTTCAAACATGAGGCTCTCGTATTTTGAAGTAGTCTTTTTAATATCGAATTTTTTCGCAATTTCTCTGCTGACGATCCGAGCATGCAAGCAGCGCTGCCTTATTGGAGAGCAGAAGGGTTAATGTTCCCATCATCCCGGTCACATCCGAAGGTGAATGTAGTGCGCCATTCCGGTTTTGCTCGACCAGATCCACAAAACCACCCACGTTTGAGGCGACAATTGCAAGGCCGGCTTCCAATGCCTGAACCCCAACCACTGGTAAACCTTCAAACAAGGAAGGCATAAACAGGATGTCACTCTCGATCCATCACTTTGGTTACATGTTCCGGGGTTACCCATCCAGTAACTTTAATCCGTTCACTCAACCCGGTTTCGACTATTCTTGCGTCGATCTTCTCTCGTAATGGACCGTCCCCCACCATTATGCATTTCCACGGCAGGTCACGGAGCGATTCAAGAACTTCGAGGAAGACACCAAGGTTCTTTTGAGGCACAAACCTGCCGGCAAATAAGATCACCGGAGGATCTTGAAGTTTGATCGAGAGTGCCTCTCTGATTGGGATTCCGTTTGGAATGATTTCAGGGGTGGTGGCATATGCATTGTTTGCCAGTTCAGTAGTGAACGCACTGACTGTTGTGATTTTTGATGCATTTTGCCAAATACACTTTGTAAACGGGAAAACCCATCGAAACCATTTATCCGTTTTTTGCGGGGAACCACCTGGAATATCTCCCAGGTGAGTGGTGAGTAAGTAAGGGATACCCGTTAACCTGTGTAATAAGTAGGCAGCCACACCTGCCGGAACTGCAAAATGCACGTGGATGAGCGAAGGTTTCCATTTGCGAATTATCTTGAGTCCATTTACTGTAGCTTTAAGAATATAAAGACCCATTGTTATCAAACCTGCCTGGTACTCACGCTTCCTGCCTACAGGAAATCGCTTCACCTTAAGGTTCGGAAGACTTTCAATTTTTGGAAGTATCGCCAAAATGCGAAGTTAAGACTACCAGTTCATGCCCGCGGGAAGACAATTCAATGGCTATATCCTGGCAGGCTTTTCCACCACCACCACCCAGAGGAGGGTACTCATGGATTAGTGTCAAGATGCGCATTGGTTAATCTTCTGGTTCAGATTTGGTTATTGCGCGGATGGCGTATGTGGATTTTCCTTGGGTTTCGTAGTAAGTCCTGATCAGTAATTCTGCAATCATTCCCAATAAAATGGAAATGAATCCCAGGATAAACATGAGGACACTGATGACGAAGAGTGGTGATTCCATAACTGAGGTTGTTAGAATGATCTTTCGAACCGCAAGAAAGAGAAGGACTGCAGTACTTAGAATCATTAAGCCAAGTCCAACTCCCCCAAAAAGCCGCATCGGTTTGGCAGAATAGGCCATTAGAAATTTAACCGTAAACAAATCAAGGATCACTTTTAGTGTTCTATCCAGTCCGTAATTACTTTTTCCATTTTTTCGCGGATGGTGGTGTACCACAACCTCTGCCACTTTGGCACCGGAGGCTTCAGCATAGACTGGAATAAACCTGTGCATTTCTCCATACAACCGGAACATACCGAGGAATTCCCGCTTATATGCCTTTAAGGTGCAGCCATAATCATGCAGTTTTAGTCCGGTTACTCTGGAAATCACACTATTGGCAATTTTAGAAGGGATGGTTCGAAATAAGAAATTATCCTTTCTGTCCTTACGCCATCCACTGACGACATCAAACCCCTCGTCCATCTTTTTCAAGAGCAAGGGGATATCAGCCGGGTCGTTTTGAAGGTCAGCGTCCAGGAGAATTATGATATCTCCCTTGGCATATTCAATCCCCGCTGCAATGGCTGCTGTTTGGCCAAAATTCCTACGGAATTCGATAATTTGCGCGGCGTACTTTTGTTGGTTGAGGAATTCACGCATAATGGCAAGGCTTTGGTCTGTACTGCCATCATCCACAAATACCAGTTCCCAATCATACCCAAGCGGGGTTAGGATTTTTATGAGCGAGCTAAATAACTCACGAAGATTATCTGCTTCATTAAAAACCGGAGAAATGATCGAAAGCTTCATGTCAAATCCAATCAAGATTAGGTCAAGGGTTTAGTAATTGTACACTCGAATAAAAGACACACATCTTACGGAAACCTGAGTGAAAGAAAGTTACGATAATTGCCTAATGAATTGATAATGACCCTGAAAGGGTATTAGCTTAAGTTAATCCTCATGAATAAAACCGAACGGCCACAATCATTTTTTTGTTGACAAAAATTGCATTTTCAAGGTTTTTCAAAAATATATAGTCTTGAAGAATCAGGCATGCTTGCGTAATTGATATCTACCGGAACCTCGATAAGTCTTGCTCGTTTGATATACTCCGACCAATTGGCATATTCTTCCTGCCCGATTATAAATAAATCGGATTGTCTCCTCCAATCCCGGGCAATTTCTTCGTTCCAAAACCCAGCCCTTAAAAAGGGCATCGGAATCAGGGTCATCAATGTAGGAGAAGCGCACATTTATCTGTGGAGGAAGATATTCAAGACCTTCAGTGTATATCAACGGAATGGCAGTAGTAAGTCCATCTATATACACTTTTTCTCCAGGCACCGTTGATTGAGCCACAGCTTCTCCTATCTTTTTAAAGGCACTTGTTACGCTGATATTACTAAATGCCTCCTGCGTTGGCCAGGCTAGTGCTGGAGAGATTAAGAAAACAACGACCATTATCGCCAGACTTGAAAAAAAAGGGTAACTCACATTATTGCTAAATTGAATTTTTCGGTAGATTATCCAGAACAATAACAAGAACGCTATACCAATCAAAAGTCCCAGAAGGGTTGGAAGGATCAACCGCGAAGATTCATACGAAATTTGATACTTGTTATTGAGCATCTGCCAAAGTTCAACTGTTCCGGGAAGGATCCTTCCTTCTCTTACCCTGGGAACAGTAAACTTCATAAGTGAATAACCAATACTTTCGAAATATGAAAAACTGATTAGTGCACCTGATGCCATAAGCGTAACGATTATTGCGATTAACCTGATAACTGAAGGTTTGTGTGAAAATGAAGATTGACTAACCGCAAATAAAATCAACCCAATAGGCATAAAAAACGCGTAATAATTTGTACTGCAATATACACAATAATCATTCCCAATGGATGCCCAGGTGTGGCTTGCAATTAAAACGAGAAGTACTGTTACCAGGAATACTGCAGTTTTGAAATTTACACCAGATTTCCAGGAAAACTTTTTTACCCACAGAATTAAGGTTATTAGAATAGCTGCTATGGGAACAATGAAAACCCGGATGGCCAGTCCGAAGCTATGAATTCGTGAAGCAAAGGAGGATGATTCAACGTCAGGGGTATTGATAGAAGTGAAAGGAAAATCCAAGTTCAAATTAAATGGGAGCCACCTTATCCACAAGTAAAGGATTTCCGGCCAAAAAACCAGGTGTCCGATCAGCAGGATGGTACTCAAAGACACAAGGGCGAGGATTCCTTTCTTTTTTCCATGTTGCCAGAAAGCATATATTGCGAATAGCGGGAGAACAAAGATCATGTTTTCTCTGCTTAAGACCATAATGGCGGCCAGAACGGCACCTAGCACGATCTCCCAGTTTTTCCGACCTTCGCCCAGTGAAAACACGAGACTCCAAACCAGGAAAAAAATGACCACAACCTGTGAATTCCCGATACTATAAATACTTATCATTGTCGGGTTTAATGCCATAGCCCACACTGATGCTGCGGCCAGCCAATTGTTACTGAAGCGGCGTACCATGATCCAAATACCGATAACTGAAAAAACGCCGAGAGTTGCGGCAAAGATCCTCGATACCAATAACCCCGGTCCAAAAATCCGCTGGATCCACCCATAAAGATAAAAAGTGAGATACATTTTATTGGTCCAGAAACTGTACTGCTCAAATGGCACTGTAGCACCGCGAGCGTACTGAAGACCCTTAAAATAGATAAGCACCTTCATCCATATTAGGCAAACGGATTTGAGTGAAAAGGGCAGTTTGTGCAATATAAAGCGCAAGCCCAATACCTGCAAGGTAATAGGGCAATTTCTTGTTGGAGATGAAGTGAGCAAGTAGCGAATTTCTTTTTGGCATTGGCTTTCTAATTATTGCACAAGATATAATCCAAATAACAAAAAGACCGGGTATCACCCCGGTCAATTTTGTTGGAATGAGGGATTTATTTCACATCAACCAGGATTGCACGGACAAGCACACGATAATTATAGTCTTCCGAGGTTTCATTCCATCCCTGGCAGTTTGCAGGTTCAAGGAGGAAATCGTTTGAATAAACAAGAAGGAGTATATAAGACAATACCCCTTCTTGTCTACCATTGGAATCTTTTACTTGAACATAAAGTCTGCCTGGTGAATGGAGCCGTCGTTGAGCACAATAGTTAGCATCCGGCAAGAACCTGCCCATTCCTTACTGGTTGTCCAATTGTAAACAGTACTGGTCTGCTTTGGAATCGTAAAGAAGTTGGAGCGATCATGTAAGTACACTTTGTTTAGGTCAACTGGTTCTTGAGTGAACTCGCACGCGGATTCCACCACAAGCGGACATCATATTCAACATTCCATCCCCCAATCACCACTCAGACTGAATTTGACGGGGATATTTGTACGAGCTTTAACTTCGTTCACTTCGGGCAGATTCTCATGGGTTTATTGAATCCCATAAATTCATAAGCGGGGATCAATTCAAGCCCGATGATGACAGGATCATGGTCGGAGTAACGGTAGAAGTCAGGTGCGTAAATTGCATCCTGGGCATCCTCTTTGAAGGTCATTTCATAATCGATCAGGTCTGGTTCATCGGCGTTGATATGCCATGTTGTGGTACCTGTAACCTGGTCGGCTAAAGTGGCTGTCATGGCATAATCAAGATACCCGATCTGGCCATCAAAGACGTAAGAGTATGCATGCTCTCCCTCGTTCAGGAAGGTCATATCTACATAATCGTCAAAGGTGCCAAGGATGTCATCTGGTCCAGCAATGATGGCATCGATTGGATCTTCCTTATCATACGAGTTCAGATCACCGATGATCATGACATCCTTGTCGCCGCTTCCGGTTGGAACTGTATCGAGCCAGTCCACCAGTGCTTGTGCTGCAGCCTCGCGGGTGAGATTGCAGTTGCCAGCTCCATCAAACAGATCAGGATCATTTTTACACTCAGACCCCTTGGATTTCAGATGATTGACTGCCACGGTGAATATTCCACCGTTGGTATCCTTGAACGACTGAGCCAACACCGGGCGATTGGCGTTTTCAATGAAGCGGGGGTCGACGGATGAGTCAAGGATGGCATAGTCTCCGACAAGCGAGACGGATGCAGGTTTGTAGATCAAAGCCACTTTGATAGCGTCTCCACCAATAGGTCCCGTGTGAACGTAATCATATGTGCCGGTTCCCATAACAGCATTCAAACCGTCTACAAGTTTCTGTAATGCCTCATCATTAACGTTATTCTCGATCTCGATCAAACCGGCTACATCCGGGTTCATTGTGCTGATGGCAGCGACTAACTTATCATGCTGCCGCCAAAACTCCTCTTCGGTGTCAGCACCGCGGCATTCCTGGTTTCACTTGGACCGCAGATGAAGTCACCGGTGTCGATAGTTGAAAAGTAGTTGAGCGTGTTCATCGAGACCACTTTAAGCGTACCGCCCACTTCAGGCGGTGCATCCGGGCGATATTAGTGGCGATAAAATCCGCTCCCTGTGTGGGTTGTATGCGGTACAGACTGAAACTGTAATCAAGCACACCTGTTACATTCTGAACAATATCCCCGCCTCGGAACAGGTTGGTCAGGTCAAACACATTTCCATTTGGATGGATGGCTGGATCAGGATTCTGTACCGTGCGTCCATCATCGAGTGTGATCTTATCGAGTAGAAACTCCTGCGAAGCTGCGGCAGCTTCGGACGAGCCGGGTTCGTACAATGCCGTGGGGGTCATGTGCCGCGTTGAGGTCAAGAGGATCTCACCATAACGATCGTAATTGAAATATTCTGAGATTATGAGTTCCTGCGGGAAGGTGACCAGCATACCTTCATAGGATTCGAAAGCATCTACACTGGTCACAGGCAGAGAAAGAGTGGTGGGTGCTACAGTATTGCCCGAGTCACATGGAACGATGGAAGAAGCAGTGATCTCGGTCAGGCCGCTGTATTCGGATACGGTGCCAGTTACGCCCACCCGATCACCAACAGCCACATCTGTGCTGCCAGTGAAGATAAAAATACCATCCGAGGTTAATGGGTTACCATCCCCAGTTGGGTCCTGGATGTGAAAACCATTCAAATTGCCATTATCGACAGATGAATTATTCTGGAAATCACCAACAACAACGCCGTTTGTCCTCACTATCCCCGTGATTGCGGCAGAAGCACCGCTACCCTGGATGTCATAGATGGGAGTATATGTTGTACAAACGTCAACAAATGTAGTGAACCCGAAGCTATAGTCTGCCAGCATGGCGTACCCGGGTACAAGCAAATCCTGGTCGGTGATCTTGGCAGCTGTTAAGGTCACAGTGCATACCTCACCCGTCGAGAAATCCGTATCCGGGTTAATATCGTAAGATTCTGGTCCGCCGGAGACGACGGCGGAATGGGTTCCACTGGCAGAGCAGGCAACATCGTACCAACCATCCGCTAAATCTACCGCTTCACTGAAGGTTATGGAGATATCCGCGTCCAGGGGAACATCCAGAGCACCTAAAGCCGGTGAAGTGCTGGCGACGGAGGGAGGCGTATCTCCCAATGGACATACGTTTAGTGGTGATGCCGTATTACGAGGAGCGGGTGAGCCTACAGAAAAATCCGTAGAATTGTTATCCGTTTCAGTACAACCGTTATTGTTGCGCAAGATAGCTGTAGTATTTGCTGTCGCAGGGGCTGGACCACTGCCTTCGAAGTAATTTGCCCCATCCCATCCAACCAGGTCGACAACAGGAAGGAGTTGAGCAGGGGTACAGGGAGTACTGCCACCGTTGCACCCCAGAGGGGTAGTTGTATTGACAAGAGCAACTTTTCCACCGGTACCACTCATATTTATTGGTGAACCGTCAGTCACATCCGGGGTTGGAAGTGGAGCCCAGACTGTTGAACCTGCACCTTCCTGAACTAGTAAATATTGTCCTGGTGCAAGTGAACCTGATAATGGAGTAATTGCGGTTGTGTTTGCTCCAAAATTGCCAGTTCCGGTCGCACTGGCATATTGTATTGACCAACCAGCTAAAGAAACAGTTGTCGATCCGAGATTGAATAACTCTACAAAGTCATTGGTGTAAACGCCACCTGAATTTCCACCTCCGCCATAGACCTGGCTAATGACGATTGAAGGCGAGATAGCTTCAACAGGTATAATAATCTGCCCAAGCAATCCTAATGCCAGGCTGAGTGCAACGATTAGTGAGAAGAACTTGGCGGCGAACCTTTTCATGTTTCCTCCGGCGTAGAGTTGATAACGAGTAAGGCATTGTTAACTCAGAGAGGACAGGTTAAAAGAGAACAGAACTCATCGGTCTTTCTAATGAATTCCGAACAACCTGAACGTGCCTCCCTGAACGTATAGATTGTTGTTACAGTTGCTTATGCAATATCTTGTAAATCAATAAAGCGGGGTATTTTCCCAACGTGTTCATTGTAGCAAAATCACAAAATAAAACAATAAGGAAAGCGTAAAAGAGAGCTTTTTGACAAACTGGTCTCCTGTGTTTACCCTTGTTCTTGTCACTAATTCCGCTTTAACCAGATACCGGCGATGATTACTTTAATTGTTTTCGTAAAAATTAAAAAATGGGAATGAATGGGGAACGAATCAATTTTGTATTCAAAAAAGCTACATATCAACGGGTTTTGATAAAAAACAAATAGATTCAATTCGAGTAATTATCCCGGATAACAAGGTATTAGAGGCAAATACACTTGACATTATAGCACAAAAGTTCTATAATGTCAAGTGTTTCCGGAAATTTTAAGGTAAACAGAACTGATAAAAAGACTGCCTTGGTTCAAGATATTCCTATCTCAATCCCTTATACAACACCAATTCCATTTTGTTTGGTCACCTGCGAATACCATAGGGCGCTGTCTTTGGGTGTGCGTTTTTGGGTGGCGTAATCCACGTGGACGATGCCAAAACGCTGCGAGTAACCGAGGGACCATTCAAAGTTGTCCATCAGAGACCAGGCGTAGTAGCCAGTTACAGGTATGCCTGCCTGAATCGCCTGCCACACCGCCAGCAGATGATCTTGCAGGTAGTCAATGCGCTTTTGGTCATGCACTCTTCCGCTGGCATCCGGTCCATCGGAGTAGCTGGCGCCGTTCTCGCTGATGATGATCTCGGCAGGTTTGTAGTCACGGTAGACGCGTTCGAGGACCTCGAACAGCCCTGACGGGAAGATCTCCCAGCCGATTTCCGTCTGGTTGTTTTTTGGAGCGGGGATATGTTCAAGCCGGGTGGGGTTGTTTTCGAACCCGGGGGTGGATTTGACAACATTGCGTGAATAGTAGTTAATCGCCAGGAAGTCCGCGGGTGCTGCAATCGTATCCATATCTCCCGGCTGGATGAAATCCGGCGTCGTTGTATTCAGCACCCCAGCGTGGTTCAAATCAGCGATCACATCTGCGGGGTAATCCCTTCCGTAGAGGGGGTCGAGGAACCAGCGGGCAAGTTCGCCATCCGCGTAACGGGCGGCGGCGATATCCGCTTCTGAATTTGACTGCGGGTAAATGGGGCTCAGGTTTAAAGCAATACCAGCGCGTACACCAGGGCATTCCGCGCGCAGGACAGGCAATGCGCGCCCATGCGCCAGAAGAAGGTGGTGGGCAGCTACCAGTGCCTGGTAGTGATTTGTAAACCCGGGGGCATGGATGCCGAGCTTGTAACTAAGGATGCTGGCACACCAGGGTTCATTGATGGTGACCCACTCCTTGACCCGGTCGCCAAACGCACGGGCAACCACAGCGGTGTATTCGGTAAAGGCATCCACCGCAGCGCGTTCCAGCCAGGCACCGTTAATGGCGGTAGGGATATCCCAGTGGTACAGCGTAATCATTGGATGGATACCGGCGGTCAACAGCTCGTCAATCACCTGGCTGTAGAAATCCAAGCCTGCCTGGTTCACGCTGCCCCTGCCTTGCGGGAGGATGCGAGGCCAGGCGATGGAAAAACGATACGCCTTGAAACCCAGGTCTTTCATCATGCGGATATCATCTTTCCAACGGTGATAATGGTCACATGCCAGCTCTCCAGTGTCACCATTCAGCACCTTGCCCGGGGTATGCGAAAAGGCATCCCAAATGGACTGCCCCCGCCCATCCTCCCGGGCGGCGCCTTCGATCTGGTAGGCTGCGGTGGCGGTTCCCCAGGTAAACCCGGATGGAAATATTTTAATTTCTGACATATAACCTCTATGAAATGGGATTACTTATCATTCACTGCTCATTTAACTTCAACCGGGCACACAAAGACGCGTTCTGGAATCTTTACGCTGGTTTTCCCGCTGATCGTAAACTCCCCTGCAAGGCGGATATCTTCAGAGGAACTGCCAATCATCACCTTGATGTTTCCGGGCTCAACCACCAGGCTCAATTCTTCATCATAATACGCCATCTGGTTGACAGGAAGATGGAATGTCACCTTTTTGGTTTCACCGGGCATCAAGGTGATGCGGACAAACCCTTTTAACTCCTTCACCGGCCTGGGAAGGCTGGCGATTTCATCACAGACATACAGTTGAACAACCTCATCCCCGGCGACTTTGCCGGTGTTTTGTATTGAAGAAGAAATATCAATGATCTCTCCCGGTTTTGGTGATTTCTGGCTGAGGGTCAGATTTGTGTAATTAAATGAAGCATAGCTAAGACCGTGACCAAAGGCGAATAATGGTGTAACAGGTTCATTGAAGTAATCTCCAAAGATCTGGGAGCGCCTGCCAGATGGTTTGTGATTGTAAAATACCGGCAACTGCCCGGCAGAGCGGGGGATGGAGATGGGCAGTTTTCCACCCGGATTGACATCACCGAAGAGCACTGAGGTGATGGCGCGGGCACCTTCTTCACCCGGCACCCAGGCTTGCAGGATGGCATGCGTTTTTTCCACCAGGTGGGGGATGGCGGCAGGTCTGCCATTGATGAGGACGAGCACACACGGCTTCCCTGTTGCCAACACTGCCAGGGCGAGTTTTTCCTGAACACCAGGCAGACCGAGGTCAGAGGCGTCGCGGAATTCTCCGGTGGTGCAGTCCGGCACAAGGCCGGATTTACCGCCCAAAACGAGAACAACGGCATCGGCTCCCTGCGCGGTCTTTAATGCTGCCTTAAAACCACTTTCGACTGGGGAATTTAATTCACAACCGGGGGAATAGGTGACAGCGGTGTTGGCGGAGACCCTGTTTTTGATGGCTTCCAGCAGCGTGGGAATGACCACTGTCGGGTTTTCCAATTCTTTTTTGCTTACCGCCGCGAAAGCTGAATCAACTGAAGGAAGCAAAGCCTGCAATTCCGCTGAGGCAGTATAAGAATAATCTCCCACCATGATACGGCTTGAGTGCGCATTTGGACCGATCACGGCCAGTTTTTTGATGGATGGTTTGAGAGGTAAAAGACCGTCGTTCTTGAGTAGCACGAGGCTCTGGCAGGCGATGTCGTACGCCAGGGAGCGGTTTTCTGCTGTTTCGAAAACACTTAATACACCCCCTTCTGATACGTATGGATTTTCGAATAAACCCAATTCAAATTTCTTGTGCAGATGGCGGCTGACCGAATGATCAATCGTTTCGAGGGAGACCTCACCCGCCTTAAGTGCGGCCAGCAGGTCCTCGCCGTAACAGGCGATGGTGGGTGCTTCAACATCGATACCAGCATTGAGGGCTTTTACGGCAGCACTGCGCCTGGATTCAGCAGCATGATGGTAATTGTGAATCATAATCACTGCTTCGTAATCAGAAATGACGAAGCCTTCAAATCCCAGGCGGTCTCGCAGCAGGTCTGTGAGAATTCGTTTTGATGCAGCAATAACTTCGCCATCCAGTTCCGGATAGGCGTTCATCATCGAAGCCAACCCGGCATCGCGGATGGCAGCCTGAAAAGGTGCCAGGTAAATGTCCCACAGGTCATGCGGACCTAAATAGACAGGCGCGCAATTCAAACCACCCTGGGAAAAGGAATGACCCACAAAATGTTTGCCGGTTGCCAGCACGCCGTTGCGAAGGTCCTCAGTCTGCAACCCCTGAATGTAAGCAACACCAAATTGGCTGACGAGGGTGGGGTCTTCACCAAAGGTTTCTTCCACCCGACCCCAGCGGGGGTCACGGGCCACATCCAGTACAGGCGCCAACCCCTGGTGAGCGCCGATGGCGCGCATCTGCTGGCGGATGGCGGTGGTCATCTGGCGGGCAAGTTCTGGTTTAAATGTGCTGGCCAGGCCGATCATCTGCGGAAAGATGGTGCTTCCCGCGGACATGACTCCAGCACAGCATTCCTCGTGAATGATGGCAGGGATGCCCAACCTGGTCTTTTCCTTGAGGAATTTCTGCAGGGTATTGGCTGACCTGGCAGTCTCCACCGGGTAGAGGTTACAAGCCCCGGCGTTGCGCGTGATTTGACCGATACCGAGGATGAGCTTGTCCGAAATCTTACTCTCATCCAGACGCCCCTGAGTCTGCAATTCATGAACCCAAAATGAACCGAGCTGGGCGAGTTTTTCCTCTATAGTCATGCGGGAAATCAACTCTGCAACACGGGGTTTGATCTGGTTTTTATAAACTTTTGTCATGTGGCTCCAAGAAGGCATATGCGTTTCAACCAGGGGGGAAATAAATTCATTAAGTAACACCTTGTTCTTTAATACACCGCACTCCTCATCGCTCCCAGCCGCCCGCCGCGGCTGGGAGCTAGAATAGAGGAGAGAGAAGATGATAACTTTTTGGTAAATCTTTTCATGTGACAATCTCCAGGAACTCGCGGGCACTCCGCTGGAGTGACCCCTGCAGTTCACTGCTAAGCAGGTTGTAATCACTGTTGTCTTTTCCGGTGTCTTCATTTTCAACAAGGATCACTTTGGCATTTCGACTGAGGACGATGGTGTGCCAGGTGTTCTTCTTTACGTTGTAGATATCACCAGTTTTCATTTCAATCGTTTGCGGATCAGTTACTTGCACAGCATTTCCGCCGAGAATAAGCATGCCTTTTCCTGCGACAAGTATGAAAACCTCATCCGTTGCAGTGTGGCGTTCCATTGAATCGATGCGGTCAGGGGCGATTTCATCCAGGTAGCGCAGTGCAGCCACCCGCCAGGACCCAAAAGATACCAATGGCTGGAAACCCTGACCTTCAAATGTTTTTACTTCGATCAATTCTTCCAACAATACTCCTCCATTAACCGCGGAGTCTTATTTCGACCCGGTTTTCCTGTTCCAGCTTATCCATTGGAATCATGTTCCCGGCAATAACGATGCCGTTCAAGGTGATTTCAGTAACGCCTTTGCAGAAGTGATCGGGATTGGTCACAATAATCTCAATATGTGTCCCGCGGAAAAGCCGGGAAGCAGAAAATCCATCCCAAGCAGATGGAATTACCGGGTCGATGATCAACCCGTCATAGGCAGGGCGTATGCCCAGGATCCACTGCGTGATAGCCACATAATTCCAGGCAGCTGTACCGGTGAGCCACGAATTCTTGGCTTCACCAGGATGAACCGCTTCCTTGCCGGCGATCATCTGGGCGTAAACATAAGGTTCGCAGCGGTGGATTTCGCTTAAGTCTTCGCGGAATGAGGGATTAATGCGCTGGTAATAATCAAACGCCCTATCCCCGTTTCCTGTTTGCGCCTCGGCGATCATGATCCATGGGTTGGTATGGCAAAAGACGCTGCCATTTTCCTTGTACCCGGGAGGGTAGGAGGAAATCTCCCCTATGTGGAGATAATATTGTTTGTAAGCAGGGTTGAGGAGCACCAAGCCATGCTTGAAAGCCAGTCTTTCTGCAACAGAATTGAGGGCTTTTAGAGCGTTGCCGTTTTCCAGACCGACCCCGGCCATCACGCAAATTCCCTGAGGTTCAATGAAAATCTGCCCTTCCCGGCATTCCTTTGAACCGAGCGGTTGACCGAAATCATCATAAGCGCGGCGGAACCATTCTCCATCCCAACCCGCAGATTCGATTACCTTTTCCATTTCCAGGCGTGCACGGTGAAGCTCTTCTGATTGAGTGGTATCGGCTCTCCTCCTGGCTATTTCTTCCATTTCAGTGGATGCCAACACAAACAAGCCGGCGATAAAGACGCTTTCGGCGACGGTGCCATCTTTGCTGGTGGTCGTTTGGAAGGATTGCCCGGGAGTATCCGAAAAACAATTGAGATTGAGGCAGTCATTCCAGTCTGCCCGTCCGATGAGAGGCAGCCCATGCGGTCCAAGGCGGTCGAGGGTGTACTGGATCGAGCGCTGAAGGTGAACATATAAGGGAGCTTCGCTTCCGGGTTTGTTATCGAAAGGAACCCGGGTGTCGAGGATTGACCAGTCACCCGTTTCTTTGAGGTAAGCCGCTACAGAAAGCACCAGCCATAACGGATCATCGTTGAAATTGCCGCCGATATCATTGTTGCCAACTTTCGTCATGGGTTGGTACTGGTGGTATGCTCCGCCGCTGGGCAGTTGCGTGGCAGCCAGATCGAGGATGCGTTCGCGGGCTCTTTCGGGTACCAGGTGCATAAAGCCAAGCAGGTCCTGGTTGGAGTCACGGAAACCCATACCGCGCCCGACCCCGGATTCAAAATAAGAGGCGGAGCGCGAGAAATTGAAGGTGATCATCACCTGGTAGGCATTCCAGATGTTGACCATGCGGTCGGTATGGATGTTAGCAGTGGATACCTGGAAACGGGAGAGGGTCTTTTCCCAATACCCAGCCAATTCGCGAAATGCCTTATCAACCTCCCCCGGCTGTAGAAAGCGTGAAAAAATGGGTTTGACAGATTTTCTTATTGATCATCTGCGAGCCTGGTGGATCGAATTTTTCTGATGCTGGATTCTCATGATATCCGAGCAGGAAAATGATCCTGCGCGATTCACCGGGTTGGAGTTTTACAGATATTGATGCGCCCCAATCGGCTGCCAGCCAGTTGCCATGGAGTTGGCGGTTTGACCGCGTTCAACTGCCAGGGGGGCATCCCAACCGCGGTATGGTCCGAGGAAATCCTCCCGCTGGGTGTCAAAACCCGCGGCGGGTTCCGAACAGGCAAAATACGCGAAATGGTTGCGCCGTTCGCGGTATTCCGACTTGTGATAAATGACACCATCCTCCACTTCCACTTCACCAATGGAGTAATTACGCTGGAAGTTGTTGGCGTCATCCACGGCGTCCCACAGGCAGAATTCAACCGCAGAGAAAAGGGAGAGGTCAGCCTCTACTTGGCGCTGGTTGGTGAGGATCACCTCCCAGATTTCGACGTTCTCACCAAGAGGAATGAAGTACTTGGTATCGCATTGGATACCGGAACGCGTTGAACTGAATTTTGGTATATCCGAGTCCATGCCGGCATTCGTAAGAATCGAGAGGGGTTCGCGTCGGCTGCCAGGTGGGTGACCAGTAATCCGTTGCGGCAGACGCATTATCGCGGATGTAGAGGAAACGGCTGCCCTGATCAAGGGGCGCATTGTTGTAGCGATAACGGGTGAGCCGGCGCAAACGCGCATCCCGGTAAAAGGTATAGCCGCCACCTGTATTGGAGATGAGCCCAAAAAATGCTTCAGACCCCAGGTAATTGATCCATGGCAGGGGGGTATCAGGCTGCTGGATTACATATTCACGCTTAGAATCATCGAAGTAACCAAAACGCATTCACTGCCTCTTGTATGCCGAGTTGATCTGTTAATTTCTGATAGACGCCCTGTAGTGCTACTCTTTTACTGCTCCCATGGAGATGCCATTGACAATGTATCGTGAGAAGAGGAAGTAAATGATGATGATCGGAACAACGGACGCTGCGAGCCCCAGGTAAATGGCACCAAATTCCGGACGGTACACATCACCGCGCAAGGTCTGGATCAACATTGGCAAGGTGTATTTGTCGCGGGAGGTGATCAGGATGTAGGCATTGAAGAAATTGTTCCACGATCCCACAAAGGCGAAGATGCCCAGGGTAAATGCACCCGGTGCTGCAATGGGCAACATGATCTTATGAAAAATCCCTAATTCGCTGCATCCGTCAATACGTCCGGCGTCAATCAGATCTTGAAGAATGATGGATTCCAGGTATTGTTTCGAAAAGAAAACAGATGCCGCAGAGGCGATACTTGGCAAGATCAAGGAAGCGTAAGAATCGTCAAGCCCAATTTTTGACATGAACCTGAAGAATCCGATAATGGAAAGCTGCATCGGGATCATGACCAAAACCAGGATGCTGTTATAGAGGAACTTCTTCCCTTTAAACTCGTACGCCACAAGCCCATAGGCAGTGAGCATGGAAAAATAGACGGTAACGATGGTGGTCAGAACGGAAATCTGCAGACTGTTGAGAAAACCCCTTGGCAGATTCAGCCCTTTGCTGAGAGACGCGGTAGTTTTCGAACATATGTGTGCTGGGGATCAGGCTAATCCCGTTTTGGATCTCAGTGGTTGAGCGCGTGGCGTTAACAATAAGCATCCAGATCGGGGACGATCGAAATGACCACAAGCAGGATCAGGAATACGATATATATGAAGGCCCGGGTCAAATTGGTGGAGAATCGATAGTTACGCATTGTCAGTTACCTCCTTTTACTTTTTTTGCTGAATTTGGCTGCATCTTTATCCCGTAGTAGATAGAAGATCAGAAGCGCAACAAAACGTTGTCATGATGAAAACCATCACCCCTACGGAGGAGGCGGCACCAATGTGCCCCTGGTTGCTGCGGAATTTCATATACATCAAGATGTTGTTGGTGAGGATGGCGTTGGCAGGGCTGCCGCGGCCATCAGTCAAGAGATATGGGATGTCGAACATCTGCATACCGCCAACCAGCGAAGTGACCAGCACATAAATCATCACGGGTTTGATCAGGGGCAGGGTGATAAAGCGGAACATTTGCCAGCCATTGGCGCCATCCACAAGGGCAGCTTCATATACAGAGACTGATATGGAGGTCATGGCTGCCATGAGAATGATGATGGTTTGACCAAACCACAACCACCATTGGATGAACACCACCAGCCCCCGCATCACCGTCCGGTCGCGGATATAGTCGATTGCTTCGGGGATGATACCTGCCCGGACGAGAAATTGATTGACCGGACCATAATATGAAAACAAACTGAAGAATAACGCTGCCACCACGGCAGCCATCAGCAGATTTGGCAAATAGAAAATGGCACGCCAGATACCAACTCCTTTGATCTTCAGCCTGGTACTGGTGAACCATACGGAGATCAACATGGCGATGCCCAATTGAGGAATGAAATTCAACAGCCACAAGAGCCATGTATTTGCAATGGCTTTGAGGAACATGTCATCGACGAACAATTGCTTGAAGTTGTCAAACCAGATGAACTTGGATTTGGCAGACATCAAGGTGGTATTGGTAAAACTCAGTCCCAATGTGTTCAATACCGGATAGAGACCAAAGATCAGAAACCCGATAACGAATGGTGCAATAAAAATATAGCCATAGGTACTTTTGTTGAATTTTGACTTAATCATCGCGCCTCCGTTTAAATGAGTCAGTGTATATGAATATTATACACTGACTCATTTTTATTTACCCAATTTACCTGTTATTTAATGATCAAATCAGGAAATTCGTTGTGAACAGCGTCTTTCCAGGTTTGCCACATAACTTCTTCGGTGATAGCTGCCATCAAGGTAGGAGGTTAGGGGATCATTGAAGGCGCGCTGGATGGCGTCATCAGAGCCCTGCATCAAGCGGGCATTGACGGAAGGTGCTGCAGCAGCGAAGGCACCGTAGGAGTTCTGTCCGCCGAGGAATTTGCTGAGTTCTGAATCATCGAAGGAGGAGATGATCTTGTTGACGACAACTTTACTTCCAACGAAATCACCAGCAGCCTGTGATTGACCCTCAGGGGTAGCGGGATCAATGGCTTTGAGGTATTCGTTGGTGTAAACACCAGTTGCCCAGTTGGTCAGGTTGGTTTCATCCAGGGTGCAGAAGCGGATGAATTCCTTGGCAAGTCTTCATATTCTTGGTTTCCTTCATGATGCCCAACCAGGTGCCGCCCCATTGATAGGGGAGGGGTCCGGTGATCATCGCCCAGTCACCAGCGGTGTCTTTGGTGCCGTCAGCCGATTTGGCATGGGGGGCTAACACGTAGGGAAGACCCCAGGTGGGGAGGAAGTAGGAGAAGATCTGCTTGGGGTTGCCTTCGGCATCCACGAGGGTGTCATTCATGCCAGCGAACCAGCCTTCTTGCCACTGGGTGGCTTTGGCTTCGTAGCCATTATCGCGGAAAGCTTTGGCGGTTTCAACAAGTTTGTAGAACCATGGGGATCTACGGTGAGGGTGTTATCCACGATCCAGGGTTGGCGCGGTTGGCATAGAAGAGGTTCATGAAATCGCCATTGGAGGCAACCATGAAGGTGTCTCCACCGGATTTTTCCTTGACAACACGCAGCTGCGGCAAGATATTTGTCCATGTCGCCGAGGATCTTCTGCATTTCTACAGGATCATCAGTGCCAAAGTATTCTTTGGCAAGGCTGCGGCGATAGAATAACGCACCCGGGGTAGCCTGGTAAGCAAGGCCTTTGAGAACGCCATCAAATGTGCCTACTTCGGTGACGAATGGATAGACATCAGCTTTTTTAACATCGGCATTCAGGCTCTTGAGGTCAGCCAGGAAATCGCTTTCAACATATTGTTTTACGAAAGCGGCTTCGAGGGCAACAACATCAGGAACCTCATCGGTACCGAGGGTGGCCATCAGTTTGGTCTGATATTCGCCATTGGTCATCGGGATCATGGTGTAGACGACATCCACATCCGGATGGGTCTTTTCAAAGGCAATTGCCATGGTCTGGATTTCATTGGTGAAGGACCACACATTGAGGACGGTTTTTTCGCCAGGGGCTTTACCGCAGGCAGTGAGGACCATGGTTAGAACAATTAGAACTGAAAAGATGATCGATATACGTTTCATTTCTTCCTTTTCTCCTTCTAAATGGTTGGTTGAATCAAATAGTCGAACCTTACAAAATGTTGATGTTCCCTCACCTCCTTTAGATGATCTATTATGAGAGCGCTCCCATATAAATGTAAAAAAATCACTCGCTCCCAGGTACTTGCACCAATCTCTTCGCGCCGCAGGATTCCCGGATGACAAGCTCCGTATCCAGAATGATCCGGCGGGCGGGGGTAATACCATTTTCAATAATGTCGATCAAGAGTTCGACAGCTTTGATCCCAAGACGCAGGATGGGTTGACGGACGGTGGTCAACTGCACCGCAGTGAATGAACTTAACGGAACATCGTCAAAACCGATCACACCCATATCTTCAGGAACGCGTATGCCGACTTCCTGTGCTGCCCGGATTGCCCCGGCCGCCATAACATCTGATCCGGCAAAAACTGCATCGGGCTTGACATCAAGCAATTGTTTCATGGCTGTGTATCCACTCGGTTCTGTAAAATCTCCTTCAACGATCAACTTTTCATCCACGGCAATCCCGTTGTTTTGGAGGGCAATTTTATAACCTTGAAGGCGGTCATCTGTAACCGTGCTGCCCCGGCTGCCGGTGATGGTGGCGATACGCGTATAACCGAGGTTAATCAGGTGCAGCGTGGCTTTTGAAGCGGAATTTATATTGTCCACGTCGATGTAATTTATCCCTGCAGGGTCAAAAGGGCGGCCGATCATCACAGTTGGCAGGTTGGATTTAAATAATTGCGAGATCAATTTGTCATCAGGCTGCCCAGCCTGCACCAGGATGCCATCCAATAAGCCCCTGCGTGAGATTCGCGGATAGATCTTTTCTTCATCTTCTTTGTTACCGACCAGGAAGAGCGACAAGGTTAAATCGTTATTGTTACAGCCGAAGGCAATACCCTGGGTCAACTGGGGGAAAAATGGATCCGTAAAGAAGGAGCTGACACTGCGCGGAAGGACTAACCCAATCATGCGGGAGCGCTGAGACGCCAGTGAACGGGCTGCGGCATTCGGCTGGAAACCGGTGGTTTGAATGACCTTGAGAACACGCTGGCGCACCTCGCTGCTTACATTGGGAGAACCGTTAACCACCCTGGACACGGTGGAACGGGAAACCCCAACAAGTTTTGCGACATCTTCAAGCGTCAACTCAGCCATCCTCTGGCTCCAGGATTCCTGTTTTCCTCTGTTCTTTTGTGAGAGCGCTCCCATGATATTTTCATTATACAGAGTCTTTTGGGCGCTGTCAATCATCAAACAGATGTTCGATTCCCTGAAGCATTATTCAATTATTCGAAAACGCAAAAACCTGGCAGGAGTCCCTGATCACCAGGCTCGGAGAAATCTTGACTCGTATTGGGTTCAATTGTCTTGCCTTCGATCAGTTTGATCAATAATTCCACAGCCTGCCTTCCCATCTCAACCAGGGATTGGTCCACTGTGGTCAGCCCGACGTATTTGGTTTCAGGGATGTTGTCAAAACCGACCAGGGATAAGTGCTGTGGAATACTTATGTGAGCAGAATTTGCTGCTTTCATGACGCCGAGAGCCATTTGATCATTTGCCGCGAATATTGCAGTAGGAGGGTGGGGCAGTGCAAAGAGTTTATTGGCGGAGGCTTCTCCGCAATCCGTTGAATAGTCACCAGTGAGAACCAAATCTGCATCGATGGCAATCCCGGCTTTTTCGAGTTCGTCACAATAAGCTTTAAACCGTTCGGTATTCTGAATACCCGGGCGACCGCTGATGTAGGCGATGCGGGTATGTTTCAAGCCCATCAGATAGCGCATCGCCTCAACTGCTCCCTGGTAATGGTTCGTAAGAATTGTAGGATATTCTGACGAGAAAACATGCGGATCGATGGATACGATCGGAGCACTTGAGGAAAACGAGGAGGCAGATGGGGTAACCACGATCACACCGTCTGTTATTGTCCCGTTCAAGCGCGATACATATTGCTGCTCATGCCGGGCGGTATCCTGTTTTTGAAAACTACCTGTTGTATAGACGAGAAGATCGTACTTGCTGGTGGCAATCACCCGATTGATGCCTTTTAATACTTCCTGAGAATAAGGATGCTCGATATCAGGAACGATGACCCCGATGATATTGGTGTGCAGACTGCGCATGCTGCGGGCTGCCAGGTTTGAAGTGTAACCAAGAGATTGGATGACCTCCTTAACATGTTCCTGTGTTTCAAGAGAGACATCCGCCTTGTTGTTTAAAACCCTGGAGATCGTGGAGACAGAGACCCCCGCGCTTTTGGCTACGTCCTGGATGGTGATTGAATGAAGTGATCTTGACATATTATCGGTATCAATACCGGTATCGTTACCGGAGTAAAAATATTATTGCACTTCTTTCATTAAAAATCAAGAAATTTTAAGGTTAGTTGGTTGAAGCGGGAGTATAAACTATGGCGGGTAGGGATTAGTTAAACGTTTTGCTGAATCAGGAAACCTAATTCAGCCCTTTTTCAGTTCGGCAAGTGCTGAACTAAAGTTTGGTGAAGGTTCTCGAACAAATTATTTTGGGAAGGCTTTTTTTGTGAAGATTACCCCATACTGGTTAAGAGTGAGGTATTGTCAATTAAACTCCGAAATAATATTCAGCTTATTACTTAACCTGAGGAACTGCATTAACTTTCTCGGCGATTTGCATATGATAACCCTGGCAGTTAGTGTGAATTTGGTTTCGACCTTCTGCCTTGGCTTGATAAAGAGCTTTGTCTGCCTCATCTATAATGTCTTTTAGTTTCATGGTTTTATTCCCCATAGACTCCAGGCAAGCTAATCCACCACTGATTGTGATATTTGAATCTTTGTTTTTAGACTGGATCATAATTTGCATCACTTTTTGACGTAACCTCTCGGCAATCTCCTCGGCACCACGCATGCTTGTTTCAGGAAACAGGATGACAAATTCATCTCCTCCATAACGACCGAGGATATCAGTTTTCCTTATCGTATTTACACATACATCTACAAGTTGCGAAAGTACCTGGTCGCCATGAAGGTGCCCAAAACTATCATTGATCTCTTTAAAATGATCAACATCCAGGATCATAAGTGATAGCGGGTGGTCGTAACGGCTTGCCCTGGCAATTTCCTGTTCAGCCAATTCCAGGAATTTCCGCCGATTAAAGCAATTTAGAGTGGGATCCATAATTGAAAGCGATTGAATTTTTTGATACAGTTCAATTCGCTCGGTGATCTCTGTGGTGACACAAATCACTTTCCCTTTTCCTTCGTGTGCAGTTCCCATCAAAACGATTCGTCCCTCGAACCATAATTTTTTTCCACCCCGAACTGGAATTTGATATTCGATCACTTTGGTCTGCCCAGTCTCAATGACTGATTTAATGGCATCCAATTTCATCTTCGCGACATCAGGAGAGATAAAATCACTGATTTTCTTCCCGATCATATCCTCAACATCAGCTACAATATTTTGAGTTTCATTACTATAAATCTCGAGGTATCTGCCTTCTTCATCATGAACAAAAGTGATATTGGGTAAAGCCTTGATAAAAGCGTTTAACTTATTTTCCCGTTCGTGCAATTGTTCCTGCGAATCGGTGAGTTCCACCACACGCTGGTCTAATTCGTTATTAACTGATTCAAGTTTCTTCTGTAATCTGAAGATCGTTAATTGCGAGCGGATACGGGCAAGGGTTTCATCAAACTCAATGGGTTTAATAATGTAATCCACTGCCCCAGCTTCAAAACCACGCAAGCGGTCAGCTGTAGAATCCATTGCGCTGATAAATATTACGGGTATGGATTTTGTGAGCGGTTCGGCCTTCAATTGACTGCACACCTCAAAGCCATCCATCCCGGGCATTTGAATATCGAGCAATACCAATGACGGCTGCAAGGTTTTACAAATTTCCAGAACCTGGCTGCTGTTTGCCGAGACTTCAACACGATACCCACCCTTGCTTAGTATGCGTTTGAGAAGGATTAAGTTTTCCTCAGCATCATCAACGATTACTATCAAATCTTGTATTTGTGTCATTGGATTTCCTTCAAACAACATTCAACCACTCTTTCATTCATAACATCGAAATAAGAAGACCAGTGCCTACAATTGAAAACCACAATCGTTATCGTTTGCGGTTCCTCTCCATTACTTCAGCAATGGATGCGCCATAAGTTTCCGGTCTCATTTTGAATCCTGCAGCTTCCAAGCGTGCGTTAAACAAGGGGCGCATTCCAGTTGCCTTGGTACTGCCTTCAATTTTTCCATCGGCGCTTAACCCAGTTTGTTCATACTTGAAGATATCAGTGAGGACGACTGTATCGCCTTCCATCCCTACCACTTCTGTTATGGCAGTCACTTTGCGTGAGCCATCTTTCATACGTGACTGTTGGACGATCACATCTACAGCTGAAGCGATCTGCTGGCGGATGACCTTAACCGGAAGATCCATACCTGCCATCATGACCAGGATCTCAAGACGTGAAATGGCGTCCCTGGGTGAATTTGAGTGAACTGTGGTGAGCGAACCATCATGTCCTGTATTCATGGCTTGGAGCATATCCAGGGCTTCGCCACCCCGGCATTCACCAACAACAATGCGATCCGGACGCATGCGCAAGGAATTCCTGACCAGGTCGCGCACGGTGACCTCTCCCACGCCATCTGTATTGCGGTTTTTTGTTTCCATGCGTACCACATGGTCCTGCTGCAACTGTAATTCGGCAGCATCCTCAATGGTTACGATTCGCTCGTCTTCCGGGATGAAACCCGAAAGGACATTGAGCAGGGTGGTTTTTCCTGAACCGGTACCGCCTGAGACTACGACACTCAACCGGCTGGCTACACAGGCGCGTAAGAAATCAGCCATGCTCTGGGTAATGGAATCGAAAGCGATCAAATCTTCAACGGTAAATCTCTCCTTGCGGAATTTCCTGATCGTAATTGAGGGACCATCAATGGCTACCGGACCGATAACGGCGTTCACACGTGAGCCATCTGGAAGGCGTGCATCAACTGTTGGATTGTCGGCATCGATACGCCGACCAAGAGGGAGGATGATCTTTTCGATAATTTTCAACACATGCTCATCATTGTCAAAAGTGACGTCTGTTTTTGTTACCTTGCCTTTTTTTTCGACATATACGCTCTGGGGACCGTTTACCATTACTTCACTAATTTGCGGGTCATCCAGCAATGGCTGAATTGGCCCAAAACCAACAATTTCATTCAAGGCCATGTTCATTATTTTTTCACTGGCATCATTACTAAGGTGCAGGCCAGTTTGATCGTAGGCTAATTTTATTTTTTGGGCTACCAATGAGCGGTAATTGACACCGTTCGGTTCTTCTCCTTCAATCTCCGGACCAATACGACCGATCAAATAGTCTCGCAAACGCCCGAGATCGTGGTTCGAATAATTGGTTTTCGGTGCAACAGCGCTATCGACTAGCATCAGTTTTCACCTTTTTCAATGTCTTCTTCTGTCGTGATCCAGGTTACCTGATCCCGCCTAACAGCAATGAACTGAGTTCGGAAGAGTAATACGTGATCAGTGTTGAAAATGCGTGCATTGGTTACCGCCAGGAACGGCTCGTCACGATCCAGTTCATCTTTCAACCTGGTGTCATGGCATACATGGATGTTGCCTTCTATATAATGGTTGGCAGTCTGGATCCTTGATGCGACTGCAACTTTGGGGATAATATCGGTATAATATTTACCTTTTTCATCATAATTTATTGTCATAACCTTGCCGCCTTTAAATAAAATTCACACGAGTATATAGTGTAAATTCCTTTAATTGAAAGGCATATCCGCTACTGTACCTAATAAACCATGCGCTATTACCTACACCAATTAAAGTATGACTCGAAAATTCCATTTGGTGGATTGAAATTAAATGCCCATATCGAAATTAAGAAAATTAGTACAAATACTCTATTGTATTCACTCATGAAATTGGTCATAATCTACTTGCGAAGAAAAATTAAGTTTAAAACATAAATGCAAAAGCTTCCCGTCATTATGAAAAATAATGGCGGTCGCAATGGATATTTAAAAGGTAAATACACTTGGGTTTTTTGCCAGTGAACCGCAAACAGGGAGGATCAAGCGTGTTCGAGAAACCACTTACCTTCGCTTTTACCGTAAATCTTCCTAAATCAGGAAAGAATGAGACTCACCTCTCAATTCTATTATGCCTTTTCAATTCCGGCAAAAAAAGCACAACAACAACTATTGTGAACACATTAAGACTATTTTTTTTATTTTGATAACAACAGTTCGGCGAGGGATATCTCCCTGATAAATTGTACAAATCGAGGGGGCAAATATGGGTGACTTGCTGTTTGGAAGAATGAAGGGGTGAATGAATGAATGCTAAATCTACCATCCTTGTTGTGGATGACGACCGGTTACTTTTGAAAAGCCTAGTAAAACTCTTGCAAAGCGCACAATACCAGACTATACAGGTTGAAACAGGGATTGATGCATTAAAAGCGGTTGATCAATTCAAACCAGATCTGGTTTTATTAGACGTAAATTTACCCGACTTAAATGGTTTGGAAGTATGCCGTCGAATAAAATCGGGTGAACAGAAAAATACTTTTGTACTCCTCATTTCTGGGTTAAGCACTGACAGTGACAGCCAGGCGGAAGGTCTGGATTGCGGAGCGGATGGTTACCTGGTCCGTCCAATTTCCAACAGGGAACTGCTGGCCAGGGTTAATGCCATCTTGAGAATCAAGGATGCGGAACAGGCATTACGCATGAGTGAAAAACAACTCCGTTCGATCTATGAAAACCTGCCGCTGGCTTATCAATCTCTGGATGAAGCGGGAAATTTCATTGATATCAATAAAGTATGGCTTGAAACTTTGGGTTATACGTGTGAAGAGGTGATCGGGAGGTGGTTTGGTGACTTCCTGGTCGTAAATCAAAAGGACCTGTTTAGAAAAGGCTTTAAACATTTCAAAACCAGGGGTGTAGTGAAAAGTGGTGAATTTGAAATGGTGCGGAAGGATGGGGTTCACATTTTTGTAACCATTGATGGACACATCCAATATGAATCTCAAAACCAATTCAAACAGACTCACTGCATATTGACCGATATCACTGAACGAAAACAAGCAGATATTGCCCTCCAACAAAGCGAACAAAAATTCCGACTGTTATTGGCGCATGCTGGTCTTGGTGTAGGTTATTTTGATTTGGAAGGGCGCGTTATATTCTTTAACAATATAGCCCTTCAGCTGATGGGGGGAAATCTTGAAGCCCATTTAGGAAAAAATGTTATCGAGTTGTACGGTAAAGAATTCGGCACTCAAATCTTGCAACGGATTAACCAGGTAGCCCAATCTGAACAGTCAGGAAATTTTGAAGACCTGGTAACTTTATCAACTGGAGCCAAATGGTTCTTGTCGAACTATGCCAGAGTGTATAACTCCAATTCAGAAATTATCGGTGTTCAGATCATTTCCCAGGATATTACTGAAAGAAAACAGACTGAAGACGCCTTAAAAGAAAGCCAACGCCGTTTGATGACTTTAATGGGCAACTTACCCGGAATGGCTTACCGTTGCAGGTTTGATGAGGACTGGACGATGGAATTTGTCAGCGACGGTTGTTATGACCTGACCGGATATCGCCCGGAAGATTTGATCAACAATCACAAGATTTCATATGCTCAGGTGATCTACCCTGACGATCGATTAAAAACATGGGAAGTGATCCAAACCGAGGTGGAAAAGAATAACCGTTTTACATTTACTTACCGCATTGTCACTGCAAGCGGGCAAATTAAGTGGGTATGGGAACAGGGACAGGGTGTCTATTCCAAGGATGGGAATCTGGAGGCCCTGGAAGGCTTCCTGATTGATATCACAGAACAGAAACGTTATGAAGAAGCGCTGAACACTATCACCATGCGGCAGGAAGCCATTCTGGAGTCAATTCCTGATATCCTCATGGAGGTTGATGCAAACAAGGTTTACACCTGGGCAAATCCAGCCGGACACCATTTTTTTGGAAAGGATGTAATTGGTCATAAGGCTGAGGATTATTTCATGGGAGAACAGGACGTATACAATGCTGTCCAACCGTTATTTGATGGAAACGAAAACACAGTATATATAGAGAGTTGGCAGCGCCGTTATGATGGCGAGAAGAGATTGCTTGCCTGGTGGTGCCGGGTTCTAAAAGATGAAAATGAGAGAGTTGTAGGTGCCCTGTCTACTGCGCGCGATATAACCGAAACCCGTTTGGCTGAAGAGGAAATTTATGCACTCAACGCTGAATTGGAAGAGCGTGTGTCACGACGAACCCGTGAGTTAAGCGAAGCACAGGAGAAGATCGTCCGCCAGGAAAAATTGGCTGTGCTCGGGCAGATGGCCGGAGGGGTAGGGCACGAATTACGCAACCCGCTTGGGGTAATCTCAAATGCTGTGTATTACTTAAAAATGCTCCAACCTGAAGTGGATGGCAAGGTCAAACAATACCTGGAAATGATCGAAACCGAGACACGGACAGCCGAAAAGATCATAACTGACCTGTTGGAATTTGCCAGGGTTAAATCAGTGGTCAAGGATAGTGTAAGTGTCAGTGAGCTGATCAATTTCACCCTCTCACGCCGACCAGCACCCTTCAACACATCTGTAAAAAAAGATCTACCTGCTGACCTGCCGCTTGTGGATGTTGATCCACGCCAGATAAGCCAAATTTTGGAGAACTTGGTGGTGAATGCCTTCCAGGCCATGCCTGAAGGCGGCGAGTTGGAATCCTTGGGTTAGTTGAAGAAGTTGATAACCGGAACTATGTATCTCTAAGCATTCGAGATACTGGCTCAGGGAATTTCAAAAGAGAACATGGGAAAGCTCTTTGAACCTCTCTTCACCACAAAACATACAGGGATGGGTTTGGGACTTGCAGTGTGCCGGAAATTGATCGAGGTCAATGAAGGATGGATTGAAGTTCAGAGCGAAGAGGGCAAAGGGACTGTTTTTACGATTCACCTCCCGGCAGTTGGGCCGAATACGAACTAGATTTCATTGACCAAATAAATCGCATAAGTACTGCATAGTCGATGATACCAACCAGGATAGATTTTTTCCCCATCCAGTGGGTTATGCAGGTATTAACAATCCCGGCAAACATAAAAATAAATATACCGGATATGTGCCTAAAGAGGGTTGATTTTCTTGAATTAATAGATAATAATTAATTCAGAGGAGATTGTTTGCTTGCTTTACTATTTGAATTAACATCAGTACGCCCCTGCAATTCAAAGCAGCAAACATGTGACCAAAAAAATGAATACTCTCTGGACGCGGATAGAATGGCGTATCACGTTCTTTTATGCAGTGTTCGGGGGGCTCTGGATTTTCCTTTCTGACCGCCTGCTTGTTTTATTCGTGGATGATCCACAGCTGCAGTACAAAATCCAAAATTACAAGGGGTGGTTTTTTGTTCTGATCAGTGCCTTATTGATCTATCTCGCATTGGCTAAAGCCCAAAAACGGCAGCGTGAAGCTGAAATAAGGCGTCTGGAATCCCACGAAAGGTTCCAAAAATTATTCGAAACAAGCCTGGATGCCATCCTCCTTGCAACACCCGATGGCAGCTATTTATGCCGCCAATCCGGCTGCCTGCAGGATTTTCGGTCGTTCGGAGGAGGAGATATCTCAGAATGGGCCGAAATGCTCTGATGGATGTTTCTGACCCGCGACTTGCGCTTGCGCTCGAGCAGAGGGACCGCGAAGGATACTTTTCAGGTGAGCTCACTTGTCTCCGCAAGGATGGAACGAAATTCCCGGTTGAACTGTCCAGTGTGATTTATGCCGACAGTGCAGGTCAGGCAGGATCCAATATCCATATCCGGGACATCACTGACAGGAAATTGGCTGAAAACCTCCTGGTGAACTCGCGGGATCGGTTGAACGAGGTACTCGAGAGCATGACCGATGCCTTAATCCTGTTAGATAAAGATTGGCGTGTTGTTTTTATGAATCATGAAGCAGCCAGAATTCATGACAAACCTGCAAAAGAATGCCTGGGAAAAAACCACTGGGAAGAATGGCCTTTTACAGTCGGCACTAAGGTAGAACAGATGTATCGGCAAGTGATGGAAAAAAGGGAAGCTGTTCATTTCGAATACCATTATTATGATGAAGGCCAATATGACCTGTGGCATGAAATCCATGCCTATCCTTATGAAGATGGAATAGCCATCTATTATCATGATATTACAGATCGCAAGCTGGCTGAACAAAAGATAATCGAATATAACGAACGCCTGGAGGTGGATGTACAGGCGCGCACGCAGGAATTACGCGACGCCCAAGAAACACTGCTCAAGCAGGAGAGGCAGGCTACCTTCGGGCAACTTGCAGGTGGTGTGGCACACGAATTACGTAATCCGCTGGGTGTCATTGCCAATGCGGTCTACTATTTAAAACTCATCGCTCCTCAAAAAGAGGAAAAGATAATGGAATACCTGGGAATCGTGGAAAAGGAGAGCCAAACAGCGGTTCAAATTCTATCTGATTTGCTGAATTTCTCAAGCGTGGAATTGGGAGACCGCCAACCCACTAAAGTAAATGAGTTGATCCAGGCAGTGTTAGTGAGACAGCCCCTTCCTAAAGGGATCGCATTGGTTCAAAAATTCCCCGAATCAACTCCTTTGATCTTTGTCGATCCACACCAGATCGAACAAGCCATGGTGCGCCTGGTAGTGAACGCGTACGAAGCCATGGATGGGAGCGGAACCCTTGGAATTCGTGTTGACCATACGAATACGCAAAAAAAATCCTTTGTAACTATCGCGATCCAGGATAACGGGTCAGGAATATCACCCGAAAATATGGGGGCACTCTTCGAGCCGCTTTTCACCACCAAGCTGCGCCGAATTGGGCTCGGTTTGGCCCTCAGCCGGCGCCTGATCGAAGTCAATGGAGGCCGGATCGAGGTAAAGAGTAAAGAGGGTAAAGGTACGACATTTACACTTCACCTCCCGGTGAGACTGGAGGACAAGCAATGACCGGGGAGTTTTCATTTTATTTTCCCGCGGTTGCTCTCACCATGGTGATCACCGGGGTGTTAGCCTGGATAGCCTGGCAGCATCCCCCGTTGCCGGGTGTGCGGGGATTTGCCCTGATGGGATTGGACGTATTCCTGATGGCGATGGTGGAAATCTTTTCAATGATCAGCCCGCAGCAGGAACAAGCGCTATTCTGGTTTAGAGTTCGGTCAATATTTATTTCATTGCTACCTGTTTTCTATGTTATTTTTGCTCTTCGTTATCACGGCCACGGCACCTGGCTCTCCAAACAGGTGCTCGCCGTACTTTTTGTGATCCCTGTAATTTCACAGTTCGTTATCTGGATACCTGCGCTTCAGCCCTTATGGGCTATAGAGGATACGATTTTTATACACATTGGAGATTTTTGGGTTTCCCTGGAGGAATCCCTTATTCCCGGTGTCTGGTACATTGTGGATTCTTTATACAGCCTTGGGTTATTGTCGGTGGCAGCCACCGTGATGCTATTGGCAGCCTGGAATAAAAAAGGGACTTTACTGGGGCAATCACTCCTTCTGTCGGCAGGTGCTGTGGTGGGTTTGGCATTGGCTCTTGTGCCGCTATTTGACCTGCTCCCGAATTTAAATTTCAACATCTTAATTCCCGGTTTAGGTATTATCTCGGTATTATATGCTCTGGCTGTTTTTCGATTCAGGTTGCTGAGAACATCTGTGGTCTCCGAAATATTCGGGGCGGATGAGAAATTTAAGTACCAGGAAAAGCGGTCGCTGGCATTTATCCTGGTGGTTTATGCAGTCACTATTACCGGCATTGCTACCATTGGTTACTTTTCATATAAATCATATACTGCTCAATTACAGCAACAAGTGGAATACCAATTGGATTCCATTGCAAAATTAAAAATTGATGGGCTCATTGACTGGCGTGACGAACGCCAGGGAGATGCAGAGGCAATTTCTCATAACGCGGCCTTCGCGCTATTAGTTGCGGAATATTTGAACAACCCGGATGGACCAAGGGATTCACAGATTCTGCAATCCTGGCTGGATACACTAAAAAACTCATACAAATATGACCGGATATTGTTCCTGGATGTGGAAGGGGCGGTGAGATTCAGTTCGCCAAAGGAAGATTACCAGGTTACAGCGCATTTGCTTGAACATGCGGAAGAAGCCCTGAGTACAGGAGAGGTGACCTGGACGGACTTTCATCGACACGCTGATCAATCCATCCACCTGACAGTGGTTTCCCCTATATTTGCCGGGCAGGCTTTGAACAGGCCTCTGGGTACGGTTATATTCGAAATTGATCCCGACACGTGGTTGTACCCCTATCTGCAGGAGTGGCCAACGGAGAGTCAGACAGCTGAAACCCTGTTGGTGAGGCATGAAAGCTATGGCGCAGTCTTTCTGAATCCAACACGATTTGATCCAGAGGCAGCGTTGAACCTGTATTTACCCTCATCGGACAGCCAGGTAATTGCGGTAAAAGCCATCCTGGGAACGAGGGGAATTGTTGAAGGACTGGATTATCGACGGCAGCCAGTGGTAAGCGCCGTTTATGATGTGCCCAATACTCCCTGGATCCTGATTGCCCGCATGGACAAAGCGGAAATCTACGCTCCGGCACGAACACGATTGTGGCAAACAGTGGTCTTTTTCGGTTTTTTGATTTTGGCATTAGGCAGCAGCCTGGGCTTGTTCTGGCGGGGAAACCGGATGCGCGAATACAAAGATAAGTTAACCGCTGCCGAGGCATTGCGAAGAAGCGAAGAAAAATTTAGAAAAGCCTTTGATACATCTCCAGATGCCGTGTTGATTTCACGGTTGGCAGATGGAATGGTCGTCTCAATCAATGAGGGGTTTACAAAAATGTTGAAGTACACAAGTGAAGAAACGATTGGTTCCAGTACACTTGACCTCGACATTTGGGTGGATAAACGCGACAGGGAAAAATTTGTGGCAGAACTGCAGTCAACGGGCGCGATAAAGGATTTTCCGGCAAAATACCGCAAGAAGAATAACGAGATTATAGATGGATTAACTTCTGCCGCGACCATTGATATAAATGCAACACCTCATATTTTAAGTACCACGCGGGATATCACCAAACAGAAAAAAGCTGAAAATGCGCTTCGCGAAAGTGAGGAAAAATTTCGAAACGCCTTTACATTATCACCAGACGCAGTGTCGATTACGAGCATGGCGGATGGAAAGATCACTTCGGTAAACGAGGGATTCTCAAAGATCCTGGGATATTCTGCTGAAGAAGTCATTGGATTGAACGGTCTTGAACTGGATATCTGGGAGGACGAAAGTGACTTAAATCAGATGGCAACAGAGTTGCAGAAAAAAGGCAATGTCCACGGAGTTGAGGCGAGATTTCACACCAAGACAGGTGAGGTTCGCTACGGTTTAACAACCGCGGTTGTCATTCAAATCAACGGAATACCTCATATATTAAGCACTACGCGTGATATCACGGATCAAAAAGTTGCAGAAAAGACTGTTCAGGAATACTCTTCTCATCTTCAAGAAATGGTTGAAGAGAGGACACGCGAACTGAACAAAGCCCAGGAGAGATTGCTCCGCCAGGAACGCCTGGCAGCCCTGGGGCAGTTGGCGGGCAGTATTGCGCATGAACTAAGAAACCCGCTTGGAGTAATTTCAAATGCTACCGCATATCTATCAATGATCCAACCAGAAGCGGATGAAAAAGTGCGTGAATATATCGAGATTATTAAAAGTGAAACCAACACTTCCGAAAAGATCATTGCTGATTTGATGGATTATGCAAGGCTGCAAACTGTTGAAAGAAAACCAGCAGAAATCTCAGAAATAATCCGAAATGCGCAAAGACGAAACCCTGCACCGGCGTACATCAAAGTAACTACAAATATATCATCCGGGTTACCCAGGGTGCTGGTGAACGCGACACAGATCGAGCAGGTGATCGGGAATCTGCTCACCAATGCTTACCAGGCGATGCCAATTGCCGGGAAACTATACATCAAGGCAGAAATTGACACTGATTCAGTTGAAGAAGAATTTATCAAAATTACAATGGAGGATAGCGGCGAAGGCATAGCCCAGGACGATATTGAAAGAATCTTTGAACCACTCTTCACCACCAAGGCTAAAGGGATTGGTTTAGGCCTAGCGGTAAGCAAAAAAATTATTGATGCCAATCACGGACGGATTGAAGTTGAAAGCCAACCGGGTAAAGGCAGTACCTTCACCCTACAATTACCATTACAAAAGGACTGAAATGAAGCCCAAACTTAAGATCCTGATTGTAGATGATGATCAACGCATGACGCATACACTGGCAGATATCCTTACTGTTTCAGGGTACGCAGCGATTGAAGCAAGTTCTGCTCTTCAAGCTTTGGAAAAAGTACGCGCGGAATCTTTTGATTGTGTCCTAACCGATATCCGCATGCCTCAAATGGATGGGGTGGCTTTCCACCAGGCGATTCAGCAAAGAACAGCCAGGGTTGCCAGTGGTCCTGATGACAGCCTACGCGGCTGATGACCTCATCCAACAGGGATTGGAAGCGGGGGTTGTTGGAGTGCTGGACAAACCAATCAATATCGTGCAGCTACTGGGTTTCTTCTCAACACTTGCCAAGAATCGTACACTCGCGATTGTTGATGATGACCCCGAATTTTGTAAGACCCTGGGGATATCCTCCGCAAGCGTGGATTTACTGTGGATCAACTGTCAGCTCCAATTACAGATTTGGACAAAATGGCATCGGAAGCCCAGGTAGTTCTCTTGGACTTGAAGTTGAACAGTAACAACGGATTGGAGGTAATAAGTCGAATCAGAGAACAATTTCCAGGACTTCCGGTCTTGCTGGTTACCGCCTACCGTGATGAAATGGCAGCGGCGATCCAGTTAGCAATGGAGAGTTCGACATTTGCCTGTCTGTACAAACCGCCCGAGATCACTGAAGTGGTGCGTTTACTGGAACAGATCCATCTCACCGGGCTGCGGGGCATGATGGCAAAAGATAAGTAAAAAACTCAGTTTTTAGTCACGGCTGAATAAACCATTACCTGGTTACCGTGAAAAGAGGTGAAATGCAAGGAATGGATTCAAAGATCCTGCTCGTTGACGATGACCAAAATCTTCTGACGAGTCTAACTGATATCCTTACCTTCAAGGGATTCGAAACCTTGCGCGCGCCCACAGGCAAAAAGGCATTAGCAACCATTGCTGATCAAACCGTGGAGGTCGCACTAATCGATCTCCGTCTGGAAGACACCAGCGGGTTGGATCTAATACGGGAAGTTAGAGTTCGTTCTCCTTACACTGAATGCATCTTGCTTACTGGTTATGCTTCACAAGATTCTGCAATAGAGGCTATTCGTTATGGGGCATTTGGTTATTTTCAAAAACCTTTCGATATTGACCAGGTAATTCTATCTATTCAACAGGCAGTGCAAAAAAGCCAGGCAGCGAAATCACTGGCTTTGAATGAGCGCCGTTTGCGTGCACTGCTTGAAAATGGCCGAGATAACATTGTTTTGTTTTCTGCAGAAGGCAATTTACTGTGGGAAAGTTCCTCGGTTTCTTTGAATTGGGGTCTCGAGTTTAAAAGCTTGATGGAAATTGAAAATTCTGATGCAATACATCCTTTTGAAAAGGATGAGTTATTGTCGATTATGCAGAATATATTCCAAGTCCCTGGATCCAAGCAAAATGCCACATTCAGATTACAAGATAAAAGGGGCGAATGGCGTTGGGTGGAGGGAACTGCAGTAAACATGCTTAATGATCCTGCAGTCCAGGGAGTTGTGATCAATTTTAGGGATATCACTGAACAAAAAGCAGCCGAAGATCAATTAAAGTTGCACAGCCATGCATTAAATGCAGCAGCAAATGCGATTGTTATAACTGACTCTGAAGGGTTAATCCAATGGGTTAACTCTGCCTTTGAATCCATGACAGGATTTAAACTCGCGGAAGTAATTGGCGAGAACCTGCGTTTTCTAAATTCCGGAAAACAAAATGAACAGTTCTATCATGATATGTGGAAGAACATACTTGCTGGAAAGATTTGGCACACACAATTAATAAATAAAAAGAAAAACGGAACTTACTACACAGAAGAGATGACGATCACGCCATTATTGGATGACAACGGAGCGATTGAACACTTTATCGCGGTTAAGCAGGATGTTTCCGTTCGAAAACAATTTGAAGATACACTTTCGATTAGCGAAGCGCGCTACCGCAGTTTATTTGAAGAATCTCCAATCGCGATTTTAGAGGAGGATTTTTCAGCGGTATACACCAGAATCACGCAGCTGCGCCGACGCGGGGTGAAGGATTGGAAGCGCTATTTCAAGAAAAATCCTCAAGTTGTACGTGAAATGGCTGGCCTGGTTAAAATACTTGATGTCAACAAAGCCGCTATCCAATTTCATGGAGCCAGTTCAAAACAAGATCTCCATAAAAATCTTTCACTTTTTTTTCAGGATAATCCTGAATCCAAATTTCTTAATGAACTGGTTTGCTTCGCAGAAGGAAAGACCAAATTTCACCTAGAGACGGTAAACAAAACCTTTGATGGCAGGCTGGTTAACATCATCATATACTGGTCCGTGGCTCCCGGCTATGAAAAAGACCTATCGAAGGTCATTGTATCCATTGTGGATGTTTCAATATTAAAGGAAGCAGAAGAGTCTTTAAAACATAAACACCTGCTGCAAGAAAAAATTGTGGCATTGGGCAGAGAACTGGCAGCCACCCGGGAAATACCGGTTATTTATCGGACTGCGGAAAAATATGTAAAGTCCATGATCGATAGTCCAAATTTTGGGATCATTCTTTATGATCATGCAAACCAGGTGCTCACCCCGGCTTATGTTACAGCAGGGAAAATGATTCTTGATATAACCAAGTTACCCCGGCTGGACCACAACTCTCCGTTATTCCCCAGTGTGCACACTAACGCCATCATTTCCAGGGCTCCGCAAATTGTGAATGATAGCAAAATTGTGAAAAAAATGAGAATTGGAACTCCATCGGTTGATGGGAAAGATCCTCAATCGATGATGTTCGTTCCCTTACTTGCCGGAGACCAGGTTATTGGATTAATCGTTTTGCAAAGCTATGAACAAAAAGCGTATATTGAAGAAGACGGCGAATGGATGAGCGTAGTAGCCAACCAGGTTGGATTGGCTATCCAAAACGCGCGTTTGGATGACGAAGTTTTACATGAATTGGCCGAAAAGAAAAAGGCGGAAACCGAGATCCGCCAAAACTTAACTGAACTGGAGTTGTTATACGAAAATGCGATAACAATGAACCAATTGCTCGACCCGGTTGAAATAGGCGAGGCATTAATAGGAATGTTTATAAAACATTTCGCGTGGCACCATGCAGTCATCAGACTACGTGAAGGAAATGGTGATGATCTGAGTTTGATTGGCTTCCATGTTCCGGGGTTAAGAAAAAAGATCGCGAATTGATTGAAAAGCGATTCAGACTGATGGTCAATAAGGTGGGAATAGGTCTAAGTGGATGGGTGATAAAAACCGGCCAATCTACGAGAGTCATGGATGTTAACAAAGATGCACGTTATATCTCGTCTTATCCAGGTATTCAATCCGGAATGTATGTTCCGATCAAGATCGGGAATTCTGTAATTGGAAGCATCGCCATTGAATCTGACAGACTGGCAGCTTTCAGTGAGCGTGATGAGCGCCTTATGGTCACCATTGCCAACCAGGCTGCTGTTGCGTTTGATAATGCGCGACTCTACCACGAGATTCAAAGGGAACTCGAGGAACGTAAATCAGCCGAAGCTGCACTGCGGATCAGCCAGGGACGACTTCAGTCTATTTTGGATTATACAAGCGCTTTAGTTTACATCAAGGATCTTAACGGGCGCTACATCCTGGTAAACGATGCCATGACCAAGGCATTTGGGTTTAAGGCAGAAGAAATGATCGGCAAGAATGACCACGAACTAACCGGTAAAGAAGAATCCGACCAGCATGTGAGAAATGATCTGCATGTTTTGCAAGAAAAATCTGCAGCCACATTCGAAGAATTCCACATACAGGATGGGGAGAGGCATGTTGCATTATCGGTCAAATTCCCACTCAAAAATGAGCTTGGAGAAATTGTTGCCATTGGTGGTATTTCCACTGACATTACCGAACAGAAGAAAAATGAAGATCAGCTACGACTGTTGTCATATGCTGTTGAGCAAAGTCCCGCATCGATTGTATTAACAGATCCGGAGGGTAACATTGAATATGTCAACAAAAGTTTCACGCAAACAACAGGTTACAATGCTGAAGAAATCATGGGGAAGAATGTAAGTATTCTACAGTCCGGATATACCTCACAAGAAGAGTACCAGATTCTATGGGAAACGATCAAGGCAGGTAAAGAGTGGCGGGGGGAATTTAAGAACAGAACCAAGAATGGTGAAACCATTTGGGAGTCTTCCACGATCTCCCCGATTCTGAATAGTGAGAAGGAAACCACACACTATCTTGAGGTCAAAGAGGATATCTCTGCCCGTAAGGAAGCGGAACTGGCATTAAGGCGAATGAACCAGGAACTGGAAGACAGGGTCTTTCTACGAACTGAGGAATTACGGGCTGCAAACACGTCGCTAGAGAAAGCCTCCAGACTAAAGGATGAGTTCCTGGCTAACATGAGTCATGAATTACGCACACCCCTTACAGGCGTTTTAGGACTATCAGAGGCACTCCAAAAGGGAGTTTATGGAAGTGTAAACGAAAAACAGACCAGCATTCTCAATACGATCGAGGAGGGAGGCAGGCACCTGCTAACCCTGATTAACGATATCCTCGACCTTTCGAAAATTGAAGCCGGAAAAATGGAACTGCAGCCCAGCGTTATCAGGGTGGATGACATCTGTCAGTCCAGTTTACGAATAATCAAACAAATGGCTAACACTCAGCATCAAAAGGTGGTCTTTACCCAGGATCCAGCGAATATGTTAATGTATGGAGATCCGAGACGCCTCAAACAGATCCTGGTTAATCTATTGGGAAATGCGGTCAAGTTTACCCCGGAAAATGGTGAGTTAGGATTGGATGTACGAGGCGACGAAAAGTTGGATGTTATCAGGTTCACGGTATGGGATAAAGGAATTGGTATCACGGAGGAGAACCTGGCAAAACTCTTCCAACCATTTGTCCAATTGGATAGCAACCTTTCAAGAAGTTATTCAGGCACCGGGCTTGGCCTTTCACTGGTACACCGACTGGCGATGCTACATGGGGGACAAGTTAAACGTGAGCAGCAAAATTGGTGAGGGCAGCCGCTTTACCGTCTCCATTCCCTGGTATAAAGAAGAGGCAATGGAATTAACTGAAGCTGCGTTAAAAATGATTGAAATTAAATCCAAAGAACTGGAAGGAAAGGGGGGATCCGCAACTTCTGAAAGAATCCTTGTGATAGAAGATAATGATGTTAACCGAAGTATGATTGCTGACTTCCTTTCTTTCCAGGGCTATCATGTGATCGGAGCTCAATCTGGCCAACAGGGGATGGACTTGCTCGTTAAGGAGAAACCGGACCTGGTATTGATGGATATCCAGATGCCGGGTATTGATGGACTGGAGGTAATTCGCAATATTCGCCAGATGCAAGGAGGAATATCCAGGATACCGATCATTGCAGTAACCGCGCTGGCAATGCCTGAGGACCGCCAACTCTGCCTGGACGCCGGGGCGGATGATTATTTGAGCAAACCGATCGATTTGAGCGGTATGCTTTCATTGATAATTAACTTGAAGAAGAAAAAGAAATGAGCCTGCCACGATTATTGATCATTGATGATGACGCGATCTCGCGGGAAACTCTCTCCGCGATCCTTGCAGGATCTGGCTATTTAATCCAAACTGCTGCTTCGGGCATTGATGGTTTGGAGATTGCGCCAAAATTCAATCCGGATGTGATTTTATTGGATGTGATGATGCCGGGCATGAATGGGTTTGAGGTCTGCCGTTTGATGCGTTTGGATCCAGCACTCGGGGAAGTTCCGATCATCATGGTAACCGCGCTGGATGACCGCGATTCCCGCCTGGCAGGGTTGGAGGCCGGGGCTGATGATTTTCTTTCCAAACCATTCGACAGCATGGAGCTGGAGATCCGCCTTCGAAGCTTGAAAAGAGTTGCCAGGTACCGCCATTTGGTCGAAGAGCGAACAAAGCTGCACGATGCCAATCAACTCCTGCAGCAGAGAAATGAGGAATTAAAGCTGCTTTCTGGCAAGGTGATCGAGGTTCAGGAAACCGAACGCAGACGATTAGCCCTGGAGCTTCATGATGAAATCGGGCAGCTGTTGACTGGTTTAAAAATCATCTTAAAAGATTCAGAGTCTGATCAAGAGGAAGGTTTGAGAGCCAAAATTAAACTGGCATTGGAAGTTGCCAACCAGCTTTTAAACCAGGTGAGAGAGTTGTCGCTGGATTTACGTCCGACGATGTTGGATGACCTGGGTCTTGTGGCAGCGCTTGACTGGCTCTTTAAAAGATTCACCCAACAGACAAATATTACAGTGATCAACAACCTCAACCCGATTGACGAACGACGACTGCCTCATTTAATCGAAACTGCAGCTTTTCGATTGATCCAGGAAGCATTGACCAATGTCGCCCGGCATGCTGAGGTAAAGGAAGTGACAGTGACATTAAATTTTGAACCTGACCTGGTAAAAGTGACCGTTCTGGATTCAGGGAAAGGGTTCGATTTGGACAATTTATCACCGGGTTTGTCCACAGGGATTTCTGGGATGCGTGAGCGGGTATCCTGGGTGAATGGGCAATTTCAAATCAGTGCTAGTGCAGATGAAGGTACACTAATAGAAGCCACGTTTCCTTTACTTGAAAAGGAGTAAAAATGTCAATTAAGGTATTACTTGCAGATGACCATAAACTTGTACGCCAGGGAATGGTGGCGATGCTTCAATCACAGGAAGACATTGAAGTGATAGGAGAAGCGGCTGATGGAAACGAAGCCTTAAGGATGGCAGGTGAATTGGACCCGGATGTCATTTTACTGGATGTGATGATGCCGAATTTAAATGGCATTGAAGTGGCTCACCAGATGCGGCAGCATGGATTACGCACTCACATCGTGTTTCTTTCGATGCACGCAAATGCCAGTTATGCAGTAAGGGCATTACACAACGGCGCCCTGGGTTATGTCATCAAAGATGCCGATTTCTCCGAAATTATTTTGGCGATCCGCAACGCTAATGAAGGAAAAAGGTACTTGAGTTCAGCAATCGCGGACGAAGTTATCGAAATGCTGCTTTCCGGAGAAAGTGAAAACGCCGGATCTCTGGATAGTCTCAGTTCGCGGGAGCGCGAAGTGCTGCAGCTGATCGCAGAGGGAAACACCAATACTGGAATAGCCGGAAAATTAACCCTCAGTGTGCGTACAGTTGAAGCCCATAGAGCAAGGATCATGGCAAAACTCCGCATCAGTTCTCAAGCAGAATTGGTTCGTTTTGCCGTTCAACAGGGTTTGGTCGACAGTTGATATAGGTAGAATCCCTCATAAGATGGCAGTAATTCCTGCCTGCAGGAGTCGCTTTTCCACGACTTCCGCAGAGTGAGGAATCCGATTAGGGTTAGGCGTTAACCTTAATTATTTACTACAATAATTTGAATTGAGAAATCTGTATCTGGAACTGAAAAGGACTGTTGAATTTGATCAAGCGAAATAGAAATGGTCTCATCGCAAAAACGCAAAACCCGAGAATTTTGATCATTGATGATGAACCGATCATCCGATTGACCTTGGAAGGTTTGTTGATGCAGGACAACCTGGATCTACTTCTTGCAGAAAACGGCAAGCGAGGTTTAGAACTTGCCGAGCGTTATCTGCCCGATGCCATCCTGCTGGATCTGATGATGCCTGATATGGATGGTTATGAAGTTTGCCGGAAGATCCGCGCAAATCCAAAACTTGCTGAAGTGCCAGTTATCATGATCACTGCCAATGACAATCGCGAGGCAAGGATCAAAGGACTTGAAGCAGGGGCGGATGACTTTCTGACCAAACCGTTTGACAGCCTGGAAATCCAAATCCGGATAAAGAACATCCTGCGATTAAACCGTTTCCAGAACATCACATACCAGCGGGATGAACTGGCCCGCATGAATAAAGAATTGGTCACTACTTATGACAAGACAATCGAAGGATGGTCCAGGGCAATGGATCTTCGCGATCATGAGACCGAGGGGCATACGCTCAGGGTGACAGATGCCACTGTCAAGTTGGCAAAATTGGCCGGTGTAGACAGTAGAGCTCTTGAGCACATTCGCCGTGGAGCACTGTTACATGATATCGGGAAACTGGGAATTCCTGATTCGATCCTATTGAAACCGGGAAAATTAACAGAAGAGGAGTGGAAACTCATGCGGATGCACCCGGTGTATGCTTACAGCTGGCTTTCTCCAATTGAGTATCTGGAACCTGCGCTGGACATCCCTTATTGTCATCATGAGGACTGGAATGGCAAAGGGTATCCCCGCGGGCTTGCCGGCCTTGAGATCCCTCTGGCTGCACGAATTTTCACTATTATCGATGTGTGGGATGCCTTGCGGTCAGATAGACCGTACCGTAATGCATGGCCAGAAGAGGAGGTTCGAAAATACATTTTCGAACACAAATCTATTGAATTCGATCCAGATTTGACGGATTTGTTCTTAATCAATTTCTAGTCATTGTATTCCTGTACGGCAATCCTGTTATCCATCAATGAACCAGCAAATCAACGGAACCAATTAACAAGCGGTTGGTTAACCTGACCAAAAACTCTTGCATGATATGATTGTGGAGCACAATCGGAATGAAATTTAAAGCTGTGTCACAATATGTTGACACTCAGCAATCGCACCTGCAAACCGGAGAATATATCGGAATGGCACTTTTTTGGTATGTTGCACGCAGTAAACCAAACCGCGAGGAATTTCTTGAAGGGCAATTGATCTCGCGTGATGTTGAGGTTTACTATCCGCGCATCCGGGTCAAACCGGTCAATCCGCGTGCCCGCAAGCACAAACCCTACTTTCCAGGCTACCTCTTTTTACGCATTGATCTTGAAAAAAACAGTGTCACCAACCTGGAACGCATCCCCGGTGTGGTGAGGCTGGTCTCATTTGGCGGGGAAGTTTCAATTGTGCCGGAACCAATCGTTAACGCCATCCGGGTGAAAGTGGATGAAATTAACGCAGCTGGCGGGCAGAAATCACCCGGGATCAAGCCAGGGACGCTTGTTAAAATTGAAAAAGGTCCATTTGAAGGTTATGAAGGCATCATTGATTCACGCATCCCCGGCAAAGAGAGAGTTCGGGTGCTTTTGAAGATGCTTCAAAACCGAAAAGTACCGGTAGATCTTCCGGTTGGGGATGTTGTTACAGTAAAAGAAATCCCAAAATAAGATAAATTCCCGAGTTAGTGATGAATTCAATTAAATAATCCGACCGAGGTCGTGATATGAAAGAGCTGACGGACTGTTTCTAATGGTCCGCTCATTTACGCTTTAAACAACTCCCAATTGCGAAAACTAAATCAGTCTGTCTATAGCGCTGTCCAATTCTTTATGGCAGGTGATTCGATTGGCTGGTCTGAAAATTCATTGCAGGAACTCTCTTTTTTTCACACTGATTGCTATCAAAAAGCGGATTATCCCGAGAGTAGCTTTCATATAAATTCCCAGTCTTGTTTTTCCTTATAGTTTGGTTCAGGAAAAAGCCTCGTTTTGTAATATCTGAATATATTTGATGTAAATTCTACGTAAAAATCGCCCCGTAAAGAGTACTTAAAGTACTTACGTACTTTACTTAACAGGTTTGTTTAGTATAGAATAGGTAGATTCCTTTATTATCTTGAATAACCAACAACTTAAAATAAGTACAAGCGAGGGCACAATGAGGCGCGTTGCGATCCAACCCGTTTTTAATGGTTTATTGATTGTAATTATGGTGTTTGGATTTCTTACCCTGCCCAAGGACGGTCTCGGCCGCAACGACGTTGACTGTTGAACCAATTACCTGGAATGTGATCGGACTGGACAGTAATAATGTTAACGTCGGTCCCAATACCTTCCCCGTGGGAGCAAGAGTATGCAATACAGGTTCCGAACCCTCCGCAGGACTCACGGCAATTTGTTTGGGATTCTCTAATGACTTTACATTGATCTTTCAGATGGAATATGTACCCTTACTAAACCCACCGGTCTGGCTGTTGGGGCGTGTACTGATTTTTATTACGAAGTTGAAGTGACTCGTACGATCAACGCCTACGATACCACCCGTCGATATCACATCTCGGTAACTGAAAGTGGCGGCTCAATTTACAGTACCTCCATTCCGCGTGAATTGTATGTTGAACACTTGATATCTCAGAGTCGCAATAATCAGGTAAATTTGGAGTTGAGTACAGAAGGTGAGGATGGTTTTCGAAAGGTTTGCTGCCGGTGAGACTTTAACCTATTAAAGGGGTCACATATTTCCTGAGGTTGACAGCTTCACCGCCACAAATGGTTACGAACAAATCGAAAGCTACTTGAATCTACCCAACATATACTTCCGCGTTCTTTCTGTGGAGACAGATTACAGTACGGATGTCGAAACTACAAATACGCTATATGGCGATGGTTGTACCTGGGAAAATGACCCGAATTCTCCCAATTATCGTTCCTGCCTTGGCGGGGAAAAAACGGCGGTGATGTTACTACAACTTACGAAGTGTATATTATAGATTATCGCTCTGGAGATCCAACACCTGTTAACGGCATGATCTATGATTTTTCCGGTTCCAGTTATCACTATAATGCAGATTATAGCGGTGAGGCCCGCGATCTTCTACAACCTGGACCCGGCGCAAATACCGTTCACCAAGACCTTTGTGCCGGATGCAATCGTCCCCGGTGATATTTCGACGGCAACTTTCAGTATCACCAATCCCAGCAGCATGCTTATCACGGACGTTGAACTTTAACGATGACTTTCCTGGAGATATGGCAGTTGCAGCCACCCCGGCACTTTCTTTTACCGGGTGTGGAAGCCCCAACTCCACTGGTATTTCTGCTGGATCACAGTCCATTTCTTTTGCAGCTATCAGTTTGGCACCGTATGCCACTTGTTCCATCAAAATGAATGTTCACAGCCACTACGCCGACTACCCTGACCAATACCACCAGCACACTAGCCTTTACCATTGGCACGAATACCTACACAGGCACGATGGCCACCGATGATCTGCCGATTGCGACGAATGTTCGGAATTGCACACCCGGAACGACCTTAGCCAGTTGGAGTGTGCCTGTGGGTGCGGTCTCACCGCCGGATTCGCTAACGGTATTGCCTACAACGATTGGGTCGCAGGTGACAACAGCCGTCGCTGCAGCCGCCGGAACAACCTCTGAAGCGTTTTCAATTGATGAAACTTCATTCCCGGGAAATCCGGTTTGGGAGATGACCGGAAAACTCGGAGGAACTGTTCGCGACCCGGCAAAATACTTCCAATTACTGTTGATACGACACTATTATGAAAACATGGTTTGGACTTTCTCCCTGGCTGAGCTTAAGAACGGACCAACCGCTCCGATATCTCTTACGTACTCCTGCAGGTGCAACCGAGAATAGTCTTAACTTCATCAAGGCGTAACGGGAACCTTAACACAGGATTCCAGGACAATAGGAACTGGGTATCTGGCTGCAGGCAATACGGTTTCAGGATCTACCCCTATAATGCATCCAACAGTGGAAAAGACGCAGTTGCTGTTGTTAATGCCATATTATTTACGGGTGATTATTGCGCATCCCCTCCTCCAGCCATTACCAAATCTTTCAACCCAGAGTCGATCTGGGTGGGTGCCACCTCACAGTTAACCTTTAACATCACCAACACCAGCACCAATCCAGGCAGCGGCCCTCTTAACGGGCGTCACCTTTACGGATACCCTGCCAACAGGATTTACATTGCCTCAGGCACGCAGACCAATACATGCGGAGGGACATTAACCGCAGACTCAGGGACTTCGACGATTTCCTTAGCGGAGTGCCACTGGCTGCAGGGGCATCATGCTCATTCAATTCCAGTGGTCGGATTAATTGCAGGGGTCTTCACAAATATCAGCGGACGCATCAGCTCTGCAGAAAGCGGAGAAAATAAGACTCGCGGCTGGGTTTGCCATGGATAATATTCCGTCATCGGTCCTCCGACGATAACTAAAGGTTTTACAGCGGAAACAATATTAACCCGGCAAACTACCCCGTTAACTTTCACCATCTACCAATCCAAACCCCATCACCGCTTAACGGGAGTGTCTTTCACGGATATTCTTCCAGAGGGATTACTTGCCGAGGCACCTACCCCTTCAGGCTGTGGTGGTAGCTTGACCATCGCAGCTCCAGGGACGATCCAACTCAGCGGCGGGAACACTTGCTCCGTATACCAGTTGTATGTTCTCTGTTAACGTAACCGGGGCTGTGAGTTCCGGGGTAAGTTATCTACACCAACACCACCAGCACCGTCACTACAAACGAAAGCGCACCAGGCACCCCCGCACGGACATATTGTATGTTCGCGATCCTATGCCCAAATTATCACTTTTGAAACAGGTTAGCACAAGTGCGGATAGGCCCCTGGTACAGATACCTGGTGGTAACACCTGGTACGCCTGTTTATTACATGTTCACAGCTGAAAATACTGGTGATGTACCCCTAAGCGGTGTTACTCGACTGACCCTGACGTGGACCTCTCAACCTGTCTTCCGGTCAGCCTTGAAACTGCATCCTCACCAACATCTGAGCCGACAACATCTTGTGTTATTGGACCAATAACGACCATTGCAGGCAACCACCCTAATACAGCTTCAGCCTCCGGTTCGTACAATTCGGAGCCTGTTATCTCTAACAACTCAACTGCAACCTATACCACTCCTGACCTATCTTTGGTCAAGACATCGTTGGAGAAATACTATACTGCTTCTGGACAAACCTTGCATTACACCTACCTGGTTACCAACAATGGCGCCATCCTGCCAGGTCCTGTAACGATCACAGACGATAAAACAACTGTTTCCTGCCCGTCTGTTACCACTATAGGAGATCTCGACAACTGGTTTGAGTGGGGTGAGACCGTTATCTGCTCGGCTACTTATACAACCACTCCACTGGATGCGGATGTGGTTAACCTTGCCACTGCTCATGCAGGAGGATTTGCATCCAACGAAGCTACAGTAACAGTTCCCAAGCTTCCTGCTAACTTTGGTCATTTACCATCCTCTTATCCGATATGAATTTGTTCACAGATGATGGCGCGCGCCATATTACCAATGGTTCAGCAGCAGGTACTTACTTGGGAGCGACAGTGCCGGTCGAGGCGGATGGAAAAAATAATTCCATTTTTGTTATCAGAGCGTGCGGATGATGGAGTGACCTTTAGAGGTACATGGACAGAATTCATTGGTTTGGCCAGGATCGCATATCATTGTCCAATAAGTGCGACATGCTACTTGAATGGGTGGATTGATTGGGACGGAAATAGCCAGTTTGATTTAGAGGACTGGATTGTTACAAATAAGGACGTATCCGGAACAGGCACAACGGAATACTCATTTACAATTCCGACAGACACAAATGTTGAGGATGGACGCGTATTCCATGCCCGGTTCCGTATTTACTCTGCTTATCCTGGAGATGCTCCCCTTCCTAATGGACAGGCAACGGACGTTTCAGGTCAACCGACTGTGGGTGAAGTGGAGGATTATGAAATCACCTTACTTGGCGGCACTCCAATCCATACGCCGGTAACCCTTTCCTACTTCAAGGCAGTACGAAATGGAACAAACGTAACCTTCAACTGGTCAACAGCTACTGAGACTGGCAACATGGGCTTTAACCTTTACGCTGGCGATGAAACTGAGCGTACATTGATCAACCCTGAAGTGATCGGATCAAAGGTTGTTGACTCACTCAACCGCCAGGATTACACCTACACAACCACTGTTACCGGGAATACCTTCTTCCTCGAAGATGTCAGTGTTGTTGATGAAGCAAGAGTCCATGGTCCTTTCCAGCTTGGGAAGGAATATGGTGATAGAACTCAAAACGATGTAATTGACTGGAATCTCATCCAGGTGGAGAACAGCGCCAAAGATACAAAACGCCAGCGAAATCTGGCACCCGGGCTGACAATTACGAATAACACGAAAGCACCCACATCGGCCCTCAACTTTGAGGTGAACAAAACCGGAATCTACCGCGTAACCTACGAAACATTGAAAGCAGCTGGTTATGATCTTGAAGGTGTACCAGACAGCAAGAATTGGATTGACCAGCAGTGGCAAAGCTGTGCCGATCTATACTTTTGGTGGAACAACTTTTGGACCGGGTTCTTATATCGAATTTTACGGTCAAGCATTGGACACACTTTACACAGACACGAATATCTATACGTTGCAACTCAATATGATGAAACCCCTTCGGGTTTCAGTAGGATAACAAGCGTGTCTCGAAAAAAACCATTTACGCAGAATCTTTCATTGAAACGCTGACTTTCCATAACCAGAAGCAGTATGCGCAGGATGTTCCAGGTGAGGACCCCTGGTTCGATACTTCCTTGCTGGTTTACACAACGCCCAAGTATTGGAATCTACCGTTTTCCATCAACGGGTTGAGTGATTCTAACTCCCAAACGGAATTAAAACTAACGGTATGGGGAACAACAGATTGGCCAGAAACTCCGGATCATCGATTACAGGTAAGCGTAAATGGCATAAGCCTGGCAGATGAGCTTTTCGATGGTTCGGTTGAAAAGACTCTTAACCTAACCATTCCAGCAGGAGTTCTTATTGAAGGAACAAATACACTACGCCTCACTCTTCCTGGAACAACAGGAGTCAAGCATGAGATCCAAAGATTGGATCAATTTAGTATCTCCTACCCGAGCAGGTTTTTAGCGCAGAATGGTTACCTGGAGTTTAATTCGGCGGCTGCAGGATTTAAGGTTGGCAACCTGCCCACCGATGGTGTGTTAGTTTACCGTATTGATCCTTCAGGAGAGGTAATAAAGCTTACACCTACAATAACCAAAGAAACAAGCGGCACATTTACAGCTGCTTTCCTGGGTGGTTCATCAAATTCGACATACTTTGTAAGTGCTGGGACTGAACTCCTGGTTCCTGAATTTGGAGCCACCCCCGTAAATGTTGACTTAAACGAGCCGGCGGAATACCTGATCATCTCCCATCCTGATTTCATTGCCAATTTACAGCCATTGGTAGCTGCCCGTCAGTCACAATACACAGTAAGTGTTGTGGATGTGACAGACCTTTATACACAATACACTTATGGTGTGTTTGACCCAGATGCCATCCGGCAGTACATCAAGTACGCCGCAGATAACCTTGGAACAAAATATGTATTGTTGGTGGGTGGTGACACATTTGACTATCACAACTACACCAAGCAAAACAGCATCAGCTTCATTCCTTCATTGTATGCAGAAACTGGACCGGTGATCAGTTTTGCCCCTGTGGACCCGCTGTATACGGATTTCAATGGGGATAACATCCCAGACCTTGCTATCGGGCGTTTCCCGGTTCGCACTGCCGCTGAATTAGACCTCGTAATTCAAAAGACACTTGCGTATGCCAATAAAGATTACGGACAGACTGCCATCTTTGCTTCGGACAAGTATGATCAGGGTTACTCTTTCAAACAGATTAGTGATTCTATGGTGGAGTCCTTGCCTAATGGCTGGTCAGTAGAAAGTGTCTCTCTGGAAGATATTGCCCTTTCGATAGCCCGAACAAAATTGCTGTCAGCTATGAATGCTGGTACCGCACTTGTAAATTTTACCGGGCATTCCGGACCAGCAGATTGGACCTTCAGCGGTTTGTTTAATCAAGCAGATGTTGCGAGGTTGACGAACGCTGGTAGACCTTTTGTGGTGGTACAGTGGGGATGTTGGAATAACTACTATGTTTATCCAAACTACAACTTCCTTGTACAGAATTTTCTCTTCACGGGTGACAAAGGAGCAGCAGCAGTCCTGGGTGCAACAACCCTGTCCGAAATTACTTCAGAGATGTTGTTAGGAGAACTCCTTACTCCGAATCTTGTGACACCTGGAATGACGCTTGGACAGGCGGTACAAGATGCCAAGAAACAATTGGGTGAAGAACATCCGGAGATGCTGGATGTCCTACTTGGATGGTCACTCATGGGTGATCCTGCACTAGTGATAGAGCCGTAATATTACATGGATATATAACGTGAGTGGTTTTGCTGTGATCTTTGATCGTACCAAGACGCTGGTTAATCCCAGCGTTTTGGGACCTATCATGAAGCGACTCAACCATCGGGGACCTGATGGTCAGGATACCTGGCATGACGGAGCCGTTGCTATGGGCCACCTGCACTTCTGGACTACTCCCGAAGAAAATGGAGAGCGCCAACCCCTGAATTTACGAGGTCTACCGTACACGATAGTTTTGGATGGCCGGTTAGACAACCGCCCTGATCTAATTAATCGTTTGAATATTCACTCCGAAGAAGCTCATCAGCTTTCGGATGCAGGGCTTGTGCTGGTTGCTTATGCCCGTTGGGGAACAGATTGTTTCAAGGGCATGATAGGTGAATTCGCTCTCGTTATTAATGATCCCCAGAAAGAAAGAATAGTGTGTGCTCGTGATCCTGTTGGCGACCGCACATTATTCTACTCTTTCCAGGGGACACATGTTGTTATAGCTTCTGAACCCTGGGCGGTGACTGCAGGGTTGATTGGACAATTGGAGATAGATGATCGAGCTGTTGCCTATCATTTCTCTCATCGAATGCCAGAGGATGGTCAGACCTTTTTTAAAGATATCTATGAACTATTGCCAGCTCACTGGATGGCAGTGAATACTGATTTGATAGAAAAACAAAGATACTGGCATCCAAACCCTAAAAAACGCAGCCACAAGTACCCCGAAGCTGAATACATCGAGGAATTTAGAGAGTTGTTGGAAACGAGTGTGCGATGCCGTCTAAGAGCGATTACACCTCCAGGAATTATGATGAGCGGAGGGTTAGATTCCACCTCAATTGCTTGCCTGGCAGCACGGATGCTAGCACCAGCACAATTGACCACGATATCCTACGTGTTCGATAAGTTTACAGATTGTGATGAACGTAAATATATCAATGCCATCCGTGACCAATATGGAACACGGACGATTGAAGTACTTTGTGACGATGCCTGGCCATATGGAACATGGCCAGATTGGCCAATAGATCCAAGTTGGCCGCCTGCCAATCCTTACCGTTTGATACTTGAAAGCACTTATTCACGAGCAAGAGACGAGGGCTTACGTGTGTTACTAACCGGGATGTATGGGGATAATCTTTATGCGGGTTCATCGGAATGGTTAACAGACCTAATGTTGGATGGACGCTATCGTCAGTTTAGCCAGGAGATTGCAAGCCTGTCTACAGAGTCTGGTTTATCCAGAGCTATTAGGTCAAAAGTGTTCATGCGCTTGATTAAACAATTGTTAATTCGAATACCTGGTATGAATACACTGAGAAAAAATCCTGTACGTCCCGCCTGGCTTACGCCTTATGCAGCACGTTTTATTGACTTGAAATCAATTAAGAAAGTTTCACAACAACAAGACGCTATGTTAACCTTGAATAACGCAGCGAGTCATACTCGTGAGATTTATAATACCAACCGTTATTCGCTTGAACTACGAAACCCGTTTCGCGACCAGCGGTTGATTGAGTTTGTCCTTGGCTTGCCAGGGTACTTGCTTTATTCCCATGGTATTTCAAGGTACATATTGCGTACCGCAATGACTGGAATCCTACCCGAGGTAATCAGATCCAGAGTCGGAAAAACAGATTTATTAACGTTTTATGATTATGGAGTTGAGCAAAAAAGCAGTGAAATTGAGAGAAGCTTGTTTTCAGATGAAGTTTTTTGGGATAAATATGTCAACAAGCGTTTTTTATACAATAAATGGCAATTGGAAAATTCATCACCATATAAGGCTCAAAAATCCACTATCCCCGCACTATGTGCTTTTTTTGACCTCTGGTATAAATCATCGATTAATTTGTTGTAGAGAGGAAATTATGGATAGACCAGAAACTCTAGATGATGTATTTGATCAAATTAAGGACGGGAGCTACAAAAAAAAACCGTATCAGCCTCCACGTCTAGAAAAGCTAGGCGATTTAAGGTCATTGACATTGGGATCGACTTTAGGGCATATTTAACGAATCTACAGGAAGTACTACTTATTCACCTTATCCTCCACCAGGAGGATAGCCCATCGGCTGGTTTTCTGGTCTTGTCCTGGATATCCATAAGGCTATTGGCGGTTTTGTGATTCAATATTGTTTTTCCGGGCAGGAGATTACACTCTCCAGCGTTCTCTCTAATCGAGATTTATACAAAGTATCCAGTGCAACTTTATCTCCTGCACCTGTGAAAATATCCAAAACAGGGAAGCGAATCAGTAGGTCCACGGGATGGGTTGCCAGGGAAAATTGTTCTGTTGAGGTCTGGTCTGCAGGAGCAGGATTGGTTTTGAAAGTCGCTAATTTTCGCGATTTCTTCATTGCACCCGACGGTAAGGCTATTATGCCTGTTGAGGTTGACTCAAATCTAACGGAGCTTGAACAGGAAGTTGTTCTAGGTCCTGCGCTGGTTCTGGCTTTAGCTCTGGGAGGTAAATGGTGCCTGCATGCCAGCGCTGCTTCCTTCCATAACAAAGGGATGGTTTTCCTGGGTGAGTCAGGTTATGGCAAATCGACTCTGGCTGCTTATCTTGATGAAGCGGGCCAACCAAGTTGGAAGCGTATTGCGGATGACATTCTTCCAGTTTCATTGAGTGAGGGTGGATTGACCGGTTGGACGCAATTTCCGCAACTCAAACTACCAGCACTGATGCAACCATCGTTAAACCTACCGGAAACCGTACTGATCGATCATGTCTACTTGCTCGATCCTGGTAACTCAGCTGCAACACCAACGTTAAAGCCGCTTTCCAGAGATGAGACGGTCAGAGATAATCCTGGGAAACACTGCAGGATCGCGTATGTTTACCCCCGAGCTTTTAACGGCGCACCTGGCATTTTGTGCACAAGCTGCCAGGCATGTAACGGGATATCGCTTGTCTTATGCTCATCAGCGGGATATACTTCCAGCCGTCAAGGAACTTTTAGAACAGAGTCTTTAATTGAAAATACACAAGAAATACGAAAGTATTTATGAAAATTACTCCAAATTTAAAAATTGTAAAAACTGAAAATGCGCTGCTCCAGGAATTGGAACGTGAAGCGGTTTTATTGAACCTGGACAATAACCAATATTATTGCCTGGATGAAGACAGCCTGCGCATGTTCGATGTGCTGATCACTTCTGCCAACCTAGGTGTGGCGTACACTATATTGAAGGACGAATACGAAGTGACTGGTGAAAAATTGTGGGATGATCTAATTCAATTTATTGATGACTTGGAAAAATCAGGATTGATTCGAGCGTTGGATGAGTAAGTGGGCGAAATATCAATCACTCCCGCTTGGAGATCGTTTTAAAGTTAATCGCATATGCATTGCTACTCGTACTGGTCCAGATTGCGTTGAGTTGGTTTGGATATCAGAAAGTTTACACTTTCCTGGCATCCCATCCCGGAAAGCGACAACATTTATCCTGGACAGGGAGGGAAGCCCTCGATGAAGCAAAGCACTGCGCTTACCTGGTTTCGGTCACGGCGCGGTACGGTCTTATTCGAGCCACGTGTTTACGGCAGGCTTTACTGGTCTTCTGGCTACTTCGCCGAAGAGGGATCTTCACTGAGCTGCGCATAGGTGTTCGAAAGGTAGAGGGATCTATTAATGCGCATGCCTGGTTAAAGTATGGAGAAGAAGTAATTACTGAAGGTTCTCTGGTGGAGAAGAATTTCTCTGCCTTTGAGGGTCTGCCTGACGTTCAATAATTGCGTGTAGTCTTCAGAACCAATTATTAGTTGATTGTTCCTAAACAAATTCCACTATAGAAATTCAACGGATTCTCAGCCATCTGCGTAATTTGAGATTTGCCTTCATTTTTTGCTGGTTGGTTTTTATATGCCGTAGGTTCAATACTGCAGAGAAGTAGTCTTTTAAGAGGAAACCGGATCGGCGAAAAAATGTTCCAGCTTGCATTCTTGATGGTGAGTTGCCAATTCTCTTGTTTTGAGCATTATTGACGGAATTCGAAAATTTACCCATTTTTGTCAACCACCATTTCAATGAATTGATCAATCCATCGGGTGGCACATCCGGCAACTGCTCCCCGGATAACATGACTTCAAAAACATTTTCCTCTATCCCCTCAGGAAATTCAACTGAGGAGATTGTTTCAAGGACCTTTTCAGGCAGAGGGGTGTAGAGTAGCTGCGTGGAGAGTTTCAAAATAAAAGTAATTCCCGGAATACAGTCATCATGTTCAGCATAATTCCAGAAGGTATCCCAGTCTATGTTTTTCCCGTAATAACGGATGAGAGTGTCGATATCAAAAAGCGAGCGTGCGGCATTAACAAACAAGTGCTGGTAAGCTGCATGTACGCAGACATAGAATAAGGCGATTGTGGGCGTGAGCAGCCTAACCGGATGATCAAATAATGATCCTGGTTGAGCTGTCTCCCAGATCAATTCCGGGGTAAGGATAGTGGAGTTCACGTGGGTGGCGAGTGAATTATGGACTTCGACTGGAAATGGGTAACCTTTTTTCCCCATCGGTGGCAGGTGGTGCTGAGGACCTTCCCAAATTGGTCCACTCATCCGATATCCGAGGGATTTCAGCTCAGCGACTCCTTTTGAGAGGTTGGCTTGTTGGAAAAGCAGGTCTAGATCGGACATTGGCCTGCAGGCTGCGTTTTTGTAAATGGAAAAGCTAAAGTGTGCACCTTTGAGCAACATGACCGGGATGGAGTGTTGTTCCAGTCTGCTTAAAATTTCTTCGAGTTGCTTGTTAGCATACAGATTGCGAGCTGCATTGTGGAGATAGGCTTGTTTTAATTCCTCCACAAATTCCTTAGGGAGAAAAATATCATATCGGGAATTCAAAATGTGATCATAAATAATCGGGGCAATTCCTTGCCGGGTCAAGAAATGTTGGACATTACCAAATACTTCTGGTCTTATAGTTGGGACGATCTGCTTGAGTGTGTCAAATTCGCCATCGCAGGCGAGTTTGAAACAAAAATGATATTAATTCTTTGGGAGTCATTTCCCTGAATTATAGTATAGTCTTGCATTGTAACCGTTCATTATCGGTCAGCTACGCAAGGGCATTATTCAAAATTTAGGATAACTAACAATAAACTCCCGAAGGCAAAAGGCAGTTGTCTGACATAATTGAAAGGTTCGCCCTGGAATTATTCAAACAATGGTCTCTACGGTATAATTACTTATATTCAGAAATTTGCAAAAACAAAGGACCAAAGCTGTTAGCAATGGTTCATAACAGGGGATTTTATTGTGGGTAACACAATTGATATTATTGATGACCAAATCTCTGCTCACGCTAAACCAGAATCGATGGCGCTGACCCGTCCTTGGTTTTCCTTCTTCATTAAGAGAGTTTTTGACATCCTGGGAGCAGCAATAGGATTGGTTTTCCTATGGCCGGTCTTTGCCTATATCGCGTTCCGAATTAAGCGTGACTCTCCAGGGCCGGTTTATTTTCATGGACCGCGAGCAGGCTTGAATAATAAGACCTTCCAAATCCATAAATTTCGCACCATGTATGAGTGTCCGGAGAGTTACAATGGCTCTCCATTGACTGTAAAAAATGACAAGCGGATCACCCCATTTGGTGAGTGGTTGAGGGATACGAAGATCAATGAACTTCCGCAATTATGGAATGTGCTCAATGGGGACATGAGTTTTGTTGGTCCACGTCCCGAATTCCCGGCAATCGCGGATAGCTGGCCTGAGGAAGTACGCAACGAGGTGCTTTCAGTCCGTCCAGGTATCACCAGTCCTGCTTCTGTGGCTTACCGAAATGAAGAAGACCTACTGAGCAGCCAGAGTGTGATGGATGATTACCTGCGAACCATTGTGCCTGAAAAACTTCGCCTCGATCAGTTGTATGTCCGTTATTTTACACTTTTAGGTGACCTGGACGTGATCTTCATGACGCTTACTTTACTTCTTCCTATGTGGCGCACAAGTAAAGTTGCAGAACGCCGATTATTTGAAGGGCCGTTTTCATGGGTTTTACGTAAATTCATTTCCTGGTTCCTAGTGGATACATTAGTTGCGTTTTTATCAATTTCTTTGGTAGTCCTGCTGTGGCGGGCTTCCGCACCATTGGATGTGGGATTTGAGCGCATGATGCTGATTGCTGCCGCTCTTGCCTTGGGTTTGGCAATTACGAACACCCTATTTGGTGTAAAGAATATCACATGGCGTTATGCCAGCCCAATCCACGTTGTAGATCTCGCATTCTCAACTGTCTTAGCAATGTTATTTTTTATCGGAATAGCCGAGGTTTATTCGAAAATCCACCTGCCAGTTCCGATGCTGGTGCAATTCGGTATTTTTTCGTTTTTTGGGTTTGTTGTGGTTCGTTATCGTGAGAGGTTAATTACCGGCCTTGGTTCCCGTTGGATCCGGTGGCGAGCCCAATCCAGTAGACTGGGTGAAAGGGTACTTGTGATTGGTGCTGGGGATTGTGGACAACTGGCGATATGGCTGCTTGAAAAAAGTAAATTATCGCCACTTTTCTCGATAGTGGGATTGGTGGATGATGACTTGCGCAAGGTAAATCAACGCGTCAACGGTATCCCTGTTCTGGGGACGATGCGCGATCTGCCAGAAATTGTAAAGAAGAAGAGTATCGGCCTGGTTTTGTTTGCCATCAATAAAATCAGTCCACGGGAACGCGACAGAATGCTAAAGCAAATTCATGAGCTTCCAGTCAGGGTACTGGTCATCCCGGAGTTGCTTGATGTGCTCAGTAAATACTTCAGCCTACAGGTCAGGAAGGTAGAACCGAAACATGAGTGACCTGCTTCAAGCTAGAAAGGTACTGGTGACAGGAGCGGGTGGTTTTATTGGCAGCCACCTTGTTGAGGCGTTGATCTACGAGGGGCAAATGTACGAGCCTTTGTACGGTACAACTCACGCGGTGATGCTGGATTACTTCGTGAACTGGATTCAAAGGTTCTGAAGCAGGTGGAGATCATCGCCGGTGACCTGCGGGATGAAGATGCGATCCGCAAGGCGGTGCAGGGTCAGCCAGGTGGTTTTCCACCTGGGGGCGCTGATCTCGATCCCGTATTCCTACTATCCATCCAGTTGAGGTGGCCTCACACAAATATCACCGGCACAATGAATGTGCTTCTGGCATGCCGGGATTTTGGTGTGGAGAGGCTGGTGCACACCTCCACCAGCGAGGTGTATGGCACGGCGCGCATTGTTCCGATCAATGAAGACCATCCCCTGCAGGGGCAATCGCCTTATTCTGCCAGCAAGATCGGTGCGGATAAGCTGGCCGAGAGTTATTTACTGCGCGTACGGTTTGCCTGTGATCACGGTACGGCCATTCAATACCTTTGGTCCGCGTCAATCTGCCCGGGCGGTCATCCCCACCATCATCACCCAGGCACTGGCGATTGGACACGATCCAACTCGGCAACCTGGATACCACCCGTGATTTTACTTATGTGAGTGACACAGTCGCCGGGTTCCTGAGTGCTGCCCGTGCGCAAAATGGGCTGGGAGAGGTCTTTAACCTGGGAACCGGGGAGGAAATCCGGATAGGCGAATCTGGCGGAGATGGTCATCAAAAAGGTTGGCAGGAACGTAAAAATCGAAGTGGATCATCAGCGCTTGCGCCCGGAAAAATCCGAGGTACTGCGCCTGATCTCCGATAACACGCCGCGCGCGGGAAGTGCTGGGTTGGACACCAGCAGTGACTTTTGACGAGGGATTGGAACAGCACGATTGCCTGGATCCGCGCTCACCTGGATCATTACAGGATTGGAAAATATGAGTTCTAAGGAGAAAGGCATCATGAAAGCGGTTGTTCTAGCAGGGGGAAAGGGACGGCGGCTCGCGCCGTACACGCAGCATCATTCCAAAACCATTAATGCCCATTGGAGATAAACCCATCCTGGAGATCCTGCTGCGGCAGATGAAGCGCGCCGGCATACGCGAGGTGACCCTGACGGTGGGATATCTGGCTGACCTGCTGCGCCTCTTCTTCCAGGATGGTTCGCGCCTGGGGTTGAAGATCAATTACGTGCAGGAAGAAAAACCGCTCGGTACCTCCGGCCCGTTGGCGAACGTGGAAGGGTTGGAGGATACATTCCTGGTGACCAATGGTGATGTGCTCACCACCCTGGATTTCGCTGAATTGATCGCGTTATCACAAGGAACAGGGTGCAATCGCGACCATCGCCACCCACAAACGCAAGGTGGATATCAACCTGGGTGTGGTGGAGCTGGATAAGGAAGCACCGTGGTGAAGGGATACCTTGAAAAACCCAGCATCGATTACCTGGTGAGCATGGGGGTGTATGTTTTTGAACCGCGCATCCTGGAGTATATTCCCAAGGGTGAATACCTCGATTTTCCGGACCTGGTATTGAGCTTGATCGATGCGGGTGAAAAAGTTTGCGGGTTATGTATTCAAGGGATATTGGGAAGACCTGGGACGCCCGGATGATTATGAACGTGCCAGTGCTGCATTTTGAACAGATGCGCAGCCAATTTTTACCGGAGGAGTAATCTATGAACTGGATCGTCCCGTTATCGGATATTAAATTTGGAGCTGAAGAAAAGAACGCCGTACTCAAGCTGTGCTGGAAAGCGGCTGGTTGACCATGGGGGCGGTCACCCAGGCATTTGAAGAGGAGTTCAAGGCATACACCGGAGCGCAAGCACGCCTTTGCTGTTTCCAATGCCACGGTCGCGCTGCACATGGCCTGCCTGGCGCTTGGAATCAGACCCGGCGATGAGGTGATCGTGCCTTCGCTGACTTTTGTGGCAACTGCCAATGCGGTCCGCTACACCGGGGCAACCCCGGTTTTTGCGGATATCAACGGTGAAAATGACCTGACGATTTCGCTGGATTCGATCAAGCAGTCTGTTCACCCCGCGCACCAAAGCCATCATCGTGATGCATTACGGCGGATACGCCTGTGACATGCCTGCCATTCTGGCATGGGCGAATGAGCACAACCTGCCCGGTGATCGAAGATGCCGCCCACGCGGTGGGTTCCTTCCTGGAGGGCAAGCACTTGGGCACCTGGGGAGCAGCCGGGTGCTTCAGTTTCTTTTCCAACAAGAACCTCTCCACGGGCGAAGGGGGGCATGATCGTTACCGATGATGACGCGCTGGCGGAGAAGTTCCGCCTGCTGCGTTCGCACGGCATGACCTCGCTCACCTGGGACCGCCACCAGGGGCATGCCTGGAGTTACGACGTGGTTGATCTGGGTTACAACTACCGCATTGATGAGATCCGCTCCGCGCTTGGGGCGTGAACAGCTGAAGAAACTGGACGGTTTCAATGCCCGCCGCCGTGAGATCGCCGATTTGTACCGCAAGCTGTTGGCAGAGGAATGCCCCGCGGTAATTGTTCCATTCGATCAGCACCCGGGCATTTCAGCGCATCACATCATGCCGGTCCTGCTGCCCGCGGGAACGGACCGGCTGAAATTCATGGAGAAAATGAAGGAGCAGGGCATCCAGACCAGCATCCATTACCCGCCAATCCATCAGTTCACTTCGTTTAGGTTTAATGCGGCAGGCGATTCAAATTTGTCTGTTACAGAAGACATTGCCATGCGTGAGGTCACCCTACCTCTATACCCAATGCTTACTGACAAGCAGGTAGAAATGGTGGCTATTCGCAGTTCGGAAATCACTTTCAAAGAAGTGATCAAATATTAATTGGGAAATTGGTTCACACCCGGGTACATTTTGTGCTTGATTAGAAATTGGGACGAAGATTTTGTGAGCACTCTTGTAAGTCTGTAGTGGAAATTCAATAACAGCATTTTGATTTATACTTAACTTGTTAAGCAGGAAGGGAAATGTCCATGGGATTGGATATGGAAACAGAAGAACGAAGCAGCCTGGAGAGTGTACTCGAGTATGCCCAAATCCTTTGGCATTGGGCCTGGCTGTTAATTTTAGCAGCACTACTGGCAGGGGGAGTGGCTTACTATATCACCAACCAGCAGCAGCGCGTCTACCAGGCGACCACACTTGTTCAGGTAAATGCAGCATCTGGAACTTCCATTGATACCTATACTTCTCTGTATTTGGGTCAGCAACTAGCTACAACCTATACCAGCACCATGTTAACTCGCCCAGTGATGGATGCTGTGTCCGGAAGGTTAGGTTTTGCTGTAGGGGCAGGCCAGGTCAGCGTACAGACGGTCAGTAATACCTCATTGATCAAAGTAACTGTCACTGATGAAAATCCTGAAAAAGCAGCGCTTATTGCCAACACTCTGGTCGCTGTTTTTTCTGAACAGGTGCTCTCTGATCAAACATCTCGCTATAAAGATCTCAAATCAAGCCTGGAAACTGAACTCAGCAATCTGGATAACCAAATAGACCAGACCCAGCAAAAACTATCTGCAGTAATCACGAAAATGGAGTCTGTTTCATCAACGGACCCATCCATTGAACCGACCTTGGATCCGGCAGATGTTCTGGCAAAATCACAATACGAAAGCATCATCTCTCAATATCAACAATCCAGGGCTTACATTGTCCAGACTTATCAGCAGTTGAAACTCGCAGAAGCGCAAGCGACTTCCTCCCTAATCCAGAAAGATCCTGCCATCCCTGTTTATGATCCGGTTCAACCCCAACCATTGAAAAGCGGAATGCTTGCAGCGGTAGTTGGATTTATGTTGGCAGCTGGAATCATCTTCCTGGTTGCTTTCCTGCAAGACGAGATCCGGGATCCGGAAGAGATCACCCGTAAATGGGGAGTACCTGTACTGGGGTTGATCACCAGCTACAAGCCGAATGGTAACCCGATCATCACAGTAGCCCAACCGCGAGCACCGGTATCCGAAGCTTACCGCTCTTTGCGTACCAACTTGCAATTCAGCGGGGTCGATAAACCCTTGCGGACAATATTGATCACCAGTGCTTCCCCTTCTGATGGCAAGACATCAGTGGTTGCAAACTTATCAACCGTGATGGCGCATAATAACAAGGAAGTGGTCGTGATCGATTGTGATTTGCGGCGCCCAACGATTCACAAGGTTTTTGGTCTTACCAACCGTTTGGGTTTATCGGACTACTTTATCCGGACTACGAGATCGATTAATCGGGGTAGTGAAAAAGACGAGCACCAAAGGATTGAGTGTAATTACCTCAGGCAGCCTGCCCCCTAATCCATCTGAATTACTGAATTCATCCAAGATGATGGACATTATTAATTTTCTTGGAACCCATTTTGATACCATGATCCTGGATACACCTCCATTGTTAGCGGTCACGGATGCACTTGTGTTAGCGCCCCGTGTGGATGGCGTGATTCTGGTTATGGATCCTACAAAAACAAAACGGGGAGCAATCCGCCATGCCATTGAACAGCTGAACCGGGTGAATGCAAACCTACTTGGGGTGGTTCTGAATAATATTAAAGTAAAACGTTCCCAGTATTACTACAACCGTAATTACTATTATGGGAAAAGATATGGGAAAGCTGCAAATGAAATCGCAGAAAATGAATCCCAGGGTGACGAGACAAAAACCGGTTAGATTGTTTTGTTCCATCTGATTTCACTGAGCGCAACAACTTCATGCACAAGAGGGAATAAACGACAGGCATGCCCATCCAACCGATAACCAAGGATCCAAAATTAGAAGGGCTTTGCCCTTTTTTGGGTTTTTGCGATGATCGCGATACGGCATTGTCTTATCCATCGCAAATTCAATTGTTGCTTCAAATCAAAGCCAGTTGTTCCAGTAAGTTATTTTCATCAAAGAACTGCCTGTTTGAGCAAAGACTATTTTGATTGCCCCGTGTATAAATCTGAGAGCATAATACCTTTACCGAAAGCAGATGGTTGGTAAATTTCCGAAAACAGAGAAATCCAAACTATGGCTAACACTAATGGTCGTGATTATTGTCGCTCTGATCGGTGTAACGCTGATTGCACTGATTGGCGTCTTTAACCTTACTGGAATTGCAGCCTTACTAAGAGAGAATCGATCACACCGATTACTACTATGAACCTCTGCCGTCGGAAACGAATACAATGATCCCACCGACGGCGACGATTACTCAAACCCTCTTACCGATCAGTACAGAAACGCCGATTGCTCCAACAATGATTGCTCCTCATTTCCTTGAAACATCTTTTGGCGAGAACCCGGAACTTGTTTTTCATAGAGTAATTGGAGGGAGAAGCATTTATCCTCCTGGCAAACACGTACAACACATCAGCAGAGGCTATTCAGGCGATCAATTATGAGATGGAAAACACATTATTCGCCAATCCGAGTGATCGTAATTCCGGTTAACACAACTGACGTCAGCACTCTGCCCGCATTTTCCGTTTTTGAAGTAACTGAAGATAACTTATTGATTGAGACTGTGGCAATGGGGTTGAATGTTAATATTGTGGATTTGTGTAAATACAACCATCTGCCTGAAGGATATGTGCTGACAAAGGGGGAGTTGTTATTGATCCCGCGTTAGTTGATGGGACCGGTGATTGAAAAGTGAGATGGTGAATATCCTTTTAGTATGCAGTGCCAATCGGTTCAGATCAGTTATCGCTGCTGTACATCTGCGTTCCTTGCTGAAAAGGGATCCTTCAACGTCAGACTGGCAGGTAAGCAGCGCAGGAACATGGGCAAAGAATGGACTTCCGCCAATTCCACAAGCGCTGCGCTTTGCTGCATCCCGGAAGATGGATATTGAAGATGTGCGCTCACGAGATGTCAACCGGGAGATACTGACCGCTGCAACATTGGTCATTGTCATGACTGAAAGTCAGCGGGAAGCGCTTTCGATCGAATTCCCTGAAGCGGATGAGAAGGTGTTCCTGCTGTCTGAAGTTTGCGAGGACCAGGTATTCGACATCCCGGATCCGTTTGAAAAGGATGATAAAACGGGAGACGCAATCGGGGATGAGATCATGGCATTGATCTCAGATGGTTTTTCCAGGATTTGCAGCAAAGCCAGACAACTCGACCAACCGAGAACCGGATCAGTATGAACCAGAAACGTAGCTTCTGGGAAATGGATAATATTCCTGATCGTATTGGCTGTTCTTGCAGCAGGCGGGTATTATCTTTGGACCGGCTCACTTTTTTGGGAACCGACTGCCTACTTTTATGGGAGAATCCATTCAGACATTTACTCCTCTGGAAACTTCAGTACCTGTTGACGCAACGGTAGAGGTAGCGCTGGTAACTCCTGTACCCCAGGTCACTCCGATTACGGTAAACACACCGACAGCGCTGCCTGCGGATGTGAAGCCGGTCTGCGGACAGAAAGAACCGATGATCCTGCTCTGGGCTTGGGATCGACGAACACGAACAGGCGGACGTCATTCGCATTATGCGTGTAGATTTTATCGAACGGAAGATCCTGATCCTATCCATTCCGCGGGATTTTTGGGTACCCATTCCGGGGCTGAGCGAATACAACATCACCCAGTTCAAGATCAACGCAGCCTATGGCTTTGGCGAGTACTTCCTGGGGCGGGGTCAGGGAGTGGTGCAACAATCCAATACACTTTACCAGAACTATGGGATCTCTTTTGATCGCTATGGGGTTTTTCATTTTACAAACTTCGAACGCATGATCGATGCGGTCGGGGGAGTGGATATATGTTTGGAAGAACCGATTGGCGCTTATGGTACTGCAGGGGTGACGCACCTGGACGGGAAGACCGCGTTGGAGTACGCGCAAAATCGGAGTAATGATAATGATCTGTTCCGGATAAAACGCCAGACAGAGATCATAAAAGGTCTCTACTCGAAGATGATCCAAACCGAAAACCTGATCAAACTACCGGGTTTGGGGATCGAATTCCTTTCAGACAAATCCGTGCTGACTGATTTATCCTTAAAGGATGTGGCTACCTTCACCTGTCTTGCTGGGGAGATTGACGATCTCTCACTCGTTTTTCGTGAGATCCCACCAGAGCTTTATCAACCTGCCCGCACAAACACCGGGCGATTTATATTTGTTCCTATCCGATAAGGTGGCAGTGTACATTCAGGATCTGGTGGTGAATGGGAATTATTGAGTATAGCGGGATGGTGTCTCCAAGTTATAGTTAAATACAAGACACCCCAGCTCGGGGTGTCTTTGTTATAAGAACAGTGCGGTGGACTGGTCTAATTATATTTGCGGGACTTTTCCAACCTTATCAAACCAGCGGTTCCAGAACTTGATCGGTCCCGAAAATCCAAAGCCATAACTCAGGTGAAGCGTAAAGAATACAACAGGTAAAGCAATAAAATTTCGCTTGGAGTTCTATAGTTGCCTTAATGGAGGTTAATATATATTGCCAACAAATACGATCCTAACAGAGCCACAGGAAGGATCCAAAATCTTGGCAAAAAAAGAGGAAGAATCATTGACAACGCAATTGAAATAACAAATAGGGCAGGCACAAATTGCCTTATTCGCATTTGAGATGGATGCTTTTGCATCACTCTTACTTTCCATAAACCATATCGATAATATTGTTTCCATAATGAACTCAACGAACCTCTGCTGTAATATCGCGTTCGCAATTTGTTCGTCATGAGGATGCGGCCTTGATTTTTCATTAGGCGATAATTGAATTCATCATCTTCATTGCAAAACATATCTTCGTCATAAAGACCGGTACGTTGAAAAATCTCCATCCAATATGCTGGAAACGGAACACTATCAGTCTGTTGGGTTGACCCTGGTTTAATCGAAAAGCCACATTTCCTACACCAAATCTTGTTTTCATGGCGATGGCAATGACTTTGGCCATGGGGATTTCTCCAACAGTCTCTATTGCACCTCCAACACATTCGATACCTTGATTTAATAATTGGTTTACACATATACTCACATAGTCTTTTTGTATTTCACAATGGCCATCGACTCGAATAAAATTTCACCTTTCGCATATCTAAGCCAATATTAAGAGCTTTGGGTACAATACCGGTTGGATTATTAAGTATTGAAACCGGAAATTTGGAGGACGAGTGCAAGTCCGGAGATTAGGTCCCGGGTATGGTCTGACGAGTTTCCGTCAGCAATGAGAACTTCCAATCTGTCTGCGGGATAGTCTTGAGACAGCACAGCACCCAAACTGCGTTCAATATATCTTTCCTCGTTTTTTATCGGCATGATAATGGAAACGAAAGGGAGACTGTTCTCTGGCATAAAAATCTAAACTTATCTATTCATAAACGAATAGGATAACGTACTCAATTGATCAATTCTTTGGAGGCACACATCGTAAAAAATTTGTGGGTTTTATAACTAATTTATTTTTGGGTTTGGTGAGTCTAGTAATATACCATATTAATGTTCGATCTTCAAACATTTTTTGGTAAGCATCATCTAATTTATATCTCGAATTTTGCCAATTATAGATATATCCCGCTCTTTTGAATTGGATTCTAAAACTTTTCGAAAATCGGAATTAGCTATTTTATCCAGAGCATCGCCAATCGGTAACGCTATCAAGGTGGGATCAAGCATGACCACAATTTTGACATTAACAATATATGAAAACTCTCCACCAATTCGCTGGCGATGATCGGTTTGCCAGGCTGAAGAGATTCAAAAAGCTTATTCGGTGAATTGAAGGGGGCATATACGTCGGAAGAATCTAGTCCATAATAAATAACATCCGAAATTGAAGTATAGAGCGGGACATCATCAGGATGAATATAACCAGGAAAATATGCATTTGAGAGTGAAGAGCACAATCGCCGAATTTCTGATTCTTGTCCACCTGTTCCACCGATGATGACATAAGCCCAGGGTCGTTTTAATTGCCTGAACAAGAGGAATCACATTGCGATCGATTGTTAGAGATCCAATATAGGAAACTACCAATTGATCCTCACAGCCTATTTCGGTGCGTTTCTTCTTAATTTGATCTGAAGAAAATGCATACAAACTTGGATCTTTCCAGTTTCCGACGACAAGAGTATTTTTAGCTCCCATTTCGCGGTAATAATTCACAGTGGCATCGCATGCGCCAATGACTAAGTCAGCATATTTGATAAATTTCTTTTCCAAAAACGCAATAGCACGAAAAACCGATTTTGGCACAAGAGGTTTCATCATCATGTAGTAAATTCTCATGCGCGTCGAAGAGAATTTTGTTTTCTTGATAAACATAAAGTAAAAATAAATCCAACCAAATATTATCAAAATCATGACAATGAATAATTGCTGGTTTTTGTTTGATAACCTGAATCAGGAAAAGTATCCATACAATAAAATAAGTAAAAAATTTACTAATTGCTCGACCATATCCTGCTTTCAGCCTTATTTCATTTATCCTTTATTACATCAATGATTTCTTCTTTTGGTTTATCCAGGAACCTATCCCAAGCAATGATATGAACATCATAGTTTTCACTACCCAATGCAAGTGCTTCATTTCGAACACGATCATCAGGATTGTAAGCATTGGATAAAAGCATTACAACTCTTTTCTTATCGATAAAAGAAATTCTTTCATTACTAATCATCGTTGAAATCCTTGCAAGGATTAGGTTTAATATTATAAGTTCACTTGTCAATGTAGTCAAAAAACCTGCTTCGTGAAACTGTCTCAAAACTGATTATGAATTAATAAAAGAGATTCCGTTAAAATAACATACTTGGTATACAGCCTATAATCTCAAACAGTATGGTCTACAAAGTTTTGAAAGTTGATTTTGGGAGGGGAAAACGGGTTAAGGGTCGGGGAGTCGATTCAACAAACTTGGGAGAGTTCGGATGTATTCATTGAGAAGGGTCACTTGGTAAAAGTTCATGTGTCTCTGTTGGCAACAGTTCACCCTGTTACTTGTAAGTGGTTTAAAGAAAAAACTCATTCATCGTTAATTTTGTACTGTTCCCAGGATAAGTTTTTTTTCATTTGATCACGTCCATTGTTTCCCATGGCGATTATTTTATCCTGGTTATTGATAAACCATTTTATACCTTCTACGAGAGCTGAAGCTTCAACCACAACTATCTCAGGAATACCTCCAATATTTGTGCCAAGAATGGGTCGACCACATGCCATGGCTTCTTTAGCTACATTTGGAAGACCCTCATGTAAACTTGAGAAATAGCAACATCAGAAGCTCGTATGACACTTGGAATGTCAAAAGGATCGATTCGATTAATACAGAAAAAACGTTCGGGGTTACGTAACCTCTTTTGCCAGTGCTGGATTTCCGCTTTATACTCGCCACCCCTATTACCAGGGACGAAGATTCAACTTGTGTTTCAGCCAATCTCCAAGCTTCAAGGAGGGTGTGCTCACCTTTTAATTTATACTCTTTCTTTTTTGAATTCCATGTACGAAACCCACCCAAAAAAAGAAATCGAACAGGTGGTAAAAATTCTTGAGGACCAGCCTTAAATTCCCTCAGGAGAAAATCTATCGGTGTCAACCCCTCTATAAATAGTCCTCACATTGGGCAGTTCACCCATAAGCTTGGTTAATTCCTCTTTTAGCGCATTACTATTACAAACGATTCCTTGTAAATTTGTCAACCATTGCTTCCCAATTTTTGAGTGATTTAGTTTTAAGAATAAATTCAGGTCGGAACCAATCACATTAAACGAAAACGGTTTATTTTCCTTAACCGCCCACAGGCCACATAAGTATCCTGAGGGATAAGCCTCTGCTCCATAGATTAAATCTCCAGTTTGGACAAACTTTCGTACAATCGGTTCGCCAAATTTCTCCATAAGTTGAGCATTGAAATGAGAATAAGACCCTAATGGTGTTTGGGGGCATGATATTGATATTACATTTATTCCATCCCATACACGCTTCTCAATTAGAGGTCGGCCTGGTAATAGTGCACGGAAATGAATTACTAGCGGCTCTATGTTTTCGGAGAGTACTTTTATTGATCGGTGAATAAAAACACATTCATGAGGCCGATATTCAGTTAGATACATGGTTACGAAAAGTATTTTCGGTTTAGCCTTATTAGAATCCATTTATTTGTTTCATCATTTCAATATTTCTTTTGGAGGTCTTATTTTTAAGTTGCCACCCTTTTTTTTCGTAAAAAAGAATGGCATTAATATTATCTTGATTTACAGTAAGGGTCATGTTCCTGGAACCTCGCTCAATTGCTCTCTCCTCAGCATAATCCATTAGTAGTTGCCCAATCCCACTTTTTTGAGCAACTGGGTAACAGCAATGGCCAATACAACAAAATCTTGTTCCTTTGTCTGTTGTCTTTTATGTATTGTTTGGACATTCCTTTTTTGGTTAATTTTTTGCATTGCCAACTTGATTGCGTCCCGAAACATAGGATTGGTCCGCGGGATGGGTTAACACCCTTCCTCCAGAAACAATTTGTCTAACCACGAACCCTGTAAGGATTCCATGAAAGATGCCGGCATATATGAATCCTTGCATAATATCATCTTGGAAAGCGCCCACTGCTACACAATCATTTGACTCAACCATTTGAGCTGCATAATACCTTCGCACAGCCTCAGCGCCCAACCTGGTGAGTGAACTTTTAGGAAACGCTTTCATGTGGATAAGAGAAACTTGCGCGCAATCTTGAATACCTAGAATCTTAATCTCATTGTCGCATTTAGACATTATTCATATCATCCAAATTCAGGTTATTGATGTAAAACAATAATATATGGAAATAATTACTGGACAATAAAATCATGAAGTTTTCCATGAAGATTTTTTTCAAAAAGTATTGGAAATAAAACCCCCATACCTAAAATTAGCCAGTATACTTTTCTCCATAAGAAAGTGGAAGTTAATCCAGCTGAAAAAATGTAAACTAACAATGAGATAACAATGATTCCCAGGTTCTCTTCTCCATGGAATTGTTTTTCCAAAATGTTGTGATGTTACGAACCAATACCTTTGTAAACAGAACAATAAATAACAGCAATCCTATTATGCCTAGTTCTCCTGCAATTCCCATTAGATCACCGTGAGGGTCTTTCCCATTAAATTGAAAAGCTAGAGTTGTATATTTCAATCGGGTTCGAGTATTTATTGAAGACAGTTGGAAAATTCCCCAGCCAGTACCGATCAAAAGATTATCTGCGAACATGCGAAATCCTGTACCCAGTTTCGTCCGACCTGTTCCGCCAGTTTCAACTATATTCTA
>CAVWCP010000003.1:0-150172 GCA_963753625.1 uncultured Chloroflexia bacterium
CCACGACCGGTGGCACAGCGGCGTTCTCCGGACGCGCATCCGTTCAGGTGTTCGACCCAGCGACCGGGCTGATCGTCAGTGGACTCGGCGGAGGCAACTTCACCTACCGCGTCGATGTGTCGGATGCCGGCAAGACCGACTCGTACGCGATCAGCGTCTACGGCGCGCAGAACCGGCTGTACCACCAGGCCGGCACGCCGTCGTCCCAGCTACCGCTGCAGGGCGGCAACATCACCGTCCACCCCAAGTAGGGAGCCACCGCTGGGCCCGCCCTGTCAGCGCTGCGGGTGAAGACGTCCGTCCCGATCTCCCTACACCCCCGTACGCGCCTGCTGCTGCAGACGCCGGTTGTGGAGGATCACCCACATGTGAGGTGGGTGATCCTCCGCGGTCGGGGTGGTGAGGCGCCAGACCGATCGCCGCACGGTGCCCACGTGGGCGTCGCCCACCGAGACCGGCGAGCAGCCCGAAGACCGTCCCGCGCAGACCGTCGCGTCGTCACGCCACCCACGTCGTCTGGGATGCCTTCACCCACGAGGGCCGGTTCGGTGTCATGGCCGGGCTGGGCTGGCGGTGGCAGCTGACGCTCGTGGGCGCGGTGGCCATGGCCGGGGTGCTCTCGTGGTGGTCGGTGCGCGACCTGGCCGTTGGGGCCAGAGACCTCTACGACGTCCGAGAGGTGCTCACCTACGGGCTGACCCGCTCGATGGCGTTCATGGCCCTGGTCGTACTGGTGGGGGCGCTGGCGGCCCGGGTGCCGATGCTGCGGCTGGAGACGGCCGAGCGCCGCTGACCCTCGACCAGAGCGACCTGAAACCATTATCCCGGCGGCGGTGCTTCAGGCTTGGCGTCGTCTTCGGCCATCCAACGCGAAAGCCGTTCTCGACCACCAGCCACCAGGGCACCAACCCCCGCGGCATGACGACCACGATGACGAGGAGGAGTCCACCGAGCAGGATCAAGCGGAACTCGGGCCACTGCTGCAGCTGGGCCTGGACGAAGGTGAGGATCACCGTGCCGATGAGGGGCCCCGTCAGGGTGCCGAGCCCCCCGATCACCAGCATCGTCACGAGCAGGGTCATCGGGCCCAGTCCCATGAGCGACGGTGAGACCACGCCGTAGGTGAAGGCGTAGAGGCCACCCGCGAGCCCGGCGAAGAAGCCGGAGATGGCGAACGACACCAACTGGTACTTCAGCGGGCCGACCCCGCGAGCTGCGGCCAACGGCGGGTTGTCACGCAGCGCTGTCAACCCGGTGCCCAGCGGCGACCTGATCAGGAGGTAGAGCACCAACAGGGTGAGCAGGACAGCGACCAGGGCGATCCAATAGGTCACCCGCGCCCGTTGATCGGGCTCCATCGACTGCAGCCCGAACCCGTCGAACCCGGACAGCCCGAAGGTTCCGCCGGTCGTGCCGCTCTTGTCGGTGATGATCAACAGGCGGACCACTTCGGCGAAGCCGAAGGTGAGCAGCGAGACGTAGATCCCACGAAGCCGGAGTGACGGCACGGCCAGGACCAACGAGACGGCGGTCGCGGCGAGAGCCCCCAGGATCAGCGCCACGATCCAAGGCAACCCCGTGTGCAGCGACAACAGTGCCGCCGAGTACCCGCCAATGGCGTAGATGCCGAGCTGGCCGAAGTTCCACACACCCGAGTAGCCGAGCACCAGGTTCCACGACTGGTTGAGCACCATCCAGATCAGCGCGAGCGTGCCGACGCCCACCCAGTACGGGTCGGAGAAGATCACCGGGAAACGCGATGGCCACCAGCAGTGCCGCACCAGCGGGCAGAGGTCGTGGGCGCGGCCAGCCCAATGCTCGCGGGTCGACGGCAGCAGCGGGGAGCTGTGGTCTCAGCGGGTGCAGTCACAGCCGGGCCTCCTGCGGTTTGCCGGCGATGCCGTTGGGTCGGACGACGAGGACGGCCAGAATCACGACATACAAGACCGGCAGCGCGTAGGCGCTGTTCCAGTAGATCGACACGGCGGACTGGATGAAGCCGATGATGTAGGCGGCGTAGATCGTCCCTTCACCGAACCGAGCCCCGGCGAAGATCGCCACGATCAGCGCCTGCAGAAGTGGCAGGTCACCCGCGTTCGGATACACGAAGTAGAGAGGGGCTAGAAGGACGCCAGCGAGGCCGGCCAGAGCGGCGGCGATGCCCATCGTCACGACGTACACACGACGGGCCGGAATACCCATCAGCCGGGCCGCATCCAGGTTCTGGGCCACGGCGGTGATGGCGAGCCCGTAGCGGGACCGCGACAGGAACGCCGCCCAGCAACAGCAGCGACCCGATGGCCACCACAGCGATGAGGATCGAGTGGTAGGTGATCGACACCTGGCTGGTGAGGTTCCAGGTGCCGTCGACGATGGGGTCGAAAGGCTTCTGCCTTGGCCCGTACATGAGCAGGACGATGTTCTGCACCACCGTCGCGATGGCGAACGTGGAGATGAAGGCGGTCATCTCGAAGTCGATACCTGAGCGGCCGAGCAGGGGGCGAACGGCGAGTGCGTAGACGAGGGTCCCGAGCAAGAAGGTGACCAGCGCCGCGACGATCAGTGAGGTCCACACGGGGAGCCCGGCACGATCCAGGAACGAGTAGGCAGCGAACCCGCCGACCATCACCATGACGCCCTGCGCCATGTTGAGGACGCGCAAGGTGCCGTAAACGAGTGTCATGCCGATGGTGATCAGCGCCAGAACCGAGCCTTGGACAACGGTGCTGACGAGGGTCTGCAGCAGCTGGTTCACGACCTACTCACCCCCGATCCCGAGATAGGTCTCGACCACGGCCCGGTCGTTCAACACTTCCTCCACGCTGCCGCGTTTCACCACCGTGCCGTTCTCCATCAGGACCACGGTGTCGGCGAGCTCTTTCACGTGGGCGAAGTTCTCCTCCACCAGGAGAATGGTCCGCCCGCCGCGCGCGATGGTCGCGATCCGGTTGTAGACCTCGTCGACGAGGACCGGGGCCAGGCCCAGCGACGGCTCATCGATCATCAGCAGCTCGGCGTGCGACATCAGGCCGCGACCCAGTGCGAGCATTCGGCGTTCTCCGCCTGAGAGGGTCCGTGCGCGCTGCGACTTTCGCTCGGCCAACCGCGGAAAGAGTTCGAAGACCTCAGCCAGACGGCTGTTGCGGGTCCGTCGCTCGGGGTGTGAGAAGCCACCTAGCACCAGGTTCTCCTCGACCGTCATGTCGGTGAAGAGAAGGTCGCCCTGCGGGATGTGGACGAGACCCCGCTTCACGATCTTCTCCGGGCTCTGGCCGGTGATGTCCTCTCCGCGGAAGCGGATCGTCCCGCCCCGAGCCGGGAGGAGCCCACTGATCGCCCTCAGCAAGGTGGTCTTGCCGTGCCCGTTCGGGCCGATCACGACCACGAAGCCGCCCTCGGGTACTTCGAGGTCCATGCCGTCGATGACCGAGGTCGGCCCGTAGCCGCAGCGAAGGTCATTCACCTGAAGCATCGTCGGCCTCCTGATCGCCCTTGCGGCCCAGGTAGACGCGGACGACCTCTTCGTCAGCGAGGACGTCAGCGGGCGAACCCTCGAACAGCTTGCTTCCGTGGTTCATGATCAGGACCCGGTCGGACAGCGCCATGAGAGCGCGCATGACGTGCTCGATGAGCACGATCGTGATGCCGCGCTCCTGCGCCTCGCGCAGCAACCCACGAGCTCGTCGACCTCGGGCGGCGTCAGGCCGCCGAAGGGCTCGTCGAGGAACAGCAGTGCGGGTCGCGTCGCGAGCGCCGAGGCGATCATCAGCCGCTTCTTGTCGAACACGGCCATCGGACCTGCGAGCGCGGCCGAGCGGTCGGCCAGACCGACGAAGTCCAGCTCGGCGCGCGCCGGGTCGTCGACCGCGTCCGCTGGCGCGAAGGCTGGTCCACCACCCCGCTCGGCACGTCCGAAGTGCGCACCGGCCAGGACGTTGGCCAGCACGGTCTGCGAGTCGAACACGGACGGCAGCTGGAACGTGCGAGAGGCCCAGATGGCAGATGCCGGTGCACCGACGGCGTCCTGGATCGGCTCGACCGGCGAAGACCACGGTGCCGCTCGTCGCCCGGGCGATGCCGGTGACGACGTCGAACAGCGTCGTCTTCCCTGCCCCGTTGGGGCCGGCGATCCCGAAGGTCTCGCCGCTGCCTGGACCTCGAAGCTGATGCCGTCGACCGCGGCGAGGCCGCCGTAGCGCTTGACCAGCCCTGCGCCTCGAGCAGCGGGGTAGGCCGTCGGTCGCTCCGCTCAGATCCACGGGGCGGCTGGAACTGCCCTGGGCGTAGGGTCCGGGAAGACCGGGCACCTGCTTGCCGTCCTGGATCTGGTACGTGAGGTGGGGCATCGCCAGGCTCGGGTCGTTCACCAGGTCCGGGAACGGTGCGGCCGCGAGCTCGGTGTCCGAGATCCATTGGACGGTGCCGGACACGCCACGGTAGATCTGCCGCTTGAGCAGCGTGTTCACCTGCTCGAAGTTCGTACGGGTCCCCGCCATCGCCGCGGACTGGGCCCAGCAGCTGGACCATGTCGTACTGGCCGCCGGCCTGCGAGAGCCCGGCCTCGGAGTCGTACTTCGCCTTGTAGAGGCCAGGAAGTCCGCACCGATCTTGTCCGGCAGCGTGCCGATCGTGGTCGACCAGATGACGCCGTAGCCGGCCTCACCCGCCAGCTCGAGGTACTCCGGGATGCTGGGTCCGTACTGCTGGTACAGCAAGGACGGCGTCGGAGACGTCGCGAACTGCTTGGCGAAGCTGGCGAGGTCTCCGGGGATGTAGTCGGTCATGTAGATCAGGCCCGGGCGGGTTGGCGCGGATCTTCGACAGCTGCGGGCCCCAGTCCGCGTCGGCGCCGTGACCTCTTCGTAGATCGGGACGGTCCAGCCGATGGTCTCGACCTCGCGCTCTTGAACGCCTTGGCGATCGAGATGCTGTACGGGTCGTTGCTGGTGATGATCGCGGCCGTCTTGGCGACGGCTTCCAGCCGTCCGACGATCCACGCCTCCATCAGCGGACGAAGCCCTTGCCGTACCAGATCTCGCTCGGGCAGCCCTGGTAGATGTTCGTGATGTCGTTGTCGGTGGCGAAGTCGACGTTGGCCTGCAGGGTGTTCAGGTGGAACATCGGCACGCCGGCGTCGGCGTAGATCGAGAACTCGGTGGAGTTGTTGGAGCAGTAGCCGGAGAAGACTGGCAGCGACCTCCTCCTGGTTCACCAGCCGTTGCGCCGCCTGCACGTAGTTCTCAGGGGCGAGGTCGCTGACGTCCGCCGTCACGAGCACCAGCTGTCGGCCCGCGACTGCCGCCGTTGGCGTTGATCTCGTCGATGGCCAGCTCCTGGCCGCGGACCATCTCTTGCCGTCGCCGGAGTAGCGGGCCGGTGACCGGACTGACGCTGCCGATCTTCAGGTCCTCACCGCTTGCGCCTCCCCCGGAGGACGAGGAGCTGTCGTCGTCGGGCGCCAGGAAGTAGCCGGCGGCACCGCCGACCACCAGCCCGCCGATTCCCGCCGCGCCCATCCCGGTGACGAAGTCGCGCCGCGAGACTCCCTTGCCCGTTTGTGCCTTGTCGTCGCTCATGTGTTGCTTCGCCTCCCATAGGGGTACGGCCGTGTCCTGGTGCCCTGTATCTCATCCGGCAAAGCCGTTCTGGACATACGTCATTTGACGGATGGCCCGAGAATCCTCGGCTCTAGCGTGGGTCTGACCATGGGAGGCGGTATGTGGCCGAACGGTGCGACCAGCGCTGCGGTGGTGAGCTTCGACTTTGACGCCGAAGAGGTCTGGATCGGGGAGGACCCCGAGAACGCCAACCGTCCGGGGACGCTCTCGCAGGGGACCTATGGCGCCAAGGTGGCGGTGCCGCGCGTCCTCGACCTGCTCGACCGGCTCTCCCTCACCGCGACCTTCTTCGTGCCGGGACGCGTGGCCGAGCGCTATCCCGATCGGGTGCGGGACATCATCAGCGGACCCGCAATGGATGCTCCGCCAGGCTTTGATCGAACTCGAGGAGGAATGGCCGGAATACAAAGCATTTGGCGACCAGTTCCGCACCCCCGAGGAGATCGCCGAACTCGATGCCAAAGTGCCGCCCGCAGCGCCCGTGAATCAGCCGAACGCCAGGCCCTAAACGGACCGATTGATCAGGCTAATCCCCCCGCCCCCTCGCCTGTTTGAAATTACTCCCTCTTATGTTAAGGCAATCCCCATAATCTTCTTGGGGATTGCTTCACTTAAACCGCTCGAAACAACATAATCAAATCGGGCACGGCAGCGCCGTGCCCCTACGATTGAATTGCTCTCTTTCGTGTTATTCGTGGGGTTCGTGGTTAAAGAATTTAACACGAATAATGGCAATGACCAACCCAAACAATAAGATGAGGGGAAACGCGATCACTCCAAATCCGTACTGCTTCGCCTGTTGTCCTGAAGCAAAGCGCCCGCCTGCTGGCAGCGGCGTGGGGGTTTGCGAGGGCGCCGGCCGCGGGGTGAAGGTGCTTTGGGCGGTGGGCGTTAGCGGTACATCGGCGGTTGGCGTTGCCGGCTGGGTGGCGCCCTTCTGGATGAGGAACTCCTGCCCGGTGTAGATATTGGTCGAGGGCAGGTTGTTGAGCTGGCGGATCTGGTCGATCTTGACGCCGTATTCAATGGCGATGCTCCACAGGCTCTGCCCGTTCTTCACCTCATGGATCACGTCGCCGTCCGGGCGGGCAGTGGCGCGCACCACCGGCATGACGTACTGCGAAACCGAAAGCGCTGCCGCCGCCTGCGTGGCATCCCCGTAGACAGCCACGCCATTCAGCGCGAGGGCGGTGAGCGTGGGGTAAGCATTGGGCTGCATCTGGGCGTTGCCGGTGCGCAGGGCGGTTTCAAGCACATAGAAATACACCGTCTGCCCCGCCTCATCAACGGAGGTGGCAATGCCGGCACCAATGTCGGAGCGGTATATAGAAAGCATCGTGTTCGTGTGAGGCTCATCCCCGCGCCACTGCTGCACCGCGTCCTGCACCGTCATGCCGGCGCCGGCCGTCCAGTTTTCCGAGCGGTAGCCATCCAGGGCGATATCTCCGGCCAGGGGATAGCCCAGGCTCATCAGCCATTGACCGAGGGTTAGATTGCTTGGGCGCCAATGACCAATATTTCCAGCTGCAATACCATCTGCGGCTGTCTGCGCAATTTGCATCAGCGCGGGGTGCACGCTCAAGGCGCGCAAGCCGTTGGCGGTGCGTAACGCGTTGACCGCGGCGATCAGTTCCGCGGGCGTGGGCGGGGTCTGGGAGTTTGGGGGCTCAGACTGCGCATCCGCAACCTGGAATGAAAACAGGACGGCAAGAATCGTCAGGAGGAGCAGGAGTTTCTTGAAGGTGGGCATGGCTTGTGAGCGTTGGTTTGCAGCACGGGCAAGGCATCATTCAAATCACGCACTGTGCCTTTGATAAAAGTGATTACACACTATTTATACAATATTCCATGCCAAAAGGTTGGGTGGGAAAAAACGGTTGTGCAGTCGGTTGTTGGGGATTGCCGCGCCGCACAATTCGCGGCTCGCAATGACAAGAATGTGAGATTTGGTGTTTACGGTTTACGATTTACGGATTACGCGAATTTTGCGTCCCCGAGCGGTTGTTGCGAGAGGGACGGCTCTCGCTATTGATACCCGTAGAAGCCGCAGATACCCACGCCCTCGTTGACGATACCCATGATGGTCACATCATTGCTGAACTCGGCGCGGATCTCGTCGAACACCTGCATGGCTTCATCGCAGTAGCCGTTGCTGTCCTGGTGCAAGCCGGCAAGCACCGAGCCGTAAATGTAATAGTAGATGGCGGTGTTGATCGTTAGAGGCAGCGGCTGGATGACAATATCCTCCACGTCCTCGGGGGAACATTCCGCGCCGCCGTTGCGCACCAGGCAGGACTCCTCAGCGGTGCAGCCGCGGACGGAGCAGCGCAGCGGCAGGATGGAGCCCTCGTAGTTGCGCGACTTGTAATACACCACTCCCAGCTGCCCGTAGGAGGTGGCGTCGGTGGGGTTGAAGCTGACGGCTCGCAGCATGTTGCGCGAAGCCACCAGGAACTCACCCATCTGCACATAGGTGTTGGCAATGGAGATGAGCGGGATGGGATCCTTGACGCCCAACTGGTCATTGACGCGCACCGCCCTGGCAAAGGCTTCCAGCGCCAGCTCGTAATAGTGATTGCGCTCCGCGGTGATCTCGCTCAGGTTGGCCAGCTTGCGCAGGTTCGCCCCGATGGAGATGTAGAGGAAGTTGAGGTTGGGGTTGATGTCGATGGCTTTCTGGTACTCCTCGACCGCCTGCTTGTAATTGGCGCTGGCTTCCTGCACGTAACCGTTGACGCGGTGCACATCCATCAGGGTGGGGTCGCGCTCGAGCGCCTGGGTGATGTACTGGTCCGCCTGGGCATACTTGAGCTGGTCGATGAGCAGTTCGGCGTAATACGCCAGCGCCAGCGCGTTGGAATTGTCGTACTGCAGCGCCTGGATGGCTGCCTGCTCGCCTTTGATGAGGTAATCCGCCCAGTTCTCCCCCGCGATGGATGAAATGGCGTACCAGTCCAGCGCGAAGGCTTTGACCGCGTAGAGCATACTGTTTTCGGGGGCGATCTCCAGACCCTTCTCGATGGAGGCAAACGCCTGCTCCAGCCGGGTCTTCTTGCCGGCATCCGTGGTGATCTGCGAGGTGGAGTACACCTGGATGCGCGCCAGGTCCGCCCAGAGGATCGGGGTTATTGGGCTCGATGACCAGCGCGTTCTGGTAGGCTTCGATGGCCTTCTCGAGGTTGCCCGCCTGGAAGTGGGTATCGCCTTCAAGGGTGTAAGAGTTGAGGGTGCGCGTGGGTGTGGGGGTAGCCTGCAGCAGCGGCGTGATCTGCCCGGAGGAGATGGAGCGCAGGAGGAAGAGCAATCCCAGCAGCACCATCAATCCAATGAAGATACGCACCGGGTTGGAGGATTTGCGCGGTTTGCTGAACAGGTTGCGTTCGCCGTTGTAATCGATCATGGGTCAACCAGAGAGGCTCACGGCTGCGGGGCGTTCGTGGGGGTAGTGCCGGTGGGGGTGGGCGCGGGCAAATCAGATTTACCCTCGCGGGCAAGGCGCTCGCAGATGTTGATGATCTCCTGGGCGTTGAAGGTGGCGATCTCATCATTGCGCAGGTTGGTGGCAACCGCCTGGGCGAGCTGCAGCCCCTCGTTGCATTCACCGAGCTTGGCAAGCACCAGGCCGTAGGTGTAATAGAACTGTCCCACGAAACCGTAATCCAGGGGCAGACCTTCAACCACCTCACCGGTTTTGGCGGTTCCGCCGGTGACCGCCAGGCGCAGCACATCCAGCGCGTCGAGATACTGCTGCTGGCGGTAGTAGACCAGGCCGAGGAAACCGTAAAGCGTGGGGTCGGTGGGATCATCCGCCACGGCAGCCTCGCCATACTGGATGGCTTTGGCGTAATCGCCGTTCTGGGCATAGGTGCGCGAGATGAGCAGTTCGGGCATGGGGTCGGTGGGGTTGAGCGCGTTGGCTTTGGAGAATTCCGTGATGGCCTTATCGTAGGCCTGGGTGGCGCGGTAGTTGCGCCCGAGCGCCAGGTGCAGGTCGGCAATGTTGGGGTTGATGGCGACGGCGGCTTCAAATTCCGTCACGGCTTCGGGGTAGTTGTCGGTGTATTCCAGTACAAACCCGCGCCCGCGGTGAGTCTCGAGTCCATTGGGCGCGAGGGCAATGGCAGACTTGGATGCGTTGATGGCGGCGTCCAGGGTATTCATGTCTCCCTGGTTAAGCTGAAGCATATAGATGTAGACCTCAGCCAGGTAGCCGTAAGCGGCGGCGTTGTTGGGGTTGGCGGCAATGGCGTCCTGCAGGAAACCCAGGGCCATTACATTATCGCCGGCCAGGCCGTACGTCCATCCACGCAGCGCCATGGCGGTATCGTTGGTGGGATTGATGAGGAGCGCATTCTCGGCATTCTTGATGGCTTCATCGTAAAAGCCCATGTAAGCATTGAGGCGCGAAAGCGCGATGAAATTGCTGACGTTCTTGGGGTCGGCCATTACAGCCTGGTTGTAAGCCTGGATGGCAAGCGGATACTTGCCGTCACTCTCCAGCGCCTGCGCGTCGGTCACGAAGGACTCGGCAGGCCTGGTGGCGGTTGGGGTGGCGCCGAACAGGGTCGGCATGGTCGGCAGCACCAGCCGGTTGACGAGGATACCGGTACCGATAACTGCCAGCAGGGCAATCACGCGAAACGGATTTGCCCGCCGGCTCTTCTTTTGCATACTCCATTTGGAACCTTTGATATACATGGAATTCATCTTACCAATGGAAGGGAGGGTCGTCAAGGCAGGGGCACAACAGCAAAACGCGGTGTGAAAGGAAGAGCAAGAGCGCCAGGCACAAATCACTTGCCTTCTGCAGCGCTTTTCGCTAGAATGAAACCATGCAATTTGACATCTTCACACTCTTCCCCGAAGTGATCACCCCATACCTCAACAGCAGCATCCTGCAGCGCGCGCAGGAAAACGCCCTGATCCATATTGACCTGCACAACATCAGGGACTATACGCACGACAAACACCATGTGACCGATGACGCGCCCTACGGCGGCGGCGGCGGCATGGTGATGAAGCCGGAGCCGATCTTCGAGGCAGTGGAAAGCGTGCTGGGCGTTCCACCGGTATGCCCGGTGATCCTGATGTCCCCGCAGGGGCGGCCATTCACCACCGCCATCGCGCGCGAACTGGCAGCCCTGCCGCGCATCGCGCTGCTTTGCGGGCGCTACGAGGGCGTGGACGAACGCGTGCGCGAGCACCTGGTGACCGACCAGATCTCGATGGGCGACTTTGTGCTCACCGGCGGTGAGCTGCCGGCCATGGCAGTGGTAGACGCGGTGACACGCTTCCTGCCGGGCGCGCTGGGTGACCCGGACGGCGCCAATGACGACTCGTTTGGTGACGGTTTGCTGGAATACCCGCATTACACCCGCCCCGAGGAATTCCGCGGGTGGCGTGTGCCGGAGGTGCTGCTCTCGGGCAACCACGCATTGATTGCCAAATGGCGCAAGGAGCAATCGCTGGCGCGCACGAAGAAACACCGACCTGACCTGTTGGAACCCTAGCAGTCTATCCGCTGCTATTAACTAAACCCTATCTTAAAGGAGCAAGTCATGGAAAAGAGAGCATTTCCCTGGAAGCGCACGTTCCTGGTCGGCTTTGGATTCTTCGGCATCAGCATCCTGTGGCCGATCTTCAACCAATGGGTACCGCTGATCCTGCAGGTGGGCAACCCTGAATTCAACGCGACAGTAGCCAATTTCGTGGGCTTCGGGCTGGGACCCGCGCTGGCGATGTTCATCATGACCTGGGACAATATCATCAACATCTTCGTGCAGCCCTGGGTGGGCAACCGCAGTGACCACACCTGGAACCGCTTCGGCAGGCGCAAGCCGTGGATCCTGCTGGGGCTCCCCATCGCGCTGCTGGGGTTCGTCTCCATCCCGCTGGCGCAGTCCGTGCTGGCAGTGGCAGCCTTCATCCTGGTGACCAATTTCGGCATGGCGCTCTTCCGCTCGCCGGTGGTGTCGTGGCTGGGCGACCTCTTCCAGCCGCAGGAACGCAGTAAAGCCAACGGCGTGATCAACCTGATGGGCGGCGCTGCGGGCGTGCTGTCTTACGTTTTGGGCGGATTGATCTACAACTCCTTTGGCAGGAATGGACCGTTCATCGCCGGGGCGATCACGATGGTGGTGGCATTGACGGTTGTGTTGATCTGGGTCAAGGAACCCAAGGACCGCTTCACGGATGTAACCGCAGATGGGACCAGCAAGGATGACAGCGTTAAAGGATTGATCCCGAACCTCAAGTTCGTGTTCTCCAACAAGGACAAATCCGCACTGTTCATTCTGCTGGCGATATTCTGCTGGTTCACCGGATTCAATGCCATCGAAACGGGGCTATCCTCCTTCGCGGTGTTCAGCCTGGGCATCAAACCGGGGACAGCCTCGATCGTGGCATCCGTGGCGAACCTGTCCTTCCTGGCGTTCTGTATCCCGGCGGGGTTCCTGGCCGGCAAGCTTGGCCGCCGCAAGACGATCATCTGGGGGCTGCTGGCACTGCTGGTGATCTTCCTGGTCAGCTTCCTCTTTGTGAAAGGATTGATCTCCTTCGTCATCATCCTGGTGCTGGTGGGGTTTTTCTGGTCCTGGGTGAATGTGAACAGCCTGCCGCTGGTGTACGATCACGGTGATGAAAAACGCATCGGAGCGTATACAGGACTGTATTATTTCTTCTCCCAGACTGCTGCAGTGCTTGGACCAACCCTGGGCGGTTTGCTCGTTGAAAATATGAAATTCAACTACAGCGTGCTCTTCATATTCGGGGCGGTGTTCATCTTCCTGGCGTTCCTTTCAATGCTCAAAGTAACCGATAAAGCGCATAACGAGAAACTACGGCTGGATGCTGAAGCAAAAGCAGCGGGATAAACCCCCGACCCTTGAGTTCAAAACAGCCGGGTTGCCAAACCCCCCGGCTGTTTTTTTTATCTCTGGTGAGTATTTTTGTGCGCTTAATACTTGCATTGACAATACAATACAGTTATACTAAATAGGTACGTGGGAAAATCCCACAAAAACCACCATCTCTGTAGGAGGAGAAAATAATGTCCAAGAAACTGTTCGTAATTGTTTCAGTTCTTTTGGTTGCCGTGTTCGCGTTGAGCGCTTGCACAACGCCGACCGCTGCACCCACCGCTGCCCCTGTTGTGACTGAAGCCCCCGTCGTAACAGAAGCACCGACCGCTGCCCCAACCGAAGCCCCCAAGTTCAAAGTCTGCCAGATCACCGATACCGGTGGTATTGACGACAAATCCTTCAATGCTACCGCCTGGAAGGGTGTCGAGCAGGCTATTGCTGAACTCGGAATCGAAGGCAAGTATCTTGAGTCAAAAGAAGTTGCTGATTACGAGAAAAACCTGAACGCTTTCATTGAAGAAAAATGCGACCTGATCATCACTGTTGGTTTCCTCATCGGTGATGCGACCAAAGCTGCAGCAGAAGCCAATCCTGAAACCAAGTTCTCCATCGTGGACTATGCTTATGATCCTGCAGTCGCCAACATTGTTGGACAGGTTTTCGAAACTGACGAAGCCGCATACCTCGCTGGTTACGCAGCTGCTGCCCTCACCAAGACCGGCAAAGTCGGTACATTTGGTGGTCTCCCCATCCCCACAGTCACCGTCTTCATGAAGGGCTTCGCCGAAGGCGTTGCCAAATACAATGAAGTTAAGGGAACCGCAGTGGAAGTTCTTGGTTGGGATCTGACTGATGACTCCAAAGGCCTCTTCAGCATGTCCTTTGACGATCAGCAAAAAGGCAAGGAATTGGCTGTAACCCTGATGGACGAAGGCGCTGACATCATCATGCCAGTTGCCGGACCTGTTGGACTCGGAGCCGCTGCTGCCATTTTGGAACGCGGCAACGCATACGTAATTGGTGTTGACTCTGACTGGTTCCTGACCAGCCCAGAATACGGCGCCATCACCCTCACTTCTGTTCAGAAATTGATGAACGCAACCACATTTGCTGTAATCCAGTCCGCAATGGACGGCACCTATGTTGGTGGTGTGAGCGTTGGTACCCTGGCAAACGAAGGTGTTGCGATGTCCCCGTTCCACGATCTTGAGACACTCGTCACCCCCGAACTCAAGGCAGAACTCGATCAGCTCAAAGCTGACATCATCGCCGGAACCATTGTTCTCAAGTAATCTCAAGTAAGCTAAAAGAGGGTTGGAGTTTCACTCCAACCCTCTTTTTTTGTATATGGTAAAATATACGAAATCCTTGAATAGAAACGGGGTATCTATGGCTCCTATTCTTCAGTTGAAAGGGATCACCAAGCGTTTCCCGGGTGTTTTGGCAAATGACCATATTGATCTCACCTTACAGAAAGGTGAGATTCTGGCGTTACTAGGGGAAAATGGCGCTGGAAAATCGACCCTGATGAACATCCTCTATGGACTCTATCAGCCAGATGAAGGTGAAATCCTGGTTAATGATGAAAAGATCACGGTCAATTCGCCCACCGATGCGATCAATGCTGGTATCGGGATGGTACACCAGCATTTCATGCTTATTCCGGTTTTTACCGTTACAGAAAATGTGATGCTGGGAAATGAAACTGTAAAAGCAGGGGATTTTCTTGATCGGCCAAAGGCAGCTCGAAAAATCCAGGAAATATCTCAGTAATTTTAAATTAGAAGTCGACCCGGATGATTACGTCCGCGATCTGCCGGTTGGCGTACAACAACGGGTAGAGATCATCAAACTGTTATACCGGAACGCAGAGATCCTGATCTTCGACGAACCTACCGCAGTGCTCACCCCGCAGGAAGCGGATGATCTTTTTATCATTATGCGATCATTGGCCAAACAGGGAAAGTCCATTATTTTTATCACCCACAAGTTGCGAGAGGTTCTGGATGTGGCAGACCGTATTATGGTCATACGTCGCGGAGCTATGGTGGGTGAAACTACTCCTGACAAGGCGGACAAGAATTCACTGGCTTCCATGATGGTTGGACATGAAGTAAACCTTGTGGTCGAAAAGACGAAAAAGACACCAGGTGAAGTAGTTCTTACCGTGGAAGACCTGGTCGTTGCAGATAACATGCAGGATGTTTGTGTCGACCATATCTCCCTGGAAGTCCGTGCTGGCGAGATCGTTGGCGTTGCCGGCGTTCAAGGAAATGGTCAGACCGAATTGGTAGAGGCAATCACTGGACTTATAAAAATATCCAGGGGCAAAATCACCTTACTTGGCGAGGATATTACCAAATCTTCTCCAAGGGAAATCACCGAAATGGGAAGTGCACATGTACCGGAAGACCGCCAGGCTGACGGACTGGTACTGCCGTTCCCTGTGGCTGAAAACCTGGTTTTGTGTACTTATCATAAGGAACCCTTTTCCAAAGGCGTTATTCTGCAGTATAAAACCATTCTTGAAAACTCCAATAAGTTAATCAAAGATTTTGATATTCGAACTCCGAGTTCCTTCACCCCAGTTGGAACTCTCTCAGGTGGAAACCAGCAAAAGGTGATCATTGCCCGCGAACTTTCACGCCCGATCCAATTACTCGTGGCATCTCAACCCACTCGCGGACTGGATGTAGGGTCAATCGAATACATCCATAAACGTATCGTCCAGAAACGCGAGGAAGGCTGCGCAGTATTACTCGTCTCCCCAGAATTGGATGAGATATTGGAATTATCTGATCGGATCGCAGTTATGTTCCGGGGGAAGATCATTGCAGTCGTCGATGGCGATGTGGCGACCAAAGAACACATTGGTTTGCTGATGGCCGGGATCGTCCCGGAAGAACCAATCAAATCCGAAGGTAATAGAATTGTGGAAACCACTTTCTAGAGAGGTGCTCCATTGACTCCAAAAAACAAAACTAAAACAGATGCCGGCAAGGTACTTCTCCAGGAGCTGAACCACGACCAAGATGGCAAACTTGAAGGGCATAAACGCTCTTTCTGGAGCGTAATTGCAATCCCCGCCCTGGCTATTCTCACCGGATTAATCATTGGAGCGATCATGATCGCGGCGACCAGTGAGACTGTATACGCTGCTTTCCGGGATTCATTTTTCGGCGGATTGAAACAATCACTTGTCGAGATCTGGGTGGCATACAAAGCGCTATTCACAGGATCCATCGGGGATCCGGCGCGAATCGTTTCCTCTCTCAAAGGAGGAGATCCCAAGGCAATCCGTGAAGCCTTGAACCCGTTCCTGGAATCCCTCGTCCAGGCAACCCCGTATATCTTTACTGGACTGGCAGTTGCCCTTGGGTTCAGGGCTGGACTCTTCAACATCGGTGTAGAAGGTCAGTTATTCATGGGTGCTGCTTTTGCTACGTTTGTTGGTTACAGTATCACTGGTCTCCCGGCTTTCATCCATATGCCGCTGGCACTACTCGCTGGTGCGTTGGGAGGAGCCATCTGGGGATTCATACCAGGTATTCTAAAAGCAACCACCGGCGGGCATGAGGTGATCAACACAATCATGATGAACTGGATCGCGTTCAGATTAACGGAATGGCTGCTTTCCGGTCCGATGACCCGACCAGGTTCAGGCGGCATGCCGATCAGCCCGATGATCCAGGAGAGCGCCAGGATACCGCAATTCTTCCAGACGCCAATCCGTTTCCATTTGGGGTTCTTTATTGCCCTGTTGGTAGCCTGGTTCGTGTGGTGGCTTTTGTTTAAAACCACCTGGGGATTGAATATGCGTACTGTGGGGTCAAACCCGAGGGCGGCCAAGTATGCCGGATTAAGCGTATTAAAAACAACCGTAATCGGAATGGCATTATCAGGTGCACTCGCAGGTATTGCCGGCGGCGTTCAGATCCTGGCAATCAACCGCAGCATGGCACTGGGACTTTCTTCTGGTTATGGTTATGACAGTATCGCACTCGCCTTGATCGGGAATAACCACCCCCTGGGAGTGGTGCTTACCTCCATACTCTTCGGAACCCTGCGAAACGGCGCTACGCGTATGATGGTGGTTTCACGAATCCCAATCGATATTATTGATGTGGTCCAGGCAGTTATTTTGATGTTTGTTGCAGCCCCTGCAATCATCCGCGCAATCTACCGGTTACGACAACCAAAATTGGAAGAAACTACAGTGTTTGTCAGCGGTTGGGGAGGAGGTAAATAATGGCGACTACATCACAAGCCATTCAGCACCATCGTATCTACGAGGTTTCCCCCACCCGCAAATTGGTCATGGGAATCGTTGAGATCCTGATCGCAGCCATCATCCTGGTTGTGTTTACGAGGGGTATGGCAGCAGAAACAAAAACGACATTTGTGATGACGCCTGGTGGAATTACACAAGGGCTGTTGGGCAATTGGATCGTCCCAACCCAGATCACCCTGATAATTCTTGCCGGTCTCACCCTGGCAATTGGTATCTATCAATTGCTCAAAGGTTTTGGAAAAGTCACCAACGGGATGGTTGGACTTACCGGGATGCTCCTGATCTTTGCCTTCCTTACCTGGCAGGCATCGGGCAAATCTGTTAACCTGGCAGGAATGCTCTCCAGCGCAGTTCTCCTTTCGGTACCCATCACTTTAGGAGCATTTTCGGGTGTGCTCTGCGAACGTTCAGGCGTTGTGAATATTGCCATCGAAGGCATGATGTTAATGGCTTCGATGGTCGGGGCACTCGTTGGCAGCTTGACTCATAATGCCTGGCTGGGTTTACTGGGAGCAATCCTCTCAGGGGTACTCCTGGCGCTGCTGCATGCTGTGTTATCGATCAAGTACAAAATAAATCAAATCATCTCAGGAACAGTAATCAATATCTTTTCTGCGGGTTTTACCGCTTTTGTTTCTCAGAAGTTCCTGCAAACCAACCAGGCATTGAATTCGCCACCCATGTTCACCCGCATCCCCATTCCGTTATTGGCGGATATTCCGCTGATTGGACCAATCTTCTTCAATACCAACCTATTCGTTTACCTGATGTTCATCCTTTTGATTGTCATCCAGGTGGCTTTATTCTCAACGAGGTGGGGTTTGCGCCTGCGCTCGGTGGGTGAACATCCCAAGGCTGCGGATACATTGGGAATCAATGTCTTTAAAACCCGCTACATGGCGGTACTGTTGGGCGGGGTTGTGGCGGGCATTGCCGGGGCATTCTTCACCCTGGGTTCAGTTGGCCGTTTTGATGAAGGCATGACCGCAGGTAAAGGCTTTATTGGACTGGCAGCCATGATCTTTGGAAACTGGACACCCCTTGGTTCCATGGGAGCAGGATTATTGTTTGGTTTCGCGGACGCCCTTGGATCCAAACTCTCGATATTAGGATCTGCCATCCCGCCACAATTTATGGCAATGGCACCTTACCTGATCACCATGATCGTACTGGCGGGATTCATTGGTAAGGGTCAAATGCCGGCAGCCGATGGAGAACCGTACACGAAGGAATAAGGTGTAAGTTAACGATCCCACCACCTCTGTTGAAACCCAGAGGTGGTTTTTTTCGTAATATAATAGGTGTTGTTATTTTCAGAAAGGACCCTTAATGCCCGCAATAATTGTTGATCATATCTCCAAGAATTTTGGCAACCTGAGAGCCGTAGACGATGTTTCATTCACTGTGGAATCAGGCGAGATCTTTGGTCTGCTCGGACCAAACGGCGCTGGAAAGACTACCTCCATCCGGATAATCCTTGACATCTTTAAACCGGATTCAGGTAAGGTGAGCATCCTGGGCGGAGAGATGTCTGAAGAAAAAAAGAATAAAATCGGTTACCTGCCTGAGGAACGAGGACTCTACCAGGACATCCCACTTGAGCGCTGCCTGGTTTACCTGGCAACATTGAAGGGACTTGAGGAAACTGACGCACGGAACAAGGTCGGCGGGTATTTGGAACGTTTTGACCTGACGGATGCGCGTAAGAAGAAAGTCAAGGAATTAAGTAAAGGTATGCAGCAAAAAGCGCAGCTGATCACCACACTGATCCACGAGCCTTCGCTTGTGATCATCGATGAACCATTCAGCGCCCTTGATCCGGTGAACACGCAAATGGTCAAAGACATCCTGCGCGAGGAACGCGCCAAGGGCACAGCAATTGTGATGTGTTCTCACCAAATGCACCAGGTGGAGGAATTGGCAGACCGGATTGCATTGATCCATAAAGGGCGCACGATGTTATATGGAACACTACAAGAGATCCGCAAAAAATATGCGAGCCAATCTGTCATCGTGCGACCATTGATCGACCTGCCTGCTCAAGTTGAAGGTGTGGAAGAGATTATCAAACAAAACAGCCATTATCTGCTACACCTGAAGCAAGGTGTAACTTCTCAACACTTGTTAAAAACGATGGTTGATCGAGGGATCGAATTAGAACAATATGAAATCGCTGTGCCATCCCTTGATGAAATCTTCATCGAAGTAGTTAAAGAAACGCGGGACTAATGAGGAAATTCTGGCTGGTATGCCTGCAGGAATACAAACATCATGTCTTAACCAAACGCTTTCTTTTCGGCGTATTGAGTATGCCGCTGTTTGTTGGCGCCATCGCGTTGGTTTCATTCTTCTCTGTCTGGATACAGTACGATGACACCCCGGTGGGGTACGTGGATACTTATAAGATACTCGAGAGTCATATACAACCGCCAAAAGAAGGAAACGCGCTGCTTAAGCCGATCGCAATCACAGAATATGCGGATGAATTCGCCGCCAGAGCCGCGCTCGACAGGAAAGAAATCCAAGCATATTACGTGCTCGGTGACAATTACATGTCCACAGGCGAGGTAAAAATGGTCTCCGCCGCCAAAACGGGCATGAATATTGAAGGTGATTTTGGAGATTTCCTCAGGTTCAACCTGATTAATGGCAAACCTGAACAAGTAGTGAAACGGCTCACCGAGGGGACTGCTTTGATCGTGCGTTCTGAAGATGGCACACGAGAGATAGGGACAGACGATTGGATGGTTATGGTACTTCCCATTGTCACCGGACTGCTATTTGTGATCGCAGTTAATGTGAGCGGCGGGTACCTCTTGCAGGCGGTGGTTGAAGAGAAGGAAAACCGCACGATGGAAATACTGGTCACTTCAATCTCCCCAAACCAGTTGATGGCTGGCAAGATCATCGGAAATCTATCGGTGGGTTTAACGCAACTGATCATCTGGATTCTATTTACGATTATCGCAGTCAATGTTCTTCCGATATTCATACCCATGGGGAAACCACCTCAAATCCCAGCGTCTTATCTGCTTTTATTGGCAGGAACATTCCTTCCGGCATTTGTGATGGTTGCAGCTGCCATGGGGGCAGTAGGGGCAACAGCCACTGAGATGCGAGAGGCACAACAGGTGGCAGGCATCTTTACCATCCCGATTGTGATCCCATTCTGGTTTATTACAGCCATCATGATGAATCCCAATGGCGGTATTGCCGTGGCATTAAGCCTTTTCCCAATGACGGCACCGCTGGCTTTGCAGATGAGGGCGGTGTTTACTGTGATCCCTGCGTGGCAACTGGCGTTTTCCATCACCTCTCTTATCATCCTTGCCCTTTTTTCGTTATGGCTTGCCGGCAGGGTGTTCCGGCTGGGAATGCTGCGATACGGCAAGAAAGTTAACCTTTTAGAAGCTTTTAGAAAAGACGTGAGGTAGGGCGATGTTGAAAACCTGGCTCATCCTAAAAAACGAATTCATTGGCGTGGTAACCCGGCGCTCATTTTTGATCACCCTGTTCATGCTGCCTTTGGTAGGAATGATCATCCTATTCGTTGTTTCAACGATACAAAAGTCATCCGGTGTGGATTCTACAAATATTTTAGGTGAATTGTTCAGTCCGAAAACCACGGTATCTATGGAGGGATTCGTGGATGAAAGTGGTTTGGTCTCCACGATTCCATCTGGCCTTGAAACGCAGCTGACCGAATTTGTTGATGAGACTTCTGCCAGGACTGCTCTTTCAGATGGAACAATCACAGCGTACTACCTCATCGAGAAAGATTTCCTGGAGACAGGAAAAGTCGTGTATGTGCGTCCGGATTTTAATCCCCTGGCGGCAAGCGCGGACTCAAGCCCGGTGGAAGCATTGCTAGCATACGCGCTGACAGATGGTGATGTTAACCTGGCATACAGGGTACAAAATCCGACAAATGTCACCGAAGTCACCCTGGCTAAAACGCCCACCCGCGACGCTGACAATCCATTGACGTTCTTCCTGCCTTATATTGTGACCTTCCTTTTTTACGGTGTAATCCTTGGCTCTTCGACGTTGATGTTGAATAGTATTTCCAATGAAAAACAGAACCGAACGATGGAGATCCTGGTTACATCAGTGTCTCCACTGCAGATGTTGACCGGGAAGATCATCGCGCTCGGTCTGGCAGGATTATTACAAACGGTGGTGTGGTCTGGTTCAGGTTACCTGATGCTGCTTTTCTCCGGCAAACGCTTCGCTTTAGGAGATGCGTTTAAGCTTCCCGTTTCCGTTCTGGTATGGGGTGTGGTGTTCTTTTTACTTGGATACGCGGTTTACGCCAGCCTGATGGCGGCGGTGGGAGCGCTTGTGCCAAACCTGCGGGAAGCCTCGCAAACCACCACCGTGGTGATCATTCCGCTCATCATCCCACTTGTGTTTATCACAGCATTGATTCAAACTCCCGACAGCCCGATTTCAATTGCGTTGAGCTTATTCCCTTTGACCTCGCCGGTGAGTATGATGACCCGCCTGGCTGCGACGTCTGTTCCCTTCTGGCAGAGCGGGCTGGCAGCGCTGCTGCTGGCCGGTACCGCGGTGATCTTTGTGCGCGCTGGAGCCAGGCTCTTCAGGGCACAAAACCTGCTTTCAGGGCAGGCGGTGACCACGCTGTCGTTCTTGAAAGCTCTGGTGAGTAAGTAAAACAGGTTGCGGTATAATCGGTAAGGATGCCCCCGTAGCTCAATTGGACAGAGTGCCTGACTTCGAATCAGTAGGTTGCGAGTTCGAATCTCGGCGGGGGCACTTTAATTTAATCGAGGTTTACCAGGTTTCGAGTCCCCACAGGGGGGATTGTATTCGAATCTCGGCGGGGGCACTTTAATTTTATCGAAGTTTACCAGGTTTCGAGCCCCCACAGGGGGGATTGTATTCGAATCTCAGCGCCCCTACACTATGTTCCGGGGTGCTTCGCGAGGGGTACTTTTTTAAACTGCTTTCGAATCCCATAATGTTTACCTGATCTATCAGATTACTCTCAACCTATTGACATTGTAATTTAATTTTGCTAATATATTCGTGAGCGGTAACGTGACCGCTCACGTGACCGCTCACAACACCACTCTCAACCCCCTATAGAGGCAATCTTGTCTGAAAAAACGAAAACAACCATCTACGAAGTAGCAAAATTGGCTGGCGTTTCCAGGCAAACCGTCTCGCGCGTGCTTAACGATCGCCAGGATGTGTCCGACGACACAAGAATCAAGATTCAGAAGATCATTGAAGAGCTTGGATATCACCCCAGTGCAATTGCTCAAAGCCTCAGCAGGCAAAAAAGTTTTCTCTTCGGCGTTGTTACAGCAGGATTGAGGTTTACTGGTCCATCCAGGACGCTAAGCGGAATTACATGCAAAGCTGAAGAGTTAGGATATGGATTACTGCTAAAAGAACTGACCGCCTTCAACTCTAATAATGTAAAACCATTACTGCATTGGTTCAAATCCCACCAGGTGGACGGGATTATCTGGGCTGCTCCGGAAATTGAAGAAAACCGCAACTGGTTAAAAGATGTATTGCCGGAGATCGATATTCCGATCATCTTTTTGACGATGGAAAAACAGGAAAGTGTCTCGATTGTTATAACCGATAACTTCAACGGGGCTCGTATGGCCACCGAACACCTCATCAATAAGGGAAGAAAAAATATCGGTCACATTTCCGGGCCCCTTGAATGGTGGGAAGCGAGGCAACGGAAAACTGGCTGGGAAACCGCCCTTGCAGACGCGGGTTCTAAGGTGACAGACAGGATGTGGACATCTGGCAACTGGTCCTCGAAAAGTGGGAAGACCGCGTTCATCGAATTGCTAGATCAATTCCCTGAGATGGATGGGGTATTTGTTGGGAATGATCAGATGGCTTTGAGCGTTTTACAGTGCGCCCTTGAACTCGGCAAAAAGGTCCCTAATGACCTTTCTGTAGTGGGTTTTGATGGAATTGCAGAATCTGAATTCTATTGCCCGCCGTTAACAACGGTATCGCAAAATCAAAATGAATTAGGGATGGTTGCTGTTGCAGAGCTTGTTTCCCAAATTGAGACCAAGATTATCGAGCACAAAATGATCGAGCCGAAATACATCACCCTTCAACCGGAACTGATCATTCGTCAAAGTTCGTAATCATTTAAATAAGGAGGTGAAAACTGATAATTGAATTAAAAGGAAATGCTCTAATTGATTCGAGACCAAAGGGAGCATTTCCGAGTAACGCGAATAATCAAATCGAGAAATTCGATCATTCGCAAATCAATTCTAACTCAATCCAGGTAAATCATAAGAAGGAGAAGCAAAAATGAACGGCAAAAAAATTCTACGGATTCTTGTACTCTTCCTCGTACTCACCATGGTGTTGAGTGCATGCACAACACCGACAGCTGCACCAACAGCTGCTCCCACTAAAGCCCCCGTTGTGGCAACTGAAGCACCCGTTGCTGAACCACCTGCCCTGGTGACCTCCTCAGGCTATGTTGTCCCTGCAGCAGCGTGCGCCCCCAATTGTACCTATAAAGACATGGTCGTGGGATTTATCCAGACCGGTCCTGAAGGTGCATGGCGTACAGCAAACAACGCATCCTTCGATGAGGCTGCCACACAACTTGGAATCACCCTAAAGGTATATGATTCCCAGGGCAAAGTGGAAAATCAGATTTCCGCTTTCCATACCTTCAACCAGGATCCGACAGTTAATGTAATTCTTCTTGCTTCCGTCGATACCAAAGGTTTCGATGATGTATTAAAAGAAGCTGCCGAGATGGGGAAGATCGTCATCCTGGAAGACCGCAGCCTTGATTCCTCTTCAGAACTCTACTACACCCGTATCGGATCTGACTTCGTCCTCGAAGGTCAAAAGGGTGGCGATGAAATGTGCAAGCTGCTCGAAGCTTTCGAAAAGAAAAATGTGGTTGAGATTTCCGGTGCTGTAGGGGCATCAGCGGGCATCGATCGCGGAACCGGATTCCGCCAGACAATGGAAAAATGCGGCATCACGATCACGGCCACACAGACAGGTGATTGGAAAGTCGCACCTTCCAAAGCTGTTATGGAAGCCTGGTTAAAAGATCCCGTCCTCAAAGACATCCAGGGAGTTCATGCCCACAACATTGAAGAAGCTCTTGGTGCCATCCAGGCGATCAAGGAAGCCGGCCTCGTTCCAGGAAAAGACATCGTTGTTGTCGCTTATGACACAACCAAAGATACCTTCACCGCCCTCATCGCTGGTGAGTTGAGTGCCGGGATCGAATGCAATCCCCTGCTAGGACCCCAGGTTTACGAAGTTGCCCTCAAAGGCTTGAACGGTGATACCACTATCCCCAGTTTCATTGCTTCACAGGAAAGTGTATTCACTTCAGCTCAAGGGCCGGCGGCACTGCAGGCAATCCTGGACAATTGGAAATACTAATCAAAAAAACTGATAGTCCGGGAGTTAAGACAAAGAAAAGGTAGTGAATAAAAATGGAGAAGCGGCTAATAAGCCGCTTCTCCACCAAATAACCTTCAACAAGCGTTAGCTACAGATTAAGGAAACATATGGTCGAGTCAGACATTGATATAGTGATCATGAGAGGAATATGCAAATCCTTTCCAGGCGTACAAGCTCTTGAAAATGTTGATTTTTCACTCAAGAGAGGTGAGATTCATGCCCTGATCGGTGAAAATGGAGCTGGCAAATCAACCCTGATCAAAGTACTGACTGGTGTAAATCAACCGGATTCTGGAACGATCACTGTTCACAATCAAAGCATTTCCATAAGATCTCCTCAACATGCACAATCACTCGGTATCAGCACTGTATACCAGGAAGTAAATCTCTGCCCTCAATTAACGATTGCAGAAAACATCCTCATTGGCCGCGAACCTATGAAATGGGGAAGCATCGACTGGAAGAGGATGAACGCCAAGGCGAAACAAATCCTCCAAAGATTGGACATCAATATTGATGTAACGCTCACCCTAGGTTCATGTTCAGTCGCAATACAACAAATGGCAGCCATTGCGCGCGCACTCGAGGTCTCATCCGCCAGTATCCTGATTTTAGACGAACCTACCTCAAGCCTCACAACTCACGAAACTGAGCAACTGTTTGGAGTAATGCGTAAATTGAGGAGTGAAGGTATGGGTATTATATTCATTACCCATTTTTTAGATCAAGTCTATGAAATTGCTGACAGAATCACCGTCCTCCGAAATGGGAAGCTGGTTGGAACTTATATCCCTTCAGCCCTCCCCCGCTTGGAATTAATCAAGAAAATGATCGGTCGAAGTTTGACCGAATACGAAGATATGACAAAGGTAAAATCCGAGGCAGGAAAATATATTAGTGGTGAAACTTTGCTCCAGGCAAGAGCGCTCGGCCGAAGTGGAGACATCGAACCTTTTGATCTCGAATTACATGCCGGGGAGGTAATAGGTCTGGCTGGTTTGCTTGGTTCAGGGAGAACCGAAATGGCGGAGCTTATTTTTGGTCTTGAAAAACCTGAAACGGGCTCATTGGTGATGAATGGTCAACAAATTGACCGGTTTTCCCCTCTCGATTCAATAGCGCGGGGTGTGGCTTTATGCCCGGAAGATCGTAAAGATGAAGGTATCCTCGGAGAATTGACCATCAGGGAAAATATTATCCTGGCCATGCAAGCCAACCTTGGTTGGATCAAGTATTTGAGTCTGACCGAGCAATATAAGATTGCTGATAAATATATCGAATTATTGAATATCGCAACTCCCTCTGCCGATCAACCTGTTAAAAATTTAAGTGGTGGTAACCAGCAAAAAGTGATCCTGGCACGCTGGCTAGCCACGAATCCCCAACTTTTGATCCTTGACGAACCCACCCGCGGTATCGATGTTGGCTCGAAGGCTGAAATTCAAAAACTGATACTCACCCTGGCTGAAGAGGGGAAATCCTGCATGTTCATCTCTTCAGAGTTGGAAGAGGTTCTTCGCACCAGCCATCGCATCATTGTCCTGCGGGATAAGAAGAAAGTAGCTGAGTTTCCAGGCGATGTGACAGAGGAAAAGATCATGCACGCGATTGCAGGGAGTGAATCATGAGACAATCCATGCCGGATAAAAATTGGAGAAAGATCACAGAAAGTAAACTTTTCTTTCCTTTAGTTGCCCTGGTGATAATTCTTTTATTTGATCTAATCTTCATCCCAAATTTCTATCGGATCACATTCCAGCAGGGTCATCTTTACGGCAGCCTGATCGACATCCTGCGCAACAGCATCCCGGTTGTCGCATTATCTATCGGCATGACATTTGTAATCGCCACAGGTGGAGTGGACTTATCGGTAGGGGCAATAATGGCTATTGTATCCTCGGTGGCAGCTCTCCTCATCAATCCATTTATAACCGGCACCTCATTGTCTGGTATTCAAAATGACCCAACCTTTAGTAACAATCCATTCTGGTTAGTCATCCTGCTTCCCCTGGTAGTTGCCATATTCTGCGGGCTCTGGAATGGGTTACTCGTATCCTACGGAAAGATACAACCCATGGTGGCGACATTGATCCTGATGATTTCTGGTCGCGGAATTGCGCAGCTGATAACAAATTCGCAAAAAATACAAATTTTTTACAAACCCTTTGTATATATCGGGCATGGATGGCTTATCCTGCCTTTTGCATTTTATATCGTCGTCATTTTATTCATCTTATCCTGGTTAATAGCCCGCAGAACCTCCATCGGTTTATTCATAGAATCGGTGGGAGTTAACGCACGCTCAAGTCTTTTTAGTGGAATAAACGAAAAAAAGGTGAAATTATTTGCCTATATCTTTTGCGGTTTTTGTGCAGGGGTTGCCGGGATCATCGATACTTCGAATATCAGTACATCTGACGCCAGCAGCCTTGGCTTGAACCTTGAGCTGGATGCCATCCTGGCGGTTGTGATCGGCGGTACCTTAATGGGACAAGGCGGTCGATTCTCACTGATGGGCAGCGCGATCGGTGGAATTGTGATGCAGGCTGTAACCACCACCATGTACGCAGTTGGGGTTAGTGCCAATTCGCTCTTAGCAGTCAAAGGTGTGGTCGTTATTCTGCTTATCCTCCTCTATTCACAACAAGCTCAAGAATTTCTCCAGAAGATCACAAGGCAGAAACGGATCAAGGAGGTGAAATCATGAGGCAGATGATTAACACCTTTATTAACAAATACAGGCGTCTCCTTCCACTTGCTGCCACAATCATATTATTTGTTATTGCTTACTCAATTGGCGCGATTTATCTCCCGGGGATGAGAGACAAGCAAGTGTTTCTTAATCTTTTCAACCAAACACCCTACCTGTTGGTTGCCGTGATCGGTGAGACATTAGTGGTCATCTCAGGTGGCATTGATCTTTCTGTTGCCGGGATCGTACCCCTGGTCACCACAGCATCGGCGTCACTACTGAGAATCGGTTGGAATCCCTGGGTCGTAATGCTGTTAATGCTGGGCATTGGTACATTGATGGGCGCCATCATGGGGTATTTCATCACCTATTTGAAGGTACAACCTTTTATCGGCACTCTTGCAGGTATGTGGATCGGCCGCGGTTTGGCCTACTTCATCAGCAATAATTCTATCGCCATCGACAATCGAACATATGAAATTCTTTCCAGAACCAAAATATTGATCCCCGGCTTAAGTGACATCGTAGCCCAAAAAGGTGCTTATATAACGCCCTCGGTGATCATCGCCATGATCGTATTTATTACAGCAATTCTGGTTGCCCAGTTCACGCGTTTTGGTAGAACAGTTTATGCCATGGGCGGTAACAATGGAGCTAACGAACAAGCTGCCAGGTTGATGGGGCTGCCGGTAAACCGCACTAAGTTGATGGTCTACACCATAAACGGCTTCTGTTCAGCGCTGGCTGGTATTTTGTTGAGCATTTATACCGGGTCCGGACATGGCATGTACGGTAACGGCCTAGAGATGACGGTCATTGCTGCTGTGGTGATCGGCGGTACGGCGCTCACTGGCGGTCAGGGTTATGTGTTTGGAGCTGTGTTTGGCACATTAATTACCATCCTTATTCAAACGATGATCCAAATCCAGGGAAAACTCATTTCCTGGTGGACACTGATTGTAGTTGGTGTAATAACGCTTATCTTCATCGGTATCCAAGCCTTTTTTGCCAATCTAAAAATCGGTCAAAAATCTACCAATAAAGAAAATCGATTGAAACGAAATCGACGGGCGTTTGTCTACGGTATCGGTGCTGTGGTGATAATTGGCTTGATTATTCTCTCAATTAACCTGTTCCAAAAACCGGTGGCGGATACTGCTTGCCAGTTAAAACCTTTCCGGCAAGAACAGGCAGCTAAGATGGTAGTAGACGGTGCTGTCATTACCTACGAGAGAAACGGCGGCGCTAATTGCGTCGATGAGTTATATGCCATTTATCCGGACGGAAATATCGTAGGCGATAATGGCTCGCAGCAAATCGAGAAGCAGGTTGATCCACAAGAAGTACAAGAATTACTCACGTTTATTGTCGAGCAGAGATGGTTCACCGACAATATGTATTCGACTTCTCACCTCCCGTGCGGCGTCTGTTATCACTATTTCACCAGTGTGGTTTATGAGGGTCAGGAGAAGACAGTGGAAGCTGTAGATGGCGGAACGGATGCTCCTTCGGAGTATTGGCTGATCAACGGAAAGTTCAATACTCTCCTTCCTAAATTTACCCCTTAGCGGTTCCATAAATCGGGAGCATACAATTAGGAATCTGACTTATGTATTGGTTTTTGAAACGGAGAAAGAAGATGGGTAAGAAAAAAGTATTCCTCCTGCTAATCATTTTAGCGCTGATAAGTCCAGCTTGCGCTTACATCGTTGTACCAGCTGATCTAAAGGCGACTCCCACCTCGACAGCAACTCTTGGCTGGACTGGCGTTGCAACAAATATCCAAAAAACTGAAACAGGCGATTGGCGAATTGAAATCGCGATAAAGAATGATACCCAGGCCTGGAGTGCAATGAATGCTGCTGCAAACAAACCTGCAATTATGCTTTCCAGCAAAGGGCAAAAAACAAATTGCGAGAAGGTGATTGTTGGCACCGGTGAAACACGATTAGCCCCCGGGTTTCAGGTGAGAGGTTACACTTCAGGCACAAGAAAAGAACCAATAACCCAACTTCTTTATGTTGATTGCCCAGGCCTTGCAGATCCCGCGGGAGCAAAACTTTCAATTGATTATTCCTACATTACCGGGGCTTATGATCTTCATATTCCATCAGTGCCAGTTAATGCTACGATGACGCTGGATCTTGACCAGGTTGACAATAATATCCAATATCCAGTTTCCACGCCTGTGGAAGGGTTAATCGAAAAAATTGGCGACAAAATAAGCGCTATCAATAGTTTTTCACTGATTCTTACTGATGTTCAACGGACCGATAGCGGACTTGAATTATTGTGGATGGCCGAGAATCCGAGTGATTACCCGAATTATGTTCATATTGGTATTCCTCCGGTAGTAGGCAACGATGGGGTAATCTATGGTTTATATGAAGACCCTTCCATCGCTGAAGCAACAATTGCCCTTCCTAAAGGTACCGCGGAATGGACCACAACCGTTAGTGTTCCGGGCGATGTAACAGGACTTTATGTTTTGGCTAGCGTGGAGACAAGGCAATCAAAGTATTTTGTCAGCCATGTCATCGACATTACAGACAAATAATAACAATCAGGCAGAGGAAGAATAGTTTTGGAAAAAACATTATGAGCAGTGATCGAAAAGCCATCCAAGAAGAAATTGCGAGCGGAAAGACCGTTCTTGGGATCGAGTTTGGCTCGACCCGGATTAAAGCGATATTGATCGATAAGCAGTATACAACGATCGCTTCGGGGAGCCATAATTGGGAAAACCGTTACGAAAATGGCGTTTGGACGTATGCCCTTGAGGATGTTTGGACAGGCTTACAAAACAGCTATCGTAACTTGTATGATGAGGTTTTTGAGAAGTACAACATTTCGATTCAATCCATTGGGGCGATTGGCTTTAGCGGGATGATGCACGGCTATTTGGCTTTCGATAAGAACGATAACCAGCTTGTTCCATTTCGAACCTGGCGAAACACGATGACCGAAATAGCGGCAAAGGAGCTCACTGACCTTTTCAGGTTCAACATCCCTCAACGCTGGAGCATCGCCCACCTTTACCAGGCGATATTGAACAAAGAACCTCATATCCAGAGCATCGCCTATCTGACGACTCTGGCAGGTTACGTCCACTGGAGGCTTACAGGTCAAAAAGTGTTGGGAATTGGTGAAGCTTCGGGAGTGTTCCCGATTGATGGTAAGACTTACAACTATGACGCTCATATGATCGACCTGTTTAATGACCGGATCAAATCAAAAAACCTCCCCTGGAAACTAGTGGAAATACTCCCCACTGTCCTTACCGCAGGTGAGGCAGCCGGCGTTCTTACCAAAGAAGGGGCACTGCTGCTCGATCCAACAGGAAGAATCCATGCAGGTATTCCACTTTGTCCGCCTGAGGGGGATGCAGGAACCGGCATGGTGGCGACGGACAGTGTTGCAGAGAGAACTGGAAATGTGTCGGCAGGAACCTCTGTTTTTGCCATGATCGTTCTGGAGAAAGCATTATCGAAGGATTATCCTGAAATCGACCTGGTGACCACACCCACAGGCAAACCGGTTGCCATGGTGCACTGCAACAACTGCACCTCAGACATCAATGCATGGGTGGAACTATTCCATGAATTCACCTTAGCGCTTGGCGTGGAGATTAGCCCCACCAGGTTGTTCGAAATGCTGTACCAAAAAGCGCTCGAGGGCGAAGCGGATTGCGGTGATCTCCTTGCTTACAATTATCTTTCTGGTGAACATATCACTCACTTTGAGGAAGGTCGACCGATATTCGTACGCACCCCCGAAAGCCGCTTCACACTGGCAAACTTCATGCGTGTCCATCTATACTCAGCGCTGGGTGCATTGAAGATTGGGATGGATATCCTTTTTGAACAGGAACAAGTTAAGATCGATCGGATCTTTGGGCACGGAGGTTTTTTCAAAACAAAGGATGTAGGGCAAAAAATCATGGCCGCAGCGATGAACGTGCCCGTTTCCGTGATGGAAACTGCAGACGAAGGCGGGGCTTGGGGGATTGCAATCCTTGCATCCTACATGATCCAAAAATCCAAGAATGTACCTCTGGAAGCTTATCTTTCTAACAGAGTATTTGCGGCGGAAAACAGTATCACAATCGCCCCCGATCAAGTAGATGTCGAAGGATTTATGGCGTTCATGGAACGCTATAAAAAGGGACTAATCATTGAACGTACGGCCGTGGATGTTTTGAAATAAAAAGTATAACTATCTAAGCGTTTCGAATTGGAGTATATGACATGATAAATCTAAAAGAGCAGGAAATCTGGTTTGTAGTCGGCTCACAACTATTATACGGATCAGAAGTTCTGGATCATGTGGCAAAGCATGGGATGGAAATAGCCGCATTCATCGATTCCAATAGCAATAATCCATGCAAATTCGTTTACAAGGGGACGATCAAATCGAATGAAGAAGTCACATCGATCGTCAAAGAGGCGAATTACGATGACAAGTGTGCAGGGATGGTCTCATGGTGCCACACCTTCTCCCCTTCCAAGATGTGGATCAACGGGCTCAACCTATTACTAAAGCCTTATTGCCATTACGCAACCCAGTACAATGTGGATATTCCCAACGAGGAAATCGACATGGACTACATGAACCTCAATCAAGCGGCGCACGGCGACCGCGAGCACGGGTTCATCGGAGCGAGAATGCGCCTGGGAAGGAAAGTAGTCGTCGGTCACTGGCAGGATGAAGAAGTCCTCAAGGAGCTCGGCGAATGGATGCGCGCCGCAGTAGGATACAAGGTCAGTCAAAACCTGTCTGTCATCCGCTTCGGTGACAATATGCGCGAAGTGGCAGTCACCGAGGGGGATAAAGTTGGAACGCAAATCAAATTAGGCTGGCAAGTAAACACCTGGCCAGTGGGTGGACTTGTTAAAGAGATCAATAAAGTCACAGATGAAGAAATTAAGGCGAAGGTAGATGATTATAAATCAGCTTACAAGCTCGACACCGACGATCTCCATGCAGTAAATTATCAGGCAAAAGAAGAGATCGCCATCGAGCGCATCCTCCAGAGGGAGCACGCGGAAGCATACACCAATACTTTTGAGGATCTATGGGGTATGGAAGAGCTTCCTGGGCTGGCCACGCAACACCTAATGTCCAAAGGTTACGGCTACGGCGCGGAGGGTGATTGGAAGACAGCTGCCATGTTAAATATCATCAAAGCCATGACGCAGGATCTCAAAGGCGGATCTTCCTTTATGGAGGATTACATCTACCATTACGAAAAAGATAATGAATACTCTCTTGGCGCACACATGCTCGAAGTATGCCCGTCTGTTGCAGCAACCAAGCCGCGTATCGAAGTGCATCCACTTGGAATCGGGGGCAAGGATGCACCAGCCCGGCTTGTATTCGAAGGACACCCAGGCATGGCAGTTGTGATATCGCTAATCGATATGGGTGGGAGACTCCGCCTCATTGTGCAGGACATCGAGTGTGTCAAACCGATCATGGAAATGCCCAACCTGCCTGTCGCCAGGGTGATGTGGAAAATACTGCCGAATCTTCGTGAAGGTATCCGCCAATGGATCACCGCTGGAGGTGCTCACCATACTGTGCTGACCTATGATGCAAATCCAAGGATGCTTGAAGATTGGGCAGAGATGATGGATATCGAATTCGTTCACCTCACAGACAACACCACGACAGAAGAATTGAAAAAGGAACTCCGGGTTAACGATCTATTGTGGAAGCTGAGGTAGTATGTTGGAAGCATTAAAACAACAAGTGCTGGAAGCCAATTTGCTTTTGCCTGAATACGGTTTGGTCACCTTCACCTGGGGAAATGTCTCGGGGATCGACCGGGACACAGGTTTGATAGCCATCAAACCATCCGGCGTTAGCTATGCGGAGTTGACTGCAGAGGATATGGTGATTGTCGATTTCGAAGGGATTGTGGTTGAGGGCAAGTTAAACCCTTCTTCTGATACGGCGACTCATCTGGAATTGTATAAGGCGTTTCCGCATATTGGCGGGATTGTGCACACGCACAGCCGCTGGGCGACAAGTTTTGCGCAGGCAGGGAAACCGATTGAGCCCACGGGTACAACGCATGCGGATCATTTCTACGGCACGATTCCCTGCACGCGACAATTAACCCCTTCTGAGATCACTGGTAATTACGAGAAAGAGACAGGTAAAGTGATCATCGAGACATTCAAGTCCCTTGATGCCGATGCGATCCCCGCGGTTCTTTTTCAAAACCATGGTCCTTTCTGCTGGGGGAAAACACCCAGGCAGGCTGTTGAAACCGCTGTTGTTCTGGAAGAGGTTGCCTTTATTCAGTTTCATGCACTCGGACTCAACCCGGACCTCTCACCCATGCAAAAAGAGCTTCTCGACAAACATTTCCTCCGAAAACACGGCAAAAATGCTTATTATGGACAATAACAAAAAAGGCATCTTGTGAGATGCCTTTTTTGTTTTAATTTCAGAAGCCCTACAACAACTGATGCAGGATGTTGCTCATCTGCTGGTCACCACCAGCAGGAGGTTACCAGTCCACCCGGCACTTGACTACAACCTTCTTTACTAATGAGGAGGTGTTCTTCACTAACCCGGGCATATGCGCATCCTGCGGGAAGAAAACCATGAACGAGCCGGCTGAGAGTTCGACCATTTGCCCTTCCCCGGTCATTGATTGAAAATCGCGTTCTGAATCATAATTACCCATCTTCATTGAAGAAAGATTTTGGTAATTGATGAGCTCCACTCCGGAAACAATGTATTGGATATCAATATATCGTTGATGCGATTCCCACTTCCCTTGATCCACGGGTTTTGTTTGGTATTCCTGAACTAAAGCATAAATGGCATCACCGTCAATGGAAATTTTGCCATTGGGTAAAGTGGTCAGATCTGTTGATCGAAGGAAAGTGAAAGCCTGTTCAAAAGAAGGATGAAGCGGGTAGAGTAACTGCGACGCTGTTAGCGTATCAATGATCATAATTCACCTGTGTAGTTTTCTAATCAAGATTAAATACAACTTTGATTTGTTCATTTCCAGGTACCATGAGCGAGTCAAAACCGTATTGGAGCTTGTTAAGAGGCAATTGGCTCGTGATCAGCTTGTGAACTTCGACTTGCCCAGAAGAGATCATATTGATGGCGTCCTGGAAATCCCAGGCGTATCCTTGAGAACCGGTTACCGATATCTCCTTTTGGACAAACAAGTTGACAGGGATTTTCGGGGTTGGATCTTCAAAGATACCCAATAATGTAATTCTGCCCCCCTTTCTTACAATTTGCATGGCTTGGTTCAGCGTTGCCTCAACACCTACTGCCTCAAATACAGAATCCACGCCTAAATTATCTGTTAATGAAAAAACGCGATTGATAAATTCATCTTTAGTCCAATTTGAGGTATCAACTGATCCCATTTCGATGGCTTTTTTTAACCTGAAGGCATTCAAATCTGTGACAAATGGTTTAACCCCGGTCAGATTGCCAACGATGGTAGACACCAAAATCCCGATAGCACCTGCTCCTATGACTGCGCTGGTTTGATTAATTTTTATCCGACTCGTTTTTACTGCGTGCAACGCCACGGAACAAGGTTCGATCAAGGCACCTGCCTGAAAAGTGACATTCCCAGGGAGTTTATAAACCCGATTTTCCGGTGCATAAAAGTAATCTGCAAACGCACCCTGACCTTTGCGATACTGAAAGCTGATTCTCTCGCAGAGATTATATTGACCCCTTAAACAGAAGTGACATACTCCACATGCAATCACCGGTTCTACGGTTACCCTGTCTCCTTCTGTGAAACGCTTAACATCACACCCGCTGCTTACCACCTCCCCAGCCATTTCATGACCGACGGCTGCAGGCAAAGTGGCTGATGGGTGTTTGCCTTTGAAAAGGTGAAGATCGCTTCCGCAAATTGCAGCGGCCTTCACTTTGATCATGACTTCTTCTGCACCGGGTTCCCTAATGGGTAACTCCCGCCACTCAATCTTTCCAGGTTCTGGAATGAACGCCATTTTGTAAGTTTTCATCAATTTGTTCCCTCTTCAGATTTGACAGAGTTAATAAGCACGCCCAATTTATCGATAGCCACTTCAACGGTATCTCCAGGGGATAAATTCCACATCGGGTTGGGATTGCCATCCATCAGTTTTGGACTCCCTGTGAGAATGACATCTCCAACCTCAAGTGTAGTCAATGTCGACAGGTAGCGAACCAGGTCTTTAACATCAAAAAACATATGGGAAGTACTCCCCTTTTGCAGCAGTTGACCATTCACCCTGGTGGACATCGCTAAATTACCTGTATCGACCAATTCATCGCGAGTAATTAATAGCGGTCCCATAGGTGTAAAAGTGTCAAACATCTTACCGGTGGTCCACTGGGAGGTGCGCTTTTCTAACAACCTGTCGCCAATATCATTAGCGATGGTGTACCCCGCAATCGCAGAATCCACTTCGTCCTGCTTTAGGTTTCGAGAGCGTTTGCCAATCACCACAGCCAGTTCAACTTCATAAGCAACATTGGCGGCTACCTGGGGGATTACTACTGCCTGTCTGTCACCGATCACACCACCAGATGGCTTCAGAAAAATCGTTGGGTATTCTGGTTTATCCATTTTTCCGGGTGCGGGAAAATTTCCTGCGATACAGATGACCTTACCGGGACGGGGTATAGGAGCCAGCAGGGAAGCGTTGCTGATTTCGAAACGGATCACCTGTGCATCAATTTCTTTTTTCTGGATGAAACTCTTTACCCAATCCGTAGCTTGCTGAACAAAATTTAACCCTTCAGTTCCAAGTAAAAGCCAATCTTCCAGTTGAGTTGGCAACTCTTTGGTAGGCGGGGTAATGGTGGGATTTTTCTCCAAATAAAGAGTTGTGGAAGTGTTGAGATCAAAACCATATCCCTCAATCAAACGGGCAGAACGTACCTGACCCTGGGATTGATACGAGAGTAGATGCATGTGTTCCTCCAGGGCTAGGGTTTGTTAAATTTCGGGGGCCGCTTTTCGAGGAATGCGGTTCGCCCTTCTATCGCATCGGCTCCACGCCCAGTCTTTACTCTGAGATCACTTTCAGCCGCCAATCCTTTGTCGAATCCTTCAATCAATCCTGTATTCACACATTTCTTGGTAGCCGCTGTTACCAGCCCAGAATACGAAGCAATGGAGGCTGCAATTTTCATGGTTTCTTCCATGAAGATTGTGTCAGGAAAAACAAATTCCACCAATCCGTACTCGAGAGCTTCCTGAGCCTTTATGATCCGTCCTGTTAAAAGTAACTCCATCGCCCTGCCTCGACCTACCAATCTTGGCAACCTTTGGGTACCGCTCCCCGAAGCGAAGGCACCAACCTTAACCTCCGGAAAACCAAATTTGGCACTTTCAGCTGCAATCCGGAAATCACATGCCAAAGCCAGAACCGCCCCACCGCCCAGGGCATGCCCATTACACGCAGCAATGATTGGAAAACGGGCATCTTCCAACATCTGATTCAAGTTAGATTCCCAATAGTCATTTTCGAGAAGCCAGCCAACTTCCTGGCTAAAATCATTGATATCCGAACCGACAGAAAACGCTTTGCCTACTCCGGTTAATACTGCACACCTGACTGCTTTGTCATTTTCAAGCTCCGACAACACACGCATCAGCGCACGCTTGACAGAATGCCTGAGGACCCCCAGAGGTTCAGAGACGATGGTAATTAGGGCAACGCCATCATTAGGTTTAGAAACCTGGATGGCAGTCAGTCTCTTCAACTGGTTCAATTGACTTATGGTTTTTTGCAGACATATTTTTTCCTTACTCCTGCAGACGTTTTGGAATATTGACTGCGTTGTTTGGATGCCAGATCATCAGCCAGACCCATTAGCTTATCCAGGAATAATCCGTTCATCCATCAACTTCAGATCAGAGGAAATTCCCGGTCGAAAATCCATGTGGGCGAGAATATCCCGGTCAACATCTATACCCGGAGCAATCTCGATGAGTTCGATCCCTTCTTTACCTCTTCTGAATACCGCGCGCTCAGTTATGTAGAGTGCTTCCTGTCCGCGTTCTTCAGCAAAAGGTCCACTATAAGAAACCTGTTCAACCAGAGCAGGAAATTTTTTATGTTTTCCTTCTTTATGGATGACAGTTTTTCCGCCCGGCCAGCTCATCTCGAGGTTTCCGGCTGTGAAAGTACCGCTGAAGATCACTTTTTTGGCGCATTGGCTGATGTTAATGAAGCCCCCAACACCAATGATCCTGCCATTAAAACGGCTCACATTCACATTTCCTACTGTATCCACCTGGGCAAAGGAGAGGAATGCCAGATCCAACCCTCCCCCATCATAAAAGTCAAACTGATAGGGTTGGTCAATGATCGAGGTGTAATTGATCGCTGCTCCGGCGTCTGACGAAGGCACTCCGCCAATTAATCCCTGTTCATTAGTCAACACGATACTATCCACAATCCCTTCCTCGGCAGCAATCGTAGCGATTCCTGTGGAGACCCCCGAACCGAGGTTGCAAACTGCACCTGGGGATAATTCAAGGGCTGCGCGCCTGGCGATGATCTTCCGCGGATCAAGCGGAAGAGGAGTAATTTCATCCATGGGGACTTTAATTTCTCCCGCATAAGCCGCACTATATTCCATTTGATACGTTTGCCTTTGATGGGGGTCAACCACAACGAGGTCCACCAGCATGCCGGGAATTTTTACATTTTTTGCCGCCAGGGATCCCCGCTGGGCGATACGCGCCACCTGGACAATGACAATACCACCATTCCGCCGGGTGGCCTGCGCCATGGAGAGCATTTCACCAAAAATTGCTTCCCTTTCCATGGTCACATTGCCATCTTCATCAGCAGTCGTTCCCCTTAGAAAAGCAATATCAACATGATATGGCTTGTAAAATATCCACTCTTTTCCATCAATAACCTTTAGTTCAACCAGATCTTCGACAGCGCATTTACTTTGCCTGCCACCGTTGATCCTGGGATCAACAAAGGTATGCAGCCCAACTTGAGAAAACAAGCCGGGTCGTCCTGCAGCCATTTCTCTCATCAATTCCGAAAGAGCACCCTGCGGGAGGGTGTACGCTTCCACAGTGTCTTCTTCCGCACGTACCTGGAACGCCGGGCTATTAACTAGTGCCCCTGTAACGATACGTTTAACCAAACCGGGGTGGGCTAAATGCCCCACTCCCTGGCTGATATTATCACCAACGCCAACCGGATGAAGCAGGGTGATATTTTTCGGATTGTTTTCCTTGAGGTATCTTTGTTCCAGCGCAACTATTAAAGCTTCAGGAATGGCATGACCCCCGCCGGATCCGCCAATTAAGACTGTATCTCCGTCATGGATGTAACTAACCGCTTTATCGAAGGTGACAACTTTCAATTCAATTCTCCTTGTAGAGAAACCTGATCACAGTCTAAAGGGACTTCTTAATCCGTTTTACTTCCTCAGCTTCCGGCCGTTGCTTGTAAAAATCATCCAATGGGTAGCAACCGGAAACCAACCCTTTACGCGGAGCTGTTGTGCAATCACTAAAGGTACGGCAAATGTGATTGCGAGCCAATGGTCTTCCGGCAAGCACATCTGCAGGTAAACCGGGATAAGAAAGGGTGGACCGCCCTAACCCGACAAAATCGATTTTCTTTTGACTAACAACAGCTTGCGCCACATTAGGAATCCAGTCCTGCAGATAACTGTATCCCGAACCGACAGTGAGCAGGCTCGGTGCAGCAGATTTTAATTCGGCTGCGACCTGGATATGCCGGGCAACCCCTACAATCGGGTCTTCCGGTGGGAGGTAACCGTCACAGGGGGGATAAAAAGCGGGCCGCGTGAGATGAGGATTGTAATAGGGGCTCGCAGCCGAGAAGTTGACCAGCTCAACCCCGTTAGCCTCCATCATTTTCATTAAAGCTATCGGTTCATCCAGTTTGATTTGTCCAAGGGTTTCAGGATCCCCTCCGAATGCATAGGGATATTTTCCATTTTCATCACGGTATTCCATCATCTGACCGACATTTTCTTCGTCTGGCCGGAAAGGAGGCATATCAAAACTACTGAAACGCACACCAATTTTCAACCCCGGGCAATCCCTTTTAATCCCGGTTATTATTTCCCGCATAAAGCGTGTGCGATTATCAAAACTACCACCATAATTTCCCGGGCGGTTTACTGCACTCAAAAATTCATGCCCCAGGTAGCCGTGGCAATGTTTTATGTCCACGAAATCAAAGCCAATGGTTTGCGCGCGTTTCGCAGCCCTAACGTAGTAACCGATCAGATCAACAATTTCCTCATCAGTTAAAACAGGATATGCAGGATCCAGATTAAAAATCTTATCCAACAAAGGGTGATGGTACAAGATCTTCGGTTCAAGTTTTGTCTTGATATTCGGGCGGCAGAATCGTCCAGAATGAGTGAGCTGCAACCCCACCATCAGGTCATCTAACCTGCCCAAAATGTTGCTTGTGTTCATTTACCAAAGCCAGCCGTAGAGTACCAATTTCCTTCATTGTTTCATCAAGAATCATCAATTGGTTGGGATTAGCGCGGCCATCAGGTCTTACTGCCGCAGCTTCCCCGCCCCATATGAGCTTTGCACCGCTCAGGCCAAAGTTTTTCCACCGGCGGAAAACAAGGTCTGTCGGTCTACCATCTGTTGCCGCGTCCCATCCTTCCATCGGTTGAATGCAAAAACGATTTCCGATCTTTGTTCCGTCCTTAAAGAGATAAGGGGATGCAAGGGGTCCATTAGGAGCCGGAACAATTTCCCGGTCCAACGGTATGCGGAGATTTAACGATTCAATATGATTCTTGAAATCGTCAAACGATTTCATGCGCGCGATGTGGGGGTATATTTTTTTCATTTCAATGCCTTGTTATGAGATCGGAGATTTTCCGGAACGGACTTTTAAAATCCATCCCAATACTTGCCTGACCTTTTCGGTGATCTGCTCAAAGTTCCCTGAACTAATGGATTCTTTAGTAAAAAGCTTGCTGCCCATCCCCACACAAGCCACTCCTGCTTTAAACCAGGTTGTAATGCTTTCTTCCGTGGTATCCACCCCACCCGTTGGCATTAATCGTGCCCAAGGCATTGGACCGAGGACATCTTTAACAAATCCCGGACCACCGATCGCCTCACCGGGGAAGATCTTACAGATTTCCACGCCGAGTTCTTCGGCATTCGATATTTCGGAGGTTGAACCGCATCCCGGAATATAGGCTACTTTTCTGCGATTACAGACCCGCGCCACATCGGGATTTAAAACAGGACCAACAATAAAGTTTGCGCCTAACTGGATATACAATGCAGCCGTAGCAGGGTCAATGATCGATCCCGCTCCTAAAATCACCCGATCATCGGATTTAAAATGGACGACCAGTTCTTTAAAGACTTCATGCGCCAAATCTCCCCTATTGGTAAACTCAAAACAATGGCCTCCACCTGCTATGCAGGCGTCAACCGCGGATATTGCCACCTGGATATCGGGATGGTAAAAAACAGGTACCATTCCGGTTTCGATCATGGTGTTGAGAACTTTTAAGCGAGAGTATTTTGACATTTGGTTTTCCTCAATTTTCAAATTTAACGACTTACACGACCAGATCCATCCCCTGCCATCAGTTTTTCAACTTCGGCAACCGTGACCAGGTTGAAATCTCCAAATATGGTGTGCTTAAGAGCTGAGGCAGCAACCGCAAAGTCTAAAGATTTCTGAGGATCTCCCGGGTAAGTATTTAATCCATAGATCAAGCCACCCATAAAGCTATCCCCACTGCCAACTCGATCCACAATGTGGGTCATGTCGTAAATAGGACCTGTATAGGTTTTTCCGGATTGCCATAGAATTCCGCTCCAGGTGTTGTGCGAAGCAGAGATTGAACTTCTTAAGGTGATGGCGACCGCATTGAGCTTGGGGAATTTTTGCGCAAGGGCTTCGCAGACATATTTATATTTTTCAGCAGATACATTCCCCTTTTGATGTCTGTTTCCGGTGCCTTAATGCCAAATACTTTTTCCGCGTCTTCCTCATTTCCGATCGCGACATCACAATAGGAAACCAGCTCGCTCATCACTTCTGACTGGCGTTTTTCCCCATTTCCATAGTTTCGCGCGGAAAGTTCAGATCACATGAAACGATAATCCCCATTTGGCTTGCAGCCTTGACAGCCTCAAGGCAGACTGCTGCTGCACCAGAAGAAACCGCCGGGGTAATCCCGGTCCAATGGAACCAAGCCCGCATCTTTAAAGATGGCATTCCAATCATACATTCCCGGGGAGACGGTTGAAAATGAAGAATCGGCACGATCGTAAATGACCTGGCTGCCGCGCATGACTGCCCCATTTTCAAGGAAGTAAACCCCCAAGCGGTTACCTCCCCGTAAAATGTGATGCGTCCCCACATTATATTGGCGAAGATACTGAAGACATGCCTCGCCAAGATCGTTTTTTGGCACACGGGTTACAAATTCCGTTTCCATTCCGTAATTGGAAAGGGAAACTGCAACATTGGATTCACCCCCTCCATAAGAAGCGTCAAACGTTCTCGCCTGCCCAAATCTCTGTTGGTTTGGGGGTGAAAGGCGCAGCATGATCTCACCAAAAGTGACAATTTTTTTCATTTAACCTCTATAACCGGTGAATGATGGAATCCGCCATCCACATCAATGATCTGTCCAGTAGAATACGGCAGGTAATCCTCAGCAATGGCGACAATGGCTTTTCCGATATCCTCAGGCTGACCCCAGCGTTTAATCGGCAGAATTCCTTCTGCGATCAACTTGTCATACTTGTCTTTTACAATTTCGGTCAATGGTGTCTGGATAATTCCCGGACGAATCTCGTATACATTGATGCCTTCACTGGCAAGGCGATCTGCGTAGAGCAGTGTGTTCATGGCCACGGCGGCCTTGGAAACACAATACTCTGCGCGGCTGGTACTGCTTGTGTAGGCGCTGATCGAGCCAATATTCACAATTTTCCCGGACTCGATTTTCTTTTCCGCGATCAGGTCGATCATTCTTTTTGAAACGAGTTGGGTGAGAAAATATGGACCAATTGCGTTGACAGCTAATACTTCATTCATGCTTTCTTCGCCGATTTCAAGCATATCCATTCTCACACGCGGTCCAATCCCGGCATTATTGACCAATAGATCGATTTGTCCAAACTTATTAATCGTTTCGTCTACGATCCTCTGACGGTCAGCAGCAACGGTGATATTTGCCAAAACAATCAGCCCGTCAGAACCTTCTTTTTTGACAAGTTCAAGTGTTTCAGCAGGTGGATCAGGATTACCGATATCATTAATTACGATTTTCCAACCTGCTTTTGCAAGTTGAATGGCAATACCTCGCCCAATTCCCCTGCCAGATCCAGTAATAATTGCTACTTTCATTTTCTTTTCCATACCACCTCATTCATGATAAATCGTGAATACAAGGGTCATTCTTGGATTAATCCCAGTCAAGGAATGTTGGTAATGTACCCCTGTTTCGCAAGGAACCCACAATTCCATCCGGGAAGAACAACAAGACAAAAATGAGAATCAACCCGGTAACTACAATGTTCAGTTCAGTTGCACCAAGTTTCGATACCACAAACTCATTTACTGCCAACATAATTGCAGCACCGATCACTGGTCCACTGACAGTGCCTTTTCCACCCAGAATTGTATTCAATACAATACCCGTCCCAATTGCCACTGTAAGGAAAATGGATGGCCGAAGATATGTAAGCGAATATCCATAAATTGCACCTGACATTCCGATGAACAAACCACTTAAGCCGAATGCCAGGATCTTGTACATTCTAGTCGGAATTCCAGCAACTTCTGCTTTGGTCTCGTCTTGAGAGATAGCCCGCAATCCTAATCCAAACTTTGAGTGTTTGATGAAATAGGTCATCAAAATACAAAGGACCATTATCGCGAGCATGTAATAATAAAATGGGATTTTAGCTATCGCACCATCGAGAGGAATCATAGGCATGGGCAACCCGTTGGTTCCACCTGTTTGTTTCCAATTATCCAGGGTTTCAGCGACCAATAAAACCAAAGCGATGGTTGAAATAATGAAGGTGCTTCCCCGGGTTCGCAGGGCGATCAATCCAAAAAGCAGACCCCCAACCATGGCGACAATTCCAGCGAGGGGTGCGGTAATGAACGGGGATATTTGCCAGAATACAAAGATCATTCCCGAAAAATATGCCCCAAAGGCAGTAAATACATTATGTCCAAGCGAGATGTATCCGGCATATCCGCCGATAATATTCCAACTGCTCGACCAGATGATATAGAGAAAGCAGATGGTCAACATGTATAACCAATAATTCAGAGTTCCAGTTTTAATTTGAATTAAGGGGATCACAATCAATGCCGCCAATATCAATATTGGCAGACCAGCTTTCATCCACTTATTCGCAAGTGTAAACCGGGTGATGTAGGGAGTCAGTAAAAATAAGAACCACAATCCAAGTCCTAAAATTAACATAGCTTCTCCCCATTGTTTCATCCAGGGAAGAGGCAGAAGAATGCCGGATTTGGTAAGCACAAATTTCCAAATGAGGAACAAGAAGCGAAATCAATCAACGGGAGAATAAACGGTTTAAATGGACTTTTCTTCTGCGTTACAGGCTTGATCGTTTGTTCTTTCGATTCATCAGGTAGAATATTTGCCATTTAACCCTCCACCTTTTTTCCAAAGAGTCCTTGAGGTCTGAACAAGAGGATTAAGAATAGTGCCAGGTAAAAAGTAATTGGGGACCAGGTTGCCCCAATGTAAAAGCTGACGAATGACGCAGCCGTAGCCAGTAAAAATGAACTGACCAATGCCCCTACAAGGCTCCCCATTCCGCCCAGAACAACCAAACACATGATCATTCCAATCCAGGCAACATGTTTTGCGGGATAAAAAGTAAAAACAAAACTGATCAATGATCCTGCTGCGCCTGCCATCGCCAAGCCAATGCCAAACGACAGGGTCGAAATCCAACTCACATTGACGCCAACAACCTGGGCAGCATTACGGTTTTGCATGGTTGCCCGCACCGCATTGCCGATACGGGTATAGCGCAGGAATACCCACAATCCTACTATCAACACAATGCTAATGGTTAAGGCATATAACTGGCTTTGAGGGATGAAAAAACGGTCCAAAATTGAAAGAGGTTTTTGCATATTCCGGAGTGGTGGAGCGATAGATCCCAGTGAAAATAAATGCCAATATGCCTTCAATTACCAAACCAGTGGCAAACGTGATCAGCACAGTGATGTCAGTAAAACGAGGGTTATCTGCGCGAGAGGCAAACAATACTCGATAATAAGCCATTCCTACGAGGAACATCACCGGCATGGTGATCGCCATTGAAAGGATCGGATCAAGGTTTAAGCGCTTTGAATAACCAAAAAGCAAGATAGGCTGCCATAACAATAAATGCTGAGTGGGCGAGGTTCACAATTCGCATCACCCCAAAAATCAAGGTCATACCTGAAGACATTAAGGCGTAAACACCTCCCAACGCCAAACCAAGAATTACTATTTGTAAAACCTGTATCATTTCTTTTCCTCCGTAGCGAGGGGGTTTCGGCGTTTTCCAAGGTAAAGCTCCTGAATCCGCGGATCGCTAAGTACTTCCGATGCAGGGCTTTCAAAACTATTCGTCCCCAGATCCAATACCACACCTACATCGGCGATTTGGAGACCTTTACGCGCGTTTTGTTCAACGAGTAGAATGGTCATCCCATTCTTTCGTAAATCAGTGATCGTAGAGAAAATTAACTGAACCACTTTGGGTGACAAACCTAATGAAGGTTCGTCAAGCATGATCATTTCCGGTTTAAGCACCAGTGCCCTTGCGATTGCAGCCAATTGTTGCTGTCCACCTGAAAGTGTTCTAGCCAGTTGGGAACTCTTTTCCTTCAGGATTGGGAACATGGTAAATATTTCATCAATCCTCTGGTTGACCAGTCGGGCGTCCCTAAGGATAAAGCCTCCCATGCGAAGGTTTTCTTTGACGGTCATATCCGGAAATAAACTGCGGTCGGAAGGCACGTAGGATAACCCGCGTTGTAAAACCTGGTCAGCACGTAATCCGCTGATTTCCTCACCTTTGAATTCAATTTTACCTTTCCGGGGTTTAAGCAGTCCGGCAATCACCTTAATTAAAGTGGATTTTCCAGCTCCGTTTGGACCAATGATGCAATAAGTTTGACAGGACTCGACGGTGAGTGATAACCCTTTGAGAATATCGGGACCGCTTCCGTAACCAGCAACCACATTGTCAATTACGAGTGTTCCCATATTTCATTCTCCTAAATAGGCTTCCATGACTTCAGTATTGTTCTGGATATCCTTTGGACATCCTTCTGCCAAAACCGTTCCATAAGCCATGCATATCACCGGATCGCTAATTTTCATCACAAGGTCCATATTGTGTTCAACAATTAAAAAGGTGATGCCTTTTTTGTTTAACTCCAAGATGCGGTCAATAATACTTTCAAGCAAGGTGGGATTCACACCACCTGCGGGTTCGTCAAGCATAATTAATTTCGGATCAGACATTAATACAGATGCAAACTCCATCAATTTTTTCTGTCCGTAGGATAAATTTTTCGCTTTTTCTTGTGCAAGGTGAGAAATTCCGACAAAAGAAAGCAGTTCCATCGCATGTTCTGTTTCGTGTTTTAACATGCTGGAACCAAACATATCCAAAAAACCCTTAACCTGGGATTGGATAACCATGTTCTCCAAAACCGTCATTTCCTGCAAATCCCGGGTGATTTGAAAAGTACGACTAATCCCTCTGCGGGTAATTTCGTGAGGTTGTAGCCCGGTAATCTTTTTACCCTGGAAAAAGACCTCCCCAGAGTCGGAGGAGAGTAAACCTGTTACCAGGTTGAAAACCGTCGTCTTCCCAGCACCATTTGGACCAATAAGGCTGGTAATGCTTCCTTCTTCAACTGAAAATGTGCAATTGCACACTGCCTGGATCCCACCAAAGTGCTTATTTAGTCCTTTAATTTCCAGTAATGTCATTGTTCTCACCATATCTGGCATTAAGTCTGCCAGCAGAAAATGTCTTACAAATAGTCCGTGTCTGGTGTTTCCACCAGACACGGTTCGTTACCAGTTACGATCTACCATTCAGGTTTTGGATAAACAAGGGGTTTGACACCCGGGAATGCATCGGTCGGATAAACAAACTCAAGTTTTCCATCCTGCCATTGGGTCATGATGAAGGACTTGTTGATCGGAAGACCACGTTCGTCCCAATAGAAATCACCAAGGATGGTTTTTACCGGATCGGCTTCAGTGCGGGCAGAGAGCCAATCACGCAGCACGGTATTGTCTGTGGATTCAGTCGCGCGGACAGCCTGTTCGATTCCCTGGCATAAAGCAAAGGGGATGGCTTCGTCCTCACCACCTGCAGCACCGTATTTTGCCTGGAATGCGTCCAGGAACATTTGATTGGTGAATTCCTGTCCATTGAGAACACCGGTGAAATTCGCCAATTCGTGCCATGAAGCCTGGATTGTAACGCCATTGGCTGCAGTTCCAAGAGCTTCAGCAAATTCTTTTTGTCCACCCTGGCTCATGAAAATGCCTTTGGGGTTGTAACCGACCTGCTGTAAAGCACGGATCAGGTTAATGGCTTCATCTGCAGAGGTAACGGGAGCAAAGAGGTAATCGGCATTGGCTGCTTTTAATTTTGATGCAAGAGTTGTCCAATCAGAGTAACCCTCTGGCCATTGCTCTTCGAATACTACTTCAGCATTCAATTTGGAGAGTTCACCCGGGGCGAGGCTGACGGTCTTCTCAGATCCATCGTTATTCTGGAAAGTGACATCATCGCCGCGTAAACCAGCAATTAATGCATTGGCATAGAAATCGTCTGCCCATGCCAAGGCAATGGTCTTAGGCTGCGCATCAGCAGGAATCAAGTCTTTGATCATCATTACAGGTGATGCACCGATATATTCAGCAGCATTCGGCTGGAAATAGACCAGGTACTCAAAACCACGCTCATAAACACGCAAAGCAGCAGCTGAAGGAATGGGGTGTAAAACCTTAGCCTGCTCGGTGATAGCTGAAGCGGGGAAAGTCAATTTGCTGGAGAAGGTACCAAAGATGAGGTCGACTTTGTCTACATTGATGAATCTTTCCATCTGTGCCAGGGTGGTATCGACATCAGACTGGTTGTCGCTGACAACTAATTCAACAGGACGACCAAGCAAACCGCCGCCTTCATTGATCAGGTCAACACAAAGCTGATAACCATCACGGTGTTTTGTTCCGGTGATGGAGAACTCACCCGTCAAAGGAAGGGATGTGCCGATTTTGATGGGGGTGACTTCAGTGACAACCGGGGCTTCTGTAACCACAACGGGGGCTTCAGTGACAACGGGAGCTTCGGTCGGGGCAACAGTTGGCTTTGCGCAGGCACTCAGCGCCAGGGCGGCGATCATCAGGATCGCGATAAGCAAGAACATGCTTTTTTTCATTACTATTCTCCTCTTAGAATGATTCTGAATGGTTCTCAAGACTCTTGTAATCCTTATAATTCGCTTTGCTTTTTGGATTGTTGTTGTTTCACCTCCTCGTTCATTTTTTGGAATGGCATTTCATATCAGCCGGAAAATACGATGATCAATCATGATTGCCATTCAGGTTTCCCATTTTCTGAGAAATAATTTGGGATGTGCTTATCAGTTTTTTACTATATTTTTCGATATCTTCCTGGGGGAAACGTTGAATTGGGACCGAAATACTGATTGCTGCAATAGGGTAGTTAAAACGATCAAGGATTGGCGCACCAACACACCGACCGCCTAATTCGTTTTCCTGCTCATCGATCGCATAACCACGTTGATAAACTAAGGCTATCTCATTTAGAAATTCGTTCAGGTCTGTGATCGTGAAAGGGGTGACGGGATAAAATACAAAACGATTGAGCAACGCTTGTCGCTCTGTTTCAGGGAGAAACGAAATTATTGCTTTGCCAAGAGCCGTACTATGAAGTGAGCCACGTCTTCCCAATTCTGATCGAATCCCTAAAGCATGATCCCCAAACATTCTCTCGATGTAGACAACTTCATTTCCATCCCGAATCGCAAGGTTTACACTTTCACCGCACCAATCCCGAAGGCTTTCGAGAAAAGGAGCAGCCACTTTACGCAGGTCTAATTGGTCAAAAAGGACAGCGGCCCTTTCAGCTAACTTTAAACCCAGCCTGTATTTTCGATTGGCTGGGTTTTGGTCTAAATAGTTGTTTATTTTCAGGGTATAGATCAACCCTGATGCTGTTCCAACGGGTAAATCTACAAGTTTGGCAATTTCTGCATTTCCCAGTTCTACATGACCAACATTAAACAGGTTTAAAATATCAAGCGCACGTTGGACTGATGCAATAGATTTACGGGCTGTAGGTCTAGAAGTCGTTTCCAATAACAATTCCTTCTACCTAAAGATGAAAACTCGAGAATGTGCGACAATGCCGAATGACGATTGATATTATCGCATGTTTTAATACCAAATACAAGTGACTAATGTCAGAAATTTTAAAAATGCCCAACCATTTTCAGGCTGGGCAAAGACGCTGAATTTTTGTTTACATTAGGAATAGATATCCCCATTTCGAAAACGTGCCCAGGTGGTCTCGAACCAGGAATCACTTTCTGGAATCGGCCGGCAAGGAATCCATCGGTGGAACACGTTTCCATCCTTCTCGCAGATTGTTTCGAGGACTTGTTTTCTAATGAGGGGTCTTCAGGAGAGATTTTCCAGTTTTTTTCCAACCTATCATGGATCTGTTGACCATTTTCATTCAAGACAATTGAAGACCCTCTGCTTCCAACCCCACTTTCCAGGGAGTAGTTGATTGCATCAAGGTATACGGCTTGCGCAAAAGCCAACTGCCTTACTCGAAAAGCATATCTGAATTGTTCATTCCCAGCGACTTTGACACCATTTTCTTGAATCCTGTGAACCTGTTCCCACGCCTTGGCTAATTCAATTTCGAGCATTTGAAGATCTCGGATGTGTGCTCCGGTTTGAGACATACGATTTTGGAGTTCATCCAATTCCATCAACCAGGGTTTCTCCGTTTTTAAGCAGGATTCCGCCCACCCGATGATTTTCTGAACCTTATCGGAAATCAGTTTTTTGACTTCATCAATATCTAGTGTGTGTGTGGAATAGCGATTCGCAATATACTCAGCAGCCCGGAAACCGGCAACCTGACCAGCATTCAAAGCAGATCCACCAGGTCGGGTAACACCATGCGATCCGTTGACTTCACCGATAGGAAAGAGGTGCTTAATATTCGTTGATTCAAACCAGAGATTGCCGGCTAAACCTCCATTGTTATGTTGAGCACAGACCGCTACCTCTAATGGCTCGGTTCGTAGATCGATCTTATGCTTGCTGTAAAGTTCAACCGCTCCTGGATTCATATGGATAAGGCGGTCAATTGGAGTGTCTTGAAATGCACCCGATTTTTCAAGGTAAGTGCGAGCTTCTTCAGGAAGAGCTGAAAAAGAAAAGTCGCCAGGATTGGTGCGATAATCCAAAAAGACTCTGCGTCCTTTAATCATCGTTTCAATATGGACAAGGATATCAATAATTGAGGACCCTTCAATTGCTTTTCGCGCGTCAAATGGCCATTGATAACCTTTCAGGAATATCATCCCATTCATCTCGCCTTTGGACTTGAAATATGGTGACAGAAATTCCTGTTCATCCGAAACACCATCGGCATTGGTACTGATGATCCTCGGAATAACCTGCATGTATGTCCCGGAAACATTCCATCGAAATTTAATTGACGCAAGACCATATTGAGATTCGGGCAGGTTTGCTGCACATGCGCCAGCCATCAATCCCAAACCGATTGCGCCAGAATGCACCGGAGGGTACACACTCGTCTTATATAATCCTCCGGGACCTCCAACAGCAAAAATCAAGTTCTCGCAAATATAGATTTCAAATTCCCCTGAGGATGTTACTGTAACAAGACCCACAATCCGAGGAGAGTCTCCCTCCTTGGTAAGCAGCTCTACTGCGCTACGCCCTTCGCGAATTTCAATCCCAAATGCTTTAACCTGGTCTATCAATTTCAAGCACATTTCTTTGGAAGTGTATGGACCTATGGATGTTGCACGTTGCCGCGGGTCATGATCAGTTTTGTAACCCACAAACTGCCCAAATTCATCGCGGGGAAATGGAACTCCCAGGTTGACAAGATTGATGAAACTTCGGGCTGAAAGGCTTGATTCAACTAAGGCAAGATCTCCATGCATCGACCCATTGGCAAAATAAGTCTCTGCCATAGCTCTTGGAGAATCTGCCTCATCACCGCTGAGGGAGAGTTTGTAATAGGTTTGTTTATCGCTCCCAGTATTGATCGAAGTACCCATGGTAAGACCTTCGGTGATGATCATCAAATCCTTTATGCCATTAAGGAAAAGCTGAGCTGCCGCGTTCAATCCAGCAGCGCCACTGCCGAGAACAAGTCGTATGAACCTTAATAACAGGAACCTCGTAGTCCTGATTGCCATTTCCTTTAAAGAATATTTTTTCTGCCATGGTTTTACGCCTCGGGAATTCCAGAATTAGTTCATTAATAAATGCGAGGAACAGGTTTTTGCATTATATCATCCAGGTCATTGGAACAATAAAAATACTGGTTACCTCAATTTGCAGGAATTCGTTGGTTGAACAAAAAAACTCCGCAACCCCCTGACAAAAGTTTTCTGATCTATTAAAAAGAGTAGTAAAGTTTGTTACTCACTCAATCAACTTTTACTTATACTGGATGTACATTACAATATTCTGTAAACCTCAGACACTCTGAATACAAGAATCATTTTAAGCTTCAGATTTTTTTCGCCATATTCCCTTTGCTCCAGGTATTTCAAGCTTAATCTACAGGATGCACAGAATTTTATCTTCCGGACAGTAATTTCAAGGCAAAACGGGATTCTCAATTATTCAAAAGAATCAAAAAGACTGTTTGTGTGTTTTGGTAAAGGTAAATTCAAGTTGTTTCACATTAATAAATCTGCAAAGACAAGTCATTTTAAAACGGTTCGGAAAGGTTTAAACTATAATGAAAGTCTTGCTTGTCACCGACGGATTTTTTCACCCTCCACTGTTAGGCCGTTTGGTTTTGGACTATATCCTCCGGAAAATGCGTGGGTTTTCCTTCGATCATGTCCATTCCTTAGAAAAAATACCCTCTGACATGGGGTTGTATTCCGCACTGGTTCTACATTTCCACCATAAGTCAATCACCCCCAAGGCACTCTCAAAACTCGATAGATTTGTCCAGTCTGGCGGCGGAATACTTGCAATTCATGCAGCCACAGCTTCATTCAAGGATACTTTTTCTTACTTCCAAATTCTTGGTGGACGTTTCATTGAGCACGGAAAAATTGGTAAGATCGACGTAATCAATCAAAACAGCCAAATTTTTTCCGGTATACCCAATTTTTCAATTAGAGATGAATTGTACATCCATGAGTTAAATGACCGGGTACTCGTCCATTTCTCTGCAAAATGTGAATCAAAAGAAATACCAATCGTTTGGACAACTCTTTATGGAAAAGGAAAAGTATGTTATGCCCTTCCCGGTCACACGACCGGGAGCATGATTAACCCTGCATACCAGAAAGTGTTGCATACGTGCTTTGGAATGGGTGTGTAATAATTGAATCGGGAAGCAGAATTCCTGATGCTTTACTGGAGGATTTATGAATAAAGTAAAGCTTGCCATTATCGGTTGCGGAGAAATTGCACAATATACTGCCCTCTTTGGGAAGCTGAGCAGACGGATTCAAATGACTACAGCTTGTGACGTGGATTTGGTACGAGCTGAGGGCTTGGCAAAACGTTTTGGCATTCCACAAACAGAATCCGATTTCACTAAAGTGCTGGCATCGGATGTGGATGCAGTCTACCTGGCGGTACCTCATTACTTGCATTTTGAGATGATCAAGGCAGCAATTGAAGCCAAAAAAGCCGTTTTTGTAGAAAAGCCTGTGACAAGAACCTATTCAGAAGCAGTGGAAATTTCCCGGTTAGCAAAATTAGCGCGGGTGAAAGTTGCGGTCAATTATCAATATCGCTACGATAATGGATGTTATCCTCTAGCGCGCGCAGTTCAAAGTGGAAAGCTTGGAAAAATCTTTTCTGTACGCATTAATGTTCCCTGGCATCGGAGACAGGACTACTTTGAAAAATCAGCCTGGCATAAAAATATTTCATCAGCAGGCGGCGGAACACTGATCACCCAGGGAAGCCACTTTCTTGATATTGCATTGTGGGCTTCAGGCAGTCAGCCAATTTCAGCAATCGGCGTTACAAAACAAAGTAAATTCAAGAATGTCGAAGTGGAGGACCTTGCCCAGGGAATTGTAGAAATGTCGGATGGTGCGTTGCTACAAATATCAACTACCATGGCCTCTGCAAGCGAACAGGCAGTGACCATTGAAGTATATGGAGAAATGGCAACAGCAATTTATTCCAATAAACCCTGGCCAAACGTCAAATTCATTGGAGTCAATGTCCGCAGGCAACTTCCGCCAATATGGGGTGTTCATGCGCTACAAAGGAGCCTTGAAGCATTTGGATCGTGGGTTCAAAATGGAGAACCTCCCTTATGCCCGGTTCAAGAGTCTCTAATCACATTGTCTGTCGTTGAAGCCATTTATCAGTCAGCCAGAACAGGGCAAAAATCAATGGTCGAAAATCAACTCGAAAAAAATAACCGTTAATTATTATTAAAGGAGACATCATGGCTGTGAATAGTGGAAAACTGAGTTGGTGGACCAAAATTGGCTACGGGTTAGGTGATATCTATGGCGGTGGTTCCGGGGTGGTGGTCAGTTTCTATTATTTGATTTTTCTAACCGACGTAGTGAGGATTGCCCCGGCACTGGCAGGGACAGTGATTTTAATCAGCAAGATCTATGACAGCATTACAGATCCATTTGAAGGACTGCTGGCAGATCGCACACGCACCCGCCTTGGGCGACGGCGCCCGTACTTACTCGCAGGTATCCCATTAATATTTTTATCGTTTGCGGCACTTTTTTACCCATTCAGCATGGAGTCAGAGACCACCCGTTTTGTGATGGTGATCCTTAGTTACCTGTTTTTTTCGACCGTGGTGAGTATTGTTATGCTAAATTACAATGCTTTGCATTCCGAAATAACGCTGGATTATCACGAAAGATCTTCGCTCAGCTCTGTGCGGATCTTCTTCTCAACTGTTGCCTCTATCGTGGCGGCTTTAGTACCGCTGGAGATCGTCAAAGCCTTCCCAGATGTACATACCGGCTACATCGTAATGGGATTGGCAATGGGCGTGTTTTTTGCACTACCGTTTATCGCTACTGTTACTGCAGTTAAAGAACGTCCTGAATTCCAAAGTCCACCCAAGCCCTTCAATTGGAAAACGGCTTTTCTCGAACCTTTTAAAAACCGCACATTCCTTTATACGCTCGCCATGTACTTATTCGCCTTTGTCGCAATTGATACGGTAAGCACTATCGTGGCCTATTTTGTAAAGTATTACCTTCTGCGGAGTGCTGAAGTCAGTTTTGTAAACGGCACACTACTCATTGCACAGGTTGTTTCACTTCCATTTTATATTGCATTAAGCAAGCGGACGAGTAAAATTCGTGGTTACATTATCGGCTTGATCATTTGGGTGGCAGCCATGATCGTAAGCTTCCTGCTAAGCCCTACTAACGGGGCGGCCTGGGTATATGTTTTCGCGGCAATCGTTGGCCTGGGCACCGGTGGAATCGTCGTGATGATCTATGCCATCTTCCCTGATATCCCGGATGTTGATGAACTGCGCAGCGGCGAGCGGCGTGAAGGCATTTATTCGGCATTGGTAACATTTATACGAAAATTCAGCTCAGCACTGGCGATATTCGCAGTTTCAAACGCGATCGGTTGGGCTGGTTATGAACGTCCGGTTCAGCAAACCATCGATGGCGCGACAAAACTTATCGAACAACCGCAGAGTGAAACATTCCTACTCGTGCTGCGGCTCATATTCATGCTATTCCCGATCGTATTACTGGCATTCGCCTTGTTCTTTGCTCTCAAATTCCCGCTCACTCCAGACCTGCACCGCCGCTTGAATATATTGCTGTCGAAACAACGTGCGCACGAACCAGTGGACGAAGTTGAAAAAGCGGAACTTACAAGGAAGCTTTTAGGGTAAACATGACGGTACACACCCAACCTGAATATCAGATCAAATCGTCGGGCACTGCTCCAAAAAACTATCCTGAAGCTCCGGTTGCTGATACGTTTTCTGAAACACCCTTTCTCCCTGATTACGAATCTCGCCGCCAGGCTTATTTCGAGCACATACTCAAAAACCCAGCGCCTGAAAACACCAAGCCAGCCTGGTACGAAATGGCGCGGCTGGCAGCAGGTGGACCAGCCCACGAAGGTATCCTGTATGCCGCACTGGATTTTATCGATGCCCGTAAAGATTGTTCAGACTTCGTTATTCACGGGTTTATCAGGTTATTGGAGAGTCAAGCACAAAGAACTGGAAAAAGTCATCTAATCCCGACTCAATTATTACCTCCGGGTTTACTCGAGCGAACAAAACAAACCGTCCTGAATTTCAAATACTTTCCTGATGAGCCAGGCCTTGATTCGCTGTGCACCTGGACCGAAAATCACTATATCCTGTTTACATCCGCTGCGTATCTAGCCGGACAAATGTACCCGGAGGAAGTTTTCAAGAACACCGGTGAGACTGGTCAACAGAAGGTGGAGAAAAATCGTCCCCGCATTTTACACTGGTTGGACATGCGATTCCGATCTGGATTCAGCGAATGGCTTTCTCATGTTTATTATGATGAAGACCTGGTTGCCCTGCTTTCGTTGTTTGATTTTGCTGAAGATCAAGAAATTAAAGATCGGGCAGAGACCGTGATCGATTTGATTTTGCTTGATATTGCACTCAACTCCTATAAAGGGGTATTCGGTTCAACCCATGGGCGAGCCTACGAAAATACAAAAAAATGGGCTTCCAATGAAGGAACCACCGATACAAGCAAATTGTTGTTTGGTATGGGAATATTTTCAGGGTTTGATAACATGTCTGCCATTGCATTTGCATTAAGCGGTTATCGCCTGCCTTCAGCGATAAATGCAATTGCTCAAAACCTGGACTTAACTTTTATAAACCGTCAACGCATGGGGCATCGCATTCAAGATGCAAAAAAATGGGGCCTGACATACAACGAACACGATTTTGAATCAGGAATGTTGTTCCTGACAAACGAAGCCTACATCCATCCAAAAAATGCAGCTCTTACAATTAACATGTTCGATGCCTTCAATTGGTGGCAAAACAGTTTCCTGGATACTTTTTCGTCCTACCGCGGTTTATTACACACGCTGAAGACATTGAAATTGCTCCCATTATTAGGAAAAATCCTTGAGCGTGATGTTTGTCGAAATATGCGGCAGGAAGTAAATATTTATACTTATAAAACACCTGATTATATGCTTTCAACAGCGCAGGATTATCGAAAGGGTTTTGGCGGTGACCAGCAGCACATCTGGCAGGCAACGCTTGGACAAGATGCGGTTTGTTTTACAACACATCCGGCAAAAGTTGAAGGGGTAACTCCAAATTATTGGGCTGGGAATGGTTTACTGCCGCGCGCCGCTCAATATAAGAATGTTTCAATTATTGTTTACAATATCAAACGAATTCCCGCGCTTTACGTTCCCATCAAACACTTTTACACCCATGCCTGGCTGCCCAAGGATAAATTCGATGAGGTGGTTGAACGCAATGGATGGATTTTTGCACGCAAAGGGGAAGGTTATTTAGCGCTCCTTTCACAGCATCCATACTTCTGGAATGGTGAGGATGCCAGATCAGATGAAATCGAATTCCGGAAAAACCCTGAAGATTTTGGGCGGGAAGTGATCGCGATTGGTAATCAAAACATTTGGATTTGCCAGATGGGTCGAAAGGTTGACGATGGCGAGTTTGACGAATTCGTAGAGAAATGCTCTGCTGCAAATCTCACTTTTAATGGATTAAACGTCCATTTTAATTCACCGGGTAACGGTGAAATTCAATTCGGTTGGAATCATGCTTTAAGCGTAAATGGAGTGGAAATCTCACTGGAAGATTACCCTCGATATGATAATCCCTTTGTTCAGGCGGAATATGATCCAGGCGAAATCAAAGTAACTTGTTCCGGACACCAACTTCGCCTAAATTGGCAAACAGGGGAAAGGTTCGTCTCGTAAGGAAGATCTTAGTATTCTTTACAATCGAACCCTACAACAGCTGATCCAGGATATTGATCATCTCCTGGTCGCCACCTGCAGGGGGTTTCCAGTCAACCCGGATAACTTCAACACTTCTGATCTTCAAGATTTTGGGCAAATTTATCCAACCCGAGATTGATGACAATAAGGGGATTATTCAGTAATTGGTTCACCTGATCAGACATTTTCTACCTCGCCAGTAAATTCGCGCAATATTGGGTGGCTTGTGCATTGCTGTTGAATACAACCACGCCGCATTCCTTGAGCATCCGGGTCTGCAATGCCAGGTCCTGCGGATCACCTTCAGTGCCGCACATTGAGGCAACAACCAGCAAGGAGTCTCCGCGTTTTTGCGCGATTTGTTTCGCCTTTTGGATGGCTTCGACCAGCTCACCCACCGGGTCCATGGAGGAGTTGTAGCCCAGGATAAAATCAAGCAGCAATATGCCCACCTGGGGATCCTGTGCTTCTTTGATGATGCGCAGGGCACGTTGACTGCCATCGATCATCGGGTGAGGACGCCCGACCATAAAGTACTCATCGCCCATGTCAACGATGGTGTTTTCCTTGCTCTGGTTTGGGATGCTCCAGGGTGAGTTTTTTATCCAGCGGTCCATTGGAATACACCTTGATGCCCGCATCTCTCAGGATCTGCTGCGCCTGGTAACAGAAAGTACCGCCAGCGAAAACCCCACGCAGGTATTTTCCTTTTTTCACCTCATTCACTTTGTTGGTCAGTAACCCTCTGAAGGATTTGTTTGAATTCGCCACCGATGGCTTCAATTGCCAATTGCACCGCGTCATCAATTAGTTTTGCCCGTTTGAAAACAAGTTCCTTCTCCCTCAATCTTGCGTTGAGATTCCCAGAAAACAACACACCACAGGTTTTTTGCATGTCTTGATTCTCTCAACTAACTTCACCAGCGTTTTTTCACCGGGTGGCTTGGAGAGAATTGCGATGACCTCGGTGGAAGGATCATTTTCAAGCGCATCCAATGCGGCTAAGGTGGTTAGTCCACCAACCGCATCCGAAAGATCGCGCCCGCCAGTGCCAATGCCGTGAGAAATGCCATACCCGGCATTATGCACCATGCAGGTGAATTCCTGCAAACCAGTCCCTGCAGCGGCGATAGCGCCAATTTTTCCCTTTCGGACTGCATTGGCAAATCCAACCCCAACACCACCGATCAGGCTGGTTCCGCAATCCGGACCCATCACCAGCAGCCCTTTCGATTGGGCATAAGTCTTGAGAGAAACTTCATCTTCAACGGCAACATTGTCGCTAAACAGGAACACATGCTTACCTGCTTCGAGGGCTATCCTTGTTTCGTGGGCAGCAAACTCACCAGGAACCGAGATGACAACCAGGTTTGCATCCGGTCTGGCATCAATTGCATCAGTCAAGGGTGTGAATATCGGCAGTGCTCCTGGTTGAGTGTTGACCTCAGTCAGCCACTGGTCGAGGGACTGCATGATCTCATCCAAAACCGCCTGTGTTTCTGCAGTAACACCAACAACAAGGTCATTGGCTGTGGCAGCTTTGACTTCTGCATTCACAAATCCAAGGTCAGCCAGAACTTCTTTGTTGGCATCAGACCCCATCAAAACCGCGGTTTGGATCACGCCATCAACCTTCGACAGGCGATTATTGAATCCCATCAGGAATACTGAATCATAGTATTGGTTTTTACGGATGGTTATGCCAGTGACCATTTTTCCTTCATTCCATTTCTTATTGATACTTCCGGCTAAAAGCGATCAAGGCTTTCTTGAAGCATTCCATTGGCGCGCGCACCAACCCTGCCCCAATTTTCGGGTAACCGGGATCTTTATGCGCGATGGCAGTATCAATGATGGGAGCGCTGTTCGTTTGCACCACTTTGCGGATATCGATTCCCGTAGGGGTGCCTTCAAAGCCAAAGATCGGCATTTTATAGGTTGGATGAACGCCAATGGTGATGGTTCTCATTTCACGGGAATAAGCCAGCGCTTCTTCAGGGGTGCCGCCCACCAGGCTCAAGATTCCTGTCGCGCCGCCCAAAACAAACCCACCCCAGCCAACCGTTTCGGTGATGGCTGAATCACCCATATCAAAACCGGCGTCTTTATCTGAGAAACCGGGAACATACAGACCATTCACAAAAGGCGAAGGAGCGGTGAACCATTCATCTCCCAATCCGCTCACCCGGATGCCAAATTCAACGCCATTGCGGCACATGGCAGTCACCATGGTGCTGTACTCCACATCTCTGGCAGGGTCAGCAATCGCTTTTCCGGCAGCCATGGCCAAGCCCAAAAAGATCAAGTTGTGATTTTTCAGCAGGTAAAGCGTCGGGATGTGCTTATCCAGGGGCAACCCTGCTTTGGCCAGTCCGATTGCCATGGCATTGCCAAATAAAGCGGATGAAGCGCTGTGGCGGTTGTGGAGCTCATCTCCCATTTGCAGCGCCTGGGTGATGATCGGTTTAAGCGGCAACTCACCTTCTGCTTTTAGAGCTGCCCGCAGGGAAGGTGCAAAGATATCTCTCCAGGAGCGCAATCCATCCAGTGCTTTTTCACTGTAATCGCCAAATTGCTGCATCCCTTCCACCTGGCGGCAGAAAGCTTTGTTTCCAAAGGTTTTATTTTCAACCACATATACCCAGGAATTGGCAGAGATCGTACCTGCCATTGGACCAACTGTCTGGTGGTGGTGGTTTGGCTCAAGTTTGATTTTTCCACTGTCAAGCAGTTTGATGGCTTCCTCAACGGTCTTTGCCCATCCCTCAAAAATCACTTCGCCAATCACGGCACCGCGTTGGGCACCGCACATTTTATCCCAGGTGATCGGAGGTCCGGAATGGAGCACCATCTTGTCTTCCATTCCCGGGATCACCTCGATTGCTGGTGCAATATCCACCAGTACAGGGTCAGCATCAGTCAATTTTTTAAACGCAAGTTGATTTGCCTGTTCAATCTTCTGTTTTATATCCATGCTATCCTCCAAATAATTATCTCATCCTGACTGTTGAAGATCCAATCGATCATCAACATTCAGCATGAGCTCTCCATTGCTTCCAGGTGGAGGCGGAGTACCCCTCCACCTGGAGTCCCTTAAGGAGAGACTTATTTAGGGCTGCCAGTTACACCCTGAACAAACCAATCGACATTGCTCATGGCATCATCAGTCAAAACTTCACCTTCTTTGATCTTGATGTTACCATCCTGATCCTTGATCGGGCCAGCAAAGGTGACGATCGTTCCAGCTTCAAGACCAGCCTGAACTTCGGCAACCTTGTCTTTTACTTCCTGGGGAACTTCAGGACCAAATGGAGCGATTGCCATACAGCCATCGGATAAGCCCGCAGCGCAGGAAGATTGGAGTCCAGGTCTTGTCAAGGACAGTGGAGGCTAACCAGGTGAATTTTCCACCAAGGGTAAAGCCCAGAACCGGTGATCCAGTACTTGGGAGCAAACTGCTGGGCTGCCAGGTTCTGGTAACCGATGGAATAAACACCGCGTGATTCGGCAGTGGAGACAACGGTTTGCGGTGAATCAACATGCATGGTGATCACATCGGCTTCCTGGTTGATCAGGGAGTTGGTTGTTTCTGCTTCCTTGGCGCTATCACCCCAGGCAAATGTGTAGGCAACAATGACCTGAACATCCGGATTGACAGATTGGGCGCCAAGAGTGTAGGCATTCACAAACACATCCGTCCATGCCAGGGGGAAGGCAGCCACAAAACCAAGCTTATTGGTCTTGGTCATCATACCAGCTGCAACACCCATCATGTACCAGACATCGGGTGGTTTTCCAAAGATATTGGCAAAATTCGCGCCCATTTCCCAGCCGCCGACATGCTCAAAAATAACATCCGGATATTTTTGGGAGAGGGTTCAAGGCGGGATATTGGTGGGCATAGGCGGTTGCGAAGATCATTCCTGCGCCTTCGGAGATCATATTCTCGATGGTGGAGGTTGCGCCAGCTTCATCATAAACATTTTCAGCTTCGATGATTTCGACACAGGCAATATTTTCTTTGATCGCCATGACTGCTTCATGCATTGCCTGGTTGTAACCGGCATCCATGATGGGGCCGCCGTATGTTGCGCCAACGGTCAAACAGACCGGTTCTTCTGTTGGGGCAGCGGTTGGGGCTTCAGTGGGGGACTTCAGTACCACAGGGGCTTCAGTTGAACAACGGGTGCTTCGGTGGGCGCAGCGGTTGGTTTGGCACAGGCACTCAAAGTGAATGCAATACACCAGCAGTATTGAGAGAATTCCATACATTTTTTTCATTTCTTTCTCCTTTTTAGATTATTGAAATCAAATTCGAAATCAAATCGTAAAAATCTCCATTACCTCCTTTCGAATCCAGTTGTGAGCTTATTCTGTCCCCTGGTAGACACGACCCAGCGTTGCGGGTGCGGAATGTTTACGGGTTCCACCCCAAATAAGCAGAACCGTTAAAGTTAAAACAAACGGGATCATATCAAGAATAAACGGTGAGACATTCACACCGCTCACCTGCAGGAGGAGTTGGAACGCGACAGCTCCGCTGAAAACCAGCACCCCGGCAATCGCACGAATCGGGTGCCATTTGGAGAAGATCACCAACGCAATGGCAATGAAACCCCTTCCACCGGTCATGTATTCTGCCCAGTTCATGGTGAATGCAATCGAAAGATGGGCCGCGCCCAAACCTGCCAGCAAGCCCACCCACAAACAATGCCTGGTATTTGATGGCTGCCGGATTTCGGCCGGAAGCATAAGCCGTTTCCACGTTTTCACCCACTGCCCGCACCCCCAATCCCCAACGGGTGCGGTAAAGCAACCACCAGATGAATACAGTTACCGGGATGACCAGGTAGATCAGCAGATCAAATTTGAAGAGCGAAGTAAATCGAAGGGGAAGATCTTCCAGTCCCGGGAACATGTATCGTGGGAGACTGGTGATCATTTTGCCGATGAAAGGTTTACCGATCAATGAACTCAAACCATAACCAAAAAACATCAATGCCAGACCACTGGCGAGTTGGTTGGCTTTGCGGGTGACGACCAGGTAGGCGAAAACCATGTTTACCAATCCACCGGCCAACATGGCTGCCAGCACCCCGATGAATGGATTGCCGGTCATAACGGTAACCCCATATCCCGTAGCGGCACTGACCAATAAAACGCCTTCAAGCCCCAGGTTTACAGTTCCGGAGCGTTCCGAAACCACCTCACCCAGGGTGGCATACAACAGGGAAGTTCCTGAAAAAATGGCACTGGATAATACACCCAGCAATGCAAGTAGGCTCATGCAGTTTTTCCTTTACGTAATATCGATAATGTTGGTTTCGCCAAAACGATAAAGAGGGTGAATGCCAGCAACAGGTTGATAACAGCATAGGGTAATCCAATGGTGATCTGCAGCATGTTTCCGCCTGTCATGATGATGGAAACCACAAAAGCCATCAACAGAATGCCAAGCGGATCACCCCCTGCCAGCCAGCTGATGAGGAATCCCATGTAACCATAACCGGGGGAGAAATTCGGGATCAGTAATCCATAAAAACCTGAAACCTGAGCCATGCCTGCCAGACCGGCAATCCCGCCGCTGATGCAGAACACGATGAGCATATAAGTAGAGACCGGGATACCGTTTCTTCTTGCAGCCTGAACATTGCCGCCGATCGTGCGCATCTCCAGACCCCAGCGGGTTTTCTTCATCACAAACCAGAACACCACCAAAAGCACCAGACCAAAGACAATACCCAGGTGAACGCGGGTTCCAAAAAATGTTGGCAGCCGGGCGGCATCCACAAAATTGGGGGTCATGTTGGTTTCGCGTGGCGAGTGCCAGAATCCAAACACCAACAGACCTGCGATCTTGGGGGCGATGGAGTTCATCAATAAAGTGGTGATGGTTTCATTGACCAACCCAATGGATTTGAAATAGGCAGGCAGGAAAGCCCACAACGCACCACCGAGAATTCCCAGTAAAACCATCAGGGGAAGCAATATCCAGGCAGGCAAGTCCTGGAAAGCCAGGGCAGCAAAAGTGGCAAAGATGCCTCCCAAATACAACTGCCCTTCACCACCAACGTTGATCATGCCAATCCTGGAGGGAAGCGCCACTGCCAGGGCTGTCAGCAAAATGGGGATCATGGCCACGATGACTTCAGAAAATCCATAACCACTGCCGAGAGTGGCTTTGAACAGGTCGCGATAAGAGGTGAATGGATTGGATCCCCTGATGAGCAGAATTACCGCCAAAAAGGATCAACGCCAATAAAATGGTCAATCCATTGCGGAGAACTGCCTGGAGAATCTTTTTGCCAATTCCTGATAAATTGGATCTGCGTTTAGTGCTTTGATTCATGGGTTTCCTTTGATCCTGTCATGAGATAGCCAATTTCATAAAAATCTGTTTCCGCTGGTAAGAATTCTCCAACGATCTTGCCTTCAAAAAGAACGATCAGACGATCGCTGAGTGAGAATAATTCTTCAAGGTCTTCGGAGATCAGCAAAACACCGGTTCCTTCATTGCGCGCATTCATCAATTCCTGCCTGGCAACCAGTGTGCTTTGCACATCCAACCCGCGGGTCAGATAGGAGGCGATGATCAATTTGGGTTCTTTCATCATTTCACGGGCAATGATCAAGCGCTGCAGATTTCCGCCGGAAAGGGCTTTTACTGGAGTGTAATAGGAGAAGGTAAAACCAAATTTTTCCAGAGACTTTTTGGTGTCTTCCCGGACCAGATTCCAATCCATGTTGAGTCCGCCGTACATGGAATAATCTGCGGTGCGGGTGATGGCGATGTTTTCCATGACGGACATGAAAGGGACGGTTGCCATGGTCAGTGGATTTTCAGGGATGAACCCCAACCCAAACTTACGCATCTTGCCGGTTGATTTATGCGAGAAATCTTTCCCTTGCAGCAGTTTTTTGCCGGAGATCACTTTTTCCATGCCTAAAATGGCATCGCACAATTCTTTTTGACCATTGCCGGAAACACCCGCAACCCCAACAATCTCACCGGGAAAAACCTTCAGATTAATGTCTTTAAGACTGACAGCGGATCCCTCGCCATGGGTGTTGAAAGAAACCAGTTCCAAAACCGGATCCGTTGAAGCAGGTCTCTCTTCCCGCACGATGCGGTTGGTGAGTTGTTTGTCGAACATCATCTGGATCAGATTTTCTTCGCTGGCATCAGCACGCAGGATGCTTCCTGCCACACGTCCAGCCCGAAGCACGGTGATCCGGTCAGCGCACTCCAGCACTTCGCGTAATTTATGCGCGATCAGAACAATGGCATACCCATTCTCTTTTAATCGGTTCATAACCTTGAACAAACCCTCAACTTCATGAGGAGCCAGAACGCGGGTCGGTTCATCCAGGATCAGAACTTGAGAATCCGAAAGGAGCAGTTTGAGAATCTCAACCTTTTGCTGCTCACCGATCGAAAGCTGGGAAACAAGGTCATCCGGATTAACTTCCAGTCCATATTGTGTGGAAAGGTCGATGATCCGTTTTCGAAGTTTTGCCGGATTATACGCCGCGGGAAGATCTTTCAGGAATAGGGCGATATTTTCAAGCACGCTCATCGCGGGGATGAGATTCAACACCTGGAAAACCATGCCAATATTCAACTGGCGCGCATCAGCAGGAGTTTTAATCTGCACCGGGTTGCCATTGAAATAAATCTTCCCTTCATCGAGTTTATAAAACCCGTAAAGGATCTTCATCAAGGTGCTTTTCCCGGCACCATTTTCCCCTAACAAGGCATGGATTTCGGATTTATGGATCTTCAGATCAATATGATCATTGGCAAGCACACCGGGAAACTGCTTGCAAATCCCCTTCATTTCGATGATTGGTGTGTTTTCTGCTGGAATTGGATTCGAATTCGTTCATAAGCTCCTAGCCAAAAAGTAATCCATTCGACGATGGTTTGCGTTTAATGATAGAAAAATGGAAGTCAAAAAGTAAGCGCAGTAATTTGGGGTTTTTTTGTTAGAAATCCCGTAATTAACCCTTATCTAAAAATAAAACAACCCCGTAGTAAATACGGGGTTGAAGCATATTGCATTAAGGTTTCAGATCAGGTGATGGTCGCGGGCATAGCGCAACAGGTCCACCCGGCTGCGGATGCCAAGTTTATCAGTCAAATTCGCCCGATGACCTTCCACTGTGCGGATGCTGATGCCCAATTCATCTGCCACCTGTTTATTGGTATATCCCTGGACGATCAACTTGAGCACTTCCTCTTCGCGCGATGTGAGTTTCTCCAGGGTGGATTGCTCTGGCACGGTGGCGGAGGGTTCAGGTTGGAGCAGCGAGCGGATCATTTTCGGGTGAATGTAAAGCTCACCCCGGAACACAGAGCGAATGGCGGAGATCAATTCGGATTCTGCAGCGTGTTTGAGGATGTAACCGGCAGCTCCCAGACGGACGGCTTCGCGCAATAAGGCGTCATCCTCGTGGACGGTTAATACCAGGATCGCGCAGGTTTTCCCTTCCTCTTTCAAGGTCCGGATGACCTCAATCCCGTCTTTATCCGGCATGCTGATATCCAACACCAGTACATCCGGGGACAATTGGTCAACCTTTTCGATCGCCTCCAAACCCCCGGTGGCTTCACCGATCAGTTCAAGATCCTTCTCGGAGGTGATCAGGGTTCGCAACCCTGCCCTCACGATGGCATGGTCATCCGCAATGATCACTTTAATCGCCATTCGGAACCTCCACCTGGATCGTGGTGCCTTTGCCGATATTGCTTTCGATGGAGAACTTGCCGCCCAGCATTTCCACCCGTTCGCGCATTCCAAATAATCCCAGGTGGGTATGGGTGGCAACATTTTCCGGGATGAATCCCACCCCGTTATCTTCAATGATCACACTCAGGATATTTTTCCGCTGGCTGAGCAGGACATCCGCCCGGGAAGCATGTGCATGCAGAAGCACATTGGTGAGCGATTCCTGGACGATGCGGAAGATTGCGGTTTCGATCTCCAGCGAGTGACGCTTGCCGGTGATCCCACGGTCTCAAACTGAACATCCAGGTTGTGCTGCCGGCTGAAATCGGAAATGTATTGTTCCAGGGCAGTCACCAATCCCAGGTGGTCAAGGCTGGCTGGTCTGAGGCGGACAGCCATTTCATGCAGGTTGCTCAACACATCGGATGCGATGCGTTTGAGTTCCTGGGCATATTGCTTGATCATTTCTGGATTATTCGCATCCCGCTCGAGCAATCCCAATTGCACCATCATGGCAGAGATCACCTGCCCGGATTCATCATGCAATTCCCGGCTGAGGTTTAATTTTTCGGCTTCCTGCACTTCCATCAAACGGTGTGAGAGTGCATGCAGGCGTTCATTACCGCTTTTCACCTGGTCCAATAACCAGGTGTTCTGGATGGCGACTGCAGCCAGGTTGGCATATGAATCCAGAAGAATCTCACGATCGGGGCTGAAGAACTTTCGGTCGTTGCTCATCAAGGCGAGCTTTCCAATGCTTTTTGCTGCGAAATTTTAATGGCAGGAATGCCAGAATCCCACTGATACTTTCCATTGAAAAATGGTCGAACCTGGTGTTCATCTGGTTCATTCGCTGCGTTTTGCTCAGCAAGCGACAGACTTGATCTGTTGGATCTGGTTTCCAGAAATCCCGAAAGGAGCAACCACAGACTCGGCTTTTTCGTCTCCCGTCTTCAAGTTCGATCCAGGCGCCTGTCGACTCCGAATTTTTCAACCGCAAATCGGCAGACCGTTTCATAGATCGTTTGGGTTTCAAAGATCCCCAGGAATGTTTGTGACGAATCGTTTAATTTCGCAAGATCATTCACCCTCTGTCGTAACGCCTCTTCAGCTGCCTGCCTTTGGGAGGTGGTTGCAGCCAAGCGTCAGCGCGGTAAGGGAAACCACTCCCATAAAGGTTTGCAGGAGAATCAGGGATTCATTGATCGTGCTGCGTACCAGCGGTCCGGCTCCTACCGCTGTTCCGTAAATGGCGATGCCAGAGACCAGCGCCACTGAATTGACCGCCCCGAATTTGGGTGAACCTCAGCGCTGCATACATCACAAAGGGAAAGATGACATAGATCATCGCTTCGTGGGTCACCTGCCCAAGTGTCTGGTTGGCAAACACATAGATCGTGACCATGAGCAGCAAGAAGAGGACGATGCCTGCTTCGATCATGGTTCGGCGTTTCCATTTTATTGGCCAGCAGGTGAACCAGATGAGCAGCAAAGGTGTGATAACCAGCGCGCCCAGGAAATCCCCGATCCACCAGGTGAACCAGATCGTCCAGATATAAGGTTGGATTTCGCTCCCGACGATTAATAATGTGATGACGCCTATCGTGGCGGAGATGGTGGTTGCAAGCGCACCGAAAACGCCCAATCCGATCACATCCTGGATGCGATCGAGTGAATTGTGAAAATCCATGAACTTGCGCAGAAGATAAACTGCAACAACCGCTTCGAGTGTGTTACCAATTGCCAAACCAATGGAAACATTAAGGGCATTATTGTTGAACAGGTAACCAAAGATCACACCCAGGGTGATGCCCGGCCAATATTTTTTTCCAAAGAGCAACAATGCCGCAATTGCGATCCCGGTTGGCGGCCACACCGGCGAAGTATTGGGCTGGACATTGGCCATGAGCAAGCCAAGCCTGGCGGCAAGATGATAAATGATCCCCAAAAGGATCACACCACCTGTATATTTCAACCATCGCATGGTATCAGGATTGTTTTCCATTCATTGATAATTATAGTTGATGAGGAAAGAAAGCGTGGCGTGTTGATGTAAATACTCATCTTTCGCTTGCATTTGCTTTACAGTCCGAAGTATTAATTCCGCCGTGGAAATGAAGCCGTTAATAGTATCAAAATGGTGTCCTTGGGGTTACTCTTGTAAAGGAAAATAATGGTGAGCATCTATGAGCAACCTTTCTCAATCTAACCAAAATACTACTGTCATTAAAAGTATAAACAAGCAAAATCCATTCTTTTGGAACGGCACGGCAAAACCAAAGGCATTATCACAAGAGTTACTTGCCACCTTGCTGCAGAATTTCTCGGAACCTGTCATTCTTATTGAGAATGACGGCAATTTTTTCGTTTCCGACCAACTCGTCATTTCAACCATCAAAAGCGAATGGAAGGTGATCGGGTTTTCCCAACCCTTCTTAATTGAATCTTTCGGCGACCCTGCATTCCTGAATACCTACAACCTCAAATACCCGCTTTATGGTGGGGCGATGGCGAACGCCATTGCTTCTGAAGAATTCGTCATTAGCCTGGGTAAATCAGGATTTATGGGTTCATTTGGTGCAGGTGGATGCGTCCCCTCAAGAATTGAGAAAGCGATCAATATTATCAAAGAAGCGCTTGGAGATAGACCCTATGCGTTCAACCTGATCAACAGTCCATTTGAACCATCTCTTGAGCAAAAAACAGCGGAGTTGTATTTAGAGCACGGCATTAAGGTCATTGAAGCCTCGGCTTATCTCAATGTGACAAAAAACTTGGTGCGTTACAGGGTTTCCGGACTGAGCCAAAATTCTGATGGAAGTATCATTAGCGGAAATCACATTATCGCCAAGGTTTCCCGTAAAGAGGTGGCGAGCAAGTTCCTTCAATCCGCTCCAGATGAAATTCTGAATCAACTTGTGAGCGAGGGATTAATCACTGATTTACAGGCAAAACTGGCAAAATTTGTACCGATGGCGGACGATATTACCGTGGAAGCGGATTCTGGTGGACACACCGATAATCGCCCATTGGTGGGGGTGCTGCCTGCGATCATCCGCTTGCGCAATGAGATGCAGAATAAATATCAATACGCAACCCTCGTCAGGGTTGGTGCCGCAGGCGGGATTGCCACCCCGTCTTCAGCGCTGGCAGCTTTCATGATGGGAGCGGCTTACATCACTACGGGTTCCATCAACCAGGGATGTATTGAAGCGGGAGCGTCCGAACATACCAGGAATCTGCTAGCCCAGATGGAAATGACAGATGTGGCAATGGCTCCTGCAAGTGACATGTTCGAGATGGGGGTGAAAGTCCAGGTTTTAAAGCGTGGCACAATGTTCGCCATGCGCGGACAAAAATTATTCGAGCTCTACCAGCGCTACAATTCTATAGAAGAGATCCCTGCGGATGAGAGAGAAAAACTGGAAACAACCATCTTCAGAAATAGTCTGGACGCCATTTGGGATGAGTGTGTCCGCTTTTTCAACGAACGCGACCCCAAACAGATCGAACGGGCAAATCAAAAACCAAAAGACAAGATGGCGCTCATATTCAGGTGGTACCTGGGATTATCCTCCAGATGGTCGAATATCGGTGAAAAAGGCCGCGAAATGGATTACCAGATCTGGTGCGGGCCAGCGATGGGAGCCTTCAACGACTGGGTTCGCGGGTCTTATCTTGAGACTGCTCAAAACAGGTCTGTAGTGGATATATCACTGCAATTACTCCTTGGAGCCGCAACTCTTAATAGAATCCGCGTCCTTGAATCTCAAGGGTTACGTTTTTCTCCTGAGCTTTCGGATTACAGGCCTCAAAAAGAGGTAATCTAAAGTTCAACGTGGATAAGTTCTTTTAGGGAGTTCTGAGGAATACAAGCTGTAAAGACAAATTCCCCTTCCCTGCGCCAAACAAGATCCAGAGAATTGTTTTTAATGAAACTGGATCTCAACCCTAGCTTAGTCCAATTGTTATGCTCAATGGTGAAATCGGGTAAAAGCACTTCAACTGTTCTTGTATCTACACGCAACCCGGAGGACAATGCTTTTAATACAGATTCCTTGGCGCTCCATATGGCTGTGACAAATACGTCGAGTCGTTCAGCGGGCAACTTTATCACCTGCTCGACTTCACCCATGGTGAAAAAATCTTCCACAAATTCCTTTGACCGTGATTCGATCCGTTCCAGATCGATTCCGAATTGAATGTCATCAGGTGAATAGGCACAAAGGGCAACCCCATTGGAGTGACTCAGAGACACTTTTCCGGGATTCCCCAGAACCCCTGAAACAACCAGAATTGGAGCCCCACTCTTTTCATTTAAAACTTCAATTTCATATAATTCTTGCTTCCCCCAACGTTTATCTACGGCGCGAATAAGGTCCTTTGCCAATAACCTTGCGCCTAACCACTCCGACTTGCGCTTGGGAAAGTTAAGCTTTTGGTAAATCTCTTTTTCCTGCTCTCCCAAATAAGGTAATGGATCGGTGAAAGCGAGGTCACCGATCCGCGTCTCGATATTTTGGAATGACCAGAAAATGGGCATAATAGAAAATCTCTCCCCGGGCTGGTCTCTCAAACCCGGGGGGAAATTTTGAATATTACTTAACAGTCCTGACTGGAACAAGGATCTTCAGAGGCTCAACCAGGTCTTTTTCCGCAGGATTCGGCATCGGGGAAGTTTGATAATCCGTCAACTCCAGGAAGACATTGCCTTTGGCATCGACAACACGGGCATCAAACGAATACTTGCCATTTACTTCCCGGGTTTTAACCTCAGCAAAAATGGCAACTCCGTTCAATGGTTGTTTGAAGATCTTCAATGTGCCAATTGATTGAGGGAGCGCGAGCATTCCAGTCGCACCTGCTTCAAACAAACCTGCCGTCTGGAAGCATAACTCGATCAAAAGGGGCGTGGTGAATAGGGATGGTTCATCCGCGGAAATGCTCACGAGATTCTTATTGAATTCTCCTAGTATCTTTCCCTCGGATAATTGGGCGGAATGCAACACCTGGAAAGATGGACCGTGAAAGTAGATATTGTATATATCTTTGGCTTTGACAGATTCTTTCTTTGTCCATTTTGGAGGAATTGCCACGGCATCGGATACTGGTATATTGACATCGAGGAAAACGTTCCCGGTGAAATGAAGCGTGTGCTCCACCATCCCACCAAGACGAGTGATATCCGATTCAAGCCTAACCTCAACCTTTAAGCCTTCACTCAATCGGTGTGCCACTGCATTCCAGATAATGGTCCTGGGTTTATTGTCATAGAATTTGAATGGAGCCAGGAATTGGATATTCTCCAATCTTTCCACCTCAAAGCCGCCGTTCTCGGAAGCCAGTACGGAAGCAATGTGCTTTGAAGCAACTCTGAACCCTTCTATTCCCATAACTCCCGGAAGTACCGGGACGCCATTTATGGCATGGTCAAGGAGGTAAGTGGATTCTGCAGGATCGATCACTGCTTGAAGACGAATGCCTGTGTTTGCATCAAATCCTACAAGATGGCTGAACATGCTGTGGATGGGATTCCCCGCTCGCAGAGCGTCATCAGCATTCTTCACATCAAGACCGCAATTGTCAACGAGGCACTTTTCGAGGATACCCAAGGCTCCAGCGATGACCACCTCACCCCCAAGACCGTTCTCCAATTCTTTGCGGACCATCGGTGCTGCCTCTGATGGTTTTAACATTTCAATCCCTGCGCGTTCCATTAGCATGGGGATGTTCCCGCGGCTCGCCATTCCAACTTCAGCCCAGGCGCCCCAATCGATGGATATGGTTTTTACCCCGGGATACTGGGTCGGAAGCCACATACTGTACTTGGAGAGCAAATCATTTGCAGCGCTGTAATCTGTTTGTCCGGCGTTACCGTACCGCCCGGCAACTGATGAGAAAAAGACAACGTTTGACGGTAACAAGTGTTTGCTTTCAAGCGATTTGAATAAATTCCAAAATCCATCTGACTTCACAGAAATCACTTTTTGGAATTCTTCCAGGGATTTGCTTTCGATCTTGCGACTTGTCTCTAAACCGGCAGCATGAATGAAAACATCCACGTGCTTTTCAGATTTACTAATCTCCTTCACGACTTTGGCAACAGATTTCGCATCAGTCACATCACAAGTCAAATAGACTGCTTTTCCGCCAAGTGCTTCAATTGATGCCATTAACTCCATTGTGGAGGCGGCACGTTCAATTGATGAGATCTTTTGTTCAAGCTGAACAGGAGTGACTCTAACACCTGAGGCAGTCATACGCTTGTGAAGTTCTGATTTAAAAGCGTCACGATCAACCTTTAACTTTTGAATGTCCGTATCCTGCTGGTCGGGCAGGATCGTCCGGCCAAGCAGGTAGAAAGACCCGCGAGTAGCTCTTGCCAGATCAGTGACCACTGAACCAGTGATTCCGCCAGTACCGCCGCTGACCAGGTAGACGCCGCCTGCTTTAAGCGGAGTACCAGAGGACTCTTCTAGAGGGGCTTCACTTAATGCCACCCCGAACCGCCTGCCATTTTCGTACCCAACTTCTACGGTAGCGGGGTCAAGCAATGTTTCTGAGATCAGGATCTCAGCGATTTTCGACGCAGCAGCGTTCTTCTCAAAATCCACCACCTTGGCAAATTGCCCTCGCCTCTCCCGTTTGAGTGATTTTGTAAATCCGCTGACCAAGCCACCCAGGGGGTTTTCCGGGTTTAAAAATCCGTGCAGTCCACCCATCCTGGTGGCGCAGACTAAGAATGCGGTTTCCGGCAAGGCTCGTGCAATATGATAAAGGGACTCCACGCGCTCAGACCGGGCAGCAACCCAGTCGTCACCCGTGACACTCGCCCAGTCCGGGTCTGCATCCATGGCCGGGAGGAAATAGACACCAGCCAGGTTTCCTTTTTGCACCAATTCGTTAACGCGTTCAGCTACATCAATTGATTTCACCAGGGTAACCAGTGAATGATGCGCTCTTAGCTTCTTAGCTAACGCCGTGCTCACATTTCCTTTGTCCGCAACGATGACGATATTGGCATTTTCGAGATTGATATTTGTGGAGACACACAACTCGATGTTCGGGAAAAGTACAGGAACAGGCACGCGACGAGAGAATGTAGCTGGTGTTGTGTTATCAATTGTCTCAGGCTGGGATTTATTTACCCCAGGCAACGGGTTTTCTATTACGGATGGTCGAATCTCCTCGGTTTGCTTCGTTCCTGTTCCCAGACCTTCGAGAACAAAGCTTATCACTTTTGTGAGTGTGTTGTAATCAGCCAGGATCAGGTCTTCGCGCCTAGGGATGCCATAATGGGTGCGGATTGCAGCAAAAAGCTCGGCTTGCTTTACAGTATCAATGCCGAGATCGGCTTCCAAATCAAGATCAAGGTCGAGCATCTCAACCGGATACCCTGTTTTTTCACTGACAACCGAAAGGATATGCTTTTTTATCTCTACATATTCGGGAGTGTCAATTTCCCCGGAGAAAGGTACCTGAGTGGGGGTTTGAGCAATTTGAATTTCCTCATTTTTGCTTTCAATTGCTGAAGAGACTTGAATATTACTTATTGGTAGATTATCCTGCACAAATGCGATCACCATGTTCAATGTGGAATAGTCGGCGAGGATGAGATCTTCACGGCGGGGGATACCGTAGTGAGTACGGATAGCGGCAAACAATTCGGCTTGTTTTACAGTATCGATCCCAAGATCCGCTTCCAGGTCAAGCTCAAGATCAAGCATTTCAACGGGATAACCGGTTTTTTCACTCACAACTGAGAGAACATGGGCTTTAATTTCTTCTGTTCCAGCATTCCCTGTGGATGAGACTGACAGGTTCGTTTTTTCCGCTGATGGCAAAAGAGGAATTGGAGACTCAACGGTAAATTCAGTCAATTGGGTATGCAGAACAACCGGAGCGGATGTAAAAGCTGGTACTTCCAAGCCAGACCATGCTGAAGGAACATGCCCATATTGCCAGGTAGATTTCGCGGGTTCACGGGTTGGAATTCCTTGAGACTTCACCCGGAGGGTGCGGTTGACAACCTCGAGTTCCGCCTGATCATAACCCGCAACTGATGCCAACCACGCCAGGTGTTTTTGCCTGTCAATCCTCTCCCCAATGCCCGGAACTCTATGAACCAGGGTCATTGCCACCTGTGATCCGAATCCGGCTCCCAGGCGTAACGCGTATTGGGGATTGGTAACACCACCATTTGAAAGATTCAGGTCGCCCAACTCGGGGTCAGGCTCAAATCCATCGTGAATGTGAGCGATAGGTGGAACCTTACCCGTCTCAAGTGCCTTTATGGCGACTACGTCTTCAATCCCCACTCCCATTGAGTGACCGGTGAAACCCTTTGTATTGGCAATGAGGACCTGGTTCGCGTATTCCTTGAAACATTGGCGCAGCGCACGAATTTCAGCACTGGCACTCCCCCCGCGCGCAGGTGTGTAGGTTTCATGAGACATGAAAAACATTTCGTGTGCAATATCCTGCCTGCGGATTCCGAAACGGCTCTCAGCCGTGGAAAGCAAGCGCTCCATTACATCACTAACATGCTGAACATCGAGCCTGGTGCCGTGGAACGCGCTATTGGCAGTATTGGTAGCAAGGATCTCTCCGATCGCCCGGACTCCCCGTTCACGTGCCGCATCTTCGCTTTCAACCACCAGCGCTGCTGCGCCCATGCCCATGATCATGCCGTTACGCCGTTTATCGAACGGAATCGCCGCCAACCGAAGGTCCCCTTCAGTTGTTGCTGCCCCGCTCGCAAACAAACTTGTGCCGATCCAGGAGATCAAGGTGTCATTGGTGACATCGTCACCTGAGATGACGATCACCCGCCGACAGCGGCCTGAGCGAATCCAGTCTTCTGCGATTGAAATTGCATGTGTGGTCGTTGCACAGGCAGCGTTGACGTGCGTGTTTGGACCACGAGCCCCGATGTATTCAGCAAATTGCGAGTGACCCATGGAGAGTATGCGGAAAACAAAGCGGCGGTCAAAGTGGTAATCAATCACTTTAATGCGCGATTCTAACTCGATCTTCCTTCTTTCAAGATCATTTTGGAGATGGGTTTGACCTGTTGGATTTAAGGAATTTACCAGGTCAATGGTTGATAAAACCTCCGCCAATTGACGTTCCAATATCTTCACTTCATAAAATCGATCTGCTTCTTCAGCCATGCGGTTCAGCCCAGGGAACGCCGATCCAAAGATCACGCCAGTTTCATCCTGCATAGACTCAGGGAGTTTCCACCTGTCTGGCAGGTAGGTCCCTTTCGTTGTCTTGCGGTGAGCCATAACCAGGGGAATGCCTGCATCGCGCATGGCTTCAATGCCGGCCGCGATGGCAAGTTGTGAGGAAATATCGAGGGATTCAACTCGTTCCTCTGGAACACCAAACTCCTTAACAAGGTCAAACTCGCCACTCTGCCCGGCAAGCTTAAGAACCTGATCGAGGTCGGTAATCTCCTCCATCACAGCTCCCGCGTCACTTTTCACCAGGCGCGTAACATGTTTCTCAAGCATAAGACTGCGCGCTTCATCTGTGAGGTGCTCAATACGCATCTCCCCATCCAAAATACGCTCAATGTTAGTGTCATCAAAAACGTGCCGATTACGCCCGGGTAATCCGAGACCTGCACCGGTTATTACGACTGAACCTGTAATGGGCATTTTGAAAGGGTCATTATTGTGCTGCTCAACCACAGCATCTGTAATTACCGGCGTTGCAGTTGGTTCAACGGATACAGTTGTTAGCGGATTGGAACCTTTGACAGGAATACCGGCAGCATAGATACCACATAACGCTTCATTGAAGCTGGATTTTCCACCTTTTCGCGGATGATTGGTGGGAATTATCGTCACATCATCCTTATCTTTTAAATTATCAGTTGCAATAGCGCTCATAACCCTTTTTGGACCGGATTCAATAAAGATGCGTGCTCCCAGGGAATAAAGGGTCTGCATGCTTTTTACAAACTGAACAGGTGAAGCCACCTGGTCAGCGAGAATGTCAAGGATTGCTTCACGCTCTGTTGGATATAATTCACCGGTTACATTGGCGACAATTGGCAGGTTGGGTTTCATCACGTTCATGCGGGCGATGACTTCACGCAATGGACCACTTGCCGGTGCGACGATCTTCGTATGAAATGCATGTGAAACCGGAATCCTCACTGCCTGGAATCCGTCAGCCATGAATTTAGCGATAGCATCTTCAATGGCTTTTGTAGTCCCCCCCAGAACGCATTGAACAGGGCTGTTGATATTGGCGATCACCACATAATCATCGATCGATTTGATGACCTCCTCCACTTTTTCGAGGGGTGCGGATACAGCAGCCATGCCGCCGGGATCATCAACCTTAATCCTGGACATTTCACGTCCGCGCGCGCTGACCACTTCCAGTGCTTCGGCGAAGGTTAAAACCCCAGAGGCCACAAGAGCTGCATACTCTCCAAGGCTGTGACCAACGACAAAATCCGGTTCCAACACCATATTTATTTAAAACCCGCAAAACAGCTACATCGGCGGTGAGCATTGCAGGTTGAGTGATTGTCGTATCCTTTAGCTGAAGCTCCGCCTCCTTCAATTCTTCCTCGCTGCCATTGGTGTATATAAAACTGGTTAACGGTTTCCCCAGGATCGGAGTTAAGATTTTGTCAGCTTCATCAAAGGTGTCGCGAACCACCGGTTCAGTATCACGCAGGTCGAGAAGCATGTTTACGTATTGGGCACCCTGCCCCGGGAAGAGAAAGGCAACTTTTCCTGGTTTACCAGTTCCGTGATAAATCCCATGTGCCTGAAGAGCTTTCCAGGTCGCAGGATTCTCATTTTCCAGGGCATTGATCGATTTCTCAAGTCTTTTCACCAATTCTTCTGTGGTGGCATAGTCGATCGCCAGGCGCGTCGCACGACTGAGTTCTGCCGGAGTTGGACAGCGGGAGACATGAGTGGTCCCAGCATTAACGACTTTCCAGTTGCGCCTGAACAATCGTTTTCAGCTCCGCAGAATTTTGAGCTGAGGCAAAGAATAATCCCTGGTAAGGCACCAGGTCGCTTGCCTGATCACTCTCTGGAATACTGCGTGAAACTTGGTCATCCGAACTTTCCTGAACAGGAGTAACTTGATTAATTGAACCTGATCCTGAACCCAACGCTTCCTGCATAAAACCAACCACTTTTGCAAGAGTGTTGTAATCCGAGAGGCGCAGGTCTTCCCGGCGGGCAATGCCAAAATTGGTTCTTATGGCTGCGAACAGTTCTGCCTGTTTCACAGTATCGACACCAAGGTCTGCCTCAAGGTCAAGGTCAAGATCGAGCATATCCACCGGGTACCCGGTTTTTTGACTAACTGCTTCCAAAACATATTGCTTGATCTTTTCAAAATCGGCAGCTTGATTTTTCGAAATGACTACTCCCACTGGAGCAGGACTATTTTGTATCTCAGACAACGTGGCTGATTGCATCGGTGCAATCCTTTCAGGGATAACGAATGAAGGTGAAGCTGACCCTGTAACACCCGGGAAATATTCTTCCAGCACTACATGAAAATTCGTACCTCCAAAACCAAATGAGCTAACCCCCGCAAAACGGAAGTTACCGTCTTTGGTCGTCCATTCTTCGGATTGGGAGGTAACCCTAAATGGCAGATTGGCAAAATCGATGTTTGGATTCGGTTTTTCAAAATTGACCGTGGGCGGTAGTACATGGTTTTGCAGAGAGAGGATTGTTTTTAATAACCCAACCGCGCCTGCAGCACTCTTGAGATGACCAATGTTTGATTTAACAGATCCGAGGACAACACTGCTCTTTTTAAGTCCAAGAGGACCGAAGATAGCATTAAGGCTGTTTACTTCTGCAAGGTCGCCTACCTTGGTAGAGGTCCCATGACCTTCAACAAGACCAACCGATTCCGGGTTGATGCCTGCATCCAACCATGCGCGTTCAATTGCGCGCTGTTGACCCAACGGATTTGGGGCAGTAATGCCTTTACCTTTTCCATCCGAACTACCGCCAATCCCACGGATGAGCGCATAGATCTTATCGCCATCGCGTTCCGCATCGTCAAGACGCTTTGAGCAGGAATACTATCGCACCTTCTCCCATGACAAAACCATTAGCACCATCCGAATACGGACGGGAGCCTTCTGCACTGAGCGCACCAATCTTACTGAATTTTATGTACGATTCCGGACCCATACTGCGATCAATGCCGCCAGTAAGAACCGCATCAAATTTTCGATCTAATAACCCGCTAATTGCTCCTTGAAGTGCTGCCAGGGAGGACGCACAAGCAGCGTCAGTGACATAGTTTGGGCCGCTGAAATTGAATATGTTCGCCACTCGCCCTGGGATGATGTTTGAAAGTTCCCCGGGCATGGTATCTTCAGTGATCAAGGGTATTCCGGAGCGGATTTTTTCCAACACTCCTTTCCTGATGGATTCGCGAACCTCGCTGGGTAGATTTGCGAACTCCGGTATAGAAGACATTGCCTCCAAATACTCAGGGACCAGAATGCGGAACGTAGTACGGTAATGGCTTTCACCGGCGTTTGCATTGCCAAAGATGACTGCCACACGATTTGGGTCAAGAGGGCGCGTTGGATAGCCATAATCCTTGAGGGCTTGTTGACTGGCTGCAATAGCCCATTGTTGAGCCTGGTCCATCGTCGCCAGCACCCTGGGAGGAATTGCAATTCCATTTTTCAGTGGATCAAACTGGTATCCACGTACAAAAGCCCCGATCTTGGCATAGGTTTTATCAACGGCAGCTGGGTCTGGATCATAGTAAAGCGCAGTGCTCCAACGATCTGGCGGGACTTCGCCTATTGAGTATTTGCCGTTAATTACATTGTTCCAAAACGCAGGAACATCAAATGCATCCGGAAGTATTGCCCCCAATCCCACTACAGCGATTGCTTTTTGATTGGTCATTTTTATCTCCTTAATTTACTTATTCAAAAATGTAATTTTTCGGTAAACAGGAACAACAAATCAGCCCTTATAAGAATAAGGTTCGTGGAAAATGGTCATTTCAATAATGGGTCTTCTAAATACGTCTAATCGTTAATCTTTCGATTAATTCTGTTTTCTAAAACAAACTCTCAATAATCAAGTTCATGCATAATGAAACCCTCAATGATTGTGTTGGATTCGGAATTAAAATTTTTTCTACCCTGCATATTGAAAAATAATACCTGACCTTTGGGCAACATATACGAAATAATGGGATTGGCTGATTGACGCGTTCTGCTGGAGTTGATAATTCAGGCAGTTGCCAATGAAAAGTTTTCTCTTTTGGTGTTGCCTAAATTTTCTTATTAAGGGAATCGTTACAAGGTTTATTGCATCCAAAACTCATGCTGTGTTGTTTTGTATTGTTTGACTACAAGCGAATTGTTCGAGTGGACGCACACAGCCATCCGCCAACCAGGTTCAGGTACATAGCTCAGCATATTCCACTGGGAGGGGTCGTTGCTTTTCATGGAAAGTAACCTGCCAGGGTGATGGGGATCAGCGGCAACTGAAAAATCCATTAATGGATAGGTTAATCCCTCACCTATTGCTTTTATGAATGCTTCTTTTTGGGTCCAGATATGATAGAAACTTTCCAATTGTTGGGAAGGGTCTACTGAGAATAACTTAGCACACTCCTCCAATGAAAACCAGGTTTTTGCCAGCTGAGCAAGATCCGGCATTGGTCTTACCTGCTCAATATCCACCCCGATTTCCTGATCTTTTGATAATGCATACGCAATTCGATCCTGGCTATGCGAAACAGAAAAAAGCAACTGATGGTGCAGAAGTGATGGTTTCCCATGCGGATTGATGCTGTACTCAATATCAGAAGGCTTGATCTCTGTATAACGACTTAATAATTGCCGTAAAATGCCGCGGCGAATAACAAATCGAAGACGGTCCTGTTCAAAACGGTATCGTGTTGAACGATCCATTTCCTCCCGTGAAAGCAACTTCTCCAAAGAGTTGACATCACTTGGCTGGCCATCGATTTCGATTAGCCAGATATAAATTATTCCCGAGCTCAATGAAGGAGCAAGATCCTCATTATCCATTTTCGTTTTTTGGGAGCAAGGATTCAATTTTATGTGCTAAAACATCCGAGTTTGGAGAATGCAATATCGAGCTATGATCCCCGACCACTGGTATAACGTTAAATTGACCGGTGATGTGTTTTTTCCATTGATCCAGTGGATCCCCGCGTAGATACCGCGGACGTTCAGTCGCCCAGAACATTGTTACGTTTCCTGGATAAGGCTGCATGCGATATTCGCGCATGACCATTTCCATGAGATCCCGGATGCGTTCCTGCTGCGCATAATGGTTTAGTTTTCTTTCGTTTACCTTCAACTTTATTCCCCAACGAGTCAGTAATTTCATCATCGAACGACGGGGATACTGCAATATCTCAACGAACGTTTTCCCCTTAAGATACTTCAACTTGATCATTCCCTGGTCAATAGGATTCACAAAAGCCCAACCCGAATCTGGCGGATAAGTATCGAGCATGCCCAGGAAAGCCACCTCTTTATTGTTTTCAATTAATAACCGGGCTAATTCCAAAGCAAACAACCCGAAACCGGAATGTCCAAGCAGCAGGTAAGGACCTTGAGGGTAGAAATTCATAAGATTTTGGTAATAGATTCCCGCAGTTTCCTGAATCGACTTCTTGAATGTTTTCCTGCCATCCAGAACCGGGTCCAGGCTAAAAATAGACCTTCCTGAGGGCATGGACTGGACCAGGTCGCGGGTTTCCAGGCTGGCGGAAACAATGAAAAGCGGAATTTTAGCGCCTTCCGGTCCAAGCGGAGTAATCCCCGGCGAGTGAGTGCTAGTCTCAAGACTGGCCAAAGTATCAGCTATTGCTTCCACTGTTCCAACCTGGAATAACAAGGTTAAGGGAAGCGATCGCCCAAATTCCTCCTGAATGCGAGAAAACAATCGTACTGCCAACAGTGAGTGACCGCCGAGTTCAAAGAAGTTATCCCGCACCCCCACCTGTTTTACACCCAACACATCCTGCCAAATGGTTACCAATTTCTTTTCTGTTTCATTCCTTGGAGCAAGCGAGTATTCTTTCTGCGACTCATTATCAGGTGAGGGCAGTGCATTTCGGTCAATTTTTCCGCTGGTTGTCTGAGGAAATGCATCCAGGACCACGAATTCAGTTGGAATCATATAAGCTGGGAGCCGCTGATCCAAAAATCCCCGTACTTGCGCCAGATCCAGGGAAGAATGCGGCAGAGGGACATAATATCCCACCAACACCTTATTGCCTGATCGATCTTCTTTTGCCATTACTATGGCGTCATGTATCCCTGGATGTTGCTTTAGGGTATTTTCCACTTCTTCCAATTCAACCCTGTACCCTCGGATCTTCACCTGGTTATCCATGCGTCCGATGAATTCGATATTCCCATCCGGCAGCCAACGACCATAATCACCCGTCCTGAAAAGGCGCGCACCAGTCTCTGAACTGAACGGGTTGTGAATGAATTTCACTGCCGTGAGTTCCGGTTGATTTAGATACTCGCGCGAGAGACCATCTCCGCCTGTATAGATTTCGCCAACCACTCCAATAGGCACGGGTTTCTGATGCGCATCCAGGATATAAACGCTGGTATTTGAGATTGGTTTTCCAATAGGGAGTGATTTCCCCATATCCGGAATCTTCTTGACCGTATAACAACACGTAAAAGTTGTATTTTCAGTTGGACCGTAACCATTAATAAAACGGCAATTTGGATTACGGCTTAATCCAATTTCCACATGACGTGGCGATAAAACATCTCCGCCTGAAAGCAATTGGTGAAGGTGGTCAACGATCTCAGTTTGAGATTCCATTACCTGATGAAACAATCCGGCAGTCAACCATAATGTTGTCACACCGCTGGTTTTGATGAACCAGGAAAGTTCCTGCAGGTTAGGCAAATACGGCGGAAAGATTTCCAATCTTGCCCCATTTAAAAGACTTCCCCAAATTTCAAACGTAGAGGCATCGAAAGCCAGAGGCGCAAATTGGAGGAACACTTCCTGAGAATTGAAATCGGCAAAAGAGTTATTCTTCACCAGACGGACCACCGCACGGTGCGGAATACAACTGCCTTTTGGCAACCCGGTTGAACCGGAAGTGTACATTACATAAGCCAGGTTTTCAGGTGATATCGGCAGGTCAAGGTTATGATCATTACTTCCCGTGTACAACGATTCTTCATCAATGCAAATCACTTTACCGGCAAAAGGGGGCAAGTTTCCTGTATGACGCTGCAGAGTCAACAAAATTTTTGCTGATGTATCCCGTAAGATGAAAGATAACCGCTCTGAAGGGTTGGCTGCATCCAATGGTACATAAGCACCACCGGCTTTTAAGATCGCCAGCAATGCGACGATCATATCCACAGAGCGTTCAATGTAAACCCCCACGCGATCTTCAGTAACGACCCCCAGGTCACTTAAGATATGTGCCAACTGGTTGGCACGTTTGTTTAACTGCTGGTAAGTCAGGGTTTGGTCTACAAATGAGATCGCCGGGGCATCTGGTGTTGCTGCCGCCATCTCCTCAAAAATCTGGTGAATTGTCTTCTGACGTGGATATTCTGATGCAGGGTTCCAGTCGAACAATATACGCTGCCGTTCTGATGGTGTGAGCATTTCCATTTCCGAAATCGGGTAGTTGGTATTAATGAGCAATTCTCTGAGCAAGTTCTGATAATGAGCCGCCATGTGGGCAACCGTGTTTTCCTCAAACAGGTCAGTATTGTATTTGAAAGAGGCAGCATAAGCTCCACTATCTTCCTCAATATCCAGAGAGAGATCAAATTGAGCAGGAGCGTCATCCCGGGAGACCAGCTCCACATCTATTCCTTCGATGCCTGCCTGATGTTTCGGGAAATTCCTCATGTTAATCACAACCTGGAATACCGGGGTGCGGCTGAGGTCACGTTCAGTTGTGAGTTCAGACACCAGGCCTTCAAATGGGGCTTCCTGCCAGATGAAAGCATCCAACATGACAGACCTGACCTGTTCAATGATTTCCCGTCCTGTGGGATTCCCAGACAAGTCGATTCGAATCGGCAGGGTGTTAATGAACATTCCAACTAGTTTTTCGATACCAGGTGTACCCCGATTGGCAAAAGGGCAACCGATAATAATATCTTCCTGGTTCGAATAACGCATCAGCATGAGTGCGTATACCGCGAGAAAGAGTTGAAAGGTAGTAATACGCTCCTTCTGGCAGAAACTCCTTATTTGCGATGAAAGCGTCCCAGGAATCAGGAATTGGTATTTGTTCCCGCGGTAAGTCTGCATTGTTGGACGAGGATGATCTGTATGGAGGTCCAAAACAGGCAGATCCCCGGAAAGAATATTCTTCCAGTGCTCGATATAAGCATCAAGTGTTGCGCCGCTCAACCATTCCTTTTGCTGAATGGCATAATCACAATACTGTATTGGTGAATCGGCCAAGGGTGTAAGCTTATCTGAACTGTACGCATCATAAAGGACGATCAACTCTCCAAAAATAATCTGCAGTGACCAGCCATCAAAACCGATGTGATGAGTTCCAAAAAAAAGGAAATCTTCATTGGGTGAACTGTGGAGGAGAGCACAACGAATTAGAGGTCCGCTGTGTAAGTCATACGGTTGGGAGCCCTGTTCGTAAGAATACCTTTTGATTTCCTCTTCTCTTTCATTTTCATTCAATCTGGAAAAATCCAATTGGACCAAAGGAAAAGGAGTAAACGGTTGAATTACCTGGATCGGTTGTCCGCCAGTATTTGGATAAATAGTTCGAAAAGGCTCATGGCGGCGAACTAATTCATTTACTGCTTTTTCAAGAGAAGACGGATTTATCCCGCCGGTAAATTTAAACAGAAAGCTCATATTGTAAGCATTACTCTCAGGATCGAGTTGTTTCAGAAACCACATGCTTTCTTGTGAATAGGAAAGCGGTCCCCTGCTTTGCCAATGAGGAAGGATGGCTGGTGGAGGAGGTGGAGATGAAGTCATCGAGATACGCTCACGTTAGGTCTTCCCATATTCCTGGTTTTTGTTGGATCAATCGTTAATCTCGTACAAGATATAAAGGATTATAAAACCAGTACTGAAATTACGATGAGATAAAATTTCCAATATCCCTAATTATATTCTTCACCTGTAATACGATTTATGATTTTGGCTGATCAATAAGCAGACCTTTAACTGTGTGCCCCCAACCGATTTCCCAGTCCCTTATTGTTTACAAATACTCACTCTACAGATTTTGGGTGGACTGGTTGTGATTTTTGCCTGGCGGGATGTTTTCGTTTGACAAGTAACGGGCAAGTTCCTCCACTGTGCTTTCTTTAAAAATCAAGTGTATGGGGATGCTCTTTCCAAATTCCTCTTGAATACGAGTAAAAAGAAGCACTGCCATTAAGGAGTGTCCTCCCAGTTCAAAATAATTATCCCTAATACCCACCTGGGTAACTCCTATGACCTCCTGCCAAATGGCAGTTAATCGCTCTTCAATTTCATTACTTGGGGGTTGATAACGGTCCCCCGTTTTTGAAGTATTTGGCTCAGGTAGTGCGTGGCGATCCACCTTCCCTGTGGGAGTAAGAGGCATCTTCGGTAATACTGTGATCGCCGATGGCAGCATATAAAAAGGCAGCCGTTCTTTTAGATATTGCTGCAAATCCGCATTAATAAAATCATTTTCCGTAATCGACAAAGTGATAAATGCAAATAATCTTTCCGTGCCCGCCTGCTGTGAAAAGTTTACGATAGCTTCACGAATACCCGGATATTCGCGGAGAACAGACTCTATTTCACCCAGTTCCACGCGGTAACCCCGGATCTTCACCTGATGATCCGTTCTACCCAGGTATGATAGATTCCCATCAGGTGCCATCCGCACCAGATCTCCTGTACGATAGATTCGTTCCCCTTGCCGGAAAGGATCCTGAATGAACCGCCCATTGGTGAGATCTGGTTGATTGAGGTAACCAGGGCTGACCCCAACCCCACCTATATATAACTCCCCTTTTACTCCTGAGGGAACCAGATGACGGAATGGATCGAGGACATAAAAATATACGTTTTCAATAGGTTTTCCGATTGGAACGTCGCGGGTATTTTGGCTATCGTCAGGTACCGTGTAAATGATCGATATCATGCTGCATTCTGTGGGTCCATACTGGTTGACAATGCTAACTCCCGATCCAAAGGCATTTCTCACAGACTCAATATCAGCGGGTCGTAAAACTTCACCGCTTGGCATAACCAACCTTAAGTGATTTCCCTTTATTTGCTTAATTGCGGTCACCCCGGTCAGAGCTCTTAACATCGTAGGGACTATGCTCAAGATGCAGTCGATTTTTTGGTCGACAATCGTCCTGACAATGTAATCTGGATCCCGCATCTGGTCGTCATCCATCAGGAAAACCGTTCCCCCAAAGGTCAAAACTCCCAGAGTATCTCTGAAAGAAGGATCAAAAGAAAGGGAGGTAAATTGAATCACGCGATCTCCCGTTCTTAACTGAAACTCCTTTACAAGAAATTGAAGATAGTTAATAATGCCGCGCTGGAGAGTGGTGACTCCCTTGGGACGCCCAGTTGAGCCAGAGGTATAGGTAACATATAAAGGCGCGTCCTGACCGGTCCCCGGGAAATTCATGTCCGCAGAAAATGCACGGATTTCGCTTGAATGCTTATCCAGGATTACCGTTTGGTAGCCGTCAAGGATACCGGAATGCACTGAAGAATGCGTAACAACAAGGGATGGATTGGAATCCTTTACCATGTACGCCAGTCGTTCAGATGGATAATCCCTGTCAAAGAAGACGTAAGCCCCTCCAGCTTTAAGAATAGCCAGTTGGGTAACCAGTAAATCTTCGGAACGCGGCAATAGGATTCCAATTAAACTTCCAGGGACTACCCCTCTAGCCTTTAGCAATGCTGCCAGCTGATTGGACTTTTTCTCCAGCGTTAAATAGGTCATTGATCTTTCATTGCAAACGATGGCTTGAGCTTGTGGATTCTTTTGTGCCTGGCTGGAAATCAATTCGTGGATGCTGGTATTTGGAATATCCGATCGGGTATGTTCCCATTCCCCAATCAATTGTTCTGTCTCAGCAGAGGAGAGCATTTCCAATGAAGCAATCTGAGCATCAGCCTTAAGTATGAATTCGCTTAACAAGGTTTGATAATGTGAGGTCATTTGAACGATGGTGTTTTTAGCAAACAAGTCTACATTGTACCTAAAGGACACCTCAATTGGATCGGAAGAATTGTTAAACTCTACAGAAAGGTCAAAAGGGATCGGAACATCATCTCGAAGAACTTCTTCCATTGTAAATTCTTCCGAGGATACCAGAGCATGTTTTGGTACATTCCTCATATTGATCGCAACCTGAAAAACCGGTGTTCGGCTCAAGTCGCGCTCAGGGGAAAGCTCGGACACCAACGCCTCAAATGGTGCAGCCTGCCAGGAAAAGGAATCCAACATAATATCACGTACCTGGTTAAGCAACTCCCTGACGGTTGGATTTCCTGTGAGATCAACGCGGACAGGCAGGGTGTTAACGAACAACCCAACCAGGTTATTTAATTCCGGGTTCTGCCGGTTGGCAAAGGGGCAGCCAATGATGATATCTTCCTGTCCTGAGTAACGCATCAGAAGCAATGCATAAATAGTTAGAAAGAGATGAAAAGGCGTAACACGCTCATTAAGGCAAAAGCTCTTCACCTGAGCTGTAAGGAGTGGAGATAAGCAAAAAGTATACCGGTCTCCACGAAATGATTGCTTTTCCGGCCGAGGATTGACGGTGGGAAGATCCAGCACCGGCAGGCTTCCAGAGAGTGTTTTTTTCCAATGGGCCATATATACCGCGAGTGTTTCACCACTCAACCATTCCCGCTGCCAGAGTGCATAATCGGTATATTGAAAAGGAAGGTCAGGGAGTGGCACCTTCAAGGCGGATCGATACGATTGGTACAAAGTCAGCAAGTCACGTATCAGGATCTGCCATGACCAGGCATCAAAACCGATGTGATGGATACAAAAAAAGAGTTCATCTTTGGTGGTTGTATGGTTTAGAAGAGCAAATCTAAAAACTGGTCCTTTTTGAAGGTTAAATGGGACGGCACTCTGTTCTGAAACGTAGCGCGTAGAAGCTCTTTGCGAATCAACTTCAGAAAGACCCTGAAACTTTAGGTATGGCAATTCATAGTGTATATTGGGTTGTACTACTTGAACCGGTTTTCCCCTCTTATTGGGATAGATTGTTCGCAACGGTTCGTGACGGCAAATTAACTCGTTCACCGCCCGTTCCATACAGGGATGATCTATTCCACCGGTAAACTTGATCAGATGAGTTGAGTTATAGGCATTGCTATCAGGATCGAGTTGCTGCAGGAACCACAAGCTCTCCTGCGCGAACGTCAGTGGTGCTTGTTTTTGCTCACGCCGTTGAATTGGACCGGGTGTAGGAAGAACCTCATTAATCATTTGTCTACTTGATCAAGCAGTTTTTTACATTCTCTGCCATTAATTCAATCGTGGGTAGAAAATAAAATTCCTTAAGCGAAATATTTACATCGAACTCTTTTTGCACCAGCATCAGGATTTGCGCGATTTTAATGGAGTCAACTCCAAGGGAGAGGAAATCATCCTGTAACCCAATTGGACGTTTATCCAACACCTGCGACCAAATGGACTGGATTTTTTCTTCAATTTCTGACCTGGGTATGTAAATGCCTGATTTTTCCTGCGCCGCTGCATTTTCCAGTTCTTTCTTTAGTTTTAAATCCAACCCAATACGTTGGACTTTGCCTGTTGCCCCCTTGGGAATCTCTGTAACAAAAACTATTGAGCGAGGTACCTTGAAATCAGCCAACTTATTAATGGCGAATGATTGAATTTCCCTCCTTGTTGCGTCCTTACCCGGTTTTAATACAATGGCTACTGCAATATCCTCTCCCAATGAGGGGTGTGGGACGGCAAATGCAACAGCCTGTTTCACCGCAGGATGCTGCTGTAAAATTTCTTCGATCTCACGTGGGGAAATTTTTTCGCCGGCACGGTTGATAAGTTCCTTAAGCCTTCCTTGGATGAATAAGTAGCCATCATCATCCAGGTGACCCTGGTCACCTGTGGATAACCATCCATTTCGCATACTATCTGCATTAGCTTTGGAATTATTCTCGTAGCCTGATGTTACATTCTCACCCTGGATGCAGATTTCTCCCAGGGTATTTACCAAGACTGGTTTACCATCTCCGTCTCGGATTGAGATGCGAGAGGTCCCGGTGGCTTTTCCCACTGAACCAAATTTCCGCATCCCTGGTGGAAGTGGATTACTCGCAATTTGATGCGTAGCTTCCGTCATCCCGTAAGCTTCAAGAACTGGTGTGCTAAACATTTTTTCCAGGTCTTTCGCGAGCTGAGGTGCGAGGGGTGAAGAGCAAGACCTGATAAATCGCAACTTCGCGTTGAGTGCAATTTCCGGCTGCCGGATAACCTGGTCCAGGACAGCCTGAAGAATCGTCGGAACAGCTGTATACCAGGTGGGCGCGAGACTGCTGAACCAATCGAGAATGTGTTGCGGCGAAAACCCGGGGGCGCAAATGACACTGGATCCGGCAACTAGGGATGCCGCAACTGCACCAATCAAACCATGGATATGGAAAAGGGGCATCATGTTCAGGCAGCGGTCATCAGGCGTGAGCTTATAAGAATCGATGATGTTGTGAACGGAGTAATAAATATTTCGATGCGTGAGAGGCACAATCTTCGGTCTGGAAGTAGTGCCGGAAGTTTGTAATACCAGCGCAATATCATCGATAGCAGCAAATACAGGTTCATTTATCGATTCATCGACTGAAGTGTTATGAGTGAGCGTGAACCTGCCCGCGGTAAGTGGGTCTGGTTCAAGGTCAATCACCGGGATATTCTGATCAATTGCAGCCCGGCGTGAATCATTAACCATCCTCTTGGCGATTACCAGGGCTTTAATATGTAAATCTTCATAACTGAATTTGTAATCATCATACTTCAAGGATGGATTGAGGGGCGCGCATGTACACACTGCTGAGATTGCCAGGAACGCGGTCGCCATTTCAGGACCGTTGGGGAGAACCACGGCCAAACGATCCCCCGGTCGAAAGCCCATGCGGGTGAGTTGAAGAGCTATTACCTGAATATCCGATATAAGGGAGCGATAGGAAATGGCTTCCTTTTCCGGGCTTAATATCGCAGGGAAATCAAGAATATTTCTATTGTGATTACAGATCAACTGATAAATTAAAAGCGGTGAAGTCATCCAGCCTCTTGTGAAATTGATCCCTGTTCTATTTAATCAATTGTAACTGTTTATCTAGTTAGCTTGGTACTGTAGTAAACTAGGTGGATTGAATTAATTTTACTCGATGGAAACAATTATTTATTGCGCATAACTACGATTCATTCACATCACTTTTTGAGGAAACCAATATTTTTCGTCAATCTCTCCCAATGTCTTCCATGTTAAACTTGTAAAACGATACCTGGAGAGATGATTTGGCAGCTTTTACAATTCAACAAATTGACACGTCCGACAAAAAACAGGTGAATGCGTTTCTTCATTTGCCTGAATTTATTTATAAAGAAAATCCATTATGGGTACCACCGCTGCAGAGCGATTCCGTCCGGATGCTAAACGTACACAAAAATCCATTCTTTAAGCACTCAAAGGCTGCCTTCTTCGTTGCCTTGGATAATAACGACAAGCCTCTTGCGCGCCTCGCCTGCCTGAATCATCATCCCTACAATGACTACAATCATGAAAAAACGGCATTCTTCTATCTTTTCGAAACTGTCGATCTCCCGGGAATTTCCATCCCCTTGTTTGAAGCTGCCTTCGAATGGGCGCGTCAGCAGGGTTTGAGAAGGGTCACCGGGCCAAGAGGCTTTTCAGCACTAGATGGCCTGGGGCTTTTGAGTGAAGGGTTTGAATACCGACCGGCGCTGGGTATCCCTTACAACCCGGCTTATTACATCACAATGCTGGAAGAAGCCGGTTTTCAGGTAACTGAAGAAATAGTTTCAGGTTTTATCAAACGGGATAGCTTTCGAGATCCAAAAATTGAGATAATCGCAAAGCGGGTGCAGGAAAGGCGGGGGTTAACCATCGCAACGTTTCGAACGAAAAACGATCTGCGCAAGCGATTACCTGAATTGCAGGCTCTCTATAATGATGCCATTAGAGGGACCAGCGGTAACTTTCCCATTGCGGTCGAAGAAGCAAAGATCATGGCAAATCAAATCCTGTGGTTCTCAGACCCGAATTTGATCAAGATCGTGATGAAAGAAACCCGCCCAGTGGGGTTTCTCTTTGCTTATCCAGATATCTCTACAGCACTGCAGAGATGCAATGGTCGTTTGTTTCCTTTCGGTTGGCTAGATATTTTAGTTGAATTAGGCAGCACCAGAACAATAAATATCAATGGCGCAGGGATAATCGAAGAATTCCGCGGTTCAGGTGGTACTGCCATTTTGCTAAACGAGATTGTTAAAAGTTTCGAAAACTCACGCTACACACATGGCGAAGTTGTGCAGGTGAATGCAAAAAATGAACGCATGCTGCTGGAATTGTCCAACTTTGGCATTACCTTTCATAAGAAACACCGGCTTTATTCGCGCCAGATTGATTAAAAGATCTTATTTCTGGTGGACAATTTGGTTATAAATCACCTTTCTTGCCAAAATTGGCTAACATTTTCGATATATGTCCGTTACTGCGACCACAAACAAAACTGAAGATTATTAATATTTGAAGTATTATATTAGGGCAAACTGGTTCTGGAGCAGAAATTGGACAGCAGACTAAGCAAGTTCAAGAAATTATTCAATGATTATCCACGCGCCTTCTGGACATACAACCTGGTGGTGTTTATTGACCGCCTGGGTGGATTCATGCTGTATCCTTTTTTTGCTTTGTATCTCACCAGGAAGTTCGATATCGGAATGTCCACAGTTGGGATACTCTTCGCGATTTTTTCTATCTCCGGTCTTGTTGGAAGTGCCCTCGGCGGTGCACTGGCAGACCGTGTAGGCAGGAAAGGAGTCATAGTTGCCAGCCTTCTCCTCTCCTCCCTCAGCGCATTGGGGATGGGTTTTGCACCGACTCTGGCAGTGTTTGTGGCTGTCTCCGTGATCGTTGGAACACTGAGCAGTATTGGCGGACCTGCAGAAGAAGCAGTAGTGGCAGACCTGCTCCCGCCTGAAAAACGCGCTGAGGGTTACGGCATTATCCGCATGGTCTTTAATATTGCAGTAATCATCGCCCCTCCGATCGCAGGATTACTGGTGATGCGTTCCTATCTTACCCTCTTCATCGTCGATGCAGTAATCAGCGTTATCGCTGCAACCATTGTGTTCTTTGCTCTACCAGAAACCAAGCCTCAGGCACATGAAAATGCAAAACCGGAATCAATGAAACAAACCTTTGCCGGATATGCACGCGTTCTCAAAGATACTCCCTTTGTGTTGTTCATCGGAGTAACGGTATTGATGACCCTGGTTTATATGAACATGAATACAACTCTAGGGGTCTTCCTGCGTGACAACCGGGGGTTGCAGGAAGTTGCCTATGGTTCACTCTTGAGTATTAACGCGATCCTTGTCGTCGTTCTGCAATTCTGGATCACTCACAGACTCGAGAAGTACAAGCCGATGCTGATGATGGCAGTGGGTACCTTTCTCTACGCGATTGGTTTTGCAATGTATGGATTTGTAACGGGTTTCGCCCTGTTCGTAACAGCCATGGTGATCATCACGGTCGGTGAAATGGTTCTGGCACCATTTGCACAATCCATTGTGGCTAGTTTTGCTCCTGAAGATATGCGCGGCAGGTACATGGCAGTGTCCGGCTTATCCTGGAGTGTGGCTTTTACCGTGGGACCTTACTTTGCTGGATTAATACTCGATGGGCCCGATCCGAATATGCTCTGGTACATCAGCGGGTTTATCGGATTGATGGCAACGGTCGGTTTCATTTTGCTGAACAAAAAGCATTCCACTGCTTCTCTTCCCCCGCTGGAGCCCGGATTAGTGGAAAAAAGCTAGTGGTCACAGGGTCGCGCAGTAATATGAATTAAAGGAAATAATCACTCAACTAAACATTAAGCACCCGCTGCGAGCAGCGGGTGCTTAATGTTTAGTTGAGGAAACGAATGTGAACAGCCTTAACGCAAAGAATCTTTAAGACTCTTTGGCAGATAGGCGTAAAACTCTGTCGCGCTCACCATATCATCGAGTGAGACATTCTCGATCATGGTGTGGGCAGTCTCTTCATCCCCCGGGCCAAACCCGATGGACGGTATGCCTGCCTTGCCAGCCCAATAGGTGCCGTTGGTGGAAAAATCCCAGGTGCCCAGCGGTCGGGTCTCGCCCCACAGGTCCAACACAGTCTTCTGACCAGCCTGCACCAGCGGGTGGGATTCTTCCTGCAGCCAGGCAGGGAAGTATTTATTTAATGGAAAAACATAACCGGTGTAGGAGGGGGTATCATAAAACAATTCCTCGACGATGATCTCCGTTTGGAGGTAATCAGGGATCAACCCTTTAATCTGTTCAATCACCTCATCATGAGGTTCATTGATGGTAATCCTGCGGTCAATGTAGATCGTGAACTGGTTGGGGACAGCATTAAGGGAGTTTGTTCGAGCAGCCACATCGGTGATCGCGATGGAAGGATGCCCCAGAACCGGATGGCTTCCCATTCCAAAACGAAAACGGCGGTCCAGTTCGCGGATCAGGTTGATGATTGAAGCCATCTTGTAAACCGCGTTGTCTCCCAGGTAATGCACCGCAGCATGAGCAGAACGTCCTGATGCTGTGATCTTCATTTCAACACGGCCCTTGTGCCCGCGGTAAACATTCATCTTGGTGGGTTCACCGATAACGACGAAATCCGGTTTCACTTTCGGGTCAGCTTCAACAAAGGCGTTGGGACCAATGCCGTCGCACCATTCCTCCATGTTGCCGAAATAGTATGCTGTGTACCCGTCCAGCAAACCCAGGTCACGGGCAATCGCCAGGCCATGCACCATACCAGGTGTGCTGCCTTTTTCGTCACAGGCACCACGCGCATAAAGAATGCCGTCTTCCACCTTACCGATAAATGGATCCCATCCCCAATCATTCTGGTCACCCACACCTACGGTGTCAATGTGGGAGTCATAAACAATTACCTTCGGACCATTTCCGATGCGACCGATCGTATTGCCCATCTTATCGAAGCGAAATTCATCATAGCCAAGTTTCTTCATCTCAGCCTGGATGCGTTCCCCGACAGGTCCGATCAGTGAATCCATTGACGGGATGGCACATATATCCCGCATAAATTGAATGATCTCATTTTTCTTTCCAGCAACCCGTTGTTTGATCTCTTTTTGTGTGTCCATCAATCCTCGCTAAGTTAGGCGTAACTGAAGCTGCCTTTATACTGTTATTATAAAATATCCATATAGTTTGTGGTGCGATGAAGTTTACCAGTAATTTGGGAATCGACAGTTAATTACAGCGACGAACTTACGGGAGCAATAAAATGAAAATATTGGAAGCCCTCGCTGAAAAGAATATCAAGATGCTGTTTGGCAATCGCTGGCTGATCCAGGAAAATGGCATCTACCATGTGTTTGAACACAAGTTCCGTAAAGTCACCGACATCGAAATCTACAAAGGCAGCAATGAAGAAGCCGCGGTCAATTACCTGCTCGAAGGCAGTGGAAATTCCCACGGGGTTGATTGACCTATTTGTTTGCGGGAAAATTTGGATCAATTACGATCAAAGTAAGCATTTTCTGTTGATTGCAGAAGCGGAGGTAAAGATGAGAGTGCTCTTCATTGGCGGTACCGGTTTGATCAGTTCTGCATGCGCTGAGCTGGCGGTCAAACGGGGGATGGATCTTACGATCCTGACGCGTGCTCAGTCCACCAAATATGTCGTTCCGGCTGGCGCGCATACGCTTGTCGCGGATTTCCACGCAGAAACGAATCAACTTGTGGAGTTTTTGTCGGATCAAACCTTCGACGTGGTGGTGGATTGGATCGCGTTCACCCCGGCAGATGTTGAGCGCGATATTTCTCTCTTCAACGGGAAGACCAGGCAATTCATTTTCATAAGCTCTGCCAGTGCCTATCAAAAACCTCCAGCACACTACCTGATCACTGAAGAAAACCCCCTTGAGAATCCTTACTGGCAGTACTCCCGCGACAAGATCGCCTGTGAGGAAAACCTGAAGAATGCATATCGTGAAAAGGGTTTTCCAGTCACCATCGTACGACCATCCCTGACCTACGGTCCCTCTCAACTGCCGTTGTGTGTTACTGATTGGCAGAACCCTTACACCATAATCAACCGTATGCGCCAGGGAATAAAGGTCATCGTCCCTGGTGACGGCACATCGTTGTGGGTGTGCACCTGGAATGCTGATTTCGCCGTCGGCATGGTGGGACTTTTCGGCAATGTTAATGCCATTGGAGAAGCCTTTCATATCACCTCCGATGAGGTGCTTGCTTGGAACCAACTCTATCTGCAAACCTACTCAGCCCTCGGGGTTGCGCCAAATATCATCCACATTTCCTCTGATTTGCTTGCGATGTGGAACGACCACTATACGGGTTCTTTGATTGGCGACAAGATCAACAGCGTGGTCTTTGATAATTCCAAGATCAAACGCTTTGTGCCGGAATTCGATTGTAAGGTACCGTGGGCTGAAGGTGTGAAACGCACCATCGCCTGGTTTGACGCAGATCCAGCCAGACAAACGATAAACAATGAGGCCGACCAGAAATGGAATACCATAATCAGTGCTTACGAACGGGCATATCCGAGTCCTGTTGTACCATGAAGATAAATACCATAGGATAATTTTTGGAAAACCGCGCATGACCAAGATAAAACTCATCAATCCACTTGTCAGGCACTCAGTAATTAGAACTACCAATGCACAGCAATGGGCATACAGTCTCGGCAACCTCGGGTGCGCATTACCCTACCAGGCTATTGGCGCAGTCCTCCTCTTCTTTTATGTGGATGTACACACCATGGCACCAACGGTGGCAGCCGCGGTTATGACCGGCTATGCAATTTATAACGCACTCAACAATCCCTTGATGGGGTACATTTCGGATCGGACAAAGACCATCTGGGGCAGGCGTATTCCCTATGTCTTGTTCGGGACCATCCCATATGCGGTTTTCTTTTCCCTGCTTTTCCTCGTTCCGTTTTCAGGGAGGAATCATCCGACCGCATTACTGGTCTGGTTTATTCTTGGTCTTTTCCTGTTTGAAACAATGGCTACCATTGTACAAACCACTTACTACGCCGCCTACCCCGAAATGTTCTCAGACTACAAAGACCGCACCAGCATTGCCACAAGGATGAACCTTTTCCAGGTAATCGGATTGATCATTGGTGCCGCGCTGCCGATCAGCCTGGCACGGATTGTGGGTTGGCCGGGGATGGGCATTTTTCTTGGGGTTGTCACGGCATTCGCGCTGCTCATTGCAACCCGGGGGATGTTCGAACGCAAAGCAAGTATGTACAACAAGAGAATCCCTTTTGGTCTGGCACTAAAGGCTACCTTTATGAACCGCAGTTTCCTGACCATCGTCTCCGCCCAAATGATGCGGAATTTTTCGACTGCCGTGGTGACATCAGGGCTGGCATTTTATATCAAGTACAGCCTGGGGCTGGACCCAACCGCCACCACGATCGTCCTCGGAACTATCTTTATTGTTGCTGCTGCGGCGCTGTACCCCTGGAAAAGAATCCTCGCCCCCCGGTTTGAACCCCGCACGAATTTGTTCATCGCGTATGCCCTGATGGGTATTTCCACCATCCCCCTGTTTTTCGCGCAAACCCTCACAGCCGTGGTATTCATCGCTATCATGATGGGGATAGCGCTGGCGGGATTGTTGTTGATGGGCTACGTCACCCCGGCTGATGTTATCGATGAGGATGAGATCAAGACCGGACAGCGCCGTGAGGGGATGTACCTGGGGATGAGCGGGATGATCATCACATTGGCATATGCATTCAGTTCGATTGTGTTTGGCTGGATTTCAAACGCCTATGGTTACGACCCGCTCTTGCCTGTACAGCCTGCAAGCGTGGCACATGGATTCAGGGTATTCGTAAGCATTCCCCCCGCAGTTGGTTCACTGCTGGCAATCCTCAGCCTGGTATTCTATCCGTTACATGGAAAACGATTACAGGAAATAAAAAACAAACTGAAAGAAAAAACCGCAGTTGAACAATAAACTCCCCGACACCGGGGAGTTTATGTTAGTTTTACCTTTGAATGCGAGCCGAACCCCCTTTGGCAAATGCCCTCACCTGCTCCAGCGTCACCATGGTGGTATCGCCGGGTGTGGTTGTCAGCAGCGCGCCATGTGCCCATCCCAGGTTAACCGCTTCCTGCTCTGATTCACCCGTGAGCAATCCATAAAAGAATCCGGAGGCAAAACCATCACCGCCGCCTACGCGATCATAAATGTTTAATTCGCAAGTTGGAGAAATATAGGTTTTTCCATCCACCCAGGCGACCGCTCCCCAACTATGGTGGTTGGTAGAGTGCACATCACGCAAGGTGGTCGCCACAATTTTCACATTAGGGAATTTCCTTACTACTTTATCGATCATGCCAAAGAATGTGCTCGGATCCAATTTGGATTTGGCTGCGACCTCGGGACCTGGAATGCCAAGACCGAGCTGCAGGTCTTCTTCGTTACCTACCAGTACATCCACATTTTCAACGATGCGGTGAACCACTGAAGCGGCTTTTTCCTGCCCTCCCCAGATATTCCACAATTTTGCGCGGTAATTCAAGTCAAACGACGTGACAGCTCCAGCAGCTTTGGCGGCCTTCATGCCTTCAATAATAACCTCGCCAGTTGTCTCGGAGAGTGCCGCGAAAATACCACCGCTGTGGAACCAGCGCACACCGCCGGCATGGATGCTCTGCCAGTCAATATCGCCAGGTTTGAGCTGCGCGGCGGCCTCATTGGAGCGATTGTAAAAGACCACAGGACCGCGAACGCCGTAGCCGCGGTCGCTGAAGACAGTAGCCATATTGGGTCCATTGACGCCATTATGCTTGAAATGTTTGTAAAACGGCCTGACGCCCATCGCCCTTACGCGTTCAGCGATCAATTCGCCAATCGGATAATCCACCATGGCAGTGGCGATGCCCGTTTTCATATTAAAACAATCCGACAGGTTGGCTGCGCAGTTAAATTCCCCACCGCTGACATGAATCTTGCATTCCGTTGCCTTGCGGAATGGTACGATGCCGGGGTCGAGACGGTGGACGAGTGCGCCTAAAGAGAGAAAATCTAGCGCACCTTCAGATTTAATATTAAGTCCGTATTTCATTTTCTACCTCCGTAGATCTTCTATTAGTCCCGTTGGTTATTGCCATTCCGTATGGAATGTGCCCGGCTTATCGATGCGCCGGTAGGTATGGGCGCCAAAATAATCACGCTGCGCCTGGGTCAAATTAGCCGGCAACCGTTCACTGCGGTAGGCATCGAAATATGCCAGGGCAGAACTGAATGCCAGCGCCGGAATTCCGCTTTGAGCAGCCAGGGCGACCACTTTGCGCAATGCCGCCTGGCGCGAATTCATCGCTATGGCGAATTCGGGATCCACCATCAGGTTGGGGAGGTCGGGATTGCGTTTAAATGCAGCCAGGATATCATTCAGGAATTTCGCGCGGATGATGCATCCGCCACGCCAGATGCGGGCGATCTCACTATAGTTCAGGTTGTAACCGTATTCCTTGCTGGCGAGGCGCATCAGTCCAAAACCCTGCGCGTAAGAACAAATCTTGGCGGCATAGAGTGCATCCCGAACAGCCTCTATGATCTCCTGCGGGGCGCCTGCAATTTTCACCTCCGGACCTGACAATACCCTGGAAGCAGCGACCCGTTCTTCCTTATAGGCAGAGATGATGCGGCTTTCAACCGCTGCGTTAATGGTCGGGATGGGTGCACCCAGATCAAGAGAATTCTGACTTGCCCATTTTCCCGTGCCTTTTTGCTGCGCTTCATCCAGGATCAAATCGACAATGCCGCGACCAGTTTCAGCATCCACCTTGCTGAAGATATCTGCGGTTATCTCGATCAAATAGGATTCAAGATCACCTTTATTCCATTCCGTAAAAACATCGTGCAATTTTTCATTGGACATTCCCAACCCGCGATGCAGCAGGTCGTAGGCTTCAGCGATCAACTGCATATCGCCGTACTCAATGCCGTTGTGAACCATCTTGACATAATGACCGGCTCCCCGCGGTCCCATGTACGCCACGCAGGGTTCGCCATAAGCCTTGGCGGAAATGGCTTCGAAGATCGGCTTGACCAGTTCCCACGCTTCGGGTTGACCTCCCGGCATGATGGAAGGTCCCCATAAAGCACCCTGTTCTCCACCACTCACCCCTGTGCCGATATAGATGATCCCTAATGCTTCTAGTTCCGTTGACCGCCGTTCAGTATCCAGGAAAAAGGTGTTGCCGCCATCGATCAAGAGGTCGCCTTTTGTCAACACCGGGATAAGGGAAGCAATGGCGGAATCTACGGGTTTGCCGGCTGGAACCATCATCAAGATCCGGCGCGGCAACTCAAGGGCCGCCAGGAAAGATTCCAGCGAATCGCAGGCAATGAGATTCTTCTTATCTGCATCTTCACCAAAAGCGGTTACTTTCAGCGGGTCGAGGTCATAGCCGGCTACCTTGAAACCGTTGCGTTCCATATTCAGGGCGAGCATATGCCCCATCACGCCCAGACCCATTACACCGAAATTTGCTCTTGACATAGGTTCTCCTTCTTTCGTTTTTCAAAGCGATAGATTTGCCAGGTATTGTAGAGGTGATGGTAAAAAGTATAGATGGTGGGTCCCATTGCCACAAGGGGGCTCATGAACGTCAGCGCGATCCAGATGGCAAATGTGTTATTTTTCTGACCCAATGCCTGGCTGGATTCCTGCCAGTAGTCCCTGCCGCCAAGGATAGCCCCAACGGCAAAATTGACGATGCAAATAATCAGTGCCACCCCGGCTATCTGGAATAAAAGGGTGAAAGAACCAGACCTTTCATTGATCATGAAATTGGATGCCTTGGCACTGATGATAAAAAGGTTGAAAAGCCAAACGGGAAATGACAGCTTTTTCCCTGCGTGAAGCACCGCTTGTGCTTTTGTGGGTAGATGCGTGGATAAACGCGCCAGGATGAGCGGCACGAACATGGTGATGAGAACCGGGAAGAGAACATCCCAGGTGGAGATTTGCACACTGGTTCCAACTACTTTTGGAAGAATGAATGGGATCACCAGCGCAGCAACAATGTTGGTTATCAAGACCGCCGCAACCATAAAACTGACTTTCCCGCGGATAAAACCAACGATCACAGTAGACGAAATGGCAGTCGGCGCCGTGGCGCAGATAAAAGCCGTCATGGCAAGTTCATGATCGACGAGCGAGAAGAGGAAATACCAGCCAATGCCAAGCAACAGGTTGGCCAAAAGCACTTTGATCACTCCCGGCTGGATGGACAATTGTTTGGTTGGGAGGTCAAGAAAGGCAAAAAACAACATGGTCATCAACAGGTATTGCACCATGAACGTGAGCACCTGCGCCTGCGGAACAAAAGCCCCGATGAACATGGTTACCAGCAGGGAAACCACTTTTCCATTGGTCATCAGCCAGGTTTTCAATTGCGGAAGCTTATCAATCATTTAACACAATCCATTTTCTCAATAAAGTTTAGGACTTAACGGTCAACTCACCGATTGTTCGCGGCTTGTCGTGGATTATTTTGTGCGGAACAATATCTCTCCTGCCCTGGGAACATGTAAAATACCTTCATCCTCGCGATCGCGCCAATCTTCAAGCTTGATGCTCGCAGGATCAAGGTAGCCAAGGTTGAGGCGGGTGCAATCTTCGGGGGAGATCCTGCTCGCCAGGGTTACGCGTACATTGGGTTTTTCCTGCCCGCCTTCCATGTGCCCTGATCCCCGTACGTGAGTGGAATGCGCCAGTACCCCCAACGGGATGTGTTTGTAGCGTTCCCAATCCTGCAGGAAATAAGGCAGGATATGATAGCCGACTTCATAAATATACTTGCCGTGCACATGACTGACCACATCCAGGTGCGGCGCGTAGATAACCACTTCCCCACCCATTGCCACAGCCGGCTCCATTTTGTACATGGCCTTTGCGGCGGTCCAAAGTTCATCATACATTTTTGGCGCGCACGAAAGCACCATTTGAAACGGTTTTTCACACCAGCGGATGTGCCGGCTTGCTGAAAGGTCTGCCGCTGCGCTCCAGGCTGAAAGGGCATCGCCAATAAACAACCCGCTAATTTCGTGACCTTCGACCACCAGCGAGATCAAGGTTACCGGCGTGCTTAACTTTGCAGCAGCCACATTGATCATCTCCCTTACAGGAGTATTTTTAATCCCGATCGTACCCACGACACCTGCAAGGGCTCCAAGCCAGTGGGTGGCATTGATCATGTCCGGTCCGGATATTCCCGGGAATAAATACTTGTTGCCGCCGGAAAACCCCACGACTTCATGCGGAAAAGTTGGACCTAATATGATGATGTGGTCATATTGAAAAACGGACTTATTAATGCGGATGTCCACCCGGTTAGGAAGAGAAGAGTGCCAGTGGTCCCCGGCAATTTGCTGGAACTGGGATTGTTCGATTGATCCGATGCTGACCAGTGCCTCCGGATTTGACCATTCATGGTTAAGCAAACCAACCCCGGCAAAAGTGGTCCTGCGTTCCTCTGCTGTGATGCCGACCAGATTTTCCAGGTTAGCTTGTGATAATGCGGGATGCGTCCCCAGTGCGACCATAAAGTCCAGCTGGCGGGTGTTGGCAAGCGCGCTAACCATTGCCCTGAAGAGGAATGGGAGCGGCAGGGAACGGGTATGATCAGGGATCAAAACCAGCACCTTCTGGTTTGCAAAGCGGCTGCTCAACGAGGTATGCAGAGTCTGTAAAATATCGTCTTCCGGCAAGACCAGACCTGCAGGAGCGATCAATTGTTTTTCAAGCATTTTGCTCTCCTTGTCCTTTTCCGCTGCGTGAGCTATTGCCCAAAGTGGAAACGAATTCGAAACTTGGAGCATTCACATTATCAGTCGCAGATTTTACACGCCACTGAAGGCTGAAAAGCCACCATCAACAGGCACTACGACACCGGTAACGTAAGTTGAAGCGGGTGAAACAAGCCACATCACGGTACCGGTCAGGTCTTCCGGAGCACCAAAGCGACCCTGGGGAATATGCGTCATGATCGTTTTCCCACGCGCTGTTAGATCACCGGTTTCTTTTTCTGTTAAGAGGAAGCGGTTCTGTTCGGTCACAAAGAAACCAGGAGCAACGGCATTCACTCGAATTGCCGGGCTGAATTCCTGAGCCATGTAGACTGCCAACCACTGCGTAAAATTGCTGACCGCTGCTTTGGCGGCGGAGTAAGCAGCAATTCGGGTGAGCGGGCGGAAGGCATTCATGGACGAAATATTAAGGATCACCCCATGTTTTTGCGCAACCATTTGTTTACCAAAAACCTGGCAGGGCAGGATGGTACCCATCAGATTCAGATCAAACACCCAGCGGATGGCTTCCGCGGGAACGTCAAAGAAGAGTTTTTCTGCGCTGGTGGTGGCATCTGGTTTATTCCCTCCGGCGCCATTAATCAAAATATCCACCCGCCCGAATTTTTTGAGTACGCGCTGGGCAGCCCCTTCCACGCTGGATTTTTCAAGTACGTTGCACGCTACGCCAATAGCCCCATTCCCGATCTCAGAGGCAAGCGCTTCAGCCGGTTCCAAACGCAGGTCGAGGACAGTAACTTTTGCTCCAGCTTGAGCCAGGGCACGGCACATTTCGGCACAGAGAACCCCCGCTCCACCGGTTACCACCGCCACTTTACCTTTTACATCAAACGAACCACTCATTGGAACCTCCCATAAACCTTAATAATTACTACAACCTCTGCAAGCGATGAATTCCCTTTGTGTTTATCAATTAATTAGTCCGCATTCCATTTACAAACTCAAAAGACCAAGGTGTTTCTTGAAGTGCCGCGTTAAATGGTCAAGGTACCCGTTTGAATGTTCCCTGATGGCTGCATGAATCTCCTTGCCGTACTGCATTAGGGCAGACCCGAAGGTCACATGCAGGATCTCGCGTGCATGAAAATCATCCAGCAAGGAGGGTAATGCGATTCCCTGGGGTACCTTGCTGATCACTGCTGACACGTGATACGTTTGCCGGTCTATTGCGTAGCGTTCCAAACCCAATGCCCAAATTTTGGCAAACAAGTCCGGTTCTTCGATCGCGAGCGTACGCAAAGCTTCAAGGTAACTGGTGCCGGCTGTTTTGACGTGCAGGCGTTCTCCCCAGTGTTTCACCATCAAGGGATAAACGCTGAATTTATCTGAACCGGAATGCAGGCTGATCTTGTAATTGTCAAAAAGTGCTGTGACCGCAGCGTGGCGGGCTAATTCGGCATCCAGCGCATTGATATCTCCAATGTAATCAACGCCTTTCTCGAAGCTTCCGATGAAACGCGGTGCTAGTGATGTGAATCTTACCCGATTGCGGGTTAATTCATTGGCAATGAAATAATGTTCCAATGCTGTTGTTGGAGCATCAGTTTCGTCAATGGATACCTCAAAATCAAATACCTCTTTCATCTCAATGAGACGCTGGTACATCGATACAGAGTGGCGGATGGCTTTGCCGTACTTAACCACCGCCCGCAGGAGGGACTCCCTATCAAAAACGCCGAAGCCATGCTCTTTTGATTTGGAAATGTATATTTCCTCCAGCTCAGACCAATTCAATCCCTGGCTCTTCTGCTCAAGCACCGCCAGAGAATCGGTATCGGCTGCATTATCCACGTGCTCACCCGGGTCCACGGTAAAAAAGGTGTAGCCGGCGTCCACAAACCCAGGGAGGTCATCCACAGTCTTCAGGTGATCGGCATCCGCACCCCAGGGAGAATCCCAGCCGGCTGCCTCCACTGCCCGTTTGGCATCCTCCAGTACCTGGATAAGCGTGCGGCCGGTGCGCATGTTTTCCCGCACCGACTGTTGGGCGAAGACCGGTGAAAACCGGGTACCTGTAACGGCAGCGATATGCCCGGGTGTGGCAAGCCCCATACGGTCGCCAAAACCAAAAGAGGGTTTTAAACCAAGCGGAGAAAGCATAACGTCATCCTTCTGCAGGGTGTATCCTGCTAAACCAGTTTATAAGTGCGTTTTGCCAACCTGATCGAAAGATCGATCATCATTTCAAGAGCATCGTTCATATCCACCAGGTGCCGGGTTAACAGGCTAGCAACCCAGTTTGCTGACATCCGCCGCCACAAGTCGTGCCTTGCGGGTATGGAGCAAAATGCCCGGGTATCATCGTTAAACCCGGCTGTATTATACAATCCGGCGGTTTCCATGACCTGGTCAAAATAACGTGCCATGCCATTCGGGCTGTCATTGAACCACCAGGGCGGGCCCAGCTTTACAGCCGGATAGTGCCCCGCGATCGTGGCTAATTCGCGGGAATAGGTTGATTCGTCCAAAGTGAAGAGAATCAAGGTCAGGCGGTTGTCGTTTCCGTATTTATTTAAAAGTGCTCGCAGGTTGCCTGTAAATTCCGTGGCAACCGGGATATCACAACCTTTATCTGGACCGAAACGCTGAAAAACAACTTCATTATGATTGCGCAAGGATCCTGGATGCACCTGCATCACCAGGCCATCTTCAATGCTCATGCGTGCCATTTCCATGAGCATATGGGCTGTGAAGCGGGCTGCCTCTTCTGCTGAAACAGTACCCTGTAATGCGTGCTTGAAAATACAATTGGCTTCAGCTTTGGTTAACTCCACGGTGTAGGGGGTGATCACTGCGTGATCGGTTGCGGTTGCTCCCATCGCCTTGAAGTATTCCCTCCGGGATTCGAGTGCTTTGATAAATACGGGATAGTCATTAATTTCGTACCCGCATACCTTCCCGAGTTCGGTAATGGTCTGGCGCCAACCCGGAATATCCAGGTTAACCAGTGAATCCGGGCGAAAAGTGGGGATGACCTTACCACCCCAGCCTGATTCACGGATAGTGTTGTGGTGCTCCAGGTTACTCACCGCGGAATCTGTTGTGCACAGGACCTCAATGTTAAATTTCTTGAATAAGGCTCTGGGTGAATACTCTGGAAGGGCTAATTTTTCCGCTATTTCATCATATTGCGCATCTGCAGTGGCAGCAGATGGCTTTAGGGTAATTCCAAAAACCTCACTCAATTCATGGGACAACCAGATCCCTGAGGGAGTTCCGCGGAATAAACTCGTAATGCTCACAGAAGAGTTTCCAGATCTTACGATGATCCGTTTCTACCGTTCCACCATCCGGGCGGGGTATGCCAAGGGCTTCCAACGCTATTCCCTGAGAATAGAGCATGCGGGTGACGTAATGATCCGGGATGATGAAAAGGTCGGCGGGTGAGCCGAAAGATGCCCGGGGATTGCTGAACAATGCTGGATCCACATGCCCGTGCGGACTGACAATCGGAAGACTGGCGACAGATTCATATAACCCCCTGGCGATTTTCCGGACCGCGGGCTCGGGAGAAAAGACTCTGTCTTGAGAGAGATTTGAACCGGTTGAAACATCCATTATCAGTACTCGCCAAATTCCAGGATAAGTTAGCGCTAACGTTAGCGCTAACTTATATTATAATCAATTTATGATTTTTGGGAAGAGTAGTGCATGAAGAAAAAACGCATAACCGTGGTGGACGTTGCCAAAGCGGCTGGGGTCTCCCTCATGACCGTTTCCCGCGCCATCAACGGCCGGGAAGGGATCGGGGAGGAAACGCGGGCGCGCATCCTGGATCTTGCCAGGCAAATGAATTACCAACCCAGCCAGATCGCCCGCAGCCTTGCTACCCGCCAGACGAATACGCTAGGGCTGGTCGTTCCAGACGTCTCTAATCCTTTTTTCGCTCACATCGCCCACGGCGCTGAAGACGCAGCCTTTGAATATGGCTTCAGTGTATTCCTGGTCAACAGTGCTGAGAGCATTGAACGCGAGAGATCCGCGCTGGAATCGTTATGGCAAAAGGAAGTTCATGGCGTCATCCTGTGCAGTTCCCGCCTGCCGCAAGAGGAACTGCTGGTGTATGTTGACCGATTCTCCCAGATGGTGCTGGTAAACCGCGACCTGGATACCCCTCACCTGAACGTGTCCACAATAAATGTAGATGATCATGCCGGTGCTGAAATGGCTGTGCGGCACTTTGTTGAAACTGGCAGAAAACAGATGGCTTTTATCGCCGGACCTGAATCCTCTCACAGCGGTCAACGGCGGAAAAGTGGTTTTCAAACAGGCATGAAGGCAGCCGGTTTTCCAGTGGATAAATCATGCGTGCTCCACTGCCAGCCAACCCTGCAAAGCGGATTGGACGCCACCATGAAACTTTTGGAATCCCACCCAAACATTGATGCCATCCTTGCCTACAACGACCTTGTGGCAGTAGGTGCCTTGCAGGCGTGCAAACAAAGAGGGAAAAAGGTTCCTGCGGAGATCGCCATCATCGGCGCGGATGATGTTCCCCTGGCGTCACTGGTTGATCCCGCGCTGAGCACCTTGCGCGTGAACCAGTACGATATAGGACGCCTAACAATACCCTTTTTCCTCGATAATGACGGGATGGATGCTGATATAAATCGGAAAATCGTCATCATGCCCGAACTGGTGATCAGGGGATCAGGTTGATTCGCTCGATTGCAGAAGAAATTGACACAACCTTACAAAGAGACAGCCCGGAATGAATCCGGGCTGTTTAATTCTTAATCAGGACATTACCTCGTCAGCCAGCCGCCGTCCACGGGGATGATGGCTCCCTGGAGGTAATCGGACGCTTCTGACGCCAGGAATACTGTTACCCCTTTCAGATCATCCGGTGTTCCCCACCTTCCAGCGGGAATCCTCTCAAGGATGGCTGGTGCGCGCTGTTCGTTTGCCCGCAGGGCGGCTGTATTTTCTGTAGCCATGTACCCGGGAGCGATGGCATTTACGTTTAAACCTTTGGACGCCCACTCGTTCCCGAGCGCGCGCGTGATGCCGGCGATGCCGCTCTTGGCGGCAGTGTATGATGGCACGATGATCCCGCCCTGGAACGACAACATGGAGGCGATATTGATGATCTTTCCATGACCCTGCGGGATCATTACCCGCGCGGCTGCCTGGGATAGGAAGAAAGCCGCTTTCAGGTCAATTTGCATGACATCGTCCCAGTCTGCCTCGGAAAATTCCACTGCCGGAACACGCCGAATTATCCCGGCATTATTTACCAGGATATCCAGGTGCCCCAATTCATCTACAACATCAGAGACTATCCGGTTGAGCTCATCCACACTGGCTTTACCAAGGTCACAAACAACCTGTTTATATTTTCTGCCAAGGGCGAGAACGTCTGCCCTCGTGGAATCGCTGCTGCCGCGGTCCAGGCCAACGATATCTGCACCAGCTTCAGCCAATGCCAATGCCATTCCCTGCCCCAAGCCCTGCCCGGCTCCAGTGATTAAAGCTGTTTTTCCATCCAATTTGAACTTTTCCAGAATCATCATAGGTGCCCTTCCTAACGCAATCCAATCAGGGGGTTAATGTCCCAGTTCCTTTAACATGGCTACAGTCTTACCGACCCACGCCAGGGTCGGATCTTCGACCGCACCCTGGATGCGCTGGTTGCCTGCCAGGAACCACAGGTAATAAGTGGTATACCCAGGCGCTGAAACCACCGTGTGGTAGCCGCGCGGCATCATGTGGATGCTGTTATCCCGGATGGTGAAATTCTCCTCTTCACCTTCTTCATTGTAATAATGACAAATACCAAATCCATCCCCCGGGTTCACCTTGAAATAATACATTTCCTCGTGGAATGCTTCTCTTGGCAAATCCTCCAGCTGGTGTTTATGCGGCGGGTAAGTGCTCCAGTTGCCGCTGGGGGTGAAGGTCTCACCGACGATCAGGCGGCGAGCTGGCAATTCGGGTTGGGACGAGGAGGTGAGAATTTGATTGAAGTAACGTTTAAAATTTGCAGCTCCCCAGGCACCACTCACCACTTTATCAGGTGCGATGACGTATGGTTCGATCTCGTTTTGCTCACTGGGGGCACTCGGCATACCGATCTCCACATTCGTATCCGCATGGATAGTGTAAGTGGCGCCTGCAGGAATATAAACTGAATGCGGTTTCCCGGAAAAAACATTTGGACGTCCGCCTATACTCCCAAAGTTCTTTCCATTTATTTCAAAACTTGCTTTCCCGCTAAACAGGACTGCCAAAATTTCCCGTTCACCACTTTCTGCGGATATGGCTCCGCCCGCGGATAATTTCAATAATCCAAAATCGAGCAGTTTACAAGGATTGATCGACGGTTTATTCATTCCCTGGTTCGCAGCAAGAACTGTATGATATTTCATTTTCTTCTCCTTATTCGATTATTGCGCGTCTTGGCTGATGCAACATTCACGTTTGGAATGGGGAAATTTCGTTACTTTCTCTTCCGGGCTGCTTGAACCCACTTGATCCGATCTGCAGTTTTTCGGAGATACTTTCGTGGTCTTTGTCCAACATGCTTTAGTATAACAGTCGGATCAGGGTCGGATTTCAGCATCAACAGAACCATCCAAATCGAATGCCGCACCAATTTGACCGACTACCCGAACGCGATCCAGTCGAAGCCTACGTGCATTACGAATGAAGAACCCCGCCCGGGTCATCAACGGAATGTCATCTGCCATTTCAGGGTAACCGGGAGCGGCGTTTTGTGAGATCTCAATTGAAACATCTGAAAGGGAAATATCTTCCAGGGGCATTTCAGCCAGCCCGTATAAATATCCGGCTGCGATACTCACCCCGGTCGCATTGATGTGGCTGAAATGGATATTTCTGAAAGCTGGTGTGCCCTCGTCCACTGGACGAGCATTCTTGTCGGAGACGACCTTGTCTCCTTTGGCACCGTTACAGTGGTAATACAGATTCATGGTAAAAGGGCACAGGACATGATCCATGATAATATTGCTGACGTTAATATTCTCCACCACTCCCCCACGTCCGCGGCGAGACTTCATGCGGATGCCGCGATCTGTGGCGATGAACAAACAATTGGAGATGACCACATTCTGCACGTCCCCGCTCATCTCGCTGCCGATAACCACTGCACCATGCCCCCGTTCCAGAATGCAATTGGTGATGACGATGTCGCGGCAGGCTGCCCGCCGGTGCGGATGTTCAAATTGCGTGCCTGATTTTATCGTGATGCAGTCATCTCCTACACTCACATAACAATCCATTATGCGAACCAGCCTGCATGAGTCCGGGTTAATGCCGTCTGTGTTTGGAGAATCCGGTGGGTTCAAGATGGTCACTCCGCGGATGATGACATTTTCACATCGCACAGGGTTGACCGTCCATGCCGGCGAGTTCTTGAGTGTAATGCCTTCGATGAACACGTTTTTACAGTCAGCGAAACCGATCATGCGGGGACGCGGATATTCAAGGGACTTTTCGGTAAATCTCTTCCACCATAATTCCCCCTGTCCGTCGATTGTGCCTCTGCCGGTAACACTGATATTTTTAAGGTCATTGCCCGCCAGTATGGGGGAGTAAGTCAGTTGTTCCACGCCTTCCCAGCGGTTGCGTGTGACCGGATAATCTGCCGGATTTTGACTCGCCAGAAGAACCGCCCCTGCCTCGATGTGAAGTGAAATATCATCATGAAAAAAAATGGCGCCTGTAAGAAAATTCCCTGAAGGGATTTGAACTGTTCCCCCCCCTGAGCCGCACAATGGTCAATGGCAGCCTGAATAGCTGCAGTATCGAGCGTTTTGCCATCTCCTGCAGCACCAAATTCAATGGGTGAAAAAATACGTTCAGTCATTCAATATCCATCGCCTCTGTACGACTAATCCGCCGTATCTACTGCTTCATGTTTTTCAATTTCAAGTGCTGCCAGAATAAAGGCTCCAACACCCTTGAAATCATTCGGAATGACCTCTTCATGGATATAGTATTCATATGAACCGTCCCGGTAAGGCTCACCGCCCAAGCCAGCGACACCGCAAATATTCTGCAGGGTGAGTCTGCCATCCGGTTCCAATCGGATCATTTTTTCGAGCAAGCCGTGATATGCGCGCCTGGCGGATGAAAAATACTCCTCATCCAGCCAGCCTTTACGCACTGCCTTGCCAAAAGCGTAAACCAGCATAGCCGAAACGGAAGATTCGAGGTAATTACCGGGTTTACCGGGCAGGTTCACAACCTGGTACCACAACCCACTTTCAAGGTCCTGGTAGCGAACCAGCGCTTGCGAAATCCGGGCAAGCATACCCACCAACCTCGGATGATCAGGGTGTGATTCAGGCAGGTAATCCAGGACATCAACCAGTGCCATAACGAACCATCCAATTGCCCGTCCCCAAAATTGAGGCGAACAGCCTGTTTCAGGATGAGCCCATTTTTGCACTTTTGATTCATCCCAGCCGTGATAGAGCAATCCAGTTTGAGGGTCACGGGCATGTTGTTCCAGAACGATAAACTGATGGGTAATGTCATCGTAGATTGCTGGTTCATTGAAGGTAGACGCGTACTCGGCGTTAAATGGTTCTGCCATATACAAACCATCCAGCCACATCTGGTTCGGGTAGATTTGTTTATGCCACAAACCCCCACTGGGTCCGCGAGGTTGTTGCTCCAATTGAGACCGCAATGATCGCAGCGCTTTCCCGTAGCGGTTCTCGCCGGTCCTTCGAAAGGAAGGAAATAAGACTCTTCCCGGATTGATCTGATCCAGGTTGTATTCCTCGATTTTATAGGTGCGGATTACTCCCGAAGGAGAAATAAAATGATCAATCCATTTTTGAACAAAATCATCAAATTGAGGATTTTCGATGGACGCTATCGCTAATATGAATAAACCGTGTTCATAGTGCCATATCCATTCTGACTCGCCGTAATCCGGCAGAATGGATTCTGCCATACGATTAGCCCATGAATTTTTGATTATGATCTTTGATGAAGCAACTTGTGACATAAAAACCTGCCAATAAACACGATTTGAATGAATTTGATCAATTCTTATTGCCGTTAACTTCTTCCTGTATTTCCTCTTCCATATCAAAGGTGGATTTAGTGTAGAAATTCCACCTGATCATACGAAATGTATATATTCCTTGCTTGCAGCGAGTAATTCAGTAAACATTGACCAGGTTTGATCGATGGTTAATGAATTGGTTGGATCCAGGTAGACCGCCTGGAATGCCTGTTCCCTGTTACCTGTGAGGGCAGATTCGATTAAAAGTTGCTGGTTGGCGCAATACCTGGTTAGCAGGGGTAATATTGAACCTGGTATTGGTCCTGCTGCGATCGGGTGGACTTCATTCAATTGGAAAAGGGCATTGGTTTCCACCACCGCATCCATGGGTAAATTCGAAACTTGACCCAGGTTCCTGTAATTTACGTTGGTGATCAAATCTCCCAAGCCTACCAGTGCCTTGATTTGCTTAACCCCTTCCTCACCGCTGGATTTGATCTCCAGGGTTGCCTTGCCTGAGAGAATATCCCGGGTTTTCTGAGGGGCGGCTTCCCAGCGGGCAATGCGGTAACTGACCGGGGTGCGAATAATGCCGTATTTGAATAACAATTCTGGAGATTGGATGTATGCTGGAAGGAATTCAACCAGGTGACGGTCGCCGGCTGCGGGCAGGATACCAAAATGCTGGAATAGCCGGTATTTAATCTGGTGTACGCTTTTGAACCAATCGTGCCAATTTTCAACCTCTTCGCGGGAATAGTCTCTGATGACACCTGGTTGTTCGATATGGTGATTGACGAGTTCAAACAGGTCGCGTCCATTCCAGGAAGCCTTCGTAAACCAGGTGAAATGGTTTACCCCCACCACGTTCACTTTAATTTCATCCCTGGCTGGCGTTGGTACTCCCCAATACTCACTGACGAGGCTGGCAAGCAGCTGCTGTACTGCAAATACCTCGTGGCAGCAACCAATCACTTTTAGACCTGGAGCAACCTTGGTGAGAGTGTTCACACAAATACTCATCGGATTTGTGTAATTGATCACCCAGGCTTTGGGGCAAACCCGGCTGATTTTTTCAGCAAACCCTTGAAAGATTTTTACTGAACGCAGCCCGCGGATTAATCCCGGTGCACCACTGGTGTCACCAACCGGGAAGAATAATCCATACCTCTCGGCAATGGTGATTTCTTCGGCCATCACTTCCAGGGGTCCAGGTTGGATGGAAATTATGACAAAATCCGCTCCAGTTAATGCTTCTTGTAGAGTATCAACTGCATGGTAAGTCCACTTGGACATGTTGCCAGGCTGTTGTTGCATCCAATTCCCTAATTGCTCATTTAAGTGGGCTGACTCCTGATCGATATCGTACAGCGCTACATCACCAGTTAATTCAGGACACAGCGCCAGATCAAGCATCAGTTTACGCGCCCATTCACGGCTTCCGCCGCCAATGTAGGCAATCTTCAATGGGATACGAGACATTTCCAATTCCTGATAGAGGCGGGCGATCTGTTGCCCGCCCGCCTCTCGAAGTCAGATCAGATTATTGTATGAACCCGGTTTTAAGTAAAGTTTCCTTGGCTGCAGCTTCTAGCTCTTTCGCGCCGAGGCTGTCTAGCCCGGCGATGTACTCCGCCCAGGTTTCCTCGTTGATCGGTTTTTGACCGAGAACGAATTGGACAATGTTTTCGCTATAGAAGCGGACGAAATCTGCTGCATTGGCAGGCGGGTTGATCACGCCTACGCCGGTGGCCTGAGTGAAAGGTTTGTCAGGAAGGCAGCGTAGTAGGCTTTCGGATCCATATCGCGGCCATTCTTGGTTTTGTAGGCTACGTAACGCGCCTGCATCTCGACTTCAGAGAAGACGTAAACCATGTTGGCCAGTTGGGTCAGTGGTTGGGTTTCCTTGCCTGTCCAGGCTAATTCTGGTAGCAATTCCTTCAGTGGTGACATAGCCATTGGCATCCTTGAATAGTTCACGCCTTCCTCGCCAAAGCCAAGAGGAAGTAACCTTCATCATTTGCCATCCATTCCAAAAGCCGGGCAATCGCCTCACCCTTGCCTTCATCAATTGCCTTTTGGGAAATGGCATAGATGCGGGCTGTTTTTAGAACGACACCCATTGAAACATCACCATCCGGTCCAGCGATGGCATCCATCGCAACCCAAATGCCATCCGGGAAGTTTTCGTCGAAATCCTTGTAGTTGGATTTGGTTGCCAGGGCGGCAAAGTTTTCGTGCAGTATGCCGCATTTTCCTTGTTTCCAACGAGCGCGGAATTCATCCTTCTTCAGGGTTGGCCAGTCAGGATCGATCACTTTTTCATCGTTCATCTGTTTGATGAATTCAGTGGCTTTCATGAAGTTCGGGTTGCGAACATTCAGCCCCACCTCAGCAGCACTGGAAAGATTCCAGACACCAGCCACGCCATACGCTCCATAAATGAAATCAAAGCGAGGACCAAGACCAGCCTGGGCTAATCCTGTACCATCAATGAAGGAGCAGAATCCATAAGTATCATCCTGTCCATTGCCATCAGGATCATCGAAGGTGAAGGCTTTAAGAACAGCCATGAATTCATCAAGGGTCTTGGGGGCTTTCAAACCCAGTTTGTCCAGCCAATCCTGGCGGATAACCATGGAATCGGTTTGAGGCAATGCACCCGGATCGGCCAGACCGTACATAGCGCCATCATATGCTGCCAGTTTATTCCTGTCGGCATCATAGTAATGGGTCGCGGTGCGGACTGGCATCAAAGGGAGTAGATCATCCACATTGGCAATCAAGCCGGCTTCAATGATCTTGAACCAGGTATCGCGGTTGACCAAGAAAATATCAGGCAGGGAATTACTGGCTCCAGCCGCATTGATCTTGGTATCCTGGTCCGCCTGGGTGGAGGGCAGCAGGACGAGTTTCAGGTTGACTTTAGCGTTGTTCTTTGATCATGTCATAAGCAACCCAGTCATCGGGGGGAGGGCCAGCTTCAGTCACACGCCCACCTGCCCAAAATTCGATATCCGTGACAGGAATTTCGACGGTGGGTAGCGGGACTTCGGTGGGGGCTGCGGTTGCCGGCGCTTCCGTTGCCGGTTGCGGCGGTCGGCGTTGCAGCTGGTGCGCATGCACTGACGACCATGGTTAGCAATGTGATCGCAGCATAAATTTGAGTAGCAACTTATTCATTTAACACCTCTCTTCTTAAAATGAGTGAAGTGTGAAAATACTCGTTGCAAACAAATCGATCTAGAAATTTGTTACAGAGGTGAACCTCCTTTTAATATTATTGCTTGACACCTCCTAAAAGGGTACCTTTGGTAAAGTATTTTTGGATCCAGGGATAGATGATCACCATCGGTAGCATGGTGATAAATACACTGGCAGCTTTATAGCTTGGACTGGCGCAGAACTGAAGGCATCATATTCCACATATTCGTTCATATTGGCAGCCAACAAGATATTGCGCAGCAGGACCGGCAGCGGCTGTAGCTTGGCATCATTCAGATACAGGATTGCATTGAAGAATTCATTCCAGTGTCCAACGGCATACAACAATCCGATGGTTAAAGGATGGGCTTTGAAAAGGGCAGGATCACATGCCACAATACCTGCAATTCATTTGCCCCATCCAACCGGGCTGCTTCTTTAAGTTCATCGGGCAAACCTTCAAAGAAGCTCTTCATCACCAGCAGGTTATAAATGTTGATGCCGCCTGGCAGGATCACTGCCCAATACGTGTCGATCAGGCTTATTTTTGGACGACGAGATAAATGGGGATCAGTCCGGCATTGAACAGGAATGGGATCATGACCATAGTGATGAAGAATTTACGCCCGGGCAGGTCATGGTTCGAAAGGGCATAGGCGAACGGAACCGTAAGCAGCATATTGACGGTGACGCCGCCCAGCATGATGATGGAGCTGTTGGTAGTGGCCCGCAAAAACGCCGGATGGCTAAGAGCTGTTTATATGCTTCAAATGACCATATTCGCGGGTCGAGCCACAGTCCGAAGAATTTTGGTTTCGAGTAAGTTCAACGGTGTGACGGACATGATCCAAACTTTTAGCACTGGGATCAATGACAGCAATCAGGAGAGTGATCAGAAAGCCGTTTACCAGTATCTGGAAGAAGATGTCATCCCAGGATTTTGTTTAAAATGCATCTCATCCTCCTGTTCTAATAAATTCCGGAACCGGCGAATTTCTTTGCCAGATTGTTGGAGATCAGAACCAGAACCAGTCCAATGGCTCCTTTGAACAGACCCACTGCTGTTGCCAGGCTGAACTGGAATTCCAGAATGCCCTGGCGGTACACCCAGGTATCGATGATGTCACCCACGCTATAAACGGGCAGAGAGTAAAGCATAAAGATCTGCTGGAAACCAGCATCCAGGATATTGCCAAGGCGTAAAAGTGTAACCACCACGATCGTGCTGGCAATGCCGGGCAGGGAAATGTGCCAGATCCGCTGCATACGTGAAGCGCCATCGACTGCGGCCGCTTCGAATAGGGTAGGATCGATGGCCATCAATGCTGCCAGATAAATGATGGTGCTCCAGCCTGTTTCCTTCCAGATATCCGAAAAATGACCACCACCTCTGAACCATTTGGGTGATGTCATGAAAGGCAATGGCTTCACCGCCCAGCCTTGATGATCTCGTTGATCAACCCCTCTCCTGGTGAGAGCATACCAGCAGGATGCCGAACATGATCACCCACGAAAGGAAATGAGGCAGATAGGAGACTGTCTGAACGAAGCGGGCAAATCCTTTGAACAGCGATTCATAAATGCAAAGTGCCAGGATGATGGCGATCGGCATTCCCAGGACCAACTTCGCACACTGAAAATCAGGGTGTTGCCAATCAATTGTTCAAAATAGAAAGAATTGAAAAAAGTGATGAAATGTTTAAACCCGCAAAAGGGCTGTCCAGGACGCCCAGCAACGGTTTGAAACCTTTGAAGGCGATCTGGGCATTCCAAAGCGGCAGGTAACGAAAGATGATGAAATAAGCCACACCAGGAATCATTAACAAGAACAACCATCGGTATTTGATGATGGCGTTCTTTAATGACCGTGTGTTCGTGCCTTTGGACAAGGAAGGAATGAGAGTGTTTACTGATGGCGCATCATTCATTTGTGAACTGCCTTCTGTGATGGTGGAGAACATGCTTATACCTCCGATTATAGGAAGAATGCGTTGTACTTTTCCGTGCATCGATTGGACAATATCCGACCTGGTCAATATTGCGGAAGTCTACTTAAATATAGTGTAAACTTTTATTATGGATTCCAAGCGCAGGAAAACAATTGGCTTTTTACTTGCCAGTTTGAATACCGGAGCCAGCCGAGCCCTGTGGCCTGGTGTACTGGAAGGTGCGAAGGTTCACGATATTAACCTGATCAGCTTTCCCGGCGGAAGGCTGAGCGCTTCCACTGGTTTTGAGAACCAGCGCAACAGGATTTTCAGTTTACCGAATAAAAATTACCTGGATGGATTGGTTACCTGGGCTTCCAGCCTTGGTGGAGTACTAAACCCCTCACAAACTAGCGCCTTCCACAAGCAATACCTGGAACTACCCATGGTCAGCCTGGCTCAGTTCATGGAAGGCTTACCCACGGTCGCTTTGGATTCCTACCAGGGTATGCGCGCTCTCCTTAATCACCTGATTAATACCCATGGATTCAAACAACTCGCATTCATTCGCGGACCCGAAGAGCATTACTACGCTCAGGAACGGTACCGTGCTTACCTTGATACGCTTCCAGCCAACAAATTACCGTTTGATGCCAACCTGGTGACCCGTCCACTCCTCTGGGAATCTGGAGCAGAAGCCGTACAGATACTACTTGATGAGCGCCACTTGAAGCCAGGGGTGGATTTCCAGGCGGTTGTAGCTGTTAGCGACATGCTGGCCATTTGGGCATTAAAAACGCTGCAGGCACGAGGATACGAAGTCCCCCGGGATGTGGCCGTGACCGGGTTCAATAATTCAATTGAAGAACGGTTGGCAACACCCCCATTAACCACAGTAGACCTGCCGTTTTTTGACCAGGGTGCTAAAGCGGTGGATCTCCTGATAGCCCAGATGAACAGCGAATCTGTTCCCCCATTGTTGACCCTTCCTTCCAGCCTAGTTGTGCGGCAATCCTGCGGCTGCAGATCAGATGCGCTCCGCCAGGCTGCCTTTCTGCCCGGAAATATAACCGAAGTGGATGGTCAATCAGCAGGATTATTGCAGAATCCGGAGGCTCAATCGATACTCGTTGCAGAATTATTGCAGACAATCGGTGAACAGTCTTCGCCACACATGGAAAGTTGGTTGATCTCACTTGTTTTGGAGATTGCCCAATTTCTAAGCCGCTTACCGGACTCCTCTCTTCAGGCGGATAATTTTCTTGCCTTGCTGGATGAAATTCTTCATCAATTTATGGAAACGCAACAAGACATGCTTGGGTGGAATAATGTCATTTCAGTCTTACGCCGGTGGAGCCTCCCGGGATTATCATCGCTTGATGTACCTAAAGTAGAAATGCTCTTCAGCCAGGCCAGGGTGGTAATCACTGAAGCCGAAAAAAGATCCCTGGCATTCTGGCAATGGCAGTCTGAACGGCAAGCTGATAATCTGCGTGAAACTAACCGCGCCTTGTTAACTACATTTAACATTCATCAATTGGGGGATGTCCTCTTTGAAAATCTTCCCGGTCTGGGTATTCCAAGTGCTTACATGGTCTTGTACGACACTGCGGATTTCTCCCGGTTGATGATGGCTTACACTGAACACGGAAAAGCCGAGATTGATGCAACCGGTTGGCGGTTTTCAACCAATGAGCTCCTGCCGCAAGAATTTCTCCCTTCAGAACGCCGTTACAGCCTCGTGGTTGAACCGCTTTATTTCCAGGAGAAATCGCTCGGTTATGCCGTTTTTGAAATTGGACCGCAGGATAGTGACATCTATGAACTTGTTCGGGCTAACTTGAGCAGTGCAATCCAGGGAGCTTTTCTGTTTGACGAGATACAACAGGCACGGCTTTCCGCTGAGAAAGCTGATGCGATAAAAACCCGGTTGTTAGCCAATGTGAGTCACGAATTACGAACACCGCTCAACATCATCATCAGTCAGGCGCAAAGCCTGCTCACGCAAAATCTCGATGCCGCAATACTGTCCAGTATTCAAAGTGTTAAAGACCACGCAGAACACCAATTGAGGGTGATCAATGATCTTCTCGATCTCTCCAGGGCTGAAATTGACGAACTGGATCTGACCCTCGAAGTGATCGATCCCCGCCCGGTTTTAACGGAAACCTTCCAATCCATTGCAGATCAAAGTACAAATTCAAACGTGCATTGGCAACTGGATATTCCTGAACGACTTCCAATTATCAGGGCAGACGCGGTGCGTTTGCGCCAGGTGTTGCTCAACCTGTTAAGTAATGCGCGCAAGTTCACCGAAACCGGTCAAATCGAATTGGGGGCGGAGGTCACTCCCCCATACATTCATTTTTGGGTGAGCGACACTGGCTGGGGAATTACTCCGGAACAACAAGACCGTATTTTTGAACCCTTTGTCACGATGGAACATAATCGCAGGATTTCAGGCGGAATTGGATTAGGGCTCTCAATTACCCGTCACCTGGTTGCCTTGCATGGCGGAAAAATGAGTCTCGACAGCACAGCCGGGAAAGGGAGCAAATTCCATATTTACCTCCCCCTGCCTGCCCTGGAACAAAACAGGTCAAGTATCGAGGCAGCCCAACCGGTAATTTTGCAGATAACCTCTATTGGGTATCGATCACCTGAAGTACTGTCCATCTGCGCACAACAGAAGTTACAGCTTTGCTTGATCTCCAACATGGATGAACTGGATGCCGCGCTGGCCAGCACACGCCCCCTGGCAGTTGCGTGGGACCTTTCCCACGCCAAACCAGGCGAGTGGAATCTGGTACGCAGATTACGCAGCCATCCGGTTTTCAGTTTGACTCCCGTCCTGATTTTTGGACAGGAAACTGATTTTGAACCTCAGGGATCTAAACCCGGTTTGACCGGATTTGTTACAAAAGAGACCAATCCACAAACCTTACTGGATACATTGAATGCCTTATGTCCCTCACTTCCTTCTCACTCCATCCTGATCGTGGATGATGATCCTGAGGTGCGCCGGCAACACCGCGCCCTTGTGGAACAAAATCTTTCGGGCTGCTTTGTAGCAACAGCTGAAAATGGCGAAATCGCCCTGGAAATGATGAGGGAAGAAATTCCTGCATTAGTCCTTTTGGATTTGGTCATGCCCGGGATGAGTGGTGCGGATGTCCTCGACCAGATGCGTGCAGATGCGCGTCTCAGGTCGGTGCCAGTGATTATTTTAAGCAGCAAATTATTAAGCCTCGATGACGTAAAACGGCTGGAACACCATGCCCATGTCACATTGCAAAGCAAGGGTATCTGGTCTGAGTCCGAGTCGGTTATTGCGTTGAACCGCTCCCTTTTTGGCAGCGATGCGCTCCCAGCCCACACCAGTGCACTGGTAAAACGGGCTGTGGCGTATTTCCACCAGAATTTCTCCAGACCACTCACCCGTTGGGAAGTTGCCGAAGCGATCGGTGTTAGCGAAGATTATCTGACACGTGTATTCAACCGTGAACTGGAGATCTCACCCTGGGATTACCTTGTGCGATACCGGATCCTGCAGGCACAGCAGATGCTGCGAAATACCTCCCGTCCAATTTCGAAGATTGCTCGACTGGTTGGTTTTAAGGATCAATCCTATTTCACCAGAGTGTTCAGCAAGCAAACCGGCATTTCTCCGCAGGTTTATCGGGACAACCGCCAGTAATAAATTGTTAAGGCGTAATAATATCGATTTATACCAAATAAAAAAACATTCTCGTTTATTGTTAAAGAGTATTCACATGTAAAAATACTCCCGCAAGGTACTTCTCGCGGGAGTATTGCCAGTCTTGTGTTCGAATTTCCTGGAGGTTACTTGACGAAGACCACATCCGCGTAACCCAGGGCAAAAAACAGACGCGAAAGGTAAGCCTCTGCGTTTTGCTTGGCAATATTCAGGATGCCATCTTCAATGGCAGCATCACGGATTGTCTTCTCAGCAGCCTGGCGGGCTAAGGTCTCAAGATCCTGGATAGGTTTACGCAAGATTCCCGTATCCCGGTCGTACACGTAGGTTTTATCATTATCGAGTGTGGCAATAAATACTTCAGCATCAGGAAGACGGACATTCAGTACAGTCCCATCCAACCACATGTCCTCTGGCGCTAATTTCTCCAGGTCAATGCCTGCGATAACAGTTCCATGGGCTACCAGCAGGAGCCGGTCTTCAAAAAGGAATGCGAAATCTCCCTGGCTGACCTCAGCGGTGATAACCTTTTCAACCGTATATTGGATCGTTTCCAGGCGCGCAAGCGAACGGACTTCACGGATGATCGTGACCGGGTCCGGAATTATGGTCGGTGTGGGGTGCAGCAGGTTGGAAACCTGGGTACTGATGGCGTTGTTGGCATCACGTAAAGGATTCGTGGCGTTGGAGATGCTCTTATTGACAGATGTCACTGCAATCCAGACGGCAGCGATAATGATCAGTACTAATACGATTTGGAAGATTCTCTTTTTCATACTAAAAGTATAACCCTGCCTATGATCAAATGAACTTACAAAGTACCCCCAAAGTGATCTCTTTGTATGTTCTCAAAGGCGATTAAATTATTTTTAGGATCGTATAAGGCAATGATTACAAGTCGTAATACATTTCGATCTCATACGGATGCGGGCGGATTTGGATGTCGTATTCCTCGCGGTGTTTGGTCTTGATCCAATTCTGGATCATATCCTCATCAAATACATCACCAGCTAATAGGAAATCATGGTCATTCTCGAGAGCGTTTAAGGCTTCACCCAGTGAAGTGGGTAATTTCTTGATGGTTGCGCGTTTTTCCTCAGGTAAAGTGAAAATGTCCACATCAATAGGACCAAATCCGGCAGTGGTTGGGTCAATTTGTTTCTTAATACCATCAATGCCAGCCATCAGCATGGCAGCCATGGCTGTGTAGGGATTGCACATGGCATCAGGAGGGCGAAATTCAAAACGGACCTTGTCCGGTTCGGTGGCGTATTTGGGCACGCGAATTGCGGCGCTGCGGTTCCCGGAGGAGAAGAACGCGTTGACCGGTGCCTCGAATCCCGGCACCAGCCTTCTGTAAGAGTTGGTGGTCGGGTTGGTTAAGGCTAAAACTGCCGGGGCATGGGTCAACAGTCCGCCGATGTAATAAAGGGCAGTCTGGCTGAGGAGATTTGCCGACCCTGCGTCGTAAAAGACATTTACATCTTTTTTGAAGAGCTGTTGGTGAAAATGCATCCCGGAGCCAGCCTCACCAAACAACGGCTTCGGAAGGTAGGTTACGGTTTTGCCGGCGTTGAACGCCACCATTTTGGAAATGTACTTGATCAGCATGGCAGCATCAGCGGATTTGAGCATGCCCATCATGGGTGTTTCGATTTCGCACTGCCCGGGACCGCCAACCTCGTGATGATGATATTTTACAGGGACGCCACATTTTTCAAGCAAATTCACCATTTTTGTGCGCAGACCGAACAACTGGTCGCGCGGAGGGATGGCATGATAACCGCCGTGGACCGGAATGTAATGACCCAGACCAGGCTGGCAGCTATTCCAATTGGCTTCGCTGGACTCAACCCGATAAGTGGCAGTATGAATATTGTTCTCGACACTCACCTGGTCAAAGATATAGAATTCCAGTTCCGGACCCCAAACGCTCCTGTCCGCGATTCCATCAGCCTGCAGATACTCTTCTGCCCGCTGCAGAATGACCCGCGGGTCACGCGTGAATAGTTGCTTGGTGTCGGCTTCAGCGGCACTGCAGATAAAACTCAGCGTCGGGACATCCCAAAATGGATCAACGAAAGCTGTAGACAGGTCAGGGATGAGGGTCATGTCGCCGGATTTAACACTTTTCAAACCAACACTCGAACCATCAAATCCAACCCCTGAAATGAGCGACTGGGGAGTGAACTCCCTGGCAGTTATGGTGACATGATGCCAGCGCCCCCACAAATCCGCGAATTTATAATCAATCATCTCGATGTGCTGGTCTTTGATGAATGCTGCGGTTTGTTCGTAAGTCTGGAACATACACTCTCCTGAGGTTGATTTATTCTGACAACTGAAGTTGAAATCGCCTCAATCTTACCCTAAAATTGATGCTTCCCGCAGGGGATTTACTCCCCAGGTTTTGCGGCATCCATCATACTCCCACTGCTTTAATAGCAAGCGTATTGATATTCCTCCCAAGTTCATTTCGTGCCCGAACTCTTGCATCTGATACTTAATAGAAGACCGCCCGGATTCGTAAAGGAGTCCGGGCGGATGAAAGTTAAACTCAAGACCAATTTTCGAGCACTTCCTTCACTTTTTTCAAGAAGTTGTCCGCGCCTTCTCCATCTAAAATGCGGTGATCAAATACCAGCGAGAGATAGACCATGGGTCGTACAGCAATAGCGTCATTTCCATATACATCTTTCACCACCACCGCCCTTTTTTGCATCATGCCGGTTCCCAGGATTGCCGCTTGAGGTTGATAGATGATGGGTGACGCGAAGAGCGATCCACCCGATCCATGGTTCGTCAATGTGAATGTGCCACCCTTAACTTCTTCAGGGAGCAGTTTCTTGGCACGGGCGCGTTCAGCCAGATCGTTGATTTGCTGTGCCAGACCCTGTAATGACAGGGTGCCTGCATCCTTGATCACCGGTACAATTAGCCCCGCTTCTCCTAAAGAGGTGGCCATTCCCAGGTTAATCGGAATGATAGCGTTGGACACCTTCGTCTGTCCAGGAGGAATTGACACCCGGGAAAGCCTTCAGTGCGCTGACGATGGCAGCACAGAAATAAGCGGTCAGAGTGAGATTGATCCCTTTTTCAGCAAAGGCTTCCTTGTTGGCAGCACGATGCGCAACCACTTTGCTCAAGTCAGCCTCCATTACGGTTAACACATGCGGTGAAGTTTGCTGTGAAGCCACCATGCGTTCCGCAATCTGTTTCCTCAGGGAGCTATGCGGGATGAGTGTACCGGCTAACGAACTGGCTGCTGGCGCTGCCGCACCGGCAGGAACAACAGACGTTGGCGCAACTTCAACCGCCGGGGCTGCTTTCTCATTATTAAGATAATTCTCAATATCCTCTTTGGTGATGCGTCCATCCTTACCGGTTCCATGGACAAGATTTAGATTTATATTATTCGCGGCGGCAAGTTTCTTTACCAGTGGCGACAATTGACCGGTGTATTCCTGCCCCACTGGGACAGTTGCAGCCGCTGCCGTGACAGCAGGTACAACAGGTTTTGCCTCTGCAGGGAACCACCGTTTCTACCGCCGGAGCAGCCGCGGCGGTGACGGCAGATTCTGCAGGCTTTACCGCCTCAGCCGAAACAACTGCTTTAGCTGTTGGAGCAACTCCTTCGAGTGCCTCACCGGGTTTTCCTATCCACGCCAGGGTTGAGCCAACCTTTACGACCTCATCCTTTTGCGCGAGGATCTTCAATAATGTCCCGGCTTCCGGGCTGGGTATTTCTGTTGACACTTTATCGGTTTCCAACTCTACAACCACTTCAAATTCCTTGACCGCGTCCCCCTCCTTTTTCAGCCAGGTGACAATAGTCAGTTCTTCAATCCCCTCACCCATACTGGGAGCCAGTATTCGAGTTGCCATAGTTCCTCCTTAGTAAATTACCGGAAAACGTGAAGGAGAAATCTCCCTCATTAAATTATAGACACTATCAAATATTGATTCAACATTAGGCTTGGAATAATAATTGCCATCTGTGCCATAAGCCGGGCGGTGGTTGGCGCCAGCAAGGGTTCTCGGCGCGGAATCCAGCCACTGGAACCCCTCCTGCACCTCCAGCACCTGCTGCATCATGTACGCGGATGCACCCCCTGGCATGTCTTCGTCGAGAAAGAGAACGCGCGAAGTCTTTTTGAGTGATTCCACGATAACCCTCTGAGTGTCAAAGGGCAGCAGGGATTGAACATCGATCAGTTCGCAATCGATGCCCACATCCGACAACAATTTACACGCCTCCTGGGCAATCCGCACCAGGGCGCCGTAAGTGACTATGGTCACGTCCTTGCCGGGTCTGAGAATTTCAGGTACACCCAAAGGCAGGGTAAATTCTCCGATATTATCTGGTTTGCGTTCTTTTTGGCGGTATCCATTGAGGACTTCGATTACAAGAGCTGGATCATCGGACCTCAGTAAGGTATTATAGAAACCGGCTGCCTGGGTCATATTGCGCGGCACGAGCACATGCATCCCGCGCACCAGGTTGATAATCCCAGCCATCGGCGAACCGGAATGCCAGATACCCTCCAACCGGTGACCGCGTGTGCGGATGATCACAGGGGCTTTCTGCCCGCCTGCTGTGCGCCAGTGCAATGAAGCAAGATCATCAGACATGATCTGAAGGGCGTAGAGCAAGTAATCGAGATACTGCATCTCGCAAATCGGACGCAGCCCGCGCAACGCCATACCGATCGCCTGCCCCAAAATCGTGGCTTCGCGGATGCCGGTATCAGTAACCCGGAGAGCACCATACTTGATCTGCATGCCGCGGAATCCCTGGTTGACATCTCCAAGGACGCCGACGTCCTCTCCGAAAGCGATCACGCGCGGATCCCTGGCCAGAGCCGCATCAAAGGTCGCATTCAATATCTCGAATCCCATGACTGTGGGCGAGGCATCACTGAACACTGGTTCCACTACGGGTACTTTAAAAGGAGATTGGGCGGATGTGGAAATCTTGAAGGAATCAAAAAGCTGCAGGTTTTTAACCTGAAGGTCTTGTGCAAATTTTTCGACTTCCTGCCTGGCTGCGGAGGGTTCTTCCCGCGTCACTACCAGGCTGGCGTGCAGAGCCACGGCTACATCACTTTGAATTGGGTCCGGAACAGCCGCCAGTTTATCACGATATTTTTCCACCTCACCAGATTTAGCAGTGGAATCGGTGAGGTTGTTGAGCAGAGTGATTGCCTGAGTTCGGACCTTCTTGATTGGTGACTGGAAAGCTTCCCACGCGGTTTTACGCGCGTTTTCAACCGTTAATCGGTCTTCTTCCTGCCATTTATCCATTTCTTTCTCACTGGCAATTCCTTCACCTACGATCCAAGTACGAAAACGTGTCAGGCAATCAAATTCAACTTCCCAGGCCATGCGTTCGGCATTTTTGTAACGTTCCTGTGAGCCTGATGTCGAGTGACCCAAAGGCTGTGTGGCCTCGGTAACATGCACCAAAGCAGGAATGTGGAATTTTCGTGCATTATCGGCTGCAGTTCTATAGGTCTTCACCAGGTCGGCGTAATCCCATGCCGAGACCGAATAAAGGTCATATCCTTTGTCGCATTCTTCTGCAGGGCATGGGTCCCTCTGAAACCCTTCCAGGATAGAATGAATATTTTCCTTAACCATCTGGAACTGATTCGGTACGGATATCCCATAACCATCATCATAAATGGTGATCACTGCGGGAGCGTGCAACACGCCTATGGCGTTCATGGCTTCCCAGAACAAACCTTCAGCGGTCGAGGCATTGCCAATCGTGACCCAGGTGATTTCATTACCATTGTTGGAAAAATCAGGAAACTTCTTGAGGGCATCCAGCTTGCGGTAGAGCACCGAAGCATAAGCCAATCCTACTGCCCGCGGCATTTGCGCTGCGGTGGAAGCGATATCCGAGGAGGAATTGTACAAATCGACCTGTCTGAGCCAGTTTCCATTGTCGTCAACAATACGCGTGGAAAAATGATTATTCATATTCCTGCCGCCGGAGTGGGGTTCCAACAGCGGGTCAGGATTGGCATACAGCCCTGCGAAAAACTGCTCCAGCGATTGCAGGTTGAGAGCCATCATCCAGGTTTGATCCCGGTAGTAACCCGATCGCCAATCTCCCTTTTGAAAAGCATGCGCAATGGCAATCTGGGCAAGTTCCTTGCCATCGCCAAAGATGCCAAATTTTGCCTTTCCTGTAAGCACTTCGCGCCGGCCAATGATGGCGGCTTGCCTGGAGCGGTTGGCAAGGCGGTAATCAGAGAGTATCTCAACAGGTTTCAATAATTCTTTCTTGTTATTCTTTACAGTCATAAATAACCCTTTTCGTATATATTTACTCTATTATATGGTAATAAAAGACGGTTAACCGGTTTCTTTTTCTATAAAAGTAAGGTTTTTTACCCACCACTCAATAACTAAACCTTTCCTGATATTTGACGGCTTATCAGATCCGGAAAATTAAGTGGAATAATGATCGGGGGCGGCCGGATCAAACCTTGCTCCCCATGGTTACAATTACGTCATGTTCCTGGTGATCATCCACCAGGGGAATAAAATTCTCTTTCAAGCCTAGTCCATCCAGAACTACTTGCCTCACTTCATGCGCCACATGCTCAGGGTTATGCACCTGGATCTTGTAGACAGATTCTCCGAATTGATAGCGAATCTCAAATCCATCCCAATGAGGCGGTATGACTGGATCAATTTGCAGCGAGTTTCCCACCTTATGAAAGCCAAGAATAGCTTCCAGACCAAGGCGGTACATCCAGGCTGCTGAACCCGTATACCACGTCCATCCACCCCGTCTCACGTATGGCGGTTGACTGTAAATGTCAGCAGAAATCACGTACGGCTCAACGCGATAAATGTTCGCTTTTTCAATATTATCGGATTGAAAGACAGGATTGAGCAGGTCAAAGAGCTCCCCAGCCACTTTGCCATCCCCCATGCGCGTGAAAGCCCAGGCGGTCCATGTGGCAGCATGGGTATACTGCCCGCCGTTCTCACGTGTACCTGGAAGGTAACCCTTAATATAACCCGGGTCTTGTGAGGATTTATCAAAAGGCGGTGTAAAGAGCAGTGAAAGCCGGCTTTGCGGGTGGACTAAACGTGTCAATACCGACTGCATGGCGGTATGACTGCGTTGATTATCACCAGCGCCGCTGAGCACCGCCCACGATTGAGCGATAGCATCGATCTGACATTCCGTGTCCAAAATGGATCCCAACGGTTTCCCATCATCGTAGAAAGCCCGCTTATACCAGTCACCATCCCATGCAACTCTCTCAACAGCGGCTGCATATTCTTTCGCTCGAGTTTTGTAACGCTGTGCAGTATTTTTATCACCGTACTTTTCACAGACAACTGCAAATCGCTCCAGGACATCACAAAGGAACCATGCCAACCAGACACTTTCCCCGTGCCCCTTTTCTCCGACGCGGTTCATCCCGTCATTCCAGTCACCGGTACCGATCAACGGAAGTCCATGCGCGCCTAAAGTTAGCCCTTTCTCGATAGCGCGCAGGCAGTGTTCCATCATTGAAAAAGATTGCTCAGCTGGCTGGTATTCTCCGTAACGCTCTATTTCTCCGTCAGCGAGTATCGGGGCATGGAGGAAAGGTTGTGTTTCAGCCAAAAGACCTTTGTCACCAGTCACTTCAATATATAAAGCAGTGACATAAGGCAGCCACAACAGATCATCTGAAAAACGGGTGCGCACTCCGCGCCCGGAAGGTGGATGCCACCAATGCAATACGTCGCCTTCCTCAAATTGGCGTTGTGCGGCGTTAATCAGCTGGTTTCGAGTGATCGTCGGATCAATTGACAATAAGGCCAAAACGTCCTGCAGTTGATCACGGAAACCAAACGCACCACTGGATTGGTAGAATCCCGTGCGTCCCCAAATCCGGCAGGAAAGTGTTTGATAAAGCATCCATCGGTTGAGGATCAAGTTAGCAGCCGGTTCAGGAGTATGAACCTGCACGGTTCCAAGTAACCTGTCCCAAAATAGTCGCGTTCTCTTGAAGGCTGCACCAACAAAAGCGGAATCATGATATTTCTTAGCCAGAGCAAGAGATTGTTTTTTATCCTTTCCCTGCCCAAGCACAAAATAAATTTCTTCACTCGCACCTGGACGCAAGTCAAGGTGGACTTGCATCACCGCGCAAGGATCTTCACCTGGAGTAATACGCGTTTCCAGACCCAATCGGTGCAAGGCGGCAGGGGAAGAAGGATGCCCGGCACGACCGAGGAATTCTGTACGGTCGGCAGTCAACCCATGCAGTGTTTTGCTGGCAATAAGGAAGGCAGTGCGTGACCTAAATTCAGCGTTATAAGGGTTGCTAGCTAAAAGGCACTGTTGGGCAGCGTCGTACTCCGGGATGATATAAGGAATGCTGGCGGCATGAGTGATCCCCAACACCCACTCAACGTATTGTGTGGCAGTGATACGCCGCGTGTGGGACAGGGTATTCTCTACTTTCAAATGGATTATCTTGACTGGGTCTTCCGGACTGGCAAAAAGCGTCAAGGTCTGCCGCAACCCATGGGAATTATGCTCAAAGATGGTATAGCCGGCTCCATGAGTAACGCGGTAAGGCTGGTCTGCTCCTGCAGGAAGTGGTGTAGGAGTCCACACTTCGCCGGTCTCTTCATCTCTCAGGTAAAGTGCCTCTCCAGTCGGGTCAATAACCGGATCATTTGACCAGGGTGTCAGTCGGTTTTCACCACTGTTCAACGCCCAGGTAGACTGGCTCCCGGACTCACTGACCATAAATCCAAATCCCGGGTAACCGATCACATTCACCCAGGGAGCAGGTGTAGTCTTTTTATTAGTTATTTCTTCACCAAAAACTACCGGTGCATCTGGAGAGCGCTTTTGAGAGTTCCAATCAATGACGTATTCGCGACCATCAGCGCTGAAACCACCATATCCATTGAAAAACTGCAGGTTCTGTAATTCTTTTAAGGGATAAGTTTGAGGGGGAATTGCTGCCTTTAATGGCGGTTCGACTGGGCGCGTTGGCGTAAAATCTGGCAGGTGATGAACCGGCACCAGGTAATCCGGCAATTGATCACCGAACGATCCGTTTGCCCCAGTGAGCACGACTCCCGCCGCTGTCCGCAGTAGGGTCATTTCTTCTACTCCCATCTGGTCAGCATAAAGGATGAAAATGCCGCCACGCTGATGCAGCCATTCTTCACCTTTCATTTTACTGACCAGGCGATAGAGCATCCCATTAATTCCGCACCATAATCAGTCGGTTGTTGATTGAGGATTACCACATCAATCCTGGTGCGGCGGCTGCGCAGGAATTTATACACCTGCAAGGCTTCATAAGCCACGTCAACCTGCCGGGAGTTGTCCAACTCTACCAACAATATAGGATAGTCGCCCGATATTCCAAAACGCCACAAGCCGGATTGGCTCAGTTTGTTGGCTGTAATATTCTCCGGAGCGGTCCGGACGTTTTTATATGAAAAGGTCAATGCCGATAAGATTTTCAAGGCATTCTTGAGTTCGAACGAAGAGATATTCTGCTTAGCCAGCCAGGATTGAGAAGAAATGTTTGCCTGGTTGAAGGTATTATCAATCAACGTCCAATTACGATATCGTTTCGCCAACGCGAGAATGGCTTCGCGGCTCTCACCAGCAAATGTGAGGTAGGCCAGATTGGTGGTGGAGTGATTGTCCAACTTGATCACCTGCCCAAGTGAAAAAACCGGGTCTATTGTCGCTCCGGTTGTGCCGCTAAGGTATTCGGACGAGGTCAATGCAGCCGGACTTCGAAGAGACCGGCCGCGACCAATAAACTGGTAGCGATCAGCTTCGTGGCGAACTACTGCCTGGTTTCCTTTAACCACCAGCATGTGCCCCATGAAGATCGGTGCATCCTGCCTGGAGCGTGGACGGCGCTTGAACACCTGCAGATTTAGTGCCGGCACGAATTCTGATTCAATAAACAGTTTATTGAAAGCCGGATGACGCGCATCAGTAACTTGAGGTGCAAGAATGACTTCACCGTAGGAAGTAAGGCGCAACTTACGGGGCATATCATCATCGTTATTCAGGTGGATACGACGGATCTCTACCGGGTCGTCGGGAGCTACCGTAACCTCCACAGTTGACGTGAATCCCTTTTCTGTTCGCCGGATGACTGCCATATGAGCAAAATAGGTCACCTGCACATCCGCCGGGTCACCAGGAACGGGTTGATGCGCGGCTGACCAGAATCCGCCTGGTTTTTGCGGATCCGCTCCCATTTCCTGGATGTAGACCCAGGTTCCCCAGGGATCCAAAACACCATCAGGCTGCCAGCGCGTAAGGTCTGTATCGCGCCAGGAACTGTAGCCGCCGCCCATGTTGGTGATAAGCACCCTGTAGGTGCCGTTTGAAAGGAGATTCACCTGGGGAATGGGAGTCTGTACAGGGACTCTCCATGGATTGATTTCATTCGTAACAACTGTTAAGCGCTGCACTCCTCTAACATCATCTGCATAAGGATCTTGCGATGCTACAGCATGGGGAACCTGTTCCTGCAAAAGAAGTTCAATGCTCTGAATGCGAGGATCACTGTGCATTCGTTGAACCATAATATCTTTATGAAGGAAGTTCGCAATTGCCATTAAGATCATTCCCTGATGATGAGCCATATATTCAGTTACCACCGCTGAAGTTTCCCCCAAATATAAACGGTCAGATGTGAAGTCAATTGACTCATAAACGCCATACAATCCGATCATGTTATGTCCAACCAGGTTAACCAGGTTACGGACCACGGCTTGAGGTTCATAACCTATGGCGATGAGCGAGGCATAAGGGGCAATTACCTGGTCATCACCTAAACCGCGTTTAAAGCCCAACCCGGGCACACCAAACGCGCGGTATTGGTAATTTTGATTGGCGTCAAAGCGGTAAAAACCGGATTCAGAAATACCCCATGGAATCCCTTTCCTCTTTCCATAAGCAATCTGGTGATAGACCGCCCCCCTGGTGCTGTCTGCCAGCAGCGTTCCCGGATAGGAGCGGAAAAACATAGGCGGCATTAGATATTCGAACATTGTTCCGCTCCAGGAAAGTAAAATGTACGAACTCTTTGAGCGGGTCACCGGTCTACCAAGGTACATCCAATGTGATTGCGGTACATCGCCTTTAGCTATGGCAATGATCGATGCAATGCGGGCTTCAGAGGCCAAAAGATCATAAAAATTCTGATCGAGCTGACCAGTATTGAGGTTTAATCCAATATGGAAAACACGGCGCTGTTTATGGTACAGGAAACCAAAATCCATCTCGTTGACAAATTGGTCGGCCAGAGTGTTGATTTGGGAATATTTCGTAACAAGCAATTCCGCATTTGAATCTGCATGCGCCAGAGCCTGTTTCAGTTTTTCAAGCCATTCCTCCTCGCGCCCGATTGAAAAATCACGATTTTCTTGTGCATCCTCAGCCAGAATCGCTTCATTTAATAAATCCTTCAACAAATCTATATTAGCAATTGCAGCCCCAATAAGAGTATGAACTTTTCCTAAAGCAATATTACTGGGTAAATATTTCCTCAAGGCAGCCATCGCTGCCAGAAAGCGAGGCTCCTTGAAGCGTTCTGGAGGATTCACAAGCAATGGAATCCAGGGAACCAGCTCGGTAATTGTGCGCTGCACTGCCAGGTGATGACGTTCGATTTGGGCAGAGACTTCCTGCAGTTTCCCCAGGGTTGCAAGATCAAAAGCCGAGCGACCAACAATGACGAGCTCCATTAAGCGGCTCGAAAGGTCCTGCCAGAACGGTCCGCTTACCTTTAGAAATTGGACGTACCAACGTGCCGGTTGAGTGCGAACTGCCAGTATTTCAGCGTGAATGGCCATGATGCGCTGGTTGATTTCTTCAACCTGCTTGTCGAATTCGGTCTGACGCATTTTTGTCAGAGTCTCGGTCAGATTCGAGAGTGTGTCCAGGTACCCCTGCCACAAATCCCACCGAAAAATTGGTTCGCCGGGCATTGCCCTGCAAGCCTGGGCGGTGACAATGAGGCTGGCTGCCAGGTTGCCGCTATCTACAGTGGAGATGTACCGCGGGTTTAGGGGTTGAAGTGTCAGCGTATCATACCAATTCAAAAAATGCCCGCGGAACCGCTCGAGTTGCCCGAGCGTTTCAATCGTTGTAGTCAAGCGTGTTGCCAATCCGAGTTGGTCCAAATAACCAAGGTCATAGGCTGCCAATGTTGAAGTAAGCAGTAAGCCGATATTGGTCGGTGATGTTCGATGAGCAACAGTCCCGATAGGGGATTCCTGGTAGTGGTCAGGCGGCAGCCAGTGATCTTCTGGTCCAACAAATCGTTCAAAGAAACCCCAGGTCCGCCGGGTGATCTGGCGCAATAGGCTGATTTGATTCTCGTTCAAAGGATTCGCATGTTCGATGATCGGTGTGCTAATCCACCAGGCAACAAGCGGGGAGAGCAGCCAAAGCAGCAAAATTGGAGAAGAATAAATCACCACTGGCGCCAGGTTACTTTCAGTTGATCCCGAAATAAACAGTAATCCTGTTGTGAGGACCAACCCCAAAACTGCTGCTGCGCTCATCTTTTGCCAGGAAACGTTACGGCGGGATTGCAAGCCGAAAACTTTGGCGGTTTGTGCAGCAGTGGTCCACTGCAGGAGATTGCGGTGGCTGATCAACACGCGGTAGAGTGTTGTGAAGACAGCATCAATGGAGAAGTAAGCCTCATAGGGCAGGAATGCAATGGCCAAAAGCCAGCGCATAATATTCCACGCCAGGGGGCGAAAGGCAATCCTCAAATCTTCCCCCCCAGCAATTTGAATGCTGCTGCGGGCTAAGCCTGTAACCAGAGGAATACCGAGCGTTAGTAAGACAACTCCTGTCCATAGCCGAGTGAGACCGGGTAGAAAAACAACACCCAGGATAAAGATCAACACCAGGGCTGGGGCGAGCAATGCACGGCGAAGATTATCGAACATTTTCCAGCGGTCGATCACCGAGAAAGTCATTCCAAGTCTATTTCTGCGGAATAACCAGGGGAGGAGCTGCCAATCCCCGCGGATCCAGCGCCTTTGCCGCAATGCCTGGATGATGTAATTTTGCGGATACTCTTCGATCATGGTGATATCCGTGACCAGGCCTGCGCGACCCATCAAGCCTTCCAACAGGTCGTGGCTTAGTACTGTGTTTTCAGGGATATTCTCGTCCACGCTGCGCATAAAGGCATCCACGTCGTATATGCCTTTACCAACATAGCTCCCCTCCCCAAACAAATCCTGGTAGGCATCTGAGACCGCCAAGGTGTAGAGATCAAGCCCGGCATCGCCCGCAAAGAAACGTGTAAACCAGGAGTGATTTACGCTTTTTGGGTGAATCTCCATGCGAGGCTGCAAGATGGTGTAGCCTGAAACCACGTTTCCGGTTTCATCGAATACTGCCCGATTGAGCGGGTGAGCCAGAGTACCAACCAGCCGGTGAGCTGCTCCTCGAGGCAGGATGGTATCTGTGTCAAGCGTAATTACGAAGCATATGTGCTGCAAAGCTTTACAGCTTACTTCCGGAGAATTTATCCCATCTGTCATGGTTGTGAACGAGAGGTCTGTACCACAGCGCAATAGTTGATTCAACTCATGCAGCTTTCCCCTTTTACGTTCCCAACCGATCCATTTCCCTTCGGAAGGATTCCATAAGCGCTTCCGATGAAGAAAGTAAAATAGACTCATTTCATGACTTACTCCAGCATTATCGGTGCGAGAAATGGGTCCATATTTTCGGTTCAGCGCTTCAATTGAATTAATCGCATGGTCAACCAGGTCTTCGTCCTCAGGTAACGATTCAGTGTCTGCGTCCTTGAAGTCGGTCAGGAGCGCAAAGTTCAGCCCGGGATCCGCGTTGCGCAGGTAATGCAATTCGAGCTGGTGAACGAGTGAATCTATCTCCCTGCGGCTGGTGATCATGGCAGGAATTGCCACCAATGTTTGGAATGGATCCGGAATTCCAGCTTTAAAATCCAACTTGGGCAGGATGCGTGGACGTACCACAAGCGTAACCAGCCAATTAATCACGCTGGTTGTGATCGTCAGTACGGGGATCAACAATGTGAAAACCAGCAATATAACGATGATCCATTGCAGTGGCGTAGTTTCTGGTGTAAGTGTAAAACTCCATGGCAAACTGCCCGAGGAGAAGGATGGCAATTGGGCAGCAAACCACAGGGATGTAAGCAATAAGCCAGACAAAAGCAGGATGCATGAAAGGTAGACGACGCTGGCATGGTCCAACACCAGGCGTTTGATTCTTGTAAATACTCCCGGTTTAAAGCCTATTGATTGTTCAAGCGTAATCCGGCTTTTGCCAACCAGGAATTCACCAACATGTTTGCCAGGAACTGAGCGTATCGGATCCTTCTCAATATTTACCGTTTTATCCAAACCAGGCGGGGTCTCAACAGTTGGCATTGAGCTGGCATTTGAATCCAGGGGCAAGGGAGGGGGTTGATCCAATTCTTTGGTCTGAGCCAGTTCCAGCGTGATTTCCGCCAGTTCATTTTCCTCGCGACCTGTGGCAAAGCTAAGGGATTCGATCTCTTTACGGTACAAGTCACGTGTTTTGAAATCCATGCGGGAATAGATACCTGCCGGGTCATTGCGAAGTGTTCGTTCCATGGAACTCACGGCTTCAAAAAAATTACTCCAGTCCTGTTCCGTAATTATTCTCAGGCTGAGGATAATGTTTGAAATACCTTCGTTGTTATCCGCGCTCGCATCCGCAAAGGCACCGGGTGGTACATGATTCCCGACCTCAGAAGGCAGGGAGAACGCTCTGGGCAATTCAGGTGGTTTGGTTGGACGAATTGATGAAACAAGTAAATGCGCCAGAGCCTCGATCAAACTGTAGCGAAGAAATATGGGCAGTGCCCATAATTCCCCCATGGTCAACGGAACATGCTCCTGGAACTTAACAAAAATGGTTTGCAAGTCAACTGGTTCTAAAAGAAAATCCTGGTATGCGAGGATAGTTCGGGCAAGGGCGTAAATTCGCGGATAACCGTTCAGCGACTCTCCAGTCAGCCTGGGAAGCTGCCTGTAAAACGATATTGGCAAATCCTCCTTGATTTGCTGAAGTGACTGCCTGATGATGTAGTAGTTGTCTAAAACCCACTCTGAAGCATAAGTTAGGGGCAGCTTTTGTTGTGAGGTTTTCCTGAATATGAGATGAGCATCTGCCAACCAGGATTTGTAAAGAGATAAATCGTCACTCATCAAATTCCGTTTTGCCAGAATCGATTTTGACCAGCCTCCTTGTTTCTCACTGCTAACATTCTGATAATCGTTTACCAGGGTATTGACCAAATCCTGGAGCTTTTCAGCTTTAGCCGTCGAGAAATTTACAGGGGGATTTAAACCTTCATCCTGTGCCTGGTTTGTGCCGTACTCAAACATACTCAACGTCTCCCGGTTTTGTTGGCAGCAATCTCCGCTGCGGTTGGCTGCACCCGGGAGCGGGGCACATCCTGGATAATCAGAACAGGCTTAATGCCGTGTTCCATGTAATTGCGGGCGATACTTCCGTATGGCCAGGAGGATTCTCCGGTATACCCATGTGCGCACAAAACGATCAGGTCAATGTCCTCACGAGTCGCCAATTCCTGAATGGCTGAAGAAACACTTCTGTTTTCGAGCACGCAAATCTCACTTTCCACTGGTAAGCGCGCTTTCATTTCTTTCATATAAAAACTGACTGCCTGCCGGCTGATATTCATCAGTTCCCCAGATAGTTGTTCAATTTCAACAGGGTAAGGTTCAGGAATGGGAATTTCCGGTGGTTTTATTACTGCAGCGAGGATTAGCTTTGTTGGGCTTGATTCCGCTCCCTGCACGCCAGAGTTGGAAAACGTAGCATCAGGTTTGGAAACTAATTCTGCGGGTTCTTCTTCACGAGCCAGCGCAATCCCTGCTGCAAGCGAACACTCGGCTCGGCGAGAGCTATCAATTGGAAGCAGAATATTACGGTAATGAACTCTGGATATTTCAATATCAGTTTGGTTATAAGCACGGACAATAAGCACAGGGATATAGACCAGGTTGATCACCTTTTGGGTGACACTGCTAATGTTCCAGCGGCTTAATCCTCCAGACCCATGGGTGCTGATCACAAGCAGATCAATATTTTCGCTGTGGGCAAAATTTACGATATTTTCTGAAGTTTTCCCTTCCAGAATAGAATATTTGACGCGTGCTTTTACTGCACCTCCATCTTTGAACTGGGGCAGCTTACCTGCCAAGGAACTACCCATTAAATTTTCACGAATCCGGGCAGCAATTCCCTGCATGTACATGTCAGCTTCTGTTTTTCGGATCTGCCAGCTCAAAGGGTCAACGGGATTAGGGTTCTCGTGAAAGGAAGTGGGATCGAGGACCTGTAAAAGAATAATGGTTGATTGAAAGATACGGGCAAACTCCTCAGCATGAGGGATTGCCCGCTCTGCAAGTGTTGATCCATCCAGTGGGACAAGAATGCGGTTAAACATAGGGGTTACTCCATTTCGGATGAGGAGTGCGTTAATATGGACAATTGCCGTTCATAAGTCCCAAGGTGTATTTTTGGGTTAATGAATGACAAGTAAACAGTAAGTATTTAGCTAATTTATTTTACAGAGAATTTGCTATTAATGTCCCTGATACGCCCTAAATAAATACTAAATAAATATACGAGCTTAGATTGAAACGGAGAGGTCTTGTTGGATTAAGAGATTTTTTTGAAAACCATTTTGTGTAGTGCTTAATCTCAAAACAAGTAAATCACAGGGTGATTAGAAAACTCAATTAGTAAACCTAAAATTGCCAGGTTTTCTGACGGAATCAATGATCACAGGTTGTAAGTTGTCTGATAATATTGTATAACTTATAACATCATCGAAGTTCTGTTCGTCGATTGGAGTTTAGCTTATGCCGCCTGTGCAAGACGAAAAAGCTGTTCGCACCCGACGATTAGATTTTACTGGTATTTTTTTCAACGCTCTTTTACCTTTTACTGGTATGTTAGTAGCGCTGCTTATTGGCGCGGTCATGCTTCTCATACTCAAGGTAAACCCATTAACTGCATACGCCCAAATGGTCAACGGGGCTTTCGGAAGTGTAACCGGCATTACACAGACGCTGGTTAAAGCCACTCCTTTGCTGCTGGTGGGGCTCGGTATCTGTATTGCATTCCGCGCCAGTGTGATCAATATTGGCGGTGAAGGGCAGATTATTGCCGGTGCGCTGGCAGCCACCTGGTTTCCACTCGTTTTCCGCACCTGGCCAGGCTGGTTGCTCATCCCTACATCGCTGCTGGTCGGTTTTTCGGCTGGCGCTTTTTGGGGCTTCATTCCAGGCATCCTCAAAGCGCGGTTGAAAGTCAATGAAATCCTCACCACCGTGATGATGAACGCCATCGCTCTGCAGTTGATGAACCTGTTGATCCGCTCGGTGTTGATGGACCCGGCGGGAATCACGGCAGGGACCTACCTGGCGCAATCTGAACGCTTGCCTGAGCAGGTCTGGCTGACTCGCCTTGTACCTCAAACACTGCTCAACACCGGGTCAATCATCGCCGTTGGGCTGGCGGTCCTTGTTTATATTTTCCTGTGGCGCACCACCATCGGTTACCGCATCCGCGCAGTCGGGTTTAACCCGGATGCTGCCCGTTTTGCTGGCATCAATGTGCCTTTCAACCAGGCACTCTCGCTCACCCTGGCCGGCGGTTTTGCCGGGATTGCCGGAGCAATTGAAGTGATGGGCGTGCAGCACCGTTTACTGGAAGGCATCACCAGCGGCTATGGTTTTTCAGGAATCGTGGCTGCGTTGTTTGGCGGTCTGCATCCCCTTGGTACCATCCCGGCATCCATCCTATTTGGCGGATTGCTGGTGGGCGGCGATAAAATGCAGCGCGCAGTTCAGGTACCCAATTCGCTTGATTGATGCCATATTAGGACTGGTGGTCTTGTTTGTGGTCGGCTCAGCGTTATGGTCCCGCCGCTGGGCAGCCCGCCGCCAAATGGCTGCGGCAAGAAACCAGGAGGAGCAGGCATGAACGACGTATTTCAACTCAGTGTTGTTGCCGGCATCCTCACTTCCGCCATCCGCCTGGCAACCCCTTACCTTTATGCCGCCATTGGTGAAGCTTTCTCCCAACGTTCAGGTGTGGTCAACCTGGGCGTGGATGGCATCATGCTGGTTGCAGCCTATGCTTCTTTCTTTATTGTCCTCACTACTGGCAGCATCTGGCTGGGATTGTTGGCAGCAATCATCGTCGGTTTGTTGATGGGTTTGTTGATGTCATTCGTCAGTGTTACCCTTAAAGCAGAACAGGGCATCAGCGGCATCGGACTCTACATGTTCGGACTGGGATTATCGAGCCTGTTGTTTAAGACCACTATCGGCACAGTGAAAACCGTCACAGGATTCCAACCGGTAAAAATCCCGTTATTGGGGGATATTCCGGTTGTTGGTGAGATATTCTTCCATCACAGTCTGCTGGTTTACGGTGCTTTTTTGCTGGTGCCCATTGCCTGGTGGGTGATGGAAAAAACCACATGGGGATTGCGCATCAAATCCGTAGGGCAAAACCCTGCAGCCGCAGATTCACTGGGCGTCAATGTGGACCGGGTGCGTTATGTCAGTGTTTGCATCGGAGCCGTGCTGGCCGGTATTGCCGGCGCATCTCTTTCCATCTCATTGTTGAATCTATTCCAGGATAACCTGACCGCCGGGCAGGGCTTTATTGCTGTTGCCCTGGTGTATTTTGGCGGTTGGAGACCAGTGGGCATTTTATGGGGCGCTCTGCTATTCAGCACCGTAAACGCATTTCAACTCTGGATGCAGGTGCTGGGGGTAAAAATCCCATCAGATGTCGCCATCATGCTCCCCTATATATTGACAATCGCGGCCCTGGCAATCACCATCAACCGGGTACGCCAGCCGGCAGCATTGAACAAGCCTTTTGAAAGAGGCGAGAGTTAATCAACCCCAATTCACCCCAAGGAGGATCCAAATGTTCAAACGATTGATCGTTGTACTGGTTTTACTGGCGTTGTTCGTTACTGCCTGCGCCAAACCGACCGCTGCTCCCACTGCTGCCCCTGTGATGACTGAAGCCCCTGTCGTAACAGAAGCACCGACCGCAGCACCAACAGCCGCTCCTGAACCATTCCGGATCGCTGTCGTCATGCCGAGCGCCATCACTGATATGGCTTTCAGCCAGTCCATGTGGAATGCCCTCGTAGCCGTCCAGACCGAGATGGGCGGAGAAGCAGCACTCGAGATCAAATATTCCGAGAACATGTTCAAGGTTCCAGATGCCGCCGCCGCCATCCGCGACTATGCCAGCCAGGGTTTTAATGTGGTCATCGCCCATGGTTCGCAATACGGTTCTTCCGTACAGGAAATTGCCCCTGACTTCCCCACTGTAACCTTTGCCTGGGGAACTGATGTGAATACCTTTGGTATGCCCAACGTGTATGCCTACACCGCTGCTGCTGAAGAAGGCGGATACGTCAATGGTGTACTGGCTGCCATGCTCACCACCTCCAAAACCATCGGCGTAACCGGCCCGGTGGAAGTTGGCGATGCCAAGACCTATATTGATGGTTTCGTGCAGGGTGTTGCTGCAGTTGACCCAACCATTAATGTTCCAAGACCTGGACTGGTTCATTCTCTGATGTCGCTTTGATGACTGAAGCCGCCAAGACCCATATTGCCGCCGGTGCTGATATCCTGACCGGTTCGTCACAATCCGTGGTCGGTTCCATCGGCGCTGCCAAGGAAAGCGGCAATGTCTTATGGTTCGGAACCCAGCAGGATCAGGCTTCCCTTGCGCCAGAACTGGTTGTTGCCAGCCAGGTGTATGACTGGACTGGTATGCTCAAAGAGATCATTTCGGCTAACATAGCTGGTACACTGGGCGGAAAAACCTACGTCCTCCAACTTAAAAATGACGGGTTGAAGATCGCCTTCAATCCCGCTTACACACTGCCCGCAGATGTGAAAGCTGCTGGTGAAAAAGCAATCGCCGACATCAAAGCTGGAACTGTAACAGTTAAACCGTAATTTAATGGATACGCCGACCTCTCTCCAAATAATAATTGGAGAGAGGTCAATTACCAAAAGCATTAGCCAGGAGAATTCAGTAGTTACGAAAACGAATTTCTCCCAGCCAGATGCACTTAAAACTAGAATTTTTGAGGTTGATTGATGACACCTGATGCACAAATCACCAAAGAAAAACAAATCCAACGGGTTGAAATGTGCAATATCGTCAAGCGCTTTCCGGGTGTGCTGGCAAATGACAGGGTATGTTTTGATGTAAACCAGGGCGAAGTTCATGCCCTGTTGGGTGAAAATGGCGCGGGAAAAAGCACCCTGATGCGCCAGCTTTACGGCTTATATCGCCCGGATGAAGGCGAGATCGTGATCAATGGAAAGCCAGTCACTTTCAACTCCCCCGCAGATGCCATTGCGGCAGGCATCGGGATGATCCACCAGCATTTCATGCTGGTCCCCACGCTGACGGTGGCAGAAAACGTGGCACTTGGGTTGAAATCCAGCCGTGAACCTGTATTGGATTTGGAAAAGGTATCCGCACGCATCCGCGAACTCTCACGCTTGTATGGATTGATGGTTGACCCTTCCGCCTATGTCTGGCAGCTCTCGGTAGGTGAACAGCAGCGCGTTGAAATCATTAAAGCGTTATATCGCGGTGCCAGCCTGATCATCCTCGATGAACCCACTGCTGTGTTGACCCCCCAGGAAGTCAACGACCTTGTTTATCACCCTCCACCGCATGGTAACAGATGGGCACGCATTGATCTTTATCTCGCATAAACTGCATGAGGTGATGGAGATCAGTTCAAGGGTCACTGTGCTGCGGGACGGACGCATCATCGGTACCCGCCCCACAGCCGGGGTTACCCGCGATGAATTGGTCACAATGATGGTCGGCGCCCCGTGAGTTCGCTTATCACCGCAGCCGTTAAAAGCTGGACCAGTCCGCCTGGAAATTAAGGGACTGCACGGCATGGGCGACCGGGGAACTGAGGCACTGCATGGGATTGACCTGCAAATCCACGGTGGAGAAATCCTTGGGCTGGCAGGGGTTTCCGGCAACGGTCAGCGCGAATTGGCTGAATGCCTGGCAGGTGTGCGCAGAACCACCCAGGGAAATATTGCTCTCGAGGAGATAGATATCACCAGCATGGCGACTTAAACAGCGGGTCGATTCAGGACTGGCTTACATCCCTGAAGAACGCATGCGGGATGGCGCCATCCGTGAATTTTCGGTGCAGGAGAATATTTTCCTGCACGATCATGCCTCTCCGAAATTTACCCATGGGATTTTTCTTGATTTTGCGCGCATGAAAGCATTTGCCAATGAACTGGTCGACAAATTTAGTGTGAAAACTCCCGGTCTGGACACACCGATAAAAAACCTGTCCGGTGGAAACATCCAGAAATTGATCATGGCGCGTGAACTTTCCCGCCAGCCCAAGGTCTTGATCGCTGCTCAACCCACCCGGGGTGTGGATATCGGCGCAACGGAATATATTCACCAGCGCTTGCTGCAGCAGCGGGAGGAAGGCACCGCCATCCTCCTCATTTCAGAAGACCTGGATGAGATTCGCGTGCTTTCAGACCGCATTGCGGTTATTTATGAAGGACGAATCATGGGAATTGTGGAGCGCGACCAGGCAACCGTGGAACAAATCGGTTTGATGATGGCAGGCATTTCCATGGATGAAGCGGTGCAACGCGGAACTTAAGAAAATTTCGAACCTTTATTGGTAAACTGTTGGCAAGGTATTAGGAGTGTGTGAATGGAACGATTTGGTTATGTGCAGGCGGCATCGATCAGTGATGCTGTGACTTTATTGAACGAACCGGGATTAAAAAGCCGACCTCTGGCAGGCGGCACTGACATTCTCTTGCAATTAAGGCATGAGCCGCATTATTGTGACCGGCTGGTGGATATCTCACGTCTATCCGAGTTGCACCTTATTGAGCAGAAGGATGGCTGGGTGCACATCGGCGCAGCAGCTACCTTTGCTGAAGTCCTGGACAATCCCATCATTCAAGCCACCGCTCCAGTTCTGGCACAAGCGTGCGCAACAGTGGGGGCGGTGCAAATCCGGAACATGGGCACTCTTGGCGGTAATGTTGCCAATGCTGCAGCCTGCGCAGATTCTCTGCCAGCGCTGGTCTGCCTGGACGCAATGGCAACCATACTCACCCCAACAGGTGAGCAGGAGATTCCCGTCAGTGCGTTTGTTACCGGACCCAACCGCACCTCCCTGCCCCGGCGGATTATTGATTTCCTTGAGTTATCCCATACCGGCTGCAAGGCAGCCGCAGCGCCTTCCTTAAATTAGGCCGGCGCAATGCCATGGCAATCTCGCGCCTGACCGTTGCAGCCCTGGGGCGTTTGGATGCGCATAATATGATCACCGAAGCCCGCCTGGTCACCGGCTCCGCCACCCCGCACATCGAACGCTTGACCATAGTCGAAGATACCTTGATCGGGAAACAACCAACCCCTGAGCTTTATCAGCATGCTGCAAAGGTCACAGTTGACGAGATGATCCGCCTTGCGGGTTTTCGCTGGTCTTCCGAATTTAAAGTGCCTGCACTGACGGCAATGACCGAAAGGGTGTTCGCGCAAATATTTGATCCAGAGGTGGCACGATGAGACTCCAGTTCAACCTTAATGGATCACAGGTGGACACCGAAGCCTCTGCAGACCAGTCCCTGCTGACCGTCCTGCGCGACAACCTGGGAATGACCGGCACCAAGGAAGGCTGCGGCGTCGGCGAATGCGGCTCCTGTTCGGTGCTGCTTGACGGATGCCTGGTAAATTCCTGCCTGACACTGGCAGCCCAGGTAAATGGGCGCAAGGTCGTCACCATCGAAGGCGTCTGCCTGCCTGACGGCAGCCCCAATGATCTGCAGCAGGCTTTCATCGAGTACGGAGCAGTGCAATGCGGATTTTGTACTCCGGGTATGGTGCTGGCTGGTGAAGCCTTGCTGGCAGAAAAACCGCAACCCACCCGGCAGGAGATTCGCGAAGCCATTGCCGGGAACTTATGCCGCTGTACTGGTTACCAGCAAATCGTGGATGCCATCCAAATCACCGCACAAAACCGGCAGGAGAAGAAAACCGATGCCTGAGCTCCAATTTATTGGTAAACCTGCCAACCGTGTTGACGCGTTGGAAAAAGTGTTGGGTACGGCGAAATATGTGGGTGATTACAATCTCCCCGGTATGCTGGTGGCGCGCACACTGCGCAGCACTGTACCGCACGCGCGCATTTTACGCGTGGATGCCAGCCCCGCGTTAAAAATCCCTGGTGTCCTGGCAGTCATCACATGCGACGATTTTGTTGACCACGGTCGCTTTGGTTATCCCATTACGGATATGTTCATGCTGGCATACCAGCGTGTGCGCTATGTAGGAGATGGTATTGCCTGTGTTGCTGCTGAAAATGAAGCCGCGCTCAAACAAGGATTGGACGCCATCGTGGTTGAACTTGAAGAACTTCCCGGTGTGTTCGACCCAATGACAGCGCTGGACCCTTCGACAACCATTGTGGGTGAAAATCCAAGAGATGCCCCCGAGTTCCCGCGCGGCAACCTGGTGACGCACTATATTGTGCGTAAAGGTGATCCGCAAAGGAGTTCGCGTCCTGCCCGGTGATCCTGGAGGAAGATTACAGCACCCTGCACCAGGAACATGCTTACATTGAAACTGAAGGAGCCATCGCCGTTCCCGCGCCTGAAAACAGCGGTGTAACGGTTTATGCACCCTGCCAGAGTCCGTTCCTCAACCGCGCCAATCTCATGCGAGTCCTGGGCCTGGGTGAGGATAATATCCGCGTCATTCAACCCCATGTGGGCGGGGCTTTTGGCGGCAAGGACGACCTGATGTACCAGATCTCTGGTCAGGTGGCCAAACTGGCTCTCCTCACCGGGCGCGCGGTAAAAATGATCCTTTCCCGCGAAGAATCCATGATTGCTTCCTACAAGCGTGATGCCATGCACATCCACCTCAAATTGGGAGTGCAGAATGACGGCAAGTTACGTGCATGCCAGGTAAACGCCACGGTAGACAGCGGCGCTTATACCAGTATCACTCCCTTCACCGCCTGGCGTTCCACCATTCACGCCATGGGTCCTTATCGCTATGATGCCTGCCCTGTGGATACCGACGTCGTTTATACCAACAACGGTTATGCTGGGGCGTTTCGCGGTTTTGGCAACCCTGAAGTTTGCTTTGCCATCGAACAGGCCCTGGATGAGATGGCTCTAAAACTGAAGATTGATCCGATCGAATTGCGTCTGCAGAATTGCCTGCGTCCCGGGGATACCACGGCGCATGGTCAGCAGCTTGGTGATGACGTCTCGCTGGTGGAATGCCTGGAACAGGTGCGCAAACTCTCCGATTGGAAAAACAAACATGCGCAGTATTCGCTCGCAGCTGCAGAGACACTGAAACCGGGTGAATTCCGGCGCGGGATCGGGGTGGCAGCGGTTTTCCATGGCATGTCTCTTGGCGCGGAAGGCGCAGATTTTGCGGTTAGCACCCTGGAAGTCAACCCGGACTATACCCTGACGCTCACCTCCGGACTTACCGATTACGGTACCGGTTCGCGCACTGCCTTCACTTTGATCGCCGCGGAAACACTTGGATTGAATCCGGATCGTATTTTCATGCCGCGGCCGGATACCGACCAGTCCCATGACAGCGGGCCAACAGTAGCCTCACGCGGCACAGTATTGGGCGGCAACGCCACGCGCATCGCTGCGGAACGTATTGGCAGCCTGCTCAACCAGGCCGCCGCAAACCTGCTGGACTGCCGCGAGGAAGAAATCACCCGTCACGGTGAATTGTTCATCGGCCCCAAGGAAGAACCTGTCTCCTTTGAAAAGGTGGTGGAACATGCCCGCAAGATGGGTTTGACCCTTTACAGCCGCGGACGGTGGAGCCCGCCGGAGATCCACTGGTCAATGGATACCGGGCAGGGCAAACCCTATTTTGCCTATCATTACGGCGCGCAGGTGGCTGAAGTACTGGTGGATACCGGCACCGGCAAGGTGGAAGTAACCGGCATTTGGGCAGCGCATAATACCGGCACGGTCATTTTCCCGCAGGGAGCCTACGGGCAATTATATGGCGGCATCACCCAGGGATTGGGTTACGCCTTGATGGAACGCGTGGATTATGATAAAGGTTACATCCAGGCGACCAATTTTGATGAATATCTTATCCCCACTGCGCTGGATGTGCCCGATATTGTCGGCGTGTTCGTACAGAAATCTTTCCCTGCCGGCCCATATGGCGCCAAGAACCTGGGCGAACCCGGTCTGGTTCCTGCGGCCCCGGCCATCCTCAATGCCATCACCAATGCCACCGGGCGGCGCATCCGCAGCCTGCCGGCCAATTTGGAACGCGTCCTGCTGGGGAAGGACCTGCGCAAGGAAGGATCCAGCACCGCCTGCAAGTTGGGATTAAAGTAAAGGCTCGACGTCACAGAATTCTGGATTTCTTTTAATAATCCCTGTAATTTCCATATGTAAATGCACAATTCCCCCGCGATAGAAAACGGGGGAATTTGTTTGGCTGTTACGGACAAGTGTGTCCGCGGTGGTTAAAAATCCAGGGTGATCACGACCGGATCATGATCTGATTTATGCAGAACAGAGGTATCGCCGGGGAGCTGCAGGGGGAAATCGGAATCTACATGCAGGATATCCACCCGGGTGATGGCAGGAGCAACATTATCATTAACCAGCATGTGATCAAGCACCTGGGCAATCCCCTGGTAGATGTAGGTATAGCGCTCCGCCGGCTCCAGGTCGTTGAAGACATGCGTCAGTCCGGCTTCCCTGAGGGTTTTGATCGGAGGTGAGTCATAATACGAGTTCAAGTCACCCATCAGGATGATCTGCGCGTTCGGGTCTTCAACCAGGATCTGCTCGATCAAACCGACATTCCAGGCAGCCTGGGCAATACGGCGTGGTTCGGTCGCCAATTCTCCGCCGCTCATCGAGAGAAAATGATTGTTGAGCAGGTAGAGTACGCGGGTTCCTGAATCCAGTTTCAATTCCACTTTGAGAAGCAACGGCGGACGACTGGTCAGGTCTTCAGGCGCGGGGAACTGCTTTACTTCCAATATCTGCGCATCGCCTCTCACCAGGTAGCCCACATCAATCCCGCGGCTGTCGGTGCCCTCCAGCAGGATCGCCTGGTAGCCAAAGGGCGCCAGTTGCGAAGTGTCGGCGAGATCTTCCAGGATACCGATGTTTTCCACTTCCTGTAATCCGATCACGGCTGGTGTTCCAGCGAGCAGGATGGTATTGGCAATCTTTTCGAGCCATGCTTTGTATTCTGCCACGCTGGGTAAAGCGGGATCTGTGGGGTGCGGTAAGAGGTAATCGAAGAAGTTTTCCACATTCCAGGTCATCACCCGGATTTGATTGCTTTCCGTGGCTGGCAATTGCGGCAGGAGCCTATCCTGGGGGTTAACCTTTGGAGCACTCAGCGGTTCAATTTTGTAGTACCCGTAGTTGTAAGCAAGCGGTCCCTTGATTCCGGAAAGCAGATCACCGGTGGCAGCTGCGTAAAGCATGGTGGATTGATCTTTATGTGTCACAAATGAACCATCGTCCACCCGCACTGCAAAACCATTTTGATCTCCCCTGCATCAGGTGCAATTCCTTATTATATGAAGGAAGAACGAGGGCTGTCTCGCCAAACTTGTTGGTGGCCGATACCGCGATGGCATTCCCATTAACCTGTACCAGCATGCCTTCCAGTGCTTCGTAATACAATTCGCTTTCGGTGTCATCCGCCGGCGGTTCAAGGGATACAGCAGTTGGGAGCAATTGTTTGGTGGAAATAATTTCCAAATCCTCAAGGAATAGCTGGGTTTCGCTGTGGGCTTCGTGCACAACGCCCTGCACTGTCACACGATCCCCCGCTTGCACCTTAAGGTCAGGTTCCAGGGTGTAGATAAACAACCCCTGGGAGGTGAGCGGGTCTCCATCATCAATTCCCTGGATCCAAAAGCCTTCCAATTCCGGGAAAACACCAGTTACCACCCCACTGGTTTTTACCTTCTGGAGCAAATATGGAGAGCGAAACACTGTCCCCTGGATTGCCCAAACAGGGACGCTATCCCCGGGGAAGCTGTAAACGATCTCACCTTGTAAAGGTTCGGGTTCCCCAGAATACGTGAGCGTATATTCTTCCAGGGTAAGGTAACCCTGTGCGGCAGCGACTTTTCCCGTCAGACTGAATCTACTTGAGAACCATTACCAGAGAGTTCCTGCCATTTCCAGGTCGCTTTTTCTGCATCGAAGATTCCCCCCGCAGATATTTCCGATACCTTGAACCCATCGGGGATATGCAGCGATACCTCCAGATTTTTGATGGTGTCTGCAAGGTGGTTACTCACCGTAATGTCAATTGTTACCGGTTGGGAGGGATCATAGTTTACAGGCATGCGAGCTGACATGGTCACGGTTGGCGGTTGGATCTCTGCCAGATCAGTCTGCACCCGCGGATAGACCTGTAGGGTATCGTCCAGGATCTCCGCGATGCCTGTTAGCTGGTAATACTGCCCCACCGCCACAGCTTCCACATTAATCTCAGTCAATTTATCAATATACGCACTGACCATGACGCCTTCGTCAAGCAGATCGATCTCATAGCTAAATGAAAATTCTTCTACACGACTTACCTCACCACTGAGCGTGACCAGCTTGCCTGCAAACTCTTCAGGGGTTTGCTGCAATTCCTTTGCTGTGGTTGCCAGCGGTTCTCTGGCCGGCTTTTCTCCAGGTTGGCTTATGAGCTCAACCGCCTCCGGTGAGGGGATCAACTCGATGGCACCGCGATATGGTTCGATTGCTCCCTGCACACGGACAAAAGCACCCAGGGGAATGTTTACTTTACCGGCGCCGCCAGGGATGTAAACCTGTACCCCTCCGGTTTCATCTTCGACGTAAAATTTCGTCCCGGATGAGCCGGCATAAAAACCACCGGTGTACATGGAGGCAGTGCCTTCCACAGTGACAGATTCAGTCCCGATGAGTGTTCTGGCGATCGCAATCGGGACGGATCCACCTTGAAGCACAGTGCGCATTACCCCGCCAAAAACCGGGGCTTGAATACTTTTTGCGTCAACGTAAATTCCCTGCACACTGATGGTTGTGTACTTCCACGGGGCGTCAAAGGTGATACTTATGGCATTTGATCCAAACGGGGCTAATGCTCCCAGTGGGAATTGCAGCCATCCCTCCTGTTGGATTGCTGGAACAGAGCTGTTTTTGTAAATGAGATCGTCAGATAAAGGAAAGTACACAATCACTTCCTCCACTGCCTTACTGGATGGATTTTTAACTGTAACCTGGTACTGCAATTCACTCCCCGGATTGGATTCATGTGGAGCGGTCAAGTTGAGCATCAGGCTGGTGGCAAAGGCTGGGAAAGGCTGGCTGGCACTGTTTTGCGGGTTCGGGGATGGATTTAGGAAGAAATCCTCTGCATTATTATCGCGATCCTGGGTATTACCGGCTTCACCTCCGGGCAGTCTTTCCAAGGAAATATCGTTCCGCGATGCCGGCGCAATTGTTCCTTCTATAAAAGAGGCGTCTGAATCACCCCAGGCGACCTGGTCCACAATTTCAGCACCGCGCAGCCGTAAACCCAGGCTGCCGCGCTGGGGCACAAGCGAATAATCAAAAAAGGCATCTGCTTCCACGCCTGCATCTTGTCCTTCACGCAACAGCAGGTAATGACCGTGTGGCGGGATTAGCGCTGAGGATTCCCATGAGAAAAGCAGGGTGTCAGGTTCAGCAGCATTTAACTGATACCACAGTGAATACCCTTTCAGGTCCATGATTTCCAGGGTGGGGTTATAGAGCTCGATAAAATCATAGTTGTTGTTACCGGTCACTCCAGCCATGACCTCGCTGATCACAAGGTGGTTGATACTTTCCGCTGCTCGTTTTGTGGGCGTGGGCGTGCTTCGTCCCGCGCAGCCAGCGAGCAGGATGAGGATTAGCGATACCAGAGTGAATCTTCGTAATAGCGGCATGAGTTTGTCCTTTATTGATGGATTACAAGCGGGCGGCAAGGAAAGGTACCACCATATCATGCGGGCTGAGTCCGCCATGGCGCCCCAGCAACGGATTCGCTTCATCTGACCACCACAAGTAATTGTTCCCCTTGGCGATCATGGTTAGATCCCCGATGCGGTTATGGATATCTGCCATTGGGATTCCAGGTCCAAGCAAACCCGCTTCGAGCAGGTGCTGAGAATTCATGAGGATAAATTTGTCCGGCCAAGTGGCATCGGTATATTCACGCAGCGTGCTCTCTTTTCCCGGTTTAACATGCAGGTAGGTAAAGCGGCTTTCTCCGGTGGGTTTGATGTGCAGGCAGTTCATGAATTCAGGGTGATTTGTTAGTTCATGGTTGGAATCCTTTGTGGTCATCACCTGCCCATGATCTGCGGTAAGAATGAGCAGGGTTCCCCTGCGCTGTTCAGGGGTCATACGGTTGATCAGATTCTCTTCCAGCGCGTGGCTGAAATTGGCAAAATACAATTCGGAGCGTTCATCATCCGGACCATAAATGTGAGAGAGATGATCATACGCTCCCCAATACGCCCAGATATACAATTTTTCGTTTATCTTCTTCTGGATCAATTCCCGCATGTTTACCCAGCATTCTGCTTCAGTGCCAAACGGGTTGATAGTGACATTTTTCATGAATGTCCGCGATAAACCGGAATTGGCAATGGAGTAATTTTGGAAGGCGTGGGTGGAAACCCCCTGAGCAGCGAGGTACTCGCCCATCGTTGGCAAAGTGAGTACCGTATCGGGATCGAAACCGGCTTGTGCCAGGTTTGCGCCATTGCCATGGTAACTCATGGGCGAGTGCAGGATCATGTTGGCAACCACACCGTATTGTTTTAGCCACAACTCATAACCCGGGAGTCCGTGTTCTGCACCTGACTGCCCTGTCCATAGCGTGGTCATGGCAGTACTGGTGGTGCTGGGAGAAATGGAAGTGATCGGAGAGAGGCTGCCGGATTTTAAAAGTTGGCTCCAGACAGGAATATCCCCTTTTTGTAACCAGTTGGTAAAGCGATGCAGTGCCAGCGCGTCCATGAGAACCAGGATGACTCGCTTGATATCCCCCTTCAATGGCGCTGTGATCTCCTGCCGCAGTGGAAGGTTGTGGATGGGCGGTAATCCAAAAATATCGCAGATCGAAGCAGGGATATTCAGAACCGACTGCCCTTGGTAGGCTGGCAGGATAAACTCTGTTGGCAGGTCCAGTCCGGGAAAGCGTGTTTTTTTCAAATCTTCGAATAAAGTGTCTTCGTTTGAAGTCATTATTATCCTCTCAGCAGAGTTGATAAGTACAGAGATACCAGTGAATTGATTGTAGCGCAATTGGCGGGTACTTTTTCGGTAGCGTGTGGAATACCGCTCCTTTTTTAAGACAATGCCAGTGAATTGTTCTGTATAATAATGGTTGACTCAAATTTAAAAACCACTTGAAAGCCAAAACTTTTTCAATTTTCTTTGTCTTTGGGGTAGAACAATACAGTAGAGATCAGCAATAATGCCATAATTCTTATCAGTTAATGCATCCTGATTAAGGTGATAGTTGTAAATTTATGGAAAATTACAGCTGGTTGCATCGGATTTTCAAAGGGCACAAAGGGCGGCGTTTTAAGGAATATCTAACGTCGTACCTTTTTATTGCCCCAGCCTCCATCCTGATTTTTATCTTTGGGATTTTCCCTGTCGGTTTTGCGCTTTACGTCAGTCTGCACAAGTGGCGTATCAAACGCACCGAGATGATCAACCTCCAAAATTATACTGATGCCATTGGTAACCTGGCGTATGTGGTTGTTTTTTTCCTCGGCATCGGAGCATTGATCGCCATTTATTTCCTGCTCAAAAAGATTATCCAATTAGCCCGGCAATATAATGAGCGTCCCTGGTTGTGTATCCTGCCAGGTTTCGTCAACGCGGTAATCGCTTTTGCCTTCATCAGATGGGTATACCTGGTCCTCCCTGAACTGCTTGGAATCGCGGATAAGTTGAGAGGATTGGAAAGATCACAGGCTGTTTTCCTGCGTTTACTGAAAGAGGCTTTCCGCGCTGAGAGTATTCAGCCCGCCTGGCGCCTTTTCATCTGGTCCCTGCTGGCTGGACTGTTAATCTCAGGACTGGTGATGTATTTCTGGAAAAATCCCAGGAACCTGACCTACCAGGCTTACTTCGCACTTATTTTCCTGGCGCTCGGGATCGGTGTGGGGCTACTCAACTACACGCAGCAGCAGGTTGCTTTGGCTTATGCTGCAGCTTTTGCCAGTGATGTCGACCCGGGCATTTGGCCACAATTCATTTCGATCAGCAGCGGGGTTATCCTCCTGGGGTTGGCATGGTTCTTATGGCGCAGAGCCGAGACGCGGAAATCCACCATAAATTTTGTGTTGCATGTGCTGGCAACCATGATCCTGCTGGTTGGTGGCTGGCTGCTCATTGGAGAAATCCCAACAATCGTTGCCTCTGGTGACAAAGATTTGTGGTCCGGGTTAAAGGTGACCTTGTTTTTTGCCCTGGGGACCGTTCCCGTGCAGCTAACCCTTGCCCTGTTCCTGGCTGTCCTGCTCTTCCAGAAGGTGCGCGGCTCGAATATTTTCCGCATCATCTATTTCATCCCCTATGTCACTCCTGCCATTGCCAGTGCGGCGATTTTTAAACAGATGTTTTCCAACCGTCATACGGCACCCATCAACCTGTTTTTTAGAGGAATCGGGCTGGAACCACAGCAGTGGTTGTTTGAACCCCGCGGTATCAATACGCTGATCGGCGAGTTCCTGGGGTGGAACCTGCCAGATTGGGCAGCAGGTCCAAGCCTGGCGTTGGCTGTGGTCATCCTGCATTCGATCTGGACTTACGTGGGTTATGATATTGTCATCTACCTGGCAGGGCTTGGAAATATCACCAAGGAACTGGTGGATGCTGCCCAGGCGGACGGCGCCAGTAAATGGCAGATCTTCCGATTCATCACTTTTCCCCTCTTATCCCCAACTACTTATTTTCTTTCACTGATATCGATCATCGGTACTTTTAAAGCTTTCAATACCATCTGGATCTTCAGGGA
>CAVWCP010000004.1:0-89911 GCA_963753625.1 uncultured Chloroflexia bacterium
GCAGTTGTCGGCAGTGTCTCCAGGCTGCCAACCGGATGAAAATCGGGACGTAGCCGGGATACGCGGTCCGTTCGGCAGCGCATGGCCGGAAAGAATCCAGGGCATGGACGTAGTGATCGCCTGCGGCGGGATTGGCCTGCCGCCGCTGCGCGGGCGCTGTATGCAATTATGTGCTAACGTGAAGTATGGCAAGGTGACGCTTTTGTATGGTGCGCGCACCACCTCAAGGACCTGATGTACTCGAACGAATATGAAGCCTGGAAGCCGGCATCGAAGTACAGGCTCACCGTTGACCGCTGGCCGACCAGAACTGGGCAGGCCGCGTGGGTTTGTCCCATGCTGGTTCTCACCATTTCCGGGCTTGACCCGAAGTCCGCCGTCTTGACGTGCGGCCCGAAGTCATGATCCGTTTGTCGCTACGAGGCGCTTGGCGCGCCGCATCCCCGCAGCAATATCTTTCGTTTCGCTGGAACGCAATATGAAGTGCGGCCAGGGTTTTTGCGGCCACTGCCAGCTGGGTCCGTTCTTTATATGCAAGGACGGCCCGGTTTCCGTTCGACCGGCCTGTATTTTTCCTTAACGTGGAGGAATTTATACCCTCAAAACGCCAGAAAACGAAGGTCGCGCGTTTAAAGTTTTCCTCCTGCGACGGCTGCCAGCTTTCGATCCTTAATCTGGAAGATGAAATCCTCGCGCTGGCCTCGGCGGTGGATTTCGCGTACTTCCTGGAAGCCACGCTGGTAAAGCCCGGTCCGTACGACATCGGCATTGTTGAAGGTTCGATCACCACCCCGCACGAGGCTGAACTAATTGCGGAAGATGTTCGTGAGCGGCAAGTACCTGATTGCCCTGGGCACCTGCGCCACTGCCGGGCGCAATATCGTGAGCCTTACGCAACTTCGCCAAGGCCGCCGATTATGTGGAACTTGTCTATGCGCATCCCGAATATCTCAGCTACCTGGGAGAAATCCAGTTCCATCGCTGAAAATGTCTGGTTGACCTGGTCATCTGGGGCTGCCCGATCAACAAATACACGCTGGTCGAAGTGATCGCCGCAACTGCCTGCACAGAAACCGGCTGCCGCAGATTCGCCCAGCCCGGTCTGCCTGGAATGCAAGCGTAATGGCAGCGTCTGCGTGGTGGTGGCGCGTGGCCTGCCCTGCCTGGGACCGGTGGTACACGGGAGGCGTGCGGAGCGTCTGTGCCCGGCCAACGGTGCGGCCGCCGCCACGCCGCTCGGGCCCTCCAGCGTGGCCAATATTCACTGCCCTGGTTGAAGCGATGGTCCCGCCACTGACCGCTACCCGAATGAGACCGCCGCTGCCGCTGCGTAGTTTCAGCAGCGCGGCCCCATCCTTCAAAACCGCTGCCGAGCTGGCATACAAGCTGGCCTGGAAAATAATTGTCACGTGAATTGGGAACGCCCCGAGGTTAGTTGAGGAAGCATAATCCTGTTGAACAATCCTTCGGGACGAGTTATAGGACGAACCTTCGGGACGGTCCACTTTGCAAAGGGGTTTTTATGAACACCATCGAAGTGCCCGCATTGGTGTGCTGTGGAAGGTGAAGGCGGCTTATACATCGCTTTGAAAGACGGTCAGGCCGTCGCGCACAAAGGAGAATAGAAATGAAAATCAAAAAAAAGCTATTCAAAAGATTGCTTGTTTTAAGTTCCATCTTATTAATAGGAGTACTGACCCTTACTGCCTGCGGCGGTGCCTTTACCCTCTCGGGTTCAGTAAATCCTAACGCAGAAGGCGGTGTAGATATTACAGGCGGCACTCAACCGGATGCAGCTGCTCAACCTGCCGCAGCTCCAGCGATGGACCAAACCACCTTGATCTTAATAATCGTTGGTGCTGTCGTTTTGATCCTGATCCTGATCATGCTGGTAAGCCGCAGATCATCCGGCAACCCACCCCCTCAATAAAATTTCGATCCATTTATCCTGCGAATTCCCTCCAGGGAACTCAGGAATGCAAGATTAACTAGAATAGTGGGTTAACAGGCTGGCAGCTGGAAAACATGCCAGCCTGTTTTGAATTTGAACCCTTTCGTGTTGTAGACGGGAATGAAATATCTACCAAAATTTTGTTTAATCTGTTAGAAATTATTTAGGTTTTCTTGGGGACACTGTTAGCAGTTCTGGTTAATATGATGCTTACTCAGGTGATTTCTTTATCACCTGAAGTGTGCAAGTGATTATAGGCTGTGACCAGGCAGCAGTATATCAATCAATTAAATCAGGAGGCGTTTTATGAACAGTACATGGTACATCGTCATAGTAGTGGCGGTATTGCTAATAGCAGGGCTCATACTTGCTCCAATTTTTGCCCGCCGCAGGCGTTCGGAGAGTTTGCGCACCAAGTTTGGAACGGAATATGATCACACCGTCCAAGCCACAGGGGACGAGAAAAAAGCACAAACAGAGCTGGAAGAACGGCAAAAACGGGTGAAAGAGCCTGAATATTCGTGATCTTACAGCCAGCGATCGCGAGCGTTACCTGGCAGACTGGGCTGCTGTCCAATCCAAATTTGTTGATGAACCAGGGCAAGCGGTGCTGGATGCTGACCGGCTGATCATGGAAGTGATGCAACTTCGCGCCTATCCATTATCAGATTTTGACCAACGAGCGGCCGATATTTCAGTCATTTATCCTAACCTGGTGAGTAATTACCGCGCTGCACGGGCGATCGCAATCAAAAACGAGCAGCAACTGGCAGATACTGAAGAATTGCGCCAGGCAATGATCTATTATCGGTCTCTGTTCGAGGAACTTCTCGGAAAAGAGTCTGAAGTTAAAGAGGAGAAATTAAAATGATAGGACAATATTCTGAAGAGCGTTTTACTACCTCAAGCGAACCTGAGGGGACTGAAAAACCCGTTTACAACTCTGAAGTAGAATCAAATCCCATGGTGGATGAAGCTATAGAGTACGAGTCTCAAAATATCGAAACAGAAGTCAGACGAAGTGTACATTGGTCCTGATCTGACAGTCGAACCACTGTCCGAGGATGTAACGACCTGGAAACCAATACCTGCGGTTGAAGTAATGGCAAAGGCAGAAGCCATTGAGAACTCCAGTTCAGGAAATGACAGCCGCGGCAAGTTATTTGAACATGAAACCCGAATCAACAACCAACCTGCTTTTACGTGAAGATTCTGAACACTTCCGAACCCGCTGGAATGAAATCCAGGGAAAATTTGTTGATGAACCTCGCGATGCAGTTCAACAAGCAGACGCACTGGTATCAGAGGTAGTCGACCAAATCACCCGGATGTTTGCCACTGAACATGGCACGCTGGAGGGTCAATGGAAACAGGGAAATGATGTCTCCACTGAGGATCTGCGAAAGGCATTGCAACATTACCGGGCTTTCTTCAATCGCCTGGTTGGTTAATGGGCATATATTAAACCCATGAGGTTCATTATGAGTGTTTACTCTTCCGGGCAGATTACCAAATTATAAGAGTTGATTTGGTTGTTCCATAATCCTGCCCGGAAGATCTTTTAGCAGCAGTACTGGAACCAGTAACCCTAACTAAAATAATTGTTGGAAAGATTTTAAAGTCAGAACGAGATAAATTGCCCGCCTAAATGCGTGAGGTAATCGGTCGAAAAAGGAGTGGTGAGATGTCCCATTACAAATATGTGATCGTCGGTGGGGGAATGACCGCGGATTCAGCAATACAGGGAATTAGAGAATTGGACTCTAGTGGCAGTATCGCATTAATTGGAGATGACCCCAATCCCCCTTATAACCGGCCACCACTTTCAAAAGGACTTTGGAAAGGAAAAACGCTCGATTCCATCTGGCGCAAATCAACCGATCCTTTGGTCGAATTATTCCTCGGGAAGACGGTCAACTCCATTGAACCAAAAGGGAAAACAATCCGGGATAACGATGGAAAGATGTATACCTATGCAAAGTTGCTCCTGGCAACTGGCGGAGCTCCGCGTAAGCTTCCTTTCGGTGGTGAAAACATCATTTACTTCCGCGGTCTTGAAGATTATCAAAAACTGCGCGCGATGTGTAATAAAAACAAACACTTTGGTGTGATTGGCGGCGGATTTATTGGGTCAGAGATTGCCGCTGCCTTGTCTATGAACAATGAGAAAGTGACGATGGTTTTCCCTGAAGAAGGAATCGGAGCAAAAGTTTATCCAAAGGAACTCTCTCACTATTTAAATGATTATTACCGCTCCAAAGGTGTGGAAGTGATGACCGGGGTGAATGTAATTGACCTCAAGAAAAACAAAGATTCGCTTTCACTTGTCACGGATAAGGATCAACGAATTCTTGTGGACGTTATGATCGCAGGGATCGGACTTGTCCCGAATATTGAATTAGCCCGTTCCGCTGGTATAAAGGTCGGCAGTGGAATATCCGTAGATCGTGAGCTGCGTACCAATGACCCCGATATTTTCGCGGCTGGAGACGTGGCAGAATTCATCCAACCTGATTTAGGAAAACGCGTGCGGATTGAACACGAGGATAATGCCAATACAATGGGCAAACAAGCTGGAAGGAATATGGCGGGAGCGAGCGAACTCTACCACCATCTTTCCTATTTTTATTCCGACTTGTTTGAACTTGGTTATGAAGCTGTGGGTGAGTTGGACTCCCGCATGGAAATCTTTATGGATTGGAAAGAACCTTTCAAGAAAGGTGTGATCTATTACTTAGCTGAGGGAAGGGTGCGTGGGGTGCTGTTATGGAATATATGGGACACTGTTCCCGCCGCCCGTGCTTTAATCGGCGAAGCAGGACCCTTCAAGCCGGCGGATTTGAAAAACCGGTTGGCATAAGCCGGGAGAGTGGTGGTTTCTATTGTGGAATGAAATAACAAACAACCAGGAGAAGAAATGAGTGAACTAGCTAAACTCCAGTGCAGCCCGGTATCAAAAGTCACTCCCAAACTTAAGTGACGAAGAAGTAAAGAAACTCTTTGACCAGATCGCGGGATGGTCAATGTACATGAAAGAGGGTGAACCGCGCCTGGAGAAAACATTCAAATTCCATGATTTTGACCAGGCGATGGCGTTCACGAATCTTATCGCGCATGAAGCAGCAACAGAAGATCATCATCCTGCAATATTGACTGAATGGGGAAAAGTAACGGTTACCTGGTGGACCCATGTGATCAAGGGACTGCACCAGAATGACTTTGTTATGGCTGCAAAAACTGACAAGCTGTATGGTGGAATTCAGAGTTCCAAAAAACAGCTTTCGATTGAGTACCAAAAACGGTTTAAGTTTAATCACTCAGAAAAAAATTTTTTTCAATACTGCAGAAATTACTTCTCTCGAAAAGGGTTCTTCAACTTACTGTTGGAGTTGTTGTTTCCTTACCTCTACGACATCCTCAATGTCTCCATAAAAAAGCTGGAATTTTTTCTTATCCATACTTGAGGGTTCGAATGGCATGGTTGTGGTGGTAATACTGCCGGGCTCGCAACTAATGGAACATTGACCGCAGAAAATACACCTGCTCAGATCGTACTGCATGACCAGCCGGTTTTCTTTCCCCTCGACCTTGATCATTTTGATGGCGTTACTCGGGCAGTCTTCCTGGCAATACATGCAAGCCGTGCAAGTTTTATAATCCCAGGTGATCATGCCGTTCAGGTGCGCAGGAACCCTGACCCTGAACTCAAGAGGACCGGTATCAGAAGGTTTTTCTTAAGCGAAACCATAATATCCCCAAAAACAGATCCGATTGTCATAGCAAAGCCCTCCCATGTTCACTGAACGATGGAACCTTATTGCATGAAATGACAATTGATTTGTGTCCAAAGTAACTTTCCGCAATTTTCTGGTTATCAACTCTCAAAACCTGATACTTCTACGACCCGATGGACTGGCTTTATTCTCCATATCCGATACCTAGTATATATTTCTCCATGTTGGTAATGAGCAGGTTCTTGTCTTCAATTAACAGTTTAACAACATCGCCAATACTAATCAAACCCATCAATTGACCATCCTTCAACACCGGTAAATGGCGTACGCGCTGGTTGGTCATGATTGCCATGCATTCATCGATGGAGAGTCCCGGTGAAATGAAAAACACTTCCGGGGTCATCAATTGGCGAACAGGTGTATCCAAACCAAGGTTCTTATTTTGTGCTACCTTTCTCACAAAATCTCTTTCAGAGAAAACACCTACGATTGTTTTTTCTTCCAGGACAAGCACAGCGCCGATTTTTTTCTCTGCCATCAACTCCAAGGAGTCAATCACCTGCGTATCAGGACCAACTGTATAGACCACACTCCCCTTAACTCGCAGCAAAGTGGAAACCAGATTCATCATTACCTCCTTTGTTACAAAAATGTGGTCCTAAGCACCTGTTCAGTTTTGAACACTTTCCACCGCAATCGCCATCAGGTGATGATTCCATACTTTAAACAATGTGATGGCGACATCGAATGGTGTAGCAAACTTTAGTGGATATCAACTCCTCCTGATTAATCCAATTCGATGCCAACAGCAGCACCTGCGGAATACCTGCCTCCACTGGTTCAGACAATTGGTCGGAGAATTCAAATTTGGGTTCAATTTCCACTGCCAGGATGTCAACCTGGTGGGGCAACTCCACGCCCATCTGCCTCCCAAACTCAAGTGCAGTTTTCAACGACCCATCGTGGGGAGAATTCACTGTATACGATGGAATCTCATCAAGTGTCAATTTTCGAACTGCACCCGGTTTCAAGCCGCTGCCAGTGATGGAATCAATGATGAGCACCCGGTCGTATCCAATCAAGCGTTCCATCAACGAGATCCCACCGCGAAAAAACTGGATCACCTCAACCATTGTCCATCTCTTGCGGATTAATGCCGCCTCGATCGCCTCGACGCATCTGCAGCCGATGGCGTCATCCCCCATGATCGGATTCCCCAAACCCACGATCAATGATTTCATATCCTCAATCTCGAGTGACCACGTCCAGGATCGATCCATCCACATCGTGGATGATCACCTTCAAGGGCATCTTACCGGGAAGTGAATGTGTTGCGCAGCCAAAACACGGATCATATGCCCGAAATGCCATTTCGATCATATTTAGTACGGGTTCTGTGACTTCGTTGCCTTTTTTGATCAGGTTCTTTGCGGCTTTGTTTACCGACATGGCGATGGACGCCATATTATTAGTTGTACCCACGATCAAATTCACTTTGGTTAAAATACCACGTTCATCTGTCCAGTAATGGTGGGTCAGCGTTCCGCGGGGAGCTTCAACAATACCCACGCCTTCGGTCGGTTTTTCAGTCGGGACGGTATGGAAATGCGGAGAGGTGATCTCCGGATCTGTTGCCAGCTCCACCCACCTCTCGGCAGCGTACAACAATTCAATGAGCCTTGCCCAATGGGTTGCCAGCCTCTGGTGCACGGGCTTTCCACCCATCGTGGCGTAGAACTTCTCGAATTCAGCCTGTGCCAGAGGTGTCGCCATGCCATCAGAGGCATTCAACCTTGAAAGCGGTGTGGCGGCATAAACACCTGAATCCTTGCCATCGACGAAGCCCTTCCACCCGACTTTCTTGAGGTATGGGAACTTGATGTACGACCAGGGTTCCACTCTTTCCGCGATCCAATCCATATACTCGGTCGGGACCGTATTTTCCGATGCGCTCGCCATCCGGAGACATGACGCTGACTTTGCCGTCGTAGAAATTCACCTTATTATTTTCGTCAACAGTTCCAATGTAATAGGTGCGGTGAGTGTAAATATCGCCGACGATGAGGTCAAGGTAGGCTTTGTTTCCCAGGACAATGTCATTGAAAAGCTTTAGCGAGAACTGGGCAAACTCGATTGCCCATCTTCCCATTTTCTCGATCTCAACACGCTGCTCCTCAGTGATCCCGGTGGTCTGACCGCCCGGGATGGCTGTGCAGGGGTGGACTTTACGACCCCCAATGGTTTCGATGACCGAGTGACCATACTTGCGCGCCTGGATGACCTTGCCGCCTATTTCCAGCCCGACTTTATGGATCACGCCTAAAATATTGCGTTCGGCAACCGGTGCATCCGGACCCATGACAAAATCCGGTCCAGCGAGCGCGTAAAAATGGGTGGTGTGGTCTGTTACATAAAAAGCGCTGTACAACAACTCTCGCAGCATTTTTGCTGTGCGCGGGATCTCAACATGGTAAACCGCATCCGCGGCTTTGGCGGCTGCCATGTGATGCGCCTCCGGGCAGACACCGCAAATCCGGTTGGTTAATAATGGCATTTCCTCAACCGGGCGACCAACGCAAAAGCGTTCGAAACCGCGCAGTTCAGGGATCTGGAAATAGGTATTCTCAACCTCGCCATTTTTATCCAGGAAAATCTCAATCTTGCCATGTCCTTCAAGTCGGGTGATGGGATCAATTGATATTCGTCTTTTTTCCATGATTGTCTCCTATTCACCTTTCCAAGAATACTTACTGGATCGCAGCAGGGATTTCGCCAGGTTGAACCTGTAGAATTGCCCTGCCGGATCAGGCAAAGTATCCAGTATTTTTTCGATCTCGGCGGGATCGTTACTGTCGATGACGGATGCAAAGGCAGACATGAGACGGGCACCGTAATCAATAACGCCGTTGGCAGGTCCGTAGCACCCGATGCATTGCGCTCCAACTACAGGGCAGCGTGCGTTACAACCTGACCTGGTGGCTGGTCCGTTGCATGGGATTCCCTGTTCCAACAGGCAATTCTCCGCATCGATAAGGGCAACATCCTGAATGCGCCGAAATTCCTTGATCTTCTTCTCATTTCTCAAGCGCAGGCACTCATCGCAGACTGTTGAAGGACCGGCACCAATGACTGAACCTTTCGGTGGCAGTTCAGCCTTGCCATTGAGCACCTGGATGACCAGATCGATGACCGCCTCAATTTGATGCGGTTCCGGCGGGCAACCCGGCATGTAATAATCCACGTCAATCACCTGGTCCAGCGCTTTCAGAGTCTGGTACATCTTTGGCAGGTGAAGATTTCCGAGCGGAGTTTCAAAACTAGACTGCGGGTAGTCTTTTCCGGGGTTTTCAGTACTCGGAGTGAAATAGACAGTTTCAAACATCGACTTTCACTGAGCTGAGATTCCCCAATCCAGGGATACCGCCTTCGGTTGCGCATGAACCAAAAGCCACCAGAATCTGAGATTTTTTCCTCAATAATTTGGCGACTTCTGCGTTCTCATCATTGCGAATGCCGCCGTTGAAAAGGGTCAATAAAATCGATTTATCGGGCATTTCCCTGACGTCTTTATACTTGGCGTCCATGGCCACCGGCCAAAATACAACTTCAAAGTTGGCATCAACCTCAAGGATTTTTTCGTGGATGTTCAGAACAGAAATCGAACAACCGCCACAGGATGCTGCCCAATACATGGAGAATTTTGGTTTTCCGTTTGTGGACATTTATTTATCCTCCACCATTTCTACAACCCGATCGAAAATTCCCTCTTGTTTGTTCCACTTTGGCCAATTGAGTGGTCCGAGAGCGCGCACCTCGTTGACAAAGATCTCGATCTCCCTGGCCAGGATCATGCCTTCAGCCGCGCTTGCCCAAACCAGTTTCAACCTGCCCGGTTCAACCCCCATTTGTTCCAGAGTACGCTGGAGGAGTTTAAACCGCCTCATGGTCTTGTAATTCTGCTCCACATAATGGCAATCACCCGGATGGCAGCCGGTGACCATTACACCATCCGCGCCTTCAGCGAAGCCTTTGAGCACAAATTGAGGATCCATCCTGCCGGAACACATCAGGCGGATCAAGCGGACATTGGGCGGGTATTTGGCTCTTGCCAGCCCGGCGTTATCCGCTGCCCGATAGGAACACCAGTTGCAGGTAAACCCCAGAATTGTCGGCTCGAACTGATTTTTTTCTTGTTCGCTCATGATGTCCTCTCTCTATAACCTCTACTTTGATAACTGCAATGAGGGGTCAAGGATTCCTTCTATTTGAGCCAGGATTTGAAGATCGCTGTAATGCGTTCCTGAAATCGCCCCTGCCGGACAAGCCGCCACGCAGGTTCCACAACCCTGGCAGAGTGCCTGGTTCACGCTGCTGACCGCTTTTACTTCGTCGAATGTGATGGCGGTAAACGGGCACATGTTGTTGCAGATACGGCAACCGGAGCATTGCTCTTCATTGATCGAAGCTCTGATGGGTTCCATCATGACGTGCCCCTGCTCGATCTTGGAGATGACCCTGGCGGCGGCAGCCGCTCCTTGAGCAACGCTGGCGGGGATGTCTTTGGGACCCTGGGCACAACCGGCAATATAGACGCCATCCGTCATTGTGGCAACAGGGTCGAGTTTTGGATGCCGTTCGATCATCCAACCCTTGGCACCGCAGGCAATTCCGAAGAGTTTGCCCACTTCCACCGCATCCTTGCGTGGTTCCAAACCTGCTGAGAGGATTACCATGTCTACGGGTATGCGTCTTTGGATGCCCGCAAGGGTGTCGTATACCTGGACAACCAGTTTTCCCTTTTCATCCGGGAGCCTGGCGACATCAGTGATCTCCCCTACCTTTCCACGCACAAACAAGATACCTTCATCAAGAACCTTGTTATAGAACTCCTCGTAATCCTTTTGAGGCGTTCGGATGTCGATGTAAAAGTTATATACCTGCGCTCCCGTTCTTTCGTGCGCGAGGTGAGCAAATTTTATTGACTGCATACAACAGATGGAAGAGCAATACTCGTTGTAATTCTTGTCACGACTGCCAACGCAATGCACCACCGCGATGGTTTCAGGTTTTCGCCCATCTTTGAGGAGAATCTCACCACCAGTTGGCCCGGATGCATTTGTGAGTCGCTCGAATTCAAGGTTGGTAATGACATTGGGTAATTTTCCGTAGCCGTACTGCGGAATGCGTTTTGAATCAAACAAGTCGTATCCTGTGGCAAGGATGATATTACCAACTTTATAATCCAGAATTTGATCTTCCTGGGTGTAATCGATAGCGCCGGTTGGGCATACTTTTTGGCAGACCTGGCATTTGCCGGATTGGAAGAACAGACAATTTTCAGTATCAAGGACAGGTTTATTGGGAACTGCCTGCGGGAAGGGGACATAAATGGCTTTACGTTTTGCCATGCCAACTTCAAAGGCATTATCAGTCACCCTCTTGGGACATTTCTCCTGGCAAACCAGGCAGCCGGTGCATAAGGATTCATTCACCATGGTAGCTTTTTTGCGGACTTTTATATCGAAATTTCCTACGTATCCATCAACCGACTCGACCTCACTCCAGGTATGCAGGGTGATATTGGGATGATTGCCAACATCAAACATTTTCGGGGTGAGAATACAGGCGGAACAATCCAGCGTCGGGAAGGTCTTGTCAAATTGCGCCATGTGCCCACCAATGGAAGGCTCTCTTTCCACAAGGATAACGTGGTGGCCGCTATCGGCAATTTCGAGGGCAGCCTGGATACCCGCAACGCCTCCCCCAACCACAAGCGTAGCCGGATCAATATTGACGCTGAGCGCTTCAAGGGAGGTGTGATTGAGCACCCTCCGGATAGCGCCACTCACCAGGGCTTTCGATTTGATGGTGGCTTCCACCTTGTCTTTTGTTACCCAGGCGACGTGCTCACGGATCGAGGCCATTTCAAACAAGTATGGGTTAAGACCCGCGCGGTTACAGGCTCCCCTGAATGTCTTTTCATGTAAATGGGGGGAGCATGCCGCCACTACCACCTTTGTAAGACCTAATTCCTTAATGTCATTTTCAATCAGTTCCTGCCCGGGGCTGGAGCACATGAACTTATAATCCCGGCTAATTTCTACATCATGGAATTTTTCTTTTGCCCAACGGGCTACTTCTTCCACATCCACCACACCGGCGATGTTACTTCCGCAATGACAGACGTACACTCCAACTTTTTCCTTCACACTTGCCTCCATTTCTCCGTGATCCATCTCAAAGACAAATTAGAGTGCTTCAGTAACAAGATCGATCAAATCCAATACTTTTAGTTTGCCTTCCAGAGACGTTGTCTTCACTGCGTCCTGGAACATGGTGTAATCCTTGGGGCAGGTTACAATGAATTCAGCAACATCGTCAAGTGCGGCTGCTTCCCGTATCCTGTTCTCACTGGGTCTTTCTGTTTTCACTTCTTCATCCAAATAAATACGTCCGCCACCAGCTCCACAACAGAAACCATTTTCACGGTTGCGGGGCATTTCGGTGATCTCGCAGCCTGTGGCGCGGATTACGCTTCTCGGCGGGTCATAGACCGCGTTGTACCTGGAGAGATAACAAGGATCGTGATAGGTGACTTTCAACCCCAATTTCTTTGTTAGCTTCAATTGCCCGGTCTGGATAAGCTGGTCGAGGAGTTCAGAATAATGCATCACTTTTCGACCCTGCATGACGTCATCAGGGTATTCATTCTTCAAAGTGTTGTAGGTATGAGGATCAGTGGTGATGATGGTCTTAAATTGTGCTTTTTGAAGGGCTTTACAATTCTGCTCAACCAGAACCTCAAACAAGCCCTCTTCACCCACCCGGCGCACATCATTGCCAGAATTGCGCTCGCTATCGAATAAAATTCCGAAATCCAAACCAACTGTGTGAAACACCTCTGCGGTCTTGATGGTTAACGCGGTTAAAGATGGGCTAAACGATGCATAGTCTCCGACAAACCAGAGATACTCGACTGGTTCCTTGGTGGCGTCCTTTAGTCTCAAAACTGAGGGATTTGGTCCATTCGGAACGCATTCTCGCGGATTTTCCAAAGGAATTTCCGTATCTTCCGAGATTGGCCAAAGAAGTCTGCAGCAAGTCATCAATTTCACCATCGTTGACCAGTGATCTGCGCATGGCCACAACATCGGAGATGTGGTCGATGAAAGCGGGGCATTTCTTGACGCAAGCACCGCAAGTGGTACAAGCCCACAAAACAGCGGGAGTGATGGTGTCTCCGATCAGTTTTTTAGCCGGCTCTTCTCCCCTCAAAATCGCTGCGCTATCCCGATTGAGGGAGTTCCTAATATCCAGGATCACCTGCTTTGGATTAAGATCCAAACCCACGGCATGAGCGGGGCAGGCATCCTGGCAGCGGCCGCACTCGGTACACGCATCGCCATCCATCAATTGTTTCCAGGAAAGATTCTGCAGTTTATCCGCGAATAGCAGGTTGTGTTCAGCATCTTCCTTCAAGCCCGCCAACCGCCCCATGGGTTCCAATTTTGAGAAGAAAATATTGAGCGGTGTGGTGATGACATGCAGCAATGTGCCCACCGGTAAGGTCAGAAATACGAAGGCAACCATCCCCAGGTGGAAATAATAGAAAAAGCCATGCCAGGTGTTGATAACATCCACCGAATTTGTGGCACCAAGGAAAAGTTGTGCAACCAGCCAGCCAACTGGCATCCACCAGCCGTAGGTAATATTGTCTTCAATCGCCAGGACTGCCAGCCGCGACCCTTCAATGACTGGTCCTGAGAGGATGATGATGGTCAGCAGGATAAGCGTGAGACCAAATTTGCTTTCAAGCGTGAGCTTTTCCGGCTTGATCACCATACGCCTGTAAGGCGGCCATGCCAGCACCAACGAGGAAGGCGACCGCGCTCAGATCCATGATAAGTTTGAAGACCAGGAATACGGTACCTTTTAAGAATCCCGGGAAGATATATGCATTCAATACGCCAATTGGGGTACCCAGAAATAGCAGAAACATCGACCAGGCGATGAGGATATGCATGATCCCGGCATACGGCTGTGACAGGATTCGCACCTGAAACAGTGCCTGCGTGATCAGCTTCCATAAACGCCTCAGGATCTGGTCAGAGCGTTTTTCCGGCTGACCGACGCGCGTCCAAATCCGGGCGCGATTTACGATCCTCACCACCATAACCAGGAATGCTGCCGTAAGGATGACATAGATGAGGTAATGGATCCATTCCGGTTCTATACCCCAAAAATCAGGACGATTTGGCATTTATCCTCCCTTTAGTTCCTCAATCGACCGGATCAATTCTTCTGAAACATCCATCAAATCTTCTGTTGTGCCGTACCTGGCGTAATCAAAGATGGGTGCTTTTGGATCAGTATTCACCGCGATGACCATTTCACTTTGACTTATGGCTTCAACATGCTCAGGGGCTCCACTGATCCCCAAGGCAAGATACAATTTCGGTTTCACGGTTTTTCCGGATTTGCCCACCAGGCGCGTTGTTGGGACCCAACCCTGGTCGACCACCGGACGGCTGGCACAGAGGACGCCACCCAACGCATCTGCCAATTCCTGCGCCAGACCAACATTATCCTCATTTTCGATTCCCCTGCCGACCGCCACCAGGATTTTCTCCTTGGTGATGTCCAGATCATCTCCAGATGGGAGCATGACCTCTTTCATCACAACTCCGCCGTTTTCCAATTGCGGGAACAGGATATTTTGTTACCACGGGAGAGGTTGATGATTGCCCGTTTTCGGGTTTGAACTTGCCTGGCAGCATCGTCACAATCGCCCCATCGGCGGGCAATTTCCCCTGCACAAAGATCTTTCCGCTGCAAATCTGCGCGACATAGGTCAAACCACCGTCAGTGATTATTTCTTTACAAAAACTAACCAGGGGTAATCCTGTTCGGAAAGAAAGCCCTCCAGCCAGATCAGATCCAACCGAAGTGTCTCCCAATAAAACCAGTGAGGGTTTTTTCTCCTGCATGACCTGGGTTAGATGCAGCCATATAGGCAGAGTAATTCAACTCCTTCAGGGTTTCGTGTTCCACAAAGAAGAACTTCATCTGCCAACAGGTCCTTTAGCTAACGACTTCCACCTTATCGCCCATCAATACTGCCACAACCCTCGATCCCAATTTACCGGCGATTTCTTTTGCCTGTGCCAGGCAGATGAAGGAGATATCGGCTACTTTTCCCTGAAAATGCTCTATAAAAACATGTATATCGCTCATCGGTTTCTCCTGATCAGATCAATCCCTGAGATTTTAATGATTTTTACAATTTGATCGGCAACGTCCTTGGGGTTGCCCGTGAAAATTTCCGCGCGGCCGGTTTTTTCTGGTTCGTACATACGGGTGGTATTCAATCCGCCAGCCAGATCCACTTTTCCATCCACTTCATCGATCGAACTCATTTTCATCATCTGGCGAACCTTGCTAACTGGCACATAGCGCGGAGGTTTCTCTGAGGATGAGATTCCTAACACTGCAGGCAGCGCAACCTCATACTTTGCCTTGACTCCGCCCGGGTAATCCTTGAGGATCGTTGCGGAAGGACCTGAAATCTCTACTCCGGAGACGTACCCGATATATGAGAGACCCAGGATCTCTGCCAGCATGGGTCCGATGGATCCGTCAAAACCATTATGGTTCGAAACTCCGGTCAGGATCAGATCGGGTTTTTCTTCCTTGATCACGCTTCCAAATAACCTGGCAAGTGCGTGGTTATTGATCGTTTCCAGTGAAAAATCAACATTCAGCCGTACCAGGCGGTCGGCGCCTTTGGCAGCGGCAGTGAATAATGATTCATCCGCTGTCTCACCACCAGCGGCTAATACGATGACCTCACCGCCGCCTTTCTCTTTGAGCGAGAATTCCCTGCTCAATGGCGTGGTCATCGAATTCATTCAACATCCAAACCATGTCACCAAGTTCAAATCCATTCTTATCCTTGTTGATGACGATTTCTTCAACACGGTCTGGAACAAGCTGCACAGGGATGATAATTTTCATATTAATTTATCTCCTATTCTCCAAAAGACTCTAGAAGCAATTCGCTAAGATCAAGAACTTTAATATCCTGTGCGCCGGGGACATTCTTTACTGCATCCAGGAATCTTGGTTTTTCATAAGGGCAAGCCACAACCAGGGTGTCGGCGCTAGAATCCACCACCTCCTGGATGCGCCATTCTGATGAGCGCACATGCGACTTTTCCCACTGGAAGCCATCCAGCCACATACCACCACCGCCACCACCACAGCAGAGGCTGTTCTGATGGTGGTGCTGCATTTCAACCAGTTCAACACCTGGAATGGCTTTGATCAAATCCCTGGGTTCATCATAAATTCCATTCACCCTCCCCAGGTAGCACGGGTCATGGAAAGTCACTTTTGCTTTGACTTCCTTCTTGATGTGCGGCTTCAACACTTCCATTTTTTCAGCCAGGAATTGAGTGTAGTGTTTTACCGGATAAGTAATCCCAATTTCAGGGTAAGCGTTCTTAAACGCATTGAATGCATGCGGGTCTGTTGTAATAACCTGCGTGATGTTTACCTTGCCAAGTGCCCTGGCATTTTTCTCAGCCAGGATCTCAAATAAGCCTTTTTCACCCGCCAGGCGTTGAGAGTCTCCATCACTAGATTCCTGGTTGCCAAGAATTCCAAAATTGACCCCCAGGACATCCAGGATGCGGGCAAATGCAAGTGTGGCTGAACGGACAACCGGATGATAGGAGCTGTAATCGCCTACAAACCACAAGACATCGGCATCCGGGGATTCGCGCCCAAGAACGGGAATATCAAAATCAAGGGATTCGGTCCAATCCGCCCGTTTTCGGGGTGACTCTCCCATTGGATTACCGTAACGTTGTGAATTTTCAAACGCGGACTGTAATTCAGCTGGAATATTCCCGGACAGGATCAATTCTTCCTTGGTGGACCGCATTAATTCTTCCGTGATCGGTATCAAGGACGGGCAGGCTGTGGTGCAGGCAGAACAGGCGATACAGAGCCACACACTGTCGGAACGTGTGACATGGGAAAATATTCCCGCCCTCATGGCGGAAATCATCCGGCTGGGGGGAAATTCCATAGCAAACCCCAGAGGGCATATGCCGCTGCAATTACCACATTGTATACAGTGAAGGAGTTCCTTGCTTAATACCGAACCTAATTCTGAAGAACTGACGCTGGTTTGATGAGCAATCTCATCAACTCGACTCATTATTGCCTCCTATCCTGAAATGACTAATCAAATTCAGACAGGCATCAAGGTAGATGTGCCTGCAGGATACAATTCTCGATAAATTTATCGATGAAGCAACAATGAAGGAAATTTATCAGCGTATTTTTAAAGTTCGACGCGAGTTAAGCAAATAAAATTACCTGTAAGTCGGTTGCGGTTCGGCGAAGAATTAGTCGGCAGTGGTTTAATAGTGAGAGGTACTTTTTGGTGTATCAAAGTTGTATGGTGACGCGTGAAAAAATGCAAGCTGATTGCACATTTTTCAAACAATATTCTTTTTCAACCAATAATAGTTCGAGTGAGTTCTACCTAAATTATTCTATAGCATTTTGAACAAGATTACAACACCCTTCAGGAATTGATTGGCAATTGTGTTAATAATTGGCTCAAGTAATACAGTTCAAAGGGATCTTATGCTTGATTAATAGGAGAACGATCGAATCATAGATATGATGCGGTTCGCAGTTATTTTTATGTTATTTGGTTATGCTATTATTATCCAAAGGAGAAAACTTTATGCGGCCTGAATGGGATTCGTATTTCATGAAGATTGCATACGCGGTATCAGAACGAAGCACATGCGACCGCGCGTTTGTGGGGTGCGTGCTGGTACTTGACAAACGCATCCTCACCACCGGATTCAATGGTTCCCCGGCAGGACAACCTCACTGCGAGGAAATCGGGCATCTTCTGGTTGATGGACATTGCGTGCGCACGATCCACGCCGAGACTAACGCCATTATCCAGGCTGCCTTGCACGGTGTATCCACCCGCGGATGCACCTGTTATGTCACACATTTCCCCTGTATCAACTGCACCAAAGCCTTGATCAATGCAGGCGTGACGCGGTTGATCTACAATGTTGCTTACAGATTGGATGAAAACGCGGTTGAATTCCTGCATATGGCTAATATCGAGGTTTGTGAACTCGTATTTGATCCTGGAAAAATTCCTGAAGGATATAGACAGTAAAGTTAACCGAAATACCTATAACAATTTACAGGGAGTGATAGTCTCAAGAGAGTGGGATGTGTTTTTTCTCCCTTGATCCATTTGCCCTGAGTGCTTAAACGAACATCGCTATAAATGGCGGGTTGTCAATTGATGTCCCCTTCAGCCAGGAAGTTGCGCCTATCTTCTCCAAAATGTGCACCCCTGAACGCCAGGTTTGACCGCGTTTATCAGAATCTTTTAGTACATGCGCCAGCATCAGCAGACTGGCGGCTTCTTCGAGCTGCCTGCCCTGCGCTCGTGCCAGCTCCAGACTCTTTCGCAGGTGCAGTTCCCGCTCTTCCTCAGGCAACCACTGTGCCAGAGCTCTGTGAGTTAGAGCTTCCAACACCGGTGATTGGTGGTTGGAGCACCAATCCAAAATGGTCTTGAATTCATAAACTGCCGAATCCACTTCCCCCAGTTTCGCACGGCAGCAGGCAACCCACACCCTGCCTAATCCATACCCCTCACGTGACCCTCGCTTGCTGAAGTATTTATCAATCTCCTCATGCTCAGCGATAGCCTGGTCAAACTCCCCAAAATAATACAAAATATCTCCCAGGTTGTTATGCCCTCGATAAGCCTCGGTGTTGAACCCAATCCCTTCGGCATGGCGGATATGTTCGAGGGTTTTCTCCTTTGCCTTTTCCAGGTCCCCCCGGGCAAAAAAAACCAAGCCAAGGTTTCCGATATCGTAGGTCATTAATTGATCGGCTCCGCATCTCTGGTAAAAACAGATGGCTTCAACCAGGTTTTCTTCAGCCTTATCCAATTCCCCCATCGTCCAATAAATTAATCCCAGATTGCTTTTGAGTGATTCTGAATTGAAAAGATCACCTTCACCCGAGTACAGATTGATCGCAGCATGTAGGTCCATAATCGCCTCAGGATAGCGCGCTTTTACCCAAAGCAAGGTTGACCTGTGAACAAGGAGTTCTGCGGATTGAGTTGTTTGCGGTTTTTTTAGTTTCTCGTTAAATACAATCATCTGATTAACAAGAGACAGCGCCTCTTCAGTCTTACCTTTCTCCCGAAGGATTTCAAGCTCTGATTGATGAAATTTCAACCACGCCGGTAATTCACTTTCAGATACTCCATCTGGTAAAGCAAACAGACCATGCCTGTTTCCACACTCCTGATGAACAAGGTCAGCTTTTTCTGGTTGCCCCAGGGTGCGGTATGCGACGAATTGGATGCGTGTAGCGCTAGCAGCTTCCTTGCTACCAATTGACTGGTCTTTCAAGATCCGTTCGGTTGTTGATAAAGCCCTGACAATTTGACCTGAGACTAAATAATATTCTGCCAGATCTATCAGGTAGGCATTTTGAAAGCTGGCGTATCCCTGGGCATCAATGATCTCCAGTATTCTGGGTTCCCACCTGTGCGATAAACCCAAACGCAGCGGGAGGGGATGAACCAGATGAATCAACTCCAGACGTAAATCCAACAAAGAAGGAAACAAGGTTGATTCCTCCATGAGCGTCACCATGCTGATGAGATGCGGACCAACCTCTGCGGTGACACTTGCTGCAGCAAAATCAATCATCCTCTTCAGACTTTGTTCCAGGTGGGTTTTATAAAGCGTTCGCCAGTTTACCTGGTGAACAGGCTGGAGGATCTTGTGGCTTTCACTCAGCATATGAATTGACATCCCATGTTTTAAGTACATCAGTCTGTAAGAAGGTCGAAGTCAAGCGATGTATTCGGTATTTTGCTGTTTCGTGGACCCAATTGGTCTCAATTAATGAAAATTCATCCAGTTCGAAGAATGACTGTGCGAAGTAATCGGGAGCAAGCCCGCTCATTATCCCAAGAAATTTAGAGTCTTCACCTTCAGGATCCGCGGTGAGAAAAGTAAATAATAGTCTGCGAGAGGTATTGGTCAGCGAATTCCAGATTTTCCAATATAGAAAGCGGTAAATTGATTCTTTTCCTCTTTCTGCTTTTTTAAACTCGTTAATGATCTCAGCCACTGGATTCAACTGCATCTGCGCCGCGATGAGCTTTAGCGCCAGGGGTAATCCACCAACAGTTCTAAACAGATCCTCCAAATCCGGTTCTGAAATCAATGGGGTTCCCCCTCTTCGTCTTACTTCTTCTTGAACTAATTGTGATGCATAGGATTGTGTTAATTCAGGAACCTGGAACACGGTGACGAAAGGAAACTCACGCAACGATTCCCTGGTAGTGATGATAATCTTACATTGTCCGCAATAGCGGGCCAGAGCAGGCACCAGTTCCACATAATCTGCAATGGTTTCAAGATTATCAACCACCAGAAGGTACTTCTGCATGGTTGTAGCTGCCTGGATTCCCTTTAACCGGTCTTCCAATGGTTTTTCGACAAGGTAGCTCAACCCTAATTGATGAGCGAGCCTTGAAGTAACGTCGTCCAGTGTGAAATTATGTTCATCTTCCAACAATTGTGGCTGCCCAAATCCCTTTACAGGTTGGCGAGCGCTGACCCATAGGACCTCAAAATACGCCTGGTTCACTGAGTCCTGGTTAACATAAGCATGGACAAGTGCAGTTTTCCCAATCCCGCCCATACCCTCCACGCTGAGTATCTGCCCGGGTTTCAGGGAAGCGTCGATTCCGGCAAGCTTTTCCAGAAGCCGATCTGCTCCAACCAATGTTGAATATTCGGGCAAAGGGATATTTAAGTCAGGTTTGTGCGCCTTTTGATTTGCTACGATTTCCAGTTTTCTCAGTTCGCTGACAAGTGCAAAGAGACCAGAATTGAGGCGCCGTCGAAATTGCTGGGGAACCACATTCGCGGTTTTTGCCAGGTCTTCCACGCTGAAATCAATTTGGGAATAATAGCGGTAGTAGAGCGCGCTAAATGATTCCAACCGCTCATTACTCCGGCTGAAATCCTCCCTGATCTGGATTTGGGCATCGTTCTTGGATTCGGGGAGCAGATCGCTTAGTTTTTCATCTTTACGTTGCTTAAGGTAATTTTCTATGGTTAATGCGGATAGCTGCGCAAATAGCCTTAACCCAAGCTCAACCTGACTTCCACCGGGAAATTGAGAAAGGATTGCCATATCAAACAATGGCGAATCCACTTCAATCCCGGCGCACATACCCTTCAAGAATTGTTCGACTTTTTGATTTGTGATCAGGTCTATTTTCATGGTTCGATTCCAGTTCGATTTTTGAGTGGTTTCTATATTTCGAAAAACCCCGCTTGTTTATTATATACGGCATAGAAAAGAGTTAGCGTGATTATTTCCTGAAGGTGCGCAATGCCATCAATGGCTAGGGGAGCGCACCTTCGCTTTTTTATCTCCAAAGGTATGGTCAGAGAGATGGAAATTCGCCTTAATTGAAAAGACGCCGGGATTGGCGTCTTTTACCCGTAAATGAGTGTTTATCTGCCGAATTTTTTAAAATGTGGTGCAATTAATTCTTAAGGATCGGGGATAACCAGTAGAATCGAAAACACGGCGAATTTAACGGAGAATCCGGGCGCCATCTGATGCCTGCGTCAGGTAGATCTTGGATGAGATTCCAGTGACCTTCTGAAATTTCTCTTTTAATAACGCAGTAAATGCATCCTTTTTTTGTGTTTCCACCAAATTAACTGTACAGCCGCCAAAACCAGCACCGGTCATACGAGCTCCCAGGCAGCCCTCCAGGGATTGTGCGATCTCCACCATAACATCCAGTTCTGGACAAGAAACCTCATACAGGTCACGCAGGCTATTGTGCGAAGCGTTCATACACTTTCCAAAAGAGTCAATATCTCCCATTTCGAGGCAAGTACGTCCTGCACGTGTGCGTTCAATTTCCTCGATAACATGGCGCGCTCTTTTTTCGATCTCCTTGGGAAGCAACCAGGAATAGTTATCATAATCCGTTACGTTGACATCACGCAGCGATTCTATTGCGGGCATTTTACGTTTCAGCAAGTGAAGTGCGGTTTCGCACTCTGCCCGGCGAATGTTGTAATTCCCACTTGTCAGCTTTCGGCGTATGGTTGTATCCGCAATGACGATGGCGAGATTCTCAGGGAGCACGATGGATTCCCATTCCAATGTGCGGCAGTCCAGGTACAACAACCGATTTTTTATACCGCAGGCTGAGGCGAACTGATCCATGATGCCGCAATTGACGCCAACATAACTCATTTCCGCTTCCTGGCAGACAAGTGCTCTTTCCATTAATGAAATTTGCTTTCCGCCCAGGTTTTGCCAACCCGTCATGAACGCCATTTCAACAGCGGCAGAGGAACTTAACCCTGACCCGCGCGGAATATCAGAGGCAAAGACCCCGTTCATCGGTTGAACTGAAACTTCTTTCTTGAGCAACGTGTGCATCACTCCGCCCGGGTACAGTCCCCATTCGGGTAATGGTGAACCATCGACCTGCGTTTTAGAATTTACTGAACTATTATCAATTTTTAATGTGTCATCAAAATCCAGAGCAGCCAAAAGAGTGGTTGTGGATGATGCGGGCGAAAATGCCAGGTAAGTCGCGCGGTCTATAGCCGCCGGCATGACAAACCCGCCGTTATAATCCACGTGTTCACCCAATAAATTCACCCTGCCGGGAGCACGCACAATAAATTCAGGCGAGTTTCCGAACAAATCCATGAATTTTTCTTCTATGCGAGCTATCAGATTGCGATTTATGAAGGACATCTAAGGAAGATATGTTGTCTTTCTGCCATAACCTTGGCTGATTGTATTTAATTATTATTTTATCATTTCCATAATTTTGTAAAACAAAAATCCCGGGTTAATCAGGTTCCCGGGATTTTCCATACTACTTCCCTAGCTTATATTTTCTTCTGGATATCAGATTGAGCGCGTTTGATGAATTCGGTAACCGGCATTGGACCGGGATTTTCACCATTACGCAGACGTAGTGCAACCTGGTTTTCCTCCTGCTCCTTATCACCAATGACCAGCATGTAAGGGATCTTCTGGTTCTGGGCATCGCGGATCTTGGCATTCATGCGTTCACCGCGGTCATCCAGCTCAACACGCGCAAGCCGGCAGCTTTCAATTCCTGCAACACTTTGCCGGCATATTCCAGGTGGCGGTCGGCAATGGGAATAATGGCCACCTGAACTGGCGATAACCACACCGGGAAAGCACCGGCATAATGCTCGATGAGCACACCAAAGAAACGTTCCAGGCTGCCCAGCAGGGCACGATGCACCATGTACGGGCGGTGCGGCTGGCCGTCTTCGCCAATGTAGGTCAGGTCAAAGCGCTCGGGCTCGTTGAAATCAAACTGGATGGTGGAAAGCTGCCATTCACGCCCGATGGCATCTTTCACTTTGAGATCGATCTTGGGACCATAGAAAGCACCGCCGCCTTTATCCACATCGTATTCCACGTTGGCGCGTTTGAGAGAGTCTTCAAGGGCATGCTTCAGCAGCTGTCCACTGTTCCGGTTCGCCCACCGATTTTTCCGGCTTGGTGCTCAGGTAGGCATGGAAATCTCTGAAAACCAAAACTGCGCAGGATGTGCAGGCTGAAATTCAAGGTGAAATCGATTTCAGCCGGCATCTGGTCCGGGCGGCAGAAATGATGGGCATCATCCTGGGTGAATCCGCGCACGCGCATCAGACCATGCAGCACGCCGCTGCGTTCATAACGGTATACAGTGCCTTCTTCGGCATAGCGCAAGGGCAGATCGCGGTAGGAGCGCAGGGAACTCTTATAGATATATAAATGGAATGGGCAGTTCATCGGTTTGAGGTAATACTGCTGCCCATCGATATCCACTGGCGAGTACATGTTTTCTTTATAAAAACCAAGGTGACCGCTGGTCTCCCACAGGTGCGCCTTGCCGATATGAGGAGTGTAGACAAAGTCATAGCCATTCGCTTCGTGTTCTTCGGACCAGAAGTTTTCAACAATCTTGCGGATCTTGCCGCCCTTGGGATGCCAGAGGATCAAGCCCGGCCCCGATTTCCTCATTGACGCTGAACAGGTCAAGGTCATGCCCAATTTTGCGATGGTCGCGTTTCTTGGCTTCTTCCACACGCCACAGATAATCTTTCAGTTCATCGGGTTTGCTCCAGGCAGTGCCATAGATGCGCTGCAGCATGGGGCGCTTTTCATCCCCGCGCCAGTAGGCTCCTGCCACTGACATCAATTTGATCGCCTGCGGATTGATCTCGGTGGAGACTGCGACGTGAGGTCCACGGCAGAGATCGACAAATCCGCCCTGGGAATAGATGGAGATCTCCGGTTTTTCCTCGACGGGGATTGCCGTCTTCGTCCATCCTTGCCTGCTTCCAAGCCCGTCGATCAGTTCGAGCTTAAAGGGTTGGTCTGCAAAGATCTTTTTGGCTTCATCAGCGCAGATCACTTTGCGTTCAAAACTTATCTTTGCCTTGGATGATGCCGCGCATGCGTTTTTCAATGCTTCCAGATCCTCCGGGGTTAGAGGACGCGGGAGATCAAAATCATAGTAAAAACCATCTTCGATTGCCGGGCCGATGGCCACCTTGCCATCGGGAATTTTTCCAGCACAGCCTGCGCCATGATGTGCGCGGTGGAGTGCCGGATGCGGTACAAGTTGTGAGCTCTCGTATTCCTGTTTTTTGTCTGCCATTCTTCCTCCTTCCTGATTAACAAAAAAATCCCGTCCCAACTGGGGCGAGAGTTATGATCACGCGGTTCCACCCAGATTGATCCAATAACTGGACCATCTCTGAAGACCTGTAACGGGGTCAACCGTTTTCCTTACTCGGAATTTCCTTTCAGGATCAAGCTCCCAGGTGGTTTTCATCCTGTTTTCCTTGAAGGAACTTTCAGCCTGGATTCCTTCTCTCTTAAGGATAACACGATTACTCTTCCTGATCATCGCATGTATTAAGTTGGCGCAATTATACACCAAATTAGACCCCCAAATCCAAATTAATGGATTGGTGTAACTATGAAAGAATTACTTATATTCGGAGGTGTTTCTAGCCACTGACAACAGATTTTCAGTGTCACTTTCCTTCCATCACAATCAATCCTTCCGGTTTCTCATTTTGTCGATTCACGATCCTTCCGCCAACATCTACATTCCCTGTGAAGGCATCTTCAAGAAGATCTAATACCTGTCCCTTGTGTTCAATTGACACAGGTACAACACCCGGAGCAAGCGGAATTTTATCCACACGGCAAGTGATCGATCGGGATCCATTAGCTTCTTGCGGTACAGGTAAAGGAGTATCACTTTTCAGACTGCAAATCACATCTCCCCTGGGAGAAGCGATCTGTAATATACATTGCGAATCGATAAGGTCAGAGATGGGGAGAGTGCGATATTTGGCGATGGAAAGAAATCACTAATTAACACTTAGATCTCATTTTCAGCAGCACACCATTTGTTAAACAAATATCACTAATTCCTTTTTACCATTACAATTGAATTATCGATAATAATCCTGTTCTGAAAGACCTTTATGACCAATATTAAGAGTAGTCTACCCAACCTCACGCGTTTTGCATGGTTATCCATCGCGATAGCTGTATTTACTATTTCAGTAAAAACGATTGCATATTTGCTAACTGGTTCAGTGGGGCTGCTTTCAGACGCACTTGAATCAATCGTGAATCTCATCGGTGCCTTAATGGCACTGGGTATGTTGACTATTGCGATCAGGCCAGCAGATGAAGAACACACTTACGGGCACACCAAGGCTGAATATTTTTCAAGCGGAGTAGAAGGCACGCTAATTCTCATCGCAGCAATAAGCATCGTCTATACTGCTATCGAACGGTTGATCAACCCCCAACCGCTGGAGCAGGTAGGATTGGGTTTGGCTGTATCTGTAGTGGCATCAATTGCCAACCTGGTGGTTTCGTTAATCTTAAAGAAAGCCGGCAAACAGTATAATTCGATTTCTCTTACTTCCAATTCGCACCACCTGATGACAGACGTGTGGACTTCCGGTGGGGTGCTGGCAGGTGTTGGCCTAGTGGCAATAACGAAATGGCAGCCTCTGGATTCAATCGTGGCAATACTTGTAGCATTAAACATTGTTTCAACCGGTTTTGGAATCATCCGGAAATCAGTTCAGGGATTGATGGATGGAAGCCTCAATAAGGAAGATTTAGGCAAAATTCAGGAAGTGCTTAACAGCTTTAATGCTCCTGAAGTGCAGTTTCACAACCTGCGTACACGCCTGTCAGGATCAACCAAGTTCATATCCTTCCATGTCCTTGTTCCGGGTGTGTGGAATGTGACAAAAGGCCATAAACTGGTGAGCAGTATTGAAAAAGAAATGGAAGAGAAAATTTCCAATAGTGTAATTTTTACCCACCTTGAATCAGTGGACGATCCGTATTCAATGGACGAGGTGATCTTAAATACTAAACAACCTAAGTAGACGTCAAAACTTGTGGGGATGCCTCCAAGCTTATCTGAAATCCCTCTCCAGCTTGCACTTTAATTAATCGCATCCCTTTCGATTGGGCAAGTCATACAATGCCCGCCACCGCGGCCTTCTCCCAACTCAAATCCAGGAATTGGCAACACTTCGATACCAAACTGGCGCATACGCGATATGGTATAGGTATTCCTTTCATAGCACACCACCACTCCAGGTTCCAACGCTACAGCATTGTTAGCATCATCCCACTGCTCGCGTTCCATCTGGTAATGGTCTCCGCCAGTTTCCACGACATGCAGTTTCCTCAAATTCAAGGCGTCCTGTACAGCCGAGATGAGGTCATTTTCAGGAGTGACTGCAAAATCACCAGCTTTCTTTCCGGGTCGCAAACTGTATGGGCGGATCTCTGCCACCACCTTGGGGAATATGGTGACTTTATCCCTATCGAGCAAGGTGAAGACGGTATCCAGGTGCATGTGCCCACGTTCCCTGGTCATCACACATGCGATCACGCGTTCGGCAGCTCCATTTTCAAAAAGGGTTTTGGCAATCTGCTCGATCATCCCGGTTTGCGTACGCTCTGAACAACCGATCAGTACCGTGCCATTCCCTATCGGCATTACATCACCACCTTCCAAGGATGAGCGACTGAAAGTCTCAATATCAAATGCTTCTGCTGCCACGTTCGGATACCAGAAATTAAAATCTGCCTCAAGGAACATGGGATGATATTTGTAAATTACCCACATATTTAAAGATTCCCGTCGGCGGGCTGGCCAGTACATCGGGTTAACAGAAACTCCGCCATAGATCCAACAAGAGGAATCACGCGTAAAAAGCGTATTCGGTAGCGGAGGTAGTAAAAACGAGTTTAAATCATTCAGGGAAGCTGCATGAAGCGAGATCTTGCCAAATTTCTTCCAATCCACATTAGCTTCGCCAGCAGTCAATCCGCCAATCAAGTGTTTGGCCAGGTCCGCTGGCGATAATTTATCAAGAAACGAGCGAATTTCATCTACCAGCGACCAACCAACGTTGTGGTCAGTGATGACCTGGCGAATGACTGTACTACGAGCCTTGGCCGAACTTGCCAAAGCCTCTGTCAGCAGCTCCTGGACATAGAAAACTTCAATCCCTCGAGAACGCAATAACTGAGTAAATTGATCATGCTCATATTGCGCTCTTTCCACCCAAAGAACGTCATCAAAAAGCAGTTCGTCATGATTGGCAGGGGTCAGGCGTTGAAGACTTAGTTCAGGCCTGTGAACAATGACCTTGCGGAGCTTTCCTACTTCTGAGTGAACCCCAAGTTTGATCATACTCACCCTCTCTCTTTGTAAACCCCTACTTCTAAATTCAATTGGATTGTTTTGTGCGATCGAATTAACACTCATACTATACAACAAACAGAGGCATAGATACGGGGCTTATCATAATAAAATGACACTTAGTATCATGTTATATGACAGGATGGTTATCCTCAATTACGTGATGACCTTCCTCATTCTCATCAATCTCACCCAAGATTATGTTATAAATTATCTGTGTCAGATTGAAAAGCAATTATTCTCATCCTGCTACAAGTGGTAACAGGATGTGTGTTTTATAAGCCATATAGGAGAGCACCATGGATTTCTCATTAATTGTGATCGTAATTCAGTTGATCTTCCTGGAAGGTATTCTTTCCATCGATAATGCTGCCATCCTTGGGGCTATGGTCTCAACCTTACCGGAACACGCGCCAATTCCCTGGCCAAAATCATTGCATTGGCTGGGAAGGATCATGGATAAACTTCTGGGAAACCAGCGGCTGGCAGCCCTGCGCGTGGGTTTATTAGGTGCGTATATCGGACGCGGCGCGATGTTGCTTGCCGCCAGTTACATTATCGCGAATCCTTGGCTGAAGTTGATCGGGGCTTTCTACCTCATCCGCCTGGCTCTGGACGATCTCAGCGCTCATGGGTATAACAGCGAAGAAGAAGAGGTCAAGCAAGTTAAAATCCGCGGCTTCTGGATGACCGTACTCAGTGTTGAGATGATGGACCTGGCCTTCAGCCTGGATAACGTGGTGGCTGCTGTATCACTTTCTGATAAATTATGGATCGTTATTTTAGGCGTGTTTATCGGAATCCTTGTAATGAGATTCGCTGCGGGTATTTTCAGTTATGTTGTCTTGCGGGAACCGATCTTAAAAACCGCGGCATACATCCTGGTGTTCAATATTGGTGTGGAGTTATTGCTTGAAGATCTGGCGCATATCGAGTTCAGCGACTGGCTGAGGTTTGGTATCTCGATTACTACGATCGCCTTATGCCTGGCATATGCCCATTTCAAATTCCTGCGCTTTTTCCGCCCAGCCCTCATTTGGTTCAGCCAGGGATTAGCTCTTGTTAACGGAATTATCGCATGGGCATTTGCACCGATTCGCGGTATTTTACACCTGATTATGCTGATCTTTCGTAAGAGACCAACCACAACAAGTGAAAGTGGCGCTTAGACCAATTTACTTCCAGGAATTCAATTAGAGTGTCTTTTCCATCCATACCACCTGGGTTGTCCCCAGGTAATGGACCGGCAGGCCGATCACTTTGTAACCAGCTTTCTCAAAAAAGGCTGTGGTATTCAGCCTTGAGAGACACCCAAGGGCTTTAAAACCGCGTTCGCGGGCTTTTTCCTCGATAAATTGAAGTAACTGAACACCAATCCCTTTGCCTTGTTTGGAATCTTTAACAGCCAGGTGTGAGAACCATCCAACCCCCGCATCCTTTTCCAGCAGTTTTACAACCCCTAATATCTCGCCGTTAGTCTCATCAACAGCCATGTAGTGTTCTGACAGTGGCTCAAAATCATCTTTTTCCGTTCCGCGCTGCAATCCCCAAGGTTCGCGCAGGACCTTGTAGCGTAGATCATAGTAGGCTTTGAATTCTTCGCGCGTCTTGGGTGAGGTGATTTTGCTCATGTTCTGTCTCCAACGAATATTTGATAGGACAATTATATCTAATTGTGTGATAATTACCGGATATTTTGAATAATTGGTAAACTTGCGTCTTGAAGTGATGTGGGAAATTGTAATACTTATATGGCTGGTGGTTTTACCACCTCTTTTTGGTCTACGACCAAATTCCTTCCTGTATGAATCTGTCCCGCACAATCCTGTTCAACTCAGTCCGGACCCGCCGCGGGCGGCCGTCATTTTCAAGGCGAATATTATCGACATAGTAATGCAAGAAGATAGTGACGTTGTTTTGTTCCATCTCCCGGATTTCCACCATGGGATCTTTCCAATATCCGGGAACGATTTTATATTCCGTGTCAATCCAATCAATCATGATGGATGCCATATCATCCAGCCGGGTAGCCAGCCTGTCACTGGGAGACTGTATGTTTTTCTTGAGTACCTGCCAATGAAAACTAAGCTGGTCATTGCGAGCCTGCCATAATTTCCGCAAATTCCAATAATCGCTGTGGTTCAACCACCCGTCTTTTGTCTCGACCCATTCCCTTGCCAAAACAGCGGAACGGTCAATTTCCGCTTCGCATGGGGAAATAAAATTACAGATCAATTCCTGCTGCTCGAATTCATTCAATCCCTTAACCTCGCGCTCCTGAATCCCCCGGATCAATTTGCGAAGTGATTCTTTGGTAATGGCAACCTGCTCATTTAACTTACCCTCGAGGGCTAAGCGGGCAAGTGACCCGGCATTTGAGTCTGCTTCTTTCTTTAGGTTGTCACTTTCACTTTTTATGCGATTCTCTGCCATGGATTGTGCACGGATAAATTCCACCTGTCTTTCAATATATGGCAGTTTTTCAGGTATGTTTGAAGAAAGTACAGCCGGGTGACCATTAGCAATTGAGAGGAGGACTTCCTCTATCTTCACCATGTCTTGCTTAATGTCCGTGTGAAACTCAAGATGATATTTTTGCTCAGAAGTCGGTTTGGTTAAATTTACCAGGGATATTGCTGCAAGGGTTTTATTGGGCATGAAAACAGTCGCCTGTTCATCCAATGAGAATAAGATCGTGGAGCGTAAACCCAATTTTTGCACTTCACAAATTCGGCCATCGGGAAGAAGGATGAGATCACCGCGGCGAAAAGGGGCTTCCATGATCAAACTCAAACCGCTGAAGATGTTGCCCAGTGTTTCCTGAAGCGCAAGACCAAGCACCAGTCCCAGGATACCTGCGCCCACAAGAACGGAACTCACATCCACCCCCCAAAGAGGAAGGATGATCAGCGCTGCGATTAGCGTAACCAACACGGGACCAAACAGACTGAAAACCGGTACCAGAACATCATCAGCCTGGCTCTCAGTACGGGCGGCCCACTTTCCGCCGTAATACACCAGAACATCCTTGATCAAATGCCCGGTAACGTGCGCAAGAATTATCACCAGTAATGTCAGGCTGATGCGCCTAATCCATAAGGTAGCACCGTCCACCAGGGGAAGCAGCTGGAGCGATTTGTTCACCCCGTAAAGAAGAATTAATAAAAAGACCGGCCGGCGCAGGATCCCAAGGATAATATCTTCCAGGTCCCCCGGCAATTGCCGTGTTACAAAGAGTAGAAAACGCATGATTACCAGGTTGACCAATAATGCCAGCAGTATCCAGGCGGCAAGATTTACTGCGAAAGATAAAACTGGTTCCTGTAAGAAATTTAGAAATGCCGGAAGTGTAATTTCAAAACCCAGCAACGATATCATTTTCCCATCCTTGGTCTCTCAATAAGAATATAATAGCATATTTTATACCTTATTTGTCCATTAGTGGAATGAAAAAACATCCCGTTGTTAAGCGGGATGTTGAGAAGTGGTTCAGATTATTTTGCTTCTATCTTTGCCCAGGTATCACGCAGCGGTACCGTGAGGTTGAAAACAGGTTTGCCCTTTGCGGAATCCAGGTCAGCGCAGAAGAATCCCTTTCTTTCAAATTGAAATTGCTGCCCAGGGACTACATCTGCCAGGTTTCTCTCCACTTTGCATGAAGTGAGCACAGACAGGGAAGCGGGATTAAGGTGATCGAGGTATGTTTTCCCCTCCTCTACCTTATTGGGATTAGGAACAACGAACAAACGATCATACATTCTGATTTCAGCATCCACGGCATGCCGGGCAGATACCCAGTGAATCGTCCCCTGCACCTTACGCCCATCTGGAGCATACCCGCCTCGGGTTTCGGGATCATAGGTACAATGAATTTCGGTCACCTCACCCGTTTGAGCATCTTTGATGAAATCCTCGCATTTGATAATGTAACCGTAACGCAGGCGCACCTCCCGCCCTGGTGCCAGACGAAAATATTTTGGCGGTGGAACTTCGCGGAAATCATCCTGTTCAATGTAGATCTCCCGTGAAAAAGGTAACAAGCGGGTGCCAGCAGAGGGATCCTCAGGATTGTTAATGGCTTCCATTTCTTCAACCTGGTCCTGGGGGTAATTGGTAATCACCACTTTTACAGGGTTCAGAACTGCCAGAACTCGGTTTGCAGTTTTATTTAACAAATCGCGCACGTTGAATTCCAACAGACCGATATCGATCAGGTTTTCATTCTTGGCCACACCCACCTGGTCAATGAAGTTGCGGATGGCTCTCGAAGGATAACCGCGCCGACGCATTCCGCACAATGTAGGCATGCGGGGATCGTCCCATCCACGTACAAAACCGCCTTCCACCAACTGCTTGAGAAAGCGTTTGCTTAAAATTGTGTAAGTGACGTTGAGTCGGGCAAACTCTATCTGGCGGGTCTTAAAGATGTCCCAACTTGTCGATGAACCAATTGTAAAGTGGACGATGGTCTTCATACGCCAGGTCACATAAGGAATGGGTAACACCTTCCATTGAATCCGATTGACCGTGGGCAAAATCGTACATCGGGTAGATGTTCCACTTGCTGCCGGTGCGGTGGTGAGAAGCATGCAGAATGCGGTACATGGTTGGATCGCGCATGTTGATATTGTTGGAGGCCATGTCGATCTTGGCACGCAGCACGCAGGCGCCTTCCGGGAATGCTCCATTTTTCATTTTTTCAAATAAAGCCAGGTTCTCTTCGGCGGATCTATTGCGGTGAGGACTATCCTTACCAGGTTCGGTGAGTGTGCCGCGGTATTCACGAATCTGGTCAGCCGAGAGATCGTCAACATACGCCAACCCCTTTTTGATCAAGTCCACCGCGTATTGGTAAAGAATCTCGAAATAATCCGAGGCATATAGTTCTTTTCCCCATTTATAGCCAAGCCAAAGAATATCCTCTTTGATGGCGTCTACAAACTCAACATCTTCCTTGGCTGGATTTGTATCATCAAATCTCAGGTTGCAAATGCCATTAAATGCTTCAGCGATACCAAAATCAATGCAGAGTGCCTTGGCATGCCCAATATGCAAGTAACCATTGGGTTCAGGCGGAAAACGCGTTTGCACATGGTCAAAACGACCTGTACGTAGGTCTTCTGCGACTGCCTCTAAAATGAAATTACTGGGGGTGGATATAGGTTCGTTCGTCATTTTTACTCCCGGGGTTTCTTCAGGGGAAACCTTCCCTTTTGAGTGCGACAGGATTAATGGGGGATCTCCCATCAATCGATTGAAAAGATTCTATCATTGTGATCGAAGCATGTCTAGGCATGAATGTCCAGTGCCGATGTGAGAATAGTCCTTTTACAGGTCAGGTCAAATCAAGTAAAATTGGATTAACGTTAGAGGTGATGATGAGCAGTGGTGAAGAGTCTACCAGGCACTTCCGGGACATCAAGGTAACCGCCGAAGCCAGTTCCATCGAAAAATGGCGCAAACAGGTCATCGCTGGTCAACCAGAGACCGGATCCGCGTTTGCTTTAATCAGCGATGAAGGAAATTATATGCCGGGAGGAGAAGGAACAGCGCCAACACCGTTGACCTACTTTGTCTCCGGCATGGCGCTTTGACTGATCTCACATGTGTCGCAGGTTGCGACCAAAAAAAGGATGTCCATCTCAAATGAGCGCGTACAGGTAACCGCCCATTTCCACGAGCAGGGATCAGTGCTGCGCGGCGACGCAGAAGGATTCTGTGATTCCTTTGAGATCCACATCTCGATGGATTCCAAAGAGGATCAAGAAAAAATCGTTGAGTTGATACGCCTGGCACGCAGGATGTGTTTTACGGAAAAAGCACTTACTGGTTCAGTTCCTGTCAGTGTGACCCAGTCGCTGAATCGAGAAGATTTGGTAGTGTAAATCATTAAGGTCGAGAATTCCGTTTGACGATGTCTGCAATGCTTAATCCGTGGCGGGAGCCCAGTTGACCGTTCATCATCTGGATCTGCTTACGGGGCGAATAGAACACTTCACTCCATCCATAACCCGCACAAGCTGTCTCAGCGATCTCAACCCCATCCATGTCCACTCCCCACCAATCTCGATAGGCTTTTTCTAATTCAGGTCTGATGTGAAAACCGGGATCTTTATAATGGGCTGAATAATAAAAGTCCGGCGGCAGGGCATTAAGGATGGTTTCAAAGATATGAACGCGCAAATGTACCTTCCGGGCTGTCTCGGCTTGCGCAAGGCGACAAAGGCCGCGTATGGTAGCTAGAGGTGAAACCACTTCAACGCGCTCCAGATTCTCAAAGCGTTCGCTCACCCGAGCGATAACCTCTTTCATCACAAGGCCGCTGGCAATACTGTCAGCCAGAAATGCCACCGTGATATTCTCCTTCTGGTGTTGGTCGAGGTCTTTATCCTTAAACAACGTCAATTCAACTGTACGGTTGTATACGGGCACTGAGCTATCAAAAACATGATGTGCATCTAATACCACTTCATCGCAGTAATATCCGAAGTTGGTATACAATGCATCGGCTACCTGGTACTTTAATCCTTCGCGAGCGATGGGGAAAACCGCCAGATTGTGCTGACCGAATTTGCGGATGGTTTCATTGAGAAGCGGAGAACTAAAAATATGCGCCATTGCTTCGCCGATCAGGCAAGAGCGATCAGGTCCCAGGCAAAGCTGCCCCGGTAAAATTTGGGGCTTCTTAATAAGTGAGGTTCCGTTATCTACCCCGATCAATTCAAGGAAATTCTCATCCACTCTGCCTTCACGCAAATAAATAAATTTCTCTGCAGCCTGATTGTCATAGAAAACCATATCCAGGTTTTGGATCCCATTTACCAGTAAATTTCCCTTCCGAAAATAACCGTTAATCCCTTGCTTATCTTTGTATGCGACTGGTTCATCCAATGTCAATTCGCCGTGGATGGGGTTATCGGGATCTTCAAGGAAATCGAACTTGTATTTGAATTGGCTCATGAAACATCCCTCAATGAAAAATTTTTATACAAGCATATATTGTATACCAAGACAGAATTCTTTATTGAAGAACTCTTTAATGAAAACTGGTGTTCAATAAAAAGAAATACACTACAATTTCATTTATGATTTTATAGGTGCTGTCAGAAAAGAAGTAAAAATGGAAAAGTTGATCACAAATTCAGAACATCAGAGGGTCTTGTGCAGTGCAGTAATCGATGAAATCGTATATGCATTGGGGGCAAAAAAGGGCGGCATTATCCGGAATGTATTAGCTCCGCTTCTTCAAAATCCTGCAAAAAAATTAGCCGAAATACTTGCCGATTTTTATGACGGAGTTGTTAATAAGAGTCCGAGCCAGGGAGCAACTGACACCCTGCCAAAATTCAATGTAGAAGTGCAGCGTTCAGGAAATCAGAATATGCCAATGAGTGGACCTCACCTGCTTATCTCCAATCATCCGGGAGGATTGGATTCTGTGGCAATTCTCTCCTGCATACCCAGGGCAGACATCAAGGTTCTGGTATCTGATGTAGTCCTTATGAGGAAACTTGATTATCTCAATCGGCATTCGATATTCGTGGACTTTAAAGCTTTAGGAGGAATGAGCGCATTGAGGGAGGCCATTAGCCATTTGAACCAGGGCGGTATCCTCCTGTTGTTTGCAAGAGGGGAAGTTGAGCCTGACCCGGCTTGCTTCCCGGGAGCGGTGGAATCCATTGACAAGTGGTCTCCGAGCTTGGAGATCATGCTGCGTAAATCACCATCAACATCGGTGCAAATTCTAAGCGTTAGCGGAGCCATCCTACCGAGGTTCGCTGCCCACCCATTAACCAAATTGCGAAGACGCCCTGAAACGCGCCAGAAGTTAGCCGAAGTCATGCAGATGGTTACATCCCTATATTATCCTGAAAAAGCAAAAACGCGATTAAATATACGCTTTAGTGAAGTGCTTGAGAATGCAGTCATCCCCCGGGAGTCAATCATGCCTTTTATCACCAGCTATGCGAAAGCGGAGATGAGTGCACATATCTCCGCTATCCAAAACTTTAATAAATAGTGTTAACCCTGAGAATTGAGAATCGATTGAACTTCAGTTGGTGATCCCCGCCAAGGTCCGGGTTTTTCCTGTTTCAACGAAGTCACAACGCCAGCCCAACGGCAGGCTATGCCTGCATCGTTGGTAATACGCTTGGCAATGTAAGTGCAGAAACAGGTGTCTCCCCGCCCGGTACGCCCAACCAGAGACCTGGGCGTGAATGGCGCCTCGTGGAATTCTCCATCAGCATAAACAGTTACCCCCAATGATTGGGTGAGAACGATCTCCTTCGGACCCATGGCGTGCAGTGCCCTGGCAGCTTTGCGTAAATCAGTGATACCGGTCAGGAATTCAGCTTCGCTGCGGTCAACCTTCAAATAGGTGATTTGTTTTAATCCCTCCGCCATATCCGGCCAGGGACGGAAATCCAGCCCATCCTCCACTGGTACCCGCACAAATCCCTGGATATCCAGCGAGACCGGAGCGCGTTTTGCAAGCAGTTTCAGCAGGTCAAGGTCCACTTCCCCAGCAAAGAGCGGAGAGAGCATGATCACCTTTGCTTCAACCCCGGGTATCTCATTTATGGAATACTTGCCGCCAAATCCAATCGGCTTGCAGATGCGTGTTTCCATGTTGGAAGACTGGTAATAATTGGCGATACCCGAAGTACCTTCAGCCGGGGTGGGAAAAACAACCACTCCTTCATTCCGCATATCCTCCAAGCGCCAGAATTCATCGGGGTGCAAGCGGGTCGCGACCGCCACAGCCGCTCCCAGCCGCCTGGCTGCGATGCTTCCGTAATACACCCCACCACCGGAGGCAACCTCTTCCACCCCATCGACGATCAACTTGTCGACGGCAAAATTACCGATCATCATGATATCGAAATGCTGCATATTAACTATTTGCCGGCAGTATTTGAACGCAATTCTCGGCAATTCCGATGGTCACTGACTCACCTTCGGGGAACATTTCCAGCACGTTCGGATCATTTTCGAGACCGGTTAACAGGTTGCCTGCAACATCAATATCGTATTCTATGCAGTCCCCCAGGTATACTGATCTCTTTACCACACCATTAAACGACTCACCCGATTTTTTAACACTGATCATTTCCGGCCTAGCGATCAGGATAATGTCATCACCAGCAGCAAATTTTTGCTTACTGCTTGCCAGATGAATGGTCTTGCCCAGTACTTCAGCCACCAATTCAGACTCTTTCTGGGAGATCACTTTTCCATTGATGAAATTTGCCCGTCCAATAAAGTTGGCGACAAATTTCGAATTGGGGAAGCGGTAAATTTCAAGGGGTGTACCGATCTGTTCGATCAAACCCTGGTTCATCACAACGATCCTATCTGAAAGGGTCATGGCTTCGATCTGGTCATGGGTGACGTATACGCTGGTGATGTTTAATTCCTTTTGAATGCGGCGGATCTCGGTGCGCATCTCTTCACGTAATTTCGCATCCAAATTGGAGAGTGGTTCATCCATCAGGAGTACCTTAGGCTCCATTACCAGGGCGCGGGCAAGTGCCACTCGCTGTTGCTGTCCGCCTGAAAGCTGCCCGGGGGAGCGGCTGCCAAAGCCTTCAAGGTGCACCAAACCTAATACCCAATCCACCTTTTTTTGAATCTCTTTCTTGTTCATTTTTTTGACGTTCAACCCATAAGCGATATTCTCAAACACATTCAGGTGAGGGAAAATGGCATAAGATTGAAACACCATCGACATATCGCGTTTGTGCGGTGGGAGAGAATTAATCTTCTCACCATCGAGGATGATCTCCCCTGAGGTTGGGAATTCAAAACCGGCGATCATACGGAGCGTGGTGGTCTTGCCACAGCCTGAAGGGCCAAGTAAAGTAACCAATTCGCCTTTATTGATCTCTAGGTTAATATCATTAACGGCGGTCACCTCGGCAACATTGCCGCGCGGTGGAAATCTCTTGGTGATATCCTTTAAGGTCAAATACATGTGCATACCTCGCTATGAATTGATGATTAATATTGACTGAGATCGACACCTTCACGGCCGCGTAAGAGGCGCTTGGTGACAATATTGAGAACTGCAATCGCGATCATGACAAACACAATGATCACGGTGGAATAGGCTGCCGCAATGCTCACCCCGCCCTGCTCCCATTCGCTCATAATGGAAGCTGTAACGATCCTCCACTTGGCACTGACCAAAAAGATGATGGCAGACAGGCTGGTCATGGAGCGGGTGAAACTGAAGATCAACCCAGCAAGTAACGCCGGCAGGATCAACGGGAGGGTGACCTTGCGGAAGGTGTATGCAGCGTCTGCGCCAAGGATGTTTGACGCTTCTTCTATGGAAGGATCAATCTGTTGCAACGAAGCAACACCAGCGCGTACAGATGCCGGGAGACTGCGTACTACAAAAGCCGCCATGATGATATACGCACCACCAGTCAGGGCAAAAGGTATCCCCATGAACGAAAGCGCACATGGGATGGCCAGGGCGAAAATCCCGAGCAGCACCCTGCCTGTTCGGTTTTGCAGAGATTGCAACAAGAGAATGCCGATAAAAATCAGCAAGACAGCCAGGAGCGCAGGGGGCGGTTGGATGACTACCTTGATGTGGTCCGCGAATTGGAAGATGGCGTTACTCCAAAATCCACGTTCCAGGCTGCGGCTATAATTGGAGATGGGTAAAGCAATTGCTGCTGCCCAATTTGTTGCCATTATGTAGACACCCACAAGTATTGGGACTACTCCAGTGAGTACTTTTTTACGCAACACCAATAGTGCCAACCCGATAAATAGATACAAACCACCTAAAACATAATAAGTAATACGGTAATCGATTTTACTTGCAACTGTTTCCACAATTTTGCCTGTCAATCCTGGAAGAATATTCGCATCCAGTTTGGAGAGTAATACCCCAACCGCGGTTCCAATCAACAGGATCACCAGACGTTCCCTCGCGTTCTTGCCCACCACCAGGCAGAAGAAGATAGCTAGCACTGCGTAAACGCAAATCGCCAGGGCAATCGAGGGCTTATTGAATGCCATGATAAAACCAATTCCAAGGATCGTCCCCGGCACAGCGCCGCCAAGATTTGAGCTGAAATCCAAAGCTTCTTTGCCGCTGAATTTTTTACGCACCACCAGCCAGGCGATGATCATGCCGGTGATGGCAGCGAAGGGGGTTGCCAAAGTGCTGAGGAAGGTCGTATCTAAAATCGCCTCGACCCCGCGGGTTACCGTCATTTGCCAGTGACGCAAGGTGGGGGTGAAATCAACACCCCAGGAAAAACTAAAGGAACCATAAACGATCGTAGCATACAGCAAAACAATGAACGCGCACATCAAGTAGGTCAGGATATTGGTAATCCAGCGAATAACCGGATCTTTTTCCGTTATCTGCGCGCCAGAGGGTTTTCCTGTAACCGAAATGTATGAACGTTTGTTCACGTAATAGCGCTGCATAATAAACAACACAAGTGTTGGAATTATCAAAACGAGAGAAAGTGCTGAAGCTTTCTGTAAGTCATATTCACCGATAACCGCCATGTAAATTTGAGCGGATAATACCGTCTTGTTTCCCGCGATAAACAGGGGATTGCCCAGGTCTGCCAGAGATTCCACAAAAAGAAGAAGGAATGAGCCGGCGATACCCGGGATGAGTAATGGTAAGGTAACTGTTCTAAAAATGTGGAAACGCGAAGCCCCCAGGCTGGCAGCAGCTTCTTCCATCGAGGGATTGAGCCTTTCAAGCATGGCTCTTAAGATCAGGTATGCCACTGAGAAAAAGGTGATGGTTTGGACAATCACAAGTCCATCCAACCCGTAAATATCGTTCATGCCTTGCTCAAACACGATACCCAGGAACTTCCGAGTAACCAGACCATTCCTGCCGAATAACAGGATCATTGCCAGAGCCAGGGCAAATGGGGGAGAAACTGTTGGTAATAGCGCCATCCAGTGGATGATCTTCTTACCCGGGATGTTACACCTGACTGTGGCGTACGCAAAAATAAAACCCACCAATGTGCCAAAAATAGCAGTCAAGAATCCCATCGTCATGGTGTCAGTAAATGATCTGCGCATGGCAGGTCCGAAGTAATCATCAAAATACCTGGCAAAATAGGTAAGATCCCACATGCCTTCTTTGTTGACGAATCCACCAGAAATGGTTTTGATGATTGGCAGCAATACAAATAGAACGATAAAGAAAGCGGAGAACAGCAGGCTCATGAAGAGCACGGGGTCTCTAAAGATCAGAGCGTATTCACGAAACCTGCGAAGGAGACCAGATGGATTGCGGACGGGAGATCGTGGAGCGGTTATGGTCGGCTGCATGCGCCTCCAAGCGATAATTTAATCTGGGCGGCATTTCTGCCGCCCAGAATGGAACACAGTAGAAATTATTGTTTCAGGTTTTCGGCGTTGGCGATTTCGTTGGTGAATTTCTCAACGATGGCTTTCTTATTGGTGCCAGCCCAAACAAAGTCATAATCGATTAAATTAACTTCCAACAGTTCAGGATGAGACAGTTCCACACCGTTGACGGTAGGAGCCTGGTAAGCAGCAAACGTAGGTCCAAGAGCCTGACCTTCGGGGGAAATTGCCCAGTCATACCAGAGTTGCGCTGCCTGGACATGAGTGGCACCCTTAACGATACCCATTCCGCCGATTTCATAACCAGTTCCCTCTGCGGGGAAGGTCAAAACCAGTGGCATCTTATTGTTTTCGATCTCATTGATGATGTCATGAGAGAAAACGATAGCCACAGCTGATTCACCCAGTCCAACAAATTTCGCGGGCGCAGCGCCGGATTTGGTGTACTGAGAGATCTGACCTGCATACTTCTTGATGTATTCCCAACCAGCTTCCTCGCCGCGCATTTGGAGAACAGTTGCCAATGCGGTGTAGGAGGTACCGGAGGATGAGGGGTGCGCGACCATGACCTGACCAGTGAATTCGGGTTTCAGGAGGTCGTCCCATGAAGTTGGGGCTTTGGCATCGGGATGAGCTGCGAGCCAATCTGTGTTGGTGGCAAAACCGAGGGAGCCAATATAAATTCCAACCCAGTAGTTATCAACATCCATCATCAGATCTGGATTGATGATATTGCCCAAGTTGGGGGAAACGTACTGCTCCAAAACACCAGCTTCTTTTGCAGCCACATAACCATCGATCGGACCGCCCCACATGATATCAAAGGTAGGAGCATCTTTTTCAGCCTCAAGTTTGGCAACTGCTTCACCGGATGACATGCGAACGTAGTTGACAGTGATGCCATATTTGGCTTCAAATTCCTGCTTCATACCCTGGCACCATTGTTCCTGGGGGACACAGAGTACATTGAGCTCAGTGTCGGTAATCACCAGTTCAGTAGGGGCGACTGTGGGGGCTTCGGTGACGACAGGAGCTTCTGTTGCAACCACGGGGGCTTCAGTGGCTACTGGCTTGGGCTGACAGGCAGACAGCACAAAAATCGCCAGCATAAGCATTGTTACGACGACTAAACTTGCTTTCTTCGAAAACATGTTCTTCCTCCTCTATAAGATGAGACTCTGATTAGAGCCAGTGATAAGAGTATTATGCATTTTTTTGTAACGAATGGCAAGTTAATAAATGACAAGAAATATATTACATCCATCAAAAAATCCGGTTTAATCCGGATATTTTGATAGTCTTCCATTTTTGTTTTACTTTTTACGTTTTTTCGTTTTTATGTATTCGCTTCCGAGATAAATTCCAAATTTGGGCAGAACCACACGGTGAAGCAAAAGGACTAACAGGGTGACCGCAAAGGCAATCCCAAAGATGACGAGGGATTGATTAAGGTCGCTCAGCAGGCTGGGTTTTACCAGCATCACTGCCGCCAGGGTCAACATCAATATTCCACCGATCAACTTGAGAATTCGGCCGTGCTTTTCTTCCATCTTATTTGACTTGAGGGTGAAGACCGCAGTAAAGAAAATGACCATTTCATCCAGTTGGTAAACAAGCATATAGGCGAGTAGTAGAAGGATAAATGTGGCTGCGGTTATTTTTTGAGCGGAAACCAGGTTGGTCCACAAGACTGGGAAACCCGCTGTGCAGGAAAACTCGACCAGCGAGACCCCGGCTGCCATCACGATGGTTCCGCCAACCAAACCCCAAAAGGAATCGCCTGCGTCCATCAGTTTGCGCATGCGCTGGTATATACCGGGTTTGTGTTTGTCATCAATGGTAAAGGACAACCCTTCCTTATACCAGAAATAATCTTTGATGTTCACCAGCGCAAAGAATAACGCCACAAGTGCCACGACAACCTGGATCCAGCCGATAAAACTGACCACTTTGAGGACTGTGAAGAGACCGGCAATAAAGAGCGCATAAACCGCTGCAGTTACCGTGAGGAAGATGAGACCAATGACCAACACCTTTTTACGCGAGCCAGTATGCAGAGTGATCGCTAACAACATAGTCAAGACCCATATGGAACAGGGATTCACGCCATCAACAAATGCAATCAACAGTGTGCTTAGAAATAATGATTTCTGTGAGAGGTCCACTTTTCCGATCAGTGGAATCTTGATCTCGTTGTCTTTAAGTGGTTCCGGAGTAGGTGCGATAGTTTTTTCAGGAGCCTGCTTCGGCGTTATACCGTTTAAGATTTCATACACCTTATCCTGGCTGCCATTTGCGAGGTAATCCTCAACTGTCCTGGTGATATCGTCCCTGATTTCATCTGAATAACCTTCCCAATATTTCTCGCCGATGAAAATAGTAGGCACAGAGCGGGGTTCAAAGCCAAATCCCTGGGCAACCTTTCGAAAAATTTCCTGGTTGGCATCGTTGTAGTAGATCTCATAATTGAAATACTTGATGTTTGGATTGCTTTTCGCGAGGTCTTCCAGAAAAGGTTTCGCCTTGGCACAGTGCGGGCAGCCGTCTCCCCAAAAAAGGTAAATGCTCACTTCATCAGAAGTTTGTGCATTTGCCTGCCCCCAAGGGATAAAAAAACTAATCAAGGTAAAAACCAGAATTATCAGTGAGAGGCATTTCTTTTTGGAAAGGCTCATGGAATGGAGGACTCTTTTCAATGTGGATTTGAAATCCAATTTTACTCAATAATCCTCAGATTCCAGAGACAATTTCAATACGAAGAAAATAACCTTGGGTATAATTCATATCAAAATACGGTTTAGCGAGTAAACGCATGCCCAAGTGGAAGAATATCGAATACCAGGGTTGGAAGAATTGTTTTCAATTTGATGGCGATTCCATCAATTTGATTATGACTGGTGATGTAGGTCCCAGGATTATATATTGCGGTGGTGTTGAAAGGTCAACCAGTTCTATGAAAATCCGTTAGACATGGGGTGTTCAGGGGGTGAAACACAACGTTTTTATGGCGGGCACCGCTTTTGGACAGCCCCTGAAGATAAAGCGCGCACATACGTGCCTGACAATTTCCCCGTCACCATCGAAATCAATGGCTCAACCCTGCGTGCCATAGCACCGGTTGAACCCTGTGGAATTCAAAAAACCATCTTAATCGAGGGAGTTGAATCTTCTACTTGTGTAAAAATCACGCACGTGATGGCAAATAAAGGTTCGGCATCAGTTGAACTTGCGCCCTGGGGGTTGCGCATGATGCACCCGGGTGGTACAGCCATCATCCCGATGCCACCAAAGGCTTCTCATGAAAGCCTCCTCACACCAACGCATTCATTCGCCTTTTGGGTTTACACAGATATTACCGATCCCCGCTAGGGCTGGGGAGAAAGATTCCTCTTCCTGCGCCAGGATGAACACGTTACTGAGCCACAAAAGATTGGGGTTCACAATACACAGGGGTGGGCTGCCTATCTCAATAACGGGACTCTCTTCATCAAGTTCTCTGTATACTCTTCTCAATTACATTACCCGGACTTCGGGAGCAATTTCGAATTTTTTACAAACAATTATTTCCTGGAAATTGAAACCCTGGGGGCACTTTCAGTCCTAGAGCCTGATGATCTGGTCGGTCATAGCGAATATTGGGCATTGTTTGAGGGAATTAAAACCGTCATATCGGAGGAGGGAGTCTATGCAAAACATCCTTCCGCTAGTGGAAACAACCAGGAATAGGATTTTCTCCAGTAAGAAATGAAACGCGACTCAAGATCGCGCCAGGGTTAAGGCTCCGACCAGACCAACCTGGTCTCCTAATTTGGCAGGTGCGATCACAAGATGGCGCAAATATTCAGGCGTAAAAACACCTTCCTCAAGCGCTTTGCGTAGTGGTTTCATTAGAATATCACCGGCCTTTGTTACCCCCCCGCCCAACACGACAACAGTAGGTTCAAAAAGGAGGAGAAGGTCAGCTATCGCCTGACCCAGGAATCTTCCAGCCTGTTCAAATGCTTCGATAGCCAGTAAATCCCCCTGCTGAGCAGCAGCGGTAACTTCACGGGCAGTTAGGCAATCCATTTCTTTGGAAAGTGTCGAAGACCTGCCAACTCCAATTTGCTGCCGGACGTAATTGGCAATTCCAGTTCCAGATGAAACAGCTTCGAGGTGCCCGCGTTTACCGCAACCACATATGGGTCCACCCGGCCAAACGGTTATGTGACCTACTTCAGCCGCAATGCCGTGCGGTCCAACCAGCAAACGGTCATCAATGATAAACCCACCGCCAATACCTGTGCTGATTGTTAAGTATGCCAGGTCGTGGTGCCCGATGCCAGCGCCATGCTTCCATTCCCCCAAGGCGGCCAGGTTTGCATCGTTCCCAAGACGGGTTTCTGTTTTAAATTTTTCGGAGATGGTTGCACCTAAAGGAAAATTGGTCCACCCTCTGATGTTTGGGGCATGGTAAACCAGTCCGGTCTTCGGATCCACCGGGCTTGCCACTCCGCCTCCGATACAGATCACATTACCGTGAGAAGGCCATATGGATTCAATCAATTGGAGTAGACGCTCTTCGGGTTTTTCATCAGCATCGTGCGTGGGGATGCTCTTTTTAATGATCGGCTCCAGACCATCGTCGGGGTATAAAGACGCCCGAAGTTGTGTACCACCAATATCCAATGCGACATACATGGCTTTCTGCCTCTCTCGCCGACATTCTCAGCTGCTCCTGTCGGTTACCGTCCCTACTATTGTACCAAATAGACACTTGTAGGGATTGGCGGGCAATTCTAAAGTTTTTCCTTTGTAAAAACACTTGTCCACTCTGCGAATCGTGTTATAATTTTCTTTCGCGCCGCCCAACGGCAAGAAATTTGAAAGTAAGGGTAAAAAAATGAGCGATCTAATTAAAGCATTCGATGCACCAGTCAATCCTAACATCCCCGAACTACGCACCGGTGATTCGGTCAGCGTTCATGTGAAAATCAAGGAAGGCACCCGCGAACGTATCCAGGAATTCAAGGGAGTTATCCTTTATATGCATAACCGGGGTAATGATTCTACCTTTACGGTACGCCGCGTGGCTGCCAATAATATTGGTGTCGAACGCACATTCCTGCTGCGCTCACCGCGCATCGACAAAGTTGTTGTCGAACGCCACAGCAAGGTTCGCCGTGCCCGCCTCTACTTCCTGCGCGACCGCGCTGGCAAGAGTGCACGCCTGAAACAAAAATTCAACTGATTGTCACGATAGTGTTATCATCAGGGTGCAACCAGAAACCGGTTGCGCCCTTTTTCTTTAATCCGACTACTGAGGTTATATGCAGAAGCCCATCATAGCCATCACCACAAACTTCACCAGCAAAGAATTAGGAAATAATCCCGAATCCGCTTACAGTAAAGCAATTGAGGGTGCTGGCGGCATCCCTGTCCTCATCCCAAGAGACCTCCCAACGGAGCAATATGACGGAATGCGCGAACAGTATGCCGGAATTCTGCTCTCCGGCGGGGGCGATTTGGATATTCGTTACTTCGATGGGGAACCGAACCCGGCCATCGGCATCCCTTCACCCCTTCGTGATGAGTTGGAATTGGCGATGGTTAAAATCGCAATCGAGACAGATTGGCCGCTCTTTGGCATTTGCCGCGGCATCCAGGTGCTAAATGTCGCCCTGGGGGGAACTCTCTACACTGATGTCCCTTCACAATTCCAAACTACACTCGATCACAGCACACCTGCAGACAAAGGCAGGTATTTCCTTGCACATAAAATTGAAATTGTGGTTGATTCAACCCTGGCGAAAACAATGAATACTACTTTTACCGGGGTAAACAGTTTTCACCACCAGGCAGTGAAAAAACTCGCTCCCGGACTGAAAGTAACCGCGCGGGCAACTGATGGTTTAATAGAAGCGGTGGAACTGCCGGGGCGAACCAAACCTGTCTTTGGCGTACAATGGCATCCGGAAAACCTGCAAGCCATCCAGTGTCATAAAGCGTTGTTCGAAGAATTCGTACGCGTTTGCAGGTAAATCAAGGAGAGTGACATGGTTGAGCCTGTGCACAATCCAATAGGTGTTTTTGATTCCGGTGTTGGAGGACTTTCGGTAATGCGTGCCCTCCGTGAGCTGCTGCCAACTCAAGCGATGATCTACATAGCCGACCAGGCACACGTCCCTTATGGAACGCGTTCCCTTGAAGAGGTGAGGCAATTCTCCACCGGTATTACCCGATTTCTAATCGACCAGGGTGCCAGATTGATCGTGGTTGCGTGCAATACTGCATCTGTGGCATCACTCAAATCACTACGTGAAGAATTCCCGGATATGCCTTTTGTCGGCATGGAACCAGCAGTCAAACCAGCCGCTGAGCAAACGCACTCGCACGTCGTTGGCGTGCTGGCAACGTATGCCACCTTCCAAGGAGCTATGTACGCTTCGGTTGTAGAACGCTTTGCACAGGGTGTGACCATCCTGCAAGACCACTGCCCCGGTCTGGTGGGGGAGATCGAAAAAGGTAATTTGAACGGTAAGGAAACTGAACGAATTCTGCGGCAAGCGCTCGAACCCATGCTGCAAAAAGGGGTCGATACTGTGGTGATGGGCTGCACCCATTACCCATTTGTGATCCCCCTCATCCAGAAAATTGCCGGTCCAGAAGTAAAGGTAATTGACCCTGCGCCTGCAATTGCCCGCCAGGTGCAGCGCCTGTTGGATTCAAACAACCTGTTATCACCAGATCAGAGGGAGAAACACATTCGTTTTCTCACCAGCGGTGACACTACACAATTTTCTCGATCCCTGCCGTATTTCTCCTTTGAAAGCACAAGTGTTGAAAAGGTTGAATGGCTCAAAAACACCCTCGCGCTCAAGGAGCCCCAATGAGAACGATCCCGGTCTGCCTGGTTGGTTTTGGTAACGTGGGTAAAGCGTTGGTGCGCCTGCTTGAGAAAAAACAACCCGTCTTGATGTCGCAATTCGGGTTTTCGACAGTAATCACAGGCATATCCACCGGCAGCCATGGAATGGCCATCGACCCTGACGGGATTGATATCGACAAGGCCGTTCTACTGGTGGAATCGGGAAAAGCCCTGTCCACAATATCCAAAAAGTCCGCCCAAGAGGATAACCTGGCTTTCATCCGCGAATGTCCGGCGGAAGTTCTGTTCGAGAACACTCCTGTAAATCATCACACCGGACAGCCGGCTGCGGATCATCTCAAAGCTGCGCTGAAAGCGGGAATGCACGCCATCACTGCCAATAAAGGCCCGGTTGTACACGCTTACCAGGAATTGACTGCCCTGGCGCAGAAACAGAATCGACGTTTTTTATTTGAGTCTGCAGTGATGGATGGCGCGCCGATCTTCTCTTTATTCCGGGGACCACTGCCGGCAGTGGAACTGAAGGGGTTTCACGGCATTCTTAATTCCTGCACCAACTTGCTGCTGGAATTGATGGAACAGGGAAAAACCTTTGAAGAAGCAGTCGCGTACGGACAATCAGTTGGGATAACCGAGACGGACCCAAGCGCAGACATTGACGGTTGGGATGCTGCGATCAAGGTATGCGCACTGTCCACAGTTCTAATGGGGATCCCATTGAAACCGGGAGAAGTAGATAGAACCGGAATTCGCGGTATTACTGCTCAAATGATCGCGGATGCATTAAAAATCGGTGAACGCTGGAAACTGGTGTGCAGTGTACAGCGGCACGGAGAATCTGTTACCGCGATAGTGGCACCTCAGCGAATTTCCACTGGCAGCCCGTTTTACAGCATTAATGGCACCAGTTCATTCGTCCAATTTGAAATGGATACGTTGCCCGGATTAGGCATCCTCGAAAGCAACCCCGGACCGGAAACCACAGCTTACGGATTGCTGGCAGATCTGATCAATGCTGTACGCGGTGCATGAAGATGTCTGTGAAAAAGAAGATTGGCCACGAGGTTTTCATTTCTCTCGGCACCAACCTGGGTGATCGAGAACCCAATCTACGCCTTGCGCGTGAAAAAATAACAACAGGAGTTGAAATCATCACCAGCTCGAGTGTTTATGAAACACCTCCCTGGGGAGTGATCGAACAACCCGCTTTTCTAAACCAGGTTGTTAGGGGGACAACACTTCTCACCCCATTTCAATTGCTCGCCTTCCTCAAAAAAATTGAGCGCGGAATGGGGCGTTTGAAAACCTTCCGCTTCGGACCCAGGCTGATCGACCTGGATATTCTCCTGTATGATGACAGACAAATAACCCGCCCGCGGCTGATCATTCCCCATCCAAGGATGTGCCAACGAGCCTTTGTGCTCGTCCCCCTTGCTGAGATTATTCCAGATCAGCTAGTCCCCGGCACAGAGTTGACCGTAAGGCAGCACCTGTCAGAGTTGGAAGTCACTGGAATTAAGAAGGTTGACCTTGCCAAGCTAGCGAATGGAGAGTGAAGATGGGTGAAAATAAGCCATTCCTTGAATTTGGAAAACGCACATTCATCATGGGAATCCTCAATATCACGCCGGATTCGTTTTCCGGAGACGGGCTGCTGGCAGGAACCGACCTGTTGAAAAATGCCCTTGCGCGTGCAGAGGAATTTCTTGAAGAAGGTGCAGATATCCTGGACATCGGTGGCGAAAGCACACGGCCGGGAGCTCAGACTGTTACTGCTGAGGAAGAATTAGCGCGCGTACTGCCGGTGATTAAAGCCATCCGCGCCAATGGCATTAATTGCCCGATCTCAATTGATACTTATAAAGCCGGTGTGGCAGAGGTAGCAATTGACGCTGGAGCGAATTGGATCAACGATGTGTGGGCTTTGCATGCTGATCCCCAAATGGGTAAAGTTGCAGCCAAATTCAATGCACGGCTCATTTTAATGCACAACCGCAGTAAACCCTCCCAGGTGGTGCTGCAGCAGCAATTGGGCGGGCGATACGTAGGTGTGCCGTATGACAACCTGCTGGAAGATGTGAAGCGTGAATTAATGGAAAGTGTTTCAATTGCCCGCAAAGAAGGTGTTCCTGACAGCAATATCATCCTGGATCCTGGAATCGGTTTCGGTAAAACTGTTGAGCAAAACCTCGAATTGGTTAACAGGTTGGTGAGATCAAGGCACTCGGTTTTCCGGTGCTATTAGGTCCCTCACGCAAATCATTTATCGGCTACACGCTTAATTTACCGCCTGAGGAACGCCTGGAGGGAACTGCGGCTGTATGTGCGGTTGGCATTATGCGCGGCGCTGATATCCTGCGTGTACATGATGTTCAAACCATGGCACGAGTAGCCCGTATGACAGATGCAGTGATCCGAAAGTGAAATTATTGTAAGTTGTATTTTATGATATACCAAATGGCCATCAAACCATCTTTAAAACCAATCTTCTTTCCCTCGCTATACGTCCGTCCGGCATAAGATACAGGTATCTCGAATACAATGGTTTTCTTCTTTGCCAGATAAGCTGTTACCTCAATTTCAAAACCAAAACGTTTTGAATTAATGGGCATCTGCCCGCAGCAACTCGCCTTTTATTGCCTTATAGCAAGTTTCAACATCGGTTAATTTTAATCCATTGAATAAATTCGAAAGAATAGTAAGGGTTTTATTAGCCAGATAGTGTTGGGTATAACGCGAGCCGTGTTCCCGCCAATTCATAAAACGGGAGCCATAAACAGCATCCACATCTTTTTCACGAAAAACCTGCATGAGCTTGTTGATATCGTGCGGGTCATACTCCAGGTCGGCGTCCTGGATGATGATCACATTTCCGCTAGTGGCTGCTATCCCTGTGCGCAAAGCAGCTGTTTTTCCGCAATTTTCCGGTTGAAAAATCACTTTGAGGCGGGGTTCTTTCCTGGCATACTCGGTCAAAATCTCACTACTGTTGTCCTTTGAACCGTCATCCACCGCCACAACTTCGTAAATATCCGGAACAGCAGAAAAAACGAGACCAAGGACCTTTGCGAGTGTACGGGATTCGTTGTAGACCGGCATGACGGCGGATAATTTAGGTTCCATAAAACTCCTGGTGGATTGAACCTTTTCATTATAACCGTTGCATCACGAACACCGTCATGGTTGAATTACCGCGGTTTCCCCACAAAGCGTAAGGAACAAAGGTCAGGTTTTCACCTGATGGGTTACTCCCCTTGATAATTGGGACACCTTCCAATATATTGGAGTCGCTGGTGGCGTAGAGAGCCCCCCTGCCCAGGGTTTGATGCATCATGTCAACTGGATTATCGATACTCTCCAGGCAATAGAGCATAGGGCCGCGTGCCAAGGCTACCTTGCCACCGCAGTTAGGGATGCGAGAGTCCTGCTCCAGGGTACGAATTGGCATGGAAAATTGCACTTCGACAATATCACCAGAGACGAATTCCCTATCGAGCTGCATCCAGACGGAAGAACCAAAATTCAGACCGCAAGCCGCATTTTCGCTTTTCTTCATTTCAGCAATCATTGGTGGGATCATCTGCCCATTTACACGCAGTATGCATTCTTCAGTCCATGCCGGGCGTCGCAAGTGAAGGGTAAGTCTTGCAGGTGTGTCCATTTCCAAAATCAATCGAACCTTACCATCCCATGGCAACCCGGATTCCATGTGCAGCAAGATGCTGTTACCATTTTCCAGGGTGACATCACAGCCAATGTATTGATGCACACGTATCTCGTTCCCCTGGATGCTTACTGCATGGTCCGCTATGTTCGCCCATACTCGCGATAAGTTGGATGGGCAGCAGGGAATGTCATACCAGGCTTCGCGTTTGTATTGTTCGTGCGTTGTGAGAGGATTATTGTAAAAATAAGAACACCCATCCAATCCAATCCCAACGGAGGCGGCGTTGTAGAGCTGCCACTCAAAAAGATCATCATACTTGGGCTCACCAGTGAGATATAGCCATTTCCTGATTCCAAAGCATGCAACCCAAGGCAGCGCAGGTTTCGTTATATGCCAATTCCGGATTCAGTTCAAAATCACGGCCAAAACCTTCAATCAGCGGCAGTGACCCGATTCCGCCAGTTACAAACATACGCCGGTTGACCATATGCTCCCATATACTTGCAAGGCGAGGGAGAGCAGCATCGTCTCGCTCATCCAACGCAAGCATGGCAGCAGCAGTATTGAGGTAGGTAAACCTCACTGCATGCCCAACCGGTTCCTCCTGCTTATCCACGGGCAAATGCTGTTGTGTGTATTTCCCCGAGAGTGCGCTGGCGGCAAAACGCAAGGGCGTTGACCACGGGACGAGATGTTTATTGTGAGCTGGTAAGTGAAAGCTGGAAGCCTCTGGGTGAATCTGATAATATTTTTTTCGAAGAGTCTTGACAGTGTTCATCCTGCCTGCGCTCCACAATGCCTGCCAAATAAATTGCAGCCAATATGTAGATATCCTGCCGCGCCGCTGTAGAAATCGCTTCGCGAGTTCGCGATACCGGGAATTGCCGGTTTGCCGGCTCAGGTGGATGAGAGCGATCTCAATTTCCTCGTGTCCGTCAGTGGATACTGGCGATGCATCCCAAAAGCGTTCAACCAGAAGGTCAGCGGCTTTTCTGGCAATGGTAAATAGACTCTCTTCACCGTGTTGCTCGCTGGTGCCAAATCCCAGCCTCAATGAGGTGACCGAGGCAATAAAACTCGTGCTCGATTTGCAAATTCTTCCAGCGGGTTTTGCCAAAATGGATCTGGTTGTACGTGTACAGGTAGCCATCATCCTCCTGCGCTTTCTCAAGAATGGCAATGAATTCATCAACCAATGCTCTCAAGCGTGGAGAAGGGTCGTAAATCAGTATGCGCGAGGCAGCATCCAGCCACTTGTAGGCATCAGAATCGGCAAAGAAAAAACCCTCGCCGGAACCCTTCCTTCAAACCGGCAGCTATGCGAAAGTTATCAATGCAGTGGGTAGCTTCAAGCTGTTCCCACTGATGAAAGATGGCAACCTGGGAATTCAAGCGTAAACGTTCAGCCCAAAAACCGTTGGTGACCTTTGCCTGCCTGATCGAATATTCATGCATTGACTAACCTCAATGAAATCATATCCTCATTGATTTTACATATATTTTTATTATATCGATTGGTTATAATCAAAACCATAGAGAAGATGTGAGGTTTATATGGATAAATTTGATGTTGTGATTATTGGTGCAGGTCCCGGTGGGTATGTTGCTGCCATCCGTGCGGCACAATTGGGATTATCGGTTGCCATTGTGGACAAGGAATGGCTTGGTGGCGTGTGCCTGAACATCGGCTGCATTCCCTCAAAAGCTTTGTTGAAAAACGCCGAGGTTGCTCATACTTTGCGCGAGCGCGGCAAGGATTTCGGTTTCTCCTTTGATAACCTCAAGCTGGACTATGCAGCAGCAGTAAAACGCAGCCGGCAGGTCTCAGACCGCCTTACACGCGGGGTTGGTTTCCTGATGAAGAAATACAATATCCCCGTGGTAATGGGAACGGCAAAATTCACCAGTGCCACCACAGTCCAAGTAATCGCGACCGACGGTACTTCCAGCGAATTGAATGCCAGCAATATCATTATTGCCACCGGATCTTATCCCCGCGGTCATTCCGGGCATTACAGTGGATGGTGAAAAGGTTATCACGTACCGTGAAGCCATCCTGCAGGAGAAACTACCAAAGTCAGTGGTGATCATCGGGGCAGGCGCTATCGGTCTTGAATTTGCCACAGTATGGAATTCTTACGGTACCGAGGTCACCCTGGTCGAAATGCTGCCACGGATTGCCCCGCTTGAAGATGCAGAAGTCAGTGCTGAATTGACAAAAGCTTTCACCAAACGCGGTATTAAGAACCTGGTGGAAACACGCGTGGAAAAGATTGAAACCACCGCGAAAGGTGTTAAGGTAACTGTCAGATGGCAAGGACGGAGTACAAGTGCTTGAGGCTGAACAAGCACTGGTCGCCATCGGATTCAAGCCCAACAGCACCAACCTGGGGCTCGAGGAAGTCGGGGTGACATTAACAGAGCGCAAGCACATCCAGGTGGATGAACGCATGTCTACTACTGTAACGGGAATTTGGGCGATTGGAGACGTAACTGGGAAGTTGTTGCTCGCTCACGTTGCATCCACGCAGGGCATCTTATGCGCTGAAGCCATAGCCGGGTTGGAAACTCAACCGATTGACTACACCATGGTCCCGCGAGCTACCTACAGCCAGCCACAGATCGCCTCATTTGGCTACACTGAAACACAATTAAAGGAACAGGGTAAAGTGGTGAAGATTGGTAAGTTCCCGTTCCAGCCAAATGGTAAAGCTCTGGGCATGGGGGATTATGCCGGGTTTGTGAAGATCCTGGTGGATGAAAAGTATGGTGAGATCCTGGGCGCACATATGGTCGGTCCAGAGGTTTCTGAGCTGTTGCCCGAGCTTACCCTGGCGCAGCAAAATGAATTAACCATCAGCGAGATTGCGCGAAACATCCACGCACACCCCACACTAAGCGAGGCTTTGATGGAAGCTGCTGAAAATGCCGAGGGTAAAGCGATCCATATCTAGTATTTAACTTGATTTTTATTACAACTCCTGCATAATTATCAAATAACCAGGAGGACTTATGTATACAGATCAAGATATCGCCAATCTCGTCGCACGTGTACAACAGCTTGAACAAATGGTCGCCAATCGTCCCGCGACCTCCCTGCCGCAATATGGCTTGCTATCAAAGAATTTCCTTACCCGCGCGTTCTCGGTGTGGGGACTGTCCTTCATTGCAAGTCTTCTCATCGGTATTGCATTCTCTTGCATCGGCGCTATCCTCGGGCTCATCTTCGGTGGATCGATCCTCGGCCTCTTTGAGAACTTCGGCAGCCAATTCGGTTTGTAATAGCATCTAAACAAGTGCAAATCTATGAATGAGCCCGTATAAGCGGGTTTTTTCATATAAAACTCCAGACACTGGATTTACGGATGAGAAATCCGCTATGCTATAATCTCCACTTGAAAAGCAGAGGTGTGTATGGTTTTTAAGAAAATAAGTCAGGTTTTCGGTGGAGACCCACATAAAAAGGAAATCGAAAAGTATTCCCTTGTCGTTGACCAGATCAACGAGCTTGAGGATACATACGAAGCCTTGTCTATTGATGATCTCAAATCTAAAACCGTCGAATTTAAACAACGATTAGAAGAAGGCGAGACGCTGGATGATCTCCTGCCAGAAGCCTTCGCACTAGTGCGCGAAGCCAGCAAACGCACCATCGGACAGAGACATTACGATATTCAAATGATCGGTGGTATGGCCCTTCACAACGGAACGATCGGTGAAATGCGTACAGGTGAAGGGAAGACGCTGGTTGCCACGCTGCCGGGCTTTCTCAATGCGCTTACCGGGCAAGGTGTGCATGTGGTCACGGTCAATGATTATCTTGCCAGGCGCGACGCCCGTTGGATGTTCCCCATTTACAACCTGTTGGGTCTGAGCGTGGGTGTATTACAAATGGCAGGACGCACCGAGAACGGGCAGAAAGCATTTCTGGTTGACCTCGAAAAACCAAACGCGCGTGAGGATTTGCATCAATTGTCCCTGGTGAACAGAGCAGATGCCTACAAAGCTGATATCGTTTACGGCACCAACAGCGAATTCGGCTTTGATTATCTGAGGGACAACCTCACCACATCATTGGAAGCACGCGTACAGCGCGGGCATTATTATGCTATTGTGGATGAAGTTGACAATATCCTGATTGATGAAGCCCGAACACCGCTTATCATTTCCGGACCTGCCGCTGATAATTCAGAGGGTTACCAGCAGATGGCGCAGGTGGTACGAGCATTAGCCCCGGAAGATTACGAGATCAATGAGAAGGACCGCCAGGTTTCTCTCACGGAGATTGGTGAAGTGCATGTAGCAGAGATATTAGGCGAACCTCTACGTGATCTTGATCGCCCGGAGGATATCACGCCTCGCCAGGCTCAGTTACTCGGTTATTTGGAGCAGGCGTTACGCGCACAACACCTTTACAGGCGCAACAAGGATTACATTGTTCAGGGCGGCAAAGTCGTCATTGTTGACGAGTTCACAGGCAGGCTCATGCCCGGCCGGCGCTGGTCTGAAGGATTGCACCAGGCGGTTGAAGCCAAAGAAAATGTGCACATCGAGCCAGAGAACGTCACTTACGCCTCGATTACCATTCAGAATTATTTCCGTATGTATGAAAAACTGGCTGGCATGACAGGTACTGCTCTCACCGAAGCGGAGGAGTTTTCCAAGATCTATAAGCTCTCCGTACTGCCCATACCGATGAACCTGGAATATGTTGCGTCACGGGAGAATTCACCGCTTGTGGTCGTTAATACAAAAGATGAACAAAAATATCCGGTACAGTACTACGCACGGCAGGATGACCCCACCAAAGCACCTGTATTTTGGCGGCGCCAGGACTTTCCCGATATGGTCTATCGTTCAGAAGAAGGTAAATTGCGGGCAATCACTCGCGAAGTACTTCATTACTACGCCATCGGTCGCCCCCAATTGCTCGGCACCACTTCTGTAGAACATTCTGAGCGGCTTTCCCTGCGTCTAGGGGCAGAATCCTTGAGACGCCTGGCGCAAACCCTCATCATCCGCGATGCCTGGCTGGAAAAGCACGATAAATCTCCTGAATTGGAAGTAGCTGAGCTTCAATTCCTAAACAAGCCTCTTTCTGAGCTTAACATCGCTGAAATGCGCCCCGTCGCGCGCCAGGCTGGACTTGATTCCACCAATCCTGAAGACCCAGCCAACCTCAAACGATTGCTGATGATCCTTGATTTGGCAGAATCTCACGAAGCTCGTGTCCTCAGCAGCCTGCAAGGTGGTATCCCACATCAGGTACTCAATGCCCGTAAACATGATGAGGAATCGCAGATCATCGCCCGCGCCGGTGCCTTTGGAGCCGTTACCATCGCCACGAACATGGCTGGTCGTGGAGTGGATATCAAATTAGGTGGCGAGTTGAATGAAGAAGTCCTCGCCGATGTTATCCGGGTTTTGGAACGAGCGCATATACCTGAACCATATAATATGTCTAACGATGCCCGCCTGGAAGTCCTCAAGACCTTGTCGGAAGACCAGGTTGGCATTTATGAAGAATCAGTCAAAACTTTCCTTGAACATTTCGAGAATATGGATCGAGTCCGCGCGCTTGGCGGCCTGCATGTGATAGGTTCTGAACGGCACGAAGCACGCCGTATTGATAACCAGTTGCGCGGACGCGCTGCACGCCAGGGCGATCCCGGTTCTTCGCGGTTTTATCTTTCTCTTGAAGATGAATTGATGCGCCTGTTTGGCGGCGTGCAAATGGAAACCCTGATGGGGCGGCTGCGTGTGGATCCAAGCCTGCCAATTGAAAGCGGTCTGTTAGGCCGCATGGTCGAGCAGGCTCAGGAACGCGTGGAGGGCAACAACTTCGACGTCCGCAAGCACCTGTTGGAGTACGACGATGTATTGAATGCGCAACGAAATCGCATCTATGCCGAACGCGACCGTGCTTTCAGAAAAGCTGACCTGCACGATGATGTTATTGAATTGTTACGCACTGAACTCAACGAACGCATCCCAAATTCACTAAAGGATGAAGAAGGGCCCTGGAAGTTGCTGGCATACCTGGAACAGGTACAGCCCACCATGGTTTTTGAACAGGAAGGTATGAAAGCGCCTTCTTTCACCTTTCATTTGATCGCGGAAGAGGTTGCCAGGCGTATCGGTGAAGAACCTGACGACATTAACCTGAAAGACTGCTTGCTAAAGATTGCCGCCGAAGCGCTGGAGACTGAAATTGAACACCTTTTAAAAAACGCCCGCTCACTGCTCGAAAAGACAGAAGATACGGTCAAAGAGGTTACTTCTGACCGACTGGATGCCCTGGATAGTTATTTTGAAGGGTTGGAGTTAGGTGGAAATGAAGAAGGCCAACCTGTCAGGCGCCCACAGGAGATCCTCGAGGAGCTCTCTGGATTGGTCAGCACCCCTCTGCGCCTCTCACCGGAAGATCTGCGGCAACTCCCCGAAGGCAGCCAAAAGTCAAAAGATGCAATTGTTGAACAGGTCAAAAATACTGTTAAAGCCCTGGCAATTACCCGCAGCATCTACGCGCTGGAAATGCGCCTTGATGAAAGCCTGAGCATGAGACCGGGACAATTGATAGACCTGGATTGGGATGAGATCACTGAAGGATTATTCCACGCGGTTGAAACAGTGGTGGATGCCAGGAGCAAGGCTTTACTCGCGGACAATGGGATGATCACCCAGAATATTGATAATGCGCTCTCTCGAGGGTCAAACAATGAAAGTAATTTTGTAGACAAAGTTACAAGCCTGCTCATTGCCATGTCAAGTGGCACCAGAATGGCGATTGATCAACGCACCCATCAAAAAGTGATGCGCAATGTGCGTATCCTCAATTACATTTTCTTTGCCGCCAAATTGATCCAGGATGTGCCTGTTAAAGAAATAACTACTGACATCCTCGAGCATCTCGAGAGTACCCGCCAGCGACTTGAAGAGGTGTGGGGGAAAATCGAGTTTGAACGCTTCCGACTGGCTGGAGTGCCCCTCTCCCAACTGGATGGGAAAATTAAAGAAACGCTTGTCGACGAATTTGGTCCTGATGTATTTGGAGAGCTCGAAACACAACACCCTGAAGACCTGAGCTCTGAACAACAGGAAATCCTCACCATAACTTTAGGGACAAGAATACAAAATGAAATTTATCGACATATCCTGGTGAGCGTGTTCTCCGAACACTGGGTGGAATACCTTACCAAGGTAGATGCCCTGCGGGTTTCCATTGGGATGGAAGCGTTTGCCCAACGCGACCCCCTGGTTCAATATAAGAGCGAAGCCGCCAGCATGTTCAAACAACTGCTCAGTGATATCCGCTCCGGGGTGATCAGTAAAATGTTTCTCTTCCAACCTCGAAGGGCAGGTTCCGCGACTGAAAGAACCCCTGGTCCTCAACCTGCTGCTTTGTCCTCACCAAAAGTGCAGAGTGAGGCGGGAAGCCAAAAGAAGAAACGTAAACGCCATTGATTTTGAATCTGAACTTGAATTTTATTCGTATTAATGATGTATAATAAAAAATCTATATGGCCCTTCGCAGTAGATAATGCGAGTAGATATTTGCGTGGTTTAACGGGCTAATCCTATCCGTCGGAGTACACAGAGCGTATGGACCTAAACGAAGCCAATCAAGCACCAGATGTAAATCCTGAGGATGATCAGGGCGACAACAACAATATGGCCTCCTTATTGGAGTCAGAAGGGTTGGAGATTGACTTCCCTACTCAAGGTGAAATTCGCCAGGGTGTGGTTGCAAGTGTTACTCCAGGCCAGATCCTTGTGAGCGTTGGCACCAAATCAGAAGGTGTCATCAGCGGTAAAGAATATGAACTCATTCCAAGTGATGAGTTGGCAAACCTGAAAATCGGACAAGAAATCCCTGTCTTTGTCATCAATCCGGAAGATTCCAATGGAAACCTGGTTCTTTCTTACATGCGAGCCCGCGAAGAAGAGGGCTGGCAGATCGTTGAAAACATGGTGGCAAAGAAAGAGTCTTTCCACAGTTCGATCATCGGATTCAACAAGGGCGGACTGATCGTTCCCGTTGGCGGTTTGCGTGGATTCGTGCCTTCCTCCCAGATAAGTTTCAGCCGACGTTCAACGATGACCGGGGATACTCCCGAGCAGCGTTGGAGCAAAATGATCGGCCAGGAAATTGACGTGGTCGTTATTGAGGTCGATCGCGAACGCCGCCGGCTAATCCTCTCCGAGCGCCAGGCTTCTAGTGAATCACGTGATTCAGTAAAAGATCGCGTTATTGAGGAGTTGAAAGAAGGTCAGGTTTATACCGGGCGTGTTACCAGCCTGGCAGATTTCGGTGTCTTTGTCAATGTCAACGGTGCTGATGGCCTTGTTCACCTTTCTGAGATCTCCTGGGATCGCATTCAACACCCCAGTGAGGTTCTCAAGGTCGGTCAGGAAGTAAAAGTAAAAGTCATTACTATCGATCGCGAAAAACGCCGCATCGGATTATCAATCCGCCAGTTGCAGTCCGATCCCTGGGATCAAAAGGTTACCATTTTCCAGGAAGGTCAATTGGTGGAAGGTACCATCACCCGCCTGACCAAATTTGGCGCGTTTGCACGGCTCACTGATGATATCGAGGGATTGATCCACATCTCTGAGATCAGCGAGAAGCGCATTGAACACCCGCGGGAGGTGCTCAAGGAAGGTGACACATATACACTGCGCGTTCTAAAGATCGATACCACCAATCACCGCATCGGTCTCAGCCTGCGCCGTGTTGATTCCATGGCATACGCTGATATGGATTGGCAAAGCCTGGAGGGAATCCTTGCTGTAGATGAGAAGGATACCACCGAGGTAGCTGCAGAATCGACCGAAACCCCCGAACCAAAAGCTGAGGTTGTAAAACCCAAAAAACAAAAGGTTGAGGTTGTGGAATCTGCTGAACCTGAAGCCGAAGTAAAGAAAACCAGGAAGCCAAAGGCTGTGGTCACAGAATCCACTGAGCCAGAAGCTGACTCCAAGGAGTAAACAAGTAGAAAAACGAGAGCGCTCCGGAAACGGCGCGCTCTTTTTTTACTCTCATTGAAGATGACATATATCATAGATGCCCACCAGGATATTGCTTTTAACGCGCTTACATTTAAGCGGGACATTCGATTATCCGCATTTGAAATCCGGAAACTGGAAACGGGCACCCAAATTCCTGAATGGAATGAAGGTGAAGCAACAGTTGGTTGGCCAGATTTCCAGGCTGGCCAGATTGCGGTGATCTTTGCCACATTGTGGAATCCTCCAAAAGCCTTCTGCAGCGGGGCGTGGGATATTTTGAGCTATCAGAATCTGCAGCAGGCATCCAAACTGGCGCATCAACAATTCGATTATTATCACCGCCTGGTTGAAGAAAACCCGGATAAATTCACTCTTATCCTGGGACAAGCTGATCTGCAGCGCGTCTTAGCATGTTGGGAAAAGCCCATTAAGGGTAAAGCTCGCCCGGTGGGATTGATGTTGCATATGGAAGGCGCAGAAGGTCTGCGTTCGATCAGTGAGTTGGAAGAGTTTTTTGAACTGGGCGTGCGGCAGGTTGGACCCGTTTGGGCTGGCTTACGTTACTGCGGCGGGTCGAAGGTAGTACGACCCTTTGACCGCGAAGGTTATGCCCTTCTGGATACAATGGCTTCTCTCGGGCTGGGTATGGATATCAGCCATATGAGTGAATCCGCTGCTTTGACCGCCATGGATCATTTTGAAGGGTGCGTGATCGCCAGCCACTCCAACGCGCGCACATTGCTGAAGGGACGCAGTGGCGAACGCCACCTGACTGATCCTGTGATCCGCAAGTTGTTTGAACGCGGCGGATGCGTAGGTGTAGTACCTTACAATAAGTTTTTATCCACCGAATGGGAGCTAAATTCTCCCCACGATACTGTTACAATAAGCCATATCATTGATCAAATCGATTATTTCTGCCAGATGGCAGGGGATTCCGTTCACGTGGGAATCGGCTCGGACCTGGATGGCGGGTTTGGATACCCTAACATCCCAATGGAGATCGACACGATCAAGGATCTGCAAAAATTGGAACCCGCGCTTCTTGCACGGGGATATTCCACTGAGGATGTGAATAATATCTTTCACCTTAAACTGGAAAAACCACCTGGAGAAGATGCTTCCGAAATGACCGAAGAATCCAATAATTACGATCTCGCGATCAAACCATCAGATATCACCATTCCGATAACTCCGTTACCCCGGGTTCGCCTGCGGATCGCGCTCATCGGTGTGTTCCTTGGCTTATTATTCTTCTTCGTAGGTGCCAAACCAGGATGGTTCGGCCTGGATCGCAGTCCGGTAGTAGGCTTCATACAGATCACTGTCATGCTTATTGGGCTTGGAATCATTTGCATCAGTGGTTACGCCGCTATCCGCGCACTTTGGAGAAATCAACCCCCAACCATTTCTGCAGATATTGGACTGCGCTTAGTGAGCACCGGTTATGTGGTGGCTTTATTTTCTGGCATGGCGGATGTCTTTGGCATTGGTTCGCACCCCCTACCGGGGACACCCATTTTTGGGGTTTGGCAAGCACGTGGCATGGAAATCGGGTTAGCACTGATCGCCATCGGTTTCGTTATGATGTATCCTTACAAGAACCAGGATAGACCTAACTCAGGCTAATCCTAATATTTTCAACATTTCCTCATTTGTCGAGAATTTAAAATCTTCCAAGCCTGCTTTCTCTGCCTGGATATTTTCTTCCGCCTGCAAGGTAGGGAGTAGATCCTTGGTAACCACTACACATCCCTGGCTTCGTAAATTCTGTATCAAAAGATCTCTGTCAATCCCGGTAAGCGTCTTTTTTTGGCGAGATACTGACCGACTGCCTCCGCCGCATATACCCCGTCTTTACGAGCGGTTCCCACCAAACCAGTACTCGGGTTTCGCAACCAGCCGGCAATAAAAATTCCCGTTACATTCTGCCCGCTGCCAGGATCCTCGATTTCAAATGTCTGTCCGTTTATCGGAAAAAGCGGACTCCTGGCCTTACTGAACTCGTTCTTGTTCATCGGCAAACCCAGTTCATCCAACACCCGGTCGCCAATTGCAAAAATCACATTATCAAACTGAATAGTGATTTTCTCTCCTGTTCCTTTTGCCTTTACCTCATCATCATCAGTCAAGAATAACTGGTTTTCTTCTAATTCGATCGCCAACCATCTTTTGTTGTATCTCGTCCGCAAGGATCTGACTTGGTGAAGATAAAAAGCGAAAATTTATACGGGCTTCGCGTTCTTTAGCGCATGCAATCGGTACCGCTGCCAGAATGGAATCGATTGCAGATTGAGGATCCTGACCAATCTTCTTCATTTCCCCAGACACGCGCTTCATTTCTTTATCAAATTCGACCTGATCAAGATAGGCAATGATCGGCACCATTTCCTTCTTGTCGAATTTTACTTCCGCCGGTCCTCTACGAATGATGGCAGTGATCTCTTCGACTGCAGTGTATTTGATCAGGAAGTGAGACACATCTGCCATGACATTGCCGCCTCCCACAATCGCCACCCGTTTGCCAAAGGTGTAATTACGCGAAGCGAATGGCGGGAGCTGATTGTAATAGTAGACCAGGTCCTTGGCATGGATTACCCCTTCCAATTTTTCACCTGGAAGGTTCAGCGATTTGGTACCCTGCGCACCGCAGGTGATGAGTATTGCATTGAATCCCCAATCAAAAAGGGTCTGGACTGCCAAACAAGTATCCACACTTACATGGATATTTCCCAGGTAAACGATATTCTCTGACAGGAGGATGGTTCTGAATTGATTCCTTAACCCGTTTTTTAGTTTTAATTTATCAGGAAAAATACCGTATTCTGCCAGTCCACCTGGTTTGATGTCCCGATTGAATAATGCCACGCCGAATCCTTTACCCGCCAGGGCTTCGGCGGCAAACAAACCTGCCGGACCAGCTCCAATAACAGCTACCTGTAAACTTCCATGGTTTCCCATCTACCGCCTCATTGTGTTATAAATATGCCCTCAACTGCCAGGAGAACAACTCCCGCGGTAATTATAGACCATCAATCGATACTCTGTAGGCTTATGCTATAGTTAACCTGGCAACCAATTTAGGACGTTTAGAGGGTTTATGTCTGACAACATCTTAATTACCACACTTGAGAATGGACTAAAGATCCTCCTCAAAGAAATTCATACATCCCCCATCATCAGCCACTGGGTTTGGTATAGGGTAGGTTCACGCTACGAATCCAAAGGGATTACCGGTATCTCTCATTGGGTTGAACATATGCAATTCAAGGGAACACCTAAATTTCCTGCAGGTGTGCTGGATCGCGCCATCTCGCGTGACGGTGGTATGTGGAATGCTTTTACCCACCTTGATTGGACAACCTTTTTTGAAACTGTTCCAGCTGATAAAGTGGATCTCGCGCTGGATCTGGAAGCAGATCGCATGATCAATAGCGTTTATGACCGGGAGGAGGTGGAGTCCGAAAGAACAGTGATCATTTCGGAACGCGAAGGACATGAAAATGAACCGCTCTTCCGTCTGGATGAAGCTATTCAAACAGCAGCCTTTGCATCGCATCCATATCGCAATGAGGTGATTGGTAACATGGAGGATCTTCACTCCATACAACGAGATGACCTCTTCAGACATTATCAAAAGTATTACAACCCCGGCAATGCAGTCCTCGCCATGGCAGGGGATTTTAATGCAGAGAAAATGCTCGATTCTATAAGTAACCGTTACAGTCAACTTCCCGGGCACAAGTTGCTAATCCCTCAGATTACTCCTGATCCAGTGTTACAGGTACATAAACATATTGAAGTGAAAGGACCTGGCGAAACCACTTTCATCGAGCTCTCATGGCGCGCTCCAGCGGCTATCAGTCCGGATTTCTTTGCCCTGACTGTGTTGAACAGCCTTATTAACAGGCCCGACCAGCCTTAATATGTTTGGGGGCGGCGGCATTTCAAATAAAACCAGCCGACTTTATAAAGCATTGGTTGAAAAGGAAATCGCCGTAAGTGTTGTGGGTTCACTCCAAGCTACCTTTGATCCATACCTTTACAATATCACCATCACTGTCCGCCCGGACCGGGATGCGTCAATAGTATTGAAAGCAGTGGACGCTGAAATCAACCGCCTCTTTGAGACTCCCATTGCACAGGCTGAAATTGATAGGGCGGTCAAACAAGCTCGTGCACTTTTTGCCTACGGAAGTGAGAATATCACCAACCAAGCTTTCTGGCTGGGTTATTCTGCAATGTTCGATCAATATAGCTGGTTCTTGGAATACGTTGACCGGCTAAACGCAGTCAACCCCACCCTGCTCATGGAGAAGGCACGTGAACTTTTACATACCAGCCACCGGGTTACTGGCATTTACCTTCCGGAAGGAGGACAAGCATGAACTTGATGAATCGATTGATAAATGTCTCGTCCATCCCCGGACCACAAGATATCAAGCGTAAGGTACTCTCTAACGGGATCATTCTACTTGCCCGCAGTAATTTCAACAGCTCGTCAGTCGTCGTTTCCGGTTACCTGGGAGCGGGTAGTCTACTGGATCCTGTGGATAAATTAGGACTGGCTCACTTCACGTCCCTTGCGTTGATGCGCGGCACTCAAAACCGGAATTTCCAGCAACTTTTTGATGAACTTGAATCAGCCGGTGCCAGCCTGGGATTCGGTGCCAGCGTTCATAATATCAACCTTGGCGGAAGGTGCCTTGTTGAGGATTTACCTTTGGTGGCAAATATCCTTGCGGATTGCATCCTTGAACCAACCTTCCCCAAGGACTACCTGGAACGCCTGCGTGCACAACTTCTCACCAGCCTTACCATCCGCGCCCAGGATACAGCCGAAATGGCCTCACTAACCTTTGACCAATTGTTATTTCCCGGTCACCCGTATGGACTTCCAGAAGATGGCTACCTTGAGACTATCCAGGCAATCACCAGGAAGGATATGGTGGATTTTCACAAGACGCATTTCCGCCCTGAAAATATGGCGATTGTTATAGTGGGTGCGGTTGAACCAGATGCAGCCTTTGATCTTTTCGAGGATAAACTCGGTAAGTGGCAAAACCTGGCAGTGAGAGAGAAGGTCACTCTTCCATCTGTTACTTCCCCTGAAAAGACCACCCGCCAGCACATTTCAATTCCGGGAAAGAGCCAGAGCGACCTGGTAATGGGTACGCTCGGACCAAAAAGGCATGCATCCGATTACCTGGCGGCATCAATCGGTAATAACATCCTGGGTCAGTTCGGGATGATGGGTCGAATTGGCGATTCTGTGCGCGAAAAAGCAGGCCTAGCCTATTATGCTTCCACCAGCGTGAATTCCTGGATTGAGGCAGGCTCATGGGAAGTTTCTGCAGGTGTTAATCCTGTGAATATCGACAAAGCTATCGATTTGATCGTTACGGAACTGGACAAATTCAGCAGTGAACCAGTAACGACGGAAGAGCTTGAAGATAGCAAATCCAATTACATCGGAAGGCTTCCGCTATCTTTGGAATCTAATTCCGGGGTGGCAAATTCAATCTTAAATCTCGAGCGTTTCAATCTTGGCCTGGATTATTTACAACGATATCCAACGCTGGTGAATGCAATTACTCCAGAACAAATTCTCGAAACCGCAAAACGTTATATAAATCCAAAGAATTTGATCATTGTGTCAGCTGGCTCAAAACCAAAAAGGAATAGGCAAAATGCAAAGCGTGACTAACGGGATTGACCTGGTTGAAATTGAGCGTTTCAGCAGGATCGACCCCAAGATCAAGGAACGTTTTTGCCAGCGTGTCTTTACTGAAAAAGAAATTGCCGCAGCTGATTATAGAGATGACCGCTATGCAGGGAGATTTGCCGCTAAGGAAGCTGCGGCAAAAGCACTTGGCTGTGGGATAGGGGATATAAACTGGCATGATCTCGAGATCCTTAATGATCCCAAGGGGAAACCGATTCTCCATCTGTATGGCAAGGCTGAGAAGCTTGCAAGAGAAATTGGTTGGGTATCCTGGACCGTTTCCATTACACACACTTCAACCACTGCAGCCGCAGTAATTACTGCGTTGATCGACACTTAAGGCAGGCAATGAAACTGCTGGGGATCAGTGACACCGAAATAGCCTTTATTTACAGCCGCATGCTGGTCGAACGATTCCCGGATGTGGATATTGTCATTTCGTGTGGAGATCTGCCTTATTACTATCTGGAATACATTGTCTCCATGTTAAACGTACCTCTCTACTATGTTCGTGGGAATCACGCCAGCAAAGTGGAATTTGGCAGTACGACCACACGCACATCTCCGTGGGGTGCCATCGATCTGAACAATCGTGTGTTGGAAGACGATAGCGGTTTGCTCCTGGCAGGTCTGGAAGGATGTGTAACCTATAACATGGGACCTTATCAATACACACAAAATCAATACTGGCAAAATGTCTTCAGGCTTGTTCCCCGAATGCTGATCAATAAGGCAAGAGCTGGGCGTTACCTGGATATCTTCGTATCACATGCCCCGCCATGGAAGATCCATGCTATGGACGATCCAGCGCATCTGGGGGTTAAAGCCTTCAACTGGTTGATCAACACTTTTAAACCAACTTATCACTTACACGGTCATATCCATGTTTACCGTCAGGATACTGTCACCAGTACAATGGTAGGGGCAACCAATGTGGTGAATGTTTACGGGTATCGCGAGATCAGTATTCCAATGCCCGAAAAGCGTTCGTGGGATTAATTCCATATTCAAGCGAGTAAAATATGCTTCCTTCTGACCATCAATCCAATTCAAACGATCTGTTGCACAATTATTCCAGGCAGGATTTTTCCCGCGCCTACCGAAAAAGTTTTTGGCGTTCGGTACTCAGCTGGCTCGGGAAAATTGACAACGACCTGCTGCCATTTGATGAAGTGATGAAACGCGTTCCGTTAATTGGACAATCCTATTCGGGCTTAAAACAAATCGAAACAGATAAGGTAATCGGTTCGGTTAGCCGTTACCTGGAGTTTGATCGAGCCTTCCTTCCCAGACAAACGCACACACGCGAACGCTGGGAAAGGATCGACCAGGCGTACTATAGCGACGTGATCCTTCCCCCAATTGAGGTCTACCAGGTTGGTGAAGTCTATTTTGTTAAAGACGGAAACCATCGGGTTTCTGTTGCGCGTGAGCGTGGACAAATGTATATGGACGCATTTGTGGTGAAGATCAGTATCCCCGGCACAATGGATAAAAATACTAATCTTGAACAATTGGTCCTCCAACAGGAATACATTGGGTTTATTAATCAAACCCATTTGGATGAACTCGCACCCAAGGAAAGTTTCAAATTCTCCATCCCGGGTCAGTATGACCGATTAATGAACCATATCAGTGTGCACAGGTGGTTCATGGGCGAAAAACTCCAAAGACCGGTGACAGACGAAGAGGCGGTGACAGGTTGGTTGCAGGATGTCTATCGACCGCTCATCCGCATCATCCGCAAGTATGAAATATTAAAGGAATTTCCTCTGCAAACCGAAACGGATTTATATCTGTGGATCATTGAACACCGCTGGTATATGACCGAGGAACAGCATCGCAAAATAAGCCTTGACTCAGCAGCAAAACATTACGCCAGGAAGTTCTCGCAAAAACCTTTCCGTCATTTACGCCAATTGGCTTTTTGGATGGTTAAAAAGGTAAAAAAACTGATTAATAAAAATCAACCCTGAGAAACCAGGGTTGATTTTTAGAATACAAGGTAATAACGTTCAAGAAACCATCGGCTTTACGCCGATCCAAAAATGATTTGGCAGGATCATCTGGTCAGTTTGTACATCCACGCCCGCGGCACGGATGGGATTCTCCGGAAGCATACTTGGATGTACATAACAAAGATCAGGCGCTTGCCCGTATTTTTTCTGATAATAAGCAACCGCACGGTTAAGTTTGGTACGCATATCGATTTGCGGATCATTGTCAAACCAGAGCATGCCAGTGGTCATTTTCGTCTCCAAGTATTTTCTATTTCCTTATAGTGCAAGTTATGGACCAACACAAGTAGAACAATTGAACTAATACTAGTATAGAACATATTTTCTTTTTGTCAATAGCCTATTTTGATTCTCTTATCCGTTAGCCTTGACTGCTTACTTGGTGTTGGATTTTTTACCGGTTTTAAGGTATCCTATTATCCATCAGGAGAAATTAGAATTTTAACCGCGGAGGACAATATGACCGATGAAGTGATCAGGGAAACGGTAAAAGATGCTGAAAGCCGTATGAAAGGCGCAATTACAGCCCTTGAGGAAGATCTTTCAGGTATCCGTACCGGCCGGGCAACCCCTGCCCTCGTGGAAAAAATGCCGGTTGAATATTACGGCATGCCAACACCGCTTATGCAACTGGCTTCCATTTCAGTTCCCGAAGCTCGTTCGTTGATGATCAAACCATTTGATCCCTCAACCATAAAGACCATTGAAAAAGCCATCCTGGCATCAGAACTCGGCATTACTCCAAACAATGATGGCAAAGTGATCAGGTTGAACCTGCCCCCTCTCACAGAAGAGAGACGGCGGGACTTGGTGAAATTGGTTCACAGCAGACTTGAAGACTCCAGAATTGCTGTACGGAATATCCGGCGTGATCTGATCAAAGATCTGCGCGACTTCGAAAAAGAGAAGATGATCTCAGAAGATGATCTTGACGTGGGAGTTGAGGACCTGCAAAAATTAACCGACCATATCATCACCGAGATCGACGCCATCGGTGTTAAGAAAGAAAAAGAGATCATGGAAGTGTGATCAAAATAATATGACAAACCAGGAATCTAGAATCCCTGCCCATATTGCCATCATTATGGATGGAAATGGGCGCTGGGCAGCAGCACGCGGACTTCCTCGTTTGGAGGGTCATCGCGCCGGAACTGAGAATCTGCGTCAGATCATCCGTGCCAGCGTTGAACTCGGAGTGAAGTACCTTACACTTTACGCGTTTTCGACCGAAAACTGGGGTCGGCCGAAAGACGAGGTGCACGGGTTATTAAACATCCTTGAAACTGTCATCGACCGTGAATTAAATGAACTCAAGAGCCAGGGAGTAAGAATCCGTCATGTTGGTCGACTTGACGCCATGCCCAAAAAGGTTCGGGAAAAAGTATTGCATTCGCTGGAACTTACCCATGAAAATGATCGCCTTATCCTCAATATTGCATGGAATTACGGCGGGCGAGATGAAATCGTGTATGCCATTCAACAAATCATAAAAGCAGGGCTTGCGCCTGAAGAGGTGACCGAGGAGGTGGTCAGTCAATATTTATTCACACAGGGCTGCCCGGATCCCGACTTGATCATAAGGACATCAGGTGAAATGCGAGTCAGCAATTTTCTCATCTGGCAGTCCGCCTATTCGGAGTGGTATTTTACTCCGACACTCTGGCCGGACTTTAATAAAGAAGAACTTGAAAAGGCTATCGAAGCTTACAGCCAACGCAAACGCCGTTTTGGAAAACTAGAATAGCAGGGATGAGTAAAGACCCGTCGTTACTCAAACGTTTGATCGTGATCGATATTATGATCCCGACCACTGTTATTTTTGCCATGCTTGGTGGATTGCCATTTACTGTTTTTGTATCGGTTGTCCTTGGAATCGCTGCATGGGAATATTGGCGTATCTTCCATCGTGGCGGGTACTCACCATCACTGATAATCCTGATTGGCTTCACTTTAGCCGCGGTGCTCATGCGCACTGTTTGGCGATTCGAATATTCTGATGTTTGGTTGGGAGCACTCGTGCTGATTGCGATGCTCTGGCACATCATCAGTCAGCAAAAGGGCGCTACACAGGCTGCTCTCGATTTTGCATTAACCGTTTGCGGCACGGTTTACCTGGGGTGGCTGGGCAGCTATGCTGTATCTATAAGTGCATTTGACAATGGGATGTACTGGCTGTTAACAATCTTTCCCATCGTTTCTCTGGCAGACACTGGCGGTTATCTATTCGGACGCTGGTTAGGCAAGCACAAGATGCTGCCAAAGGTTAGCCCTAAGAAAAGCTGGGAAGGTTATGTTGGCGGTATCGTAATGGGAGGATTAGGTGGTTGGGGATTGACAGCGCTCTGGCATATAGCTATCGATTCGATCGTACCAATACACGGACTAATCCTTGGAATCATCCTTTCCTTACTCACCCCAATAGGAGACTTTGGCGAAAGTATGATCAAACGTCAATTTAACTTGAAAGATTCAAGCCAAATTCTACCCGGGCATGGCGGTATTCTCGACCGTATTGATTCTTCACTTTGGGCAGCATTTATCGGATATTATGTAATCCTGTTCCTAGTCTAAGATTTAGAGGAGCGTGCAGATGATAGACACAACCCCCACTCGAAACCTGGCACTTGACCTGGTCCGCGTGACTGAATCCGCTGCATTGGCAGCCGGCCGTTACATGGGGCGCGGCGACAAGAATAAAGCTGATGCTGCCGCAGTTGATGGCATGCGTTTGATGTTAAATACTGTCCAAATGAGCGGAACAATTATCATTGGCGAAGGGGAAAAAGATGAAGCTCCCATGCTTTTTAACGGGGAGAAGCTTGGAACCGGTAACGGACCTGCTGTGGATATCGCTGTAGATCCCATAGATGGTACCCGCCCACTCGCTTTTGGCCGCAGCAATGCCATTGCAACAGTGGCACTATCTCCCGAGGGCACCATGTTCAACCCCGGCCCCTTTCTCTACATGCACAAGATCGCCGTTGGTCCTGTTGGACGAGACCTGATTGATATTGAAGCCCCTGTTTCGGACAACCTGATCAAGCTGGCAAAAGCCAAGGGCGAACATGTAGCTGACCTGACCGTGGTCGTGTTGGATCGTCCGCGCCACGAGAAACTGATCGCAGAAATCCGAGCCACTGGCGCACGCATCCGTCTCATCCACGATGGCGATGTTGCTGGTGCGCTTATGACCGCAATGGACGATTCAGATATCGATATGCTATTGGGCATCGGGGGCACACCTGAAGGAGTACTGGCAGCGGCTGGGCTGCGCTGTATGGGTGGAAATATTATGGGAAAACTCTTCCCGCGCAATCAAAAAGAAATTGACGAAGCCAAACGGTTAGGTGTTGATTTCAACAAACCACTGACCATTGATGACCTGATCGCTTCTGAAGACGTTTTCTTTGCCGCCACCGGTATCACTTCAGGTGATTTTCTTGACGGGGTAAAGTATTTTCGTGATGGCGCTCAAACCGACAGCCTGGTGATGCGCGGTCTGACCGGCACGGTGCGCCGAATTATTGCCACCCACCGTTTGAATAAGCTTTCTGAGATTAGCGCCATACCCTATTAACTAACCCTGAGAAAGAAAAAACGGCATCCATTGATGGATGCCGTTTTTTAAGTATAAACTGGTTATTTCTGAATTTCGTAGGTTACGTTAGCGTCAGCAGTGATCACAACCTGCCCAGCTGCCACAGGAACCTGTGACATTGCCTGGGCACTACCACCGCCTTTTGCGTCATAGATGGCCATGCCGCCATTGCTGGTATAAACACCAACCGATTGCAGGTCACCAAGTTTTACGCCGGCTGCTTTGGCAATAGCCTCAGCTTCTGTTTTAGCTTTTGCAATCGCCAGATCACGGGCTTCAGCCATAGCTTTGTCCTTATCCAGGATATCGAAGGTGATGCTGTTGATGGTATTGGCACCGGAGCGCACGACAGAGTCCAAAAGGACGCCCAATTTGCTGAGGTCTCTCACGGTGATGTAGACGGTATTCTCAACCACAAAGTATTTCCGGGAGATTTTCCCTTCCATATCATAATCTGACATGGGGTAGACATTGAAGCTTGCGGTCTGGATATCTACTGCCTCAACACCTAATGCCTGCACAGCCTCAGAAATAGCCTGAGCTTGAAGGTTATTCTGGTTCAAAGCATCCGAGACTTCATCAGCATCAACCCGAACACCCACATAAATGTAAGCCACATCTGGAACGATATAAACCTTGCCATTCCCGTTGGCGGAAATCGTTCTAATAGCGGGTGCTGTGGTGATCGTGGTCGGGGTCTGAGAGCAAGCCGCCAACGCTACCACCATAATTAAACTTGCAGTTACTATTGCGAATACTTTTTTCATTTCTTCTCCTTTTTTATCGTTTACTGGTAATAGGACGTTATTAATTCTGAAAAGTTCCCGCCTGTAAATCAATGGTAGTCAAACCTTATTAATATCCTGTTAACAAAAAAGAGAGCTTTCGCTCTCTTTTTCTCTTTATTAGTTTAGTAAACTTCTATGATCAGATTTCCAACCGCAAGACTGATGTCGAGGTCAACTTTCCCACCACTACCTGCCAAGTATTGGATGGAATCTTCAGCGCGTTTATAGGCATCCGGAATCCGTACCGGGACAAGAGCAGTATCGAGTTTAATTGAGACTGCGCTATTCCTGGGGATGCGTATGGTCAGTTGCCCCACAGCACAATCGATGCTTCCAGTTACGTCAACGCCTTCAGGCAGTGTAATTACGGCAGAACCGACTGCCAAATCGGCGGTCAGATCAGATACCCGGGTCTTTTCCAGATCCAGGTTTACCATACCGGCTGCCATTTCCAGGTCCAGGTCAAACGGGATATCCGAGTTAACCATTACATCCCACGGGTAGGTTCCCGCGTTGACGGGTATGAAGGAAATGGAATTCCCCTGGAGTGCCAGTCTGCTCTTCCCGTTCACAGGTTTACTGTAATCGACCTTGTAGATCACTTTCCCGTGGCACACCCGCAGAACCGGATAGCAGTTGACTTGTATTCGCACCTCCGGCAAGATCGAACCGTCCGGCAGCAATTTCAAATGCCAAGGCAGACTCCTTTGCACCATCGAGGGTCTGCTCAAAATCAACCGATTTCATTCCGACACCAAATGGAGAAGCAACCGCCAACCAGAGGATACCAGCCACCAAAGCCAGACCAAGCCCTACTCGCAGCAAGCTGCTCCATACTGATTTCCGACTGCCGAAAGCGATATCCAAACCTATTGCCACAAGCAGGACCGGCCATAAGCGCAGGAGGAGCGTAAATCCATCCTGGCCGAGGTAGCCGAGGTTACCGAGCAGGAGGATTGTGCCGAATCCCAGCAGCACGAGCGGACCTACCCAACCATCTCTTTTGTACAATCCATCGAGTCCACCAAGGATTAGGAGAACGGGCCAATAGGTCAACAAGTTATCCCATGCGGATCCTTCCACCTTACCGATGTTGATCAAAAAAATGAGGAGGCCAACTACGATCAGAAGAAGCGGAAAGAAAAGACTTCTTGGTTTTTTGAAATCGTTCATTTTTTACTCCTTTTTCATCGCGCGGATTAATAAGGCAACACCTGCCAGGAGGATCAACCCTGCCCAAAGGACACCATTATCCAACCATCGGAACCAGGAGAAATCGAGCTGGCGGATAAGGAAAAAGCCGCCTGCAAGGATCAACGCGATCCCCACAAAACGAGTTGTATTTTTATTCGGTTCCTGAACTGCGCTCACAAAATCATCACGCACCATTTCTGCCCGTTCTTTTATCTCTTCACCGTCCAGCACTTCAGGTTTTCCTTCAACGTGTACGTGCCCTTCGGGAGGGATAACAATCCACAGGATAAAGTAGACCAATGGTCCAAAACCGCCAAGGAGCGTCAATACAACGAAGAACAAGCGGACAACAGTCAGGTCGATTTCAAAATACTTGGAAAGCCCACCGCACACGCCCCCAAGCATACGCTCAGTCTGACTTCGGTAAAGTTTTGTTTTCATGGTGTTTACCTACTCTTTCTTCATGAGTGAGCGAACTACCAGGTAAATCCCCGCCAGCAGGAAAGAGCCAGCCCAGATCCAGCCGAATACGGAATTTACCAGCGCGCCTGAACCAATAAAGATCAACATACCCAACACCAGGCAGATGGCTGCCGGAATCCAGGGCCATTTTTCCTTGCGTCCAAAGGGTAATAATCCCACTGCCGCAAAAGTTGCTCCAAGTCCGAGGAAAAAGAGTCCGCCAGTGAATAATCCGTTTACATTGCGAAGGGTTGTCATCACTGCAAGAGTGGTTAATACCCCGGCTGGAATTACTGCCCACCAGAAATCCCGTTTGAAATACAAGACCAGGAAGAATGCCAAGGCGATTGATCCAAGGAAGAGAGCTCCACCAAATTGGCTCGCAAAACGGGGAAACAGATCACCAGAAGCAATCAATGCACCTAACCCTAATAAAGTCATTCCGGGAATCAATGCCCACCATTTGTTATGATCACGCAGAAAAACGAAAAGGAAGATGATCCCGCCTGCTGCAAAAAGCATGGAAATGAAAACTCCACCAATCGGCCAATCGAACAACTGCTGCAGGATAAAAACCACACCTGCCAAAACCAGCAAACCACCAACCAACAATCTTTTTGAGTTATCGTTCATTTTGTCCTCGATTCAGTTTTTATAAGCAATTATCTTTTGATCAGGCTTCGTAATGCCAGTAATACACCAGCTCCTACGAGCAGCAGAGGCCAGTAATCACCAAGCATTTTGAATGCCCCAAAGAATGCGCCAAAGATGACGAACATCACCAGGCTGGTACCAATCGTGTCTACTGCAGAGCGGATGGAGTGTTCGCCCCTCGAACCGAGTAAATAAGCCAGGAGCATGCCGATACCCGAAAAACCCGGAATCAAGGTCCACAAATAAGACCAACTGCCCCAATTGCCGCTCAGATTCTGGTAATAAAGGATGCCGCCAATGCCGCCAACAATGACAGCAGGGATTGCCATATCCGGAGCTCCAACCAACAGCCCGACCACAAGCAAACCAACGCCAACCGCGATTACGATCAGCGGCCATGAGTAGCTAATGTTGATCCAATCATTAAAAGCTGGGACGAGATTCCCAAGTATAAAATAGGCACCTGCAAGAACCAGCAGGATCCCAATCACCAGTGTAGAACGTTTTGAAACATTCATGATAACCTCCGCAAAACGGGTTTGAATTTGATATATCCAATATACGGAAGAAAGCTGTACGAAGTTGCATAGAATAATTTGCCGTGCCGATTGCCACTTCTGGTCTCTTGACATCCACTCAAACCTGGATATAATAAGACAAGTTTAGTCTAATTATGTGGAGATAATATGTTCAACAATTGCTTGTGTCAACGGCGGGGAATGGACTGACTTCCGCCTGAAAATATCCCGGTCAACAGATCAGGCGGCAGCAGACGTCCCCGCACATTACCTGTGCAGCGCATGCGCCGCTTTTTGATTTAAGTTGACCGGTATGAATTTTAAGGATTATCGCTATGAAAATTGCAAATAGTATTACTGATCTGGTCGGTAACACTCCACTCGTCAAAATTAACCGGTTGACCAAAGGCAGCCGAGCCACGGTTATAGCAAAATTGGAATATTTCAATCCTTCTCACAGTGTGAAAGACCGCATTGGCGTTGCCATGATCGACGCGGCGGAAAAAGCCGGCTTGATTAAAGCGGATACCATTATCATTGAACCTACCAGCGGCAATACCGGCATTGCGCTGGCATTTGCGGCTGCAGCCCGCGGTTACAAGCTTACCCTGGTAATGCCGGACACCATGAGCCGCGAACGGCGCATGCTCCTGCGAGGCTATGGGGCTGAATTAATCCTCACACCAGGTGCTGAAGGCATGCCTGGCGCCATCCGAAAAGCAACTGAAATCGCCGCCTCCGATTCACGCTATTTTATGCCACAGCAGTTCAATAACCCTGCCAACCCTGAAATTCACCGGCGGACCACTGCGGAGGAAATCTGGCGTGACACCGATGGCAAGGTCGATATTGTGGTCTCAGGTGTCGGCACTGGCGGTACCATAACCGGTGTGGGTGAAGTGCTCAAATCCCGCAAGGATTCGGTTCGAATGGTGGCAGTGGAACCTGACGCCTCGGCGGTACTCTCCGGCGGCAGCAAGGGTCCTCATGTCATCCAAGGGATTGGTGCAGGGTTCATCCCGGAAGTGCTGAATACACAAATTTACGACGAGATCATCCGGGTGACAAATGATGACGCGCTGGATACGGCGCGTGAAATGGCCAAGCAGGAAGGTCTGCTGGTTGGTATTTCCAGCGGTGCTGCAGTTTGGGCTGCACTGCAGCTGGCATCCAAACCTGAAAATGATGGGAAGCTGATTGTCGTGATCATCCCATCGTTCGGCGAGCGCTACCTTTCGACACCTTTGTTTGCCGGCTTAGGGGATTAGGAGCATTCCATGGAGGGAGCTATGCCTTTTTCACTTTTCCGGTCAATACGCGACGATATCCATTCGGTATTTGAGCGCGATCCCGCAGCACGTTCCACGGCGGAACTGCTGGTGGCTTATCCCGGCTTGCACGCCGTATGGGCACACCGTGTGGAACACTGGTTGTGGCAGCATGGGTTAAAACTCATCGCCCGCTGGGGCTCGCATACCACACGCTTCTTCACCGGAATCGAAATCCACCCCGGTGCAACAATAGGTGATGGATTCTTTATCGATCATGGAATGGGTGTTGTCATCGGTGAAACATCCGAGATCGGCCACAATGTGACGATCTACCACGGCGTCACACTGGGCGGTACAAGCTTGAGCAAGGGAAAACGCCACCCCACAATCGAGGATGATGTGGTCATCGGTGCCGGCGCAAAGGTTTTGGGTGCCATCAACATCGGCAGAAACAGTCGTATTGGTGCGAATGCTGTAGTTGTCAAATCCGTACCGCCAGATTCGGTTGTGGTGGGGGTGCCGGGTCAGGTTGTGCACCGCAGCCTGCCGACCTCTGCCGGCCCGGACCTTGAGCACGGGCGTATGCCAGATACACTCGGCGACTCGGTAAAATCACTGATGGAGAGGCTTGCATTGGTTGAAACCAAATTGCACATTACAGGGAAACCTGAAGATCCAACGCTGGTGCATTCCCCAACTGATGGGGTATGGCGTGGTGAAGATTTTATGATCTAGTGATGAGGCACCCTATTGGGTGCCTTATTTCTTAATTTTCGGTTTGAGGAAAGAAGAATAAAACACAATCAAAAAGCCAACCGCGCTGATCAACAGGATGCCAAACCCAAGATACTGGCGGTCTATTTCTTTTACAAACCTGCCGACGCTAGGTTTAGGCGTGGGGGTGGCTGTTACAGTAGCTCTAGCGGTTGGCGGAACTTGAGTTGAAGTGAGTGTGCGCGTTGGCTGAGGAACTGTTGCGGTACGAGTGGGTGTGATCGTTACAGTTGGTTTAGCACGAATCAATAGCTTTTGTCCCACGAAAATCGCATCAGAGGTGAGCGTATTAAGAGATTTAATCTCTTCCACAGTTACGCCATACCAGGTGGCAATGGTGAAAAGTGCCTGACCGTATTCAACAATGTGATAAGTGGCGCCATCTTCATTGGGGGTGGCGGTGAGCACCGGTTGGACAATATTGCTGGTATCCTGCGTTGCGGCAACCTGGGAATTCGTTGAGCCACCGCTAGAGGTGGGGTTTGCTGCGGGCATGGTTTCACCGCTGATAGCGCCGGCGTGCAGGATATAGTATGTGTATCCTCTTTCATCAGTAGCGATCCCTACTCCCACGTAACGGTATTGTTCCCAAGTGGCAGGAATCATATGGTCAGCATCTGACCAATAACTAGCCAGGATATCAATGGTCATATTGGGATGAGCAGCCCAGTTCTCGGTCACGAAGACGGTTTTTCCACCGCCAAACCCATACTGGGAACAGCGTGAAGAGACACTCGAATAACCAAGGTTCTTGAGATGATTCATATATTGATTACGAGCCATTTCTTCTGCGGTCCACTGCGCGCAGCTATCCAGGCTGGCGTCTTCGATGAGCGCATTAGACCAGTAACCGGATCGCCAGCTATTCATCAAGGCGATCATGTCACCTTTGCTGACAGATCCTGCCGCGTGGGCTTTCCCGATGGGGACCAACAGGAAACCAGCGAGGGTGATAAAGATTAAAGAGAGGGTAAAGAATCGACGCATCGTGGAATATTATAACCGATGCGTCAAGACTGGTTCAAAAAACTCTAATGTGATTTTAATGCAGGCTGCGTTCCTTGAAATTGGTCCCCATGGCTTCAGCCACCAACAAAAGGTCCATGGCGGCGATCATGCCGATGATGTTCCCTTTTTCATCCGCAACCGGAAGGTGATGGATGCGGTGTTCCTTCATTTTTGCGGCGCATTCCGTAATCAGCATTTCCGGTGAAACGGTGATCACCGGGCTGGCCATGATGTCTTTGATCCTGGTCTTCTTGGGATCATTCCCCTGAGCTACAATCTTGTCGCAAATATTGATCGAGGTCACAATACCGTACTGTGGATTTTCGGGTGTCTTGTTCACAATCAGGTTGGTAGCATAGCGGTGACGCATGATCTCCAGCCCTTCATAAACAGAGGCATCTGGATCAATGAAAACTACCAGATCCTTCATCCAATCTTTAACGGTCGTTTGATGCATTCCTCTCTCCTTGTGTAAGTAATATTTGTTTTCCTATGAATACTGTAGAACATCCAAACATAAAAGTCAACCGAGCTTTGTCAGACAATTCATGACTTTTCGTCATACTGCCAGTCCCAGCCTCGCAGCGATTTGATCATTGCGTGCGCGGTAAGATCCAGTTGGATGGGGGTAATGGAGACGTAACCGGCCTTAAGGTCGCCAAAGTCAGTACCTTCTTCATCCACACCGGTAGGAGCTTCTCCACCAATCCAGTAGTAAGGCCGCCCGCGAGGGTCCTCCCGCCGCACCAGTTCGTCACGGTAGATACGAAGTCCCTGCCTGGAAATACGGTAGCCCTTCAATTCTGCAACGGGCAAATAAGGTACATTGACGTTTAACAAGATGTTCTTTGGCAGCGATTGGCGAAAGAGCATTTGCGCCACGCGCCTGGCTGCGATCGCCGCGGTGGAATAGTCCAGCACACCACTGAAGAATTCCGGGGCATCAAGGGAGACCGCGATACCTGCCACATTGCCAATAGCGGCTTCCATGGCAGCGGTCACCGTGCCGGAGTAGGTGACATCGTGACCGATATTGGCGTTGGGGTTGATGCCTGAGACCACCAGGTCGATGGGGGTTTCGATGACACCCATCAATGCCAGCGCGACGCAGTCTGAGGGGGCGCCGTCACTGGCGAGTGCACTGCTGCCATCCGCCAGGGTGACCGGTTTGGCGCGCAGCGGGCGGTTGAGGGTTTTCACATGCCCCGAGGCTGACCAGTTATGGTCTGGCGCAAGGATGGATACCTCTCCCACCTTCCGAAGTTCCTGGGCAAGCGCCAGCAACCCGGGGGCGTAAACACCATCATCATTGGTTACAAGTATGTGCATAAGATCTCTCATCTCTACTGTAAGATTGATTAAATTATACTTGGTCTTCATCAGCCTGTTTTCTCCTCCACAAGGCCACCCTAGAAATTGTGATATAATTCACCGGCTGTGGTGTAAGCCATAGACTATCCTACACGTACCCCGATCTTGATTGCGTGCTGCCAAAAGCAGTGAGACCAAGGCTAAAGGGTACGAATGAAAAACGCAAAGGAGCAATTTAATATGAGTTCTATTATTTCCATGAAAGCCCTGTTGGAAAGCGGCGTGCACTTCGGTCACCGCACCAACAAATGGAACCCCTACATGCGCCAGTACATCTTCACCGAGCGCAACGGGATCCATATCATTGATCTCCAGCAAACCGTAAAAATGCTCACGACCGCCTATAACCTGGTGCGCGATACTGCCGCCAAGGGTGGTGTGATCATGTTCATCGGTACCAAGCGCCAGGCACAGGAAACCATCGCCGAAGAAGCCATTCGCTGCGGTATGCCCTATGTGACCGAACGCTGGCTGGGCGGAATGCTCACCAACTGGACCACCATGTTCAACCGCATCCAGGAACTGGACAGGCTGGAAAAAATGCAGGAAACCGGTGAGATCAACCGCCTGACGAAAAAAGAAGGCCTGCTCATCCGCCGCGACATCAAGAAACTGGTTGCCCGCCTCTCCGGTGTACGCAAGATGCAGCGCACCCCTGACCTGGTCTTCATCGTGGATGTTGTGCGCGAGCACACCGCCGTGCATGAAGCCAACCTCAAGGGCATCCCCGTGATCGCCCTGCTCGACACCAACTGCGACCCGCGCACCGTGGATTACGTGATCCCCTCCAACGATGACGCCATCCGCGCCATCAAACTGCTGGTCGGGAAGATGGCAGACGCCGTGATCGAAGGCAAGACAATGGTCAAGGAAGATGACCTGCCTGCCCCGGAACGTTGAGGGCACAGCCCCGCGTTCTGTTTCCGCAACACCCCGCCCGCGTATTGAGGAAGAATCACAACTTGCAGATACTGAGTTACTTGGTGCATCCACCCTGGCAAAAATGGGCGGAAAAGCCGAAGTTGCTGAAATCCTGGAAGATGTAGCCGTGGCCGCTGAGATCATTGAAGAAAAACCCGTCAAGAAAGCCAAAATCGTCGAAGCAGCAGCGGTAGTTGAAGAAGTTGTGGCTGAAACACCGGTTGTTGAAGAAGTGGCGGTTGAGAAACCCGCCAAAAAGACCAAAAAAGCTGCTGAAACCGCTGAAACCGAAGAAGCCGCGTAAAGAACGCCAACGAGCGAATATAGGACAAGGATAACTAAAAAATGGCAATTACAACCGAAATGATCAAATCTCTGCGCGAGACCACCGGCGCCGGCATCCTGGACTGCCGCAAAGCACTTGAGCAATCCAATGGCGATATGGCGAGCGCAATGGAATACCTGCGCGAAAAAGGTCTTGCCACTGCCACCAAGCGCTCCGGCCGGCAGGCTTCTGAAGGTGTTGTTGAACTTTACACGCACGGTAACGGACGCGTGGGTGTGATGGTTGAAATGAACTGCGAAAGCGACTTCGTCGGCCGTTCCGAGAAATTCCGCGACACTGGCGCACGAGATCGCCCTGCAGATCGCAGCAGCATCTCCCCGCATACATCCAGGAAACAGACATTCCGGCAGAAGTGATCGAAAGCGAAACCCGCATCGCAACCGCCAAAGCCAAAGAAGACGGCAAACCTGATGCCATTCTCCCGCGGATCATCGAGGGATCGTTGAAGAAGTACAAGGACGAATTCGTTCTGATGCTGCAGCCCTACATCCGCGATGAAAGCATCTACCGTGCAGGAACTGGTGAACCAGAACATTGCCGCCCTGGGCGAGAACATCATCGTGCGCCGCTTTGCCCGCTGGGCACTGGGCGAAACGACCGCTGAAACCGCAGTCGAGGATTAACTCTTCAAAAGACCAACCTTCGGGTTGGTCTTTTTCTAACCCCAAGGAGGACAAATGGAAGAGCTCAAATACCACCGCATCCTGCTGAAACTGACCGGCGAAAGCCTGGCGGGTGCCAGCGGCTCCGGAATTGACGCCACCCAGGCGATGGAGATCGCCGGGAGGATCAAGGAAGTGCGCACCCTGGGCGTGGACGTGGCCATCGTCATCGGCGCCGGCAACCTGTGGCGCGGAAAAGTCGGGCAGGAAATGGGCATGGACCAGGCAACCGCGGATTACATGGGCATGCTGGGGACAGTGATGAACGCCCTCCTGCTGATGGATGCCCTCGAACAACAGGGCGTGGTAACGCGGGTGATGACCGCGATTGAGATGCGCTCGGTGGCCGAACCCTATATCCGCCGGCGCGCCATCCGCCACCTGGAAAAAGGCCGCGTGGTGATCTTCGGGGGCGGCACGGGCAACCCATTCTTCTCCACGGATACGGCTGCTGCGCTGCGCGCCACCGAGATCGGCGCTGATGTGCTCATCAAAGCCACCAAGGTGGACGGGGTGTACGACAGCGACCCCAAGAAGAACCCGAACGCCAAGAAGTTTGACGAGATGAAGTACATCGACACGATCAACTTGCGCCTGGAAGTGATGGACCCAACGGCAATCACGATGTGCATGGAACACAAGCTGCCGATCCATGTGCTCAACCTGTGGGACATGGGCGCGCTCAAGAAGGCACTGTTTGGGAAGAAGGTTGGGACGATAGTACATTGAGAGCTGAGAATAGAGAGTAGAGTGTAGAGAGTAGTTGTTCGTTGAACAGGGCTGAAGCTAGCCCTGTTTTTGTTACGTTAATCAGCTTGTATCCTGGTGATCTTGATCCAGGTCTGGTCCCAGTAGCGCAGGTCACGGCTGGTTTGCTGCTCAGCCAGCAGACCGCGTTCGCGGCATTCCTGCTGAATCCAGCTCCATTTCTGGCGCGCCCAGGCTGCCTTTTTAGCTCCTGGCTGGCGCGTGGTCCACACATCCCCTGTGTATTCCGGGTGGCGCAAGCCTGCGTCTACCAGCTTGTCGTTGGGATCGATGCCGAAGTAGCCGCCGCGGTCAAGAAAGTGGATCAACCAGCAGCCACCGCGCAGGCAGCCGCAGCCGATATCCAGTACTTTGGATTACGGGAGGAGACCCTGGTGGAGGAGGTTGATGAGGAGGTTGCGCCCGGCGATTTCAAAATGGTCGAGCCTGTGCCCCAGGGTCAAACCTTCAGCCTGGATCTTCTTCGCCCTATCGATCAATGATTCGACCATGGTGCTCCCTTTGTTTTGCTTAATTTTGTTGAGTAATGTTATTACTGAACTCTCATTTTATAGTATTTGGCAAATATGATATTGAGAATTGAGAATTGAGAATTGAGATCCGAGAATCGAGAATCGAGAATCGAGAATCGAGAATCGTAAAATCATAATACTCTATTCGTTATTCGTATTTGTTTCTAAAATTTAAGTGGGAACGAAAAGGATACGAATTAAAACCGCCGATTCGAATTGATCCTAAGAATCAAACCCCATTCGCTTCCCCGACAAAAAGCAATCGGGGTGCACCGAACGCGACGCTCCGGGGTGCACAAACCGCAAGATTCAATTCGAGTCTGCTTTGGCGGGATTTTTTGTTAATGAGCGATGAACACTACACATAGTTGATACTATATTATAGAACTTATTTTCTATATTTGTCAAGAGGTTTTGGAAAATTTAAGGTTTCTAATGTGACAACAAATTGGCGGGGCTTTTACTACACTCACAACAACCGTTCGGGGGCGCGAACACCGCAGCCCCACCCTACAGAAAAATTTCACCAGAGTCCCACAAGGGGCGATTCGTCCCACAAGGGGACTCAACGTTCGCGTGAATCGCCCATACAGAAAATTAAATCGTGGTGGGTTTTTTACCCCACACACAACAACCGTTCGGGGACGCGAACACCGCAGCCCCACCCTACAAAAACCGCGGGGTGGTTATCCTTTGTGTTCGTTGTAATGATCTATCACTTCAATATACAACTGGCGGTTGATCTTTGGATTGGTGATCTCGGCGTCGGATAAGCCGTTGACAAATGCGACCAGGGTTTCCCTCGCCGTGTTGAAATCCGCCAGCACATCTGCTTCGGACAGTCCGCTGACGCGGGTGACTGCCTCTAGGTTGAAGGCGTCCACATCCATTGGCGGGTGCTGATAATCGGCGTCGGCGCGGTGATGGGTGATCACCTGCATGCCGAGGCGCCACCAGGCGGCAACATGCGCCAGCAGGTCGGCAGCGCGTGAATACCCCTGCCGGTGCAGCCAGGCTGATCTTTGCGCTTCAGGCAGGGCCAGGACATCCCGGACGTACGCTGGCCATTTGACCTCGAGGTATTCCATAACGGTGACGCGGTCGGTACTCTCCATTTTCACCTTCCTCCAAATTTACGCTCGCATTACTGACATTTTTCCACGTTAGTATATACTTAATCCGTTCGGTCAATCGGAATTCCCACATCAAAACCCCCCAATGGAGAGTGTCTATGGCGATCGCTCCTCTCATGCTGGTACCAGTCAACCTCGTTTTGATCACCCTTTACCTCATTGCCAGGAACAAGCAGGACCTGAAGCGCACGGCCATCATCCAGCCGCTGACCACGCTGGTATCGCTGGCGGTGGCGGCCCTGAGCTTTTTGAGCCCGCGGGTGAACCCCGGCTACACCACTGCCATCCTGGTCGGCATGGGATTGTGCTTCGCGGCGGACATCTTCAACATCGACATGAACAACCCGAAGATATTCCTGGCGGGCATGGTCTTCTTTATCGTTGCCTACCTGGAATACGCCGTCACCTACACGCTCTTCAACAAGGGCTTCCAGGCGGCGGACATCATCGTGGGGATCGTCTTCATCGGCATATACATCTTCCTGATGCGCCTGTACTGGAAGAAGTTGGGCAGCTTCAAGATCCCCGTGCTGATCTACGGCATCTTCCAGCCGTTGATGGTGACGCGCGCCATCTCCACGCTGTTCGGCGGGGAGTTTGCCCTGCCGGCGGCGCTGCTGGTGACCATCGGCAGCAGCATGCTCTTCCTGGGTGACGTGGAGTACGGCGTACATCGCTTCGTCAAACCCGGCAAGTTCACCGTCGGTCCGATGTGTTACGCCGGCGGGCAGTTGTTGATCGCGCTGAGCTGCGCGTACTTCTTCGCATAAGCCAAAGGAGACAATCATGAACATCAAGGATCCCATTAAGGCGCAAGTTCGGTTACGGCGCGGGGGAGTTCAGCAGCAGCATCTTCTTCACCATCACCTCCTTCTGGCTGATGAACTTCCTGACGGATGAGGTGCGCCTGAGCGCGGCGCTGGCGGGCACCGCCCTGCTGGTGGGCAAGATCTGGGACGCGGTCATCGACCCGCTCATCGGGTACTTCTCCGACCGGACCAAATCGCCGCTGGGGACGGCGGCGGCCGTACCTGCTGTTCTTTGCCATCCCCTTCGGCGCGGCCTTCGTGCTGATGTTCCGCAACCCGGGCATCGCCGACCAGACCGGCAAGTTCATCTGGTGCCATGCTGACCTACATCTTCTTCTGCACCGTCTACTCCTTCACCAACATCCCCTACAACGCCCTGCTGCCGGAAATGACACCGGACTACAACGAGCGCACCAACATCGCCGGCATCAAGCAGGGATTCGCGGTGATCGGCACGCTGCTGGGGGCTGGCGCTGCCATGCCCATCATGGCGCTGTTCGCGGGGCGCACCGCCGGCTTCATCGGCATGTCGCGCCATCTTCGGCTTCCTGGCGGCGCTGTCGCTGCTGGTGACCTTTTCAGCGTGCGCGAACCGGAAAGGGTGGAAGCGCCCAAAGGCGGCAGCGTGTGGACTTCGCTGAAGGACGTCTTCACCAACAAACCCTTCCTGATCCTGCTGACCACCTGGTTCCTCAACTCCACGGCGGTGGCGATCATGCAGTCCATGCTGATCTACTACTACAAGTATGTCTTCAGGGACGAGGCGGCGGTGACGCTGGCGATGATCTTCCTGCTGGTGGTCACGATGATCACGCTGCCGCTGTGGGTGTGGCTGTGCAAGAAAGCTGGGCAAGAAGCTGGCGTACATCCTGGGGATGACGCCTGACGCTGGCGGCGGTGACTGTGTTTCGCCTTCTTCGCCGACAAGCTGGGCATCCGGGCTGGCGCTGATCTTCATGGGGCTGGCGGGGGTGGGGTTCGCCGCCATTACGTGGCGCCGTGGGCGATGGCGCCGGACACCATCGAGTACGGCTACGCGGTGAGCGGGGTGCGGCGCGAGGGCATCTACTACAGCATCTGGACGTTCGTGATCGCGCTGGGCGGGGCGCTGGCGGGGTTCCTGGTGGGACAGGGGCTGGACCTGTTCGGCTACGTGCCGGACGCGGTGCAGTCGGAGCGCTCCATTTTGGGGATACGCCTGCTGATCGGCATCCTGCCGGGGGTGATCATCCTGCTGGGGAATCTGGTATTGGCGTTCTACCCGCTGACGAAGAAGCGCTACGAGGAAGTGCTGACGAGAATCGCTGAAAGGAACGCGGTGAAAGAATGAAGTGCGCAGTCATCGGCAGCGGTGCGGCGGGACTGACGGCGGCGCTGAGGCTGGCGGACGCCGGGGCGGAGGTGACGCTCTTTGAACAGGGAGCGCAAGTTGGGGGCGTGACGCAGGGATTGATTCAGGATGGCTTCAGCTGGGATTACGGCCAGCTCAACTTCGAGGGACTGGGGAAGGCTGATCCATTAGGAGAAGTGCTGGACAAGCTGGGCATCCTCGAGATGGTGAAGGTGCTGCCGGCGCATCGGGAGTACCTCTTCCCGGATTTCGCGCTGCGACCGCCGGAGACTTACGCCGGACCCAAATGGCGCATCGAGGAGCTCAAGCGGCTCTTCCCGGACGAGGCGCGGGGGCTGGAGCGCTACTGGAAGGATTACATCCGCTTCACGCGCCTGGTGACGCTGGGACGGCGGCTGGAGACGGGCGGGATTGGCGCCAAGCTGGCGTTCTACGCAGCGCTGCTGCCGCTGCTGCCAAAGGTGAAGTGGACGGCGGAGAGACTGCTGGGGCATTACTTCAGGAGCGAGAAGCTGAAGGCGGTGTTCGTGTCGATACTGGCGGACTTCTTCACGCCGCCGAGCCAGTTCCAGGGACTGGGGGTGTTCGCGCTGAACAGCGAGAAGGCTTACGACGAGCGCGTGCCGGCGCAGCTGGCGAAGAACGCGGAGTGCGTGGGATTGTACACGATCGCGGGGGGCACGCGGGCGCTGGTGGAGGCATACCTGGAGCGATTGAAGCAGCACGGTTCCCGCGTGGAGATTCACACCAACTGCGCGGTGAGGAAGATCGTGGTGGAGGACAACCACGTGACAGGTGTGGTGGACGAGAACGGGGTGACGCACGCCTGCGAGCGGGTGGTGAGCCAGCTGGCGCGGCCAAGGAAGGGCTGCTTGATCTGCTTGAGCCGGGAGTGCTGCCTGCGGAGTTCACGGAGAAGGTGCGCGAGATCCCGCTGATGGACTCGGTGTTCATGCTGCACCTGGGAGTGGACAAGACCTGGCCGGAGGTGCTGAGGTGCGCGAGCACGTACTTCTACGGGTCGTACGACATTGAAGGACAGGTGAAGCAGGCGCGGGCGGGGATCTACCACGAGGGGGCGGCGGGGTTCGTGGTGCACCTGCCCACCCCGCGAACGCCCAGATGCCGCCGAGGGCAAGCACCGCGATGACGATCTACACCATCTGCCCGGACAAGCTGGCCGGAGGGCGACTGGGAGCGGGACAAGGAGCGAGTACGCCGACAAGCTGCTGGAGTACGCCGAGGTGCACCTGCCGGGGCTGAGAGAGCACGTGGTGACGCGGGTGGTGGTGACGCCGGCGGACTTCAGGCGGATGACGGGGGTGGGGCACCACGCGTTTGGGGGGATCGCGCCGCTGATGGGGGCGTGGAAGGTGCCGCACCAGACGCCGGTGGAGGGGTTGTGGTTCGTGGGCGCGCAGAGCGAGAGCGGCGGCGGGATGAATGCGGTCATTCCGGCGGCGTGGAGGGTGGCGGGGAAGGCATTGGAGATAGAGAACCTGTCTCACACAGAGACACAGAGTTCACAGAGACCCGTATAGAGAAAACCGTAATACGTGATTCGTTATTCGTATTTGTTTCAAAAATAAAAGTGGGAACGAAAGGGATTCGAATCAACACCCTGATTCGAATGGATACAAAGGATCAAAGGGAAACAAGGCGAAACCACCCGGGTGTAAACTGTTGATAAGGTTCAGTGAACGCAATAAAAAGTAAATATTGAGAATTATATTATAGAACTTATTTTCTATTTTGTCAAGGGGTTTTGGATTTTTAAAGCTTGAAAGTGTTGGTATTATTGTTGTATTATTGAGTACAGGGAGGGGTATAATGGAAACCACGATAATTGATATTCCCAGAATCGAACTTGAATGGTCTGAAAATGGTATCCATGGGAGAGATTCAAGTTAGATTTCCGTTTTATCCGAATAGTGTAAACGTCCCAAGCAAACCCGGGGTATATAAAGCTAAATTTGAGTCAACTCTGAAGACAGATTTACCGTCGGTAAAGCGTACGAATTTACGTGATGCGAGTGAAACAAGGTTTGGTAAAGGGAAAGTGCCGCTTCGACTGGAAAGCGGATAAGTGTAACAGAAATCTCTAATCAAGTACTCATCCGGTGGGCAACAACGGACCGTCCTTCTTCGTGTTGAAGAGGAACTCCATAGAATTTATAAAACACCATGGACATTTACCAAAGCATACGAAAGAGAACATAAGGGTCAAGGGTTAAGTCACCATTATTGTGGCTAATTGACAATTAATGTAGAAAATATACACGGAATAAAATCCATGTGAGGTGGAGATGCCAACGATTGCGGAACAGATTATGCGAGCCGTTCATCAACTAGAAACACGCGGGAAGAAAATATTCGAACGCAAAGATATCCGTGACGAGTTAGGGATCAGCCAAGATCAAATGCAAGCATCATATAGTCCAATATTTCAGGGGATGCGCGTTGATCAACCTGGCGGCGCTCCAAATGTAGGGCAAAAGTATGAGGGGATATTTATCAGGATCGAGTATGGCAAGTTCAAATTGACTGAAAAAGGTTTAAAGCTTAATAAAAGAAATGTTTCGGATTGAGACATTCAGCATTAATTCGAGTTCGCATAACGCCGATGAGGAGACATATTAGCAGTATGAACCTCTCTGGAACACAAGTCTATATTTCTATCTAAAAACACTTAGAAATTAACCTGGAACCAAACTGGTGGTCAATGACCTAACCTATTCATTAAATAAACCGCATCAAATGCAAATCGACAGAAAAAGGATATGAGGGTAAAAATGGCAGCAAAGGACACAGAAAAAGCAATTGTTCAATTTCAAGAGGCATTAGCAAACGCAATAAAATTGATAAAAACAGAGGACTTTCCTTCAATACTGGATGAAAATGCTCGAGCTGAAGCCATGAATCATATCATGAAGGATGCATTTTCCTTCTCAAGCAAGAAAATAAAACCCTGGAAATATTGACCTTTAGGACAACAATTTCTTCAGAAACAGATCGGGGGTGTGCTCTTATGGCAGCTGCGTTTATTGATTCAGAACTGGGTAAGCTAATTGAAGCTACTTTAGTAGAAAATAAAAATATTATTAACAGGCTGCTAAATGACAACGGACCTTTAGCCACTTTTTGTCCGTATTGATATCGCATATATGCTAGGGAAAATACCTCCTATCGCAGCGCAGGATCTACACCTTATAAGGAAGATACGAAATGATTTTGCACATCTTCCCTCAAAGGTTACTTTTTCTACCGAACCAATTACATCACGCTGTTTAAACTTACAAACTGACGGATTACCAAAAAAAACCGAACCGAGAAAAAAGTTTCTGCGCGCTTCGATGTCCACCTTAGGGTTTATAGAAGGCGCCATTTCTCAAAGTTCCCATATAGAATCTAAAACTGATGTTGATCTTAAGAGCTTTCGTGAGATAAATGAAAAACTAATTGGACCGATTATTGAAGAGATAAGAAATTTATAATCGGATAGACTCAAATCCATTAGTTGTCAAAATTTTAAAGAACTTTGGAAATGGTTAATAAATAATGGTTTATTGAGTGATTATAGATTTGAATAATTATCAACCCAATAATCTGTAAGTGTTGATTCTTGATGCAATTAACTAGATAGTTGGTATTATTATTTTAAAGATTGTTCGTAATAGTACTGTTATGTTATATGATCTCGCTGGGGAGAAATAATGATTACGTAATTGAAGCTTCAAATTTTCAGTGTAAGATACATATCTCAGCCATTAGGACCTTTTCATATTCTTGTAGGTCCTAATGCGAGCGGGAAAACAACTTTTTTGGATGTAATTTCTTTTTTAAGTCAATTAGTGTCAAATGGTTTAGACCATGCAATCAATGAAAGAACTAAGAGTTTCCAAGACCTCGCCCCTGGAGGAAGACTAAACGATCGTTTTGAATTAGCAGTAGAAGCTAGAATTCCTAGCAATCTTCAATCGTTATTCAATAAAGCCAATAATCCTTATGACACAGTGCGGTATGAAGTTGCAATAGGAATTGATAAAAAGACTGAACAGGTAGGAATTCTTGAAGAACGAGTATTGTTAAAAATTGCAAGGGAAGTTGAGCCTAAACAAATAAATTTCTTTCCGATGATGAAAGAAATTGTCCCCTCGTTGATTACGAAAGGCACAAGAAACTCTTTAACTGTAGTAAATAAAGTGCGTGAAGGTAATGATTATTTTCGGACAGAGTTTTACAAAGAAAGAAGGTCTAGTTGGCAATATGCCTTCCGTCTTGGGCTTCAAAAATCTGCGCTTGGCAATTTACCTGCTGATGAAAGCCAATTCCCCGCTGCGACTTCGTTTAGAAATCTCTTATCTGAAGGAACTCAATCTTTAGTTTAATAGTTTATATATTCGAAAAGCAAGTTCACCTGGCCAACCCAAAGGGTTTAAACCTGACGGTTCAAATTTACCTTGGGTAATTGAAGAACTGCAAAAAAAATATCCTCAAAAATTTATAGAGTGGTTAAC
>CAVWCP010000005.1:0-813558 GCA_963753625.1 uncultured Chloroflexia bacterium
GCGCGATGTTCACGGCGTACTTGCAAGTCGCCAGCGCAATTCTCGCGTCCGCGAAACTTGGGCAGGATCATAAGAAAGAAAGCTCGATGCCGTCGTAATCCCCGTCCGTAACCCACCGTGCAGCGCTGGCTGAATTACGTTGGCCGTCGCGGTGCTAACGCCGGCGACCATCGTGTCGGCGTCGCCACGTTTGACCATCATGCCGCCGAAGAAGACCGGCGCGGGCGACCATGCGCCTCGCGACGCCTTCCTTAAGGCCGCGCTTGGCCGCGTACGCCGAAGCGTACGATCCGACATCCTCGCCTCGGCTGGATCGGGGTCCGCATTCCGTCGATGGCGACACCGGCCTCGCCGCCGCTTGCTCGATTTCCTCTGACGTGCCCAGCACGATCGGTACGGCGATTTGCTCGTCGGCGATCCGCCGCGCGGCCGCGGTCACCGGGCGTCGCCGCCTTCCGGCAACACGACCGTCCGGCCGCGGCCTTTGGCTTCATTCATGAAGTGCGCGATCAGGTCCATCGTGGCGTATCCAGGTATTCGGGAGGGCGAGGCTCCTGCCAGCCGTAAAGTGCTCACACACGGCTCGGCAGGAGGCCTCGCCCTCCCATGGCAACTAGGTCTGTCGGAGCGTCGGGCTTCTTCTTCATGACCCAGTCGTAGTAGTCGCGCATCTTTAGTTCGCCGGCGGCGCTCTTCGTCCAGGAACACCTTGGCGTCCGGGTGCAGCTGCAGCGGCGCTGGCGGTGATCATCGACGTGACGGGCCCTTCGACCATCGCCGCGCAACCGCCGCCTTGTTCTTGCCGTTGGCCAGAGCAGCAGTTTGCGGGCCTCGAGAATCGTGCCCACGCCCATCGTGATCGCGTAGATCGGCACGTCCTCGCGGCTGCTCGAAGAACCGGGCGTTGTCGTCGATCGTCTGCTTGGCCAGCGTCTTGAGCCGCGTGCGCGAGGTCAGCGAGCTGCCCGGCTCGTTGAACGCGATGTGCCCGTCCGAGCCGATGCCCAGGATCTGCAGGTCGATCCCGCCGCACTCCTTGATCCGCTGCTCGTACCACTGCGCAGAACGCCTGGTAGTTGCTCGTCGTGCCCGAGGGAATGTAGATGTTCTGCTCGGGCGATGTTCACATGCTTGAAGAAGTTCTCGTGCATGAAGTAGTGGTAGCTCTGCGGATGGCTCGGCCGCAGGCCCACGTACTCGTCCAGGTTGAACGTCGTCACCTGGGAGAAGTCGAGCCCCTCCTCGCGGTGCATCCGGACCAGCTCCTGGTACAAGCCCCAGCGGCGTCGAGCCGGTGGCCATGCCCAGCACGGCGTTGGGCTTCGTGTTGAGCACGTCGGCCACATCCGCGGCCGCGGCTCGGCTCATTTCTTCATACGTCGGCAGGACAACAACTTCCATCGATGAACATCTCCAAGAAAAGTTTGCAACCGAGAAGCCCCAAGCAGATAACTTAACGTACCGATGCTCCGCTTGGCAATCGACAACAGGGTGGCACGCCCAAGGTCTTCGGTGGGCGTGGTAAGGTAGACGGGGACCACACTTCGCAGGCTCAAGGCTCGCAACCCGTTCGCTTGGACTACCGCGCGGCTCAGGGTACGATAACCTAGTTCGCGTTATTTCGTTCCGAGAATCGTTCTGCCTTACGCACGGCCAACGTGCGCAAAAGAATGATTGGGCCGAATGATGACCCGTCAATGCCTTCCAGACTCGCCGTATTGCTCGTAACCGCAGCGACGTGCCGTCCGGCGGAAGTTTCGCGGCCGAGTCGCATAACTCGCCGCCATATCCCAATCACCAAGATCTTTCGTATTCTTGCGACACGACGGGAGCCGTGCCGAAATTCGTACCGCGGATGATTGGCAAACGCGTCGGCAACATATTCTTGCCGGCATGGAAGAAGCCATGGGGACCATTGCCGCGTCCGGCGAAGCCGGTGCCGCTCGACGTGAAGGTACTCGAAGAGCATCAAGAGGACGGGCTAATCCGCCGCAAGTTGGCCTATCACACGGACCGGCCGGACCAGCAAGTCACGGCGTGGTTGCTGCTGCCCGCGGAAGCCAAGGTAAGTCGCCCGGCCGTTCTCTGCCTGCATCAAACGACGCCCGGCGGCAAGGATTCGCCGGTCGTGGCTTGCCGACCGGCCGACGCTGCATTACGCGCGGGAGCTAGCCCGGCGCGGTTACGTCACGCTCTCGACCCGATTATCCGTCGTTGGGCGAATACAGCTACGACTTCGACGCTGACGACTATGAAAGCGGCTCGATGAAAGCGATCTACGACAACATGCGGGCGATCGACTTGTTGCAGTCGCTGCCGGAAGTAGACGGCGAACGAATCGGCTGCATCGGTCATTCACTCGGCGGCCACAACACGCTTGTTTACGGCCGTATTCGATGAGCGGATCAAAGCGGCCGTGACATCCTGCGGCTTCACGAGCTTTCACAAATACATGGGCGGCGACCTCCACGGCTGGAGCCAGTCCGCGTTACATGCCGCCGGTCGGCACGCAATACGATTTCTCACCCGACAGGATGCCCTTCGACTTCGCGGAAGTTGATCGCGGCGATCGCACCGCGGGCGGTTTTCATCGTACGCGCCACTGCACGACGATAACTTCGACATCGCCGGCGTACGCGACGTGATTCAGGCGGTCCGCCCGATTCACCAAACTACGTGGCAAACCGAATGAACTCAAAGTCGTCTATCCCGACGCGTGCGCATGATTTTCCCGACGAGGAGCGAAAAGAAGCGTACACGTTTTTGGACCAATTGCTGAAGCTCAATGTCGAGTAAGTAACTGTAGTCGCGATTCTCAAATTAGCGTCCATCCGATGCGCCATTCGAGCAATTCGTGGATCGCTCCCATAAGTATCGGCTCCGCGCGCGGCGTGACGCCGCCAAACGATGCCCGTTTCGTAGCCGCCTTGGGTGTACGCTTCGGTGCCGATGTACCCGGCGCCGTAGTCGCCGTAGGCGGCCATGCAAACGACGAGTCGGGCTTCAGATTTCGGCGGCCAGTTGGTACTCGACGAACAGCTCGCCGGGCATGTGCAGCAGTCGATCGTGCCCAGGCGAAGCCGGCCGATGGTGATCTTGTCTCCGGCCTTCATGTGACGCGCCCAGGCGATCGCGCGGGCGGACTGCAACCGGGGAATCAGCGGCTGGCTGGCATCGTTGAGTGTCGCCAGCCGCTCCGTCTCGTCGCACCATTCGGCAAGCGGGCAGACTCACGACTTGTGCTTGGAATGATTTCCTCTTCTCGGTCATCTTGACCAGTCCAAAGAACTGGACAGTTACCGTGGCATTAAATAATATTTCTGGCGGGCAGATCATTCCGTGGAATTTACAAATGGCAGGTTCACTATTGGCAGCCCTGCCAACTTTGCTGGTATACATTTTCCTCGGTCGCTATTTCCTGCGGGGTATGATGGCAGGATCACTAAAAGGATAAACACACTTTTTCTTCTCCTCTGTTTTACAAAAGGATCCTGCATGAAAATGCAGGATCCTTTTGTAATTAGAAGGAAACAATACTCATCCATGCATCAATTCTTTTCCCTCATAAGCCGTTTTTCTTCCTGGCGCTTTTTGAGTTCAGTCACCACATGGGCATACTTCTCGCGGCTAAGGGGGTAGAAAATGGCAAAAATGATCCCCGCCGTGAGTAGAACGGCCGAGACGGGACCAATGACGATTTTTAATCCCAGTAGGGCGCTTTTGGGTTGTTCAACAGCGTTGGGGATATAGCCGGAAAACTCGAGCAAAAGTAGCGACAGGGGTACAGCCACTGAATTAGCCACTTTACCCAAAAGGGTGATCAGGCTGTAGAAAATTCCTTCGTGCCGTTCGCCGGTCTGGTATTCGTCCCACTCGATCGCATCCGGGATGATTGCCCACGGTAGTACCTGGGCGGCGCTCAAGCCAATCCCGGCTAACACGCACATTCCCAGCAGGATCCAGAAGGGTGTTGCTGGAGTCACCAGGATCAGGGCGAGCATGGTAACAGCCCAAAATGACACACCGATAATATAGGCTTTGCGTTTATTTCCTTTTTTGGATATCCAATTCCAGAACGGCAGGGCAAAAATGGCTGAAATGAAGAATACCCCCATGACGATCGAACTTTGATCTCCCCGTTTTACAACATACTTAACGTAGAACATGAAATTGGTTTCCAGCAGGATGATTGTGATCCAGGTGAAAAGGTAGATCATGGCTGCGAAAAAGAAAGGCTTATTCTTGCGCACTGCCTTAAGTGAATCGCGTAGTTTGGGCTGTACCTGTTCGGTATATTCCTTTTTTTCCCTCACGCCAAAAAAGACGAGCAGGTATGGGAAGGCAGCCACCGCTCCAAAGATGACCGCCATCAGCACCACTCGATTGGCGTTTTCCGGGATCATCGAACCGATCACCAGCATCGGGATGGTGTAGGCTACCAACCCTCCAATGATATTGAAAAGCATTCGGAAGCTGGTGAGTTGCGTGCGTTCATCATAATCCTGGGTAAGCTCTGGGGTCAGGGCAAAATAAGGCATGTACACGGTTGTCGCGCTGGCTTCGTAGATCAGGTATGCAGCAGCATAGAAGATGAGCAGACCTGTCTGGCTTGTTACAAAGGTCGGCTTGATCCACAAAACAATGAACGTCAGGGCAAATGGGATCGCTCCAAAGAGCAGCCACGGGCGCCGCCGGCCCCAGCGGGTGCGGGTTCTGTCCGAAAGATAACCAACCAAGGGGTCGTTAATGTAATCCCAACTGCGCCCGATGAATAACGCGGCTGCTGCCAAAGCCGGGGTAACGCCTACAACGTCCATCATAAAGATGGGAAAAAGTGCCGCGATGATGGAGTTGTTGAGGCTGTACCCGAAATCACCACTGCCGTAGATGATCTTGGTTAACGTGGAGAGTTTGTTTTTCAATCTGGGGTAACCGTCCTTTCGATAGTGTTGGTGATGAAGATTATTTTACACTTGAACGTGCAAATGGATATACTGCACAAATTGAGGATACAATAAATATTCAAGAGGGTTTTAATTATTTTAAGAAATGTAATTAACAAGGAAGATAATGCCAGAAGATCAAAAAACAAAAACCTGCCGGTATTGTGGAAAAGAACTTCCCGTTGAGGCCATATTTTGCTATTACTGCCAGCGCGAACTGGTCACCCGGCCGGAGCGCCCGGATGTTGTATCCAATCAAGGGAGTAATTGGTGGATGTGGGCTCTGGTCTTGGTGGTGGCGATAATCGTGATTTATTTGATCTCTTCAATCAGGTAGAGTATTCCTGGTAAAACGGTTCTAATCAAAGTTTCAAGACTCTTTGCGTTTCATCGTAAGGCTGTAGAATCCGAGTAATAAAGCAAAGAGTATCGTCAGGCTTACAGGAATAATTTCCAGATCAATCCGGCGTGCCAGTACTCCCACTAATCCGGGGATAAGTGCTGCGCCTAATCCGGCTGCAGCCATCTGCATGCCGATGGTATTTGCTGCAAAATGCACACCCACCCGTTGACTCGTGCCTGATACCAACGCAGGGAAGATTGGCGCGATGGCAAATCCGATCAACGCCACAGCCACGAGACTTGCCCAATCCGTTGGATTCCACCACAACAACGCCGCTCCTGCAAATGCTCCAGCCAGGCTGGCTATTACAATAACCTTAATCCCCACCCGTTTGGTATATAGTCCTGCCAGGATCCGCCCGATTGTGAAGGTCGCCCAATAACTGCCTGCCCACAGTCCGGCTGCCTGGATGGGAACGCCGCGAGATCCTGTGAGAAGTGTATAAGCCCATGCTCCAAGCGTTACTTCTGCCCCGGTGTACAGGAAGAAGAGCATCATGCTTAGCCATACTCTAGGTTGCCTGAGTGTAACACTCAGGGGGGAATTAAAATCAGTCAACCTTTTGCTTTGTTCAGCTTCTGCAGGGTGTTCATCCCTGGTCCAAAGGTGCAGTGTCAAAATAAAGCAGACTGCCAGCAATAACTGAAAACCACCTACGATTCGGTAACCTGTCCGCCAGGAGTTCAAACTGGTTAATGCAAGAGTCATGATAATCGGACCGAGTGTGACCCCAATGCCATAGCTGGCATGCAGCCACTGCATCACGCCATCATTGAAATGCGCTGCCACATAAGTATTCAAACCTGCATCAATTGCCCCTGCGCCCAACCCCGCAGCTATCCCTAACAGCACCATCATCCACCATTGAGGCACCAGTGTGTAGTTGATGAGTGCCAATCCCGTAAGTGCGCAGCTTGCGATCAAAAGGCGCCCTACGCCAAGGCGGGCGATCAATCGACCACTGAAGAAACTCGAAACCAAATATCCGCTGGTCGCGGTGATCAACAGCATACCCATGGCATCCAGGGGGATTGAAAAACCTGCGCGAATTGACGGCCAGGCAACGCCAAGCAGACCGTCAGGCATACCTAAAGCGATGAATGCCACGTACGCCAACAGGATTATCGGGAGTTTTGGATTGAGGAAAATCCGTTTCAAATTGATCTTAACGGAACCATATCTCGGTGCAGAATAAGATGAACAATATCCAGGTCACGGAAAACACTGCTGCGATCAATAAACCTGCCAGGACTGCGTACCAGGTGAATTGCCTGGCTTCAGACTTGGTCATCTGGTCACCCTGGCTTATCCTGCGCGCCTCGCGGCTCTCGCGACGGACGCGTTTGTCATGCCAGCGCATACCTTCCACATCCATACTGCAAATGACCCTGCCGTCATCGTCATCATATTTTCTTGGATTGTTTGCCATTGATCGAGTCCTCAAATCAATTATAAAGGTGGCAGCTCACCATGTGATCCGGCTCAATTTCCTTGGTTTCCGGGATCACTGTTTTGCAGATTTCCATAACGTGCCTGCAGCGTGTGTGGAATTTACAGCCGGCAGGGGGATTGGCGGGAGAAGGAATGCTGCCCTGAAGGATAATGCGGTTCATTTTCGCTGCGGGATCCGGTACCGGGGCTGCGCTGAGAAGGGCTTGAGTATAGGGATGCTTTGGATTCCTAAAAATATTCGTCTTTGGACCATACTCCACCAGGTTACCCAGGTACATCACTCCCACGTCATCCGAAATATGCTCCACCACCGAGAGATCGTGAGAGATGAATAGATAAGTTAGTTTAAATTTCTCCTGCAATTCCTTGAGGAGATTTATGATCTGCGCCTGGATTGAAACGTCGAGCGCGGAAACAGGTTCATCGCACACTATAAACGAAGGATTGAGAGCAAGAGCCCGGGCAATGCAGATACGCTGGCGTTGACCACCTGAAAACTCGTGGGGATATCGATCCTTATGATATGGTTGCAGTCCGCACGCCTTCATGATGTTGTCGAGGTGATCCTCGTACTCATTATCTGGCACGATGTGATGTTCTTTTACCGCCTCGCCAATAATTTCTGCCACTGGAAGCCGTGGGGATAGGCTCGAATAGGGATCCTGGAAGATGATCTGCATCTTTGGTCGGATCGTGCGCAGTTCCTTTCGGCTGATGGCGAAGATATCAAAGCCAAAGAAGAAAACATCACCGCTTGTCTTTTCGTTTAACCGTAAGAGTGTTTTCCCGACAGTTGTTTTGCCGCAGCCGGATTCGCCGACAAGCCCCATCGTTTTCCCGCGCTTGATAACAAAGCTGATTCCGTCAACCGCTTTTACATGTCCAACCACCCGCTGCATCAACCCGGCCTTAATGGGAAAATACTGTTTCAGGTCAATTACTTCGAGAACAGTCTCGGCTAATTGTTCACTTGTTTCTGGAGTTTTTAAGACCATGTCTAAACCTCTGCTTCTGCTTTGGTGTCAATATACTGATAACAGGTTGCCATGTGCGTTTTTGTTACGTACACTTCTCTGGGGTACACACCATCACAAGGTCCAAACCGTTTATCGCAGCGATCTTTGAAATAACAGTAATTGGGCATATTAATAGGGTTTGGAACATTACCAGGGATGGTATAAAGTTTTTCCACTTCCCGGTTGATCACCGGCTTAGATTTCATCAAACCCACGGTGTAGGGATGCAGCGGATTGTGAAATACCTCAAGAGCTGTCCCCTTTTCAACAATACGTCCCGCATACATCACAACCACGTAGTCTGCCATCTCGGCGATAACCCCCAGGTCATGCGTGATGAGCATGATACTTGAATTAATCTTGTCCTTAAGATTTCTAAGCAGGTCGAGTATCTGCGCCTGGATCGTCACATCGAGTGCTGTGGTTGGTTCGTCTGCGATGATAAGTTTGGGGTTGCAAGCCAAAGCCATGGCGATCATGATGCGCTGGCGCATTCCGCCTGAAAGCTCGTGGGGATACATCATATAAACGCCTGTGTTGTTGGCGATCCCTACTGTATCGATCATTCTGAGTGAAAGTTCCTTCACTTGCTCATCCGTCATTTCAGGGTTGTGAAGCTTGACGACCTCGTCGATCTGTTCACCCGCTCTGAAAAACCGGGTTGAGGCTTGTCATCGGTTCCTGGAAGATCATCGAAATTTTTGCCCCGCGAATGGTTTCCATTATGTTTGTGGGCGTTTTTGCGATATCGTAAACCTTTTCGCCTGCGTCAAAACGGATGGCTCCTTCAACGATTTGACCTTGAGGTCGCTGGACCAGTTGCATCAGGGATAAGGCAGTGACAGACTTACCGCAACCGGACTCGCCGACCACGCCCACAGTTTTACCCTTGGGAATTTCAAAAGATACACCGTCCACAGCCTTTACCGTTCCGACATCCGTGAAGAAATACGTGTGCAGATTTTCAAACTCCACCACATTTGTCTTGTCTTTCATCGAAGTCAGGTATTCACTTTCAGGAACATTCTTGCGGTTGCGATTCTTTTCAATCGCATCGGTGATGCGGCGGTTTTCTTTCGAAATCTTCGCCAATTCACGGGCGGAGATATTATTACTGTCCTTTATCTTCGTTTTTGTGAATATCTTCTCAACGAAGGATCTCTTTTGTTCTACCATTGAAATAACCTACCTTTTCATCTTCGGGTCGTACGCGTCCCGAAGTCCGTCGCCAACAAAGTTGAAACCGAGCACAGTCAGGAGGATCAACATGCCCGCCGGGATCCACATGAACCAGAAATTGGTCATTACATAGGAATCCGACGCGATATTGATGATGCTTCCCCAGGACGCCAGCGGGTACTTGATGCCCAGACCAAGGAAACCCAGTGTCGCTTCAGTGATGATAATACCCCCAAGTCCTGCCGTTGCATAAACAATCAAAAGCGGCATGACATTCGGTATAAGATGCTTGAAAATCCTGCGGCTTGTGCGGATGCCTGTTGCTTCTGTCGCCACCATGAAATCCTGTTCGCGCAAAGAGAGGATCTGACCGCGAACGATACGCGCAACACCCGTCCAGCCCAGTATGCCCAGGATAGCCATCAACAGGAAGATTCTGACCATTGGATCAACTTCCAGCGCATCCATGACCGATCCGAAGATAAGCACCATGGGGAAGAACGGGATGGCATTAAACAGGTCGACAAAACGCATCAACGCTGTGTCCACCCAGCCGCCAAAATATCCGGAGATACCGCCAACAATGATGCCGATGAAAACCTCGATAAAGATGACTACGAAACCGACAAGGAGTGAAACTCGTCCTCCATACATCAGTCGTGTCATCACATCCATGCCGTTGTTATCGAGCCCAAGGAAGTGATCCCAGGATGGCCTCTCAAATGTGCGGATAAGTTCAATTGGTGTTTCCTTCTTAATGTTATAGGTATTATTGACGCGAACTATCGTATAGTCCACCGTTTCACCGTCAGCATGCGTGTAAGTAAATCTTGTTTCGCGGTCATTGATCGCCTGGCGAATGACAGCCTTAAAATCTACTGGCAGGAATAGGGATTGGTCGAGAGGATTAACAATAATGTTCGAAACCTCGGCATATTCCATTTTTGCACTGTCCAGGATAGCAACCTGGCCTTCATCATACCTGATGGTGTACCTGTTTTCTCCCACTGAAAAAGATGTCTTCTTCTGGGCAATCGCTCGGCTGCTGGCAAGTTTAAAATCGTAAGAAGAAACATTTGTGGAATCTGCTTGATTATAGGCATCGTAAACATTGATCATCGCAAGAGCCACATCTTGTTCGGTGGAAATTTGCGAAGCCTTTTTATTCTTGGTGATACGGTACGTAGTGCCGTCCAATTCAAACGAATTCAAACCGCTCCCAACTGCGGACTTATAAGCATCAATAAGCTTGGTTGAAAGGGTTTCGCCATCCAGTGATTTGAATTTTCCAACCAGTTCTTCTGCAACAGGGGTGAGTTGCAATATGCGGTAGGTTTCTTCGCCTTCGCTTACAAAGTAGTAGATGGAATCATCGTAACTGAATGTTTCAATATTTTTTCCGAGCGCAAGCAGGAATTGGGCTCTTTCTGCGCTGCCGAAACTCTTTCCCTCAACAGCTGTGTAGCGCAGCTCAGTGTTATAGATCGCCCCTGCATATTCCTTGGACATACTTCCCAACCCTTTAAAGACTTGGGTTTGGCCGTAGGGAGAAAGTACCGGTCCGAGAAATGAGAATGTGAACATGAATAACAGGATTCCTAAACCAATGACAGCCAGGATGCTGCGTATAAACCGCTTTAGAACGAGCATCCCTGGAGAAAGCACCTTGACACGCCTTGAATCATCTAGATGCATCTCCTCTACGCCATTGTTATTCGGGGTGACGCCCTGTTCAATTTTAGGATTCGGTATTTTATTGTCAGTCATACATCACCACTATCAGTTCGCTCTAACACGTGGGTCTACCACTGCGTACATTATGTCCGCAACGATGAGACTGATCACAGTTAGTACAATAAGAAATGTTGAATAAAACATGGCGAATGGAATGTCGCCTCGAATGATGGCAGTATAGGATACATAGCCGATGCCCGGTATCTGGAAGAGAGTCTCCGTGATCAGCGAGCCGCCAAACATGGCCGGGATCAAATAGCTCATGTAAGAAACGAGCGGGATCAATGTATTCCGGAAGGCATGTTTGTTGATGACGACCTTCTCAGACAGCCCTTTTGCGCGGGCAGTCCGTATATAGTCAGAATTGAGAACCTCAAGCATGTTCGTACGCGTGTACCGCATGAGTCCGCCAATCGAGAGCATTGTTAATGTGGCAATTGGCAAAATCATGTGATACCCGATATCCACAGCCTGCTGAAATGGGGTCATGGATGTAAAAAATCTGCCGGTCAATCCATACAGGTCGAACCAGCCTAATTTGATGGAAAAAACGTACTTTAATATGGTCGCAAGGAAGAATGTTGGCAGCGAAATACCCGCTAATGCGAATACCGTAACCGCATAATCCGTTTTACTATACTGCTTTCTCGCCGCGATAATCCCCAGTGGTATCGAAATAAACACTTGAACAAAGAATGTGACGATATTGATGATCATGGAATACCAGATCACCTGGGAGAATTTTTCAGTCACGGGGATTCCATAATGCCAGGATTCACCGAAATCGCCTCGTACAGCGTTTCCTAACCAGCCAAAGAAGCCGGGAATAATACCCACATTAAGTTTGTAGACAAGGTTGAGTTGATCCAGCCATTCCTGGTATGTCTTGTTGCTCAAGGGGCTGCTGGCTCTCTGCCTGGCGATTGTTTCTACATAAGAGGAGGGCAGGCAGCGGATGACGGTATAGATCACCATCGCTCCGAAAAACGTGATGAACAATCCGAGCAGGATTCTCCTGATTATAAAATTACGCATATCGATCCCTTATTCCAATAAACAAGATTTTATAATAAAGATAAGAACTTTGTATTTAAGGTGTGAGCCCACCCAAAGGTGGGCTCACATTTACTTCGTAAACGCAGAGCGAATTGGATCTTACTTCATCTCTACCAATTCGATATCGTTCAACCAGCCCCAGAAGGTGGTGATGTCAGGGGTGAGTGTATCGATGTTGATGCGCTCAGTGCTGAAGATGATGCAGTTCTGGCGCTGATAGGTGGGGATCTCAACTGCCCAGTCAATGATGACATCGAGTGCCTGCTTGTAGATGGCCTTGCGATAGTTCTGGTCATCACTCTTGCGGGCATCAACGATCAATTGATCCAGGGCGGCGTCACGGATGTGGTAGTGGTTAGAATCTGAACCACCTTCACCCACAACACCTGAGCTGTGGTAGACCTGGTACATGTCGGGGTCGATCGTGGCACCCCAGGCAGCGGTCCACAGTTCCTGAGTACCGGCATCCAGTGAATCCCAGAGGATGTTGGTGTCAGCGGGATCGTTGATCTTGAGTTCCATGCCGATATTGGCAAGTGAACCCTGCGCGCCGGTTAAGATGGCGAATGCGGGGTGATCACCAGTGCCGCCACCAGGTACGATGACTTCATAGGTCAACTTGGCGCCTTCAGGAGCTGCGGTAACTTTACCATCAGCAACTGTGAATCCAGCGGCTTCAAAGAAGCCCAGGGCTGCAGCTTCAGCAGCCACATACTTCTGTTCCGGGGTCATATCGGCAGTGTAGATGGGATTGCCTGCAACGTCAGTAGAGAACGCAACCTTGTAATCCTCATCCGTCGGCTGTGGTGCTGCCCAGGAGGTGTTGGAGATTGGGTAGTTGATTACGGAGGCTGCTTCACCGTAGTAGCTGTCGATGGCTACATCGCGATAAACTGCCAGGATGGTACCAATACCTTTGCGCAGATTCTTGGAGGCATCGGAGCCTGGATCACCGGCAACATTTACGGTGTCGGCATTGATACCAGCATAACCATATCCAAGGTTATCAACTTTACTTGTGGTGATCTTGTCACCAGTGATATCGCCATTGGAGTTGTAAGAGGCTACTTCTTCAAAGCGGGAGCGGGAGCCGGTCATTTCGCCAGCATCCACGGTACCGGTCTGAACACCAGAAGCAACTTCAGCGGAGACTGTTTCTTTGAACTGGATTTCTCTGATCTTCGGGCAACCACGGTAATAGTTCTCGTTGGCTGCGAAGTAGACGATCCTGTTGTCGTACTTGACGAATTTGTAGGCGCCGGCACCCATAGGGGTGGCGGTCAGGCTTTCCTGTTTGCACAGGTCGCCATAGTCAAAGCCGAATTTATTATTCGCGTAGTCGTATTTTGCCACGTCGCCATAGTAGTGCAGCGGGGTGACGAGGATGCCGAGGATGGAGTACACGGCGGGGGCTGAGAAGCCGTTTACGTAACTTCCACAGTGTAATCGTCAAGCTTCACGATACCCGAGATGTTGGGAACGCCCGTGCCGCCCATTGCCTCGTCTTTTGGACCCCAGAAGCCAATGAAGTCTGAGTTTACATTGCCCAGAACATCAGTACCACTGGCGGATTCAACGGAAGCATACTCAACCGGATCGCCCTCATATGCTGCGTAGGTTTCGTTATAGTAATCTTCGACTGTTGGGTAGGCTGTTTTCAAATCCCAGGTGGCTCCGGAAGGTGCAGTTAAGACGCCTGTTGCCTCGTCAACTTTACCATAGCCCCACAGTGCCATACCAAACGCAACTTTCAAGCCTTCGTTGGCAGAAATGTCGGCGGGTTCGACGAACATGGTTTCTTTACCATAGCCATCGAGATAGTTAGCCATGACATAGTCAACGATTCCCTGGACATCAGCAAGCCATTCAGCTTTGAGTCTTGACCAGAAATCATCCTGCTGTTCTTTCGTCCAGGTATCGGTAGCTGCCCAAACGTGGTCGGGGCCGGCGGTGAAGATTGCTTCGGCCATGGCAGCATACTTGTCATACACATCGCTTGTGGTCTGTGTCTGGTAGTCTTTCAGCCCAACGATATCGTAGGATGAAAGGGTTGTGGAACCGACATAGGAAGGATCAAGGTAGGTGTAATAAGTGAAGATGATGTCATCAGCGGTCACGGGCTGCCCGTCGGAGAATTTCATTCCGACACGAAGTTTGGCAGTGTATTTGGTTGTGTCTGTCGCTGCATCATATACTACACTGGTGTCCGCAGGACCCTTGTAGAGATAGTCGGTGCCATTATAAGCAACGGTTTCACCTTCAATGGCATTGAAGATGATGCCGCCGACGCGGTCGGTGGTGAGTAATGAGATCTGAGTCATGCTCGCAACATCAGCGTCGTATGCGGTGTCCGAATAGAACGGACTGAATTTCTGCGAGAATTCACTGTAGGCAACCACGAGGGGTGTGTCGATCGTGGGGGCGGTGGGTAAATTCTCACCAAAGGGCTGTTCTGCGATAACAACTTCCGTTGGTGCGGCGGTTGCTACCGGTCCTTCGGTTGGAGCAGCGGTCGGTTGAGTACAGGAACTCAAAACGAACGCGGCAACCATTAGTACTGAAACAACTACTAACAGTTTCTTGGTCATTATTTCTCCTCCTTAAGGAATGGTTATTTAGCGGGACAGATCCCGCTGGTCTATTAAGTATAACTTGTTAATTTTCTCACCGCAAGGATTGAGGGATTTATGACATGTGGTTTTCGTGAATATTCACTATTGGACTAATACGAATTTTTCTCTGCAAGGTGATTAGGGTATACACAACGGCAGTGGAACTCACCTCGAGTATTAAATATAGGAGTTCCAGAGGTCCTGCCTGTCCGTAGGAAAAAACCAGGAGAAAAAGGATCTCTCCGAGCACACTAAATCCCATTAAGATGAGCACGATATAGCTTGAGGTTATCACACGGTCAAACGAAAGCCCGATCTCATCCCGGCGAAACTCGCGTTTCTCTTTTGGGATTCGCAATATCGCAACCGCCAGGTATAACAATGGAAAGAACGCGGCCACATACGGAAGTCCTATGAAAAACTGGTTCATACCCGGGTTGTTTACAAATCCGCCACTTATATGAAGGACGATTATTCCAGCCAGCAGCAATAGGCAGTTTCGTTTGAAATGGCTGAGCCCTTCCGCATCGAGTGAGATCTCAAAGTAATCCCCCCGGTACACCGCGGTCTTTTTCTCATTACCTTTTTCATCTGTTGTGATGACTGTTTCATAATCATCTGCGTATCGTTTGGCTGCCATGGCTCCCATCTTATCATATGTACCCCTTTTAAGATGCTGGGAAGGGGGCAGAGGTCATCAACCTCTCATACGGACTTGAACATAATAATACAAAGAGACTCCCTTTCGAGAGTCTCACTGCAAGTAGTTGATTCAGATAATTAGTCTGTCCAACCAGGCGTCTCGCAGGTGTTAATGTCACCTGTCTGTAAACCATCCAGGAGCGCTGCATAGCGCTGTTCGGATGACCCGTGTGTCCAGCTCTCGGGAGAAACGTAGCCTTGCGTTGCGTTTTGGATGCGGTCATCGCCTACTTTGGTTGCAGCGTCCAGGCTCTGGGCAATCTCCTCATTCGTCAATTGTGACAGGTATCCGGTCTCGACGGCATGGCTTACCCAGATTCCTGCCAGGCAGTCAGCCTGGAGTTCAGTATAAACAGACAAGCTGTTTGGTCCCCGATCGTTTGATATTTCCAGTATTCCGAGGAGATCCTGCACATGATGTCCATATTCGTGAGCCAATATATAGGCTTCAGCGAAAGGACCTCCATTCACGCCAAAACGTGTTTCAATTTCATTAAAGAAGGCTAGATCAAGGTAAACACTCTGATCTCTCGGGCAATAGAAAGGTCCCGATAGTCCGGATGCATAACCGCATGCTGCCTCCGTTGCCCCTGAGAACAATATGGTTTGTGATGGTGTATATTGGGCTCCATTGCTTGCAAATGCATCAGACCAATATTCCTGGATGCTGTTGACGTATCCGACAATTGCGCAATCCTGTCGGGTATTCGCATCCGCTCCCGTCTGGCACACTGTTGCAAGGTCGCTTATCTCGCCCGTTGTCGTATCTGATGTTGAGGGTGATATGGCAGCATTGCCTAACAGATCAGTTGGGTTCACACCCAATAACAGGGAAACCACCAGTACCAGTAGACCGATTCCTCCGCCGCCAACAGCGATGGTACGGCCAGTGCTTCTTCCCCGGCGATCCTGCACTTGCGAGGGATCTAATTGAGATTTCTCATTAAATGGCATCTTATTTCTCCTTAATCACTTCAAACAATTAAACGTTTTTCCCAAAACCACAAATAAACTCAGATGTGTAAATTAGGTTTATTTTTATAATTGTACTTTCTTTTTGCCTGCCATTCATGTGTCTTAAGTGCAACCCTGCGTCCACTTTGGTGCGATGTATAATTATTTCTAGAATGTCAGACTCCCTTCTCCTCACGAAACTATATGTTCCACCTCCGAGGTCTAACCTTGTCCTCCGCCCCCGCCTGGTGGAACAACTGAATAAGGGCCTTTCTTCGGGCCGCAAGTTAACCCTCATCTCTGCCCCCGCCGGCTTCGGCAAGACCACCCTCGTCAGCGAATGGGTTGCCGGTCCCCGGGACTGCCCGCCCAAGCTGGTGTGCGGCAATTCGGTGGCATGGTTGTCGCTGGATGAAGCAGACAACGATCCGGTGCGTTTCATCTCTTACCTGGTGGCGGCGTTGCAGACCATTAAGCCGGGAATTGGTGAGAGTCTGTTGGCTGCGCTTCAAGGTCCTCAGCCTTTACAAATCGAAACGCTTCTCACCGCCCTGCTCAACGAAGTATCCAAGTATACCCGAGCATTTTGTTCTCATCCTGGACGATTATCACTCGATTGATTCTCGACCGGTGGACCGATGCCCTGGACTTTTTGGTGGAACACCAGCCGCCGCAGATGCACCTGGTCATCACCACGCGCGAAGATCCGCAGTTACCCCTGGCGCGTTACCGCGCCCGCGGGCAGCTGACCGAACTGCGTGCTGCCGATTTGCGTTTTACCCCTGGTGAAGCCGCCGAACTTCTCAACCAGGTAACCGGGCTGGGTCTCTCCGTAGAAAACATTGCCGCGCTGGAAACCCGCACGGAGGGTTGGATTGCCGGTTTGCAGTTGGCAGCCATCTCAATGCAGGGGCATAAAGACGCCGCAGGTTTCATCCAGTCTTTCACCGGCAGCCATCGTTTCGTGATGGATTATTTACTCGAAGAGGTCCTGCAACAACAATCCGAGAGTATTCAGGCATTTTTGCTGCACACATCCATGCTCGACCGCATGTGCGGACCGCTTTGCGACGCCATATTACCCGATTCATCCGTTTCAGGGCAAGCAACCCTGGAATATCTTGAGCGCTCGAATCTGTTTATCGTTCCCTTAGACAATGAGCGGCGTTGGTACCGCTATCACCACCTTTTTGGCGATTTGTTGCGCAAGCGCATGGAGCAAAAGCTCACCTCTGATGAAATCGCCCGCCTGCATATCCATGCCAGCGAATGGTATGAAAACAACGGATCTGATCCTCGAGGCTTTTACACATGCGGCAGCAGCCAATGATATTGAGCGCGCCGAACGGCTGATGGAACTCAAGGAGATGCCTTTACACCTCCCTGGTGTGCCGATGACAATTTTGAAATGGCTGGAATCCCTGCCCGATGAGCGTGCTCAATTCCAAGCCCGCGCTTGTGGTGGAAACAGGCTGCCATGATGTTGGACAGCTACCAGACAATTGGTGTGGAAGAGAAACTCCAGGCAGCCGAAGCAGCATTGGCATTGAAAATTCCTCCTCAACACCGAAATGGACGAATGGAGTCGAAACCTGGTTGGGAAAATTGCGGTTGCCAGGGCTATGCTCGCACACAACGCTCTACCAGGCAGAAACCAGCCTGGTATACGCGCAACCGCGCCATGGAGTATCTGCACCCCAATAACATGGCTTACCGTTCTTCAGCCACCCAGATTATTGGATTTGCCCATTATATCCAGGGAGACCGGGACGCGGCGGAACAAGCCTATACCGAATCGTTATCTCTCGCCCAGGCTGCCGGGGATAATGACGGCGTTTTATTGGCAACTACCCGCCTGGGTCAGGTACACGAATTGAGAAACCAGCTTCACCAGGCAGCTGAGAAATACCAGCATGCGCTGCAGTTGATCGGGGAGGACCCGATTCCGTTTGCGACAGTCGTGTACCTTGGCCTCGCCAGGATCTATTTTGAATGGAATGATCTGGATACCGCTGAGAAATATGGGGAGCTGAGTTATCAACTGGGGTTGCTAAATGAACAGGTAATTGACAGGCTAATATTGAGTCAACTGTTCATGTCCCAGATTAAATTAACCCGGGGAGATTTGGTCGGCGCTGCCAGCTTCCTGGCGCAAGCGGAACAAAATACACGCCAATGGGATTTCGCTGTGCGTCTGCCGGACTATTGCCGCTCAGCCAGGTGTTGATCCACTTATACCAGGGCAATATAGATGCCGCCGCTCAAATTGCCCAGCAAAATGATCTTCCACTCCTCCAGGCGCGAACCCTCATCGCCCAGGGTGATCCATCCGCTGCGCTGGCGTTGCTGGTGCCGTATCGCCAGAAAATGGAAGAAAAGGGATGGGAAAATGAACTGCTTCGCGTGATGGTGTTACAAGCGCTTGCGCTTCACGCTCAAGGTGAAAAAGAGCCGGCATGTTCAGGTGTTGACCGAAGCGCTGACCCTGGCTGAACCGGGTGGTTTCATCCGCCTATTCGTGGATAATGGCGAGCCGATGCGCTTGTTGATTGTGGATTTTAGAACGTGGATTGAAAAGCAGTCCGGCGACCGTGCTCATCCACTTACGGATTATGTTCATAAAATCCTGGCTGCCTTTGCACCATCGGAGGCTGTACCGGAGTCGACAATCAACCAATCCGCAATCAGAATTGATTGAACCGCTGAGCCAGCGCGAACTGGAAGTGTTACAGCTCATTTGCCAGGGACTATCAAATAATGAAATCTGCAAGCGCTTGTTCCTCGCCCTGGATACGGTCAAAGGGCACAACCGCAGGATTTTCGAAAAATTGCAGGTACACCGGCGCACCGAAGCCATCGCCCGCGCTCGCGAGTTGAACCTGTTCTAAAAGCCCCCCTCATTTCTTTCCAGTAATCTAAAACAACACTTCAACCAACACCTCAACCCACACCAAAGTGTCTAACACAGTGACACTCTGGCATGGGTATATTAGCGTTGTGCCAGGCAGGCAGTGCAAATTCTTTACTTGCTGACACAACGGATATCTATCGATCTAAGAAAATTGGAGATAACTATGAAAGCGATTGTTTACACAAAATATGGATCACCAGATGTGCTTCATCTCGAAGAGGTGAAAAAGCCTGTCCCCAAGGACAATGAAGTGCTAATCAAAATTCACGCCACATCCGTCACCGCTGGGGACTGCAACGCACGCGGTTTTGTCTTTGTTCCACCTGGCTTTGGGTTCTTGTCGCGCTTGGCGTTCGGCCTTCGCAAACCCAGGCAGCCTATCCTTGGCGTGGAGTTGTCTGGTGAAATTGTTGATGCGGGTAAGGACGTCAGGTTGTTCAAGAAGGGTGATCAGGTCTTTGGCATAAGCGTTAAATATGGCGCGTATGCCGAATATATCTGTATGGCTGAAGACGCCTGTCTGGCCATGAAACCGGCGAATTTGACCTTCGCAGAAGCTGCTGCCATTCCTTTTGGCGCAAACACCGCACTTTATTTTTTGAGAGATATGGCAAAACTTACAGTCCGGGCAGAAGATTCTAATTATTGGTGCATCAGGTGGTACGGGTGTTTTTGCTGTCCAGCTCGCCAAATACTATGGGGCTGAAGCTACCGGCGTTTGCAGTACGGGGAATCTGGAGATGGTGAGGTCAATTGGGGCAGACCATGCCATCGATTACACGAAAGAAGATTTCACCCAAAACGGCCAGACGTATGATGTAATTTTGGACATGGTCCCAGGCAATACTTCATTTGCACGCTACAAAGCCTCCCTCAAGCCAAACGGGTTGTATCTGGCTGGGGCAGGTGGAGTGGAAGTATTAGCTCAAATGGCCATGGACTGCACTGATTGGCGGTAAGAAAGTGATCGCCGGTGGAGCGCCTGACCGGGTAGAAGATCTGGTTTTCCTCAAAGAGCTGCTTGAAGCCGGGAAACTCAAACCAGTTATTGACCGGCGCTATCCCCTGGAGCAGACTGCTGAGGCGCACCGCTTCGTGGACACAGGGCGTAAAAAAGGAAGTGTCATCATCACGGTTGTGAAGGAGTAATAAAAATGATTAATACAAAAATTATTCTTTCTGCAACCTGGGTCGTCGTCACGCTCCTTTATCTTTACGGTGATGTGTTGCGTATTTGCAGCGGCGATTTGGCAAAAAAACCGATGGCCGATATGAATCTTAATCAGTACATTTGGCTGGGGATTGCGGTTTTGATGATGATTCCCATCCTGATGGTTTTCTTGAACCTGGTAATGCCTCAGCCTGTAAGTCGCTGGGTGAATATTATCGTGGCAGTTTTCTTTTTCCTGTTCAACCTGGTTGGCCTGCCCACCTATGCATCGCTGTATGACAAATTCCTGATTGCAGTCAACATGGGGTTCAATGTGGTCACGATCTGGTATGCGTGGAAATGGAGCTAACCCTGCAGATTAACCGGTTGATGCACGCTTACTCAAATAAGAAAAACTCATTCATATCGTTCAAAAAAGGAGAAAAAATGAACACAACCGAAGTAAGTCCACGAGCAACAACCGCAACGAGTGCCAAAATGAATACAAGAATCCTGCTGATCCTATTATGGGTGTTTTATACCGTGAATTTCATGTATTGCGATTCCCTTTCCTCTTTGGAGCCTGGGGTTCTGGCAATGACTATGACAGGATACACAGCAGATGGAACTGTAAAAATTACCGAAGGATTTTTGTTGGGAACCGCAGATAATGTTCGAGATTCCGTTCTTAATGATCGTCCTGTCCTGGGTATTAAAGCATCGGGTTAACCGCTGGGCAAACATTATTGCAGCTACCCTTTTTATTGTGGCTCAAGTCGGGTCATTGGTTTCTTGGAGTCCCATCTCCAATGTATATTTTTTATTCCACAATAGAAATCGCAGCTCTGTTACTCATCGTCTGGAAAGCCTGGAAGTGGCGCAACTCGGAAGCGTAACTTGGAAGGCATGTCGGAGATCAAATCGTAATACTCGAAATTATCAACGATAAAGGAGAAATAAAATGAAAGCTTTACAGAAATTTGGTGGTTTTGCAGCGCTTTACATGGCAGTGGCGCACTTGACGGGATTAATTATCTTCATCGTTATTCTGGATTACATCAGCATAACTGATTTAGCCCAAAAGGTTGCTGTGAATGTCAACAACCAGGCGGTCGTTTTTTCAACCAACCTGCTCATGTATGTGTTCTTCGGCTTTTTTCTGATTGTATTTTCACTGGCTTTATACAACAGGTTGAAAGCTGGCGCGCCCGCACTGATGCAGGTGGCAGCCGCGATTGGCATCATCTGGGCTGGCTCATTGATCGCCAGCGGCATGGTCGCGAATGCCGCTCTCACCTCAGTTGTGGCTCTCAATGCCACTGACCCAACCCAGGCTGCTTTGACCTGGCAGGGGATCGAACCCGCAATTGATGGGCTGGGCAACGCCAATGGTGAAATACTTGGCGGTCTCATGACGTTATTGGTCAGCCTGGCTGCACTGCGGGCTGGTGAACTTCCCAAAGGGCTGAATATCCTCGGCTTCGTGGTTGGCGCAGTGGGCATAATCACATCTTGCCCCGGTGCTGACAGGCACGCTAGGTCCGGTTTTTGGCCTGGGCCAGATCATCTGGTTCATCTGGATGGGAATAGCGTTGTTGCGCAGCAATCCGGGCAAAGCAGTTACAAGCGATCGTTTGAGCGCGGCATAGATTTTTGTCAGGTGAGAGGGAGGGTCTTCAACTCTCCCTCTCTCAGTCAAATCATAACCAAATGGCAGCAGCAGTCAGGTTAAAAAAATGGATCGGTACAAAGGGAGAAAAATGAATAAAGCAAGGCAATTTGGAGAAACAGTAGAAGGGTATAACGTTCCCGTATTAAACGAACGGGAAATACGGGCATCGGCAGGAATCCTTTATTTTTTCATGTTCTTGGCCTGGATGCTGGTCATCTTTAAAGAGGATTTTTTCATGATCAAGTTGGTCAACACCGATCTTCCTGATAGATTTCATCATCCGCATGTTCATCAGCCCTAAATATTCACCCTCATTAATAATTGGGCGTTTATTTGTCGGTAAGCAAACCCCCGAATATGTTGGTGCAGCTCCAAAAAAGTTTGCCTGGACGATTGGACTGGTGTTAGCCATCGACCATTTTCCTGCTGTTGGTTGTAATGAATTCAACCAGCATCATCACCGGGCTTATCTGTCAAATCTGCCTTATCTTTTTATTCTTTGAAGCTGTGTTTGGCATTTGCCTGGGATGCAAATTTTATCCATTGTTCCATAAAGAAAAAACTCAATACTGCCCGGGTGGAATTTGTGAGGTGAAGGCAAAACAAGAGATCCAGAAAACATCGTTACTGCAAATTGGTGTTGTTATTGGATTTTTCGCGATTGTCATAACGGCCGTGATCTTGTTTAACGACAGCTTTAGTGCACAACCCACTGACTTGTTGCCCCTCCTGGAATCTGTTCATTGAAAATAAGTTTCTTCTACTTAAACAGAAAAAAGTGAAAGCGCTCGTGCATATATAAAACGGATCACAGGATTACCACATCCCGGAAACGTAGAAAACCAAATGGCCAAAGATGACGTCCTCTTGATAAAAGTAATTTCGCACTCGATCCAATCGGGGGCGCGAATGTGCGCGGGTTTACCTTTATACCTCTTGTAAACCAGATCATTTAAATTTCTATTCTAAACAACCATTTAAAGTTAAAACAGGAGATTCAAAATGAAGACTTACAGAAAGAATGCAGTAATGGCAGGTGTCCTCTACTTCCTGGGGACGGTCTTTGGGGTTTTGGGAGGAGTCATTGGCGGCGAAGTGCTTTCCTCGTTCAGTTTCGGCAAACCGCTTGTTGGTGTGGATTTGTTGGGCATCGTTGCCGCCAATTCGTCCCGGATTACCGGGGGTTCATTCTTATACCTCATGATGGGGATTTCACTGATGGCGATGACGGTTTTCCTCTACCCGATCTTTAGAAAAGATAGCGAAGAACTGGCGATGGGGATGGTCCTTTTCCGTGGGGCATTGGAGGGAGTTTATTATTTTCTTTCGACCCTCGGTTTTTTGGCACTGGTCTTACTCGGTAATGAATACATTATCGCCGGCGCTGATTCGGCGGCTTTGCAGTCCATGGGCAATGTCTTGTATTGGTTTCAAGGCCGCCTCGCTCCGACCGGTATGATCATATTTCTCATTGGGGCTGTGTGTTTATACATCTCCTTCTACCGCACCCGCCTGATCCCCCGCTGGTTGTCCGTCTGGGGTTTTATCGGTGTGGTGCTTTATATGGCTTCCGCACTTTTGAAATTCTTTAACATGGATTCCGGTATTGGGTTTTATTTGGAAATGGTACTTGCTCCACAGGAAATATTAATGGCAATCTGGTTGATCGCTAAAGGATTCAACCCTAAAGCAATTGCCAATCTTAATGCCAAAGATTTGAAAGGCTAACGGTAAGTCTATCTTCCAGTTGTAACAGGTGAAAGGCTCTCCACTCTCGCGAGGTGAGAGCCTTTCAATTCACTCAAAAGGGCATAGAGCAATGAATCAAGATCAAATCGAGAAACATTCAATATCACAATCGGTCTTTTTGCACCTGCTCCCCGGGATACTGGTTGGGTGTTTTTACTTCCTCGCCCTAAAGCCAGTTGCCAAAATGGGCTATCCTTCATTTTTTGCGCTTCTTTTGGCATTCGCTGTTATTCTTGTTCCCTTGGAACTCGGATTTCTTTTGGTTCAGGGGAAGAAAGAATCCGGCTGGTTTACACTTCGCGGAATCATCAGTTATCAAAACTCAATCCCTTGGTGGCAGTATTTCGTATGGGGTACCATTATTTTTCTGATTGTTGGCACTTTAATGACACTTTTTAAACCCGTTGATTCATTTCTGCATAAGGTTCTTTTTTTCTGGATGCCGGACATGGATTTGGGATTGGATGGTCACTATTCCAAAACAATATTGATCGTCACCTATTCGATGGCATTATTAATTAACGTGTTTTTAGCTCCGATAGTTGAAGAATTGTATTTTCGTGGATATTTATTACCCAGGATGAAGGGTAAGTATGCCATGTTGTTCCACAGCTTTCTGTTTGCGGCTATTCATGTCTTTACTCCCTGGATGATTATCGCAAGAACCGTTGGTTTTTTGCCAATAATCTTTGGGACAACAAAGAAGAATATATACCTTGGCATGATTGTTCACATGCTCTGTAATGCGGTAGGTTTCGTTATCGGGATTATTTATATTTCAAAAATGATGTGATTGATGAAACCCTGATTAATCAAGTTTTTAATATCAATTCTTGTTAAAGTAAAAATCGATGTATTCAGTCACAAACAGTAGATTCATCCTTATGGGAGCAAAATGAAAAATTCAAATAAAGCAACTGAAGCTTACGTCTTTTTAGGATTTACCCTTGTCTTGTCCTGGTTCGTTTTCTGGGGACCCCTTGCCCTTTTTAAGGTCCCGACTATAAGTTTCGTGAGTAATGTTAAAGGCCCCTGGTGGGCAATCGCTTTATTTATTATCGGAGGATTTATACCCTCCCTCCTGGCAATATTTCTGACTTTGAAAAAAGAAGGGGTGAATGGATTACGCCTGCTAGGGCGGCGCATTCTTCAATTCAAGCTTGGCTGGCGTTGGTACGTGTTTACCTTCCTGATCGTAATAGTTGGAACGGCAGGACAACTGACCATTAACAAACTCCTCGGGAATACTTTCCCCGGGAATCTTTTCTTGGCACAGTTGGGTAGTTTTTTACCACTGCTGGTCCTTGGTCCTCTGTCAGAGGAAATCGGTTGGCGTGGATATGCCCTGGGAAGACTCCAGACGCGATGGAATGCATTGATTTCCTCCTTGATCATTGGTCTGGTCTGGGCATTATGGCATCTCCCATTGTTTCTAATGGTGGGTACCTCTCATCATGAATTTGGGCTTCCGTTCATTGGCTTTCTGGTTGGTTTTATGGCAAATTCGGTTTTTTATACGTGGCTTTACAACAACACCAAACAAAGTCTCTGGTCAGCGATCCTGTTTCACTGGTTATTTACATATGCTCTGCAGGTGATGCTTTCAGGGGTAATCCGGTCTCCACTTTATAACTGGCTGGAATATTTACCCTATGTGATCATGGCGCTGTTTGTACTGCTCATTTGGGGACCGAAACGCCTCACTCGTAATAGCAGTAAGGAGCAAATAGTAGAAGGTGGTAAATAACCCGTGAAATTGAACATTGGGATTTTTGTGAGGGAAATGATCGGGATGTCCATAGCCTTACGCAATTTTTCGATTTTCCCGAAACAACACTCTGCACCACACCAAAGTGTCTATCAGTCGTCTATTGGGAAAGGTATAGTAGCGTTGCACCAGGCAATTGGCACCAAATATTATTACTTGTCGCAAAGGATGCTTATCAATGGGAAATACACTTCTGCCTCAACCTGATTCATCGCAGCCCACAATATACAGGATCAGGATCAAAGGTCAACTCGATTCACAGTGGACAGACTGGTTTGAAGGCCTGACCATCACGTTGGATGACAACGGAGACACGCTTATCACAGGTCCAGTCGTCGACCAGGCAGCGTTGCATGGATTGCTCAAAAAAGTACGTGATTTGGGAATTCCCCTTATCTCGGTTTGTCCGGGCAAGCCGGAAAATTTCGACTTATCTATTTCAAAAAAGGAGTAAAAAATTGAATTCAATCACTAAAATCGCCAGAACCGCAGGGTTGTTATACCTTCTTTACATTGTCACCTCGGTCATCGCCAACCTATTCGGGAAATTTGTGTTCGTGGAAGCACCGGTTACTATCAATCACATCATGACCCATGCAACGCAGTTCCGCATCGGTTTTGTCATCAACCTGTTTTCGGTGGTTCTTTTCCTTTTGGCAGCCTGGGCTTTGTACGTGCTGCTAAAGCCGGTGAATAAAGATCTTGCGTTGCTTTTCCTGTTATTCAATGTTGCCGGTTTTGCGGTCTGGTTATTCACCTCGCTCTGCCTGTTTGCCAGCCTGGTGATCTTGAACGGAGCGGAAGCTTTTAAAGCCTTCCAGCCAGATCAACTCCATGCGTTGGCGGTGTTCTTCTTCGGTTTATACAAAACCGGGGTCTTTATCGCCCAGGTGCCCTACGGGGTCTGGCTCTTTCCGCTCGGTTACCTGGTCCTTAAATCCAAGTTCCTTCCAAAGATCCTCGGTATGCTGTTGATTGCGGACGGCATTTGCCAATTCGTGTATGTCTGCCAGCGCTTGATCCTCCCTGACCTCGCGGTCATCGCTTATCCCTGCATGGTGATCAGTTTTATTGCTGAAGTCTCCCTGGCTTTGTGGCTTCTGATTAAGGGTGCAAAAGATCAAAAACCGCACTCCGGCGAAGTTGTCTACGGTGCTCATTCTTAGAATTCATAGGAGATAAACAATGACGGCGACAGTGGTAACTTTTAAGGAAAAGTGAATAATGAGTGAGTCAGCTGTAAAACCCTATATCGCTTACTGTGGCAACGACTGCACCCAATGCCCGCTGTACAAACAGGATTGCACAGAAGGCTGCCTGGGCACGAATTGCGCGAATTATTGCGGAACTTGTACAGTCAGGCTCTGCAACCTTAACCACCAGATTGCCAATTGTGCCCAATGCGAGGAGTATCCCTGCCAAAAGCTTGAAAAACAGTATGAGAACATGGCAAAAGATGGGTATGGGGATTGGGCGATAACTGCAAGAAAAACATTGGAAGAAATTCGGTAATCAAAGGATTTACGAATCAAAAGCAATTCAAATATCAGGCAATACTAAAAAGGAGAAAGTTATGTTTCGAAAAATTGCATCACAGATAGTTTTATTAGCAACAACCCTTGTACTGGTAAGTGCTTGTCAAGCCAAGCCGGTCGCTACACCTGTACCCAGCCCAACACCTTCTGCACCGTTTACCTTTGTTGATAGCGGGCAGGATCTTGGACAGGGGGATGGCGTATCCGTCACTGCTGGGGATGTGGATGGCGACGGGGACCCTGACGCTCTCATCAGTAATGCGGATAAGAATAGCATGTTGCTATTGAATGACGGCGCGGGTAAATTTACTCAAAGTGGTCAGGAATTCAAACCCGGCAGTGGCGCTGCCTTCGGAGACCTGAACGGGGATAAATCGCTCGACATCTTCATCACCGAGGAGACAAGCAACGAGGTTTGGTTGAATGATGGCAAGGGTGTTTTTAGTCAAAGCGATCAAAATCTGGCCAGTCCAGAGAGCTCTTCAGTAGCTTTGGGTGACCTGGATGCTGACGGAGACCTGGATGCATTTGTCACCAATTGGAATGGCAATCCTGACCAGGTATTTTTGAATGACGGCAGCGGCATTTTCACCGACAGCGGTCAAACACTTGGTAACTGGTTTGGCACTTCCGTTTCACTCGGTGATGTTGATCAGGATGGTGACCTGGACGCATTGGTCGCCAACAACGGCGAGAAGTCAGACAACGCCCCGGTCTTGTGGTTAAACGACGGTACTGGTGTGTTCACTGACAGCACTCAAAGACTCGGATTCACCAACGCTTATGCCGCGGTTCTGGGCGATCTGGATGTGGATGGAGACCTGGACGTGTACATCGCCAATTCATCCCACAATGGGGCTAATCCGGCAGATAAAGTTTGGTTGAATGACGGTAATGGGATATTTACTGACAGCGGTCAAAACCTGGGGACTCTTTACAGCCTGACCGCAGCCTTGGCGGATATGGATGGCGATGGTGATCTTGACGCGGTAACCGGCAGCTGGAAAACTGGTCCTAAAATTTGGTTGAATGACGGCAAAGGAACTTTTTCCGACAGCAGGATCAAGCTGGATTCATTCAACAACTCCGGCGTAGCCATTGCCGATATGGATGCTGATGGGGACCTGGACATGATTGTCTCAACGAATACCTGGCTCGCCGGTAATGGACTGCATAAGCTCTGGTTGAACCAGCCTTATCCATAGAATACAGTACCCAGTTTGGTTGAAAAGCCAAAGGGATGATCAAAAAATGAAATGGTCTGGAAAGAAATAATGGATTGGGTTGGATTGCATGGTTAAGAGCGATCAGGTCGAGTGAGCTTATGCAATCCAACCCAAATTAACTTATCCACCAGGAGCGTTGCTTTGATTAATCTTGTAAAGATTTTAGTAGGGTTTGGGAGCATCGCTTCGATTGCATTCGGCGTTTGGCATTTTTTTGTTCCCAGTGTGTGGAAGTGGTATTCCTACATCGATCCCAACGCGACTGAGTTGATCGTTGCCGTTCGGGCAATTAACGTATTCTTTTCTTTATCCTTGGTTTTGTTTGGAGCATTAAACATATTGTTCATTTTCGGCGGCAATTCAAATCGATTTTCGATTATTGCTTTGTTGGCAGCCACCTGTATTTTGTGGTTAACGAGGTTGGCGTTTCAGGTGATTTACCCGCAAGGTTCAATCAATCCTCTCCTCCAATACGGGATGTTATCAGCATTCATCATAATTACGCTTTGTTACACCATATCACTATGTCTTTTGATGTCACAAAAATTGTCGTTTAGCAACCTCTAATTGGTTTATAAAGAGTCACTCCCTTTCCAAAATTTAAAGAAGGGTTGCTGGAAACAATAAACTGAAGACGTATCAAAACAACTGTAATTCTGATGGGAATATTAAATGGAAAACAAAATGATATTGATTGGCGCACTGGGGGCTTTTTTCCTGGCCACTGCCGCTACCCTGGTTTCGGATATGCACGGGATTGGGGATTGGTTCATCTCTTCTCTTCAGGCGAGAAACATCTCATTAAATCCGGCGCCCATTTACGCTGCTCCATACTCGATTGCCGGCTATTTCGGTGAACCATTGTTGATTCTCTCCATTGCCATGCTAACGGTTGGTCTTTACGGAAGCTGGTTGAAGTACCACAAGTCGATAGCACTGATCGCAATGGTCATTGGAATTCTATATATCTTGGAAAGAGTATTTTGGAGTTACGTCACCACAAACTTTGCCCACAGCATTCAGATTCATCCAACCATCAATGATTACTCAGTACTCACACAAGCCGGTTTCCTGAAAGGGCTTGGTGCCTTATTTGGCGGGTTGATAGGCGGCTTTGGATTCTCAATAGCTCTAACAATCCTTTTCTTCAGTCTCAAAACACTTATGGTATTGCAGGTGGTTTGATTGTCATTGCATCGATGTTGATAGGCATGCCTGCAAAAATATACTTCATGAATCATGTTACTCCAACGGTGTTAACCATCTTCATGATGAGTATGGTCATTAAGAATTTTGGCATAGTCTTCATGGGCGTGGGCTTATTGAAGGAATCATTGAAGTGAATAATGAGGAGTTACAATGAGAACCTCTAAATCAGTCGGGAATTGAAGGATTACGAAGCTGAAAAAAAGTAAAAGGAGAATTCTGATAATGAATATTAGGAAATTGGCTATTGAATTTGCACTCGTGTTTGTTGTGACCCTGGTGATTGTAACGGTTGTGACTTTCCTTTGGAACCTGATTGGTCATGGAACAAAGATCATAGATTGGGAAACTTCATTTCGATTCGCGATTATCTTTGGCATCCTCTTGACTTGGGCAAATAATCGGAAATCAAGGGGAAATGGATCATCCAATTCTTGAATAAGTCCACTCTCCAAGATTAATAAACACTTAATCAGTTACAGGAACGGGAAATCCACTGACAGCGTCAAAAGAATATCAAATGATTTTTCAAAATAGTCCGGAGGGAAAAATGAAATCAACAAAAGTTCTCAATGCTCGTACTGCTAACAGCAATTCTCACGTTATCGGCTTGCAAATCGGAAAAATTACAACCAACTGCTGCCATTGAAATCCCGAACCCTGCTTCTGTCTTCTGCAAAGAAAATGGCGGCACAGAAGAAAATAGGCAGGCAGCCGATGGCAGTGTTGCCGGTTTCTGTCTCTTCTCTGATGGCAGTGAATGTGATGAATGGGCTTATTTCAGGGGAGAGTGCAAAGTGGGTGATTCATTAAAACCGACTGAGGTAGTTGGTAACTCCTGGAAGTCCTTTGCAGCCAGGCACAGAAGAAGTTTCTGACTGGTGGGGAGTGATCAAGAAAGCTGGCATCGGTGGGCAATATGATGATTACTTCGAGCGCCAGGATTTGGGGCAGGTAATTTCCTATGGGATTGATTCAATTGATCCCGTGCTAAAGTCCCAGATTGAGGCGGCGCGAGACAGCGGCAAGATCGTTCATCTTTATGGAATATTGTATAAAGATGCGCCTGATTACAACGGTACACAAATTCGGCCGGATCGTATCGTGATTGAAGAGTAATGGCCATCTTATTGCATAACTGAAAAAGGATTAATTCAATCAAGATTCTCATTCATTTTTCTACTATGGTGGATGAGATTGCGATGCGCGCTTACTTCAACAACTCCAATCCAATAACTTATTATGAAGGGGTTTACCATGAAAACCAAAGGGATTGCCTTTTTACTTACAATTTTTCTTCTCCTAACCGCATGTACACCAGCGTTCTCCAATACCGTGACTCAAACACTAGAAGGAACTGAAGTTTTAGCCGCAGAAATTTCAAGTACCGAAGTAACCTATCCCCTTATAAAAACCACAATGGGCGATTTTATTATTGTTTCTGCGCGCCTGGTTGACGAAGCCCGCGATACGAAAGCCCCTCCGGGAGATAAATTTCTACTGGTGGAACTGGCCAGACCGGGAATGGAAAAATTAGTGATGGGAGAGTTTCCACTTGAGTCTTTTCAGGAAATGGTAACCGATGATCGCAGCGGAATTTACGTTCAGCGAGATGACGGATCACAATTATTTTTTAGTGGAATGGGCGGATGGCTTAACGAGGATGAGTTTGTAATGGGATTCACCGTATTCCAACCTTTACCGGAAACCTACACTTTATATTGGACTGGCAACTCCCCCATTGAACTAAATATAGAGGGATAACGATCGTTGATACTGGCTTTTTCTTGTAGATTACACCGTATTAACAAGTATGCGCTGAACAGGAATGAAAACAATGGATCCGAAAATAATCGTCATTATTGCCGTCTCATATCTATATTTTTTCTTTGAAGTTTTTCTGAATTTACGGCAGAGAAGAAAAAACCATGTTACAACTTCAAACGATAAAAACAGTCTAAAGTTGTTGTATGGGTTAATTACCGTTGGTTACTTCCTCTCGTTCGCAATCGGCGCAACGAAACTGGGAAGGATTTATTATTGGAATACTTTCTTTGCAATCGGAATGTCCTTGTTTGTGTTAGGGTTGATGATTAGAATTTATTCCATAATGACACTAAGACAATTCTTTACTTATTCAGTAGCAAAATTGGAGAACCATGAAATAATTGAAACCGGCATGTACAAATTAATCAGGCATCCCGGGTATCTCGGTCAACTCATCATTTTCCTGGGAATCTCTACTTCAATGTCCAATTGGATTTCAATTTTAGCCATGATGCTCCCGATTACTCTTGCATACCTCTACCGCATAAGAGTTGAGGAAAGATTTATGCTTGAACAATTGGGAGATAATTACTTGAATTATCAAAACCGGACAAAAAGACTGCTTCCTTTGGTCTTTTGACACTAACCTACCAATACATACACCAGACCAGGCGGGAGATAAAATTATCCAACCCAACCTTTTTTTGTCCCTGTTTGTAGTTAATATGTGAGCGCACACACAAAATGGAGTCAGAATGGATGATCTGCAAGCTGTTCTCCGCTTAAAAAGCGGAGATATCAATGGGCTGGATTTTCTAATATCAAAATACCAGGTGAAAGCTGTTCGAACGGCTTACCTGGTGACCCGCAACAGGCCCATGGCAGAAGATGTAGTGCAGGATGCATTTGTGCATTTTTATGAACGCGTCCGCCAATTCGACGAATGCAGGCTTTTTGAGCCGTATTTCATGGTCAGTGTGATGAACGCCGCCCTGAATGTGGCTTTGAGAGAAAAACGCATTCTTCCGTTGCCGCAGGAGGCTGACGAAGCCGATCTTGAAACCCTGCTTTCCCGTTCGCTTATCTGTGGAAAGTGAAGTGGAACGATCTCAATTGAAGGCTGAGATGCTGGCCTTGCTTGCCAGGCTTTCTCCGCGGCAGAGAGTGGTGGTAGTTCAAAGATACTATCTCGATATGTCAGAAAAAGAAATGAGTGAAGTGTCGCGGACTGCTCCCGGAACAATCAAATGGTTGTTGAATGCCGCCCGAACCAGGCTGCGAGGCTTGCTTGAGGCTGAAAGGAATGAGGAATGAAGAACAGCAAATATTCCCAAATTCTGGATTCGTTGATTGGCGATCAAATTCCGCAGAACCTGAATCTGGCTCCGAAAATCCACACAAAAATACAAGGACAAAAAGGAGCAATGATGAACAAGCGAAAGAGAGTTTTGATCCCAACCGCAGTGGTATTAATGATGTTGACGGTGGTAGCTTTTACAGTTCCAGCTGTAGCGGATACCATCCAGCGTTGGATCGGTTATATACCTGGTTTTGGCCAGGTACAGGAAGAAAAATTGCGAACATTGGTTGAACCGCAAACCCAGAGTGTCGATGGAGTAACTTTAAGTGTAGATGAAGTGATCGCCAGCAAGGAAAAAACTTTGGTGAAATATTCAATCCTTGGGATTGAAGATTCCATGAAGTCGCAAGGTTTGGTATGCCCAATGTCCAATTCCATCCCCATCAATGCCTCTCCCGTAATAAGTCTTTCGGATGGAACACATTACAGGACAAGAGTTTGGGGGTTTTGCCAGGCAGTGGATCATATCAATTTGAAGCCGAATACTCCGCCATTCCACAATCCGAGAATAAGGTTTCATTAACACTCGAGTGCTTGTGGCAAACCGGAAACGGGAGTTCACTCTGGAGTTTCCAGGTTCCCCTGCAACTGACCGATAAAGGGAATGCCGCATTGACGGTTGCTCCGGTTGTTGTAATCCCCACCGAAATTGCACAAAATGCAGTCGAAGGGGCAGGTGCACAATCCTCTCCCTCAGAAATGGTGGTAAGCCAGGTCATCCCATTGGATAACGGGTACATCTTGCAAGGAACACTCACCATTGAACCTGAAAGTGGGTTGACGGTCAACATCTTCAATGGCTTGTTGGAAGATGTCACTGTCCGTGACGCTAACAATGTCACGCTGACCCCCGAAATGGTCCCGGGTGATTTCATCGTTGAACTCAATGAAGTAGGAAGCAATAAATATAATTGGGCAATGCTGCTCAATTCCACAAGTATCGCCTGGCCGCTGACGATCACCGTCAACTCTATCCCGGCGTTGACAGACCCATATGCCCCATCCACTTTTCAGGTGAATGTTGGTGAAAACCCCCAACCAGGTCAGGAATGGGTCATCGAAAAAGATGTACCGTTTGGCCCGAAACTGGTGCATGTAGTCTCAATAAAAAGAATTCAAAATGATTTCGGGATGAACGGTTACGAGATCACCTTTATCTACGATTCCAGCCTTAGTTTTTCCTATGATATCGCCGGCGGTGTGCCTAATGGCGGCGGTGGCGGTGGTGGCGGAGGTGTAAATGGTCAATCCTTTGCGATTGTAGAGAGTTACATGGGGCTTGTACCCACGGGTGAATTATCCGTGCAGCTCAATGGCCAGGGTGTCGAGTCGATCCAGGGTCCTTGGCAGGTGATTTTAGCTGAGCCGGCCTCTTAAGTTGATGAAATGAGGTAGGTGCCAAACCACTTTTCTCTCATTTTTCAACGAAGAATGTATAGATTGGCAAAAAAGAATCAAAACGTGTTGCATAAAAATACTGGCGGTCTGAAAATGAACCGCCAGTATTTTTGTTACAAAGAACTGATTGTTTGTCATTGGTAGTGCGATGTCTTCTTTAAGATTCAATTGTCTTACCGAATGCCAGATTAAGTAGAATGTATAATTAATTTTATTATGTCTAATACCCTCCTCGCCACAAAATTTTATATTCCTCGAAGGCAAGACAATATCGTGGCACGCCCGCATTTGGTGGAGAAAATCATCGCGGCGAGTAGCTCACCCGGGCAGTATTATCCTTGTTTCTGGTCCAGCAGGATTTGGGAAGACCACATTAATGGGCGAATTTGTCACCCAATATGCGGGAGCAGTGGCATGGTTATCATTGGATGAAGAAGAGAATGATCCGGTTCGCTTCTGGACCTATCTGATAAAAGCCCTCCAGACTGTCAAAGCGGATCTCGGTGAATCTGCCCTTGCTTTGTTCGATTTGCCGCAACTTCCTCCTGCCGATTCGATTGCAGCAATCTTGATCAATGACCTGGCACGATTGGATATCGAATTAGTCCTGGTCTTGGATGACCTTCACTTGATTCAAAACGAAGAAATCCATAGGGCTATTTCTTATTTAATCGATCACATTCCCGGAAAATTTCATCTCCTTGTTTCCACCCGTATCGATCCCCCTGGTCTCTCCCGCGATTGCGAGCCCGCAGCCAGTTGGTGGAAATTCGGGCTGGTCAACTGCGTTTTTCTTATGAAGAAGCTGCAATTTTTCTCAAGCAATTATTGGGATTCGAACTATCTGAAAAGGATGTGGAAGCGCTTGAGGGTCGCACTGAGGGGTGGGTTGCTGCCTTACAATTGGCCGCGCTTTCAATGCAGGGGCGAACAGACATTTCCGGATTTATAAAATCCTTCACGGGCAGTCACTTGTACATCGCCGAGTACCTGGTCGAAGAGGTTTTTAAAACGCAAAATGCCGCGATGCGCAAGTTCCTGTTGGAAACATCCATCCTGGGACGTTTGAATGCCGGGCTATGCGAGGCTGTCACCGGTTGTGAAAACGGTCAATACATGCTTCAGTCTTTAAGCCGGGCAAACCTGTTCATCGTCTCATTGGATGATGAGGGAAATTGGTATCGCTATCACCACCTTTTTTCTGATTTACTCAGGGCACGACTTCAAAGAGAGGTTTCTGAAACTGCCATATTTAAGCTTCATCGAAGCGCATCAGCCTGGTACGAACAGGCAGGTATGATCGACGAAGCAATTGAACATTCCCTTACTGCAAAAGAGTATCCGAACATTGTTCGATTGGTTGAAAATATTGCCCTTTCAATGATCCTTCAAGCCCAGGTGAGAACAGTCGAACGCTGGTTGAGGGCTGTTCCCCTTGAATATCTTGAGAAGAGTCCCCGGCTCAATATGGCATTTTCCTGGTTGAAGTTTAATCCGCGGAGAATTATCCCAGGCTGCCCCATATCTTGAGCGGATAAACCAGTACTTTTCCACTCTGGATTCAAATAAAACTGATCCTTCCCTTATGGGTGAATGGCTGGCATTACAAGCCAAATTGAGGAGTGTCCAAGACAAACCAGCAGAGAGTCGGGATTTAGGCAATCAGGCTTTGCAAATTCTGCCTGAATCGGACATCCTAATGCGGAGCTGGGTTTATGTGAATCTGGCAACCGCATATGAACAGATGCTTGACTATGACCACGCTGCCGAGATGTTTCAAATGATCGTTCGAAATGCCAGGGCGATGGGAGATTTTACATTTGAAACACTTGGTATTTCCGCGCTGGGTCGAATGGAATTGTTGCAGGGTCGACTTCGCCATACTTTCGAAATTTCATCTGAGGGTATTGCCCGGGTGGAATCTGTCAGGAACAAAAACCCCATTTAGTGCAACTTTTTATGGTGAACTCTGTCATGTCTATTACCATTGGCATCAACTAGATCTGGCCCGGGAATTTTCACTCCGCTCCGTTCAGGCAAGTGGGAAAAGTGGGTTTAGTGATCCGGAAATTTTCAATTATGTATTACTATCAAAAATATTTCAAATTAAGGGTGACTGGGACGGTGCTGCTGCAGAAATGCAAAAAGCCAATGACCTCGCAGGCATGATCCCCCCTGCAATGATTCGCGAGGTTGTCATTTCTCAGGATGTCCGCGTACATCTCGCATTTAACCGCCTTGCAGCGGCTCAAAATATTCTCAAACCTGAAGGATTCAACTTCGAAGGCAGTTTTCGTTTCCCTGAGTTAGCCCCGGGTTCGAATGTTATTCACACGGTCGGATTATTGTTTAACAGTGCTTTACGGATTCTTCTATACCAGGCTTGGAAAAACCTTGATAAGGTGAGTACAAAGCGAGCGATAGAAGTGGCAACACTTGTTCTCTATGGCGAACTCCAATGCCGCCATATTCCTGTTGCCCTCGAAACGCTGCTTATTCGCAGTCAATTATTCTCTGTGCTTGGTGATGACCTGAACTCCCTGGCTGATTTGAAACAAGCCTTGGAGTTGGCCGAGCCGGAAGGGTTTATCAGCATTTTTCTTGAAGAAGGGTCACCCATAGAAAATGCATTAACCTCCATCATCAGATCAAGCCCGCCAGGAATGGTTCGCGTGGATTACATTCAGAAGATCCTTTCCGCTTTTCCAAAGGCATCTTCAACCTATGGAATACCCCACGTTAAACAAAACCACTTAATTTTGCAGACTCCAAAGCCGACTGATAACGAAAATGAGGTGCTAATTGCACCATTGACCAACCGCGAATTGGAGGTCCTGCTGCTCATCGCAGCGGGTAACTCGAATCAGGCGATTTCGGAAAAGTTGGTCATCACGCTTAGTGCGGTGAAGAAGCATACAACCAATATCTTCGGCAAGCTGAATGTTAACAGCCGTACACAGGCGGTCGCTCATGCGCGTCAACTCGGGTTGCTTTCCGTAGACGAATAGAAACTTATAATACCAAACTGACTTAATTTTGGCGGAGGTGTACTTAAAGTACACCTCCGCTCTTTTTATCCGTCCTATAAAATACACCACCTTGGTACAGTGACGTTTCGAGCCTAAAGATCTATATTGTGTATAAGAAAAAATCAGATGAAAGGGAAAAAATGACTACACAATTGCAAGCGATCAAGGGTGGTGCGGTAAAAACCGAAACCACTGACTTCTCCTGGAGGAATCTATACCGAATAGCCGGCATAGCAGCCCTGGGTACTGTTGCTGGTAGGGCTGGTCGAGATTGGCATCACTTTTCTGCCTGGAGGAAACACATCCAAAAGTACAGTTTTCGACTGGTTCACTCACTTTCAGAATAATCCATTCATGGGACTTCGTGACCTGGGGCTATTGAATATCCTTTTCTATGCACTCGATATCCCGATCTTTTTTGCACTCTTTATTGCCCATCGGAAATCCAGTCAAACACTTGCCGCGCTGGCGATGATAGTTTCTTTCATTGGGGTAGCAGTCTTCTATGCAACCAATCGGGCTTTCGCCATGTTGGACCTCAGTAACCAATTTGCGTTGGCAACATCAGAGGCGCAAAGATCGATTTTGGCGGCTGCCGGGCAGGCGATGCTCTCCGTGGGTCAAAGCCACACGCCAGGCACTTTCCTCGCCTTCTTCCTTTCGGAGTCTGCGAGCCTGATGGTTTCTGCTGTAATGTTACGGGGCAAACTTTTCAGCAAAGCAAATGTTTATGTGGGTTTTATTGGATTTTACATTCATGCTTATCTTTGAAATCTGCGCCTCTTTTGTGCCCGCATTGCAGGGCGTGGTAATGATCCTGGCGATGGTGGGTGGGATTTTGAGCCTGGTCTGGGAAGTTCTGGTTGCACTGACGACTCTTCCAATTGAGTCGCACATATTAAAAATCACAGGATAAACAGGAGAATAAACATGTCTACTTTCAAACAAGATCAAACGATTAATAATGAAGATACTGAAACCCAATGGCGGAGCATCTGCACAACTGGGGGGTGTTTTCACCATCCTGGCGTTGATCGGGATTGTGCTTGATGTGGTTATCGGCTCGATCACCGGCGGCAATTTGTCCGCCCTGCCGCAAACAGCCGTTGACAGGTTTGCGCAATTTCAAAAGTCCCCACTGCTTGGACTTATATAATCTCGACCTGCTAAACATTATCAATCAGCTGCTCTTGACTCCCCACCTATTTTGCGCTTTACACCGCCCATCGCAAGACTGGCAACGCCTATGCCCAGCTGGCCCTGATCATCTTTCTGGTGGGGACAACGATCTTTGTCACAACCAATACCGCCCTGCCCATGCTTGAACTGGGCAATAAATATGCCGGCGCGACCACGGAGTCTCAGAAAATATTGTTTGCCTCAGCCGGGGAAGCCATGCTTGCACGGGGAGCACATGGCAGCTTGGGAGTGTTTATTGGCTTTCTAATCCCCAACATTGCGGGGTTGATCATGTCATTGGCCATGTTAAGCGGGAAGGTTTTCAATAAAACAACTTCCTATCTGGGAATTATTGGAAGCGCTTTTATCATGCTCTATATTGTCCTGGTTACGTTTGCACCTGGGATAAAAGACATGGCAACAGTTTTTGCCATGCCAGGCGGGCTACTCTCGATTGCCTGGATGATCCTGTATGCGATCCGGCTTTTCCAATTGGGACGGTCCGTCCACGGGAAGCAAAGTGATCCGGCATAACTTCCGGGGCACCCAGCCTGACCAGGCTCGCGCATCATAGTAATCGTCTGATCGATTGCGATCAGTAGAAGAAAGGAATTACAAATGTCAAAAATTGTTCTAATTACAGGCTGTTCCACGGGAATCGGGCGCGATCTCGCCCGGCGATTGACACAAGCAGGATACACCGTTGTTGCCACTGCCAGAAATATTAAATGCATTGAATGACCTGGATGTCGCCTTGAAACTGCCGCTGGATGTAACCGATCCGGAATCGATCCTGACCGCGGTTGATTCAGTAATCCAGCGTTTTGGCAGGATCGATGCCCTGGTAAATAATGCCGGGTATGCCCAAATTGGACCGATTGAGGAATTATCAGATAAACAAATCCAACAAATGTTTGATGTCAATGTTTTTGGCGTCACACGTATGACTCGCGCGGTCGTTCCGCACATGCGGAATCAGAGGTCCGGGAGGATCATTAATATCAGTTCAATTGCCGGCAAAATGGTTACTCCGGTAAACGGTTCTTATTCAGCATCCAAATTTGCCTTGGAAGCGCTGAGCGATGCCTTGAGATGGGAATTAATGCCCTTCAATATTCAGGTCATCCTGGTTGAACCGGGGGCGATCAAGACCAATTTTGATCAAACTGTCCACACATATGGAGATGAAATTCTATCGAATTCCTCCTCACCATACATGCCGCTTTACTGTAAATATCAACAAGTTTCAGATGGCATGCGTGGGCAGGAACCTGGACCTGAAGCGGTCTCCAAAGTGATCCAACTTGCATTGGAATCCTCAAAACCAAAAGCGCGATACTTGGCAGGAGTTGGTGTTTTCAGTTAGGTTGGCAATTTCCTTGAGGGATTTTGCCTGGGATTCGATTGTCCGGCAATTATTCAGGCTAGCTCCCCAGGAGTGAAAATGCAGCCCAAATTTGTATCTCGGCGCAATTTCTCAAAGCCACCGGTATTTTACTCGGCAGCGCAGTGCTGATCGGAACTGGATTGACTGTTCTCGATACTTCGCGTGCAACCAACAATTATTTGGATCATACTTATGGAGAAAACAACATGTCAAAAAAAATTCTTGTAACATATGCAACGCAAGGTGGGTCCACGGCTGGAATAGCAGAAGCGGTCGGTAAAACCATGGCAGAAGCTGGTGCCCAGGTGGATGTGCGCCCAATACAATCGGTCAGCGACCTTAGGTCGTATCAGGCTGTTGTGGTGGGCAGTGCCATCCACAGCGGAAAGTGGCTCCCGGAAGCCACAAAGTTTGTTGAAAACAATGTTAATTTCCTCCGGCAAATGCCTACAGCAATCTTCCAGGTATGCATGATGCTTGCTACTGGCAACGAAACCTACAGAGCCATGGTTCCAGGTTGGCTGGATCCCATACGCTCGAAGATTAACCCAATCGCTGCAATGACGTTTACCGGAGGGATCGATTTGTCTCAATATCCAAAAATGTCCGATAAACTGGGATTGCGTATTTTCCTGGCAAGTGTCAAATTGAAACCGGGTGATTACCGCAATTGGGACACAATCCGTATATGGGCTCAAAGTGTTAGCCCTTCATTATTGGGCTAGGCGGATCAATGGACAAACCGAGCGTCTTTGAAATTCGCATCAAGGGACAAATTTCGGACCAGTGGTCCGATTGGTTCTCCGGAATGGACATCCGATCAAGTGGCAAAGATGAAACAATTTTGCGTGGTCATCTATCAGATCAAGCTGAGTTGATCGGGGTACTCAACCGGCTTAATGCTCTCAATTTGATGATCATCTCACTTAAGAAAGATTTGCCTTAGAGAGACATTTCCTCGTGAAGATAAAATGCTGGCAGATATCCAAAACTTCAGATTTGCCCGAAATTAGCAATGAATTAACTTCGGTATTGCAATGCAAACTTCGTAGATAGGGGGAAAAGTTCCAATTATTCGAGGTTGGTGTTTCCCCTGCCCGATGGAGCGAATCAATCGGTTTCTAGTACTATGCCATCATTGAACCCAGTATGAAACGAATGTGGTCGTGCTGGGTTCAACCTTGGCTACCGAAACAGTTCTGCTAATTACCCAGGATGGCGTTCACTGGTGAGCGAGAATCTCTTTATGAATCCGCTCGAGCATTTCCCGCCTATTTCACTTCATCCGCAATCGTGGTCGTCCACTTAGCTATGGCGTTCCAATCCCGGAAGTCTCCGAAAGGCTTTTTTACAACGCTCTTTACAGCCCATTTTTCGATCGCGTTTATCTTTTCCAGGTTGATATTTCCGTGAAAAACGGTGATGTCACGCGGGTGGATACGGTCGATCGTCGATTGCAAGGCAGAAGGGACACGTTTCCCTTCAACCAGTTCAATTGGATCGCCCTCGCCAGTAGGTCCGCTGGAAAATATCCAAAGAGGACGATCCGCCAGGCATTTTTCATTTGCCTGTAAAAACCGCACCGCCTCCTTTGGCCATTTTCCTACGTAAATAGCACTTCCCAGAATTACAGCCTGGTAGCATGTAAGATTCTTGACTATTTCAACCGGAAAGACATCCACCTCTTCGCCGTTTAGGCGGAGTTGGTCCCCAATTTTCTCGGCAATTTCTTTTGTTGCGCCATATTTTGAGGCGTAAGTGACCAGAATATTCTTACTCATTTTTAGCTCCTTTCAAAAGTTTTTTACGGTTTCACTCACATCTATCATTTTTCACACAGATGAGGCTTGTTCCTTCGCTTCTTGTGTTTTAGCCTCTCCGGCAGCGAGATGCACATTATTTCCAGGTTTTCTGAATGGCACCAGGCGGTCAACCCTTTCCATATAATCTATGTATTCCTTTCCAAATGTATCCGTAAGCTGCCTTTCCTCTTTGCCGATGAAGATCATCACACCGGCGTACAAGAAGACCGCAGGCACGAAATATACCCACGTTAGGGTAATCAACGCCACAGCGGGAAGCAGGAAAAACACCGCGCTGGCGTAAATAGGATTGCGCACAACGCCATAAGCACCATTGGTAATTAATTTCCCTTGGGAAAACTTTATCAATAATTGGATCACTGCTGTCCCCCAGAAAATGAAACCCGGAATGAGTAAAACATAACCAGCAATTTTGAGAAAACTTACACTTTCATCCAGTTTGGCAATTTGCGGGAAAAAATATTGCACTAAAATGGCAGCGATCAATGATGGCAGCATAAAAAGGATGATCTTCCCGCCTTGACCTATGATATCCATTCCGTGGTGTTTTTTGAAGATGTCCATAATTATCTTTCCTTCCTTTTATCGACTTCAGTTTTTCTTTGGCAGGTGAATCTCAGCAATTTTGAGGGTTTCATTCTTGCCATTTCAATTTGAACTTCGAGGTATGGCCTTGGTGGGCAGACTAGTTTTCACGCTGCCCACCAGGATTTGCGGAGTTCATCTTCATGCTGTTTGTTTGGTCCCGGGCGGAACTGATAACACACTCTTCACGCTGCACGCTCTTCAACCACTACATTACCAGCACCGCTGCTCACGGTCATTTCGATTTTTTTATCCGCCTGGTCGTAATCCGGGGATTGATAGAGTCCGTTTTCAATTTTACTGAACCTTGGGCTCAGGATCAGTTTCCCCAGTCCGGTTGTTGCGTGTATCCTTGCTGCAACGCCGCCTGGAACCTGGACAATCACATTTCCTGCGCCGGACTTCGCAGTAACACTCAGGTCAGCCGCAGGATCAGGCAGGATTACCTCAATATTGCCCCCACCGGTTTCAGCTGAGACGCGTGTCACTGGCATGCCATTGAGGTCGAGCTTGATATTGCCGCCATTGCTGTGGGCTTTGACGGTCGAAGGCACTCTTCGATTTAGGTGGACCTGCCAATTGGTGGCACCATAGCAAGCCGCCCAGGGAAAGCGAAATCCAGCTCGTCCTTTACCGGTTGCCATGATCGTGAAAGTGGGCGGCTGGTTATTCGTGTCCAATGACCAGGTGGGCAGTTCTTTTTCTTCGAGGTATTGCAGCGTCCCGCTGGCTAATTCCTGCTCGTTTTTGGTAATTCCGTCAACTTCCAGGTTGCCGAGACCCGGATCGATAGTAACATCCGCTTCTGTGATTCTGCCAAGGGGTTCCAAAAGATTGTGGGTTAGTACATTCTTTGCCATTCTATTTTCTCCTTCTATTACCGGTTTTGATGTCCGGCTCTAATTAATGATGATGTTTATTTCACCAGCGCCGCTGCCAACGGTGATCTCAACTTTATCCGTTGCATTCTGATAATCGGGAGTCTCGTAGGTGGTGTCATCGATCTTTGTTAGTCCAGGATCAACGATTACATTTCCCGAGGCTACTTTGATACGCGCCGCGATACCTTTTGGTAAAAACACGCTTACTTCACCAGCACCACTGCTGGCATTGATGGTGTTCATCCCTGTGATGCTGCTGCCAACATTTAGGGTAACTTTACCCGCGCCTGTCTTGGCAAACACATCCAGGTTTGCGGCATTCTCAGGCAGGGTGACTTCCATATTCCCTCCACCGGTTTCAGCTGCCAGGCGGGTGACGCTCAAACCTGTCAGGTCAATCCTTACATTACCTCCGCCTGTGAGAGCGGTGATGTCATAGGAGACTGCCGGGTTGAGGCGGATCGTCCATTCGGTCGCTCCATTGCAGGCTGACCAGGGGAGTTTCAGCCAGGGCTGCCCGCCGCTTGCATTTACAGTGAATGTGGTATGTCCATTGCTTGTGGCGACGGTCGAGAGAGGAGCACCATTTTTCTCAAAGTACTGCAGTGTTCCACTGGCCAGCATCTGCTCGCTGCTGGTATTCTTCTCAAGGGTCAGGTTACCGTCTCCCGGGTCAATAGTAACCTTTGCGGATGTGGCTCCCTCAAGTGGCTCCGACAGGGTCTTGGTGAGCAAGTCACCTGCCGCTTTTTTTCCGAGAGATGTTAAGCCTGCAACCGCTCCGACGATGAGGAGGACGACGATCAACAAAATGACCAGGATACGAAGTCCTTTCTTTTTCTTACCAACGTTTTTGTTTTCCATTTCTTTATCCTTTCTGTTCTTTATCAGGTGAGTGGGTGGGGGGGATGGTACAGTTTACTGAAATCAAAGTTAAATTGAGATCGCGGATCCGTTCGAGTAGGCTGTGGAGTGCCGCCTGGTCGGGTAAGAGACCTGCGAGCAGGGTCTCGTTCTCTTCCATGTGCGTCAACTTCAAGTCCGAAAACCATTCAGACCAGTGCGGATCCAAACGACCCATGATTCTAATTTCGTAATATTCTGGCATAAGCATCCCTCTTGTTTATTTACTATCACTAATTTACTGCTGATCAAACAGCCTCGCATCAGCCAGATGGGGAATTAAGGGGTTATAAACAGGGGTTATTTCCGCAGGGGTAAAGGGTTAGCCGGCAACAGCCGGGAGATTATAACCATGTCATGGGGAAACTGATAATGTCTCTTGCCTTCGGATAAAATAAGCCCCTCGCTGCGGCGGGGGGCTCATTTGTCTTAGTAACGATTTGGTTTAATCAATCAATGGGTATCAAACGGTGGTGCCTGGAGTTCCTTCATACAAGAGGTGTCAAGCCCCTCCACGGAACCGCTATCGATGAACGGATCCAGGATTGAAAACCAGCACATGATTTGATCCATATTCGATATACTGTGACTTTGATGAGTCCCGATCAGGGAGAGGCTGTTTGGCCACAATTCGTTCGCCCCCGCCATATTTTCCGGGGGATCTATCGGATCCAGTTCGCCGTTAATGATGAGAACAGGGACATTTGATCCTGGTTGTTCAGTTTCACCTTCCGGTGTCACACCTTCAGGTGTAAAGCTGCAGGAATAGGCTTGATGGTTGGCAAGGCTGATATCCCATCCTGCAAGGTAACTGCCTTCGCTGATTTCAGCCACTCAGCAGGGTCAAATGCTGCCCATTTTTCACTGCAGCGGATGGTGTGTTCCATTGCCAGGTTTCCCCACCATTGAGGTCCATACCCATCCGCCAGATACTGGGCAAATCCCGACCAATCATCCTCCTGGTACGCCTGATGAATGAGCCTTGGGATAAAAGGATCATTTTTCGCATCGGTGGTCATGTGGCGCAGGAAAGCCGCAAAATAGTCAGGTGTAAATGTAACCCTGTCGGGTTGTTGATTTCCCGGGTAGGTGAAGCTCACTGTTGCCGGGGATGAAGCCAATCGGGTTAATAAACCCGTGAATTCCTCCCGCAGGTTCGGAAAGGCAGCCTGGCATGCAGGATCAGCCAAACAGCGATCGAAAATGAGGTCCATCGCCCGCTGACCGTTGTGCGCCCATAACTCGAAAACGGGTATATCCAGCAGGGAACCTACACCAAGCGTTACGGTTCGCACATGCTCTTCATGCTGCTGCAGATAATATTGGGCTGCGGTCGCGCCATAGGAATAACCCACCAGGTTTATTTTGTCATAACCAAGCGCTTCCCGCACATCATCAAGATCATCCATCGCCATGGATGTGCTGTAAAATCGGGTATCCATTGTGAAAACCTTCAATACCTTGTATTCCCAGGCTCTGTCTTTGATATTGGCATCAATTTGCTCGGCAGTTAATCCTTGAAAATCTGGAAAACCCTGTGAAACGGTCTCAGGATTCGACTCGCCGGTACCGCGTTGTTCCACGAAAATGATGTCATGCGTATAACCCAGGGCGCTTGAAAACTGTTGTCTCATGCCATCTTCAACCGCTGATTCTCCCGGTCCACCTGCCAGGTAGAAAATCGGATCTGGAGCAGGGTTCGGGCTTTTCGCTTTTATCACCGCCACGCGGATATCGATCTTCCGCCCGCGTTGTGCATCGCGATTCTCATAAACCCGCAGGGTTCCACAAAGTGCCTGTGAGATCCCTAATTTGCATGGCGTCAGCGTGATTTCCGGCTTCTTTGGGACGGGTTTTGTACATGCGGCCAGCAGAACCGAAAAAACCAAAAACAAAACAGCAAATTTCTTACTTGTCTTCAACATCATTTCCTCCTCATAATTAATTCATATAAAAACATAGATTCATCTCACATGGTTGAGCCAAGTTCAAGGCAGAAAACTCACAGAACTGTCCGAATCCAGAGGACCTGTGTGTAAATTCCATTTCAAGGGAAACGAATCCCCTTGATTATTTACGAATATAAATTTACTGCGTTGCAATTGAACTTGCATCAGCCAGATGGGGTATTAACGGGTTATTTGTAGGGGTTACCTAAAGTGGTAAAAAGGGATTAGTCGAGGAGTCCCAATTGACGCGCGCGTGTCACAGCCTCAGTCCGGTTGGCAACATCGAGCTTGCGGTAAATACTCGCAGCGTGGGCTTTTATTGTCCCTCTTGCCACAATTAGATGCCGCGCAATCTCTTCATTGGTTTGCCCCTGCGCAATGAGTTGGAGCACTTCCAGTTCGCGATCGGAAAGTGGCTCGATCAACCCGGCTGCCGGAGACTTGCCGGCTCCTCCATTCTGAGTCGGGGCAAATGCATTCAAGACTGCTCGCGCGAAAAGCCGGTGATCTGCTTTGCCAGATTTCAAATATTCAGTCACAAGCGCCAGCACCGCTTTGCCACCATTAAGAAAAACCCGTAAGTACCCTTCCGCTTCAGCCAGCATAAGCGCAGAGTCGAGGAGTGCTATCGCTTCTGATTGGCGTTGCATCCCGTGGAGTGCTTCTGCCTGTAACAATTTGCTTTCAATTTGCCTGCTTGTTCGGCTGCGGCATGAGATCATGGGTTTCATCTCTGTAAGGATTTTTACGACATCCTCATATCTGTGTCGGGCTAGGGCTATTCGTGCCAGCGTGAGTGGATACCTCCATTTATTAGCTTCGTAATCCATGCTGCGTTGGATCTGATCAGCCCAGGCACCAGCGCTTTTCAGATCTCCGCTGGCGAGTTGAACTCTTACTCTCAGGGTGTGGAAATCTTCTTCAAATTCACGCGGAACAGCACGGCTTCGTAAGGTGGCTTCCATCTGCTCGACAGTCTGCATCGCACCTGAATAATCGCCCTTTGCCAGCAGCACACGCGTCAGGGATGTAAGACCAAAACCATCGGTCATGATGTTTTGCCAGGGTTCGTTCCCTAGAAGTCCCTCCCGGGTATACTCCTCAGCCTCTTCCAGGCGGTTCCATTCATACATCACTTCGCCAAGGTCAATTTTCATGCTGCCGGATGTATAAACAAAACGGATACCTCTCTCCTTGATGGGATCCAGGTATTCATGGCACAGGTTGGCGCATGTGTTCAATCGCCCGGTGATCAAGTGGATGCGTGTCACGAAGGAGGCTAAAGTAGGGATTACGATTTCACCTTGTTGCGACCTTTCCCTCTCGATGCACTTCATCGAAATATCGATCGCATGTTCAAGTTGTCCTTTCCTCGCCAATGCCATTCCGTAGAGGAAATCTGCTGCATTCCGCAGGATCATCTCATTTTCAGGAATATCATCCAGCAGCAATTCATTTGGAAGAGGATTGTCAGCGGGGCTACCTGAGGGCGGGGCAAGAAATACCAGGGCAGTGGAGATAACAGTTTGCATCCATTGTTGCTTGCCAGTATGCTCTGAAACCTCCAATTGTTGTGCCATGCCCTTCAAAAGTGGAATGGCCTCAATAATATGCCCTTGAATAATTTGAAGCCATGCCTGGTAGAGACCAATTTTCGGACGCGTAATGAGGATCTCACGCGGTAGACCTTCTGCCATTTGAAATACGGAGGGGTCACTCTCAGCCAGGCGGCCTGGTCCATAACGCTCGATTAAATCCGCCGCGTGTCCATACTCCTGGACGTCAAGTAGGTGTTGAATCGCTTCTGTTATGAACCCGTTTTTCTCCAACCAATCAGAAGCCCGAATATGCAAGTGGGGAATTACACCTGGGTTCATCTGGTGTAACTTTGCTCTAAGTAAATCTGTAAACAGGTGGTGGTAACGGAACCAGGTGCGCTTATCATCCAGCGAAATCAGGAACAGGTTTTCCCGCTCCAGGTATCTGAGTGCTGCATCGGATTTGCCAGGGTTGGACGAGTCTGAGGTGGAACTATCGTCTTTTCTGAATGGCTCGGTCACTTCGTCATCAGCCAGGATGGCATCGCACAGGGGTGCCGTTAAACGATCCAGGATCGATGTATTCAAAAGGAAGTGCTGCATCTCAGGGGACTGACTGGCCATAATCTCTTCCAACAAAAAGTCGAGAATATGCCGGTTTGTCCCTGAGAATCCTGCAATAAACCCGCGCACATCTTCTCGCTCTCGCATTGAGAGTGCCGCCATTTGTAACCCGGCAACCCAGCCCTCAGTCCTCTCTTCGAGAATTGCCACTGCTCTTTGTTCTAGTTGGAGGCCCATCACATCGTTCAGGAATCGAATGGCTTCGTCCCCGCTAAAGCGCAGATCGGCAGCCCTCAGTTCCACCAGCTGCCCGCGAGCCCGCAGTCTGGAAAGCGGGAGGAGAGGATCTGAACGCGTGGCGATCAACAGGTGGAAGGTACGTGGACAATGGTCAAGCAGAAAAGCTATTGCCGATAGCACGTCTTGATTGGAAATATATTGAAAATCATCCAGTACCAGTACAATCTCCTGGTTCAGACGATCCATGTCATTGACGAGGCTGGTCAGCACGGTCTCCGTCACAGCCTGGTGCATGCCTGCGATTATTTGCGCAGCTTCATTGCCGATCCGCTTGTCAGCACCTTGTAAGGCGGCAATAAGGTAAGCCAGGAATCGCCCGACCTGGTTATCATCGCGTTCAATGGAGAACCAGGCTGCATTAGTAGGCGCAGTCAGCCAAACTGGCGGCTACCAGGGTTGTTTTACCAAATCCAGCCGGAGCAATAACCAGTGTGAGGGGATTTAGGCTAAGTCCCTCTGCGATCCGTGTCTGCAGACGTGGACGGGGCACCAGTTTTTGTGAGGTGAATGGTTGGTGCAATTTAGTTTGGATGAGAGTATTAGCTTTTTCCATTGCCCGGTGGTTGTACCAATACAGAAAGAATGGATCACGAAAAATACAATTACATCTACAATATACATAATCATATATCAATAATCAAAATCTATATTGGATGATTTGTGTTTAAAATGACCAATTGGAAAACGATAAAAATGTTATGCACCCTTAACATCGCCAATAAATAAAAGGAGGAGGTTTAATCCTCCTCCTTTTATTATGTAAACCAAGATTCTAAGGGTTCCAGCTTCCAACGTACCCGGAGATGGTTTTCAAAGGAATGATCTGGCAAGTGTCAACTTCGATAAGTGCCAGCATTGGAATTATTTCAAGGCTCTCATCAAAAACACTGACGGCTAACCACTTGCCATCCGGACTCCAGAATGGGCGGGTAACCACGATCGGAGCGCCATCCACGATCAATTTCTTGTTGGATCCATCCAGGTTCTCAGTAAAGATGCCATAATGGTCACCGGGGAGCATTTCTTCAAAGGCTGCTTTTTCCCGTCAGGGGATAAGGCAATACTTGAATTGGAGTAGTTGGTCTCAAAATGATCCGTGACCTCTCCCGTAGTAAGATTGATGCTCTTCACCATCGAGCCATTTTGTCCGGTAGCTGTAAACACCAGGGCATCTCCATCAGGATGCCATGCCATTACTGTATTCGCATCTCCATTCTCCACAATAGCAGTTTGTTGTGATCCATCCGGATTTGAAATGTATATGCTGTAAGGTCCGGGTGCCCCGATCAATCCGGAAGCGGGTCCGCGGGTAAAGGCGATTTTTGTCCCGTCAGGTGACCAGATCGCACCGCGATCGTTCTTCCACGTATTTGCCAGCGCTGTGATGGATTTTGTTTCCAGGTCCATCAGTTGCAGTCCGTTGTCGCCGTTGTAAACAGCCTGGTGGTTGTCAGGAGAAACTGAGATTCCTTCTCCCAATCCAAGGTCTTGATAGTCTCGAGCCATCCAGGTTAACCGTCATTACATGGTAGTAGTAATCTGGAGCTAAAGGATTTGAGAACGCCAGTTTTCCCGTTAATCCTTCAGGTAGTGCTGCAGGATTCGCGAGTGCCTGTTGCCAGCGTTGATTTGGTCAGGCAGGCGGGCGGCAGTTCAGTTGGAGCGCTGCTGCTTGTTTGAGCCGGCAGCTCCACACTTGCGCTCCAGGGTCCTTGTACGTCAATTGACAGGCCGGTCAGCGTCACATTGATCTTGCCGGAAGGTACACCGTCTATATACGTGAATCCATAATCGTCCGGCCCGCCTCCGCCGCCTGCCAATGGGTGCTCAAGATCCATCAGATCCACGTAGCTTACATCATCTGGTTTGCTCACTACAAACGAAAGTCCATTACCTTTTGCGTTGATTTCAGCGCTATGGATCACAATTTCGCGATCCGCAACAAGCACGTTTGATTGATGTCGAATTTTTGCCCGGGTTGCGGGTCTTCTCCGACGTCGAATGTCACAATGCGCATGTTCACTGAACCTCACCCAGATTGAATCAACCGTCAAAGTTGCCTTCCCTCCTGAATACGCTCCAGCGGTCAGATACGCCCATTGAAGGGATGCCTCATTCGGGAGTTTATCCAGCGGGTTTGTAAGCGTTGGATCATAAACCAGTGGGATTTCTTTTCCGCTTGCGTCGATCAGGTGAATGGCATTGTCTTCAATGTATTCGATCCTGTTCTTTCCTGAGATCGACTCCAGAACTCCAAAGAGAGCCACATCGTTATACACCTTCGCGTATTGATTTACAACCAGTCGAAAATCGCTTTGAGCAGATTCATTCTCTGTGGTGTTTTGCGTTGGGGCTGGCAATTGGTGCTGGCAGGTCAACCAGTGTAAACACCTTGTCATCTGCGGTAGCCTGATTAAAATTGAGGGTGAGTTCCAAAGGGCTCCAGCCAGGTGAAGCGAAGCTTTGGTCCAGGCATGTAAACACAAGCTTGGCTGTACCGATTTCTACTGGCAGCGCACCATAAATGACGCGCCTGCTGTAACCGCTGACCCAGAAATCACCGGTATCAACTTTTCCTTCTAACATACTGCCATCTGGTAACTGCAATTCAGGCTGCTTGCGGCAAATATCTGTCGTTTGCTGTTCAGTTGAAACCGGCATAACCGGTAGATTTTCAACCTGGTATACGATGATCGTTTTTTGAGAATCTGCCACGCCCTTGAGGACAGAGATTTTCGTGCCATCTTGTTCGATTTGGACGGTCTCGGTGATCACCCGCAATGAGTCATCATTCTCTACTACACCTGCTCCGGGGACGAATCCTAACAAACGTTTCATTGCTGTGGCAACACTCGGGATGGAAAACATGATCGCGAGAATGACCACTAAAGTTAAATACTCCTGAAAATACAAATTTCGTTTTCATTGTTCTTGTCTTTTCCTTTCTTACTTTGGCTAATATGCTTGAAGAAAGGTTGACATCGATTCGGGTCTGCTGTTGGGCAATCTCATCCAAAATTTGAGCTGGAAGTTCTGGATTTCATCATTTTTCACTCTCCGGGATTATGAATGTGCGCAAATGCATCCGCGCCTTATTCAATAACCACTTCACTGTTCCTGGTGCCACTGAATGCTCAACCGCCATTTCTTTCTCACTCATTTCCAGGTAGTAACGTTGGACGATCACCGTTCGTTCTCGAGGCTTAAGTTTTGCCAATGCAGCATAGATTTCCTTTTTCAAATTGGCGTACTCTGCCAGGTCTTCGGTGGTCGCAGCCTTGTCTAAAAGTCTTTCCAGAATCAAAGGTTCTGTGTCTTCGTCAAGAACGATATGCCTCGATTCCTTTTCGGCTGTATTTAAGGCAGCATGCGTTACGCTGCGCATTAAATAAGGTTCAATTGACTGTTCCTCATCAAAATGATGGATGCGCTGGAAGATGCGCAAAAATGTATCTTGAACCACATCTTCTGCCAATGCGTCATCATGCAGGATAAGTAGAGCCGTCCGAAACGCTCTCTCCTGGTAACGGGCGATTAGGGTTTCCAACCCGCCGATATCACCTTTTTTCATACGGCTTACGGCTTGTGAATCATCCATGAAATGATCCAGTTGTTTGAGATCTCATGTAATATATACAGCCCGAGCGGATAAAAGGTTGGCGGTTTTTATGGATTTCTTTTGGCATCAGGTTTTGCCTATCTTTTGCATTATTAACCGGAGGTCTGTTTTATGTGTGTTTTCGGGCTCATTCCATCCCCCGGGATTTTCGATATGGAAATTAAGCCGCTGAATAACTACAGCAAATTCGCCTTTGTATTGTGGTTCAAGAGGAATGCGTACAACTCATCGTATCGCGTGAAGATAAAATCCGGGGAAGATTTGCCTGGTTCAACACCAAAGAAACACGAGAATATACCCGCAGCCTGACCCGCGAGAATATCGATATCGCGATCACCAACCGTGATGGTTTCCGTGGGATTCAATTGAAATCGTTCCAGCATGGCAGTGAACGCCGCTGGATCGGGTTTCTTCGGATACCCATCGTCACGCGTGATCTGACCCGAAAACAGGTCGCTCATCTGGTGAGCAGTGAGTAATTCATTTACGCCAAGGTTTCCCCGGTGGGTGATGATCACGTTTCTCCCGCCCCGCGAACAAATGGCATTGCAAATCTCGATTACACCCGGAAAAGGGGCTTGATCCTCTGGTCGCATGAGGCTGTAATGCTCTTCAAACCGTATTCCGATTTGGTTTTCATCCACCTTGTACGTGTTAGCCAGGTCAGCAACACAATAACCTAAGGATTGCTTTGCCGCCGCAGTGATACGCCCGATTGGCGCATCATGTCCAAGATCTTTCACCGCCAGCCGGAATGCCTCAACGATGGACGGGTAGGTATCAAACAGTGTTCCATCCACATCCCAAATGATGTTCCGGATCATGAACCACCCTCGAGATTCGTTTGTTGATCAAGGTATTTTGTTTTGTTTCTGGTTGCCATACCGATAAGCAGGATAAAGAGAAGGAACAGTCCAACTGTTGCCCATTCCAGAGGATAAATGTTTAAAATTACACTCCACACAAAATTGACAACGACCGTTAAGATACCGAGTGCTAGCAACCACATTGGGAATTTGGCATAATAACGCAGCGCAAAAACAACAAAGGCAAAAGCAGTCCCGAAAAATATATACAAGGAAGCCGACAAAAAAGAATGGATTTCTTTTGCTGTAATAGGAAAAATGGCGCTCAAGATCATTGAAATCCCGCCTAAGATACCAAACACTTGAGCCAGCAACACCATGATGTTCTGGATTTTCTTGCCCTTCATTTTCCAGGTGGAAAATCCCAGAAAGAAAGCCACTGAAGATGCTCCCCCCAATACGATGCCAATATTGTAGAATACCGCGCCATTTGGATTGAATTCCTTACTGCCAAGGTCGCTTAACCAGTTACTCAATGGTGAAAACGAACCCGGGAAATTCCAGAACGCAATGAGGCTGAATGCCAGGTAGAAAAGAACAAGACAAATACTCGCGAGCCAGCTGACCTTTTGGTTCATTTCATTTCCTCCTCATCGTCTCCGGATTATTTTATTAATTGTATATCCGAAAAATTAATAATCGGTGAAACAAAACCCAATTGCATGCCAAAATGGCAATTATTTGCTTTAAAAATCAACTATAACAATTGTCAATGCTGGGCCATTCCTGCCGAAGCAATCCCTCCCCAGTAATTGTCATTGCGAGGAGCGTTCTTTGCGACGCGGCAATCCCCAACACGCATTTGCGCAGTCATTGAAGGCCGTTCTTGCCGAAGCAATCTCCAACAAACTACATCTCCCCTTAGCCTGCAAGCAATCCCCAAACGGTTCTGACATTGCGAGCCTTGCTTTTAGCCGAAGCAATCCCCATTAAACTTACCCGGAATTGTAAGGAGAGGGTAATACGAACTGTGTACCCCCGGGGATACTTCGCGAGAGGGGCATACCCGCCTGCTTCTGTTTGTATCCCGATCCTGTGATGAATTCAGCAAGCTTGTGGTTTAGAATTACAACAATCGCATTCAATAAGGCTTGTGATGGTGTGACCAATGTGAGAGGAGGACTCATGGCTAACCAAATTCGCGTGACAATGGAATCCGGACCGAAGGGGAAGAGGGTGGTAGCAGTGGCACCCGACTGGCCGGGTCTGGAGCGTGGGGCAAGAACTGAGGATGGAGCGATCGAACGATTACTTGCCTACGTTCCACGTTATGCAAAGGTCGCACAACTGGCTGGCATGGAAGCCGCGTTTTCCGCTCTTACCCGTGTCGAAGTAGTTGAGCGCTACCTTGGCACCGGTTCAACTGACTTTTGGGGTATCTCGTTCGCGTTTTCGAGCATCGACAAACAAACCATGGTTGGCGGGGAATTGAATCGTGAATTAGCGCTGATGCAGGCTTGCTGGGTGTTTTTCGACGATGTGCGTTCGCGTGTTTCTCCTGAGATGCAAAAGGGTCCGCGCGGTGGTGGGCGGGATCGGGACCGCATTGTAAGTCATATTTTTGCCAACGAGCAGGACTGGGCGAAGGGTCTTGGAGTGCACACCCCCGATGGTGCGATGCTGACTGGCGAGGGGCTGAAAGCGCATCGCGATGCTTATTGTCACGCAATCCGAGACTACCACTTACTGGGTAAATTAGCCGGTAAGTGGCCGCTCCGCTACCTCATTCGCCACACCGCCTATCACACACTCGATCACGCCTGGGAAATGGAAGACAAGGACCTGACTGTCAAACCGGCCTAAGATTTACAGTTCGCAGGGTGGGTTGCGCGAATTGTGCGCCCCTGAGTGTTTTTTTGCGCATGGGGTCAACCCGCCCTAATTTATGTTGCCGTTCCTCACGCGGTTTACCCCAATGTCTTTCACCACCCGGGAAAGAAAATAAATTAATCAACAACACCTGCTCCCGTATATCTTTAATTTTATATCCATACAACTCGCTTATTGGAGTGGGGTGGAGCGATGTGTACACCGTCGCGCCCATTCGCGTAGGTTAAAATCCCTTAAAAACTTGCCAAATTGGCAAGTTTTGGCTTAAAAATTCGCCAAACAGGCAAGTTGTATTCCGCCGGGTTTGTGGGACAATATTAATACACACCCGTTCACAAAAAAGCGCTAAAACCTTATTCGTTTAGGGGATTTGTTTCTTTTTGTTCCGTGGAAACAATTCGAATCGTTTCTTGCCAGGGTGCGCCTTATGGCACGCTCAACGGGATGATCCAACCGCCTTGCAGTGCTTCGGCAGCCTTGTTGAAAAGCTCCTGCCGTCCCGGGGTCACGAGTGCCTCATCATTCACCGCCACCAGCACCACCCGGCTGACCGCCTCCTGCCCTCCCTGCCCCTCCAGGAGTTTGGGCAGCATCTCTTCAAGCGCTGTGCCCGCGTCAAACCCCAATATGGCAGCGTAGCGCCCGGCTTCAACGGAGGTCGCGTTCTCCCCGATCATGGCAATCTCCGCATTCTTCAGAGCCTCGATCACCTCCGCCGCATCCGCCTCCCGGCTGACAAAGGTTACGTCAACAGAATTGGTACTCAGCACTTCCACGTCCGCGATCATTGCCGCCCCGCTTTTCCCGCTTACGTCCTGGTAAAGTGGGGACGATGAATAAGGAGGATACACCGGATAACACGTGCCGCATACGTAGCTGCCGCCGTTCACAAACGCATCACTGATGACTTCAATGGTAGCACCAGAGGCACTCAGGAGTCCCCCCGAACGCCATTCCTCGGATACCAGGGTGGTCAACTGCCCCGCCATAAATGCCAGATCTTCCGGCTTGGTTAGGATGACGCTCAGGTTACTGGCAGGAGTGATTTTAGTAGTGCCTATACCAATAAATTGAGTTTGTGAATTCGAAGAGGCAATGGCGTTGAGGCTATCATCGGCTTCCGATACAACCGCTATCGTCACCCCGGTAAAATCACCCTCCAGGGTCGCGCGTGTTTCAAGGAGCAGGTTGTTAGTCGTTGCAAATGCACTCAGTAGGGAAGTTAATGGTTCATCTACCTGACCAAGCGGGTCAACCAGTACCAATTTCGCCGGCATCAATGTGGGCTCGGCAAGCGTTGGTTCAAGCGTCGAGGGTTCGCTTGTGGTGACCGGTGCATTGGTTGGGTTTCCATCGCAGGCGGTTATTGCAATCAGTAGAATTGTGCAAATCGCTAGGATTACTAAAAGTGATTTTATTCGAGATGGGTTCATGCAGTTATTTTATCTTACCTTCCAGTTTTTCGAGGTTAAATTTTTGACTTTCAGCGCATTTAATTACATGAAGAGAAGTTAATCAAATCTCACAGCTTGAAAAAAGGTGAAACTTTGTATGATTATACCGATTAGGAACGATACTGTTCCGATTCGGCATAAAAATAATGAAAAGCGAATTTGACCGGCTCGATCAAAGAATCATCCGGATCCTGCATGCCGATGCACGCATGTCGGCTTCAGAGGTTGCCCGCGCGTTAAATGCCAATGAACGCACCATCCGTAACCGTATTGACCGCCTTATTCGCCAGGGAGCCATCCGCTTGGCCGCCATTGTTGATCCTGATGCGTTCGGGTACACCATAGCGGTTGATATTCTGCTGGAGGTCGATCCCGAAAGTGAAGAGCGGGTGATCGCCTTGTTTAAGTCCATCCCGGAGATCTCGTATATTGCATTTGGGCAGAGTACCAGGCAACTCTCGATCGAGTGCCGCTTTAAGAATAATGATGCCATGTATCAATTCCTGAGGAATACCCTTCCCACTATCCCGGGAGTGCAAATCCGCGCTTCATCGCTGGTGCCGCATGTCATCCGTAACATCGATTAATGGCTGCCGGCTGACAGGGATTTCAATACGGAAGATGCTTCAGATTAAGACCCTGAGAATCCTGTGAGTTGTTCAAGGAAAACCAAAGGAGAAGAGGATGGAACTAAAACACTTTATCGATACCCAGGATTTTTCAAAGCAGGAATTGCTTGACCTCATTCACCTCATCCGCTTGATCAAGCAAGCCGATAAAGAAGGGGCAACCCCGCAGCTCCTCAAAGGCGCTTCCCTGGCGATGTTGTTCGAAGAACCCTCAACCCGTACGCGCATCTCCTTCGAGGTTGGTATGGCTGAGCTTGGTGGACAAGCGCTCTATCTCAAACCTGGTGAGATCCATCTGGGTGTACGTGAGAGTCTCAGCGATACCGCGCAGGTCATCTCCCGTTATTGATCATGGCGCAGACGCTCAAACACGAAACCATGCTGGGTCTGGTCAAACACGCCACCGTTCCGGTCATCAATGGGCTCACGGATTACAATCACCCCACCCAGGTGGTATGTGACGTGCTGACGATGATCGAGCATGCCCCTGATGGCAAGAAATTGGAAGATCTGAACGTTACATTTATCGGTGATGCCACCAACGTACTTTCATCGTTGATGTTGATTTGCACAAAATTGGGCATGCATTTCACTCATGCTGCCCCGAAGAAATACCAGGCAACTGCCCAATGGCAGCAATGGGCAATGGATAACTGTGCTAGTTCTGGCGGAACCCTCACGATTACCGAGGATCCCATTGAAGCAGTCAAAAATGCCGACTTTGTTTATACCGACCTGTGGTGGTGGGTCGGGCAGGAAGCAGAGATTCCCGAAAGGCACGCTGCTTTCATGCCCCGCTACCAGGTTAACACCACGTTGTTGAACCAGGCTCCTGCCCACTGCAAATTCATGCACTGCCTGCCTGCTTCTCGTGGTGTCGAAGTCACCGACGGAGTAATGGATTCACCCCGATCCGTTATTTTTGATCAGGCTGAGAAAAGCTTGCACACTGAAAAGGGATTACTCGTATGGTTGGTCTATCCCCGCTTGAAGCGCTCTCCACACAACTTGAGTGAGGACCATTCGATCCGGGTTGTAGATTTTGTTAGCTCCCGGTGGGGTAACCCGGATTAATGAAGGCTGAAACTTGAAGTCAAAAGTGGGAGTGAGCATGTCACATCTTCTTGACTCAACACCTCGTGAAGATGGGTTTCACATGCCGGCAGAGTTTGAACCGCATGCCGGCAGCTGGATGTTGTGGCCGGAGCGCCAGGATAACTGGCGTAATAATGCCAAACCTGCCCAGTCCACTTTTGCTGCAGTGGCTGCAGCCATCAGCCGGTTTGAACCGGTCACCATGGGTACTTCGGCTGCGCAGATTCATAACGCCAGACGGCTATTGCCTGAGGGGGTGCAGGTGGTTGAACTTGCCTGCAACGACTCCTGGATGCGCGATTGCGGACCTACATTTGTTACCAATGGGAAGGGTATCCGCGCAGTAGACTGGATTTTCAACGCCTGGGGCGGTTTGAACGGCGGTCTCTACTTCCCATGGGATCTCGACGATCAGGTGGCTGCCAGGGTGGCAGAATTGGCAGAAGTGGATCGTTACCGCGCACCACTGGTTCTGGAGGGAGGTTCGATTCATACAGACGGTCAAGGCACGTTACTGACGACGGAAGAATGTTTGCTTAACCAGAACCGTAATCCGGGGATGACTAAGGAACAAATAGAAACTCACTTACGCAATTATCTCCATGTCGATAAGGTCATCTGGTTGAAGCATGGGGTATTCAACGATGAAACCAATGGCCACGTAGATAACGTCTGCTGTTTTATCCGACCTGGTGTTGTGGCTCTTACTTGGACGGAAGATAAGAATGATCCGCAATACAGCATTTCGCAGGAGTGCTTCGAAATACTAATGTCTTCAATAGATGCGCGTGGAAGAATGTTTGAAGTCCAGAAGATACACCAACCTGATCCAATCACGATTACCAAAACCGAAAGCCGGGGTGTGAAACTTCAGGAAGGAACACTTCCGCGTGAAGAGGGTACCCGCCTGGCAGGATCCTACATAAACTTTTACTTTGTTAACGGCGGCGTCATCGTTCCCGTTTTCAATGATCCACACGATGCCCAAGCACTCACTGCACTGGCGCAATTACTCCCGGATCGCAAAGTAGTTGGAATTCCTGCCAGGGAAATATTGCTGGGTGGCGGCAACATCCATTGCATCACCCAACAGCAACCAATGGCATGATAGACAGGCAATTATCTCCAAGCATTCTGATCAGGAAAAAGCCAATGTCAAGAAAAGTATTTGTAAAGTACAAAACTGAATCTTTCCATCGTAAAAGTGATAAAATCTTTTAATCATGGATGAATCCCCGCGAGATTTTGAATACAGCCATATTAATACCGAACGGCGGCGCAGAAGGCGCAGACTTTTGGTACCTACGGGCAAAACCGAACGTGCGCTTTACCTGAACGAGATTGCCAAACGACTTAATCCCAACCTCGATTTTTTCCTCTTCTCGTTCCTTGCCGGGTTGGTTATCGGCATCGCCATTCTCCTGGATAATCCCGCCATTTACATCCTTGCCGCTCTACTTTCACCGTTCATGGCACCAGTTGTAGCCCTGGGTTTCTCTGCCTCGGTTGGATCCATGCGCTTCTTTACACAATCAGTTGGCAGCCTGCTGCTGGGCTCTGCCATTGTTTTCTTTTGCGGCATGCTCAGCGGTTGGATCTCACGGCTCTTTACCAACCTCACCACCGGGCAAGCCCGATTTTTCACAACTTTTTCTGTACCCGGTTTCATTTTATTGATTATTGGAGCAGCGCTCGCCATCTACCTCACCGTGCGTGTGCCAAAGCAGCGTTCCCTGGTTGCCAGTGTGGCATTAGCCTATGGCATCTACATTCCTGTGGGCGTGGCTGGTTTCGGGCTTACAAGTAAGGTGGAAGGGATATTCCCCGAAGCGCTTAATGTTGCCGGAGTCCATCTCTTCTCAGTGCTTTTGATCGGCGCCCTGGTTCTGATCCTGCTCAAACTCCGTCCTTTCACCTTTTTTGGCTACCTCCTTACCGCAATTATTTTGGGAGTTGGAGTTTACACATTCGTGGTAACCAGTGCCCTTGGTTCTGCCCTTCAAAAGCAGGTGCAGCCATTTATCAACGCCACCCAGACAGCCAAACCTCAAGCATCCACAGTACTAGCCTTCACCAGCCTAACTGAGACGCCTCGGCCAGGTATTCCTACAATTGCCACACCTACCACCGCGACCACTCCCACAAATACTGTTCCACCCACTCGCACTCCCACGATCACCATCACTCCCAAGCCGACACCGGTTTGGGCTAAGGTTTACTTCAATAGTGAGGAATATAAAGGTGTGATCGTGCGCAATGTACCTGCCGGGGAATACCTCACCAGCCTGATGAATGAAGCGGTCGTACAAGTTTTACCAGACACTCAAATGGTTGGCAGCACAGTTTGGGCACATATCATCCTTGAAGATGGGCGCGAAGGCTGGATAATTCGAAACCTGTTGTTGACCGCCACCCCTATCCCTGGGTGGTAATCCCCAATAAACCATAATACAAAAAATTTTTGGAGTAATACAATGACGATTCATTTTGGTACAGACGGTTGGCGCGCAGTAATCTCAGATACCTTCACTTTTTCAAACCTCCGCCAGCTTTCACAAGCAATTGCGGATGCCGTTTGTTCAGATAAATGGATGAATGGAACGGTCTTGGAAAACACTCCAGACCCGCAAAAGATGGTGGTCGGTTTTGATACGCGTTTTCTCTCAGACCGTTACGCCTCCGAAGTTGCCAGGGTCCTGGCAGCCAATGGTTACACCGTCTACCTGGCGCAGGCTGATGCTCCTACCCCTGTGATATCGCACGCAGTCCGCAATCTCAACGCTATTGCCGGGGTCATGATCACTGCATCGCATAATGCCCCGCGCTATAACGGCGTTAAATTGAAATCCGCTTACGGTGGATCAGCGTTGCCGGAACAGTGCCGGCGTGTGGAAGTTTACCTGAATGACAACGAGCAGCTCGGACGCGGTCCCAACCTGATGGATTACGACCAGGCACGCGCGGCTAATAAGATCATCCGCTTCAATCCCATCCCAGCTTATTATGATCATGTCCGCACCCTGATCGATTTTGACGCCATCGCAGAAAATCCCCAGCGTTTCGTCATTGATTCTATGTACGGCTCCGGCCGTGGTGTTATCCGCGGGATTCTGCAAGGGTCTGGCTGTGAGATCTGCGAAATCCGCGATGAGATGAATCCCGGGTTTGGCGGAGTCCATCCGGAACCCATCGCCCGTTACCTCTCTCCTCTTGCAGGTGCCATCGGTGCGGGTAAGGGTAATTTTGGCATCGCTACCGATGGAGATGCCGACCGCATCGGCGCCATGGACGAAAAAGGGAACTTTGTTGATCCGCACAAGATCATGGCACTGGCCATCAAACACCTGGTGGAGAAACGCAAACTGACTGGTTCCGTTGTTCGAACGGTCAGCACAACCCGCATGATAGATCGCCTGGCAACAAAATATGGATTAACCCTGCGCGAAACCCCTGTCGGTTTCAACCATATTTCTGATTACATGATGAAAGAAAATGTCTTGATCGGCGGTGAAGAATCCGGTGGAATTTCCTTTACGGGGCATATCCCTGAGGGTGATGGTCCCATCATGGGATTGTTGCATCGTCGAAATGGTGGCTGCATCCGGAACCTCGTTGTATGAAATGGTGGAAGAGCTGCAGCGCGAGGTAGGACCAGTGTTTTATGAGCGCACCGACCTGCGGCTTAAACACCCCGTAGCTAAGGATGCACTGGTAAAAAAACTAGCCCAGGAACCCCCCACGCAAATAGGGGGTGAATCGATAACCCAGGTATCCACAATTGATGGGGTAAAGTACATCCTCGCAGATGATTCCTGGCTGCTAATTCGCCCATCAGGCACTGAACCAGTTTTACGCGTCTATGCTGAAGGTCGCTCCGTAGAAATGGTAAAAGCCTTGCTGCAATACGGTGAAACCGTAGCCACAAGCGCTGTCTGATCTGAGAAAAATAAATACTCCGGGGTTCTGTTTCTAGAGGACCCCGGAGTATTGTTTGTATGTAATCTAGCGGGAAGACAGACGCAGTTTACGGCTCAGGAGGATGACCGCCACCAGGACAATCGCCAGTCCTGCCATCATCGGTAAGCCCACTTCATCAGCAAAACCTGAAGTTGGCAGCGCTGTCGAGGTAGGTGCGGGCGTTCCAGCCCCTCCTCCTGTGCTAGCCATCTGTGTTTGAAGCGCAGAGACAGTTGCCAATTCTGCAGGCAGAAAGGCCTGAACCGGTTCCGGGTGTGCTAGCCTGAACGACCACCACTGGTGTTTTTGTGGGAAGCACTGGCGCTTTTGTTGGAGCTACAGTTGTTTTGGCAAGCAGGGTAGCCTGCTGGGCCTGAACCAGCGCTGTGGCTGCCATAGCTGTGGCTGTGTTAGCCGCGTTGATTTGGGCAGCTTGTTCCTGTTGGGCAGCCTGTTGTCTTGCCAATAATCCCGGTCCAAGCAAGAGGAGCAGGATCAGTGAAAGGATGAAAATTGCCCCAACGACGGCGATCGCGATGATGAAGTTGCGATTGGAGGGTTTCCTTTCTGGTTCTGGTGGAACTTCTCCACCAAGATCTTCCTGGTCAAATTGATCCTCTTCAAAATTAGTTAATGCCATTTTCTCCTCCTTGGTCGGTTTTCCCGAGATACCTGTTTTCCAGATCGATTAGTTCCAAATTGGTTAACGGGATAACCGCTTTCTCATTATTTAAGAATTTTACGCCGACTGCGGTCGCTCTAATCCGGTTGGGCAGTGTGGACATCCCGTCTATCTTCTTAATAACCATTGCCAGTTGTCCGTTAAAAGGTGGTGTATGGACCCTGGCAAGTTGACCAGGGGCAACTTCAACAATAGTGCGGTAAGCATCTCCATCTGCAGGCAGGGAGATGATCAATTCAGGTCTTTCACCGGTCCATCTATCCCATTTTACAGCATTGATCGAGACTTCGCGTCCCGCATTGGTGGTAATCAGTCTTTTTGGCGTATTCGTTGATATCGGATTTTGCAAATCCTTCAATAGCAATTATCGGGAAGGTAATTTTTTCGGCCTGCTCGATCAAATCCGGGCTCATTGTGCCAAGGATCAATCCACCCAGGGGAAGGCTGCCAGCTTGTTCAAGTACCTGGGGGTTGGAACAATACCCGGCGCAAACCACCATTCCACGAGCAGTAATATCTAGACTTGAAGGTTCCAACTCTGATTCAACCTGTTCAGCATCAATTTGTAGCGGACCAAATCCGACTTTGGATTACCCCAGGCGCCCTGGATTAACACACCGTTTGTCTCAATCACAGCCCCGCGGTCCTTAATTACCTCGACCACTGTTCCGCTGAATCCGGCACTAACATTGATCTTATTTGTCGCTGTTTCCACCAGAATTTGCCCTCCCCGGGTGGAAAGGATCTTGCCAGCCTTGGGTGAGCGGATAATCTTTGAGAACATACCACCAGTTTCCGCAAGGATATCATTTTTATCTACCTGGTCGCCGACTTTGCGGTTGATCAATTTCTCAGCCTGTACCGGGTTGGTCAACCCAAGAGACCTCATCACATCTACGTAGTGGAATTGTGAGGGAATTTCCGCCTCAGCGATCACTTCAGAAGTCGTCACTTTTTGCCCAACCCGCACCAATACCGTACCGGCAAAAGGAAGGATCCTTTTCCGGCGGATTTGGATCAAAGGGTGGGTCTGGACGATCGAGGCGTTCATTATTTCTCCTGAATCTAGTGTTGCAATAAATGTACCAGATTACCCGCCAAGCATGAACATCCAGCGCTTGTATTGTTCCCGCCGTAGACTTTCGGTTTTTGCAAGACGAAGCGGTCTCCCCTGGCATCCAAGACAATTCCACAAATCCCACCGCGCACTTTAATCGGTTCTTCTGAGTTGATCAATCCTTCCACGAAAGTCCGGCGTGAGTAACTCAATGACAATGTTCCAGTTTCTCCAGAGGGTAACGGCAGCGTGGCGATTGATCCTTGTTTAACTTCAATATCCATATAATTACCTGTTTTATAAGTGAGCCGGGCATTGAGTATGGGCGTTCCTTCTGAAGCGCGACTTTCAATAGTCAATACCGTCGCCAGGTTAGTGAACGCAGTAGTTTCCATCACCTGAACCGGTAGCACAGGGTTTTGGCTGGATATCGCTCCCAGGACAGGGAGCAAACCGTGTTTATCAAGGATCAATGGAAAAATTCCGGTGGGTTGAATGCCATCCAGCAAGGTAAGAAGTATTTGCTGTGGTGTGGCAGCGCGGGTAATTGTAGATCCGCCAATAAAGATCGGTTCAAACGAGGATGCCACCAGGTTTCCCTGTTTCATTAATTCTTTGCAGGCAATGCTCAAGAATGGCGCGTGCAACCGCCAGTTCGATGCCCAATCCTTTTTCATCAACGGGAATACTCCCCGGATGCAGGGTTTTTTGCCACAGGGATTCCTTGACCTCTGTTCAATGTAATTTTCTCTGTCAGCCATTTAGTGATATCTTCAATGTTTAATTCTTGATAGCGCTTCTTCAAGTCCATCTCCCATCCCCATTGGAAATATATTTAGGCTATTCCTTGTGGTGTTCGCAGTGGATATGGTGGTATGGGCTGAACCCAGGTCAATTCCCAACACTCCCTTTGCAGGATCATACAATTTACCCAGAAAGCGGATCATTCGTTGGTAGTTCAAACTGGAGATCGATGGAGTATCGCTGCAAATGGGGGCAATTCGGTTTAACCCGTTAATCGTTTCATCCAAATTCGTAAAACCATTTGGGTAAGATCTTCACTGCTTTTTCTCAAATCTTCCACTTCAAGATTCGGACGGATGTTATCAGTAACTGTAACTTTGGCATGTTTATCCAGGATTTCGAGGATAGTTTTCGCCACAATTCGGTTGCCGCAAAATAAAATTTCCGGGCGCTTGTCAATCGGCATTGTTGAGAGAGCAAGAGCGATCATTTGTGCCACCCGGACTATTGACCGCGTAGCTCCCCTGTTGGTACCGCCTGCAAAAAGGATGATATCTGGTCGTCCATTGACCAGACTGGCCATCTGTACTTGTGCAGAGCGGCGGTCGTTGATACCAAAACTATCCATTAACGATGCTGTAAGTGGTTCCTGCCAGGTGATTGGCACTCTCCAGGGACACTTCATTGAGTAATCCAAAAGTGGCAATTTTGACCGGTGGACCTCCCGATGCAGTCACGAAAAGTCTGTCAACCCCCTCGCCATTGGGTTGCGCGGGGAAAATCAGGTTCCCTTCATGATCCAGGAGGATTCTGCCAGTCACCAACTGCAATTGTGAGATGGCAGCAAGAATCCCCTCACCAATATCGTAAAACGGTTCTTTCTGGGTGGAAGTAACTGTTCCACCAGCAATAAAATGATATGTACCCTCAACCACATCAAATAAAAAAGCACGGGTATTTTCTGAACCAATCTCGATTCCCAACACTGAACTGGAGTCATTTTGCGGTAGTGTCATGAGCACCTATTAACCAATGAAGCCTTTGATGGTTTGGAGAAGGAAATCTGACCGTTCAATCAGTGCAGTCGCAGCTGCAGTCAACACGCTGGCAAAAACCGCCCCAAGCGTGATTGCTATAAATATTCTGCCAATCCAGGCGAAAATTGTGGCGATAATGGTCCTCTTCCCCCCGAATGTGCCGATAGGTTTTGCGTGAAAATGGAAATATGCCAGTGTTGCCAATGTGCCCAGGAGAAGAAACGCGCCTTCAATATAAGCCAGAAAAACAGAGTTGCCAGCGATTGGAGTAAATTGATTCCATGCTCCCTTAACTTGTCCAAATAATAGTTCCTAATACTGATCCGCCAATCGCAATTGCCGCTCCTGCACCGACCAGGTAAGCCATCGGTAAGTTTCCAAGCCGCGAGAATCGAGGGGATAACTTGGTTAACAGCATTCCGGATAAGACTAAGGGTATCAGGGACAATTGTGCACCTGCAGCAATGGGTACAATCAATCGCGAGAGGATTACCTGGAAGATCAAAACAACCGTAAAATATCCTGCACTGACTCCTATAAAAAGTGCCATAACAAACCTGAATGCCGCATGATCACCCAGAAAGTAACTAAAGACCAGGATAGTTAATAATAAAACTGATGATGATCCAAAATAAATCCATACCCGAAGTAGTCATTTTATGCTTTGTCCCCCGATTCAACCGGCTTCACCATGCTGATGAAACCCCCAACCAGAACCAAGCCCGCCATAAGAACAGAGAGCAATTGAAGTGAAGAAAGGTGACTGGTTGCATCTCCTGGGGTCTGTAATATACGTTCATAGACAAGACTCCCGGGCATCCCTGAGACCAGACCTGCCAACTGACCGCTCTGGTAATATGGTTGTATCAATGGTGCAGCCTGGGCACTGGTAACCATCAGCAGAGGTGTGTCCGTAAGTTGAGGTTGAATCTGTTCAATCCAAATACGAGCGTTCTCTGAATCATCAGTAATTACGATTATTGCTCCAAAATCCTTTAATGATTTCACTGAACTCAACAATGGGTGGGTGGAAGTCGCGATTAATTCTGCGGTGAGGGGAACAGACTTGGAAAATTCACCATGAAGAGATTGAATTGCAATTGCACCGCCTGGCAGGTAACCTAAATCCACAACCTTCTCAAAAACTGGGTAATTCGGAACTGCTCCTAGGCCTTTGGTAATCTGGGCAAAAAGTAAGGCAGTATCCACTGGATTAGTTGAAATTAAAGCAATCGCAAGATTTCTGCGCATCAGGTGTTCGATCAATGGTTGCGAACTCCAGCGGATCTCACCCGCCAGACCGGCTTCAAAATCTCCGGCTATTAGAATGGGTTTATCAATTGGAAGGCTATTAATCTGGTCGAAGGTGTGTACCACTTCTTCGGGGAAAAGCGCTGGTTGAAGTCCGTAATCAATTAATGCTGTACCACCTATAATCGCAATAGCTATGAAGACGAGTGCTAAGAATGCGCGCCAAAGCACATACTGTTTCGTCTTGACAGTCTTTGATTCCTCATCGATGGTTCCCTCGACATTGGAAGACATTAATGAGAGAAGTGAGGCGTTGGCTTTTTGCCTTTCAGTCACTTTTAATCCACCGCCAAGGTCAGAGGGTTTTCCTGCTGCCTGAAGCATTTTTCCATCAGCAACTAAACTTTCAATCCCTTCCAGATTCTCGGTTGGTTTACCTGGGATTACAGGGGTAGAAGGTATCGCTGGCAACTCCACAGCTTCAATCGGGCGCATAGCATCCAACCAGACTGGCAAATTTGCTTTTTCTGGTTTTGGCAGGGTCTCATCTACAACCATCCTGACTTTCGCTGGTTTTGGCTCTGGTTTCACCTCTGGCGCACCTGGAATTTGTTCATCGTTTAACCAATCTGGGAGTATGTCTGGCTTGAACGGCTCCGATGATTCGGTTTCTTCAATTGCCTCATCCGGGATAATTGACTGTGCTGGAAAATGAGTGGCTTCAACCAATTCTTCAGCGCCTGAATTGTTCATTGGCTCGATTGAAGCGACCTCATTGATTGAATCACCCCCCTCAAAGACACTTGGGGCGGTCACAGGTTCAATCTCTTTAGAGGCTGTCTTATCCTCGACTAGATCGGGTAAAACGATTTCCTCAGGTTCAACCTGGGATTGTAATTCTTCAAAAACCTGCGCGATTTGATCCTTTGCTTCCAACTCGGGAGAAATAAAGGCAAAAGAATCGTTAATCTCAGCGTTATTTCCTTTGGGTGTTACCTCAGATTCACTATTAATAACAGGGTAGTCGATATCTTCAACAGTTGTAAACCAACTGACAACATCTTTTTCTCTATTATCTTCACCTAATGGGGTTTCTTCAAATTCACCAATAACAGGTAAGTCCGCGTCTTCAGGAGGTTTTATCGATCCCCCAAGATCAATTTCTCGGTCATCTTCGCCGAATGGTGATTCTGATATCACATCTTCTGCAGAGGTGGTAATTCCTTCCTTTTCGGTAAAATTTTCCTGTGTGTTGACAGGCTTCCAGGATTTCAGGCTTTCCATCCAGTCACTTTCGCTCTCTGGAGGGGGAACGGTTTCTTGTTCAGGGACTGGTGGAGCCTCTCCTGTAACTTCAAGATTAGAATCAACTGGCAGCGTTTGTTCAAGATGTGTTGAAAGCTCGATTCCTTCTCCAATAGAACTCAACCAGTCTGGAACGCCACCCTGTGATTTTTTTTGTGCCTTCAGTAAATCTTCTTCAGTTTTTTGTTGCGCGCGCTCGGCAGCTTCCCGTGCCCGAATTTTAGCCAACCATTCAGGAATATCTTCAGAGGAACTCGCGACTTCGATATTTTCAAGCGTTTCTTCGTTCTGAGTTTCTTGAGCGACATTCAGATCCGCTTCCATCCCGGTTAACCAGTCATTATTACTTCCAGGCGTAGGAGCAGTTGGATGTAATTCAGCACTACAAAACCAGCAACGGTTTTCATTCGAGTCATTCAACCTGGTACAAACGGGGCAAGAGATCTTATCCATATTCAATTTTCGTATGGGCGATCAGCCCCAATTACGATTCGGATTCCCGTTGCCAGGCTGCCCAGTGCAACGCCAAGTAAAATACCGCGAGCACCTGCCGTTGGGATCATTTGCAGACCTGAGAGCATATTACGCAGAATAGGTATGTTATCGGTAAACGAAAATAAACCGCTATTGAGGATTAAAAAAATGATCACAGTGAAGAAAAAAATGATCCCCATCCAATTACGCTGCCGCTGCAGTAATTTGAGGCTTGCAAAAGTAAGAGTAACAGCCAACAAAGCCATAAGGCTGCTTTCAATTGGAGTTTGGATTGAAGTTACTACTCTCTGAAATGCCGGGCTTGTTGGTCCAAGAAAAAAACCCGCAATCAAGGTGAGGAGGAATGCAACGATCACAACAAGGCTTTGCCATTGTTTAAATCCGTCCGTTTTTACCCGTGCCCAATGAATTCCAAAAATAAGATAGAGAATGGCAACCAGACCAGCGACACCGCTGAGTATTACTGCCCAATCCAACATTGGAGTACGAACCGCTGTCAATGTGGAGTTGGGAATGAAATACCCGGCTAGGATAACCAGAGCAGTAATGATCCCAACGAAAAGCGCAATTGGTGACTTCATAAAATCCCGATCACTTTCAGCAGCGCACCTGCTATCAAAGCAATGCCTATTGCAATGCGGAAAACATCCTCCACTCGAAGACTTGCTTGATGTGCTGGATTTGCAGAAAGATAGGCTGGCAAAGCGTACAACTCTTCGCCAATCAAAGTATCCTGAGTGGCGGCATAGAAAATAGCTTGCGCGGTAATTGAATCGCTTCCAGTGATTGCCACCTTGGCTTTTATCGAGTGTCTCACAAAGCAGGCCAGCCTCCGTGCCAAAATTACCAACCAGAATATTCCCATTTACACCACTATTATCAATAGCCCGCATTGTTCCAGCAGCATAAGCAAATGGTGTTGCCCCAGGCATGCTTGCATGATTGGGATCATAAAATGCCTGTGTGTTCGTTTCGATCGATATTTTTTTTAGCGTATCCTGGCTAAGAACAAGGAGGTTGCCGGAACCGGATGTTGCAATAGGGGGTAAATCGCTAGTGGAAGTTAACTGCCCGATACGGTGCAGAGTACTTAATCCAATCAAAGCTGAGGTATTTGCAGGATCGGTCATTTGCGCGCTGCCCAGGGAAACATGCAGTCGTGAGCCATCTTCAACAGCCATGCCGATGGCGCGCTTCAAGCGGTTGATGGCTTCTATCTTCCGAAATGCCGGTGGATACTTTACTCTGATTCTCTTCGAGGAAAAAATGATGATAAGTGTAGTAAAAACAACGACGATAGTTAGTCCCAGGTACAATTCCAGATTATTCATCACAACTTCCCAGTTCGTAAAAATGAACCAAAGGATCTGCTCTCCATTGGATCCTCCAAAGTCTCAGCAAAAGCGCGAACAGAAGAGCGATTTTCATTATCCAACAATATTGAAACACCTAGAAGAACTTGCGATAGAATCATTTTAGCCGGACCAACTCCTTCAAGCAATGTTAGAGCTAACCCTGATAGATGCCTTTGTTGCAGGGTTTGTGCCCATTTTTCCCAGTAATCCACATTTCTCATTCAATTAAAGTATAGCATAAGGAGAAATTCTAAAATTGCGGTACATCAGGACGACCAGAGCGAGCACCCCACTGAAGACACCGCATATCGTGCGATGTCTTTCTCCATACTGGTTGGAGAATCCCAAAACGAACTGACCTGGGAAGAATAACATCTTGCTGCGCTCTGCCATTGCAAAAGATCTTCTCCTGCCAGGTGATACTCCCACCTCTTCGCCTCTTCTGGTAAGCTTAATTCTTTAGTTGATTGTAGCGTGCTGGAATACGGATAATCGGGGTAGAAAAATTTCGGATTCGGATATAAGCTAGCAATTTCCCGAATGAGTAGATGATCAATATGTGTACCAACGCCCATTGGAATTACAAGTGTATCCGTCTCTGTAAGAAAGAGGTCCACGTTTTGAATTATCGATTCGATGAGGTCATATTCTTTTTCGCGTCTGGGTTTGAATAGATCCCGCTTATTCCTAACCAATGGCACTCCGGTTTGTGGGTAACGGCGGTAAATACAATCCTGATATCCAAAATGCCTCCAATTCACTGATAGCAATCTGCATGCAGCGATATCCTCGTCCCTCCTGGTTTGATATGGGTTTTGTTTTTTTCCCCACCTTCGGTGCAACATGCGTGCAAAGGGAGTCAATCTGTCCGCTGGTGGATCTGCCGTAAAAAAGGACCACACTTCAACCTTTTGTCCCATGTGATGCTTGTTGCGAAATGATTCCACCACAGGAAAAGATGGCATCATCCAGATGCGGTGAAAAGTATACAGTCTTCATGGTTTGATCTTAGTGAGCATCATTGAGGTATCCCCGCTATATTGGTAGATCACTGTCCACTTGTTTCTTGCGCATCAGGTCCCAAATGACGCCTGAAACGATCACGGTCGCCAATAGGACGCAGTAAATAATCAATAGCTTATTGATCGGGATTGGAATGCCAATAGCCAGAATCCTGTTGAGATACCAATTGGTAAAAAGGAGCACAAACGCCACTTCCAAAAAGACGATCCTCCAGAACCAGGCAGATTTTGTTTGTCGCAAGTGCATCCATACCCAGCCTATGATGAGTGCCAGCCATGGCAGGAAGATCGCGCGATAGCGTGGATTATCCCATTGGTCACCACCCGCACGCGCAGAAGAAACTACCACCCAAACAAGCATCAACAATGTAAACCAAAGTAGTCCCCAATTCTGATTTTTACGCAAATCTTTCCATACTGCTACAATCCCATAAAGCAAAAATGGGATTGCAGAGTACCATCCAATAGCGCGGAAGATGGCAATACCTTTCCAAACGGGCAAGGATTGATAAACCAATGCAGCCGGTAGAACAGGTTGAATAAGACCATATAACAATACAAACGGGATACGCCAGCGGTTTCCTATGATTTTTATAATGGAGGCAACCATTCCAGACTCAATTTCAGTCAGGTAAGCATCATAATAAAGGGTATTTTTTAACCAACCCCACCCTGCATAAAGAGTAACCATCAGGAAAATGGTAAACATACCCCACTTAAACAATTTACGTTTTTTATCATTCTCCCGGGTGATCCAAACCAAAATCAGGAATCCAACTTCAACCATCAGGATCACCAACCCAGCTGGGAGAGAGACCCAACATGCCATAAGCGTAGCAACTCCAAACAAGAGGTAAACGCCTAACCTCCGCATGCCCTGTTTGAATAGAAACGGTAGCCCAGAAAGAAATTGCAGCTAGTGCAATCAGAACAGGTTCACGCATCTGTGAACTAGCGAGTATGATCCCCTCCGGATAAGCAGCCATCACTATTATCCCGATCAACGCCACTGTAGACCCCCACTCCAACCCAATTGCCTTCCAGGTAAATAGCACAGCCAAGGCAAAGGTAAACGCCGAAAAGAGGATCATCAATAGGGGTCTGTGAACATCTGTAGAGAAAAGACGGTAAACCGAGGTGCTGATCACGGAAAGGCCGCCATATTGGTCAGCTATGTAGAGTTCTGAAACATCAGCATTTTCGATTCTTTCTGGAAAAGCCCTTGCATAAGAGCCCTGATCCCGTACAAAAGCATCGGAATATAAATACCCGGCGTTTTGAACATCAGTATCATATCCATAATCTGGTAAAGCCAAATACAATCCAATTCCGACCGCAAGACGCACCAAAAATGCCGCTGCAGCGATCACAACTACGATTCGCCCCGGTTCCAAAAACCAAACTGCAGCAGCCATTATCACCATCAAAAACAGGCTGAATAGCGTACTACGCCAGAACCCCGGGAGTAACTCTCCCGGGCTAAATGCCGCAATGGCTGTTCCAATCAACACACTGATTCCCAGTATTTCGAGCGTGAAAATACGTAATTGCCTGGTGTATTTCATACTAACCCGTCCACACTTGAAATGATCCTCTGCATGCGTGCCCGCCAGGAGTACTTTTCGACATCTATCAAAGCCTGGCTGGCTAATCGATTTCTCTTATCCTCATCCTGCATTAAACTTACAAATGCCCTCTCCATGCTCTGCATGTCTTCTGAAACATAAAAAGCTGCATTCGTCTCATTAAGCACTTCGCGTAAAACGGGCATATCGCTGGTGAGTATTACCCGCCCGGCTGCCATATATTCAAACATCTTCATTGGGCTGGAAACATCAGCAATGTTCCCGCCACTGCTCCCAGCAATGACCTTTCCATAGGGCATTAACAAGATTTCAGCTGCCATTTGGTAAAGCGGCAGTTTTTCATTTGGTACAAATCCGGTTAAATGAATATTCTGTATAGCGGAGTCCTCGAGTTTCTTGTGCCACTTTGCCACAACATCCTTTTTTCCACCCACCCACAAGAAACTAACCTCCGGGAACCGCTTCGCCAACTCCACCAGACTTTCCAGCCCACGCCCTTCATAAAAACCGCCAGAGTACACGGCGGTGAAATGGTCTTCAAGCCCAAGTTGAGATCTTGCAGATGCAGCATCTAACTTGCTGGAGTATCTCTCCAAATCAACACCATCCGGAGCAATGATGATTTCTCCCAGGCTAAATTGAAGATGATATTCATTTTCAAGAATAGATTTTAATGCATCGGTGATCAAGACAATTCGTTTTTCGGTTTGTGATTTTAGAAATTGTTTGAAAAGCCGAGGACCCATTCTACCAACAGGGCGGTCATGTACTTCAAGGATTACCGGAAGTCCTATCAACGATGCTAAAACGGCTGCCCATAGCAAACGCGTGTAAACGAGATCCAACTTCAGTTTTTTCGTTAGTTTCAAGGCAGTAAAGACAAAATCAAATTTTTTCAACAAGGGGTTGAATGCTAGCCAATGTACAGGGAATTCATTCTGGATGCCGTAATGTGATATCAGTTCATTCCATGGTGTGGTCGTTTTTCCCGGTACTAAAAGATGCACCTCGTGGCCATTCTGCGACAACGCCTGGGAAACCTTCATCACCTGGACGCTATTGGCTGTCCACGATGGGATTACTGAGGCTGCGATATATGCGATTCTCATTCACTCTCTATAATTGTTAACTTCTCATAGCGGCGAATCAGAATAATGCCAATAATCACCAGCAAACCAACGGAAAGGATGAAGTTACCTGAAAGCAGCAAGGCTTCTGCATTGATCCCATATTGCGGTACAAACACAAAAGCAAGTGCAATCTTTAAAGCAGCTGCGCCAGCCAGGACGTATAGGGGGATGTTTGCTTTACCAAAAGCAAGAAGAAGTTTTCGGTTCCAGAAAAAAATATTCGAAAAACCAAAGCCTGCCAGTAGAATCATCAAAGCTGGATACGCAGGAAGGAACTCTTCTCCGTATGCGAGACGTATGATCCATTCTCCAAGAAACACCATGAGCAGAGCCACTACTCCTGTCCAGGTGAGAGCAATGAAAGTTGTCCTTCGCAAGAGTTGTTTTAATTGCTGCCATTTTTTCAGTACCACACTGCGGGCAATTTCCGGGAAGGTGGTGTCGATTAACGGGGAGATAGGCGTCATCAGTGGGTTAACCACAGTGAGGGCTATCTTAAATAATACCGACCGCCTGTTTATCCAGGAAGAATCCCACCCATAAAGGTTCACTTTCGCTTACCAATAACTTGATCGTTGCGCTGAGATTGGTGCTGATGGCAAATCGGGCCATTTCTTTGATTGACGGTAAAATAGAAAACTTTTCCCGCCACCAACCAGTCCCTAATTCATGAATTAAAGCCCTGCTAGCCAGAACCACCGGTCCCAGACCCAGGATAAACTTGCCTGCAAGGTATGCCCACAGTATGAAGAGAATGTCCCCCTTTAGTAAGAAAGCAATCGTAATCAAGATTAGGGTGATAATTGAACTGACAAGGGTTAGACCTGCTTGTTTCTTGAATTGATTAGTCGCATGCAATACCCCTGTGGAAGTTTCAGTGACGAAATTTACGAGGATGGCTGCGCCGAATAAACGGATGAGGCTAACCGCGGTCACGTCCTTGGCAAACAAGGTCGCCCCGAGTGGGGCTAATAGCCACAGAAAGACAAAAGCGAATAAGGATGTTACACCTTCAATGATGGCAGCGGTTTTTACCACCACCCCGGCTTGCGTCAAATTTCCTTCAGTCAATTCCTTGCCAAAAAATCGGATGACAAACTCCCCCATGCGGAAAGAAAACAAACGATTAATGTTGGTAACAAAAGCCATCACAATGTGAAGAAAACCGAAAGTACCTACACCTAATAGTCGAGCAGCCAGGATACTTTGAATGAAGACCAGCACCAGGCTGATGGTCGAAGCACTGAACAGGTATCCTGTATTTTTGAGAACTCTTTGAAAAATCGGATCTTGCCGCCAAATCTGCTGGATTCTGTTGGTCAATCGGTTCATGGGGTTAAGATTTGGCTTGCCCAGGTACGGTGATCCAGGTACCAATCAACAAGGTTGGTGATCCCTTGATCCAATGAAACAACTGGTGTCCACTGCAGCAATTGATTGGCTTTACGTACATCCGCCCAATTAGCATCAACATCGGCCAAATTCTTATCGATGTAATTCGACCTCTGCCTTGTTGCCCAGCCGCTCTTCGATCTTGTGGAGAAGTTCGTTTATGGTAATGGTCTCATGCCCGCCCAAGTTGATGATCTCGTAGCCAAGCGGCTTTATCCCGGCGATCAAACCCTCCACGATGTCATCCACATAAGTAAATCCTCGCATCTGGTTGCCATCGCCAGTAATGATAACCGGTTTACCTTCTGCAACCCATTGGGTAAAGCGGAACATGACCATATCCGGCCGTCCTGCAGGACCGTAGACGGTGAAAAAGCGAAATATCGTCACATCCAGACCGAAAAGATGATGGTAGACGTGTGCCATGGCTTCAGCAGCCTTTTTGCTGGCAGCATAAATTTGCAATGGATGACTGGAATCAGCGGTTTCCGGGGTTGGCAGAGGCGGGTTGGCTCCGTATATAGAGGAGGTTGATGCCATGACAATTTTCTTGACCCCGGTATAGCGGCACCACTCCAATACATTCAAAGTGCCGTTGGCATTAGTTTCAAGAAAGACCCGTGGAATCTCCACAGCCTGGCGTACCCCTGCACGCGCAGCAAGGTGAATGACCGCATCGAAATGAGGGTGTTCTTTTTGCAGGTCAGCGAACATATCCTGGCGGCAGATGTCATCTTTAATAAAGGAAAACCTTTCTAACTTTTTCAAATGATCCAGCCGCCAGTGTTTGATCCGCACATCGTAAGCATTATTGAGGTTATCGACGCCAACCACCTCGTCACCACGGCTGGTGAGTTCTTCGATTAATCGCCGGGCTATAAAACCAGCTGCACCCGTTACCAGGTATTTCGCCATTACAAGCCTCACCACCTTTGAATTATTCCTGCCAGCAGCACCGAGCGCGTTGCGCGTGTCCACGATCAGTTGGGCATTTTTGAGCAAGTCAGCGTAGTCGTAAGCATTATGATTAGTGACAATCACGACACAATCTGCTTTCCTGACGGCATTGTCCAAATCCGTTATTGAATCTATCGTCCAGTCATCATGTTTAATGCACGGAATATAAGGGTCATGATAACTTACGAGTGCGCCTTTTTGCTGCAGCAGGCGGATGACATCTATCGCGGGGGATTCCCGAAGATCGTCGATATCAGGCTTGTACGCAGCTCCTAATACCAGTACATTGCTTCCTTTGAGAGACTTTTGATGTTCATTTAGCGCATCCTGGATCTTGCTGATAACAAAGCGCGGCATGCTCGTGTTGATCTCGGACGCCAATTCAATGAAGCGCGCGGTGTAATTGAGGGAGCGCAATTTCCATGAGAGGTAAAGTGGGTCGATGGGGATACAATGCCCACCCAGCCCTGGGCCTGGTGTGAATTTCATGAAGCCAAACGGTTTGGTCGCTGCCGCATCGATTACTTCCCAAACATCCACACCCAAGCGGTCGCACATTAATGCTAATTCATTTACAAACCCGATATTGATCATGCGGAAAGTATTTTCGAGCAATTTCGCCATTTCCGCCACTTCAGTTGAAGAAACAGGTACAACCTTGTCAAGTGCCTGGCTGTACCAGGTTGAGGATACCTCGGTGCAGGTTTCGGTCATTCCACCAATCACCTTGGGAGTATTTTTGGTAGTCCAATCTTCACGTCCCGGATCCACCCTTTCAGGGGAAAAAGCCACAAAAATGTCTTCTCCAACCTTAAGCCCACTTTTTTCGGTTAGCGTTGGCAGAACCAATTCGCGGGTTGTACCCGGGTAGGTACTGGATTCCAATACAACCACCATGCCGGTATGAACATAAGGTGCAATCCCTTCAGCCGCGCTGACGATATAAGAAAGATCCGGGTCACCCGTTTGGCGTAACGGTGTCGGTACACAAATCGCTACTGCATCAATTTTTGCCAGAACTGAATAATCAGTGGTGCCTTTCAATTTTCCGGCAGCCACCAGTCGCTTAACCTGCTCAGTGGGAACATCCATGATGTAACTTTTACCCGAATTCAACAGGTTCATCTTCTCAGCGATTGGATCGATTCCAGTTACTTCAAAGCCAGCTTCAGCAAAAACCGTCGCAAAAGGCAATCCTACATATCCCATACCCAGCACTGCGATTCGCGCAGTTTTATTTTTTAATTTCTTAATCAATTCATTTGCGATTGTCATCATTCACCTTGGGTTGTTGTTTAGAATAAACTTAATTGTTCAGCGGGTGGTTCAATTTTGGACTGTGTTTGATCTTCAGTTTTAGCAATCTTCTCACTCTTTTCATTGCGCGGCGTAATTCGTTTGGCTTGTTCAATGACTTTTGGTAGAGCCGAAAAATCAGCAATTATCGTGTTCTTTAAAGAAGGTTGATGTAAGGCTGCAGCTGGGTGGTACATTGGCACGACCAAACGTCCATTCACCCATGAAGGTTGACCGTGAACAGAACTTATTCGCGCAGTTGGTAGGAATTTTGCCATCGAGATTCGTCCGAGTGTGACAATAACATGAGGATTGATCGTTTCGATTTGTTTATCAAGGTAAACACTGCAAGCGGTCAACTCGTCCAATTCGGGGTCGCGGTTTTCCGGTGGGCGGCATTTGACTACATTAGTGATGAACACCGAAGCGCGGCTATACCCTGCAGTAACTAACAGTTCATCTAAGAATTTGCCAGCCTGCCCCACAAATGGACGTCCCTGTTCATTTTCATAGAAATCCGGGACCTTCGCCAATGAAGAGGATTTCTGCGTCGTGTGGTCCTTCTCCAGGGACAGAATGTTTCCGGGAATGATGCAGTTTACACTGCTCACAGACCGCCACCTGGCTGGATATTTCTTTGAGGATCTCGATTGCGTCGGACATAATTCTCCACGGGCGTTATCAGCGAAGTGTCTTTATTTTACCTTACTGGAATGGAATCAAACGGTCCTTGTTCAGATCTTCAAGATTCATCAGGATGGCATCTTCTCTATTATCCTGGTAATACCAGCGGCGAACGCCAACATCGATAAATCCAAATTTATGGTAAAGCTCCCTTGCTGCCACATTACCTTTTCGTACTTCAAGGTATGCTTTATTTGCACCCTGTTCGATACCGTCAATGAGTGTGTGGGCAAGGAGGCGCTGACCTACATGGAGATGCCGATATTTTGGGTCGACCGCGATTGTAGCAATATGCAATTCGTCCAGGATCAACCAAACCACAATCATACCCACCAATACAGGATTATTTATTTCATCAGACAATTCCGCCACCCAACAACGGGAAGCCGTGTTTTTTTCCACTTCGTAATGAAATGCGCTCTCTGGCCAGGGAAGTGAGAAGGACTGCCGATCCAACGCGATAACCGTCTGAATGTCGCGCGCTTCCATTTTGCGGATTGAAAGGTTATCAGACTCGATAGAAGACATTAGTCGGGTATGGACCCCGCAACATGCAGGTAGATCGGGGATAAGGCCACAGGATCATCACGCTGTCCAGCTTCCCAACGCTGCCAGCCAAGTTCAGCCAGCATAGCCGGGTGGCGAACTGAAACAGCCGGTGAGGTTACCATGGCGTTTTTCCACTTGCGGCTAAGAATTTGGCGGTCATCAGAGGTAATTTCCCCACAAATTACGGTAGGGCTATCGATCTGGTCAGAGAGTGCTTGGGGGGTTAACACTAATGGTCCGCGGTCGAGACGCCAGGCAGTCTCGTCGCTGGCATACCAGCTAACAGCCAGTCTGGATCTACCTGCCGGAAGCACACATACCATCGGATTAAGAGAAAGCGGTTGAGACGCTGCCAGGAAATCAAATGTTGGAATGCCTATAATGGGAATTCGCAGTGAAAGTGCCAATCCTTTGACAAAAGCCAAACCAATACGTAAACCTGTAAAAGTACCCGGTCCAAGGGCGCACACCAGGAGCGACAAATCAACAGGGGTTACGCCACATTTGCTCATCAAATCCTTGACCGCGGCAGCAAGTTCAATGGTGTGGTGTTTATTACTTCTCCAAATTAATTCAGCAACAACCTGTGGGTTCTCATAGAGTGCTATACCAATTGTTTGAGTCGATGTATCTACTGCCAGGAGCAAATTAACCTCCAAATGCCTGCCGCTTGAAAGCGGCCATCAATTGCTCATAATGTTTACCCACCGGAGTGAAAACCAAATTACGTTGTTCATCCGCAATCCAGGTCATGTGGATAATCAGTCGATTTGGCGACAGCGCAGCATCGATTCGTTCTATCCATTCCACCAGCAGAGGCCCGGATGCAAGCAGTTCCTCAAGGTCGAGATCCTCAGCCTCAACTGCTGATTCGATGCGGTAGGCATCCAGGTGATGCAGCAGGCTGTTATCCGGTCTGCGATAACTATTTACGAGAACAAACGTAGGACTTGAAACCGCATCGATTGTCCCCCATCCTTGTGCAATCCCCTGGACAAGTGTGGTTTTACCAGAACCCAGGTCGCCACTCAAACCAAGAACATCACCCGGTTTAAGCAATGAACCTAACCGAAAACCCAACCGTTGTGTTTGTTGCGGACTGCGGCTTATAAAATCGAGGCTATTGGCAGGTATGATCGGCATATGAGTTGATTATATAGTAGAGTCTGCTATTCTTTAATGACGTCGGCAGGTTCGGCGGGGAGGATGGATTTGAGTTTGTGAGCCAGCTCACGGCGTGAAAGAAGCACCCTGCGTTGACAGGTCTGGCATTCCAATCCGATATCGGCACCCAGGCGGAATATTTTCCATTCAAAACCACCGCAAGGATGCACCTTACGCATCTTCACTGTATCACCAATACGAAAATCCGGGAACATGAGCGCATTATAACCCATGTTATAATCCGCAAATGATGTTTGAGACCCTTTGAACTGAATTACATGGATAAATGTTAAACCTTTCACCCGCACTGTTGATCTCCCGCATCCTCACCCTCGTGATTGCGTTGACGGTTCACGAGTTTAGTCACGCATTTGTGGCTGACCGTTTTGGCGATGATACTCCACGGACAAATGGAAGACTTACACTTAATCCACTTAAGCATCTTGATATTATTGGCAGTCTCATGCTGGTGGTTGCAGGCTTTGGCTGGGCAAAACCAGTTCCTTTAAATCCATGGCGCCTCAAGCAACATTCACCCTCAGCCATGATGTGGGTTTCACTAGCTGGTCCTGGTAGTAATTTGCTCATGGCGATCGTGGCAGGATTAGTGTTACGTACCGGTCTCCTTCCCGTCCAGTCAACCTTTAGTGTCTTGCCCTCTCCAGCCGATTTCCTGCTTACGTTTACCTTCATAAACCTGATCCTGGTGCTTTTCAACATTATTCCTATTGCACCATTAGATGGGGCAAAGGTACTGGAATTTCTTCTTCCTGGCCCTTTGAGGGAAGGATATTCCAAACTTCAACCGTATGGACCGATCTTCTTATTGATTCTATTGTTCGTGTTACCCAGGTTTGGTATTGATGTTATAGGTTGGTTTATGACTCCCGCAATTATCGGACTTCAAAAGATTCTAATAGGAGGGTAAAGATGACAATCCAACTCACCATCATAGGGCTTGGGCAGGTTGGTGCTTCATTCGGGTTAGCATTGGCAAAGCATAAAGAGAAGATACTGCGTTGTGGCCATGATCCGGAACCTACGCGTGCTAAAAATATTGAAAAATTAGGCGCCGTGGATAAGACCTTTTTTAATCTCCCTGAGTCTGTGCGCGACGCGGATATTGTACTCTTGGCGCTACCTGCCGGTCAGGTGGAGGAGACTCTGAAATACATAGCAGATGACCTGCGACCGGGCGTGGTAGTTATCGAAACCTCCCCCGTACACGCTGGCGTCATCGCGATAGCAAAGCGCTTACTAAGCGAGGAGCGACATTTCATTTCGATCTATCCAGTTATTAACCCAGTTTATATTGAAGAATTATCGCTTGATTCTCAGACCCCGCATGCAGATTTGTTCGAAAGAGCGGAATTCCTGGTGGCGGCAGAAACCACCACACACCCTGATGCGTTAAAACTGGTCGAGGACCTGGCTTCATTAGTGAATGCAAGTGTTTACATTTCTGATCCCACGGAGGCTGATGGAATCAGTGCCAGGGTCGAATTGCTGCCGCAGATAATGGCAGCAGCCTTGATCCATTCCACCATTGATCAGGCTGGTTGGAACGACGGTAGGCGCAGCGCTTCTAAATCCTACACCAGGGCAACTTCTGCAATTGAAACAGATAGTAACGGAGAAGGAAAAGGAACCCAATTCATCCTCAACCAGGTTGGATCCATCCAGGTAATCGACCAAATCACAGATACATTAAAAGATCTGCGGGATATGATCACGGAAAACCACGATCTGGAACTGAACAATTATATGAAGAACGTCCAGGAACTACGCACCAGGTGGATTGAACAACGCAGAGCTGGTGACTGGGAAAAGTACGTCGGTGAAAAGCCACCCTCCACCAAAGAGCGCATTGGGGGTTTATTCGGAATCCGCGAGCGTAAAAAGAAAACCCAATAGCATGGCATTTTTCTGTTATATTGTCGAATGCGTGGATGGCACATATTACACCGGCTGGACAACCGATCCAAATCGCAGAGAGCGTCAGCATAATAATGGAAAAGGTTCCAAATACACTCGGATGCATCGACCGGTAAAATTAGTTTATGTGGAAGAAGCTAGTGACCGTTCCACTGCAATGAAAAGGGAGTGGGCGATCAAACACTTAAGGCGGGAACAAAAAAAACGATTAATTCATTCTTCCCCACTTAATGGTAGGCAACGTTACATATTATTGTCATTGAATTGTCAATCATCTACGATCAAGTGAAAGACGATGGATAATGCCATGATACCTAATGCAATTGACGTTCAATCCCTTAAGAAAATATTTGAAACACGCCGCGGTTTTTGGCGACAAAAAAAGAAATCTGTCCTGGCTGTTGAGGACATTTCCTTTAGTATTACGAAGGGCGAGCTGTTTGGACTTTTGGGACCGAACGGTGCGGGTAAAACCACCACCGTTAAAATGCTCACCACCATTCTGCTGCCGACTGCCGGCACTGCCAGCATTTTAGGATTTGACCTGCGCAAAGAAACTCAGGAAATCCGCAAACGCATCGGATTCACATTTGGAGGATCTAGGGGATTATATGGCCGATTAACCGCCCGCGATAACCTGCGTTACTTTGCTGAACTTTATGCACTTGAACCCGGTTACTCAAGAAAACGTCTCGCTGAAATGCTCGCTCTGGTGGGGCTTTCTGAGCGTGCAGATGACCGAGTGGAGACCTTTTCTACTGGAATGCAACAACGGTTGCACCTGGCTAGAGCACTTTTACATGATCCGGAAGTTATATTTCTGGATGAACCCACTGTTGGCATCGATCCGGTTGGCGCGCGAGAATTACGTCAAACTATTAAAAATCTCCGCCAGGCGGGGAAGACCATCATGCTTACCACCCATTACATGGCTGAAGCTGAGGAATTATGCGACCGCATCGCCATCGTCAATAAAGGGAGGATTGTTGCCATGGATACTCCTTCGAACCTGCGCAGGGGCATCAGTCCTGAGAGCATAATCGAAATCACCGTCACACCTGAAAACACACAGGTAATCCGCAATCTGATCACTTCGTTCGATGGGAAAATCCGTGTTGAGACTACCGAAAACCTGCTTGAAAATCGGTTCAATATCTATACCGCTGAACCTGAGTCTGTCCTGCAGATTCTTGGACCAAGCCTGCAATCAAAATCGATCCTGGGGTTGCAGGTACGTAACCAAACCATGGAAGATGTTTATGTCGCGATCATCCAGGATACCAGTCGAAATGAGTAAATTTCTGAGATTCGCAAAAAGACAGATAAGTGTGCAGTTGCAAATCCGCACATTCAACCTGTACAGCCTGCTGCTATTCTTCATTCAGCCAGCAATCTTCAGCGCGGTTGGCATGATACTTTCCCGTGCAGCTGGAAATGCCGCACCTGACCTGGTCTACACAGTCATCGGTGGCGGAATTTTAGGCATGTGGAGTGGGATGGTATTTACCTCCACTTATGACATTCGAAGTGACCGCAGGGACGGTATTTTGGAGTTGATCGTTGCCAGTCCCACTTCTTTACGGCGCGTGGAAGGTGTACGGACATTTACAAATATTTCTGCAGGATTGATCAGTTTGGTCGCTGCTGTTGTTGCTGCTGTTGTCATTTTCGGTTTTTCATTTGCATCCTTGAACATTGCACTCATCCTGGTTGCCATGCTTGTAATGTTATTTAGTTTATGGTGCCTGGGAGTATTCCTGGCGAATTTCCTGGCATGGTCTCGTCTTTCTGGCTCTTTGGTGGACTATCTTGAGTTGCCCGTGGCATTTCTATGCGGTTTCATGTATCCCATCCGGGTATTGCCTGAGTGGCTTCAGGGCATCTCCATGGTCATCCCGGTGCGTTGGGCGTTGCAAGCATTGGATGGCATGCTTCTGGATCATGAAAATCCTGCCCTGTACTGGTTCCAAATCGGAATGGCAGTACTAACAGCATCAATTTTCTGGCTCATTTCTCTATGGCTTGATCAAAAAGTTCATGATCACATCCGTGTCACCGGGGAATTGAGTTCAATTTGACCAATTCTTTTGTTCGCTGGCTGCGGCTCTATTTCATTCAAGCCTGGTTCTCTTACAGGGCGTTGTTTGCGTGGAGCACCCCATTCAATTATCTCGCCAGCAAGCTGGGATTTCCTTTCTTCTCGATGCTCTTGTTTATTTTTCTTGGGAAATATGTAGGGCTTAATAATCCGGTTTATATCGTAATTGGGAACATATTACTTCTGCCATCGCTTAATGGTGTCATGGGTATTTCTATGACAGTTGGCGGAGAGAAACAATTTGGTGCGCTTTCTTACCTGTTGGGCAGCCCGGCACCCCGGGGTGCTGTTTTCCTGGGACGCGCTTTCTTCCATATCCTTGACGGTGCTATTGCTGTTTTGGTCGCACTGCCAGTTGCCATCCTTGTTTTCCAGCTTGATTTGTCACAAACCAACTTTTTGCTATTGGCTGGTTGCGTGTTCCTCATCAGTATTACTGGAACCGGATTAGGGTATATCATGGGCGTGGTCACGCTTCTCAGCCGTGATGGCTGGATGATCACCTCAACCCTGCAGTTGGGATTTTACGTATTAATCGGGGTGAACTTTCCCATTGACCTATTACCACCCGCACTTAAGGCAATCTCTCTGGCTTTGCCTATGACTCGCGGAATCCAGGCAGCACGCATGGCACTGGCAGGCGCATCGTTCACCGAATTATCAAACCTTTTGAGTGGAGAAGTGCTGGTTGGTTTTATCTATATCGTTATCGGCTACTCACTTTTCCGTGTTGTGGAAAGATTAAGTTTTAAATCCGGAATGCTGGACAACTTCTAGTGTAGACAATCACCCGGTTGAATTTCAACCGGGAGTCTATATTCTCCAATCAATTCTTAGTCTGTAAAGACCGGAAGATGCCCCAATGATATGATATCAGCCCACTTGGCGCGTTCACCCTCAGTAAAAATGGCAGCCTCAGCGGCAATTGTTGCATTGGCTTTTTGCATAAGCAGGCGCATGGCTTGAAGCGTGGAACCGGTGCTGATAACATCATCAACGATTACAACACGCTTACCACGCACAAGGTCAATATCCTTTTCATCCATAATGAGCGTCTGTTGTTCACCGGTGGTAATGGAGAGAGTTTCCGCGCTCAACACATCCCCCATATATGGCTTGTAACTCTTGCGCAGGATGACGTACGGTTTTTTGGTATCGATTGAGAGTGCATACGCCAAAGGAATGGATTTTGACTCAGCGGTAACCAAAACATCATAAGTTACAGTTGACAATTTCTTAGCCAGGGCTGCACTGCAAGCTTGAACCAGTTCGGTATCTCCCAAAATATTGAGGATGGCGATGCGCAAACCGGGTTTTATTTCAAATAATGTCAATTCTCGATGCACACCAGCAATTTCAACCGGGTATGTCCCTCTTTTTGTCATGTTCCACTCCTTGTTCTATAAAATCCTAATTTATGGTGAGTTTATCATATTTGGTCTGCAAACGCGTAAGATCCCCGCGGACCGGTGGGTGCGGGGATCTTCCAGGGGGTGGATAATTGCTGAGAATATGATTAGGGTATAATCATCGAGAGCCGGGGACGCCGACCCCGGCTCTCTTTACTAAGGAGGAGAAGAAAAGAAGTCGCCCTGTAGATATAATACCAATACAACTGATTTCTTACTTGACTCTTCCCCTACGATTACCCTACGGAATTTTTCACGATGACAATCGCCAACGCAATCCAAATTGAAGACCTCGGGCGTGTTTACAAGATCCGCGGTGCAAAGAAAAAAGAAAAGAAGGAACTTGTTGCACTCACCAACATCAACCTCGCTATTAAGAAAGGCGAGTTGTTCGGTTTGTTAGGACCCAATGGTGCGGGCAAAACCACATTGATCAAAATATTAACCACCCTCCTTGCACCAACCACTGGTAAAGCCAGTGTTTCGGGTCTTGATGTTTATACCCAGGCGGATCAGATCCGCCACCGCATCAACATGGTCTCCGGGGGTGAAAACACCGGCTACGGGCTTCTTACCGTCCGCGAGAACCTGTGGATGTTTGCACAGTTTTATGGCATCGATTCCAAAACCGCAAATTCGCGCATCAGCCGCCTGCTCGAGATCGTTGGCATGACCGACCGGATCAATACCAAGTGTTCCGACCTATCAACCGGGTTGCGCCAGAAGATGAACATCGTTCGCGGATTTCTCACCGACCCCGAAATCCTCTTCCTGGATGAACCCACTTTGGGCTTGGATGTGGGAGCTTCCCGCGATGTGCGCCAGTTTATCCGCGGATGGGTGGATGAGGATCAGAGACGGACCATTCTTCTCACCACGCATTACATGGTTGAGGCTGATGAACTTTGCGACCGGGTCGCCATCATCAATAAAGGTATGGTACTGGCCTGCGATACCCCGGCTTCATTAAAACGTCATCTTCGCAAGGAAGCTATTTTCAATATTGATGTAGATTCTCACAATTCATTTGGTGGTACAGAATTATCCAAATTGCCCGGTGTTGTTCGCATGGACCTGCGTCCCCAGGACGGGTTTACCACCCTCGAAATTGTCCTGAAAGACGAATCCGTGCTCAGTTCAGTCATTGCGAAATTCGATCAAATGGGTCTGCGCATCCGCAGCCTTCAAAAACGCGAACCAACCCTCGAGGATGTTTTTGTTGCACTGGTTGGAGCGCGTATGGAAGAAGTTGAACATGCTGAATCTTCCGAAGATTGAAAAACGTTCCTCCGGACTAGGGCTATTCTTACGAGTCATCATGGGCAGGTCGTACCCGCGCATAGTCGGTATGCAGCGCGAGAAATCCTGGATGATCTTTGACGTCTTCTTCCCAATGATCACGGTGATCGGCTACGTGATGATTTACCGCGCCATTGGTGCCCCCGAAGATTACGTTGGTTTCGTAGTTATTGGCGGAGCTATGACCGCCTTTTGGATGAACATTTTATGGGGCATGAGCAGCCAGCTTTACTGGGAAAAGGAAACCGGGAATCTGCCGCTCTACATTGCCTCTCCCGCGCCGATGATGGCAATCCTGCTTGGGATGGCTATTGGAGGACTGGTTTCCATGATCATCCGGGCTGCTGGAGTCATCCTGCTCGGTTCGCTGCTTTTCCATGTTCAGTACCAGTTACAAAGTTTGCTTAGCCTGGTTTCCATCTTCATGCTGAGCATGATCGCTCTGTACGGAATGGGGATGATGACCGCTTCCATTTTTCTACTTCTGAGCCGTGAAGCCTGGCACCTCGCCAACCTTGCCCAGGAACCTGTTTTTTTGGTATCCGGTTTCTATTTCCCGATAAAATTCCTGCCGTTCTGGGTCTCGGTGGCTGCCTCGATCATCCCTCTCACTTTAGGTCTGGACGCCATGCGCCAATTGGTGTTTGCCACCGGACCTTCCCTGGGATTCATTGACATCAAAACAGAAGCCCTGATTTTGACTGGCCTGGGCGTCCTGTTCATCACTGGCGCGCGCCTGTTGTTGGCATACATGGAAAAACTGGCGATCCGCGAAGGGCGCATTACCGAGAGCCGAAGATGAGCGAAACAATCGAAACCAGCAATATCAGATCAATCCCGGGCATCAGCCGAAGGTCACTGCTTACCTCCATCTGGCTGGGTTGGAAGATTGAATCCAATTGGACGGACCCTTTCCTCTTCGCGGTTTATTCCATCATCAAACCACTCGCCGGAGCAGCCATCATTGTGGTGATGTACAGCGTAGTCAGTACCAATGATTTCAACACGCCTTACTTCGCCTTCCTCTATTTTGGCAATGCCTTCTTCCAGTATGTGAATGCGGTAATTGTGGGTGTATCGTGGTCAATTGTTGATGACCGCGAGCATTACAAGACTCTCAAATACCTGTATATCGCCCCGATCAGGATCCCGATTTACCTGCTGGGAAGAGGCTTCTCCCGTTTTATCACAGGCACCTTCTCGGTGCTCGTTACCATACTAGGCGGTATCTTCTTCCTGCACGTTCCCTTTGTCCTCCAAAACGTAAATTGGCCGCTCTTTATCGTGACTTTCCTGCTGGGGATGACACTCCTGGCTTACATGGGATTGGTCCTGGCGGGTGTAACTTTGATGCTGGCGCGGCACTCGGGGCTGGTAGGTGACGCTGTCGCCTCCTCCATGTTTCTATTTTCCGGGGCTATTTTCCCGCTGGATTTGCTGCCTGCGTTTATCCGGCCCATCGGATTTGCACTGCCAGTGACGTACTGGCTGGAACTCATTCGCCGCTCCCTCATCGGTTTTTCGGTTGAGGCTTTTCCAACCTTCAATGCATTTTCGAACCTTGAGCTGCTCGGTATCCTTTTGGCATTTACGCTGATATTCGGGTTTTCGAGCAGCAAGATCTTCAAAGCGTGCGAGCGCCGAGCACGTGAACTGGGTATCATTGACCGCACCACGGATTACTAGAGAAAAATATGACATCTTTTGGTTACAACCAGTTCATGAGTCCTATAGGGAAGATCGAGGTTTTTACCAGCTCAACCGCAATTACACGGGTCATGCTGGACGCACTCGATAACAACAGGAATGCCGCTATCTTACCCTCTGAATTAGCAAGTAAAGCACAGACGCGACTTCTGGAATATTTCGATGGAATGCGGCAGAATTTTGACCTTCCACTTGACTGGGAATCCATTCGCGGTTTTCAAAAGGATGTGTTACAACTGACATTCAGCATCCCGTTCGGTGAAGTGCGCACCTATGGGCAACTTGCCACGCTGCTTCACAAACCCGGTGCTGCAAGGGCGGTGGGCACTGCCCTGGCCAGGAATCCTCTGCCCATTCTTGTCCCCTGCCACCGCGTCGTCGCCTCCAATGGGCATCTTACCGGTTATCTCGGCAGCAAGGGTATCGCAACCAAGCAATGGCTTTTAGAAAGGGAAGGTCACAGGATTGTCGACCAAAAATTGGGTTAAATTTTTCTTCCTTGGACTCATATGGGGTTCCTCCTTCCTATGGATAAAGATCGCCTTAAGAGAAGTAGGCCCTTTCACACTGGTATTCTTCCGTGTGTTGTTTGCTACATTAGGCCTCGTGGTTTATTTCTTCGTCCTGCGCAGAAAATTGAACTTGCGCGCCTGGTGGATTTACCTCTTTATCGGATTCTTTAATGTAGCTCTCCCGTTCGTGCTGATCTCCTGGGCGGAAACCAACATCTCTTCCGGACTGGCTTCGATCCTCAACTCCACTGTACCGCTGTTTACCATGCTGATCGCCTCTCTCTTTTTCAAGGATGACCGTTTGACCGCGGTGCGTGTGATCGGTCTTGTGGTTGGTTTTACGGGTGTTCTCGTTCTGATGGCAAACCGCATGGTGGATAACACCCAGGGTCAGACTCTCGGAATCATCGCCATGCTTGTGGCCGCCTGCTGTTACGGCGCGAGTTCAGTCTTTGCCCGCCGCGTTGAACATTATGTGACCCCGGAAGATCACAGCCTGGGGCAGATGGCAGCCGGACTGCTCTTCATTACACCTGCCATGTTGATCGCTGAACCTCCGTTCACGCTTCCAACTGTATCGACCACATGGATCGCGCTGGCGTGGCTGGGGTTGATCGGATCCTTCGTGGCGGCAGTGATATGGTTCAACATGATCTACGAAATTGGTCCGAGCCGCACCAGCATGGTGACGTATGTGTTTCCCCTTGTGGGTGTCCTGTTGGGGGTCATCATCCTCAAGGAGCAATTGAGCTGGCATTTGTACGTGGGCGGTTTGCTTGTCCTCGCTGGTATCTATATCGTCAATTCAAAACGTTTTTCGCACCTGTTGTCGGGGATGACCCGGTCAGTGCAGTCAGGAAGTACGCATGAGTGAAACATCTTCGCAACACCATTCAGGTTATGTGGCGGTCATTGGTCGACCCAATGTTGGCAAGTCGTCCCTGATCAATGTGCTGCTCGCGCAAAAGATCGCAGCTGTATCTGCCAAACCGCAAACCACGCGCCGGCGCCAATTGGGGATACTCTCGCAGCCGGATGTGCAGATCGTATTCGTGGACACACCCGGTCTGCATGTACCGCAACATAAACTCGGCGATTACATGAACCAGGAGGCGGTTGAAAGTTTGAAGGATGCCGACCTGATCCTGTGGCTGCTGGATGCGAGCGTGCCTTTCACCCGCGAGGATAACCTGATCGCAGACCGCTTGAACGCGCTCAGGCAGCGCGCCCAGGTGTTGATGGTGCTGACCAAGATCGATCTGGTGGATGTACTGGCTCTTACCGAAAAGAAGAAGCAAGCGCTGACCCTTTTTCCTGCAAATGACATCCTGCCGGTTTCCTCGGTAACCAAGGATGGCGTTGAGGATTTGCTGCAGCAGATCATTTCCTTCATGCCTGTCGGCGACAGCTTCTTTGACGACGAGACCGTGACCGACTATTTTGAGCGCGACATCGCCGCTGAGCTGATTCGTGAATCCGTGCTGCTGTATATCCGAGACGAGGTGCCGCACTGCGTGGCGGTGCGCGTTGACGGGTACGAGGAGAGAGGTGAAGAAGGGGCATACATTGAAGCCACCATCTTCGTGGAACGGGATTCGCAGAAAGGGATCATCATTGGCAAAGCCGGTGAGATGATCAAGAAGATCGGCACCCAGGCACGCAAGGAAATCGAAACCATGAGCGGCCGCAAGGTCTTTTTGAGCCTGCGCACCAAGGTCAACAAGAACTGGCGCAACGATCCCGATGCGCTGCAGCTGATGGGGTATGCTGCCTCCAGAGAAAAGGGATAATGTTCACCTGGCTATTCTTTGCGGCGGTGGGGTTCGCCTTCCTGGATTGGGCAAGCACCTGGAAAGGCTGGAAAGTTAGGCTGTACATTGCCAAACCCGCGACCCTGTTGTTTCTCATCCTGTGGACGGTGCAGGTGAGCGGCTGGCAGGGCGGAATGTTGTGGTTCGGCATTGGTTTGTGCCTTTCGCTGGCAGGGGATATCGCCCTGATGCTCAATGCGCGGTTCTTCATGGCGGGGCTGGGAGCCTTCCTGCTGGCGCACGCGGCCTATCTGATCGGATTCAACCAGGTTCCCGCACCATTCAACTTCGGCATCTTCATGGTGGCAATCACGGTAGGATTGGCAGCCTCTGTGGTGCTGCGCCTAATCCGACCTGGCATCATGCAGGTGCCGCGCGGAAAACGCTTCCTCAGCGCGGTGATGATGTACGGCGCAACCCTGACCTTGATGCTGCTCTCCGCACTGATCACGCTGTTCCGGCCGGATTGGATGCTGAGCCACGCGTTATTCGCGGCAGTTGGAGCAAGCCTATTCTTTACCTCGGATTCGATCCTGGCTTACGACCGCTTCGTGCGAAAACTCAAACACGGGCAGAGTTACGTGCACCTCACCTACCATGTGGGACAGATGCTCCTGGTGACGGGGGCGATGATGCATTTCCTATCCGTTACTTGAAGGGTCTGAAACCCTCACCCAGCGCTTCGTGCGCCACACCGATCACCATGAAAGCCCTGGGATCGGTTTCTTTTACCAGCTGCTTGAGCTGATTGACTTCGGAGCGGGTGACGACACAGTACAATACCGGTCGGTCTGCATCAGTGTAGCCACCTTTGCCGGAGAGGATGGTGACTCCGCGCTCCAACACCTCGAGGATGGTTTGGGTGACACGCTCGGTCTCACTGGTGATGATGATGACGGTACGGAAGATGCTGGAACCCTCCGAGATCATTTCGGCGGCGATGCCGCTGACGTAAATTACGACCATGCCGTAAAGAGCTTTTTCCCAGGAGAAGGCAAAGCCGCCTGCCAGCACCACGAGGGTATCGGTGATGAGGTAAGCCTGCGAGATGGAAATGGCAAAGCGGTGATTGAGGATACGCCCGAGGATATCTGAACCGCCGCTGGTACCCTGACCGCGGTAGACCAGCCCCAACCCAACCCCGAGGAAAACGCCGCCAAAGAGGGCGTTCAAGACATTGTCATCGGTCATACCGGCGGCAGGGAGGAAGAGCACCAGCAGATCGGTGAAGACTGCAAAAGCAGTGACGGCAACGGCAGTACGGAGGGCGAAGCGCGGTCCGCCGAGGTAGCGCCAGCCGAGAATGAAGAGGGGGATGTTGCCGATGAGCACCATGACACCGATGGGAAAGCTGACAAAGTGATTGATGATCTGCGCGGCACCGCTGATGCCGCCGCTGACGAGCTGCCCGGGAACCAGGAAGAGGCGCATGGCAAACGCCTGCACCAACGCCCCGAGCAAGAGCAGGCTGTAATCCTGGGCGGTTTTCCAGGTGAGTTCGACTGGACCAATGATCGATTTAAGTTTATTGATGAACGAAGAGCTTGAAGACATACGGGACCTCTTGGAAACAGAATGGCTCTATTGTAACCGATGCGTAAAGTTGAAATGCTTGACGGGTACCAGGGAGCGTGGTATTATTCCAGTCCGCGATGCGGGGTAGAGCAGTGGCAGCTCGTCGGGCTCATAACCCGGAGGTCAGTGGTTCGAATCCACTCCCCGCTACCTTGATTGAAGAGACACTCGAAAGGGTGTCTTTTTTATTGAGGTCAGTGGCAGCATCGAGCTATGATATTCGAATCCACTCCCCGCTACCTTGATTGAAGAGACACTCGAAAGGGTGTCTTTTTTATTGAGAGTCAGCATCGGCAGCATCCTACGACTATGATATTCGAAGGGTCCCCGCAAGGGGGATGATGTCCACTCCCCGCTACCTAGAGAATGAGACACCAGAAAGTCTGGTGTTTTTCATTATAGTGGTTTGAATACCATCGCCCCTACACTTCGTTCCGGGTGTGCATAGAATCCCCGCACGCAGAGGGACAAAGTGTCTCGCTTTCCCACTTGCTTGAAAAGAGACCCAGTCCAATAAGCATTGGAGTTTGGGAATTATTGGTGGGTTTTCAACCCACCCTAACGCTGGGTTTTCCGATTGTAAAAGATCTGTGAGGGAGCATGAAATAGATTTGCTGATGTTATTCGTTTTCCCGCGATTTGTTTGTTTTTAAAAGTGGGAACAATTGTGAAACGAATCATTCCCTTGGTTGCGGACCAACCGGGTGGTTGGCTGCGTCAACACGCGACTGCCTGTATTTCGCGATAAGCGTCTTTGTAACTTCCAGGGAAAGCCGATCCTGGACGGGAGCGGTGCGAGAGTTATTGGCTTTGCAGGAAAGGTTGATGAGGCGCACGAGCCCGATCGCAGCCAAGCTGAGGGAACGCAAAACCTGGTTTGATTCAGCCAGATTGTCGGCCTGTAAACCGATTTCAAAGTTGTGCTGAATGGATATTCTTATCCTTTCGATCAATTCGTCAATGTCCGGCGGGGAAACATCAAGGGTTGCGGCATTTCGAAGACGGTAGCCGGCAAGGTAGCGGCCATGTTTGAGGGCGTTGGTATTACCAGGCTGGCCGCCCCGTCTCCGTTTCTGAACATGAATTTCATTTTGCGAAGGGTTTGAGGTTTCGGATGAGATTTGGGACATTGGTACTCCTCGGGGGATCAAGAAACGCGCGCGTGTGTATTAATATCATCTCACGGTAATGGGTAAAATACTACTTGCCTGTTTGGCGAATTTTTAAGCCAAAACTTGCCAATTTGGCAAGTTTTTGGAGGTTTTAATGCTATGCGAAGGGAAGGGGGTGTGCATATTACACTGGTCTACTGTATTTTGCTCGAGGAGGGGATGTGCGAATAATAAATTTAGTAAAAGCAGGTGTGGTGCGCCAATGCCGCACCTTATATATTGTTTTAAGTAATGGATTTAAAGGTTGTTTTAGGAACAACAATAATGGTGCGGCAGGGCCGCACCCTACGCGCTTTTCGTGTGAGCAAAAACGGTATGATACACCCTACATGCTACTGGAAACCACCGTGCACACCACTCGCAAATTACGCTCGGGGTGCAAAATACGCGAGGGGGTGCGCCCAGAAAACGCAAATTACGCAATGACCGGAATCACACCCTACGGCTACTGTATTTTGCTCGAGAAGGGATGTGCGAATAATAAACTTAGTAAAAGCAGGTGTGGTGCGGCAGAGCCGCACCCTACGCGCTACACGCTATTGAATGTTATGGAAGATGCTCCCGGAACTATGGGAGCATCTATTGTTCATCGACAAGGTTTAGGAAATCAACCTTAAGGAAGCCAACCTGAAATTGTTCCAGCCATATTTATGACAGGGACGATCTGGCAGGTATCAACATTGACAAGCCCCAGGATATATGGGTGATTTGGAATAGCCCATGTCATTTCAACTGCCAACCAGTTACTACCCGGACCCCAAATTAGGTTGGTGATAAATCCATCACCTGGTATTTCAACAATTGGTTTTCGCTGAACACCGTCAAGAGTGTAAACATAGACAATTCGTTTACCGATAGACTGATCAAGCCAATTGAACGCTACCCGATTCCCGTCTTTGGAAACCGCAATATCAGTAGCAAGTTCAGGTACATTAAACAACGAAGTCGTCTCTCCATTTTTGGGATCGATTAATTTCAGGACTGGACCGCTGGTATCTAGAGTAATAAACATGATCCGACCATCGGGCATCCAACCTTGCATTAATTTAATAGGTTCGCTGGTTTCAAGTAAAGTTGGGGTTGAACCATCCAGATTGAAGATATAAATATTTGGACTACTGCCGTAAGGTGTACCCGTGAAGCCAATCTGTTGTCCGTCTGGCGACCAGAAAACCTTAAAGATGCCTGAGTTATTGCCAGTACCTGGGATTAGTTCACTGAGACCAGTTGTTAAGTCATACACTCTAATCCCGTCCGGATCCATGTAAACAATTAGCTTTCCGTCTGGCGAAAGTGAAGCACTGTTTCCTTTTTCTATCAATGTTTGAATTTCACTGCCGTCCAAATGGCCAGTCATTAAACGGTTATTGTGGTCGAACTCTTCATAAAGGATCTTCCCATTTAACTCAGCCGGGATAGGAAGTGGATTTTCCAGGGCAGACGCCCAATCAGTTGCGTATGTGCACGACGGTTGTGATTGATGTGCCGATGGTAAATCAGACTGCGGAGTAGCATCGGGCATCCATTCCAAAACCCAAGGACCTACCACCCGGGTTGTATACCCCGTAACAGTCAAAGTAATGGGTCCTTCGGGTAAACCACCTTCATAGTTAAAACTGCTAGCGAACCTTTGATTTGGGGCATCGTTAGATTCTTCTATTGTTCCCCCACCACTCAATGAGGGATGTGCAGTGTCAAAAACGCCCGCAGCGATAATCCCTGTTTTTGACTCCATGTTAATGTAAAGGCTGGCAGACCCATCTATTTCAGTTATCGAGATGGATAAGATTCGAAGAATATGACCATCTATTTCCAAATCTTTGTTTATATTCCAGGTCTGAGTGGTTTGACGATTAGTTCCAGGATCGAAGGTGAAAATCGCCGATGACTTATAGGACACCTCAGAAGCAGCGTCGACAACAATCTGCGCTGAACCAGAAAAATCGATTGGCGCAGTTTTATAACTGAACACTGAAGTCTGACTATCACCCACATTCTGATCGATTCCTTCGGAAGAAGGTTCAAAGGATACTTCTTTCCCATTGATATCGAGAATTTTTATATCCTCGGGTTTGAGGTTGATCCCAAGGATATTCGGATTATTGCTCCAATCCGTGCTGATCTGGACCATTTGGCCGGTACTCGTTGGGATGACGCTTTCCAATTCCATATTGATCCCGGTTGTCATTTCCACAGGGGACGGTTCTGCTGTGGATTCTGTTGGATTCAAAATCGGGTAAACAGTCATGTCAGGGGGGGCAGCAATAAAAGATAACGGTACTTCCCAATTTTCCGGACCCTGTCCTTCAAGTCTTGCATGTAAACAGGGTAGAAAAAGTGTAGCGCGATCAATATCCGCAGGAATTGAAGCGAATGTGTTCTTTATGCTGTAGCCTGTATCCCATGTCATATCCGGGACGTTGTTCGGTACTCTTAATACCGTGCCATCAGGAAGGCGCAATTCTGCCGGAGCGAAACAGATTTCACTCAGCGAACCATTTGATTGTGATGATCCGGCATCAAATAGCCCTTCGACCGAATAAATGATTACCGTTTGTTCGGAATCAAGTACGGCGTTTTCTACCGTGATGGTGAATCCATCACGGGATTCAGTGACAGGTTCGACCAGGACACGCAATGGAACAGATTGATCAACGATTCCAATACCTGGAATAAATCCAAGTAATTTTGCCAAAGCAGAGACACTTCCAGGCACAACAAATAGCACACTTGCAACAACAGCCATCGCCAATATGACTAGCGCGATTTTGTTTTTTAGTTTCATTAGGTTATTTCCTCTCTTAATTTGTGCCAGGGCACCTGGCAGAAGATTTACATCCTGTGGCACGGCTTCCCGAGAAATTTCATTCAGGACATGATATGGATCTTGTCTCTTCATCATTCACTCCTTTCGCTGCTGAGCAAACTGCGCAGGCGTTTGCGCGCGTCGTTCAAAAGCCATTTGACATTACCAGGTGCAGTTGAGTTGTTTTTAGCCATTTCCTTTTCGCACATGCCGAGATAGTACCTCTGAACGATCACAAGGCGCTGACGAGGAGGAAGGTTGCCGAGAGCAACAGCTACCTCACCTTTAAGCCTGGTGTATTCGACATCATCCTCAGTAGATGAGGTTTGCATGAGTAGATCGGTTACAGCTGCCAGATCGGACTCGGATCCAAAATGCACCCAGCGGGCAGTTTTTTCACTGGCATTTAATGCTGCATTGACCACGCTCCGCATCAGGTAAGGTTCAAATGGGCGTGTTTGATCGAATCGCCAAAAACGCTTGTAGATGCGCACAAAAGTTTCCTGAACAACATCTTCGGCGATTTGTTCATCGTGCGTAACCAGGTAAGCCGTTTGTACAGCTTTATGCTGATAACGGGTAAATAAAATTTCAAATCCACTCAGATCACCTTTTTTAAGCGACAAATTGCTTCTTTATCATCCATATAGTTCTCCAATTTTTGTGTGCGCCCACAATATTAATACAGGAGCAATGCAAAAAAGGTTGAGATAGTTTATAGAATTCTACTTCTCGATAAGCAGATATTGGCCATCCTTGCGTAATTTTGGAGGGTTTTTTCCCTATCGCACCACTCTCGTTTTCCCGCTAAAAGACAATCGGGGTGCCTCCCCCTCACAAAGACCTTTCGTCCTCAGGACTCGCAAAATACTGCTCGTCCACAGGACTCGCACCAACGGCTCGTGCGCAACCCACCCGACGTGCTTGTTGACAGTACCACCCGGGCAGATTACAATCCTCCCACTATTAAATCCGACTAGAAGGGTGAACCTATTATGAGTGCTTATAACGCAGTACTAGCAAGGAATACGGAAAATGCTCCAAAAGGTATCGGTCCATATTCACAAACTGTGGCTTTCTCTCATTACAATAATCTATCAGCTCAACTTCCCATTGATCCAAAATCTGGTAAGTTGGCGGCAGGTGGTGTAAAAAAGCAGGCTGAACAGTGTTTTAAAAATATCCAGGCAATTGTTGAAAGCATCGACCATGTAATGAGTGATGTGGTTAGAATCACAGTATTCGTAAAAAACATCAAAGATGTTGACGCTGTAGACGAGGTTTATAAAACATTCTACCCAAGCTATGTTCCTACCCGGACGGCAGCAGCGGTTGCGGCTTTGCCAATGGATGCTTTGGTGCAAATTGAAGCCCTTATTACAAACGGTGAAGGGACAATTCCAAACGCACCTCAAGCAGGCGACCTCATAAAGCTAACCAATAACACGGCAAATGCGCCAACAAGTCCTCTATCCACGCAAGCTGTGGCTTTTTCTCATTACAATAATCTTTCAGCACAACTGCCCATCGATCCAAAATCCGGCAGACTAGTTGCCGGCGGTGTAAAAGAGCAGGCTGGACAGTGCTTAAAGAACATCAAGGCGATATTAGAAAGTATCGACGTTCCTATTGACGATATTGTTAAAATTACCATCTTCCTCAAGAACCTCGCGGATATTGATGCCGTAAACGAAGTTTATACAACATTTTTCCCAGACTCGGCCATTGCCAGGACTGCAGCTTATATGCCTGCACGGACAACAGTTGCAGCTTCAGCTTTACCCATGGGTGCTTTGGTGCAGATTGAAGCCGTGGTGTCACACGGAGATGGTACACCCCCGCAGGCTGTTGAAGACAGGCATGGACTCATCTTAGAAGCGAATAATACAGAAAAGGCACCAAAAAGTCCTCTATCTACACAAACTGTAGCTTTTTCTCATTACAATCATATTTCGGCTCAGCTCCCTGTCGACCCAAAAAATGGTGAGCTGGTGGCTGGTGGCGTAAAAGAGCAGGCTGGACAGTGCTTAAAGAATATCAAGGCAATTGTAGAAAGTATCGATCACGCCATGGAAGATGTAGTAAAAGTAAATATCTTCCTAAAAAATATCGCGGATATGGATGCTGTAGACGAAGTTTACACAAAATTCTTCCCTGGTGGTGTTCCCGCACGAAGAACAGTTGGCGTATCCGCCTTGCCTAAAGGTGCATTAATCCAGATCGATGCGGTGGTAGCAAACGCTGAAGGAACACCTCCAAAGGCATAACTGGCAATTGTGTGTAAGTACAAGACTGACATAGCTGCTTGTTAATGCCGATGGTGGATGCGAAGTCGCAAAACCTAAGCATAAAAAGGGGTATCGGCCACTCCCCGCTATCTTGAAAAAAACACCAGAGCAATCTGGTGTTTTGATTAATCGGGGTAAGGTTACTTTTTTTCCCGGGTTCCCATGAATTCCGGGGAGGTGGCGCTGCCGGGAGAATTGATGGGGTCGGGTTTGAAGACCTTGAAAAGCGTCATGAAGAGGATGCGCATATCCAACCAGAAGGAGCGGTGGTCGACGTACCACACGTCCAGGGCGAACTTCTCCTCCCAGGTGAGGGCGTTGCGCCCGTTGACCTGCGCCCAGCCGGTGATGCCGGGGAGCACTTCGTGGCGGCGCGCCTGCTCCGGGGTATAGCGCTCGAGGTAGGCAATGAGGAGGGGGCGCGGACCAACAAGACTCATCTCCCCTTTGAGGACATTGACCAATTCAGGAAGCTCATCCAGGCTGGAGGAGCGCAGGAAGCGCCCGAAGCGGGTGAGGCGCTGCTCATCGGGGAGCAGGTTGCCCTGTGCGTCACGCGCGTCGCGCATGGAGCGGAATTTGTAGAGGCTGAATATGCGGCCGTGCAGCCCGGGGCGCGCCTGGCTGAAGATCACCGGCCAGCCGAGGAAGATGCAGACAAGGAGGAACAGCACCAGAAGGATCGGGGAAAGGACGACCAGCAGCAAAACGCTGATGAGCAGGTCAAATATCCTTTTTAATAGAAATTTGAATTTCATATAGTTCTCACCGCTTGATTGTACCAAAATGAATTCGCGCTGAACAACAGCAGATTAGAATCAGTTATAATCATGCCATAAATTCAACAGGAGCAACCATGCACATCACCATTGAATACTGCGCGGTTTGACACTACACCAATAAGGCTGTCGGTCTGGCAGCGGAATTGTTGGAAACTTACGAGCCCGGTATCAAGCAGTTAATCCTGATCCCGTCCTCGGGGGGCGCGTTCGAGGTGACGGTAAACGGCAAACTGATCTATTCCAAGCATCAAAGCGGGCGGCATGCTGAAGCCGGCGAAGTGCGAGCACTGGTACGCAAGTTCATTGAGGAAGGTTAACATGGCAGGAAAAAAGGGTCGCGTTTTTTCGGGAGCCCGCCCCACCGGGCGGCAGCACATTGGCAATTACTTTGGCGCCATCGCCAATTACATCAAGCTGCAGGAAGAGTACGACTGCGTTTACTGCATCGTTGACCTGCACGCGCTGACCACACTGGAAACTACGCGCGACCTGCGCCAGAACACGCTGGAAATGGCGTGGGACTGGCTGGCGGCCGGCATGGATCCGAAAAAATCGATCATCTTCGTGCAGTCGATGGTGCAGACAGGTGACCGAGCTGCACACGCTGCTCTCGATGGTGACCCCGCTGGGCAAACTGACCGACCTGCCGACCTTTAAAGAGAAGGTACGCGAGAACCCGCATAACGTCAATTACGGGCTGGTGGGTTACCCGGTGTTGATGAGCGCAGACATCCTGCTGTACCGCACCAACCTGGTACCCGTGGGTATGGACCAATCCCCGCACATTGAATTCGCGCGCGAAATCGTGCGCTCCTTTAATTTCCGGTACAACACCAACGTGCTCATCGAGCCGCAAGCCAAGTTCACCGAGTTCCCCAAGATCATGGGAATTGACGGCGTGAACAAGATGAGCAAAAGCCTTAACAACGATATTGAGATCGCTGCCACGGCTGAAGAGACCAGCGCACGCGTGATGCAAATGGTGACCGACCCGGCGCGCCAGCGCCGCAGCGACCCGGGCAACCCGGACGTGTGCAATGTGTACAGCATGCACAAGATCTTCACCCCCAGGGAAAAGGTGGAGGAGATCAATGTGGAGTGCCGCAGAGCCGGCATTGGCTGCGTGGACTGCAAGAAAATTTTAGCCGCGAACATGAACGCCTACTTCGCGGACATCCGCGCCAAACGGACTGAACTGGCCAAGGACCCTGACACCACCTGGGAAATGCTGCGCGACGGCGCCAGGCGGGCGAGCGAAATCGCCGAAGCCACCATGGTGGATGTGCGCAAGGCAATTGACCTGCCATAAAATTTAACGCCTGGAAACAGGCGTTTTTTATAATGAACAGGAGTTTCCATGCGGGCAATCATTCAGCGGGTGAACAGCAGCCAGGTTATTGTGGACGGTAAAACCATCGCGGATATCGAGCATGGTTTGTTGATCCTGCTGGGGATCGCTCCCGGGGACGATGAAGCCAAATCCGCTGCCATGGCGAAGAAGATCGCCCAACTGCGTATATTTGAAGATGAGCAGGGGAAGATGAACCTCTCCGTGCTGGACAGCGGGGGAGCGGCGATCGTGGTTTCACAATTTACCCTGTTCGCAGACACACGCAAAGGCAACCGCCCATCGTTCGTGGGGGCTGCACCGCCTGACCTTGCCAGCCCGCTGGTGGATCATTTTGCGGGGGAATTGAGAAAATTTCAACATCCCTACCCAGGCGGGGGAGTTTGGCGCGCACATGCTGGTTAACCTTCAGAATGATGGTCCGGTGACGATCTGGCTGGAGATGTGAGCGGCGCCAGCTGCCACAGGCAAGCGTCAAACTGAACCGCACTTGCACCTGACTGTAACGCCAGTTCAGCCTGGCCAAAATTGAATATCCCGCTGCCGGCGATAAGGGGAATTCCGCAATCCCGGTTTTTATGAAGAACTTCCAGCATTTGCGGGAATAGTGATGCACCATAGAGCCTGCCCCTGACGAGAGCGCCATTGTGATAAAGGCAACCCCGCGGTGCTGAGAGCACAATTCCGGAAACATTGTAGAGGTTAAACACACTCAGCCAGTTCTGCCAGGTTGAGGAGAAAGGCGCGCAAACGTAAAGCGGTAATTCTCCCACGGCAGCCTCAAGCCACTCCTCGACCAGACCCGGGGCGGCATCTTCCGGCAGGCTGATCTGAAGCGCGCCGATATTCTCCATATCTTCCAGCGTGCGCACCATCTGGCGGCAATCAGATGCGTTCTGGGGCAGCAAGTGCGGCCAGACCGGGTATTTGAGCCCGGACCATTTCTGCGCATATTGTTTTAGAATGCGGTTGAAGCCATCATTGGGGAGAGCGGTGTGAAGCAGGAACCCACCTGGGTATTCGACCAGGCAGCGGTTGCGGGCGGGAGTGCGTTTGGCGAGGCTGATGGGCGCGGTGACAAAGGCCCCAAGCTTTTCTGTGAGCACGCTGGCAGCAGGTGGCGTGTAGCCGAAAAAGCCAGACGCGTTCATAAAAGGAGAAAGCGCGCCGGGAAGCGGGAGGGTCTCAGTCACCGAGGACCTCCTCCAAATTGAACACGGGACCATCCTTGCAGGCAAGCTTCCAGCCTTTTTTGGTCTCGACGGCGCACACCCCGCAGCGGGCATTTCCGCAGACCATTGGCGAATCTATGAGAACTTCAACCTTCTTTTTCAAGTCGGGATGACGATGGAATTTATTGATGAGAGAGCCCAGCCCGTTGAGCGTGACAGCCGCGGCAGCGTAATCAGACCAGGTGACCGCATCCAGCAGGTCGGATGATGCAAGCAGTTCGACCTGCGGCGGGAATTGTTCCGGGATGGCGTCTGCCACCCAGGCGACCGCCAGACCGCGGGATAAGGATTGAAGCATCAGTGCGTACAATCTGTCGCTCAGTGAGGTATCCACGGCAATGAGCGTGATTTTGCCGGCAAGAGCCGGGGGATGAAATCCATTCCCCAAGGGTCCCTGGATATTGATGGAAGTACCCGGCTGCCACTCTGCAGGGAAGTTTCCGCACAAGGTAAGGCGTTCGGAGTCCATTTCGTAGGGGTATAAGGCGGCTGGTAATACCTGACTGGTTCCCGGAGCGAATGCCAGAAAATATTCTCCCGGGTCTGGGAGGCGGGAAAGCTGATTGTTGATGCTTATTGCCCGCCCATTGAGGGTGGCAGCGATTTCATAAATGAGAATGGTGTTGATCTTCATATGGTTAATTATAGCGATAAGGAGCTGACAATATTACTCTTGATCTGTGCAGTTGTTAATGCAGTTCAAACAATCATTGGTTATTCTTGATGCGGAAGTCTGAATTTTTCATCTATAATTCACCCTGTTCGCAGAATTTTTGACCCAAGGAGAAGGAAATGAATATCGCCAATTTGCTCAAAGGAATTTCGGGTTTTGTGTGGATCGCAGTTTTTGGCATACTGGCTTTGGTGGTGATGCGCGCGGTTCGCAAAACTCCGCTCAAGAATGGGAAGTCACTTGTAATAACCCTCTTAATCATTGCAGTGGTACTGACGGTCGTCAGTTCAGGATTGGTCTTCATCAATCCTGATGAACGCGGCGTGGTCATGTCTGCCGTTGCACCTGAGGGTTACCGCAAAGAGGCATTACAACCCGGGTTGAGCTGGATCATCCCGTTCGCTGAAAATGTGAAGATCTATTCGATTTCACGGCAAACCTACACCATGTCGATTGCACCCTTTGAAGGCGCTGCACAGGGGGATGATTCCATTGCTGCCAGGACATTGGATGGACAGGAGATCTACGTGGATGCTTCTGTCATCTATTCAATTGATCCCGTAAAAGTAGTGCAGATTCACATCCAATGGCAGGACCGCTATGAGGACCTCATCCGCGCACAAGTGCGGGGGATCATCCGGGACGCGGTTTCGCAGTATCGGGTCGAGGAAGTGGTGAGCACCAAGCGTTTTGACCTGGTTACTTCAATAGAAGACAATTTACGCACAAAGGTTGAAGAAAACGGTTTGGTCCTGCATGATTTTGTGCTGCGCAATATCGCCTTCTCAGCCGAATATGCCGCCTCGGTGGAACAGAAGCAGATCGCAGAGCAGCAGGCGCAGCAAGCCAAGTTCGTGATCGAACAGAAGAAAAATGAGGCGGAGCAGGCGCGTGAAGTTGCCAAAGGTCTGGCGGACGCCGCGGTCACCAAAGCCCAGGGTGAAGCCGATGCGCGTTTGATCCAGGCGGAAGCGGAAGCCAAAGCCTTGCAGATGGTGGCAGATGTGATTGAAATCCAACCCGGATCTGCTGACCTACCAATACATTACCAAGTTATCTCCCAACGTCCAGGTGATGCTGGTACCGAGTGAATCACCGTTCCTCTTCACCATTCCCGGACTAGAAACAACGCAACAACCATAATTTTTAATGAATACTGAAAAGCAGCGGATGTCCTCCGCTGCTTTTTGTTAATGAAGCTGGACGGTATAATTACCCTATGGAAAAGATGGCGCGAAAGCCAAGCGGAAAACAGATCCGCCTCACAAGCCTCTCGAACTGCGCGGGTTGAGCTTCGAAACTCAGCGCTGAAGCGCTGGCGCAGGTGCTGCGCCCGATCGAGAACCTATTTGACCAGCAGGATTATCCCAACCTGGTGGTTGGATTAAACGCGCCTGATGACGCTGCTGTGTGGAAACTGGATGACCAGCGCGGACTGGTTGTGACGACTGATTTCTTTACGCCGGTGGTGGATGACCCGCTGGATTACGGGCGCATCGCTGCTGCCAACAGCCTCTCGGATATTTATGCCATGGGCGGAAAACCCTTCCTGGCATTGAATATCGCAGCGCTGCCGCCTGACCTGGAGCCTGAAATAAGCAGCCAGATACTGTACGGTGGGGCGGAGATCGCCAAAAAGGCGGGGGTTGTCATTGCCGGCGGTCACACGGTTCAGGACAAGGAACCCAAGTACGGGCTGGTGGTGCTGGGTTTCGTGGAGCTGGACAAAATGTTCACCAAAGGCGGCGCACACCCGGGAGACGCCCTCTACCTGACCAAACCACTCGGGTTCGGCACCATTACCACCGCGCTCAAACAGGAAAAAGCAGACGCGGATGACCTGGCGGCGGCAGTAAAGTGGATGGTCACGTTAAATGATGCTGCAAGCTGAAGCAGGGCGGAAAGCCGGGGTGCGCGGTGCCACTGATATTACCGGGTTACTCACTCATCGGTCATGCCTCTGAAATGGCAAAAGCCAGCCGCGTGGAACTGGAATTTGAGGTTTCTGATATCCCGATACTGCCCAGACGCGCGAAAATATGCCGACCAGATGATCTTCCCGGGCGGCGCGTATGATAACCTGCATCATTATGAGAGATTTGTTCAGATGGATAATCCCCATGGACGAAGCCCATAAGATGCTGCTTTTTGACCCGCAAACCAGCGGCGGATTATTGATGGCGATCCCGCGGAAAACCACCATCTTTGAAGCAGAAATGAGCGCGCCTGGGCAGGCTCTTTCTGGCAGGTGGGCAGGGTTACTAAGGTGAAGGTATCCGGATTAAATCTAAAACGCCTGATCAACATTTTATTTCTATTATCTCCGGTCTATTTCAATAAGAGTACAATAATCCCATGGCAATCAGCTGAGCACGTCCAGGGCATCCTGGCTACCCTGCCGATTAAACCCGGCTGTTATATTATGCGCAACGCCGCCGGTGAGGTGATCTATGTGGGCAAGGCGATCAACCTGCGCAACCGAGTGCGCTCCTATTTCCAGGAGCGCTCAGACCAGGACCGCAAGGTGCGCAAGACTGGTGGAGCAGATCGCAGACCTGGAGTGGATCGTGGTGGGGTCGGAGCTGGAAGCCCTGATCCTGGAAATGAACCTGATCAAGAAACACCGCCCGCGCTACAACGTGCGCTTGAAAGATGACAAGCGCTATCCTTATATCAAGGTTCACCTGCAGCAGGCTTTCCCCAAGGTGACCGTTACCCGGCAGATGGTTAAGGACGGTGCGCGTTATTTTGGTCCGTACACCAGCGTGTGGGCAGTGCACCAAACCCTTGATCTGCTGCGGCGGATCTTCCCGTATCTCACCTGCGACCGGGAGATCACCGGCAGGGACGCCCGTCCGTGCCTGTATTTTGATATCAAGTTGTGCTCCGGACCCTGTATTGGCGCGATTGACCAGGCCGGATACCAGCAGTTGATCCAGGATCTGTGCTCCTTCCTGGACGGTCACACCGATCCGATTGTCAGCCGGCTGCAGGATGAGATGGAAGCCGCGGCAGAAGAGTTGAATTTTGAAAAAGCAGCCGTGATCCGCGATCAATTGAATTCCATCGAGCGGGTGGTGGAAAAGCAAAAAGTGATCTCGAGCGACCAGAGTGATTCGGATGTGCTGGCAATGGCGCGCACGGATGGTGAAGCCTGCGTGCAGATATTCTTCATCCGCAACGGCAAGCTGATGGGGCGCGAATACTTTGTCCTGGAAGGCACTGAAGAAACCTCCGATGCCGATGTGATCGGTGAATTCCTGAAGCAGTTCTACAGCGAAGCCGCGCCATCCCCGACAAAGTGCTGCTGCCGAATGAGGTGGAAGAAGCGCTGATCATCAACCAGTGGCTCAATACCCGCCGCGGGGGAAATAAAGTGGAGTTACTCGTGCCGAAATCAGGGGCGAATTCTGAATTGGTGGCGATGGCGACTGAAAACGCAGTTGAAACACTGCATGCGCTTAAAGAGCCAGTGGGAAGCGGATAAAAACAAGCAAACCGAAGCCCTGGCGGAACTGCAGACTGGCACTGAGTCTGCCTGAACCACCGAATCGCATCGAATGTTACGATATTTCCAATACACAGGGAACGGCATCAGTTGGCAGCATGGTGGTATTTGAGCAGGGCACACCGAGCCGCAGGTTGTACCGCCATTTCAACATCAAAACCGTCAGCGGACCGGATGATTTTTCCAGCATGGAAGAAGTGCTCACGCGCCGCTTCAAACGCTGGCAGAGCGCGCAGGAATTACAGCAAGTGGGTGCCAAACCTGATCCTTCGTTCTCCGTGCTGCCGGATCTGCTGATCGTGGATGGCGGCAAAGGTCAACTGGGCAGGGCGATCAAGGTGCTGGAAGAATACGCGCTGACCGACAGGGTACCGGTGATGGGGCTGGCCAAGCAGCAGGAGGAGATCTTCCGCCCGGCATATTGAGGAATCGATCATGCTGCCGCGCCATTCGCAGGGATTGTACCTGATCCAGCGGGTACGGGATGAAGCCCACCGTTTTGCCATCACGGCACACCGCAAGGCGCGCGGGAAGGTGGGCATTGCCTCGCGTTTGGATGCCATCCCCGGGATCGGTCCAAAACGGCGCAAAGCGCTGCTGGAGAAATTTGGTGACATTGAAGCCATCCGGCAGGCGAGCGTGGAGCAATTGATGGAAGTGAGCGGGATCAATGAAGAAGTCGCCATGGCAATCCATTCCGGGTTGGAATAAAAAATCCCCGCGAGTCACCAACCTCCGGGGATTCTCGTTGCTGAATTCGAATTAAGGACCAGTTACCACCGGCAGCCCTGCGGCAATCCAGGCGTTCATACCCCCATCGATACTGGTGGTATTCGGAAAACCAGCAGCACGCAATTGATCGCGAGCCTGGGCGCTGCGGTTGCCGCTGCGGCAGATGATAAGCACATCCCTGTCTGCGGGAATTTCCGACAGGCGGGCAGGTAATTGGGCAAGGGGAATCAGCACAGCCCCGCTGATGTGTCCCTCGTTCCATTCAGATTGTTCGCGCACATCCAAGAGAAAAGCGCCTGCGGCAAAACGTTCCGCGGCATCAGATACCGATATTGTGGTTGGCAGGGTGGTCGGTTTTTCCTGACCATTCAACAGGATCACGGTAAGCACGATAACCAACAGCACAGCTGCGATTCCGATAATGATAAACAAGTTTGTCTTCTTTTTTTCCTGGATATTGTTTGTTGTCATAATCTCCTCATTCCTAACAGTAATAACGCTAATTCTACCTTAGTTCGAGAAGTCAAGATGACCAGTAGCGGTCTGCAAAGGTTTCGATGCCCTCGATCAATGAACTGGCAATCCCGGGTTCCACAATGGAGTGCCCTGCGCCAGGGATAATGTTGAGTATGGCTCCCGGTAACCTGCGGGAGAATTCAAAGGCGGTAATCGCCGGACAGATGATATCGTAGCGACCCTGCGCCACCCATATGGGGATATTGTGTATCTTATCAAGATTATCGAGCAGGTAGGTATCCTGTGGAAAAAAGAGTTTATGGAGCATGTAATGGCATTCAATGCGCGCAAAGGCAATGATGTTTTCGTCAGTCTCCACCGGGGGGATGCGCGGCAACAGACGGATGATGGCGGATTCCCAGGCACACCAGGCGCGGGCAGAGGTTAAGCGTGTGGCGTAATCGGGGGAGGTGAGGCGTGAGTAATACGCGGACACCAGGTCACCGCTCTCACTTTCGGGAATGGGTGCAAGGAATTTCTCCCATTCTTCCGGGAAAATGCGGGAAGCGCCATCTTTGTACATCCAATCCAGTTCGCTTTGCTGTCCGAGGAAAATGCCGCGCAAAACCAGCCCGGCTGCCCGCTCAGGGTGATGGATGGCATAAGTCAGCGCCAATGTACTCCCCCAGGAGCCTCCGAACACAAACCAGCTTTCAATGCCCAGATGAGCGCGGAGTTTTTCAATATCCTCCATCACCTGCCAGGTGTCATTCTGCATCCAATTCACCCAGGGGCAGGCTTTTTGGCGCTCCGCGCTGTGAAAAGATGACCGCATGGAAACGCTGCGGATCAAAAAAAGTTCGATAAAATCGGCTGAGCACCAACCCCCGGACCACCATGCAGAAACACCACCGGGATCCCTGCCGGGTTGCCGATTCTTCATAATAGAGTCGATGCAAGTTTGAAACCGGCAGGGTACCTGTGCGTAAACGGTTCGATTGGGCGATATCGTTCACGCATGGCATTATCTCCTTCTCCATTCAATTATAGTAATTTTGGAAAATTCAATTGAATAGTTTGACAAGAGTCCTCATTGGATGAATAAAATGATATTATCTATATGCACGTGGGAGTGAATCCTTGAAAAAGTGGGAAAATAAATTCGTCATTGGGTTGACTGGCAATATCGGCACGGGCAAAAGCGTGGTCAGGCGCATGCTCGAACATCTTGGGGCTTACGGCATTGATGCTGACGCACTGTCACACCGCGCCATGGCAAAAGGTGCCCCTGCTTATGAACCCATCCTTGAAGCTTTTGGTCATTATTTACTTGGATAAAGAAGGCGAAATTGACCGCGGAAAATTAGGCCGGCTGGTCTTTGCTGATCCCGAAGCGTTGACCCAGCTTGGAAAGCATCGTTCATCCCCTGGTGGAACAGGCGGTTGACCTGATCATCCGGCGATCCACCCAAAAAGTGATCGTTATCGAAGCAATAAAACTACTGGAATCAAAGTTGGCGGATTATTGCGACAATATCTGGGTCGTGTATTCTCCGCCTGAGATCCAACATGCACCGGCTGACCAATCTACGCGGCATGCATGAAAAAGAGGCGCGGCAGCGGATCGCTTCTCAAATCCCGCAGGAAAACCGGCTGGCACGCGCCACGGTGGTGATTAAGAATGTCTCCACGTTTGAAGATACCTGGCGCCAGGTAACCACAGCCTGGCAGCGGCATGTTCCCATTGGGGAATCGGTCATCCGTTCCGGTATCACAACCAGTGACGCTTATCGCTGGGTGAAGTGAATGTTTTGCGCGCCAATCCCACGGCAGGCTGATGAGATCAAGGATGTTTTCAATTCAATTAGGCGGTTCAAAAAACGAGCGTTACCCGCGATGAGATCATGGCGGCATTTGGCGAAAAAGCCTTCATGCTCTTGAAGGTTGAAAATGTCGACCATGGGGCTTTTGGGCTGGCAGGTGGAAAACCTGGTTTCCCGGACAATCGACATCCTGCTGGATCCGGCTTTACCCCCGGCGCAGTACCTTCCCATTATGATCCGGGAAATGGAAAGGGCATCGGGTTAATTTGCAATGTGAAGTCTCGTTGGTATTTGTGCCGCAAAACCTGGCCAATGCACGATGCCTTATGGAATCAGCCTGGGTTATGAGCAGCGTACAGTCCGGCTGCACTTGGCGCGCTGGCATGGCAGGAAGCAGCCGCAGGAATCCAGAATTCAAAACACGGTGTTATTCTTCAAACAATTAAGGCTTGACCGCGTTTTGACGGCCGATCTAGCAAGTAGAAAGGTACGTAAATTAAGTGTCTGAACTCCTGAACGAGATCGTATATCATATTTCAGACGGCTGACCTGGTTGAGCGTTCTGGACCTGTTCCTGGTGACGCTGGTGGTATATGCCGTTCTGCTTCTCCTGCGCGATACACAGGTGATGGTGTTGCTGCGCGGCGTCATCATCATTATCGTGCTGCTGGCGCTTTTATTCACCCTTGATCGATTTGCCTGCGTTTTCCTGGCTGTTGACATCCATTGTTCCGGCGCTTCTTTTTGCCATTCCGGTCATTTTTGCACCTGAGATCCGCCGCGGGCTTGAAAAACTTGGCAGGGCGGGGTCAAGCCAAATCCTGGTGCGAAAATCTCCCAACCAGATGCAATCTCTGGAACAAACCATCCATTCGATTGTCACAGCCTGCGGCGCGGTTATCAGCACGCGAACACGGCGCCTTGATCATTCTCCAGCGCGACGAAAGCCTGGAAGATTATGCCCGCACGGGTGTGCGCTTGAATGCGGCGGTTACCCCGGAATTACTGCTGCAAATCTTTTACCCCAACACGCCTCTGCATGATGGCGCGGTGATCATCAGCAATAACCAGATCATTGCCGGCGCTTGCGTGATGCCGCTTTCTGCCAGCGGTATCCTCACCCGGTCGCCGGAGCGCCAGATGGGATTGCGCCACCGTGCTGCCCTTGGTACCAGAAGCTACAGATGCGATCGCCGTAGTTGTGTCGGAAGAAACAGGATCGATGTCAATCGCGCACAACGGGCGCATGATCCGGCGCCTGGATAGTGAGCGGCTGGAAAATATCCTACTGGCATTTTACCGACCGAATGAGAAGGAAAAACAAACGTGGACTTCTGCGCATTCTTGTTCAACCGATTGACCAGGAAGAAGCAGGGATTCATGATGATCGAAAGCTTCGCGCATTTACCAAAGACACTTCCCAGCCTGATCATTGCATTCTTGCTGGCGATTGCGGTATGGATCATGGCGGTCAATTCTTCCGATCCTTCAGTTGAAAAAGTTTACCCAACCATGTGCCGATTGAAGTGGTCGGTCAATCACCGGACACGGTGATCAATACTGAACCTATTGGAAGATGTCGCCATCACATTGCGTGCGCCGACCTCCATCTGGAACACCTTCTGTTGGAAAAAGCACCTGTGACGAGCATTTATTGATCTTTCCGGATTAGGCGTGGGTCCACATACCGTCCCAGTCCAAATTCAAATCGGAACAAAACCGGTTGAGATAATCTCCTATAACCCGCGTTCAATTACGCTGGAAATTGAACCATTGTTAACGCAAAACATGGAAATCCGCGTCATCTACCAGGGAAGCCTGCCGGTGGGATATCCAATCTCAGGAGCCCGATCCTTTCAGAGACCTCAGTGACTGTCAGCGGGGCAGAATCCAATGTCAGAGAGGGTCGCTGAAGTTAGGGCAGTTGTAAAGCTGACAGATGTTAAGACGGATATTCACCAATCCATTCAGCTTGTGGCAGTGAATTCCAACGGACAGATCGTAACTGGGGTTAGCATTTCTCCTGAAAAAGTGGACTATACCCAGAGCTGTGGCAGAACGGGGCGGTTACCGCAATGTGGTTGTAAAAGTTGTTACCAGCGGTCAGGTGCCAGTGGTTATAAATTAACCAGCCTTTCTGTATTCCCGCCAACTGTCACTGTTTATGCCACCGATCCGCTTATTATGTAGATGCCTGCCGGGTTATGTTGAAACGATGCCAATTGACCTGAGTGGAAAGAACTGCCGATTTTGAACAACGGGTTTCCTTGAACCTTCCAATCGGGGTACAGGCATTGAAGTTGAACAGGTGACAGTCAACGTGGGGATTGCCCCAATTGAGAGCAGCTATCACTGGTCGATGTGATCGTTGAACCTGTGGGAATGACGATCGGCCGATAGCGCCATCATTGAGCCTGAAAAAGTAAAAGTGGTCATTTCAGGTCCTCTGATCGTTTTGCAGGCTATCAAAGCTTCTGATGTGCGCGTTCTCCTGGATCTGACAGGGATGGGAATCGGAAAATATACCGTGGAACCTCCGATGTCGTTGAATATTCCCGGGCTAACAATCTCCAGTATCACCCCAACCACATTTCGTCATTGAAATTCAAGTAAACCAGTAGCCTGAAGCTTTTGCCCCGGTTATCCGCGTAGTTGTAGGGTAAAATTGGTCAGATTGGAAAAATGAGATGACTAAACCTATTGTAGCGCTTGTCGGCCGGCCGAATGTCGGTAAAAGTACCCTCTTCAACCGATTATGCGGTGAAATGTCGGCAATTGTGGATGATACGCCCGGTACCACCCGTGACCGCTTATTTGGTGAAGGTGAATGGAGCGGCGTGGTTTTTGACGTTGTCGATACCGGGGGAATAGACCCGTCAGCCAGCGGCATAAAACTCCGCTATCAATCGGCTCAGCCGATTTTATCTCGCGAGATCCGCTCACAGGCTTTGATTGCTATTTCTGAAGCAGACATCGTGCTTTTCCTGGTGGATGCGATAAGCGGGGTAACCCCGGCTGATACCGAAGTGGCCCAAATCTTGCGTCAATCGCAAAAGATGGTTGATGGTGTAGCCACCCCGCCAATCCTGCTGGTGGTCAATAAGGCAGACAGCGCCCGCCAACGCAATACCGTGAATGGAATTTTACGAACTCGGGATTGGGCGATCCTTACGCCATCTCTGCTGTGCACGGCACTGGAACCGGCGACATGCTGGATGCCCTGATTGCCGCGCTTCCCGGAAGAGCAGCCCGAAGTGGAAGATGATTCCGTCAAAGATCGCCATTGTCGGCAAACCCAACGTGGGTAAATCAAGCCTTTTAAACCGCCTAACTGGTGAAGAACGGGCGATCGTAAGCCCGATTGCCGGTACCACGCGGGATGCAGTGGATACCAAGATCGAATATGAAGGTATTCCTGTTACCTTGATTGATACCGCTGGCATCCGCCGGCGCGGCAAAGTGGAACCTGGCGTTGAAAAATACAGCGTTGTGCGTTCCATGCGCGCGATTGAACGCTGTGATGTGGCTATCTTGATGATCGATGCGGTGGATGGTATTTCTGCCCAGGACGCGCATATTGCCGGCTATGTTAAGGATGAATGGAAGAGCTGCGTGGTGGTGGTCAATAAATGGGATGCGGTGGAGAAAGAACAATTACACCATGCAGACCTTCACGGAAAAGATCAGGAATGAACTTGAATTTTGTGGATTACGTGCCCATCCTCTTCATCTCAGCCAAAACAGGGCAGCGAGTGGAGCAGGTGATGCCTATGGCATTGCTGGTGCAGGAAGAACGCCTGGCGCATGTTAAAACCGGCCCGTTGAACCGCATATTACAAAAAGCGCAGGATACCCATGCGCCGACTTCGAAAACCGGCACATCGATCAAGTTGTATTATGGCACCCAGGTGCGCACTGATCCGCCGACTTTCATGATCTATTGCAATAATCCCAAACTGGCGCATTTCACCTACATGCGTTTCCTTGAAAACCAGATCCGTGCTGAATACCCATTCACCGGGACTCCCATCCGCATTGTGCTTAAACCGCGCAGTGAGTAAACAGAGAACCAAAACCTGAGAGCTATGACAATCAACTGATCCGATGACTGAACAACCCATCCAGGAACAAGTACTGCCTGTTAAGAGCTGAAAAGAAATCCGGCTTCCGCAGGGCGCTGGTCGAGATCATGCAGACGTTGTTGTTGGCGGTACTCCTGTATTTTGCCATTGATGCGGTCTTTGCACGGGTGCGCGTGGTGAACATCAGTATGCAGCCGACATTTGTTGAAGGTGACGTATTGCTGGTGAATAAATTGGCCTACAAACTCGGAAAACTGCACACCGGCGACGTGGTAATCTTCCATAATCCCAGCGACCTGGAAGAGGATTACATCAAACGCCTCATTGGTAAACCCGGTGACATGGTACGAGTTGAAGGCGGGGTAGTATATGTTAATGAAATTCCCCTGGAAGAACCTTATATTGCTGACCCTCCGTATTACACAGGTGAGTGGCTGGTCCCCGCGGATTCTGTGTTTGTTCTGGGTGATAACCGCAACAGTCTTCAGACTCACATAGCTGGGGATTATGTTCCCCTCGAAGACCTGGTGGGCAAAGCCTTGGTGGTGTATTGGCCGCTTGATGCTGTGAAAGTGATCCAGCTGCCTGAATACCCAGGGAATCAATTAAAGAACTTTCCTCCCAACATTTAAAAATATGGTAAGGTTAAGCGAAATTATGGAAGAAACCGTACCTTTTTCTGACCCCGTTTTCCCGTGCCCCGAATGCCAGGCTGGCCACATGCACCGCACTTATGTGGCTTATTTCACCTGGCTGGGTGATGAGCTCATTTCCGTACCGGATTTTCCAGCCTGGTCGTGTGATCTTTGCGGACGCTGCGAATATGATGAAAACGCGCTCACTCGCCTGACACTGCTGTTGAGCCCGAATGCCGGCAAGACGATCACACCGACGCGTTTCATGCATAAAAAGATCAAACCGCGCACGAAAATGGAACGCCCAACCCTGCCTGAATAATAAAACTCCCGATTCAATCGGGAGTTTTGCTTTTCTTACTGGATGTTGACTGGCTGCCATGCCGGGTCAAAATCAACGCCGGGATCGGTTTGTGAGGTTGGTGACCTGCTGCCCCTGGGCATCCATGATGTAAATCTCTTTATTACCATCGCGTTCAGAGGTGAACAGGATCCAATTGCCATCAGGTGACCAGAAGGGGGCATAATCCTTATTGGTTTCAGTGAGTTTGGGTGACGGTGCGCCCGCGGTCGGCAAACACAGCAGTGTAGATATTTTTATTGGACTTATCAAAAACCTGTATACGCGATCATTGAGCCATCCAGGCTCACATTGGGTTCCATCACCCATCCCAAACGACCTTCATCGGTGGTGCGGTCAAACTTGGTAAAATCCCCATACAGGCTGTAATGGTCGCGCATGTACAGGACGTTCAGATCACCAGTCGTAAGCACGTAGAGCAGGAAATTGGCATCTGGGCGTCCAGGTGGCATAGGATTCAGCAACACCCAGGCTGAGGCGTGTTTGGGGGTAACCCTGGGGACTCATGATGAACAACTGCGGCATTTTATCTTCGCGGTAATAACTGGTAAATGCGATCCATTTCCCATCAGGAGACCAGGCTGCGTAGAGGTCGTCTGCCGCGCGTTTACTAATATCCACCGGCTGCGCATCGGGTGTGGTCAGATCGAGTGTCCAGATATCCATGGCAAAAGGAGTTCCATTGTTTGAGAAGCCTGTACTGGCTCCGGAAAATAAAAGGGTCTTGCCATCTGGTGAGAAGGATGGTTTGGCTTTGTCCCCCGGGGAAAAAGTGATCTGTTCCAGGTTGGAAGTGACATACGAACCGCTTTGATCGGTACCCACATCCATCATCCATACCTGGAAGTAGCCATCGGACTGGCGGTTGCTGACAAATGCCACCTTGCCGCCATGACCAATAGCTGTAATGACCGGGGCGGCGGTGATGGTTGGCGTGGGTTCGCTCGTTGGTTCGGCAGTAGGCTGTGGTGAAGGCTGCGATTGAGGTGTTCGAGTTGGTTCTTCAACCACAACCATGACAGCAGGAGCTGGCAGGCTGGATTGTGCCGGAATGGAACCGCCGAGTATCCCCAGGGACTTCAGTGCAAAAAAACCGCCAACCAGGACTCCAAGCAGGATAAGAGCTCCCAGGATGAACCAAACAGGAGACTTCTTCTTTTTTTCCGGTGCCTCTGCTGAAAACGGAATGGCAGGCGGGGGAATGGACGGTGTGGATGGGGCGGCAGTGTGGATTGCCGGCGGTTGGGGGCGGGTACCCATCACTGTTTTCTGCGCACTGGCAGGGTCGGGGATGGGAGCTGGACTGCGCAGGGCTGCCACGAAATCTGCCACCGTGGTGAACCTGTCATCAGGTTTTATTGAGAGCGCTTTTTCGATGGCTGCTGAAACATGCTCAGGGGTATCAGGCATGAAAGATTTAAGGGAAACAAGTTCCTCTTCACCCATCAGGCGGCGGGTGCTATCGGCAGGGGCTTTTCCAGCGAGAAGATAGTATAGAGTGGAAGCCAGGCTGAACTGGTCGGACTGCGGTCCGGTGCGCATGCCGCTGACCTGCTCGGGCGGGGCAAACCCGGGGGTGAATGCCCACGCGCCAGATTGAGTTTCAGCGGAGGGATCTCCGGTTTTGGCAATACCAAAATCAACCAGAACGACCTCGCCAGCGGGGGTGAGTTTGATATTGGCCGGTTTAATATCACGGTGATAGATGGGCGGGTTTTGGGTATGCAGGTAAGTGATGGCGCTTCCCAATTGGTCTGCCCAAGAAAGAATCTGCGGCAAGTGTAAACACAGTTTTATTCTCCACCAGCGTGCGAAAGTTTTCACCGGGGATGTAATCCATGACCAGGAACTGGCTGTCGTTTTCAGTGAAGTAATCGATGACACGCGGCAGGTTGGGTTGTTTTAAAGATGCCAGCAGACGCGCTTCGCGGATGAATTGCGCCGTTGCATTGGCGTTAAGGTTATGGTTGGCTTTTAAAGCCACTTTATTTTCAAGCGTCTGATCATCAGCCAGGTAAACCTCACCCATGCCCCCTGCGCCAAGTTGATCGAGGATCTTGTAACGGGATTTTAGAATGGTGCCGTTCTCGAGAGTTGCCATATGCCCGCCTGTAGTGGGATTTTATTGAATTAATCATACACAATAAATGAAAATATAAAAGGACAAATCCTGGGTTAATAAATCTCACATCATCGCTTGATCTTATTTATAATCAGGGTTAACCTGGAATTGGAGCCATGATGACAGTCTTTCACACTCTCACAAATTCAAATTTAGAGGAAGTCCTGCAGTTCATGATCGCCTGTGATATCGCTGAACACGGTGAAGCGGATTCAAGCAGGGAAGACGTGGAAGAACAATGGGACGAAATGGACCTGGAGAAGGATGCCTGGGTAACACGCGATCACAACGGGGGGATCACAGGCTATGCATCTGTTTCCGGCAGAAATGGCAGATTTGCCGTTGACATTTACTTTCACAAACAATTAAGCCCGCCAGGGCTAGAAGAGGAGTTGATGGGCAGATGCCTGGAACGGGGATCTGAACTTGCCCGTGAAGATTCGACTCATGATGAGGTTTATTTAACCGGGTATGCTGTCAGCGTTAATCAACGGCTGCAGCAGGTGTTCGAGAACAATGGTTTTGAGCGGCACACCTATCATTACCGCATGCAGCTGGATTTTCATGAACCAGTGGAAACTCCCCAGTGGCCAGAGGAATTTACCTTATCCACTTACCAAAAAGGGGATGAAACTGAACTTTTCCAATTGATCCAGAGCACTTTCAACTGGGAAGGGCGGACCCCGGTTTCAATGGATGCCTGGCGCAACTCGATCTTCCGCGGCGGACGCTTTGACCCGAAGTTCTTTGTGCTGGTTCGTTCTGCAGGAAAGCTGGCAGGCGCAGCGCTCTCTTATGCGGAGGAGACAGGTGGTTGGATCAGGCAATTGGCGGTATCCCAGGATTACCAGGGGAAAGGTCTTGGCAGCCGGCTCCTGCGGCATATGTTCAGTGTGTTTTACAAAAAAGGTCTGGCGGGGGTTGGGCTGGGGGTGGCTTCGGTAAACAGCAAAGCCTGGCAATTCTACGAACGGGTTGGGATGTACCGCAAGCGTGAATTCATCGAGTACAGGAAGCGGCTAACATGAAATTAAAGAATCCGGGTTGAAATCACCCGGATTCTTTTCATCATACGGAAGATATTTGAAGTTAATCCACTGTCAGGGTTTTGCTCAAATTACGCGGGAAATCCGGGTCATAACCGCGCGCGACCGCCATGTGATACGAAAAGAGCTGCAGCGGGATCACGGACAATAATGATGCAAAAACGGCATTGGATGCGGGGATGGTGACCACATCACTGGCGTTGGCGGATATGCGCGAATCAGCAGCTCCGATAGCAATCGCTCGACCGCCGCGGCAGGTGACTTCGTTGATGCCGCTAACGATCAACGGCACATCATCTGGCGCGAAAGCGAAAAATACCGGGAAGCCTTTGGTGATGGCGGAAAGTGGACCATGTTTAAATTCGGTCGAAAGCATCCCCTCACAATGGGCGTAGGTGATCTCTTTCAGCTTAAGAGCGCCTTCAAGCGCCATGGCATAAGTTGCTCCATACCCGAGGCAGTAAAGATCGTTCCAGGTGTTGATCGAGGGAACCAGAGCCTGCAACCTGCGGATCTGTCATGCTGATGGTTGCCTGCATTAGGTCTGGCAGCGTGTCGAGCTGGGATAAATCTCCTCCACCCATCCTGGTTGCCAGGTAAAGAAACATGATCACCTGGTTGGTGAAGGTCTTGGTTGCCGGGACGCTGATCTCATAACCGCAAGTCAGGGGCAGCCAGGCGGAGGTGGCGCGCGTGAGGGTTGAGCCGATAACATTCGCCATGCTGAAGCAGGTCATGCCGGCGGCCTGTGCTCCCTGAAGCGCGTTGAGCACGTCTTTGGTTTCGCCTGACTGGCTGACAAAAATGCCGACATCCTCATGGTTAACCGCGGGTAAATACTGCGGGATGAATTGGGGGGCAAGAACGGGCGTGACGATCCTGTTCGCGAGTTGTGCGAAATACACTGATCCCGCCATGCAGGCGTGATAACTCGTTCCGCATCCAATGAAAAAAACATTGCGCGCGGTTTTCATCTTTTCCAGAATGGTTTGAACATCCGCACTGTTGTTCAGCAGGTGCAGCATTTCGCGCGCCACCTGGGGCTGTTCGTGAATTTCCTTAAGCATGAAATGCGGAAAACCGTCTTTTTGCACGGCGTTCATCTTTTCAGTGATGAGTTCAGCCGCGCGCTCTATAATGCTGCTGTCCTTGACGGAACGCAATTCCACCTTGTCTGCCCACAAGGTGATGATCTCACCGTCATTCAAACGGATCACTTCACGCGTGAGCGGCAGAAGGGAAGGAAGGTCGGAAGAAACACAGGTGAACCCTTCGCCGATGCCTACCACCAAACCGGAACCTTTTTTGATGGCATAAAGCTTGTCGTCGTTGATCCTGCCGATAACGAAGGCGTAATCACCCTGCAAGTCGCCATAAGCCAGGCGAATGGCATCGATGAAGTCATACCCCTTGTTGATGTATCTTTCCACGGCATGCACACAGGATTCACCGTCGTTTTGCGAGCGAACGGTCATTCCTTCAGCGATGAACTGTTCCCGCAACTCCACATTGTTGACCACATTGCCGTTATGAGCGCCAACCATGTCGCCATCCGAGTCCAGGTGAGGCTGAGAGTTGATCATGGAAGGTTCGCCAAAGGTTGCCCAACGTAACTGGGTGATACCGCGCTGCCCGGACATTTCAGCGATGTTATATTTGGCGGCCACTTCATCCACGCGGCCGACATCCTTGCGCAGGTCTATCTTGCTGCCGCTGATCGTGGCGGCACCGACTGAATCATACCCGCGGTAGGTGAGCCTGCGGGCAGCTTCGATCAGGATGGGTCCGAGGGCTTGTTCATTTTTCGTTACGATGCCAAAGATTCCGCACATAAAAATCCTCATGTTTCAGTAGGGTTGGATAAAGCCTCCGTATTGTATCAGAAGTTGGCGGTGAAAAATCTGAGAGGGGAATTGATCGTATGTTTAATATAAAAAATCCGCATGCACGGAACTCGAACAGGGATTTATGAAAACAGGAAGCGGATACGTGAGGAAATAATCAGTTCAATTTGATGGAACCGGACTGGCAACCAGGATGAGGCGGTGAGTGAAGGAGTCGAGAGGCCAACAGGTGACAAGGGTTAAGCGGATATCATCACTATGAGCCAGCCAGCGCCCATTTTCCAGCCGTATTTTTGCGTCCATAAAGGTATCTTCAAGGATCAGCCGATTTGTGATGACAAACTCGAATTCTTTGTCATGCGAATAGACATAGATAGTATCACCAACTTCAAGGTCAACCAAGCGCTTGAATACTTCACCATAAGCATTATGATGACCATTTAAAACTGTGTTTCCAGGTTCTCCAAGCAGGGCGGAATCAGGATGCCAGGCTGAAGCAAAAAAACCGGGGACTCCCCATTGACCAAAAGTCTTCCCCTGAACTTCAGTGTTGCTGAAATCAGCTGTGACCACCGGTGCGACCAATTCAATCTTAGGAATTTCGATGCGAATCGGAATCGCCGGGGATTCAAGGTCTTCCCTGCCGGGAATATGGATGGAATAACGCGAGGTATCCAGGGGACCTTTTTCCTCTGGAACCGATTGCTCCACAAAAGTAACTGCAGACGCGTCGAATACAACATCAGGTAACAATTGAGAGGGTGGCGGCAGCTGATCTGGAAAATCTGCGTACAATGTGTCAGCATCAAAGTTTCCGGGAACTGAAGTTGCAGCAACTTTCCGCGGGAAAATACCGATAAATCCTGCAATAATCAGGATTGCTCCGACGGCAATAAAAAAATGAGGAGACAGGTTACGAGTAATTGTCATGATATCTCAAAGACTCATATATGATATTATATACCAAATATATCCAATTAACATTATCAAAACCAATTGTTCGCCAATCGTAAATGAAGATTCAAGACAATTTGAAGTTTGCATACAAATGAAAGCGACCCCGAAGGGTCGTTTTATGATCAATTATTGATCGCGAACAGATTCTGATACAGGTTACTGAGGGGGTTTACGCGTACCGAGATGATAAGGAATGAACCCTACCGCTAATGAGTACTTCCCCTCCAGCTGCCAATTTGTTAGTGTAATTCCGGGTGGGCTACCCATAATTTGGATAATTTTTCCGCATCGGTGGGCTCAGGTTTTGTGCTGATTTTCTGCACATAATCGGGGGACATACTGATCCACTCCGACTTCCATTCACTGATGCGCCCATAACCATTCTTTTCTTCAAAGATGCTGTACTCGCCGGGGAAATTTGCCCTCCGCAGCCGGGTGAAAAGCATTCCAGGTCCTGACCTTACCAGTAGGTTGTAAATTAGTATTTTAACTTTAAATAACTCCACTTGAGCCTCCTTGCCGGTAAATACTGCGTAATCACTTGAAGTTCCCAACCAGGCATTCAAATCCAATGCCTTATATTCCATTCCCATTGAAATCCCATCGGCTACACCGTCATCATTAACGTCTCCATCGGATGCGTACTGCCACATCATGGGTTTACCCGTCCAGCCTTTGCTAATGACCGCATTGAGAACAGTTTGGATCGTTTGAGTTTCGTTATACCAGGCGAGCCATAACGGGCGGTTGCGGAACCATGGTCCAAACCAGGTTAACAAACCGAGCGAACAATAGATCCCGTTTATCTTGCCATTCAGAGAATCCATGCGTTCCAGGAAAGCCTGGGCGATGGTTTGCGCTCTTGCCGTGACCGTGGTGATCGCGGGAGAATAGGAGGAACTGCCATTTTCGATATCCAAAAAAACGTAGTTTTCGCGATCATTCTGGATGTGGTTCCAGCAGTTTTCTGCCTGGATCTTACCCCATTCCGCGTCTGGTACGCCATACGCCGATGATCCGGCATTATGGTTGGAGTAGTAGTCCATGTACCAGTAGGCGATGCGGAATACCCTGCCTTTGGCAAGCTGCCAGTTGGTAAGGAATTTGGTATCGATCGTGCGGCCATGCCCAACCCGGATCGCGGCGAAGTCAGTGTTTACCCGTGTCCAGTCGATCTTCCCGTTGAACTGGCTGACGTCAACACCGCGGATTGGAAAATCAGCGAATTTTAGACCCATGATCTCTCCGCTTTGGTCAGCAATAAGGATTTGTTGCATTTGATCAGCATCAGCATTTCCTTCATCATTATTACAATGGTTCCTGATGATAACTGTTGCAAGAAATCAGCCAAGGATAAGCAGTTTATAACGAAGGGAAAATTCATTGAAATTGGAAAAAAATATCCAGTTGACAACGAGGATTGGAAAGCCTAAAAAGTCAACTTTTAAGCTAATGGGCAGGTAATGTGATCGTGAATGGGCTTTAATTCAAAAAACAGTTCAAATTGGTTTCTTCAGCATGAGTACCATTATTATCAAAGAAGAAAATGCAGAGATGCTTTGATTGAATTGTTAAGCAGATGAATTATCGATCATTGGAGAAGGCGTAGAAGAGCGCTTTCCAGCCTTAATCCATAAATAAAAACAGAGTGCTGTACCACTCAACATAATGCAAAAGCCAACCCAAACATCCCAGGGTTTATAACGAAATGAATAATTGTGTACCCCTGCAGGGGCTTCTACGCTGAGCCATGTAGAAAAAAGCAATGGTGTTTTTAATTGGTCACGTTGGGCTCTCCACCCTTGCCAATTATTCTCCGTCACGACCAAGATACCCTCAGGACTATCAGGGCAATTTACCTCAATGGTGCCCCCAATGGCATTGGCAACACACGGGATCTTTTGATCGCCACTTAGGATGTAAGCATATTCATTTTCTGGAAATCTAATGGTGTTAATATCACCATTAACGGATACAAGGTTTGGATTGTTTGGATCTATTGGTTCATTAGTGGCTTCAAGATAAGCCGGGGGAAGGTCTCTTCCCCTCCAAACTTGGGCTGAGAAAGCATTCCCTATTTTTATTCCTTCGGCAAGAACTGGTATGTTCCAAAAATGTTCGCCAAATGGAATGTTGACCCATTCGGAGGTTTCTGTTTTCAGATTTCTGGCATCCACCCACAATTCTGGTGAAGTTGGGACAGTACCTAACCAATTCTGACCAAAAACATAGGCTGACTTTAGAGAGATGACCAGCGGGATCAGTAGAATCAGGGCGGTGGAATTAATATTCAGTACAAACTTGTGGTTACCTTCTGCTTCAGGACTTAAAAGTGCCAACCGTGGAAGCTTGTATTTTAACAAACCATCCAAGCCTAATGCCGCCATACCCAAAATTAACGGATTGGCAAGACCAGAAATGTAGGATGGGAACCGGACTGCATCGATACTTGGGTAAATATGTGATATCCACCTAAAAATGGTCCCACTTGCAGCCAGAAATGATAATCCTATCGCTAATAGAAAAAACCCCAGGACACGATTGAGTTTTTTGGGTGTAAATCGAAGGGCGACAACTGCCAGTAATACTGGAACCCAACCTAAAAATGTGATATAGAAATTTGGATAAGGAAGTGGTTTAAGGATCTCACTTCGAAAGAATGCTTCGTCATTAATGATGAGGTTTAAAGGGATGTACGCTAGTTCTTGAAAAGAACCAAAGGTTGAATCATGAATCTTATCTATATTTGGCATAAAATGCAGCAAGGGTACAAGAAATACACTTGCCAGGAGTAATGCGAGGACACCAGCTAAAATATACTCTTTCCAAATTGGTTTTAAGAGGTACTGTTTATCAAAAGCAAAAACAATTAGTGCAGGCACAATTGCGATGAGAAAACCAATTTGCATATATCCCTGACCGGAGAGAATCAATAAAGCCAGGATTAGGCCTAGTGCAATAGCTGAGCGCCTCTTGCCAGACATTGACAGATCAACAACTGAGGCGATTGCCAGGCTGCTCATCGCAGTTGAGAGAACCATACCCACAAGCCCAAGTTCCATACGACCTGCCAAGTGTCCTCCAACCACAGCCATACCAGCAGTCCATAACCGCGCTAACTGACCAACCTGAAGTTTTTTTGCCAACCACCATTGGGCAATGCCAGCAATTATCAGACTACTAAGCAGCACCAACTTGCTGCCATTGACTACGCCGAACAAGAGGGTTGTAATGATAACTATCGGATGAAGTATGCTGCCCTGGAGTTCAGAAAAAGCTGGAGCACCGCCACGTACTGTGCCATTCCAAAAAACGCAAGTTCCGCAATCCAATAAATCCTGCCATAAATAATGCGAATAGACAGCTTGTCCATATTCTCTTCCATATGGCCATGCAGTTGGATCAAAGTTGAGATAGGCTTTCCCGACCCACAGTGTCCAGAGAATAATGAGGAGAACTTCGAAAAGATAAGCTGGAGGGGTTTTAACTTTCGGGAAACTTGGTTGCCACCCTTGATAAGGTTTTTTGAAGAGCATAAAAATATTATATAGGCAACGATTTAAAAAGCAATCGAATTAGCTGCATGTGAGAACTTCATCTGGGGATTCAATCAGTGGTCAGATTTATCCATAGTCAGAGTAAGCGATGGGAAGTGTGTCAATCAGGTTACTTGAATACTATAATTCGATGGTAACCATGGATATGCAAATAAAAAAGCCCTTTCAGGACTTTAGAGCGGGCAGCGGGATTCGAATTTAATACCTCGATGGTACCCGGGAATTTCTAATATAAAAGCCCTTTCAGGGCTTTAGAGCGGGCAGCGGGATCGAATTTAATACCTCGATGGTACCCGGGAATTTCTAATATAAAAGCCCTTTCAGGGCTTTAGAGCGGGCAGCGGGATTCGAATTTAATACCTCGATGGTACCCGGGAATATTCTAATAAAAAAGCCCTTTCAGGGCTTTAGAGCGGGCAGCGGGATTCGAACCCGCGAATATCAGCTTGGAAGGCTGACGCCTTACCACTTGGCGATGCCCGCGTCGAAAACAGATTATACCCGATTTTTATAAAAGGTAGGGGACGGTTTGGAACCGTCCCCTAAAATAATGCTACTTGATCTTGCAGTAACGCTCGACGCGCTGTTCGATGATCTTGAGGCTGTCCTGCCAGAAGGCTTTCTTGCGGATGTCGATGCCGAAACGGGCAGCCAGGTCAGCCGCGTTGGCTTCACCGGTGCTGGAAAGCAGGCTCATATAATCTTTGACGAAGGCGGCGCCGCGCTTCTGGTAAATGGCGTACAGTCCGGTACCAAAGAGCAGCCCGAAGGCGTACGGGTAGTTGTAGAAGGAGAGACCGGAGAAATAGTAATGCGGTTTCCAGGTCCACATCCACTTTTGCAGGTATTTCTCATCCAGCCCGTCGCCGTAGGTATCTTTCTGCGCTTTTTCCATGATCTCGCACAGCTCATCCGCATTCAATTCGGATTTCTCACGGCGTTCGAAGACTTCCTTCTCGAACAGGTAGCGTGAGTAGATATCCACGATCACCTGGGAATCACCAATGAGCTGGGTTTCAAGGATGGCGAGTTGTTCTGCTTCCGTTTTTGCCTGTTCAAGCGCGGCTGAAGAAACGATGGTCTCGCACATGATCGAGGCAGTCTCTGCCAGGGTCATGGGTGTGTTTTTCTGCAGTTCGGTTTTACCGGCTTTCACCATGCAGTCATTGTGGAAACCATGACCCAATTCGTGGGCAAGGGTGGAAACCTGGTCGAGTGAACCATCAAAGTTGGAGAGGATGCGGCTTTCGCCAACCCCCGGCACATCCATGCAAAAAGCGCCGCCGCGTTTACCGTCGCGCTGCTCCGCGTCGATCCAGTTGTGGTCAAAGGCGCGCTGGGCAAATTCCTTCAGCTCAGGAGCAAAAGCGCCAAAGTGCGTGAGGACGAAGTTTTTGGCTTCGTCGAAACTGAAGGTCATTTTGCTTTCACCGGTGGGACCAAAGAGGTTCCACCACTGCAGTTTCTTCACACCGTAGCGGGCTGCCTTGGCTTTGAAATACTTGCGGAACATGGGGAAGGAATCCTTCATCGCGTCCATCATGGCATCCAACGTTTCGCGGTCGATGCGTGAGGCGTCGAGGGAACTGTGAACGGCATCCACCCGTCCGCGGTGGCGGTTGAGCGTATTGATCTCGCCTTTGACCCCGTTCATGGATGCCGCCAGGGCTTCCTTGACGGTTGGCCAGATCTTATTCTCCATTTCATACCCCCGCCGGCGGGTTTCTTCATCCGGGTGGGAGCGCAGGTTGATCAATGCCGGCATGGGCAGTTTCTGCACTTTGCCATCCAGTTCAAATTCAACGCTGAGCTGGGAGGTGACAGTTCCCTGCAGTTTACCCCAGGCATTGGCACCGCTGAGGCTTAATTCCGCAGCCAGGGCTTCTTCCTTGGGAGACATGAGGTACTGGCTTTGCTCCGCGGCTTCCTGAAGGTAGAACGCGTGGGACTTGGTTGTCGGGTTGGAACCGACAAAATCAGGCAGGCGTTTGGCCACTTTCCCGATCCAGGCGGTGGCCTGGGTGCCAAGTTGTTCAAGCTTGACCGCCACCATATCAAATTCGCTTTCCTTTTTGAGTGCTTCCTTGTCATAGGAGTTGGTGGAGACAAAGGACTGGATGTAAGCCCCCAGGGTTCCAGCCACCAACAGAATGGCGTTAAATCGGTCAATCAACGTGGAAGCGGTTTCAGCCAGAACTGCCGACTTGGCGGTTTCATCCGCCCTGGGGAGGGCAGTTTGGAAATACTCCTCCAAATCCGCGATCATTTTTTGCAGTTTTTTAAAATCAGCGTTGAATTTTAGTGAAGATAGTGACGGATAGACGTTGGTTAAATCCCAGTGCGGGGGGGGGTTGGTAGTCATTGCAGCTCCTCAAGTCTTATTTTAGAAGTTTATTATAAAACAAAAGATGCCCGGGTTAGGCGGACATCTCTTGATGATGGATTCACTGAACAGGTATTTTTGGCGGCAAAGACTGCAAGCGCAGCCGTTTCTCCCTGGCTTTGGCAGCGCTGGCAAGGATACGGTAAGAGATCATGAACACCAGAATGCCGCCTGTGATCCAGTAGACCAATTGCAGCCAGGCTGCCGATGCATCTGTGCCGGATACAATCGCGTGAAACAAAACTGAACAATAGGCAAGAAAGCTGCCGAAATGAATGGCGCGCCACATCTTTTTTCCAATCGTTTTCCGGATGTAAAAACTGATATCCAGGAGAACCCAAATATACAGCGCCACCTGCCCGATACCCACAGCGACTGGTTTATAAGATGTTGTAGAAAACGGGATCAATACCTGTACCAGGCTAAAATCGATGAATTTATCTCCGAGCAGGATCAAACCATGGAAAATTCCGAACGCGAGACCAAGGATGCTGGTGTACTCATGCAGTTCAATGGTGGATGGCAGGCCGGGCCAGAGCGCTCCCAGTTTATTGGTGATCCCGGTTCCGAGGAGCATTGAGAGCCACAGCAGGAAATACGCAACGACTGCACTCCCACGGGATAGGTACCAAAAAGCACTAATACTGGATCCGGTTAAGGAATCCGTGAGACCAGGGAGCCATTTGGGCAACAGACTGACCGTGATCAATGCAGACAGGAAAGCTACAAGCAGGATCAAGGCAAAGTGCCCGAAACTGACCTGAGATTCAGGGTCTTCTGCAGTTATTGTGTGATCGAGGTTTGTAGACATAGCTCGTTCCATTGTTTTTGAATAAATCCGGAGTTCTTGACCACTCTGCCATCTTCGAGCATCAACAGATATTGAATACCCTGATGATGGTCAAGCCAGGCTGATCCTGCTTCACTGCCGAGTATCAACGCTGTTTTAGCGTAAACCTCAGCATCCATAACGTTGTCTGCCAGGACGGTGGCGGTGAGTACATCGGTATCCGCCGGATGGTGTGTACGGGGGTCTATGATGTGATGCTGCCACAAATCGTTGAATTTCCAGCGCCTGTAATCCCTGCCGGAGGTTGCCAGCCCGCCACTTGAGACCATAACCAATTCAAGGAGTTTACCCGGCTCAAACGGATTGGCAACACCGATCGGCCAGGTACTACCATCAGACCGGGGACCACTGATGGCGATGTCACCACCAGCATCCACCAGTACGGGAGCTAACTGGCTAAGCCTGGTCATGGTTTGATGAGCAGCCCAGCCCTTGGCGATTCCGCCAAAATCAAGTTGAGATCCGAAGGGGAGAGTTACAGTGCGCGCCCGACGGTCAAATTTTATTGGATCGGTAGTCATTGGTCCGAGCAGATTTTGCCCGATTGTCCAACCGTTCCGGGAAGTCAACTCGTCAAAATCCATTGAGTAACCGGAGGCTAACAAATCGGGCAAAATCGCAGGTGTAACCAGTCCGTCTGAGAGCGTTTCTGCCTCAAGCGCAGCGGTGAATACCCGGAAAAGCGTGTCACTTACTTTTATTGCCATTCCAGGATGGCGGTTTAAAACACTCAATTCGCTATTCAATCGAAACCGGCTTAAGGATTGTTCCCATTCTTCAAACCAACCTTCAGCTTTTTCAATTTCAGAAATCACTGATGGGTCTTCGGAATCGGCTGCAATGAAAATTTTAGATCCCATTGCCTGGAAAGTGATCGTTCTCATTTCTTTGAAGATTGGGTGACGGTAACCGGAGCAGGAGCCGAACTATTCCCTGCGCTCAGGACCGCCGGAGAGGATGAACCTGCGCCAGAGGTAGTAGAGGAAGTAACTGAGACATTTACTTCCTTCAAGGCTGCTGGCATTGCAGTTGGGTCAATCCTGCTCAGTGAAGATAAGTCCACAACGATGAGAGGAGCAACCGTGGGCAGTGGATCAAGAACCTCCGTGGTAGGCGTGTATTCCAGATTCTGAGCATTTGCCTGGACGAGGTCTTTATTAGCGAGTGCATTCCAAATCCCGATGGTACCAGCCATTGAACTGACCGCCAGCAGGAATTTAAAAGCACCGGGTACGAATCGTTTCTTGCGACGAGGATGTATTTTTTCCATTGAAAACCTCCGGATGACTATTAGTCATCATCCTTTTCTTCTTCATGCTCTTCTACAGAATCATCTGATCCTCCACCACTTGAAGGGAGTTGGATGGCGATGATTTGCCCGGCTGTATCCACATACACCAGGGTGCCATCAGAAAAACCAATGACGTAAACAGTTTTTCCGTCCATAGAAGTGACGTCGATCGAAACCACATCACTCCGTCCCATGTAATTCGCGGCGATCTTAACAGCCTGGTCAGCATTGATCTGGGCTGCTCTGCGTTTGCAAACCGTTATACAGAATTTTGCCGCTATCGGCATCAATGTAGACATTTCCGTTACCGTAAATTACTTCAAACGCCGGAACGTTGTTAAATATGACCAGCTCCGGGAGTTGACCGGGTAAGACTCCCGCAATATTCATTGCCAGGGCAGCAGCTTGTTCAGCAGAAAACAAATAGGGAGAATCTCCCTGGTCATTTGATTCAGGTGTGACGCTTAATAAAGCTTCAATCTGCTGGTTTGCCAATTCAATTTTTGCATTGGCGTCGCTGATCAATTGCTGGTAGGCTTGTTCCCGCAGATTTGCGGCTACTGGAGCAATGGTTGGGCTTGGAGGAACTGAGCCATTGAGGGCATTCACATTGGTGACGACCCCAATTCCAATCGTGATTAATACCGCAGCGATGAACACAGATACTAGTATTGTTGTTTTATTTTTCATTTTGTTCCTTCCTATTCTGTACTGACTCAAGCATAATCAATTTAGGTTGGAATCCGCCTTGTTTTAGATGGCAGTTTTCCAATGAAATTCCAATCTATTAAAAAATTTTTAGGAACAAAGCTTGCGGGTTGTATAATGAAAATAATGAAAATCTTGCTGATTGAAGACGACAAACGCCTTGCCAGGTTGATAAAAGGCGTACTTGAAGAAGAGAAGTACTCCCTTGATTTGCAATATGATGGTGAACTGGGGTTGGAGCTGGCATTACGGGGTTTGCATGACCTGGTCATTGTGGACTGGATGCTGCCCGGGCGGGATGGTCCCTCAATTTGCCGAAAGATCAGGGCTGCGAAACAATCCATGCCAATATTGATGCTCACAGCCCGGGGGCAGGTCGAAGATCGCGTGGCTGGACTGGAGAGCGGTGCGGATGATTACCTCGTAAAACCCTTCGATTTCGATGAATTGATCGCCCGAATTCGAGCCCTGAGCCGGAGATACACCCCCGGATCGGTGGATTCAGATGAGCTGCGTATCGGTTCCATTGTAATGGATCTTAAAGCACACACCCTCCGCAGAGCAGAGTCAGCCATTGAATTGACCAAACGTGAATGGGATATGCTCGAATTCTTTGTGCGGCATGCCAATAAGACTCTTTCGCGTACAGAGATCCTTGATTACGCGTGGTCTTACGATACCCAGGTGAAGCCTGAACTTGTGGACGTATATGTTTCTTACCTGCGCCAAAAACTGACGATCACAGGTAAAAAAGACCCGATCCAAACAGTGAGAGGTTTTGGTTATCTCATGGACGAAAAGAATGCTTAAGAAGCTGCGCTGGCAACTTACACTTCTTTATCTTTTTTCTTCGATCATTCTTTCCGCTTTGATCGGTTGGGGTGCTTATTCTTTATTAAATTATTATTTCCAGTCGGCAAATGACCAGGCCCTTAAATTGAAGATCGGGCTTTCGTTAATGGAGTATGAACTTCCGCTTCCGAAGGATGTGGAAATTGTTGTTGGTAACGCGGGATTTAGTATCTCAGAAATCCCACAAAAAACGACTAATACAAACCCGGGGTTATTTGAAATTGATGAAGGAGAATCGTTAGAAGAACACCGGGTTGAGTTGGAAAGCTCGCTGGCAGACATCTACATTCTCCCATTGGTAATCAAAGGCGATCTCGTAACAGGTTTGAAAACTCTGCCCACTAATGCCGCCATCAATTTTGACGCAATTACTTCAGCCAAGACAACCGGATTTGATTACCGTACTGTCATCTCACCAAAAGGAATTCCAGTACGCCTGGTTACATACATCATCCAGGGGCAGGAGTCAGACCAGGTCTTCCAGGCAGGCCGTTTCCTGGTGGAGCAACAGCAGGTCCTTCAACAGCTTTCGCGGACGATGATCATGGCTGCCGGACTGATCACTCTATTAATTGGGATAGCATCGTGGTTTTTAGCTGGCCGAACGATCAAACCATCCCAGGAAGCATGGGATAAGCAGCAACTTTTTATCTCCAATGCCAGCCATGAATTACGTGCACCATTAACGCTCATTCATGCCGGTGTGGAATTGAGTCTACGCAAGGCGCGAGACCCCGAACTTCATGGTCTTCTCACAGATGTTTTAAACGATTCCGACTATATGAAAAAGCTCATTGAAGACCTTTTATTATTATCCCGGCTGGATGCGCATTCATTAAAAGTTGAACCGCAACCGATTCGATTAACCGACTTCATTCCTGACCTGACCAGGCAATTGAGGCGTTTGGCAGAAAACCAAAGTGTGGTCATTGAAGAATCCATTGAAACAGTTTCTGTAATGGCGGACCCCGTCAGATTAAAACAATTGCTGCTTATTATCATGGATAATGCTTTACGCAATAGCCCATGCGACAATTCCGTGAAAATTGCGGCTACTCTAAACGGAGCCGCAGCAGATATCAGCGTGACTGACCATGGCCAGGGGATCGCCAAGGTCGATCAGGAAAAGGTATTCGACCGTTTTTACAAAGCTGATGACCGCTCATCCCCTGAATACAGCGGGAGCGGATTGGGACTATCCATTGCCAAGGGTCTGATCGAGGCTCAAGGAGGACACATCCGGCTGGAGAGTTCGCCCGGAAACGGGACGACGGTCTCCATCACCTTGCCAGCATTAAAGGAAAGTTGATGAACCTGTTTCAATTAAAAAACGTATATCCTTTATAAGCATTAAGTTAAAAGGAGAACATATGGAAAATCCCAATTTGAATCAAGAAGTGATTCCCGTGAGCGAGTTCAGCGGAATCCAGTTCAAAGCTGTCGGAAAGATCCTGCTCAGCCAGGGCGTTACCGACAGCCTGACCATCGAGGCAGACCCTGAAACACGGTCTCATATTCACACCGAAGTCACGGATGGCGTTTTGCGCATTACACAGGATACTGACTGGCGCGATTGGACCGGATTCCGGCTGATCGATAGAGGGTTAACCACCTTTCACGTGGTAATGAAGGATATAAATCACTGACGATTTCAGGCGTGGGGACACTTGATTGCGCAGAGATCAAATCGGATGCACTCGCGTTGAGCATATCAGGTCCGGGTACCATGACCATTGGGACGGTAAAGCTCAATACTTTGAGCGTGGATATTTCCGGTGTAGGATCAGTGGATGTTGCCGGCACCTGCGCGGACCAGACGGTCAGCCTCAGCGGTGCAGCGAACTACTAAGGGCTCACGCTTGAGCAGCGCGCGCTCCACGGTAAAACTAAGCGGAGTGGGCAATGCAACCGTTTGGGCGAGCGAGAGCCTGGATGCCACCCTCAGCGGTGCCGGAGTGATCGAATATTATGGCGATGCCAAAGTGACCCAAAAAGTCTCCGGGCTGGGTGTGATAAAATATCTTGGAGCCCGCTAAACTGCAGGCAATTTTACCCAAGGAGTCCTAAATGCCACAAACCAGGACACGAAAAATTGTTGTTACTGCGGTACTTTCTGCAGTCACTATCGTTTTGGGATTACTTCCCTTCGGCGGATACATTCCATTTTTTGGGATTTCAATCACCATTCTTGCCATCCCGGTGATCATCGGCGCCATCCTTGAAGGACCGATCGTAGGCGCGGGGATAGGTTTGATCTTTGGACTTACCTCCCTGTACCAGGCGGCAACCGCTCCCAAGAGCCCGCTTGATCCGCTTTTTGTCAATCCGTTGCTTTCAGTTCTGCCGCGTATGCTTGATCGGACCGGTTGCATGGCTGGTATGGAGCGCGTTGAAAACGCTGGAAGGTGATCGGGCTGATTGCGGCTGGTTTCTTCGGCAGTTATGCCAACACTGCCTTTGTACTGGGAATGTTCGGCCTTCTTTTTGCCAAAGATCACGCGTGTCACCGAAGTACTGGGGGATAACGTGTGGAAAGCCCTGGGCGGGATTGCCCTGGCATCAGGCGCACCAGAAGCTGGTGTGGCGGCTGTGGTCGTTTTGATCGTGATCGCGGCTTACTGGCAATTTACTATCGGGAAGAAAAAGGGCTCAGACCTGTAAATTTGCTTTGCTTATCAATCCATAGTCTCACGCATAGAGAATTATGAGTGAGACTATTAAATTTAAGAATGACTGCCAACGTATCTATAACGGTGAACTTCATTTCCACCATACTGGTACGGTAATCCAAGTATCCGTAGGCGCGTGCATCCATCGCCAGGGCGATATTTTCAGCACGCCTGAGGCTGATGACGAAAAGCGGAACAACCAGGGGCAAAATTTGTTTGATTCGGTTGAATGAGACCTCTGGTTTTACCGCCCCATTCTGCCCCGCGTGAAGCCTGTGCCTTGGCAATGCGTTCAGCGGTTTGTGCCAGCAAAGGGACAAAACGCAGGGTGATCTGCATCACCATCACCAGATCCATTGTTTTGATCTTGAGGTGGTTCAATGGGCTCAGAAAGCCGCTGCATTCCCTGGATGCCCTCAGAGGTGGATATGCAGAACGATGCCAGGCTGAGAGTGAGGATGAGCGCGACAAAACGCAGCAACAGGAGGCACCAGCCATGATCCCGGTCAGCGTGATCCTGAATATCCAGATGGAGAAGAGGAATTGCGGGTCTTTGGCAGAGGAATAAAAGAAAACCTGGATGACCGCGAAGAGCAACAGGAACGGTAAGGGGGTAATAACGATTTTCAGCGCGAATTTAAGATTGATCTTGGAAAGGAATGTAAGCACAATCAGAAAAGCCAGACCGATTCCCAGCCCGAATAGGGATTGACTGAAGGTGAGGACCATGATGAGTACCAGGAAAATGGCTACTTTGGCGCGCGGGTCCAAGCCGATGCAGCACAGACCCTGTGGAGACATATTGACCCAGGGGAATGCGGGCGAGGAAATCGAATTCAGCTCATGGGCAGCCTCCCCCAATGAGCTTCTGATTCCCTCAAACAACTGGTCCGCGGTGATCACCGAAACTGGCATGGGCCAGCCTTTTTCTCGGAAGGCGGCCCCAAAACGCACCACGGACGGCTGCCCAAGAGCGCCATCTGCGATCAATTCGGCATCGTTGAACAATTCAGCTGTGTTACCGGTACGCAGTGCCCGTCCCTTTTGCCATGATGGTGAGGTTGCTTGCCAGTTCAGCGATATCCCCCATGCTGTGCGAGCTGAGGATCATGTCGATGCCATCTCGCTGGAATTTTTTCAGCGTGGCGTGCAGGTTGCGCCGGGATGCCGGGTCGAGACCTGCAGTGGGTTCATCCAGCACGAGCACCTTGGGCTGCAGCGCCAGCGTGGCTGCCAGGGCTACCTTGCGTTTTTCCCCTCCGCTCAAGCTGGTAGGTGAGGCGATCCTTGAAGTTTCAAAGTTCAGACCAACCAGCAACATGGCTTTGCGTACCCGTTCGCGAAGACCATCCTTGCCGTAAAGCAAGCGCGGTCCATAGGCGATCTCATCTCCGACATACTGTTCAAAGAAGTAGATCTCCGGGATTTTGGAACACCAGCCCGGCGTAACGGCGCAAGGCTTTTACATCCAGGTTGGCATCAGAGACATGAATATGGACCGATCTTCACTTCACCGTTTGCGGGCGGTAAAGTCCATTGAGGTGCTGCAGCAGCGTGGATTTTCCCGAACCTGTTGCGCCGGCCAGCCCGTGACTTTGCCCGTGGTCACCTCAAATGAGACATCCGATGAGTGCCTGGTGCGCCATGGGTGTGCCCGGCATATAAGTATGGCTGAGGTGGATCACCTGGATGGCAGGCGAGCCCATTGTTGGAATCTGAGAGGATCGAGTCTGAATCTTGCCGGGATAAGCTGGAATCTGCCGCAGAGCGGTTTCAAAATCCGGGGAGAGGTCAGCCAAGCAGGGGATGTATTTCGCGCATACCCGTTGAGGAGCTGCAGGGTGATGGGTTGTTCCAAACCGCAGCTTTTCAACAAGTCTGTGTCATTGAAGAGCGTCCTGGGAGAACCATCAAAAACGATTTTTCCCTGATTGAAACACCAGCACGCGATCGGCCCTGGCCGGCTTCTTCCATGAAGTGGGTGATGAAAAGCACAGTGATCCCGTGTTCGTGCAGTGAGCGCATGGTGTTCAGCACTTCCAGCCGGCCGCGCGGGTCGAGCATGGCAGTGGATTCATCGAAAATGATGCAATTGGGCTGCATGGCAAGAACCCCGGCCAGCGCCACGCGCTGCATTTGACCGGCGGAGAGCAGGTGCGGCGGGCGCATGCGCTGTTCGTACATTTCAACCGTCTTTAGCGATTGGTAACCCGTTCCTGGATCTCTTTGGTGGGGACACCCAGGTTTTCCGGACCAAAGGCGCAATCTTCTTCGATCACGTCGAGATGATCTGGTCTTCAGGATTCTGGAAGACCATGCCCACCTGAGAGCGGATTTGGGTGTGGTTAGACCTTCCGGCCGTGTCCAGATCCGTCAATGATCACTTTACCGGATGGTGGGGAGGAGGAGGGCATTGCAGTGACGCGCAAAGGTGGTCTTGCCTGACCCGTTGGCTCCGACAATGGCCACCCATTCACCGCGTTCGATGGTGACAGTCAGGTCATCCAGAGCGGGAGCATCTCCGGGGATGATGTTCCGGGGTGGCGATAAGTGACATGGTCAAATTGGATTAAGTGGTTCCAATGGAGTTCCTGAGTGAAGTGATAAGGGTATTCTCGTATTATACCGGAGGTGAGTGAACTTGATGCAGTTAAGCTTATTTCAGAGCACGAATTCTTGACATTCCTCCTGGCACGGTCTATACTCGAATCAATTGAAAATACGGTGGGGAGCCCGGCATTCCGGGCTGAGAGGAAAGCGCAGGCTTTCGACCCGTATAACCTGATCCGGATAATGCCGGCGGAGGGAAGTGGAATTATTACATCAACCCTCCCCGGCGGAGGGTTTTTTGATGCAAACACGCGCGGTACTTTTTGCCAATGGTGAGGTTGACAGCCTACGGTTTCCTGGAAAAAATGATCACCGACAAGGATTTCCTGGTGGCGGTGGATGGTGGATTGAGGCACCTGGAGGCTTTAGGGCTTCCACCGGATATGCTCATCGGTGACCTGGATTCAGTCACACCAGCTCAAATTGCAAGGTTAATCGCCAGCCAAACGGAGGTGAAATCTAAGTTTCCCGATGGAGAAAGATGAAACCGACCTGGAACTGGCGCTTGTGGAGGTTGCGAAGCGCGGCGTGGAAGAAATTGTGATCATGGTTGGAGCCTGGGCGGGCGCATCGACCAGACGCTGGCAAACCTTTTCCTGCTGCTTCTGCCTGAACTGCATGGTAAAACTGTCCGGCTTGCTCACTCGAAACGAGGAGATTTTCTGATCCAAAAGCAGGTTGTCATTAACGGCGCAGGAGGGAGATATCGTCTCCTTGATCCCGCTGAAAGGTGACGCGAATGGATGTGACGACCATCTGGATTGGAGTACCCATTCATCCGACGAGACCCTGCGTATTGCAGAACGCAGCCGGGGCATCAGCAACCGCATGCTGAACTGATAAGCTGAGTCAAGGTCACAGAAGGCTGTCCTGTTGTGCGTGCATATCCTGAAACTAAATGAAAGGAGAATTATGAATAAAACCTGCTTTAAAAGTATTCACTGATTATTGATCATTGTTATCCTGGTTTTAATTCTGGCGGCTTGCACACCTGCGCCAACGAGAAACCCCGGTGCTCACGGTGATGACCCACGATTCTTTTGCAATCTCCGCGGAGCTGGTGACAAAATTTGAAACTGAACACAAGTGCACCTGGTATTTGTGCCATCAGGAGATGCCGGCAGCATTTTAACCGCGCCATCCTCACCAAGGATTCGCCCCAGGCTGATGTGCTTTACGGGGTGGACAATACTTTCCTCTCGCGTGCTTTAGAAGAAGACCTCTTTATGTCTTATAAGTCACCATTGCTGGCGAAGATTCCGATGAATTTCAAATTGGATCCCGGGAACCGTGCTCTTCCGGTGGATTATGGCGATGTGTGCATCAATTACGACAAAGCCTATTTTGCCCACATGACACTGGCAGTCCCGCAATCCTTGCAGGACCTGCTGCTGCCCGAATATGGAAAGCAAGGCGGACGGGAAGGGCTACTGGTGGTGGAAAACCCGGCGACCTCCTCCCCAGGATTGGCTTTCCTGCTCACAACCATTGCGGTTTATGGCGAAGAGGGTTACCTGCAATTCTGGCAGGAGCTCAAAGACAACGGTGTGGTGGTGGCCAACGATTGGAATACTGCCTATTACACCAATTTCAGTGCATCCTCCGGCAAAGGCGCCCAGCCAATGGTGGTATCGTATGCCTCAAGCCCGGCGGCAGAAGTGATTGTTTGCCTCCACGCCGCTCACCGAAGCGCCCACAGCGTCCATCACGGCGGCGGAAACCTGTTTCCGCCAGGTTGAATTCGTGGGCATCCTCAAAGGGACAAAACACCTCAAATTGGCGCAGGAATTCGTGGATTTCATGCTCGGATGTCGACTTCCAGGAAGATATGCCACTGCAGATGTTCGTTTACCCGGTGAACCAGGATGCCAGATTACCCGAAGAATTTACTCTGTATGCCCAGACGGCCGTAAAACCGGTCTGTAGTGGATATGGCAGCTGATTGATGCCAACCGCGAAAAGTGGATCCAGGCATGGACCGAGGTAATGCTGAAGTGAATCAGAGGGTTCCAGCCAGCGAAAGCGCAAGGATTCACCAGGCACTTGCTCTGGTTGATGCCGCTGCTGTTTTTCGTCGTTTTCTTCTTCACTCCCCTGGGAAAGGTCCTGGCTGGTCATGGTCACCCGGCAGGGGACTAGTTTCACTCCCCTGCATTCTGCAACCGCTGTGGTTTACAGTCTGGCAGGCTGCACTTTCCACCCTTTTGACCCTGCTGGTCGGGCTCCCGGCGGCTTATGTTTTCACCCGTTACAATTTCTCGGGTAAACGCGCCTGCGCCTGCTGGTGACCCTGCCGTTCATCCTTCCCACGGTGGTGGTGGCTGCAGGTTCAATGCACTATTGGGTCCGCGCGGATGGCTTAACCTTGTCCTGATGAATGTGTTTCAATTGGAATCTCCCCCCATTGTGCTCCTGAATACTGTGGGAGCGATCCTGCTGGCGCATGTTTTTACAACACCTCGGTGGTGGTCAGGGTGGTGGGCAGCGCCTGGAGCCACTGGATGCTGATATTAACCGCAGGCCGGGGCCGTGCTTGGGGCTTCACCATTAAGGTATTGCTCAATGTAACACTACCTCTATTAAAACCATCCATCCTGGCAGCGGTGTTGATGGTTTTTCTTTTCGATTTCACCAGTTTCGGGGTGATCCTGCTGCTGGGAGGACCGGGGTTTTCTACTCTTGAGACGGAAATCTATACCCAGACCCTCTCCATGTTAAATTTGCGCATGGCCGGCATCCTTTCGATGATTCAATTGGCATGCACCCTGGTCGTAACGCTGCTTTACTCCCGGGTGAATTCAAGGCGAGCTTTATGGCTCAAACCCGGCCTGGGAACAGAGCCAGCGGCAGGCAAACACTTGCGAGAAAAGATTTGGATTGCTTTAACAGGGATTTTCCTGGCACTATTTTTCCTCGCCCCGCTGGCTTCCCTGGTCATCCGCTCGTTCATCGCCTATGACCCGATTTCCAGCATGGGGCAGTTCACCCTGAGAAATTACACCCAATTGTTCGTCAACCAGCGCCAGTCTTACTTCTTACGTTCCGCCAATCCGGGCGGCGATTAACTCGCTCATGTTTGGCGGAATCACCGTGCTGATCTCCCTGGTGCTCGGCACCAGCATGTCTTATGCGCAGACCAATCTCCCGCGGCTGCGGAAATGGATCGACAACCTGGTGATGCTGCCCCTCGGAGCGTCGGCAGTTACTTTAGGATTGGGATTTTTGATCACGTTTAATAAACCGCCATTTGATGTGGCTACCTTCCCGGTGTTGATCCCGATTGCCCACAGCCTGATCGCCTTTCCATTTGTGCTCAGGGCGGTCCAACCAACATTATCCTCCATCCCCCACCAGCTTAAAGACGCTGCCGCAACGCTGGGGGCTTCTCCGTGGAAGGTCTGGTGGCAGGTGGAGGTGCCCATTGTCAGCCGGGCAATGCTGGTCGGGGGAATTTATGCATTTGCCATTTCTTTGGGGGAGTTTGGCGCAACCTCATTCCTGGCACGCGCGGATTTGCCAACACTGCCGGTGGCGATCTATCGTTTCCTTTCTCAACCCGGCGATCAGAATTACGGGCAGGCGCTGGCGATGGCAACCCTCTTAATGCTGGTATGCGCCGCTGCCATCAGTTTGATCGAACGCATCCCATTACCCGGACGCATGGAATATTAAAGGAGCCCTATGCCTGTTTTGACAGTTAAAGATATTCATAAGGATTATGATGGAGCTCCCCTGCTCAATGGTCTATCTTTTGAGGTAAGTGGTGGAGAGATCCTGTGCCTGTTGGGGCGTTCCGGCAGCGGCAAGAGCACCCTGCTGCGCATTATTGCGGGGCTTGAGAAAGCCGAGAGCGGAGATGTTTTGTGGAATGGCGTCAGTATGCTGGAGATCCCAACGCATCAGCGAAATTTCGGATTGATGTTCCAGGATTACGCGCTTTTCCCCCATAAAAACGTGGCTGAGAACGTCGCGTTTGGACTGGAGATGCAGCACCTGTCAGCTGAGCAAATCAAAAAACTAGTTCAGGAATCACTGGATAGGGTGAACATGGCGGATTTTGCCACCCGCTCGGTGGCAGAACTTATCCGGCGGGGAGCAGCAGCGCGTGGCACTGGCACGCGCCCTGGCTGCCAAACCGCGCTTGCTCATGCTGGATGAACCATTGGCAGCCCTCGACCGCTCCCTGCGGCTGGAATTGCAGGAAGAATTGCACACCTTATTGCAGCAGCCGGAGCTGCCCGTTATCTACGTGACGCATGACCAGGAAGAAGCGGTCATACTGGGAGACAGGCTGGCAATTCTGCACGATGGACTTATAGAGCAAACCGGGACGGCGCAGGAGCTGTATAATGCGCCAAAAAGCCTCTGGGTGGCGGAGTTTTTGGGGATGACGAATTTTATCCCCGGAGAAATTGCCTCCCTAACACCATTCAGGATTCACACGGAGGCAGGAGATTTCACCCCGCCTGTGCCTGCCAAAGCGCTGCCCCCAATTGGGGTCCAGGCTACGGTGATGATCAAGACCAATGGTGTTTCGGTGGTCCCGTCACGAGGGAAAAATCAACAGTATTTCAGGAATTGTACGCGCGTGTGTTTTTCGTGAAACTGGATACCGCACAAGCATTGATTGCGGACTACCGCAAACGCTGGAATTTCTCCTGCAGCAGCCTTACGAACCCGGGTCCACCCTGCACCTGGAAATTCCCCCATTTGCGATGGTCTATCTCGCACAATAAGAACCGCCCTGCGGAAAATTTGCAGGGCTGTTCTTTGTAGATCGATCAGCGGGGAATCAGGTTGCTGCGTAACAACAAGGTGATCCCAAAAACGACCAGGATACCGAGGCAGGACGAACCCACCATAACAAGCACGATCAGCCATAACTGCCGTTTTTGCGAGCGCGACCGATCCTGATCCCCGGTTTCGTCGTCTTGCGGTGCTCGGTCGTTCATGCAGGCTGTTTGGGTTCCTGTTGCTGGCGCTTCCTGCCCATTCTCAGGATGAGGATCGAGGTGATCAGGACCAGGATCCACAGGCGATGATCACAGGAAGCAGTATTGAGAGGAAAGAGACCGCAGTTGAGGTGACGTCTTCCAGCATGCTCACGCCGATATTGGCTGCGCCGCCAGTAGTGACAGTGACCGCGGGACGGATGGCAAGCGCTTTAACCGCGTGCACGCCGCCAGCCACGAGCAATCCGGCGATGAGCGAGAACATCGGGTTCACTTCCACACCCTGGGTGGAGGTGGCGGCAAAGACCACTGCGCCAGCAGCAGGACGGATGAATGTTTGGATGGCATCGTTGACGTGATTGATCGCAGGGATCTTATCAGCAAAGAACTCGATGACTGACAGGAAGATCAATACGCCAATGACCCACCAGGAGGTCATTGGCTCCCAGGTGTCATTGAGCTGGATCAGATTGCGTGTATTTTGCCAGGAGGGCGACAACCAGCAAGGGTACATAGGCGTTCAACCCCGCACTTGCGGATAAGCCAAAAGCAGAAAAAATATTTAAAATATCCATGGTTCCTCTAATCTTTTAGAAAGTAAATCCCTGCCAGGTACCAGTGAGGGTATACCGCAGGAGGTCCAGTAATCCAATTTGGATGATGGCGGTGGCCAGACCGGCCAAGACAAAACTCAATCCATCTGAATAGCGTTCAAAAGAATTCTCCTTCTTAAATATAATAATCCAAATCAGGCAATAAATCATACTCAATAAAAGGACGATCGCAGCCGTTGAAAATATCGCGACCGGATAAAAGAAAAACGGGATTCGCAGCCATACCAGCAATCCAGCCAGGGCGTTGGCTGCCACCATGAGGAGGAAGTGTTTCCAACCTGCCAGCACTGGTGTTGGATCGGAATCCTTCCACCAGGTTTGCTGCCAAAGCACAATGAGCAGGTTGGCGATCACCATGCCCATCATCAAGCCGGTGACCAGGCGCAGCAGGTTGCTTGGTGGATACAGCTGCGGAATGACCGGGAATACCCCCATCATGGAATTCAAGCCGTCAACTATGAATGCCAACAGGAAGATCACCAGGATCGCTATGATGCCTTTCGAGGGTGACCCGGAGGCTTTTTTCCTGCGGGAAAGGACAACCAGGCTGACCAGTGTACCCAGGAACATGCCGGTACAGCGCGCGCACAGCGGCAGGTACTCTGTCACCGAACGCGATGGAGTGGCTTTCGATCTGGTGGCAAACCGAATAGCCCACCGCGCGTGTTTTTCCATCAATCGCTGGCGGGGTGAACACCCACCAGATGGTGATGAGCGCGATCACCAACACCAGTAATAATAATGTAAGAAAGCGTTTTTTGGATCGGGGGAGTGGAAGCCATTGTTCGCATTATACGGTTGAAACCAACCGCCGGCAAGTTATTGGGCAATTAAAACCAACCGCTTGAATTGTTACCTTGGTAGAACGCTGAACAGATAAATACTTGACATTGATCATTGTTTATGCTTTACTTACGTTTAAGTTACAAAATAGTTTCGCCATCCTAACGATGAGGAGGTGGTGTCAAAAATGTGTAAACGTTTTAACCACAGCGCTGCGACATCCCTCCTCGTGATAAAGTAGGGTAGTCGCAGCGCCAAAACCCTCGAGAGCCGTCATCATGACGGCTCTCGAGATTTTAAATAACTACCTCATCACTAAAGCCCATTTGTAAAGAAAGATATAATTGTTAAACATTTGAATCAGGAGAAAACCATGCTTTCTGTAAAAGAACGCTTTATTAATTACGTGAAAATTGAAACGCAAATCCGACCGCGATGTGGAAACCTGCCCGAGTACTCCGGGACAGTTCGTTTTTGCCCGCAAACTGGCAGAAGAATTGAAGCATATTGGTTTGCAGGACGTTACGTTGGATGACCATTGTTATTTGATGGCGACGCTGCCGGCTAATACGTTGATAAGAAAGATCCCGGTGTTGGGTTTGATCGCACATATGGATACAAGCCCGGATATGAGCGGGGAGAACGTAAATCCTCAGATCATCCCCAACTATGACAGCGGTGATATCGTCTTAAACAAAGAATTGGGGATTATCCTCAGTGTGGAAACCTTCCCGGAGATCAAGAAATACGCCGGGCAGGAATTGATCACCACTGACGGCACCACTCTGCTGGGTGTGGATGACAAAGCCGGCGTGGCTGAGATCGTCACCGCCATGGAATACCTGATCGCTCATCCCGAGATCAAGCATGGCAAGATCCGCCTGGGATTTACCCCGGATGAAGAGATTGGGCGCGGCGCAGACCTGTTCGATGTGGCCAAGTTCGGTGCTGACTACGCCTACACTGTCGATGGCGGTGAACTGGGTGAGTTGGAATATGAAACCTTCAACGCTGCCCTTGCCAAAGTGACTTTCAAAGGGAAGAATGTCCACCCGGGTGTGGCAAAGAATAAAATGATCAACTCCATCCTGGTGGGAATGGAATTCAATGCCATGCTGCCAGTGAACGAGCGTCCGGAATTTACCGCCGGGGTTGAAGGATTTTCTCATGTCTACATCATTGAAGGAACGATCGAAGAGACGAAATTTGATTACATCATCCGCGACCATAACCGCGCACTCTTTGAACAACGGAAGGCTTTCTTCCTTTCTGCAGCAGCGCTTCTAAATAAACGCTATGGAGAGGGGACTGTAACCGTCAACATGAAAGACCAATATTACAACATGCGTGAAAAGATCGAACCCGTATTTCATATCGTTGAACTGGCTGGCGAGGCGATGAAATCACTGGGGATCACGCCGATTACGGTGCCGGTACGCGGCGGCACGGACGGCTCACGGTTATCCTTCATGGGGCTGCCATGCCCGAATATTTTCACCGGTGGATTGTTCGGACATGGTAAATATGAATGTGTACCCACGCGCTCCTTGGAAAAATCGGTCGAAGTGATCATAAAGATTTGCCAACTGGTGGCAGAGAAATAAAATAATAACCCCGCTCAATCGAGCGGGGTTGTGTTTGGTATTGGCTGCAAACCCTTTTTCCTGTTCAAGAATTCATTCAAGATCAGCGCAGTGACGACAATACCGCCACCGATGAGCAGGTTGGGGAGATTGGTTTGTTCCCTGAATACCAGCAGAGATACAGCTACCGCCAGGGGGATCTTTAGATCATTAAAAATAGCCAGAGCGCCGGTATTGACTTTTCGCGCACCAATATTCCACAGGAAGAAACTGATCCCGGAGGCGACCGCGCCCAGGTAAAGGAGAGTCCAAACCTGCTTGGTTGTAAGTGCAATTGAGGAAATTGGAACGAATACCAGCGTTGAGACCAGGGTTAATACCACTGCCCCCAGGTAAAGAAAACCAAAAACATCAATGTCTCTCTCACCGGGTGCCTGAGCCATAACACGCCGGTAAGCGATCTGACCGAAGGCGAAGCAAAGATTGGAAACCTGCACCAACAGAAATCCAGAGACCACACCTGGGGAGAGAACTGCCTGCCCCTGGATGATCCAGGTGCCGCCGACAGCCGCTGCTGCGGTCAACAAATAGAGCGGGTTGAATTTTTTCTGCAGCGCATCTTCAATAAGGGTGACATAGATGGGAGTGAAGATGGTGAACAAGGCGACTTCATAAGCCTTGAGGGTTTTAAATGCTGCGATATAGGTAATATACATGATGCCAAATTGCAGCGCACCGATCACTGCCAGTTTGATATTGAACTTCCATTTGATTCTGGAGAACTTGAGGAATGGCAGGAAGATCAGCAGGGAGACGACCATGCGGCAGAACGCCACAAAATTCGAGTCCAGACCGGTGAGGTTTCCCTTGATCAATCCAAACGAAAAAGCCCAAATAAACGATACCAGTAATAAGAAGATCACATTAACCTCAATAATAAACTATTTTACCCGGTTACCCTCGCTGCAGGCATCGATGAACACATAGGATCCACTAACGGTTGGAATCTGGCAGGTTAAGGTGTAGCCGTCATTAAAGCTGATGGTCACATCAAGTGCGCCAATAGTCCCAGCAGCCGAGCGGATATACAGACCATATTCCTGACCGAAGTGTTTTTGAACATCCTCCAGGACATTGGACGGAAATTTGACCTTGGTGGTGCCGGAGGTGTCTGCGTTTTGTAAGCGTTCGTTGAGCGACTGCAGCATCGTTACAGCAGACCCGTCGAATCGGGAAAACAACCCGCCAATCACTCCCAGAAGAATCACAATCGAAAAAATATTGACCAGCGTCTTGCGTTTGTTTGGCCGGGATTCTTCTTTCTCTGCAGCCGAAGCCTTATTAATACCCTTGCGGAGAGCCAGCGCCAGGAGCACGATCACACCGACCATGGGCAGGGAGGCGACCAATACCTGGAAGTAAGATTGGTTGGTAACGTTTTGTGAAATGAACATAATCGTGTTGACCAGCAGGAGCAGAAAGGTAAGGGTGACTCCCCCGCCGACGATGGCTTTTACTTCTTCGGTTGGCCAACCCACAATGAATCCGGCTATCACCATCGCGAGGGTGACGATCACCCACGTGGTGATGGCGCTGGACCAGTTCAAAGTGAGATGCAGCTGGGGGTAGGAAATGATATTGATCGTGGCTGCGACGATGGCATAAAATAGCGCGCCAATGACGCCTATTAGAATGCCGTATTTTATCCGCGGCCAGCGTTGCTGGAAGGTCTCTTCCTCCCAATCTTTTCGAAAGAATTCCTTAATTTTGTCCAGCATGGCACCTCCTATTTTTGCTTCGCCCGGTTATTTATCCCTGCAACCCCAAGCAGAATTCCGAGCACTACTGAGAGTAATGCAGCATACAGAACCCGGTATTGTGAGGGCAGGAGAAATGTAATAGTGTGGGCAGGGATCCAGAAAAAGGGAATGGTCTTTTTGAATACAAAGCCCCACATCCGCTGCCAATCAATTGTTTCCAGAAGAGATTGTATAGATAGTCCCTTTAACAGAAAACGACCATTATTCAACTTTATATAATTGTCGGTTAAATGATGCGTGAGCATGAGAACCGGAGAAAAGATTAGGTTCATGAACACGGAAGTCAGAAAAGCCAGCAGCAACCTGTCCCAAAAAGTTTCTGCAGATTGCAGAGCGGGGAAGGCTGCGGCAACTCCGGTGGAAAAAATGAGGAATGCCCAGTAGATGAAAATTCCAAGTACACCCCAAATGAGGCTTTTCGGGAGTATTCCGAAGCCAATTAGCGAGTAGGAATGCTCTTTCAATCTTCGGGCGATCCACTCGCCGCCCGTGGCAAGGATGGCAAACTTAATAAAAGAAAGCAGGATAGGCGCGGCATTATAGGCACTCTCGTACAAGGAGCGCGATCCGGGCAGGAGAAAGAACACTAACAATCCTGCTGCTAATAACCCGACGATTGCATCACCAATTAACATTACACCTCGCGATGGATGTGGGTTTAAGAATTCCACCGCGATTATTATATTCGATACCTGGGATTATTAAGGATATCCGTGAGGTTGCCTAAGTATTGCTGAGAAAATCCTACCGGGGAGAAATACTTGCCGGCAAATGAATGGTCACTTCCAACCCGCCTTGAATTCGATTTTGTGCCGTAATTGTTCCCCCCTGGGCTTCTACCAGTTGTTTGCAGATTGCCAGTCCAAGCCCGGCTCCACCGCTAACACGCGCGCGGGATTTTTCACCCCGCCAGAATCGATCAAAGATGTAAGGCAACTCTGCCTCAGGTACGCCGGGACCGCTGTCCGCCACCTTTAGCGTTACAGAGGCACCATTTTTCTCAACGGAGAGCAGGATTTTGCCGTTCGCCGGGGCATAGCGCAGGGAATTTCCCACCAGGTTGGCAATGACCTGCTCGATACGCTGCGGATCGACGGAAACCAGGATAACCTCCTGGTCTGATCGAAGTTCGATTTCATTCATTTTGGTTTTTGCCTGCGGGGCAAATAAGGTTATGGATTTTCTCAACAGTTCAACCAGGTTGGTTTCCTTTATTTCGAAGTGCAGCTGCCGCGACTCCGCCATAGTTAATAATCTGAGATCTTCCACCAGGCGTTCCAACATGTAGGTTTCCTCAAGTGCCTGTGCGATATTAGCCTCATTGGGAGGATAGACACCATCCAGGATGCCTTCAAGCCGGCCGCGCAGAACCGAGAGCGGCGTGCGTAATTCATGAGCCACATCCGCAAGCAGCGCCTTACGCTCGTTATCGTTGCGTTCCAGCGTTTCGGTCATGTGGTTAAAATGCTGAACCAAGCGTGCCGATGTCATCCTGCGACTCACGGATTTTGATGCGTGTTTTAAGGTTACCTGCTGAAACGCTTTCAGCAGCAGCGATCACTTCTGAAAGGGGATTCACCATGCGGCGCATTAACAGAAATCCGATGACCAGGGTAAGTAAAAGCATCAGTCCGCTGACCATAATTACCGGGTTTAAGACACCCAGGCTCAATCTTACTGGATGGGGAACATTGACTCTATCGACCAGTAATTTGCCAATCACCTGACCATTGGCTTTCAGATCAAACACCTGGGCGTGCATTAACATTTCAGGATCCATCATCATGCCCATACCCGGTTGCCCCTTGCCATAATAAAGGACGACATTGCCATTTTTATCCAGCAGAACAGCGCGTTCCCATTCCAGTCGGAGCAGGCGGGAATCGGGGGAATTGCCCGCACGAATTAATGTATCGATACCGTCCCAGCTGCCATGACCGATATAGTACGCTTCAAGGATGGTGGCGTTGGGGGATTTGTAGAACGGGTTGTTGCCGGTGTTGGAGCTCAACTCATAAATGGTGGTACCAATCAACACGAGAATTGTGATTCCCACCACCAGCAACAATGCCCGCAGCAGGATCAGCACCAGCCTGCGTTGAATGGTCTTAATGGATCGGACAGGAGGTTCGTTAATCATTGGCTCGCTCATTGAATTTGTACCCGACCCCATGAATGGTGACGATCCATTCAATCCCGATCCCGTCAAAGTCAAGTTTCTTGCGCAGATTGCGGATGTGCGAGTCGATGGCTCTTTCGTAACTTTCGAAAGTAACGCCGCGCACTGCCAGCAGCAGCTGCGAACGGGAAAAAATCCTGCCAGGCTGGCTGGCAAGCGTGGCAAGGATTTCAAATTCTGTGGGTGTTAAAGATATTTCCTTCTCGTTAATAAGAACGATGAATCGATTGCGGTCTAGTGTGAGGATTCCGGCGCGAATTACCTCGGCGCTGGAATCTCCCTGAGCGCGGCGCAGCACAGCCCGTACGCGCGCCACCATTTCACGGGGGCTGAATGGTTTGGTTATGTAATCGTCTGCGCCGATCTCCAAGCCGATCAATTTATCAGTTTCTTCCACCCTGGCAGTCAGCATAATGATTGGAATTTTAGTCTCCCGGCGAAGTTCGCGGCAGATATCCAACCCGTCAATCCCCGGGAGCATTAAGTCTAGCAATACCAGATCGGGTTTTTCAACACGGGCTTTTTCAAGTCCTGCCAGGCCATCAAGCGAGGTGACCACCTGAAAACCTGCTGCTTTCAGGTAATCCTGGCAGATCTCAACGATCTTGGCTTCGTCATCTATTATTAAGATCTTTTTCGCCATGTTACTCTGATTATCTCATACTCCATTAGGTGGAAACAGCAGGGGTTGTCATCACCGGGTTAGGCAACCCCTGCTGAACCGGATTCGGGCATGTGAGGTTTTTTGATTGATTAGGCCTGAGTAATATATGGATTCACACCTGGAGGCCTCCACGGCAATACCGCACCCCGGCGGGTTCTGGCATAAAAGTTTTTTGATACTCTAGTTTTACTCTTCAGATATGCAGAAAATATGCAGAAGGTGGTGAGAGATGTCGAAAAAAACTCTCCCTTTTGGCAGGAGTTCACAAAGGGGAGAGTCATAACGGGAGAGATTCGATCAAGGAGGAGAATGAAATCTTTCCACTCAGTAGGATATCCACAAGATTTGCAGGAATTATGCAGAATTCTTTGATAAATATGCAGAAAGGCTGACCAGAAGGTCAACCTTTCCCTTCTCAACAACTGAAAACGGGATTAGATCGAGTGGATTTTTTCTTTGATGAGAATAACCATGCTTTTGGCGGGAACGATTAGAGCAATCCCTACCAGCGAACAAACGATAGTTGCCAGGATCATGGTGGCATGAAATGCGTCAGCATAATTGACGTTACTCCAGGTGTGGGTGCCAGCCATGAAGTATTGAATGGTCAGGCAAAGAACCCCCGCAACGATGGAGGAAACACCAGCGGCAATTTTCTTCTCCTTGCGCGGTGCCTTGGAATAATCCACTCCCTTCCAGATTGGCGGGATGCGAATGAGCAGGAAGAGTACCAGGGTTAACACCGTCGTATACACCACGGCGTCCACGGGCATTGAGGAGCCTCGCAGCATACGCGAGGTGTACATGTGCAATCCACCGACCAATACGCCAGCAATTAAGGCTATCAGTGCAGCTTTGTAACCATCCTTATGACCTTTCACCAGTTTCACCAAGGCGCGAATCCCCAGCACACCGATGGCAATGGTGACGATGACGTACAGGATGTACAACCATTGGAATGGCGCAAGCGGTGCCATGCTGTCCCATTTGGTTGGCAGCAGGGCAGCGCATGAAGTACCAGCGCCGCCAAGAATGGTGAAGGCTGCCGTGAGCGACATGAAGAGAATTCCTAAAAAGCGCAGAATCTTTGAAAAAATGCTGTCAGGTTTCATTATTCCCTCCCAGGATGATTAAAAAGCCAGCAGCAGCATGGCTGCCAGCATGTATACCGAAGCATACTTGAACAAACCGAGATTTGCCTTGCGAGATGGTTTAAACAACACGAACAGCGCCATCATCACCAGCGCACCTGAAAGGATGCCCAGCAGATGCAGGAAACCACCACTGACCTGGATGAGGATGGCTGCAGAAGTGATCAATGCCGCAGCAATGATTGTGGAAACGACCACTACGTTGCGCGTGAATTTGACGCCGTAAGTGGATGGGAAGGTGGGGATACCGGCGGCTGCATAATCCTCGGCGTAATGGATGGAGAAAGTGAGGATGTGAGTGGGGATCCAAAACAAAACCGAGAGCATTAGCAGTAACCCTATCACATCACCCTGCCCCATTCCTAATACCCGTCCAGCCAATATGGGCATACCCCCCGCGATTCCACCCCAAACGACAGACCAGCAGGTTTTACGTTTTAGCCAGATGGTATAAACCAAAAAGTCAATTACGATCCCGAGGAAAAGGACCAGGCTGTAGAGCGGCGCAAGCAGGAACCCGATGCCCACTCCCAGTATTGACAGAACGACCCCAAGTCTGAGCGCGTTGCGGGGAGGTATCTTCCCCTGTGCAAGCGGCCGGTAGTGCGTGCGGTTCATCACGCTGTCTATGTCCCGGTCGTACCACATGTTCAACACTGTGCTGCCGGCGATGGCGAATAAAAGGCTGAAAACCAGTGCTGCCATGCTGCTCCAGTGTTGAATTGGACAGCGCGCACTCATAAACCCTGCCACACCGGTCACAGTTAATAACAGGGTCTGCAGGCTTTTGAATAACGGCCAGTATTGTTTAATTGTTTTCCAGAGCATTCTCATTCCATTATCCATCATTTAAGGCTGCCGTGCACAACGGAACCCTACCGCTGGACCAGTGAAAGTGGGGGTGGCGTTGTTGGTGACCCATGTGCGCAACGTGTTCTCGTAATGATTCTTGCTGCCTCCGCGCATGTAGCGGTAGTGCTGGTCAGGATAGACATCTCCGGTCCACTGCCACACATTCCCGGCCATATCGTAGACCCCATAAGGGCTGGCATTAGAGAGGGTCGCGTAACCGTTGTAACTCTTGCCGTTGTAAAAACCAACCGGTGTGGTGTTGGAGCCGGATGTGCGCATACTTTCAAACGGATCACGGCTGGCGGTAAAGTTGGCAATATTACGGGTGATGGAATCACCCCAGGGAAATGCGCGCCCATCTGTTCCGCGGGCGGCTTTTTCCCATTCGAGTTCGGTTGGCAGGCGCCAACCGTAAAACTCGCAGTAGGCTCTGGCACCAAACCACGAGACCATGGTCATGGGATGATTCTCGTAACCCGCTTTTGAGGTGAATACTGAATCGTTATAGCTCAGGCGTAAAGCTGGTTCTTCAATATTGATATAAAGGTAATCGCCGGCGGGGATTTCCTCTTCGTGGCGGAAAGCATTGAACTTATCCCCGGGGTAGGGTCCGACCACCTGTTTTTCGACCACGGTTGCATTTTGGGTTTCAAGCACTTCATTGAGAAACAAGGCATATTGGGCGTTGGTCACAGGGGTGACCATGATCTCATAAGCGTTTGCTATGCTGACTTCCTCATTAAACTGTCCCTTGAGGAACTCACCCGCGGGGATGACCGCCCAGGAGTCTGGATCAATGCCGGTATCGAACACAGGAATAGGCGCGTTCAGGTCAACCGGCTGGCAGGCAGTGAGAAACACAAGGGTCAGCAGGAGCGGGAGGAGCCTTTTCATTTCTTCACCTCCACACCTGTGATGGCGGTTTCTTTCGTTTCAACTGACCAGCGGCCTTTCTTCTTGAAGAGGTCGATTAAACGCCACACCATTAAGGCAGCCAGGATGAGAAGCACAGCGATGATGCCGATATCCCCTAATAGGGTTGTGGTATTGACCAAAGGCTGCTGGGTGGCTTCGGGAGTGATGAGGCGGCGCATTTCGTAAATCGTAACCGCACCAAATGCCAGGTCGGAACCAATGATCAAAATCCAGCCGAACCATTGGCGCGGTCGGCCTTTCAAACCCGCCAGATCGGCGTAGAACATCAGCAGAATGGTTGCGGTAAGGGTGGCGAGGATATGCCAATGACCGGTGAGTATGGAGCGTTCGTCCATGAACTGCCACTGGCGGAAGATCTCATCCAGTTTGACGGCAGTGAAAATGCCCACTCCACTTACGGTAAAGTTCATGAAGACCATCTGCCAGGTAGCGCCAAATTTCAGGGGGTCGCTCAGCAGGGCACGCAGGCGCAGGAAGAAATTGGCTTTCACCAACCCCTTTGCTGCCAACCCTTCCCGGATGAGTTTACCCCAGGAATAAATCACCAGGAATAATGCCCCCAGCATCGCCAGGGTGGATCCACCGTAGATGATGAAATGTGCGGCGGTTTCAAACGGGACCACCAGCCAGGTGCCCATTGCCAGCACAAGCGAGCCGACGATCATCAACGGCATGGCCAGTTTATGCCAGATACCTTTGAAATCCATCCAACGGCCGATGATAAGGGCGCAGCAAATGGAGATGAGTGCCAGCATAATGTGCAGGTGCCCGATAACAGAGAGGTCGAAGATGGTTTTGTGGGGAGTGCGGACGACATTCTCAGCCAGAAACACAGTAAAGCCGTTGCCAAAAAAGGAACCGGGGATGGCGCCAAAGAGGGCGGAGATGAGGGTGGCGGATGCCATGGTGAAAAAGGCAACGCGCTCAAGGCTCACTCCCTTGCGGGTATGCGCGTAGGCGTTATCAGTGACTCTATACTCCTTGCGCCAGGGCCAGAGGGCATAAAGTAAGGTGCAGCCGGCGAAGAAGATCAGCGATAATCCGGCAATGTAAATTCCGTGAAACGCCCAATTATGTCCCCAGTAGGCGAACGGCAGGCCGCCAAATACAGCTGCCAGGTAGCCCGCAGTGATGGTGGTGTTGATGAGGACCTTTAGGTTTTCCTTCATCGGCAGCAGACTGGTGATCATGTAGGTCTCGACAGCCACCACGATCATGGCGATAACGTGATAAAGGATCACCAGGCGTCCTTCGCGTTCGGCTTCCACCAGGTCGATGCCAAATACTCGGACGACGACATCCTTGACACCCCAGTCCGCCATAGGACCAGAAAGCATGCCAAAAAAGGCGGAGATCAGCGCTGCCAGTGCAATGCCGACCAGGATCAATCCCTTTGTGGATTTAAAGAGATAAGTAAACCTTTTTGAAAACCACCCCATGAATCGCTCCTATGTGTTTTGTACTCTCATAGCATAGCGCGATACTAAAAAAAATACAGTGACTTTCGTCAATTTGTCAGAAATTGAACCGGTTAATGTTCGATCCTGGCCATCAGTTGAAGTTTTTTTAAATCAATCACTTGAATGGATTTCCGGTCACAAAGGATGAACTTCTCCAGTTTGAACACTTTCAATGTACGGCTCACGGCTTCTGGTGCGGCTACCACCCGGGCTGCAATGACCTTGATCGGGTGCTGTGAGCGTTGGATGATTTCACTGCCATCCTTGCTCAATTCAACTATGTGTTTTGCCACGCGGGCTGGCACACTGCGGAAAGAAAGGTCACCATAATGATTGATCATCATACGGTTGCGCCGCGCAAGAACACTTAACAAACCAATGCTGACCTGCGGGTAACGTGCCAGGAGGGTGCGGAATTTATCACAGGTGATGCGCCAGAGAAGGGCGTCCCGAGTGGTGACCGCTGAAGCCGGGTTTGGTCCGCCATCCAGCACGGGGACTTCATTGAACATCGTGACCGGGTTGATGGTGTTGAGGATGGTCTCCTGTCCGTCAGGACCATTTTTGAGCAAATTCACCTGACCCTGCACCAAAACATACATGCCGCCACAGGCATCATTTTCATGGAAGAGGTATTCACCGGCTAATAGCCCGTTTTACCGATCCGGAGGAGACGATATCGATTAGTTCTTTGGCTGACAGATGCTTGAAATACTCCACCTGATGGAGACGTTCTGCGAACTGATCGATCTCATCCATAAATTCATTATACCTGAACGGTTTTTTCGGAAATCCGGTTATATGGTTTAATTGTACTTATGGATAAATCCCGATTTGAACTATTCATAGCAAGCCTACCCGTCGTATCAATCAACCACAGTATTGGATGAATTGCGTGCCAGTGATTACTCCCGCCTGGATCGCAATCATGAGATCTACCTGGATTATACTGGCGGCAGTTTATACGCAGAATCGCAGGTACGCAGGCACCAGGAGTTATTGCTCAAAGGAGTGTTTGGAAACCCGCATTCAACCAACCCGACATCCTACGCGTCTACTGAATTGATCGAAGCCACCCGCCAGTCGATCCTGCGATTTTTCAATGCTGACCCTGCGGAATACGTGGTTATTTTTACATCAAACGCCAGCGGGGCATTAAAACTGGTGGGGGAGGCCTATCCTTTTGGGGAAGGCTGCCGTTATTTGTTGACTTTCGACAACCACAATTCCGTTAATGGGATACGCGAGTATGCCATGGCTAAAGGAGCTGAGGTTACCTACGTTCCGGTGCTACCTCCGCGTATGCGCCTGGATGAGAAGAAACTTGAAATCTTACTCGCTCAAAAAAAGGAAGATTGTAACAATCTCTTCGCTTTTCCGGCTCAGTCCAATTTCTCAGCTGTGCAGCATTCCCTTGAGTGGATCGACAAAGCGCACGAAAAGGGATGGGATGTTCTGCTGGATGCCGCAGCGTTTGTACCCACCAACCGGCTGAATCTTTCGCGTTGGAAAGCCGATTTTGTCCCCGTTTCGTTTTACAAGATGTTTGGTTACCCGACCGGGATTGGTGCGCTCATCGCCAGGCGCGAAGTGATCAAGAAGCTGCAGCGCCCGTGGTTCGCCGGGGGCACGATCACAGTTGCCAGTGTTCAGCCTGAACGCCATTACCTGGCAGAGGTGCCCGCAGCCTTCGAGGATGGCACCCTGGACTATCTCAACATCCCCGCGGTGCAAATTGGCTTAAGTCATCTTGAATCCATTGGCATGGACACGATCCATGAACGGGTGCGCTGCCTGACCGGCTGGCTGTTGGATAATCTTGTTGAAATCAAGTATTCGAATGGCAAACCCCTGGTTAAAATATATGGTCCGATCGATACTGAACAGCGCGGCGGGGCAATTGCGATGAATTTTGTCGATCCTGAGGGGACTGTCATCGACCACCGCTCGATCGAAGAAAACGCCAACCGCAAGGAAATTTCCCTGCGCACCGGCTGCTTCTGCAACCCCGGGGCTGGAGAACTGGCATTGGGAATCTCCTCAAGTGAATTGAATTCCTGTTTTGCCCGACCGGATCACGAACAACGCCTCACATATGATGAGTTTCGGTTGTGTATCGATGGCAAAGCGTCTGGCGCAGTGCGCATTTCGGTAGGAATGGTCAGCAACTTTGAAGATGTGGAAGCCTTTTTGGAATTCACCAGGGGAATGGTGAGATCAAAAGGTACGGTCAAATAATATGAAGGCGCTTTCCCGCTTCTTTTACAAATTTTCCAGCGGTTGGGTCGTTCTTGCGGCATTGCTCCTCTTTATTTTGTTTGCCATTTTCGTCCTGCCGGGTTTCAGTGAAAAATCCGCACAATATTCAAACGGGAAAGGCGCACCGGATACGACCCTGTTTTACAGCGGAGCTGATCTGTTTTCAATGGCTGAGGCTTATGGCGATGCTGGGCGCAAGTCATTCATTAACATGCGCTGGACGCTGGATCTGGTGTTCCCCGTGATCTACACACTGTTCCTGGTCACCAGTACGAGCTGGCTGCTGCGAAGGGTGATCCCATCTGATTCAAAGTGGCGTTTGCTCAATCTTTTTCCCCTGACAGCGTTTATCCTTGATTTACTGGAGAATAGCGCAACCTCCCTGGTCATGCTGCGCTTCCCGGAACGCAGCCTTTTCGGGCAGGTATTTGCCCCCATTATCTCCCCGCTGAAATGGCTGGCCGTCGCAGGCTCATTCCTTCTTATCTTAAGCGCAGTAGTGGTCTATTTGATTAGGCGCGTGAAAAAACAATCCAGCAAATAATTCATCCTCTATCTGACAGATCACGATCCAACCTTTACTATCCAATTTCAAGGTATTGAAACAGGATATACTTGGTATTAATACTATGAAAATTATTGAGCCGATTACCCTGCAGTTAACCTCAAAATGAATCCTGATTGGTTTACTGAAAATCGCGTCCTGGTTTACTTTGTTTACGGACTGGTCTTCTTCGTCCTGGGCATCGCCATCCTGCTGCAAACACGCAGTTATTCGCGCCTACGCCTGGCGCGCAGCCTGCCCTGGCTTGGTTGGTTTGGGATCCTGCACGGTTTGTACGAATGGGGTGATATCTTCATCCCCATCCAGGTGGGGATGATGGGAGAGCATTATTTTTCCATTTATGATTTCATTCAGCATACCCTGCTGGCGGTTTCCTTTGCCTCATTATTCCAATTTGGTATCGATCTTCTCAGACCATCCTCCAAAGCGTGGCGTATGACCGGTTGATCCCAACGATCGTGTTGATCGCCTGGGCGATCGGACCATTCATCCTTGGTTATATCTTTACGCCAAATCTACAGGACTGGCATGGTTTTGCCAATTCCTTAACCCGTTACATGCTGTGCCTCCCCGGTGCCATACTTTCGGGTGTGGGTTTGATCCGTCAGGCAAAACTTCAAATTGAACCGATGAAGGTCGCGCGGATAGGCCGAATGCTCTATATCGCTGCTGGCGCATTATTTGCGTACGGGTTCTTCGCCGGTGTGATCGTGCCTAAAGCCAACATTTTTCCAGCTTCTGTGCTCAATGCTGATTGGTTGTTGGAAACATTCAAAGCGCCACCGCCTGTCTTCCGGTCTCTTTGCGGAACAATCCTGCTGCTTGCGATTGTCCGTGCGTTGGAGGTTTTCAATATTGAAACCAGCCGCATGATCCGGGGAATGGAAGAAGCGCAGGTGATCGCTGTTGAACGTGAACGCATTGCGCGCGATATCCATGACGGTGCCCTGCAGCAGGTTTATGCCTCAGGGTTGCTGGCACAATCGCTCCAAAAAAGGCTGAAAGGTAAAGCCGCACAGGAAACTGGTCAGTTAGTTTTAACTATAAACCAGGCGATCGACCAGCTGCGGGCTTTCTTGCCGCAGTTAAAGCCGAATCCCAGGTCGATCGATCTGATGGGAGCAATAACCCCGATCATCGAGGAAGCCAAGCGCAATATTTCAGTTAAAACTGAATGGAAAACCCACGAAATGCCAGCGTTAACCCCTGACCAAACCAGTCACCTGACTGCTTTTGTTAGTGAAGCACTTTCGAATGTGATCAGGCATTCAAAATCCGACGTGGTCGAGCTCAGGTTTGGATTGTGAACGTCATCATCTGATCATAGAGATTGCCGACCAGGGGGAAGGCATTACTGCCCAGGCTGAACCCGGTTACGGATTGAAAAATATGCGCGATCGCGCACGCTTGCTGGGCGGGATCATTAACGATCAATTCGCCAACGGGCAAAGGGACACTCGTCCGGCTTGATATCCCGATGGAAGATAAAGGTGACAATGATACGTCTGTTGATTGTTGACGATCATGCGGTGGTGAGGCTGGGGCTGCGGACGCTGCTATCTGATGAGCCTGATCTCGAAGTCATTTCCGAAGCCGGCAGCGCGGAAGAAGCGCTCAAGCAAATTGAGATCCATCATCCTGATGTTGTGATACTGGATATTCAATTACCCGGCCGCAGCGGAATTGAGGTTTGTCGTGACATACGGGAAAAATTTCCTGCAACACGGGTTGTTATTCTCACCTCGCATGCAGGTGAAAATTTCCTGGAGCAGGCTATGCGCGCCGGGGCATCTGGATACGTGCTCAAACAGGTTGGCAATGAAGAGTTGATTCGTGCCATCCGCGCTGCTCACCGTGGCGAGGTTGCCCTGGATACCCGCACAGCCTCCCAGGTAATTAAAAGTTATCTCGAAATGGGGAAGACCGTGGATGAAAGTTCATTTAAAGATCTTTCCCTGCGCGAAAAAGAAGTGCTGGCACTGGTGGCAGAAGGGGAGAGTAATAAGGAAATCGGTGTCAAATTAAACCTCACTGAGATCACAGTTCGGAATTATGTCAGCAATATCCTCAATAAATTACAGTTGCGCAACCGAATCGAACTGGCCAAGTTTGCCTTTGTGCACAACCTTAAAGATCACATGGAATCATAAGCTGTAAACTGCAAAAGGCTCCCCCTTTCAGGGGAGCCTCTTTTCTTACTACCAGTAATGTAGGAAATCAGGAAGTTACCACTTTTTTACGGAACCACAATCCGGGTTTCCAAAAGGTGCCGATGTACTTGAAGATGAAACGGTTCAGGCCATAATATCCGGCGATCTTCCATGCAACCATGAGGAGCATCGCGAGGACGAGCAGGACTGGGCCAGAGCTTAGGCTTCCAGCAAGGAGGAAATTCATATTCATCAATGCGCTAAAGAAGGCTGCCATTCCAACGAATGCGCCCAGGATGAGGGCAGCGCCGACCAGGAATTCACCAATGGCGATGAATTTACCAAACCAGACATGCGAATTGCTGTCCAGCAAGCCCTGGATGAAGTTGCGGTACCAATCGTAATTGATAAGTGGTCTGGCGGGGGCTTCTGGGATGGCAACGGCGCGAGTCCAATAACCCTTGATGGCTTCACCAGTCTGCATCCACTTGGGATCTTCGAGCTTGTGAAGACCAGCGGTGACCCACTGGTAACCCAGGTAGACCCTGACGATCAACCACAACCAGGCGAACTTGGTGCTGTTGAAGATGGTCTTGATAGCCGGTGCGTCTTCCATGTTGTGCGGACCAAATAATGCGTTTTTCATGTTTCTCCTATTGGTTTGTATCAGGATGGATATTTCCTGATTCGATTTTATTTACGTTGTTCAGTTTACGGTTTCTTGTCCTGAAGTCACAGGTGCAGGTAACCCTGATTAATTAGGTGCGATTGTCTCCGCTTTACGCACTCAAAGGTTAATTTCTCAGTAAATTATTGAATAATGGCTCAATATCTCGAGAAATAAAAAAGCCTTATCCATTTGGATAAGGCTTTATCTTGCGGCGGCTGCTGATATTTATTCGTCTTTCTTGTCTTCTTCCTTTTTCTCTTCATCACCCTTCAAACCATCACGGAATGAACGGATGCTGGCGCCCAGATCTTTGGCAGCTTTGCTGATGGGACCGAAGCCAAAAATCAGGATGACAAGCAGGATGACGATACCAATTTCAAGAGGACCGATTCTTCCACCAAACATTATTAACTCCTTACTGACTGCAATTGTAAAGACATTCTAACACTAATTATTTGGTATTAATGGGCAAAGGCCGGCAATTCCACTGTCTTTCCGCCTTGCTCCACGATATAAAAAGGCACCCAGGCGACACCAAAGACTTCTGAGAAAATATCACTCTTGGTGGGGCTGATGGATACCTCTGTCACCTGGGAAACAACGTTTTCCCATTTATCATCTACAGCTTTCATAGCCTCGTCCATCTGGGCTTTCAATTCGACCATTTGGGCATTGTATTGTTTAAAGGTTTCCTCTTCTGCGGTCAACCTGTCCTTGGCGGCGGAGGTCATGCGCACCTTGGATACTGTGCTGGAAATACTGCGTTTTCTACCGGTCAACATTCCGATCAGCACTGATCCTCCGGTGGCCAGCCCTTCCAACCTGCGCTGGTTCACCTGGCTTTCTGCGGATTTTACATCCAGGGTCTGTGAATCGATCTTGCGCTGCAAAGCCGCGATCTTGGTTGCATATGTTGTTTCCACTTTAGACCGGTCTGCTTCGCGGGCTGTGCGGGCTGCCTCTGTGCAGCGGGCAAGAAAATCAGCGCTGGTCATGCCGGGGGTGGCATAGACCTTTAAGGCAGTATTGGCTTTGATGCGTTGAGAACTGGTACGGTAAAGCCATTCCTGGAAATCATCCTGGATATCATTTGTCTTGCGGGAATCACCCAGCCAGCCTGCCGGCGGTTTGAACTGGGAGCGGGGCAGGGGGTTTGATTCCAGGCGCTGGAGATCGATCCCTTCACCAACGATATTTTCCCACTTGATCAAGCCGGATCCGGGATCCTCGAGCATGGCGGATACTTTTCGTGTGTGTTCAAGGTTGTACTGGCGTGAGAGGTAGCGCACTTCTGATTGGAGAAACAGAGATGCCCGGTAGACAATGCCCTCTGCAGCAGCAGAGGCAGGCAAGCTTGCTGCTGCAGCGGCTTCACTGAAACCGATATTGTTGGGCATAAAGTATTCAGCGATATTGCCAGGGATGGCCGGCCTTGTGCCGACGGCGCCGCTGGAGACAGCAGCGGGTTTCACGCCGACCTCTTCAGCGCTACTCCCTTGCGCGGACACTGCTGCTCTTTTCGTAGAAGTGGGAGCTTTGGCTCCTGCCAATTCATTTGCCAGCGGGATCTGGTCGCGGGTCATGGGTCCTGCCAGGAAATTTAATGCCCAGCGGGTGTTGAAGAGCACAGGACCAGATTTATAGATGCTGTGATACAGGAAGACGCGCTTTCCCAAACCTGAGATCAGTTTGTCAAAAGTGGAGATATCCGTAGTGCCGCCGGCTGAACTGAGACCATCCAATAAGCGATTCTTGTCCTGTTCAGTCTGCAACCGACCGATCATCCAGGTACCGGCGTTGGAAAGTGCTTTATAGTCCACATCCACCGGGTTTTGGGTGGCCAGCACCAATCCAACGCCAAAAGCGCGCGCCTGTTTGAGCATGCGCAGCATCACAGTCTTTGATGCAGGGTTGGCAACCGGGGGAAGGTAGCCCATGATCTCATCAAAATACACCAGTCGCCCGCAAGGTTGCCTGTACCGCGCTGGCTGCGCATCCAGCTTTCAACAGCGGCAAACAGCAGGGTGACGAAGAACATGCGTTCATTTTCGCTGAGATGGGCAATATAGAAGATGGAATGGCGCGGTTTCCCCGATTTGGATTTTAGAATGGCGCCAATATCCAGGGTTTGCCCCTGCTGCCACACCTGGAAGGAGGGAGACGCCAGGAAATTATTCAGCAGCACCGCCAGGTCAAAACGCTCTCTTTCGGGGAAGAATGAATCCATCGGAAAAGCTCCCAGGCGGTCCATGGGTGGATTCTGTACCTGCAGAATGAGCTCCGTGAGCGTAAGGATCTGCTTGTTAATCCAGGCGGTCTCGAGCAGGTTGGAGAGTAGAATATGTTCGCGTGACCGTAGTGGATCCAATCCGGCGATACCGATAAGACCCAATAAGGGCAGTAACGGTACTCGAGATGCGTTCACGCAGCATTTCCGAATTGGCTTCCCAATCGAGATCCGGAGACTGGAACGAGGAGAGGATATTGACCGGGATACCGGAAGTTGACCCGGGCGTGTAGATGGCGTAATCCGCGCTGTCACCCAGGGCTTTGAGTTGTTCAGGGCCCAGATCCCCAGTCGGCCAAGGCCTTTCTTCCATCTGTCAGCGGTTTCAACCGCCATCTCCGGGACTGTTTTGCCTTCTCGTCTGGCGGTTTCGGGGTCAATCCAGGGTTCAAAATCGGTTGGGAGCTGGCTGGGGAAATGTAAAACAAGATTGGTCAGGTCACCCTTGGGATCGATGATGATGGCGGGAATACCGTGCAGGGCGGCTTCTTCAAGCAATCCAATGCACAAGCCCGTCTTGCCTGAACCGGTCATGCCGGTGACAACAGCATGGGTTGACCAGGTTGGCTGGATCAAGCAATATTTGTTCACTTGTGGTCGACTTGGTTTTGGGGTCATACACACGACCGAGATAATAATTGGGAGAGGTTGGAGTCATTTTTCACCACCTTCTAATATTTTTATTAAATTATAGACCAAAACTGTCTGAAAAATATTCTGGCCTCAATCTTGTATCCAATTATGAGATTGGCGTCGTTGTATAATCAAATTTAACCCGGTTCGATGAGGAACTCCAGTGTACGATATCAACCTTTACACCATCCACCTTTCAAGTAACGAAGAACGCGATAACCTGCCAGGCTTGATCGCGATGCTGCCTCCCAAACGCTCAGCACGTGGGCGGGAGAATGATCAATTATTCGCATTTATCATGCTCGAGGGCGCTTCGACGATTTCGGATAAAAGCCTGCAAGCCTGGATGCAGAAAAAGGGTGAAGAATACTATCAGACCGCAGGCACGGTCACTTTTGCCATGCGCACAATGATGGAAAAGATCAACCAGGAGATGCTGGACCGGAATATCAAGCGGGCAAAGGATGGAGCTCAACTTACAGCATTACTGAGTCTTGTGGTTATAAAGCGCAATTTGTTGTACCTCGCCTCGGCTGGCAATACAAAATCCTTTTATGTATCTGACCAGGAATCCATTGAAATTATTGGTGAAGGGCAGCCGCGCGGATTGGGTTTAATCGAATCTCTCCCCATCCGCTTCACACAAAAGGAAGTGCAGGCAAATGACATCCTGCTTCTCGCTCCGCAGTCCATTGAATCCTGGACTTCTGAATCCCTGGCAGGCAGTAATACTCTTTCCATTGAAAGCTTGTCCCGGCGGCTCTTCAACCAATCCGGAACGGATCTTAAGGCAGCGTTCCTTAAATTCATCCCCGGCAGGGGTTCTATTTCAACCACGCCCTTATACCGCACCCAATCTGTTACCAGTGTCCAACCAAGGGAAGAATCGCGTAGTGACGTCCCAACCGCTGCTGATGAAAATGAAAAGCCTACAGTTCCGGTTGTGGAATCACAAATAATCCCCGGAGCTACTTTTGAACCTCTTTCACGCCCTCAAAATAGTTCCAGGCGGACGGCTGATCAGGCTTCGATAGAAGCGAACGCTGAAAAACCTAAAAGAACTACTCCTGCTCATAAACCTGTCCTCCTTTCTCCGCGCACCAAGGTGGCAATTGGAAAAACAGCTCAATCCACGCTTAATTTCTGGGAATCAACCAAGAGCCGCATCTTTCTCTTCCTGAGGAAACTACTCCCCGGGCTGGTGGATGAACCTGTTAAGTTAAACAAACCAGTCTTGATCTTCATTGCCCTGGCTATCCCTCTCCTGTTTGGTTTGATTGCCGGGAGTGTCTACATCAGCAAAGGTAAAGCCCGCGAATTTGATGCTTCCCTCATCCAGGCGCAGCAGTATGTACTCCAAGCGGAGGGGATGGTAAACGACGAACCTTCGCGTCTGGCAAGTTTGCAGCAGGCCATGTTCTGGCTGGAAAAGGCTGGTGAATACGGCAATTCGGAAAGCCTGGATGCGCTTACTTCCCAGGTGCGAACATCGCTTGATCAACTGCAGGGCATTAAACGCCTGGAATTAACGCCCTTATTCAATGATGATCTTCCTGGAAACGCCAGGATTACCCAAATGGTGGCCACCAATTCGGACGTTTACTTATTGGATGAGACTTCCGGCACAGTGAAGAGATACTACCTCAGCGGCAGTGAGTACCTGGCAGATTCAAGCTTTGACTGCGGTTACAATCCAAAGAACATTCTCAGCCCGATAGGTAAGCTGGTGGATATGGTTCCTGCTCCCACGGGGAACTCTTTCCGCGCAGCGGTTATGGTAATTGACGGGGCTGGAGCGATCGAGTATTGCATCCCCGGAGAATCTGGCATCACCGGCATGCTCACACCGCCAGACGCCGGCTGGATCTCGCTTAAATCCATCTCTCTTTACCAGGGTCACCTGTATATTTTGGACACTGGCGGGAATGCTGTGTATCGCTACACCGGCAACGGAATCCAATTCGACGAAAAACCCACATTGTTTTTTGACAATCAGATCCCGGCTTTAGCAATGGCCTTTGATATTGAGGTCAATGGCGAAGAATTGTACATTTTGCGCACAGACGGCGAAATGGTGGAGTGTACCTACAGCCCGCTCAAGGATTACAAGTTGACAGAATGTACTGACCCGGCACCTTACGGTGATATGCGTACCGGTGCGCAGCCTCAACCCATCCACTTCCCTGAGACCAATTTCGTGCAATTGAGGATGACCCCTTCCCCGGATTCGTCACTTTATATTTTGGATGCCAAAACCAAAGCGGTTTATCATTTCAGCCTGCAGCGAAATTTACAGAAGATCATCCATCCCATCCTGCGTGATGGTGAAGATATTGCCAGAATGACTCCTTCGGCTTTGGCAATCTCCACCGGCCGTATGGCCTTTGTAGCATTTGAAAATAAAGTCTATTATTCTCCGCTGCCGTAACTAAATTCCAGAACTGCTCAAAAAGGAAACTGGCTGATGAATTTTCTGGATCAGATCGACCAACCCGCACTCCTGCTGGATGAGGATATTGCCCGCCGCAACATTGACCGCATGGTAGTTAAAGCAATGCGCAACGGTGTGAAATTCCGTCCCCATTTTAAGACTCATCAATCAGCCGAAATCGGTCAGTGGTTTCGCGATAAAGGGATTGAACAAATTACTGTCTCCAGTGTGGAAATGGCGGAATACTTCGCGAACAATGGCTGGCAGGATATTACTATTGCCTTCTCGCTGAACATCCGTCAACTGGAACGCATCCGCAAACTAGCGCAAATGATCCGACTGCAGGTATTGGTCGAAAGCACCGAGGGAATCCAGAGTATTGCGAGCCTTACAGATTGTTCCCTGGGGGTGTGGTTGAAGATCGATGTGGGCAACAACCGCACCGGTTTGGATTGGCAGCAGATTGACCAGGTAAAAGAACTCTGCGACCAGGTGAAGCGCGCTCCGAATTTGCATTTGCAGGGGCTCCTCACTCACTCCGGAAATACCTATCGGGCGCGCACCAAGCCTGAAGTTTGTTCCATCTTCCGTGAAGGCATCGACCGCCTCGAGCATCTGAAACTGGCTCTGGAGGATCATGGTTTAAAAGACATTTTGCTTTCCGTGGGAGATACTCCCGGGTGCAGCTTGTGCGATGATTGGTCAAGTGTGTATGAAGTAAGGCCGGGTAATTTTATTTTCTACGATGCACAGCAATTCATCGCCGGGGTATGTGAGTTCCAGGATATTGCAGTTGCCCTGGCATGCCCGGTGGTGGCCAAACACCCCTTGCGGCGTGAAGTGGTGGTATACGGCGGCGCTATTCACCTTTCCAAGGATTACGTGGAAATCAACGGTCAAAGATCTTACGGCCTAGTTGCCCTGCAGGATGGCAGCCGCTGGGGAGCGCCGATTGCTGGAGCAATCGTGAAAGGCTTATCGCAGGAGCACGGGGTCATCAAACTCCAGGGATCTGAATTTGAGCACATCAAAATCGGAGATTTGCTTTTTATCCTGCCGGCGCATTCCTGCCTGACTGTACAGGTGATGCAGAAGTACTATACCCTTACGGGCAGGGTTATTTCAACCTTGAATCAATCCTGATTTTTACAGCTTAGAACATCACACTCAATGGAACGGGAATGAAGGTCAGCACGAAGATGATCAGTGCGATGATCCCGAGGAGCTTACGTTTGCCATCCAGCGGGGTGATCTGGTCCAACGGTTCAGCATAGTTGCGTCCGAAGAAAAAGAGCAAAACAGCCCAAAACCACCATCCGGACCATAAAAATCCCATCCCCATTAAAATTGCCAGGAGAAATGGGTAAATCCTCCTGCTGGTTTTCGTTCCAAAAAGCAGGTGGAAAATGTGCCCGCCATCCAACTGACCAGCCGGGATGAGATTGAGCGAAGTCACAAGCAATCCAGCCCAGCCCGCCCAGGCTACCGGGTGGATCATTACATCCAATCCGCCCAATGGGAAGGGACGTGCCGTAAAGAAATATTTCAGCCAATACAACAGGGGAGAAACACCGCCAAAACTGGCAGGTTGGGGCAGCAGTTGATCGAATCGCAGCCATTTGAGCAGGAGATAGGTGAGCGAGTTGCCCTCGATTTGAAATCCCTGTCCCTCCGGAAATGTCAACGGAATAGGCTGGACATGAGAGAGAGAAAGTCCAATGACAATGACGACAATGGAAACAATATACCCGGCGATCGGACCTGCGACAGCAATATCCATCAAGACCCGTCTGTTCCGCGGGGGTTCCTTCATGTTAATGAACGCGCCCATGGTGCCGAGAGGAGAAAAAGGCATGGGGATGAAGAATGGCAGGCTGACCTTCACCTTGTGTGCCCGACCGGCGAAGTAATGACCGAATTCATGGGTACCCAGGATAGCCAGCAGCGCGACCGCAAATGGCCATCCGGTCTGGAGGATGAGCACGGCCGCCTTAATTGGATCGGTTGGCAGGTCTTCGGTAAGGTTAAACAACCCTCCCGCGATAACCACACTGATCACCGTCAGGATAAACATCAACAGATTGATGGATGCCTTGCCGGCTTTCGGCGCCGGGAGCGCTTGCACCAGGAGGATCGATTGCAGGTCTCCCTCTTCACGGAAGAGCGGCGTAAGCTGGTATGGCTTGAGCCAATCTGATAATTGGGCGTACGCCTGGATAGAGTCAATACCAACGAGTCTTCCGCGATAGCGCATCAGGAATCCCAGTTGTGCAGAACCCTGGGTGATGTCCTGAATGGAAAAAATGCGCCTGATCAGCGCATCAATTACTTCCTGTTTGTCAAAAATATCGCTCATAGTCATCCTCTAGCTAACAATAAATAGGCGGGAATGCATGGGAGTCGAACCCACCGCGGCCCGCAAAGCGACCCGCCGACGATTTTGAAGATCGAGGAACCCACCGGGGCCCATCCATTCCCGGGTTAAGAATACCCTTTGACGGAATAATTGACAAGGATTTGGTTGGTCCAGGATGGTTAATTCAGGAAAATTGGCGGAATTACCGTGAGAATCCAGGGCGTCAGGGCGCAATAACCCCACGCAAACAATGCGCCAAGGATAATACCGGCAAATATGTCTGAAAAGTAATGCACTCCCATACCCACGCGTGCCAGGCTGACCAGGATTGCCCAGACAATCAAGGCTGCTCCCATCCAGGGATGGCCCAAGCAGCAGCATAAGCGTACCCAACATCATTGTCCTGGCGGCATGCCCGGATGGGAAGGAGTGGGGGTCGGAATTGCGATAGATGGCTCCCCATGTTCCTTCAGGACGCTGGCGCCTGATGAGAAATTTAATTGAAAGGACCAGCAGCGCTAAAACGATGACTGCGATTGCCAGCAATGAAGTGAGCTTGCGCCACTCGCCGCTGGTGAAAAACCACAGGAAGGCGAGCAGCAAGACGATGAACCAGGAATCACCGGAGTGGGCAAAAAAGGTGCCGATCCGGCGCATCCATTTTTGACCATCATGGATACGCAGCGAGTCGGTGAGTTTTACATCAAGCGTGAGGATTTTCCGCCAAAGCATTTGCAAATTTTACCGCAGCAAATCGGCTTGCACCATTTCAAATTGGAAAGGTTTATCCACATCCATTCCAATTTCTGCAAATGGAACACGCACCGCTCTGCCAGTGATCCCCAGGCGTTTGCATACCCTTTTTACAGCCTGGTCAAGCGTTAGCTGGCGCAGAAGGATCAGTAAAAGTGTACCCAGCCCGATCATGGCGGCTTGCCTTAATGGACTCTTGCGCAGGCTGATCAGACTCCTTCCACATGGCATTAGGGTCAAGTGCGGCGCGTTTGCTAAAACAGTTGAGATCACCCCCGCATACCTGAACATCTTTAACTTTCAGGAATGTCCTGTGAGAGCCCGGGTAGCGTTTTTCAATGACATCACGCTCTACCACGCTATAATAGATGTCTACTTCACGGGCAGAATATTGTTTGATCATGGCTTCGACGATATCCGCATTGATGGCAGGTATATCTGCGGAGATTGAGACCACATGCGTGTCCTCGGGATGCAGTTCCTGGAGGGTTTTCGCGCCTTGTTGAATATTGTCCATGAGCGCACCGCCATCAGGCAGAGTAACAAGGGGTTTCCGGCAGGTTAATCCGGAAATGTCTTCGATCCCAATCAGCACAACAGTCCCCACCGAAGGAGCATTACTGACAGCATCCAGCACCCATTGAACCATTGGCTGGCCGGCAATCTCGAGCATTGATTTTAATTTTCCCCCGGTTAATTCAGACAGAGCATCGTCGGAGGAAGCTCCGCCGGCGAGAATGATCACATCCATATTAAAGCTCCTTCACCTGTGGGTGGAGTGGTATTTCGCGGATGGCTTTTTCCATCACTTCGAAGTAATTTCCCGGGTTGGCATAATCCACCGGCTCTGTCCGACCGAGTGCAGCCACGATGGCAGCTTCCATCATGTTGGTCCCAAAGGAGCGGCCGTCCAGGATCGGGGTGGTGGTGATCAGATACTTGATGCCGGCTTGCTTAAAGAATTCCTGGTCAGCTGGTGTGGTTGTGTTGGTAACGATTACCCGTCCGGGCAGTTTTTCGGGCATGTACTTCCATAGGTAATGGCAGTCACCAGCGACAACAGTTGCCCAGTTAAAGTACTTTTCAAATTTCGGAGAGCGGATGTTTTGTTTTTCTCCGGTGGGATAGATCCATTCAAAGGGGAGGCGGCTCATCAAGGGTAACAGGGCATTTGCCATGGAGCGCACTTGTTTCTCGGAGTGTAATGGAACAGAAAGACCCATGGCAAACATCAGGTCGCCAAAAATCACCTCGTAGTCATCATCCAAAAATGCCTGGGCACTCCCCCAGCGGTCCAGCGCCACCGCCACGAACGCCCTTTTTTCTTTCAGGTATCCACCGAGATCTTCATTGATCACTTTTGTGATCTTTTTCTCAAGGGTCATTTTCAAACCAGTGCCATCCACGACAGGGGTTTTCTTTACCCCATGGATCAAGGATTGCACGGAATGCATGGTTGACCACTTATCACCCATCATGATGCCCAACAAAGCGCCGCCCACACCAAACGCATCCACTTTCCCATCCAAATCACTGTACAACGCGGCGGCTTTTTTCATATCGCCGTCCGTGCCGATGCGCTCGATCAGTACCTTTTCACCGAGGAGTTCTACTTCTACAGCTTTGTCGCGAGTGGAAGAACCGATACTGATACTGACAGCTCTCTTCATCAATGCTCCTTATACGCGTTTAAAATGAACTGTTAGTTCAAAATTGATTTACTGCTCAGTTAAAGTATATGTTAAGTGACTTGAGGGCAGGATACTATATAATGTAAAGTAACTTCCTGCAATGTATTTAAAAATGCTTCAGTTAATATAACCCATTACGTGAGAAAAAGAGATGAATAAAAAAAATTTGTACCAGATATTCTCGATCGTCATTTGCCTGGTCATTGGGCTTTCCGGATGCACATTTCTTGACAGCCTGCAAGGACAGGAGGAGGAGTTTTCGGGTTTATCTGTGGCTGCCGCTGATTGTGCTTATGGCGGGGAGATAAAATCAGTTGCGGCAGTAGATGCCTACTCGGTCACCTTTACTTTATGCAAACCGGATGCGGCTTTTCCTGCAAAGATCGCTGCCCCGATTTTTGCCATCCAGGATCAAGCCACCCTGGACGCCACTGGAGGGGATTCAAATTTACTTTCAGAAAATCCGGTAGGAACCGGAGCGTTCCGGTTAAAGAGTTGGGCAAAAGTTGCTTTGATCTCCCTGGAGCCTTCGAGCTCATATTGGGGAACTCCTGCGCTACCGGGTACGGTGGAATTTGAGTGGCGGGATGATCCTGCCAAACGATATGGTTTTACTACTTATGTTTCCGTCGATGGGCTCGATGTTCCCCCGGCTGCCTTAATTTCATCAATCAAAACGAATACACAATTGAAATCCATCCAGCATCAGCTCGCAAATCTATATTACATTGGCATTAACAATCGGGCTGCTCCATTCGATCAGGCGGAGGTCCGCCGGGCAATCTCAATTGCCCTGGACCGTTCGGTAATTGTTCAACAGGTTTTCCCGCAAGGCTCAGAACTAGCCCAGCAAATGGCACCCACATCTGTCAGCCCGGGTCATTCAGATACAATCACCTGGTATACCTCAAACCCCAGGGAAGCCAGGGAGCGGTTGAACGCGGTTAATTTTGATTTTGGACAGGAAATCACAATTGCTGTGGCAAACTCCAGGATGGGCTATCTTGAAAATGCCGGCGGTATTGCCACTCTTGTGAAGAGTCAACTGGAAGCCATTGGGTTGAAAGTAACCGTCGAACCCATGAGCCTTGAGGAATTGGATCAGGCGATAAGAAGCGGCGAAACGATGCTTTACATCAACTGGTTCCAGGCAGATTATGCAGATGGTACTGCCTATTTTGACCGTATTTTCGTTAACGACGCCAGTTTTCTGGGAGACCCGTACCCTGAAATTCAACAGGAAATCGTCAACTCATTGAATACGACAGATTCCAAAACCCGGCAGGATACTTTTGACCGTTTAAACACTTTAATCTTTGACCAGGTTCCACTCATCCCATTGGGATATGCCACCAACCTTTCCGTCTTCCGCTCGAGTGTGAATAACGTAGCAGCCAATGCCTATTATGAAAATTTTGAAGATATGAGCGGTGTCGATGATGTGATCCATTATGTGGGCGTTAGAGAACCTATCAGCCTTTGGCCGGCAGATGAAGATGATTACCAGACCTTCCGCATCACCCGGCTGCTTTATGATACGCTGCTGATTCCGGGTTTCAGTGGGAACTGCATTTAAACCATTGCTGGCAGAAAATTGGGAAAGTAACGCTGACCTCACAGAGTGGACTTTCAACCTGCGCTTTAACGTCAGGTTTTCCAATAACGCCACATTTGATGCCAACGATGTGGTGGCGTCATTTGCTGCCATCTGGGATGCGAGTAACGCGAACCACAAAGGCCGTACCGGAGAGTTCGCTTACTACAAACGATTATTCGGGAATTTGCTCAACGATAATTAAAAATCAAAAACGCTCCGCAAGGAGCGTTTTTTCTTAGAATAAGGGAATTAATTTACCGGGATATTCCAGCGCCTGGCAGCGGATTCAATGATCTTGCGCACGACATCCGTATAGGTGTAACCAGCAGCAAAAGCCGCATAGATCAAGGACGCCTGTTTGGGATCCGGGTACATCAGAGGGATTGGATTGACCTCAAGAATGTACGGGTTTCCGGCACTGTCCATACGCATATCCATCCGGCATACATCCTCCAGCCGTAAGGTTTCCTTTGCTCTCAGAGCGATATGCTGAAACTCCCGGGTTTGAGCCTCAGATAAAACCGCAGGGCAGACCCGGTAGACTTCACTTTCCAGGTCTTCTTTTTGCTCCGCTGAATAGAAACCGGTAGGAGAGACAATTTCAACGATCGGCAGGGCTTCGTTGCCTAACACGCCGACAGTAAACTCGCGCCCCTCAATGTATTCTTCCACAAGGATGAGAGAATGGGTTGTTTCCAGAGCCCAGGTAACCTGTTTGACCAATTCATGGTAATTGCGTGCGACTGCGGCATGATTGATGCCAATCGAGGAACCCTCCGATGCAGGTTTTACGAACATGGGGTAGCGCAGGTCGCTTTCGGGAATGTAATTCGCATCTGAAATTTCCATGAATTTCGCAGTGGGCAGACCATAAGTGAGAAACTGCCGTTTTGCCATGTGTTTATTGTGTGAAAGCATCATCCCGAGTACCCCTGCACAGGTGTAGGGTATTTGCATCATATCCAGCACTGCCGGCATTTGGGCTTCACGAGAATCTCCGTAGTGCCCTTCGGCTGAATTAAAACAAAGGTCGGGTTTGAATTTCTTTAGTTCTTCGATTGATTCAAGGACAGCAGGGAAGTATTTTGCTTCGTGGTTTAGTTCAGACAGTGATTTCAGTATTTCATCGACTGTTATTTGCTCGTCGAGATCATCCCAACGCCCGGGGGGGTCCTCGGGGCTAACAGGCGCGTCTTCCTTCAAATTTGCCAGAACGGCTACTTTCATATAGGTTGTTTCTCCATAATGCTTTGATGAAATCCAGATGATTATAATGATTAATGCCAAGAGTACAAGAGCCTTAACCTTACAATATATTTCCTTCTAAATGTAATCCAAAATTAGGGATATCACACACGTGACTTTTATAAGCGCTGATGGTATAACCATGCCTTGGGAATCCCATTTCTCTTCATTGATGCAAGGAGGAAGGCGATGGAATTTATTGTGCTCGGAGTTGGGATACTTGTTTGTGCTATCCTGGCTGTCAACTCCCGCCGTTTGATCATATCCGCAATTTGGCTGGCGCTCACCAGTGCGCTGGTCTCAGTTCTATTGTATCTGTTGGGTGCTGCGCATATTGCCGCAATTGAATTAAGTGTTGGGGCAGGGCTGGTGACTGTCCTCTTCGTATTTGCCATCAATATTTCCGGTGACGAGCCAATTGAAAACCAGTCGATCCTCCCGAAACCCTATGCGTGGGGAAGCATCGGTCTTGCCATCGGTCTGGCGCTCTTCCTTATCCTCAAAATGTTGGGGATCATTGATTTCCCGGCAGATGTGACTCTCAAATCAGCCATTGACTGGGATGCCCGTTACCTGGACATCCTCCTCCAGGTTGTTTTGATCTTTTCTGGTGTGCTCGGGGTGATCGGTATTCTTGCTCCAGCTAAAAATGAAGCGACCAAAGGAGCCCAGGAATGAACCTCCCCGTCCCGTTGATCGTTCTCATCATCATTCTCGGATTGGCTGGCATTGGTCTTTACTGCCTGCTGATCACGCGCAACCTCATCAAGGTTGTAATTGCTTTGCAATTGATCATCAAAGGTGTTGTGGTGGCATTTATGCTGGCAGCTCACCTGGCTCAACAGGATAACCTGGGGCAAACGCTGGCGCTGACCGTTATTGTGGCGGACACGATCGTGGCAGTGGTGGGGTTGTCTCTCGCCGTTCAGATCCGGCTGCGCACCGGCAGCCTGGATATCAAAACCATCTCCAATTTGAAGAGGTAACCCGTGACTGCTATTTTGACATTGTTGATCATTGGTTTACCCTGGGTTGGTGCACTGCTGGTTTGGTGGATCGGCGATAAACATGAAAAAATTCAGCATTGGCTGTCAGTTGTTTTTGCTTTGGCTGCGACCGGGTGCACGCTTGCGCTGCTTCCCCAGGCTTCTGGTGAGGCCAGTGTTAATATTTCGATCGGCAGTACTTTTGGCAACTACACTTTTGTTCCTGATGGCCTTGGATTATTCCTGAGCATTGTGGCTACCGCCATTGGTTCACTGGCAATTTTGTTTTCCACCAGTTACATGCGCGGTGAATCCCAGCTGGGGCGCTACTACAGCTTTGTCCTCTTTTTCATTGGCGCCATGGTCGGACTGGTGCTCACCAGCAACATCATGCTCATGTTCGTTTTCTGGGAGATCACGGCTTTATGTTCGTATGCTTTGATCTCATTCCACAATGACGATCCCAAGGCGGTGAAGGGCGGCATAAAAGCGCTTTTGATCACCTCCATAGGCGGAGTCGGCCTGCTGTTCGGCAGTGTCATCCTCTTCATATACACTGGCAGTTTTGATATTAATGTTTTCCTGGCAGATACAGCGCAGGTTCCTGCTTCCGTGCTTGGAATACTGGCATTTGGTTTTCTCATCGCGGCTGCTGCCAAATCGGCGCAGTTTCCCTTCCAGACCTGGCTGCCGGATGCGATGGAAGCTCCCTCGCCAATCAGCGCACTCATCCATGCTGCGACCATGGTCAACGCGGGTGTTTACCTGCTGGCCAGGTTCTACCCGGCATTCAAGGATGTTCCGTATTGGAGTGAGGCTGTGATGGCGGTGGGCATGCTTTCAGCCCTGCTGGCGGCAATCATGGCACTGGTTGCCACTGATCTCAAACGCGTGCTGGCATATTCAACCGTCAGCCAGCTTGGGCTACATGGTTTACGCGGTGGGTGCAGGCAGCGTGTTCGCCAGCCAGTTCCACCTGCTGAGCCATTCCATCTTTAAGGCGTTACTCTTCCTGGCTGCCGGAGCGGTCATTCACAACATCGGCACACGAGACATGCTCGCCATGGGCGGCGTCGGTAAAAAGATGCCATTCGTTCAATGGGTCTTCGCCATTGGAGCGCTGGCGCTGGCTGGAATTCCAATCTTTAACGGATTCTGGAGCAAGGAGCTCATCCTTGAAAATGGATTGAAACATGGTCCGTTCTGGATCTATGTCATCATGGTCGTGGTGGCGGGTCTGACCGCGCTGTATACCTTGCGTTGTTTCTGGCTCGTTTTCCGCGGAGACAACACGCTCTGATTATCACGCGCACAAAACCGATATGGCAATGAAGCTGGCGCTGGCACCCCTGGCGATTGGTGCAGTTGTCTCCTGGCTGGTGGTCGGGCGCTTTTCCGTCCTGCTTGGAGAGCACACCCTGCCATTCCATGCGATCGAGCCATTTTCGCTGAACGAGCTAGTGCATGAAGTATTGAGCATCCCGACCCTGGTCACCATGGTCATCATCGGGGCAGGAATTTTGCTGTGGCTCTTCCGCGAAAAATTGACTGGTTTCACCAACGGGTTAAAAAGCATCCGTTGGGCGGCTGAAAACAGTTTCGGTTTTGAGGCGGTCAATGACGCTGTATCGCGCACCACAGCACGCATCGCGGAGGCATTGCGGCAAACCCAAACCGGTCACCTCAGTTGGAATGTGGTGGGTATTGTGGCAGCGGTGGTCCTCCTATTCGTCTACATCGCCACAGGAGCCTGAGATGAACCCATTCCTGCTTAGCCTTATCGTGCTCCCCTTTGCAGCTTCGCCCATCGTCTACATGGCTGGACGCCTTTCCATCCGCAAGAACTCGGTGTTGGGATTGAACTTCGCCAAGATTCTGGCTCTTGTTGTACTGCTTGCCGAAATGGTCCTTGTTGCTTTTTGTTTGAAGACTGCTCTATCAGCAGGCGGGGTATCCATTACTGTTGGAGCGATTAGCCTTGCTTTTGACGGCATCGGGTTCCTCATCAGCGCGGTGGTGCTGGTGCTGGGAGCCTGTACCATGCTCTTTTCCTTCCGCTACATCCGCGGAGAGAAAGGTGAAGAGAAATTCTATGCGCTTCTCCTGATTACCATCGGCTGTATCATGGGGATGGTGTTCTCCTACGACCTGTTCAATATGTGGGTCTGGTTTGAGGGTATGGCCATCAGCACTTACCTGCTCGTGGCATTTTATAACGACCAACCCGCCTCACTTGAAGCCGGGTTCAAATACCTGGTGCAATCCGCGGTTGGTTCTGCGCTGGTCCTTTTCGGGATCGCCATTTTCTTCTCTTTGGCTGGTACAACTTCATTTGAAATACTCTGGAACCTGGGTCAAGAAGGCGGCACGCTCGCATTGATCGGTGGAGCACTGCTCATTATTGGTTTCGGCGTAAAAGCTGCCCTGGTTCCTCTGCACACCTGGCTGCCGGACGCGCACTCACAGGCTCCTTCCGGCATCAGCGCCATGCTCTCGGGTATTGTCATTGAGGCTGGTCTGGTGGCTATTCTGCGCGTGCTCAGCATGACTGCCAAGATTGGCGGCGACTGGGGAACCGTCCTGATCGCTTTTGGATGTCTCAACATTCTGGTGGGCAACCTGATGGCACTGCGCCAGCACGAGGTGAAGAGGCTTCTGGCTTATTCCAGTATTGCGCATGTCGGCTACATGCTCCTTGGATTTGGTTTCGCGTTTTCAACGACATTGTCTCTGGGAGCAGCGGGCGGCTTTTTCCACCTGATCACCCATTCCCTAATGAAGGGACTGGCATTTTTATCTGTTGGCGCCATCATGTATGTTCTCTTTATCGCCAATGATAAACACGCCACCCTCACCCTGGATGACCTGAATGGCATTTCCCGTAAATACCCGCTCCTGGCGGTGTGTTTCAGCGCGGCACTTTTAAGCCTGGCGGGGCTGCCGCCTTTTGCAGGTTTTATGTCCAAGTGGCAGATCCTGTTGGCTGGTGCTGCCGCTCAAACCCCTTTGATGTGGGCTGTGGTCATCTTCGCCGGCATCAACAGTGTCCTCTCCCTGGCTTATTATGCTCCCATGATCAACCGCATGTTCCGCCGCGAACCCTCCGAGGTTGTGCAGCGGGGCAAAGCAGTTCCCTGGGTGATACTGGTGCCCATATTAATATTATTTGCCGCCATCCTGGTGATTGGCATCTGGCCAACCTCGATGGACTTTATCACGGGTAAAGCAGCCGGCACCATGATGTTCTTCTACCTAAATTAAGGAGAATCAGACGATGAGCATTTTACTTTCGCCACCACTGGCATTTCTGATCTACCTTCCCCTGGTCTTTGCCATTTACTTTGCCGGCAAGGTATTGGCGGGAAAAGAAAGCCCATCACTGGAAAAATCGAGCCTCTATGGCAGCGGTGAAGAAGCCGCAACTTCAATGGCTTCTCCCGGTTATCGGCCTTTCTTCCTCATCGCCTTCTTTTTTGCGCTGCTGCACCTCGGTATGCTGGTAATCGGTACCGGGCAAATTGACGGAAAGTTACTGCCTTACATCATCGGATTGATCCTGGCGCTGGTTGCCTTGATCCTGGGCTAAACGCATCATTGGAGAAAGATCAATGCAGAATATCGCCACCACTGTGATGAATACACTCAAAACCTGGGCGCGGGTAAATTCCCCCTGGGCGATTCACTTTAACAGCGGCTCCTGTAACGGCTGTGATATTGAGATTTTAGCCACCCTTACTCCACGTTACGACGTTGAACGCTTTGGCATCAAGCTGCAGGGTAGCCCGCGCCATGCGGATGTGCTCATTTGCACCGGTCCTGTCACACTGCAAGCCCGCGACCGCCTGGTACGCATCTATGAACAAATGCCGGAACCAAAATTCGTTGTGGCAGTGGGTTCCTGCGGAATCTCCGGCGGCGTTTTCCAGGGTTGTTACAACGTGGTCGGTGACATCAATGAAGTCATCCCGGTGAACGTGTATATCCCGGGCTGCCCGCCCCGGCCTGAAGCCATCATCCATGGGGTGGTGGAATTGCTTAAGAGTCTGCAGAATTGACCCGGAATTTCGGAGGACAAATGACCATCGAAGAAGATTTACGACAGGCAGAACAATTAATGGAAAAATTTACCCTCTCCACAAATACTCCGGAGGCGAATAGGGTGGATATTGTGATCGACAGGGCCAACCTGAAATCCGCCGTGAAGGCTATCCTGATCGATGGGCATTGGGGATACCTTTCCGCCATCACCGCCCTTGACCAGCCTGTCTACGCAGTGGATGAGACCACTAATGAGAAGAAACTTGTCCCCGACCAGGGTAATGTTGAAGTGTTGTATCATTTCTGCCGTGGTGCCGCGGTTGCCACCCTGCGTGTGAGTGTGCCTTACGCTGACCCCAACCTCGACAGCATCTGTGACATTCTCAGTTCAGCCTCCCTGTATGAGCGGGAAGCCATGGAACTCTTTGGTGTGAGCTTCATTGGTACACCCAACAGGGAGCGGCTCATCTTGCCTGAAAGCTGGCCGGATGGTGTTTACCCGCTGCGCAAGGCATTCACTGGACTGCAAAAGACCGAATCCCCTGTTGAAGGAGAGCGATCATGAGCCCCATTAAACCGCCTGAAAAATTCATCGTTCCGATCGGCCCCCAGCACCCCGCGTTGAAGGAACCCGGTCACTTTGAGTTCACCGTGGACGGAGAGATTGTCACCAATGCCAGCGCACGTCTTGGGTTTGTGCACCGCGGTATGGAAAAAGGGGCAGAAGCCCGCTCCTGGGTGCAGGACCTTTACCTGATGGAACGCGTGTGCGGCATCTGTTCGCACGTACATGCCATGGCGTTTGCCCTGGGTGTTGAAAAACTGGCTGGCGTGCAGGCTCCTCCGCGCGCCCAGGCAATCCGCGAATTGATCGCTGAATTGGAACGCATTCACAGCCACCTTTTGTGGCTGGGGGTATGCGCTCACGAAGGCGGTTTTGACACCCTCTTCATGTTCTCATGGCGGGACCGTGAAACGGTCATGGACCTGCTGGAAGCGATCAGCGGCAACCGCGTCAATTATTCTGCCAATGTCCTTGGCGGGGTCAAGATCGATATCAATGATGCCCAAAAAGATGCCCTTCACAGGGGGATGGATTTTCTTGAGGAAAGAACCCACCATTATCTCAAGGTGGTCACGGAAGATGAAACCTTCCTGGGGCGTACCCGCAACGTGGGCAAGATGAATTTTGACCAGGCTGACCTGTTGGGAGCCATTGGTCCCACCGGGCGTGCTTCCGGTCTGCAGCGTGATGTGCGCATAGATTCTCCTTACGCGGCTTACAGCGATTTTCCTGTAAAGGTTGTCACCGGTACCAATGGTGATCTCGAGGCGCGTTTTGTGGTGCGCATCGAAGAGTTATTTGAGTCTTACCGGGTGGTGCGCGAACTTGTAGACCGTCTACCGGAAGGCGATCTCTCAGTGCGTGTGCCTCGCCGCATCCCTGAAGGGGAGACGATCAGCCGCGTGGAAGCTCCCCGCGGTGAATTGTTGTACTTCATCAAAAGCAATGGTTCCGACAAACCGGAGCGCATCAAGGTGCGCACGCCGAGCCTGTGCAACTGGGCGTCAGTTTTGGTAACCGCCGTGGGGCATAAGCTTGCCGACATGCCCATGATCCTGGCGGGCATTGATCCCTGTTTTTCGTGCAACGACCGCATGGTTACTGTGAACGATCGTTCCAACGCCACCCATTGGAGCTGGGAAGACCTGCGGCAGTACGGAATCGAGTACTACAAATGAACGTCACTTTCCCGACCCTGGTTGCGATCTTATTCTTTCCGGGCGGCTTGTTCCTGCTCGCCAGCGGATTAACGTTTGAATACATCGACCGCAAATTGATCGCCCGTTTTCAAAACCGGGTTGGTCCGCGCTGGTACCAGCCGCTGGCGGATGTGATCAAATTGCTTGCAAAAGAGGAGATCATCCCCACAGGGGTGATCAAACCTGTGTTCATCATCCTGCCCATCGTGGCGCTCACTGCCGCATTAACTGCTGCCCTGTACGTGCCGCTCTTTGGTTTCAAACCCGTCCATAGTTTTAATGGCGACCTCGTGGTCACGCTTTACCTGCTTTCAATGATGACCCTGTGCATCGGGCTGGCGGGAGCAAACACTGAAAACCGTTTTTCGCTGGTGGGAGCCACCCGTGCGCTAACTCAACTTTTTTCTTATGAAGCTCCCTTCCTGCTGGCATTATTGGGTCCTGCCATTGTGTTGGGTACCTGGAATATTGGCGAAATCAACGCCGGGGCAACCCAAAACTTGTGGTTCATTGTTTCACAGCCGATCGGTTTTTTAGCCGCAATGATCGGGTTGATGGGTAAATTGGAACTTCCTCCCTTTGATGCGCCCGAAGCAGAAACAGAAATTGTTGCCGGTGCGCTGACAGAATACAGCGGACGCGGTTTTGCGCTCTTTAAGATCGGTCGCGATGTGGAACTTGTCATCGGGTTAACCCTTATCGCTTCCTTCTTCCTGGGCGGTTTCACCAACCCACTCGATTTCCTCTGGAAAACCCTGCTGCTCCTGCTGGTAACTGCAACCTTGCAGTCATTATTCGCCCGCCTGCGCATCGATCAAACTGTCGGTTTATGGTGGCGAATTGGTGCTATCCTTGTACTGCTCCAGCTGGTTGTCATCATCCTGGGCAAAACCCTGGCGCCAATTGTTCAACCCTTATTGGGAGGCTAACCAATGACCATCGGCTCAATGTTCAGCGATATCTTCAAGGCATTCTTTTCGAAACCGGTTACCGAGAAATATCCCTTTTTCAAGAAAGAACTCCGGTCAACTTAAGGGGTAAACTTAACTGGGATCCGGAAAAATGTTCAGGGTGCATGCTCTGCATTAAAGACTGCCCAACCGATGCCATTGAATTATTGGTACTGGATAAAGCCAGCAAACGCTTTGTCTTGCGCTACAATATGGATAAATGCACATTCTGTGCTCAATGCGTGGTCAATTGCCGTTTCAATTGCATCGAAATGTCTGAAGAGCAATGGGAGCTGGCATCCAAAACCAAGGAACCGTTTGAAGTATATTATGGCAGAGATGAAGACATCCAATTCCTCCTGGAAGGTTCCGCTAAAGGAGAACCTGAAAAGGTTAACCCGGAAAACTGAATCTCGAATCGCCCTGTTGGGCATTGGCAATGAATTCAATGGAGATGATGCAGCCGGTGTTTGGATTGCGCGCCGGCTGCTTTCTGTTTTAAAAGAGTCACCCACACTCCTTATCCTTGATTGCGGCACCGTTCCCGAGAATGCTTTCGGAGAACTGCGGCGGTTTAAACCTGATTTCATCCTGTTGTTTGATGCAGCCGATATTGGCGGGCAGCCTGGTGAGGTGAAATACATTGACCCGCATGACACCAGCGGGTTCAGTGCTTCCAGTCACTCGCTGCCGTTCTCTGTGCTCTCCAAATATCTTGAAGAGGAATTCAAATGCAGCGTTGGTTTGCTTGGTATTCAACCTGCTTCTCTGGAATTTGACGCTGGACTCAGTTCGGAGGTCAAGAATACAGTTATCGTTGTGGCAAAAGAACTGGCAAAAACCATCCGCACTTGTTAACGCTGCAACTTGTTGGCGCAATCCTCGTAGATAGAGTAGAAAATTCATAATGAGGTTAACCATGTCAAATGCTGAAGAACCCGTGATCGAAATTGTTGAACCTGAACCAGTAACCACCGAAATTACAGCAGAAGCAAAGATAGGGAAGCAGAAAAAACGCGATCACAACCAGGCGTTCTGGCCGATCCTGCTCATCCTGGTGGGTATCATTCTCCTCTTCCAGAACCTGGGATGGGGGATGGCACAATTCAACTGGTGGGCGCTCTTCATCTTCATCCCCGTGGCTGGGGCACTCTCGGCTGCATGGGGAGAATTCCTCAAAAGCCGCACTTTCAATGGCAAAGTACGCAGCAATCTCGGCAGCGCACTGGTGGTCGGCACAGTAGCTATGCTGCTGTTGGTCGGTGCCGATTGGAGCCGCTGGTGGCCGCTCATGGTCATTACTCCGGGTATCTCGATGATGCTCAGCGGTTTTGGGCAGGTGGATGCGCTCAAGCACAAGAATATTGTTGCTCTGGTGGGTTACAACCTTTGGGTTGGTGCTGCACTTGTTTTGCTTGGAGCAGGCTTCCTGGCATTAATGCTTCCCATTCCTTCCCTGACCGGGTATCTTGAGGGCTGGCGCTGGTGGTCTGCACCCATCCTTTTCGCGGCAGTTGGCGCTTTTGTTACAGCCACCATCGTGTGTTATCGCAATGACTGGAAAATGAATTGGACAACCTGGGCATTCGTGGGTATTGGTGCAGCAGTCGCAGCCACAGGCTTATTCGCACTTTTCAATCTACAATGGAGCCTGCTCGGACCGGTCATCCTGATCGCGATCGGAGTAATTGTGTTGAGTAAGATCTTCATCAAAAAGTAATTCCTTTCATCCTGAAAACAGCCGGCATTGCACTGCACATGCCGGCTGTTTTCATTTCTCATTGCTTCTGGTAAAGAATGCAAATACCCATTAAACTAGGAAGCAGGAGGAGCGATGGATACTGACCTTGAAAAACTGATCTTGGCCATTAAAGAAGGTGACAGCAAGAGCGTCCGGGACCTGCTGGCCACGAAGCCGGAACTCTTCGATCAACCCAGTCCGATGGGTGTTTCATTCCTGATGATGGCGCTGTATTACGGTAAGGAAGAGATCGCCCGGATTATCGCGGAATCCCGTTCAGCGCTCACCCTTTTTGAGGGAGCCGCTTTAGGAAAGGTAGAAACCATCCGATCCTGGTTGGAGAAAAACCCGAACGCGGTGAATTTTTATTCCAGTGACGGCTTTCCGCCGCTCGGGTTGGCTTGTTTTTTCAACCGCTACGAGGCAGCCGCCTTGCTTATCAAGAATGGTGCGCACATTAATGCAGCATCTACTAATGCGCAAAAAGTAATGCCCCTGCATGCTGCAGCAGCTGCAGATAGCCTTGAATTATGCACCCTGTTGCTGGACCATGGTGCAGATGTGAATGCCCGCCAGCAGGATGATTTTACGCCGCTTCACGCTGCTGCCCAAAATGGCAATGTCGAATTGGTGCGTTTGTTCCTGCGCCAGGGGGCAGAGGTCAATGTTCGGTCACTTTCCGGTTTATCTCCGCTGCAGTTGGCAATGGAATCAAAAAATAAGCAGGTCATCAAGCTCATCCTCGACGCAGGTGGACTGGAGTGATGGTGGACAGCAAATTGGTAAATATTCTGGCTTTGATCCCGGCGCACAACGAATCCATGCGCATCGGACCAGTTATCGACGGCGTCAGACAGTACCTGCCGGTGCTGGTTGTGGACGACGGGTCATCAGATGATACTTCAGAGGTTGCCAGTCAGCACGGCGCATCAGTCGTGCGCCAGGAGCCCAACCAGGGCAAAGGGGCCGCGCTGCTTAATGGTTTTGGTCATTTCCTGGCAGGGGATTATGACGCGGTCATCACCCTGGATGCTGACGGACAGCATGACCCGGCTGAGCTTCCCCTTTTTTTGGAGAAGTATCAACAGGATCACAGCGACCTCATCATCGGTCAACGCAACTTCCGCCAGATGCCGTTCCCGCGCAATTTTTCCAACACCATTGGCACGTGGATGCTCTCCAACGCCATGGGGCAATATATCCCCGACAACCAATCCGGCTACCGCCTGCATTCACGGCGGCTGGTCGAATCCGTCATCAACAGCCAGGAACGCGGTTTTGAATTTGAAGTGGAGATCATTTTCTTGTGCGTGCTGCGGGGTTTTAAACTGGCATGGGTACCCATCCGCACCATTTATGCCGGGCAAGCCAGCCACATTAAACCGTTGCGCCACATCAAGCATTTCTTCCGCATCACCCGCCGCGCGCGCGAATTAATGCGGGCGAAAAAATAAAATCCTTAGCGCATTTTGGGTCAGTGAAATCGTATAATGAACTTATCATTCAAGTCCATTTTTGGTTTACTGACTTTCAACTTGTTACAACAACAGGAAAGGATTATTCCAAATGAAAATATCATTTAATCAAATTCTGGTAATTTTTGCCACACTGCTCACCCTGACGGTGAACGGGCTGGCGAACGCCCTGCCGATCAACGGTATGAACACCGGGCAGGTTTCTGACAGTTTCGAGGTATTCTTTGTGCCCGCGGGTTACGTGTTCTCGATCTGGGGGTTGATCTACATCCTCCTAATCGCTTTTACCATTTACCAGGCACTTCCCGCGCAAAAAGACAACCTGGTCTTAAAAAGCATACGCGGCTGGTACATAATAGGCTGCCTGGCGAATTCCATCTGGATCTTCATGTGGCATTACCTGCAGTTCAACCTGACCATATTGTTAATGGCAATCCTTTTGGTTTCGCTGCTCCTGGTTTACAAGCGCTTGCGCAAGCAAAATGCTGCTGAAACCTCATCCGGCATGCGCTGGTTCGTGCAGCTGCCATTTTCGGTATACCTGGGATGGATTACTGTGGCGACCATTGCCAATGCCACTGATGTTCTGGATTTCAATAAATGGAATGGGTTTGGGATTGCCGGCGAGACCTGGGCAATCATCATGCTGGCGGTGGCAGTATTGATTGCCATCTGGATGACCGTGATACACCGTGACGCACCCTTCCTGGCAGTCCTTGCCTGGGCGTTCGCTGGCATCGGAGTGAAATTCGCCGGTGTTTCAATCGTTTCAGCAGCAGCGTATACTGCGGCGTTAATAGTGGGTGTCATCCTGGTGGTGGCGCTCGTCCTAAGATGGAAGTCAAAGACGCAATTGATCTGAGTAGACGTCGGACGAAAATTATCATTCAAGGCTTAGCGGATGACTAACGGAAGGTAACCATCAGTTTGGTGCAAATACAACCACTGCATTTTTCAGTAGATGTTTCTGCCCCGATCGGTGAAGTCTGGCAAGCCTGGACAACCGAAGCGGGAACGCGGACCTTCTTCGCCCCGCAGAGCCATATCGACCTCAAACCTGGCGGCAGCTATGAGATGTATTTTAACCTGGACGCTCCGGCGGGGTTGCGCGGCGGTGAGGGCTGCGTAATATTGGCTTACGAGGAACCGGTCATGCTCTCGTTTACCTGGAACGCTCCGCCAGAGTTCCCCACCATCCGTGCTCAGCGTACGCATGTGATGGTTACACTCACCCCCATAGACCTGGGAAATACACGGGTTACACTCACGCATGACGGCTGGGGCAGCGGGGAAGATTGGCAGAAGGCACGTCGATATTTCCTCCGCGCCTGGGGAGAAGGGGTGTTGCCCCTCCTGCAAAAAAGATATATAATCGGTGCGTTAGACTGGGGAATCCATTGATCAAGAGGGAACTATGAAAAACACAAAAGCAGCAATTGATGCATTTTTGCAGCAAAAAACGATTGCAGTTGTGGGGGCTTCACGTAATAAAGACAAGTTCGGCACAGCCATCTACCGCGACCTCAAGAAGGCTGGTTACAAGGTGTTCGCGGTCAATCCGAAGGCAGATATGGTTGAGGGTGATCGCTGCTATGCAGGTCTTGGGGCATTGCCTACCAAGGCTGACGCTGTCATCATCGTCATTCCACCAGCGGATACAATCGCAATAATCGAAGAAGCCGCCCGACTGGGTATCCAGTATGTCTGGCTGCAGCAGGGGGCAAACTCTCCGGCAGGTGAAACCCGAGCCAAAGAGTTGGGGTTAAACCTGGTCAGCGGACCATGTATCTTCATGTATTTGGAACCTGTGGAGTCCATTCACAAATTCCACCGTTTCTTTGAAAAACTCTTCGGCGGTTATGCCAAGTAATTTCCACCACAATTGAGATTAAAACGATCATGGGAAGGAACTCGAACCCTTCCCATGATGTGTAAGTCAGCTATTTGGTTAATTTCTCCAAAGACTCTTTGTATTCCACCAATTTGGCGCGTTCTTTCTCCACTAACGCAGCGGGTGCTTTGCTGGCAAAGTCGCTTGCCAAAAGGGCTTCGAGCCGGCTGATCTGCGATTGCAGGGTCTCCACCTCTTTCTTCACCCGCGCCGGGTCAACGCGATTGTCTTCCAGGGTCGAGAAAGGGATGAAGATCTCCACCGTGTTGACCACGAGCGAAACCGCATCTTTGGGAGGATTCAGTTTTTCCGCGATTTCCAGTCTCAACGGATCCAGGTTGGCCAGCGACTGTAACGTCGTTCGTTGCGCACTGAGGGTGGCTGCGTGTTTGCTGGCGGCAATACTCACGGCAATCTTCTTTGCCGGGGGCACTTTTTTCTCTGAGCGCAGGTTGCGGATCGCTCGCACCACTTCCTGCACCAGGTTGAACTGAGCAATCTTTTCTTCTTCCCACCCTTCAACTCCTTCGGCTTCCGGCCAGCGGGCGATGATTAAGGCTTCTTCCCATTTATCGGTTGAGTTGAACGGATTCATTCCGTGCTCTTCAGCTGACGTTTTCAACGCCTGCCAGATTTCCTCGGTGACGAACGGCGTAAAGGGGTGCAGCAGGCGTAAGACTGCATCGAGCACACGCACCAGCGTGGAGGCGGTGTAGTAAGCTCTGTCACCACCGGCTGCAATTTGGGTCTTGGCTATTTCAAGATACCAATCGGCATACTCGCCCCAGAAGAACTCATAGATCTGCCTGCCGGCTTCACCGTACTGGTGCGTGCTGAACAGGCGGTCGGCATCGCGCAGTAATGCGTTCAAACGTGCCCAGATCCAGGAATCTGCCAGCGTCCAATCGGGCTCAGCATCTGCTTTTTCCGGAGCCTGTTCGAGTGCGGAGATCACAAAGCGGCCGGCGTTCCAGATCTTATTGGCAAAGTTGCGGTTGGCTTCCACTTTTTTAATGTTTAAATTGGTGTTGCTGCCGGGAGTGGAACCTACCAGCAGCGTGAAGCGCAGTGCATCAGTGCCAAAGTTGTCCATTACCTCGAGCGGATCCACTACATTTCCTTTGGTCTTACTCATCTTCTTCCCGTGCTCATCCAGGATCAAACCGTGCAGGTAGATGGTGTGGAAAGGCTCAACCCCGGTGAATTCGATACCGAACATCATCATGCGCGCCACCCAGAAGAAGAGGATATCCGCACCAGTTTCCATCACTGAGGTCGGATAGAAGTACTTCAGGTCTGGCGTTTGCTCCGGCCAGCCGAGCGTGGAGAACGGCCACAATCCGGAAGAGAACCACGTGTCCAGCACGTCTTCTTCCTGGCGCAGGTGGGTGTCACCGCATTTGGGGCATTTGGTCGGATCTTCGCGCGTCACGATTGTTTCGCCGCAGTCATCGCAGTACCACACCGGGATGCGGTGCCCCCACCACAACTGCCGGCTGATGCACCAGTCGCGGATGTTCTCCAGCCAGTTATAAAAGACTTTTGTAAAGTGGTCCGGCACGATCCTGGTGCGACCTGATCGAACAGCCTCCAGCGCTTTATCCGCCAGCGGTTTGATGCTCACGAACCACTGCGTACTGATCATCGGTTCAACGATCTCACCTCCGCGTTCAGAACGCGGCACGTTGAGTGTGTAGGGTTGCTCCTTGATCACCAGTCCGGCAGCGCGCATATCTTCCCAGATCTTTTTGCGGCAGTCAAAGCGGTCCATGCCGGCATAGGGTCCACCGTTCTCATTGAGGGCGGCAGCCAGGTCGAAGATGCTGATCATCTCCAGGTTGTGTGCTTGCCCGATGGCGTAATCATTGGGGTCATGCGCCGGTGTGATCTTGAGCGCACCGGTGCCAAACGCGCGGTCCACGTACTCATCCGCGATCACCGGTATGCGCCGGTTGAGTATTGGCACCAGTACTTCCTTGCCGATGTATTTCTGGTAGCGCTCATCCTCCGGGTGCACCGCCACGGCGGAATCACCGAGGATGGTTTCGGGGCGGGTGGTTGCCACCGGAATGAATTCCCCGGGCAGGTCAGCCAGCATGTACTTGAAGTAATACAGGAAACCCGGCTCTTCCGAGTATTCCACCTCGAGGTCGGAGACTGCAGTGCGCAGCGCCGGGCTCCAGTTGATCAGGCGCGGTCCGCGGTAGATGAGACCTTTTTCGTACAATCGCACAAAGGCTTCGCGGACTGCCCTGGAAAGGCCGTCGTCCAGTGTGAAACGCTCGCGCGTCCAATCACAGGATGCCCCCAGGCGGCGGATCTGCTGGGTAATGCGGCTTCCGTATTTTTCCTTCCACTGCCAGGTGCGCTCCACAAACTTTTCACGGCCAAGTTCATCACGCTTTATGCCTTCTTTAGAAGCGCTTTTTCCACCAGCATCTGGGTGGCGATGCCGGCATGATCGGTTCCGGGCACCCACAGCGCAGGGACACCCTTCATGCGGTGGTAACGGATCATCAGGTCTTCCATGGAGACAAACATGGCGTGCCCGGTGTGCAGTTCGCCGGTCACGTTGGGCGGCGGGATGGAAATGACAAAAGGCTTTATCGCCGGGTCGAATCCGGGTTTGTTCGGATCATTCGCCGGCTGGAAATATCCGTTGGACTCCCACCAGGCATACAACCGCTGTTCCGTGGCATTAAAATCATATGCTTTCGGTAATTTATTCTCTTCCATGGCAACCTCCTAAAAATAAAAAATCCCTTCATCCTGTGAGGACGAAAGGAAACCTTCCGCGGTACCACCTCTTTTCGCCAATGCTGGCGCGCTCACCGGACCATCATCCGGTTTCTGCTCTAACGGGCGAACCCGTGCCGGTCTACCACCCTTGCGGGTTTCTTCGGCAATCAACCAAACGACTTCGACTTCGTTGCCCTGCGGAGGTTTTCAGCCTGTGACCTCCTTCTCTACCAGCGCGCCAGCAGTCTACTACTTTTGGCGTTCATCAACTAAAATGATAAGGTTATTATACAAACGTCGGCGCATTTCGTCAATCACCTGCCGGCAGTTGGAAAGAGGAAGCATGGATTCACCCAAATGGTTGAAGTGGGCACAGGAGATACAGGCAATTGCCCAGATAGGTACGCAGTACACCCAGAATCCTTTTGACGCGGAGCGTTTCAAGGAATTGAGCCGCATTGCTGCGCAGATCATGGCAGCGCGAACCGATGCGGATATCGGCGAGGTAATGCCCATTTTCGAAGCCCAATCCGGTTATGCTACCCCCAAGTTGGATGTGCGCGGTGTGGTTTTTAAAGACGATAAGATTCTGCTGGTGCGCGAGTTAATGGATGGCGGTGCTTGGACGCTGCCCGGCGGGTGGGTGGATATCAACCTGCCTCCCTCCAAGGCGGTGGAAAAGGAAATGCGCGAGGAGGCGGGTATCTTGGTTAAAGCGGTCAAATTGCTCGCAGTTTATGACCGCAACCTGCACGGGCATCCACCATATCCTTTTCATGCCTATAAACTTTTCTTCCTCTGCACTCTTATTGCCGAAGCCACCCCCGATCCTCTGGAGACTGAGGAACCCACCTACTTTGGTGAGCACAGCATTCCTAACCTTTCCCTGGCGCGTGTGACCCCGGAGGAGATCAAGCGTATGTTTGAGCATCACCGCCAGCCTGATCTACCCACTGATTTTGATTGATGGTTGAAAATCGGGTACACTTCTGCTCTATTTACTGATGATGATGAAAAAACTCAACCTCGTTCTTGCTGTCCTGATCGTGTTTGCCCTGTTGCTGGCTGCCTGCCAGCCGGCGAGTACAGGCACGCCTGAAGTCACCCCACCAGCCATGAAATCACCGTCGCCGACTAACGCCGGCGCGCCAACCCTCACGTCCGTCCCGGATATCGCCGTGGATACGGTCAAACTGCATCAACTCCAAATCAGTATCCTCCATCCCTGGACCGGGGACACGGGGTTGCAGATGACTCGGCTGATCGATCAGTTCAATCAGACCAACGAGTGGGGTATTTTTGTCATCGAGATCGCGCCGGGATCTGCCGGACTGGTGCAGGAAAAATACCGCGATTTACTGCTCGTTAAACCGGCTCCGGACGTGCTGGTGATGAGTCCTGCGCAGCTCCTGCATTCTGATGCGGTTTACAAAAACATCCTTGACCTCAATCCTTATGTGCAGTCAGCCAAATTCGGATTGTTGCCTGATGAACAGGAAGATTTCCTCCCCGCATTCTGGAATGAAAGCCTGGTGCAGGGCAAACGCTTTGGTATCCCTGCCCAGCGCACCAGCGAGTTGCTTTTTTACAATGTCACCTGGGCAAAAGAGTTAGGTTTTACCAATCCTCCCGCTACCTGGGGAGCTTTCCGGGAGCAGGTCTGCGCCGCCAATGCATCCAAGCGCAAAGATCCCGATCCTGTGGATGATGGCGTGGGCGGATGGCTCATCAATACCAATGCGCTCACCACGTTGAGCTGGCTGCGGACGTTTGGCAGCAATCCGGTCCAGGAAACACAATCACAATTTATATCCGTAGAATCTGAGGATGCGTTCAACGCTCTCCTGAAACTGAGCACCGACAGCTGCGCCTGGCTCAGCCGGCAGCCGCAGCCATATGATTATTTCACCAACCGCCAGGCACTGTTGTACAGCGGCTCCATGCAGGACCTGCGCAAGCAGACGCACACCAATACCCGCCTCGATAGCAAGGACGAGTGGGTCGTCCTGCCATATCCGCCGGGGGATGCCACTCCATTCGTGTTAACCGAAGGCGTTGACTACACCATTACCAAGTCCACGGATGTGCGCCAGTTGGCTGCGTGGCTGTTCGTGCGCTGGCTTTCCGCTCCGGAGCAGCAGGAGTGGATTCTACGCGGCTCAGGAACCCTCCCGCTTGGAGAAGCTGTACTGCCCTTGGTCAGTGACCTGGAGGAGGATTACCCGCTTTGGGGGGAAGCTGTGGCATTAAGTGACCTTGCGGTGACACTGCCTGCATCTAAGGACCTGGATACAGTCAAAACAATTGTAGAAGATGCCGGTTGGCAGCTTTTCAAGACCGGGCTGAAGAGTGACGCCATCCAAACGCTGCTCTCCCAGATCGATATGACTATCGCGGAAATGGCGGCGAGGGCAGAATGACCCCTCCGCGTGTGATCATCTATACCGATGGGGGCTGCGATCCCAACCCCGGCAGGGGAGGGTGGGCAGCGCTGCTTTTTGCTGATGGATTGGAAAAGGAACTGCATGGCTCAGCCGCGGAGACGACCAACAACCGCATGGAGTTGACCGCGGCTATTGAAGCCCTGCGCGCTTTACATCATCCCAGCACGGTTGACCTGTATACCGATTCACAATACCTCATGCGCGGCATCACGGAATGGATGCCCAAATGGCTGGTAAAGAACTGGCGCGGCAGCAACGGTCCGGTGCTCAACAAAGACCTGTGGCAGGCATTGCTGGCAGAAACCAGCCGGCACACGATCAGGTGGCACTGGGTTAAGGGTCACTCCACCGATAAACATAATCAGCGCGTGGATGAGTTGGTGCAAAAAGCGAGGGGTTAATCAACCGGGGAAAAGTTAAATGATTACAGCCTTTTTGGTGCAAGAATTTCATTGGCGATTTGAAAAGCATCTTCTTCCGTCAGCGCAAGCAGTTTATCGTTGGCAAGAAGCACCGTTCCGCCATTTGGTTGGATAAATGCACTCGAACGGGCGATGAGAACGATCAGATATCCCGGTGGTAATTTCAGATCTACGATTGGTTTCCCAACCACCGGTGAATCAAGCGGGATGACAATTTCTTTCAATTGACTTGGAATCATTTCACCAGTAACCATCTCAAGCGGGTATTTTTGAGGTACTGGTCCCGGAGCCTCGACCCTTAATAATTTAGCTAATTTAGGCAACAAAGTACCCTGGAGCAATACTGAAACGACGACTACGAAGAACACGATATTGAAGATCAAATCAGCGTTTTCGAGCCCTGCTACAAGTGGAAAGGTTGCAAGCACGATGGGTACAGCTCCACGCAAACCCACCCACGATACGAACAATTTTTCAGGGAGGGAAAACCTGAATGGAGCCAGGGCGATAAGGACAGCCAGGGGACGAACAAGCAGAACCAGGCATAAAGCCAACCCCAGACCGGGAAGCGCGACAGGGATTAACCGTGATGGGAATACCAGCAGTCCTAATGTTAGAAACAATACGATCTGAGAGAACCAGGCAGTACTATCAAAAAACCGCAGAATACTTCTCTTGTGGATGAAATCTTCTTTCCCAAGTAATACGCCAAACAAATAGATGGCTAAGAAACCGCTGCCCTTGAGAATCGTTGCGGTGCTGAATGCAAAAACTGCCAACCCGATTAAGAGGATGTTGTAGAGTCCCTCGTAACCCAGTTTGATTTTATTGATCAGGAACAGTCCCGCTTTGCTCATGATCCAGCCAACTAATATTCCAACGGCGATCTGCAGGGCGAATAATCCAATAGCACCACCCACAGACGTGTTTTGGTTCGTTATGAAGGAGATCAGCGTGGTGGTTAATATCACCGCCACCGGATCATTACTTCCGGATTCAAGCTCGAGCAAAGGGGTTAACCGCGGTTTGAGATTTACACCGCGAGACCGCAGAATCGAAAAAACAGCCGCGGCATCAGTGGATGATATGATTGCGCCAATTAGCAGGGATTCAAGGATGGATAATTTTAGTATGGTATAGGCGATCAAACCGAATAAAACTGCGGTGAGCACCACTCCGATGGTGGAAAGGCTAATGCCAACTTTGAAGACAGGTTTTATTGAATTCCATTTTGTATCGAGACCACTCGAAAACAGAATGATCGCCAGGGCTAGAACACCGACATATTGCGTCAGGTGGGGATCATCAAAATAGATTCCCCCGATGCCCTCGGAACCCGCCAACATTCCGATTCCGAGGAATAGAAGCAGCAATGGTACCCCTAATCGATCGGATATCTTGCTAACGACAACGCTAATCAGGAATAACAAGGAAATGACGACCAGGGTCAATTCAAAGGATATTTCCATAAAAAAATTATAACTGATGTAAAAAAAATATTGGGAACACGTGTTGATAAATCAATCTGAAGGCTAAAAAAACCAATTCGGGTCTTATTATGAAGATTCCGTAGTGAATTAAATAAAAAGAGGCGACGATGGGATTTGTCGGAGCGAAGCGGAGATCCCGCACGCTTTTGCGGGAAACCCGACAACAATTGTTGGTTGAATTGGATGTAGAGGGTTTAAATAAAAAGAGGCGACGATGGGATTTGAACCCATGATCAGGGTTTTGCAGACCCTTGCCTTAGCCACTTGGCCACGTCGCCGTGCGTATAGGATTTTATCAAAGAGTAGGGGGATGGTCAAGCGCAATAATCGGGTGATGGGTCTACACAGTGTCCGAGAACCAATAATTAGAAAAACCCTCTTTCGAGGGTTTTTGAGCGGGCGATGGGACTATAGTCCCAGGTAAGACGACTGAGATTAAATAAAAAGAACAGCCTTATTGAATTAGCTGTTCTAAAAACTTGAGCGGGCGATGGGACAATTGTCCCAGGTATAGCGACAGCGACTTAAATAAAAAGAACAGTCATGTTTCTTGGCTGTTCTAGTAATTTGAGCGGGCGATGGGATTCGAACCCACGACCTTCTCCTTGGCAAGGAGACATTCTACCAACTGAACCACGCCCGCAGTGCTCAACTTACAGCGCTAATTCTACCTGACCTTTTTTCGTGCGTCAACCCTCATTTCTCCACTTTAAGGTATAGTACAGGCATTCGACCATTTCGAAAGGGATTTATGACCGCTACCTTTGACATTGAACTGACCACTGATTCCTTCGGAGGAGATTGCGTCGGCAGGCTTCCGGACGGCCGCGCGGTTTTTGTGCCTTTCGGGATTGCCGGCGAGCGCGTGCGCATTGAACTGGCCACCGAGAAGCGCAACTTTGCCCGCGGGCGGATTGTTGCCATTCTTGAATCCTCCCCGCTGCGCATCCAACCCCGCTGCCGTCATTTTGCGGATTGCGGTGGCTGCCATTATCAGCACCTGGCATACGCTGACCAGCTGCGCGTCAAGGAGGATATTGTCACCCGGCAGCTTGAACGCATCGGCAAGATCTCCAATCCCCCGGTCCAGCCCATTGTGCCTTCGCCGCTGGAGTGGAATTACCGCAATACGGTTCAATTCCACCTGTCGGCAGGGGGGAAACTAGGCTACCAGCGCGCGGGCAGGGCAGGAGTGCTCGAGATCACGGAATGCCATTTGCCGCTGGAACCGATCAACGCGTTGTGGCCGCAGTTGGAGCTAGACCCCGCCACCGGCATCGACCGCGTCTCCATCCGCCAGGGGGAGGAGGATGAACTCCTGTTGGGGTTGGAGAGCCGTTCCGGGCAGGTGCCTGAGTTCGAGATCGATTTTCCCTTGTCTGTCGTCTTCATGGGGGCTGACGGCAAAGTTCTGCTCTCGGGCGAGGATTTCTCCATCATCCGCGTCTTGGGTAGGGATTTCAGGGTCTCGGCTGACGCGTTCTTCCAGGTGAACACTGCCATGGCGGAAAAAATGGTGACCCATGTGTTGAACTTGCTCGAAGGGAAAACGTTTGATCACATCGTCGACGCTTACTGCGGCGCTGGGTTGTTTTCGGCTTTTCTGGCATCCCGCTGCAGACAATTGACCGGCATCGAACTCTCCGAGTCCGCCTGCAACGATTATGCCGTTAACATGGAGGAGTATGACCATGTGTCCCTCTATGTGGGCGCGGTCGAACAGGTTCTGCCTGCGCTGGAGATCAGCCCGGACCTCGTGCTGCTCGACCCGCCACGTGCCGGTCTCGATCCGTATGCGCTCGCGGGGTTGGTCAAGGCTGAGCCGGCGCAGATCATCTACGTTTCCTGTGACCCGGCAACGCTGGCGCGCGACCTGGCGTTGTTGATCGCCGCCGGTTATTCCCTTGAGAGTGTGACCCCGTTCGACCTGTTCCCACAAACCTATCCATGTGGAGTGCATTGCCTCATTGCACCGAACGAAGGATAAATAAAGAGGTGCACTCATGAAAAACATTATCGGTATTGTGCTTGCAATTGTGACCGGGGTTATTCTCGGTTTCTTTGGCGCATTGAATTCAGTTTTTTCAGATGGCGAATTGAAAGAGCGCCTGGTGTTTATAGGCGTTCTTTTAGTGATCTACGGGGTATTAGGTCTCGTTTGGGGGTTTTTGATTCCTAAATTTACCTGGAAGTGGGGTTTGTTTCTCGGCGGTCCTGGAGCATTAATTCTGCTTTTATTTATGCTATTGGAGGTCAATCCCTACTTCCTGGTCTACCTGGCACTCATCCTCGTCCTTGCCTGCGGTGGTGCATGGGGAGGCAGTGTGCTCAGGACGCGTGTGAAAAAGCAGGTTTAAAAAGCCGCTCTCATTATTACCAATCGATTTCTAGCTTGGGGTAGCGTGTAACCGAATAATGAAAACACCTTATAATCTTAGTATGATTATTGCAACCGAACTGGTATTGATTAATTAAGAATTGAGGGGATCACCAGAAACGGAGAAATTATGAAACGCTCGGTCAAACTGCTCATTGTTGCACTCTTAATTACTTTTGCTGCCACCTCCTGTAACCTGCCGTTCCCGTTCCAGACGCCTGCCGATAACCCGGCACAGGTGACGCCGAACATGACGCTCACGGCACTCTTCGACACCAGTCACAACATCCCGGCAACCATCACTCCGGGGGCTGCCAATTCAACGGAGATACCGGCATTGCCCACAGTAGGTGTGCCGACAAATACCCCCTGGCCTACCTTAACTTTAGCCCCCGTGGTCGTGGCCACGTCAGCCCCGGCAACGCCTGACCCCATGATCCGCCCGGGTGGTTCATTTGTTGCCAAGTATGTCACCACAGCCCCGGTGCTGGATGGTACCTACGAAGAGTGGATTGATAAAACTGAAAAGTACAAATTGCCTTACCGCGTATACGGTGCCAGCAAATGGTCAAACCAGGCTGATCTGGAAGGTGCGTTTGGAGCTGTCTGGGATAACACCAACCTGTATATCAGCGTTAAAGTAACTGACGATAGCTACAACCAGCGTAAATCCGGCGAGTTGTTGTATAACGGTGACAGTGTGGAAATCCTTATCGATGGAAACCTTTACGGAGATTATTATGTACAGAATCTGGATGGTGATGACTTCCAGATCGGCCTCTCAGCCGGCAATCCTGATGCCAGTATCAATCCTGAAGCCTATATCTGGTACCCGACATCCAAAAAAGGCACTTCCACCACCATCCAGATGTCAAAGACCTTCGAGACCAGCAGCAACATCTACCGTGTTGAAGCTGCCATTCCCTGGTCCTTGCTGGGAATCACCCCCAAGGACGGTTTACATATTGGTTTCGCTGTTTCCATCAGTGACAACGACAGCACCACTGCCAATGACCAGGATTCGATGATCTCAACCACTGCCTACCGCAACTTCCTGAACCCGGGCACCTGGGGAGAACTTATCCTGCGCAAGTAATATTCGTTATCAGAAAATTAATAGAGAACAGCGGTGATTACCGCTGTTCTTTGTATTAGGAGCCTGGCGTGTCTGCCGTTATAATTTGCCATCATGATGCCTTCTGAAGAAACGCGATCCTTGACATCCATTCAGCGCTGGTGGCTGGCAATCCGTCCGCGCACCCTGCCGGCGGCTGCCTCACCGGTACTCATCGGATGGGCACTCGCCTGGGTGAATGGCGCTTTTCGGCTGTTACCGGCAGTCATCATACTTCTGTGCGCGCTGCTCCTGCAGATCCTGGCAAACCTGGTGAATGATGTGGCGGATTTCCAAAAGGGGACGGACAAATCCGGGCGGCTTGGTCCCACGAGGGTAACGCAATCCGGACTGCTTTCCGTGCGTGCGGTTTGGACTGGAGCTGTGGTCGTGGCTTTGCTGGCTGCAGCGGGCGGGCTTTACCTGGCGTTTTTCCGCGGTTGGCTGGTTTTGGTAATTGGTGCAGTGGCGCTAATCTGCGCCGTGTTATACACCGTCGGACCGTTTGCTTTTGAAGATTTCGGACTGGGGGACCTGGCTGCTTTTATCTTTTTCGGGTTTGTCACCGTTTGCACCACGACCTATATATTGCTTGGGCATCTTGTTCCACTGAGCTGGATGGGTGGACTTGGCGCAGGCGCGCTGGTAACTGCCATCCTGGTGGTCAATAATGTGCGTGATATCCAGTCGGATACACACGCCGGGCGCAAGAACATCCCGGTGCGCTGGGGACGCAAGGCCGGGGAAATTGAGTACACTCTGATGATGATCATCGCTTACCTGGCGGTGTGTGTTGCCGTCCTCGCGGGCTGGGGTGGTGCCTGGATCCTGCTGCCCCTCATCAGTATCCCGCGTGCGATTGCTGTTGGTCAGGCAAATACGCTCGCTGCCCGCTGGACCGGGTTTTAATTTGCTCCTCGCCAATACAGCCCAATTGGTACTAATTTATTGTGTTTTATTTGCTTTGGGAATTCTATTGGATGGCGGGATTGGATGAATCTTTGATTAACGATTGATATTGCGCCTTAACCCTTTCCCGAGTCAACGGGAATTTTTTTTGCCCAGTGAATGGCCATGCTGCCGAACATGCGTCGCACAAATCCTTCCACCTGGAAACCCGATTCACCGATCTTTTCAGCTAACGCTTCTGCGCTGAGGAAGTGCGCGGTGGTTTCAGGCAGGTAGGTGTAGGCTGCGCTGTCGCCCGCGATCAATTTTCCCAACATGGGGATGACGACTTTCAGTTGGAAGCGGATGAAGGGCAGGAAAATATTCCGCTGTGGGGGAGTGGTGTCAAGCGAAACCAAGCGCGCGTTTTCCGTGGTCACCCGGTATTGTTCCGCCAGGGCAATGCTCACATCCGGTACATTGCGTAGCAGGTAGCCGGATATAACGCTGTTAAAAGTTCCTGGCGGAAAAGGAAGGTTTTGCGCATCCGCAACCACCCAATCCACGGCCAACCCGCCGGGGCGTGCCTGACCAACCTTGATCATCTCGATGGTCAGATCCGCTGCCACCACCCGGGCAGTCGGTTGCAGGTGTTTGATCTCGAGGGCAATATCCCCGGTGCCGCTGCCTGCATCTAGAATCCGCTGAGCGGGTTTCATCTGCAATTTGCGGATGGCGTCTTTGCGCCACGCCCGATCCCGCCCGAAGGTCATCAGGCGGTTGAGCAGGTCATAGCGTCCTGCGATGCGGGCGAACATCCCGCGCACCAATTGAATGCGTTCTTCACCGTTTTTGGCGTTCATGCCAACTCTTTATCGGTCTGGAACTGCCAAGGGCATAAAAGCCGGTGCAGCCAATCGGCTGCAAAGTACAACCCCAGTCCCAGCAGGCTCATTGCCACCACCCCGGCGTACATTTTGGGATAGTTGTACAAGGTCGTGCCGTTCAGGTAGATGTAGTAGCCCAATCCGCGGGTGGTGGCGATCAGCTCGACAATATACAAAACGGCGACAGCGGTACCAATGCTCTGCCTGACCGCGGTGAGGATGGCCGGCAGGCTGGCGGGAAGGTACACAAAACGGAAAAGCCCGCGCCGACCTGCTCCCAGGCTGCGTACCGAATATACCAATTCCGGTCGGATCGATGCTGCCTGGTCGCGTACCAGTACCAGGATCTGGAAGAACAGGATGAGAAATATCATCACGATCTTTGAAAGATCGTTGATACCCAAAAAAAGCATGACAATTGGAACAAGGACCACTTTTGGGATCGGGAAGAGCAGGTAGATAACCGGGGAAAAAATGCGGTTCAATTTCTTGGATTGACCCATGACCAGCCCCGCCGGGGCAGCCAGCGCGATCGAGAGGATCAGCGATGCCATCACACGCCAAAAACTTGCAAGGAAATGCCCGCCCAAATTTCCGCCAATATCCGCAAAGAATGCTGTGAAGACCACCAGCGGCGCCGGCAGGATATCCATATGTAGAAGCATCGCTGCCAGCTGCCAGACCAGCAGTAATCCCAGGGATGCCCACAGGATTGAAAGCTTTTTCATGCCGGGGATCCTTTAAGTTCCTCACGTATGCGTGCTGTCAAGTGCTCATAACCGGAATCATTGTGAGGAGAAAGCTGCCCGGCGAATTCGTTCTCCAGAATGAGCGGGGAGTTGTTGGTTCCATTTTTCAGCACGAGAATCTTCTCTCCCAGGAAAAGCGCTTCTTCAATCGTGTGCGTTACCAGCACTGTGGTGAGCGGCTTTTCGTCAGCAAGGGTGCGTACCAGCTGCTGCAAGTCCTCACGCGTGGGAGTATCCAGGGAGGCGAATGGCTCATCCATCAACAACAGGTCAGGCTCCAGCACCAGCGTGCGCGCGATAGCTGTGCGCTGCCGCTGCCCGCCGGAGATTTGCCCCGGGAATTTCTTGCCAATCTCGGCAATCCCGAGACGCTGCAGCCACCCATCCACAACCGATTTTCGTTCGCCGGGGTTTATTTCGATCGGAGCGTGTTTACCATCCGGGCCGTAGAACTTGCGCAGTTCCAACCCGAGTTCCACATTCTGGCGCACGCTCGCCCAGGGCAGAAGTCCGTAATCCTGCAGGATCAATCCGGTTTGAGGACGCGGTGTGGTTACCGGTTTTCCATTGATGAGAATGCTGCCAACTTCAGGCTGCTGTAATCCTGCCAGCAGGTAAAGCATGGTGGATTTACCGCAGCCGGAAGGGCCGATGATCACCCAGGTTTGCCCTTTTTCCACCTGCCAGGAAAACTCCCTGAAGAGCGGGGTTTGTTTCTCATAACGGAAGGTGATCTGCTCTACATTGATCATGATTCGCGATTATTTTGGCAGGAACGAGGCATCAACGTTGTCGTTATAGTTCAAGCCCGCGGGTACTAGACCTTTTGCGCTTGCCCATGCCAGCGCATCGGCAAATTGCGCCTCAGAAGGGACACTGGCTGTGGGGAAATCTGGAATAGGATACGAGCCTATCAGGGCTGCAGGAACCAGGTTTAACTCGACCATTAAGTTCGTGTAGCTATCTTTATTCTTATTTATCTCCAGAACAGCTTTTTCAACGGCCGCCAGAAAAGCCGTCACTTCATCCGGATAATTGGTGATCGTGTCCATGTTGAAGCTGTAAACGCTGTTGCTCACTTCGGGCAAAGTGGTGTCATCGATGACCATGACGGCACCTTTTTGCATCAACAGGGATGCCAGCGGATCCGGCATCACGGCTGCCTTCAATTCGCCCGATTCGAGCAGGGCAGTGCGGTCAGCAATTTTGGGTACAGCGATCTTTTGGATCTCGTCTGCGCTCAAACCGGCATTTGCCAGCACGCGGTCAGCCATGTATTCAATGATGGTCCCTTCGGACACACCGATGGGCACACCCTTCAGGTCAGCCGCGCTTGCGATCCCGCTATCTTTAGCCGCCAGGATGCGAAACACCGGATAGTCTGCTGTGGCAACCCGCGCAAAGCGCACCATCTTGATCTTGGCGCCTTCGCGGTTGTAATACAGGGTCGTCACAACCTCATTGAGCATGCCGTCGATCTGCCCTGATTGCATCAGCTGGTCGCGTTCAGGCGCAGACCCTACAGGGATCAATTCAACCTCAAGACCGGCATCCTTAAAATATCCATTTTCCAGTGCCACATATAACGGCAGTGAATCCAATACAGGCAGGACCGCCACTTTGAGGGGTTTGGTTGACACTGGAGCTTTGGCGCAACTGCTGAGAAGCAGGATTACGATTACAGCCAGGAAAAGAATTCGTTTATGCATTCATAACCTCACTCTTCGATATAGAATACACGCAGATTATAACCAATTGCGAAAGGTATTCACAAATTGATTGGGGATGGATTTTCCACCAACAAGTGGAATTATGCTGATTTAGAACAAAATGGAAGCCAATTCCTTGCGGTATTGTCTCACCAGGTCGGATTCAGGCGGGAGAAGTTCAAATAACCCGAGAAGGACGTGCTTTGCCCTGTCTTTGCCGAAATGTTTGTCCTCGCGCAGGACCTCGATCATCCCGTCCAGGCTGGCGAGAAGGTTGCCGCGCATGGCGAGTTTGATCGAGTGTGAAAATGCCGCGTCCAGGTCTTTCTCAGTGGAAAGCGCATGGTTTTCAAGATCCTGCATGGCTTTAATTACCGGCAGCAGCAGTTCAGCTCTTTCGTATTCCTTGCTCATCGGGAAAGATGCGAAGGTCAATTTGGCACTGTCCGGGTCACCCTTGCGTAAAGACAGGCGCATCATCCCGAGTAATGCAGGTGCATAATTGGAGTCGATCTTGAGAGCATCTTCGTAAGCAACTTCCGCCCCATCCAGGTCATCAGCCGCAAAGAGGCTGTCTCCTTTTTGGACCATCAGGTGCGCCGGACTTGGAGGAAGTATGCGTTGGATGAATTCACGGATCCTGGATTCTGTTTGGAGTCCTACCAGTTCATTAATGCGTGCTCCCTGGCTGAAAGCCAGAATAGCCGGGATGGTGAACACGCCGTGCCGCAGGGGAAGATTCGGGAAGGCGTCTACATCCACCCTGGCCAGTCTGAAACTACCGTCCGCTTCCAGGGTGATTTTTTCCAGGAGTGGGGACATCAACTTGGAGGGTTTCGACCAGGTAGCCCAAAACTCAACGATCACAGGTATGGTTTGAGAGTACGCCACCACCTCGTATTCAAAGTCTCCTTCAGTAACGGAACGGATAAATTCAGACATTCTCTGTTTCTCTCTGTAAGCTAATTATCATCATCAGGACCTTCATCATCACCAGCCTGACTGGCGGGTTGATCGATGCGTACAATTGTTCCGTGAATATCGATGACCACTTTGAATCCCATCATACCCAGGTAAGCACGGGAATCTTCAGGCAATCCCGTTTGCAGCAGGATGGAAAATTGCTTGTCCATATTTTTCAATTGATTTTCGATTAAGGCATGAGAAAACAGGTCGTCCTGCCCGGTCATTTTAGCCGTCTGATCAGCAATAAACTCTTCATTCCCTTTTACTTGTTCGCCAAGCTTCCCCAGCACTTCCAGGTCGATCTGTTCGGAGGGGATGTGCCGTTTAAAACCCGCGTCATCAACAATGTAACAAGGTTCATCACCGATCGAAGCCTGTTTGCACCACTTCATCCTTTTCATCAACAACAAGACCCTTAAAAAGAGGTATGCGTGTACTCATAAGTTACCTTTCAAAACCAATTATAAAGCTAATAGGGGTTATTCACACTGGCTGAATTGCCTGGTTGTTTTTGATTACATGGAACTGCGAACTTTGGTCCCGTGGAGTTTGTGCACCGTCGAATCCGTGAATGGCACACTGGGGAGTGTCCAGCGGTAGACCCACTTTGCGCCGGCAGAGGGTAAATTAATACACCCGTGGCTGCGTGGTTTTCCAAAATCATTGTGCCAGAAAGTTCCATGGAATGAAACGCCTTTTTCGTCGATATAGCAAACCCAGGGGACACCCGGCAGGTCATAACTGTTGGCGTCAGCCTTGCTGCCTGCCACCATGTGGCGGGAAGGACGCTTGTAATCTGTGGTAAATTCTCCCGTGGGGGTGAGATATTTATTAAAATATTTCATTCCTCCGGAGCAGCGGATCATCTGCACCTGGTTATCCCCTTCGTACGCGATCACGATCTGATCATTCAACCAGACTTCGAGTCGTTTATCACTTGCTGGTACCGATGGCGACAATGGCGTTGTTTCTTCCTCGGTGATTATTCGCATATGTGCGGCGTTGATATAGTATTTGAATTGGTAAAAATCCTCGAGCAACTCGTACCAGGTTTGTCCCTGGGCGTCGACGACTACATCCAGGATCCAATGCGTGGTGGAATAGTATAAACGGTGGGCGAATAATTTCTTGAAGAGTGGGTTCCATACCGCATCTGTGTAGGGCACAGTCACCTCACCCAGGAGTCCTTTTTCTGGTACTGAGCTGATGGCTTCGTTCAAGGTGATCGAAACCGGCTGCACGCTCCCGGAATGCACAAACCCTTCTCCGTTCAACTGGTACCAGGTGCGGTTGTGCGCTGGTTCGCTGGTACTGATGGTGACCTGGGTGATGGGGAGTACCAGATCCTGCCAGAGTGTACGCAGCAATTTTCCATCCAGCGATGGCTGATCATACATATTAACCACGTTGGTGGTCACCCGCCCGAGAGAAGCGCCAGTTTCCTGTGCGGTGATGCTCTCAGCAAATGCGTAAGTCGGTTTACTGATGAAGAGAAGTGAAAGCAGAGAAGCGCTGCTGAGCCTGAGAAACTCGCGCCTTGACATCTGACTTATATCGAGTGAGTGTGCCATGGGTTTTAGTAATGCACGATTACCGGTGTACCAACCACCGCAAAATCAAACAGCCATCCGGCGTCACTGGTGCGCATGTTCACGCATCCATGGCTCATTGGAGTGCCAAAATTACTGTGCCAGTAGGTACCGTGGATACCGTATCCGGAATAAAAATACATGGTGTACGGAACATCCGGCAGGTAATACCCGGGACCCGACATATCGGTATAGCGATATTTTACATATACGGCATAGGTGCCCGTTACCGTGGGGTGCGCAGAGGTTCCAGTGGAAACAACAAAGGAATTAATTACAGTATCGCCATCATAGGCGTAAAGCATTTGTGCGCCCAGGTCTATGTCGATCCAATGACCAGAAATATCACCGGCGACCGGTTGCGGGGGAACAGCCGTCGCGGGTTTTGGCGTCCATGTTGGCCAGGGGGTATTGGTTGGCAGCGGCGTAAAGGTAGCTGTTGGTGTGGGAGTATCTGTGGGGGTTGGTGTGGCTGTAGCGGTGGGAGTACTTGTTGAAGTAGGCGTCAATGATGGTTTGTACAGCACATCCGCGGGGATTGGAGCCGATGAACTGCGGGCAAGCGCTACCCATCCTGGCATTGCCGCCCAAACCACCACTGCGGCACTCAATAAGATCAACAGGATTAGGGCTGGGGCAGCCCACGAGGTCTTTCTTTGAGGCTTGACTGTCTTGACCTTTTTTGCAGGAACTCGAACCGGGATGGGCGCGGTTGGCCGTTCAGCGCGTAAAGTATCGACAATATTCGTTTCCTGTTTTATGGGTTCAACAGGTTTTTGTATTTTGGGGGCGGCAGCCACGACCGCGGTTGGTATTGCCGGATTGAGAGGTTGTCTTGCTTCTGTGATCTTTACCGGTTGGGTGTCTTGTTTGGAATAGGTGCGCGGCGGTTCAACGCTGATGGGCTGGCTCTGCAATCGCTGAAGCGCCCATTGCATCCCCTTAACTGCCCGCTCACTATGCGGGTTGATTTCTAGAGCCCTTTGGATGTATGCCAGGCTGGCAGCCGGGCTGGATACCGCGCCAAGGATCAACCAGGCTTCTTCACTATCAGGTGCCAGCTTGGCAGCGTGCGCAGCCCACCTGCGGGCTTCCATGCGGTTGTTATTTTGTAGCGCTACCCTGGCATTCACCAGGGCAAGTTTTACCTGTAATTGGATTGGATCGCTCATGGGGTTACCGTAGGATTAATACTTTCATTTCGGATGTAGCACAGCAACCCATTGACGATGCCATCTGAGATGAGATCAGGTTGTTGTGTAAGGATTTGCTGGTCCAGGTTGAGAAAACCGACTTCCATGATTACCGCGGGGGTTTCAGTGTTTACCTCTGAGAAGGCGTGGTAATACGTCATATCATTGGTGTTACCTGCCCGGTAGGTCAGCTTTGTGGTGGCCGAATAACGGTCAATAAGACAGCCGGAGAGGCGGTCGGTTTTTTCAGGGAAAGCGCTTTCAAGGGCTGCTGCCACTTTAAACCCTGTGGCATCCGTGCTGATGAAATCACAGGAATCACTATGGATGGATACGACCGCCATAGCCTGGTACTGTGATAAACGGGGATCAAACTCCTCCAGCAGGTCAACCTGGTAGCCTTCTTTAGCCAATTTTTGCTGTACCAATGAAGCAATGGTCAGGTTGACATTCACTTCCTGGAGTCCATTGGGGCAAACCGAGCCGGCGTCGTTCTTCCAGTGGCCGGCAACAATGCCAATTCTGCCGGTTGGGTTTATTGCCGGGTTGGCTAAGGGTTGAGCCACGTAAGTCGGGTTCGCCTGCCACGCCTGGAACATGCGGTTGAGAGACTGACCTGAAAACAAATTATTGGGGGTAAACAATGTAAATAGAGAGGCAATGAGAAAAGCATAAATGAACACGGTCTGCAAACTGCTAAAAATGCTGAATGGATTTTGCTTCGGGTGCGGTGGTTTTCCAGCTGCTCCAGTTGGAACTGAGTCATCAGCACCCAAAGGCACATTCTCGTCAAATTTTGGCGTGAAATCCACAGGCTCTTTCATATTAGGAGATTATAGCAAGGTTTGTGCCATTTTTGCAATCTTCGTGTAGCAGTTCTTTTTTGCTTGACTTGACCAGTGGAAATAAGTATAAACAAATAGGATCATAAAAATTCCAAATGAAGGATGGCTTGAATGTTGGATCTACGTGATGTAATGCGCAGGTGGGCGACAGGAGTGACGATTGTTACTGCTGAAAATAGCGGCCAAAAACATGGAGCCACTGTGAGTTCCTTCACATCAATTTCGGTTGACCCGCCCCTGGTATCAGTCACCATTGCCAAAGGGACTCGTACCCACCATCTGATGCAGGCAGCAGGCACTTTCGGCGTAACCATCCTTTCCCACCAACAACAATCTCTTTCAGAACGGTTCGCGGGCGAGCTCACTGAAGACCAGGACCGCTTTGAGGGCGTGAATTTTAGATATATTTTTGCGGGCATCCCTGTCCTGGAAGGCGGCCTGGCTTGCCTGGGATGCACCATTGAATATGAATATGACATGCCGAAGTCAACTATGTTTGTAGCACGGGTGGTGGCTTCTGAACTGGGTGAAAGCGTACCGCCATTGGTCTACATGAACAGGACCTACAGACGACTGGAGGAGTGATGGAAATTCAACTTACCCCCGAAGAGAGACGCTTCTTACTGGAACTTGCTCGCCGCACAATTACTCGAGCGGTAACGGGTAGGGCTGCAGGAGAAACCCCGGAGGCGGTAATTCCCTCTAACCTGCAAAAGATCGGCGCATCCTTTGTGACACTTACCATCGCGGGAGAACTCCGGGGGTGCATCGGAACCCTCGAAGCATACCAGCCCCTCTACCGCGATGTTGCGGATCATGCGCGGCAGGCAGCACTTGAAGATTATCGCTTTTCTCCAGTCTCTGAAATTGAGGTACCTCTGATCGAAATCGAAATTTCCCACCTCACTTCGCCGGTGCCCCTGCCGTACAGCAATCCCGCTGATTTACCTGGATTGTTGCACCCGCATGTTGATGGCGTCATCCTCAAAGATGGGGGTCGGCGTGCAACTTTCCTGCCGCAGGTGTGGGAACAATTGCCTGACGCAGGGATGTTCCTCTCGCACCTATGTCAGAAGATGGGTGCGCAGGGGGATTTGTGGCGGCGAAAGTTGCTGGAAGTCTCGATCTATCACGTCGAGGAATTTCGTGAGAATAAGGATTAAGTAAAACCGCCCCGAATTGGGGCGGTATATTTTAGAAGTGGTGTGCCTCGCTTACATTGAGGACAAATATCGTGCAGCGATGGTCTTCTCCTGCTGGTTGCGGGGGGTAACAGGATCGCAGCACATTCAGCGCTTTTTCTAATTGGTCGTCCTCCACCCCGCTCAACATTGTTGTTCTTCCTTTGCGCAGGAATCCACCTGTGGAGGCAATTGCGGTCACCCTGAAACCCGATCCGGTAATGGCTTTGGATACGCGTTCAGAATCGTCATCATTTACAATGGCAATGATCATTTTCATCGTTACAACTCCTCAAAATGTTCAATTTCGAGAGAAAAAATCGTTGCCCCGCCAACAGTTATCGGGGTCGGTGAGGGCAGGGGAAGTGGAGCGCTCTCCAGGGGAACAGCGATGTATTCCACGCGCTGACGGCAATTTTCTTTAAACGCTTTCATAATTTCATCCTGCTTGGAAGGTGGAAGCCCTATCAGCAGCGTGGCGTTCTTCCTTCCCAGGAAAGCCCCAACACTTGGCAGGCGGGTAATTGAGATATTGAGTTCACCTAATTTTTCTTCCACCACATCTGCATCCTGTGCCTGGACGATGGCCATGAGCATCATGGGTTTTTCTGCAGTTTCGATCGGTTTGGTTTCCACTTTTTCTCCTTTCTTACGCCGGGAAGATCTTGTATTTCCCTGGTTGAGTAATGGTAGAAGTCTCACCGTTTTCGTGTTTTATCACGCAGGTATCCCTGCTCAATTCAAGAACTGTCTGACCATATTGTACCGTAATTGGCCCCAGGTGTTGATTAATATTTTCGACCGTGATCTCAGTCGGGGTCCAACAGGATATCCCGCTTAAGGTGAGGAGGGTATGGATTGGGATGAGATCATCCAGCTGGCTGTACTCCTCGCTGATGAGAATTCTCGTTCCATTGGCGCTTCCATGTTCCGGAACCGCTCTCTTATCCAGAAACCAGGCCAGAAACAGGCGCGCCGCTTCCTCCTCCATTTTGTAGCGTATCAGGCTCTCAATAAACATCACTTTCAAATAGGACGGAATCTGACCTTTGGATTCACCCATGGATTCGATCAGGCTTAGGTGGTGAACAACGAAACGGGCGGCTTGTTCGGGTGTTGCTGCTCCAGCCCAAAAAGGAATGATCAATGTCGGGTCGAAGGAATTGAAATCGGGCTCATGAATTTTCACCGACTCGCCCCGCAGCAAACCGCTGATTTTTAATTGCACTGATACTTTCAAGCGTTCTATTGATAAGAGCAATAGCGTAATTACCAGACAATTCGAATTCTTTTTCGGTAAGGGTCATCTTCTTCCCTCTACCGAATGCCATTTCGATCGAGAATGGGTGAAGAATCCCATCCCGGACCTTTACTTTGATAATGGTAAAACTCGAAGATGATTTCTTATCGTGGATCGGAAATGATCCGTTGCGATGATAGAGGATGGCTTTTCCAGGTTTTAACGAAGTGTGGTTTAGCACATCGCGGTTCTGGAAACGGGCATTTTTCTCGTTCCAACAATCAGCCACCAGTGTTTTCAGCCGGTTTGCTTTTTCCTTAAGCCAGTTAACATCCTCCTCGTGCCCGAGAACCACCGCCATTTTTGATAGACTTTCGCATTCCCGATAAAGTAATGCTGCCAGTGCCGGGCTTTCTGCAGTCCGGATAAAGGTGGACCAATCCTGGGTTTCTCCTCCCTCATCGGGGTTGAAGTCCGGTGAAACCCAATTGCAGCGGGTGCTCCCATCTTGGGAAACCGCTTTCATTTATTTGGACCTGATCCTGGAACCAAACTTGAAAACTTCTCAAGAGTGAAGGATAAACGACCGCCAGCCACTCTTCATCTGCCAGGCATCGGTGCAGATCAATTGCCAGGCTCGCTAAAAGAGGAGTGCACAGTTTTCCAGTGCGCTTGCCCGCCCAGGAGGTGAGCATGTCGATGGAGCCATTTGCTGCCTGCTGGTCAATAAAATTCTGCAGAATACTCTTTATCAATTCCGTCTGGGCAGGCAGCAGGATACGGGACGCCAGCCAGGCGTCTGTTGAGGTCTGGAGCCCCCAATTTGGACCGGAGTCACTGGCATCGTGGGAATTGGTGTATCCGTGATCCGCTGAACGCGTTTGCACGACGGTTTCCTGTTGGAATTTTCCGAACGGCGGCAAAACCAGTTGTTGCATGCGGTTCTGGCTTTGAAGAATCTTATTATTAACATGCGCATCTCTGGTAGTGATGGCGGGAGAACGTTTCTTATTGGTCATTTCAATTTTCAACTGCTCAGCCTCGAGCAGAGAGGCTGAAAATTTCCTGGCAGTGTAGAAAGAAATTTCCCTGTTTTCCAGTGATGCCAGCACCCAGGTGAATTGCCGGGGTATACCTGGGCGTAGCGAAATGTTGACTCCCAATGCAGGATTGGCGGAGAGACCAGCCCTGGGAGCGCCGGTCAATAAAAAGACAGGTTCCAGGTTGCGTGATTTCCCGGCAAGAATTGTATTGATACTGTACTCCATGGCGGTCATTGGCGTTCCACCAGTGAATGCAGAAAGCATTGCCACCCATTCCATTGTCAACACTTCAGGTTGATCGGTTTTTAGCTCCAGGTTAACCTGACCAACGATAACTTGTGAAGAAGGAACCCATACGCGCAAGTTAACGTCTATAAAATTGAAGGGAGAAAAATGGATCAGGATAAAATTTGGGGCGCTGAAAAGTACAGAGGGAAACTCAAAAAAAGCGTTGGGATCCGAGATCGAGATACGATTATGCTGAAACCGGGGAAACACACGCATGCTGAAGGCACGCAAACCATAAGTACTTCCGATCCCAAGTGCCGGGGGTTCACCAGATTCAGTGGTAATCTGCCAGATGTGATCATTAGTCGGCTCGATCTTACTGAGGTTGTGATCCGCCGCCAGTATCCGGTTGATTTTCTTGAGCATGGTCATCACTTCATTGTAAAAGCAGACTTCGTCAGGGTCAAATGAATTATGCTAGAATGAAATAAACGAAAATGAGTGAGATTTTATAATGACAATAAAGGATCTTAAAAACGAAGTGCCAGAGAATGGAGACCAGGCTCAACCTGGCTCTCCTGCCCCGCTGCCTTCTGATGACGGGTCTACCGACCTGGTGCATTTTACACGCGTTGAAGATTTAACCACACGCGTTATTAAACCTTCAGACAAACAACCTGGTGAAGGCATTGACATTTCGGAATCTGTTGAAGAGGCAACAGTTGTTTCAGCAGTTGTCCCTGGTGATTCACCCGCAGTCGTGATCAATAATATGCCAGATGTCCCGCCCACTTATATTCCTCCTCCCCCTGGTTCTGCTGATCCCTTACCCGTCAAAGTTGACCTGGTTGACCTTGGGGCAACTCAAGTGACAAGCACCGCGTTGGCATCCTTATCAAGCACCAAACCCGGCAGCCCGGTTCAGGCACCTCCTAACGGAGGCGGCACTTCTCCTGGTCAGCCTCCTGCCGGGAAAAAAAGGGATGCAAAAGGCTGTATCGTAAAACTGATCATCGCATTCTTATTCATCATGGTGATGGGAATTGTCCTGGCAGGGGCTTTCCTCGTTTACCAGTACTACACGATCGCTGCCACTCTTCCAAGTGTGGAGGATATGCGCGATCGAGCCTCTCAATTTGAAACCACCCGTTTCTACGACCGCAATGGAGAGCTGCTTTACGAAATGATCGATCCCAATGCCGGCCGCCGATCATACATTCCGATCGAGGAAATTTCTCCGTATGTGATCGCTGCCACGATTTCCATTGAAGACAAGGAATTCTATAACCATCCGGGATTCGATGCAGTGGCATTGGTGAGAGCCCTCGTTACGAACTATCTCAGCGGTGAGGTCGTTTCAGGTGCGTCAACCATCACCCAGCAGCTAGCCCGTGGCTTATTCATGGAAGAGGCGGAACGGACAGAAATTTCTTACCGGCGCAAAGCCCGGGAGATCATCCTTTCAGCAGAAATGACCCGCCGGTACACTAAGAATGAGATCCTGGAGTTGTATCTGAATGAATTCAATTACGGCAACCTGGCTTACGGCATTGAAGCCGCTGCTGAGACCTATTTCAACACCACCGCTGATCAACTTGATATGGCTCAGGCTGCTTTTCTGGCTGGATTACCCCAGGCACCCGGCATTTACGACATCTTCACCAACCGTGAAGCCACCTTATTCCGCAACAAGCAGGTGGTCACCGCGATGTATGAAGTCTCAAAAGAGAAGGGCTGCATCTATGTGAGCACCATTACTGAGCGTATATGTGTTACCGCTCAGCAGGCTGCAGACGCTTACATTGCCTCAGAGAATTACAACTTTATCCCGCGGGCAAACCCGATGATCTACCCTCATTGGGTAACGTACATCCGCTATTTGTTGGAAACCAAATACGATGCTCAAACCATCTATCGTTCGGGTTTCCGGGTTTATACCACTCTCGATCCGGCCATGCAGCAGGAAGCTGAACGCATCGTCCGGGAACAGGTGTTGGCGCTGGTGGATAAGAACGCCACTGATGGCGCTCTGGTTGCCATTCAGCCGAAAACCGGGCAAATTCTGGCTATGGTGGGATCCACTGATTTTTATAATGAGCAAATTGCCGGACAGATTAACATGGCCCTCCGTCCCCGGCAGCCGGGTTCCTCGATCAAACCCATCACCTATGCAGCTGCGTTCGAAAAAGGGTGGACCCCCGCCACTCTCATTTGGGATGTACCCAGTAATTTTCCGCCATCCGGAGATGTGAATGATACCCGCGAGCCCTATGCGCCGGTCAACTACGATGGCAAATTCCACGGACCGGTGACCGCGCGCGCCGCTTTGGCAAATTCGTACAACGTGCCTGCCGTCAAGACGCTCCAATATGTCGGGATCTACGATGATCCTGCCACCCCTCAGCAGGATGGCTTGATAGCCTTCGCCCGGCGGCTGGGCATCACCACGCTTGACCGCAATGATTACGGTATGGCGCTTACTCTGGGCGGCGGTGAGGTAACCCTCTTTGACATGACTTCAGCATTCACGGTTTTTGCCAACAATGGGCAAAAGATCGAGCCGTATGCCATTACCCGCATCGAGGATCATGAAGGCAGTTTGATCTTCCAGGCAGAAGAGCCAAAACCAACCCAGGTTATCCGCGCCGAGCATGCCTACCTGATCAATTCCATCCTTTCAGATACCCAGGCTCGCATTCCCATGTTTGGCGCAAATTCCATCCTCAACTTGCCTTTCCCGGCGGCAGCCAAGACCGGAACCACCAATGATTTCAAAGACAACTGGACGGTTGGTTACACACCTGACCTGGCAGTTGGGGTCTGGGTGGGTAATGCTGATAACAGCCCCATGCAAAACACTTCCGGGATTTCCGGCGCAGCGCCCATCTGGGCAGGATTCATGCAGTACGCCGTGCCTTACCTGACCAGCAACAACCCATCCGGGTTCACCCGTCCTGAAGGAATTGTGGATAAGGTTATCTGCGCAGCCTCAGGCACGGAACCTTCTGAGTATTGTAACAACCAGCGTTCAGAGATCTTTGCGCATGACCAGCCGCCGCTGCCCAAGGAAGAAGACCTTTGGAAACGTTTGAAAGTGGATACCTGGACAAATCTGCAGGACTCACCTGCCTGCCAGGGATACACGGCTGAAAAGTTCGTGGTCAATGTTAAAGATAAATTTGCCATCAAATGGATCAATGAAACCGGCCAGGGTAAGTCCTGGGCTACCGGGATGGGGTTCGAGGAACCCATTATTTTTGTCCCCGCACGGGCGTGCAAGGCAGACGACCCGCGGCCAAACCTGGTCTTCGTGGGTGTCAATGACAGCCAGACCATCACCGAGAACCCGTTGGACCTGTATGCCGTGGTGGACGCAACTTCCAATTTCAAGAGTTTTTACGTTGAATTTGGCGAAGGGGTCAATCCCTCCTCATGGATGCGCCTGGTGGAAGAAGGGGGCAACAAATCCTCTCAACCGCAGAAATTACTCTCCTGGGATCTTTCCTCGGTTCAATCAGGAATAGTGACCATACGCCTTTACATGAAATCGGACAACAACGGCTATGCCGAGAAGCTTCTCCGGTTGAACATCCAGATTCCCGCTCCGACGTCCACCATAACCCCCACTGCTTCGCCTACCAGTACAAGCACGCCCACTCCATCATCTACGGTGCCTCCACCGGTAATTCCTTCGGAAACCCCCACACCTACACCGACCAGCACATTCACCCCGGCTGCAACGCTGACATTCACGCCAACGCCAACCGCTACAAACACTGCCACGGATACCCCGACAGCAACGATAATTCCAACTTAATCAGTCAAAATTGCGGGGTTGTATTGCGATCTTTGCAGCTGAAGCCAGCGGGTTGGTAATCGGAAATGAGTCAAGAGGCATCACCCGGCTTTTGGCAAAAAATTCAAAATCAAAATCTGTTTCGTCTCCGGCTTTCTTGCCGGGGATTGGCATTAAGCGCGCCGTCAACGGTTTATTTAGCCGTACGGATAACGCCCCCAGGTCCATCAGAAGGGGGATCAATTGTTCCTCATGCGTATCTCCGGGCAGCGGGATTGTATCCAGCCCGGTACCGCAGACTGCCGAATACAGCAGCAGATCCTTGAGCGTCAGGGTTCCTTCTGCGGCTCTGTTTGCCAGTGTTGAATCCTCCAATACCGCCAGCATCAACCCATTAACCCGGTCCTCTGCCATCGTCCCATGTCCAGTGTGCTGGCAAGGAATGCAGCCGCCGCGAGCGAGCCGAAATCACCTAATTTGGAAATGCCCAGGGATTCAAGAGCCTTGCCCAGGGAGCACCACTCTTCAGGATACGGCGCGGGTGAAAAATCGAAACCTTTGAAAATGACCGAATGGCGCTCACAGATTGCCTGGCATTTGTCTCCCATCATGCTCGCGTGGTGTTCGAGGACAGCCAGCAGCTCATTCCGGCCTGATTCAAGTGACTCGGCTTTTTCAAAGGCATTGACAGCTTCATCAGCGCACTCGATCGCCAGCGCAATGGCTGGCGGCTGACCAGCTTCAGCATAGGCAGCAGGCAGAAAAGGTGCATAAGGCTTGACGTTGCATAATGCAGCAAAGCGCAGGTTGGTGAATCCGTCAGGAGTCATCCCGGCGCATGCGGTGATCACTTTGGCCGCTGCCCTGGCGGCAGGCGGAAAGAGGATGCCCCGGTCGGCAATTACCCCGCCGGCGAAGAGACCCGGGTGAGCGGAGAGTATGGACGGAATCAACTCGTAATCATGACAGTTTGGCAGGGAGGGCGGGACCAACGGAGATGTATTGCCATCCGAGCCGGGTGGTCTCCCGGGCAAGAGCAAGGATACGATCCTTCCACTCATCCCTGCTCACAGAATGCAGCCATTGTGGGAAAGGATTTGTTGCCGCTCGTTGGGATTGCACTGTAAAACCCATTGAGGTGAGGGCAGCGGTGAGTTCAGCCGAACAACGGGACAGGTTTTCCAACGTGTTTTCGCCTGGACTGATTAAGGGGTCATAGAAACTGGTGATAGCCCGGATTTTCATTGCGACCTCTGCCTTACGACTTCGTACAATAAAATCCCCGCTGCGATGGAGGCATTCAATGATTCACTTCCGCCTGGCATGGGGATGTTGATGACCATTTCGGCAGCCTTTTTTGCCTCCACGCTGGCACCGTCGGCTTCACTGCCGATGATGATCGCAATGGGTTGACGTAAATCCATCGTCCACATGCTCGTCCCTGACCCGGATTCTGCCAGGCAGACAGTCAGATTGTTTCCAGGTCGTTTGCATAAATCGGAAATTTCTTGCCAGTTGAGTGTGAGAATCGGAACACTGAAATGAGCTCCCATACCTGCACGTAAAACCTTGGGTGAAAAGGGATCAACGCAGCCTGGCGCCATGATCACCGCTTGCGCTCCTGCAGCGCTGGCAGTGCGCAGAATGGTGCCCATATTGCCGGGGTCTCCCACCTGGTCGAGGATGAGGATGAAATCAACATTTCCAATTTTTGGGTTGGGAAGCAGAGGGATGACCAGGATCAGCCCTTGATCCGTTTCAGTGGCAGAGACCTTGCGCATCAGGTCAGGCGGGATTTTAATATATGCGGTTTGGTCACCCGGAATGGCGTGCAGGAGATCCATTCCCCTGGCTGAAAGCTCATCACGTAAAAAGCACCGTTTCCGGTAGCACGCCGGAACGCACCGCCTCTTCAGATAACCTCACGCCTTCAATAACGCAGGCTGAGAGCTCCTCGCGGTTTTTCTTTGATGCAAGTAATTCCCGCACCATTTGGATCTTGGGATTTTTAAATGAAGTGATGAATTCCGGTGTCTCTACTGGCATGTTTCAATTCTACCCGAATTGGGAAATTAAAAAACGGGATGACTGTTGTGTCATCCCGTTTGTGGATTGTTGAGTGATTAAGCTGATTTGGCTTTTTCGACCACAGCCGTAAATGTTTTTGGATCGCGCACAGCGAGGTCGGCGAGCATCTTGCGGTTGAGCAGGATGTTGGCTTTGCGCAGCGCGAAAATAAATTGGCTGTAGGAAAGTCCGTTCTGGCGGGCGCCAGCATTGATACGGGTGATCCATAAGCGGCGGAGATCGCGTTTGCGGTTCTTGCGGTCGCGGGTTGCGTACCACATACTCTTCAGGCGGGCTTCATTGGCGCGGCGGATCAAACGATGCCGGCTGCCAAACTGACCCTTGGTGTACTTTAGAACTCTCTTGTGGCGTAAGTGTCCTGACGGACCGCCCTTTACACGTGCCATGCTTTACTCCTTTGCGTACCCCTGAGCGCCGGTTCTCACCAGTTGGATGCGCCCAACAGTCGCACTAAAACGGATGCGATGTGTCTTTACCTCGACCTATTCCATATTAGGGGCGAGACGATTGACACGCAGAATGGTTTTATGACCCTGAACGGGTACCATTTCTGAAACAATGCTTTGGTGCGCTTTGATGTGCGGCGGCGCAGATGGCTTTTGCCACCCTTGGTGCGCATCAAGACACCGGACCCTGTAAGGCGGAACCGTTTGGAGGTTGCCTTGTGGGTCTTCAGCTTGAACTTGCCTTTCTTTTGCTTACTTGTCACAGCGAACTCCTCTCAACAAAAATCGCGGTTGTTTGCGCAACCGCGAATTATACCAGAAAAAATTGTTTGCAGTACTTAGATTATTCCGGGTTGGTGACTTTTTCAGGTTCGGCTGTTTTTTCAGCTTCAACTGGTTTCTTTTTAACCGATTTTGAAGGTGCCAGTACCATTCCCATGGTACGTCCTTCAATATTCGGGGATTGTTCAATGATTGCCACATCAACCAACTCTTCCGCGATTTCTTTCAGATCTTCCAGTGCGATCTCAGGGTAAGTGATCTCACGCCCTCTGAAACGGATGGTGACTTTGACTTTGTTGCCTTCCAATAACCAGCGGCGGGCATCGCGGGTTTTAAAGCCGCGGTGATGCTCGTTGGTCTTCGGGCGCAGGCGGATCTCTTTAACTTCGATCTTCGTCTGGGCTTTTTTGGCTTCGCGTTCTTTCTTGGTCCGTTCGTAAAGGAATTTACCAAAGTCAAGCACGCGGCATACTGGGGGTTCGGAATGTAGGCGAGACTTCAACGAGGTCCAGCTCGGCTTCACGGGCGATTTGCAGCGCTTTTTGAATGGGCACTACTCCAATGTTCTCATTTTGTGGTCCGATCAAACGGACTTCAGCGTTGCGGATCTGCTCATTGACACGGAAATTTAGAGTACTGATAGTTTTCTCCTGCTAAAAATTTAATATAAGCCCGTCCAATAACGGGCTTGTAATATATAAATAATACCACAATCGAACGCTGCGCTTCAACTAGGCAATTGCTCAAATTTCCACTGGCACCAGGAATTCATTTTTTGTTTTGGTGAGGTCGGAATAAACGCCCCTGTTTTCTTCAGGCAGGATACGCGCGATTTCATACATGATTTCATTCGTCATTTGCAGACGATTTTCACGGTCCAGAGCCCGTCCATTGAGTTGAATCTTGAAGGGTTTGCCCACTTTAATGACCATATCAGTGCGCTTGCCAATTTTTAATTCCTTTATGTTCTCGTTTCCATAAAAAACCACTGGCAGAATTGGTGCGCCAGAGCGAATTGCCAGCAGCGCGATGCCGGGGTAACCCTGGTTCAAGCGCCCATGTTTTGAGCGGGTTCCTTCAGGGGCAACGATGACAATTTTTTTCTGCGCGAGGGCTTCCTCTGCCAGGCGGAAGGCGGTAAAGTCAACCTCTCCGCGCTTAATGGGGATGGCGTCCCACGCTGTAAAAAGGAATTTCAAAAACAGGTTATCCCAGGTCTCGGTTTTCACAAACGCCGTCAGAGGTCTGGGATGAAGGTGGCTGAATCCAACGGGAGCGTCCAGTGAATTAATGTGGTTGGTTGCGATGATCAATGGACCTTCCATGGGGATGGAGGCAACCTCGCTCGAGTCTACCTTCAGGAATGTGCTCAGGATGGCTTTGATGGGAGGATTGATCAGGATGGACAGAAGCGTCATACTTGCAGCCTGGTGATGATCTCGAGTTCCCCGGGAAGAATTTCCACGGAGACTTCCTGGCCTTCTTCGCAAACGGTTACCCCGTCTGCGTGGCAGGGGACAACGCCGTTGACTGCCTTTACATGGATCTTCTTCGCCTGGATGGTGCTGACAGCCGGATCCGAGGCTTGCGTGCCCTTCATGATCTTGAGCATGATCCCCACCATGGCTGACTGCGGGACTTCGCGTACCAGCAGCAGATCAAATATGCCGTCGTTGGGTTTTGCATCCGGAGCCATCATAAAACCTCCGCCCATGCGCCGCCCGTTCATGATGGAAACCATCAGTGAGGGCATCTGGAAGGTTTTACTTTCAGTGGTGATCTCCAGCATGGGTGGTTTGAAGTATATGAAGATGGTCTTTATGGCAGCCACAAGGTACGAGAGCATGCCGGTTAATTTTCCTTTGGCAGCTACGAATCCAACAACCGCATCAAACCCGATACCGACGCCATTACCGAAAAACAATCCATCCGGTCGATCTCCACCGGTTACTTTGCCGATATCGATCTTGCGGATTAGCCTGGAAGCCAGCAGGTCGCAGCATTCGTGTAGACCGACGGGTATGCCCGCACCAAAAGCAAAATCATTCCCTCGCCCTACAGGTAGAACAGCCATGACCGGGCACTTCTTGTTAATCTGTTTGAACTGCATCAGACCATTGAGCACCTCGTTGGCGGTGCCGTCACCACCTGCTGCAACGACCACATCAAAGCCTTCTTTGGCAGCATTGAGGGTCAATTCAGTGGCGTGTTCCGGAAAACCTGTCTGGACAATATCGTAATCCAGGCCGTATTTGGTAAGGATTTTTTCAATTTCCGGACGCACCTTTAAACCGTTGCCTTTACCGGCGGTCGGATTCAGGATGATCTTATATCGGGTCATGGGTCCTCAGTTTACGATGGATTTTTTTGGAAACTTGCCTGATTGTATGTGGATAAGCGGGTATGGTCAAGTGACTGCAGTACTATTTCCATGAAAATAAAACACCGGGAGAATGTCCTCGTTGCGAATTTCCTGAATTATTCAAGGACACTTCGATCAGGTTCGTGTTGGTAAATTAAAGCGCCGAGATTTCTCTCGATGCTGGAAGCACCCGGGTCCGGATCTCACGGACAATTTTGGGTGTGTATCCTGACTAAAGAACAAGTCAGGACTCGCAAAATACGCTCGGGACTCGAACCTGCGGCACTTTTCACCCCTCGAAGGGGGTGCGATGGCACGAAAAAGCGCCGAGATTTCTCTCGACGCTGGAAGCACCCGGGTCCGGATCTCACGGACAATTTTGGGTGTGGGCGGTATAGGACTCGAACCTACGACCTCTGCGATGTCAACGCAGCGCTCTAACCAACTGAGCCAACCGCCCAATGGAGCGTATTATAACGGCGAAATTTAAGTTTGGCAAGACACTTACACGATATTCACCACCCCTGCCCACAAAACAGTTACCTTGGGGTGGGGGTGTTCCTCGGATGAAGGAACCAGGTGTCCGATGGCGACGATGACCTTCTGCCCGGCGTGAAACCCACCAAATGGTTTTGAACCGTACAAAGGGACAAGGTTGGCACTGTCAATCGGGTAGAGTGTCTGACCTTCTTCAAAGGCTGTGGCGTACAATTGGTTCTTGCCTGCCACAATTTGGATGACATTGGGACGGTCAAATCCTGCATACTCTGGTAATTTGAATTCGTATCCGTGTGTAGAAATTCGGAATCCAATCCGGCTTGAAACGCTGTATTCCAACGGGATCTGGTTATTCACACGGATAGTTTGCCAGTGCTGGTCATCGACCACCAGGGTGGGTAGCTCCAGATCGGGGGTTATGGAAGACATTTCAGCCTTCAACTGGTTTTTTCAACAGTGCCCGGATCAGGATGACCAACCCGATTGCCAATAGGAAGACTGCGCCCAGGATTCTCACCAGGTTATCACCAAATAACGCTGCCATGAAGGCGAACACAGTGGCGCTGATCAACATCATCCAGATGCCTGTTCGGTAAACCCCCTGATCCCATTTACCAACGAGCGCACCCAGGAACAATCCCAGCCCAACGCTGGCAGGGATCAAAATCCATGCGAACGCCCAAATAGCCCAATTCCCACTGAGGGTGTTGAAAAGGAAAATGCCGCCGAGGGTGAGGAATATCGCGCCTGGGATATATAAGCCTGCCAATCCTTCACGCGCGTCGGGCCAGATCAACGCCGGCAGGAAAAACCCGACGCCTGCGACGATAAAAATAAATGGCCAGGACCTAACGGGTGTGATTCCCGGGATCAGGTTAATGATGATAAACGCTGCTCCAAGGATCACGAGCACAATACCGGTTACCAGGGTTCCGCTTTTCGATTCATTCATATGTCACCTCGCTAATAGAAATAATTATATTAAATGTCTTGAAAAATGCAATCGCAAGTACAAAAACCGTAAAGAAATCACGGTTTTTGGAAATCAAATGGTATAATATCCGCGCTTAACCAATTGGAGAGGTAGCGCAGTTGGCCTAACGCGCTCGCTTGGAAAGCGAGTATACCGCAAGGTATCGTGGGTTCGAATCCCACCCTCTCCGCTCAAAAGAGTCTCAAACGAAAACCTCGCGACATCTCCATAGGATTCCCGGTTTTCTGCATTTTTACACAATTTACATCTCTTGATCTTCATTTCTTACTAGATTTACTTATATATAAGGCGAAAGGCAGGCATGGGGGGGACATGTCTGCCTTTCATCTAGGGAGGGAACTCCACCTATTTTCAGGTGGCTCGACACATGTTCTACCGATAAAGTGTGTCTATAAGATAATATACATCTAAATTGTCAGAATTACATTAAAATAAATTAAGAGTTATCCGGTCTAAATTGATTATTTTCGAATTCTTCAAGCCAATTGGCTATTTCGTTCTCTGATAGTGGCTTTTCGCGCAGCTCCTGGGTAGCACGCGGACTTGAAAAAACCCGCTGCATTTCACCAGCAAAAGCCTCCGAAGTCAACACTTCGCAGCCGGTTTGCCTTGCCGCGGCTGCCACCCGGTTATCAGAACTGACCACTGTCAATAGTTTGCCCGGGTTTTGGTTCTTCCTCACATATTCGATGATCGCGTCATCAGCAGAGAATCCTTTGCGCACAAAATGCGGGTGCACCAGCCCTGACTTCTTCCCGGGTTGGGCGGGCAGGGGTGCCCCATCAAAAAAGAGTTCAACCTGGCTCCGGCTCAGCCTGCAGTATTCATTGATCATCTCAATCAATCTGTTTTCATCTTCAATGTCCTGCAGCCGGATACCCGGAACTTTAGGGATCAGGTTGTGCCCGTCGATTACAAATCTCTTCATTTTTGCCTCGTCTGTTATTGTATCTTGAATCTATGCTATGATTTTATTGAGTGTGCCTATGAAAAAACTCCTGCCTTACCTCATGCTTAACATTATTGTCTCGGCAATAACGATACTGATCATTCTGCTGATATGGAACAAAACCCATCCAGTTCAGAAACAGGTGCTACTGGAGACAATACCCACCCAGGCAGTAATTCTCAATACTTCGCTTCCAGATTCAACAAAATTGCCGCCCCTGGACCAAACCGTGCTGGAAGTTCAGGCGGTTATTGTCCCGGGTGATCTCGAGACCGAACGAGTTTTAATCCGCAATGCCTTCAGCGAGGCAGTCTCATTGCAGGGATGGCAGGTGAAGAATTCAACTGGTGATGAATATACCTTCCCGGTACTTACCCTGTATCCCGGGGGAAGCGTATCCCTTTACAGCCGCAGCGGCGAGAACACCGCCCTCGAATTGTACTGGGGTTTAACGCGCGCCGCCTGGAAGAGTGGTGTTACAGTAACCATCCTGGATACCCAGGGGAATCAGCGTGCTGAATACCTGATTCCATGAGGAATATTAAATTTTCAGGGTATACCGCTTCATTCAGGTAAAATGAAGAGAAGATAAAACGGTTTTTCAGGATGACAAAGATGGCTCAAGCGCTCTATCGCAAGTGGCGACCTCACAAGTGGGAAGAAGTTGTATCGCAGGAACATGTGGTTAAAACCCTGCGCAATGCCATCCAATCCGGCAAGGTTGGGCATGCCTACCTGTTCTCCGGCCCGCGTGGCACGGGCAAGACCACCACTGCGCGCCTGCTCGCCAAAGCAGTCAATTGCCTTTCAGAAGATAGCGCCAATCATCCTTGCGACGAATGCGCCAACTGTATTGCCGTTAACGACAGCAGGTTCATGGACCTGATCGAGATAGATGCTGCATCCAACACCAGCGTGGATGATGTCCGGGACCTTCGCGATAAGATCAATTTTCTACCGTCGGTTGGGAAGTACAAGGTTTACATCATCGATGAAGTCCATATGCTTTCCACTGCCGCTTTCAACGCGCTGCTCAAGACGCTGGAGGAACCGCCTGCACACGCCATCTTTATCCTGGCAACCACTGAAGTACACAAGATTCCGGCAACTGTTCTCTCCCGCTGCCAGCGGCACGAATTTCGCCGCATCCCGGTGAAAGATATTTCAGCCGCATTAGCCAAGCTGTGTAAAGAGGAAAAGATCAAGGCGGATGAGGATGCGCTGCTGCTGATCGCCCGCCAGGCGACAGGCGCGATGCGTGATGCCATCTCTTTGTTGGATCAATTAGCCTCGACCGGTGAGAAGATCACCATGGAATTAGCCCAGCAGGTGCTGGGTACCGCCACCAACCAGGTGGTGGTGGATCTGGTGGATGCCATCATTCAAAAGAATTTGCCCGCCGGTCTCGAGACAATTCACCAGGCATTGGATACCGGCAGTGATCCACGCCAATTCGGCCGCCAGGTGGTGGAATACCTGCGCGCTTTGCTGTTGGTGAAAATGGGGAATGAAAAACATGTCGAGGCTACCAGGGAAGCCAAACAGGCTATGCGCGATCATAGCCAACTGGTCACCACGGCTGACTTGCGGGGATGGATCGATGTTTTTAACGTTGCCATCAACGACCTGCGCACCTCCTGGCAGCCTGGTCTGGCGCTCGAATTAGCCCTCGCAAAAGCAGCTGACGGTGCGGAAGTCCAGGCAGTCGTGAAGCCGACCCAAACGGCAGCATCAGTCATCGCTGAACCCAAAACGAATCAGAAACCAGTTGAGGACGTCATCCCGGCAACACCGGTGAAAGCGGCTGACCATGTTTCTGAACCCTCAACTACAAAGGGACAACTGCCCAAAGAAGACAACAAAGCAGATGGCGCAGCCTCAGGATCAACCTTAAATCTTCAATTGATCCAGGCAAACTGGACTGCCATCCGCGCTGAAGTGAAACGCCATCGACCTCAAACTGAAGCCCTGCTGAACTCGCATAAAGGGATGCAGGTGAAAAACGGATCGTTGGTCCTGGGGTTTGATGGCGATGTGCTTAAAACGAAAATGGAAACACCCGAAAACATACAGACCACGCGTCAGGCGATCAAACACATCCTTTCGCTTGACGTGCCCATTCTCTGTGAAGTAGTCAGCGGGAAATCCAATAAAGCGCCCGCCGACCTGGATGTGGATCCGGATGGTATTGTGGGTACCGCGCTCAATCTTGGCGGTAAACTGGTGCACCGAAAATAAGTATTAATGAAGGAGTAAAAAATGGCAAAAGGATTTAATCGACCGGCAGGTGGCGGAATGGGCGGCGGCGGTATGATGGCCCAGATCAAAAAACTCCAGGAACAAATGGAAGCTGCCCAGGCGCAGCTGGCAGTGGAAACGATTACCTCCTCCGCCGGAGGCGGTGCCATCAAAGTCACCATGACCGGTGATCAGCACTGCACCGCTGTTGAGATCGACCCGGAACTGCTCAAAGACGCCGATGCCGAAATGCTGCAGGATCTGGTGCTCAGCGCCGTCAACCTGGCTTTGGATGATTCCCGCAAGATGGCGTCCGACAAACTCGGACCGCTTGCCGGCGGTATGCCCGGACTGGGTTTCTAGCTCGTTATTCGTATGGCGATCTTACCTGCACCCATCCAAAACCTGATCAACGCGCTGGAACGCCTGCCCGGAATCGGGCCGAAATCAGCCTCACGCCTGGCGTTCTACTTGTTACGCGCGCCTGGAGAGATCTCTCCTCTCAGTTAGCCCTGGCATTGACCGGGTTGAAGACCTCAACCGGTTCCTGCCGAATTTGCTCGAATATCACCCTTTCCACGCAGGAGATATGCGAAATTTGCAGTGATGAAAAACGCGCTGACGGTACTATCTGTGTGGTGGAGGATGCCCTGGATATCCTTGCCCTCGAGCGCACCGGCGGATTCAACGGACGTTACCACGTGCTGCAGGGAGTGCTTTCACCAATCGAAGGCATTGGACCGGACGACCTGCAGATAAAACCGCTGGTGGAGCGTGTGAGGAATGGTGAAGCCCGCGAAGTGATCATCGCCACCAACCCCAGCATGGAAGGGGACGCCACAGCTTTATACCTGCGAATGCAGTTGCTTCCAATGGGAGTGCGGATTACCCGCCTGGCGCGCGGTCTTCCCATGGGCGGCGACCTGGAATACGCTGATCAAAATACCCTGCTGCGCGCCCTGGCTGGCCGGCAGGAAATGCAATAAAAAAGAGCACCATTTAGAGGGTGCTCTTTTTAAGGCTTCCCACCCGTGTAAGTAACTACGAGTCTTATTTCACTTGAGCAACAGCGGTCAGGATCAGAACCAGTACGCCGCAAATTGACATCGCGTTGCTGTACAAACGCAGCCGGGTAACGCCCAAGGCTGAATTGGATGTGGAGCGCAGCTGCGACCCCACTCGCACAATCACGTTGAACCAGAATCCTAATCCGATCATCCCCAGGATAAGAATATGCTTCACCAGCATCAACACGGACCAGGCATTCTGGAATTTTCCGAGTCCGAGGTAATACGGATCCAACAGCGTCAGGTAGATACCAGTCGCCGCGAATAGTCCGAGAGCAACATACAACCAGACCCGGCTTCTTTTGGATATTTCACTTAGTGCCGCAGCGCCGCCCGGTTCCATTTTTGAAAGGACTGGTAAATACAGCAGGGAGAGCAGCAGGTAATGTCCGATGAAGATGACCGTTGCCAGGGTGTGGAGTACATTTGAAAGTGGGATCAAAATCTGTGGCATGGTTAAGAATCCTTTCGTCTATTTTGTGATTGAAAATGCGTTCGAGTTTCCTAATAAATCAATACGTTTTCAAGGCAACTTAGGTTGCACATTTTTATTAGAAATCATCATTCTATTACTACTTTGTCAACTAGTCAGGTCATTATCCATAAAAAAAGCATCCGCGAAGTCATAGCAGATGCTCTTCTTTAAATGATATGGATCTGGTTATACGTATAAATCTCTCCTGTTGTAAGTGGTGTACGCGCCAAACAGGCAAAGGGTTATGATTGCTACGGTTATCAGAATGAAAACCAGCTCGATCCTGTTCTCCCGCAGCATTAAAGCCGCGTCGAAAAACTTAAAGGGAGTGATGTATTTCAAGAATTCAAGCTTTTCGTTCAATCCTGAAATGATGGATGCAAAATAAGCGGTCAGAAGGATAGCTATAGCTGCGGAGCCAGCGCGTTTGTGCCGTTTCATGGCACATCCAAGGAAGATACCCAGGGCAAGGAATATCATCTGTAATAAAAAGAAAGCCAGCATGCTGATGGCAACAAATTTATAAAAAACTTCATCAGGCTCGAAGTTTTGAGCGTTGATCAGCGAGGAAACCCAGGTGATGAGTAACAATATGATACAGTTCACAACCACAGCGGCAATTTTAGCGGTTACCACTTTCACCCTGGTCACTGGCAGGGTCAGCGAAAATTCCACGGTGCGGTCACGTTCCTCTTTCGAGATGATATCAGTACCCCACATCGCTGCAGCAATCGACAGGATCAGACCGAAGTACATCACCATGATCCCGAAGAACCCCGCCACTGTGGTCAAATTAAAAGCATTCATGCTGAGGGCAGAGATCATGGCTGGCGGCATGCTGTCCAGGATGGTAAGAAGATCAGGGTTTCCGTAGAATGCTGAAAATTTTGAAAACCCAACGACATTAAATAGAATGACAATACCGCTCCAAATGAGCAGGGATTTAAAGTTTGAGCGCAGTTCGCGAAGAAATATATTCATCGTTTTTTCTCCTTACACCGCCGAAGCGATGTTCCTGCGTGCATAGAGGCCATAGCTGGCGATTATCGAAATCACGATAATAACCACACTGATCATCATCAGCGGGAAATCCCAGGTTTCATTTTTTAGGATAAAGCTTGGGGTAAAGTGTTTAAATGGAGAGATGATTTCCAGGCTTTTTTTACCGATCATACTGCCAAAGGCGTTCAGGGCGTATAAGCCGAAGACCAGTCCCATGGAATAGGGCAGGACATTCCGTATTCGTTTTACCAGCAATGAGATCACCACCCCGACAGTCAGGAAGAACAACTGGAAGACGGTCATGCTGAGTAAAAGCAAAACCACTGCCTTCACGTTATAATCCTGGCCTTGCCGGAACAGGTTAATGAACCAGAAACTGCTTCCCCAGATGATCGCCTGGGTGATGGCGAGACTGGCGAGCGCAGCCAGGAATTTGCTGGTCATGATATTGACCCGACTGACCGGCTTGGTGAGGAGGAAATCCGCTGTCCATTCTGTTTCTTCAATAGAGACAAGTCCGAAACCATAGTTGGCTGCCTGGATGGCCAGGCAGATCTGGCTGAAGACAAACAACAGCCCAAAGAAACCCAGGATGGTGGACCAATCCATATCTGTCATGCCAAATGCGATCAGCAGTTCTTTCGGGAAACTCGCCATCATATCATTTACCAGGGCGGTCTGGGTGGCAAAACTTTGAAACAGCGATAGAAATATCAATATCAAGACCGAAATGGAAATGGACCAGATGAACACCGATTTCAGATGGACTTTGAATTCATGTTTAAAGATATTCATCGTCATCCCCTATTCGTAGTAGTGCATGAAAATTTCTTCAAGAGTAGGATCCTCTATCGACAGATCGGTGATGTTTCCGCTGCTGACCAATCTTAAGACCGCGTTGATATCGCCCTTATAGAAGAAACTGACAGTTCCATCTGTTTTTTCTAGACCTGAAACTCCGTCAATCTTGAACAGGTTTTCATTCGGTTGCTCTGTGGTGATGCGGATCTTTTTGTAATTATCCTTTTGCAGGGTTTTCATATCCTGGATGGCGATGACACTGCCCTCCTTGATGATTGCCACCCGGTTACATAAACGCTGTACCTCTCCCAGGATATGAGAAGAGAAGAATATGGTCGCGCCGCGTTTGTTTTCTTCACGGATGAGGTCGAAGAATTTGTGCTGCATCAACGGATCCAACCCAGCGGTGGGTTCATCCAGGATGATCAATTTTGGGCTGTGCAATAATCCCTGCACAATGCCGACCTTTTTCTTATTACCGTAAGAGAGGTCGTTGATCCGGCGTTTCAGATCCAGCTCCATCAGGTCTGCCAGTTCATACATGCGTTTGGTGGAGTCATGCTTGAAAAAACTGGCTGAATACTTGAGCAGGTCGAGTACTTTCATCCCTTCATAATAGAAGACCTCTGAAGGGAGGTAACCGATATCCTGCCTGATCTCAGGACCGAACTTGATGCAATCCTTGCCAAAGATCCTGGCATCGCCAGACGTCGGGTAGATCAGCGAGAGGAACAAGCGGATGGTGGTCGATTTCCCGGCACCATTGGGGCCAATAAAACCAAAGATTTCCCCATCTTCCACGTTGAAAGAAACATCAACGATCCCCCGGGATTTTCCATAATACTTGGTCAGGTGATTGACTTCAATAATGCTCATGTCAGGCTCTCCTCAGATATTCATTATAGAAAACAGGTCACGAATTTTGTTACCCTGCATTCTGTAAACCACGGATTACTGTATCACCTGTAATTTCCAGTGTCAATATGGCTGGAACGATTTTATGGCGATTTAATGGAGACCTTCAAGTTTTCATAAGGGTCGGATTGTAGTTCACAATAGCAAAAGCGTTCATAATGGATCATGAACGCTTTCCTTTACAGGAACCTGATTGAGAGGGTTCTACCCCATAAGAACTTTGAATGCTTCCAACACAAGAAAAACTGGCCATACGATCGCTTTAAGAAAGCCCAGCACACCCAGCCAAAAAGTGGTCGCCTGACCGATGAAAAAGATCGCTGCGCCAATGAAGCCAAGTCCGTACACAGCCTCAGATGCCCCGCCCCGATAAGATCCATATTCTCTGCTCATGTTCTCCTCCTGAATGTTTGATTAATCAATATACGCAGTGGTCGGTTCCGGGTTGCATACGATCGCTGTTTGAAATATTTTATTCGTGCCTATAAGCAATGCTTTTCAACTCGCTAAAATGGTATTTGAAAATGAACATAACTACCGATTAACATACACTAATAAAAAATATTAGTATAGTATAATAACCGAAAAATCAGATGAGACCCCGGTTTTCGCGGATGGTCAATCTCAACAACGACCTTATCCTGAATTTACCTGAATGAACGGAAATGGTTTGACTGGCTTGATATGTAAGTCTAAAGGAGTTGTTCATGTTCCCTGCTTTTCTGCTCTCTCTTCGTGAAGGATTAGAAGCTGCCCTCATCGTAGGCATTGTCCTGGGTATTTTAAGAAAATTGAATCGTAATGATTTGAAATCATCCATCTGGCTGGGAGTTGGCAGTGCGGTCGTGGTTAGCCTGATTGTTGGTGGTCTTTTAACCGCCCTTGGTTCCTCATTCGAAGGGAAAGTGGAACAAGTCTTTGAGGGTGTCACCATGCTTTTGGCAGCCGGAATCTTGACCTGGATGATTTTCTGGATGAATCGCCAGGGGCGGCAGTTTCAAAATAAAATGGAAGGCGATGTTCGCAAAGCAGTTATCATCAAATCCAGCCGTCGCGCCATTTTTGGGCTGGCATTTTTCGCCGTTGTCAGGGAAGGGATTGAGCTTGCCTTATTTCTTACCGCCACAACGTTTGCCGTGCAGGGCGGAAGTGTGATGATCGGAGCCCTGATTGGTCTTGGTGCCGCCGTTTTATTGGGTTGGCTCCTTTTTTCAGCTTCCATACGCCTGGACGTGAAACAATTCTTCCAGGTGACCGGGGTGTTATTGATTCTCTTTGCGGCCGGACTGGTTGCCCACGGAGTACATGAATTCAATGAAGCCGGCTGGATCCCCTCGATAATCGAAAACCTCTACAATATCAATCCGGTGTTGGACGAGAATTCAGTTGCCGGCGTATTGCTGAAGACCGTCTTTGGCTATAATGGTAACCCCTCCCTGACCGAAGTCATTGCTTACCTGGGTTATTTTGTGCTGGTGTTGTTGGGATTGAAACGGCAGAATGGAATCGTTCCGCAGTCGTTACAGGAAACTGCTCAATCTTCTTAAAAGAATTTTAACTGTAATAGCGTTTACTGATTAGCCAGAATTGGTTGAGTCAATTGGTATATCCGCAAGAAACCTGCCAGGTGGCAATAATTGTTTACTCGAAGACAAGAAAACAATCCGCCGATTTTGGAGGATTGTTTTCTTTAAAGGGGGGATACCATCAAGGACGTAGGAGGAGAAACTACTTGAGGTTAGTTCCCTTTTACTGGCTGGGCTGATCATGCATGAACGCGTGCTTTAGCCTCACCAGCAGCTGCCTCCATCGCCTCAAACATTTCCCTTGCTTCTTTTACTGAAAGGTTGGCATCGAGGAGCGGGAGGTAAACCTCTTCTTCCTTGGCAAAGTGCACTTTCACCAGGGTGTAGAGACCATATAAGACGCGTTTCAAATCGTTGGCAAGCGTCATTCCGATCTCACCTGCAGAGACTTTTTTCCGCAGTGCGACCAATTCCTGTGTCAATCTCTCCACTTCCACATGGTCGCGGCTCATGGTTGCGGTTCCGTGAGAGGACCCCATCACTTTTTGCACAACTGGGTAAAGTGCGGCTTCTTCAGCCTGGGCATGCGGCAGTAGGTGGGTGGTCAAAAACTCGATCGCTTCATCGACCAGGTCAAGCCCCGCCTGGTTAATTGTGCCGTGGACAGCCACACCCGCAAGTTTTAAAGTTTCGATGTGCGGATAGAGTTCCTTGTGTTCATCTTTCAATGGTTGAGTTACTGATGTCATTTCTTGCTCCTTTTCTAAATAGGTCAAACTTATGACACTAATATAACCGTTGTCAATGAAGTGTTCCATGATGTACATCAATTAAGTGCAATGAAATTAGAAAGCGCTGTGACCCGCTGCCTTTTTTCTGGAATACCCCCTATTCAAGGTATTTTTCAGAAATAACCCGTAATTCTTCTTTATTCACCACTGCAACCCAGCCGCGCCCTGATTGCACCAGTCCGTCTTTTCGGAATTCGCTCATCACGCGGCTGGTGCTTTCAATAGTCGTGCCGGTCATGTCTGCCAGGTCTTCGCGGGTCAGCGGAACCTGGATCAGCCAGCCGATTTTACGTTTTTCACCAAATTTTTCACTCAACATGAGCAATACGCTGGCGATTCGGTTTTCAACAGCCATGGTGCTCAATTGGTGTACCCGTTCATTTGCTGATTGAAGCCGCTGAGCCATAATATCAATGACCCTCAATGCAACTGATGGGTATTGGTTGAGGACTTGTTGGAATTTCTCCCTGTCAATGACTAGAATGCAAGACCTGGTTTGGGCTTGCGCTGTTTCGGTGTAAACGGCATCTGCCTGCCTGGAATACCTGCCAAAGTACTCCCCTGGCATTAGCATGTCCAGAAGGATGTTTTTCCCGGAAAATGAATGTTGAAGCAGCTTGACGCGCCCTTCTGCGACAACAAATAATCGATTGGATTGGTCTCCTGCATGGCAGATGATCTCGTTTGCATCAAAACCCTCTTCATGGAATAGCTGATTAATGGCTTCAAGGTTTTCAGAATGCAGATCCCGGAAAAAGGGAACCCGGCTGAGGATGTTGAGCCGAACTGAAAGGGTGCACATATGCACTTCAGTGGTTTTGATCTCAATTGGGGATTGTTTTCGAATGGGCATCACCTTCATTATACAATTGCCAGATTTCAATATGTCATGCTGCTTTTCAAACTTCTCAAGTAGGTAGTGATATACTAATTCATACAAAAACTATATTAATTAGTGTGATTAGCACAAGGAGATGATATGAGTTCGAAAATACAATCAGAAACGTCTTCCGCCGGCGCAACTGGTGGAAAAACATTTTCGGCCGAAGAGCAGGCCGCCATGAAGGAGCGTGCCCGGGAATTGAAAGCGGAAACACGCCGCGGAAAAGGCAATGCCAAAGCTGACGGTGAAGCTATGGTGCTTGAGAAAATTGCCGAGATGGAGGAACCTGATCGCAGCATGGCTACCCGGCTGCATGCGATCATCAAAGCCAGTGCGCCATCCCTCAATCCGAAAACATGGTATGGGATGCCGGCGTATGCAAAAGAGGATAAGGTCGTTTGCTTTTTCCAGGCTGCCAGCAAGTTCAACACGAGATATGCCACTCTGGGGTTCAGTGACGAGGCAAAGCTTGATGAGGGCACTTTCTGGCCGGTTACCTTTGCGCTTAAAGTACTAACCGCCCCCGAAGAAGCCAGGATCAGCGCGCTGGTGAAAAAAGCAGTAAGTTGAGCTTGAATTCGATGTGTAACTGAGAACTCAGCACAAGCCTGCAATAAAAGGCGGTCCACCGATATCTTATAGTGACCTAAGTATTGTGTTTTACTAAAAAGTACTCCGAGGAGTACTTTTTTTACTATAAACCGGATCGATATTTGGAAATCCACATTCAGATAATGCAGGAGGGACCATCAGGCAGGGAAATGATAATTGCAGCTCATGCTACAATCATAGGCAGTGACCCCTCAATCTGAGTAAATATCTTCAAAATTGTCCATACCGCTGCTTTCCACCAAGTTCAATATCCCGCCTGTCGGTTCAAAAGTTGTCCACCGTCCAAGGTTGTTACGGAATTTGGCTGCCGGTTTGGAGAAGAACACGTCATTGACCCTGGTTTGCGGACCAGCAGGTTATGGCAAAACCACAATTTTGTGTGATTGGCTGCGGTCATTGGCAGAGTCCTACTCGAATAGCGTTGCCTGGTTGCGCTTCGTTCGCAGAGACATCCGCCTGAGCGGTGAGGGGAATTAGCGCCTGCCATTGTTGTCGAAACGCAAGAGAACTGCATAGTCAGTTCATGTACCCGATTTCACCCGGTTGAATACCTCGCCGGGTGAATTTATATTTATGCCGAAACCAAAAATGGGCTTAGTGGTTGGCAACCATTATGCACAAAGACCGGTTAAAGGCTTTTAGTATCAGATTGATTCGTTTCTCAATTATTTCTCATCATTTATCTGCATTATGACCCATTTGTTCATCTGGAACAAATTCAACACCGAGATCGTCATGATATTAAATTTCACAACCACTGTACCCAATGTAGCGCAAACCCTAATCTTGTTGGCGGGCAGGATTACAATTCTATTTGTCTGTCCGTCTCAACAGACCTGGTCTGCTACGCAATGAAGAACTAATCGATGAAACCTAGAGTAAATTGTTTCTGTAGGCTTCCAGAATCTACCGATCATATGAAGGTCGATTGGCAGCATTTCCCCTTCATCTGCTATCCAAAAGAAAGGAGTAACCAATGCGAATCATCATCAATTCATGCAGACTAAGTGTTTCCCCGGGAAAGCTGGTTTCGGTTTTCCTCACCTTTATCGGGTTTGTCTCAGCATGCGCCACAGCGCCGCGCTCTACCCCGGGCGTCAGCTCCAACGAGTTACCCCAAACAGCCGTACCCACCCCGACTTTACAGGTGCTCGGAACTACACCAGCCCAAACCAGTGTGAGTGAAACAATGGAGTTTTTCTCACGTGATCAATTGGGTCTCTGTTTTTCTTATCCTCAGGGATATACACAAGTTCCCTACTATGATGCGGTGGAAATCGCTGCCCCTGATCTTCCTGGTTCTGAGGTGAAAGGTCTCTTCTGGTTTGACATTAGAGATCCCAATAATCTCACCGCCGAGGAGGTTGCTGATAAGGAACTGGCAGAAGTGGCGGGCTTGAGCGCTGATCGCTGGTCTGTGACTATCGGCGGTGAACAGGCAGTCGTGCTGGACGGTATGCCGGGTCAGGACCTTCTTCGCAGGGTGTACTTCGTGCACGAGCAGACTCTATACATACTCACATTCTCACCAACTCACTCGGAGAATACCGCCGCAAGCGATCAGATGGAAGGTCTCTACGATGCGATAACGAGTACGTGGGAATGGTCCCCGTGTTCACCGTAGAGGCGGAATCCAAACCGATTAGATTGCGGCAAGGTCTTTTAATCATAATATTTGTTTGGTTCAATGATGAGAATAAGCCGCTTGTGGGGAATGCATTACTATTACCCGGTTAGATCTTTTTCCAAACCTTTCCTGATATTTCTCCGCATGATGACCCATTTGTTCACCGGGAATTGGATCAGCATCGAGATCGTCATGTTGATGAACTTCACTACCGCTGCCCCCAATGGCGCACCAATCGCCGCCGCAATTCCTGCCTGGATTACCGATGGGACCCAGAGCTGCAAAAAGTACACCCCGATCACCATGACGGCATACATCATTCCGCTGTACAGCACATTGTTGTTCGCCTTGAAGGTTGTTTTTCGCTGAAGAAAGAAATTAAACGTTTGAGAAATGGCAAAGGAAAGACCAAAAGCCAGGAAAGCGCCTAAACCCCCATCCTCGATGGAATAATTGATGATCCACCAGGCAAAAGGCTGTGTTTTTAATGAAGTAAACACCAGGTAATTGAATAAGGCAAAAGACCCGAAATCCACCACGGTCGTGATGCAGCTCATCAGGGTGAACATCACGAATTGCCAAAGAGTCTGGTGGTTGGTTTTCCATTCCTGGAATTTAGTCCCCATTATGGTTTTGCCTTTCAATGGATATGTTTTCCGAACTGTAATTCATTATACATATAACAATAATTAGGTTTTTTGTTCAACCAGGAACACCCAGGTTTCTACTTGGAACAGCCCTGAGACAGGTGAGAAATTATTGGGAATTCGAAGTGCAAGACTATCACCTTGTAATTTTAAATAAAAAGTGCCCCTCACGAAGTACCTGCGGGCAAGGGAATTCGAACCGGTTACTTGAAAATTAGAGTTTAAAAAGAAAGTGCCCCTCACGAAGTACCCTGTGGACAAGGGAATTCGAACCGGTTACTTGAAAATTAGAGTTAAAAAGAAAGTGCCCCTCACGAAGTACCCTGTGGGCAAGGGAATTCGAACCGGTTACTTGAAAATTAGGAGTTTAAAAAGAAAGTGCCCCTCACGAAGTACCCTGTGGGCAAGGGAATTCGAATCCCTGTTTCATGCCCTCGAAGGAGGGTGAGCCTTTAAAGTACCTCGATGGTATGAGAGGGACGATTAAATAAAAAGTGCCCCTCACGAAGTACCCTGCGGGTCGCGTTTTTTGCATCCTGTGGACAAGGGAATTCGAAGTGCAAGACAATCACTTTGTAATTTAAATAAAAAGTGCCCCCAAGGGAATTCGAATCCCTGTTTTGGCCTTGAGAGGGCCGCGTCCTGGGCCACTAGACGATGGGGGCGTCGTGGAACGCTCGGATTTTATCACGGGAGCAGGGGGGTGTCAACAAAACCCTCTTCCAGCCTTACTGTTGACCGTAAACAGGTTTGACGGATACTCTGCAACATGCTATTATCTAACTGCATTTATCCAATTTATCCAGTTCTTTAACATGCATTCATTCTTTTTTTTCAGGAGCAATTATATGAGCAGTGATTTTATTTTTCGTTTGATCGGAATGGTCGGTCTTGCAATTGCCGGCTTGTTTTGGGGAAAAAATGTTGGCGAAGCTGCCAACGCACTCCCCGGTGCCAATACCATGACCGTGGAACAGTATACCTTTTCATTCGGTCTTGTGGGCGCGCTGGTTGGTCTTCTCTTAACCCCATATATTTCCACTAAACCCGTACGCGGCTTACGCAAATTATTGGGCCGTTCTTCTGCGCAAAATCTGGTTGCTGCACTCATCGGTCTGATTGTCGGATTGATCGTGGCGGTGTTGTTGTCCTTCCCCCTCTCCCTTTTGCCGGACCCCATGGGCAGCATCCTTCCTTTTGTGGCAGTTGTGTTATTCGGCTACCTGGGCGTCTCGATATTCGTGATGCGTCAGAAGGATATCTTTTCCGTTTTCCCGGGTTTGCAAAAAGGTCAGTCCCTTTCCAAGGATGGTGCTTCCGGAGCCAATTGGGCGGATAACCGCACCATCCTTCTGGATACCAGCGTCATCATTGATGGCAGGATTGCGGATATCACCCGCACCGGCTTTATCCCGGGCAGCCTGCTTATCCCGCGTTTTGTACTCAATGAACTCCAGTACATCGCGGATTCTTCCGACAGCATGCGCCGGCAGCGCGGCCGGCGGGGTATGGAAGTGCTTGCTGCTCTGCAAAAGGAACCCACCATTCCCATACGCATCAGCGATATCGATGTAGAGGGCATGCGCGAGGTGGACGATAAACTGGTGGTCCTGGCGCGCCAGATGCAGTGTCCGATCCTTACCAATGATTACAACCTCAACCGCGTTGCAGAACTCCAGGGCGTCACTATCCTCAATATTAACGAACTGGCCAACGCGGTAAAATCCATTCTGCTTCCGGGTGAGATCATGCAGGTCAAGGTGATCCAGGAAGGTCGCGAGTCCGGGCAGGGGGTTGCCTACATGGATGACGGCACCATGGTCGTGGTTGAAAACGGAAGAGACTACATGGATAAAGACATCACGGTGATCGTTACCAAGGTATTGCAGACCGCTGCCGGGCGCATGATCTTTGCCCGCCCTGAAGAAGGTTCTGGTCATTAGAGGAGACTCGTTTATGTTGAAGGTATATAACACGCTTACCCGCAAGACAGAAGAATTTATCACCCTTAAACCAGGCAAGGTGTCACTGTATGTCTGCGGTCCGACGGTCTACGCAAAAGCGCACATCGGTCACGCCATGTCTGCCCTGGTTTTTGATGTGCTGCGGCGTTACCTGCAATTCCGCGGCTACGAAGTTACCCACGTGATGAACTTCACCGATGTGGACGACAAGATCATCATCAAAGCCAAAGAGCAGGGAGTCGATCCCTTTGAGTTGGGTGAACGCTACATCAAAGAATTTGAGCAGCACCTCAAGGATTTTAATATCCTGCCGGCAACCGTCAATCCACGCGCCACCCGCGAGATGGACCAGATCATTAAGATGATTGATGGATTGATCGATAAAGATTTTGCTTATCCAGTGGATGGGGACGTCTACTTCAGGGTTCAAAAAGACCCCGCGTACGGCAAACTCTCCGGCAGGCGTGTGGAAGAGATGCAGGCGGGTGCCCGTATCGAAGTGGACGAACGCAAGGAGCACCCCATGGATTTTGCCTTATGGAAATCTGCCAAACCCGGAGAACCCTCCTGGGATAGCCCGTGGGGCAAGGGCAGACCCGGCTGGCACATTGAATGCTCTGCCATGAACCTCAATCACCTGGGTGAACAGATCGACATCCACGGTGGCGGCAACGACCTCATCTTCCCGCACCACGAAAACGAGATTGCCCAAAGCGAAGCCTTCACTGGCCGGCAGTTCGCGCGTTACTGGATTCACAATGGCATGCTGCAGTTGAGCGGTGAAAAAATGTCCAAATCCATCGGCAACCTGGTGACCATTGAAGAATTTCTTGCCACTCATACTGCCGAATCCCTGCGCATGATGGTATTAACTTCCGGGTACCGCAATCCGCTTACTTATTCCAATGAAATTCTCGAGCAGGCTGATAAAGGGATTGAGCGCTTGCGTTCTGTGTTGAAACCTGCTTTACCCGGGGCTGCAGGACTATCCGAAAAAGTCCTCCATGATCTGCAAGCACAAATCGAGAAGACCCAAAATGGTTTTGTGGCGGCTATGGACAACGATTTCAGCACCGCTGGGGCGATGGCAGAACTTTATGAACTGGTGCGTGCCATTAACCAGGCGCGTGCTGATGGCGCTGCTGATGTCCAATTGCAGCCCGCCCAGGCTGCCCTCCTTGAATTGACCTCTGTGTTAGGCCTTCAGTTGGAAGTGAAGAAGGCTGTCGATCAGAAGGCAGATGAGATCATTGATCTTCTGATCGAGATTCGTCGTGAATTGCGCCAAAACAAGTTATGGGCATTATCCGACCGAATCCGCGACCGACTGGCAGAACTTGGTGTGATCCTTGAAGATAGCAAAGACGGCACCAGCTGGCGCTGGAATTAAGGTGATATGAGAGAATGGATTATCGGCCGCAATGCGGTGATGGAAGTCCTTCAAGCCCGCCGGCGTGAAGTGTTTAAATTATTGCTCGCCACCGGAATTGATGAGAAAGGCCGCATCATTGAGCTGCAAAAACTGGCCGCCTCCCGCAAATGCCCGATCGAGCGTGTGTCTAAGGAACGCCTGGCAAAAATGGGGGAGAACCCCCAGGGCGTTGCCCTTGAGGTCAGCCGTTATCCTTATGTGAACCTGGTGGATATCACCGAACGGGCAAAATCCAACAACGAGGAGTTATTTGTCCTCCTGCTGGATATGATCCAAAATCCGCAAAACCTGGGATCTCTCTTGCGCAGCGCGGAAGCCGCCGGGGTGCACGGGGTGGTCATCCCGCCGCACCGGGCTGCCGAAGTTACACCTGCGGTTGTCAACTCCTCTTCGGGTGCCAGTGAACACATGCTCATCGCGCAGGCCAATCTTGTGCAGGCTGTCGAGGAATTCAAGCAGGCAGGGGCCTGGGTGGTCGGTCTAGATGGTGGTCCTGGTTCACAACCTGTGCAGAAGGTCCGCCTTGACGGACCGATTGCGCTCATTGTAGGCAACGAGGGAGAAGGCATGCGTTCTCTTGTGCGTGAAAAATGTGATTTCCTGCTCAGGTTGCCGATGCACGGCAAGATCGAGTCGCTGAATGCCGCCGTGGCTGGATCAATCGTTTTGTACCAGGTGGTTCTCACCCGCGAACGAACAAAATAGAGCTGAATTGTTAACGAAATTCTTTTATTTTTCTCCTATACTAAAAATAAGATAAATTTTATAAATAATGGAGAAAAAAATGTTAATCACTAAGAAATTAAACGATGCTCTCAACGCCCAGATCGGGCGTGAAATGGAAGCCTCGAACCAATACCTGCAAATCGCCGCCTATTTTGAAGGCAGATACCTCAAGAAACTTTCCGAATTGTTTTTCAAGCAGGCTGCTGAAGAGCAGGAGCACGCCCTCAAGTTCCTGCATTATGTCAACGAAACCAATGGCAAGCTGGTCTTGCCGGCGCTCGCTGCTCCAAAAGCTGATTTTGCATCCGCCGAAGAAGCGGTGGCACTCTCCCTTAAATGGGAACAGGATGTGACGGGTTACATATATGAACTCATGGAGATTGCAGAATCCACCAAAGATTACATTGCCCGGGAGTTCCTTGCCTGGTTTGTCACCGAGCAGCTTGAAGAAGTCTCCTCAATGGATACCCTCCTGGGAGTGATCAAGAATGTTGGGGACAAGAATCTAATCATGGTCGAAGCCTATCTTTCTCACTAAATATCGTAAATAAAAAACAATTCCGGCGAAAATCAAAGAGGCTTACCATGCTTCACATCGTACATACGGTTATCGCAGAGTGCAGATTTGGATCAAGCAGAAATATGGCCTAAAAATCAACCACAAGGCTGTATTGAGACTTATGAACGAACTTGGGATACATTCAGTGGCTAGGAGAAGAAAATTTCTCAGAAAGGCTGAAGATTTAAGCACTTTTCACCGATTTCCTAATATACTGAATCGAGAGTTCTCTGCCATCCGCCCAAATAAGAAATGGGTGACTGATGTGACTTTTGTACACACAAATCAAGGCTGGGCTTATCTTTCAACCATCAAGGATCTACACGATGGGTATATTGTGGCCCATAATTTTTGCAAACAAAACTCTCTCGGTTTAGTAATAAATACATTGAAAAAGGCTTTACAAAAAGAAATGGTCACTGAAGGACTCGTCCTCCACAGTGACCAAGGGTATCAATACACTTCCCAGTCGTATTTTACCCTAACAAAAGAATACAACATCTCACCTTCAATGTCTAGACGCCCGCCGGAGTTGTTTTTTATTTAAGCCACAGGAACCACGCCACCCATAGACCGATCATCACCACGCCGATGGAAAAACGCACCACCACGGCAAAACCGCAGCCTTTCAGCATTCCGCCGGTGGATTTTAATCCTTCCTTGAAATTCTTCTTATTGATCCATTCGACGATCAGGATTCCCACCGCTGCGAAGAGGATCCCGCCAAAGGGCGGCAGGACGAATGTACCCACTACTGCCCAGCACCAGGGCTACCACGATCCCGACCCAACTTGCGCCTGTTTTGCGTGCCTGGTCACCCATGAAATAGTTATCCACTAGGTTTCCGCCGATCATCAGCAGGGTGATAACGCCAAAAAGAATGCCTGACCAGACGGTGAATCCGTTCATGATCCCGTAAGCCAGGATGGCGAGCCAGATGATGGTCAGCCCGGGGATGATGTAAAACAGCAGTCCCAGCAGACCCACGACCATCACAGCCGCGAGTATGGAAATAAACCAGGCAGAATTCGCGATATTTTCCATTACTTGATTATATCCACTCCACCCATCCATGGCAGCAGCACCTTAGGTACTTTTATCGAGCCGTCTGCCTGCTGGTAATTTTCCAGTACTGCGATCATCGTTCGCGGCATCCCCAATCCGGAGCCATTGAGCGTGTGTACCAGCCGCGTTTTCCCGCCATCAGAAGGTTTGTATTTGATGTTCGCCCGCCGCGCCTGGAAGTCACCCACGTTGGAAACCGAGGAGACTTCGAGCCATTCGCCGCAGCCGGCTGCCCATACTTCGAGGTCATAGGTGATCATCGAATTGAATCCGATATCCCCGGTGCACAAACGCTTGATGCGGTATGGCAGTTCCAAACCCGCGCAGGTGGCTTCCGCTGCTGCCAGCATTTTTTCCAGCTCAGCCGCTGACTCTTCAGGTTTACAGAATACATACATTTCCACTTTATCAAACTGATGCCCGCGTTTGATCCCGCGTACGTCCCTGCCTGCGCTCATCTTCTCGCGCCTGAAGCACGGGGTGTACGCCGTGAAGCGTTGCGGCAGTGTGTTTTCTTCGAGAACTTCTCCCATGTACATGCCGGTGAGCGGCACTTCCGCTGTGGGGACCATCCACAGGTCTTCTTCAATATCATGGTAGAGGTTATCTACAAATTTAGGCAGTTGGCCGGCAGCGTATAGGGTATCCGCTTTGACCATGAATGGCGTATAGCGTTCCTCGTAACCCTGGCGGATATGCAGGTCGAGCATCCACGCGATTAATGCGCGCTGTAATCGGGCTGCGGCGCCATTCAGGATGTAGAAACGCGAACCGGTCAACTTGACACCGCGTTCAAAATCAATGATTCCCAGTTTGGTCCCGAGGTCCCAATGCGCCAATGGGGTGAAATTAAAACATGGCAGCGTTCCCTCACTCCGCACCACCACATTTTCGCTCTCGTCTTTGCCGTAAGGGGTTAATGGATCCGGCAGATTGGGGATCATGGAAAGTGTGGCTTGCAGGTTTGTATCCACCTGGCGTACTGTCTCATCCAGTTCCGTAATCCGGTCGCCCACCTCGCGCATGGCGTCGATCTTTGCCTGGCGCGCAGCGGGATCCTTGGATTGGCTGATCTCCTTGGAGACAACGTTGCGTTCGGCTTTCAACTTCTCCACCTGTGTCAGCAGGTTGCGCCGGTCAGTGTCCAGGGATAAAACGATATCCACTGGTGACGCGTCCATTTGGCGGTCAGCCAGGGCTTTGCGTACAATTTCAGGGTTTTCTCGGATCAGGTTTAGATCTAACATGTTGCACCTCGCTCTAATAGAATACGCCCCCATTCCTTTGCAGGACGAGGGGCGCCCGTGGTGCCACCTGCATTCACTCAGTGATTGAGTCTTGTTGAGCGGTAACGGCGCTTCCGGCTTTCTTACGGCATGGCTGCCCCTGCGAAAGCAGACCACCTGTTACAGGTGATCGGGGTGGAACGCGCTTGTGAGAATCACTGGCTTTCACCATCCGCCAGCTCTCTGAGGATTCAGCCAAACGCAAGTCCCCGAGTGGGTCTGTTGATTCGATTATACCCATGCTAAAGCCAATGTCAAGGCAAGTATTTTTTGGCACTTTGGATTACAATTATTGGGGTTAAAAAAATGGACGAATCCGCGCTGATACAATCTGCCCAAAAAGGGGAACTGGACGCCTTCAATCGTCTTATCCTGGTGTACCAGGATCTGGCTTATAGTGTCGCCTGCCGAATGCTCAATGATCCTGACCTGGCGGAAGATGCTGTCCAAAATGCCTTTATCTCCGCCTATAACAACCTGGGGTCTTTCCGCGGCGGCTCATTCAAAGCCTGGGTGATGCGCATGGTCACCAATGGCTGTTACGATGAACTCCGCCGCCAAAAAAGGCGCCCGACCACTCCCCTTGAGCCAGTGAACGAAGACGAAGAAGAACATGATTCTGCTGCCTGGTTAGCCTCAAACGATCCTTCAGCCGAAACCACTATGGAACAGGCGGAGCTTGAACACGCCCTCCAGCACTGCCTGGAACAACTCCCGCCGGAATTCAGGTCCGTCATCATCTTGGTGGATGTTCAGGGAATGGATTACTCCGAAGTCTCGCAAAGTGTATCTACCCCTTTGGGAACAATAAAAAGCCGTCTTGCCCGCGCGCGCTTAAAAGTGCGCGATTGTCTTCAGGGTTTTCAGGAACTTCTGCCCGACCAATTCCGTCTAAATAGCGAGGCACAAGATGACTGAAACCCTTTCCCGAAAGGACTATTTACTCCTATCTGCATACCTGGATGGTGAATTAACCCAATCCGACATGCAGCGGGTCGAAAAGCGCCTCGTCTCGGATCAACAATTCAAACGCACATCGCAGGAACTTGCTTATACCAAACGCATGCTCCATGCGCTGCCAAAAATTCGTGCTCCACGCAATTTCCTGCTCACCCCCGAACGGGTAAAAAAAACGGCTAAACGCCAGCTCTTCCAGCCTGCCTGGGGATTGGTCTCGGCGGTTTCCACCTTCCTGCTGCTGGTGATTTTCGCGGGATCCTCCATTTTGCCGCGCCTGGGTGCTTTCCGCGGGGCAGCGCCTGAGATGGCTCCTGTGGCAAACGACACCTCTGTGGCACAAAAAACTGGTGCAGCTCCTGCCGAATCGCCGATGATCATTTTGTGGAACCCCCAGCGAGCCTTTGGCATGGGAGGTGGTGGTGGCGGCGCCGATCCCAATGCTCAGACCGTCATCGGCGGTGGAGACGGAAGTTATACCGGGCCGTCCACGATCGAGGAAGCGCCCCAAAGTGCCCCTCCAGAATCACTCAGTCCAGCCAGTCCCGCAGGTACGCCGACTCTCTCAACCGTTCCGCTGCGTCAGGCAGACCCATCCACGCTGATTCTCGGCATTCCTGATGAAAAATCGCAGGGCACTTACATTAATGATTCCTCCAGAGGCGGTATTAAATTCTTTGAGCAATTTGCTCCACTGACCCTCGTGATGGCAGGGTTGGGTTTGGTCGCCTTGGTCAGCGCAGGTCTGGCAATCCTGCTGCGCCGGCGGTAATTTGCATTCTCACGATCCATTCACTTTTTGTCCCAAATGTGCTTCCCGCCTGGAGGTCAGCATCCAGTATGGCGGGCAGCGCTTAACCTGCCCATCCTGCGGCTGGATCCATTTTGAAGACCCTAAAGTGGCTTGCGCTGCCTTGCTATTGCGAGTTAATCAAATTTTGCTGGTTCAACGTTCAATGGAACCACAGGTCGGTGCCTGGTCAGTTCCAGCCGGGTTTATCAATGCGCATGAGTTGCCTGAAGACGCCGTCCTCCGCGAAGTTCGCGAGGAGACGGGACTCGAGGTCAGGGTAATCCGGTTGATCGACGTCCTTTCAGGTCGCGAGCATCCGCGGGGTTCCGATATTTTATTGGTGTACCTGGTGGAGCAGGTGGGGGGAGAACTCCTCGCTGGCGATGATGCCGGGGATGCCGCCTGGTTCCCCCTGGACGATCTTCCACCTCTTGCCTTTGCATCCACACACCGCATCCTCGCAAAAGCCTTTGAACTATAAAAGTAAATCTCCTGTTTTACCATTCTGAACAATCTGCAGGCAATCATCTTTCGCGATGATACAATGGTATAAAAACTGCAACCAGTCTCTCGAGGGTTGTATTAAATCTGCTCTCAAAGGGAGCTTTAATGGCAAAAACACCTTATTCTCGCTCGAGGTCCACCAAAAAAAGTGTTTCACAATCCTCACGCGGGCGTAAAAGTTCAGGCAGGCAATCATCCTCTGCATTAACTACTGACCAGAAACTAAATTTCATTGGTGGATTACTGATCATTGTCGGGCTCCTAAGTTTTGTCGCCTTGTTTGCACGCAAGAATGGAGCCTTAACCAACTGGGTTGCGATCGCCACAGCTCAAATTGCCGGACTGGGTGGATTTATCATCCCAATCGGCTTGATCGTTTTTGGCGTTTATCTCGTGATGCGCAAGATGGATAAGCTTCCTCACATTTCAGGGGGGCGAACCACTGGCATTATCCTCTTTTACTTGAACATCCTCACCTGGTTCCATTTCTTTGAAGGTGGTGGAATGGACTCTGCCAAAGCCGGCAAGGGTGGCGGTGTGATCGGCGCCGGGATCGACCTGCTTCTTTTGGATACACTCGGCGGGGCGGGCGAAGTTGTGTTCCTGGTGGCTTGGTTCCTGGTTGCAATGATTTTCCTCGCGGACATCTCTCTGCCTGAACTGCTCTCGCGCTTGGGGAAGATTTTCCAGCGCAAACCAGTCCAAACTTTTCAGACTGCCAGGCAGCGCTCTTATCCGAAGGTATCGACCTACGAAGAACCCCGTTATGATTCAGATTTACCCCAGGGGTTTAGCGCGCTTGAGGACCAACCGGATTCAGGTGACGGAGAATACCACCCGCTCCGCAAGGAGGTTGGGGCGCGTTCATCATCCGCTCACGCAGCTGCTCGTGGCTCCACCGCTCAATCCGTAGAACCTGTAATTACCTCACCGGTAGTCAGGATCGGTGTGGGTAAACTCGAAGCCCCCTGGACTATTCCCGCGGTGGCAGATGTACTGGATCCGGCAACCCCGGCAGCCATCCAATCCCATTACGACAAGGACCGCGCCCGCATCATTGAAGAGACGCTCGCGTCTTTCGGGGCTCCAGCCCATATCGTCGAAATTCACCGCGGACCCGCGGTAACCCAGTTCGGCGTTGAGCCCGATTTTATCGAGAATCGCGCCGGCCGCACCCGCGTGCGTGTTGCCAAGATCGTTGCCTTGGAGCACGACCTGGCGCTCTCGCTCGCCGCTCCCAGCATCCGCATCCAGGCGCCTGTGCCTGGCAAAGGTTACGTGGGCATCGAAGTTCCCAACAGTGAGCTAACCCTCGTCTCGTTGCGCGAACTGGTCGAAACGGATACCTTCCGCAAGGTAAAGTCAACCCTGCGTTTTGCCCTCGGTAAGGATGTTGCCGGAAAACCGGTTTGCGCTGATCTGGCGGCCATGCCCCATCTGCTTATCGCCGGCACAACCAATTCCGGTAAATCCGTTTTAGTGAATGCCATTCTATCCAGCCTGCTGCTCAACAATACTCCCGCGGAACTGCGCCTGCTGCTGGTGGATCCGAAACGCGTTGAACTCACCGGTTACAACAGCATCCCGCACCTGCTCGCCCCCGTGGTGGTGGATGCTGAAAAGGTGACCGGAGCGCTGCAGTGGGTGCTTCGCGAGATGGACCAGCGCTACAAGAAATTCGCCGGCGCTGGCGCACGTAATATCACAGACTACAACCGCAAGGGAGATGAGAAGATCCCTTACCTGGTGATTGTCATCGACGAATTAGCCGATCTGATGATGCTTGCCCCCGATGAAACCGAGCACAACCTCACCCGCCTGGCGCAGCTAGCCCGCGCCACTGGTATTCATTTAATTGTCTCCACCCAGCGCCCCTCCGTGGATGTGTTGACCGGTTTGATCAAAGCCAACTTCCCGGCGCGCATTGCTTTCATGGTTGCCTCCAACACCGACAGCCGCGTCATCCTTGATCAGCCCGGCGCAGACCGCCTGCTCGGCCGCGGGGATATGCTCTACCAGGCACCGGATGCTCCTTCCCCGGTTCGTCTGCAGGGCGTGTTCGTCTCTGACCCTGAAATCCAGCGCCTGGTGGATGCCTGGCGCGTCATCGCCTTGAATCGCTCCGCCCAGGGTGCCGAGATGCCTGAGAACCACGCGGTCGAAATGATCCCGGCGGGTGTCCCGCTCAAGCAGGGCGCTCTCTTTGGTGAATCTGATCCGGGTGGCGACCCGCTCTTGAAGGATGCCATCGAAATTGTCCGCCGCGAGAAAAAAGCCAGCATTTCCATGCTCCAGCGTAAGATGCGTGTAGGGTACACCCGCGCCGCTCGCCTGGTGGATACCCTCGAAGAAGAGGGCATCATCGGTCCGCAGCAGCACGGCTCCCAGGTGCGCGAGGTGCTGGATTACGGTGACATAGAGGAAACCCCCACACCTACTGATTGATTTGTTCTCACACAGAGGCACAGAGGACACAGGGAAGTTTTTTTCTAAGGACAAACAAATTATGGATGAGAATGTCATTAGTGGAATTATCCTCGACCACTGTATTAAAATTCACAAGGAATTAGGTCCTGGTCTATTAGAATCTGTCTATGAAGTTGTCCTTGCAGAGCGATTAAGAAGAGTAGGGGTAAAGGTTGAATTACAAAAACCTGTTTCATTTACATTCGATGGAATAATCTTTGACAATGGATTCCGGATAGATCTATTAGTGGAAGATTGCGTTGTGGTTGAACTGAAATCAGTTGAAATCCTTGCTCCTGTTTATTCCAAGCAGGTTCTCACTTATTTGAAATTGATGAATCTTCACCTGGGGCTGTTAATTAATTTTGGAGCACCAACTCTTAAACAGGGGTTCCATCGAATTCTCAATGGCTATATTTCCGGGTAAACTAAATTCCTAAATTAATTCTCATAGTGTTTGGTCAATTCTATTGATATCAGTTTTTTTATTGAATTCTCCGTGATCTCTGTGACTCAGTGTGATTGGGTTTCTAAAAAAAGAATTCTCCGTGATCTTAGTGACTCTGTGTGATTGGGTTTCTAAAAAAGAATTCTCCGTGATCTCAGTGACTCTGTGTGATTGGGTTTCTAAAAAAAGAATTCTCCGTGATCTCAGTGACTCTGTGTGATTGGGTTTCTAAAAAAAGAATTCTCCGTGATCTCAGTGACTCTGTGTGATTGGGTTTCTAAAAAAAGAATTCTCCGTGATCTCAGTGACTCTATGTGATTGGGTTTCTAAAAAAGAATTCTCCGTGATCTCAGTGACTCTGTGTGATTGGGTTTCTAAAAAAAGAATTCTCCGTGATCTCAGTGACTCTATGTGATTGGGTTTCTAAAAAAGAATTCTCCGTGATCTCTGTGTCTCTGTGTGAGATAAGCCTTTATCCCTTGTAATATTTATGAATAATGTTATAATAATTATAAATATTCTGAACAAAACAAGCGGAGGCTGCAATGAACGCGACTAAAATTCTCATGGAAGAACATGAAATTATCCTGCAGGTACTGGATACACTGGAATTGGAATTGGCAAAAATTAGAGCCGGCAAATCCCAGCCGTCTTTCTTCCTCGATGCCGCGGATTTCATCAAAGGTTTTGCCGATGGCTGCCACCATGCCAAGGAGGAGGGCGTCCTCTTCAAATACATGGAAGAAGCCGGCATCCCGGCAGAGAACGGACCCATCGCGGTGATGCTCTCTGACCACGAACAGGGAAGGTTATTCACCCGCCAGATGCGCGAGGCTGCCCTCAAGTGGCAGGCCGGCGACCAGTCTGCCATCACAGCTGTCCTCGAAAATGCCAACGGCTACATCCAGTTGCTGCGCGGACACATCTTCAAGGAGAATAACATTCTCTTCCCCATGGCAGATCGCGCCATCAGCCCTGAAAAATACGCCGCCCTGGATGATGCTTTCGAGCACGTAGAGCATGTGGAAACCGGCGCGGGTGTTCACGAGAAATACCTTGCCCTCGCGGAAAAATTATCCGCCATCGCTCATTCTTAATCGCTGATCAACAACCGGGTCGAATCTGACCCGGTTCTTTTTATATTCCCGCGCAAGGTCTTCCCTTGGGATATCCGTTATAATTCCCCCACATGAAAATTCCCCGTTTCAACCGTGACATCGTAAAGCGCAACCTGCTCATCGCCGCCGGCTTTGCCTGCCTGCTCCTGGGTGCGCTTGGAATTTTTATCCCGGTGCTGCCGACCACCCCGTTCCTCCTCCTGGCAGCCGGATTATTCCTGCGCAGTTCCAGCCGGCTTTACCTGTGGATCACCCATCACCGTGTGTTTGGCACCTTCATCCGTAATTACCGGCGCTTTCATGCGGTCCCGCTGCGTTCAAAAGTCATCGCGCTTGTCCTGCTTTGGCTCACCATTGGTTATTCGCTGATCTGGGTGGCGCACACCTGGTGGCTGCGGGCGCTGCTTTTCCTCGTCGCTGCAGGGGTGAGCGTGCACATCCTCCATATGAAAACGCTCACGCCGGCCATGCTGGCGGAGAGTGCAGCCCCTGAGGGTGACCTGCCTGCGGAGTTGGTTCCAGATTGATCGATCCTTCAGGGGATCGGTGGAGTTTGCGGGGAAGAATCCCGTTTCTTCTTTTGGATTGCCCTTAAAACGATCAGCACCAGCCACACAACCCAGAAGATGATCAGGTAGTCAGCTGCCATCAGGACTGCCAGCGCTGCCACGGTGCGGTCGTAAGTCTTTCCAGCTACCGTATTCTCACAGTACGCCCGGAACTGCGTCGCTTCGCCGTCGTACCATTCATCGTATTTCATTTCCGATCCGCGCGGGCAGACGATGCCCGAGGTCAGCCCGAAGAATGTCTGCGGCTTCGCTGCCACCAGCACGCCGCCGATCGCCCCAAAACTGACCACGGCGATGAATGCAGCGGCAATCACCACCTCGAAAAAGGTATAATCTGCTAACTTGTATTTCCCAGGCTTGTTAAACCTCGCCATCGCTCCTCCTCACTGGCAAACGCCCCATTCATCTGATTATGACATAATCATCGCCAATTCCAACAGGCTCTTGCGTAAACCCGCTGTTGAAAATAACGCCATAAATGCGATAATCGTTATACTAAATGTGAGGATTGTCTTTGATTGAGGAGGACAGGTGCAAATGGCTAAAAACAAATTTTCCCTGATGCTTGATTCCGACGGACCAAATCCCGCCCTGACCTTATCCGGTTATCTCGACAGGTCTTCTCAAGCCAGTTTTGCCGGGGTTGAATCTCAACTCCAGCAAAAATCCCCCTCCGAATTATCGATTGACCTTTCGGCCGTTGAGGGGTTGGATGGCGCCGGCCTCCAATTGTTGACCATCTTCCTCATCAGTCTGCGCAAATTCAATGTCCACCTGAACGCCGTCGGCGCTCCTGCCTGGCTCCTCCCTGTACTGCGTCTCACGCGCCTGGACTCGATCCTGTCTATCTTTGATCCCATTTCTCCTGCAGCACCCGCTGCCGTGCCGCCTGATGGTCAGGAGTGGTGTTCTCCCGTCACTCACCTGGATTGTTCCGCCCTTCCTCCGCACGCCATTGCGGTCAACACCCGCAACCGCCTGCCCCTTACCCCATTCTCCGGCTTTGGTCCTCTCTGGCAGCGCACCTACCGCGTGGCGCTCCCCGGGGTCAGCCTTTCCCCTGCGCAGGTGATGGCTGCCTGGAAGGGCAACTTCTCCGGCTTTTGGCCCGAGGGCAACGATCTGCTTACACCCAACGCAGCCCTGCAGCCCGGCATGCCGGCGGTCATCCATCTTTCCCTCCCCGGCGGCATGAAGGTCTATACCGGCGCGCTCATCATGCATGCCAACGCCGAATCCTTTTCGCTCATGACCCTCCAGGGGCACATGTTCTGCGGCTGGATCACCTTCTCCAGCTTCGTCGAAGACGGCACGCTCTACGCCCAGACCCAGGCGCTCCTGCGCCCCGCCGATGCCATCTTTGATCTCTCCTTCCGCCTGGGGTTCGGCACGCACGCCGAGGACGCCTTCTGGCATGCTTCGCTTCTCAATCTCGCCGCGCACCTCGGGGTAAAGGGAGCGGTCCGCCAGACCAATCTCCTCCTCGATAAGCGCGTCCAGTTCAGGCACTTCGGCAATCTCTGGTACAACGCCGGCATCCGCTCTGTCCTCTACATGGTCACGCATCCATTCGCCGCCCGCAAATTAGCCCGCAGGGAGCATCCATGATGCCTCGAACTGAATATGACGCCGTTATCGTGGGCAGTGGACCCAACGGCCTTTCTGCCGCCATTACCCTGGCGCAGCAGGGGCTCAAAGTGCTCGTCCTTGAAGCGCGAGACTCTATCGGCGGCGGCGTGCGTTCGGCTGAACTCACCCTGCCCGGCTTCATTCATGATGTGTGTTCCGCGGTGCATCCCCTGGCAGTCTCTTCGCCGTTCTTCCGTTCCCTCGACCTTGCCAAATATGGTCTCACCTGGCGCTTCCCCCAGGTTTCCCTCGCCCATCCGCTGGACCACGGCAAGGCTGTCCTCGTCCGCCAATCACTGGCGGAGACCGCCCGCGGTCTTACAGAGGATGGCGCTGCCTACACCCGCAGTCTCGGCTATCTCGTGCGCCATTGGGATACTCCTCGTGGAGGATCTGTTGGGTACGCTGCGCATCCCCCGCCGTCCATTCCTCTTCGCGCGTTTCGGCTTGCCGGCGCTCATGTCCGCGGCGGGTTACGCCAAAAGCCGTTTTCGCACCGAGGAAGTGCGCGCGCTCTTTGCCGGTATGGCGGCTCACGGCATGCTTCCCCTCGAATCCCCCGCCACGGCATCCTTTGGTCTGGCGCTCGCCCTCAGCGCGCACGCTGTCGGCTGGCCCGTGGCGCAGGGGGGTTCGCAGCGCATCGTGGATGCCATGGCCGCGCTCCTCATTGATCTCGGCGGTGAGATCCGCACCGGCACACACCGTCACAAAATTGGCGCAGTTGCCGCCCGCGGCTGCCGTTTTGCTGGATGTCTCCCCCAAATCCCTCCTCGCCATCGCGGGTGACGACCTTCCAACCTCTTACAGGTCTGCGCTCACGCGCTACCGCTACGGTCCCGGCGTGTTCAAGGTGGATTGGGCGCTGGATGCACCCATTCCCTGGACGAATCCGGAGATAAGCCTCTCCTCAACCGTGCACCTCGGCGGCACCCTGGAAGAGATCGCCGCATCCGAGCGCTCCGTGGCGCGCGGGGATCATTCGGCCAACCCGTATGTCCTCCTCGTGCAGTCCAGCCTGGTGGATCCCTCGCGCGCGCCTGCCGGCAAACACACTGCCTGGGCGTACTGCCATGTGCCTAACGGCTCCACCACGGACATGCGTTCAGCCATTGAGTCTCAAATCGAGCGCTTCGCACCCGGATTCCGCGAGCGCATCCTGGCTGCCCACACCCGCAGTGCCGCGCAGTACGAGGTCTACAATCCCAATGTGGTCGGCGGGGATATCAACAGCGGCTCGCAGGATTTGGCGCAGTTCTTCACCCGCCCGGCTGTCCGCTGGGATTCCTACGCACTGCCGCTCAAGGGAGTCTACCTGTGTTCATCTGCCACTCCGCCCGGCGGAGGGGTTCACGGCATGTGCGGTTTCCACGCCGCCCGCAGCGCGCTGCGCCGCGAGTTCCATATCAAGATCTGATAGTTCATCCAGTCCATGTCAGCCCCGTTTCCCGGGGCCGATTCCTTATCAATGAATTTCATATTACACTCACACGAGTGGGGTGATTTGTCAGGGTGATTTCAAAAACTGATTTGTTTAGTGGATAGTTTTGGTTGTCTGGAATTAGCCTTACTTACTAAGGATTCCTTCGAGTTGACTTTTTAATACAGGCAGATCTTCCTTAACCGTTTGCCAGAGTAGTTTTACATCAGTCTGAAAGTACCCGTGAACCAATATGTGCCTTGTGCCGATGATTTTTGACCAGGCGATCTCATCGTTTACTTTCTTGAATTCCTCGCTGACCTTAAACGCAGCCTCACCGATGATTTGCAGGTGATGGATCACCCACACTTGCAGCATTTCGTCTGCCTGCCCCTCACTGATCCCTGCACTCTTTTCTTCAATTTTTTGAATGGCGTCAAGCATATCCTGGCATCGTTGACGGTCGTCTCTCATAGGTCAATCGCCTCTTTCAACACTCTTTTACGCATTTCTCCCCTGAGACCATTTTCCGTCACCAGATCCACTGGGATTGCCAGCGATTTTTCAAGATCAAACTGCAGCCCGCCGAGGTCAAACAGACTCCGGTGTGCTTCCAGATCCACTAATAGGTCAAGATCGCTTTTCTTATCTGCATCACCACGTGCGACCGAACCGAAAACGCGAATACGTCTCGCGCCGTATTTCGCTGCGATCTTGTGGATCATGTTGCGTTTGCTTTGCAGTTCTACAAAATTCATACGCTTATTATACGATAATCCTACTTTCATTAATTTTTACTGCTACTCTACTTCCTCTTCAACTTGCATTCACGCCGGCGGAGGGGTGGATGGCGGCGGCGCCTCGAACAGTTCGGCGTTCCTGCGCCGGTACACGCGGATGATGAGGTACGCCGCCAGCATCACCAGGAAGAGCACCACCGTGTAGAACAGCGCGATCACCAAAAAGGCGCCGTCTTTGAGGGCTTTCACCGACACGTAACCTTGCGTACAGTTCATAAGCACCGGAGTGTTGGTCACCTGGTTGCCTTCATCATCAATGTACTGCTGCTTTTCGCCAAAGGTCACCTCAAGCGTGGAATCCGCCGGGCACACCAAAAATCCCCCGATCGGCAGCATCATGCGCGGGAAGATGGTCGGCAGCATTGCCCCGATGAAGATGGCCGCCGCCAGCATCAGGAACAGCGCGCAGCCGGGGCCGCTTCTCCTGGCTTTACTCTTGTTGATCTTCTCCTGCATCAGGCGCATCTTTGCTTCATCGTATATCGGCTTGTCCTGTTGATCAGCCATCATTCCCTCCTGCACTCCGGATGAAAGAAATCTGCTAATATTATGGCAAAAACCGGAAATTTTGTCGCAGGATTACCCCATGCGATTTTTAAGTTGAGGTCATCTTTACGTGGCAGCGCTTCCACCGGGGTTGACTTCGAGTTCGGGCGCGAATAAATAGTCCACACATTCCCCAATGATATTTATTTGTAGTGATAAATTATAGAGTTATTTGAATTTTGCAAAAGTAATTATCGATTTCAGGGCTTAAGCTTCTAAACCAGCTTTTTCAAAACACTCTAAAAGATCGATATATGAGCCAACTCCACCTATGAAATCCCATAGTTCTTCGGCTACTAGTACTTCATGAGTGAGATCGAAAATACCTCGCATTGTCCACCGGTTATATTGGATTGGTTCATATGGATTATAGGGAATGGCAATGTAAGGATGAACATTAATTTGTGGGTTTTTTTGTAATTCTGCCGCTGTCCAGGTTAAAAAGCATTCGCTTATAATCCTCAAACCCGCCAATATTTGGTTTTAATCGTTGGAATATCCATAAAATGAATTGTTCCGTCGAACTCTTCAAGATAAATATCAAATTTTCTAAGATTTACATTGTGCAATGTGCCTTGCTGACACACTTCTCTAATTTCAGCTATCTCACTTACTGAATCCGGTGCCCTTCGGGGCAGTTGTGATGTCATCCATAATTTCTTGGATTTTTTCTTGTGCACCAGAACTAATAAATTTGTTAGGACTTACTTGCATTTGGGAACTTGTAAACCCACCTTTGTGAAATTCGATTGCTACAGGTTCATAAATTGAAGATCCGAAGGTTGCATTTAATGATTGAATAAATGAAAACAAGGCCATTCTATCCTTGCCTAGTAGCCTGTAATGGAATGGCATATTTTCTGTTTCAGGCTTGTAACCAGAAAATTTTCCGATAATACAGGTTTTCAACCTTTCTACGACAGCGTTTTTTCTTTCAATAGACAGGCTCATTGAAATATCCCTCTTGAGGTTTTCATCTATCTAATCCTTTTTCTTGAGGTGCAGAATCTCTTTCTGGGGGAGTAAGCACTTTTGTCTTTTTCAGTTCTATTAAAGGACTGGTCTACGAAATTCTTCAATAATTCTAAGGCCTGACATTTCAGCAATTCTAGGGTAAATATTAAAAACTATCATTTGCAACGATGAATATATCAAAAAAACCCTTAACCAAGAAGGTCTTCATATTCAATAGCACTCCAGCAATCCCATTGATATTGTTCTCTCGCAATCTTGCCTTTACCCTTAGACTGAGGACCGATCTCGAAATCATCCCTTCTTTCTATGGCAAATAATTCGTATGCATAGGCGTGTTGCTCGTGGTAGTCGATTAGACCTACGTATGGCGGGCTGGTAAAAATTCCCTTTGCTTTTTCATTTATCATTTTTTCGTAGAGTTCGTGATTATTCTGCTTTAATACATCAAGAAGATTTATAGTTTTAGAATCTCCCACAAGGCAGATTTGGTTTGTATTAGTTCGAAGCTTGTCAAATTCAGCTAGCCGTTTTACAGTATCGTTTGAATAGAAGTCCCACCAATATGCAATAGAGAATAATGGTTTGCATATCTTATTGTGTTTATAACAATAATAAGGCTCCAGAATCGGCTCTAAAAGAGTTGCTAGATCAGAATGAGTTGTAGCTCGACAAGACCGGACTGTTCTACTCAGTATTAATTGCAGAAACGTTTCGTATTTCGTCATCATTTGTCTCTTAATTTGATCTAATAAAAAAAGATAATTTCATGCTTGATGGGGGGAGTAAACCACTTGTTCACGAAACTCTTGTTTGAATTCGGCTCCCTTATGTTAAGACCATTTTGTTTTAGCAAATTGTCATAAATTGCCACGAATGCTTTTTCTCTTTCCTGTGAGTAAGTTCCTAAATTAATTTCTCCTTTTTTTATCTTATACAGGATTTCTGGTGTAGGGAACCATTGTTTATTAAATGCAGATAATTTAGATGCTAAGTCCTTGTCAAACCTTCCCCACTGATTATTTTCGATCTGAATACGTAGCTTTGTTGTTAATAAATTTATTGTCTTTTGTAATTCTATAAGGTCGTAATGGCTAATTTTAATGTTTGTGATAAGCGCATTAAATTCAGAAACGTCGACTCCAATGGCATTGAGCCCGAGTTCATTCGCTTGTACTAGGGTTGTGCCGCTTCCACAAAATGGATCAATTACAATATCCCCAGGCTCCAAAACTTGTTAATCCGTTCGTTTTATTATAGAAAATATTCAACGAGTTGTGGTATAAATTTTCCTTTGTAAGGATGTAATCTGTGGACGTGCTTCGTGCGTTCATATTCTTTAACCTTATCAAAGGCCAATTCCCAATTTAGTCCATCTCCATGTACCTGTTTCCATTTCTGTTCATTATTTTGGATTTTCTCGTAGTATTGTTCGAGATCTTCCTATCGAGGAGAGTAACTCCATCTCTTACTTGTTTTTGGACTTCGCCATGTTTAATTAAATAAGAAACATTACTTTGTGTAACGTTAATGCTAAACATTCCATTTATAAAGGTTACAGCCTCGCTAATTGTTAATAAATCGTTTTCCATAATTCCTACAAGAAAAGAGTTTTTTTGAACACTACTAAAATAACTATGATAATCGTGGCAAAAAAATCCACTAGTTTATCATAATTTTTCGACGAAGAAACTAACACAGTAATCTGTCCATAAAAGCTCCATCTGCGTAACAATCAAGGTACATGAAATCTTTGCAAAAATCTAAAAACGCCGCTGGTGTAAAATCATTTTCAACTGAGTTAATCACATATTCCTGGTATTTCTCAGGAACATCTTTACTAGCAGTGCGTAATTGTTCGGTTCTGAATTTCTTGAGTCTGTCTAAAACTTCTTGCCATTGCTTACTAATCGGTAGGGAGTTAATATTTCTGGAAATTGACATCTTCGATTGATCCTACCGCTGACTTTCCATTTGCTGTACCTACATAATGTTCGCACCAGTCATCGTCTCCAGTGATCCATCCGGGCATTCCACAAAATGGGCAGAACCCTATAGTAGGGTAATCGCCTCCATCAGATGAAAAGAGGTTATAGTCTTCAGTTTTCATGGTTCCTTAATTGTACTCAATAAAATATCTTTTGTAGTTTACAAGATGAGAAATCTTAAATTAACTTGACAAAATAGTAATAATTGTTCTAAAATAAGAGTCTGGCTGCTCAGGCTCTTTTACAATTTCATACATCCGGCATCTACTCTATTCGTTTATTCGACTTGTTTCCAATCGCGCGCATTCTGCTCAGTCCGGAGCGATTTTTGCGAATGGGGATACTTGGAGACGGACCGCTCGTTTTATAATTGTAAATTGTACACCTAAACCGGACCATTTTGGGGCTGAACTGATTTTTTCAAAACTTTTAATTTGTTTCCATTCGAACCCATTTTTAATTTAATTCAATTCGAAGGAAAACGAAAACCCCGGATTTTACCGGGGTTATGATACTCAACTCTCAACTCTCAACTCTCTACCTTTCGACTCTCGACTCTCGTGATTACAGCCCCGCCGCTTTCCTCAAAGCCTCAGCCCTATCCGTCAATTCCCAGGTGAAGCCCTGGTCTTCGCGCCCGAAGTGCCCGTAAGCCGCCGTCTTGCGGTAAATCGGCTTGCGCAAATCCAGATCGCGGATAATGGCGCCGGGGCGCAGGTCGAAGTGCTCGCTGATCAACTTGGCGATGCTGCTCATCGCTGATCTTGCCCGTGCCGAACGTCTCCACGTTGATGCACAGCGGGTGCGCCACGCCAATGGCGTACGCCACCTGGATCTCGCAGCGGTCCGCCAGCCCGGCAGCCACCACGTTCTTGGCCACCCAGCGGCAGGCGTACGCCGCGGACCGGTCCACCTTCGTGGGGTCCTTGCCGCTAAAAGCGCCGCCGCCGTGCCGGCCCATGCCGCCGTACGTATCCACGATGATCTTGCGTCCGGTCACTCCCGCGTCGCCCATCGGTCCGCCGATGACGAACTTGCCGGTCGGGTTCACGTAAATTTTGGGGGCTGCGCCGCTGAGCAAATTGCCTTGGGCAGAACCGGGTTGATGATGTGCTCCATCACGCTTTCGGTGATCTCGGCGTGGCTGATGCCGTCAGCGTGCTGCGTGCTGATGAGCACCGTATCCACGCGCACCGGCTTGCCGTAAGCGTACTCGATCGTCACCTGGCTCTTGCCGTCGGGGCGCAGCCACGGGATGGTGCCGTTCTTGCGCTACTTTTGCCAGCTGCTCGGTCAGCTTGTGCGCCAGGTAGATGGGGGTGGGCATCAGGGTGGGGGTTTCGTTGCAGGCGTAGCCGAACATCATCCCCTGGTCGCCGGCGCCGATCTCATCCAGTTCCTTGGCGGTCACTTCGCCGCCCTTTTCTTCCAGCGAGTGATCCACGCCCAGGGCAATATCCGGGCTCTGGCTGCTGATGGCGGAAAGTACGGCGCAGGTGTTGCCGTCAAAGCCTTTTTCGCTGCTGTCGTAGCCGATTTCCTTCACCACCTTGCGCACGAGCTCGTCAAAGTTGACAAAGGCGTTGGTGGTGATCTCGCCGAGGACCATCACGAAGCCGGTCTTGGTGGCGGTTTCGCAAGCCACGCGGCTGCGGGGGTCCTGCTCCAGGCAGGCATCCAGTACCGCGTCGCTCACCTGGTCGCAGAGTTTGTCGGGGTGACCTTCCGTCACCGATTCTGAACTGAATTTGTAACTGGGTGAATCCATGAAACTGCTTGATGCCATTGTGTTGCCTCCTTTAAAGAATTTGCCCCTATCCGGTAATACACGAGGGGCAACGTTCTTCCGGCTGCCCTTCTATCTTCCAGATCCTCTGTCGGAATTGGCACCATGGGTACAGTTACCTGTTCACTGGTTGCCGAGGCTTCATCGGGCCGGTCCCTCCGCCTCTCTGGATAGAAGTGCCTTGTGGGGCTATTTAATTGTCAACAGTTTACCATTTTCGAAGGGCATTGTCAAACGCCAAAAGTCACATTTTGACTGGATGATGGGTGTGACTGAGAGCAACACCGCCGCGCTTACGGGGTTAAGCATGTATGAGAGAAAGGGGTTGCCATGCTGCTTGAATTCACCCTGCTCGTCATCGCTTATGCGCATCGGGTCGTTCCCCACCGCGCTGGTGTACTCGCGCGTGGTGCACAAGGCGGATATCCGTACCCTGGGCGACGGCAACATGGGGGCGCGCAACCTCAAGCACCAGTTCGGCTTTGCTGCCGGGGTGCTGGTGGCGCTGGCGGATATCCTCAAGGGCGCGCTGGCGGTGTGGCTGGTGATGCTGGCGGGGCTGCCGCTGGAATGGCAGCTGCTGGCGGGGGCTGCCGTCATCCTCGGGCACGACTTCCCCGTCTTCGCCGCCTTCCGCGGCGGGCAGGGGTTTGCCGCAACCACGGGGGTATTTTTGGCCCTCTTTCCCTTCTTCACCCTCGCTGGCTTTCGTGGTGTACGCCTTCCTGTATCTCATCTTCCACAACTCCGATATCGCCGCCGGGGTTGGCATGGCCTTGCTGGTGCTCCTGGAAGCCCTGCAGCGCCCGCCGCTGTTCGTGGTGGCGTTCATGGTGCTGGCGCTGCTCTTTGTGCCTTTCAAACAGTGGATGGATCGGGCCACGGCGTCCAGTCGCTGCGCGTAGCCGGCTGAGGAAGCGTGCCTGCTAATAAAAAAAGCCCCCTCAAGTGAGAGTTTACCGCGAATTTGCTCTTGAAGGCTTACCTGGAATTACTATCATTAACTGATTACGGATTTTATAGCGGTTTAGTAAATCAAGGCACATGAGAATTGGTTTGATTGGCAGTGATCATCGAAGCGATGTAGGCGGCAGTCTTCGGCCACGCCGAACAGGTGCCCGGATTGGATATTTATGCAGCCACGGCAGCCCGGTGAAATACAACCCGGGATAACGCGTTACGCCGCGGTTCTGCAGCGGGAAGCCATCGGCATCAAAAACCGGCAGCTTCACCAGGTTGAAATCAAAAGAGTAGCCGATTGCCCAGATGATGGAGGTGATGCCGGCAGACTTCAGCGAGAGGTCGGTGATCTCCTCTTTGCCGAATCCATCCTGCAGCACCGGCAGCTCTTCAGTTGCGAGCGTCGGGGTGGCGGTTTTATAGATGTAATCGTCGATCAGTTGGATTAGATCGGACTCGAACTTGTCCGCGTTTGCCAGGCACTCCTTGAGGTCCTTTTGCAGACCGATGTGGTCGCCGTAGCTTCGCCGGCGAGGTGACCCAGCAGGATCACACCATCACGGGCGAACTTGTGAAGGTTGAGCGTGCGTCCGCCATCCTTGCCGCTGACGATGCGGATTAGCCCGCATATTTGACTTTTGGCGATAGGGGAGTTGATCCACTGTGCGGTCCAGCAAGCCGACAAGGTGCATCCATTCGTAGACGTCTTTGCCGCGGTAGCGGCGCGGTACCCGCCCGGCAGCTCCCAGGCACAGGTACACCCGGCGGCCTGCCTGGTACAACTCCTCCGCGATCTGAGCGCCGGATTGCGCGCTGCCCACCACCAGCACTGCTCCCGGCGGCAGCGATTGAGGATTGCGGTATTGCCCTGCCGGTAATTGCAGGATCATTTGGTGAAAGCGTTTTGCTGAAAGCTGGTATCTTGGCATGTTGGAACAGCCCGGTAGCAACGATCACGTTGCGGGCGTGAATATCGTGTTGCATCAGTCTTCACGAGGTAATCGCCGGTGTCCGCGTCGCGCTCAACTGAATTCACCTGAACCCCGAAGCGTACGGGAAGCCGGGCACTATGCACATACTGCTCAAACCGGGTGACGATCTCGTCCCTGGGCATAAAGCCATCCGGGTTATCGCCGGTGTATTCAGCCCCCGGCAGGCGGAAAGACCAGTTGGGTGTGAGCAAGGTGAAAGAGTCCCAGCGGTCGTTGCGCCAGGCATTGGCAGGCTGCGCGCCTGCTCCAAAACGACATTCTCACGAGCTTGCTGCTGCAAGTAGTAACTGGCAGATAAGCCTGCCTGCCCGCCGCCGATGATGACTGTTTCGATTTTTTCGTTCATTTTGCTCCATATCAATTCTTGATTAATGAGCAACATTTCTGAGCTACCACAATGCATATAATTAACAAATTCACAAATAATGACATAATATTGTCATAATTAATAGTGATTATAAGAACATTGGGGCGAGTGTCAAGAGGTGACCTTCTAAAAAAACAGCACCCTCAAATGAGGATGCTGCTAATTTGCTCTTGACCTACCGTAATTACCAATTACCAAGTACCAAGTGCAGGCCGCTTGACCTGGGAAGATGCGTGTGCTTGTTCACTCCGTGCGAGACGTCAGTCTACGCTTTACGGAAAAAGTACATGCACTGGTTCATTGATGGTTGCGACGTCAGTCCCGTTTAATTGGAAAGTGTCAAAATCCCTTGCCACCTTGGCATTGGGGAAGACTGCCTGGGCTTCGGCGAGCACTTCCTTGTCGCGGTAGCGCCGGCTGAGGTGCGTGAGGATCAGCGGTATGCGCGCCACCTGGTTGGCAAATTCCGCTGCCATGTTTGCGCGGTCAGGTGGCTGAACTGCTTCGCCATGCCGGCTTCCTCTTCCAGGTAGGTGGATTCCAGCACCATGCCGTCCACGCCGTGCAGCAGGTCCACCAGGCTGTCGGTCTCGCCCAGGTCGCCCATGGCAGCCAGGCGCGTGCCGGGGCGCAGCTCGCCCATCACCATTTCGGGGGTGATCACGCGTCCGTCTTCAAGCGTGATGGCTTCACCCTTCACCAGTTTGCCGCGCAGCGGTCCAAAGGGGATGCCGAGCGCATCTGCCTTTTCCGCCAGAAAGGGCTGGCGCGACTTCTCTTCAAAGAGGTAGCCGTAGGAATCGGAGCCGCGGTGCAGCACCGGGAAGGCGCTGACGGTGAAATCCTTCTCCTCGATGATGACGCCCTTCTTCACCGGGATCATCGCCACCGGCATGGGCGGTTTCTGCCCGCGCAGCACCACGCCGTAGAGCAGGTCGTGGATGCGGTCGAGGGCGTTGGAGCCGCCGTAGATCTCCAGGCTGTCGATGGTTTCCCAGCGCATGAAGGTGGAGAGCAGGCCGGCTAGCCCGAGGATATGATCGAGGTGCCCGTGGGTGATGAGGATGCGGTTGAGGCGCTTGAAGCCCACGCCGGATTGCAGGATCTGGCGCTGCGTGCCCTCGCCGCAATCCACCAGGAAGCGGTGCTCGTCGTGCTGCACCAGGTAAGCCGGCAGGTTGCGTTTGGGGGAGGGGGCGGAGGCGGAGGTGCCGAGGAAGGTGATCTCGAACAATGGGGCATCCTTTCTGAAATCCACCCAATTTTACCTTAGATTGAGTTGCCCTCCAAGGAACCGCCAATCTGGCATAATCCTTGCAATCATTAAGTGAACGCGTGAAACTGTATGGTTGCAAACGGTTGCGCGATCACATGAATCGATAAGAGTCAGGAGCGGCAAATGGAACTGAAAGCGTGAAGGTCGAGAAACCGGAAGAGATCAACTTCATCCTCGGGCAGTCCCATTTCATCAAGACCGTGGAGGACATCCACGAAGCGCTGGTCAACTCCGTCCCGGGCATCAAGTTCGGGCTGGCTTTCTGCGAAGCCTCCACATTGTGCCTGGTGCGTTCCTCCGGCACGGATGATGCCATGCTGGAGCTCGCGCGCCAGAACGCGCATGAAGATCGGCGCCGGGCACAGCTTCATCATCTTCCTGGGGGAGGGGTTTTACCCGCATCAACGTGCTCAACGCCGTCAAAGCCATGCCCGGAAGTGTGCGGCATCTTCTGCGCCACCGCCAACCCGGTGGAAGTGGTCGTGGCGGATAACGGCAGCGGGCGCGGCATCCTGGGCGTGATCGACGGCGAGAAGCCCAAGGGGCTGGAAACCGACGAGTGACGTCAGCCTGGCGCAAGGGATTTTTGAGAAAGATCGGGTACAAGGCCGGCTAGACCGCCCGCACCCGTGTATGAACTTGAGAGGAGAACGTATATGAAAAAGTTGATACCGCTGATCCTGGTAGCGAGCCTGCTGCTTTCGGGCTGCAACCTGTTCCGCACGCAGAACGGTGAAACAGCCGCCTGACGGACGCCGAAATGGCCACGCGTGTGGCAGAGATCCTGTCCACCATGACCACCCCGACCCTGGAGATGGTCTTCCCGGCCACCGCCACCTCTCAGCATGCCACTGTGCTGGATTCCACCCCGACACCGCAGTCCACCGCGGAAACTCCGGTTGTGGTGATCACGGATGCCGGCATCACCCCGGCGGGCACCCCCACCGCCACCCTGACCGCCACAGCGCAGGTGACCACTGATTCCACCACGCCTGCACCCACTGCCACGGTGACTGCCACTCCAACGGTTACCGCCTCCTCACCGATCCCGCCAACCGCCTGGGCACCCCCACCGGCTCCGACGACGATGGACAGCTACGACAACTGGTCCTGGCCGACCGGCTCCGACGACTTCCTGGAAGTGGCCTTTGGCAACGGATGTGATGGAGATGACCGGGTCTGACCAACTTGGCCGGCTGGCGCATGCCGCTGGTAGCGCAGCAGATCAACACCTATATTGAACTCACCGCCAATTCCGGCACATGCACCGGCAAGGATTCCTACGGCATCATCTTCCGCATGCCGGTGTTCAAGGAACCCGAGCAGGGCTACCTGTACGAGGTCACCTGCGACGGCTACTACCGCCTGTGGAAGTGGGACGGCAAAGTCGGCACCCAACGGACAGGCCACCATCCTGCTCAACTGGAAGCAGAGTGACTGCCATCCGCGACCGGCGGCAGATCAAGACCAACCGCCTGGGCGTGATGTCGATGGGCAACAAGATCACCCTCTACATGAACGGCGAGAAACTCGGCGAAGCGCTGGATACCTCCTATGAGGCCGGCTTCTTCGGCGTGTTCGTGCTCAGCCGCACCTCGGATGATTACACCGTCAAGTTTGACGCCATGAAATTCTGGGAGAATCCCGCCCAGTAGGTTTCAATTGTGGTTCACTGCAGAGCATCAGAAACCTGGTGCTCTGTTTGTTTAAAAATCCATATAGAATTAGAGTGTTATGGACCCGCAAACTGGAAAAACAGGAAACGAATACATCTTGGATGACCTGCTGCGCTCGCGCAACCGCGATGACATCATCCGCGAGGTATGCTGGCGCACCAACTGCAGTTGGGTGGAAGCCGAATACCTGCTGGAGCGCACCGAGCGCGAGAACAAGGTTGTACTGCGCCAGGAGAAGAGCCCGATCCGCATGTTCATCAGCATCCTGGCGGCGGCTCTCGGGCTGGTGTGGACGGTCGTGTCGCTCATCCGCCTCCTCTCACCGTACATGAATACCCGCGTGGCTGCGGAGCAAAGCCTGCAGGGGTATGCCTGGCCTGCGGAGACCACAGGGCTGGTGATCCAGACTGGTGGTGGGTCTCGGCATGCTCGTCACCGGCTTGATCCTGACCATTCAACAGCTCAAGACCATCCGGCGGCGAGGGTGAAATGAACCAAATCTACTTCGGCGATAACCTGGAGATCCTGCGCTCACTGCCCTCCGCGAGCGTCGAGCTTGATCTATATCGACCCGCCGTTCAACACCGGCAAGGTGCAGGCGCGCACCCAGCTCAAGACCGAGAAGTCAGCCAGCGGCGACCGCACCGGCTTTGCGGGGCAGCGTTACACCACCACCAAGATCGGCTCCAAGGAGTACGGTGACATCTTTGACGACTTCCTGCTCTTCCTCGAACCGCGCCTGGTAGAAGCCAGACGCATCCTCACGGCTAACGGCAGCCTGTACTTTCACATTGACTATCGCGAGGTGCATTACTGCAAGGTGCTGCTCGACCAGCTCTTTGGGCGGGAGAGCTTCCTCAACGAGATCATCTGGGCGTACGACTACGGCGCGCGCACCCGCAAGAAGTGGCCGGCCAAGCACGACAACATCCTGTGGTACGCCAAGGACCCGGACAATTACATCTACAACGTGGATGAGATCGAGCGCATCCCCTACATGGCGCCCGGGCTGGTGGGACCTGAAAAGGCAGCGCGCGGCAAACTCCCCACCGATACCTGGTGGCACACCATTGTGCCCACCAATGGCAAAGAGAAAACCGGCTACCCCACGCAAAAACCGCTGGGCATCCTGCGGCGCATTGTGGCAGCCTCTTCCAACCCGGGCGGATACTGTGATGGACTTTTTTGCCGGCAGCGGTACCACCGGGGCAGCCTGCCTCGAGATGAGGCGCAAGTTCATCCTCATCGACTCCAATCCGCAGGCGCTGGAGACCATGGCGCTGCGCTTTGCCGGGGTGAGTGACATCAAATGGAGCAATTATGACCCGCACAGCCCCAAGCCTTAACGAGATTCTTGCCACGCTGGACTCCCTGGCAGATCCTGCCGTAAAAGCATCGCAGGGCAGGTTTGGCATCCAGGTGGATCGGTCACTGGGGATATCGTTGTACACCCTCAGGGACCTCGCAAAGGGTATAAAGGATCATAACCTGGCGCTCGGGCTGTGGGAGACGGGAATCCATGAGGCGCGGCTCCTGGCGGCTATGGTGGAAGAGGTGGATAAAGTCACTCGTGAACAATGCGAGCAGTGGGTACTGGATTTCAACAGTTGGGACATTTGTGACAATGTCACAGACGATGTCTTCATCTACACTCCATTCGCGATGGAACTCATCACGACCTGGGCAACGCGGGAAGAGGAATTCGTCAAACGGGCTTCATTCGCCATGATCGCGGAGATCACAATCCACCGCAAGGATATCCCCGACAGCGTTCTCGCGGATCTATATCCGTTGATCGCGAGCGCTTCTGTTGATGAACGTAATTTTGTGAAGAAAGCGGTCAGTTGGGCGTTGCGCAATATTGCCAAAAACCGCCCGGGCTTACGCAAGAGTGTGAGAACTCTGGCGGAAGGGCTCATGGAAAGTGACTCCAAAAGCGCGCGGTGGGTGGCAAGAGATACTCTGAATGAGATTCAAAAGAAATTTGGTAATGAGTAAGGGGAATTCATGAAACCTAATTACAAATTACGCGACAGGATCAGGTATGCCGTAGATAACACCTTCACGCGCGGCACCGCCGCCCTGATCTTATGGCTGGCAATTCTATCCGTCGCCATTATTGCGATCATCGCGCTGGTGGTTACATTGTTGAGGATCGCTCCTGACGGCGAGGCTCCACTGGGGTTCTGGGAAGCCGCGTGGCGCAACCTGATGCGCACACTGGATGCCGGAACGATGGGCGGAGACTCCGGCTGGGGGTACCGCATCCTCATGCTGTTGGTCACCCTGGGCGGCGTGTTCGTCATCAGCACCCTCATCGGCGTCTTAAGCTCTGCCATCGGGGGCAAGCTGGATGAACTGCGCCGGGGAAGATCAAAGATCCTTGAGACCAATCATATTGTCATCCTGGGGTGGTCCGAGCAAATCTTCACCATCATTTCTGAACTGGTGGAAGCAAACTGCAACCAACCCGCCAACTGCATTGCTGTGTTAAGCCCAATGGATAAAGTTGCGATGGATGAGATGCTCAATACCCGCCTGGAGGATACAGGGAAAACTCGCCTGGTCTCACGTTGCGGATCGCCGATCGACATGAATGATCTGAATATTGTTTCGATAGACACGGCTAAATCCATCATCATTCTTGCGTCTGAAGACACCGAAAACGCAGATGCAGAGGTGATAAAGGTTCTCCTGGCAATAGTCAATAATTCTTCACGCAAGAAGTCTGCCTACCATATTGTGGCAGAACTGCGCAACCCGGATAATGCCCAGGTGGCGCAAATCGTGGGGAAGGACGAAGTGGAGCTTGTGCTGACCGGGGATGTAATTGCCCGCATCCTGGCACAAACTTGCCGGCAGTCCGGTCTTTCAGCTGTGTACACTGAACTGCTCGATTTTTCTGGGGATGAGATATACATCCGTAAATTTCCGCAACTGGAAGGAATGCAGTATCGCGATACCCTCATGCGATTTGAAAGCAACACCGTCATGGGGATTGCAAATGCTGATGGAATCGTCCAGTTGAATCCCGATCCGGCTGCAAGGATAGGAGTGGAAGACCAATTGGTGCTGGTCGCGGCGGATGATGACCAGATTTTCATTACGGATACTTCAACACCGCAACTTAACTTAATCAGCTCGGAGATGGAAGAATCCATTGAAATGGAAAGGATACTCTTGCTGGGCTGGAACCGCAGAGTTCCGCGGATCATCCAGGAGCTGGACCGCTACGCCGGATCAGGCTCAACAATGGTGCTTATGTCTCATGTGAACCATTCGGCTTCATACAAGGAACAATTAAACAGCTTAAAAATTTCCATGTTGAATGCCTGGTTGGGGATATCACAGACCGCAAACAGATAACTGAACTTGACCTGGGCAGTTTTTCTCATATCATCGTGTTGAGTAATTCAGACGACCTGAGTGCTCAAAAGGCAGATTCTCAAACGATGATCACTCTCCTCCATCTGCGCGACCTTGCCGAAAAGACCGGTTTTCAATACTCGATCGTCAGCGAAATGCAGGATATCCGCAACCGCAACCTGATCGAAGTCGCCCATGCTGATGATTTCATTGTCAGTGATAAACTGATCAGCCTGCTGCTGGCCCAGGTGTCAGAGAACAAAAAGCTTAACAAAGTGTTTGAAGACATATTTGATCCCGATGGTTCCGAGATCTACCTTAAACCGGCTGAGCATTACATCACACTGGACCAACCCGTCAATTTCTACACGGTGGTTGAATCCGCCAGCAGAAGAGGTGAAACGGCTATCGGTTATCGAATATCATCGGAATCGCGTGACCAGGCATTGGCTTACGGGATCCATCTGAACCCGAAGAAATCTCAACAGATCGTTTACTCACACGGTGACAGGATTATTGTCCTGTCTGAAAAGTAAGGAGATACGAATGACAAAAAGAGCTCCAATCCTTGAGTTTGATTCAGACCGCACCAGCATCCTCATGCCGGACCCGTTTAAGATCGGCGTCGGTACACTGGTTCCCGCCCGGGGAGTTTTGTGTTTCTTCCTAGATGTCCTGAATGGTCTACTTGAGAATGGTGAGCTTACTCAGATCGGAAACTTGAAATCCGAGACCGGTAAGCACCCGGTCTACACTTACAAATTTGAGGGCCAGGGCATAACGGTCATCCATCCCGGTGTCGGTGCACCGTTGGCGGTGGCATTCCTTGAAGGACTGATCGCCTGCGGGGTGACCAGGTACATCGTGTGCGGCGGCTGTGGGGTGCTCAACCGTGAAATAATCGCTGGTCATCCGGTCATCCTCACCGCGGCTGTACGCGACGAAGGGACCTCATACCATTACCTGCCACCTGCCCGCGAGGTGAAACCGCACCCGAAAGCGGTGGCAGCCCTGGAGAAAACCCTGGCTGCGGAAGGTGTTGAATTCCGCCTCGGCAAGAGCTGGACCACGGATGCCATCTACCGCGAAACCCCCGGGCGCAGAAAGCTGCGGGTTGGGGAAGGCTGCGATGTGGTTGAAATGGAGGCGGCGGCGTTCTTTGCCGTGGCGCAGTTCCGCGAGGTTGTGCTCGGGCAGCTGGTTTACGGTGGTGACCTGGTCGTCCCGGAAGGATGGGATGGGCGGGAGTGGCATAAACGCGATGACGACCGCCGTCTGATGTTTGACCTGGCGGTAAAAGCCGTATTGCAGCTTTAATCCAAAACGATTAGTTGGTGGAAGGTAAACCAAAACTCGTGCTGAGCGCCCGTACCTGCTCAGCAGCGTGGTACGAGGACCTGACCAGCGGCGCGCTTTCCACCCAGCGGAAGCCGAGCTCCAATCCATATTGTTTGAACATGGCGAACTCTTCCAGCGTGTAATAGCGTTCTATTGGCAGGTGTTTGCGGCTTGGCTGCAGGTACTGTCCGATGGTGAGAATATCCACTCCCCAGCTGCGCAGATCCTGCATCACAGATTTCACTTCGTCGATCGTTTCACCCAGACCCAGCATGATGCCGGATTTGGTGAGCACATCAGGGGCAAGAACTTTGGCATTGCGTAAAGTCGCTTCAGACCACTCGTAGTGATCCTGCGGTTGAACCTTTTTGAACAATGAAGGCACTGTTTCAACATTGTGATTGAGAATGTCCGGACGGGCATCCATGACGATCTTGAGCGCAGCTACGCTGCCCTTGAAATCCGGGATTAACACTTCTATCGAGCAGCCAGGCTGCAGCTCACGGATGCGCTTGATGACTCCCGCGAATATCGGGGCGCCGCCATCTTCGCGTTCATCACGGTTAACCGAGGTGATCACCGCGTGTTTGAGTTCCATAGCTTTTACCGCCTGCGCAACACGTTCAGGCTCGTCCCAATCCAATGCTTCAGGCATGCCGTGTTTCACATCGCAGAAGCGGCAGGAGCGTGTGCAGATGGATCCCAGCATTAAAAAGGTAGCTGTTCCGCTGCCCCAGCACTCACCCATATTTGGGCAGCCGGCTTCTTCGCAAACGGTGTGCAGCACCTTTTTGCGCATCAGTGTTTGAATTTGAGCATAGCTTTCACCACCCGGTGCGCGCACCTTAATCCAATCTGGTCTGCGAAGCGGGCGTGGGAAATTTTCGGTGGGTTCTAAACGATCGCGGGTCGGCGGTTTTGGCATGATCTCTCCTGCGCGAATTATAACTGGAGAATAAAAAAACCGCAGAGTTGATCTGCGGTTTTTAGCATTGAGGCGGTTTACTTTTCCGTGTTCAGCTTGTAGCCCAACCTGTCGACATTTTCGATGACTTCCTGTTTTTTATCGATTCGACTGAATTCGTTGCGCAGCAGGTAGACCAGGTATTTTAAACGGTTACGGGCAGAGTTTGTGTTCTCTCCCCAAACCCCCATCAAAAGTTCATCATATTGGGTCACGTGGGGGGCGTTTTTTGCCAGCAGCTCCAGGACTTCGAACATCTTGCCTGTCAGTTGAATGCGTTTCCCCTTGAAGGTGATTTCCTGGGTGTCGAGGTCGATAACGAGCTGAATGTCAGAAAAACCCAGGCGGTTGATGGTCTTGGGTTGACCAGCACGCCTGAGGACTGCGCTGATCCTGGCTTTCACTTCAGGGTGTTCAAAAGGTTTCGTGATGAAGTCATCAGCGCCTAACTCCAACGCTTTAACGATGACATCAGATTGAGATAAAGCAGAAATAATGATTACGGGGAGATCTGCTAATTGGCGTAATTGACTGAATGTCTCCCAACCATCCATTTCGGGCATCATCAGGTCAAGCAGCACCAATGATGGTTTAATTTCCGCAATTTTTGCGATGGCTTCCTTGCCGCTCAAAGCTCCAGAAACATCGAAACCATCCCGCATGAGCACATGTTTGAGCAAAACAACAGTATCCGCTTCGTCATCCACAACCAGGATACGTGGACGTTCCTTTTGCTCGATCTGGTCAAGATCAATCCCTTGAGAAGCGGTCTTCTTTACAGTTTTGGTTGCAGGAAGAGTAGACATATCACCCCATTTAATTCCGTCCAGCACAGGCTCGCCAATTTAATACCCATTACACACTAATCCATATTATAGCAGGTCAAAATTTTAATTGTTGGATGTTTTTGAAAAATCGCTGGTTACCCTCCGTGATATACTGCCTGTATAAGGAAAAGGATATGCTGATACTTGTTTCCACTCCAATTGGGAATCTAGGGGATATCTCGCAACGGGCACTGGCAGCGTTGGAAAGCGCCGACGTGGTGGTGAGCGAGGACACGCGGAAAACCGGGTTCCTGCTCACGCATTTTGGCATAAAAAAGCCGCAAATCTCCTTCCGCGAAGACAATGAGGATCGCGCTCTTCCCAAGGTGATGGAATTTCTTGAACTTGGCAAGACCGTTGCTCTCGTGACGGATGCCGGCACACCTTCAATATCAGACCCCGGGTTTATCCTGGTTCGCAGCGTTATCCAACAAGGAATCGAGCTTACAGCCATCCCCGGACCAACTGCGCTGATCATGGCGCTGGTCCTGTCGGGGCTGCCGGTGCACAGTTTTACTTTTCGCGGCTTCCCCCCCCGCAAAGGTGGGCCGCGGCGCAGATGGCTGGAGATTGATAAGGATTCTCCCCATACTTTGATCTTTTATGAGAGCCCATACAGGCTGGTGGCTTTTTTGGAAGATGCACTTTTGACATTTGGCGACAGACCTGCGGTTATTGCCAATGACCTCACCAAGAAATTTGAGACAATCCTACGCGGCACTCTTACGGAATTAATCGAACAAACCAGCCAGGCGAACTTGAAGGGAGAGTATTCCGTGGTGATTGGCGGGGCAGGGGTTGCCTGGCCTGAAGAAGATTGACTTACCCGGAGATGATATTAAAGCGGGTGTCTTTGTCGTAAAAATCCTCATTTTCAGCGTGTTTTAGTTTTGCAACCACCCAGTAAGTTAGGGGAGTCATGACCATCTCAATGAATGTCTTGAAGATGTAGTTGGTTATTACCAAAGTAAGGTAGATTTCCCAGGGGAAAACACCGGCAATGGTGGCAATGGTGATAAAAATGATCGAATCCAGGGCTTCACCGATCAGCGTGCTGCCGATGGTACGCAGCCACAGGAATCGCCCCTTCGTTGCCACTTTAAGTTTTGCTAATACTACAGAGTTGGCAAATTCTCCCACCAGGTAGGCGACAAGGCTCGCCAGGACGATACCGCCTGTGCTGATGCCGCCAAGGATATTATTGTAGGCGGTTTGCCCCGTCATTGCTTCCCAGTTGGCTTCACCGGGCATGATACGCACAAGCCAAAGTACAAAAGAGGTCAACGCCAGGCAGGCAAAACCCGTCCAGATGACGCGGCGGGAACGGCGAAAGCCATAAACCTCGGTGAGGATGTCTCCAAAAATGTAACTGATGGGAAAAAGGATGGTGCCGGCGTCAAATGCGAGGGGAATGTTAATAATGGATACTCCCCAATCGACGATCTTGGCAGAAGAGGCAATATTGCTCACAATTAAGACGGTCACAAAAGCCGCCATGACCAGGTCAAAATAACGATAAATGCGGGGTTTTACAGAAGTGTTCAAGTGCGGCAACCTTTCTCAAGATTGTTCCTAGTATAATCGAATTACCTTAAAGGATTCAAGCATGCATCGATTCTTCATACAATCACAATTATTAATACAGGCTGAAGTCACATTGCCGCAGGAGGTTTCCCGCCAGATCGCCAGGGTGCTGCGCCTTGAAGTTGGCAGCCAAATTATCGTACTGGATGGATCTGGCGAAGAATACACCTTGAACCTTGAGAAAGTCAGTCCTGATTCCGTGGTAGGGAAAATAGTCAACAAGAAACCATCCGGCGTTGAGCCGCGAACGCATGTTCACATGTTCCTGGCACTGACCCAGCGCGAACGCTTTGAGTGGATGCTGCAAAAATGTACAGAGATCGGCGTGGTGAGCTTCACACCATTAATCACCACTCGAAGCCTGGTACAGCGTGCCAGCGAGGTGGAAGGGAAATATGTCCGCTGGCAGAAGATTATCCAGGAAGCCGCCGAGCAAAGCCACAGGGGAAGGCTTCCACAATTATTCCAGACAGTTTCATTCACTGAATTTGTGAAACGACCGTTGGGGGAGCAAACTACAGGATTGTTTTTTTGGGAAGAAGAAGACGATAACGAATTAAAGACCATCCTAAAGATGGTAAAAAATAAAGAGATCAACCTGGTGATCGGTCCGGAGGGGGGATTCACACGTGAGGAGGCTACAGCGGGGACAGGAGCTGGATACATCAGCGTCAGCCTCGGGAAACGCATTCTGCGCGTCGAGACCGCCGCCATGATCGCCGCCGGGTTGGTTTTGTATGAGCTGGGGTGAGTTCTACGTGTAACGGTTGTAGTCCAGATTCTTTAAAACACCGCTGACCAATTTTCCGCGCCCAATGAAACGACTTTTTTGATCAGATACCATCCTGATCGGGGAGACCAGTTTTCCTATTCCGGGGAAGCTTTTGAGGTCATTCCCTTTCAACCAGTCTACTATTAGGTTATCTTCCAACGCAATGGCAACATTTTTACACTGCAGACCAAAGCGCGCAGCCCAATCAACTGTGGGGATGATGCCTTCCGGTGTTACCTGGCAAAGTTGCAGCCCCGCGGATTGAACCGGCAAATCTGCAAAACGCTCCAGCAGCATACGCGGGAAGATGAATACCTTTTCATCTCTACGGATCAGCGTACGCAGGTGAGTGGAGAGATAGTCCCATAAGGGGAAACCCAAAACACCTTCGAATTCCAGCGCAAATGATTTCTGCTCTTTCCATGGCAATTCAATAAACCCAGCCTTTTCCATGGAGTGGCTCGGGGCGTTTCTTATCCTGGTTTCAAACACATCGTTCTTGGAAAAAAGGCAGGCAAAAAAACCCGCAGTGTTGTAACGGTGCGGCCATAAACGGATGGTATTTTCCATACCACCCGGGGAGGAGTTTTCAAAAATAGAATTGATCCCCGGGGCAGGTTCCGGCAGGAATTTCTGCGCGTTTTGTAGAGTCACAGAAATCCCAAAAGACTTCATTATCGTCTCGACGACTTCTTCATCCTCTTCTGGAGCCAGCGTACAGGTTGAGTAAACCACCTCGCCGCCCACTCTGACCGCCTGCAGCGCACTGGTGAGCAGTGCCACCTGGCGTTTTGCCAATTGGCGGCTTTCTTTCGCGGTGATTGGACGCGCAGGATGGCTCTCCGTGGTACGCAATCCCTGCATACTGCACGGGGCGTCTAATAACACCCGGTCAAATACTTCCGGAAACCAGGCACCGAAGGATTCACCGGGAAAGCGGGTGATGGCGGTATTTTCTGCTCCCCAATGCTGCAGCACAATACGCAACGCCTGGATGCGCCCCTGGCTGGAATCGTTGGCGAGGATCAATCCCTCATCCAGCATGCGGCTGACGAGATGGGTAGTTTTGCCACCCGGTGATGCTGCCATATCCAGAGTCACGGTTTCCTCCGGATTCTCCAGGCTGAACAATTCCACCGGCAGCATGGAGGAGGCTTCCTGAATGTAGTACAGCCCATTTTTGTATTCAATTGTATTGCTGAGTGCAGGACCCTCTTTTGTGTCCACGCGGAATCCAGCCTTGCAGAATTCAACCGGGGTACACTGCCAGCCGTAGCCGCGCTCAAGCGTGGTCACCAGGTCTTCCCTGGCTTTTAGCGGGTTCACTCGAATTGCGGGAGCCAGGGGCTGATCGAGAGTGATTTTCAATTGCTCAAATTCATCCGGGGAAAGAAGAGGCTGGAAGCGCACCAGTTGTTCGCTAACCAGGGTACCTTTATCGATCGGTTGTGAAGTCGCTTTCGTTTTTCGTTTCATAATACCTTGTCGATGCAGAAAATGATTTCATTCCCTACTAAAATCTCTGTCACTTTCCAACCTAACCCGCTTATTGCCCGTTCAACAAGGATGCGCTGCCCCTCCAGCATGGAGTGCGTGCCGGTGAGATTGCTGGAGGGTAATGAAACCACAATCGTTTTTGCCTTCAATGCCTGCCAGAAGGCGCGATTACTCCCGTGCTGGCGCTGTTCAAAGCGGTGCGCCTCTTTGAAAAAGAAGACCACATCTGCCCTTAATTCAGGCGGTTTTACCAGGATATCCCTTTTCTCAGCCAACGGCGGTCTGCCGGCAACCTGCAAGAAAGCGTTGATCAGATCTATGCGCGGTTTATGCAGGTCGTAAGCGTGGTATGTAGTCTCAGTCGGCAGATTCATCCAGGGAAGGGCAAAAGGATTCAACCCGCAAGCCAGGTCCAGGATACTGCCGGGGATGCCTGTATGCTCAAAAATTTGGGTGTAAAACTCACTCATGATCGGGATGCGTTCTCGGGTGGACGCATGCGCATTAAGAATCTTTAAGCAATATTCCTGGAGGGATTGGTCACCGTTCTTTCGAATTGTTGCGAGCTCGATCGTTGCGGACCGGTAATCGAGTTCCTCCAGGTAAGGGGCGATGATATTGTGCAATTTCTGGCGTACGGTTTTCTCCAGCTCGCGCTCCTTGATCCCGGGGGTCGTATTCCTGTTGATGAGATCTACAACCGTATCCTCGGGAATGGCGAGCGCCTGGTATTTATGCGATGCCAGAATTTTCCGTACGAGCGCGTCAGCTTTTTCTGGTTTTGGTTTTGCATTGTCTCGAGAAGGTCTTTTATCAGGGGTCATGGGGCTACTTCCGGATTAAGAACGCGATCTCATTGCTGAATTCAGTTTTTGTCACCTGCCAGTTTTTTCCTGCGATCAGTTGGTAAAAATGTGCTTCATAATTCTCAGCCATTCCTTTTGATCTCCCCCCCAGTCCGCGGGAAGGGAAGGAAACCAGGATATTTTCAGCATTAAGGGATTCCAATAACCGGGTGCTAATGGATTTGTCCACCTGTTCCAGGCAGGGGATGGTTTTAAGGACGAGCGCAAGGTGAACTTTTTCGCGCGGGATTTGCTGAAGAATGTTCATCACTGAAAATGAATGTTTAATATGGATATGATCGTAAAACTGACCGAGGAAATGGATCATATTTTCATAGATATCCACCCCGGTGTAATGAAGATTGGCAGCTGTCGTCATCCATGGCAGGCACAGGGGAGTCAACCCGCATGCCAGGTCGAGGATCGATTCCACCGGCAGGATGGGAGCAAGGGTCTGCTGAAAGAAAGTCTCGATAAAAGGCAGCCGTTCTTTGGTGGAAGCGTGTAGAGGCAGGCAGGCACGAATGAAGTTGATCGTTTCAGGATCCTGGATATTTTGCGGAAGATTCGATAACTCTTTTAGCCAGCTCTCGTATGGGATGGGCGTTTCCTGGTAGGCGGAGCCCACCTGGTGAATCTTATTGCGTGTAGCTTTAATTGCTTCTTTGATATTCTTTTTTTTTGCCAGTTCCTTGGAACCGATTTCCCTCACCAGGTCTACAGACACGGAGGCATACTTGGGTGACCTGATTACCTCTTTCACCAGCGTGGATAGCAGTTCTTCCGTGAATTGCATCAACCGGCCTTTTTCTGGATGCGCTCGCATAATAACGCCATAAAACGCAGGTTATGCAGAGTTGCCAGGCGCATGAAAAGCGTATCCCCCTGCTTGAAGAGGTGATGCAGGTACCCGACCGGGTATTGACTGCAACAGGGACAATCACAGTATTCACTGATCGGAAGGTCAGCCCGGATGTGCACTTCATCGTTGATGTATTTATAACCAAACCAATCACCCGTTAGCCCCTGATCCGCACTCTGCGGAGATTTCTTAAAGATGAACAAACGGCCGTGGCGCGCATCCCGCGTGGGCATGGCGCTGTCAAATATGTCGTAACCGAGTTTGTGGCAGGCGAGCACATTCTCCGGGTGACCCACTCCGAGTGCATGCATCGGGAACTCTTCTGGAATCACTTCACGTGTATAGCCAATGATTTCCTCAAGGAGGTGATTCTCCTTATCCAACGGCCATCCTCCAAAACCGAAGCCGTCAAACCCGATTTCCAGTAAAGCGTCCGCGCATTTTTTCCGCAAGTCTTGATAACCTCCACCTTGCACCACCGCAAATATCCGCGGAGGCATGGAGTCTATCCACTTTTTCTGTTCCACCTGGCGGGTGAATTCCTGTTTACACAGTTTCGCCCAGCGGATGGTGCGCTCGACTGAGGCACGTTGTTCATCATAATCCTCATCCACATGGGTACAATCGTCCAGGCAAATGACCACGTCCGAACCGTAGCCCATTTGCAATTGGATCGTCTTTTGAGGTGTGAGCTGGTATTTACGCGTGCCGCTCTCAGGTTGGAACTGGATGCCCTTGTCGGTGATGGATCCGAATTTGGGATTCTGGCGGATCAGCGAATAAGCCTGGAATCCGCCTGAATCGGTGACGATCAGACCATCCCAGGCAGTCATGTGGTGAAGACCTCCCAGGGATTGGATGATTGCGGAACCCGGGCGCTGCATCAGGTGAAAAGTGTTCATGACCACAGCGTCAATACCCACCCCGCGCAGATCGGCTGAATCCACCGATCGCACCACACCAAAAGTGGCATCCGGCAGGAATACAGGTGTGGCAATATTTCCCCGCGGAGAGGAGATGAAACGATCTCTCATTCCTGCCTTAACCTAAATCCTGACCAGGTGTCATCTATGGAGATCATCGAGACGCCTGTCCAACCAACGGTGCGAAGGTATGCCCAGATAATATCGCGGTTCAGGTCGGTCTTCACCTGGGATGTCTTCTTGGGGTAAGCCAGCCAGGCGATCCCGCCGGGTTTTAATATCTCAGCACTAAATGGGAGTAACCCTGCAAGTTCTGCCAGGTTTTTGATGAAAACTAGGAGCACATCCGCTGGTTCTTTTTCACCAGCGAATTTTGCATAAGCTGGTAAGTCAGCCAGAAGATCTGCTACCTCCGGAGGTTGACCAATTACTTTAAAAACGCGGCCAGGTTTTACCTGTAATTTTTCGGGTATTGTTTTTTCAGACATTGGAATTGTCTTTTCCTTGCAATCGAATATTGGCAGCTGTTACCGCTTCACCAAGGAGAGCAGCCAGTGAAGCAGAATTCACTTGTGCCAAATCGGTGAATCGGATCGATCCGTGGACTTTACCGCTGCCTGAAAGAAGGTGCTCCGGGTCACAAAGTTTTACTCCCTGGTAGATCCCCAGGGTGATCCATTTCTGCGCGATCATCAAAGTGAACACAGTCCCGGCGTATCCGGGAAACAGGGAATACGCGGTCATCCTGGCAGGGATATCAATTTCTTCAGAGGCAGCAGGGATTTTCTGCTTAATAAGGTCTCTCAAGGCAAAGAAAATCTCGCGCACTTCAGGGGATACACCCGCCAGCAGATCATCTAGTAGCATGATTTGATTATAAGCGCTTTAGATGTGAGTCACCGTTATTAACCCGCGGCAACAGGGTGTTCTTTGCCGGGTTCCTGCAGTTTCAGGATAACCGCTGCGGATGCCAGCATCAATAAGGCGGATACTGCAAACAATACCGTCCACCCCCACCACTCACCGGGTGCCTGGTTGTTGAAGAAATCGATCATGGGACCTTCCAAACGGGCAACTGCTGCAGAGCCGGCGGTTGCCAGGTTGGTGAGCCCAACGTATTTACCGAAATCACCCTGGGGAGCCATCTGGTTGGCAAGTGCCCAGTTAACACTCAGGAAGATTCCCAGGCCTACACCCATGATGCTGCCAAAGAGGATCAATTGAACCGGGGTCTTGGCAAAGATTAGCAGGACGGCACCGATAGCGCCGATAATGGACGAATAGATCTGCCAGCGCTTACGGCCGCCTTTGTCGCTCTTGAAGCCGGAGATGAGGGAGAAGATGATCAAAACAATAACGAAAGCCCCCATTACGAACTGTGTGAACATAATCGGGTCCTGGTCGCTGAATTTGTCACGGATGTAATATTGGGCGAAAGATTGGAACCCATAAATGCCAACCAGGTATAAAAAACGACTGAAAATCAACTGCCAGTATTGTTTGTCTCCACCTATCTTAAAATTGAAAACCTGTTTCCATAATCCTCCCCAATCTGTTTTGGGCTGCCGGGTTACAGGTCCAAGATGCTCGCGTCCAAAGATCAGGGTGATGGAGGCAAACACGACTAAAAAACCGATAATCACCAGGATGGAGAGAGTCGGATCGGCATTTTCAGCTGTGATGAGGAACCCCATAAGGAGGGAAGACAGGATGATTCCTGCCATGTCCAGGCTAGTCTTTATGCCGCTGGCGATTCCCAATTGTTCTGCCGGCACTTCATCCGGCAACCAGCCCTGCATTGGTCCATGAGCCACATTGGATGAAATCTGCAAACCAATGTAGCCGATAAAGAGGGCGGGGATACCGCCGATAAACCCGAGGATGAGAAGGAAAACCAGGTCACCCGCGGTTCCAAAAATCGCAAAGGGGCGGCGCTTACCCAGTTTGGAGGACCAGCGGTCACTCAACGCACCAGAAAGCGGCTGGATGATCATCGCCAGGATCAAGCCGAAAAACGTCAGCAATCCCAGCCAGGTATTTTTTTGCGTTTCGGGAACGTAATTCAGCAATACTGCTGGCAGGATGGTGACATGCAGGCTGTTCCACATGAAGGATAACCCGATCCAATAGGCATTCAAAACGAACAGGTACCAGCCGCTTACTTTTTTCATAGTTCCTCCAGTTGTTTAGAAGTTACATCCAAGTATTGAAAAATGCGGTGAGTCTATTGAGATAGGTTTCGAGATCCGGTTGGTCGGTTTCGCGGTGCCCGACTCCCGGCACCGCCCACATGTCGGCGTGAGCTGAGACGGTATTGATCATTTTCAGCAGATCTCTTTTTGTTGTGAATCGATCGCGCTCACCATGGATAAGAAGGGTTGGAACTGCCAATTGCCCGGGCTTGATCCTGACGGGGTCATTGCTGAAGAGGTTTTTCCCGGTTCGCATCGAAGCACCCGACTGGATCATCACAGCGAACACCTGGCGGAATCCCCAGGGGATGCCCTTATTTTTCAATCCTTCGACAATGGCGGTGGAAAACCTGGCTGGTCCGCCGTCAGACACTATCGCCGCGATGGTCTTATCCCGGGCAGCGGTAAGCAGAGCAACCCTTCCACCCATCGAAAACCCTAGCAAGCCAATCTTTTCGCTGCCTCTTAGACGGGCGTATCGGATGGCTGCCTCAGCATCCAGTACTTCAACAACCCCCAGGCTGGTGAGTTTTCCCTCGCTGCGGCCGTGGTTGCGGAAATCGAACATGAGGATGTTGAAACCAGCCCTGATAAAATGTGACGCGTATTTCAGATCCGGATCCATGCTGCCATTGAAGCCGTGCAAAAAGATGATCGTGCGTGAGGAAGTTGCTGACGGCATCCACCAACCATGCAACCGCAGGTTGTCCCTCGTCGTAAATTGGACATCTTCAACAGAAATTCCGTACTCCCTGGGAGAAGAGATAACCGCCAGTGGGTGCCGGCGCGTGATGACGGTCGATATCGCCAGGGAAAGGCATATAACGATTGTGAGTCCTAACAGAATGTAGACCAGAACCATTATTCAGGTTTAGTATTAAAGACAAGATCCCATATCGGTGAGCTGACGCCGAAGCGCTTGTTGGGAGTTTTATAGTGATGCTGCATGTGGTAGCGCTTGATGAACTTGGCATACCCGCTGCGCATCGGGAAGTGATGGGTGGCATAATGCGTCAGGTCATAAACCAGGTACCCGAAAATGAAAGCGGAGAACACCGGCGCGATCCATTGAGGTGTCTGGAGTAGAACTGAAAATATGAGGTAGAAAATACCATAAAAGAGGGCAGCCAGTGGGATGCTGACAATTGGTGGCATAACCAGGCGGGTCTTGCACTGCGGTTGTGCGTGATGAATGCCATGAAAAAGAAAAATGAAGCGTTCGGCTTTTTCGCCTTTGGCAGGGAAGTGAAATACAAAACGATGGAGCGTGTACTCTGCCAGCGTCCATAAAAATAGTCCCAGCACAAATCCAGCAGGGATGTAGAACGGGAAGACTCCTGGAGCGGCTTTCAGAATCGCGCTGACCAGGAAGTAAATTGCCACAGGCAGCCAGATAACCGTGACCGTGATTGGGCTGATGTGTGAGAAGAATTCCATGAAATTTGATTTGAATAGCCGGATGGGAACATCGCTGTGGTCAATCGGTAAATGAGACATTGAATTACCTCCAATAATGATATGAATCTATTCTACAGGATTCAGTGAGAATATCTTAGTCCTTTCTTGCCTTAAATCGAATCCAATGTTCTTTATTTGTTCCCGGTGTGTAGGACACCACTTGTTCAGCATCATTTATCGCTGTGCTTCCATCGGAAATTTCGATGTCTGCTCCGTTTGGATATTGATATTTTGGACAGTAAAAAGTGCTGGTTGTAATCACCTGCGGGTCCTGTTCAAATTCAAAAACGAACTCTTTGGTTTTAAGATTAAATTGACACTTGATGGGTATGCCAGCCACCGCGATGGGAGCGGGTCGAACGACAGCGTCCAGGGCTCTGCCGCCGGAATTGATATCTTCCGGGTTTTTACGCTGGTCTTCACTAAAAATGGAGAGGTCCTCATCATTCCAGCGATCACCTCTTGCATTGGTATTGTCCGCGGTGTAGTTCCACAATGTAAAGCTCAACAGGTTATCCTCCAGGGCTCGCATGCAGCGATCCATTGATTTTACCTGTGCAGAAAAATCATTAGTCATGAAAGCTTGCTTTTCATGCATATCATACGGGATCCCGATCTCACCGATGAGGACCGGAATATTCCCCAGCCGTTCCCTGGATAAAGCCTTCATCTGCCCCAGTTGAGCACGGAATGAATCGATCACTTTTTGCTGTCCGAGAATGACACGCTGCTGAAGGATGTCATATCCAATGAATGAGAAAAACCTTTTCATGAAAAGCAGCACGCCATCATACCAGTGGGGAGCAAAAGCAATGTTTCCAGGATCAATGTCATTCCAATCAGGTGGTAATTGTTGGACTTCACTTTCGATGAAGACGATCCATTTATCATTTACAGTATGAACGGTATCGATCATCTTCTTCAGGAAAGGAGTCAGGTAATCCTGCACGAAATTGACTTCCTTCCCATTAATAGAAGCAAAATAGTCAGGTTTTTTTAGTACGGGGTTCCCGTGCTCATCCAGTTCCCACACACCGTTTTGCTGCCAAACACACTGTTGACCCGGCAGCCACGCTGACGCGCCATTTGGATTGAACACTTTTTTCTTTCCCTTACGGACTCCGAGTAAAGTTCGTTCACGGTGAGTTATGGCATGGGAGAAACCTGAACCGAGTGTCATGGACTGCCATGGAGTCGGGCAGTATCCGAAATCCATCTCGCCATACAAGGTCCTCAAGTCCTTCACCTCAACATAACCCCGTTGAGGTTCATTCAAACTGTCGAAACCGATCACACAATCCAGGTCACGTAATTTCCCGGCGACTTTTCTGATTGCGCCAAGGAAATGCTGCTGCAGGAAATCCTGCGCCGGGATTCCTTCGATTTTTGTGTTGGGAGCAAAGTCATTGCCGGCAAAGAAGAGGGTGAACATGGTGCCGGCAGCCAGTTTGTAGGCATTGGTCGGCCATAACATGCGCGGGAAGGGATCACCGTGGGTCTGATGAACAAGCGCTGCAGCGGTTGCTTGAAATTTGGTGAAATCAAAACCAACTTTTTCCAATGTCCAGCCTGGCGCGCCATCGCCGCCGCTAAACCTTGACCAAACATCCTGGTGAGGATCGATGAACACGTAGAAGCCGTGCTCACCAGCTTTTTTGACCACCTGGTACAGGTAATCCAGGTATTCCTCATCGTAAATCCCTGGTCCGGCGTGTTCAACTGCTTCCCAGGTGATGAGAAAACGCAGGCAGTTGAATCCCCAGGAGCGCAGCCTGCGATAGTGTTCATCCGCCCGGTCCAGGGGGAAAGGTCGATTGACGAAACTGACATTGCGGTGATCGGAAAATCCTTCGGAGCGGTAGGTGGAACCATCAGGTCGAGTAGGGATCTTGGTACTGCCGCCCAGGTTAACCCCGCGCAGAAAAACAACCCTGCCGTTATTGTCTGTAAACCACGGACCGTTGATGGAAATCATGCTCACTCCTTGTTGCGGATTGTTAATAATGCGGATATTCCAGAGAAGAGGATGGTTGCAGCACTTATGAGGAGGATCTGGATCAAGGCGATCAGCGAAAGGTAACTGGTCAGGTAATCCGGCAGTGTCCAGGTAATCAGCACCCCATTGAGCACAAAACTGAGAATCACGGGAAGCGCCAGGACAAAAATTGTTGTATATCCAAGGCCAAAAGTATTAAACGCAGCATTGACCGGTTTCTTATTGAGCACTTTGTTGATGAGCATGTTCACCAGGTACGCAATCAGGTAAGCGCACACGGCGGTAACAGCGGTGTAGACGATGAGTTCCGTTTCACCTTTAATCGAACTCAGTGAATACGTATTTTGGCTCAAGACCGCATATCGGAAGTTGAAGAGGACCGCACACACCAGAGCCCCCAGCAACCACCCGAACGCTCCATCCCTGCGTTTACGCCACAATAGGGCTATGCCAACCGCCAGGAGAACTGCTGCCGGAACGGCTCTTAAGATGCGCTCTTTCAGTAATTTTGAATTCCTCAGCGAGCTGATCACTTTTTGATAGTCGTCCACATCATCGCCAAAGTTGAGATCACCAGGTGCGATGGGTTTCCCGATTGCGGTTGCATAAGCGTTTGTAAGGTTAGTCTGTTGTATTTCTGTTAATCCGGATAGCGATTCCAACACCGATGGGGAGAGTGAAACAAGGTCGGTCCTTACCTTCCCCTGCGCACTGGCAGGGAGTCTTACGCCGAGAAGTGCAGCGATCGTTGGCGCAACATCCACCATGTTGATGTCAGTTTGAACCCCAATCTTCGCCCCCATACCGGCAATAACAAACGGCTCCATTAGAACCACCGCATCCTGACCGCCGTGCCCGCCTGCGTCAATGTGCCCATGATCGCTCATCACAATTACCGTGTCAGTCTCGAGGTCGATCTCGTTGACGACTTGCATGAGCAGATTATCCGCAGTTTTGGCAGCGGTATTCCACCCATCGGACTGCGCTCCACCAAGGTGATGTCCCGCGTAATCCACCTGGTCTATATGCACCAACACGAGTCGGTTTTGGGTATTCTGCAGGTAAGGGATCGCTGCTGTAACTACATCATTATCAGCAGCCGCATCTTCACCAGGTGTGTAGTAACTGAAGTCAACATCAGATTGCGGGATCAGTTTTTCAAACCAGTAATACCCTGATATGGCGGTTTTCATTCCCGCCTGGTGAACTGCTGTGTAAAGATTATCTTGCGTAAAGGTGGGGATTTCCTCATAATCAAGGTTGAGCGCTGGACCATCGTTGATCTCCGGCCACGCGCCGGTAAGGATGGTGGAATACCCGGACTCAGAAAAGGAAGGTGCCTGGCTGTGCATCAATGCCGATGACCCATGTTTCCTTAACTCACCCAAGAACGGCATTAAGTCAATATTTAATGAAGTGTCATACCGCAATCCATCAATGAGAACAATCACCACACGATTGGTGGCGGGATCCCCGAGAGGAGCTCCCGGCTGCGGCGGATTATCTTTCAACAGCGACCGGTAGGCGTAAGCGGAGCTGATCGATCCGGTTGCCCAAAAATAAGCTCCGACAGCAATAACAATTAGGAGGAGAATTAAACCTGCAATACGGATTTTATTGTTCATAGAACCTCATTCCGTTTAATAATAATGTACCTGGGACCTGATTGGAAATACCCGCGGTGATAATTCTAATCTATATAAAAGTTATTCACCGGGCAAGCCTGCGCGGTGAATAACTTGAATGTCATCAGAAATCAGTCTTTTGGTGGATAACCGGTAATATCCCTGATTTCATCATATAGCGGTTTCAGCCGCGCATACATCTTGCTATAGACTCTTTTGTAGAGTTCATCATAAAGACGGACGTTCGCAGGTATTGGGTCAAAGGTTTGCCCGATATGGGTCATTTCTTTGACTGCGGTTTCAAAATCCGGATGGAGTTTTAATCCTACTGCGGCATCCATTGCTGCGCCTAAGGCACTGGTTTCATAGACATGGGGAATGGACGTAGGCAGCCCAAAGATATCCGCGGTGAGCTGCACGGCTGCCTTGCTTTGGGAACCGCCGCCTGAAACGCGTATGGCGGTGATGGGAATGTGACTGCGTTTGCTGGTGCGTTCTGCCCCTTCACGCAGCCCAAATGCCAAACCTTCAAGGATGGAACGGTAGAGGTGCGCGCGCGTGTGGATATCGCCGAACCCGATTACTGCTCCCTTGGCTTCGGGACCGGGAACTTTAAGCCCGGGCGACCAGTAGGGCTGAAGGGTTAACCCCATTGAACCGGGTGGAACGGAGTTCACGAGATCGTCAAACAATTCCTCGGGTTCAATTCCCCTTTGTTGCGCCAGGCGTTCTTCAGACAAGCCAAATTCGCGCTTGAACCAGCTCACCATCCAGTAGCCCCGGTAAATCTGGATTTCCATTGAATAGGCACCGGGAACCGCTGATGGATATGGGGGAATGAGAGGGATGACCTCCACGTATTTCGTATGGGTGGTATTAATGGTGGCTGTAGTGCCGTAGGACAGGCAGGCGATCGAAGGGTCAACACATCCAGCGCCGATCACTTCGCAGGCTTTGTCGGCTGCGGCAGCGATGAGAGGGAGTCCTTCCGGGATACCCGTGGCTTCAGCAGCTTCCTTCGTGATCACACCAATCTGATCAGCCGGCTGCACCAGTTCAGGAAGCATTTCCTTGTTGACTGGAACTGCCTGCCATTTCCAATCGAATTTCCCTGCCCAATCCTGTTTTTTGTAATCAAAGGGGATGTAAGCCACCTGGCAGCCGACCGAATCCGCTATCCGTCCCGTCAGCCTGTAGGTTAAATAACCCGAAAGTTGAATATACTTGTCAGTTTTTTGCCAGATCTCCGGCTCATTTTTCTGCAGCCAGTTGGATTCTGCTTCTGCCTGCAGGTAAGCCACGGTCTCGGTCATCCCGGCAAGTTTGAACAATAATCCCCAAATTCCTCCAACGGGTTTAAGCCCCGGGGTGCGGCGCTGATCCAGCCAATGAATGGCAGGACGAAGAGGCTTGCCCTCTTTATCCAGATTGATTATGGTTGAGCGCTGCGTGGTTACTGCCACCCCGGCAATATTTTCTTTATGCACTTCCGGTTTTAGCCACAACGCCTGGCAAGCCTGGCAGACGGCCGTCCAAAAAACCTCTGGACGCTGTTCTGCCAAACCCGGTGCGGTGGAAAAGTAGGGTTCGATCGGCACCCTCGACTTGGCAATCAGGTTGCCGCGCAGGTCAAAAATGATCGCACGCACAGACTGGGTACCATTATCAATTGCGAGTAACTGCTCTGCTGCCATTACGCCTCCAGGTCTTTACTCCAGCGTTTCTCAGCTTGCTCCCGGTTCATGTCCAATCCAAGTGTCCCGCCCGGATTCATGATGTTGAGGGGATCAAAATGGTTTTTCAATGTCCTGATAACGTCCATCTGGGCTTTCCCGATCTGCTCTTCAAGCCAGGGTGAAGACTGCTTACCCACACCATGATGGTGACTGAGTGCTGCTCCACTTTGCTGAATCCGTTCCAGGATGCCGTACTGAAGATCGAGGTACTCCTTTATTGTATGCATTTTTGCGATAAAAATGAAATACAGGTTTCCCCCCTGCGGGTATACGTGAGAAACATGCGTCATGCACACTGTTTGCGGCCGGGCTTTGATGAACTCCCGCACGGTGCGATGGACTTCTTCCATCTGTGACCAGGTGACTGCGCACTCGAGTGTATCAATGAGGATGCCAAAGTCTTCCAGGTCTTCGCGCATATATGGGTCACGGAATCGCCCCTTTTCCCAACTCCTGGTCACCTGGGCAAAACTGAGGTTAAAAGCGCCATGCCTGGCGCAAATTTGCCTGATCTTGCGGTTTACGTTGGCTGAAAAGGCGCGCTCGCCATCCGTATGCCCCAGCAACAGGCATTTTTGCATGGGTTTGTAGCCGAGGGCTTTCAGCAAGGTGTCTGCCGGGGTGCCCTCGATGTGATAAAGCTTCATCGCTACATCTGTTTCTTCAGGATCGGAAAGCCGGAAAACAGAAGGATAACCGAATTCTGCCTGCATCACCTCGCGGCAAGCCTCGCGGGCTGACCGCCAATCCTTGAACATGTAACTGAAGCGCTTGCGATTTTCAGGCAACCAGCGGAAGATTCGCAGCGTCACGTTTACCAGCACACCAAATGCGCCTTCGCTTCCCATCATCACCTGGTCGAAATCCGGTCCAACGGCGCAGCGCGGATGTTCCTGTGTTTTTAAAATTCCCACCGGGGTGACATACTCCTGGGCAACGACGATGTCCTCGATCTTCCCGTAATAAGTGGAATTCTGTCCGGCTCCGCGCGTAACCACCCATCCGCCCACGCTGGAATACTCAAAAGACTGCGGGAAATGTCCGCAGGTGTACTGGCGTTTGGCGCTTAATTTTTCAGGGGCATGGTTGAGGAGCTCCTCAAGTTGAGGTCCGGTCATCCCGGCCTGCACCGTAATTGTCTGGTCAATTTCATTAAATTGAACCACTTTGTTCATGTGCATGCTCATATCAATGGAGATGCCATTTTTCACCGCTTCCAGCCCGCGGGTTACCGAGGATCCGGCTCCATAGATATAAACCGGGATGCGTTCCTCATTGCAATATGCCACCAGTTTTTCAATTTCATCCTGATTCCTGGGGCAGACGACCGCGTCCGGGATGTTCTCAATGATCTTATTCCGCAAACGCAAGGCATCGATCATCGCCCCGCCGTAGGAGTGCGCAACCCGGCTGTAAAGGTCGGTCTTCACGTTTTCTTCACCGCACAGGCTGGCGAAAAATGCCAACTGCGCCTTTGAAAGCGAAATCGGTCTCTCACCCTCGATCTTTTCAAGTCCAAGGTTGATCGGCTTTTTAAGGTCTTCCTGGGTGACGCCAAAGGTTTCCATGATCAAGCGGACGAGGCCGCTGTTGGGGTGCTTGAACCCCGCCGGGTCACCCCATTTATAGAGTGAGCGGTAAGTGCCATCCGGGGTGGGTTGGTCAAACCAATTGGGAACGAATTTTTGTTTTGACATGGGTTCTCCTCGTTGCTCCTAAAACCCTACAGGGGCGGATGAGTATGCAGCCGCATAAATGGCATAATATCGGGCTAATTCGATTTCCCATTTCGGATCACTCCAGCCAAGCTCCACCTGGGCAATTTCCCGCACCTTTTCGATGATGTCTGCACCGCCATCTGCCAGCTGCATTCCAAGGCGAACACGCCGTAGCAGGAGATCATCCAAATGTTCAACCGCGCCCGTCCTGGCTGCCCAGCGGATTTCAGACCAGAGATTTGGCAGGGGGGATATTGGCTGGTTTTCGCCGTTTTTTGCGCAAGCCAAAACCTGGCTGGTTTCGTCACCGTACCTGCCCATCAGGTAGGCCAATTCGCTGGTTAATACTATTCCGCCTGCCTTAAGATCAGCGAGTTTATCAAAATAGCGGATTTTTTTGGTGATATCGATCGGATTTGGCAGGTACTTCGATGCTGCAGCGAGCGCTTCTTCAGCCATGATGCGGAAGGTGGTCAGTTTTCCACCGGTAATGGTGATCATGCCGTCCTCATCCCATACCACATGCGCGCGGGATTCCTTGGAAGGGTCGGGGTTGCCGGTATTGATCACCGGTCGCAACCCTGAAAAACTGGAGATTACATCTTCATGTCTTAATGCAGTGGAAGGGAAGGTGGCGTTTCCAGCCTCGAGAATATACTCGATCTCCTCTGACGTTGTAAAAGGCTCTCCGCCAGTCACTGAATAATTGTGGTCGAGGTCGGTGGTACCGATGAGCGACACACCTTCCCATGGGATGGCAAACATGGCGCGGTGATCGCGCGGGTGCAGGAGCGTGACCGCATGCTTGAGGGGGAGGCGCTCGCGGGAAAAGATCAGGTGAGAGCCGCGAAGTTTTCGCAGGCGCGCGGGGGCTCCGATCTGACCGCGCACTTCATCACTCCACGGTCCTGCAGCATTGATAACAACGCGGGCGAGGATCTCCGCATCCGGAAGTTGCTGGCCGGATTTATCCTGGACGACGGCCCCGCAAACCCTGCCAGCGGAAGTTTTGAGCAATTTTCCGGCAGCTGCATAGTTCAAAGCAGTTCCACCTTTCATGGCAGTCTCACGGATCATGCGGTAGACAAGCCTGGCATCATCCATCTCAGCATCGTAATAAAGAAACCCGCCGTGAAGTCCATGCGGATCGAGCAGCGGGCAGTTTCTTAACAAGATTTGCCTGGTTGAGCCTCTTATGTTCCCATTTGGGTGCCAGCAGGTCATACAGGACGACCCCGATGGCAAATTGGGAAGCAATCTTAACATCATCAGGGCAGGGCATAACAAAACCCAGTTTGGTGACCAGGTTTTTAGCTTCATGCAGCATCCATTCCCGTTCGCGCACGGATTCACGTGTGACGGAGAATTGCTTGTTGCGCAGGTAGCGGAAACCGCCGTGTACCAGTTTGGAGGATCGGCTGGAAGTGCCGCTGGCAAAATCACCCGCTTCAACTAGCAGGGTGCGGTACCCTTCAGCGACTGCCCTCCGGAAAATACCGGCACCGGTGATTCCCCCGCCGATGATGAGGATGTCCCATTCCTGGTCAAGTTGTGACCAGGCTTGTCCCCGCCAACCTTTTTCCCACATAGTACCCCTCCCAAAACAAATTATGAATTCATCGATACCTTGGTCCACAGGGAAATACTGTCTTCCATCACCCTGCGGGTCACTTCTTCGGCCAGGAATAGATCATTGGAAAGAACCGCTGAAAGCAGCTTTTTGTAAAAAGAGCGGGAATGATCGCGGTTTTGCTGTCGTTGGAAATAAAGCAATCCCATGGTTTGATAGAGATCGCCAAAACCGTTCAGGATCAATGTGAAGACCGGATTATTTGAAAGGATCGTGAGGCGGCGGTGAAGATCGAGGTCGGCTCGGGTGAAATCCTCGGCTGTGTCCGGAGTATTTTGCAATGATTCCAGCAGATGAATGGTGTCATTGAGTGAATTTTGCATGGCCAGGCGGGTATAGGCGGGTGCTAGGAGCAGGCGGATTTGCAGCAGGTTGGGAACAAAATTACCGGAAGGGTGGACTGATGCCGGGCGATAGCGTTGAGGATTAGCAGGTTGCCTTCGTGCCAGTAATCCCGCACGCTGGTGGATTTACCATGATGGATCTCGATCCAGCCATCGCGGGATAAACGCTGCAGCGCTTCGCGCAGGGTGGGGCGGGTGACGCCTAATTTTTCAGCCAGGTCGCTTTCAGGCGGTAAATTGGAGTTGCACGGGAAAAGTGCCGTCAAGAATTGCTGTCCACCAGGCGTGATTCCGTCAGTTCGGTGGGTTTGGAAGGGATTTCCCAGGATTTCATAGTTATTCCTTTGAGTGATACCGATATTGGTAAGAGGTCATACCAGTTAACTAATATTTTAGCAATAATTCGCAAAAATTCAAGCCCCCAATCGTAAGTTATCCACAGATATATACGCAATGAAGGTGGAGTCGTTACCGAAGATATGGGGGTAGTGTAACTGGAAATCCAAGATGTACTGGTCACCATCTGAACTCGCTTGTACGTATTGTGGATAATTCTTCTATAATGGATTTATGAAGAAACTTGCCAGAAATGGATTGCCGCAGGGTTTGATCGGTATAGTGGTCTTTTTCAACCTGGATGCAGCGTTCAGTTTTATGCTGCAGCCGGACCTGTACTGCCCCGGGATTTGAAATCTCCGGTATACCCGGGCAGCGCGGTTACCCAGGGAATGGGAGTTTTATTCCTGATGTGGAATGTGCCGTATCTTTTGGCGCTGGTCGAATCCGGCAACAGCATTTCATTTCCCTGGTCGAGGCGGTGTTCATGCAGGCTATTGGGGTGTTTGGGGAAACCATCATGCTCTTGACCTTCCCGGGAGACCATCCAATGATCGAAGCCACTGCACAGAGCGATTTATTATTTTTGATGGCGGGGGGTTGGTGCTTTTGTAATTGCGTCCTGGTTATCACCAGGCAGATTCGCATATCCGGAAAACTGGTCTACTGACGGAACAACTCAAACAAGAGGGGATTGATCTTGTCCCAATTGGGAAGCAGAACCTGCGCGCCTGCGTCCGTGGTCCACGGGGTGATCATCTCGCGGTCAAAGGTGTCGGGCATCGAATCCTTTTACAGCTGAAAAAAGCGTGGCATAAACAAGCCTGGGATAAACCCAAACTGGGATATTTGTATCCACAGATTGAAGCACGGCAGTCAGCACGGCTGGAATACGCGCCCACTTTGCTGGATTCATGCATGTTCTTGATCGCCGCCATGATCACCAGTTGCCCGCGCTGTTGGCGGAAAAAGTCGTCACTGCCGGCGCGGTCGCGCACAAAAGCCAGCGCCTGGGTGCCATCGAGGGTATGCTCACCGGCTGCCAGACCCGACATATCCACCGGTAAATTTACCGTCACTCCGCCCATCGCGTCAATGATCTTCACAAAGCCCATCAAATTTGATGCGCACGACGTAATCTAACCTTGACCCCCAGGTTGGTTTCGATGACATCATCTGCTGCAGTCTTGCCAGTTCCAGGAACACTTAATTCCGCAAAATAATGCGCTGTGTTAACGCGGTTTTCGCCTTGCCCGGGGATGTTCACCCACAGATCACGCGGGATGGAGAGTATGTTTACATCTGGCAAAACCGGGCTGATGGATGCCAGGATCATCGTGTCGCTGCGGCCTGCCCAGGTGCCTTCTGGCGGTCGGTCGATCCCCAGGATTAATACGGTTGTACGCATGGGGGTAAAGAATAATAGAAAAACAAGGATGGCTAGAAGCCACCAACGCCAGGCTTTCTTTCTGCCGGGAGGTTCTGTAGTTAAAACTGGGTGATTCACCAGGCTGAGGTCGACAGGAGTTCCCGGATTTGAAAATTGATTATTCATTGAATGGATTCTACCCGAGGGATGCGCTGCTGTCACGAGTCCAGGGATTAAGAAACTTATCATAAACCAGCTAACGATTTACTCACCTTTCGATTGGACGAAAGGAATTATTTCCCAACGGAAGTGCTGCACCCGGGACTCTCGTACGGCGATGTTTCCGGGAACGCGTTCGCCAGCTCTTCAGGTGAGAGGGCTTTGCGGGCAACATCCCGGACGTTATTAACTCCCGCAAAAAACTCGCGCATCAGCACCACTGAGATATATTGCCCCACTCGGGATAACTGGTTGGTTCTGCCCTTGAAGGCTCCTAAAACCTTCATAAAAAGCATTTCCATTGGCAGGCTTATGAAAATGGATCGTTTGAACCGGGATTTAAAGATGGTGGGAGCGAATTTCAGACCAAAGAGATTCATCAGGAACCAGTAGCGCATCTGCGGAAATTTGGTGTATTTCTGATACGCGTTTATAGGCGATCTGCCAGCGCTGAGATCCAGGTTGTATTGCTTTACTGAAAAAGTGTTGACGTACAGGGTGCCGTTGAGATAGCTGAAGGATCCGGATCCAATACCGACATACTCCTCGCTATCCACGATATATTCATCGATCATGCCGGCAGCGCGGCGCACAAAGGTCCAGGCGGAGAGCTGCGTAAATTCTTTCTCAAGGGCATCATTGATCTGGTTGAAGAAACGCCATTCGTTGGAGTGGGTTAATTTGCCCACCGTCCGCGCCATGGATTTTTCCACGGAACGAGAGGACATGAGCGGGTAAAAGGTTACCTGTTGCGCTCCAGAGGCGATAATCTTATCCAGGTCATCCTCCAGGCTTTCCAAGGTCTGGTTGGGAAAATTGAAGATCATATCCACATTCAGGGATTCGAAATAAGGCGCGGCAAAACGGATGCGTTCCAGGATGTGGTCACCCGAGCCGAACTTGTTGTAGCGGTTCATTTCACGCAGCAGGCGGTCATCAAAACTCTGTACGCCAACGGAGAGACGTTGAACGCGGTCTTTAAGTTGCTCGACCACCTCCTGTGTCAGGTGATTGGGGTTGGTCTCGCAGGAGACTTCCTCAATTGGGAAGAGTTTCCGTCGCCAGGTCGATGGTTTGGGTAAGTTCATCCAAAAGGATGGTGGGTGTGCCGCCGCCGAAATACAGCGTTTTAAACCTGTACCCTAAATCTGCCGTCAACTGCATTTCTGCCCGCAGGGCAGAGAAGTATTCACGCGTCTTGTTGGCGTCAAAGAGAAACCGGTTGAATGAGCAATAAGGGCACAGACTTTCACAGAAGGGCACATGCGCATACAGCGTGTAATCCTTCCCTGCCATGGGTGCTGGAAGAGATACTCCGTTCGCAGGCTCCAGCGTGAGATACTGCCTGGTCTGGGTCTTTAGGTACGCGGTGAGAACTCGTTCAGCCAAAACGATTGGCTGGAAACGGTTGATACCTTGGTGGCAGGGTAGTGTTTTGGTGAAGGTAGCATCATCAATTTGTCTTTGGGAAATGATTACGTTCTTTTCAGGAACTGGCAGTATAAGCGGTCTTGAAATACCCGATTAATTCAACGTCAATCTCATTTTTTGAACTGAGGAAGATTTTATACTGGCACATCCCACCTGCAGGCTGTTCGACTAACCGTTCAGTGGGTGGGATTCCTTTCATATTGAGACCAATCTCCAGCCTGTTCTTACTGCCGGGACCGATCATGGCGAACTGGCGCTTGCGGCGCAGACTGAGATAACCTTTCTTAGGCGCGATGCTGAATTCACCCAGTTTGGAAATTTCGCTCATCACCACGTCATGCAGCGGACGCAAGCCGGCTTTGGTGCCGGTATAAATGCCATCCAAAATCTCCTGTGGGGATGCCTGGGCGGCTTCGGCTGCGGTTTGCCCGTCAGATTGCTGGGCAAAATGGACCAGCATGGTGGCGTCACCAAAACCAAGACCAAAGCGGTCAACGAACATCTGGCGGAGCTCAGCGTGTTTTTGCAAACCAGACTCAAGGATGATCTTCCGGATTTCTTCAATTGTTTTACTGGTTTTATTCTGGATGTTATTTAATTGGGTCACGCGGGCTTTGTCCAGGCTGTCCATGCATTGGCTCCTTGTTCAAAATCTCTACTATAAACAAGACTGATTTTATCATAATTGCTAACCCTTAATTTCCCGCAAAATCAAAAACACCCTTGCGGTGTTTTAAGGTGGGCGCGATACGACCGTAGGGAGCGCAGAGCGTGGCGAGAACCTACATAAGCAAAAACACCCTTGCGGGTGTTTTAAGGTGGGCGCGATAGGGCTCGAACCTACGGACCTCACGGATGTGAACCGTGCGCTCTAACCAACTGAGCTACGCGCCCAAATGAAATTGTCAAGTTGCTGGCGCTCTAACCAACAGCCCTTTGCAGGGTCATGAAGCTACGCGCCCAAATGAAATTGTCAAGTTGCTGGCGCTCTAACCAACAGCCCTTTGCAGGGTCATGAAGCTACGCGCCCAAATGAAATTGTCAAGTTGCTGGCGCTCTAACCAACAGCCCTTTGCAGGGTCATGAAGCTACGCGCCCAAATGAAATTGTCAAGTTGCTGGCGCTCTAACCAACAGCCCTTTGCAGGGTCATGAAGCTACGCGCCCAAATGAAATTGTCAAATTGCTGGCGCTCTAACCAACAGCCCTTTGCAGGGTCATGAAGCTACGCGCCCAAATTTCTTTTGCGGTTGGAATTATAGCAGAGGTTTTCTGCACTGACAAGAATTTCTCATATTATTGCAATTGATGACTGTTGTATTTGGTAATTGAAACGGGGTTGTCTCCATCTGACTGGAACAACCCCGTATAAAATCGGTTTAATCGTTGCCCTTGTTTTAGATGAAGATGATCTGTGAGCCTTCGGTCATATCCATGAAGTCGCCGGCAGTAACAATGTCGATGACTCCGGGGATAAAATCTTCTTTCTTGAGACCGAACATATCCACCGACATCTTACAGGCATACAGCTTGGCGCCGGCATCCACCATCATCTCAAGATATTCATCTACTGGTGGAACCTTCAGTTTCTTCATTTTGCTTTTCATCAACGCGCTGGCAAAAGCGGTCATCCCGGGGATGATGCCAAAGATTTGAGGAATGCCAATGTATCCGGGGACGCCCATCATGTTCATTTTCATGCTTGAATTGGCTATGGGAGGGATCTCGAGGTGCTTGACACGGGCTTTGTTGATCATATCCATTCCCCAGAAGGTGAAGAATATGGTCACATCAATACCGTTACCCAGGGCAGCCCAACCCATCACCAGCGCGGGGTAGGCCATATCGAGGTTGCCTTTAGAACAAATAAATGCTACTTTTCGGGTTTCTTCAGCCATTTTTATCATCCTTTAAAATTTTGTCCGCCAGGTAAATCCCCGGGGGTTGAAATGATCTAGACACAGCCTTCCGGTTTTCCAAGACCGGAAACCTTGGCAACTTTTTTCGCAGGTCCCTTGGGGAACAAGGAAAAAAGGTCCTTGGTGCTGATGCCAGCACCGGTGGTGATGGCGCGGAGTGTGGGTGCCGCTCCGCTCGCTTCGGCACTTGACCGGCAAAAATCGATGACCTTCCAATGATCAGCGGTCAGCTCAGCGATGCCTTCTTCTTTGGCCAATTCGACTGCAATTTCCTTTGTCCATTCGGCCGGGTTGGTCATGAAACCTTCGTCATTAACCTGTATTTCTTTTCCTGCGATCTTTTTTATTGCCATGCTCTTCCTCCTGAAAAATTCTATTATTCTCTAATTATTTTTGATCTTGCCGGCCATACTGAATTTGGTTGGCAAGGGAACGTTGATCCCTTTAAGCATCAGGTCATAATACATGAAGCGAAAAGCCATTTTGCCCCAATGGTTAATTATGGTTTCTCTTAACAGAGAGAACGGACCGATTACGGGGAGCGGGTAAGTGCCGTAAACGGGTTCCTGTTCATATGAAAAATCTATCATGACCGCTTTCCCATACCCGCTCTCGATGTAACAAAGGGAATGGCCGTCAAATTTTGCTGTCATTTCTTTGCCGGCAATATGTGCCAGGATATTTTCAACCGCTGTTTCCATCTGGAAATGAACAACAGATCCGGCTTTTGAAGCAGGGATGTTGGCTGCATCACCCAGTACCCAGATGTTTTCCCATTTTTGTGACTGCAGATAATCTTTCTTGGTCGGGACAAAATCCAAAACGTCACCCATCCCGGAACGCCCTATCACCGGTGCACCTTTGTTCGTGGGGATGCTCACCAGCAGGTCATAAGGCACTTCGCGTTCGTCATAGGAGATGATCTTGTTGTTGGTGGAATCAACCTCACCAACGCTAAAATCAGTTTCGAGATTAATGCCGCGCTGTTTCAGCAGATCACCCAGGGCTGCAGCCGAAGTTGGTTTGGTGAAGGCTTCCGACAGTGGGGTCGCATAGATAAGCTCAACTTTATTACGGATCCCACGCTTGGCGAAATACCAATCGGCCAGAAGCAGGAATTCCAGGGGTGCCACGGGACATTTGATGGGATTCTCGACGACATTCACCACCAGTCGTCCGCCTTCCCATTTATTCATGAACTTGCCGAGCGCAGCAGCTCCATCAGCCGTGTAAAAATCAAAGACGTTGCGTCCCCAGCCACCATCTTTCAGCCCTTCAGTTTCTTCAGGGTGTATATCTGCCCCGGTGGCAATTACGAGGTAGTCATAATTGAGTACCTTACTGTCTTGCACCAGCCTGATACGATTGGCGTCTGGTTCGATCAGCTCAATTTCCGAGAGGATAAATTCTACATTCGCTGGGATGAATTTGTGTTTTGGTTTAACCACATCCTTGGGTTGGTAGATCCCAAAGGGGAGGAAAAGATAACCAGGTTGATAGAAATGGTCATTATCTTTATCTACCACGATCACTTTCCATTCGCGGGGATTGAGTTTAGCCACCATCTTGCGGGCGATCATTGTCCCTGCAGTTCCTGCACCAAGAATTAAAAACACTTTCATTTTTCTGTCCCTCCGGAAATTTGAGTTACATCGACATTTTCTGCCAGCGTTCCCTGGTAAGAGAGTCCATCAGCCAGTACTGCTCTGAGAAGGTCAAGTGCCTGAATGATGCGCGGGTCCACCAGTGAATAGAATACATTCTTGCCTTCACGGTTTGGGGTTACCAGGCGGCGGTCGCGCAGATTTTGTAAATGACGTGAAGTTGTGGGTTGTGGAATATTCAGTAACTTTGCCAACTCGCCCACGGAGCGCGGTTGTTCAGCAATTGAGTATAAGATCAGGATGCGGGTGGAATCGGCTAACCCCGCGCAGATTTGAGCGTGCATTTGCATTACTTCATCACGAAGACGTTGATCGATCATTTTTTTTCCAAATTATAATATTCGGATATCTGTATATGTAATTATACACAGGTTCAATAATTTTCCTAGTGATAAATGTCATTTCAACCTGATTCCTTATCAAGAAACTGGTGATATTTTTCCTCATTCACTTGAAGTACCGGTATAATTCCGTTACACTTGTATTATGAGAATTTCTCCCCTCAAAAAGGGAATTCAAACGAGAACACTCAACTCCAATGGCATTACCAGTTGAAAGGAGCGTGGAATGAAGTTTAAATACCTGGGGAAAGATTACAACAGACCGGATGCGATCAACAAGGTCACCGGTCGGGCGGTTTACCTGGACGATGTTAGGGTGCCGGATATGCTGCATGCCGCCATTCTGCGGCCGGAATACGCACACGCACGGATTAAGAAAATCGATACCCGCGAAGCCGAGAAGATGCCGGGTGTGGTCAAAGTGGTCACCGGCAAAGGCTGCAAGTTCCGCTACGGCGACAATATTAAAGATATTACTCCCATGGCTATCGACAAGGTGCATTACATCGGCGAGCCTGTTGCTGCGGTAATCGCGGATACGCTGGCGCACGCCCAGGCAGCCCTGCCCATGATCAAAGTGGATTATGAGCCGCTGCCTGTCCTGATCGACGCGCGCGACGCGATGAAACCCGGCGCTGTATTGGTACACGAGGACAACGGCAAATACTGGCATCTTCCCACCTTAAAACCAAAAGCCAAAACCAACATTGCCCACGAATACCATCTGCACAAGGGGAATGGCGAAAAGGGTTTTGAAGATGCTGACGTAATTGTGGAAGGAGAGTTCCTCTACCCGCTGGCTTCCTGTGCTGCAATTGAACCGCACGGCGCCATCGTCTGGTTCAAGGAAGACAAAACCATCGAAGTCTGGTCGTCTTCGATTTGTCCATTCATCATCCGCGAAGACCTGGCAGGCTCTTACGGCATACCCGTATCCGATGTGCGCGTACGCATCCCGGATATCGGCGGCTGCTTCGGTTATAAATCGGATATCACCGTCGAACAAACCATCGCCTGGATTGCCAGTTTTGTTCCCGGCAAAGCGGTCAAGTGGGTAGCCACCCGCGAAGAGGATTTTACCTCCACGCTCATTGCCCACGGCATCCGCACAAAAATGAAGATCGGCGCCAAAAAGAACGGCAAACTGGTGGCGATTAAGGTAGAGATACTGCACACCACCGGCGCTTATGCGGATACAGGTGTGAACGTCACCATCGCATCCACGCACAACGCCACCGGACCCTACGAGTTCGAGCACTGCGATCTGACCGGATACACTGTTTACACCAACACTCCTCCGGTGGGCGCTTACCGCGGCTACGGGCACCAGGAATCACAACTGGCGACAGAACGCATGATGGATATCCTGGCGCGCAAGTTGAACATGGATCCCTTTGCCCTGCGCGAGATCAACCTGCTGACTGAAGGCAAGGTCAATGCCCTGGGTGAACGCATGTGGAAAACTCACGGCGATATCACCAAGTGCGTGGACATCATCAAGAAAACCGTTTACAGCACTAAAAAACCGAAGGAAGACGAGAATTATTATTACGGTCGCGGCATGGCTGCGGTGATGAAATCCCCCAAGGGTGCTCCATTCTCCACCAAGGGCTGCTACATGAAAATGAACATCGACGGCAGCGTTTCGGTGAACATGGGCGGCGCTGAAGTCGGTCAGGGGCTGCGGACGATCGTTCGCCAGATCGCAGCTGAAGCGCTCAAGATCGCACCCGAGCGCATCCGCGTTTACAATGAGATTGATACCCAATTCTCACCCTACGAGTGGCAGACCATCGGTTCGATGTTCACCACCCAGGGTGGACGCGCCATCGTGAGGGCGGCGGATAAGTTGATCGCCATCCTCAAGAACAACGCTTCGCAGGTGCTCAAGGCTGACGTGGATTACCTCGAGTACGATGGTGATTACGTCTACCTGCGCAACGACCCCGATATCCGCGTGTCAATAAAAGACATCAATCGCGGCTACATCACTGAAGATGGCATCACCATCGGCGAGGTTGCCCAGGCTGTTTCTGACGCCCGCCTGCCGCGCTATTCCAACCCCGACAAAAACGGGCAGGGCAGCATGGGTGTTTCCTACACCTTCGGTGTCCAGGCTGCTGAGATCCGCATCGAGAAAAAGACCGGCAAGATCCTGGTGGATCATTTCGCTTCGGCATTTGATGTCGGGCAGGTGATCAACCCCAAGCAGATCCGCGGCTCGGTTATGGGCGGCGTATTGATGGCAATTGGCGCTGCCCTCTATGAAAAACTGGATTTCTCTCCTGAAGGAAAAATCCTCAATGCCCACTTGCTTCAAATACCATCTGCCGACCTACAAAGAAGCCCCCCGCCAGTCAGTGGAATTTGTGGAAACCCCGGATGCAGTGGGTCCCTTTGGGGCTCGCGGAGTGGGTGAACATTCGGTCATCGGACCAGCCCCCGCCATCCTTAACGCGATCCATGACGCGGTTGGCGTAGACTTCTTTGAAATCCCAGTCACCCCGGAAATCATGAAAAAAGCACTCGAAACCAGGCAGGAGAAATAAGATGGCCGAGAAGATCAGTTTTACTTTAAATCAAAAAGCGGTGGTCGTTGAAGTTGACCCCGAAATGATGGTATTGGATGTGCTCCGAGAGGTGTTGAACCTTACCGGAACCAAGCATGGCTGCGATAATTCAACCTGCGGCACGTGCACTATCGTCGTGAATGGAAAAGCAGTCAAGAGCTGCAACCTGCCGGTCAAGAAAGTGGCAGGCGCGGATATCGTTACCGTCGAAGGATTGGCGCATGGCACCGACTCTGCATCCGGTGCAGAAGTCGATCTCCGAGTCCGGCGCGATCCAGTGCGGATTCTGCACCCCGGGAATTGTGATGGAGCTCTATGGTTTACTCGAGTCCAATCCCGACGCCAGCCAGGTGGAATTGGAAAATGCCTTCAATAAACACCTGTGCCGCTGCACCGGTTACGAGCCGATTCGCGACGGCGCGCTCATGGCGCAGAAATTGATCCAGGATCGGAAATGAGTCCAAAAATCTCCTGCGAAGGCAGGGGATTTTTTTTATCCAAATCTTCCGGTGATGTAATCCTGCGTGCGTTTGTCTTTTGGGTTTAGGAACATATCCGTTCCAGGTGCGGTATTCAATGATCTCTCCCATCAGGAAAAAGGCAGCGTAATCTGCCATGCGCGCAGCCTGCTGAATGTTGTGTGGAACGAGGATGATCGTGTATTTCTTTTTCAGCTCGGTCAACTGGGCTTCGATCTTGGAGGTGGAAACCGGGTCGAGGGCTGAGGTGGGTTCATCGAGCATGATCACTTCCGGATCAAGTGCCAGCACTCGCGCCAGGCACAGGCGCTGCTGTTGCCCGCCGGAGAGGGCAAATGCCAGAATCTTGCAGACGGTCATACACCTCGTCCCACAAAACCGCGTTTTTTAGCGCTTCTTCAACAGCGTGATCCAGTTTTTCCTTATTGCGTTCACCAGCCATCTTCAGTCCGTAGGCTACATTCTCATAAATGGAAAGGGGCAGGGGTACCGGGCGGGAGAAGACCATACCGATCTTACGGCGCAGGTCAATGGGGTCAATGTCCTCATCCAGGATATTCTTATCGTTGAACAAAACCTCACCGCTCATCTCCTCCACATCTGCCAGGTCATTCAAGCGGTTCAAAACGCGCAGGAAGGTGGATTTTCCGCCCCCTGCCGGCCCGAAAAGGACGGTGATGGCGTTGGCCTCAATTTCCAGGTTAATATGGCGCAGACTTTCATTATTGTCTGAATAGCGGATGGAAAGGTCGCGCACGCTGAATTTTTTCATTCGCTCACCACGGTCTCTTTGCCCGCGCGCGGTTGCGGATAATGGTGGCGATAATGTTCATCCCCAGCACGAAAACCAGCAGCACCATCACCGTGCCGTATTGGATGCTGACGGGCATCCCGGGGACCTGGGTGGAGATGACGAAAATATGGTATGGCAGTGCCATGGTGGCATCCAGCGGGGATTGCGGCAGCATCGGCAGGAAGAATGTCGCTCCGGTAAACAGGATCGGGGCAGTCTCACCAGCCGCGCGTTCCAGGCCGAGGATGATGCCGGTAACAATGCCCGGCAGCGCCTGCGGCAGGATCACTTTGCCGGATGGTCTGCCATTGCGTGGCGCCAAGTGAAGTTGAAACTACGCGGAAGGAATTTGGGACGCTTCGCAGGGCTTCCTCGGTGGTGCTGATGATCACCGGCAGGGTCATGATGGATAAGGTTAACGACGCAGAGAGGATGCTCGTGCCAAATTTGAGGAAGAGCACGAATAAACCCAGTCCAAATAATCCGTAGACTACCGAAGGGATGCCGGCGAGGTTGATGATGGCGATGCGGATCAGGCGTGTTGCGGTATTGTCCTTGGCATATTCCGAAATGTAAATGCCGGCTGCCACACCAATTGGAATGGAAAACAACGCTGTCCCCAGCGTGAGATAGAGCGTGCCCACAATTGCCGGCAGGATTCCACCTTCCTTCATACCATTGGAGGGCGCAGTAGAGAGGAACTCCCAACTTATCGCTGGAGCCCCTTTGATGATGATAAAGACCACCAATCCGATGATGGGGAGGACCGTCAGGAAGGTGATCAAGCGCAGCAAGTTGAACCCTAAAGACTGGACAATCTTGCCTTTCAGGCGGGGAGGATCGCTGATGTTCATGAAAGGATCCTTTCTGCCCGCCGGCGGGTTTTGGTGCTGACTGCACTGGCGATAATGTTGATCACCAGCGATAAGAGGAACAATAAAATACCGATGAAGAAGAGGACTTCGTAATGCGCGCTGCCCGTGGCGACTTCACCCATTTCGGAGGCGATGGTGGCGGTCATTGTGCGCAGCGGACGAAAGAGGGAATTCAGCTGAAGTGGCATCACCGCGGCGTTGCCGGTCACCATCATCACTGCCATGGTTTCTCCCAGTGATCGGCCAATCCCGAGCATAACCGCGGTCAATACTCCGGTTTTGGCAGCCGGAAGGGTGACGCCCCAGATGGTTTGCCAGCGGGTGGCGCCGAGGGCTAACGCAGCCTGGCGGTAACCCGCCGGGACAGTATTGAGTGCTTCTTCTGCCACCGCCACGATTGTGGGGATGGATATTAGACCTAAGAGGATCGCGCCTGTAAAACCTGTCAGACCGGTGGGCAAACCGAGGAATCTTCGCATGAACGGAACCAGCACGAGAATGCCGATGAATCCGAGCACCACAGAGGGGATTCCCGCCAGGATTTCGATGATGGGCTTGAGGGTGTCCCGAATCCACGCAGGTGCCACCTCAGACAGGTAAACCGCCGTACCCACGCCAAATGGCAGCGCGACGAGGGTAGCTGTGAGAGTAACTAACAGGGTCCCCAGGATGAGGGGGAGAAGCCCAAACAATCCTTCGATTGGGTACCAGCGGGGTTGAATCAGGCTGGCGGGATCCACCTCCCACAGCGTTGGCAACCCTTCCCGCAGCAGGAAGAACAGGATCAATCCAACAAACAGGATGCTCGAGTAACCGGTGATCTTAATAACGGTTGAAATAACTGCATCCCCTATTTTGCCATTGGGTTTCACTTAACCGCTCCTGACCCAATGATGGGAACAAACCCCAAATTTGCCACGATCTGCTGGGCATCAGCAGAAAGCAGCCAATCCAGGTATTTCTTCAACTCACCCGTGGGAGCTTTCTGGGTGTACATGTAGAGGCTGCGCGAGATGTAATAAGTTCCTTCGGAAACACTAGCCACCGATGGCATGACGAACTCTCTGGGATTTTCGATAGAGGAAACTGCCACCAACTTGACATCTTCAGTAACATACCCAAGCCCGTCGTAGCCAATGGCATTGGGATTTTCGCGAACTTCAGAAATGATCCCTTCCGATGAGGGCAGCAGGCAGGTATCCGCCGCGAAGATCGTCTTATCGGAGGAATCCCCCATGCGCACCACTTTTTCGAGGAAGAAAACGTGTGTGCCGGAATTGGTTTCGCGCGAAAGGCGCACAATGGGGCGGTCTTCACCGCCAAGCTCACTCCAGTTATTGATCTTCCCGGTGTAAATGGCGGAGAGCTGCTCGATGGTCAGTTGGTTTATGGGGTTATCCGGGTGGACAATGACCGCGATGGCATCGCGGGCGATGATGAATTCCTGGGGATCAAGTCCCGCTGCCCGGGCTGTTTCCAGTTCTTCAGGTTTTATCTGGCGGCTTGCGTTTGCCAGTGGGATCGAGCCGTTGATGAGAGCGGTAATTCCTGTTCCGGAGCCTCCTCCGGTGACGGAGATGCGCACTTCAGGGTGCAGTTTTTGATACTCCTCCGCCCATGCCAGTGCGATGTTGACGATCGTATCGGAGCCTTTGTTCTCGATGTAAGCAGCGGTCGGGTTGTCCCCCGAGGATGGCATGCCATTATCCCGGCTGCAGCCAGCGAGCACCAAAGTTACCAGGAACAACAGGATCAAAATATTGCGCATGCTACCCATTATATTCGATACTTTTCAAATTCCTGCAGCCATCCCCGCCAGCAGGAATCCAGTCGTACATCACAGGCTGCAGTCGAGAAAACCACCCTGGTTTGGTGAGAATTGAACGGCAAAGCGCAAGTGGTTGCGGTATAATCGATAGGCGGTTAACCCCTAAAAGGATATTCACATGGAATTTGGTACAGTTCAACAGGTCGATATAGATTCTCAAATGCGCTCTGCCTACCTCGATTACGCCATGAGCGTGATCGTTGCCCGGGCACTCCCGGATGCTCGTGACGGCCTCAAGCCTGTCCACCGCCGCATCCTTTTTGCCATGTGGGATATGGGGATCCGCGCAAGTTCTTCCTTCAAGAAATCCGCCCGTATCGTTGGTGAGGTTCTAGGTAAATACCATCCCCACGGTGATATGGCGGTCTATGATGCCATGGCGCGTATGGCGCAGGATTTCTCGATGCGCTACCTGTTGATTGATGGACAGGGCAACTTTGGTTCCATTGATGGTGACCCGCCTGCGGCCATGCGATACACCGAAGCCCGCTTGCATCACCACGCCGAAGAGCTGCTGGCGGATATTGATAAAGACACAGTTGATTTCGCCGGTAATTTTGACGATTCACTAAAAGAACCCACCGTTCTGCCTTCCCGCCTGCCCAACCTGCTGCTGAATGGTTCCTCCGGCATCGCCGTTGGCATGGCAACCAGCATCCCGCCGCACAACCTGCGCGAGTTGACCGGTGCCATCAACTATCTCATCGACAACTTCGAAGGCATTGATGAAATTTCCACTGACGAGATTAATGAAATTCGTTCAGGGTCCTGATTTTCCCACCGGCGGCGTGATCGTCGGGCGCGAAAGTATCCTGCAGGCTTACAGCACCGGGCGCGGACGCCTGGTGGTGCGCGGTATGGCTCACATCGAAGAAATGAAAGGCAATCGCAACCAGATCGTCATCACCGAGATTCCCTACCAGGTGAACAAAACCACCCTCATTGAGCGCATTGCTGACCTTGCCCGCGGTGGAAAAATGGATGCCATTTCAGACCTGCGCGATGAGTCTGACCGCCGCGGGATGAGCATTGTCCTTGAACTAAAACGTGGTGCGCAAGCCAAGCAGGTGCTCAACCAGCTTGTATAAATACACGCCGTTGCAAACCACTTTTTCCGTGCACCTTCTGGCACTGGTCAATGGTGAACCGCGTTTACTCTCCCTAAAACGCGCACTGCAGATCTACATTGAACACCGGCGCGAAATAATCACCCGCCGTTCGAAATTTGAACTGGATAAAGCCAGGGCGCGAGCGCACATCCTGGACGGGTTGCTGATCGCCTTGAACAACCTGGATGAGGTCATTCGCACCATCCGTGAATCTAAAGACGCTGATGTCGCCAAAGAACGCCTCATGTCCCGTTTCAAATTATCCGAATTGCAGGCACAGGCCATTCTCGATATGCAGTTGCGCCGTTTGGCAGCGCTGGAACGTCAGAAGATCGAGGATGAACACCGCGAAGTCATGGCACGCATCGCTTACCTTGAAGACCTGTTGGCGCATGCCCGCAAGATCCTTGAGGTCATTCGCGAAGATATCAACGCGCTCAATGCCAAATATGGCGATGAACGCCGCACGCATATCGTCCTGGAGACTCACGAGGAATTGAAAGAAGAGGACCTGGTGGCAGATGAAGCGGTGCTGATCACCTTCACTGAAAAAGGATACATCAAGCGGGTGGCTGCCAGCCTGTATCGCACGCAGGCGCGCGGCGGCAGGGGAGTCTCCGGGCAGACCATGCGTGAAGAGGATGAGGTCATCCTGCTGGTGCCCGCGCGTACTTTGCATACGGTCTTATTCTTCTCTGACCGCGGCAAAGTGTATTCCGAAAAGGTATACCAGATCCCGGATGCCAATCGCACGGACCGCGGCATCCCGGTGGTTAACGTGCTTTCACTGGACGCTGGTGAACGTATCACCGCGGCAGTCTCGGTGCCAAATTTTGAAAATGGCTCATACTTTACCATGGCTACTGTCAGCGGACGCGTCAAACGCGTTGCCTTGAAGGAATTCGCCAGCGTGCGCCCATCCGGGTTGATTGCCATGTCGCTTGATGATGACGATGAATTGGGCTGGGTCAGGCTCACCACCGGCAAGGATGATGTCATCATGGTAACACGCCAGGGGCAGGCTCTGCGTTTGCCAGAGACCAAGAATCCGCAGCATGGGCCGGCAGGCTGCAGGTGTGAGCGGCATCAAATTGAGTGCGAACGACCTGTTAGCTTCAATGGAAGTGGTCGAGCCCAACGGGAAGCTGTTGGTGGTTACCGAGTTTGGATTTGGAAAACGCACCAAACTGGAAGAGTACCCGGCAAAGGGACGCGCCACCGGCGGTGTTGCCACGGTTGACCAGAAACACCTCGGCAAGATCGGCTCAATTGCCGCTGCCCGTGTGGTGCAGGATGAGGACGAAGTGACGATGATCTCTGCCAGCGGTGTGTTGATTCGCCTCAAGGTGAAAGACCTCTCCATTGGCGGGCGCGCCACCCGCGGTTTCCGCATCATGGACCTGGATAAAGACGATTTTGTTGCCTCGGTGGCGCGCATCGCAGTAGCGGATTTGATAAAGGTCGAAGCCAAGTAGAGGGTGACAGAAACACTTAGATTTTGTTTTGGTTGCATGAAACAATAAAAACCACCCGCTCTAGGGTGGTTTTGTGTTTAATATCTTAATATCTAGATGGGTATCGAAACTTTTTGGTAGACGATCAGCAGGAATGCCCCCAGGATGGCAACCATGAAGAAGAGGAATGAGCGCGATGACAAAACGCTGACCTGCGCTCATTCCCAGGAAGTCCCCCTCGCGGTGACGCCGTTGCGGTCTTTCCGGTTGTTGATCAAGCGGATCTTCCTCGTAGAATGAGGAATCAGCAGAATTTCTCAGGTCATCCAGCATCATACACCTCCAGTGCCATTTTTGTTCAACAGGACGAACATGTACATCGCCCGCTTCGAAGTCTTTTTCCTGTCCCATTGTCCAGGATCAATACCAGGTGACCCCGGGTGTTAATTCCTTTTACTCTTCCTATTATAGATGTTTTTTGAGAATCTTGAATGCAAACGAGCTCGCCTTTGAATGCCAGGTGGCGCTGCCAGGTCTTAAAAAAGACCGCTGTTCCTAGTTTAGGGCGCCAGTCGGATATGGCGTTCACGATACCTTGCAGGAGTGTGTACCGGTCAACTGGCGGGTTGGTGTGGTTTTCAAGGCAGGTAGCCGGGAAAAGCTGTGAAGCAGCGGGTGGTAACGATTCGCGTGTAACATTTACACCAATTCCCAACACAATCCCGGAGATTTGATCACCGGACCAATTGGCTTCCACCAGAATACCGGCAGTTTTGTGCCTTTCGATCAAGACATCATTCGGCCATTTGATCTTCGCGTTCAGCCCCAGTTGAGTTTCGAGCGTGTCGCGCAGCGCCAATCCGCACAGGGAGGCGAATAACGCCAACTGATTTCTCTCCTCCGGGCTTGGCTGCAGGATGAGGCTGAAAGCCAGCGCTGAAGCGCGATTGGTCACCCAACGCCGCTCAAACCTGCCGCGGCCTTTGGTTTGTTCCTCTGCGATTACCAGTGAAAAATCAGCCGCACCTTCATCAGACCACTGCAGCGCTTCATCATTGGTGGAACTGATGGAGTCAAAGTATCTGAAAGCTCTGACAGGCGTAGCGGCAAGGATTTCGTTAAGCGTGTTAATTTCCATGGCTCTATTTTAAACGAAATGAGCGGGTTCCCACCGCTCATTTTTCGTGCAACCTATTACAACTACCAGTAAAGGTAGGGGTTACTCAGCTTTGATCTTGATCGATTTCGGTTTGGCTTCTTCAGCCTTGGGAATGCGGATGGTCAGCAGACCCTGTTTCATCGCGGCATCGATCTTGTCACTTTTGATCGGTTCGTTGATCTCGATGGCGCGGCTGAACTTGCCAACCGGCAGCTCGCTGAAGAAGTATTCATCGCCTTCAACGCGTTTGTCAGCATATTCACCGGAGATGGTCAGGATTCCGTTGTTGAACTGGATGTCGACATCCTCGGCAGTCAGGCCAGGCAGCATGGCAGTGAGAACGTACTCGTCAGCTTTGCCGTAAAGGTCCATCGGGAAGGACATCACGCGTTCGCGGTCGTACGAATTCTCGATCATGTTGCGCAGGAAGCGCTTGCGGGCTTCGATTTGTGGGGTGGATAAGTAGTAAGTCATTTTTTCCTCCAATAAAGTTTTATCTTGAGGGTATTGTAATTTCCGCCTGTTGGAGATCGATTAACAATGCATCAGAAGCTCTATAAGAAATCAGGGAATGGAGCGGTAATTGGGAGATTCCTGTGGTATCATCCTGGCACAGAGGACAAAATGGAAGACAAGATAACGATCATTGAAGGTCCCCCACCCGTATTTGAATCCGTGGATGACGGCTGGGCGCTGGGGTTGAACGAAAGCCCGGCCCTGTACACCATGGCGTTAACCCGCCTGCGCACGTTCAACGGCACCGCCCTGGTGGAGCGTTGCCATCACATGTGGCAGCAGAAGGAACCAATTTATTTACATTACCGCAATCCCATGGGGTTGGAAGAAAAGGTGCCAATTTTGGCTGCCCGCGCCAGTGAAACCGAGGATGGGCAGGTGCTCTATCTTTGGATCCGCAGGTCGGTGGATGACGAAGCCATCGAACTTCCCGATAACGATAATTAGCTAAATTTGGCTTTTTAAGCGATAAACACCTGGGTGAGGGGGGCACCCAAGTGTTTATCATTTATTAGTATACAGCATTGAAAAAAGAAAATCAATAGGATTTAATTAAGAGTTTATTAAAATTACCTGTACCCAACCCTGGTATTGTGATTAAAATCTGAGTGATCCTTTTTTCCTCTCAATTTGCAGAAGGAGGGTTTATTATTCGGAAACATGATAGTTCATGTTTGGAATTCTTGAAATTAATGCGTATATATATTAATATCCCCAAAACTTGCCAATTTGGCAAGTTTTGGCTTAAAAATTCGCCAAACAGGCAAGTTGTATTTCCAGGAAAATATGTAACAATTTAAGTAGCTATCAATACAGCCAAATTCTTTCAGCACCTTTATAACGTCATATAAATATTCGAATTGAATCTTTTTGTTCCTAAGAATCAATTCGATTCCCGAGCGATTTCACGGTTTTTGTGCCCCCGAGCGAAGCGAGAGGGGGGCGAGTGCTGTTCAATCGCGTTCGTTGCACCCGGGTGTACTTCCCGGAGAGTGAAACGAGAGTGGTACTTATCTCAATCGTTTTTACGGTCGTTTCTTTTCATTTCAAAGGATCGAGTCCATTCGTCCGGTTGGCTCATTCAGCCGTGCAATAATTGCAGACCCTTTTCTCAGCCTCCACGATTGCCTGGTCACTGCTCCAAAAGAAATTCTCCAGCCCGATTTCTTCCAGCAGGCCTCCGCGTTCCATATTGCGCTGCACGTTGGCGTGCAGACCGGCGATCATCAGCGTGCCGCCCTGGCTGCGCAGGCGTTCATTCAGTTTCTTAAGCGTCTCCAGTCCGGATGTATCAATTAGCGGTACGCCTCTCATGGAGAGGATCAGAGCGTGCGTGTCTTTCAGGTTGATAAACGCCTCATTGAAATTACCCGTTGCCGCAAAGAACAGTGGTCCGGTAACAAATGCCACCTGCACGTGCTCGCAGGCTCCGTTGGACTGGATTCCCCGCGACCTTAATTTTTCGACATCCACATCCTGGACGTCAATGGTCAGGTTGGCGATCTGATTGATGAAAGCCACGGCAGATAGAACGGCACCCACCAGGATGGCTTGGGTCAGGTCAAGCGTGATCGTCGCGACCATGGTGATTCCGAAGGTGAGCATGGCAGTCTTAAAGCGTTTGTCGAAAATATAGCGGATGGATTCCCATTCGTTCATGCGGATAGCCGTCATCATCAACACCCCCGCCAGCGCTGCCAGCGGGATCCTGCCCATGATCGGACCGAGCAGGAACATGGAGGCCAATAACACCAGCGCATGGATGAGGCTGACAACGCGCGTCTGTCCGCCGGCTTTGATGCCCACGCTGGTCCTGGCAATCGCTGCCGTGGCTGGCACGCCGCCAAAGAAGGGAATCAGCATGTTGCCCACACCCTGGGCTACCAGTTCCTGGTTGGCTTGCAGCCGTACATTGGTCATGTTGGCAGCCACCGACCCGCACAATAAGGATTCAACGGCGCTTAGCGCGGTAATCGTGATCGTTGGTGCGATGAAAACCTGCAGGTTATTCCACGGAATATCCGCAAAGCGCAGCCGATCGAGGAGCATCAACTTCTGCGGGATTTCGCCGATCACCGGTATCGTCCATTGCAGCAGCCAGGCAGCCGCGGTTGCCAGGATAATCCCGAGCAGCGAGGAAGGAAACCGTGCGCTCCATTTCTTTGGCCAGAGGAGCATCGTGAGGATGACAATGGCTCCAATCACCAGGGTTCTCCAGTCAGGAACAAAACCGCCTTTGGTGAAATTGACCAGTTTTAGCAGTGCAGATTCTGTTGCAGGTGTGATGACCCCCAGGAGGTTGTCGATTTGACCGATGAAGATGATCAAAGCGATACCGCTGGTAAACCCGGTGATCACGGGTGCCGGGATGAAAGCGATGAAGCGTCCGAGTTTCAACAACCCGATGACCAGGAGCAAAAACCCTGAAAACAAGGCCTGCGATCCAGATTCCCTGCAGACCGTACTGCTGGGCGAGCAGGATCAGGACTGCGCTCATTGCACCGGTTGGACCGGAGATCTGGTACGGGGCACCGGAGAGTAACCCGATTGCGATTCCTGCCAGGATGGCGGTAACCAAACCGGCAGAAGCCGTTGCTCCGGAGGACACGCCAAACGCCAGCGCCAGGGGCAGCGCTACCGCCGCGACTGTCAGTCCAGCCATGGCATCCTTCTGCAGGAGTTGGAATGAATAATTCTTAAATTCGTCTTTGTAAAGTTGTTTCAGGTTTCTTCGTGGCATAAGGATTCCTAACGCAAAAAAATAGGGCTTTTTTTAGCCCGGGAATGGTGGACCTATAGATGTTTATAAAACGGATATTTGGATTTTATTAAATATTTTTGAAACCGAAAAACACCTCTATATGCATAGTTTCACCAAAAATCAGTGCCCCGCGAATTATGCGCCCCCGAACGATTTTTGTGAGTGGGGCGGGAGGGACTCGATTATATCCCCTCATGGGGGCTCTCAACCTACTGTTCTGTTAGGAAACAGAAGTGCCCCGCGAATTGTGCGCCCCCGAGCAGTTCGTGCGAGTGGGGCGGGAGGGACTCGAATTATATCCCCTTATGGGGGCTCTCAACCTACTGTTCTGTTAGGAAACAGGAGTACCCCGCGAATTGTGCGCCCCCGAGCAGTTCGTGCGAGTGGGGCGGGAGGGACTCGAATTATATCCCCTCATGGGGACTCTCAACCTACTGTTCTGTTAGGAAACAGGAGTGCCCCGGGAGGGACTCGAACTCTCAACCTAAGCGTTAGGAGTGCTTTGCTCTATCCTATTGAGCTACCGGAGCAATCACGCGTATTATAGCATAACGAAAACGAGAAACGAGAATCGAAAAAGAGAATCGTGGAACCGTAGAACCGTAAGAACAATGACAATTCTCGGCTCTCTATTCTCAGCTCTCGTAATTTAAAGCCCGTTCCGAATCGTCAGCACCTTATCAGCATACTAAGTAACCCACGTCGTAAGGACCATAAGATTTGAGTGCTTCACGGATATCGCCGTGACGCTCAGTCAGCCCGGCCAGCATGCGTACACCGTAGTCCACATTGAACGTGGGATCCTTCAGCTCGGCGATACTGGGACGGTTGGTAAAACACGGTCCGTTGATGCACTGGAAGGTGGCGGCAATCCCGTCCCGCGGCATGACCTGCATCAAGCCTACCGCGCCTGAGCCAGACATCACTTCGGGCTGCCCGCCGCTTTCCTGCAGCATCACCGCTGCAATCAGCAGGGCATCCATGTTGTATTTGTCCGCTGACTCTTCAATCAGTGTGCACCAGGGCAGAATCTTCGCCGGGTAACGTTCCTGGAATTCGCAGGAAGCATTTGAGGTTTTCGGTTCTTGCATCGCCGCATTTTGCACTTCTTCGGTGGCAGCCGAAGCGATGAGAGTTGGGGTTACCAGGCGGCTTAACCCGACAAGGGTAATTACGCCGATGAGGATTCCTGGAACGATGGCTTTTTGTACTGGGTTCATTGCGTGCCTCCATAATAGAATGTTTATTCTATATTAGCACGAATGTTCTAGTATTACAAGCAACAAAAATGGGGAGCTGATTGCGGCTCCCCGGTAAAAACCTATCTTTCCATGCTGACAACCTGGTGTTCCCACCGGTGCCAGCCATTGAACTTCTCTTCAAGTATCTTTTTGCCTTCTCCCGGGCAATCCAGTCCCAGGAATTCCAGGTCGGCATCCACCATGATGCGCACCAGTTCGTGGAATTTGACCTTGGGTGCCCAGCCCAACTGTTTCTGGGCTTTGGAGGGATCGCCAAGCAGGTAATCCACTTCGGTGGGGCGGAAGTAGCGCGGGTCGATCTCGACATATTTCTTCCAGTCCATGCCGGCATAGCCAAAAGCTTCATCCAGGAACTCCCGCGGGCTGTGAGCTTCCCCGGTGGCGACCACGAAATCGTCCGCCTTGTCCTGCTGCAGCATGCTCCACATGGCTTCCACATATTCAGGGGCATAACCCCAGTCGCGTTTGGAATCCAGGTTGCCCAGGTACAGTTTGTTTTGCTTGCCGGCTTTGATGGCTGCCAGCGCGCGCGTGATCTTGCGAGTGACAAAGGTCTCACCACGCCGCGGGGACTCGTGATTGAAGAGGATGCCGTTGGTGGCAAAGATGTTGTAGCCTTCGCGGTAATTGCGCGTGATCCAGTAGGAATACACCTTGGCGGCAGCGTAAGGGCTGCGCGGCTCAAAGGGGGTCAATTCGCTCTGCGGTGGTTTGGCGCCGCCGAACATTTCACTGGATGATGCCTGGTAGAAACGTTCGGGGAATCCGGAGCGGCGGATGGCTTCAAGGATGCGGATCGTGCCCAGTCCGGTTATATCGCCGGTGTACTCGGGCATATCAAAACTGACTCGCACATGGCTTTGCGCCGCCAGGTTGTAGATCTCGTCCGGGCGCACATTGTAGATCACATCCATCAGGCTTTCGATGATGGAGATATCCCCGTAGTGCAGGAAGAGTTTGATCTCTTCACCGTTGTGGTGCGGATCATGATAAAGGTGGTCAATGCGGCGGGTGTTAAAGGTGCTGGCACGCCGGATAATGCCATGGACTTCATAACCTTTTGAAAGCAGCAGTTCAGCCAGGTAGGATCCGTCCTGTCCGGTGATGCCCGTGATCAATGCTTTTTTCATTAATTCTCCCTTTGATTATTAACGTTTGTTCGCGTTTCTATTGTTAAGTATTACTTGTGGAGATTTCACTGAGTCTTTTTACCAGCATTTCAACAGTGGGTGAACCTGCTAGTCCCGTTGGAGTCTGATATACCCGGCAACCCATATGGTAATCTGGACGAATATCTTCCCACAGATCAACCCCATTTAGTTTTATGGAAGGAGATCCTTGAAAAGAGTATTGCTCAGCCTGTAGATCGTCCTCAATGACTACTCTCTCTATTTCGAGCTTCAAATCTAGTTTCTGTAGCGCCATCGAGAGGTTTTGAAAAGCAGGCTTGGAGTTAGGGCAATCCTCAAAATACAAGAACTGTATTTTCATGATTTTTTATTATAAAAGAGAACTGCCCTTTCGGGCAGCTCATTTTCTATTTTTTCTTGAAGAGATTTCTTTTTTCTCTTCATTCAGATCGATGATCACGGTGTCTTTTTCCTTGTAATCTCCTGCGAGGAGACCGACAGAGAGCGGACTTTCCACGTATTTCTGAATGGCGCGTTTGAGCGGTCGCGCACCAAAGGAGGGATCATAGCCTTCAGTGGCCAGCCAGTTGCGAGCCTTTTGCGACATTTCAACTTTAAGTCCGTGTTCTTCAAGGCGGGCATAGACTTCCTTCATTTGCAGGTCAACGATCTGCACCATCTGTTCCGTGTTGAGTGCTGAGAACATGATGATCTCATCAATGCGGTTGAGGAATTCAGGGCGGAAGGTGCTCTTGAGCGCCTTTTCAATTTTCTCGTGTGCCTGGCGGTCTTCGGGTGAATCCGCTTTCTGCAGGAAACCCAGGCTGCCATTCTGACGCACGAATTCGGTGCCCAGGTTGCTGGTCATGATCAACACGGTATTGCGGAAGTCTACCACGCGACCCTGTCCATCGGTCAGGCGTCCATCATCCAGGATTTGCAGCAGGGCATTCCACACTTCCGGATGGGCTTTTTCGATCTCGTCGAAAAGGATTACCCGGTAAGGGCGGCGGCGGACAGCTTCGGTGAGTTGGCCACCTTCTTCATAGCCCACATAACCTGGAGGGGCACCAAACAAGCGGGAAACAGTGTGCTGTTCGTGATATTCGCTCATATCCATGCGCACGAGGGCATCTTCATCATCGAACATGAACTCCGCCAGGGCTTTGGCAAGTTCAGTCTTGCCAACACCGGAAGGTCCGATGAAGATGAATGATCCGATCGGGCGGCGCGGGTCTTTCAGCCGGAGCGGGCACGGCGGATGGCATCAGAAATGGCATGGATGGCTTCATCCTGTCCAATGATGCGTTCGTGCAAACGTTCTTCCATGTGCAGCAGGCGTTCGGATTCTGCTTCCAGCATCTGGCTGACGGGAATACCGGTCCATTGAGCCAACACCTGGGCGATATCGTCCACATCCACAACTTCATCCAGTTTGTGCTCGGCTTCCCAGGCATCACGCTTGGTCTTGAATTCTTCTTCCAGTGCGCAGCCGGTCTGCTTTCATGCGGGCGGCGCGTTCATAATCCCGTTCCACGCCGGCTTGCTCTTCTTCTGCTTTCAGGCGGTCGAGTTCAGATTTCATCTGTTTCAAGTCAGCCGGGAGCGAATACAAGGCAACACGCAATTTGGCGGCAGCCTCATCCATCAAGTCAATGGCTTTATCAGGCAGCCGGCGGTCAGTGACATAGCGCGAGCTTAGCTTTACAGCAGCAGCCAGGGCATCATCGGAGAAGTGAACCTTGTGATGAGCTTCGTAGCGGTCGCGTAAACCTTCCAGCATTTTCAAAGTATCTTCCTGCGAAGGTTCTTCCACAAATACCGGGGCAAAACGTCGTTCAAGCGCGGCATCTTTTTCAATATGTTTCTGGTATTCATCCAGAGTGGTCGCGCCAACACACTGCAGTTCTCCGCGTGCCAGTGCGGGTTTGAGCATATTGGAAGCATCCATGGCTCCCTGGGCTGCCCCAGCGCCAACAACGGTATGGAGTTCATCAATAAACAGGATGATCTCTCCGGCGGATCGCTGGACTTCCTCAATCGAAGCTTTCAGGCGTTCTTCAAATTCACCGCGGAAACGGGAACCGGCGATCATGCCACCCAGATCGAGGGAGATCACTTTCTTGCCCATCAGGATTTCGGGGACATCATTTGAGGCGATCTTTTGAGCCAGACCTTCAACGATGGCGGTTTTACCAACACCAGCCTCACCGATGATGACAGGATTATTCTTGGTGCGGCGTGAAAGGATCTGCATGACGCGCAGGATTTCAGTATCACGTCCAATGACCGGATCCAGTTTGCCTTCACGGGCTTGCTGGGTCAGGTCGCGGGAATATTTTTCAAGCGTCCGGTAACGGGTTTCAGCCTGCGGGTCGGTCACACGCTGCCCGCCGCGCATTTGCATGACTGCTTCAGAAACTCTTTCTCGGGTCAGTCCGGTGGTTTCCAGCAGGCGCGCAGCGGGTGTATTCTTCTCACTCAAAATCGCCAGGAAGAGGTGCTCGGTGGAGATGTATTCATCCTTCAATTTGCTGGCTTCTTCATTCGCCACATCGATAATGCGTTTCACGCGCGGGGTGATGAAGATCTGACCGGCGCCGCCGCCAAAAATGCTGGCTTTGGGGCTGGTCTTGAGGATGTAATCCAGGCGCTCCGCCAGGATCTGTGGATCAACTTTGAGGATTTCAAGGATTTGAGGTACAACCCCCTGGGGCTGTTCGATCAATGCCAGCAGGATATGTTCAGTATCAATCTGGTTATGCCCATAGCGCTGGATGATCTCAGCAGCGCGCTGTGCGGCTTCCTGGGCTCTTTCAGTAAAACGATCAAATCTCATCATAATTGGTTCCATCCTTGTTGCGTTAATGTAAAAAAATTATAGCATTTCGTTAATCCTAAACCTGTGTTTTGTCTATAAGAAGATTGTTAGAGATTAAAGGAATTGAGGTGGTCTCCTCTTGGATCTAAATCCTACACTTGCAAGAATAAAGCCAAAAGGAGAATTATTTCGCGATTCTGTCTCTTCTCCCCAATGGTAGTCAATTTCCTCAAAATGAGTATGAAGGCGAAGGTGTAAAATAGATTAATGCCAGATACTTACCCGCATGATCCTCATATACGTCCAGTACAGATGCGCTATGATCTCAATCAAATTGCAGACCTGATTGAGATTTGCTTCGGACCATACCTGGATGTAGAGGGTAAAGATTATGTGCGCCACATCCGTCGTGCACCACGTGATTACGACAGATTCATTCTGGATAATTCCACACCTGAATCCTCATTTTTACCTTTCCATGGATATGTTTGGGAGGAGGGAAAACGGATCATCGGCAACCTTACACTGATCCTCATCCGCAGGAAGATGAAGCACGCTTATTTCATCGCAAATGTTGCTGTTCATCCAGATTTCAGAGGGCAGGGAATTGCCAGGAAATTAACGGATCACGCTATTTCCCACGTTCGCCAACACGGTGGAAGAACCATCTATTTACAGGTACGATCAGAAAACGAAGTTGCGCAAAAACTCTACCTGACACATGGATTCACAGAAATGACCCGTCGGACACAGTGGATTTTCCGACCAGTCCAGGACCAAAACTTCCTGCCTCCTCCTGAAATAAAGATTAGAAAGAGGAAACCCGCGGATTGGAACCAACAACTTGACTGGCTCACGGATGTTTATCCGGCGGAAATTGCCTGGAATTTACCCACGAATCTTTCCAAGTTAGAACCCGGTTTTCTGAATTGGATGGATCAGTTGTTGAACGGCTCAATTAATCGAACATGGGTTGCATACCAGGATGAAAAAATGATTGGAACGGCCACCCTGGTGCAGCGTGGAGAACCCACGGATTACGTCTGGTTGGGTACGAGTCCTGTTTGGGATGAACCATCTATTCTATCTTTACTCCCTGTTGTCCAGCGACACATGTTAACCCCACATAAATTAACGGTGAATTTCCCGGCCGGCAGGGGACACGCAGCTTTTAGAAAAGTAGGAATGGTGGAATTAAATACTTTGATCTGGATGAAAAGACCTGTTGAATCCAACAACCTTTAAGGAAGGAGAACTACCAACTTTCTTACCCTTTTTACGTAAATAATTGTGAAAGGAAAATCTGATGATGAAATTTATTACTCGTTTACTCGTAAATGCTGGAGCCCTTTACCTGGCGGTTTTAATACTCTCACCCCACATTGTTATGCAAAATGACAAATGGTGGGCGTTCGTGGTTTTGGCTTTGATCTTTGGGTTGGTGAACGCGCTGATCAGGCCTATCTTGATGTTTGTCAGTTGCCCGTTGATCGTACTCACGCTAGGGCTGGGGACACTGCTAATCAACACTGTGTTGTTCTTAATCGTTGGCTGGCTCGGCCGGCAATTCCAGGTGGGATTCCTCATCCCTGAGAATACCTTTTGGTATGCCTTCCTGGGTGCCCTCATTGTGAGCGTGGTCAGCTTTGTGTTGAGCCGATTTCTTGGACTGGGTAAGAAATCCAGCAGCTAATACGGGGAAAGTTATTAAAAAAGAAGCGGTACTCATTGAGTACCGCTTCTTTCAACCTGGTTAACTGGTAGGTGTTGGTTGGATCTCACTTGTTGAAATCCATAATAAAAGATCAGGTTCCCACCTGAAGCTCAAACTTCCAGTGGATTCTTTAATCACCCAGAATCCGTTTTCCCATACAGGTGTTGTCCCCAGGGGCAGCAGGGATAGAATGCCTTCGGGAATGACCGGGATCCAACTCTCACCATCTTCACTGATTCGATAAACTGGCTGGGCGAGCGGATTCTCAACGAGACCGGTGGAGAAGTTATAAGATAACTGAATTGTGGAAGCCGGCAAAGCGGGCAAACCCTGGGGAATGGGTGAGCCAGACCCGGCTGGTAAAGCGAATTTTAGGATGTAATTATTCTCTGAATCACTGACCCAAACATTGCCGCCAGAAACTGCTGCGATTCCAACAGGTTTACCGAACCCGTCAATACCGCTGCTGTAATCCCCCCAACCTTTTAAGAATGCACCATTCTGATCAAACACAAGGACACGGAAGTTGTCAGGATCGGTTACATAGACATTGCCATCAGGATCAACTGTAATAAATGGTTTATTTTCAGTGGATTGTCCATCCCAACCAGCAACTTCCCACTGGTTAACGAATTGGTATTGGGTTCCAGTTTCATCCGGGGCAAACACCTGGATGCGCTGATTCCATGTATCAACCACGTACAACCAGTCAGAATTATCCACGGCCAGTCCGACGGGTTCGTAAAATTGCCCAAATTCGATACCCTTCAAGCCGAATTGGCTAATGTATTCACCGTTTGAATCAAAGATGACCACGCGGTTATTTCCGGTGTCGGTGATGAGTACGCGATCCTTGCTGTCAACTACAATTCCGCGAGGACCCCAGAAGCTGAAATTAGTATCCGCGGTGCCGGATATTCCCCACATGGTGACAAATTTTCCATCCCGGGTAAATTTTTGTATGCGGTAATTCCAGGTGTCTGCAACATAAACGAACCCATCAGCATCAACAGCAATACCCCAGGGTTCATTAAATGTTCCACCGGGAGCAGAACCTGAATCCACGCTGGCGTAGGTTCCCCAAGATGATATCCATGTGCCCTCAGCGGAGAAATGCTGAATACGATGATTGCGTGAATCGGCAACATAAAGCGAGCCATCAGGCGCGATGGCAACACCGCGCGGCGCATTGAATTGTCCATCTCCAGCACCTGCCTCCCCGAAAAAGGCATCAGGAACAAGAGATATCATTTTTTCTTCATAGGGATCCACCTGGACTGAACTGTCGACGGAAGGCAAGAACGCCGTATGACCAGATTGATGCGACAATATCCTTTTTTACAAATAGATGGATATGCTCTGATGGCTGCCAGTTTTCAACCGTTAGAGTCGATATTCCTTTTAGATTGACGTAGAGAGTGTAATCTTTATACGCCCAGATATTGTAAATGGCTTGCCGGTACTGGGGATCTTTCAAAGCGGTCCATACCGTTTGATTTTAAGTTGAAGTAATCCTGCATCGGCCAGACCAGGCGTTTGTATTGAAAGTCAACATAGCCATTTTTAAGTATCGCCTGGGTTTTGGTTATTGCACTATCATCCTGGATGATGACAGGATAATCCAACAGGTCACGCGTAAGTTCCTTGTCCAACCAGAGCTTATTCGGGTAATCACGGAAATACCACCAATACGGATATAAGAGCATCCCCGATGTAGGCAACCTTGATATTCTTGCCTTCACCTGTCCGCGATGCTATATCTTCCACCTGTTCCAGTACATCCTTGGGTCCGCGGGCAGAGTGGGCATAAACCAGGAATTCCTTGCCTGTATCGTAGTTGATGTAGTTAGCCTGGTAGGCAGAACGCGCAGTGGTTACTGAGAGAATGCCAAAAAAAGCGATAACCAGTAATTCGAGCAGATGCCCGGGTTTCCAATGCTCAAGCAGTTTCAATACTCCCCAACCGGAGGCAAAAGCGGCGATGATCGCGAATAAAAATGTGCTGGTTGCCTGTAATTGAGGAGTTCATGACCTGCGAATGGTTTGTTGGTACCGGTGATCATGCTAATGGTCTTTCCCAGGCTGACAAGAAGAATCGGTACCAGGATGAAAGCCAGGATCGTACGGTAATTGATATCCTTAGTTTTTAACCTGTCCACCAGGAATCCAAGCGAAAAACCAGAAACCAGCAGCATCGGCAGGGTAATATGAACGGTTAACCAGGGCATTTTCTCACCAGCCACTGAGAATGCCACCAGGCTGATCATTGACCAATACACGAGCAAGGTTAAACCGGCAGCCGCTTTTCTTCGGATATCCTGTTCAGACTCGATCTTCAAGTTCAATTGGAAGATCGAGTTGGGTTGCCTGCGGAACTTCCATCAGGTTGTGCAGCCGGTGCAAAACCCGGGACTGTGGTAAAAAGCTTATGGCTGAAGCCGATGAAAATCCCAAGGAATGTTCCCAATGCTGCCAGGTATTCATACATCGGAATTTGCAGGAATGCATAGAAATACCAGGGTTGGGTTCCGCGATTTACTCGCTTGCTGCGAAAGCCAGTATCCTAGTGAGCCAACCATGTCCGGTGAAGAATCCCTGTCCGTTGGTAAACATGGAAGTGTAAAGGACAGTGAAGAGGCATAGAACAAGACTGGCGTTAATTGCCCACAACTTGGGTTTCCACAAGATGCCGATTGCAGCTGCCAGTATGAGGTCACGACAAGCACTATAGAAGTACGGATCAAACCCGGTTGAGAGTAATCCAGCGGATTCCACCCGGCCAGGTTGATCGGAAAGGCGATCAATTGCGGCATGATCAATGTGAAGGTCAGGATGAGCAAATCAAAGGAGCGAATTTTTCGAAGGGCTTTTATACCTAGGTCAGTAAAGAGAATTACCAGGGCAATCACCAACGCGATCACCGCAAGCCCAAGGCTCACGTACAGTCCTATCTTTAGCGGATCTGATAATAAACCAGCAGTTTCCTCACCAATGCCAACTTGTGTCTCTGTTGATGTTGCGCCTCCGTCTTTTGCGGAGATCACACCGATCCCCAGCGCAATTCCGATAAAAAGGAGCATTATCAACATCGATAAGATGAATGCATTACGGTTGGAGTTTTTCCTCCAGGTTTTTTGCGTGACATCCTTCAAGAAGATCAATGCCAGAAAAATGAGGATCTCAGCAGTGTAAATGAAGGAAGTCTCTTTGGTGACAGAAGTGAAGTGCCAGGACAGTTGTGTAAAGATAAAGGGTGGTGTTCTTTCCTTTTTCCAGGTAATGCAAGACTGCGTAAAGCATGATCACACCAAAAAGGCCGACAAACGCCTCATTGCGTGTGTACCTTCCATAAAATAGGAGGTAGGGAGAAATCATAAAGAAGAAACCCGCCAAAAGCGCTCCTGTTTTTCCAAGGTAACGACGCCAGGCTAACAGCACAAAAGCAACTGTGGCTATGCTGAACAAAGCTGCTGGAATGCGAGAAGTGAAGTCTGTGTCACCAAAGAGATAGTAAGATGCAGCCACCAGATGAAACTGCATTGGCCCATGAGTGACGGGATCGTGACTGTAACCGTTTCCCTGGTAAAAAGAATAGGAAGGAACCACGTGATTGACTTCATCGTGACTCATCACGCGCAATCCCAGACCATAGAAACGACTGATGATGGTTACTCCCAGGATCAGGAGTATCAGCAAGAGTTCAACGGTTACCTTCGGCAGGAGTTGATTGAGCGGCCGGTCAAGCCAGGTGGAAATTGAGTTTTGGGATTGTGAAGATTCCATAGATGTCTTTCGATAGATTGAAATGTTTATTTCTGACTATACAATATTCAAAGATAACTGGCAAGAAAAGATAGAGCAGTTTAGACTCCAAGTAGAACAATTATTTTGTCCTTAAAAACCTTAATTACCAATGTTGAAATAGTTATACACAGCAGAAGACAGATCAGCAAAAAGACGGTTGGCATTGTCCCAAACGATTTGGGCATCATTATGAATGAAGATAGTCAAGATGTAATTACCGCCAGGTGTATACACCAATGCCGCATCGGCAACTGTGTGCATCAAACCATCAACAGGGTCCACTGCCCATCCGTGTTTATGCGCCACTTTTGTACCTTCCGGTACACCAGCTTCAATGAGGACGCCAATGTGGTTTTGAGTGAGCAGAGTAATCATCGTCTTACATTCATTCTGGCTGATTTCCCCCGGAAAAGCCGCTGCAAAACTCCCGCCGCCATTTTGAGCGCATTCGTAAATGTCGTTCAAGAGCAATCCAATTTCCACCGGTGTCGTCTGGTTGTAGGGATCAGGGTCTGTGAAAATATCAGTTCTGGAATTTGCTGGTGTGGAAAAGTTTTGCAATAATGGTGCCCCGTTATAAAACATACCTGCCAGGAATGTATTTTTAAGCCCAAGGGTTTTCATGGTCTTAGTGACTTCAAGCGGTCCAAGTGTAGGAGACATCAGGGTTGACATTAGATTATCCGGGGCAGAATTGTCGGAAAGAATTATCATTTCCTCGATCAATGCCGCGATGCTTGAGGCAGCAGGTTCATCTATCCGCCGAAAGGTCTCGACCATGATCGGAATTTTGATCGTGCTATCCGCGGAGAAAGCGATATCGGGTACCAGTTGTTCTCCAGCCCGGTAAGCGACCTGCATTTCATTACCCGTCTGCAGGTCAATCATAAATATTTCCACTTCGCCAGTAAACTCACGTGAATCAACAATTTGCTGGAGCAACAGTTTCAGCGTTGTCAAGGAAGGTCGCGAAGAACCAGTTTGAGTGGTGCTAAGATTTAACGATTCGTGGAGCTGGGGATTTCAAGGCATCAGAGATCAATTCAATGGAACGGTCGATATCCAGTTGTCTTCCTGGATTGCCTGTTTGAAAAGTAACCGAGCCTGGAACCGGGATGAATGCTTCTGCATCCCGGTCATACCTAGATGCAATCTCGGTTTGAAGAAATGACCGCAAAACATTCACATCAATTTTTGATCTTAAGGGGATTTTCTGGGCTTGTGGAAGACGGCTGAATAAATAATCAAAAAAGGCAGGCCAGAATGGAGTGGAAACACGTGCCTGATCTGCCGCTGCCATCATGCCGGCCAAATCAAGAGAAAACCGAGAGCTGCCGGTTTGATCTGGATGATATCTTCACCATAGTGCATTTCAATAGGAACCGAATACGCACGAGTCAGCCGATCAGCAGCTTCGTCCTGGGTCAGGCCGGTTACGTCCACTCCGCCAATCTGAGTCCCTGAGGCAAATGTAGAGCGCAGGCGGCTAAAGACGATTAATTGAAAGATGACCAGTAACACACCAGCCACAATCAGCGCTAATGAAATCCAACGAATAAGGGTGAAATTCTTCAATCTCATTTTAATTACTCCTACGCTTTCCTTGCAGTCCTCATTTTACCAGAGGGGCGTGACTTTTTGATGGGGAAGCCAACAGGTGGTCTAATCACTCAAGGTTGGATATACTATTAGTATGATTGGAAAATCAGCCATGTTCCTGGATCAGGTCAAAAGAGTATTCCCTTTTCATTTGATTTCTGACGAAGTCCTCTCAAAGTATTTAAGCGAATTTGACCAGCTTGATTTTACCGATGGAACCACCATTTTTTCTGAAGGAGAGATGGCGGATGCCCTATTTTTTATACTTTCCGGGAGTATTAAACTGCAACCGAAAGCACGAGGAACCGCCCTTGCCAATACTCCATTCATTAAAGGAGACCGTTTTGGCGAGGAGGTAATACGCGGTCCCTTGATCAGGACTTCTAGTGCAATTTGTGTTGGGCCAACCCGTTTGTTAAGGATCAACCACGAACTTGTCCAACGCATGATCAAGGAGGTTCCTGAACTGCGAGCAGCTTTCCTGTTGTTTTACCAATCCTGGCGCGCGGCACAAAAACTTCACTTACCCTGGCTGTCCAGAACCGAATCCGTTCAATTAATATGCCGGAGACATAAGATTGTTATGGTCTTCCGGTTGGTCATTTTCAGCCTCCTGGGATTATTTGCTTTTTCATTGCTATTGTTCGCAGCATTTTCCTCAGAAAAACTCACGGGTTTATTAATGGCATTGGCCGGATCAGCGCTGGTGGGAGGTATCCTGAGCGGTATTTGGGCGGCATTGGAATGGGCGAATGATTACTTTATCCTCACGGATGATCGCGTTCTGACCCAGAGACAATTGTATGGTTTCTTTGACAGCCGCCAGGAATCCCCCCTCAGTGCCATACTTTCCACCGGTTTCGATACGACACTGATCGGTCGCATTGTCGGATTCGGGAAGGTGCATTTACGGTCATACACCGGTGAGATCAGTTTTAAGCTCTTGCCATATCCGCATACCATCTTTGATCTCCTCGAATTCCAGCGTGAGAGGGTGACCTCAGATAAGAAGCAAACCGAGAAACGTGTGATCAAGGAAACCCTAACCCAGCGATTGAATGGAATTGTTGAATCAGAAGGCACTCTTCCATTGAACAGACAGGTTGACTCTAGTGCATCAATGATATATCAGAGCAGTTCATTCATGGATTTTCTGGCACGGTTTTTCCAATTACGACAAGTAAAAGAAGGTTCGATCATCTATCGCACTCATTGGTGGATCCTGCTGCGAAAAACCATCACCCCGGTCTTTGTTTTAATGATCCTGGTAATGTTGATCATTTTCCGAATGCTGGGATTATTCACAAGTATTCCTGAAACAGCCTATTATGCAGTGGGTCTGGGGCTATCCCTTTTTTCTGCATTATGGTGGTTCTATCAATACCTCGACTGGAATTTTGACCAATATATCATTACTCACGATCAGTTAATTGATGTCGCGCGAAAACCACTTGGTTACGAAGACCGCCGTTCCGCACCCGTCAAGAACATCCAGACAGTGGAATTCAAACGGAAGGGATTGATCGGATTGTTGCTGAATTTTGGTACTGTCAAAATTCAGATTGGAAACGAGGAATTGACCTTTGATAATGTTTACGCTCCTTCGCATATTCAGGGTGAAATTTATCTCCATCTGAAAAAATACCAGGAAGAACAACAGAGGCAGGAACAAGCACGCCTGGCTGATTGGATCAAAACGTATGATGACCTTAAAAAACCGGTAAAAGAGGACTGGCCTGGTGAGGAATGAGGGTAAAATAAGTCAGAAAAATTTTTTAGAAGGATATCAATGCCACTATTAGAAATTATTACATTACCCAATCCGATACTGAGACGAAAAGCGCATAAGGTTACTGATTTTGGCAAGGAATTTAGAACCCTTGTCGAAGACATGATCGAAACAATGCGCGATGCTCCGGGAGTTGGATTGGCTGCACCGCAAGTAGCTGTACCATTAAGGTTGATCGTAATCGAGTACGGCGATGACGAGAATGATGAGGCTCCCAAGAAACTATACATTGTGGCAAACCCTGAGATCATTGAAAGATCCGAAGAAAAAATTATGGGGATTGAAGGCTGCCTTTCCGTCCCAGATCTCATTGGTGAAGTTGAACGCTATGAGAGCATCACAGTCAAAGGTCAGAACCGGTTTGGGATGCCTTTCAAGATCAAGACATCCGGATGGCTGGCAAGAATTTTTCAACATGAGATCGACCATGTAGAGGGCATTGTCTATACCGACCTGACAGACAAGATTTGGAAACCCACCGCGGAGGACGAGACCCCCCTCGATTAGGGTATGTTCCTCACCCATCTGGCGCTGACCAATTTTCGACTATTTTCCCGCCTGGATATGGATATCCCTCGGCGGGTTCTGTTGTTACAAGGGTCCAATGCCCAGGGCAAGACCTCCTTGCTGGAAGCGATTTATTTTCTGGCGACTTTCACTTCCTTTCACGCGCAGAGTGACAGGCAATTGGTAAATTTTGTCGCCACGCGGGAAGCCCTGGCAGTCACGCGGCTTGTGGGAACCTATCAGCGCGGCGAAAGGCAGCACCGCCTGGAAGTGCGCCTGATCCAGGATTCCAACGGCAACGGCGGGGCAAGGTTACGCAAAGAGATACTCCTGGATGGGGTTAAAACACCTGCAAACCAACTGGTGGGGCACTTCAGCGCGGTGATATTTCTACCCCAAATGACACGCATCATAGAAGAAGGTCCTGATGAGAGGCGCAGATATCTGAACCTTGCGATTGCCCAGGGAGACCCGTTCTTCACCCAGGCACTCGCAGAATACAACAATGCCATCAGCCAACGCAACGCCCTGCTGAAGATGCTCTCTGAAAGGGGAGGGGATATCACCCAACTTGAGTATTGGGACGACCTCATCACCAACCGCGGAGCGCGTATCATCCGGGCACGCATCCTGGCGATCCGTGAGCTGGAGAGCATTGCTGCCAGGATACACGAGCGATTGACCGGCGGCAAAGAAGTGCTGCGGTTGATCTATCAACCGGCGTATGATCCATTACCCAAACCGACCGGCCAAATTGCCCTGCCAATCCAAACCACCATTCACCGGGATGCGTTCACAATTGATCAAATCCAGCAGGGATTCCTGGCACAACTGGCAGCCATCAGAAACGATGAGATTTCCCGGGGCGTTACCACCATCGGACCGCACCGGGATGAAATGCGCATTCAGAGTAACGGCGTGGACCTGACCGACTTTGGCTCGCGCGGTCAGATACGCACAGCGCTGCTATCACTCAAGATGGCAGAGGTAGACTGGCTCAAGCAAAAAACCACCCAATGGCCGGTGCTCCTGCTGGATGAAATGCTGGCGGAACTCGACCCGGACCGGCGCAAATTCCTGATCGATTACCTGGAAAATGCAGAACAGACGATAATGACGACAACGGATATGAATTTGTATCCGCCGGGGTTTGCGGAAACCTGTGAAAAATGGACAATCGACAGCGGCGCGGTGGTTATTCCTGAGTAAAGTTACAAAGGTTTTTTCTGAGGGATTCCAGTTGGGCGCGGGAACTGCGGCGGAGTGGCTGCAGTTTTTTTGATCACAACCAGGTAACGATCGCCTGTTACCCCGGGCAGGGTGATGGGAATCAACTGCTCGAGGCGACCCCCCAGAATCTTTAATGCATTATCGCTTTGCTGGGATTCTGCCGGGGCGGAATCACCTTTTTGGGCGATCATTTTCCCGCCAATTTTTACGAGTGGGAGAAGGTACTCCACCAATACGGGGAGTGCAGCCACAGCGCGGGCCAACGCCAGGTCATACTTTTCACGGTGCGATGCGAGTTTTCCAACATCTTCAGCCCGCAGGTTCAAAACCTCAACCTTTGTCAATTCCAGCTTGTCTACCATGTGCCTGCAAAAAGCTGCTTTTTTACCTACTGACTCCACGAGGGTTAACTGCATATCCGGGTGCAAAATCTTCAAAGGAATACCCGGGAAACCAGCGCCAGTACCAATATCGATCACGCGGTGGTGCTGTAAATTGGGGATTGCCTGCAGGCAGGTGAGGGAGTCCATGAAATGTTTGACGCGGATGCCCTCACGGTCACGGATGGCGGTAAGGTTGAACTTTTCACTCCAGGAGATCAATTCATCTTCGTAAATCTGAAAGGATTTCAGTTGAGAATTGGTAATCTGCAGTCCGATGGTGCCGAGAAGGTCTTTAAGGTCATGATCCATGGGTGGATTATACCAATTCCGAGGGGATGGTCTCCCGAATAAAAAAAGGCAACCGTAACAAGTAACGAGCATGCAGTTAATCCATGCATGAAAAGGCAACTAGACGAATATACTCGTTTTTGCGAAAGCGGAAGTAAGAAGACTATCGAATTGTTTCCAAGTATCAAAAAGATTCAATTCGAATAATTGTTTGGGATTATTAAGGTGCACAATGATAAAGTCCGTATGGATCACTACTTAAATTGTTACATATTTTCCTGGAAATACAACTTGCCTGTTTGGCGAATTTTTTAGCCAAAACTTGCCAAATTGGCAAGTATTTCGAATTTTTTCGGCTATACGGTAGATTGGGAAGTGTCTCAAATAAATATGAAATTGGAATAATTGGGTATTGACTTTGAGCGGAAATTTATGTAAAATATTCTAGTAATTAAATCTACGAAAGGAGCGCGACGAAATGGTAAACCTTGTTTATTTGATTCAGACAACGCAAAAAGCCACCAGTCTATCTGGTCTTGCTGGTTTGCCTTGTCGTAATGCGCCTGTCGTCAGCTAACGCTGATTCGAGACTCTCGAAAACCACGGGTGCATCCTCTCCCGTGGTTTTTTTATTGCCACAAAGACCCCGGGAGATCCGGGTCTTTTTTATTAAAGGAGGGATTATGCAAAGCAATGATGGAGATACAGGATAGGTTATTGACCGTGGGTCACATCGAATCAAGATTTTGTTTATGCAAGGAATTGAAGGAGGCCGAAAATGTTAGATACACTAATGAAATTCGGCGCATATCGTGTGGATTATTTTGAAAAACAGCATCTACAAAACCCGAACGCTTTCGGGTTCTATATCCGCGCAGAGGTTGAGGATGGTTCTCCTTACAGCCGCGAATCCAAGCACCAACTCTATGAAGGGTTGGACTTGATCCAGAACAAACTCGGCATGGGAAACCTGGTTGGGATTTACCTGGATGTGAATTGCCTGGAGAATCTGAGCCGACCGGCATATCAACAAATGAAAATGGATATTGCTGATGGTTTGTTCAGCCGGATACTGATCATCGAGGAAAAGTCACTTTTTGGCTGTCCTGGAACAGAACAAGATCTGTTTGACCTGGCTAACCATGTTGGAAGTATTCATGTATGGGTTTGGGATGGCAACTCCATCCGACCAAAAATATATGAACCAGTTCCCGTCGAGGTCTAGGACAATTCGGGACGTCAATAAGCTTGCATCAGAGAATTGGAGTAAAAATGATCGGAAAATCATTGTTCACCGGAAGTCTGGTTGAAATGACCAGCCTCAATCCGGAAAAAGATATGGATGCGCTGTCATCCTGGACTGCCGACCAGGAATTTGTAAAAGAATTCCTGGAAGGCAACTTTCACCTGCATGCCGCGTTCGAGTTGAAGAAGGCGATCGCAGAGAAGATCAAAAAAGCGGATGAACGCCGCAGCGCGTATTATTTTGGGCTGCGCCCAGTTGGAAAACCTGAATTGATCGGTTTGCTGGTCTTTGGCTGGTTATGGTTTCCGCAGCAATCAGGACGGATCTTTTTGTTCTTTGAAGATAACGAAGCTCAAGAGGTCTACGGTCGTGAATCCCTGGAACTGGGTTTGCACTACGCATTCATGGAGCTGAGTCTGCACCGCTTGTGGACAGAGCTCTCGGAGCATAATCCGCAGAAAATGTACCTTTTCGAAAAAGCCGGTTTTCTGCGCGAAGTGCAGCGGAAAGAGGCCTTATTCTTTGACGGGAAATACTATGACCAATTGGATTATTCAATTCTAAAACCTGAATGGAAAAAGGTTCAGGAAGAGGTGATAAATGAAAAATAAATTTTTTGTGGGTAACCTGGTTGAACTAGCACCCAGTTAACCTGGAAACGGATCTTCCGCTGTGGGAAAAATGGGACCGCGACAGCGATTACCAGCGTCTTTTGAACCTTTATCCCGCGAGGCAAATGTCTGCTGCCAGCATGAAAGAATGGTTTGAAAAAGACAGCAGCGAAGGCGCGCTCTTTTCGATCCATGAACTTGGAGAGGGGAAAACCATTGGATTTGTGGAGCTGGATGGATATGAATGGTCAGCCCGATCTGCCTGGGTGGGTATCGGGATTGGCGAAAGCGATTACCAGGGGAAGGGGTATGGCACCGACGCCATGAACCTGCTTCTGAAATTTGCTTTTCAAGGACTGAATCTGCACCGCGTGAATTTGGGTGTGTTTGAGTTCAATAAACGCGCGATCCGTTCCTATGAAAAGAGCGGGTTTAAATATGAAGGGATTTCACGGGAACAGATCTATAAAGATGACAAACGCTGGGATTCAATTAACATGGGTATTTTAAAGGCAGATTGGGAGCTACTGCAAAGCCTTGAAAAATGACCTCGCCAATGGCGCATAACGAGTCCCGATGACATCCGGGACTCGTTTTTTTCTCTGTTATACTCTTGAGAAATTGGACAAGGGATTGAAAATGACACAGAAAATTAAAGCAGTTATTTGGGACATGGGTGGTGTCATCTTGCGAACTGTGGGAAAAACACCACGTGAACAACTCGCCAAAAAATACAACGTCTCCCTTGATACCCTTTATGACCTGGTATTTAATTCCACAACAGCGGAAAACGCCACACTGGGATTAATCGATGAACAAATTCACTGGCAATCTGTTGCCAGTACGCTGGGAGTTCCAGACGGGGGGATCGATGAGTTCCGCTCAGCGTTCTGGGAAGGCGATATGATCGACACCACACTGGTTGAATTTATCGAAAGCCTCAACAAGGTGGTGAAGACAGGGTTGCTCAGCAACGCATGGTCCGGGGCGCGGGATTATTTATGTCAACGCATAGACTGCAGCAAAGTTTTCCAATACTCCATATTCTCATATGAAGTGGGGCTGAAAAAACCAGATAAGCAAATCTATGAAAAGATATTGAATTTAATGAATGTGGAAGCTGCTGAGGCTATTTTTGTGGATGATTTTCTCGAGAATATCGAATGCGCCAACGAGGTGGGAATCCACGGGGTTCAATTTGTTACAACCGAACAAGCCATGGCTGATGTAATGACCTTGCTCAATAAACGATGATTGTCGAAAAATTTTCTTCCGGCGGTAAGTTTGTTGTTGGTGTTGTTTCTGATACGCACATACCGGACCGAACCAGGAATTTGCACACCCAATTAATGAAGGCATTGGAAGAGTGCAAGGTCAATTTGATCCTGCATGCCGGTGACATTTGTGTCCCGCGGGTATTGGACGAATTACGCGAAGTTGCTCCGGTACTGGCAGTTAAAGGAAACCGGGATATTGTGTTTGGAAATGACCTGCCAATTTCCCGATCGCTGGAGATCGAGGGGGTAAAAATCCTGTTGACGCACGGGCATATCGGGATGACCGAATATTGGTTGGACAAGCTGCAGCATATGGTTGTGGGTTACAAATTAGACCGATATTTGAAACGGGTTAGAAAAGAGCTACCAGGGGCAGGGGTTTACATTTTTGGTCATTCTCACAGGAGTGAGGTCATCTGGCAGGACGATGTATTGTTCTTTAATCCGGGGTCTGTGAGCATCGGATTGCCGCCGCGATTTCAACGCTCCTGGGGACTACTTACCATCCGCGGGGCAACAGTTGAAGGTACGATCATGCCGTTGGACTGAGTGATGAAATTACGACAAATCAACCCCAATTTCTTGACCAACTATTAATGTGTTGATATAATGATTGTTTGCGCATCCCGGCCTGTATTGCCAGGAGGGATATTGATTAATTTTGCCAGGTAATAAATCTGCCTAGGAGAAACTTATGGCTTCTGTGTTGCCAACCAAGTCTTACGCTCGAATTCCTGTAATTTTTGACCTTCCCAACCTGATCGATGTACAACTGGACTCTTTCAAAAGATTGAAAGCCGAAGGGCTGGTTGATCTCTTCCACGAGATCTCTCCCATCGAATCCTATAACAAGGGGATGAAACTGTATTTCCCCGGTCACAGCCCCGAAGCCAAACAATGGGGACTGAAATATTGGTTTGAAGAACCCAAACACACGATCGAAGATTGTGTGGAACGTGATCTAACGTATGCCTGCCCATTATATGTATCCGTTCTACTGGCAGGACCCGATATCCCTCAACCAGTAAAATCCGATATCTTCCTTGGTGATTTCCCTGAAATGACCGAGAAAGGTACATTCATTATCAACGGCACTGAACGTGTGGTTGTTTCACAGCTCATTCGTTCACCGGGTGTTTATTTTGAAGCCCAGGTGGATCGGGCAACCGGGCATCGCCTGGCAACTGCCAAATTGATCCCCGACCGCGGCGCCTGGATGGAATTCGAGACCAAGAGCAAGAATTACATGATCTTGAAATTCAACCGCAAGCGCACCGTTCCCATTACCATCTTCCTGCGCGCATTATCCGCAGTGGATGACAAACTCCCCGGTGACTCACCCCTGAAGGTTGGTTCCGATGAAGAGATCATTGCTCTCTTCAGTGATATTGATAACAATCCGGACCGCATGCTGATCGCCTCCACCTTAAAAGAAGAACCTGCGTGGGACTTGAGCAACGGTCAGACTGTTGCAGAAGCTGCTCTGATCGAGTTCTTCCGCAGGATGCGCCCGGGCGACCCGGCTAACCTGGAAAATGCCCGCTCATTCCTCGAAGAGCAGTTGTTTGACAGCCGGCATTACGATCTCGAACGGGTCGGACGCTACAAACTCAACCAGAAGCTCGACCTGATGGACCGGATTCCGGTTTCTCATCGCAGCGTGACCAAGTGGGACATTGTCTACCTGATCCGCCGTATGATCCTCATTAATAATGAGATCGAAGACAAAGACGATATTGACCATCTGGGCAACCGCCGCGTGAAAACCAACGGTGAGTTGATCCAAAATAAATTACGCATCGGGCTCCGCCGAATGGAGCGTGTCATTAAAGAGCGTATGTCCATCCGCGACCAGGACCAGGTATCCCCTGTAAGCCTGGTGAACATTCGCCCGGTTGTAGCTGCGCTGCGTGAATTCTTTGGTTCTTCACAACTTTCCCAGTTCATGGACCAAACCAATCCCCTGGCTGAGCTGCGCAGCAAACGTACGCTTTCAGCGCTTGGTCCTGGTGGTTTGCGCCGCGAGCGCGCTGGATTTGATGTGCGTGATGTGCATCACTCCCACTACGGCCGTATTTGCCCAATTGAAACCCCTGAAGGTCCGAACATTGGTTTGATCGGCCGCCTGGCCAGTTTTGCCCGCGTGAATGAATACGGTTTCATTGAAACACCGTATCGTAAAGTGGTCAAAGCGCTTGGTTCCGCAGATCCCCGCCTTGAAGGCAGACTCTTGCGTGAAACAATTGCTGACGAGAAGAGCGGAGAAGTGATCGCAAAAGAAGGCGAGCGCATCACCGCAAAAATGCTTTCCGCCATCAAGAAAACCAAGAAGACCACAATTTTTGTGAGACCATTTGTCTCTGAAGAAGTGGAATACCTTTCCGCGGACGCAGAGGATAAGTTCGTCATTGCCCAGGCAAACACGGCTGTCAACCATGACAGCGAGTTTGAACAGGAACAGATTTCCTGCCGTTTCCACAGCGATTTTATTATCTCCGGTGGAGACGGTGTAAATTACATGGATGTGGCACCGCACCAGGTTGTGGGTATCAGTGCCGCGCTCATTCCGTTCCTCGAGCATGATGATGCCAACCGTGCCTTAATGGGCTCCAATATGCAGACCCAGGCTGTCCCGCTGGTTAACCCAGACAGCCCGTTAATCTCGACTGGTATGGAAAGATACGCCGCCATTGACTCCGGGCAGGTACTTGTGGCTGAAGAAGAAGGCGATGTGATCTCCGTTACCGGCAGGCAGATTTTCATCCGCAACGCTGAAGGGCGGATTCGCGAGTACAATCTGCGGAAATACCAGCGCTCAAACCAGAGTACGTGTATCGATCAACGACCGGCAGTGATCAAGGGTCAGCGCATTCATAAGGGAGATATCCTTGCAGATTCTTCCTCTACAGTGAACGGCAAGCTGGCTCTCGGGCAAAACGTGGTTGTGGCTTTCCTATCTTGGGAAGGCGGCAACTTTGAGGATGCCATCCTGATCTCTGAACGACTCGTGCAGGCAGACAAATTCACCTCGGTGCATATCGAGAAGTACGAAGTTGAAGCCCGCGATACAAAACTTGGTCCAGAAGAAATCACCCGGGATATCCCGAATGTTGGTGAAGAAGCCATTAAGGACCTGGATGAGCAGGGGATTGTGCGCATAGGCGCAGAAGTTGGTCCCAATGACATCCTGGTGGGTAAGATCACACCAAAGGGTGAAAAAGAATTAACCCCTGAAGAACGATTGTTACGGGCCATTTTTGGTGAAAAATCTCGTGATGTTAAAGATACCTCGCTGCGTATGCCTCACGGCGAGCGCGGCAAGGTTGTGGATGTGAAGATCTTCACCAGGGCAGATAATGTTGACCTTCCTGCCGGGGTGGACATGATGGTGCGCGTTTCCGTTGCCCAACGCCGCAAGATCACCGCTGGCGATAAAATGGCTGGACGCCATGGAAATAAGGGTGTTGTCTCGCGTGTTGTACCAGTCGAGAATATGCCATTCCTTGCTGATGGTACCCCGATCGATATCATCCTCAACCCGCTGGGCGTTCCCGGTCGTATGAACATCGGCCAGGTTTTGGAAGTGCATTTAGGCTGGGCTGCCAAGCAGCTTGGTTTTGAAGCCGTAACACCGGTTTTTGACGGTGCTGATGAATATGAAATCGAAGCAGAATTAGCCCGCGCATGGTTGATGGATCTGGCATGGAAAGAATCCGGCGAAAAATCCTGGGAATGGATCAATACACAGGAATTTGATCCCCAGACGATCCGTGACGATGACGAAGTGCGGTTGCTTTACCTTGAGCAGGTCCTGGGCGATCGGTTTGATATTGGCCGCATGGCGACAGATATCGCCTATGCCCGCATCGTCAACCTCGAACACTGGCTGTTGGAACGCAAGCTGGATCCCGAACCGATCATCAAGTTTGAGCCGGTACTGGTTGGACAGTCCGCTGTCCGCAAAGAAGATGTCGAAGCCATCCAGATCTGTTTGAAGGTATGGCTGGAACAGCACGGCATTAACACTGAAAAGAAAGATGCCGCAGGGATACTTGCTGCCGCTCAAAAACTGACCTTGGAAACAAGTGAACCTCTGCCGATCCTGGGAAAACAGACTTTACGGGATGGGAAGACTGGTATTGCTTATGACCAACCTGTGACTGTTGGCGTAATGACGATGCTCAAGCTTCATCACCTTGTTGAAGATAAAGTGCATGCCCGTTCAACCGGACCATACAGCCTGGTGACGCAACAACCCCTGGGAGGTAAGGCGCAATTCGGTGGACAGCGCTTTGGAGAAATGGAAGTATGGGCACTGGAAGCCTACGGGGCTGCTTACATCTTACAGGAAATGCTCACTGTAAAATCAGATGATGTTCAGGGTCGTGTGAATACATACGAATCCATCGTTAAAGATCAGCCTATTGAAGATCCCAGCCTGCCAGCCTCGTTTAAAGTTCTGGTCAAGGAACTTCAGAGCCTTGGATTGGCGGTTGAAGCAGTGATGGAATCTAAAGAGATCATACGTTTTGGCAAGGATGAAGAAAAGGTAAAGCCTCCCAAACTCGGCACTGGATTATTGGGATTGGGAGAAGAGTTACACGGACTGCTGTAGAATACTGCAAAGGGAAAAACGGTAAGAATGTGACCCGGTTTTGCTTGACCATGTAAAACCCTCATGTTATAATTTTTAGCCGTTGCCCAAATGTAGTGGTGATGTGAATACCTCAGCTATGGAATTATACGGCGAGGCCGTCATTGCAGTCGATGGCCTCGTCCTATTAAGAAAAATTGAAGAGAAGGTCTAATTTTTTCGGAGGCAAACAGTCGTGCCAACAATCAATCAACTGATTCGCAAGGGTCGCGAGACCAAGAGAACCAAGAGTACTGCGCCGGCTCTACAGTTCACGATGAACTTAATGAAACAGCGCCGCTCCCGTTTGGATAAAGGTTCCCCGCAGAAACGCGGGGTTTGCACCGTGGTGAGAACCATGACGCCAAAGAAACCTAATTCCGCGCTGCGGAAAATTGCTCGTGTACGTTTGACCAATGGGCTGGAAGTAACCGCGTACATTCCTGGAGAAGGTCACCAGTTGCAGGAACACTCTGTGGTGCTTGTCCGTGGCGGTCGTGTGAAAGATCTCCCGGGTGTGCGTTATCACATCGTTCGTGGAACTCTGGATACAACCGGTGTTGCCAAACGTTCCCAGGGTCGTTCAAAATACGGCTCCAAGAAACCGAAAGCGTAAGAATTTTTAACAGGGAGATGTTTGAATGCGACGAACTAAACCAGAACCACGAATAGTATTACCGGATGTACGCTATAACAGCATGCCTGTATCATTTCTAATTCACCGCATCATGAAACGCGGCAAGAAAAGTGTTGCCACCCGGATCATGTACAATGCCCTGGATATCATTAAAGAAAAGACTGGCAAGAACCCGATCGAAGTACTTGAAACGGCTTTAAAAAATGTTGGACCTCAAATGGAAGTTCGCCCGCGTCGTGTGGGTGGTGCCACGTACCAGGTTCCAATGGAAGTCCCTTCAAGTCGTAAAATGACCCTGGCAATGCGCTGGATCCTTGATTCAGCCACTGGACGAACCGGCAATTCTTATGCTGAAAAACTTTCAGCTGAATTGATCGAAGCTTCCAATAACCAGGGTGCTGCAGTGAGAAAACGCGAAGAAACACATAAAATGGCCGAGGCCAACCGCGCATTCTCGCATTTCCGAATGTAGATCTTTACTGATAGAAATTGAGTTGCAATGCCTCGTTCTTTTCCATTAGAAAAATGCCGTAATATTGGGATCATCGCTCATATTGATGCCGGTAAAACCACAACTACAGAGCGGATCCTTTATTATTCCGGACGCACCTACCGCATCGGTAATGTTGACGAAGGCACGACCGTCACAGACTGGATGGCGCAGGAACGGGAACGGGGTATTACGATTGTTTCCGCCGCAGTAACAGCAGAATGGAAAGGGTATCAGATCAACGTCATTGATACCCCAGGACATATTGACTTCACCGCCGAAGTTCAACGCTCGTTGAGAGTGTTGGACGGCGGTGTTGTTGTGTTTGATGCCGTCCAGGGTGTTGAACCCCAAAGCGAAACCGTCTGGCGACAGGCTGACCGTTATGGTGTTCCGCGCATCTGTTTTGTCAATAAAATGGACCGTACCGGCGCTTCATTTGAATACACCCTGGGCACCATCAAATCCAGGTTAGGCGCCAATGCCATCCCCATGCAAATGCCCATAGGCAGTGAATCAGGGTTTAAGGGCATGATCGATCTGATGACCATGCAAGCGGTCAGCTTTGAAGAAGAGTTAGGCAAGGACCCGAAATACTCTGAGATTCCTGCGGACCTTGCAGGGCAGGCAGAAGAAATGCGCCAACAGATGATCGAAAAGATCGCCGAGCTGGATGACGATCTGACGATGAAATATCTTGAGGGCGAGACGATCACCAACGAAGAATTGAAAACAGGTTTGCGTAAGGCTGTGCTAGAAAGCAAGGCCACACCAGTCTTTTGCGGTTCCTCGCTAAAGAACAAGGGTGTTCAACTCGTATTGGACGCAGTCATTGATTACCTGCCTTCACCAATTGACATTCCCCCAGCCAAAGCAATTGATCTGAAAACCGAAGAAGAGATCACATTAACTACTGATGATGATGCTCCTCTTACTGCGCTGGTCTTTAAAATCGTAAGTGATCCCTATGTAGGTCGATTGGCTTATTTCAGGGTTTATTCTGGAACGCTAACAACCGGTGCCATGGCATACAATCCTGCCAAGGGACGCAAAGAGCGCATCGGGCGCTTATTGCGTATGTATGCAGACCGGCGCGAGGACATCACCGAAGTGTGCGCAGGGGACATCGGCGCAATATTGGGATTGAAAGATTCCTTCACTGGCGATACGTTGTGTGATGCATCGCATCCTGTAGTTTTGGAAAGAATTACATTCCCTGATCCCGTCATCTCGATCGCGATTGAACCCAAATCGACTGCCGATCAGGCGAGAATGGCAAACGCTTTGCAGCGGCTGTCTGAAGAAGACCCCACATTCCAGGTGCAATCCGATGAAAACACCGGACAAACCATTATTAAAGGAATGGGCGAACTTCACCTGGACGTACTGGTGGACCGCATGCTGCGCGAGTTCAAAGTGCAGGCAAATGTTGGAAAACCGCGTGTTTCTTATCGCGAGACAATCACCAAACCCGTAAGCTCGTTATCGTATAAATACGTCAAGCAATCCGGTGGTCACGGGCAATACGGTCATGTCGTATTCGCCATGGAACCTCTGGATCGCGGCAGCGGTATTGTTTTCGAGAACAAGATCACCGGCGGCTCGATCCCCAAAGAATATATCCCTGCGGTTGAAAAAGGGGTTAAAGAAGCCGTTGAATCAGGTGTATTGGCTGGATATCCGGTAACGGATATGAAAGTGAAATTGATCGACGGATCCTATCACGAAGTGGACTCGAGTGAAATGGCGTTCAAGATGGCTGCCATCATGGGTTTCCGTGAAGGAATGCAAAAGGGAGGTTCAGTCCTCCTTGAACCTATTATGAAAGTGGAAGTGGTTGTTCCGGAAGAATACCTCGGCGAAGTATTAGGACAGGTGACTTCACGCCGCGGTGAAGTGCAGGGAATGGAAGTGCGCCCGGGTAACGCCCAGGCAGTTCGCGGATCGATTCCACTGGCGGAAATGTTTGGTTATGCAACGGAATTGCGTTCCGGTACCCAGGGACGTGGCGTGTTTACCATGGAATTTGACCATTACGCACCGGTTTCTCAAACGGTGGCAGAAAAGATCCTCAACAAGTAATTATTTCATCTGGATAAGAGACTACAAGGAGTAGAAAAACATGGCGAAGCAGAAATTTGACAGGAACAAACCGCATTTGAACGTAGGGACCATGGGTCACATTGACCATGGGAAGACGACCCTGACCGCAGCCATCACCAAATACTGTGGATTCTTGGGGCACGCCGAATTCAAAGCCTACGACCAGATCGATAACGCGCCGGAAGAAAAAGCGCGCGGCATCACGATCAATATTGCGCACGTGGAATATGAGACCGACAATCGCCACTATGCCCATGTGGATATGCCGGGACACCGCGACTACATCAAGAACATGATCACCGGAGCCGCGCAGGTAGATGGTGCGATCCTGGTGGTGGCAGCGCCTGATGGTGCCATGCCGCAGACCAAGGAACACGTACTGCTGGCGCGCCAGGTGGAAGTGCCGAGCATCGTGGTCTTCTTGAACAAAATCGACCAGATGGGCGATCCTGAATTGCTGGAACTGGTGGAGATGGAACTGCGCGAAATGCTGACCGAGCTACAAATTCCCCGGCGACACGACCCCGATCGTGCGCGGCAGCGCCTTGCAGGCATTGGAAAGCACCAGCACCGACCCGAACGCCCCTGAATACGCCTGTATCAAGGAACTGCTGCGGGTGGTGGATGAATACATTCCCCAGCCGGTACGCGCCATGGACAAACCCTTCATGATGCCGGTGGAAGACGTGTTCTCGATCAAGGGACGCGGCACAGTGGTAACAGGGCGTGTGGATCGCGGCCGCATCAAGGTGGGGGAACCTGTGGAGATCGTTGGGCTGCAGGAAAAGACACGCGCCAGCGTGTGCACGGGTGTTGAGATGTTCCACAAGCTGCTGGATGAAGGGCAGGCGGGAGACAATTTAGGTCTTTTGCTGCGCGGCATTGAGCGCACGGATGTGGAGCGCGGCATGGTCATTGCCAAGCCGGGCAGCATCACCCCGCACACCAAGTTCATGGCACAGGTCTATATTTTGAAGAAAGAAGAAGGCGGACGCCATAAGCCGTTCTTCAGTGGATACCGCCCGCAGTTCTACATCCGGACAATGGACGTGACCGGAAGCGTGAAGCTGCCCGAAGGTGTTGAGATGGTAATGCCAGGTGACGATGTTGCCATGGAATGTGATCTGATCATCCCGGTGGCGTTGGAGCAGGGCTCAAAATTTGCTGTTCGTGAAGGTGGTCTGACGGTTGGCGCCGGCGTGATCACGAAAATCATTGCATAGGTAGATAAAAAATGCCAAAACAGAAAATGCGGATTCGTCTGAAAGCTTATGATCATCGTGTGCTCGATCAATCTGCCAAGCGGATTGTCGAGACGGCCGAAAGAGGCGGGGCTCAAGTTGTTGGACCCGTTCCTCTTCCCACCAAGATTGAGCGTTTTACGGTTCGCCGCTCATCGTTTATTGATAAAGACTCTCACGAACATTTTGAGATCCGAACTCATAACCGATTGATCGACGTACTGGACCCGGACGCAAAGACATTGGATATGCTGGCGCGGCTTGAATCTGCCTGCTGGCGTGGATATTGAGATCAAGATCTAGAGCTAACCGCGAATTCTCAGAATTAACGGTAGAAGACCTTAAAAATTAGAAATACACCTGGTATTTACCGAAAATTGCGGTATAATATACAGGTTTGGGTTTAGACCCGACAGGCAACTCAAGAGCAATCCTGTGAGCGCACGAGACAAAAATCAATAGTGCCGCAGCAGTTTGTTGACTGAGTTGTGCTGGGATGATGCAACCAAGCCCAGGTTGACAGTCCCGAAAATAAAGATTGAAGGAGTACAACTGAGATGTTTAAAGGGCTGATCGGAAAGAAAATCGGCATGACCCAGATTTTCGATGAAAACGGCGCGGCGTTACCTGTCACGCTTATCGAGGCTGGGCCATGCTTCGTTACTCAAATCAGGCGTGTTGAATCCGAAGGGTATTCAGCCGTCCAATTGGGTTTCGAAGAAGTAAAACCAAAGCGTTTAACCGGTGGTGAAATTGGCCACCTCAAACGCAGCAACCTTCCTCCACTCAAGTACTTGCGAGAATTTAGAGCCAAGGAAATCCAGGTCAACGAAGGCGACAAAGTTGGCGTGGATCTTTTTGCGATTGGAGAAAAGGTTGATGTTGCCGGCGTGAGCAAAGGTAAAGGTTTTGCCGGCGCAGTGAAGCGGTATCACTTTAGAGGTGGACCAAAAACCCATGGTCAATCAGACCGATGGCGTGGTCCTGGATCTCGTGGTGCCACCACCACCCCCGGTCGTGTATTCAAAGGTTCCCGCGGACCTGGTCATATGGGCGATGATGCTGTGACTGCACAAAACCTTAAAGTTGTCCTGGTAGATGCCGAACGTAATGTTATCGGCGTGAATGGCTCCGTACCTGGTGCACGCGGCAGCCTTGTCATCATTAAAGAATCGCGGAAAATGTAAGCCTGGCTTACATTACCCGTTTACCTGGACTAAGGGAGCAAATGACAATGGAAGTTGAAGTATTAAACATGGAAGGGCAAAAAGGTCAGCACGGTGGAATTACCTGCCGAGATCTTTGAAGCCCCAATCAATATTGATCTGATGCACCAGGCGTTCATTCGCCAGATGGCGAATGCACACCTCGGTACGCATGAAACCAAAACCAAGAGCTTTGTCTCAGGTGGTGGTCGCAAGCCGTGGGCGTCAAAAAGGAACTGGTCGTGCCCGTCAGGGTTCATCCCGTTCAGCGCAGTGGAAAGGTGGCGGCAAGATCCACACCCCGCACATGCGTTCTTATGTGCAGGCGATGCCCCACAAAATGCGCCAGGCTGCTTTACGTTCTGCTCTTTCTGTCAAAGCCGCTGAATCAATGATCATTGTGGTGGATGAGTTGAAAGTAACTGAACCGAAAACCCGCTTGATGGCAAGCGCATTGAATACCCTGGTTGGTGAATCCAGCGTGCTGTTGATCATCCCAACATTGGATTCCTACGAAGCAGTAGTGCGCTCAACCAACAACTATACCGGATGCGAAGGTGTTGAATGCAACTTACCTGAATATCCGCGATTTGATGGTGTTTGATAAAGTAGTGCTGCCAGTTGCTGCACTTGACTTGATCAAGGCTAACCTGGGTTAGGAGGAGAAAAATGAGCTCTATTTATGAAGTACTCCGCCGCCCTATTGTGACCGAAAAATCCAATTATATGGTCACCAAGCTGCATCAATACGTGTTCGAAGTGGCAAAAGATGCCAATCGCACAATGGTAAAAGATGCAGTCGAGAAAATTTTTGAAGTGAAGGTTGTTCGGGTGAATATTATCAACGCACCTGCAAAGCGCGGACGTAAAGGCCGCAGCCGCCGGTTGTTGGTTACCAATGCTGAATTCAAGAAAGCAATTGTCACCCTTAATCCGGAAGATCGAATTCCGATATTTGAAGGGGTTGAATAATGGCCATCAAAGTTTATAAACCAACTACCCCCAGCCGCCGCAATATGACCGGGTACAGCTTTGAGGAGATCACCAAAGATACTCCCGAACGCTCCCTGATCGTACTGCGCAAAGCCCATGCCGGACGCAACAACAACGGTCGTATCACCGTTCGTCACCAGGGTGGTGGTCAGCGGCAATACATCCGCCTGGTTGATTTCAAGCGCAATAAGATTGGTATTCCTGCCAGAGTTTCTGCCATTGAATACGATCCCAACCGCACTGCCCGCCTGGCGCTGCTTGTCTATGCTGATGGTGAAAAACGCTACATCATTGCGCCAGTTGGACTCAAGGTCGATGATTCCGTCATGACCGGTCCTGAAGCAGAAATTCGTCCTGGCAACAGCCTCCCCATTGCCAACATTCCGGTTGGAACCATGGTCCACAACATCGAAATGACACAAGGCAAGGGCGGTCAGCTCGTTCGTTCTGCAGGAACCTCAGCGCAGTTGCTGGCAAAAGAAGGTGATTACGCCCAGATCCGCATGCCCTCCGGCGAAGTTCGCTTGATCCGCCAGGTGTGTTATGCCACGATCGGACAGGTTGGAAATACTGATCACAGTAACATCAAGCTAGGTAAAGCCGGCCGCAAGCGCCATATGGGCATCCGGCCAACTGTTCGTGGTACTGCGATGAGCCCCCGCGACCATCCACACGGTGGTGGTGAAGGCCGTCAACCAACTGGTATGCCTGGTCCCAAGACCCCATGGGGTAAACCAACCCGTGGTTACAGAACTCGCCGAAATAAGCTTACCACTCAGTTTATTGTTCGACGCCGCAACGCCGGCAAACGCTAAGCCGAGTTAGACGCTTTAGCCGAGAAAGAGGAACGATACTATGTCAAGATCGCTTAAAAAGGGCCGTTCATCGACCCAAAGCTTCTGAAGAGAATTGAAGCGATGAATTCCAAGGGCGAGAAGAAAGTCCTGCGTACCTGGAGTCGCGCGAGCACCATCTTCCCGCAAATGGTGGGTCACACCATTGCAGTGCATGATGGCCGCCGGCATGTGCCCATATACATCACCGAGAATATGGTGGGGCATCGCCTGGGTGAGTTTGCACCCACCCGGCACTTCCGCGGTCACTCATCTTCTGCAAGAACAACCGGAGCGGCATAACCATGGCTACTGATATCGAGCTGAATTAAAGAATTGTGGTGTTTCAGCCCAAAAAACCCGCCTGGTCATTAATCTTGTTCGCGGAAAACCGGCAGTAGAAGCATTGACTACGCTGAAGTTCACCAATAAAGTGGCAGCCAGGCATGTTGGCAAATTGCTTGCCTCCGCAGTTGCCAATGCTGAAGAGAACTTTGGTGTCAGCCGGGATGACCTTGTTATCTACAAGATCACTGCTGACGAAGCCCCCACACGCAAGTGGCGCCGTTTTGGTGCCCGTGGCCGCTTCAAGCCTTTGTTACGGCGTTCGTCTCACGTGACGATCGTCCTGCGAGAAAAAGAGTAGATGCAGCAGAGCAGGGCAACAAGTACTGCTCGCTAAGAAAAGACACCAGGAGAAATTATGGGTCGAAAAGTACATCCAATAGGTTTTCGTCTTGGCATCAATCAGCCCTGGTCAGGGCGTTGGTTCGCTGAAGGTGCTGAATACCGCACACAGCTTCACCAGGACATCGTAATCAGGAAGATGATTTCCAAAGAAGCTGAAAAAGCTGGCATCTCAACCATTGAGATCGAGCGTTTTGGTGACAAGGTTAAAGTCTCCATTCACACTGCCAAACCCGGTATCCTGATCGGACGCAAGGGCGACTCTGTGAAGAAGATCCGCACCGACCTTGAAGCACTTACCGGAAAGAAAATTGATCTTGAGATCAAAGAGATCAAAGCTGCCGGATTGCGACGCCCTGCTCGTGGCGAAGAACATTGCCGGACAGATCGAACGCCGTGTGAGCTACCGCCGTGCCATGAAACGGGCATTGCAGCAAGCCATGCGCCAGGGAGCTGAAGGAATCAAGGTTTCAGTTTCAGGACGTTTGAGCGGCGCAGAAATGGCGAGAATTGTTTGGCTGCGTGAGGGTCGTGTACCACTGGCCACCCTGCGTGCCAATATTGATTTTGCCCGAGCCGAAGCTTTGACCCAGTACGGACGTATCGGCGTCAAGGTATGGATCTATAAAGGCGAAGTGATGCCTGGTGTGGAAGAGAAAATCGAATCCACCGAGGGTGTTTACGTTAGTGAATAATCTCTACCCCGGAATTATTACCGGGTAGGACGAAAGAGGTAGCAGCTATGTTGATGCCAAAACGTGTTAAATGGCGTAAAACAATGCGCGGTCGCATGAAGGGCAAAGCCCTGCGCGGCGCAGAAATGATTGTCGGTGAATACGCACTTGCAGGCTGTTGATCCAGGTTGGGTAACCGCCCGCCAGATCGAAGCAGCACGCCGCACGATCGTTCGCGCAATGAAACGCCACGGTAAAGTTTGGATCCGGATTTTCCCGGACAAACCCTACACTCACCGACCCCCTGAAACCCGTATGGGTAAAGGTAAAGGTAATGTTGAGTATTATGTCGCGGTTGTAAAACCGGGAAGGATTATGTTCGAGATCAGTGGTCTTGACCATGACGAGGCTGTAGCCGCTCTTAACCAGGCGTCTTACAAGTTCTCCATTAAGACCAAAGTTCTTGCACGTAACCAACCTGCAGGAGAGAGTATATGAAAACGACTGAAATCCGACTCTTATCCACAGAAGAAATTAAGACCAAGCTGGCTGATGCCCGGAACGAGTTGATGAACTTTCGTTTCCAGGTCGTGACCGGTCAATTGACCGACACCAGCCGCCTAAAGATCATACGCAGGCAGATTGCTGTATTTCGAAACTGTACTTCGCCAGCGTGAACTTGGATTAAATGTGGAAGGTGAAAAATGAACGAACGACGGCGAATGACTGGTGTGGTTACCAGCAATAAAATGATGAAAACCGTTGTGGTCAAGATTGACCGAACTTACCGTCATCCGCTTTACCGCAAAGTAGTGCATGCCTCATCAAAGGTGAAAGCCCATGATGAACTTGACTGCAAAATCGGCGATATGGTGGAAATTGTGGAAAGTGCCCCGATCTCCCGCGAGAAGGCCTGGGTAGTCTGAATCCATCATTAAGCGCGAAGGTAAGACCCTTGACCTGGCTGAGGAGGTGGTGGAATGATCCAACATGAGTCTCGATTAAAAGTGGCCGATAATACCGGCGCACGCGAGCTGCTGGTCATCCATGTTACTGGCGGTTCCACCCGTAAATCTGGTGGTGTCGGTGATATTGTTGTTGCGACAGTAAAATCAGCAGCTCCACAAGGTTCAGTCAAGAAGAGTGAAATTGTAAAAGCAGTGATTGTTAGAACAGCCAAGGAATGGCGCCGTGAAGATGGTTCATCCATCCGGTTTGATGATAATGCTGCAGTTATTCTGGATGCCGACGGACAAAATCCAAAGGGCACACGTATCTTTGGCCCCGTAGCGCGTGAATTACGCGAAAAGGGCTTCATGAAGATCGTCTCGCTGGCCCCGGAAGTGCTTTAGGCCAGGAATAGAGGAGCGATCAAATGAAAACAAAAATACGTAAAGGTGATCAGATTGAAGTCATCAGCGGCCGTTTGGACGATAAAGGCAAGCGCGGTGAAGTGATCAAAGTGCTGCCGGAAGAGAATACGTGTCGTGGTGCAGGGAATTAACGTCCGAACCAAACACCAACGGCAGGTTCAGTCTCAGGGTCGCACTGTCAATCCTGGCAAGGTACGTTTTGAAGCCCCGGTGAGTATTTCCAACGTGATGGTTGTTTGCAAAAAATGCAACAAGCCAACACGTGTAGAACTGCTCCGCGAAGATGACAAAACGAAGCGTATTTGCAAGGAATGTAAAGTCGATCATCGACGATTAGGCCGCTGGGAGAGTGATTTGATGAATATTTTGAAGGAACGATATCAAAAAGAAATCTCGCCAGCTTTAATGAAATCCCTGGGATTAACGGAATGTAATGGAAGTCCCCCGCATCAAAAAAGTGGTGATCAATATTGGGCTTGGCGAGGCATTGGATAATCCGAAGGCATTGGATGCTGCAGTGATCGATCTGACTGCAATTGCCGGTCAGAAACCGATTATCACAAAAGCCCGCAAGAGTATTGCCAACTTTAAATTGCGTGAAGGTCGCGCCATCGGTACTGCTGTAACATTACGCGGCGAACGCATGTGGGCTTTCCTCGATCGGTTGATGAACATTGTTCTCCCGCGCGTACGTGACTTCCGTGGTGTTTCCGCTGAATCCTTTGACGGACGCGGCAATTACACGCTTGGTTTGCGCGAACAAATCATCTTTCCTGAAATCGAATACGATAAAGTTGATAAAGTACGAGGGATGGAGATCACCATCGTTACAACTGCTGAATCTGATGACCAGGCTGCTGCATTACTATCAAATGCTTGGCATGCCTTTCAGGAAGGATTAGTTAGTATGGCAAAGAAATGTATGCAATATCGTGAATTAACGCCGAGAATATGCCAATCAAGTACGGAATCGCTGCAATAAATGCGGACGCCCGCGTGGTTATATGCGACGCTTCGGTTTATGCCGTATTTGCTTCCGTGAGCTAGCTCTCGAAGGTAAGATTCCCGGCGTTACCAAGAGCTCCTGGTAAGTGCCAATTCGGAGGAAGAAACATGAGTGTTAATGATCCAATTGCTGATATGTTGACCCGTATCCGGAATGGCGTAATGGCCAGCCAATCCGTGGTGGCCATACCTCAATCAAAGATCAAGGTGGAAATCGCCCGCATCTTGAAAGAGGAAGGTTTCATTGAGGGATATGAGGTAGTCGAGAGTGAGAAGCCAGGAATGCCCACTCTGCGCGTAAAGTTAAAATACGTCGGTGAACGCCGTGAGAAATGCTCGGTGATCACAGGCCTGGAAAGGGTCAGCCGACCCGGACGACGTGTTTATACACAAAAACATGATATCCCCTGGGTATTTAGCCGGGATGGGTATCACGATCCTATCCACACCCAAGGGTGTGATGACCGGACAGCGAGCTCGCCAGCAAGGTATTGGCGGCGAACTACTCTGTAAGGTCTGGTAACCCTGGGAAAAGGAGGATTGTAAAGTGTCTCGTATCGGTCGTTTACCAGTGACAATTCCAGAGTCAGTTAAAGTGGATATTAATGGCTCTGAAGTTCGTGTGAAAGGTCCTAAGGGTGAATTGGTGCGTACAGTTTCCTGCCGGAGATGGGCATCAAGTTGGAAAACAACGAGGTCCTGGTCACCGGAGTTCGGATGCACCTGCCCAATGCGCGCCTTACACGGCACAACCCGTGCCTTACTCCAAAACATGGTGACTGGTGTTTCCACCGGGTTCACCACTGAATTGGAAGTGGACGGTGTTGGTTATCGCGTTGAGATGGATGGCAATAAACTCGTGCTTGTACGTGGGATATTCTCATCCTTTCATCATCGATCCACCTGCTGGTGTTTCCTTTGAAATCGATAGCAAAACCCGTCTCGTTAAAGGTCAATGGAAGTGACAATGAAGTAATCGGTCAATTGGCTTCCGATATCCGCAAGATCCGCCCTCCTGAACCTTATCTCGGCAAAGGCATTCGCTATAAAGGTGAGAAGATCCGCCGTAAAGCAGGCAAAGCCGGTAAAGGTAAGGGGCAGCAAAGAAGTAGGTGATGACATATGGCAAACAATAATCGCACTGAAGCAAGAATTCGTCGGCATCGCCGCGTGCGTAAGACCATCATTGGAGCTGAACTGAGACCACGCATGAGCGTGTTCCGCAGCCTGTCCGAGATCTACGTCCAGGTGATCAATGATGCAACTGGCGATCACACTCGTGTCTGCCTCGACGATCGACCATGAGCTGCGAAGCAAGGTTGAAGGCCTGAAAAAGACAGAACAGGCAACCCTGGTTGGAGAGCTGGTGGCAAAACGTGCCAAAGCTAAGGGAATCTCCCAGGTCGTTTTTGACCGGGGTGGTTTCCGGTATCAGCGGCCGTGTAAAAGCTCTGGCTGAAGCAGCCCGTGCTGCAGGTCTGGAATTCTAGGGATATGAAGAGATAGAGGGCCTTATTATGGATATGAATTTTCAACCCAGTTGAACAACAATATGATGAGCGAGTAGTCGAAATTGCCCGTGTTGCCAAAGTGGTAAAAGGTGGACGCCGCTTCCAATTCCGTGTGACTATTGTTATCGGTGACAACACAGGCAAAATTGCCATCGGTATTGGAAAAGCTAATGCAGTACCTGATGCCATGCGTAAAGCCACAGAACGGGCTCATAAGAACATTCAGCAAGTTCGTGCTTGCCGGTACAACCATCCCCCATGAGGTGATTGGCCGTACTGCAGGTGCAGTTGTCTTGTTGAAACCTGCCTCTGCCGGTACTGGTGTTATTGCAGCGGGTGGTGTTCGTGCCGTTTTGGAAGCCGTCGGGATTCGTGACATTTTGACAAAATCACTTGGCAGTGCCAATGTACTGAATGTGGTGAAAGCCACTTTCCATGCGTTGGAACAGCTAAAATCCCCCGAGGTTGAAGCCGCCCGCCGAGGTAAGGCAGTGAAAGATCTGCTGCCCTACTGGGAACGGAGGAAGAATGGCTAAGAAAAAAGAAATCGTGAAAATGGCTGCAGATAACCCTGGTGAAAAGTGCCATCGGATATTCGGTAAAGCACAAAGCCACCATCCGCGCATTAGGGTTTACGCCATATGAACCAGACTGTTGAACAGGTTGATTCACCTGCGTTACGCGGTATGCTGATGAAAGTAAACCACTTGGTAACAGTGGTGGAACAGGAAGTCGAAATGAAACTAAACGATCTCATGCCAAATATTGGCGCAAAAAAAGTTGGCAAACGCAAAGGTCATGGTATTTCAGCCGGACAGGGTAAAACTGCCGGGCGTGGAACCAAAGGTCAGGGTTCACGCGCTGGCTCCGGTGGAAATCTCTACCGCCAGGGTGGTAACCTGCCTTTCTTCCGCCGTTTGCCTTTCATCCGTGGTGAAGGATTCACACCACCGAACGCAGATTGAATACAATATTGTCAACCTGGATCAGTTGGAGCGATTCCAAGCCGGGGCTGAAATTTCAGCAGAAACCCTGCGTGAAGCCAAGATGCTGCACAAACCCAGTAATCCAGTTGCGATTCTCGGTCGTGGTGAAATCAAAACCGCATTGACTGTAAAAGTTGCGCGAGTCACGAAATCTGCCCGTGCCAAGATCGAAAAAGCCGGTGGCACGATCGAACTGGTCGGCTAAATCCACATAAGGAGAATGTTATGAAGCGGTCAGCCTGGCGTTATTTATGGACGTCTGAAGATATCCGCAAGAAGCTTCTCATTACAATTCTGCTGCTGGTAATTTACCGGTTCGCAGCGAATATCCCTGTGCCAGGAATTGATCGTGAAGTGATCAAGTCAATTGCAGACAGCACAAGCGCAGGTGCGAACCTGTTTAATCTGCTGGATTTGCTTTCTGGCGGCACCATTTCCAACTTCTCGATCCTGGCAATGGGTGTGTATCCATACATCACGGCCCAAATCATCATCCAATTGCTTGGTTCCGATCATTCCGGCACTTGAACGACGGCTGAAGGACAACCCCCGCGAAGGGACGCAGTCTGATGGAAAAATGGACCACAATGCTCACCATCCCCATGGCATTCTTATCCGCAATCGGCCAGGTGAACATTTTCAATTCGATGACGAATAACCAGGCACTAACTACCCCATTTGGTTTTACTGGAGCGAGTTTAATGCCGACACTCACTTTACTTGTGGCCATGGTTGCCGGTACGATGTTCGGTATCTGGCTGGGGCAATTGATCTCAGAGTTTGGTATCCCCAATCAAGGTCTTTCGCTGATCATCTTTGCCGGTATCGTTTCCGGTATTCCAACCAAGCTGGTAGGAATCCTGGCAGACAAAACCAACGGCTGGTGGATGCTGCTCCTGATGGTGGCAATACTTGGACTCATTATTTTCGCCATCGTTTACGTACAGCAAGGCCGCAGGAATGTACCAGTTCTCTTCCCGGGACGCCGCATTGGCAATCGTATGTCTATGCCTGTGCGAAGTAACCTGCCATTATTGGTTAACATGGCTGGCATGATCCCGTTGATCTTTGCCCAAACTTTTCTCTCATTCCCTGCATTGATTGCTTCCTATTTCATCAAGGGAAAAACATCCGGATTCTTCTATGGAGTTTACGAGATGTTTAGCGGAGCGGGACAATTTGGGTGGATTTACCCGATCATCTTCTTTGTGCTGGTTGTGGCATTCAGTTTCTTCTACACCGATGTGCTTTTCGCACAGCAAAATTACGGTGATACTTTAAAGAAACAGGGAGCCCAGATCCCCGGTGTTGTGCGGGGTGGACCAACCCAAAAATACCTCACCAAGGTACAGCGGCGCATCACTTTTCCGGGGGCGTTTTTCCTGGGATTTGTGGCTGTGTTCCCCTATATTTTAGGCGCGCTTATCCCGACGCTGTCGCAATCCACGCTCTTTGTTATCTCTGCAGCAGGCTTGTTGATCGTCGTGGGTGTTGTGCGTGACACCTTTACCATCATCGAAACTGAACTAAAGGTTCATGGTTACGACGAAAGCATCATCAAGGGCTAGTATGACCAGGTATATTGTTTTATTAGGACCTCCAGGAGCAGGCAAGGGAACCCAGGCTGATCTCATCGCAGAAAAGTTTGGACTCGTGCATGTTTCCACTGGAGATCTCTTCAGGGAGAACCTAAAAAAACAAACAGACCTTGGTAAACTGGCGCAGACTTTCATGTCCCGCGGTGCATTGGTGCCGGATGACGTGACCATAGCCATGGTGCGCGAACGACTGAGCCGGCCTGATTGTAAAAAAGGTGCCTTGCTGGATGGCTTTCCCCGGACACCATCTCAGGCGGATGCTCTGGCAGAAATGCTCAAGGAATTTGACAGCCGGGTGAACCTGGTGCCTTACATTTCGGTGCCGCCTGCAATGCTCATCGAGAGACTCAGCGGCAGGTGGACGTGCAAATCTGCAGGTCACATTTTCCATGAGAAATACAATCCTCCCCGCATGCCGGGGGTTTGTGACCTGGATGGATCTGAACTTTACCAACGTGAAGATGACAAGCCTGAAACCGTTGAAAACCGCATTAAGGTTTACAACGATCAGACGACCCCGTTAATTGATTACTATCGCGACCTCCCAGTTACTGGCAGAGGTGGATGGTACCCAAGCCATTGACGATGTCACTCGCGACCTTGTGAAATTAGTGGAGAAAGCCTGAGCCATGTCCTGGGAACGGCAGATCACCCTTAAGACTTCCCAGGAGATCACCATTATGCGCGAAGCTGGCCGCATCAATGCCGAAGCACTGGCAGCTGCACGAGCGCTGATCCGCCCGGGAGTTACTACTGCCGACCTGGACGCTGCAGCAGAAGAAGTTTTGAAGAAATATGGTTGTTACAGCCCTTTTAAAGGTTATCCCGGACCGTACCCGTATCCAGCCAGTACGAATGTTAGTGTGAATTACGAGCTGGTCCACGGCATCCCCGGCAAGCGCAAGCTCAAGGAAGGCGATATCGTCTCAGTGGATTGCGGAACGGTCTTTGAAGGTTATGTTGGTGATTCTGCATTTACCGCCTGTGTCGGGAGTGTCAGCCCGGAAGCACAAAAACTGGTTGATACGACTGAAGGGGCGTTGTATGCAGGGATTGAAAAAATGGTAGCCGGAAATCATGTTGGTGATATATCGGCGGCCATTCAAAATTATGCAGAGAGCCGAGGTTTTCATGTCACCCGCGAATACACCGGTCACGGTGTTGGAAGAGCCATGCATGAGGGACCGCAAGTCCCGAATTATGGCACTCCCGGACGGGGGCTTGTACTCCGCGCAGGCATGACCATCGCGATTGAGCCGATGTTACTGGTAGGCACACCCGCAACCAGGGTGCTTCCAGACCAGTGGACGGTTTCTTCAGCGGATGGTTCTTTGACCGCTCATTACGAGCATACCATAGCGGTCACTGACGATGGACCCCTGATCCTTACTACGCAGGAAAATGGGTCTATTCCTAGACGGAAATAAAAAGTACAGGTATAATCATAACTTCGGGTTAATAGCAGTTCTTACTAAGGAGTACGTAGATGAAAGTATCACCATCAATTCGCAAAAGATGTGCAAAGTGCAAGATCGTAAAACGCAGCGGAACTCTTTTTGTGATCTGCGAAAACCCAAAGCACAAACAGCGACAAGGTTAAGGACGGAATATGGCGAGAATTGAAGGTATTGATCTTCCGCGTAATAAGCGGGTCGAAGTTGGTCTGACTTCCATTTTTGGGATTGGTCCCACACGTGCCAGCCAGATCCTCAAATCCACGCAGGTAAACCCGGATACCCGGATCAAAGATTTGACCGAGACCGAAGTTGCCTCTTTGCGTGAGTATATCTCCAAGAATTTCAAGGTTGAAGGCGATCTGCGCCGAGAAGTGCAGATGAATATCAAACGCCTGATTGAAATTGGCTGCTACCGTGGCATGCGCCACCGTCGCAATCTGCCTGCTCATGGCCAGCGAACCCGCACGAATGCCCGTACCGCAAAGGGTCCCAAGAAGACTGTTGCCGGTCGCGGTCGCCGTCGTGGAGCTGCAAAGAAGTAAATCAGTTGCGGAGTTGAAATTCAGGTGGGGTTCCTTCTCCCCCGCGGCAACCTGGATGGATACAACCCAACGCGAATAAGATATTTGACAAGAAAAGGTTAATGAGGAATTATGGCTCAAAATGTGCGCTCAACTCGTCGCGCCAGCACCACCAAAAAATAAAGAGAACGCTCTCCTCTGCTCAGGTTCATATTTTCGCATCGTTCAATAATACGATCGTGACAATAACTGATCAGCAGGGCAATGCTCTTTGCTGGGGTAGCGCTGGATCGGCAGGATTCAAGGGTTCTCGCAAGAGCACCCCGTTCGCAGCCCGCCTGGCTGCTGAGCAGGCAATCAAAGTCAGCTCAGAATATGGGCATTCAGGAAGTCGACATGATCATCAAGGGACCTGGACCTGGTCGAGAATCAGCCATTCGTGCTGTGCAATCGGTCGGTTTGAAAGTCCGTTCCATTACTGATATCACCCCCGTTCCGCACAACGGATGCCGGCCTCCGAAAAAACGCCGCGTGTAATAACAGGAGAAGGATAATATGGCAAAGTATACTGGTCCGGCATGCAAACTATGCCGGCGTGAAGGTGAAAAATTATTTTTGAAAGGCTCCCGCTGCTTTTCTCCCAAATGTGCATTTGAAAAGCGTGGATTTGCCCCTGGTCAACATGGTAAATCAAAACAGGGACGTACTGATCGTGAATCTGATTATGCGCGCCAATTGCGTGCCAAGCAGCGTGCCCGCCGCGTTTACGGTGTGTTAGAACGCCAGTTCCGCCGTACTTTCGGTATTGCCTCACGCACCCGTGGTATGACTGGTTTGAATTTGCTGCAGACGCTTGAAACACGGTTGGACAATGTTGTTTTCCGCATGGGATATGCTGAAAATCGCGCCCAGGCTCGCCAGATGGTGAACCATGGTCATTTCAAATTGAATGGCCTCAGGGCTGATATCCCATCAATGCTGGTTAGACCCGGCGATACTGTTGAAGTAGCTGAAGTTGCGAAGAAACTTACTCTCTTCAAAGAACTTCCTGCCCTGGCTGAAAAACGGCTTTGTGCTGTTTGGATGGACCGGGATCTCAAGAATCTTTCTGGTCGTGTATTACGTCTTCCTGAACGGGCTGAGATTGATGGCAGCCTGAATGAACAGTTAATCGTTGAGTACTACTCACGCTAATGTCCATTAACCCAAGGATCAGATACATCACCGTATCAGAAAGGGGTGGAATGTGTGCGCTCTAAATAATATGGTTACACCAAAAGTTGAACGGGAAGCAGAAGCCCGTAACTATGGAAAATTCATTATCAGTCCTCTTGAACGAGGATTTGGTGATACGCTTAGGAAACGCCCTAAGGCGTGTTTTGCTCTCATCCCTCGATGGCGCGGCAATTTCATCAATGCGTGTTTCAGATGTGATGCACGAGTTCAGTGACATCCCGGGTGTTCGAGAAGATGTCATTCAGGTGACACTGCAGGTCAAACAGATCCGCATGATCCTGCATGAAGGCGAAAGCGCCCATTTGCACCTGGATGTTCGTGGTGCAGGTGAAGTAACTGCTGCTGATATTCAAGTTCCGGCAGAGGTTGAGATCGTCAATCCGGATCTCTATCTTTTCACAGTTGATGACCCTAAAACCAAGCTGGATATTGATTTCACAGTGGAACGCGGACGTGGATATTCCCCCTCCGGCGACCGCAGCGGGAAACTGCGCATTGGGTGAACTTCCCATTGATGCCATCTACAGCCCGGTAAAACGCGTCAACTTTGTTGTTGGTTCAGCCCGTGTTGGGCAAAGTACCAACTTCGACCGCCTTGCGCTTGAGATTTGGACGGATGGTACTGTGAGCCCAGAAAAAGCGCTTGGCAATGCTTCCAAGATCATTATCGATCATTTACGCTTTATCTCCGGAATTTCCGAAGAAACTTTGATGGTCGGAATTGAAAAAGAATTGGTTGGCAGCCACCTCACCAGTGAAGCCGCTGAAACCCCGATTGAAAATCTCGACCTTTCCGTGCGTGTGTTCAACTCGCTCAAGAGGACCGGGATCACCAATGTGGGCGATGTGCTTGAGTTGCTTGGATAAAGGTGAAGAAGCTGTGATGTCGATTCGTAATTTTGGCGAGAAGAGCCTGGATGAACTACGTGACAAAATGCGCGAAAAAGGCTTTTTGCAAGACGAAAAAGATGTGGAGTGAGTTAATTATGCGCCATAATATTGCAGGTTATAGATTAGGTCGTACAAAAGATCAGCGCCTCGGGTTGCGCCGCACCATGGTTAACCAATTGTTGACCCATGAGCGGATCCAAACCACCCGAGCAAAGGCAATGTTCATTCGCGGCGAAACAGAGAAATTGATCACCCTGGCCCGCAAGAGCGGCAAGGGTTCAGACACTGACAAAGTGAATGCCCGCAGGCTGGCATCTTCCCGCATCGGGAATGCCACCACTGTTAAAAAGCTTTTTGATGAAATTGCCCCCCGGTTCGAGAACCGCAATGGCGGTTACACCCGGATTTTGAAATTAGGTCCTCGCCTGGGGGATTCCTCAGACATGGTCTTGATCGAGCTCGTCGAAGAATAACCGTCCAATTTCGGACGTGTGAATGGCACGTTACCAACTTATCCTTGCGTATGATGGCACTGACTTCTCCGGATTTCAGCGCCAGGGAAACACCCGTACAGTCCAGCAGGTGGTCGAGAAAGCCTTGTTTGAGCTGGGATGGCAGGAGGAATCTATCCTTTTTGCCGGCCGCACAGACTCAGGCGTTCATGCTGATGGACAGGTAATTTCCTTCTCATTAGACTGGCAGCACTCAGACGCTGAATTGCTCAATGCGTTGAATGCCAGACTACCCGCCGATGCAGCAGTGCGCGATATCACTCAGGTGAAGGCTGAATTCCACCCCCGTTATGACGCCACCAGCCGGAGTTATGTCTACCGCATATACCAATTGCCTAACAGGAACCCATTACTGGAAAGGTATTGCTGGAGGGTCTGGCCGCCCTTGAACGCAGGTTCACTGGCAGACGCAGCCAGGATCTTCATCGGGAAACATGATTTCGCGGCGTTCGGACGGGCAATGAAACCCGGCAGTTCAACCATCCGTGAAATTGTTGAAAGTCTTTGGATGGAAACTCCCGAAGGCTGGGAATACCATGTTAGTGCCAATGCTTTTTTGTACCACATGGTACGCAGACTGGTATTTGTCCAGGTAGAGGTATCTCGTGGAAACATCAGCCTGGAAGGATTAGCCAGTGGTTTACAGACCGGGAATAAATTGAAACCCGGGATTGGCACCTGCAAACGGCTTGAGACTTGATAAAGTGAATTTTGGTAATAGAACGCAAGGATTGGATGAAGAAGAAAATTAGATTTTGGCTTGAAATGATAAGCTAACGGAGAGAATATGTTAGACAAGACTTTTGTCTTAAAGGGAAAACAAGAACCAGAATGGCTTTTAGTGGATGCCCAGGGTCAGGGTATTGGCAGGCTTGCAACTCAAATCGCCGGCTACCTGATGGGTAAACATAAAGCCACTTTTACACCGGGTGTCGATATGGGCGACGTTGTCGTCGTTATCAATGCCTCAAAACTTGAGATCACTGAAAAACGCCTGGATGATAAGAAATACTACAAGCATTCCAATTATCCGGGTGGATTGAAAACAGTTGTATTACGAGATCAGATGAAAGTCCATCCTGATCGGGTAATTACGGCTGCGGTTTGGGGAATGCTTCCCCATAACCGAATGGGACGTGTATTACTCAAACGGTTGAAGGTGTATGGCGGCAGTGAACATCCGCATATTGCCCAAAACCCGAAACCGGTTGCTTAAAGGAGTAAGGATTTATGTCAGTTCAATATTTTGAAGGTATTGGTCGCCGTAAAGAGAGTTCTGCCCGTGTGCGCTTGATGAGCGGAACCGGCAAATTCACCGTCAACGAAAAACCGGTTGAGGAATATTTTCCCCGCACAGGTGACCTTGAAGCTATTCTTGGTCCGCTGGGTGCTGCTCAACAGGATCGTGCCACATTTGATATCACAGCCACTGTCAAAGGCGGCGGGGTGACCGGTCAGACTGATTCAGTCCAATTGGGTCTTGCCCGTGCGCTGGTCAAATTGAATGCTGAGAACACTTCCCTGTTGCGCAAAGGCGGGTTCCTAACTCGCGATCCGCGTATCAAGGAACGCAAGAAGCCAGGTCTCAAACGCGCCCGTAAGGCACCGACCTACACCAAGCGTTAAAAATTTTTCAGGTTAGCTCCTGAATTCCTCAAGATGCAATCTGTTCTCTTGGATCGGATGGCGGTTGAAAAACCTGCACAGATCGTGGAGAAATGAGATTGCATCTTTTGTTTTTGAAGGAGTAATTGTGGATCCGGAAAAATCGATCATTCATTGTTGGAATGGAATGCCGGGAACTGGAAGCAATCGAGCTAATAAAAGATTGTGACCTGGTTTATGCGCGCGGGTCACTTGCTGCCCAATGGCTGACTGAACTCGGTGAAAAGGAAGTCATCCAGCTTGGTGGAGATGGAAAAGCGCTGGATGAATTGGCGATCGAGAATTGGTTAGCCCAGATCGAGAGGGCATTGACAACTGATAAGAAAGTGGCGTACATTACCTCCATCTCGCCAACAATGATAGACCACCTTGTGATCCGCCTGGTACAGCAATTTGGTCAGGCTGCAATACATTCTTTTCAGGGTACATCGAATATTCCTGGTGGCCTTCCTCTGTCTGTTTCTTCTGGGATGGAGCAACTTGTCAGCGTGGATGGGTTAACCCTGCGAGGAGTGTATCACCCGCCGTTTTCGCCAGCTCAGAGTGTATTAATCCTTGATCCAACAGCCGCATTGCGCCTGGAGGAATTACAGAACCTTTTTTCTCTGCAGTATCCTCAATCACATAATATTAATGCGTCAACTATTGATTCTGGAAACCGAGTTTGGAAACCAGTCCAACTCAAGGATCTTGGTCAAATTACCACCCAGATAGACGCACTCCTTGTCCCGGCTTTCGAAAAAGAGAGATCACTGGAATCATTCCAGGAAGTCATCGCCCGTTTGCGTGCTCCAGATGGCTGCCCATGGGATAAAAAGCAAACCCATTCCTCCCTGAGAACCTATCTGCTGGAGGAGACTTACGAAGCTTTGGATGCTCTTGATCGCGGTGACATGAAAAGTTTGCAGGAGGAACTTGGTGATTTAATCCTCCAGATCGTCTTGCACACACGCATCGCAGAGGAAAACCACGAATTCCAGATGGGGGATGTGCTGGCAGGGATCAACAAAAAGATCGTTTTCCGCCATCCGCATGTGTTTAAAGACTGGCAGGTTGATGGAGAGACCCAGGTTGTTCAAAATTGGGAGACCCTCAAACAATTGGAACGAGACGAGGGCGGCGAAGAGAACGGGAAAGGATTGCTCGAGGGAGTACCTGCTTCGTTTCCGGCATTAGCCCAAGCACAGGCGATCCAGGATCGAGCTGCACGAGTGGGTTTTGACTGGCAGGAGATCCAACCTGTGTTGGATAAAATACGCGAAGAAATTGATGAGATCGAGCATGCAGAGACAGATACTGAGGTGGCCAAGGAATTCGGCGACCTCCTTTTTGCCCTGGTTAACTTAATCCGCTGGAAGAAAATTGACGCTGAATCCGTTTTACGGCAGACCAACCTTAAGTTCAAGAAACGTTTTTCATTCATCGAGAAGACCGCTAAAGAGGCAGGAAAGAAATTAAATGAAATGACGCTTGAAGAAATGGATGGGCTTTGGGAAAGGTCGAAGCAATTCGATGATTAAACCTGGGGAAACCCGAAATTCGAACCAGCAGGCTCTCTCGATTATAATTATTTCAAACCATTTCGTTGAGGTTACTCATGCCCAATCCGTTAGTTGAATGTATTCCTAATTTTTCAGATGCCCGCCGACCGGAAGTGATAGACGCCATCATTGCCGAAATCAAAGCGGTTCCGGGTGTTCATTTATTAGATCGTCACTCCGACCTCGACCACAACCGGACGGTGCTCACGATGGTGGGTGATCCTAAAGGAATAGAAGATGCGGCATTTTTAGCGATCAAGAAAGCTGCGGAACTTATTAATCTGGATGAACACACTGGCGCCCATCCGCGAATTGGCGCAACTGATGTAGTGCCATTTGTCCCCATTTCAGACATCTCCATGGTAGAGTGCGTTGAGATGGCAAGGCGGTTAGGGAAACGCGTTGCGGAGGAATTGTCCATCCCTGTTTATTTATATGAAGAAGCCGCAACCATACCGGAGCGCCAAAATCTTGAAAATATCCGTAAAGGGCAGTACGAAGGAGTAAAAGAAGAGATCCTGACCAACCCGGCAAGGAAACCGGATTTTGGACCCTCAAAGCTTGGAACTGCCGGTGCGACGGTTATTGGTGCACGATCCCCTTTAATTGCTTTCAACGTGTACCTGACCTCCAGCGACGTGTCCATTGCTCAGAAAATCGCCAAAGCGATGCGTAATTCGTCCGGAGGATACCGGTATATTAAGGCGATGGGTGTATTGGTTGATGGACGCGCTCAGGTGTCTATGAACCTGACAAATTTCAAGCAATCCCCTGTTGCCCGCGTCGTTGAGACGATCAGGCGTGAAGCGCTGCGTTATGGCGTCGCTATTCACCATTGTGAACTGGTTGGATTAACGCCAAAAGATGCCCTGATTGAAAGCGCGGTCTGGTACACCCAACTCGATGATTTTAAACCGGAGCAGATACTGGAGAACCGTCTTTACGAAGTGATGAGCGGAAGCACAAATAACCAGGGAGATAATAAGCCAGATTTTCTGGATAAGTTAGCCAGTGCAGACCCCACACCCGGTGGTGGTTCCGCTGCAGCCCATACCGGAGCCGCCGCTGCGGCGCTGGTGACGATGGTGGGAAGGGTAACTGTTGGCAAGAAAAAATATGTTGAAGTAGAACCGCAAATGTTTGCCATGATAGATCAAGCTGAAACCCTGCGTAAGAAACTTACCCAGGCAGTTGAAGATGACGCAGCATCTTTTGAAGGTTTCCTGGCTGCCACACGTTTGCCAAAAAATGACCCGGATGAAGCGGAAGCCCGCGCGGCTGCCATGGATAAAGCCACGCTGCATGCAGCCCAGGTACCATTTGAGGCTGCCAAATTGAGCCTAGAAGTGATGCACCTGGCTTCACTGGCTGCCAGGATCGGCAACCTTAATGCGATTTCTGATGCTGCCTCAGCTGGTTACCTGGCGCAGGCGGCATTAAGAGCTGCGGTCTCCAATGTAAAGATCAATATCAAATCATTGCGTAATCCCCAGGAGTCACAGGAACTTGTGGCGAATGCGGAGACGATGGAATCGGAAGCAGAACAGGTGTTAGCCGAGATAAGGCAGAGCCTTAGCAAGCGGGCTGGGCTATAAGTCCGGCATATCAGTACTAGGGAGTAATTCATGGGTATTAAATCAGACCGCTGGATCCGAAAAATGGCAAGGGAACACCACATGATCGAACCATTCGTTGAGGACCAGGTGCGGGATGGCGTTATCTCTTACGGTGTATCTTCCTATGGATACGATATCCGGGTGGCGGATGAATTTAAAATATTCACCAATGTTTACAGCGCAATCGTCGACCCCAAGCATTTCGACCCGCGTTCCATGATCGATTTCCAGGGTGATGTTTGTGTTATCCCTCCCAATTCGTTTGCACTTGCCAGAACAGTGGAATACTTCCGCATACCCCGCTCGATCCTGACCATTTGCGTTGGCAAGAGCACCTATGCCCGCTGCGGAATCATCGTTAATGTGACACCTTTTGAACCGGAGTGGGAGGGTTTTGTAACCCTGGAGATCTCCAATACTACTCCACTCCCGGCAAAAATTTATTCAAACGAGGGAATTGCCCAAGTGTTATTCTTTGAAGGCGACGAAATCTGCGAGACCTCGTATGCCGACCGCAAGGGGAAATACCAGAATCAACAAACGATCCTGTTACCGAGATTGTAAATCGAAAACCTGTGAAATTAGCGGAGCGTGCATGTCATTAAGAATTTCATTGCTGACGAAAACGTTGGCTGTAATAATGGTTTTTCTTTCCGGGTGTTCTTCATCGTTGTTTTCAAACCCAACTGAAACAGCGACTGTTGCCCCCCCTACTGCAACGAAAATTCCTCCAACGCCAACCATCACACCGACAGCGACTGAGATACCTTTCTTCGTGAACGCAGTGGTTTGGTCTGGGGAACTGCAGGTTCCGATCCTGATTTATCACAGATTTGTCTCGGATGATATCGAGGATCCTGCCACCACCAAAACTCATTTCAGCGAATTCCGCGCCCACCTCCAAAAACTGTATGATAATGGATTCAGCCTTATTTCGCTGGAAAGCTGGCTTTCCGGTAATTTTGTTGTGCCGGCTGGCAGGAAACCACTCATCATTACAATGGATGATCTATGGAGTGCAGATCAACTCTTTATTGATGAAGATGGTACTCCTTCACAATATTCAGGAATTGGCATCCTCTGGCAGTTCGCTCAAGACAACCCAGACTTTGGTTTTTCTGTTTCAGGGTTTTCCAATATGGGTGATAAATTGTTTGCTGATACTTTTCGTTCCTGGGATGAACGCTTTATCAAAAATTCAGATGATAACAGCCCCATCTGGCGCGATAAATTATCCTATGCCATGGTTTGGGCACTGGAAAACGGGGTAAGACCATTTAATCATACCTACACACATGCCAAACTTGATATAACAGCCCCCTCGGATATCCAATACCAATTGGCAGAAAATGACCGCGTTACACGCCATTTTCTGACCCGCGTGGGACGTGAAGACCTTATCCCGCAATTGGGCAATATCATCGCCCTGCCATATGGAATCTGGCCATCCACCCAAAGCGGGATAAATGTACTAAAGAACTATAAGAATCCTGAAGGGATACCCGTTGCTGCAATACTCGAAGCGTATAACCTGGATGCAGCCCAATTGACTCCTTCAGTGTTTTCGGCTAAATTTGACCGGTTTAAAATTCAGCGCATAACCACATCAGACTTGATGATCCAATTCATCGTTGACCATAAAGACGAAATTCCTTCCGCAGTCGGCTGCCAGGTGGGACCAATTCCGAAGGATTCAAGCACAGACCTGGATGCACTCAGCCGCGCAATCAGCGAAACGATACAAGCTGGCATCTGTACTGAAGGAATTTATAATATTGATGGCAATGTGTTTATCGCAAAAGATGGAACAGTAGTTCATTACGTCCCTTGAAGATTTATTAGGTAATCCAAGCGAGGAGCGGGAATGGGAAAAGTAAAAGAGGTTATAAAACGTACAGGTGCGGTGGTACCTTTTACACCTGAACGGATTACAAATGCCATTTACCGGGCAGCGGTGGAAGTTGGGGGGAGAGACCGCGCCATGGCGCAAAACCTGGCTGACCAGGTGGTGGCATACCTTGAAGAGAAAGCCACCCCGGGTTACATCCCCCATATCGAAGAAATACAGGACCTGGTAGAAAAGGTGCTGATCGAAAATGGGCACGCGAGGGTTGCGAAGGCATTTATCCTTTACCGCGACGAACGTGCCCGCCACCGCAAGCAACAGCAGCTCCAATCCATTGGCCCATCTGAGAATATCCCCTGGGCGAAGATTTGGCACGTCCTCGATTGGGCAGTGTCTCACAACCTTCATACCACTGAGTCTTTGAATCATCGGATCGCCGCAGGTGAGTATCTGCAGATCATCATCGAATCTGAGGCAGCCTACCAGGTGGATGTGGAAAAGTCTGCACAAATGATCATGGATCGCAAGGACAAGGTTCAGATTGTCCTCATCACTGGTCCGTCTTCTTCCGGGAAAACCACCACAACGATCAAAATCGGCGAGAAACTAAAATCTGCCGGGTTGAAACTGGTAACCCTCAATGTTGATAATTACTTCTTTGATCTCGAAATGCACCCGAAGGATGAGTTTGGGGATTACGATTTTGAAACTCCATTTGCCCTGGATTTGGAACTGATCAATAACCATCTTCAAAAATTGGTTGCGGGTGAAGAGGTGATGATCCCATTCTATGATTTCAAAACCGGTCACCGAATTTCAGACCAAACATCGATGAAATTAAATGAAGGAGAATTGATCCTCATTGATTCGCTGCATGGATTATTCCCTGCGCTTACCCAGTCAATTCCGGATGAACAAAAGTTTAAACTTTACCTCGAACCCCTCCTTCAGATGAAAGGGGAAGATGGAGAATATATTCGCTGGGCTGATATCCGTCTCATTCGCCGAATGCTGAGGGATGCCACACACCGGGCATATGATCCCCGGCAAACGCTGGAACACTGGCATTACGTGCGCGCCAGTGAAATGCGCAATATCATCCCAAATAACACCCGGGCGGATTACATCATTAATTCCGGTATGCCGTTTGAGTTGCCAATTTATTCTAAAAGGATGCTGGCTCACTTTAAGGAATGGGAGACTCAATACAGGGGGGACCCTCTGCGTACAGACGCCTACGAACGGGCTGACCGGGTCGCCAAAATGCTCAGTTGGATCGTTCCGGTCGGCGAAGAACACCTAGTTCCCACTGATTCGGTCATCAGGGAATTTATCGGCGGATCCAGCTTGAAATACTGAGATTCCCATGGCAAAAAAGGAACCCCGACCAGTCCTCGGTAATCCCTACCGCAATCGCTCGTTAATTCAACGACGACGGGCTTCGGATTATTTATTAATTACATTGTTGAGTTTTGGTTTTTCGGTAGGGGCAACACGCCTATTCCTTGAAGTGACCGGTTTCCCGCAAATAGGTACAGGATACCTGCACATTGCCCACGTGTTATGGGGTGGATTGTTTCTGTTTGTCGCATCCCTGCTGCCCATCATTTATGTTAATGAATGGGTCGTGGGAATTTCCGGGCTCCTTTCAGGTTTCGGTGTCGGTCTTTTTATTGACGAGGTGGGCAAATTTATCACCCAAACGAACGATTATTTTTATCCGTCCGCGGCTCCAATTGTTTACGTCCTGTTTTTATTGACCGTCTTTGTCTTTTCGCAGGTGAAGATCGAACGCCGACCATCCACCAGGTCCATTTTTTACGACGTCATGGAACGACTTACTGAGATACTTGACCGCGACCTTTCTGATGAAGAAGCCAAGAACATTCAAAAAAAACTCGATGAGATCATCAGTCGTAATGATGAGCCTGAGCTGGTAAATCTGGCACAATCCTTATCCACCTATTTTGTTTCTGAAAAGAAACGCATCGTCCCCCATTTTCCAAATGCAATTGAAAGACTAGGACTATTTTTACAGAAGATAGAAAAGAAATGGTTGTTAAAAAAGAGAATGCGCATAATCATCATTTTAGGTTTGCTGGGGTGGGGAGTGTGGGCACTGGTTTCTCCCTTGGGATATCTACTGACCACGCAGGAACCGGAAAAATTACAGACTTTACTGGAACAATTGATAACTCAGCGCCTTATCACCAATCAAAGCGGGTTGACATGGTTCCAGGCGCGTGTTCTGCTCGAGGGAGGCATGGGGGTAATCTCAATAATTGCTGCTTCATTGATGCTTTTCGACCTGGACAAAGCAGGGATCTGGTTGGGGATCGGGGGAATGCTGCTTACATTGACCCTGGTCAATTTGCTCATATTTTATTTTGATCAATTTTCAACCATAATTCTTGCGGGTTACCAATTTATTCTATTATCATTTTTGTTGCGCTATCAAAGGCGTTTCATTAAATTGAAAGAGTAGTTGATTCTTAGGACGAAATTACACAGAATGGATTATTATAAAAACTTGAGACAAATGTTTGGGTGAGAGAATCATTAAATTCTCGAACGCTCACAATCCGGAAAATTTCAGACGAGGGTAAATTGAATCCAAGGACTAAAAGTTCACTTCCGTTTGAGGAATCCTATTGGGTAATTCCAGGGGAGTTCATGGCTGGGGAATACCCTGGTCGAATGGAGGAACAGGGGACGAGAAAACGCATCCAGGAGTTAATCCAGTCTGGGGTCAGGATTTGTATTGACCTGACAAAACCCGGTGAAATGTTTCCGACTTACCGCGATATTTTTCTCGAGGAATTAAGTCAATACGGTTATGCCGGCAACTACTACCATTTTCCCATCTACGATTTTGGTGTTCCTGAAGTAGAGCAGTTAATCAAAACACTGGACAAGATCGATGAAAGTATTGCAGGCGATCAGCCTGTGTACGTCCACTGCAGAGCGGGCATTGGCAGGACCGGACTGGTTGTTGGGTGTTACCTGGCTCGGCATGGAAAAACAGGAAACAAGGCATTAGAGAGAATCAAACAACTGCGAAGCTCGATGACAAGCAGTTGGGTGAAAAGCCCTGAAACAGATGCGCAGGAGAATTTTGTGCGCAATTGGAAAGCCGGAGAATAGTTCCGGTAATCATTGACCATTCCAACTGGATAAGGTAAAATCCTCTTTCAACACGCGTTGTACCCTTCGCGTGAATTTATGTTCTGAAAGGGCTTGAAAATGAAAGTATTGTTGATCAAAGATGTGTATAAACTGGGTCATGCCGGCGATGTTAAGAAAGTTGCCGATGGATATGGCCGAAATTTTCTCCTCCCGCAGGGTTTGGCTGTACTGGCTACGGCTGGTGCATTGACCACAGTGGAGAAAATCCGCGCGAAAGCTGCAGTCACCCGCGCTGCATTGAACCAGGAGATGGGTGGTTTGGCTGAACAGATCGAGGGTGTTGAACTTTTCTTCACCAGTAAAGCTGGAGAAACCGGAAAACTCTACGGTTCGGTCACAACTCAAATGATCTCCGATGAATTGAACAAGAAAACTGGGAACTCAAATTGAACGGCACCAGGTTGAAGTTGAGCCTATCCGAATGCTGGGTGAACACATTGCCACCATCCGCCTGACGATTGATCTTAATCCCAAGGTCAAAGTATTTGTAACAAGAGAAGGCGAAGTTGCTGAGAAAGCTGCCAAAGCTGCAACAAAACAAGAAAATAAGGTAGTTGCTGAAGCTCCCGTTGTTGAAACGGTGGTTGAGGAACCTGTTGCAGAAATCGTGGTAGAAGAAGTTGCCGCTGAGGTGCCGGAAACAAAAGTTGCTGCGAAAAAAACCAAGGCTGAAAAACCAGTTGAAGTTGAAACAGCCATTGAAGAAACCAAGGCTGAATAAAAAGTATAAATCCCAAGGAATATGCGTAAATACATTACCGGCCAGATCAGCCTTGGGGGCTGGCTGACCGGTATTTTTTACAATAAGCATTCATTATGACAATAGGCGATAAGTTACGGCAACGACGTGAAGAGACTGGAATTTCTCTTGAAAAAGCTAGCTCAAGAGACGAATATCCGTATCCAATTTTTGCGGGCGATCGAAGAGGACAAACCCGGCATACTGGCATCGCCAGCCCAGGCGCGCGGGTTTACCCGCTTATATGCCACTTTCCTGGGTCTTAATCCGCATACCCTATTTGAAGAGGAAGTTGTTGCTACCATTTCTTCTGAGGTAACCGCACCTATACCTGAAGACCAAAAACCAGTTGAAAATCCGGAAAGTGTAAAAAGAAAACGAAAAATCACCCTATTCCAAAATAACAAAAAAATCCCTGAAAACGCTGATCCCCGCGAACGATTTCGCGATTTGATACCGGTACAAGGTGAGAAGAAATTATCGACACTGATCTTTAAGGAAATTGGCGAGGAACTCCGGAACCAACGCGAAGTTTTAGGGCTCTCGCTTGTTGATGTTGAGCGGTTAACGAAAATACGCGAACTTTATCTATATAATCTTGAACGCGGCGAGATTGACGAACTCCCTTCCACCGTGCAGGGACGGGGAATGTTGAGCAATTATTCCACTTTCCTCAGCATGGATGCGACAAATTTGCAGAACAGATTCGCAGATGGCTTGCAGCAGAAACGGCTGGAAAACGCTGCGGTGGTAATGACCTCATATGATGGGAAGACCACCAAACCACCAAAATCACCGGTTACCGGTTGGCGAAAATTCTTAACCATGGATCTGTTGATCGGCAGCAGCGTATTTATCATACTTTTTGTTCTGGTGATCTGGGGGGCAATCCAGGTAATAGGAATTACTCAAGCTCAAGCGGAACCCACGATCAGCTCAATTTCAGATGTTTTAATTAACCAGCCTACGGAAACTCCAGCCATTGAGACTCTAACAACTGAGGAGACCGTCCTGACGGGTGAATCCAGCCAGGCGGCTAACACGGCATCTGTCGATATCCTTGCGACGATAACCTCAGTAAATACAGGTTCAATTCAACTTGTTGTGGTGGGATTGCAGCGCACTTATATGAAAGTTGTCGCGGACGGCAAGGAAGTTTTTAACGGTCGCGTAGTTCCGGGTAATGTATACACTTTTACCGGTTCGATTAAGATAACGCATTGATGCAGGGAGTGCCGCGGGTATCCAGATCTATTACAACCAGCAGGACCTGGGAGTATTGGGAATGGTTGGCGAGACGGTCGCATTGGAATTCACTTCAAAAGGATATGTGACCCCGACCCCAAGATTCACACCCTCACCGACCACCACATTACAGCCAACATTAACGCAGAAACCAACAAACACGCCCAGCCCTACTCCAACAAAGCCAACGGCAACGATTACCCCGTTAAATCCAACGCCAATTCCATGAAGCAGAAATCCTATTTTCTTGCCTCGCTGGGCTGTGCCAAAAACACGGTCGACTCTGATTCCATGGCAGTGCTGCTGGAGCGTGATGGATACCAGCCAGCCGCGGATCCTTCTCATGCGCGGGTGTTGATCGTGAATACCTGCGGATTCATTCGGACCGCTCGTGATGAATCCTTACAAGTTCTGAGAGAATTGGCGCAAAATAAACTTCCCGGACAATTGCTGGTGGCTGCAGGTTGTATGACAGAGCGATATCGCGAGCTAATTGCGCAGGAAGTGTACGGGATTGACGGATTCATTGGGACGAGGCGGTGGATGGATATCCTGGACCTTGTTACGAGTCTGCGTGCAAATAAGTCAACGGTGAAATACCATCTGCCTGAATCACCCACGGTGGGCAGGGATGAAAAAGGAATTGTAAGAGCCTCTATTCAAGGCGGGAGTGCTTACCTAAAGATCGCGGATGGCTGCCGCAGAATGTGTGCTTTCTGCGCGATTCCGTTGATCAAAGGCACGACAGTCAGCCGCCCTCTGGAAGTGATCCTGGATGAAGCCGAAATCCTGCAGCGATAACGGCGTGAAGGAACTGATCCTGATCGCCCAGGACACGACCGATTACGGTTATGACATCGGAATGAAGGATGGCTTATCCACTTTGCTGGAAAAATTACTCCCGCGAATTCCATCGATTCCATGGATACGCCTGCTCTATTCTTTCCCGGGTTATGTGACAAACCGGTTGATCGATATTATGAGTTCATCGCCGCAAATCCTGAATTACCTGGATATACCCCTGCAGCATGCTGATGCGGATATTCTGAAAAAGATGAACCGCCCTTCTGATATTGATTGGGTTTATAAGACGATCGGTAAAATGCGGAGTGCCATCCCTGATCTGGCTATTAGGTCAACTTTTATTGTTGGTTACCCAGGGGAGACCGAAAAGGAGTTTTTAACCCTCCTCAAATTCATCGAAGAGATGCAGTTCGATCATGTTGGCGCATTTACATTTTCGTTTGAACAGGGGACATCCAGTGAACCCCTTGGTGATCCAGTCTCAGAAGAAGAAAAGCAGGAGCGGTTAGCCAGGTTGATGGAAATGCAGGAATCCATTTCTCTTAGGCGCAACCAAGCCTTGATCGGCAAGCCATTGGACGTGCTGATCGAAGGCACGGGCGATGGAATATCCATCGGCAGGTCATATCGCGACGCACCTGAAATTGATGGCCTTGTGATCGTTGAAGGCGAGTTGCCCGTTGGGGAAATCCATCCTGTAATGGTTTCAGGGGCGATGACCCATGACCTTTCAGCTGTATTGATTAAATAAAAAAACCGGGAGCTTCCCTTTTTTTTGTTATCCAGGTCCTGGAGTGTTTTCAGGCGGGAGTGTGGGTGTTGGCGGTCCCATTGTGGGTGTGGGGGTGGCAGGTGGGTTGGCGCATAACTCACGTGCAAGCGTTAGTTTTTCTGCCATGCGATTACTCGAAGCGATCCCTATGGATGCTTCGTATTGGGTGACAGCTTCACACCAGGCAAAAGTCTGCTGCAGATAATCACCATAACCTTCAAGTGCGCCTGCATAACGGCTCCTCACGGTAATCCCTGATGCATCAATCAAATTTGGAACGAGAGCATATAGTTCGGAAAACTGGGTTGCAGCAGCCAGCATATTGATATTCCAGTTTGAGGCTGCATTGTTGTACATCCTCGCCCAAATTCGATAAGACTCAGCTTCGGTATCGATTGGTGCCATTTCTTCGGCCATGGAGAAATAATAAACACCGACTTCCAGGCTGCCCTGTTTTACTTTGGATATACCGTTATAGCGTAACGCATAATAGTACATCCCATCAACTTTAATCGACTCGTATGACGGATCGATATCCCTGAGTGACAGGACAGTTGCCAGTAATCCGGGCCAATCACTGGCTGCGAGTTGAGCCTTTGCCTGGTTAAACAGAACAGACAGGTTTTTCGAATCGGTTGTTGGTAAAGGAGTGGATACAGGTTCAATGGTTTCACCGGGTACCGGGGTGCTCAATTGTGTTGACCCCTGGTTTAATGCAATAGCCAGCATCACATCCTTTAGTTTTTCATCCAATCCGGGGTATTCAGGATAAATCTCAAGAATATACTCCAAACGTTGCCTGGCAGCATTAAAATTTTCATTCTTTTCATCATTTAAAGCGAGTTCGAACTGGGTTGCGGCGAGCGTGAGGCGTTCATTCAATTCTGTATTCTTACGAATCTCAAGCGCCATGAGATAACCTGCGCCACTTCCAATGGCGCCAATTATGAGCATGCCCACAATACCAATTAGAATCCACATACCTCGTTTCTGCTTTTTCATGGGCAGTGGTTCTTCTGTATGGTCATCGTTAATGCCAGGTTCAACCTCAACAGGGGTAACTACAGCTTCAATGACCTCATCGGGTTTGGTTTTAAATATTGGTTTCGCCGCCTTGATTGGTTTTGTCTCAGGCAAAGCGTCAGTAACCTTGATAATGGTCTCGTCAGTCTTCTTCTTGGTCATGGCAACAATTATACCGTAACACGTATGACATTTCATACGCTGTCGATATTAAAAATCGCGCATTCCTTTTATTTCCGGCAGCACCACAAGAATTGAAATGCCTAACGCAACCGCCATGGGAATAGTGCTAGAAAGGACCGGGTGCAGAAGGGGTGTGAGCAGGGTCATTCCTCCCCAGGTTACCAGTCCTCCGATGATAGCAGCAGCAAATGCTCGAATTATCGCAGGAGTGATGTTTATTTTAAACCGGAGCTGCTTTCGCAGAAGAATGAACAATAACACTGCTTCAAAGGTAAAGACCAGTGAGTCTGTCAGAGCGATGCCGGCAGCTCCCAGAGGACGGTAAAGGAGTATCCCAATGGTCAAATATAGGACAATATTAATTCCGGCCGTGATCAGAGGAGGATAAGGTTTTTGGACTGCATAGAACGAACGCGCCCCTACTTCTTTGAGTGAGTGTCCAGTTAAACCTAATAGGAATGCTGCAGTGACCCATGCCAATAATTGGGTACCTTCTGAACCAAAATTGAAAGCCAGGTCAAGCAGCGGTTTAAGCCCCATTGAAAGAATCGCTGCAACAGGCAGGGTTAATGCCAACAAAATTCGAATAGCCTTTTGAATTGTCTTCTTGAACTCGTCCAAACGGTCCGCTGAGAAATGCTCCGCCAGAGTGGGGAGAATAGCGGTACCGATGGCTGTGCCAATGAGGGTCTCTGGCACCTGTTGGATCATCCAGCCGTAAGTAAGGGAGGTTACTGATCCCTCCGCTAACCGGGATGCAAGATTATCGCGAATGAAAAAGATGAGTTGGATGAGGAGGATGGTAAAGAATCGTGGGCCCATCAAGCGCAGCACTTTCATCACTTCAGCGTTACGAAAATCAAGGCTGGGGATCCAGTGAAATTTGTGTTTGATGAGACCTGGAATCTGGATGAGCAGGTGAAAGGCAGCCCCAAGCAAGACACCATAAACCAGACCTTGCACACCTAACCCCATCGCAGGGAGGGTGATCGGACCCAGCGTATATCCTTCACTGGGTGCAAGGATGGTTACGCCAATAATCTGACCAATATTGTAAAAGAGAGGCGCCATGGCGGGGAAAAGGAAATGTTGATTAGCCTGCAATCCAGCCATAACCAATCCGCTGATCGAAAAGATCAAGGTGGCGATCAAATTCAAGCGCATCAAACGGATGACCACATCTTGTTGGGGGATCGTGAACCCGGGGGCGATGCCAAACTCTGCTCTCACCAGCGGCGCTGCCAAAATAGCAACCAGGGCAGCGAGAACAGCAGTAACCACAAAAGCGATGTTCGCCACGCGGCTGAATAAATCCCAGGCAGGACGTTTGCCATCTTTCGTCAATACTTCAGAAAGGACCGGGATGAACGCCAATGCCAGCGCTCCTCCTGAAATGATGGCAAAAAGAAAATCAGGGACATTGTTGGCAACGTTAAACGCATCCAATTCGCTTGAAAAGCCGAACTGGCGCGCGATTAGAATTTGCCGGACAAATGCCAACACTTTATCAAGGAAAAAGAATGAAGCCAACAGCAAAGAAATTTTGGTTAAATGCGAAAGTTTCATAGTAGCTCCTGAAGTTTAATAGGTTAATAATAGCATAATCTTTTGCACCTATAGATGCTGCCGGGGAGTAGGTTACAATAAGCAACGAAAGGCATCTCATATGAAAAACCCCGGAACCCTGAGCATTGTGGCCACTCCTATTGGCAATCCAGCTGATATTACATTGCGCGCCATTGAAGTTTTGAAAACGGTTGATGCGGTGGTGTGCGAAGAATCCAAACCGGGAAGCACCTTATTAAAGCGACTCGGAATCGTTGACAAGGAACTGGTTTTGTTGAATGAGCACAACGAAGCAGAAATGGCGGCGGATCTGTTAATGCGGTTGTTGAACGGTGAGAGCATGGCCTTGATTTCTGATTGCGGAACGCCGGTATTCGCTGACCCGGGAGCTTACCTGATTCAGTTGGCAGCGAGTTCAGGAGTTAAAGTTGTTCCAGTTCCCGGGGCATCCTCTCTCATGGCAGCGTTGTCAGTATTGGATTTCAAAATAGGCCAATTTTACTTTGGCGGTTTCCTATCCCGCGAACCTGAGCTTCGACGTAAGGAACTTGCGCGACTTCGCGGGATGAAGGTCCCTGTTATTCTCATGGACACTCCATACCGATTGAAGGCTTTACTTGAAGACGTTAGCAAGGTGTTTGGGAGGCAGGTTTATGTGACCGTTGCTTTCGATCTGACACTGCCAACGGAATCAATAATGCGCGGGGGAGCCGCGGATGTACTCAGGCAGGTGGGCACCCGAAAAGGTGAGTTTATCCTGATCGTGGGAAATTTCTAATTTGTTTGTTCAAGTTGAGATTCATCCAACAAAAAACCGCCTTTTGGCGGTTTGTGTGCCTCCACGGAGATTCGAACTCCGGTTTTAGCCTTGAAAGGGCTGCGTCCTGGTCCCCTAGACGATGGAGGCGTTAACGAGCGAAATTCTACCATTGCCTGGAAATTTGGTCAAGGAAATCCCCTGCCAGGCAATAAATTACTCCATTGCTGAGTCTTCCGGCTTTCTATTCAGTCCATAAACCCTGGCAAGCGGGATGACACAGAGGATTCCCGTGTTGGGCTGATCCAGATCTCCCACAACAGCCTCGGTCGCCCTGACTACTTTTTCAACCATCTCTTCATTTTCTACAATGGAAAACAGCGTGCGGTTGAGAATTTCTTCATCGCCGAGCAGGTCTTCGAGGCTCGGTATCAGGGGGATATCATCACGCAGTGCGTTGCTCTCCTCAAGCCTACGGAGTCCTGTGCTGGGTAAAATGGTAATTCCCAGAACTCCGGATTCCTTCCATGCAGTTAAAACATCAGCAAGTAATCCTGCATCATGCAGTACAAACCAAACCATTGAGCTCATGAATTCTCCTCTTTTTGTGTAATTTCCATCTGAAGATCAATCGGGGGAGTTGATTTTTTATGGTGAAAGGCTACACGTAATAACGGAGGTGTGATGAGAGTGGTGATCAGTATCATCCCGACAATAGCACTGAACAGGTCATTTGTTAGATAGCCTCCGTCATAACCGATTTTAGCAATGATCAATCCTACTTCACCCCGTGACACCATACCAATCCCTATTTGTAAGGATTCTCGGAGACTGAATTTCGAGAACAGCGCGCCTGCTCCAGAGCCGAGAACTTTTCCAAGGATTGCAATGACTGTGATTCCCAGCATTATCCAAATAGAGGAGGAATCGACAGTCTGTAAATTTACACCTAACCCGATGCTGACGAAGAAAATTGGCACGAACAGGGCATAAGCCAGGCTGTGAAACCCGGTCTCTATCTTGCCTTTTTCGGGTGTACGGGCGAACATTAAGCCAGCGAGGAATGCACCTGTTATGGCGGCCATGCCTCCCACCAATTCAGCAGCAGCGCCATATAAGAGCATAATCACGATTGCAAGGGTCGTGACTCCCTGGCTGATCGAGCGTTTCTGAGTAATCCGTACAATAAAAGGAAGAACCCATAAACCTACGGCAGTCGAAATTCCTAAGAATACAAGCATCTTCCCGACAGCGATCAAAATACCGGTCAGGCCTGTGCTTCCAGAAAGTACAGCAAGGAAAATGGATAATAAGAGAAGTACCAGGACATCATCGAAAACTGCTGCTCCGAGTAAGCCGTATCCAACCCGGCTGCGGATCACTTTCAATTCAATCAAAACCTGAGCAGAAATTGAGACTGAAGTTGCACCAAGGGTAAGTCCCAGGAATAATGCATGATTCAGATCCATCCCGACTAACTCACCGAATCCCATCCCTAAACCGACAGGGAGCAGGACCCCGAGGATACCGGCATAAGCCGCTACTTTGGCACTTTTTAATAGATCAGAAAGGTGAAGTTCCAAACCAGCCAGGAACATCAACAATAAAACACCGAACTCACCCATCAAGTGGATCATTTCCAGTAAGTGAACATCGCTGACGAACGGGAATTCCATCAGGTTGAGAAGCGATGGACCAAGGAGCACTCCAACCAGGATCTCACCAAAAACTGAAGGCTGGTTAACACGAGTACTTAGGTAACCGGCGCTTTTTGCAGCGATTAAAATGATAGCAATTAATAACGCCAGTTGAAGGAAGGAAGCCATTGGTCTCACCTGAAAAAGTGTTTTAAAAATATATCATGAATCTCTGACTTCTTGCCAGAAACCAATCGGGTATACTAAGGTAAATACCCAATATCACGAGGAAAAAATGACCATTGAAGCTGAAAAGAATCGCTGGGAAGAACAGGTTGCCAAACCGAGTGTCGAAAAATTTAAAGAACGCAAAGCAGAGTTTTTTAGTCCCTCAGGAATTCCGTTGCCCAGGGTGGCAACCCCCGGTGAGTCTGATTATCTTGAAAAATCCGGTTTCCCCGGTGAATACCCGTTCACCCGCGGGGTGCAGCCCACCATGTACCGCAGCCGTTTTTGGACGATGAGGCAATATGCGGGCTTTGCATCAGCGCAGGAATCAAACAAGCGCTACCGCTATTTGCTGGAACAGGGTCAAACCGGATTGTCTGTGGCATTCGACCTGCCCACCCAGATCGGCTATGATGCTGACGATCCAATGTCACTGGGGGAGGTCGGCAAGGTCGGTGTATCCATCTCTACCCTAAAAGACATGGAAATCCTTTTCGACCAAATCCCATTGGATAAAGTTTCCACAAGTATGACAATTAACTCTCCAGCTGCAGTTCTTCTGGCAATGTACATTGCCCTGGGAAAACGACAAGGTGTTAGCCCAAAACAACTCCGCGGAACCATACAAAACGACATCTTAAAAGAATATGTGGCGAGGGGAACGTACATCTACCCGCCGAAACCTTCCTTACGCCTGATCACTGATATTTTCCAGTATTGCGAGATGGAAGTACCCAACTGGAACACCATCAGCATATCCGGCTACCATATTCGTGAGGCGGGTTCAACAGCAGTGCAGGAAGTAGCTTTTACGATTGCCAATGCCATTGCATATGTCCAGGCGGCTATTGACTCAGGTCAGGAAGTGGACCATTTCGCTACACAACTCTCCTTTTTCTTTGCTGCGCATAATGATTTTCTTGAGGAGATAGCGAAATTCCGTGCGGCAAGGCGAATCTGGGCGCAGATCATGCGGGAGCGATTTGGCGCCAAGGACCCCAAATCCTGGATGCTGCGGTTCCACACGCAAACAGGAGGATCCACGCTGACTGCCCAGCAGCCTGAAAATAATGTCGTACGGGTCGCAATACAGGCAATGGCGGCGGTTCTCGGCGGAACACAATCCCTGCATACCAATTCGATGGATGAAGCTCTGTGGCTGCCAACTGAGAAATCTGTCCGCACAGCGCTGCGCACCCAGCAAGTTATTGCATACGAATCAGGTGTATGCGACACGATCGATCCCATGGGTGGATCATATGCCATCGAATACCTGACAGATGAAATAGTAAAAAGAGCGAAGGAATATATAGACAGGATCGATAACCTGGGAGGTGCGCTGGCAGCCATCGAAAAAGGATTTATGCAAAACGAGATCCAGGATTCAGCGTACCGCTTCCAAAAGGATGTGGAAAGCAAGAACCAAATTGTGGTTGGGGTAAACTCTTTCCAAATCGAGGAGTCAAAGGATCTGGAACGAGTGAAAGTGGATCCAACGATAGAAGAGAATCAACGCCGCAGGTTGGCAGAATTACGCGCCGCACGCGATCCAAAAACGACTCAGCAATTGATGGAAAAACTTGGAGTCACAGCTAAAGGCAGCGATAATTTAATGCCGATTTTTATCGAGTGCGTGGAAAATGACCTGACTTTGGGTGAGATTTGCGGTGTTCTGCGAAATATTTGGGGGGAATATCAACCTCCCGTTTGGGGATGACTTTCACAGGAGAGACAACATGGTAAAAATGAATAAAGTAAATCATGTGGCAATAGTCGTAGCAGATATCGATGAATCATTAAAGTTTTGGCAGGACGCGATGGGCATTCACCTGCATCATATTGAAGATGTACCGAGTATGAAATCCAGGGTTGCTTTTTTGCCTGTAGGCGATACCGAAGTGGAACTTGTGCAACCTACCTCGGAGGATACCGGTGCAGCGAAATTTTTGGCTGAAAAGGGCGGCGGCATGCATCACCTGTGCTTTGAGGTGGATGACTGCGCCGCGAGCCTTTTAGAATTAAAGGAAAAGGGGGTTCGCCTCATCAATGAAGTGCCTATCGAATTGCCCGGACGAAAAATGGCATTCATTCACCCCAAGAGTACGGGCGGTGTCTTGGTAGAACTTTACGAAATCGAAAAATAAATAGACAAACCATCGGGTCTGTCTATTTATTAGCCAGTCATCACAGGGAGGTTGTTTGTCAACTTCCCTGTTTTGGTTAAATTGCTACGGGTACCAATTGTTCTTCCTCTTGCTGAGCGGCTTTGACCCCACGTTCAACGTTGACGCGCGTAAGAATGTAGATACCTACCGCAAAGAAGATGACGAGAGAAGCGATACTCAAGCGCGACTCGCCCATTATTGCGGAAATTACTCCAAATATGGCTGGACCCAGAATGGAGGCAAATTTCTCAAAAACACTAAAGAAACCGTAGAATTCGGCGGATTTACTCTTAGGCATCATCTTGCCGATGAGTGAGCGGGAAAGTGCCTGGCTGCCGCCTTGTACTGTGGCAACAGCCGCGCCCAGCAGCCAGAACTGCCATTCCTGGTATAAGAAATACCCGGCAATAGCAATAAGAGTGTAAACCACGAGCGTAATGTAAATCCCTTTTTTGGTGCCTATCTTGCGGGAGAGCCAGCCAAAGAAAAAGGCAAATGGTGCCGCCAGGAATTGGACCATTAAAAGAGTACCGATCAAGGTAGTGCGGCTAAAGCCCAATTCAGTACCGTATATGGTTGCCATGGTAATGATGGTGCCAATCCCGTTGGCATATACCCAGAATGCGAGCAACCCCATTGCAAGATCACGATATTTTTTAATCTCGGCAAAAGTCCTGGCGAGCCTTTGAAAACTGACCTTTACCGGATTCATGCCTTCTTCTCCGGCTTCAATGCGACGGACAGGTTCCTTCACGCGGGTTAGGATGGGAATGGTAAAGAGTGCCCACCACACGGCAACAGTAACAAACGAGAGGCGGGTCATTAAACCCACCTCAAGAGATGGGACGATTTCAGGCAGGAACATGATCATTACAAGGTTGACTGCCAATAGCAGACCGCCACCGATATAACCCATCATGTATCCACGTGAGGAGACCTGGTCTATCTCATCTGCCCTGGCCACGTGGGGGAGCAGGGCATCATAGTAGACGAGACTGCCGGCAAAACCAATATTGGCGAAGATGAAGATGACTGAAGCCAGCAGCCAATCGCCAGGCTTATTGGGAAAAAACAACAGGGCAGTTGAGATAACCCCAACAATCATGAAGAAGGTAAGAAATTTTTTCTTTGCGCCGCGAAAATCAGCTATTGCGCCAAGGATCGGGCTGATGACCGCCGCAATCAGAGCGGCAATTGCGGTAGTGAATCCCCAGCGTGAGGTCATTAAGGCGGGTGCATCATTAACTGCTCCCAGGGAGGCATAATAGATCGGCAGTACGGCTGCCATGATGGTTGTGGCAAATGCGGAATTAGCCCAGTCGTACATCGTCCAAGCGCGGATCTCGCGCTTGTGCTGTAATTCTTCCACTGCCTGGATTTGCACCTCAGTTTGCATAATGAATTCCTTTCAACATGGGATTACTACTTGCTTATTATACAGGTGCTGAAAGGAAACCGTCGTATAAGGTTTTTTATGACTGTAAACCGATCTCGCGCAGGGTCTTGTGAAGCACCTCAGCTGACCGCTGAATTCCCTTTTGCTCGATAATATTCAACTTCAAGTGCAGCGGCTGCTTGATTCCGTTGTGCCCAATGATACACGGCAGGCTGAGATAGACATCTTCGATTCCGTAATATCCAGTGATAAGGTTCGAAACGCTCAAAACACTGTCCTGACCGCGTAGAACAGCTTCCACAATGCGCAGCAGACCATTCCCGATGGCATAATAAGTGGCTCCCTTGCGCTTGATGATCTCATATGCAGCATCGCGCGTGCTGGTGAAGATTTTTTCAAAAATCTGAGGTTCATATTCTTTACAATTCTCGCGGCAGTAATCCTGGAGGTTCATGCCTGCGATATTGGCAAGCGACCACACAGGCACCTCACTGTCACCATGCTCGCCAATGATATATGCATGCACGCTGCGAGAATCCACACCAGCGTGCTGGCTTAACATGGAGCGGAAACGCGCTGTGTCGAGGATCGTGCCAGAACCGATGACGCGCTGCGCCGGCAGGCTGGAAATCTTCCACGTGGCATAGGAAAGAACATCCACCGGATTGGAAGCAACCAGGATGATTCCTCCAGGGTTTGCTTTAACGACCTCCGGAACGATGCCTTGAAGTATCTCGTAATTGCGGTGCACCAAATCCAGGCGGCTTTCATCAGGTTTTTGGGATGTACCCGCGGTGACCACGGTAACAGCGGCGCCAGCCAGGTCTGCGTATGCCCCAGCCCAGATACGTGTTGAGGTAGCCAGGGGGACCGCGTGGTTAAGATCCATGGCTTCACCTTCAGCCCGAGTATGATTTCGATCGATCAATACAATCTCACCTGCCAACCCGCTTTGGAGCAGGGCATAAGCGAATGTTGCGCCAACATTTCCAGCCCCAATAATCCCGATACGGACCGGTAGGTAGGTGTCGGCTAAGAATTCGTTTGCCATAATTTTCTCCAATTAAGACAATATTTATCATAATTATAATGTAAATAATTGAGGAATGGATTTGAAGGTTATTATTCGGATTTTAGTAAGGGAAGATCTATAAAAAAGGGAGGAGTATAATTACGGGTTGCGTGGTACAATACTGGTATAGAAAATATATTCTAAATGGATGACAAATGACCCAAAACTCAATCCGTGTGGTCGGCGCTCGCGCCCATAACTTAAAAAATATCACCGTGGAAATTCCCCGGGATAAATTGGTTGTTATTACCGGTTTGTCCGGGTCCGGTAAATCCTCGCTGGCATTTGATACGATTTTTGCTGAAGGGCAGCGGCGTTATGTGGAATCTCTTTCAGCCTATGCGCGCCAATTCCTGGGTCAAATGGAAAAACCTGATGTGGATTATATTGACGGACTTTCTCCGGCAGTATCGATTGACCAAAAAGCCACCTCACATAATCCGCGCTCAACCGTCGGCACAGTTACTGAGATATACGACTACTTGAGACTGCTTTTTGCCCGCATTGGTATTCCACACTGCCCGGTCTGCGGCAAGGTTGTGGTGAAACAGTCCGCGCAGGAAATCGTTGACCGGGTTTTTGACTTGCCAGACGGAGCCAAACTTCTCGTGCTCGCGCCAATCGTGCGTGCCCGCAAGGGAACCTACCAGGCGGTATTTGATGAAATCCGCAAGGCAGGCTTCACGCGGGTGCGTGTAGATGGTGATGTTTTCTCACTGGATGACGAGGTCACCCTGGATCGTTACAAGATTCACACAATCGAGGCAGTTGTTGACCGGCTGGTGGTTACCAAATCTGAAGACGGTGAGGAAGCGAGAACTTTTCTCTCGAGGTTAACAGATTCCATCGAAACAGCGCTAAAGGTAGGTGAGGGGTATTTAACTATTCAAAATCTCTCTGAGGAGCCAGCCGTTGACTTGTTCTTCTCTGAACACCTGGCATGTGCGGATCATGGAATTAGCCTGCCCGAGATCGAGCCGCGCACCTTCTCGTTTAACACTCCTCATGGCGCTTGCCCGGACTGCCAGGGGTTGGGCAGCCGGCTGGAAATTGATCCTGACTTGCTCATCCCGGATAACGAACGGGCTTTAAGCGAAGGAGCGATCATTGCCATGGAATGGAATGGTCCCCGCGAGCAGGGGGGGTATTATTGGCACATGGTGGAGTCGGTAGCGCGTACCTATAAGATCGATCTCAATGCTCCTGTAAAAACAATTTCACAGGAGAATCTGAACCGTATTCTGTACGGCACTGGAAGCGAATCCATTAACGTTACCCTTGAAGGGCGAAATGAACGCAAGACCAGTTTCCAGGCCAATTTTGAGGGTGTGATTCCCAACCTGGAACGGCGTTACCGCGAAACGCAATCTGAATATATTCGGGCGAAAATTTCTGAATTCATGAGCGACCGACCTTGCCCCACGTGCAAAGGAGAACGGCTGCGCCCTGAAGCACTGGCCGTGACAGTTATAAACTCAAATATCAATGAAGTAACCAAATGGCCAATCAACCGGACACTTGAATTTGTTGATCAATTAACCAAACCGGGAACTCTTACTGCCAAGGAAGCTACCATCGCGGAGCGGATCATTAAGGAGATCAACTCGCGCTTGGGTTTCCTGGTGGATGTGGGGTTGGATTACCTGACTCTGAGCCGGTCAGCCGGGTCGCTTTCGGGGGGAGAGGCTCAGCGTATTCGATTGGCCACTCAGATCGGGTCACGCCTAATGGGAGTGTTGTATGTTTTGGATGAGCCGTCAATTGGTTTACATCCGAGGGATAACACGCGCCTATTGGAGACACTTAAACATCTGCGTGACCTGGGGAATTCAGTTTTAGTGGTTGAACACGATGAAGAAACAATTCGTTCAGCGGATTGGATCCTGGATCTTGGTCCAGGCGCAGGAGTACATGGGGGTGAAATCGTTGCAGAAGGCACGATCGATACCATCCTGGCGCATCCGAAGAGCCTGACCGGAGCCTACATGTCCGGACGCAAGAAAGTGCCGATGCCCAAGAAATTACATCCCCGCAACGGTAAAATGCTCAAGATCATCGGTGCCAGGGCAAATAATTTGAAAAACATTGATGTTGAGATCCCGCTTGGACAGTTCGTGTGTATCACCGGGGTATCCGGTTCGGGTAAATCTACCCTCATGGTGGATATCCTCTACAATGTGCTGGCACATGAGTTAAACAGAGCGCGAACCCAACCCGGTGCTCATGACCGGGTGGAAGGGCTGGAATACCTCGATAAGGTGATTAATATCGACCAATCCCCGATCGGCAGGACGCCGCGCTCGAATCCGGGTACTTATACCGGAATGTTCGACGAGATTCGCAACCTTTTTGCGAGTCTTTCGGACAGTAAAATGCGCGGGTACAAGTCAGGCCGCTTTTCATTCAATGTACACGGCGGGCGGTGTGAAGCCTGCCAGGGACAGGGGCAGTTGCGCATTGAAATGCAATTTTTGCCGGACATTTATGTGTCTTGCGATGTGTGCCACGGTGCACGATTCAACCGGGAGACGCTGCAGGTAAAATTCAAAGGCTTGTCAATCGCTGATGTTTTGGATACGACTGTTGAAAAGGGGATAGAGCTCTTCTCTAATATTCCAGCTATTGTCAACAAATTAAGAACGCTTAATGAAGTTGGGCTGGGATATATCAAGATCGGACAGCCGGCGACAACCCTATCCGGAGGAGAAGCGCAGCGGGTTAAACTGGCAAAGGAACTTTCACGCCGCGCTACTGGGCGGACGTTGTATGTGTTGGATGAACCCAGCGTGGGCTTGCACGCAGCGGATGTGCATATGCTGGTCGAGGTGCTTCAACGCCTGGTGGACTCCGGTAATTCGGTTTTGATTATTGAACACAATCTTGACATCATTAAAGTATCGGATACAGTCATTGACTTAGGTCCGGAAGGCGGAGACAAAGGTGGAGAACTCATCGGCTCCGGTACCCCGCGCGAGATTTGTGAGATACCGGAATCTTACACCGGGCAGTTCCTCAAGGAATATTTGAAGATTCATCACCAATAAAAACAAGAACCGCTCATAAGAGCGGTTCTTGTTTTTATTCAGTCACTCCTCTTTTTGCGCAAAAGATCTTGATGGCGTCGTAGAAGAATTGGGGTAAACCAGGATCAATGCGTGCGTAAAAGTCATGAAATCGCGGGTCGTTCATGTAATTCTGACCAAGTGCGAGAAGGATTTCAGGAGTGCAATCGTAGAAGAAATCGATGTGTTTCTTCCATTCTCCCACTAGTGATTGGACTTTTTCAGAACCAGGATCCTCAGACATTAAATCCCGGATGGCGAGGGTGACACGTTCACCATCTTTCATCAGCTCTTTTTGTTCCTGTTTTGATAATGATTTCCAACGGCGGTTGGATTCTTTGACGACCACCGGGTCCCATCTCTCAGCCGCCTCCTTCTCATAAGCTGCCTGCTGTTCATCGGAAAAACCGACAAAATATTCATTTTCTGACATATTTGCATCTCCTTTTAATTTTGCGAGCGTCAAGTCAATGGTTCGGACCAATTGCTTGGTTTGCTCAACTTTATGCATCAGTGCCTCGCGGTGAGCAATTAAAGCTTCCTGATAGTCAAAACCAGGTTTGTCAAGGATGTCTCGAATTCTAAAAAGTTCGAAACCGAGTTCCTTATAGAATCGGATTTGCTGCAGCCGGAGCAAGGCTTCACCAGGGTAGCACCTGTAGTTATTATGGTGTTGCCGGTGAGGCTTTAACAGACCGATTTGATCATAATAGTGCAGGGTGCGTATGCTGATGTTGGCTGCCTGCGCCATTTGTTTGATACTGTACTGCTTTTGGTTAACCATGCAATCAGTATAAACTATGACGTAACGTTAATGTCAATAGGGATTATTAATGTAAATAATAGATCAGGATTATCAGCATAAGCGGTGATAATCCAACCGTTGGTGCCAGGGAACAAACATCTTAATATTGGAAGAAGATTCCAGCCATTCAGTTATTTGGTTAGCAGATTCCCGCGCCCAACTCCCATGTAAGTAAATCCCAATTCCTGCAAAACGTCTGAATCCCAAAGGTTGCGGCCATCCAGGATGACGGGTTGTTTCATCAGCATTTTTATTTTCGTAAAATCGAGTTGTTTGAATTCGTTCCATTCAGTCGCCAACACCAATGCGTCTGCTTTTTCCGCTACCTGGTAAGGGTTCTCGCACAGAACGACGTTTTTCAACGTCCGGGCTGCGTTTTCCATTGCCTGCGGATCATAAGCCCTGATATGAGCGCCTTCGTTTTGCAGCAGGTGAATGATCTCAATGGCAGCGGCATCCCGGATGTCATCCGTATTGGGTTTAAAGGACAGACCCAAAATGCCAATCGTTTTATCGTTGAGAGAATGCGAGCGCTTTTCGCAGCTTCATGATGGCTCGGCGGCGTTGATTGCGGTTTATCTCCATGACTGCCTGGAGCATTTGCGGTTGTGTGCCGTGCAGCACAGCCATGTGTTCAAGGGCTTTTACATCCTTGGGGAAGCAGGAACCACCCCAGCCGAGCCCGGCATCCAGGAAAGCGTGACCAATGCGTTTGTCATAGCCCATACCGAGCGCAACTTCTCGTACGTCAGCTCCCAGCTCTTCACACATATTTCCGATTTCATTAATAAAAGAAATTCTTGTTGCCAGGAAGGCATTACTGGCATATTTGATCATTTCTGCAGTACGCAAATCCGTGGTCATAATCGTGCAGCGCAAAGGCTGATAGAGCGCTGCAACTTTGCTGGCAGCAGTCCGGTCCTCAGATCCAAGCACCACACGGTCGGGATTCATAAAGTCATTGATGGCAGAACCTTCACGCAGGAACTCGGGATTGGAGACGACGGAAAAATCGAGCGGTTTGCCGGCACGGCGTTTCTGAATGACATCCGCCACCCAATCCCCTGTGCCCACCGGGACGGTTGATTTATTGATGACAAGGATGGGATGCTCCACCAGATCAGCAATTTTTTCAGCTGCCTGGCGAACATACTGCAAATCAGCTTCACCGTCATTTCCTGAAGGTGTTCCAACCGCGATAAAGGCATATTCAGCACCAGCCAGGCTTTCTTCGTAATTCGTCGAGAAGATCAACCTGCCTGCTTGCACATTTTGTTTTACCAGTTGTTCCAATCCGGGTTCATAGATCGGCATTACACCGTTAATTAAATTAGTGATACGTGACGCGTCCACATCCAGGCAGGTTACCTGGTTGCCAAGGTCAGCAAAACAAGTACCTGTTACCAGTCCAACATAACCTGTTCCGATCACACAAATCTTGCTCATTATCACGCTCCCCGCAATAGGAATAAATTCGATTAATTTTACCATGCCGATTTTTATTCCTGGTGTTCATCCCCTGTATAATGAGTATGAGAAATTATGATCAGGAGGAATTAAGATGACCGCGAAAATTATTGACGGTAAGGCAATCGCCGAAAAGATACGCGCTGATGTAACCGTTGAAGTTCAGAAACGACTAAATAATGGTAAGAGCAAACCAGGTTTGGCAACAGTCCTGGTGGGTGAAAACCCGGCGTCGCAGGTTTATGTGCGTTCCAAGCAAAAAGCTTGTGCAGATGCAGGCATCGATTCCTTTGGATTCGACTTGCCGGCAACAACTTCTCAGGAGGAATTGGAGAAGTTGATCAAAGAATTGAACGAGGATCCCAAAGTGAACGGGATTCTGGTGCAAATGCCTTTACCTGCTGGTTTGGATGAGCAAAGGGTTCTGGCACAGATTTCGGTGGAAAAAGATGTAGATGGATTCCATCCGATCAATATCGGCCGGCTGGCTCAAAAAGGACGCGATCCATTATTTGTTCCCTGCACACCTGCCGGTTGTATTTATTTACTCGAACAGGAACTCCCTTCTCTGGAAGGGGTAAATGCGGTCGTGTTGGGTCGGTCAAATATCGTTGGAATGCCAGTAGCGTTACTGCTCGTGCGCGCCAATGCCACCGTGACCATTTGCCACTCACGCTCGCGCGACCTGCCCGGAATTGTTCGGCAGGCGGATGTGCTGGTAGCCGCGGTTGGAAAACCTGAAATGGTGCGCGGAAGATTGGATCAAACCCGGCGCGGTGATCATTGATGTTGGGATTAACCGGGTTGAGGACAGCACAAAACAAAAAGGCTACAGGCTGGTTGGTGATGTGGCATTTCGATGAAGCAGCTGAAGTTGCCGGTGCGATCACCCCGGTCCCGGGCGGCGTTGGCCCAATGACGATTGCCATGCTGATCAAGAATACACTGCGGGCGGCGGAATTGACCGATTAGTATTCAATCTTGTCAGACAATTGACATTTACCCACTAATTCGGTAAACTAAGAGCGTGAAGTTGTCAGACAAACTTCTACGCTCTTTTTATTAACCAAATTGGTGACACATGTCCACACTTCTTGTAAAGCATGCTGATTTGTTGGTGACGATGGATGACCACCGCCGTGAAATTCTGGATGGCGGTCTTTTTGTTAAGGATGGTTTTATTGAACAGGTTGGACCAACTAAAGAACTTCCCCAGCACGCAGATGAAATTATTGATGCCTACCGGGCACATTGTGCTGCCGGGTCTGGTCAATACCCACCACCATTTTTACCAGACGTTACCAGGGCAGTGCCTGCTGCGCAAAATGCCAACCTTTTCAATTGGTTAAAAACGCTCTATCCCGATATGGGCTCGAATGAAGCCCGAAGACATCCGTATTTCCACGCAAACTGCCCTGGCTGAATTGGCCCTCTCAGGATGCACGACAGCCTCAGACCACCTTTATCTATTCCCAAATGGTTCTTCACTGGATGATGAGATCGAGGCATCTCGGGCAGTTGGCATACGGCTTGCATGCCTCAAGGGGATCCATGAGCCTGGGGGAAAGCAAAGGGGGTCTGCCGCCTGATAGCGTGGTGGATACTGAAGAGAGCATCCTGGCAGACAGTGAACGGTTGATCAATAAGTATCACCAGACGGAACCTGGGGCGATGATCCAGATTGTTTTGGCCCCATGTTCACCCTTCAGTGTCACTGGTGAGTTGATGAAACAAAGTGCAAGCCTTGCCCGACAGATATGGCGTTCATCTCCATACGCATCTGGCTGAAACCCAGGATGAAGAAGAGTTTTGCCTGCAGAAATTTGGATTCCGCCCGGTGGCTTACATGCAGTCAGTGGATTGGGTGGGGCAGGATGTGTGGTTTGCTCATTCGGTGCATGTTGCGCAAGCTGAGATTGAAATTTACGCCAGAGAGGGATGCGGTGTGGCGCACTGCCCATCTTCCAATATGCGGCTGGCTTCTGGGATCGCACCGCTTCAGACAATTCATCAAGGCTGGTGTTAAAGTCGGTCTGGGCGTGGATGGTTCTGCCAGTAATGATGGCTCCCACATGCTGGCTGAAGTACGCCAGGCAATGTTGCTGGCACGCTTAAAAGCCGGACTGGATGGCGCATCGTTCTCCTCAACAGGCAGCGAGATCCTTACTGCCCGGCAGGCGCTGGAACTTGGCACTCGCGGCGGCGCAGCGGTTTTGGGACGCAAAGATATCGGTTCTCTTGAAATTGGAAAATGCGCTGATTTCATTGGATTCAGATCTGAATAAATTAGAGTATACAGGTGCATTGCATGATCCGCTGGCAGCGCTGGTATTTTGCCAGTCCTACTGGAGTGGATTTTAATTTTGTCCATGGAAAACCGGTTGTAAAAGAAGGTCAATTGATTGGGTTGGACCTGACCTGCACACATTGAGAGGCATAATAATGCCTCCCGAAGATTATTGCGAGTCTAAGCAAAGTTTCAGGCTGACAAAAGGCGAAAAAAATGGGAATGGACACTTTCTGGTTGCAAAATGCGCGTGAACTGGTGGATTGCGCGATGGGGCGTATTCCCGCATACCTGGTCATCAAAAATGGCAAGTGGGTATGTGTGCAAACTGGAGAGATCATCCCTAATACTGATATTGCCATCCGCGGTGGAAGGATTGCCTATGTGGGCGAAAATGCTGACCATACCATCGGCGGGCAAACAAAAGTAGTGGATGCCAAGGATAAATTCCTTGTCCCGGGTTTGCTTGATGCCCACATGCATGTGGAATCCGGCATGGTGACTGTGACGGAATTTGTGCGCGCAGTGGTACCCCATGGAACGACTGGAATGTTCATTGATCCGCATGAAATTGCCAATGTATTTGGACTTCGCGGCGTACGGTTGATGGTGGATGATGCATGCAGTACAACCCATTCATGTTTTTGTGCAAATGCCATCCTGTGTCCCTTCCGCTCCTGGTCTGGAGACGCCCGGAGCTGTGTTGGGTCCAAGTGAAGTGGCAGAGGCAATGACCTGGCCGGGAATCATCGGTCTGGGTGAAATGATGAATTTCCCGCGGTTGTCAGCGGGGATGATAAAGTTCACGCTGAAATGACTGCCACACGCAATGCCCGCAAGGTGATCGGCGGGCATTATGCATCCCCGGATCTCGGCATGCCCTTCGCAGGATACGTGGCAGGGGTCCGCAGGATGACCATGAAGGAACCCGGGTGGAAGATGCCATCGCCCGCGCGCGCCAGGGCATGAAAGTGATGATGCGTTACGGTTCTGCCTGGCAGGATGTGGCTAGCCAGGTGAAAGCGATCACTGAAAATGGACTGTCATCCACGAAGCTTTATGCTATGCACGGATGATTCACAGGCTGAAACGATCTACCGTGAAGGGCACATGGACAGGGTCATCCGGCATGCTATTCAGCGAGGGACTGGACCCAATGACAGCCATCCAGATGGCGACAATCAATACTGCTGAGTATTTTGGTGTTTCACGCGAAATCGGCATGATAGCTCCCGGACGGTATGCGGATATTGTCCTGGTAAATGATCTGGAATCGTTCAAGATCGATTCTGTTTATTCCCGCGGTAAGGAAATCGCTAAAGCTGGAAAATGGCTGGTTGAACTTCCGCATATCGAATATCCTGAATGGGCGAGTCAATCCGTCCATTTAGCCAACCACTGGAAATCGCGGATTTTTAAATTCCGGCGGGAAAGGATAAAGAAGTAATTGTCAATGTAATTGGAGTCATCGAAAATCAGGCACCAACACGCCATTTTCGCATTCCGATGACACCGATTAATGGAGAGGTCAGGCAGGATATAGCTGCAAGACATGGCAAAAATTGCCATGGTAGAACGGCATCACTCCACTGGCAGAGTGCAGACAGGATGGTGCAAGGCTTTGGTTTCAACATTCCTTGTGCAGTTGCCACAACTGTTGCCCACGATTGCCACCAGATGATCGTGGTAGGGACAACAGATGAGGATATGGTCTTTGCAGCCAATCAATTGAGCCATTGGAGGCGGTCAGATTGTGGTTAGCCGGGGAAAGGTGCTTGGTAAGATCGAATTACCGGTTGCGGGGTTAATATCCAATGAGCCTGCAGAAAATGTGGCTGAGCAAGCCCAAACTGTATTGAACGGATTCAAGCAATGTGGATGCATATCAATAATCCCAATATGCAATTGAGTTTACTGGGACTTGCAGTAATTCCAGAAATGCGTATTAACCGACCTGGGACTGGTTGATGTAACCGGTTTGACTTCATCCCAGTAACTGAACCGTTAAGAGTAAGTGAAAAATCGGGAAATAAGGATGGACGAACAGTGATTGAAAAACAGAGTACAAACATCCTTTTCAGCGGCTTCAGGTGCAATTGGCAAAATTGATCGCTCAAGACTCCGACCGGGGAACAGGCTGCCCGCCTGAACCGGAATTGGCGAAAATATTGGGGGTTTCCAGGGCAACATTGCGGAAGGGCATGCGCACATTTGAAGGGCAAGGATTAATCCGCCGCCGCCAGGGCGTAGGAACTTTTGTGGTTCCTCAATCCAAGGTAATTGAAGCGGACTTGAAGTACTGGAAAGTATTGAACGACGAGCAAACCGTATCGGTTTAAACGTCTCGATGGGAGCATTGGAAGTTAAAGAGATAATTGCCACAATGGATGAGGCTGAAAAATTACAGGTCGATGAAGGTCCAGGTTGATTAGTGTTTCCAGGGTTATCTATACCGATGACCGTCCAGTTGCTTATCTCAAGGATATTCTTCCTCCCGGAGCTCTTACTGAAGAAGACTTGAGAAAGGGTTTTACAGGTTCAGTCCTGGATTTTCTGTTAATAAAAACAAAATCAGATTTGGATAAATCGTTCACTGATATTCAAGCAGTGGCGGCCACATCGCCAATTGCCAAAAAACTGGAAATCCAACGCGGTGATGTATCTATTATTTTTTGCGGCAAGATTATATAGCGAAGCTGGAAAGATCGTTGATTTTTCAAACAGTTATTTTTTACCAGGTTATTTTCGTTTTCATGTTGTCAGGCGGGTGGCAAACAACGAGCATCAATTAGCGAAACAGCCAAAGAGGAGGATTTACAAGTGAACTTACTTATCTAAAATTGGTAGTTTAGAATGCAATTTAATCCTGAGGAGGATAAAATGCGCAGTTTTGCTGGAAGAGATATATTATCACTAAAAGAATTTGAAAGAGAAGAATTTTTCCACGTTTTTGAAGTGGCAGATGAATTGGCTCCAATCGCAAAAAGCCGAAGGAATTCTGATTTGCTGGCAGAGAAGACACTGGTTACTGCTTTTTATCAGCCAAGCACCCGTACCCGGCTGGCACACGAAGCAGCCATGCACCGCCTCGGCGGTCATGTCACCGGATTTTCTGACGCAAAAATGACCCGTGCAGGGGATTTTTACCAGGAATCCATTAAAGACACTGTTAAGATGCTGGAATACTATGGTGATGTGATTGTCATGCGCCATTTTCAGCAGGGTGCTCCTCACGAAGCTGCCAAATGGGCTTCGATTCCCATTATCAATGGCGGCGACGGTTGGGGTGAACATCCTACACAGATCCTCACTGATCTGTATACAGTTCTGACTGAAAAGGGAACAATTGATGGATTGACATTGGCTGGCGGTCGGTGATATGCGGATGCGCACCATGCATTCATTGGATATGCACTCTCTCAATTTGATTGCCCGATCACCTTTGTTTCACCGCCGGATATGTCCCCGACGAAGGAATTTAAAGCGGAATTAACACAGTTTGGGGTAAATTTCAGCGAAGTGGAACATGTGGAACAGGCAATCGCGAAAGCGGATGTTATCCTTGTAGAGCCCGTTGTGCAACCTGATTACACCAAATCCAGGCAGGAAGCTGCTCAGAACACGGTTTGACTCCTGCAAATTACAAGATTACCCGTGAATTGTTGACCAAAAAGGCAAAATCGGACGCCATCCTGTTACACTCACTGCCCCGAATGGACGAAATCCCAACCGATGTGGATATCACACGATGGTCCCGATACTGGCAGGAAGCCTTCAATGGCGTTGTCATGCGAATGGCACTGCTGGCGCTCGTGCTTGGAAAGATGGAGTAATTTTTAAAAAGGAGTTGAAATGCAAACATTTTTACACGGTCGTGATTTAATCGGAGACCTCGATTTCTCAAAAGAGGAAGTCGAAACTGTTCTGGATGTCGCGTTTGATCTAAAACGAAAACGCGCACTTAACGAACTCACCCCTTACCTGCGGGATAAAGTTTTGGCGATGTTGTTCTTCTTCAGCAGCACCCGCACCCGCGGTTCATTTGAAGCAGGCATGGCTCACCTTGGTGGACACGCTGCCTTCATTGAATCCCGAACCACTCAAATTTCCCACGGTGATACACCCAAGGAAATCGGTGAGATATTTGGACGCTATTTCGATGGGATAGCCATCCGGCATGTTGATTGGAAAATCGGCAATGAATACATGAACGAAGTGGCAAAAGCTTCCCGTGTGCCAGTATTAAACATGCAGTGCGATGTCTATCACCCCTTCCAATGCCTGGCTGACTTGATGACGATAATGGAAAAAAAGGGCGTGACTTGCGCAAGAAAAAGATGGTGGTCTCGTGGGCTTATGCAGCTTCCTACCAGAAACCCATCTCTGTTCCGCAATCCCTGGTCCTGCAGATGCCCCGCTTTGGTATGGATATCGTGCTGGCGCATCCCCCGAATTTAAATTGATGCCAGAAATCATGGATGCCGCGTACGAACAGGCTCGAAAATTTGGCGTGGGTTTTGATGTTGTGGAAGACATGGATGAAGGGTTCAAGGATGCAGATGTGGTTTATGCAAAATCCTGGGGTGCATTGGTTCATACATCAGATCCAGAAGAAGGCGCAAAGATCATCAAGAAATATGAAAGTTGGATCACTGATGAACGCCGAATGAAGTTGGCCAAACCGGATGCCATCTATATGCATCCGTTGCCGGCTGACCGGAATATTGAAGTGACTGATGGTGTAATGGATGGACCGCAATCCGTTGTTTATGATGAAGCTGAAAACCGCATGCACGTTCAGGAAGCCGTAATGGCTTTAACAATGTAACAAACAAAATTTAAAAATAGAAAAGGAAAAAAAGAAATGGCAAAAAAATTAGCAGTTGTCGCAATTGGTGGCAATTCCCTGATCCTTGACCCAAAAAATGTAACTGTTGAGGATCAATATATTGCTGCCGCAGCAAACATAATAAACACATCGCGGATATGATCGAAGCTGGCTGGGATGTGGCTATCGGACATGGCAATGGCCCGCAGGTTGGTTTCATTCTCCGCCGGTCTGAAATTGCTGCAAGATACGAAGGGATGCATGAAGTCCCCTTGGATGTCTGCGGTGCAGACAGCCAGGGTGCCATCGGGTATGCGCTTCAACAGACTCTGCAAAATGAATTGATTCGGCGCGGGATCAAGAAACCTGTCGCCACAATCGTAACCCAGGTGAAAGTTGACAAGAATGACAAAGCCTTCCAGAATCCCACCAAACCGATCGGTGGATTTATGGATGAGGCTGAAGCCAAACGCCGACAGGCTGATCTAGGTTGGAATGTGGTTGAGGATGCCGGCCGCGGTTGGCGCAGTGTTGTTGCTTCTCCCATTCCGGTGGAAGTTGTTGAAATTGAATCCGTGCGTGCACTGATTGCAGCTGGAACTGTTGTAATTACCGTTGGCGGCGGCGGAATTCCTGTGATTGATGATGGCAAGGGTGGTTGTGTAGGTACTGCAGCAGTAATCGACAAAGATTTTGCCAGCAGTTTGTTCGCGCGATTAATCAAGGCGGATCTCTTTGTGATCTCCACTGCAGTTGAAAAAGTAGCCATCAATTACGGCAAACCCAATGAAAAATGGCTGGACCAGATGACCCTCGCTGAAGCTAAAGCTTATCTGGCTGAAGGGATACACTTTGCCAAAGGATCCATGGCACCCAAGATCCAGGCGATCATCATGTACCTGGAAAATGGCGGCAAGGAAGCATTGATCACTAATCCCGAGAATATTGGTCGGGCGTTAAAGGGTGAAACTGGAACCAGAATCGTTAAAGAGTAATAGTACTAAAAACAAGTCCTGCAATTAATGCAGGACTTGTTGTTTTCCCTTGAATACTTAAAAATATTTGGATTGTAGCAAGGCTTCGTGTACAATACATCTATTGAAATACAAAAGCAGTTTGAGCATTTTTCCCATCCGTTGAATGTTAGCTAAGGTCTTTGAAAGGAGGTGCAGTAGATCAAGGAATTGTTCACTTGCTTCCGAACCACTACATTGATTTTCAAGACCAATCGTATCTAATACAAGGAGAAGACAAAATGTTTGCAAAACGTACGTGGATCGTTAGGAAGTATTTTAATCATCACTGTACTTGTCCTCTCAGCATGTACAACACCGACAGCTGCCCCAACCGCAGCACCAACACAAGCCCCGTGGTTGTTGAAACCGCAGCCCCCACCGCAGCCCCAACTGCAGCTCCATTGCCTGTTTTTGGCATGGTTCTGATCGGTTCGGCAGCAGATGGCGGTTGGAGCCAGGCGCATTATGATGCTGGTCTATATGTCGAGGAAAAAATCCCTGGTGTTAAAGTCACATATATTGACCTCGCGGTCATAAAAACTGGCACAACTTTTGCCCAATTGGCAGATGAACTTGTTGCCCAGGGTGCCAATGTAATTCTCTTCAATTCTGATGACATGAAAGCTGACTCAACCCAGTTTGCCATGGATAATCCTGAAATCAAGAGTCATCATGGCTTCTGGAGACCAGCAATGGAAAGAAGGTAAAGACTTTGTAGAATTCGCCAACATGGTCAACATCATGGGCAGAATGGAATATGGCAAGATGATCGCTGGTTGTGCAGCAGCACTCACCACCCAAACTGGGCAAATTGGTTATCTGGGACCTTTAACCAATGATGAGACTCGCCGCCTGGCTGCCTCCGTGTACCTTGGCGCGCAAGTATTGCTGGACGACTTATCTTGAAAAACCAGCTGAAGATCTGAAATTCAAAGTGACCTGGATTGGCGGCTGGGTGAATATCCCTGGTGTTACCTCCGATCCCACCCAGGTAGCTGATGATTTCTATAACAGTGGATACGATGTGGTCGTCTCTGGTATTGATACCACCGAAGCCTTGGTGCAGGCGAACAAAGCGAATGAAGCCGGAAAACAGGTTTGGGCAGTTCAATATGATTACCAGGGTGCCTGTGCCGCAGCACCAAAATCCTGCCTGGGTGTTCCTTATTTCAACTGGGGTCCTTTCTATACCAAATACATCCAGCAGATCATCGATGGTACTTTCGCACCAGCTTTTGAATGGGCTGGACCAGACTGGGCTAATATCAATGATCCCGATACCAGCATGATCGGTTTTGTTAAAGGTGAAGGATTAAGCGCTGATGCCGGCACAAAAGTTGATCAATTCATCGCAGAATTGGCTGGTGGATTGAACTTGTGGAAAGGTCCGTTGAATCTTCAGGATGGAACCGTCTTATCTTGCTGATGGTGTTGAAGCTACTGATTTCGAGATCTGGTATCTCCCGCAACTCCTTGAGGGTATGGAAGGCTTTCTCAGTAATTAGATTGTTTCAAGACTAAAAAGGGGAAGGTGATAAGCCTTCCCCTTACCTGAATTGAGGATGGATTAACTCAATGAAAGTTGAAATCAAGAATATCAATAAAAAATTCAAAGCTGTACGTGCAAACGACGATATTTCCCTGACAATTCCATCCGGAACGATTCAGGGAATTTTAGGCGAAAATGGTGCCGGAAAAAGTACCCTGATGAAAATCCTTTCAGGATTTTACCAGGCAGATTCCGGCAGAATATTGCTTGATGGCAAAGTCGTCGATATTCATAATCCCTGCAGATGCAATAAAACATGGTGTTGGTATGCTGCATCAAGACCCGCTGGATTTTCCTCCTATGCGGGTGATTGACAATCTTTTGATCGGCGAAACAGGAGGATTAATTCCCAATCGCCGCCAGGTTAGAAAATCTTTCGAAGAACTCCAATCTCGATTTAAGATTAAGATTGATCCTGACGCTTACGTGGATTCCTTGACTGTTGGTGAGCGGCAGCAACTGGAGATTCTTCGGTTATTATGGCGTGGAGCGAGTGTTTTGATCCTGGATGAACCAACCACTGGAATCAGCGAAAGCCAAAAGAATTACTGTTTGCTACATTAAAAAAGCTGGCGAAAGAAGACGTGACAATTGTTTTTGTTTCGTCATAAGCTTGAGGATGTTGAAGGTTTATGTGACCAGGTGGCAGTTTTTCGCCAGGGAAAAAATGTAGGCGTGGTCAAACCGCCCTACAAATCCGAACAACTGGTAACAATGATGTTTGGCAGACCGATTGATCCAGCCAAACGAATCGACATGTGTTCAAGCGATGAATTATTAAAGGTGACCGATCTAGCGGTTGAAGATTATCGCCTGCATGTTTCAGGGATTAACCTGACAGTTTGCCGGGGAGAAGTGATTGGTTTGGCCGGAATGGAAGGATCCGGACAGCGGTTATTCTTGCAGGCGTGCGCAGGATTGCGCAGAACTGTTGGTGGAAAGATACTGGTCAATAATTCAGGATTTTACTGGAAAACCGTATCACTATTTTATGAAAAATCGGGACAGCTTATGTGCCAGCTTCACGCCTTGAAGATGGATTGGTTCCCGGTTTGACCTTGACTGAGCATTTCCTCCTTTCTAACGAACAACATGGCATGTTTATTGATCGTAAAAAAGCTGTGGAGACTGCTGCCACGAAGATCAAGGATTTTTCAATCAAAGGTGTACCTGAGATTCGGGTTGAACAGCTTTCCGGCGGCAATCAACAACGTGCCTTATTAGCCTTAATGAAAGATCCATTGAAGTTATTACTGCTGGAACACCCAACTCGTGGTCTGGATATCGAATCGACGATGTGGATTTGGGGAAAACTCAAAGAGAGATGTAAGAATGGAACTGCAATAATCTTTATTTCTTCAGATCTTGATGAGATCCTGACTTATAGCGACAGAGTATTGGTGTTCTATGGTGGAAAAACGTCACAACCCTTAAAAGCTGATGAAACTGAGGTTCACCAATTAGGTCAACTGATTGGCGGTATGGGTTGGGAAAAGAAATGGCAGGTTGAAAATGCATAAAGGCTAATTCCCAATTGGTAAAATTCGGGTTCCGATTTCTTGCTGTGATCCTGGCTTTATTATTTACGAGTATTGTGCTGGTGATTGCCAAAACGAATCCGATCGAGGCTTATAAGAATTTGCTTGAGGGATCGCTGGGTTCAGTGCGGAGTATCGCCAATACTATAGTGGTGTGGGTACCCTTATTGCTGGCAACCCTGGGATTGCTCTTTACTTATGCCACAGGCTTGTGGAATATCGGGATTGAAGGACAGATCATCCTCGGTGCCATATTTTCTACCTGGGCATTGCGAGTCCTGCAAACCACAGCAGTACCACCCGGCATCGCAGTGGTCCTGGCCATCCTCGCCGGTATCCTAGGCGGGGCGATATGGGCAGCACTGGTGGGATTGCTTCGGATTTATGGTGGTGTGAACGAGATTTTTGGCGGATTAGGATTAAATTTCGTTGCCACTGCCTTGACGATTTGGTTGATCTTTAGCCCCTGGAAAGTCCCCGGTGTGGCTTCAATGAGTGGAACAAAACCATTTGATCAAGCGTATTGGCTCTCGCAAATTGAGGGACTGCGTCTCAGCCCCTGGGCAATCATCATTGGTATTGTCAGCCTGGTGCTGGTGTTCCTTGTGCTCCAGGGGACCTATTTTGGTTTGCGGCTTAAAGCCGTTGGAAAAAATGGTAAAGCTGCCCACTTACTCGGCATCCCCACCACCAGTTACTTGATGACTGCCTTTATTATCTGCGGTTGTTTCGCAGGACTGGCAGGAGCGATCCAAGTGGTAGGGGTTTATCACCGTCTTGTACCGCTAATTTCTTCAGGGTACGGTTACCTGGGGATGATGGTGGCAATGCTCGTCAACTTTCAACCCTTGTGGGCAGCCTTGGTCGCTCTTTTCTTCGCTGCATTGAATATCGGCAGCATTCAACTTCAAATCGCTCTAAAAGTGGATTCAACGCTTGCGGGCGTGTTGCAGGGAGCCTTGCTGCTTTTCTTCTTGATGATGGAAGGCGTGCGCTCCAAGTATTTTGAAGCAAAACAAGGAAAACAAAATGGATGATAGTTTAATCACCAGCCTCGCCGGTGTGATCGCACTGGCTGTGCCAATCATCTTTGCTGCGATTGGCGAGACTATTACTGAACGGTCCGGTGTCATCAATCTTTCAGTAAATGGCACACTATTGTTAACTGCCATGATCGGTTTTGTAGTTGCGTTTGAAACTGAGTCCATATTATTGGCATTTTTAATCAGCGCGCTGTCGGGGCGTTTGTAGCTTTGATCATTGCTTTTTCAAGTATTACGCTGAAGCAATCACAGGTAGCCGTTGGATTTGTGTTAACTTTAATGTGCAGAGATTTGTCTTACTTCCTTGGCAACCCTTATATGAGTAAACCTGGTCCGCGTGTGGCTGCCTTGCCGATACCTGTTCTAAAAGACATCCCTATTATTGGGCCATTATTATTCAATCAGGACATTCTTGTTTATGCCAGTTTCATATTGATCGGTCTGGCTTATTGGTGGATTTTCAAAACCCGTCCTGGGTTAATGCTGCAGGGAGTTGGCGAAAGACCTGCAGCCGCATTCACACGGGGAGCAAATGTCAATCGGATGCGGTATGTATACACCATGATCGGCGGCGCATTGGTTGGCCTTTCAGGTCCAATGTACTCACTTTCAGTCAAAGCTGGATGGAATGGCACAATTTCCGGGCTAGACGGGCTTGGTTGGATCGCACTCGCGATAACGATTTTTGGAGGATGGAATCCATTGAGAGCGGCAGCAGGCGCATATTTGTTTGCTTTCCTGCAATGGTTGGGTATTTTCCTGCAGCCGCAATTGCCAAACATACCCTCTCAGGTTTTACAGGTGGCACCTTTCCCGTTAATGATCCTTGCACTTTTACTTGTCAACGTTGGTAATGCCGAATGGGTCGATCGAACGCTGGCAGGGTTGCCTGAATCTGCCAGGAGGGTAATTGCGAAGATACTGCGCGCATTACGCACATCACCCCCAGCATCTTTAGGGGTTCCATTTGAAAATGAATAGGAGAAGCGTTTGTGACTCAATTTAAAGGTTATCGTTGCTCACTTTGCCAAACCGAATTTGATCCTGTATCCATTATTTATACCTGCCCAAAATGCGGCGGAAACCTGGACGTTTTACTGGATTATGAGAAGATCAAGGAAAAATACCGGGCTGAGGATCTACTTTCTCGTTCAGAGGATTCTCTTTGGAAATACCTGCCGCTGTTACCAGTCACTGATCCTGGTGGCTTTGCTACTCCCTTCCGTTTGTCCGGCTGGACTCCGCTTTATTCTCCACCGATACTTACGAAGTCATTAGGATTGGCGGATCTTTGGATTAAAGATGAAGGAAAAAATCCTACAGCTTCATTCAAGGATCGCGCCAGTGCAATCGTAGTAGCTCGCGCAAGAGAGATCAATGCAGAAATCGTGGTAACAGCCTCCACCGGCAATGCTGGAGCCGCGTTGGCAGGGATGTCTGCTGCAATAGGGCAAAAATGCATCATTTTTGCACCAAAAACTGCACCTCCTGCAAAAGTTGCCCAATTACTGGTATATGGAGCCCAGGTGATCCTGGTGGATGGCAATTACGATTCAGCCTTTGACCTGACAATTGAGGCAGCGAAGGAATTCGGATGGTATTGCCGTAATACTGGATTCAATCCGTTCACCGCTGAAGGCAAAAAGACAGCTGCATTTGAAATTTGGGAACAGGTTTTGGTGAAACTCCCTGCTGAATCCAAACCGTTGTGCGTATTTGTATCTGTCGGTGACGGCAACATCATTTCGGGAATCCATAAGGGATTCCTCGATCTGCAAAGGTTGGGATGGTTAAAACAGATGCCGCGGTTATTTGGTATTCAAGCTGAAAAGTCAGCCGCCATCGCCAACGCGTTCTTCGATAAGACTGAAACAATTACCCCGGTAACCGCAACTACACTGGCGGATTCCATCAGCGTTGATCTTCCACGGGATGGTGTACGTGCTGTCAGGGCAGCTCGTGATACAGGTGGTCAATACCTTACCGTAACGGATGAACAGATCATTTCATCAATAGGTGAATTAGGAAAATACGGTATCTTTACAGAACCCGCAGGGGCTACTGCTTTCGCGGGTTTACGCAAAGCTCTCGCAGAGAATATCGTTCATGGCGATGATCCGGTGTTGGTGATCAATACTGGAAACGGCTTGAAAGACATTCGCGCCGCGATGATGGCTGTAACCGCAGCTCCTATTATTGAGCCTACAATGGTTTCCCTTAAAGAAGCATCTGAAGATCTGAAAGGTGATTGTGTAATGAATCCTGTTTTTTCGATTATTGCTCCGATCTACAATGAGATTGGCAGCCTGGAAGAATTGCTATCCCGAGTTCTGGAGGTTATGCAAAAAACTGGTGAAACATGGGAACTGGTTCTCGTGGATGATGGTTCAACAGACGGGTCCACAGACATGATTCGCGAGATGGCGAAGAAAGACAGCCGTGTGAGACCAGTGATCTTTGCGAGAAATTTTGGACACCAAATTGCAGTAACAGCCGGAATGGATTACTCACGCGGTGATGCGGTAGTGATCATTGATGCAGACTTACAGGATCCCCCTGAAGTGATCTTGGAACTCATCGCAAAGTGGCGTGAAGGTTATGAGGTTGTTTATGCCCAGCGGGCTGAACGAGAAGGCGAAACCTGGTTTAAACTCGTTACGGCATCATTGTTTTATAAGTTGATTTACCGAATTACCGATGTAAAAATGCCTTTGAATACAGGGGATTTTCGCCTTCTGGATCGCAAAGTTGTTGATGTAATGAACTCGATGAGAGAACGACACAGGTTTCTTAGGGGGATGTCAGCCTGGGTGGGGTTCAAATCAATCGGGGTATCGTATAAACGCGCAGCACGGTTTGCGGGAAAGACCAAGTATCCTTTCAAGAAGATGGTAAAACTTGCATTAACCGCGATTACCAGTTTTTCGTACATGCCCCTCCAGATTGCCATGTGGGTTGGTTTCATTGCCGCAGCTATCAGCATTTTGGCAATTCCGGTAGTGATCATCTTGCGTCTCGTGGGTTCTCAATTCTTTTTCGGGCAGGCTACGACATTGATCGCAGTATTATTTCTTGGTGGCGTTCAATTGATTAGCATGGGAATTCTGGGAGAGTACATTGGTAGAATCTACGATGAAGTAAAAGGCAGGCCTTTGTATATTACGAGTGAAGCACCTGATAAGGAAAGTAAATAATAGTATAGGAGAGATCATGGCTAAGATTGGTTTGGAAATGCACAAAGAAAGACTTGAAAGAGCGGTAGGTCGTATGCGCAAACAGAAAATTGTTTTGCCGACATTTGCGCAAATGAAGAATCCCGATCTGATCCCAGACAAAGTACAAAAAAGAGTTGAGCTACTATTGGTCTTTGGGATGTCCACCCGCGCAATCTCTTCCGAATTTCGTGGAAAAACCAACCAGTTGAAAAAGGCGGTGGATTTGGAGGTGTAAATTTCATCGAGTTTCCGCCCAGTCTCACTGGTACAAAAGCACGCATTATTGCAGTTGTCGGCAAGTGGTTCCCCACTGGCGCGCATAAGGTGGGCGCAGCATATGGTTGCCTGGTTCCACGTCTGGTAACCGGGGAATTTGATCCCACCACACAAAAGGCAGTCTGGCCTTCCACCGGGAATTATTGCCGTGGAGGAGCTTACGATTCAGCCTTAATGGCTTGCGAATCAATCGCCATTCTTCCAGAAGGTATGTCCAAGGAAAGATTCTCCTGGTTAAAAAAGATCTCCAGCGAAGTCATCGCTACTCCAGGAAGCGAATCGAATGTGAAAGAGATCTTCGACAAATGCTGGGAGTTGCGAAAATCCGGCCAGGATTTGATGATTTTCAATCAATTTGAAGAATTTGGAAATTACCTGTGGCATTACGAAGTCACGGGTCACGCAATGGAAGATGTTTTGAAAAAGGTCATGCGATCCGGGGATGCATTCCGCGGCGCGGCTTACACAACCGGTTCTGCCGGGACTATTGCCAGTGGTGATTACCTGAAACAGATATTCCCCGGCAGTAAGATCATCGCCAGTGAAGCACTTCAATGCCCAACATTGCTGCAGAATGGTTTTGGTTCCCATCGTATCGAGGGAATTGGTGACAAGCACGTTCCCTGGATTCACAATGTTAAGAATACCGATTATGTGATGGCAATCGATGATAACGCCGTGGTGAATCTGAGCCGCTTGTTCAACGAACCAGAAGGCAGAAAATACCTGGCAAAGAAAGGCGTACCTGCTGCGATCATTGAAAAATTGGATTGGTTGGGTTTCTCAGGCATTGCCAATATGCTTTCGGCAATCAAATTTGCCAAATACAATGAATTAGGCGAAACTGACGTGGTCATGACCGTGTTGACCGACTCGATGGAATTGTACGGCAGTCGTCTCAAAGAGATGCACGAGGAGTTTGGAAAGTTCGATACTTCCGACGCCGCCAGTGTGTTCGGCCAGTACCTGGCTGGTGTCACCACTGACAACATGGAAGAATTAACTTACGAATCCCGCAAGAGAGTTCACAATCTGAAATACTATACATGGGTTGAGCAGCAGGGAAAAACTTACCAGGAAATTCAGGATCAATGGTACGATCCAAATTACTGGACTGATATCCAAAAACAAGTTGGTGAAATTGATGCCTTGATCACTGAATTCAATCGCAAGGTTGAAGCGACTAAATAATCAACAAATTATTGAGAAAATGGGTCTGGGAAACCAGATCCATTTTTAATTTTGGATATCGTTTACAATTTACCTAACGGTATAGATACTTATGAACAGTCTGCCTGCAACAGCATTGGTATTAGTTGCGATCATGCCATCACCCAAGGATCTTGAAATTGCCAGGGTACTCGGATGGTACCGCATCCCATTGCGAATGGCGCCGAAGATCGTTGATGTTGATTACATCGTCTTTTATCAGGCTGGTAATTTTCCGATGGGGCATGGGTCATTAATCGAAAGTTATGCTGAAGTCCTCGGTCATGAGTTGACCACCAGGTCAGAACTGATCCGCGAGGAACCGAACCACCCGCATGCGAATGAAGAATATTACAAGCTACAATTAGGACAATTATGCAAACTCCCTGAGCCCATCCTGGCTGGCAAATGGAGAAGGATCACTTTCTTTTATACCCTTGGCAGCCTTGTAAACCAGGCTGAAACAATTAATGACCTGGTAGTGAAATCAGACGAGCGGGAAATTCTGTGGAAATCCTTGCGCGAAAGAAATTCCTCTTCTTATACGGAGAAACCAAAATTACATAATGGAATGGCGGATGAGGAATTGAATAAATTGATCTTGCAGGTAATTGCCTTAAATAATGGAATTGATCTGTCTGTTGCAGATTACTAAAGTGCCAATTGAGCCAAGAATTCACATTCAGAGATGATATGAAAAAACTTATTAAGAATGGTCTTATCGTTACCGAGAAGGAAACCAAACGCGCAGATCTATTAATCTCCGGTGAAAAGATTACCGCGATAGCAACAGAAATAAAACCTGAACCAGGAACTGAAGTTGTTGAAGCTGAAGGATTGTATGTCCTTCCAGGCGGTGTGGATGTTCATGTACATCTGGATTTGCCAATGTTTGGAACAGTGTCTTCGGATGATCATTACACCGGGACTAAGGCTGCCGCATTTGGGGGTACAACGACCGTCATCGATTTCATTTCCCAGGAATCCGATAACCTTGCACAAAATTTTCAAAAACTCAACAGCAAAGCAGCAGAAAAGGCAGCAATTGATTATGGATTTCACGCAAATATTTCGCACTTAACCCCCGAAGTTGAAAAGCAAATTCCTGACCTGGTGAAGTTGGGCGTCACGAGTGTGAAAGTATTCACCGCTTACAACAACAGGTTGCGTTTACAGGATGGTGAAATATTCAGGGTGATGCGCATCGCGCGCGAGGCTGGAATATTAACCATGATCCATGCAGAAAACGGTGATTTGATCGATACTCTTACAGAGGAAGCAATTAATGCCGGTCACGTCAGCCCAATGTGGCATGCAAGAACAAGACCTGCCTGGGGCGCGGTTGAAGCAGTTTGCCGTGGCGCCGCCTTATCGGCTGTGGCTGATGCACCTCTCTACCTGGTGCACATGAATGCAGGCGGAGAGGTTGATCAATTGGAATACGCCAGGTCAAAAGGATTGAAGGTAATGGGAGAGACCTGCCCTCAATACCTTTTGTTCAATGACGAAAAACTTGAAGGGAAAGATGCTGCCAAATGGGTATGCTCACCTCCCTTGCGCAAAAGCGGGGATCAACAAAGATTGTGGCAAGGTCTGCAAAATGGGATCATTCAAACGATAGCCACCGACCATTGTCCGTTCTTTTTTAACGGTCGCAAACCAATCCTGTATGAAGGCGTCAATGTCGCCATCCCTGGTAAGGAACTGGGAAAAGGGAACTTTACAAAGATTCCTAATGGCCTCCCGGGAGTTGGAGACCGCTTGCCAGTTCTTTACACAGAAATGGTAGGCAGCGGGAAATTCTCACTAAATGAATTCGTAAGATTCAATTGCTCAAACCCGGCAAAAATATTCGGATTGTATCCGCAAAAGGGAACGCTGGCTGTGGGATCTGACGCTGACATCGCCTTATGGGATCCAAACAGGAATATTGAATATGGTATTGCATATTCTCAGCAGAGGACTGACTATAATCTTTATCAAGGGTGGAAACTGACTGGAGTTCCGATCCAGGTTTTTTCACGCGGTAACTTGATCATGTGCAAAGGCGAGTGGTTCGGAAAACCAGGTCAAGGACGTTACCTTCCACGTCAAAAATTTGGGGTGCGGGTCTAGCCGATGTTGTTGCTTCTCCCAGTTTTCCTTCTTTTACTCACAGCAATTAGCATCCAGGTATTGGCTAGAACCCGGTTTAATGTTGGTCAAACATGGGTTTTTGCGATAATTGCATCTACTGTTATCTGGATACTCGTAAGTATATTAAGGATAATTGACCCTCCAGCATTAATAATTCGGTATTTGGATCCAAGTATCTTAGATGGGATTTTGTTATCTTTTAATTTCACCACTGTAACCTGGGTATTTGGTTTCTTACTTCTTACACTACTTGGCGCCATATTATTGGCTGATTCGAGCCGCCTTTCTGGTAACAACAACCCGATTGCCTGGTCTGGCGCGATGGTAATAACAGCCGCTGGAATTCTTGTGTGTATGTCAGGATCTTTTGCTGCATTTATTCTGTCATCCACATTCTTAGACATAACCTTGTTGATCGTGGGTCTCATTGTTAATCGACAATCCGGCCAAATACAAGAAGTAGTAATCGAGTTTTCAGGGAGGGTTGCCGGATCAATCATTCTCATGACGACCCTCGGAAACAGTAATCTCGATTTAGTGAATTCACAACCTGACGTAATAAGTGAATTATTTCCCTTTTTTATTATCAGCCTGATATTGAGAATGGGTGTCATTCATTCCAATAAGATATCCTCCAATTCACAGCCGGTGCGCAGAAACTTGCAGATCCTTATCCAAATGATCGTTCCTGTGTCAGTATTCGCTTTTATTAGCAGGTTGTCATTCCCGCTCCTGCAAGGATTATTCTTTAGGCTGACAATATTCGTATTATTCGGTATTGTCCTGATAAAAGCGATTAAACTGCTTTCTCAAAAGGTTTTTGATCAAAAGATATGGATTGAAATTCTAGCTATTTTAGGTATTGGATTAATTCTCTTAGAACAGACTAAAGCGATCTTCCCGATTGGAATTGTAATGATTTCGATTGGAGGTGCAATTTCGGTTACTGAAGCCAGATCGAAATGGACATCAGTAATCTTAATGGTACTAATGCTTGGAATGATTGGATTACCCTATACACCTTCAAACGGAATATGGTTGGAGGCTACAAGTATGGAATCTGGATTCGCGGGTCTTTTCCATAATCTAATCATTTTCTTGGCGCTTCTTGGGGTTTCCAATAATTTCCTCAAGACAATAAGCCTGAATTCTTCGAATGAAAAATGGGTGGATTTTTCAAACGGTATGAGCCCAATAATCTTAATGGTCTCTGCCTGGATTTACCTCCCTTGGACCAATTACCTGTCTGGAACAATAATTGGGATGATCGGGGCCGGTATAGTCATCGGAATTTCGCTATCAAGGTTATTGTTCAGGAAATGGTGGGTTAAAATCACGCAAAATGTAACAAATGTTGCCGAGAAACTAAAGACAGATTTTCAATTCTTTGCGAGACTCGGAAATAATTTTCTAAAACTACCATGGTTAACAGATATCTTTAAAGCACTCAATTACATGGTTGAGTGGTTGGTGACCAGTACCATAAGGATGCTTGAAGGAGAAGGTGGATTGCTTTGGGCGCTGGTTTTATTAATCTTGCTGACTTCTATTATTGTCTCTATTAGAACAACATTATGACACATTGGATCAACATCATTCCCTTACTGTTAATATTCATGGGTTGCTTAACATTTCTATCCGTGAGTAAGCCTAAATGGGCATTAATCTGCATGGGGATCATTTACTTAAGCATTTTTATTATATCCGTGCAGTTCAACTCTACCTGGTCGGCACTAATACGCCTTATGACTGGCTTGGCAACTCTTTTAATGGTTTTCATTTCACTTTCAGGAAAACAGATATCTTTTCCTCAGACTCCCCGCAGTGGATTGTTGTTCAGGCTGCTGGGATTCATTCTGTTCTCCTTAATCGCTGCTTTAGTAAGCATTAAGGCCGCTAATTTCTTGAACTTTCCACTTGATGTCATCCTTGCAGGATTGTTGGTCACTTTTTGCGGCATCCTGGAATTAGGAACCTCAGGATTTCCTTTGAAAGTTATTCTTGGAATTTTGGTTCTTTATTGCGGTTTTAGTACTATTTATTGTTCACTGGAGACCTCTATTCTCGTAAATGGACTCTTGTCATCTATTAATCTAGCTCTCGGTGTCGTTGGTTCCTACTTTGTAATACGAGAGGTTCTGGTGACGGAATAATGAGCCTGCCCATCTTATTCATCGCGATTCCGGTTGCTGTGGCGATCGCTTTATTGGCAATTCCCAGGCAATCTCGGTTGGCGATTATCACAAGTTTGATACTGTATTTAGTTTTGAGCCTTGTTTCCATGTTCCATGATTTCAGCGAAGTTATGAAACTGGGACCTTTTTCCTTTGAGCTCAGGACAACATTTAACTTTCTTGGAAGATTACTTGTGCTTGAGAACCAGGATAGGGTCTACCTTGTGATAGCGTCTTTGTTCTCATTAATATGGATCGGAGGAATTCGGGCAGCAAGAATTGAACCCAGGGTCATCCCATATCAGTTGATCGTGACAGCAAGCTTGACTGCAGCGCTGGCAGTGGAACCCTTCATATTTTCTGCGATTTTCATTGAAATTGCAGTGATTTGTTCTATCCCAATGTTAATTAATCAAGGCGAACACTTTGGAAAAGGTGTCTTGCGTTTTTTGATCTTTGAAACATTAGCAATGCCCCTGATATTATTAGGCGGTTGGCTATTGGGTGGAAATCAGGCAAGTACTTCTGATTTGCAGCAAATCTCCACCGCGGGATTTTTTCTTGGAATTGGTTTCGCATTCTGGTTGGCGGTTTTCCCATTTCACAGTTGGGTCCCTCAATTAAGTGAAGATGCTCCGACTTATCTCGTTACTTTCATATTAACCATGTTTCCACAGGTGGCATTAATTGCCATCCTGGAATTTGCAGGTGAAATCGCCTGGATACGTGGTTCTCAATTGTTTAGCACAGTCTTACTCAGTATTGGTATTGTAATGATTATTGCAACGGCCATATGGGCGTTTTACGAACAAAACGTTTTGAGACTTTTTGGCTTAGTTGTGCTATTCGAATCGGGGTGTTTACTGTTATTTGTTAGTTTACAATCACAATTGGCGGTTGAAGCTCTTTTCTTATCGCTAATTCCGAGAGCTCTCGCATTTGCCTTGGCAGGACTTTCGATTTCTGTCATGGTAAATAAAGGTACACCCGATAGCAATTTGAATATCCTTGGTAGTTATCGCACACATCCTTTTGCCTCGAGCGGGTTAGTGTTATCATTTTTATCTATCATCGGTTTTCCATTATTAGCGGAGTTCCCATACAAACTGATTCTTTTTGAGTTATTGAGGGACCTCCGCCCAGAAGCAATAATTTGGATTATGCTCGGATTCATAGGGATGCTGATACCAATTGTGAAATTACTTTTAAAAATGACCAGATCTGATAAGAATGAATTTAAGGTAAATGAAAATTGGTTACAAATTCTCTTAATTAGCATTGGCGGGATATTGCTCGTCATCATGGGATTGTTTCCAAACTTATTCAGGGAGATTTTATTGCCACTTTTACAGTATCTCCCCAAAATCATTTGATCTAGAAGAGGTTAAGATGCCTGAAATGCGCGAATTAGAAAAAAGAGTCGATTGGTTGGATTCTGAGAGACAGAAGGATAAAAAAACTATTGCTGAACTCATGGATGAGTTGGCAGCATTGAAAGAAGAATTGCGAAAGCAGAGCATTCACTTTCATACACTTGAAGCGGCGGTCAAATCATCTGCTTCAATACCATCACGAATTGAACAAATCGATCAACAATCGTCTACTTATCATACAGACCTCCTAAAGAAGTTGCAGGATTTTGATAAAAAGATCAATGCAGTTGATAAAAGGGTGGATAATGTTGGAAAGGAAGAGTTCGAACAAATCAACAAGCATTTACTTGAGCTCCAGGCGGAATTAAAACCCATAAAAGAGTTGAAGAAAAGTGTTCATTCTCGAGTTGAAGAAGAATTCCGTATTACTCAAAAAATTGAAGAAGTAGCAAATTCACTCCCAGAGTTCCGCAATAGTGACCTGGATTTACAACGACAAATTACAGCGTTATCAGTAGACCGTCCCCAGGAGAGTAAACGCATAACCGACTTACAATTGGAGAGTTCAGCCCTACGGAAACGGTTTGAAGAAATCCGCAGTATCAGTGAGCAAGACAAGGAAGCAATCAGAAAGTTGGAAAGAAAGATAGATGAGCTGATCGGTACCGAAAAAGATAGACGGCAAACACAAATTGCGTTCATGGAAAAAGTCTCTCTTTCTCAGGTCGGCAAAGACTCACAATGGAAAGAATGGCAGGAAAAGTACGCAGAGCTTCAATCGATGGGGCCAGCCCTGAGCACTCAATTGTTGGCTTTTGAAGAAGCCCACCGCTCGCTAAAGAAGACGCAGTCAGAATTTGACGAGATCAACGAAAGGTTGAATCGTCGTATTAATGAAATTACCGAAATGAACCGGCTGGCTGAAGAAAGATTCAGGCAGGAATGGATCACTTTTAAAGCTGATGATCAAAAGAGATGGACAAATTACACCCTTGCCAGGGATGAAGAGACACGTGAGGATGATCGATTACTCAGCCAGGTGACAGATAGGCTTGTGAAGCTCGAAGAGTCAGTCCAGGACTTACAAGATAATATTGGATTGATCACCGAAGAAACCAAAAAGCAACTCAACGGATTTTATGCCACAGCCCAGGAATTAGTAGAATCCTTTAATCAATCATTCAGGAAACGGCTCTAAGCATGCATGTGTTGGCTACTGCTGGTCATGTCGATCATGGCAAATCGGCATTAGTCGCAACGCTCACTGGCACACACCCTGACCGGCTTAAGGAAGAGCAAACCCGTGAAATGACCATTGACCTCGGGTTTGCCTGGTTTGGCCTGCCAGATGGAGAAGAGGTGGGCATTATTGATGTTCCAGGGCACATCGACTTCATTGAGAATATGCTCGCTGGAATGGGTGGAATAGAAGGGGTAATGCTGGTAATCGCTGCGGATGAGGGTATGATGCCGCAGACCAGAGAACACCTGGATATTATTGACCTTTTGGAGATCAAGAAGGGGGTAGTGATCCTCAATAAGGTTGACCTAATCCAAGATCCCGCCTGGCTGGACCTAATCGAAGATGAAATCACTCAGGAGATTTCGAAAACCTCTCTTTCCGGGGCGAGGGTCATCAGGTTTTCATCTAAAACTCAGGAAGGTTTACCAGAACTGAAAAAATTCCTGCAAGAGTTTTCTACGGAATGGAATCCGCCGCCAAATCCCAATTCACCCAGATTATCTGTGGACAGAGTCTTTTCTCTTCAAGGATTTGGTACGGTGGTGACTGGCACCTTGTTGGAAGGCACTTTTCTAGTTGGAGATGAAATTGAGATCTTACCTGAAAAAATAAATGCACGTATCCGGGGATTGCAGACCCACAATAAGAAGATCAACCAGGCGCAAGCAGGAACCAGAACCGCAATAAACCTGGGGGGTATAGTAAAGGAAGATATCCGAAGGGGTGATGTTGTGTCTAAACCTGGATATCTTGAGGCGACACGAAGGTTGGATGTTTCCGTTCGCTTGCTCGATCACGAGGGAATCTCGGTGAAACACAATGATCATGTCAAAGTGTTCATTGGCACTGCACAAAAGACTGCCCGCATCCGGTTATTGGGAAAAGTTAACTTAACCAAAGGGGAGGAGGGGTTTCTTCAGATCGAGACAGAAGATTCGGTGTGTGTAAAGACAGGCGATCATTTCATCCTTCGAAAAGCATCTCCCTCGATTACTTTGGGTGGTGGAGTAGTGTTGGACCCCCATCCAAAGGGAAGGTATAAACTGAATGATGAAAAGAAAATTGAAGGATTGAGACTCAAGCTAAAAAGGGATCCCAAAGAATTGATCCTTGAACAGTTGAATTCTGCTTGTACAGTTATACAATTATCCAGGATACTGGAAATTGGCATAGACCAAGTAAATAATCTCGTCCAATCAATGCTTGCGCAGAAGGATATCTTTAAAATCGCTAACCTCAACGGCAGCGATAACGATGCCCTCTTGATCAGAACTGATGCCTGGCAGAGAATTATTGCCCACGTGACCTCAACTCTTGAGGAAAAACATTCTCTTCAACCGTACCGCAGCGGATTTCAGATTGAAGAAATTGAACGGGTTCTTGAGACAGGCGGAATTCCTATCCGGACGGTCATTCATTATTTATCTTTGGATGGAAAAGTTATTGGGACCAATCAATTGATCCACCTGGCACCTTTTCAACCGATATTATCTCCAACGCAGGAAAGAAACAAATCCAGGGTGTGGCAATTGATCGATGCTGATCCATTTGCTCCACCCAACCCGCAAAATATCCGCGAGATACTGGGGCAGGAGTTGTACTCTGCATTGTTGGAGGGAAGTGAACTAGTTAAAGTATCAGATGATGTAATATTCCGGAAAAAAGAAATCGAGAGTATGCGTCAATATGTTATTGAACGTTTGGAAGGTGGACAATCGATAACCGTTGCAGGTTTTCGGGATAAATTTGCCACAAGCCGTAAATTTGCGCTGGCTTTTTTGGAGTACCTCGATCGACAAAAGGTAACCCGTAGAGATGGGGATGCAAGAGTGCGCTTCTGAGAAATGTGGAATTTTCATCATCACAAATGGGATCGCAATTTGTGGGTGACAAGACAGTAGAATTCATTGACAGTCTACTAACCTGCATTTATAATAGCGTCTGCCTTGCCATAAGAAGGCAGGTATTTTATTCCAACTTCCCCGCAATCCGGCGCGTGGCGCGGGAAACCGGCGAAGTGAAGATTGGAGAATCGGATTATGAAGTATGCAATTGTGGAAAGTGGCGGTAAGCAATTTAAAACCGTCGAAGGAGCCACGATCGATGTGGATCTTCTGGAAGTCGAAATCGGATCAGATTTAGTTTTAGATGCAGTTCTTTTGATAGTTGAAGACGAAAAAGTTCTCATCGGAAATCCGACAATCAAGGGCGCAAAGGTTACCACAACAGTGGTGGATCATGTGAAGGGTCCCAAAGTGACAACCTTCAAGTACTCACCTAAGAAGCGGATCCGTGTGAAAACCGGGCATCGACAGCAATACACCCGATTAAAAGTCGAATCAATTATTGTGGAGTAGGAACAATGGCACATAAAAAAGGTGGTGGTTCCAGTCGGAACGGTCGTGATAGTAATGCACAACGCCTTGGAGTTAAGAAATATGGCGGAGAAAAAGTGCTATCTGGAAATATTCTCGTTCGCCAGCGCGGTACAAAAATCAAACCCGGTTTAAATGTCCGCGTGGGTACTGATGATACCTTGTTCGCTATTGCGCATGGTATTGTGGAATTTGAAACACTTCCAAACGGTCAGAAGCAGGTTAACGTAAAACCCGCTGTCTCTGAATAATCCAATTTTTTACAAATCCGTCGCATAGTTGACAATTGTAAAAACACACTCATGTCAGGAAGGTCAGCGAAAATGAAAAAAGGGATTCACCCAACTTATTACCCGGATGCGAAAGTAGTCTGCTCCTGCGGTAATACCTGGACAACCGGTTCAACCAAGAAAGAAATTCGGACCGAGGTTTGCTCCAAGTGTCATCCGTTCTTTACGGGTCAGCAACAAAGGTTAATCGATATCGAAGGCCAGGTTGATCGCTTCTACAAGCGTGTCCAGGCCAGTAAAGATTTCGAACAGGAAAAGAAAACCCGCGAAACCGCCAAAACTTCACCGACTCGCTCGGTAAAAGAAATTGGTCTGTCCAACCGGGCTTCTGAAGCCCTCGAAAAAGCCGGCTTGGAAAATGTTGGCCAGGTCATCACCAAATTAGGTGAAGGCGAAGCCGTTTTACTTGCCATCGAAGGTTTTGGCCGAAAATCCCTGATCGATATGAAAAAAATGCTGCGGCAACTGGGTTATGAACTTCCCACAGCAGCAGATGAAATCACAGTTTAGTTAACAAAATCACCCATACGCCTCCGAACATCGGAGGCGTATTTTTTTATCCAAGTTTATACAGCGATTTTAAAATCTGTTAAGGTAGAATGAAAGGAAACCTTCCAGGGAGTACAGGATGAAACATCAGACAGGATCAGTTGAAGTCATCTGTGGATCGATGTTTTGCGGGAAGACGGATGAATTGATCAGACGCTTCGGCGAGCGACCATCGCAAAACAAAAGGTGCAGGTGTTCAAACCTGCAATCGATGACCGCTATGAAGTGTTGAAAGTTGCATCCCATGCCGGTTCAGTTTTTGATGCCACTCCTATGCAGAATTCCAAACAGATCCTGGAAAAATTGGATAAAGATACAACGGTTATCGGGATCGATGAAGCTCAATTTTTGGATAGTGAAATTGTGCCTCTAGTCGATTCTTTGGCAGAAAAGGGCATCAGGGTAATTGTGGCTGGATTGGATCTAAATTTTAAGGGCGAACCATTTGGATGTATGCCAATAATAATGGCGAGTGCAGAACAGGTAGACAAGTTGCAGGCTATTTGTATGGTTTGTGGAGAACCAGCGAGCCGCACCCAACGGTTGGTAAATGGAAAACCAGCCCGCTTTAATGATCCGGTTATCATTGTGGGAGCATCTGAAATGTACGAAGCCCGCTGCAGGAGACATCACGAAGTTCCCCGTCATTAATAGTAAGCTGGAGTAAAAATGCGCGATTACCATGAATATCCTGAGTGAAATTCTGATTTCTGAAGAAGCCTTGCAGGAAAGGATCACGGAACTTGGGCAGCAGATCAGCCAGGATTACGAGGGGAATGGAAATCTTGATCCTGGTGTGCATTCTGCGAGGCGGGGTTCTTATTTCTGACTGACCTGATCCGAAAAATACCGATTCCGCATGCAATTGAATTCATGAGCGTGTCATCTTATGGGGTTGGGGGCAGGGAATCAAGCGGACGTGTTAGATTGACATTGGATCTGAGTGTTGACATTGCCGGAAAAAATGTGCTCCTGATCGAGGATATTATTGATAGCGGAAGAACGATTGATGCCGTGATGAACCTGATTGACCACAAGAGGACCAGCCAGTATCAATGTTTGTACGCTCTTGGATAAATCTGAACGACGGGAAGTGGAAGTTCCGATAAAATACATCGGTTTTTCCATCCCCAACAAGTTTGTATTTGGGTATGGGTTGGATTTGGATGATTATTACCGCAACTTTCCATTCATCGGGGTGGTTGACCTGAAAAAGTATTCTCCTGAATAAAACCATGATTGGTTTTACCAAGAGCAAATTCTGTTTAGTTGAAAAATTGTTGAAACGGAGATGAGGATTGTTACCTAGTCGGGGGGGCGGTGAGGGATAGTGATCCTGAATCGAAAGATTCTGGATTTTGATTTTCATGTAATTTTGACCCTCGAAAATTGGCTCGGAAAGTTGGCAGACTATTAGGCGGTGCCTTCTATGTGATGGATGAGAAAGGGTAAACCAGCAGGGTGATAGTTACCGGGAGTTCAGAAACCATACATTGGTATGGATTTTTCTGCAATGCAGGGAACCCTTCTGGAAGACCTGGCAAACGGGATTTTACAATCAATGCGATGGCAATCAACTTGCGGGAAAAAGAAAAAATCATTGATCCATTGAAAGGTGGGCGGGATTTACAGGAAAAATGGCTTGCGTCCTTGTGCAGATCCTTAATCTTTAGTGGATGACCCGGTGACGGGTGATTCGTGCAGTGCGATATGCAGTTGATCTGAATTTGAAAATTGAACCAGAGACAAGAAATTGATTATCAGCTGCTGTGGAATCATTGGACCAGGTTTCTATCGAGAGGAAAAGGGATGAACTTTTCAAGATTCTCGAAAACAAAAGGCATCCACAGCGACTCATTTGATGCAAGAATTGGGATAATGCCACAATTGGGAATAACTGCCTCAGAGCGAACACCTTGATTTTTTGCGTGTGTATGAAGTATTAGTAAATTCTCTCTTCCATGATGGGTGCAAAACCTAGCGGGATTTCTTTACTGCGGCTACTTTTTTATCTGCAATTAGCTCTTTCAAACAAAACTTTACCCGTTGTTTATAATCGAAGAAATTCTAATAGATCATTCACGTATTCAGCTGGATAAATTTGCGTTACCTATTTACAGGAATAACTTGAACCGATCTGAAAGTCAATCTGGATTACTGAATTCCTTTTCGAATGAAGAGAAAAAACTTATTCAGACTATTGCATCTGATTTCAAGGATTCGAACCATTGCGTTACTGATCAGGATGAAGAGATCACAGTCGGGATGTTTATCGATTTTTCGGCAGGTGGGCGAAAGTCAGGAATTGATCTAATCTTGCTTGCATTAGCCAAGGCGAGCTCCAAACCTGCTGCTGAGCTAAATCAGGATGAGTGGCTGTAAATTTTAGTTCGATCAGCCAACATTGTTGGATATCTGGTTTAACACCCGGAGATAAGCAGACCCAACCGTTTATTAATGGAACAGAAATTAATGACAGGAATTAAACTTGGAAGCGGGTCCATTGATTGGCAATTGTTAGAGAGTTGAAAGAAGAACAGGCGGCCGGGGAATTGACAGATCGTAAAAGCGCTGAATTTGGCTCAGAAAAAATCATATCCAAATCAAAGCGCAATTAAGTAATGTCTGGTGTAGAGTTACTGATGAAACTTTCAAATTTTAATGGGCATATCCGGATTCGCCGTAATTCCGCGGCGTCGAGTTAGATTATTGATGTGTGCGATCAAGATACCACTTGGGAACAGGTTTTACAAGATAATCATCTGCACCTTTATCCAACGCCTTGGCGACCAAGCCCGGGATTATCCAATACAGAAAGAATCAAAATGGGCGCGGAACTGAACTTGCGAATATTCTCAGTAACCTGCCAACCATCCATGTTTGGCATCATCAAGTCAAGGAGGATGATATCTGGACTTAATTCACTTACAAGGCGTAGACCTTCTTCACCGGAATTGGAGGTAATGATCTGTGCTTTGGTAGGGGCAAGGACCAAACTAAGGAGTTCAGTCATGGCTGGATCATCATCGATAACAAGGATTTTCATTCACATCTCCACATAAAATTGAAACTATTCCAATTATCAATCATTCAAGTTAGTTTTTACCTTTCAATCCGTTTACAAATGGGTTTTCAGCTACGTAATAAACAGTTAATAGCGTATTATTCCGATATTTAAATCGTGGTAGAATTCAATATTTGGTGCAAATTTCCCGCCAAGGCGGGTTATAGTCTTTTTCATTGGAGGAAAAATGGTTCAGAAAAGAAATGGGTTTATTTATTCAACGAGATCAAAGCCGCTGAAGCTTATATGGGCGGAGATTGGGATAAGGTTCGCGGATTATTGGGAGGAAAAGGTGCCAACCTTGCGGAAATGGTTCGTATTGGTCTTCCAGTTCCTCCGGGTTTCACTGTAACCACTGAAGCCTGTAATGCTTACCAGGTTGAAGGGAAATTCCCTGCGGGTCAGTGGGATCAAATGATGGCGGCTTTGAAAGCAACAGAAGAAGCAGCCGGCAAAAAATTTGGCGATGCCAAAAATCCTTTACTGGTCTCCTGCCGCTCTGGCGCAAAATTCTCCATGCCGGGCATGATGGATACCGTTCTCAATATTGGCTTGAATGACGAAACTGCCAAAGGAATGGTTGCTCTGACGAACAACGAGCGATTTGTTTACGACTCCTACCGCCGCTTGATCCAGATGTTTGGCTCCGTTGTTCTTGGGTATTGATGATGAGGCTTATGAGCATCCATTCGACGCTGCCAAAGTTGCCAAGGGTGTGAAAAACGATACTGAATTATCTGCAGAAGATTTGAAAACACTTGTTGAAAAATTCAAGGCGGTTACCAAGAAGGAACATGGTATCTGATTTCCCGCAGAATCCCCTTGATCAATTAAAACTGGCAACAGAAGCAGTTTTCAAATCATGGAATGGCAAACGTGCTGTGGATTACCGCCGTGCAACAAACATTCCTGATGACCTGGGAACTGCGGTAAATATTGTGACAATGGTCTTTGGAAATATGGGAAATGATTCAGGGACCGGTGTTGCATTCACACGTAACCCTGCCACTGGTGAGAAAGTCCTTTACGGTGATTACCTGCTGAATGCTCAGGGTGAAGATGTGGTTGCTGGCATCCGCAATACGAAAAAATCGAGACACTTGGGCGTGATCTGCCTGAAGCTAACAAAGAATTCCTGAGTATCGTAAAAATCCTCGAAGCACATTACGGGATATGCAGGATGTTGAATTTACAATTGAACGCAAAAAACTATGGATGCTGCAATGCCGCAATGGAAAACGCACAGCTACAGCTGCCGTGAAAATTGCTGTGGATATGGTAAATGAAGAGTTGATCACCAAAGAAGAAGCTATCAGCGCGTCACAACCGCAGATGTTGATGCCATGCTTCATCCGCAATTCTCAATTGAAACCAAAGAAAAGCCAAAAAAGACGGATTTCTACCTTGCGAGCGGTGTCAATGCTTCTCCTGGTGCAGCAGTTGGTCAGATCTATTTTGATGCCGATACTACCGAAAAAATGGCCAAAGAAGAGAAACAGAAAACCATCATGGTGCGACCTTTCACCAAACCAGATGATGTGCATGGAATGCTGGCTGCCCAGGGTATTCTGACCAGTGAAGGTGGTGCTACATCTCATGCGGCAGTGGTTGCCCGCCAATTTGGCGTTCCCTGTATTGTAGGTGCTTCCACTGTTGTTATCGACATGGAAAAACGCCAGATGACGGTAGGAAAGACGTAGTTGTCAAAGAAGGTGAATGGATTTCACTTGATGGAACTACTGGTGAAGTATTTCTCGGACAAGATTGAACTCACCAATCCGAAATTTGAAGAACAGAAAGATTTGTTAAAATTCCTTGATTGGGCAGATGAAATCTGCGCGACCAAGGGAATCCGCAAGGCTCCGGAAGGTTGGCCAACCACCGGTTTACAGGTCTGGGCAAATGCAGATTATCCCAAGGATGCCCAGCGTGCCCGCGCTTATGGTGCAAAAGGTATTGGGCTTATGCCGCACCGAGCACATGTTCTTTGAACCGGCCCGTCTGCCAATTGTGCAGCGCATGATCCTGGCAAAAACCGATGAAGTCCGCAAAAGTTGCCCTGGATGAATTGCTTACCCTTCCAGCGGGCTGATTTTGACGGTTTATTTGAAGCCATGGATGGTTACCCGTAATCATCCGCCTCATCGATCCCCCACTGCATGAATTCCTCCTTCAGAAGAAGACTCTTCTCGAAGAAGTTATCACCATGCGTGTCAAGGGCGAAACCAAGGGATTGAAGGAAAAGGAAGTCCTTCTGGATGCTGTCAAGTCGATGCACGAATCCAACCCAATGATGGGACTGCGTGGTGTGCGCCTTTCAATTGCCATGCCACAAATCGTTGAAATGCAGGTTCGCGCAATTTTTGAAGCTGCCGCAGACTGCACCAAACGGGTGTTCATGCAAAACCTGAAGTAATGATCCCACTCACCGGTCATGTAAATGAACTCAAATGGATCCAGCCCCGCCTGGAACGCATCGCAGCTGAAGTGATGAAGGAAAAGGCTGTTAAATTCCCCTATAAATTCGGCACAATGATCGAAATTCCGCGTGCATGCTGTTACTGCAGCTGAAATCGCCAGTGTTGCTGAATTCTTCTCCTTTGGAACCAATGATCTGACCCAGATGACCTTTGGCTACAGCCGGGATGATGCTGAACGTAACTTCCTGGTGAAATATGTGGAAGAAGGTATCCTGCCCAAGAATCCATTCCAAACGCTTGACCAGGAAGGCGTTGGCCGACTGATGAAATGGCTGTTGATGATGGTCGCGCAAACGTGTAAACCTTGAAGTGGGTATTTGCGGAGAACATGGTGGTGATCCTGCTTCAATCGAATTCTGCCATCGTGTTGGCAATAACTATGTATCCTGCTCACCATTCCGGGTTCCAGTGGCCCGGCTTGCTGCAGCACAGGCAGCATTGAAGAACCGCAAGTAATTTCCATTTATATGAATAAACTCCCCGAGAAATCAGGGAGTTTATGTTTTCTATGGTTTAGGGTGGGTATAAATCGATTTGTAAATTGCGTAATTTTCAGCGATAAACCGGATGTATTCCCGGGTTTGTTCAAATCGTATCAACTCAACAAATAGATCTACGTCTCCTCCTGGCGAGTTCCTCCCATGGGATTGTCGCAGCCAATACCGGCATTATAGGCAGAGAGCGCTGCAGGAATGCTTCCATCAAAGTATTTGACCCAATTCTTAAGGAAATGCGTGCCCAGCCGGACATTGACTACAGGACGATCAAGATCGCTAGTAACGAAGTTGGCAGGCCAGCTAAAATTCGTGGCGATTTCCTCTCCGACTGCGGGAATGATCTGCATCAATCCTCGCGCGTCCGCACTTGAAACGATCGAAGGCTCAAAGAGACTTTCCTGCCGGATGACGCTGAAGAGCAGAAGGGGATCAATATTATTTTCATTGGCAGCCGAAACAATGATCTCACGAAAGAAAATCCCAAAGCGTATGTGATTGAAATATACTGGGGCCAGAGTAAGTGTATCTGCCTGGCTTAATCCAGCCTGATCCAATACCTGCCGACTCGATAACACAGCTACCTGGTAATAACCATGTTCTACCAGGTAATTTAACAACCGATATGTATTTAAAGGATCGGTTGATAGGTCCTCCCTGAGGGCGTCAAATTCACCGCGTGCGGAATCCCGCAAACCAAGGCGGGTAAACTCATTTCCTCTTTGAAACCTGGAAAAATTATTTAATGCGGCGCTATCGGAAAGGTTGGTTGCTGGGTCAAGTTTGAATGTCGTAATCATCCATTCATCAGCGGTAACCTTATCAAGCGCGAGATCAATGGAAAGGTCGGCATTGGTGGAAGGTGGGAATGGATTTACTCCGTTGATTTTTTCACTCGCTCGGATACTGTAATAACCAGTTGGGTCTGCTGCAGCAGCCTGCTGATAATATCCCAGGCTTTCATCCCTTTGCCCAATTGCCTCTAGGCATTTTCCGACCCAAAAATAAGCCGCAGCTTGTTCCTCAGGTGAAAGTGCAAGCACGATGATCCTCTGAAAAGTAACCTGGGCTTGTTCAAACGAGCCGAGTCGAAAATACACGATCCCAGCCTGAAACAGCCCAGAATACGCCTCGTCTGCACTCGGGTATTCATTGATAATCCTTTCCCAGGTTGCAGCAGCCTGGCTCAGGTATCCACTCAATTCGAAAATCCGCGCAGCCCGGTAGAGAAAATCGGGCGCATTGGGAGAATCAGGAACCTTCGCGACGAAGGATAAAAGTGTATTTGCTGCATCAATAGGCCGCTCAAGCCTGGTATAGAGCGTGGTCGATTTCTCGAGGAAAGCAGTGGCGTATTTTTCGTCCTGGGGGTGATCCTGAATGAGTTCATCCCATTCTGCGATCTCACCTTCATAATCACCCATGTTGTATAAACTTAGAGCTCTATAGTAATGAATAATTCCATCGTGCGGCGGCCGGGTATATAGATAACGGTCAAATGCCTCAGTCGCCAGTCCGTACTCACCGGCATAATAATCCACAATCCCACGCATAAGGTCATTGACAGGTTGGTTTGCCTCCACCAGGGCTACAAGTCCCGAATAAGTGTCAAAGTAGAGGGGGAAGTTTTCTACGGATGTCTGGAACCTCGCGTAAGCTTGTTCAGGTTCATTAATTCGTAAATAAATTTGACCGAGCAGTAAGTTTACCTGCGCTCTAACGGCATCATTGATTGAGGAATCATAAAGCAGTAGATATGCGTTAATGGCAGCAGGATCATCACCGGATGCTGCAAGTTCCTGTGCGATCTTAATGTCAAGAGTATCTGTGTCACCCGGTACGCTCTTCTCCCTTGATGTACGGTACGCGATTAGCGCATTGACGTGATCATCCATCGCACTATAGGCGTCACCCTGCATCTCATAGATCTCACTATCAAGTGGACCGGGTTCCAACCGGAGGTAATTGCCGTAGGCTTCCGCTGCAGGTCCGTATTGGCCCAGCTTTTCATTGGCTTTTGCAAGGTAGAAATAGGCTGTATTTCTGATCTCCCCTTCGGGCACGTTGGTCAACAACCAATTCAATTGTTCGACCGCCGAGGAGTTATTAGATTGGAGGTACAAAACACGGCCTACACCGAGTTGCGCAGCAGCAATGATCTCTGGATCGGTGGATTGAGCGCGGGCTGTCCAGAATTCGTTCAACGCTGCCTCATAATCCCCAGCCAACATATGCGCTTCTCCCAGGGAGATGCGGGCTTTTGGCTGCGGTGTGGGAGCGAGGGTTGGAGTGGGAGGCACACTAGTTCCCACCAGTTCAGAGAGCAATGAATTTTCTTCAGAGCTTTGCGAACAAGCGCTCAGAATAATGCTTGTCAGCAGGATTATTAGGATTAATTTCTTCATCGTTATAACCTTTTCATCGCAAGACCGGTTCCTTACTGCACGTTTTTGAGTAAGGTGGATTGAATTCTGAAATCATAGCATAAATATTGTCATTCTTACGGAAGCATGTTAAACTTAGTCGGAAGGAACGCTCTCCACTGAGGGCGTTTTTTGGTGGAACTATGAGGACCATCGAGTGGAATACCAATCATAATTCTATAATCCTGATCGACCAACGTGCATTACCAGGCGAGCTTGCGTATTTGGAGTGCCGAAATGCGGACGAACTGATAGACGCAATTGGAACTATGGCGATCAGAGGGGCACCAGCCCTCGGAGTGGCAGGGGCGTTTGGGGTAGCGCTCGATGCAATGATGATCGATAAAAACCAGGATTGGTTTCAGCAATTGGTTAAAAATTCAGCTAAATTGGTTATGGTCAGACCGACCGCGGTCAACTTGCATTGGGGTGTGAACCGTGCATTGGAAATAGCTAAAAAAGGAAGAGACAATCCCATTGAAGCCGCCCGCCTTGTGTTGCAAGAAGCTCTATTAATGGCTGAAGAAGATGTGCAGATTAATCGACGCCTGGCAGAAAATGGCGCGCACCTGATCAACGATGGAGATGTATTACTCCACCATTGTAATACCGGTGCCCTGGCAGGTGTGGATTGGGGGACGGCCCTGGGTGCTATCCGCTTTGCCCATGAGTCCGGTAAACGTGTAAAAGTATTCATCGACGAAACACGCCCACGTCTGCAGGGATCAAGGCTGACTGCTTGGGAATGCGAACAATATGGCATTCCTTATGAGATCATCACGGATAATGCGGCGGGGTTTTTTCTCCAACGCGGGGAAGTGAATGCGGTTTTCTTTGGTGCAGACCGTGTGGCAGCGAACGGGGATGTGGTTAATAAGATCGGTACTTATATGCTGAGCCTGGCTGCCAAAGCCAATCAAGTTCCTGTCTATTGCGTTTTTCCTACCAGTACTATCGACTTATCAGTAAAAACTGGCAGGGAGATCGAAATTGAAGAGCGCGAACAAGGTGAGGTTTTGGGTTTGAGTTTTGAAGGTGAACGGGTTGCTCCGGAATCAGCCAAAGCACGGAATCCGGCGTTTGACCTGACCCCGCACGAACTAATCACCGCCTGGGTAACCGAGAATGGGATTATGTTTCCGCCATTTGGCAGCAATTTGGACCATAGCGTTTATAATTTGAAGCAAGAAGGTGAATAATGTCTATTGTCATAACAGGGTCGATCGCATTTGATTATTTAATGACCTTTCCGGGAAAATTTCGGGATCACATCCTGCCAGACAAACTGGACAAGATCAGTCTGTCCTTCCTGGTAGACAGTATGACCCGTCAGCGTGGGGGAGTCGCGCCAAATATTGCGTATTCACTGTCGTTGCTTGGTGAAAAACCCCTGATCTTTGCAACCGCCGGGCAGGATTTTTCAGACTACCGTGCCTGGTTGGATTCACATGAGATCAATACCTGGTACATCCAAAATATCGCTGATAAGTTCACCGCATCCTTTTTTGTCAACACAGACCTGGAGAACAATCAGATTGCCAGTTTTTATACCGGAGCCATGGCAGACGCTTCCAATTATTCGCTAAAAATCATTGAACCCGGAGAAGCTGATTACGTGGTAATCGCACCCAATGATCCCAGCGCGATGCAGCGCTACGCAGAAGAGTGTGTTGAACTTGGCATTCCATACCTGTTTGATCCTTCACAACAAGTGGCAAGAAATCCGCATGAAGATTTGAAATACGGTGTTTCACATGCGCACGCAGTATTCTGCAACGATTACGAGTTTGAGCTATTACAGAAACACACGGGGTTTTCTGCTTCTGAAATTGAAAAAAAGGTTACTTTACTGGTTGTCACTTTGGGGATCAAGGGGGCAATGGTGATGTCAGGTGGTAAACACTACGATATTCCGATTGTTCCTGCAAACAACATAGCTGATCCTACCGGAGTGGGGGATGCCTTTAGGGGCGGATTCCTGAGGGGTTATCGCCTGGGTATGAGCTTGCAAACATGCGGTCAGATGGGTGCCCTTGCAGCCACTTATTGCATTGAGCACAAAGGGACCCAGAACCACTTCTACAAACCAGCGCAATTTGTTAAAAGATATCGTCAACATTTTGATGATAACGGTGAATTAGATCAACTACTATAGAATTTTGGAGGCTACAAAGAATGGCAAATTATGATGTTAAGGATATGAAATTAGCGGAAGGCGGCAGATTAAAGATCGCCTGGGCAGAACGGGAAATGCCGGTTTTGCGGTTGATCAAGGAGCGTTTCGCCAAAGAACAACCCCTAAAAGGGATGCGCATCTCGGCATGCCTGCATGTAACCACAGAAACAGCCAATTTAATGAAGACACTTCAGGCAGGTGGAGCTGATGTGGTTCTCACTGCTTCGAACCCTTTATCCACCCAGGATGAAGTAGCGGCTTCACTTGTCTCCCATGATGAGATTGCCGTCTACGCGGTGAAAGGTGAAAACAACACAACTTATTACAAGCACATCAATGCCGCGCTTGATAATAAACCGCATTTCACCATGGACGATGGCGCAGATCTGGTTAATGTACTTCCACAAGGACCGCCGTGAATTGCTCCCGAATGTAATTGCTGGTACAGAAGAGACAACAACGGGAGTCATCCGTCTGCATGCCATGGCGGCTGATAAAGCGTTGAATTTTCCGATTATTGCCATCAATGATGCGCTTACCAAACACTTTTTCGATAACCGCTACGGTACCGGACAATCTACAATTGACGGCATTGTACGCGCAACTAACATTCTTCTTGCAGGCAAGAACTTTGTGGTTGCTGGTTACGGCTGGTGTGGTCGTGGATTGGCATCGCGTGCCAGGGGCATGGGCTCAAATGTCATCGTAACAGAGGTTGACCCCTTAAAGGCGCTGGAAGCTCTTATGGATGGCTATCGGGTAATGCCGATGAAGGATGCTGCCAAGATTGGTGATATCTTTGTCACATTGACAGGTGATATCAATGTCATTGATGAAAAACATTTTGCTGTGATGAAGGATGCCGCCATTGTTGCCAATTCGGGGCACTTTAATGTTGAGATCAATATCCCGGGCTTGGCGAAAATGTCAAAATCCAAGCGCTTGGTTCGCCCATTTGTTGAAGAATACGTAACTGGCGATGGACGGCGGATTTATATCCTGGGCGAAGGACGCCTGATCAACCTGGCAGCTGCAGAAGGTCACCCCGCTTCTGTAATGGATATGTCATTTGCCAACCAGGCACTCTCACTCGAGTATTTAGTCAAAAATGCCTCCAAGGTTGGAGAAGAAGGTCTATTCAGTGCCGGAAGTGATCGACCAGAAGATCGCCGAGTTGAAACTTGCCGCCATGGGGGTCAGGATCGATAAGTTAACTGCTGAGCAGGTTAAATACCTGGATTCCTGGGAAGAAGGTACATAAATCGGTACATGTTCAAGATTGCCAACCACCAGCAGGTATTCCTGCTGGTGGTTTTTTTATGGGTGGTAAATAGCCATATTTCCCAGCACTGAGAATGAATTCAGGAAACTAGCTTTTGAACGCCAATAAACCATGCTACCGTCAACGACAGTGACCCCATATTCATCATATCCAATGACAATCACTGTATGTTCATAACGCGCCACTGTTGTGGTGTTTCCACTTTCACTGGTGTAGCTGACAGGAGACCCGTTCCATACATTGCCGATTACCCAGGCAATTACCGGATTACCAGAAGCGATCTGCTGTTTAATTTCATAATAGGTCATTCCCTTCCTTGCAGTGGCGGAAACGCCATATTCTCGAAGAATTGATGCAATAGGTTCAGCATGTACGCCGTAGGAATTTGGTGGGAGTTGACCTTCCGCGCCATAACGGAAAACCCACAAATCCCACTTCAGGGTCATCTGATGAAGGTAACGCAGATTGGATGGTGGATTCACTGGCAGAAATTCCATAAAAGGCTGCCCAATCCGATGCAGAGCGGGCTTCGCAGGAAAGCGAATGGACTCTGGCATGGCCGACCACTCCACTAAACGATGTATTCAACCGGCAAGCCATCAGATGAGGTGGCTGTTGCCACAGGTGTGTTGGTAGGCAGGGGTGTGAAGGTTGGTATGGGAGTGTTCGTGGCTGTTGAAGTGGGTGTGGCTGTTGCGGTTGGGGTTAGAGTAGTTGTTGGTGTGGGGGTATCGGTGGGGAGTGGTTGAAAAGGAGTTGGGGAGCTGGTCTGGGTTGATGCGAATCTCCCGAAAGCAATTGTCGCTGGTATTTGCAACCCAAAATATTGCATGAACCGGTTGCGCATTTGACAGGATCAAAAACACCCCGATGTCTGGCAATGACCCCCAGCAGGAGGATCCAAAGTATAAATTTTAAGGACGCGATTTGGGTTGGATTTCGTGGTCATCGTATTTCAGAAATGGATTAATGGTGCAGTAACCACAATCTCAATATAGATTGGATCTCCAAAAGGGCTTCCTGCAGGGTTGTGTGCTTGCCACGCACTGCGATAACGTCCGGGTTCAGCCGGGGCGACAAATTGAATTTGGATCAACAGCCTCACTGCCTCCACGAGCCGGGACCAGTTGTTGCGGAGAGGATGCTCCCAATGCGTCTCCTGCAGTTAATTTAATCGAATAGGTTTCATCCCAATTACAGGTTCCGTTGTTCTTTACCTGCCATTGTTTTTCAAGGATCGAGCCAGCAGCCACCTGGCTGCCATCCGGAATGGAGAGATCATACAACCACTGGAGTATGTTTGTACAGGCAGTCTGAGGTGTCTCATCTGCGGCTGGAGTGCTGCTTTCTGTGCTTACGGACAATGAAGTGGGTTGGAAGGTCGGTGCAATAAACAGGGGAGATTGCCCTTCAGCTGGAACGGTGCGCGTTAACCCAATGGATTGACACCCCGCCAGAAACAGGCAGGTGGTCAACACCAGAAAAATCAGAAGATGTGTGACTCGGCGAGGTTTACGCATGGATTCAGTTTATTCGCTATCACCAGAATCGTCAGCAGAGCCGCCCAGATCCATGGGGAGTTCACCACCCATGGCGCGTTCGCGGACTGTTTTCTCGATCTCATTGCACAATTCAATGTTCTGCCGGAGGAATTCTTTGGCATTTTCGCGGCCCTGACCCAGGCGCATGTCGTTATAAGAGAAGAACGCTCCGCGTTTTTGGATCACTTCCATGGCAGCAGCCAGATCAATGATATCGCCTTCCTTGGAGATGCCTTCGTTATACATGATGTCAAATTCGGCAGTGCGGAAAGGAGCGGCGACTTTGTTTTTTACCACACGAACCCGGGTACGGTTACCAACGATTTCCGGTCCGACCTTGATGGATTGAATGCGGCGGGTATCCAGGCGAACAGAGGCGTAGAATTTCAGTGCCAGGCCGCCGGGGGTCGTTTCAGGATTACCAAACATGATGCCAATTTTTTGCCGTAATTGATTGGTGAAGACAACAGCGGTTTTGGTTTGGTTGATGGCGCCGGAAAGTTTTCGCAGCGCTTGCGACATCAAGACGGGCCTGCATGCCCATGCTGGCGTCACCCATATCACCTTCGATTTCAGCGCGTGGGACAAGGGCTGCCACGGAATCAACGACCACAATATCGACGGCACCGGAACGAACCAGTGTTTCGCAGATCTCAAGTGCTTGTTCACCGGTATCAGGTTGTGAAACAAGCAGGGCTTCAGTATCAACACCCAATTTGGCGGCGTATGCCGGGTCGAGGGCATGTTCCATGTCGATGAAGGCTACGGTTCCGCCCAGTTTTTGGGCTTCAGCGACAATATGCAAGCAAAGGTGGTCTTCCCGGAGGATTCAGGTCCGTAAATTTCGGTGATGCGACCGCGTGGAATACCCCCAACACCCAATGCCAGATCGAGCGAGAGAGAACCTGTGGGGATGACCTCAACGGTAAGCGAGTGGGCTTCACCCAGTCGCATGATCGAGCCCTCTCCATATCGTTTAACGATATCACCCAAGGCTTTGTCCAACACAGCGCGTTTTGCTTCGCTGGCAGGTTCATTGCGGTCAAAGGGTTCAAAAATGTTTTTTTCAGATACGGGTTTTTTCGCCATGGTCAGTTCTCCTCGTGAGCAAATGTGAGTTAAATTATAGTATGAATGATTTTATAATATTATAGTACAAATGTTCAAATATGCAAGTTAGAAATTAATTGATGGCAATTTTAACTATTGACTTTTTATTCCAATGTTTGTATCATAAACGCTAATTAACAATTGAATATACGAGAGATTCAGCGGCTGCATCTCAGAAATGAGATGACGAGGTGGAGGTTCTCCTTCGCGAGAGGGATGTTAACCCTGGGCAGATTTCAGGGGAAAATCGAACGATCAGCGGATGCCTCCGAAGCCTGACCCAGGCTTCTTTCTCCCTTCCAGAAAAGTCCAGGCGCAAACCCGGTTGGTGACGACCGGTACAAGGCGAGGACAAAGGTAAGGTGATTAATCACCTTCATTGTATTGGAAGGGCTGCGCATAATATCGTATACCGATTGAAGCATGCCCTGGCGTGCTTTTTTTATTTTAAGGAAGGGGATTCCTATGGACAAGAAAGAGTTATTGGCTCGGATCGAAAAAGATGAAGTGAAGTTTATTTCATTCCAGTTCACAGATGTTACAGGAACGGTTAAAGAGCCTGGATGCACCAGTCAGCAGGCTGGAAGAGGCGATCGATGGCGGTATCTGGTTTGATGGCTCCTCTGTTGAGGGATTTGCCCGTATCCAGGAAAGTGACATGCATTTACACCCGGATATTGATTCTTATGCGGTCCTCCCGTGGACGCCAGTGGACATGCGCCGTGCGCGATTGTTTTGTGACATTTTCCATCCGGACGGAACGCCCTTTGAGGGGGATCCGCGCGGATTGCTTAGAAGAAAACTGGCGGATTAAGAAAGCGTGGTTGGGCTTATATGGTAGGTGCCGAACCAGAATTTTTCCTGTTCCGGAAAAATGGGGTTGATTCGATCCATCCAGTGCCGCATGATATTGGCGGATATTTCGATTTTTCCCCAAATGATGAAGCAGTGCGTGTGCGAACTGAATTAATGCAGGCGCTTGGATTCGATGGGACTTGAAGTGGAAGTGGGGCACCATGAGTGTGCCCTCGGTCAGCATGAGATCGATTTTCGATTCAGCGATGCGCTGCGTTCCGCGGATAATGTCTTGACCTTGAAGTACACTGTAAAAGCCATTGCTGCCCAGAATGGATTGGTGGCATCCTTCATGCCAAAACCCATCTTTGGGATAAATGGGTCTGGAATGCACTGCCATCAATCATTGTTTGATACGAAGGGCAACAATCTGTTCTTTGATGATGACTGATGAATTTCAATTGTCAAAAATAGCTTATGGATTTATTGCCGGACAACTTGGAACACGCCAGAGGTTTCTCTGCAGTCACCGCGCCAACAGTCAACTCATACAAGCGACTGGTACCCGGGTATGAAGCACCCGTTTATGTCGGCTGGGCTCAGACCAATCGCTCCGCACTAATTCGCATCCCGCGTTTTGTGGAAGGGCAGAAAAAAGCTGTACGCGCTGAGTTGCGCTGCCCTGATCCTTCCTGCAACCCATACCTGGCTTATTCCGTCATGCTTTCGGCAGCCCTGGATGGAATTGACCGTGAATTACAACCCTCGAAACCATTAAACAATATCAATGTTTATGATATGAGCCGCGAGGAACGCCAGCGGAAACATGTGGCGGAACTACCCGGGTTCCTTGCTTGAAGCATTATCATTGCTCGAACAGGACAAAGTGATCAAGAATTCTCTTGGGGAGAGTATTTATTCTGCTTTTGTTCGCGCCAAACAGGAAGAATGGGAAGAATACCGCTTGCACGTTATGGATTGGGAAGTTGAACGGTACCTTGAAACCACGTAACCCGTGTAATTATTAAATAAAAAGACCACGCATAGATTGCCGCATGCGAGGTCTTTTTATTTTAGAGTTAAGAAACTGGCTCATGGATTCAAAACCTGTTGAATACATTCAAGCCAGGCTTTTGAGGTCTCCGTTAAGTCACCACCGATTATCGCGAGAATTGGTGAGGAAAGAAGAGATAAATCAAAATCACCGGCAATAGATACTCTTTTCACTTCCTCAGAGAGGAAACGTGATGGTAGAAACCCGATAGCGTTTGGAATTTGTGCAATTTCAGTAACCATAGCTTCACTACCCGGCATTAGCTGTGTTGAGGAATTAGGTGTGTTTGATCCTTCGAAGAAACCGGATACAAATAACCGTTGAGTTTCAGATTGATTAGAGTAACCGTATAACTCCACGACGTGTTCCTGATAATCATCTGCAGGTTGAGAAGAAAAGCAATCCGCACATTCAGCAAACACATCCCCCCAGGTGCGTAACTGGGCGGAGTAGATTTTCTGGATAAGATCAGGTGAGAGGGAAGTGAGAGGATTTTCAGCATTAACAACGAGGACTAATTGCTCCGTTCCAATCTCGTAAGCAGCGGCAGAAGGATTCTCAGGAGGACCCCATTGAAATAATACTTGCTCAGATCCACTGAGTTGCTGATTGGGAGTTGATTTATGGGTTGTGATCGCCAGTCCGGGTATTGAATCCGTGCAAACTGTCATTGCGGGAAGTAGCCAGCTCAGCGAGGACGTATAGCCCACTTTAATTGGGGTATCGCTTGGGTTGGCTGTATTCAGTGCATTCTGTGACTGATTATTGTTGACTTCAGTCACAACCTGCGTTTTTTGCAGGCTGGTGAGGTTTCCCGCAGTGGCATCGTTCTTGATCATACCGATTCCCAGGACGACCAAGGCAAATATTACGCAATAAACTGCAAAAACATACAAGGGTCTTTTCCCAAGGAATTTGAGTAACCAATGAATGGACAGATAGCCAACCAGAAGCGCAGACAAAACTCCCACCAATAACACAGGCAGGAATTCGCTAAGATTAGGAACTTCGAGTACGTCCTTGATGCTGACCAAACCTGCTCCGATCATAACCGGGATTGACATCAGGAAGGAAAAGCGTGCTGCGCTGGGACGATCGATATTCCGGGTCATTCCTCCGGCAATAGTCGAACCAGAACGGGAAATACCGGGGAACAATGACAATGCCTGGAAGATTCCAATCCAGAGAGCGTCCAGCCACTTGATTTCAGATAAAGTTCTGGTGCGTTTTCCGACTACTTCCGCCAGAATGAGGATTGCAGCAGTGACTAACAAGAAGAGTGCGGTAGTAGTGGGGGAATTAAAGGCTGCTTCGACCTGGTCCTTTATCAAGACACCCGCAATCCCGGCAGGGATGGTTGCCAGGATCAAATACCAGCCCAAACGGGCAGGTTCTCCCTCGAACGGTTTTCGGTCAACCAGGGCTTTTATAAAACCGCGAACGATTACCCAGAGGTCATTCCAAAAGTACAGGATTACCGCCACCAGGGTGCCAATCTGTACCAGCACACTGAACGGAAACACTTGAACCTCGGGGATTTTCCAACCCAAAAGGTAAGGGACGAGTACCAGGTGGGCAGAGGAAGAAATGGGCAGGAACTCTGTTAGCCCTTGGATTATTCCCAGGATAAGCGATTGCAGGAGAGTCATTTTTGCTCCTTATCGTTGAGATAGCGATGCAGGTAGGAAGTCGCGAAGGTCTCAAATTGCCGGTTGAGGATAGCCTCGCGGGAACGTTCCATCAAGTGAACAAGGAAACGCACATTATGGATCGAGATCAATGTAGATGCCAGCATTTCTTTAGCCACGATGAGATGCCTCAAGTAAGCCAGGGTGAAGGTACGGCAGGTGTAACAATCACACTCTTCATCGATCGGGCGCGGATCCCGCGAGAAACCGGCATTCATCAGGTTGATCCGTCCTTTGTGGGTAAAGGCCGCCTGATGCCTTGCAAGGCGTGTAGGAAGGACACAGTCGAAAAAATCCACGCCACGCAGGACACCATTCAGTAAATCCTCGGGGGTCCCAACGCCCATCAGATAGCGGGGTTTGTCATATGGGAGGTATGGATTGAGATGCTCAAGCGTGGAGTACATCTCACTCTTTGTCTCACCAACGGATAAACCGCCAATAGCAATTCCAGGGAGGTTCATTGAAGCCACAAACCGGGCGCTTTCTTCGCGTAGAGCAGGCTCGACACCACCCTGGATGATCCCAAAGAGCGCCTGGTCTTCGCGAGTTTTCGCGTTTATGCATCTTTCCAACCACTGATGTGTACGCTGCATCGCTTTGCGAATGTAAACAGGATCATTCGGATTGGAGCACTCATCAAACGCCATGATGATATCCGCTCCCAATTTCTCCTGGATGTGGATGGAACTCTCCGGGGTAAAACGGTGCATTGACCCATCAATGTGACTTTTAAATGTGACGCCCTCATCATCAATTTTGCGCATATCCGAAAGAGAAAAAACCTGGAATCCGCCGGAATCTGTGAGCATTGGCTTAGGCCATTGCATAAAGGCATGCAATCCCCCCATCTCAGCCACCAGGTCAGCGCCAGGACGTAAATACAGGTGATATGTATTTGAGAGAACCAGGCTGGCCCCGGTCTCGGCTATCTGAGTTGGTGTGAGGGATTTTACGGTTGCCTGGGTGCCTACCGGGGCAAATAAAGGGGTTAGCAGATCTCCATGCGGGGTGTGGAAAATACCGGCGCGTGCTAATTTTTCCTGACCGATCAGCTCAAATGAGAAATTTGGATTTTTCATAACCTGCCAATTATAGCGCCCAAATCCATGAGATCATCAGCAGGATTGTAAGATAGGCTAATCCTGTCAGAGGAATTCCGACACGGGCAAAATCCTTTAATTTATAACCGCCTGGATTCATAACCATGACATTAACTGGATGGCTGACCGGGAAGATGAATGCCAGGGAGCACCCAAGTGCTACAGCCATGGCAAGTGGATGGGGATCAATCCCCAGAGATTGGGCTGCCTGGAGCGCAACCGGAATAATGACGATCGGGGCAACCGGTCCACTAATGAATAACGCCAGCAGCATGGAGAAAAAGAGAAAAGCTGCCACAACCCAAACCGGAGAGATACTTCCAAGCAGGGGGATCATCGTTTGTATAGCGTCTTCAGCCAATCCGGTTTTTTGAATGGCAATGGTTAACGGCCACATGCCGGCGATGAGGAAAATTGGTTTCCATTCAATACGTTGAAACGCATCCGTGATCGACATGCAGCCGGTTAGCATCAATACCACCGCCCCGGTAAGGATTACGAGTGCAACCGGGTAGAGATCCAGCGAAGCAAGAGTAAGAGTAATAAGGGTGATCGCCAGGGCAAGGCCGATCTTTTTTGGACGGAAAACAGTATCAGGGTCTTCCTCGAGTAACATCATATCGTGGTCATGACGCAACGATTGGATCTGATCTGCTGTTCCCTGGACGAGTAAGGCATCACCGAATTGAAGGGAAAGACGGTTGAAATTCTCAGTGATGGGCTTACCATGTCGCCAAATCCCCAACACATTCAGACCGAGCCGATTTCGTATATCGATCTCACAAATATTCTTGCTGATCATGCGTGAGTGTGGAGTGATCATCACCTCAGCCAGGGGTTCTTCATCATTGATCAAGGTTGTCGTGACCGAATTCGATAAATCGTCTACAAGTCCAAGTGGCGTAATCACTGAATCAGAAACCGCCCCCGTGATGAGCAATATGTCATTGGGTTCGATCTTCATCCTAGGAGGTGTTGAATTAAAAATCTTTTTTCCGCGATGAACGGCAACAATTTGGATTCCCGCCTCGGATTCCCATCCACCTTTCTGAATGGATAGATTCGCCATAGGAGACTCGGGGAGGATTCGCACGCGTCGAAAGCGTTGGTCGGGAAAATACTGATTCTGCAGGCGTTCCGAGAGTCGTGTAATACCTTCACTATCGTTTGCAATTTTGGCAGGTAACAATTTTCGGCCAAGAGTTACAAGGTAGATTATTCCAACCAATGCAACAGGACCGCCGACTGGGAAATAATCCAACAACCCAAAACTCTCCAGATTGGCTTGTTTCAAAGCTCCGCTCACGATGATATTGGCAGTTGTCAGTAGGGTAGCCATCCCTCCAAGAATTGTCCCAAAAGCCAATGGGATGAGCAATCTTGAAGGGGAAATCCTGCTGCGGCGAGAGAGGGACATCACCGCTGGCAATAAAACACCAACTGCAGCAATATTGTTCATAAACAATGAAAGCAAAGCGCTGGAAAGAGTCACAAAAAGGACGGTTAATATTTCGTTTTTTCCGCCTAACTTGTAGAGGATCTTCCCGAGTGCATTGGCTGCTCCAGTTTGCTGCAAGGCAACCGAGATCATGGAAATGCCAAGGATTGTCATCACCGCGGAACTGCTGAACCCGGAAAAAACCTCGCTCGAGGAGACTACTTGCGTCAACCCGAGAGCCAGCATCACCATTAAAGCAATAAGATCCGGCCGCAGACGCGATCCTACAAGGAGGATGATGGCGATGAAGATGATCACAATTGTGATTATGGATGTCATGGTCTGTTCATTCTATGATACCAACAATTTTACTCTACTCGTTTGAAAATAAATTATGATGACTTGCACTAGGTGATTGGGTCGTTTATACTAACACGCATGTCCCATGATGACCAAACAACCTGGATTGAAGTCAACCTTGCCGCAATTCAACGCAATATCAGGCGTTTGAATGCGCTTACTGGTAAACCTGTAATGGCGGTTGTAAAAGCCAATGCTTACGGTCACGGCTTGATCGAGGTATCCCGTGCCGCTGCTGAGGCTGGTGTTATAAGGTTATGCGTGGCACGCCTGGAAGAAGCCTTGCGGTTGCGTGAGAAAGGCATCGAGACGCCTATCCTGGTAATGGGATACGTTATGCCCGTAAGAGTAACTGAAGCCATTGAAAATAATATCAGTCTCATGGTGAATTCCCTTGACCTGGCACGCCAGTTTAATGATGCTGCAGCTGCCGGCAATAATTCGGTTGATGTTCACGTGAAAATTGACTCAGGTATGCACCGCCTTGGTTTGCTGGCGGATGAGATTGAACCATTCTGCCGTGAAGTAAAAAAATTACGTCACCTTAATATTGAGGGGCTTTTCACCCATTTTCCGAATGCAGACGACCTGGCAGATGTATCCACGCAGGAGCATATTGCCGCTTTTACTACAGCGGTTGAGCACTTCCGCTCAGCAGGAATTAACCCAAGCGTCATACATGCTGCCAACTCGGCTGCAGCGATTTATTTCCCTGAAGCACGATTCGATGCCATCCGACCTGGGATCGCCATTTACGGCTTGAATCCTGATTTTGGCGCTCCATTGCCGGAAGGTTTTGAACCCGCGTTAACCTGGATGGGTAGGCTGTCCTCGATTAAGATGATTCCACCTGGCGAGGGAATCGGCTATAACTATCGTTACCGCACTTTAAGAACTGAGCGCATTGGTGTGGCTTCTGTTGGATACGCTGATGGACTGCGGAGACGATTAGGCAACATCGCACTCATCGGTGGAAGACGTGTCCACCAGGTTGGCGGGATGTGCATGGACCAATCGCTCTGGCAGTTGGATGGGGTTCCGGATGCAAAGGTTGGAGATGAGATCGTGTTCCTTGGAAGACAGGGAGATGAATGCCTTACCGCTGAAGAAATAGGGCAACTATGGGGTTCTAACAATTACGATGTCGTGTGTGGGCTGGCAGCCAGGGTACCGCGTTACTATTTTTATCTCTAGAAAGTAGATTAAATTGTCCAATTTAAATTTATCCAAAAACTGGTGGACTTATCCTATCCTGCCCGGGGAAGTGAACAAGCGGTTGGAAAATTACCCCCGCTTCTTGCGCCAGGTCTTGTTCAACCGGGGGATCACTGATGCTGACCAAGCTGTGGTCTACCTGAAAGCCCAGGATCCTAACCACGATCCATTTCAATTAATTGGCATGAGCGAGACGGTCCAACGGCTGCTGCTGGCGATCGACCAGAATGAAGAGATAGCGATATATGGTGATTACGACGTTGATGGCGTAACAGCCACAGCCTTGATGGTTCAGGTTTTACAACGATTAGGCGCGCATGTCGATCGATACATCCCCAACCGATTTGATGAAGGCTATGGACTTAACAATTCTTCTTTAGATGAAATAAAAAAAATATTCGATTCGAAGGTCATTCTAACGGTAGACTGCGGAATTCGATCTCCCCGGGAAGCTGAATACGCTCGCGAGCTGGGTATTGATCTGATCATCACCGATCACCATTTTCCGCAGGATGTGCTGCCGAATGCCTTTGCCATCATTTGTCCGAAACAAGAGAGCGATCCCTATCCATTCAAGGAACTCTCAGGTGTTGGAGTTGCGTACAAGATCGCCCAGGCGCTTTTTGCCGCACGCAAGGTCGGTGATTGGAGCGCGGATGATTGGCTTGACCTGGTAGCCCTGGGTACTGTTTCAGATCTTGTGCCGCTCGTGGATGAGAACCGTGCATTGGTGAGGAAAGGTCTGCAGCAAATCCGTTACGGTCATCGTGTGGGAGTGCGGGCTTTATGCGGGGCGGCAGGGAAGGATCCAACACGCATTACGGCCGGTGATATTGGGTATGCCCTGGGACCGCGCTTAAACGCAGCCGGACGGATGGAATCTGCCATGAAGGCTTACGATCTCCTGGTGTGTGAAAAAATTGAAGAAGCAGGATTTTTGGCACAGGAATTGGATGACCAAAATACCAGCCGGCAAAAAGCTACCCGGAACGCGCAGGAAAAAGCCGAGAATGGTATCCCAGTTGGCGAGATTTCGAACCTGATTTCGTCTTTTGACGAGGAGTATAGTTCAGGGATCGTCGGTTTGGTGGCTTCCAAACTTGTGGAACATTATTACCGGCCGGCAATAGTTGGATCAATCGAAGGTGAGTTCATCCGGGCATCCTGCCGCAGCATCAATGAGTTTCACATCACCCGCGCTTTGGATGAATGTGCAGACCTGCTTCTCCGTCACGGTGGACATTCAATGGCTGCCGGCTTTACGGTTCACAAGGATTATAAGGATGAATTACTGCACAAACTTACCTCGATCGCTGACCGGGAACTGGATGGCATAGACCTGCACCCGACCTTAAAAATTGATATTGAGCTCATGTTGGAGGAAGTGACCCCTCGCATTTATCCCGAATTGGAGAAATTGCAGCCGACGGGTATGGGTAATCCGGCAGCCTTGCTAGCGCTAAAGAATGTTGATCTGGCAGACATGCAGCTCATTGGCAAAGAGCGGACACACTTGCGCTTCAGAGTTCCCGGTTCACAGGTTGACCAGGCGATAGCTTTCAACCAATCTCAATGGTACGAAACCTGGTTGTTAAGAAGAACGAAGTTTGACCTCGCATTTACCATTGAAATCAACTCGTTCAATGGTAAAGAGACTCAACAACTGCAAATTAAGGACATGAGACCTTCCGGTTAATCGAATATGAAGACTCCTCCATCCAGGTTAAAAGCCATTCTCATCGCACTCCTCGTCACCGTAATCTGGGCAACCTCATGGGTGTTCATAAAAATCGGCTTGGAGGATATTCCCGGATTGACTTTTGCCGGATTACGTTATTCCCTGGCTGCCATTTTCCTTCTGCCATTTTTATTGCGTCCTAAAGTGCTGGCTGAGATAAAACAGTTAAGTAAAAAAGTCTGGATTCAACTCATCATCATGGGCTTTTTTCTTTATGCTGTCGGTCAGGGGGGTCAATTCCTTGGATTATCCTATCTGCCTTCAGTCACTGTCGGGCTAGTACTAAATCTGACTTCATTGTTTGTGGCTATGGTCTCGTATTACGCGATCAGAGAAAAACCGTCCTGGTTACAATGGACGGGAGTTTTGTTAAACCTGGGAGGGATTCTATTTTATTTTGCACCTTTTAACGGGCTTAACGGGAATATCCTGGGATGGTTATTTGCATTTCTAAGCCTGTTGGGTAATGGTGTGGGCACATTAATGGGTCGCAACTTAAATAAAGGCGGACGCATAAGCCCTATTATCACGACAACAATTAGTATTGGGATTGGCTCTCTGATAATGCTTGGCGGGGGAATTCTTTGGCAAGGATTACCGCCACTTAGCTTGAAGAGTATTGGGATCATTGTGCTGCTTGCGTCAGTCAATACTGCATTGAGCTTTACGTTGTGGAATTACACACAACAAACATTGAGCGCAACCGAATCCTCAATCATCAACAATACTATGCTTGTCCAGGTCGCAATTCTTACCTGGATATTTCTTGGCGAAAACCAAAGTCCAAGGCAAATCATTGGTCTCATTCTGGTCACGATCGGGGCAGTAATTGTTCAGATAAAGCTTAACAAATCTGGCAAGAGTGTAAAAGTGGATTAACCAAATACTCCACATGCTATAATTAACCTACTGAATTCATTCATCATTTTCTATTTGGAGGGTTTTATATGACTGGTCAATCACCATCTTCTTCAATTCCTGTACAAAAACCTGCTCCAGCAGCAGGACAATTTCTGCCACCTCCAATTAACAAAGTGGAGGATACAGGTCTGGCAATTTTATGGTTGCAGGACCTTGGCATTAAAAGTCTTGTACTTCCAGGGATATTTAACCGGGTATAAAATCGCCGAGTCCATGGCCCTCCCGTTTGCGGGTACGGTGGACCAAATCCTCGAAGCCCTCAAACGCGAAAAATTGATCGAAGTGCGTTCTTCACAAATGGGATTAGGCGAAGGCGCATATCTCTATGCCATCACAGGCGCAGGAATCACCAAAGCGCGTGAAGCGTTGGATCGCAGTCAATATGCCGGACCAGCTCCTGTACCTCTCGAAATCTATAATGATTCAGTTCGCCGTCAAAGCCGCGGTCGCATCCAGGTGACAAACCGTCACATGCGCCAGGTATTGGGTGAATTGGTATTCGGTGATAATACATTTCACCGTCTTGGACCCGCTGTGAACTCAGGTACTTCAATTTTCATTTATGGTCCTCCAGGAAACGGTAAAACCAGCGTAGCCCGGGCAATCGGTAACCTTGATCCTTTCACAGACGATGTATATTCCATTTGCCATTTTCGTCGATGGACAGGTGATTACTTTGTTTGATTCTGTCAATCACCAGCTTGCACCTGAAGAGGAAAGTACTACCCAAACCGGGAGAGGGGGAATGCGTAAGGATTCCCGATGGGTCAGGATCCGCAGACCCTTTATTATGGTTGGCGGTGAATTAACCCTTGCGGGATTGGATCTCGTTTTCGATGATACGCTCAAGTATTACGAAGCCCCATTCCAGGTAAAAGCCAACGGCGGTATTTTGTTGATCGATGACTTTGGTCGGCAACAGGTTCGGCCTCGTGACCTGTTAAACCGCTGGATCGTTCCATTGGAAAATCGCATCGATTACCTCTCCATGCACACTGGGCGCAAGATAGAGGTGCCATTTGATGTATTGGTCATGTTCTCGACAAACCTCCCACCCAGGGATCTGGTGGACGAAGCCTTTTTAAGGCGTTTACGTCACAAGATCGAGATCATTGACCCAAGTTTCGATGAATATCGTGAGATATTTAAAAAAGTGGCCGTTGGAAAAGGCGTTGCCTTCAGCGACGAAGGATTGGCGTATCTCCTCCAGGAATGGTATATCAAGCCTGAACGTAAATTGCGTGCCTCACATCCCCGGGATATCTGCGATCAGATTCTCGATATTTCCCGATATTTGTCAGTAGAACCTGCAATGACCAAGGAGTTGTTAGATCGCGCTGCAGAATCCTATTTTGTCGAGCTTTAGCATGTTTGAAGGGTTCACACGGCCGATGATCTTTGCGCACCGTGGGGCATGTGCTCACGCACCGGAGAACACCTTACCTGCATTTGAGTTGGCAGTGGAACAAAAAGCGGATGCCATCGAACTGGATGCGAAATTATCCAGCGACGGGGTTGTGATGGTAATTCATGATCAAACTGTTGATAGAACCACAGGAAATACCGGCAAAGTAAACGAACTCACATTTTCGGAATTGAAGCAACTTGATGCAGGAAAATGGTTCGACGAAAGGTATCACCGGGGTTCAGATTCCTACACTCGGGGAAGTCTTTGAAAATGTAGGGCAGAAGGTGTTGGTCAACGTGGAATTGACGAATTACAAGTCCACAAAAGATGGCCTAGTGGAGCAGGTGATTGAGGTTGTAAAGCGTCACCATATGGAAGATAGGGTACTCTTCTCTTCTTTCTTTTCTGGCAACCTCGCAAAATGTAAAACTCTTTTACCCAATACCCCTGTAGCACAATTATGCCTGCCGGGTTTACTTGGGAGCGTCGCGCGTTCAAGGTTTTTGCGGAAGGTTTCACCTCAAGTTGTTCATCCATACCTGAGCGATGTTACGATGAGTTACGTCAACAAAGAGCATCTATATGGAAGGCGTGTACATGTCTGGACAGTAAACGGGGAACACGACTTGGAAAAGATGTACGCTTTCGGTGTGGATGGTGTTTTTACAGATGACCCATTAAAGGCCAGGATGGTATTGGAGAAAATGTGATCCCGGTTGAATGGCTGCAAGCCGCACAGGAACGTTTAGAAGGAATTGTAAAAGAAACCCCCTTGACCTATGATGATGCCCTGGGGGTTTTTTTCAAGTGGGAAAACCTGCAAACAACCGGGTCCTTCAAAATACGCGGAGCTGCAAATAAGGTACTCTCTCTTCAGGCTTGGGAGAGGGAAAATGGGCTGATTACCTGTTCTGCCGGAAATCATGGGCAGGGAGTCGCGTTAGCTGCGCAGCGTACGGGTGCTGCATGTGAGGTTTATACCTCTTCACATGCAACCCCGATGAAAATTGCAGCGATGCAGGCGCTTGGGGCAATAGTTCATTTAGTTGACGGGGATTATGTAGTTGCTGAAAAAACTGCAATAAAACAAGCGGAACTTTCCGGAAAACCATTCATCTCACCTTATAACGATGTGCAAGTTATTGCAGGACAGGGAACCATTGGATTGGAATTGTATAAACAATCTACTGGGTTTAATGGAATCCAATCTGTTATCGTACCTGTTGGAGGTGGAGGTTTGCTTGCAGGTATCGGTGTAAGCATGGACTCTCTACTCGTCAAACCTCGATTAATTGGTGCACAATCTGATGCTTCTCCATATATGCATTCGCTATTCTACACCGGCACCCAAAATGGAGTTATAGAGCGTGAAAGCCTGGCGGATGGACTTGCCGGAGAAGTGGATCATCATTCCATTACGATTCCTCTGGTTGATAATTATGCAGACGAAATTATCCTGGTATCAGAAAATGAAATAACGGACGCCATTCTTTACACCTGGGAAAAACATCACCAGGTCATTGAGGGATCTGCAGCCGTGTCAGTGGCTGCAGTCCTGGCAAAAAAAGTATCCGCAATTCCTGCAATCATTATCGTTACAGGTGGTAATATTCAACCTGAACTGCATCAATCGATTATTCAAAGAAAAGGTTTCTCAAAGTGAAACATCTCATCAATCTTGCCTTGCTGATCTCCATTTTTACTGGTCTCTTTTCGCCTGTCGGAAAAGTTGAAGCGGGTAATAAGTACCAGACATCGCAGGAACAGGAAAAGGCACAAGCACTTTTGGCGGGGATGACCGCCGAAGAAAGGGTTGGGCAGTTGTTCCTGGTGACTTACCAGGGAATGGACACCAGCACACAAAGTATCATTTCAAAACTTATCGAAGAACAACACATCGGAGGTGTAGTCCTTCGGGCAGATAATGATAATTTTTCGATGACCGAAGCATTGCCTGAGGCAACTCAAAGGATGATCAACGACCTTCAGTCCATTGCCTGGAGATCCTCGATTCCGGGTGTCGAATCTTCTTCAGGTAGTTTACAGAGTGGTTCAGCGTATATTCCCTTGTTTGTCGGTGTTTCCCAGGAAGGTGACTTGGGACCCTATGATCAAATAATAAATGGGATGACGCCTTTACCCAGCGCAATGGCTATTGGTGCCACCTGGAACCCCTCCAATGCGGAGATCGTTGGTTCTGTTCTGGGTAGTGAATTAAGCGCACTGGGGTTCAATTTATTGCTTGGACCGTCTTTGGATGTACTCGATTTAGTCCGCACGGATATCGGTGATGATTTGAGTGTGCGCACTTTTGGTGGGGACCCATTCTGGGTGGGTGAAATGGGAAAGGCATTCATCAAAGGTGTTCATGTTGGTAGTGAAAACAAGATCCTGGTGATTTCCAAGCATTTCCCGGGTCGGGGTGGATCTGACCGTTTACCAGAAGAAGAGGTAGCTACTGTACGGAAATCATTGGAACAATTAAAACAGATAGAACTCTCACCTTTCTTTGCTGTTACACAAGGTGCAGCAAATATACAGGAACAAACAGACGGATTGTTGATCTCTCACATTCGCTACCAGGGTTTCCAGGGAAACATCCGTGCGACAACACGCCCCGTTTCCTTTGATGCTACAGCATTGGATCAATTATTAGGTCTGGATCAATTATCCAGCTGGCGGCAGCAGGGTGGGCTGATTGTCAGTGACGATCTTGGGAGCCCGGCAGTCAGGAAATTCTTTGCTCCACCAGGAACAGAATTTGATGCCCGGCAAGTAGTGCGAACTGCCCTTCTGGCAGGCAATGACCTGCTTTACCTTGGAGATATCCTTTCGAGCGGGGATGATTCCTCGTATATAACAATTAAGAATATTTACAATTTCTTTCTTCAAAAATATAACGAGGACCCGGTTTTCCAACAGCGAGTGGATGAAGCAGTTCTACGGATTCTAACCCTGAAATATAAACTCTATCCGCTCTTTAGTATTAGTTCTGTTACAGTCCCCGAATCCAAATTGTCATCTATCGGAATTTCACAACAAGTCACCTTTGATATTGCCCGTCAGGCCGTATCGCTAGTGAGCCCATCTGCCCAGGAATTAAACGCTGACCTGCCTAACCCCCCGCAATCCGGACAGAAGTTTGTAATTATCTCCAATGTCATCCCTCAATCACAATGCTCCAATTGCGCAGACCAATCCATTTTTCTTGCACAAGAACTAAAAAACACAATTCTACGGTTGTATGGTCCAGGAGCTGGGGAGCTTGTACAGGAGAATCAGGTCAGCGCTTACACATTCGCAAATCTGCAAGCATTATTGGACGGGGTGGATAATGTTGACAATTTCAGTGGAAACCTTGACGCTGCCGACTGGATCGTGATTGCTTTTACTGAATTGAAAACCAATTCAGCTGAATCCCTGCTCTTTCAGAGATTATTTTCTGAAAAGCCTGACCTCACAACGAACAAACGGGTGATTGGCTTTGCATTTAACGCACCTTATTATCCGGACGCAACAGATATTTCAAAGTTCACTGCCTATTATGCGGTATACAGTAAAACCCCGGGTTTTATTGAGATTGCCGCGAGAGTTCTTTTCCGTGAGTTAATACCAACCGGGATCCTTCCGGTTTCAGTAAACAGTATTGGTTATGACCTCATTACAGCCACAACTCCTGACCCAAATCAGGTTATCGCCTTGATGGTGGTTTCAAATTCAGAAGCTCAAAGTGAAATTGACAGCGCTGCAACATCTCTTGGACAGCCATTGATCATTAATGCCGGTGATAATATTTACATTCAGACTGGGGTAATTTACGATCATAACGGGAACCCGGTGCCTGATGGTACGGTGGCGAGATTTATCATCGATTCTCAATCTTCAAGTGGTTTAGTCGAACAATTGGAAGCTCAGACGGAAGACGGTGTGGCAAGAACCAACTATCGAATTCCCGAAAGCGGATTGATTGAATTGAGTGTTGTAGCTGAACCTGCCACCGTTTCCCAAATTTTGCGTATTGAGATTACCGGGACGGGAGGAAAGGTAACTTCAATTAGACCCGACAATTTCTCCAACGGGTTCAAATGGAGAACCAACTCCAACTTCAGGCTCAACGGTGAACGATCCAAATGGCGGTGAAGGCATTGAGGAAAGACACCTAAAAGGTTACCCAAACCTCGTGGATTGGATATTATCGTCACTTATCGTTTTTTTGATTGCCGGCGGGATTTATGCCTATGGTCAAACACGGCGGAAAAAATTCTGGAACCCCTGGTTACCTTTCGCGACAGGACTCGGTGGCTACAGCGGATATGCATTTTCGTTAATTGGAATCGGATTCATTGCTAATCGAATTCAACAAAATGGAACCATTTTCATCCTGGTGATGGTTTTTATAGGATGCCTGTTTGGCGGAGGTATCGCTTACCTGGTGAGAATTCTCAAACGAATGGAAAAAGTTGTTTAGCGTAAGATTGTCAAAAGCAAGGTTCCCAATCCGATAATTGCCAGACCTGCCAGATAACCCAGCTCTTTTTTAGAGGGGAAGGTTTGCTGCCGATAGCCGGATTGAATGCCGCTGGGAATATGGACAGGACGGCTGCCAATAAGAGCGTCGCGAAAATCCTCAACATTGTGGGGACGGTCATCTGGATGCAAACTCATTCCCCATTGAATTGTTTTTTCTGAACGCTGCGAAACAGAGGAATTAATCTGCCTGATCGGAACGAGGACAGTAGGATCAATGAACCTTTGGCGGGCATCCGCTGGTGGTTTGTTGGTTAACAAGTGATACAAGGTGGATGCGAACGAATAGATGTCACTACGGATATCCGTATGGCCGATATCACCACCATATTGCTCCAAAGGCGTATACAGGGCGGTTCCCTGGCCTTGCAGAATGGTGATTGTCACTTCACCTGGGGCCAGATACTTTGACCAATCCGAAATCGACCAGTTTAATAATCCCATTTGGAGTCAATTTGAGATTACTGGGTTTGATATCCCGATGCAAAACGGGTGGGTTTTGAACGTGGAGGTAGCCCAATGCATCGGAAATCTGGTTAGCCCAGTCCAGCACATCCGCTTCGGAAATATTGGTTTTGTTATCGCGCGCTTCAATCATCATCGTGCGCAAGTCTTTACCGGGTATGTAATCCATTACCAGATAATCCCGTTGACCGATGGAGAAAAAGTCTGAAACTTTTGGCAGATTAGGATGATCAAGCCGGGCAAGAATCGTCGCTTCTCGTTGAAATTGCGTGCGCGCTTCTTTGATTAAATTGTCCGGAAGAGTTTTATCATGCTCAACTTCTTTAAGGGCACATTGCCGTCCTTCCAAGCGTAAATCATCACACAGGTATATTGAACCCATACCACCTTGTCCGATGATCTTTCGAACACGGTAACGTCCGCGTAGCGTTTCTCCTGTTTTAATCGGGATTGGCATAAATTCTCTGGTCAATCATTGGTATTTTTCTGCAATTTGTACTATTATACCTGAAGAGGTATCACTATCACGATGAGCAAGATGGCGCAACCCAAACAGAATTCTGATCACTCTCAATTCTTAAATTCCGGTGAGTATCCAATGTTAATTGCACTCCAGGGACCACTTGGAAGGAAAAAAATGGGAGATTAAGGAAACACTCTCAATCGGTCGGGAACAAACTTGTGACATATTCATTGATGACAGACAGGTTTCCCGTCAACATGCCAGGATTGTCAATACTGGGCATCGGCAAGGTTCAATTGGAGGACCTCACCAGTAAAAACGGCACATTTCACCGGGGAACGCTCGTGGATCAACAAAATCCAATTGGAAGATGGTGATATGATCCAAATTGCTTTGATCCAGAAGTTTGCTTTTTATACCTCAGATGCAACAATGCCTTTAGAGGATGTTTTCAACCACAAGTATTAATACCCGATCAATATCGGCTTGGATCCAAAATCCAGGCGGGTGTGGGTAAATGGCGAGGAATTAAACCCGGCGCTCTCGGCGCCGCAATTCCGATTGTTATTATGCGCTCTCCGGTCAACGGGAAAGGTGATCACCCGAAATGAACTGATCGGGATTGTTTGGAAGGACGAGGTGACGGAAGGGGTGTCTGAACAGGCATTGGATGCGTTGATACGAAGATTACGCACCCGGTTGGCTCAAATTGATCCGGAGACAGGAATACATCGTAACAGTCCGCGGTCACGGACTGAGATTGGATATTAATAAAAACTGCCCGATTTCGGGCAGTTCTTTGTATTAACCCTTGAGATTCTTCTCCATCACCATTCGCAAGGCAGTTCTTATAGATTGATTTTAAGACCTCCACCATTTCTGGTGATTGGTTTCGGGCTTCACCTTCTGCAATGATCGTATTCAGTGTCTGCAGGAAATTATCATTGACCAAATCGCGATTTTCCTGAAGCATTTTTACCCTGGATTCATCATCTGGGCTTCAAGAATTTTCTGGATCAGCGCGACTTCCGGAGGGGGAGCACTTTCTTTTTCAATGATGGTAATTATCTTTTGAATTTTTTCAATTCGAGCAAGGTCATTATTCTGACGGGCATTCTCGAATTCGATCTGCACAGCCTGGGAAAAGAATTCATCCATCTCACCAAGATGTTTCTTCACTGCTTCTTCAATGTTTGGTTCTGCCATGATGGAATTTAGCAATTTTGTACCTTTCTTCAACCCTGACGTTTTAATTCATTGTCAATTTCCCGGGTGAGTTTGAATAATTTATCCCGTAAATCGATCAGGGGTTGTTTTTTCTCGGCATCAGCATTGTCGATGTGTTCACTAAATACCTGGAAGAATTGATAGTCCAGTCCATTGCGGGTAAGGCTGACAACAGTGGTGATGGCGCTATCAGATTTCAATCCGAGCAGGATTTCCAACAGTTTTTCCCGGGTTAATCCGGTTTTGCTGGCTTCCTGTAAAGCTTTCAGGGCAGCTTGTGCTTCAAGACTCTGTGCAAGTAGTTCCTGCCCTACTTTGGTTTCCTGCAGCAACTCATTTTGGAGTTCTTTAAGAAGTTGACCAGCTTTTTCATCACCCTGCGCCATTGCAGATTCCATAATCGAACCGAGAATGGCAAAGAATTCACCATCAACAAGCTCAGTTTCCTGGTGAATAACGGTGATCCGATCTTCAGGTTTGTTGCGGTTCCAGTAACCGTTGGATTAACCCAATCCTCTTCTGCTGGGCTTCGATCATTTCTTTGGTGATGCCGTCAGCTTCAAGAATTTTGTCAATCAGGGTTTGATAGGTGAACATGGTTTGCGGATTGAACAGATATCCCTTGCGTTTTTCAGCAGGGAAGGCATTAACACCTGGTTGATCAAGGTCCAATCTGTTTTTCCTGGGCGTTAACCGGCTAATCCCAATTCAGGCGGGAAAAAGGTGAGCAGCAATTCTTTTTCTGGGTCATGATACACAACAGGAGTTGCCATCAAACCTTCATAGCCACAAGCCTGGCAGCGGGCGGTGTTGGTTCCAGGGCTCAATAATTTTTGTTTTGCAGTGGGATCAGTGGTCATATCAAAAAGCTGTTGAACTTCAGCAACAATTGGCTGCCGGCAGCGTGGACAAGAAGTTTGGATTCTAGGCATTATTCGGCTCTTTTCTATTAAAAATATTCTCAGATTATACCATTTGGATGTTTTACTTTTTTTGAGGGTTAATTGATCAGCGGAGATTGGCAGGCAAAAACAAATGCGGGCACCCTTGCCCTTATTCGGATCGATCCATATCTGCCCACCATGGGCTTCTACAATTGCTTTTGAGAGGAACAGACCCAAACCGGCGCCTTTGGTCTTCTTTACGGCATCAGCAGCCCTGTAGAACCGGTCAAACACAAATGGAGCATCATTGGGGTCAATCCCCGGACCTTCATCACTGACACACACAATAATATTGTCTCCGTGAACCTTGGCACTGATTGTGATCTTTCCGCCTGGGGCATATTTTATTGAATTAGATACCAGGTTTGACAACAATTGGTTGAGCGCGTATTTCATCCGCCAGGATGACAGGCAGGGGAGCAGGAATATCAGCCACTATTTCATGTCTTCGGGTTTGCGTTTCAACCGTTCTGCCACATGATTGATCAACTCAGATATTTGGACATCGTTTTTCTTGATACTGAATCCATTGGCTTGTAACCTGGTGGCATCCAGCAAATTTTCAATATAAATCGCCAGACGATCGGCTTCTTCTTCAATTACCTGTAGACTTTCATCGACGATCTTGCGATCCCAACGCGCATCATCCCGGCGCAACGTACCCACATATCCTTTGATCAGAGCAACAGGGGTTTTCAGTTCATGGCTGACGACAGAAATGAAGGTGGATTTCATTTCATCGGCCTGGCGAAACCGGGTGATATCGCGAACCGTGGTGATGATGTTCAGCAACTGCCCATCTTTTGAAAGCAGCGGGGCATAGGTGATTCCAACTGGAAGTGGGAGCATTTTCTGGTCCCCTGGCCAGATCCCCTTCAACATACAAAGAAGCATGTGGAGCAAGCGGCCATCCATTGGCAACGGATTCTGAGAGTGTTGGTACCGATGGGTGGTTTAACCCAGCTTGATGACCTCGTCATGATTCAATCCGATAAATGAATCTGAAGGTTTACCATAAAGAAAACCAAAGGCAGGATTAGCCCTTTCGATCTTGTAACTCATGATCAAGGATTAATATCCCATCTCCGGCAGAATCCAGCAGTGCTGAGAATTTGGCCGGTCATGGTCCACTTGGGCATACAGTTGTGCGTTTTGTACAGCGATGGCGGTCTGGTTGGCAAAACTGGAAAGCAATTTTTTATCATTGCTGGAGAATTGCGAATACTCTCTGAAATACAAAAATGACACCCAAAACACGTCTGACCGGTGATTAGCGGTAATCCGACGCTGCTTAATCGCCCAAGGCTTACAGCCTGGGTAAAAGTGTTCAGCATTTGGTTGATGATATAAAGTTCAGAATCTTCCGGATCTTCGTACTCAGGAATATTGTGCCAGTTGAGGTTCAAGGTACTTGAGGAATGGTTGGGGAAGACCTGTTGAAACACGGATCTGCCATCCACCATCATGCGACCGCAAAGCGATCAGCCCCGCCTGACCGGCAAGCATTTCAAGCGAAATGGTTAGAATCCGCTCGAGCAGCTTATCGAGATCAAGTTCCTGGGTAATGGCGCGCGAAATCTCCAGCAAATAATCCCGCTGGCGGACACGAAAATCAGGCAAGCATCATGGAATTATCCTTTTTCGACAAGGACAGGTTCTGAAGCTGTTGATAAAACTTCGCTTTCGGCAACACTGATGGCTTCGTCCAGAATTTGCAGTCCTTCTTCAGCTTCTGCCTGGGTGATGCAAAGTGCAGGTGAAATACGGAGGGTGCTGCGGCCGCAGTCCAAGTGTTAAGCAGACCTCGTTCAAATGCCAGGTGTTCAACCCGGTTGCGTAATTCAACAGCAGGTGTCTTTGCTGATGTAATCTTTTACGAATTCAATGCCTATCATCAATCCAATCCCGCGAACTTCACCAATGGAAGGGTGTTTGGACTGAATTATCTTGAGTCTCTCAAGGATATACTTTCCAACAACGACCGCATTATCAAGATATTCATTTTCGATCAATTCAAGGGTCGCCAGGGCTGCAACACAGGAAAGCGGATTCCCTCCGAAGGTGTTTCCATGAGTGCCTTTTGGCCAGGTGACAATGCTCTTTCGTGCGATCATGGCGCCTAAGGGCATTCCAGAAGCGATACCTTTTGCAGAGGTAACGATATCGGGTTCAACGCCAAAATTCTGGATTGACCACCATTTTCCAGTGCGTCCTATTCCCGCTTGAACTTCATCGGCAATGAGAAGAATTCCGTACCGGTCACAAATGGCGCGTAATTGGATAAAGAAATCGGGCGGCGGAATGACATATCCACCTTCCCCTTGGATTGGCTCGATCACGATGCCGGCAACTTCATCTGCAGGGATGGTGCGGCCAAAAATCTCCTCTTCCAGGTAACTGAATGAGTGGAACTACCCACATCTTCACCGGGGCGCATGTGGATCAGTGGTCGATATGGATCAGGGAAGGGGATGTGGGTGACCCCATTCATCAATGGGAAAAAACCGCGGTGGTAATGAGGTTTACTGGCGGTGAGTGTGACAGCACCCAATGTGCGCCCGTGAAAACCGCCAAGGAAACCGATGAATTGTGAACGGCCTGTGTAGAACCTGGCAAGCTTAAGCGCTGCTTCCACGCTTTCAGTGCCAGAATTGGTCATAAATGAAATCGCATCTTCCTGAAAAGGCGCGATCAAATCCAAATATTCAGCTAATTCGATCCATTTGGGGTGATAAAAATCAGAGGAAATATGGATAAACTTTTCGGCTTGTTCCTGGATTGCTTTAACAACTTTTGGATGACTGTGTCCTGTTGAGTTTACTGCAATGCCAGCTGCAAAATCAATGAATCTGTTTCCATCTACATCCCAAACTTCTACACCTTTTCCGTGATCCATCACAAAGGGGTAACCCCTGGGATATGAGGGGGATATTACAGCTTGATCCCGTTCTATCAAGCGTTTGGCATTAGGCCCTGGTAAGTTTAGCGGTTTCACAGCACACCTCCTGAATATGGAATGGACGGATGCGAAGACTAACTTCAGCAACACTCTCAATACAAGACCAAATCCTATTAAGATTATACCATGAGGGCAAATCTGGAGGTTTTCATTGATTTATTGTTTCAATTGACTTGTTATTGACGCTGTAACTAATCAACGGTATCATTACTTTTTAATGCGTCCAAAACAACTTAAGAGATTTCAGCGTTTCATATTATCAATAGTAAATAAATTCCGGTGGTTGGTGCCAGGAATCGGCATCAAGCGATGGGTTTTGCTGATATTGTTTGGCACCACTTTATTGGGATTAGGGTTTGCTGTAATCCTTTTGGATGTCTATCGGTCAGCACCAAACACCTGGTGGTTGCCTGCAATTAAAATTCTTGCGCTGCAATTCATCGCAGATCGAACTATTCGTGCATTGATCTTCTTCATGCTCGGTGTTGGCGCGATCATATTTGGCACGATGGGAATGAACCGGGCACTGCTCAAGCCTTTCCTCCGACCCGGTAAAAATGTTATTGATACGATCGCGGAGTACCGTCGCCGTGAAAAAGGACCACGGATTGTTGTTATCGGTGGTGGAACCGGGTTGGCAGCCTTATTACGTGGTCTCAAGGAATATTCCAGGAATATCACAGCCATTGTGGCAGTCGCGGATGATGGCGGATCCTCAGGAGCTATCCGCAAATCGATAGGCATACTGCCTCCCGGGGATATTCGAAATTGTTTGGCGGCATTATCAGACGATGAAGAATTACTAACCCAATTGTTTCAGTATCGTTTTGCATCAAGTGTCGGTCTTAATGGTCATTCCCTTGGCAATCTTTTGATTTCGGCGTTAACAGAAATCACAGGTAGTTTTGAAGAGGCAGTCGCTGAAACTGCCCGTGTTTTGGCAGTCAAGGGGCAGGTATTACCCTCCACCCTCCATAATGTGAATTTGGTTGCGGATGTACAATTACCAGAGAAGAAAATCGAAGTAGAGATTAAAGGTGAAAGCCAGATTGCCAAACTTGGAGGGAAAATCATCCGTGTTTGGTTGGAGCCAGGCAATCCGGCAGCATTTCCTCCAAGCCTGCAGGCGATCCTTAATGCTGATCTGATTGTTGTGGGGCCTGGTAGCCTGTATACGAGTGTTATCGCTAATTTGCTCGTGCCAGATTTGGTTGATGCGATTAATGCCAGCAAAGCCTATAAATTCTACGTGTGTAATGTAGTCACGGAACCTGGTGAAACCGATGACTTTAATTGCGAAGACCACGTACACGCTCTTGAAAAACACACTCGAAGTTCCTTGTTTGATCTGGTAATCTGTAATAAAACTTATGAAGGAATCCTTCCACAGAGTACCGCATGGGTAAAGCTTGATGAAGTTGACCCAGACAAGTTGTACTACAAAGCCGACCTCATCGATGTGGATAACCCCTGGCGGCATGATTCTTATAAGTTGGCAAAAACAGTGATGGATCTTTACTTTGAAAAGACTGGTCCATTAAGTATGAAGGATGAAACATCGAGTTTATGAAATCAAACCATGTCTAGACATGGTAAAATATCTGAAATTACGAAGGAGTGAGTATTATGACGATCAAAGTAGGTATCAACGGATTTGGAAGAATTGGACGACAGGTACTAAAAGCGATCAAAGAGTTACACGGCACCGAACTTGAAGTTGTGGCAGTTAATGATCTCTTCGATACGAAAACGAACGCGCATTTATTTAAATATGATTCCAATTATGGGATCTATCCCGGGACCGTGGTAGCCGGTGAAGGTGAACTGATCGTCGACGGCAAAAAAATCAAGGTATTTTCGGAAAAGGATCCGTCCTTGTTACCCTGGAAAGACCTGGGTGTTGAAATCGTCATCGAATCTACCGGCGTTTTCACTGATGCACTCGGCGATCCCGCCAAGGGAAAAATCGGTGCTAATGTCCATATCGCAAAAGGTGGCGCAAAGAAAGTCATCATAACTGCCCCAGCCAAGAACGAAGATATTACCCTGGTGCTCGGTGTCAACGATAAATCTTACGATCCAGCAAAGCATCACATTGTTTCCAATGCATCCTGCACAACAAACTGCCTGGCTCCTGCGGCCAAAGTTGTGAACGACAAGTTCAAGATCATCCACGGTGTCATGACCACCATTCACTCCTACACAAACGACCAGGTGATCCTGGACCAGGGGCACAAGAAGGAATTGCGCCGCTCCCGGGCAGCAGGGCTAAACATTATCCCTACATCAACAGGTGCCGCAAAAGCCCTTGCATTGGTCATCCCCGAGTTGAAAGGCAAGTTCGATGGTTATTCACTGCGGGTACCTACACCCACAGTTTCAATTGTGGATTTTGTGGCTAATGTTGAAAAAGCTACCACCAAGGAAGAATTGAATGCAACCTTTGTTGACGCTTCCAAAGGCGCCCTCAAGGGGATCCTGGGAGTTACCACTGGCGAATATGGGGATCCTTTAGTCTCGATGGATTTCAAAGGCGATCCCCGCTCCAGCATAGTTGACCTTGCCACCAACATGGTCATGGGTGGCACGCTGGTGAAAGTGGTTGCCTGGTACGATAACGAATGGGGTTACTCCTGTCGAACTGCCGACATGGCAGCCATGATGGCGAAAAACCTTTAATCTTTTACCGGGGAACTGTAATCTCCATTTTTTGAAACCCATCATGATGCGTGACCGGTGAAATTCGCGGAAACGCATCATGTCGATTAAACGCGAGGAGTGAATCATGTTCAGTAAAAAAACCATTCGAGATATTGATGTAAAGGGTAAAAAAGTCCTGGTGAGGGTCGATTTTAATGTTCCAATGAAGGACGGTCAGATCACCGATGATACACGTATTCGGGCAGCCGTGCCGACAATCCAATATCTGATCGATCATGGTGCAGCAGTTATCCTATGTTCTCATCTTGGGCGCCCCAAGGGTGGACCGGAAGCCAAATTCTCTCTAGCCCCGGTTGCAACCCACCTGGGAAAGCTGTTAAAAATGGAAGTGGCATTTCGCTACTGATTGCGTTGGTCAACCCGCTGAAGCGGCAGCATCAAAACTTAACCCTGGCAGCGTGCTTGTCTTGGAAAACACCCGTTTTCATCCTGAAGAAGAAGCCAACGACCTTATCTTTGCTAAAAAGATGGCATCACTTGCTGATTTGTATGTCAATGACGCCTTCGGTACTGCTCATCGTGCACATGCATCCACTGAAGGTGTTACCCATTTTCTGCCAGGTGTTGCCGGTTTTCTGATGGAAAAAGAGATCCAGTATCTAGGTCAGGCGATCGCCAATCCCGCGAAACCATTTGTTGCCATCCTGGGCGGCGCTAAAGTGAGCGACAAGATTGGTGTTATTAAAAATCTGCTTCAAAAGGCAGACGAGATTCTCATTGGTGGCGGAATGGCGAACACCTTTTTTAAGGCACAAGGTATCCCGTTGGCAGATTCCCTCGTAGAAGATGAAGTCCTCGAGACCGCCAGGGAATTACTTAAGATCGGTGGAAAAAAGATTCACTTACCTGTCGATGTAGTCCTCGGTGACAAATTTGATGCAGAAGCTAACACGAAAACGATGAATCTTGGTCCAGTGGCTGACGGTTGGCGCATTCTGGATATTGGTCCAGAGACTGTGGCAGATGTTTGGAAAAATTATCGCGAAAGCCGGAACAGTCGTTTGGAACGGACCAATGGGTGTTTTTGAGTTTCCAAAATTTGCAGAAGGTACGTTTGGTGTTGCCAAAGCGATTGCTGCCAGTAAGGCAGTCAGCATTATTGGCGGTGGAGACTCCGTGGCTGCCATTCAGCAATCCGGATTGGCAGAACAGATCACACATATTTCAACAGGCGGTGGTGCATCATTGGAGATGCTGGAAGGTTTGGAGTTACCAGGTGTGGCGGCTCTGCAGGATAAATAGAGCTTCTACCAGCCTGTCTATTTTTGGAATTTAATTTATCCAATTGTAAGATGAGGTTAAATTGGTCAGAATTATAGACAGAATGGACCTTTTGGTGTAGAATTCGTCCGCCACCTGAACCAGTGCTTGCCCTCAACCCTCGCACTGTCAGAAGTTTTTTTTGGAGGTTACAAGTTGGCTAATATCAAATCAGCAATCAAACGTAACAAGCAGAACGAGAAAAAACGCATTCGAAACCGCGTTTATCGTGGTGTGGCACGTACTTACATCGCCCGCGCCCGTACTGCCATTGAAGGCAAGGATGCCGAAGTTGCAAAGACTGCCACTATGGAAGCCATTGCTGCTCTCGACAAGGCGGCGCAAAAGGGTGTTATTCACAAGAATAATGCTGCCCGACGCAAAAGCCGCCTGATGAAGAAATTGCTCGCAGAACAGAAATAGCCTGCGGACAACACAAAAAGCAATAAAGCGGGAGTGTCTCTCTCCCGCTTTTGCATTAAGGACCTAAAAAACCGCTGTGATATAATCCTGATGGTCAACACACAAGGAATATGGGAATGTTTGAGCAGGAACAACGCACAATCGAACAGCAAATCAACCAATACCTTGCGCTTCATCAGCTCCCTGAGATGCAGTTCAAATGGTCCTGGATTCCTTTTAACGGACAATGGGGAATTTCACTTTCTTTCTTTCAGTTGGCTTCTAAATCATTTATCGGTGGAAAAGGGAATGTGGCTCAGAAAGCTGCAGAAATTGCTGATGGCATTTGTGCAACGCTGAATCTCCCAGAGGGATTTACTAGGTCTGAGGCAGTAAACGGTTACCTGAATTTGTATTTTTCTCCCGCAGACTTTTCCACCCGCGTTATCGATACCGTTCTCATCCAGGGTGAAAAATACGGTTGGAGCGAGCGAAATGGCAAGAGTGTTATGTTGGAGTTTTCACATCCGAATACCCACAAGGCTTTCCATGTAGGGCATTTGAGGGGTGCAATCCTGGGGGATGTCCTGGCGCGGCTTGAAGAGGCTGCGGGCTACGATGTCATCAGGGCTAATTATCCCGGGGATATCGGTTTGCATGTGATTAAATGGTTGTGGAATTATCTCAAGTTTCACAATCATGAAGAACCACCACAGGATATTACCAAGTGGATGGGGGATCTTTATGCTGAAGCGAGCAAGAGGTTAGAAGAAAACCCTGATCTTGAACTGGAAGTCCGCGAGATGTACACACGCTGGGATCACCGTGATCCGAAGTAGTGGCTTGTTGGGAAGAGACACGTGAGTGGTCACTTGAAGGCTTCAGGGAAATGTACGACGCATTTGGATATAAAATTTGACCGCTATTATTTCAACTCGATGTTTGAAGATTCCGGAAAAGTAATGGTTGAAGAGCTTATCCAAAAGGGGATTGCCCAGGATGAACGCGCTGTAGGGTGGAGCGGTTATTGTCAAGATGGATGAGAAATTGGGTTTGAAAGAGGAAAAATACCGGGTGGCGGTTGTATTGCGCTCGGATGGTACTGCCCTTTATGCAACCGAAGACCTGGCGCTTGGCGCGCCAGAAATTCCTTGATTATCCTCAACTTGAAAAATCCTATTATGTTGTGGATGTGCGCCAATCTCTGCATTTTCTGCAGGTGTTCAAGACACTGGAGCTAGCTGGTTATGACTGGGCAACCAGCTGCCAGCATATCCCGTATGAACTGGTAAATTTGCCGGGAAATGTGGTGGTTTCATCTCGCGAAGGCACTGTGGTTTTGCTTGGAGGACCTGATCCGTGAAGCGATTGCACGTGCGCTTGAGGTTGTCCGCCAGAAGAACCCGGATTTGAGTGAAGAAAAACAGGTCAAGATTGCCGAGGCGATTGGAATTGGCGCGATCAAATACCCGATGCTCTCACGTGAAAGCACCAAGATGGTCACTTTTGACTGGCAATCTGCCTTGGATTTCAATGGACAGGCAGCCCCATACATTCAGTATGCTTATGTCCGCGCCAACAGTATTTTGAAGAAGGTGGATCAACAAGATTCCCGAGTACTTTTCAATTTATTGGGGAACTTGACCCAGAGCGAGATCACCTTGGTCGATTTGATCAACAGGCTTCCGGATGAAGTGCAAAAAGCCGCCCGCGATTTGAAGCCATTAGTATTGACCAACCTGGCATTTGAAATTGCCCGCGCTTTTAATGATTTTTATACTCAATGTCCTGTTTTACAGGAAGCAGAACCAACACGCAGTTTCCGGTTGCGATTGGTTGACTGCCGCCAAACAGGCAATTGGCAATAGTTTGGCATTACTGGGCATCACAGCCCCACAAGCGATGTGAGCAAACTGGTAAACCAAATTATTCAAAGGAGATGAACAGTATGACCCCAATTCGAACCCTTATTATGGGCGCAGCAGGCCGCGATTTTCACAATTTCAATGTTTTCTATCGCGACAATAAGGATTATGATGTAGTTGCATTCACTGCCACCCAAATCCCGAACATTGAAGGTAGAAAATATCCGGCGGAATTGGCTGGATCTCTTTATCCTGCAGGCATCCCCATTTTTCCGGAAAGTGAACTGGTCACGCTTGATCAAGGATCTAAAAGTTGACCAGGTAGTATTTGCGTATAGTGATGTTCCTCATGAAGTCGTGATGCATAAAGCTTCCACTGTATTGGCAGCTGGTGCGGATTTCCGCTTGATGGGCTTGAACTCCACCCAGGTGAAATCCACCAAGCCTGTTGTTTCAGTTTGTGCAGTCCGCACCGGCTCTGGAAAAAGCCAGACCACCCGCCGGGTATCTCTGATCCTGCGTGATATGGGATACAAGGTGGCTGCCATTCGTCATCCAATGCCTTACGGTGATCTGGTTAAACAAAAAGTGCAGCGGTTTGCCACTTATGCTGATCTTGACAAGCATGAATGCACCATCGAGGAACGCGAAGAATACGAACCTCATATTGATAATGGTGTGATCGTTTATGCCGGTGTTGATTACGAAGCCATTTTACGCCAGGCTGAGCAGGAAGTGGATATCATCCTTTGGGATGGCGGCAACAATGATTTCTCCTTCTACAAATCAGACTTGAACATTGTGGTTGCAGATCCCCATCGTGCCGGCCATGAAAAAGCCTATCACCCTGGCGAAACCAATGTGCGAATGGCTGATGTATTTGTGATCAACAAAGTCGATACTGCTGATCCTGATGAAGTGATCGCAGTGCGCAATGTGCTTCACGAATTGAACCCCAAAGCCCTCGTCATCGAAGGTGCTTCCCCATTATTTGTGGATGATCCAGATGCGATTCGCGGCAAACGCGTGCTGGTTATTGAAGATGGTCCAACTCTCACCCATGGTGAAATGGCTTATGGAGCTGGATGGGTGGCTGCTCGCCGATTTGGTGCAGCAGAAATTGTTGATCCCCGCCCATTTGCGGTTGGAACCATCCATGACACCTATGTCAAATATCCAAATACCGGCACGATCCTGCCGGCCATGGGTTATGGTGATGCAATGGTGAAAGATCTGGAATAGACCATCAATAAAGCTGATGTGGATCTGGTCATTTCAGCCACACCCATTGACTTGAACCGCATCTTCAAAGTCAACAAACCCATGCAGCGTGTTCGCTATGAATTACAGGAAATTGGTCAACCAACGTTAACCGATATCCTGAAGGCAAAATTCAAAAAGTAATTTTCCTGCATTTAATCAGGGATCCGGGCATTATTACACTTGCCTGGGTCCCTGGCATTCAATCGAAAGATAATCCTCATGTTTATTGATGAAGCCAAAATTTTTGTTCGGTCAGGCCGTGGTGGTGCAGGAATGATGCATTTCCACAGTGAAAAATATGTTCCCCGAGGTGGTCCTGATGGCGGAGATGGCGGTCGAGGTGGGGATGTATTTTCGAGGTAAGACCTACCCTTAATACCTTGCAAAGTTTCCGTTTCAAGCACAAATTCCAGGCTGATGATGGCGAAAATGGTGGACCGAGCAACATGACTGGCAGATATGCCAAAGACCTTGTTATTCCTGTACCTCCGGGCACGATCATTTATAACGATCTGACCGGTGAATTGTTGGGTGATCTGACGGAACCTGGTGAGAAATTAAAGGTATGTAAAGGTGGACGGGGAGGACTGGGAAACCAGCATTTCGCCACCTCGCGCAATCAGGCTCCACGAACTGCGGAAAAAGGTGAACCTCCTGAAGAATTAAGCCTCGGTTGGAACTGAAGTTACTGGCGGATGTTGGCATCGTTGGGGTCCCCAATGCAGGAAAATCCAGTTTTCTGGCTGCGGTTACCAATGCCAATCCAAAGATCGCGGATTATCCATTTACTACTATTGAGCCAAACCTTGGCGTTGCCAGGCTGGATGAGGATAACACCTTAATCCTGGCTGATATTCCGGGGTTGATTGAAGGAGCGCATTTGGGTTCCGGATTGGGCTTTGGATTCCTTCGTCATATTCAGCGTACGCGAGTGATCATCCATGTCTTGGATGGAATGTCTGAAGATCCAATAGCTGATTTTTCACAGACCAACAATGAACTGGCGTTATTTGATGCTGAACTGAAGAAAAAACCTCAGATCGTGGTGCTGAATAAAATGGATCAACCCGAAGCACAGGAAAAATGGGAAAATATTAAAAAGATTCTCACCAAAAAAGGGTACCAACCTGTGGCCATCTCGACACTATCACGTGAGAATCTCAAACCAGTTTTATGGAAGACTCTGGAACTGCTTAAGGCAACACCGGCAATTGAACCAGTCCATAAGATCCCGGTTTACAGACCTGAAGATGACCCGCGCGATTTCATAATTGTCCGGGAAAACGAAGGCTGGCGCGTTAAAGGCGCTGCTATTGAACGGGCTGCTGAAATGACATATTGGGAGCATGATGGATCTGTGAGACGTTTCCATCGGTTGATGGTTACTTTGGGTGTTGATGCTGCTTTACGTAAAGAAGGGATCGAGGAGGGCGACACTGTTTATATCCGGGATTACGAATTGGAATGGCAGGATTAAGGCAAAGAAAATATGCGCATAGGTATTTTCGGTGGAACATTTGATCCTCCCCATGTTGGCCATTTGATCCTGGCTGAAGAATGCCGCACGCAGCTCAACCTGGATAAGCTGCTCTGGGTGGTAACGGATAACCCTCCACATAAGCGTTATGTCAACATCAGTCCGATCGAAGACCGGGTCAAACTTGTCGAAAAAGCCATCACAGACAATAATGCATTTGTTCTTTCACGTGTGGATATCGACCGGCCAGCCCCGCATTTTGCAATTGATACAGTAAACATACTCAAGAATGAATATCCGCGGTGCGCAATTCTTTTACCTCATGGGGGGTGATTCTCTGCATGATTTGCCAACCTGGAACCGGCCAAAAGATTTCATTGAATTATGCGATGGAATCGGAGTTATGCGCCGACACGCAGACCAGGTCGATTTGGTTTCTCTTGAAAAACTACTCCCCGGTATTAGTAAAAAAGTAATGATCGTAGATGCGCCGATACTGGAGATCTCCTCCAAGGAAATCCGTCAAAGGATAAATGAAAGGCAGGGGTATCGATATTACCTGCGCGATGCGGTTTACCAGGCGGTAATGGATTTGGGACTTTACAGATAACCCGTTTTCTTATTTCCAAATAAAAATCGAAATCCAGGCAATGGAAAGTAAAAGCGTAATGAAAGTGATGATTACGCCAATTTTTGTGTATTCCCAAAAAGAAATATTAACTCGTCTGCGTTTGGCTGATTCTGCTACGATCAGGTTAGCCACCGACCCCAGCAAGGTGAGATTACCAGCCAGGGTTGAACTTGCAGCAAGTGTAAGCCAACCTGCAGTTTGATTCGTCATCTGGGTAATTATCGGTTTTAACAACAATACCGCTGGAACATTAGAAACAATATTGCTCAGGATCGTGGTTAGTACACTTAGGTTGAATGCATTAATCTCCCCGGCATTTTGAACCATTTCTCCCAGTTTATCCGTAATTCCATTAATTTCCATTGTACCGGTAACAATAAAGAGAGCGCTAAAAAATACCAGGATTTCCCAATCGATGCTGCCGAATATCTTTTCAGGTTTTACTCTGCGCGTTATAAGCAAGATACAAGCAGCCACTAGAGAAGCGAGCGCAATTGGGACTCCTAAAATAAAGGCTATTAAAAGTCCAACTGTGACCATCAGGGTTTTAATAAGCAGAGGTTTGTAGTAGCGTATTTCCCGTGTTGGCGGTATGGAGAAAAAGTTATTCTTTGCAAACTCTTTTTTATAAAACAGGGTGATGATAACCCAAATGACACCCAGGCAGAGGATCGCAATGGGAGCAAGCGCAACCGCGAAGTCGACATAACTGATCTTCGAAGCGACTCCTATGATCATGTTCTGTGGATTCCCGGTAAGGGTTGCAACTGAACCGATGTTCGCAGCCGTTGCCAGGGCGATAAGGTAGGGTATAGGATTGCGATTGATTGCCAGGAGCAGATCCAGTAAGAAAGGAGTGAACATAATGCAGATCGTGTCATTTAGGAATAATGCGCTCAGTATTCCCACAAGTAAAATCTCAATCATCAGGAATACCCTGGGTTTACGCGTGAGGCGTAATAACATGGCGCCAGCAAGCCTAAAAAAACCTGAAAGTCGCAAATTGGCGTTGATCACCATCATGCTGAAAAGAAGTATCAAAGTATCAAGGTCAAGCAAGGAACCTATTTGCCCGAACTGCAGCTGGCGGAAAACAAGCAGTAAGCCCACACCCAGCAAAGTTATCGTTGTGCGGTTGGATTGAAATTTTGGCACAAAACCGATCGCCAACCCGATGTAAACCAGCGATGCGATGATTATTGTTACCCAGGGACTTCCCATAAAAAATGAGCCTCGATGATAGATTTCCGTTTTTTGCTTTGAACTTATTGAGTGTGATACCTTTGCTAAGGTTCACAAAAACTGGAAGGACTTGGAAATAAATATAAATCGAAAGGCCATTCCGGGCAAGGAAAATAAAAAACCTGGACGTTTTTATCCAGGTTTTGAATGTACAACTCGTAAAATCTACTGCTTCACCAGGTTCAAGTTTCCAACTGCCATGTCAACAGTAATTCTGATTACAGGACCAGTTGATCCGCTGGTGTAACTGTTCCCATTAATCGTCCAGGTTCCATTGGCATTGATGTTGCTGAGTCCGCCATTGACTGTTATGGTTGCCTGCATATTGGCTGGAATTGTTAGGGTGATATCACTCATGCCAGCGCTAATGCGCACGTTGATATCATTCCCGGAGTCACCTGAAAAATCCAGTTCATAACTGCCGGCACCACCCGTAAAGACTACCTCGTCAACATTGGCATTGCCGAGACCCATTAGATTAACCTCGGATGCGCCTGTCCTGTATTCCAGTAAATCCATAACCGCGGGATTGGGGGTATTGAAGGTGACCGTGGATTTACTGGCACCATCGGCGATGCTTAACCTTGTGAGTGAGAGACCGCTGAGATCAAGTGAACCTTCGTACGCGCCGGAAGCAATTGATAGATCAATTGGTGTGGAACCCAGTTTGAGATCCCACTCGTTGATGATTTGACCATCTGGCAAACCGACGGTAGATGTATTTGTCTGGGACAAGGTAATCCCGTTACTTTCGTTTTCAATTACAGGCACCCAGGCATCAACGTTATAGAGGACTGTTCCCTCAACAGTATTTGTCGCACCTCCACTAAGGTCCAACTTTCCTGCCCCCATTTCAATTTCCACCATCACAGGAGAACCGGTGACTTTTTCATTAATTTCAAGAGTCTGGGTAACTCCAGTACGAACCTTGGGAACATTTACTGAAAAAGTACAGGACATCAATAAACCGAGTACCAATATCAACGTGAGAATTTTGATTGTTTTCATAATATTCTTCTTCCAATTATTTTTAAGGCATTATTCTTATATTTCTGGTTGATCTGTAATTTCAGTTGTCTGTGAAGGAAGGACGGAATTGATCAGTTTTTTGGCATATTTTGCAGACCCAAATCGTGATATGAGTACGGCACCCAATCCAAAAAGGGCGATTATCATACCCACAAGCCAACCTGCGCATGGGATCATGCTCGCGAAGCCAGCCACAAGGCTGAGCAGCAGGCTGCCGATTCCAGCATCGATGGCAGGATGCCAATCCGTTTTGAATAAGGCTGCAATCCGGGTACCAATCTCATGACCAGCTGTGATCCAACCATATAACAGCGAGAAAACGAAGAGCAGGATTGCCAGGATTGCGACAGGAATGAGGATGATCGTGATTGTCAGGATGACAACGACAATTGGGAAAACGACCACGGTGAGTAATCCAACGCCGCCAGCCACGAGTGGTTCAGAAGTGAGGGTGGTTGAGACGCGCTTGATCTGTTCTGGCAGAAGAAGTCCGAGGATGACCGCCAGCGCGCTGATTGCGAGAGCCTGGAAAGTGATGGAAAGAGCGCGGGTTAATGGATCCTGTGTGTAGGAAAATGGAGTCAGAACTTTGCCTGTATCTTTAAGATTGAAAAAGGACGGTGATTGTTCGGTTATCTCTCCGGTTACAGTTGCCAGGGGTGATCGTTTGATGGTGGCACCAATGAGAACCATGTCTCCGTTAACAACCGCCGTATCTTCAAGGGTAACTGCGCCGCCTATGGCAATGATATTGCCATCCACGGTTCCGGCGAGCGAAAGGGTGCCGCCAGACAGGATTATGTCACCAAGCATTTTCGATTCTGCTTCAATGGCTGCAGTTCCACCAATTACGGCCAGGTTACCTGTCAGGGTATCTCCGGCAGCCAGGCGATAGGTGTTGCCAATGATTAGCTGGTCACCGACATAATCGTTCCCGGGGGTTGGGTCCTGTGCCTGCACCGACACTGGAGCTAGAACAAAAATCGAGAGTAGCAACAAGATTACGATTAATTGGATTGATTTTTTCATTTTGCATTCACCTTTTTAATGGATACGCGCCAAATGGAAACACCCCAGGCCAAAACAGCGAGGGTGATCCAACCAGCCAGTAAAGCTCCGCTGACGATGAGAAGCGTGGTTGGGGCTACTTTTATTAAACTCTGCACCAGGGTCCAGAGTTCCTTAATTGCCTCCATGAACCGCACGACGGACGAAGTGACCCCCACGAGCATGGATATGATCGAGATGTTCGGTACCAGTAAAGCTCCAAGGGCAATGAGCACCATGAAGGCTCCGCCAACGAAACTGGCCAGCAGGGTGCGTGCCTGTTTACGCTGTTTCATTAGTTTGAAGAAGGCAAGCCGTTCTGGCCACTGCCCTGAAAAGTTGACGGGCGCTTTCTTTACCCCGCTGGTTACGAGTTGACGACGGGCTTCATGCCAGGTCTTGTACAGATGAGCGCAATGGTCGCACTCCTTGATGTGCTGCTCCATCAACTCTTTTTCTGTTGGTGTGCCTGAATATTCATCCAGGATCCAATTTTCAAACGGCTGGTGATTCATTTTTTCTCCTTTCCTTCCCTGGAGAGGTGGTTTCAACCAAAATTCTGGTTGCCAGTAGTTTCCTTGCCCGGTGTAACCGGCTTTTAACCGCACTAATCGATAAATTCAACATTTCGCCTATTTCTTCCTCCGAACTTTCATACCAATATTTTAAAATTACTGCTGCCCTATCCAAAGGATGTAAAGAATTGATCAACTCATGTAATGCGGTATCCTCTTCATTCAGGCTAAGTTGTTTCTCAGGTGTGGGGACGGCCGGATCGTGGATATCAAAATCCGGGAATTCGTCAAGCTCGAAAAGTGGGATGCGGCGTTTACGTTGTTGATCAATGCAATAGTGGGCAGCGATGGAAAGGAGCCAGGTGATGAAAGACCGGTGCGGGTCGTAGCGTTTAAGGTTTTGATACGCCCTCCAAAACGTCTCCTGGGCAGCATCTTCAGCTGCGCCTGCTTCACCGAGCATTCGAAAACACATGTTGTAAACAGGATTCTGGTAGGTTTCAACAAGCTTTGTGAAAGCTTCATCGTCCCCATTGCAGGCTTTTGCGATCCATTGGCTGTCAGAGTTTGCCACTACAACACCATGTCTTCAATTGTTCTATGAATGTATACGCAACCTTCTCGAAAAGGTTGCGGTAATATGAAAGTAAATATTGAGAAATTTCTTGTCCCGTGAAAACCTCAGAAGACCATTTCCTCTTTGCCGGCCAATTTTGCCTGGATGCGCTCCACTACCAGGTCGAGATGTGTGGCTTTATGGACGAAGTCCAGGTCATCTGTGCGCAGGGTTAACACCGGGCACAGGTCGAAATTCTTGATCCAATCGGTGTAATAGGAATCCAGTAAGTTGAGGTAATCCGCACTGATGGAGGTTTCCATCTCACGGCCTCGCTTTTGGATCCTTTTGATCAACAACTCAACGGGTGCTTTCAGGTAGATGAGGAGGGAGGGGGCGGGTAAATTCTTGGTGACGATGTCAAATACCTGCCGGTAGGTGAGGTAATCGCGCTCATTGATGTTGCCCATGCTGTGCAGCGCGCGCGCAAAGATGTAGGCATCTTCGTAAATGCTGCGGTCGATTATGGCCGACTGGGAGTCCTCGAAAAGGTCCAGGTGCTGCTGCGCGCGGTGACCAAGGAAGAACACCTGCAGGTGGAACGACCAGGCTTTCATGTCGCCGTAGAAATCAGGCAGGTAGGGGTTATCCGCCACCGATTCGTAGGCGGTCTTCCAGCCCAGTCTTTCACCAATGCGTTCAGTGAGGGATGTTTTACCGGATCCGATGTTACCTGCGACGAGGATGAGGCGTTTGGGCATGATTCTCTCCTTGGATGTTGGTTAACCTCAATTATATGATATCTGCCAACTCTTGCGTAAATCAGCGCGTTTGGTGATTTCACCAGCCTCGTGAGATAATAGCGGAGAGGTAACCCATGGCAGAATTGTATAAAGACAGATTAAGCGTTTTCCCAATTACTGTGAAAATTGACGCAGATGGCGGCCTTACCATCGCGGGATGTGATGCAGTGGCGCTGGCGCAGCAATACGGCACGCCATTGTATCTCTATGATGCTGCGACGATAAAAGGGCAAATCTCCAGCCTGCAGTACCTGTTGAAAAACCATTACGGCGAGAACGCCCTGGTGGCGTACGCCGGCAAAGCGTACTTCTCCTTCGCATTGGCGCAGAAACTGGCGCAAATGGATATCGGCGCGGACCTGGTCTCGATCGGCGATATCCGCGTGGCGCAGAGAGCCGGCCTTGACCCTGACGGCATCCACCTCCACGGCAACAACAAATCCGCGGAGGAGATCAACGCCGCGCTGGACTGGGGCATCCAGGCTATCGTGGTGGACAGCCTCGACGAGTTGGAGTTTGTTGAGTCGCTGGCAGCCCAAAAACGCAAATCCGCACGCATCTGGCTGCGCATCACGCCGGACCTGACCGTGGATACTCATCCGCACATCCAGACCTCACACCCGGCGTCAAAGTTCGGGTTTCACATCCTGGGCGGGCAGGCTAACCAGGCGATCCGCCGTGCCCAGGCCAGCCAGTGGTTGAAACTGGTCGGGCTGCACACGCATTTGGGCTCGCAGCTGCGCGACCCGCAGGTCTACAGGGAAGCCATTGAGAAGATGTATGCTGTAGCAGCTGAGGAAGGTTTCATCCCCGAGGAGTTCTCACCGGGCGGCGGATGGGGCGTGCGTTACACAGAGGAGGATCCCATCAACGACCCCGATCAGTGGATTGCCGTGGTCTCCGCCACCGTCAAAGCCCAATGTCTGCTGAGAGGCTGGCCGCTGCCGCGCCTGGTGATCGAACCCGGGCGCTTCACCATTGCCCGGGCGGGAGTGGCACTGTACACCATCGGCGCGCAAAAGACCACGCCGGATGGCACTCGCATCCTGGCGGTGGATGGCGGCATCGCGGATAACCCGCGCGTGGCGCTCTACGCTGCCCGCTATACTGCGCTCATCGCCAACCGGGCAAACGCTGCAGCCGCCAACGCCGCGCGCGTTGTGGGCAAGTTCTGCGAGACCGGGGACGTGCTCATCGACAGTGTAACCCTGCCGGAGGCAGTCCGCGGCGAGATTCTGGCCATCCCTGCGGCCGGCGCGTACCAGTTGAGCATGGCATCCAATTACAACTTTGCCACACGCCCAGCCGTGTTGTGGCTGGAGGATGGCAGGGTGGAGGTCATGCAGCCGCGCGAACGCCCGGAGGAAAGCTCCTGGTGGATGAACGCGTAAGCTGCGCATCCTGAGAGCCAAATCAGTGTTATAATCCCTGCTGCAGCCGAAAGGTTGTGATTTACAATCGTGCGTGGTTTGCTGCCCTGCCGGTTTCGGAAGGGTATTTTTATGTGTGATGTCAGGAGTAGAAGTGAATGTTTTTGAAAGCCTGGGATTGAACCAGGAATATGTGAATGCAGTATCCAAATTGGGATACGAAGAGCCAACCCCCATACAAATCGCCGCAATTCCCCCCATACTACAAGGTCGCGATTTTGTCGGACAGGCTCAAACCGGTACCGGCAAAACTGCCGCTTTTATGCTGCCTTTGCTGCAGCGCCTCGATCCAAGTGTTAAAGGTGTCAAAGCCCTCGTGCTGGCGCCAACCCGTGAACTGGCAAAACAGGTCACCGGCATGGCAACAAGCCTGGCGCAGGGTACCAATTACAGGATTCTCTCCGTGTACGGCGGGCAGTCCTATTCCATCCAGCTGCGCGGACTGGAACGCGGCGCTGACGTTGTCGTCGGCACCCCCGGACGCCTGCTGGACCTCATCCACCAGAAGCACCTGGACCTGAGCCACGTGAGTATGCTCATCCTCGATGAAGCCGATGAGATGCTCGCCATGGGATTCATCGACGATGTTGAGCTGATCCTCAACGAGTTGAGCTCCCAGCGCCAGGTGGGATTGTTCAGCGCCACACTGCCTGAGCGCATCCGCAAACTGGCTGAGCGCTACCTGCACGACCCGGTGAAGATGACCATCAACCCCAAGACGATCACCGTGGCTGAGATCGAGCAGCGTGTTTACCGCGTGCGCGAAGAGAGCAAACTGGCTGCCATTACCCGCATCCTCGAGAGCGAGGAAGTCACCAGCGCGCTGATCTTCACCCGCACCAAGGCGCGCGCCCAGGATTTGGCGGAAGACCTGCTGCGCATCGGCCTGGCGGCGGATGCCCTGCATGGAGATCTGGCCCAGAACCGCCGCGAGGTGGTGCTGGATCGCTTCCGCAAGGGTACCGTGAAACTGCTGGTTGCCACTGACGTGGCTGCCCGCGGACTTGACGTTGCCAACATGTCTCACGTGTTCAACTTTGATATCCCCGCCGACCCCGATGATTATGTGCACCGCATCGGGCGCACCGGCAGAGCCGGCAAAACCGGCATTGCCATCTCGTTCATCACGCCGCGCGAACGCAGCTGGCAGAACCAGATCCAGGGCTTCACCCACCAGCCGCTGCGCGAGTTCGCGCTGCCGACCGTGGCTGAAGTGGAAGCCAAACGCGAAGAGAAACTGCTCAACCGCATCAGCGAGCACCTGCTGGCTGGCGTGGGTTCCATGGAGCGCGCCCTGATCGCCAAAATGGGCGAACGCGGTTTCGGTCCGGTGGAAGTGGCAGTCGGTGCCATCCGCCTGATCCGCGCCAACGAAGGCGCCATCAACACCATTGACGTGGAAGCCGTGATGGACAGCCGCAAGGCAGCCCGCACCAGCGAACGCAGCGAACGCAACGGCAAATCCGGTGGTCAGAAATGGCCGCAATCCTCCGCTGATGAGAAGCGCGCCCCGCGCAGGAACAAGGGCGGCGACGAAGCCGGCATGGTACGCCTGTGGATGAACCTCGGTGATGTCAATCACATCCGCCCGGGTGATGTTGTCGGCGCCATCGCCGGCGAATCCGGCATCCCCGGCAAAGCCATCGGCGCCATCGATATCCGCAAGGATCACACCTTCGTAGACGTGATGGAGCAGCATGCGGGCATGGTCATCGATGCCAGCGGCGGCAAGTACCGCCTCAAGGGCAAACCCGTCGTTCTGCGCATGGCGTAGCCGAAAAACCACAAGCAATAGTCCAAAGTCAGTAAAGTCCCTGCAAACCGCAGGGACTTTTGTTATCAGGGAGTTGGCTTACTCTTTGGCGACGAACACCGCGCCGACCATGCCGGCGCCGGCGTGCACCGAAAGACCGGGACCAAAATCGACGGTGAGCAGGTCAGCCGGGAGGGTGAGCTTCTTGCGCAGTTCAGCCTCCAGGTGTTTGGCATCCGCCAGGTTATTGACGTGCAGGATGGCTGCGCGTTCGATGGTGCGGTTGCCCACGGCATTCTCCAGCAGTTCAACCAGGCGTTTCATGGCAACGCGGTGAGTGCGCACCTTCTCCAGCAGTTCAAGCTTGTTGTTCTGCATGGTCAGGATGGGGCGGATGTTGAGCAAATTGGCCATGCTGGCGGCGATGGTGCTGACGCGCCCGCCGAGCGCCAGGTACTTGAGGGTGGAAAGCGAGCCGAAGAGGTAAGCGCGCGAAATGAGCGACTCAGCGGTTTTGACAGCATCTTCGTGCGAGCTGCCGGCAGCCAGGGCTTCGGCGGCGGCAATGGCGATAAACCCCTCAGCCAGGCTGAGGTGCCCGGAGTCGATGATGGTGATCTTCTTCTCAGGCATTTCGGCGGCAGCCACCAGCGCGGATTCGTAGGTGCGGCTGATCTTGCTGCCGACCGTGACGCAGATGATGGAGTCGGCGCCGGCGTCAAAAGCCCCCTTAAAGGCTTTGGTGAAGGCTGCGGGGGAGGGAGCGGCGGTGGTGGGCAGCTTGCCGCTGCGGTCAATGCGGGTGAACAACTCCTGGTTGTCGATCTGGAAGAGGTCCTCGAAGGATTCCTCACCAAACTGGATGGTGATGGGCACCTGGACGATGGCGTGCTTTTGGGCCAGGTCGAGCGGAAGATTTGAATCAGTATCGGTGATCACATGTACTTTCGCCATAGTTTTCCTCACTAGTCTGGATTGAACACTCATCTATTATAACAACCTGAAGGGCAAAAAGATGTGACCAAGGGGATATTAAATCCAAAGCAGAAAACAATTGCGAAAATTCTTAATCAAAAGAGGACCTTGCGTGTCCTCTTTTATTGGTGTTTAGCGCCTGCGGATGAGCGCCAGGACGACCAGGATGAGGATGGCGCCGATCGTGGCATGGATGATCTGGGCGAGGAGCCCCGTACCGATGGAGAACCCCAGGGCTGAGAAGATCCAGCCGCCAAGGAACGCGCCGATGATGCCGACGATGATCTTGCCGAGCAGCCCCAGGTTGATCCCCTTCACGAGGAAATCCGCCAGGATGCCGGCGACTGCACCAACAATGAGCCAGGTTAACCAATTACCTTCCATGATATAACTCCTCCTTTTTTATCAAGACTTATCAATATGATACTGCGTTTTAATAAGATTGTTGTTAATGGAATTTGACAGGTTTTTTAGTCAGCGTTACTGCGCGAGCAGGTGGGCGTACTTCTGGCGGAACTTGGCCACCTTGGGCGCGACGACGAACTGGCAGTAGCCCTGGCCCGGGTTGCGCGCGAAGTACTCCTGGTGGTAATCCTCGGCGGGGAAGAAGGTCTCGAGGGGCAGCACCTGGGTGACGATCGGGTCCGGCCAGAGGCCTTTATCCGCAAGTTCGTTGATGACGGCATCGGCGGCGGCGGCCTGTTCGGGCAGGGTGGTGAAGATGGCGGAGCGGTACTGCGTGCCCACGTCGCTGCCCTGGCGGTTGAGGGTGGTGGGGTCGTGGATGGTGAAGAAGATGTGCAGGATATCGGCGTAGGAGATCTGCGCGGGGTCGAAGGTGACGCGCACCACCTCGGCGTGCCCGGTGTGCCCGGAGCACACCTGCTCGTAGGTGGGGTTGGGGGAGTCGCCGCCGGCATAGCCGGAGACGACATCGGAGACGCCAGCCACCTGGTCGAAGACGGCTTCGAGGCACCAGAAACAGCCGCCGGCGAGCGACGGCGACTTCAAGCGGGAGGATGGGGGATTTGGTTTCCATAAGGTCATTATAGCCTTAATCGGACAAGAATAGTAGGAAATTTATTCGAATTGATAATTGTTTTAAAACAAGGAACAATTAAAACAATTCATACTCACACAGAGCCCACAGCAGAGCACAGCAAAACCAGCCACGGGGTGCAAGTACAGCAAGCCACAAAGGACAACCTTCAACCAATTTGAACCAGCGATTCGTTTTAGGTATTTGATTCCTTGAAACGAAAAGATACGAATCGAAATTCCAATGTAAAACATTCGTATTTGTTTTATTTTAAAAGTGGGTTCGAATGGGATACGAATCAAGCTGCCACTGGATAAAGAAACCCTGGCGGGGCGGGGATGAGCGGATGTTCAGTTTTTAAGGTTCTATACATATTAATTGTACGGAAAAAGGGGTGAAATGGGACTTACCAGATTGGCGAATTTTTAAGCCAAAACTTGCCAATTTGGCAAGTTTTATTAAAGTTCACTATGGAAAGCATAGCCAACACCAGCTATTTGGAGATCTTTTTTCTGACCCCCATAACTATATCAACATTATTAGTATGCAAATCCTTCCATTGATTATGGAATCTTTGATATTCAATTAATTGAATAGGGGCGAGAAAGAATCTCTTTTTTAGAGAACTAAGAACAACGAATAGTACTTTTTCAAGTATTCCATTGGTTGTTAAAGAATCAAGGACAAGATTGGAAGCCATAGCCTTATTGTAGATATCGATGGTTTCATACCAAATTTTTATTAAGAAATCACACGCAATTTTGATGGACCTACTTTCTGTTGAGTCTGGTCCTTGTAAAATTTTTAGTAGATTAACGAATTTATTCGTTATTTTAAAATTTCCAATTTTCCAAATATCATATAACATTTTTGCTGTAATTGATGTGAACCAATAATTAGCAGTTGCTAGTGCTGCTATTGAGTCGGTATATTTATCCGAATCGATGATTTTATTATCTAGAAAATCAATAAGAAGAGTTTGTGTCCAAAAAGTATTTATTTTTTGGGAATAACAATATTGATTAAATACAAGATCATCAGAAAATATTGGGCATTTATTTTGCATTGCCACAGACAATAAGGATTGGTTTACTTCTCCTATATATTTGGGGGATGTAAAATCGGGTATCAACTCTTCAATAAAATCAGCTGAAATAGGAATAATTGAGAAATTTTTTCTCATAAAAATCAATATTTTTTCTAATTCAAAAATAACACCTTGAATAAAATCTTTAGGAGTCTCACTCCAGATATAACGACCTTCATGAAAGCTTACCGTTGTACCACCAGATACCAATTCAGTATCAAAATCGATTAACGAATTTTGAAATGCATCTACTACCCATTGTGAGATACTTACCTTATGGTACCTTTGCTGAATCTGTTCTAGTAGGCCTAAAGAATTTCAAGTCAAAATCCCAGAAATTGAAATTACTATTTCAGTACATTCACTGATAATCTCACGTTGTTTTTTTTGATCTTCATCTGAACCTATTGATGCATATATCGATAAAGTGTTATCTCTTTCGAATCCCAAAAATGTTCTTATCTGATCTCTACCAATCAATTTAGAGAACTGTTCAAAATTAATTAATTTTCTGTCATAAAAATCTTTTATTAAGTCAGTTCTTATGCCTGTACGGGAGATTTCTCTGAAGAACGCTGTATAATCATTATCCGTAATTCTAATCTGTTTAAAATTACTATTGTTAGGAAATCTGAAATTGAACTCGTGAATTGATTCTTGAAATGCACGAACATATATACTTTGTATTTCCAGATTTTGTGTAGGATCTGTGGATATTCCATCTTTGCTTGAAGGTTTTCACAGATCACCAAACTTTCAATCTAATGAATTGTCTAGCAAATTCGTCTGTGTAGTTATATTCATTAGCTTCTCGGTTTGGATCAACATTTTCTGGTACTCTTACCCATCGTTTTTCTGTCTTTGATTTGAATATTAATTGCACAATTATTATTAAAACTTTAACGTAATCAAGACGGTCGCCAATATTAAGGAAAATTCTTATATATGCGTGATGATTTTGTAGAATTAAAACCTTTTTTTCTAGCTAAAAAAGCGTTTAGTATCGCAGATTCATAATTTCCGGCTAATAAGAAGATTTCACTACATTGAATTAATAAAAATGGATCTATGTTAGTGCTTGAACTTATTGTATTTTACACATTTTGAGCTTCTCTTTTTCGCCATTCCTAAACAATAAACGCGCATAATCAATTTTTAGATTTGGGTTGGTTGTAATCTCTAATAATTCTCTTTGACCTTTAATCGCATTAGGAATGTCCCCATAATATTCATAAAACCAAACTTCCAATTCAATTAATTCTGCAAATATGATTCCATTAGTTCGAGATTGTTTAAGAAAATTAAACGATTTTTTATATTCTCGGATCTTGTAAAGATTAAATGCGTACTTATGCGCGAACTCCTTTTTCTTTAATAAGAATTTTTGAGGTAATTTTTCAATCCATTTGATCATTTCCGCATATGAATTGGACCTGGTATAAAATCTCAATGATGTACACACTAATTCGCGCTTTTTCAAAATCATTAAGCGCGAGATGAATGCTTCCTCAAAACATTGAAGAGATTCAGTTTGGTTTCCCAAATAGTAATAAATGCGGCCTGCGGTTTCTACATATTGATATCCTATGTTTTTATTTTCATATGAATTTTTTGCTAGTAATAGAGCCTTATCAATTTGCTCTGTTTTTGAATAAATTGCTGCCCTAAAAAAATCTAAAAAACATTTATTTGATTCGGATCCTTACTTAATCTGATCTATAAATGCCATCGCTACTTCATATTCTTTATCCTCTAAATATATGTCAAGTAGCATATTATATAGGTTTGATTCAATAAGGTATTCCCGTGATAATTTATTCAAAGTATTTTTAGCGTTAAATTTTTTCGTTTTTATATATAAAAATCAGAGATAAATTGTGAAGGGCGATTTGATTATTCGAGTCATTCTCAATTATGGATTCACAACATTGTTGTGCTTTTTGGAGATTACCGTTAATAAAAAAAATCACACCCAACGACGCGAGAATATTATTTTTAACAGACCGATTATCGTGGTTCCTAATTAAATCTAGTGCTTCAGTATTAAGTTTTTTTGCTTCATTCAACCTAATTAACTCTTCAGGGTCGAGAGGATTAATGTCGTAGAATGTGATTGTTGGAAATCTTTGTTCGATGATAACTTGAGCTAATGTTGATTTTGAAATAACGTCGTTATTGTCAATGGATAAAGCTGCCTTAAGAATTTTTCTGCTTTTTCATAATTTTTGTGCTTAAGGTAAAGATTGCCAATCGCTCGGTTGTATAACCCAGATTCTACTAAGGACTCATCAATATATTCTTCGAAATCTACCGATGGATCTAAACCAATCTGGCATTCCAAAAACAAAATTTTTGCTAAAATTCGATTCTTTCCTTCAAAACTATTTTTTGCTATTACTAAAGCATTTACGAAAATCTTTTTTCTTAACAACAAAGCAATTCCGTAGTTAAATTGAATATCACCATTTTCATCATCAAGATGATATGCTTTTTCAAAGCAATTAATAGCCTCTTTAATATTATCTGATCGTTAAATTACAACTTCCTTTTAGGGATTCTATTCTCGCCTTTAATTTATCTGATGGATGGATTTCATCTGCTGCAGATTCAATTGCATTTACGAGTAAAGACTAGCATTTGGATTTCCTTGTTTTTGTAATTCATTCAAGGTATCCAACTTACTAGATAACTCGATTTCATTTTTATTCTTAGCGACAACTTGTTCGCTGTTTAGATTTCCCGCCAGTAGATTAATGACGGACATCATCTGAGGAATTTGTTGTGTGTACTCCAAGATATTTTGTGTGTCTTTTTCGATGAAGAATTTCTACCACTTCTGGAATTGTTCGTAGATTATTTGCAATCGTCAGGAGCAATTTTGAAATTATTAGATTTAGATCCGTAGAAATTTGAGAACCTTGATGGTCTCACTCTTGAATTATTACCTCACTATTTGGGTTCTCAAATAATGTGAGGATCTTATTAAACTCAATAATTACTCTCGGTCTTTCTAGGAAACCGATGACATCAAAGTTTTCAATCAAGTATTCCGTTTGGGGGAAGGATGAAAAGACATCAGTAAACGATTTTTCTATAGTAAATTTAATTTTCCGTTGGATTAAATTTCTGTAATGGTTGGAACTAAATGATTTTCCAATAAGAATGAAACCAATTGAGATGAAAGTAGGTCACAAAAAAGTAATCCTATTTGAGATAACATTTTTTCCTTAATCACGTAACATGATCAAAATAAAATGTATTCATATATCTAATATCTTGAGCTTTCAATTGATCAAAGTTAAGGTGAGTAACTATCGAGATTTCGAATTTCGATCGGTTCAACAAATTATAACCATTGAACACCATAACCGCTCCCGGATACCAATAAGATAGCCCTGCAATAAACCGTTATATTTGCGGGAACACAGTAACTCCCCGTATTCGCCAGTCCGGGCTACCAGCAGGGGTTGAAAACCCAAAAACTGACGATTAATTGGATCATTTTTCATTATCACACTGTTCCTTATGATTCATTCTCCCACTTCATATACCTTCTCAAATCGCGCAGCCAGATGCGCGCGACGGCGTCCACGGCGTCGGAGAGGGCGACCAGGCTCATCTGCCGGAAGGTCATGCCCTCGCCAAAGGGGAGCTGGAGGGCGGCACGGTCGAGGCGGGCGGGGTCGTAGCCGGCGGGCAGCCAGGTGTGCGCCAGCAGGTAGGAGTACTGGCTGACGGCGAGCATGTATTCACGCACGTTGCCGTTGCCCTGACCGTAGGTGATCTGGAACTCACGCGCGGCAAGCTCATCTTCCACGGATTTGAGGATGGAGGCGGCATAGCCGGGCTCATCCTTGAGGAGGGAAAGCCCTGTTCGTTATACAGGAAGCGCTGGTGGTAGCGGTCGATGCCGTAGTAGCGCACGACCTCCTCCTCCCAAACCTGTTCCACGGCGGCGTGCAGGTCAAAGGTGCCCAGGTCCCCGGGGCGGGCGTCAGAATGCATGGGCATGTGGGCGTCGGCGATGTAGTGGCTGAGCATGAAGAGGATGAGGGCGGCGTGGTGGTTGGTGGGGGCAAGGGCGGAACCCTTGGGTTCGCGTTCCATGATGCGCAGGTTGTCGATGACGGCGTGGGAGAGGGCTTCACAGCGCTCGGGGAGGTTGTATTTGGCGTCGAGGGTGTAGGCGCGGTTGTGCAGGGGGGAGGCGCGCCCGGTGCGGTAGAGGAGCGAGGAGGAGGGCAGGACGCGGAAGCGGAATTCGGGTATCCGATTGGCGGGGGCGATTCGTGAATCGCCCCTACGGTGTCCACTACGGGGGCGGTCACCTCGGCGGGTTGCGCGGGTGCGATTTTCAAGATGTGGGAGGTGCTGTTGTCTTTGATGATCTCATCCGGGTACCAGGCGCCGCGGATGACGCCGTCCTTGTAGGACTGGAACCATTCGATGAGATAGTCAGCGAAGGCGCGGTTCTCGTCGGTGAGCGAGGCGCTGCGCAGGCGTTCAATGGCTTTAAAGGCGATCCAGGCGTGCGTGTACTTTTTCATGGCTGCCCTCCTGTACGTCAGAGTGAGGAAACCCAAGTTGTTTTTGGAATCCTGGCTGCTCTCTTCGTGACCAGCCAAGATACGCACGTCCTTTATATAAGATAATGATGAAGGAACGCATCGCGAATTCCGGGGCAGCCACCATTCAGACAAGAATAACCATTAAATGGTGTCTAAGGATGCGCGAATACGCTCCCTGTTACCGTGAAACCTTTAAGATTTACTTTAAACCCAAGTCTTGCTGTGCGACATCGCTGTCTGTAGTGGCTATGTATGCCGGTTGCCCCAGCTTTGAGAAAATCCGGGATCTCTTTTATTATATGCCATCTGAGGATTTGTCAACCAGCAGGTACGATATTGATACAGATTTAAGGTGCATTAAAATAGGCAACGGGATGTGCAATCCTTCAACAGTTGACCATAGCGGAAGTCTGTTGGGGATTCCCCGCACAATCAGCAGTGGACATAGTGCTTACGGCAAGCGCTAACTCCCCCTCACTCACAAAACGTTCGGGGGTGCAAAAACCGCGATCGCAATGACAATAATCGGGGCGGTTCTTCCCACTCGCCCGAACTGCTCGGGGACGCACCCACAGAGGCACACCAACCGTGGAATTCGCGGAACCGCCCCTACGGTTCGCTTTGTTGGGGATTGCCGCGCCCCATAGATCGTGGCTCGCAACACTTGCACCGCACTGCGTTTGGTGCAGTGCAGGTGAAACTATACAAATGCTCACTTAGTGAGCATTTTTTGTTTGACATCATTTGTTTCAAAAAATCTTAATAACAACCGGTGCCTAGCATGCTGAATAGCCGCAACTGTAGCATTTGCGGCAGCCTTCTTCGTTGATGACGGCGGCCACGCCGCACTCGGGGCAGAGGTCACCGATCCTGGCCAGGTTGGCAGTTGTTGGAGCCTGGGCGTCGGCATCTTCCGGGGTTAGATTCATCTGGATCGCTTCGGTTTCCTCGAGCAGGGACTGCTGGCTCAACTGGCGCACGGTCTGACCCTTGCCCTGGCGCACGGCGCGCTCGTCGAGGTATTCCTGCAGCACCTGGGCCACGCCGTCAGGCAGGGAGCGCACGCGGTTGGGACCAAACCCGAGCGACCTGCCGCCGCCAATTCCACCCAGCTGGCGCTGCACATCCGTCATGCGCTGCGTGGGCTCAATGGGGGAGGAAAGACGCAGGACATAGGAGATGAGGCGGCCGATGGCTTCACTGACGGCGGCGGTTTCGGAGCCAGCCTTGGCGGTGTTGATGAAGATCTCAAAAGGCTGCTCGGCGCCATTTTCGTTGATGGTGATAAAGGCTTTGCCCAATGGCGTTTCAATGGAATAGGTTTGCCCGACCAGGGCGCGCGGGCGGGGCTTCTTGGTTTCCTGCCAGATCTTGATCTGCTCGGTGGAGGGCTGCTCGCTGCCGGATTTGCGCGCGGCGGTGTTGTGGGTTTCGAGGACCACCTGCTCGCGCGAGCCGGTAACGTAAACCGTGATGCCCTTGCAGTTGAGTTCCCAGGCGGTCATGTAAGCGCTGGCCACTTCTTCAACCGTGGCGGTCTCGGGGAAGTTGATGGTCTTGGAGAGGGAGTTATCCACGAAAGCCTGCAGGGATGCCTGGGTGCGCACGTGCTCCTCGGCGGCGATATCCGCGCTGACCACGAAGACTTCCTTGACGTTCTGGGGCACCTTTTCCACATCCTGGCAGGAACCCTGCTGCATGGTGCGGTCGATGATATCCTGGCGGTCGAGTTCGCTGAGGCCGGCTTCAATGAGCGCCTGCTCGAACATGGGGCTGGTGTAGGTGAGCTTGAGGTCCTGCCCGTTGTCATTGACGTGGCGGATGTAAGCGAGGGCGAAGACGGGTTCACAGCCGTAGCCTTCACAGCCGGCGACGGTGGCGATGGTGCCGGTGGGGGCGACAGTGGTCTGGGCGGCGTTGCGGATGCCGTAGCGCTTGACGCCTTCGGTGATGTTCTGCCAATCGAGGTTGGGGCGGTTCCAGTACTGCTGGTTCTCAAAGGGAGATACCGGCGGCGTCCAGAGAAGATGGTTGGGGTCGTAAATGCTGCCGCTGATGGCGGGGAAAGGTCCGCGCTCGTGCGCCAGCTCGATGCTGGTCTGCATGGCGGTGTAGCGCACGAACTCCATCACCTGGGCGCCGAAGTCCTCACCGGCGGGGGAGCCGTAACGCACGCCCACGTGGTACATCAGGTCAGCCAGACCCATCACGCCGAGACCGATACGGCGGGCGCGCAGGGCGGCTTCCTTGAGCTGCGGGACGGCGGGGACGTAGACATTGGCGTCGACGACATCATCCAGGAAGCGGGTGGAGAGGCGGGTGTTCTCGCGCAGTTTCTCCCAATCCACGGTGTGGTCGGGTCCGACGTGCTGGGCGAGGTTGATGGAACCGAGGCAGCAGTTCTCGTAGGGTCCGAGCCACTGCTCACCGCAGGGGTTGGTGGCTTCGAGCTGGTAAAGGTGGGGGACCGGGTTGGAGCGGTTGGCGGCATCCAGGAAGAGGAGGCCGGGCTCACCGTTGTGGTGCGCCTGCTTGACGATCTTCTCGAAGAGGTCGCGGGCGCGCACGGTCTTGTAAATTCTAAAGGGGATGCCCTGGGCTTCCGCCTGCTCGAAGGTGCCTTTGAAGCCCTTGGAGCGCGGGTCGGAGAGGTCGGGGAAACGCAGCGACCATTCGCGGTCTTCATCGACCGCGGTCATGAAGGCATCGGTGATGCCGACGGAGATATTGAAATTGGTGATCTGGTTCTCGTTGGACTTGCAGGTGATGAACTCCTCCACATCCGGGTGGTCAATGCGCAGGACGGCCATGTTGGCGCCGCGGCGGGTGCCGCCCTGGGCGACCTCACCGAAGGCGTTGTCGTAAACGCGCAGGAATCCCACCGGACCGGTGGCTTCACCGGCGGAGGTTTTGACGAAACTGCCCTTGGGGCGCAGGCGGGAGAAGGAGAAACCGTTGCCGCCGCCGGTTTGCTGAATGAGGGCAGCGTCGCGCAGGGTCTGGAAGATGCCGGCGGAATCGCGGCCCATGTCGTCGTCAATGGGCAGGACAAAGCAGGCGGCGAGCTGTCCGAGGGGAGTGCCGGCACCGGTAAAGGTGGGGGAGTTGGGGAAGAAAGCCTTGCTGGTGAGCAGGGTGTAGTATTTGCGCGCGAGCGCGGGGACATCAGTGGACCATTTTTCTTCCACTTTGGCGATGTTGTAGGCGACGCGCCAGAACATTTCTTCCACAGATTCGGCGGGCTGGCCGTCATTTCCGCGGCGCACGTAACGCTTGATCAACACCTGGCGGGCGTTGTCCGTCAGGTTAATCCTGGGGAGATCCTTTGGCATACTTGCCAGGTCCAGCAAAGACTGCTGTGAGGTATGGGTCAGTGTATCCATCTTGTGTTTTACTCCTAACCTTCTAATAGACGATCAATCTCTTTACGGATGGAAACGAGGTCACTCAGTTGCAGGTAAACAATGGCATAACGGATATAGGCGATGTGGTCGAGCTGCTTAAGGCCTTCGATTACCATATCCCCGACGATGCGGGAGGATACCTCTTCGCGGCCCATTTTTTGCAGGTTGGTCTCGACCTCACCGACGAGGTGGCTGATCTCGGCGGCAGATACGGGGCGCTTGGTGCAGGAAAGTCGGATGCCCTGGAGGAGCTTCTCGCGGTCAAATTCCTCACGCGCGCCGGATTTCTTAACAATCAGCGGGGTGGCGAGGATGGGGCGTTCATAGGTCGAAAAACGTTGGCCACACTTTTCACATTCACGGCGGCGGCGAATGCCCCCGCGGTTATCGTGGGTGGTATCGAGCACCCTGGAATTATCGTCCTGGCAGTATGGACAGCGCATGACCCTCCTACGTAAGTGGTGAAACTCCATCCACGGAGGACAAACTTACTGGAAAAACAATCCCCCATATATGGGGGGAGTACCTCCAGTCAACCGTAGATATGCTACTACATCATAGCATAAATAGAACCACAGTTCAATTATCCGGGTTAAATCTTAACCTTAAAATGTGGACCGTGTTACCGGGGGATTACCAAAAAACAAGGGTTAAAAAGAGGTCAAAAATCGACGAAATTACAGCAAATAAAACCTTATGTCAGGAGAATTACCGGATTTCGGGTGAAAAGTGATTGAAATAGGCGAGAATGAAAATGGATGAGAAAACTTAAAAAGTTTTTGAACACTTCACCGGGCGGTGAATGCCGGGGAGGGAATTTAAAATTGAAATGGAATGGATGACCAGCGGATTACGGCGAGGAAACCTCGCAGGTAGGGTGATAGTTATTGGTTCCAGGACCACCCAGGCAGACATCATTGCCTTGTTCACCTTTCAGGTCGTCATTACCGTCACCGGCAAGGATGCAGTCATTCCCTTTTCCTCCCTGGATATTATCGACACCCGAAGTACCAAACATCAAGTCATTGGCATCCGTACCGTTACAAGCACCCCCGGCACAGTAAATAACGTTGGTTACAGTGATGGCACTGCAGGCTGCCGGTTTTAGATCGTTCGCTGTTATGGTCTGCGTGGTCAATCCCAGGCGGGTGAGGGGGACAGAATTGGATGCGGATAAGGCGGTGTAGCTAACAACCAGAATTACCCCAAGCAAAACGAGGAGGGCAAAGATCAAAAAGAACCTGGGGCTTACGAACCTGCGGAACATGATTTTTACCCGCTTATCTCTTTATCAATAATATTCTTCAAAACCGGGGTGATCTCAACGCCACTGGCAGGTCTGGCGAAGAGGTAACCCTGTGCGTGTGTGAAATTCAGGTCGCGGGTAGTATTGATTTCGGAGCGCGTTTCCACTCCATTGGCGACCACCTTGATGCCGCGCAAAAGAAACGAGTTAATCATCACACGCAAGGAAGTGGTGATCTGGGTTTGGTCCAGGTGGGTTAACACTGATCGGTCAATTTTAATAAAATCCAGCTTTATTTCGTCAAAGATCTCAGGATTGAGGGGAGCGCGGTGATTTTCCAATGCCAACAAGAAATTCGCTTCGTGTAGCTGGCGCAGCGTGTGCAGAACGCGGTTATCTTCATCCAGTAGAAACTCCTGAGAGAATTCGATCTGGAATTGGGATGGGGATAAGCCTGCCCTGCGAATTGTGCGAACGACCTGCTGAACCGGGAGTTGCTGTAACTCGATTTTGGATAGATTGATGGCTACTTTAGTGAAGATATTGTTATTTTTCCACCAGACCAACTGATCTGTGGCAGCGGAGAACACAAATTCACCCAACTTGATGATGTCTCCAGAGTCCTCGGCTTCGTGGATGAACTCAGCGGCGGAGAGAATTCCTCGCTGCGGATGATTCCAGCGGACAAAGGCTTCTACTGCTTCAAGCTTGCGGTCGTGGATGGATATTATAGGCTGGTAGTGGATGGAGAACTCGCCGTTGATAAGCCCCTGTTGGATGGCAGACAGCGCCTGACCTGGAAACGGTGGAGGGGAGAGCAACTGGGCTTTATCTTCCAGCATGCAGAGGTAGGTCAATCCAAAGGCTTCCACATAGTAAACGTGCTGGCCATTGTCATTGTGGTGGAGGATGACAGTGCTGAGCTTTTCTGCCAGCCTTGCCAGGTCATCGATATCACGGACGCGGACAAAGCTGCCATTGTCAAGCGAAGGGGAAGTTTCAACATCCACCAACGAGGAGCCATATTTCATACGCACAAGCATATCCTTGTCCTGCTTTGAGGCTTTGGATACCCTGGAAATCAAGTAGTACAAACCCGCCGTGGAGAGGAGCAGGAGAATGAATGACAAAATGCGTAATGCAGCAACGGGGATCTTCATGAAGATCAAATTGACAGTATTTGTTTCAATCGCTGCTGACGGCAGAACGTTTTCCTCAACAGGCTGCAACGGATTTGAACCCGGGTCACCTTGTTTAAGGAAGGCGCGAGTTGCATCAAGCTGAAAGGTTAACGGCAAATTAAAAGCAGTGTCTAACTTTTCACCATTCAGAACGCCGAGCGCGGTGATATTCGGTTCAATGGAAACAGTATAGGTATGGGTGGTTGTTCCCGTCTGCGACTCCATCTGAAGAGCAGCGGACTGTAATTGGCATAAATCCAACAAAACCGCGCTGGAGTACGTGTTCCCGGTGAAACCCTGTTGAGCTTCAAGCGGAAAAGTACGGGTCCATCCGCTAACGGGTTCGGATAATATGGCTTTTGCCTGGTGAAAGCCATTGAGGTTGGCTAGCCCAACGCCCATAACCTGGTATGAGATCAACAGGTTAACCTGGCAGGTAAGATTGGTAAATATGGGATCACCAGAAACCAATGCCGGGGAATCATAAACACCTGCAGGTGCGGGAGCGTTATATTCATACGTGACGGATTGCGTATATGGATACTCGCGGGTTACCTGGCGAGTAATTGGTTTTAACATGCTTACGAAGAGAAAAATCAACGAAATGATAGCAAAAAAGCCGAGGAGAAAGAAGCTGCCCTCAACATTAAAACTTATCTTGTTCGGGTTCCTGGCAGGGATTTGGTTTTGTGGAGTAGCTGCAGTCAATCCACCAGATCCAGGTAAAAAAGCAGATAATTCCCTTGAAGCGGAATCGCGAGAGGGTGCTGCCTGCATTTTCACTTTGCCTGATTTCTTTTTAAAGAATATCATCGTCATTATGAATCCTCCAACAATACCTACACTGGCCGCGGCAAGAATAGGTTTTCGAACCCATTCAACCACTTTTCCAGCTCCCGGGATATGCAACCATTGTTTGCCAATGATCTCCGCCTGCGATGGTTGGAAGGAATCGAGCCAGGTGTTGTTATCACCCTGTAATGTGTAGTGGAGGGAATTCCCGTTAATTATACGGTGGAAAACCACACGATCCAAATCGGAGTTGCGATAGGCGACAGCATCGCCAACCTGATAATGATCAGCACTGCGGATGAGTACCAGGTCATTTTGCCTGATCCCAGGCTCCATGCTGTTGCCATTGATGACGACGTATTCCACGTTTCCACCCAGTTGGGATGGAGCGAAGAGCGACCATGCGATGAAAGCCAGGATGAGGAATCCGCTTGAAAGAAAAGCTAACAACCAACGGCGATTTGTTTTCACGATTTGTGCTTTACTGCAATCCAGACCATCTTTTGGTTACGCGTCTCTTCGTACCAAATGGATGGCCTGGATAACCTAATTGTGATCATCCTGAGATACAGACCAGTCAATCTGACTGGCCCGAGATCATTTGAATCACAATTAATTGGATGCGACAACCTGAAGAGTCAATGCTGGTTGAACCGTTGCTCCCTGAGCATCACAGCTCCAAACTGAAGCTGCCAAAGTGCAGAGGGAAGACCAGGTGGGTCCAACTTTTGCATAGACAGTCGTGGCAACATCGTCTAATTGAAATGTGACAGTGTCAATAATGGTGGGGTTTGAGGCATCTAGAACGTAGTGTATGTTGGAGACTATGTAACCTGAAATAACACCAGTACCATCACCAGCTTTAGATTCGGGAACAGTGTTCGCCGCGGCGAAAGCATAGGTGAACCCTGAAAGGGCCAATACCAATACGACCAATACAAAAAGCTTAGCACTTTTTTTGATGAACATAATTTTCTCCTCCATTGAGATTAACCGAATAGTAACATACATTACTAATCACCCGTGTAAATACTACGTAAAGATTTTCTAACAACCACTTAACATTTAGATTTCCAAATACGGAATGATTTAACAATTATGCAAAGAAATATCGGTTTTTTAAAATGAAGGCTGGCGGGGACCAGCCGCCAGCCTGTGACTCTGCATGGGAGAACCTGCCATGGTTAAGCAAGCCCTGGCCATTATGGAGGAATACTAATTCTGGTGCTCATGTAGCCTGCGATCAGTCCCTGTTATCGAGTGTTTTCCGCATAAAGGCAGGGATGTTAAGCATATCTGTATCGATGGTAGTTTGGCCAAAAGAGATGCCGGGTTCGCGGGAGGCACCAACACTCACAGACTCACGCTGAGAGGCTTGCTGTAATATTTGATAGCCATCGACTTTTGAGGCTGGTACACTGACTGTTTTCCTGGCACCAGCCCGGTCAAAACCCGTAGCAATGACCGTGATGCGGAGTTCATCTTCCATATTCGGGTCGATGACCGCACCGAAGATCATATTGACATCCGGGTGGGCAGTTTCCTTGATGATAGCGGCTGCCTGGTTGACCTCAAACAGGCTGAGGCTGGATCCGCCGGTGATGTTGAAGAGGATTCCGCGAGCGCCATCGATGGTGATGTCGAGGAGCTGGTTGGAGATGGCCTGTTCGGCAGCCTTGAGGGCGCGGTCTTCACCGGAAGCGCGGCCAACTGCCATTAAGGCAGCGCCGCCTTCGGACATGACAGCTTTCACATCAGCAAAATCAAGATTGATCAAACCAGGAACGGTGATGACCTCTGAAATGCCCTGGATACCCTGGCGCAAGACATCATCCGCGGTCCTGAACGATTCCTGCAGCGAGGATTTCTTGTCGACGATCTGGAGCAGACGGTCATTGGGGATAACGATGAGGGTATCCGCATGTTCCTTGAGGCGGGCAATCCCCTGTTCAGCGGACTGCAGCCGTTTTTGTCCTTCAAAGGTGAAGGGGCGGGTGACCACACCGATAGTGAGTGCGCCAACTTCTTTGGCGATCTGGGCAACGACGGCGGCTGCGCCGGTGCCGGTTCCGCCACCCATGCCGGCGGTGACGAACACCATGTCACTGCCTTTGAGGGTTTCGTAGAGTTCTTCTGAGGATTCTTCAGCGGATTTACGTCCAACATCCGGGTTTCCTCCAGCGCCCAAACCCTTAGTGGTCTGGTCGCCAATGCGTACTTTGATCTGGGCTTTGGATTGAAGAAGCGCCTGGGCATCAGTATTTACGGTAATAAACTCGATACCTTGAACACCTTCGTCAATCATGCGATTGACAGCGTTACATCCACCGCCGCCGACACCGATCACTTTGATGCGGGCGAAAGCTTCGTTTGGCTGGCTGCTCACGGGTTCCACTGGGCGGTTCCGGTAAGCGGGCTGGTTCTGGTTGTTTCTGTTGGTCTCCATCGTATTTTCCTCCATTTATTGGTCTTCATTGTCCAGGAAAAATTCCTGGTTGATTACGGTAACAAACGTTTTAGCCACTCTTTCACATCATCCCATTTGGGGGAGGGTATACCAACCCCGGGACGGCGGGATGGTGCGTGAGCGGTAGTTCCTGAAGTTTCGTTCATTAGTTCAGCCCATTTCAACAACCCAACACTGGTTGAAAAGGCGGGGCTTTGGAGCTGATCCACCAAACCCACGAGATTCTCAGGTTTGGCGACGCGCACAGGCATGTTGAGTACCCGGGCGGCAAGCGGGCGTATGCCAGCCAGGAGGCTGGTGCCACCGGTGAGAACTAAACCGGCTGGCAGCAGGCTGTTGAGTCCTGAGCGGTGGATCTCCTGTAAAACGAGCTGGAAGATCTCATCCACGCGGGCTTCAATGATGTGTGCAAGTTCCTGACGGCTCACCTGGGACGGGGCATCCTCACCAAACCCGCGCAAGGTGAAGAATTCTTCTTCGCTGACTTCATTCTTGATGGCGTAGCCATACTGCTTCTTGACCTGTTCAGCCTGGTCAGGAGTGATGCGCAGACCAATGGCGATATCCTGCGTGATGTGATTGCCACCAACGGGGAGGATCATAGAATGCCAGACATCTCCGTTGATGTAGATACCCAGGTTGGTAGTTCCACCACCGATGTCGCAGACACAAACGCCCATATCGCGCTCAGTCTTACTCAGAACAACTTCAGCAGCAGCAAGCGGATTGAGGACGAACTGGGTCACATCCACACCGGCGGTTTGAACGCACTGGCGAAGGTTTTCCATGGTGGCGGCAGCGGCTGTGATGATGTGGGCTTCAACTTCGAGGCGGTAGCCTGAGAAGCCGATGGGGGATTGGATACCTTCCTGACCGTCAACCGTAAACCCACGCTGAATAACATGCACGATTTCGCGGTTGTGGGGGATGGCAACAGCCTGTGCGCCATCTAATGCACGCCAGATGTCTTCCTGATTGATGACACCACCAGAGATTGCGACGACACCGCGTGAGTTGATGCCGGAGACCTGTGCACCCGCCAAACTGACCAGGGCGGAGGTGATCTCAAGCCCTGAGGTTCTTTCAGCTTTTTCCACCGACCTGGCGATGGATTGAGAGGCGGCAGCGAGATCGACGACTGCACCGGATTTAATCCCCTGGGAGGGCTCAATGCCAACACCAAGAACTCGCTGGTCACTTTCACCTTCCAGACGGGCGACGAGGGTACAGATTTTATTACTGCCTACATCAATTCCAACAACAATTGGATCATTCATAAGATCCTCTTACTCCGTACGATAATATGGTGCATCAGCGTATTCGACACTGATCGTTGTGGGGGTAATCCCCATTGCAGTGAGGCGCTCAACGATTGCCTGGTATGCGATATTCTTTGTCTGCATATCCTCCAGGGTTGTCCCAAAAAACACATTCCAGCCGCGGGGATCCTGCCAACCCATGCCGGAAACTGAATCGTAAACCAGGGTGGCACCCTGGGGCATCTGGGTGCTGAGATCCATGGCGGCTTTCATTACAGATGGATTCATGTAGAGAATGACCGACTCCGGAGTCAAAGGGTTTTCCTGGCGGTCGATAACCATGGCGGCGTACTCCAAGGCACTCCTGGGGGTTGAGACCGTGGTGGTCAGAGGAAGGGAATTGGCAGAAAAAATATTTACCACTGCAGGGGGTTCGCCACGTGGTGTAAAGACTACACCTTCTGCGTCAATCCACAGACTGCTCTCGCTTGTGGACCAAACCATAACAGGCTGCCTTTCGGTTACAGAGATGTTCACAGCTGCCGGAAGGTTCACCTTGACCTGGATATTTTGCAGTTCAGGAAAAGCGATGGCGATGGCTCTGGTCAGTTTTTCACGGTCGAGCATGAAGACTGAACCTGCATTTACCTGAACGATTGGCGCAAGATCATCGGATGTGAGACGCTGCAATCCGCTGATGTTGACTGAATTAACCACAAATGCAGACATATTGGTCAACATGAGAACAACGACGAGTAAAACAACTGCCAGACTGCCGGAAACCCACTGCCAATTGAATTTGAGGACGGGCATGGAGAATAAGCGCGTCTCAACACCATTAGCGCCAACGTGGTAGCGAATCTTCCTGGCAGTGGATGATTGGGGTAAAGGCTGCAAGTTTTGACCATAACGTGAGGTCAAAACTGGTTGACGAGAACCAGGTTGAGCCGGGAGTCTTACAGGTGACTTATATCCCTGAGCAACTGTACTGCGTACTTCTGGTTTGCTTGTCGGCGGGGCAGGGGTACGAACTATCTCATTGCGCCGCTGACGCACTACCTGAGCCCTTGAACTTGCTGCACTACGGGTGCGGTCGGTCATGCATTCCTCCCGTAAGTGTGTAAGGTGTGATCGCGGTCCAGTTTTCGTTCAAGGGCGTATTGAATCAGTTTTTCCACCAAGGCTTCATATGAGATGCCTTCAAACTGCAATAATTTCGGATACATGCTGATCCTGGTAAACCCCGGGATGGTATTTACTTCACTCAAGATAAATTTCCTGTGTTTCGCGGTCGAGGAGGAAATCCACCCGGGCCATACCCGCGCCATCAATAGCTTTATATGCCCGCAATGCCATGTCTTTACATGTATGGGCGAGCTGTTCATCAATCCTGGCAGGGATAATTAGTTCTGAATCATCATCCAGGTATTTCGCCTCGTAGGTATAAAAATCGTCCGAGGGGCGGATTTCGCCGGGGGTCGACGCGATGGGATTCTCGTTGCCCAAGACACTCACCTCAATCTCGCGCGCATTGACGCCACGCTCAACCAAAACACGCCGATCGTACTGAGAGGCTTCCAATAATCCTTCATATACATCTGATCGTGATTTGCATTTGGTGATGCCAACTGATGAACCAAGGTTGGCAGGTTTTACAAACACAGGGTAGGAAAGGGTCTGTTCGATGAGGCGAATGACAGTATCAATTGAGGAGGTGATTTCAGCTGCGACTGACAAGGATCGAGTCCACCACGGGGATGGCATTGGAGCGCATCACATCTTTGAAGAGGCACTTGTCCATTCCTACGGCTGAGGCAAGCACACCACAACCGACATAGGCGACATCGGCCATTTCAAACAATCCCTGAAGCGTGCCATCTTCACCGAATGTGCCGTGGGTAACCGGGAAAAAGACATCTACACGAGGTAAAGCATCCAATTTACTGCCGTCATGGGCGAACAATGATTGAGTGTGCGGTTCCGGAAGCAAAACGACAGATTTGAGTGAGGAGTAATCGTCATTCTCCAACGCCTGGAGAACGTTGTTGCCTGTGTACCACAATCCTTCGCGTGAAATCCCGATCTCAATGACATTATATTTGTCAGGATTTAATACCGAAAGCACCGATCGTGCGCTCATGAGAGAAACATCATGTTCACCCGAACGGCCACCAAAAATCAACGCGACGGTTAATCGATCACTCATGCCAAATCCTGCCAGTTTCCCAATAATTCGATCTCCAATTCCAGTTTTACGCCTGACTTCTCCAGCACTGTGCCCTGGATGAGTGTGATGAGATGGTAATAATCTTCCGGAGTAGCGGTTCCGTCATTGATCAGAAAGTTGGCATGCACCGGGCTGACCTGTACACCGCCAATTCGGTAACCTTTAAATCCGGCAGCTTCGATCAAACGCCCGGCGTGGTCACCAACGGGATTCTTGAAGGTTGATCCCATGCTTGCGCCACCAGGTTGAGTGGCTTTGCGTTTGCTCACGTTTGCTTCCATGATGGATCTGATTTCTGCTTCGTCTCCTGGTTGTACGAATAGGTCAGCGCTGAGGATGATGGCATCACCCGGATTGCGTTTTAAAGCACTTGAGCGATAGGAATACGCCATCTCCTCAACGGAGAGGGTAGTCCTGCCACTCTGTCGGTGCAGGATGTGTGCCATTTTGAGCGATTTGCTCATGTCGCCGCCAAAGGCTCCTGCGTTTCCATAGACGGCACCACCCAGCGTGCCAGGGATGGTGTATGCCCATTCCAAACCAGCCAGGCTGTTTTGAGCAGCAAAACGGGCGACAGAAGCCAGGATAGATCCGGATTCGGCACGGATGACAGGTTCCTGAGCGTCACCAATGAGTTCCATTTTGTTGGTACGGTTGAGCAAAACAACCATTTCCAGGAGCCCGCTGCTGACGAGGACGTTGGCACCGCTTCCCAGGACAAGAAAAGGAATTTCATGCTCCCAAAGCCATTGAGCGTCATGCGCAAGGGTGTCGGAATTGGTTTCGACAACAAAACACGCGGCAATACCGCCAACTTTTGCATTGGTATGGTTTGACAGGCTGACATTTTGCTGCAGCCGGTCGGTAAAGTGATGATGCAAAAGAGACAAGTTCACAAGAAAATCCTTTAAAGGTCTCTCACGTGATCGATAAGGCGCGACAGTAATTCCTGGCGTTCAGGAGTGGGCAACGCTTTGAAATCCGGTTCCTGGTAACTTCTTTTCGGTTTCACCTGAATCCTGGGAAAATCCGAAAAGAAGCGGGAAGAATCGCTTTCCATTGTTGCTGTGTTGTAGCTGCTTTTACGAGGATCAACCATTGTATCCCTTCCTTTCCTGTAGAGCCGTTAGGACGTCGGTGCATACCTGGTTAGCATCACCGGCGCTGAGAATGATAACTACATCACCGGGATGCAATTCTCGCACCAGAAATGCTGAGATTTCGGGTATAGAGGCGATGTACCTGGCTTCGGTATTCGCAATGGATTTAACCACTTCAATGGAGGAGTAAGGTTCCACTTTTTCCCGGGAAGCATAGATCTCAGAAACAATGACCAAGTCAGCGTTTTCAAAGGAGGCTGAAAACTCTGCCGCGAGGGCTTTGGTACGTGAATAAGTGTGAGGCTGCCAAACCGCGATAATGCGGCGACCGGGGAAACGGTTCTTCGCGGCTGCCAGTGTAGCTTTGATCTTGGCGGGGTGATGCGCATAGTCATCAATAATTGTGATCCCGGATACTTCACCGACAATCTCAAATCGCCGGCCGGTCCCGAGGAAACTGCCAAGAGCGCTGGCGATCTTCTCTGCTGCAAAGCCCAACTGGTGCAGCACTGCGAATACCCCCAGGGCATTGAGGACATTATGCTCTCCTGGGATTGACATACTTACTGCTGCCAAACTTTTGCCGATACTTGAGGTGATTACCTCAAAGTTGAAGCAACCCATGTTATTCAGTTTCAAACCCGTGGCCTGGTAATTTGCGTCCTGAGAAAACCCATAAGAGATCCCTTGAACTGCTGCAGGCAGGTTTTCGAGGATATGCAAGCGGGAGGCATCCGGTTGGCTGGCGACAAGCAAGCCTCCTGGTTTGGTGTTTCTGACAAATTCACGAAATGCTGATTCATAGGATTCAACACTGGGGAAGCAATCGGGGTGGTCATATCCCACGTTGGTCAGCAGGATAACATCCGGATTAAACCCCAGGAACATGCGGTCGTATTCATCGGCTTCGATGACAAAGTATTTTCCCGAGCCAGCATGAGCATTGGTCTTCAAGTTATTGCTGACACCACCGAGAATGTAAGTGGGGTCCTGCTTTAGGCTGGTGAGCACCCAGGCCATCATGGCTGAGGTTGTGGTTTTCCCATGCGAGCCGGCAACAGCAATACTAAAATCTTCTGACCATCAAATTACCAAGAAAATCTGCGCGTTTGAGCACCGGAATTCCACTGGCAAGTGCAGCCTGGACTTCAGCATTATCATCAGGGATCGCGGAGGAGCGGACGACGATATCGGCACCCTGTGATATTGGCGGCATTGATGACCCTCGTAAGACGGTAACGCCCACAGCCTGGAGTTCCAGGGCTAATGGGGAAAGAACACGGTCAGACCCACTCACTTTGTACCCTCTTTCAAGGAGTACGCGGGCGATGGAAGAGATTCCGGTACCGCCGATGCCGATCAGATGCACGTGTGTCATCAGATAAACACCACCAATACAATTACAAAACAGACTGCCACGGCGACATAAATCGTGGGTGAGGTCATCAGCCATGACGGGGGCAGGAATTGAATTACGTTGAGGGAGGCAATCCCGTTGGTTGTGGCAGGATCCGGAGCCAAAATGAACTCAAATGGGTAGCCGCTGGTGTGAAGAAAATACCAAACGGTGCCCATCACGAGGAATCCATTGATCATTCCCAAGAAACCACCCAAAAGCGTATCCTGCAGGAGATTCCTGATGAATTTACCGCTTTCCGCCAGCCGGGGGATTTTTGGAGTCTGATAACCGAAGAAAACCAATCCGCAGAGAATGCCTGAACGAATCCAGAATAGGGAAGCAGGAGAAGCAGTTTTGACAATTTCCTTGAAGAAAGGAACAAAAGTTTCCAGGATGGTAAGGGTGAACATGGAGAGGATAACGCTGAAGGTAACCAGCACTTCTTTTGCCCAGCCGCGCATGGATCCGATAATTCCAAACAAAATCACAAAGATGAGGAGAATGATGTGTAAACTAATCATTTGGATCCTCCTCCCGGGTTGGAACCCAAGGTGATAACCAGTTCTGCGAGTTGCGAGGCTGCCTGTGGTGTAGCCAATGTACTCACCGCAGACCGCATGGATGAAAGTGCGTTTGGATCAGCAAAAAGTGCTTGAATGGCGGGGAGCAATTGTTCTGTAAGATTTTCGTTTTTGATAAGTTTGGCTGCGCCGTGTTTTACCAGATAATCGGCATTTACTTTCTGATACCGCCAGGCATATGGATAGGGAACCAGGATGGCTGGAAGCCCCATCAACGGCAATTCTCCCAGGATGGAGGCACCAGCGCGTGAGATGGCCAAATCAGCAGCTGAGAAGGCATCACTGATTTCATCGTGCAGGTATGGGAATGGATGATAGCGGGCTGCCAGCTCAGAAACCAATTGTTCTTTAAGAAGCTGGCTTTGCGCAAAATCATCCTTACCGGTGATGTGAATTAATTGAAAATCCTGCAATAAAACAGATAGATGCGAGAAAACCACCTCATTAATGGAATGAGCTCCTTTGCTGCCGCCAATGAATAATAGAACCGGTTTACCAGAAGTCAGCCCTAATTTTTTAGAGGATTCATATTTATTCTTCGGGGTGAAATCACTCCGGGTTGGGTACCCGGTTACGACCAGTTTTTTACCCGACTTGAAATACTGCTTTGAGTCTTCTGCGGTGAGGGCGATCTTATTGGAGAACCTGGCAAGGGCACGCAGGGCAAGACCCGGTTCGATATCCGGGACATACAATAAGCTGTTTATGCGGTTACCGGCAATAGCCATGGGAACAGCAACATATCCGCCGGTAAAGAGGAGCACATCGGGTTTAAACTCGCGCAGGATCTTGCGGGATACCACAACGCCTTTGATAAGTTTGGCGATATTTCCGGGTAACGCACGCAGACCCACACCATGCACTCCAGCAGCAGGGATGGATTTATAGGCGATTCCTGCATTGGCTACCAGGTTGGATTCCATTCCGCCCTCGCTGCCAACCCAAAGAACACTTTCGGCTCGATTACCGACGGCTTGAAGGATTGACAGGGCGGGATACACTCCGCCGCCTGTCCCCCCTGCGCAAATCAACAACCGCATGAGATGGGCTCCTTTCTGAAGTTGGGGTGGTTACCAACTTCGAGTTGCGTGCAATTCCGGACAAGATGCCGATCGCAGCAAAAGTGGTTACAAGACTGGAGCCACCTGAACTGATCAACGGAAGGGCGTTTCCGGCAAAGGGGAGCAGGTTGACCAAAACGCCGGTGTTGATGACTGCTTCGATGGTGATCCAAAGGGTGATGCCTGCTGCCAGCCATTTTCCAAGATCATCTTTGGCGCGGCTGGCGATGGTTAATCCTCTCCATAAGAAGGCAACATAAAGTGCGAGGATGGAAACGGCACCGATCAGGCCGATTTCCTCGGCAATGACCGCGAAGATCGAGTCGGTGGGGGCAACAGGCAAGCCGATGAATTTGGTGGTGGAGCGACCAATGCCGACGCCAAAGAGACCACCATTGATGATGGCTTCGAGGGACCATTTCACATGATCGGATGCCTGTTCAGGATTTTGGAGCCCGCCCCAGTAATCTGTAAGACGCTTCGGAGGCATTGTCGTTAACCAAGAACAACCAGGCTGCCCAGAATTGCGGTGACAACCACCACAAGCAGGATCTGGCGTAATTTTCCACCGGCGATAAAGAAGAGGATACCGCCGAGAAGAATTACCGTGGCTGCTGCGGATACATCCGGCTGCGCCAGGATCAACCCGGCTGTAAAACCTACAATTGCCATGAGAGGAATGAGACCAAATGACCATTGATTCATGGACTCTTTTTTGCTGTAAAGCCAGAAACTGAGATAGACAATGATCATCAGTTTGGCAAGTTCAGAAGGCTGAATCGAACCGGCGAAAAGACCTCGCTTGGCGCCAAATTCGGTTTCCTGACCAAAGATGAAAACGCCGATGAGCAAAAGGATGGTCACCATCATGGCAGGAACGACCCAACGGCTGAACTGGTGGTAATCGATAGAAGGTAAAGAAAATTGCCACACCGATTCCCAAAAGACCATAGCCAAATTGTCTGAGGACAGTGGTGTATTCTGAGTTGCCCAACTGCCGGGCAAACTGCCAGCTGGCGGAGTAAACCATCAGCAAACCGATGAGAAAGAGGGTGAGAACAACCAGAACCAGCGGCAGATCAAAATTCTCCCGAAACGAGAGTTTCTTTGTCGACGGGCGGGCGAGAGTTGGATTCAAAGTGGTATTCATGCTAATCCATTCACCCATTTCTTAAAATAGTTTCCTTTTTCTTCAAAGTCACGGAAGGCATCGTAGCTGGTGCACCCCGGGGAGAGCAGGACAACATCACCCGGCTTTGCCAGCCTGGCGGCTTCGGCAAGCGCTTCTGACATAAGTTGGAGTAATGACCACCTGTTGAAGTACATCACCTGGTTGTGGTTTGCCGATGGCTGCGGCAATCTTTGCGGTGGATTCGCCAAAAATGATCACCTGTCTGACCCGATGGTGAATCCTGGCGGATAATTCCCCCAGGGAAGGTCTTTATCTCTGCCACCAAGGAGGAGGACGAGGGGTTCGTCAAAAGATTCAAGGGCAGCCATGGTGCGCTCCGGTGCAGTGGCGATGGGTCGTTCACCCAGGTAACTCCATTGAATTCCCGGACGAACTCAAGACGATGTTCAACGCCAGTGAATTGTTTGATCGCCGATTCAATGGCTTCAAGGGGGAAACCGGCGGCGATACTAATGCACAACGGCAGCAAGAACGTTAACCAGATTATGCTTGCCGCGCAACTGGACATCACTGACAGGCAACACCTCGGTTACAACGCCATCATTTTGCAGGTAGATGGTACCGTTTTCGATGAAAGTGGCTGTTGCCAGTGATTTCAGGACGCTGGAGACCAAAACTGACCGGCTGCCTTTCACAATGCTGCTTGAGTGACCAAGAACCCAGGTCTTCACGATTCAATACGGCGATATCACTGCTTGATTGGAATTGCAGAATACGTGCTTTGGCAGCGGTATAAGCTTCCATGTAACATGGCGGTCGAGATGATTGGGTGTGATGTTCAAGACGGCGGCAATATGCGGACTGATGGTCATTTGCTCCAGTTGAAAACTGGAAAGCTCGAGGATGACAGTATCCTGCGGTTTGATCTCATCAAGGTATTCCACCAGTGGGAGACCGATATTTCCGCCGACCCAGGCTTTATGCGGGTGATTGGACGGCTTTTTGAGCAATCCTGCCGACAAGGGTGGTGGTGGTGGTTTTCCCGGCAGAACCGGTGATGCCAATAACAGGGGCTTTAACGGCTTCCATGAAGATCTGTGAGTCATTGGTGATGGGCAAGCCACGCTTGACGGCGGCTTTTACAATGGGCAGGGAGAGCGGGATACCACCGGAAAGGCAAACAACATCCACCCGGTCCAAGAGGGCAATGGGATGCTCACCAAGAACCCATTCAACTCCCAGGTCGACCAGGTTCGTCACGACTTCACCTAAATTCATCAGGGGTGCGTTTGTCATTGAGGATGACATGGCATTGCCTGCCGGCAAGGTAACGTGCCAGAGCCTGCCCTTGCCGGGCGGCACCGATGATTAACACGTTTTTACCTTGCCAATTTGTCATCAATACCTCATGCCAGCGCGAGAGCCACACCGAATATGCCAAATAAAAGACTGATCAGCCAGAACCGCTGCACGACCTGGGTTTCACTCCAGCCGATAAGTTCAAAGTGGTGATGCAACGGTGCCATTTTGAACAAGCGCTTTCCCTTTGGTGCGTTTGAAATAGGCGACCTGCAAAACATCACTGAGAACATTACTGATCGGAATGATGGCGATCAAGGGCAAAAGCAGCCATTGCCCGGTCATCAATGCCACAACACCCAGGACAGCCCCAAGGGAAAGTGAACCGAGATCTCCCATGAACAGCATGGCGGGGTGAACATTGAACCATAAGAAACCGAAGAGCGCGCCAACGATGGTGAAGCAGAAGCGACCAACGAAGAGATTGCCCTGCATCAAGGCAATGCTGCCGTAAGCTGCAAAGGCGGTGACAGCAGATCAATCCGGCAAGCCCATCCAGACCATCGGTCAGGTTGACTGCGTTGGACATGGTGACAATGATGAAGGCGGCCATGGGGATGTACCAAATCCCAAGATCGAATGGCGACATCGGAAGTCGGCCAATACATTTGGGGAACTAAAAGGATATTTTTGAGGATATAGGCGGTGGCGATTGCGAGAATGACCTGGATGAAAAACTTGGTGCGTGCCCGCATCCCCAACCCTTACGCGGTCCGCGAATGCCTTCCCAATCGTCAATGGCACCTAAGAACCCAAAGGCGACCATTACGATCAGCGGGAGCAGATACCGAACGACCGAGAACATTAATACCCAAAAGGTCCACGGCATTTAATAAGAATTGTGACGACTGCAACAGGGACGAGAACCATCAGACCACCCATGGTGGGTGTGCCCATTTTGGTGATGTGACTGTCAGGACCTTCAACGCGGATCATTTTGCCCAGACGGTAATGTTTGAGGATGCGGATCAGCGGGCTGCCCCAAATGACAGCAAGGATGAAACCCAACCCACTCAACGCGATGGCAAGCGAAGTTTCTTTCATTCTTCCACCTCCAGGGCATGAACAATTTGATCCATGCGCAGACTATGAGATCCTTTGACCAAGACAACATCGCCTTCATGCAGAAGCGTGCTGCAACAGTGCCACGGCCTCGTCGATGTCATCCAAGGTTGTAGATGGCATTGTGAGATAACCCGGCTTCGATGGCAGCAGAGGCGATCATTTTGCCGTGTTCACCCAGGGTGATCAACTGGTCAACAATTTCAGCGGCGCGGATGCCCGACCTTTTCATGCCCTGCTTTTTCATATTCTCCGAGCTCGAACATGCCGCCCAGAACTGCAATTTTCCTGCCTGGAAGTTCTGAAAGCAGATTCAGCGCCGCCAACGTGGATTCAGGGGAGGCATTGTAGGTGTCATCCAGAAGCAACGCGCCTTCCTTGGTGTGCGTCGCGACCAGCCGAAGTTGACCGCTGGCATGCTGCAGACCATAGATAACTCGTCTATGGGCATTCCTTCAACGAGACCTGCAGCCACAGCCCGCAGAATGGTATGAATGGAATGCTGCCCAATCAACGGGAGCCTGCGTGGCAAAGGTTTCACCCTGATAATGCAGATGGAAACGAATACCGTTTAGTCCCTGGCTGACAATTTCATCAGCCCAAATATCGGCGTGCGGATTCAATCCATAGAAGAAGACACGTGGCTTTGGTGAGTTGGCCATGGGGACGATCCAGGGATCATCCATATTGAGAATGGCGGTGCCTTCAGGGGCTGCAGGAAGAGCCTGCACCAGTTCACTTTTCCCCCTGGCAATCATTTCCTGTGAGCCGGCACGTTCGGCGTGAACTGTGCCAATATTGGTGAGGATGCCAACCTGGGGAAGGCGATGTTGCACAAAGTTGCGATATTTCTCCGGGTACATAAAATCCCATTTCAAGCACGCTTTTTCGTATCCCGGTCCCAGGCGCAGCAAAGTGAGCGGCAAACCAATCTCATTGTTCAGGTTTCCCTGGTTCTTGAGCGTGCGGAATCGCTGTTGAGAGAACTCGCGACGAGTTCCTTGGTGGTGGATTTACCCACACTGCCGGTAATGCCGATGACGCGGAGGTTAAACTTGCGGCGCCAAAAAGCTGCGAATTTTTCCAGGCTTGTCTGGGATTTTTCACACGGACGGCAAACGGGAGCTTCAGGGATTACGGTGTCGGATGTAAAGGGTTTAGTGAGATCAAGAACCGGGATGGCCGGATCAATGCTTTTTCAACCAGTGCCATGTGAGCGCCATGTTTGAAGGCATCTGCAACATAAGCATGACCATCAACATTTTCGCCAACATAGGCAATGAAGAGTGAACCCGGAATGGCATGCGCGGGAATCCACAACCGCTTCGGTGATTCCCGGTGTGGTGCGGTCAGGTCTGATTCCTTGTTCTGATTCGATCAAAGTCTGCCAGAGTAAGCATTATATTCCTCATTCCGCCTGCAGGCTTTACCGCTGTTCATCCGGAGGAATGTTCATCAGGACAACCAAGTTCCTCACAACATCACGAAAAACAGGGGCAGCCACGATGGAACCCCAAATTGAACTCTTGGGTTTTTCCAGCCAGACATACACAATAAATTTCGGATCATCCACTGGTCCCCAGCCAACAAATGAGGCGTTGGTGGCATAACTGGAATACTGACCATTGACTGCAATTTCAGCGGTACCGGTTTTGCCTGCAACGCGGTAACCCTCAACCAGCGCATCGGAAGCTTCTTCTTCGAGAGAAATTGCCAGCATTTCAGTCAGGGTATGGGCGGTTTCTGCGGTGATCGGCATGCCCACAATTTGAGGGCTGGTGTTGAACTGCTGACCATTCTGGATGTAGGCATGTAAGAACATGGGGAGCGACCATTTTGCCATCATTGGCAATGGCGGAAGCTGCCATGATCATTTGAATGGGAGTAACTGCCACGCCCTGACCAAAAGAATTGGTGGCCAGGTTGACGGTGTACCACATGGGGTCATCAGGCTCGCTCAGGGGATAGACTTCTTCGCCGGCCAGGTCGATGTTGGTGCGGTGCCCGATGCCAAAGCGATTGAGATAATCATAAAACTCTTGGAGCTCCCAATTGAGTGGCGATCCAGGAAAGGCAGACGTTGAGGGAGTGCTGCATACAACCCAACATGGTTTGTTTTCCCCAGGCGCTGCGGTCCCAGTTGTAGATATCCCAACCGCCAACTTCGATAACGCCGGTGTCAATGAATTCAGTTTCAGGTTTGACAGCGCCAGCATCCAATGCTGCAGCCATGGTGAGAACCTTGAAGACAGAACCCGGTTCATAAACCTGGCTGACGGCCTTGTTGAAGGGGATACCAGCGGTGAAAATATCGTCGTACTCCCAATAAGTGTTTGGGTTGAAACGGGGAGTGGTTGCCATGGCGAGAATTTCACCGTTTTCGGGATCCATAACAATGATCGTGCCGTTGGCGGCACCGTTACTTTTTACGGCTGTATCCAGTAATTTCTCAATGGTGCGTTGAATCTCGCGGTCAATGGTGAGAACAGGCTTGCGCCGGCAGGGGCAGATGGGAATTTCCTGCATTTCATAGGGGTCAAGCTCAATGACCACTTTTTGTTTGGTGCCGGCCAAAAGGTCATCATATTTCTCTTCGACACCAAAATAGCCATTGCCATCTTCACGTTCATAATAGGTATAAAAACCGAGAATATTGGCAGCAAGAGTTTGTTCTGGATAAGTACGCTGAAGGTGGGGAGTCCAGGTGAGACCGCGCAGGGAGGGTAGATCGGGGTTTTCACCGTATGGATTGGCAGCTTCATATTGCTTTTTCAGGTTGATCAATTCTTCAAGCTTGTCAGAAGTGATGAAATCCGCAATGGTGATGTAGACACTCTCACCAGCTCACGAACGGTTTGCTGGCGGATTCGAGAGCTTTGGCATAATCGGTGCCAAAGATCGTGGAGACAGCGGTTGCAATGGATGCCGGGTTCCTTACAAATTGGAGTTCGACGCCAATTTCATATACTTCTTTATTGCCGGCCAGAAGATGACCCCAGCGATCGTAGATGTAACCGCGCTCGGATTGGATGGTGCGGATCTCAACACCATAGGTCTGCGCCCAGGTATCGAGGTATTCTGCGTGCGTGCTGGTTTGAATGCGAACCATCTGGATGACAATCACTGCAACGAATGCGGTAAGGAGGAAGCCTAGAAGTTTCGGGCGGGTGAGAGGCAACAGTTTCATTGTGGACCCCCCCGAACACTCTCACTTAACCGTGTAATGCCTGTAAACAACCAATCCCACAAGGACTGCCGATAAACGGATCTGACAAGTGAAACGCTGGAATTGCCAATACCCGGAGGGGCAGCCAAGACCGCAGGTTGTTTACCGAGATACCCGGGAACGGTGACATAAACAGCTTGCGAAGGATCGATCCGTTTCAAAACCCAGTTCCTTTGCCCGACTTTCCATCACGTTTGAGGAGGTCAGAATGGCAATTTGGGCTTTCCTATCCGCGATCGCGCGTTCCAAGTCCTGGCGTTCGAGATTTAAGTTATAAGCGCTTAACCCCGCAGCGGCTGCACGACCACTAATACTAAGATAAACGCTCGCAACCAGGATAACCACAACGAGTGCAAGCAAGAACAAGCCCGCGAACTGGACTTGGTTCCTCCAGGGGGCTTGTTTGAACGCCTGAGTGAGGGTTACCCTCACCTTTGAGCGCCTTGTTTTCCTCGGTGTGCGTGCGTTAATATCTGTCATGGTTATAATTTCTCGATTAGCCTTAATTTTGCGCTGCGGGAGCGCGGGTTCTTAGATTTCTCCTTTTCGTCAGCTTCAATCGGGTGCCGGGTGATTTCGATGATCGAGGCTTTGTGATTGCATGTGCAGATAATTTGTTCTGGCGGGCAAATGCAATCCCGGCTTTCCTGCCGAAAATACTGCTTTGTGATGCGGTCTTCCAGCGAATGGAAGGAAATGACAGCCAATCTGCCGCCAGTTGCAAGGGCTTTTATAGCCTGGGGAAGAAAATCCTCCAGCGAATCCAGCTCGTGATTGACGGCGATGCGCAGTGCCTGGAAAGTTCGTGTGGCGGGGTGGATTCTCCCTGATGGTTTTCCTGTTGAGCGGGCGATTAATGCAGCGAGGTCCAGGGTTGAAGAAATGGGTCTGTTGCTGACGATCACCCGGGCAATGCTGCGTGAGGATCGTTCTTCGCCATATTTCCAGATCAAATCGGCCAGATCTTCTTCGGAGCTAGTTGTTGACCAGGTCTGCAGCGCTGACGGACTGGGACGGGTCAAAACGCATATCCAACGGTCCATCTTTGAGGAAGGAGAAACCACGTTCGGGAGAGTCAATTTGCATTGAGGAAACACCCAGATCAATGAGAATACCGTCAACATGGTCCCAGCCAAGCGTCAGCAGCTGCGAAGAAAGGGAGGTGTAGGAGGAACGAACAAGATGATAGCGGTTTTTAAAAGACAAGAGGCGCTGGTTTGCCAATTCCAGCGCCCGGGGATCAACATCCAAGCCAAGCAGTTGTCCATCAGGTGAGCTATTTTCGAGGATTCCCCAGGCGTGCCCTCCAGCTCCAATGGTCGCATCAACGTATAGCCCCGGACTTCCAGGACGCAAAGCAGTTATAATAGGTTGGTAAAGAACTGAGACATGTGGCGGAATAAAGCCACTGTCGGATTTGGTAGTCACTAGATGCTCAGATCGAACTTCTCAGCCAGATCTGCTGCTAAATCAGGAGAGTCAAACTGCTCATCCTGTTTTGCCAATAAACCAGGAGACCAAATTTCAATGTCTTCGCCAGTTCCGATCACGGTTGCCGCGCCATCCAGGTGAGCGTATTGACGCAAAACTGAAGGAATGATGAAACGACCGTTCTTGTCAAATTCGATTTCATTGGCGTTCTTAAATAAGAACCTGCGCAGGTTACGCGTATTTGCATCTGCCATGTTGAGGCTGTTGACCTTGTCAAAAAGAAGCTTGAATCGGCTGGCATTCATGATCACCAGGTTTCCATCAAACCCGCGCATGACGAATGCACCGTCACCGAGCTGGTCACGAAACCTGGCAGGGAAGGTAATGCGGTTCTTCTCGTCTATGTTGTGCTCAAAAGTGCCGAAGAAGCCAGCGAACATTAGTTCTACCTTTCCTAATTATGCCGAACGCCGGAATTCTCCGGCGCTCCACTTTTTCCCACTATTTACCACTTCTAGTAATATTATAACGATTTTATTAAGAAATACAAGGGGTATTTGATTTATTAAGGATTTTTATACATCCAATGGTGTGTTTTGACCGAATCCCATTGATTCATATGATTTCAGGACACTCGCGATTTATGGAGGATATGACATGAAAACAAGAAAACTAGCCGTTATCCTGGTTATTGGTGTGATCCTGTCGGGGTGTATTGTCATTAACCCTGCGCCCACAGCCGCTCCGACGGTGATGATCGTACCGACATCCACTGATCTTCCAGCGCAACCGACGCCGACTGTGGCACCACCTACTGCTGCTCCAGGTCTGACGATTGAAATGTTAAAAACTCGATGGTCAACGCCCCTGAATCGCAACGGTCTGTTCAACTGACGGATGGAAAATTTTCCGAGAATATGCCGGATGGATCAACCTTGATGGTGTACATTAACGAAAATGTGGCATTTGGGGATATTAACGATGATGGGATCGATGATTCTGCACTTCTGATCCAGGAATCCATGGGGGGAACCGGGATATTTTATTCCATAACCGCTTTCATCAGCAGCAGCATGGGATTCACGCAAACCAATTCGTTATTCATTGATGACCGAGCGATCATTCATTCATTAATCATCGAAAATGGCGAGGTCGTCCTGAATGCCAATGTTCACGCCTTCGACGATCCGATGGTCAACCCAAGCGTAACGATGACAAAAACATACCATTTCTTCAACGATGGGTTGTCTTTATGGCGACAGACGACGTTATTTACTGACGGAAGTCTACGGTCCATCGAGATTAACACCCCAACAGAAAATGAGGAAGTCAGCGGGAGCGTTACGATCACCGGGACTATGGCAATTGCCCCTTTTGAAAACAACCTGCAGGTGCAGTTCATTGGGCAAAATGGGATGCCTTCCTTTGTTGGGCCATTTATGGTTAATGCAGTAGATATGGGTCAGCCAGCTACCTTTAATGTGACATTACAGATCACTGATTTCCCATCAGGAGCGCTGGTGAAAATACAATTAATGGAAGTCAGCATGGCTGATGGATCTCCGATGCTGATCGATTCAGTTCTGGTTAAAGTGAAATAAAAATCAACGCTGGATATAAGATTCTGAGGTGGCGTACTGCCTGGCATAGATCGTTTGCGAATCTTTGACCAGGTTACTATTATAAATTTTTGTACCCGGGGTCGCCTGCCAACCACTTAATATGAATGGCAAAGGTTCAGCGGCACCAATCCATTCGCCTTTGTACTTTCGAGAGATATGGACATGGGTACCTGTAGCGGCTCCGCCTTCACATGATGGGTGACCGATGGGATCATCCAGCTTTAAACGTGAGCCTGGTGAAACCATTTCAAAATTGGCAATATGCATGTACATGATCTCCCAACCGGTTGGTATTCCATTGGCATCTTCCAGACCGAGGATGACCATATTGTTGGCAGCGTGAATTACTTTTCCAGCGGCAGAAGCCAGCACCCAGACCCTGGATACTACACAAGATCGTTCTCCAGTGATGGGAGCAAAATCAAGAGCTCCCAACGGTGTTCCGGCTGTCCAACCATAATGCAATCCTCCAGTCAGTGCCCAGCGTTCTCCGGGAGCAAACGGCAGCTCAAGAGACGGCGGTGAAAGCCCTTCATTAAATAGAGGTTCAATCGTGCTCGCACGAAGGTTAGGATCTCCAAAGAATCCCATGTGAATGGCAATGATATTTTCAGGTCCATAGGTCATGGTTTCCCAGGAGGGTTTGTCATAGAGTTGTGCCATCAAATATTGGATGCCGACCGTTCCGGCATTTAGATTGGGTGCAATGCGCGCAGAAGTGCCATCTGAAAAGATTAATTCGGTCATCTCACCATTGCGCCAGGAATAGTAACCGGTGTTGATCAAGCGGGCTGCCACCGACAGTTCCATGTACAGCCCTTCATATTCCTTGTATCCAAGGTCCAACGGATGAGCCCAGTTCGGCTCTGCCGGAGTTTGGGTTACCCAATGAGAGCGAAGCTCGATCACCGCCAATAATAACCTGGGATTGGTGGAAGTACCCTGAGCCACCCTTTCGACGATTTGGGAGCCAGACAATACTTCACCACTGACTGTTTGCTGGTAACTACGCAGGTACCCCCCTTCAAAATTAACGAATTGTGCTACATCAAAATTCCTGGCTGTTTGCGAATAGATGACCTCGCTGTCTGGCAGGAGCACGTCGGAATAATAAAAATCGGCAAGTGTTTTTGGAATTATTAACTGCTTCCCGGGTTGGATGAAACCGGCAGCAGGAATATTTTCCTGTGATGAAATCTGAGTCGAATCAACGCCAAAGTGCCTGGCAACAACCGGCAAAGTATCACCAGATTGGGCAGAATAAACGTAAAAACCCTCCAAGTCTCCAAGAATTGGCGGTGAGGGTTGAAGAATAATAGGCGGGATCCTGGTGGGGAAGTTTACATTGCGGGGAATTTGAGTGCGGAAAAGGGATTGAGGAGTGCCGGATCCAGGAGTTTGCCCGGAGGAGAACCAGAGCGGAAAATTACAGGCTGAAATGAGCAAAAGAACCAGGACAATAAAAAGAATAAGTTTCTTTTTCAACTGGGATCCTGGAAAATCACTTTAGAAAGAAAAGAAAGTAAACCATGATAAAGCAATAATATCCTATTTATAACAGAAATTAAATATGATGATGATTTCCTCTTCCTCAAGATGGCGAACCTTAAAAGATTGGGCAGGTACTTGAAACGACCTTACAAATTTGTTAGGATGGTTCAGTGCAACAAAAAATCCTTGAGGAGGGATCAATGTTCAAACGTATTGTAATAACCGTCATATTGATCGGTGTACTCGTATTGAATTTCCAAACAGCCGATGCGGCCAGTGGTAATTCAATGATCGGGATTAACATCCTGCTCAACACGGATATCACGGATGTTATTCTGACAGACCTGGCACTACATGGCACCATAAGAGACGTGGTCTATGAGATCGACGCTCTCACGATGCAGGTGCGCTCCAGTGAATTGAAGGCGATCAAGCAACTCCCTTATGTGTTAACAGCTAATCCGGATGCCGAACGCAATGGGGCACCAGTGGATACAGTTACGGTAACCGATTTCCTGAATGGACGGAGCACCTGGGATTTGGATGCAATCAATGTTACTGATTTAGGCGCAGGGCGGACTATTGCCTATGACGGCACAGGAGTCTACGTTGCTGTTCTTGATACAGGCTTAGTGGATGCATGGCGTCAATATTTCCCTGAGGAACGGATCGCGGTGGAATATGCCAAAGCATTTAACGGAGGCGGCGGAGAGGTTGGAAATGTCTCCGATCCTACCAACAAATGGGAACACGACCAGAACTCTCATGGCACCCATGTAACCAGCACCATCATTGGATACAATATGCGAGGATCTCAGATAAATGGGGTCTCCCCAATGGTCAAGGTGATCCCGGTTAAGGTGCTAAACCAAAACGGTTCGGGTTGGTCATCAGTTGTGGCACAGGGCATAACCTATATTGGGGATTTAAAAGCAGGTCCACTAGCTGATTATCCTGTAGTCATCAATATGAGCTTGGGCGGACCAGCATTGGACGCCATGGAAAAAGCTGCCATAGATTATGCCATCGGACAAGGTGTAATAATCGTGGCTTCCGCTGGAAATGAAGGCGATGCTGGAATGGGGTACCCTGGAGCTTATCAACCCGTTATCTCTGTGGCCGCTTCAGGTTGGGTTGGTGAATGGACATCAGGTACCTGGTGGTACGCAACGGACGTTGCTGAAATTAAAGGTAGAAAAGCAGGTGAATTCTATATCACTGATTTCTCCAGCCGTGAGCTATCAGGACAGGACCTGGATGTGGCTGCACCAGGATCATGGATAGTCGGACCCTACCAGGTGAACAGCGGGCAGACATCTTACTACTACCTGGGTGGAACCAGCATGGCCAGCCCGCACGTGGCAGGCATTGTGGCTCTAATGTCACAAAAAGATGCAACTTTGACTGCAAGTGAAGCGGAATCCATCCTTGAATCTACAGCAATCCCGCTTCCAGCAGGATGCCTGGAGGTAACAGATATTTCTGGTGTGATGGTTGAGTATTGCTGGGGTGATGATGCAACCGGATCAGGCCTTGTAACGGCAGACGGTGCCTTACAGTAATCCCAGCTTCAAGTAATTCGAATTGAGCCGTCTCGGAAGAGACGGCTCTTTAATACTAATGATCCTTTTCATTGATTGGTATAGAATTATTTTGCGTTAGTCACAGCCAAGTTGTGAGGAGGAGAAAAAATGTCAAAAGGGATGAGAATATTTTTTAAATTCTTAAATCGCTACTTCATGGTTCCAGTATTCCGTTTGGGACTTGGACCTGTGATGACGAATCCCCTTTCCGGGTACATTATGGTGATGAAAACGATCGGGCGCAAGAGCGGCAAAGTGCGCTTTGTTCCGGTGAATTATGCCATTTGGAAAGGGAATGTTTATTGTATTTCCGGCGGTGGGGGGTCAGCGGATTGGTACAAAAATCTGGTCGCCCATACGGAAATCGAGATCATCATGCCGGGGGGAGCAATTTTCGGAAAAGTGGAACCTGCCTACCGTGGAGAAGAACAGCTGTTGATCATCCGGCAAATCCTCAAGAACGCCGGATTTGCTGGACTTTTTGAAGGCTACAACCCAAAATCTATCGAAGATGCACAACTCGCGATCGAAACTGCGGATTTTCCATTGATCCGAATTACACCAACCGGTTTAGGCGCGGGAGCTTCAGATCCACACGGTTGGGCATGGATCACCTGGATTGTGATTGGAATTCTATTGGTACTGGGAATTGTTCTACTTGGATAATGTATTAGGTTGGTATCGAGCTTATTTATTATCAAATTCAGGAAGATCAGCTGCTTGAGTGAATTCATCAGGATGATTAAGATTCAGGAAAATGCGCGGATCCGGATCAACCCGGGATATTTCTGCAAGCGAGAATACCCTGATCGCCGCATTACTGAACCAGCTGACGATGCGGTTGTCATCCTTCATAAGGGATCGTTCAACCAGGGGGAGGCAAGTGCTCTGACGATAAACGGCATGAAGCGGTTCGAGACCGTTTTGAGATTCAGGAACAACCACATCAGCACCACAATCCATGATCATGTTTAACTCAGCCTGGAGAAGTGCTGCGCTAATAAAAGGCAGATCACAACCCACTGGTGCCACGAATGGAAACCTGCTGACGAGCAAGGCGGTATGAATCCCACCCAAGACCCCTTTACCCGGGATACGATCCGGGATTACTGGAAAATTCAAAAATCGGTAGTCAGGTTCATCACTCGAGATAATGTTCACCTCAGCAGCAACAGTCACCACCTGGTTGACGACGCGCTGGATCAAAGGAATTCCATGAAAAGACATGAGGGCTTTGTTTTGACCCATGCGCCTGGAGCGACCACCTGCCAGTATGCTAACCGTTAAGATAATTCCTCGCTTTCAGACTATAATTTCAGTTGAACCTAATAAGATTATATTCCTTGAAATTGATTTTCACGACCTGAAAGAAATTTACTTGCCACCGAAGACTAATACTGGTATGAGTGGAGGTTCTGGTGAGTGAAATAACCATCAACGGAAAAAAAATTACTGCTGACCCCGGAAGCACAATTCTAGAGGCTGGCAGCCAAGCCGGTATCACAATCCCGACGCTATGTTATCACAAGGATTTAACCCCCTACGGAGGCTGCCAACTCTGCCTGGTCGAGGTGGAGGGCGAACGCAGACCCGTCCAGGCGTGTACTTACGAAACGAAGCCTGGGTTAATTGTACAAACCGAGACACCCGAAATTAGAAAAGGACGGCGAGAGTTATTGAAAATGATCCTGTCGAATTATAGCGACAGCGGGTATGCCGAAGAGGATGATCATCCAAACGAGTTGATAAGATGGGCAAAGTTTTACCGTGTGCCCATAGGAAACCTAACCAGTAAAACCCCAAGATTCCCAATCGACAGTGACCCCAATCCATTTGTCTGGGTTGATCTCAACAAGTGTATTCTATGCACGCGGTGTGTGCGAGCTTGTGCTGAGATCCAGGGTCGTTTTGTTTGGGGAATCAAGGATCGCGGTTTTGATTCCGAACTTGTGGCAGGGATGGATCAACCACTGCTCGATGCCCGCTGTGAATCCTGCGGGGCGTGCGTAGCCTACTGCCCGACCGGGGCATTAGCCAACAAAATGTCAATCGATTCCGGTAAGGTTGAAAAAAGGGTGAAGACCACCTGCGCATACTGCGGTGTTGGCTGCCAGGTGACCTTGAACGTGCACCAAAACCAACTCCAGTCAGTAAGTTCATCAACTGAAGCACCAGTTAACGGCATGCGGTTGTGCGTGAAAGGACGCTATGGTTACGATTTCGTGCATCACCCGGAGCGTTTGACCCAACCGATGGTGCGGGAATATCTGCTGGAGAAAAAAACTCTACCCGCTGGTGGTGATCGTGGTGAATGGGTAAAGGTGGATTGGGAAACCGCCATGGATCTGGCAGCGGAGCGACTTTCCATAATCCAGGAAACCCACGGCGCCGATAGTATCGGCATTCTCAGTTCAGCCAAATGTACCAACGAAGAGAATTACCTGATGAATAAATTTGCGCGGCAGGTGATCGGAACGAACAACATTGATCACTGCGCGCGGTTGTGCCATTCCAGCACAGTCACCGGGCTGGCGGCTTCATTTGGGTCCGGAGCCATGACGAATTCCATGGATGATATCGCCCAACAGGCGAAGTTGATCTTTGTCACTGGGTCCAATACAACTGAGCAGCACCCTGTGTTTGGGACGATGATCCGGCAGGCGGTGCTCCAGCGCGGAGCGGTACTGATCGTGGCAGATCCGCGCAAGATCGACCTGACCGAATTTGCCACCCTTCACCTGCGGATGAAATCGGGGAGCGATGTGGCCTTGATCAATGGGTTGATGAATATCATCCTTGAGAACGGCTGGGAGGACCGGGAATTCATCAGCAAGCGCACCGAAGGATTTGAAGCGTTTTCCGCCAATGTAAAACAGTACAACCCTGAATGGGTGTCCGAACTCACGGGGATCCCTATGGAGAAGCTCACGCAGGCTGCGAAACTAATGGGAACTATAAAACCAGGAGCGGTGTTATGGGCAATGGGGATCACGCAGCATACAACGGGCGTGCAGAATGTGCAGACTTTGGCCAACCTGCAAATGCTTTTGGGGAACATTGGTGTTCCCGGAAGCGGGGTGAATCCGCTGCGAGGGCAGAACAACGTCCAGGGTGCCTGTGACATGGGGGCGCTGCCGAACGTGTTCCCCGCCTACCAGTCCGTGATCAATGAGAACTGCCCGGAAAAAATTTGAAGAAGCATGGGGAGTCGACTTGAATCAAAAGATTGGATTGCCCGTTACGGAGATGATACCGGGTATAGAAGAGGGGAAGATCAAGGCACTTTACATTTTGGGTGAAGACCCGATGATGAGCGAGCCGGATACAAATCACGTGCGCCGCTGCCTGGAAGAACTGGATTTCATGGTTTTGCAGGAAATCTTCCCCACGGAAACTTCTGCCTACGCGGATATCCTGCTGCCGGGAGTCAGTTTCGCCGAGAAAGGCGGCACATTCACCAATACCGAAAGGCGTGTGCAACTGGTAAACCCTGCTATTAAAGCCGTTGGAGAGGCGCGGCAGGACTGGCAGATCACCAGTGACCTGGCACGCAGGGTAATAAAGAAAAGTAAGCGAAAACCTGATTAAGACAGCCCCATTTGGCATGTGGCGCTATAAAAAACCATCTGAGATCATGGAGGAGGCGGCAGCTCTCGCGCCAAGTTACGCGGGAGTTTCGCATCGGCGGCTGAAAAATGGGGAACGATTGCAGTGGCCGGTAAAGTCAAATGAAGCCCCAGGAACGCCGATTTTGCATACAAGTGAATTTACGCGTGGAAAAGGAGTCTTCGCGATTACCTCTCACCAACCTCCAGCAGAAATGCCGGACGCGGAATATCCATTTTTATTGAATACAGGGCGGGTGTTATATCACTGGCACGGCGGGGAGCTCACGCGGCGGGCGCGCGGACTATTAGCAGTGTATCCACGGTCATTGGTGGAGATCAACCCTGAAGATGCAGCCAAATTGGGAATTGTTGAAGATAAGCAGCCAGTACGGGTTGTTTCAAGGCGAGGAGAAATGAAAGCCTATGCCTGGATCACTGACCGGGTACCCGTGGGAAGCATTTACGCCAACTTCCACTTCCCTGAAAGCCCGACCAACGCGCTGACCATCAACGCGCTCGACCCGGTGGCCAAGATACCCGAATACAAAATTTGCGCGGTGAAATTGGAAATCGCCTCATGACAAATCTGACACACCAGGAATTTGAATATATCGAACCCAAAGGCACAGGTTTTGAAACCAGGCGATCTCAAATTGCAGTGGAATCGGAGGTTGCCTTAACGGTCAATGGAGAAGTTTGGCTGGGATTTCACTGCTCACCAGACCATTTGGAAAACCTGGCAGCGGGATTTTTGTTCAACGAAGGTTTCATTGAATCCGCAGATGAAATCAGTTCGGTAACGGTGTGCAAGAGCCTTGACGGTGTGGATATTTGGCTGAATCACCCCTGTGAAAAACCCCTCACCTGGAATCGTACGTCCGGCTGCCAGGGGGGAGTGAGCCAAAGGACGGGTATTGGAGTACAAACAAAACAACATTCTGAAACCTATACGGTTGCGGAAATTCAAGATCAAATCAAGATTTTCATGGCCTCCACTGGGTCAAATGGGAGAATTACGAAGCGGAGTTCACAGCACCATGCTCCTGGATGATGTTGAAGTGACCTCCTGCAGTAATGATATCGGGCGGCATAACACCCTGGACAAAATCGCGGGGGATTGCCTGCGCGGAAAGAAAATCCTCGTGAAACCTGTTTTACTGACAACAGGCAGGATTTCTTCTGATATGGTACTGAAAGCTGACCGCATGGGGGTACGGCTGGTGATCTCCCTGCATTCGATCAGCAGCCTGGCAATTGAAAGCGGTGCGATCCTGGGAATGTGTTTGGTAGGACACGCTCGCTCGCCTAAATGGGGAGTTTATACGCATGCGGAAAAGATTGTTGATATATAAAACCTAAATCGAAAAAAATCATAAAGCGGGAATGACACGAATTTCCACCTACGAATTACAGGTCTGAGACCCGTGGCCGATACTGCAGCGCTTCAGCCAGGTGCACCTGGGAAATGGGCAGCGAACCTGCCAAGTCTGCAATGGTGCGGGCAAGCTTGAGAATGCGGTGGTAAGCCCTGGCAGAGAGATTCATCTGGTTCATGGCAGCCCGCATGAGGCTGCGGCAGGTTTCATCCAGCGGGCAATAGAGGCGCACCTCTGCCGGATGCATATCCGCGTTGCAGGTAAGCGAGGTGCCGGCGAAGCGTTCACGCTGCACCTGGCGGGCGGTCTCCACCCTTAGTGCAATAACGCTGGAAGGTTCTCCAAGGCGGATATCGCTCAGTTTTTCGTAATCCACGCGAGGAACATCCACATGAATATCGATGCGATCCAGGAGCGGACCGGAAATGCGGTGCTGGTACTTGGTTACAGTTGAGGAAGAGCAGGTGCAGGGTTTGGTGGCATCGCCGTAGTACCCGCACGGGCAGGGGTTCATGGCCGCCACAAGTTGAAAATTAGCAGGAAAAGTGAGAGTTCCCTGGGCACGGCTGATGGTGACCACCTTGTCCTCCAGAGGCTGGCGCAGGACTTCCAATACGCGAGCACCGAATTCGGGAAATTCATCCAGAAAAAGAACACCGCGGTGGGCGAGTGATATCTCACCTGGATGGGGCCAGTTGCCACCTCCCACCAGGCCGGCGTGGCTGATGGTGTGGTGCGGGGAGCGGAATGGGCGACTCTTAATCAGGGGGAGGCCGGCGGGCAGCGCATCAGCAACAGAATAGATTCGGGTGACGTCCAAAGATTCATCAACTGACATGCGCGGCAGGATGGACGGCAAGGCACGCGCCATGAGTGTTTTACCTGCTCCAGGAGGACCGATCATGAGAAGATTGTGTCCGCCAGCGGCAGCAACCTCCAGGGCGCGTTTGATGTGCTCCTGACCTTTGATCTCCTGAAAATCTGTTTGCACCTGGGCTTGTACCTGCTCAATTTCCAACATAGGTTGGGGAGGGATGATGGTTTGCCCGATAAGGTGAGTGTAAAGATCCAGCAGCGAATTGACCGGGATGACTTCGAGGTTGGCGAAGATGGCTGCTTCAGGAGCATCTTCAGCTGGAACAAAGACACGTTTGAAGCCCTGCTGGCGAGCGACGGCTGCCATGGGCAACACACCGCGGATGTGGCGAACACTGCCGTCCAGTGACAGTTCTCCCATCACCAGGCTCTCGTGCAGGCAATCTGGCGGCAGCTGACGATTGGCGATGAGGATTCCGAGGGCAATTGGCAGATCGTAGGCTGAGCCCTCTTTGCGGACGGTGGCGGGAGCGAGGTTAACGCGCACACGCTTGCGGGGATACTCCAGCCCGGTATTGCGGATGGCAGACTGCACGCGTTCCTTGCTTTCCTGCACCGAGGCATCCGGCAGACCGACAATCACAATAGGCGGTTTGAAACCCGGAGTTAGATCGACCTCGACATCAACGATAACCCCGTCCAAACCGATGACCGCGCAGGCATTTACTTTGGCAAGCATGGATTTAGTGTAGGAGAAGTGAAAGGAAATGTCAACAACAATACGATATTTTCTTTATAGAAATTTCCCATTTGAATAATCAACAAGATTATTGAATTAAGTAAAACCTAATGAAATGCTCACAACACCTACTACAGCACGGATGATTTTTTGAAGATCATCTGCATTCACTTTTAATAACCCCGCATCCGGCAGCCTTTTTACCAGCTCAAGCCAATGAGGGTCTTCATTAAATACCTGGCGGAAGATTGGCAGAGCTTCTTCCATCCTGTTACTTTCAGCCAGGGTGACCGCCTGCCAAAAAGGCAACTCGATGATCTCAGGGGCTAAACGGGCTGCGGTATCGTAGGCAACAAATGCCTCGCTGATCTTACCTTCAGCCAGGAAAGCATCTCCCTGGTTCATGGATTCATAGGCTTTATTGACAGTCAACAGGCGACGCAACTCCTGCAGCGGTTCGGGGTGGTCGTCCACACGCAGGTCAACAAGAATACCCTGCCATGGATTCTCGAATTTCTCCCCCTTTACCACCAGCATGGCAGCAGATTGACTCCCGCGGATGTCACCGCCTTCACCCTGGGCTGCGTCCAATGAGGCCATCAAGCGTTCACTGAGTTCTCCACTGGTGGTTGTAAACGCTTCAGCCATGGCATGCCAGACTGTATTCTTTAAGCATCATGTTTGCCTGGACGGAAAACTGCTCGCCAATTTCGTGTCCTGCCTCTGCAATACAACGGGCGCCGGTGTGGGCTGCAACCTGACCCAATACATTGACCATAGCCACCTGGCGCAACTCCCGCCCGTCATCTTTTGATAGCAATTCATCCAAGGTTGCTTGTGGTGATTTATCACTTCGCATGCCAGCCAACCCTTTAGGACCATAGCTCACTTCCACCATGGATTGGGTGGCGACAACACCTACCCCGGCTTCAGCCCAGGTAACCAATGACCCGGTTGAAAACCAATGAGATTGAACTGCAACGCCCATCTGCCCGGTGGCAGGATCGCGGGCGACGATGGAATAAGTGTGCGCGAATGGGAACCTGTTGAATTGGTTAATCACGGCATTCTTTGATGACATAATCTCCTCCTATCACCGGGGTTTGAAATAGAACGCGGTGTCTGAAACGCCATTACTCGTCCAGAAAAAGCGCCACGCGCCGATCAGCTCTAAAACCTGCCGCCACTCATCGTCTACAGGTCCCTCTTGCGGTGTGCGAGAGTTGGGTGCGATTGAGTTGCTGGGCAAGTAGCGGTTGACATTATCAATGACGAGAATGCCGCCATCCATTATCAAGGGTAACGATTGAAGAACGCATTGAGCGCGGTAGATGCCATCCACCAGGACGACATCCAGGCTCTCAACGGGAATCGATTGAGAAACTAGTACATAATCGCTTTGGCTGGCCGGCACCGAATCCGGCTGTTTGGGGTGCAGGTGGTAAGTGATGTTGCTAATACCCTTTTCCTGGATCTTTGAAGCGATTTCTTTATACCAAACCGGATTGTGCTCGACAGAGATAATATGCTTCACGTGTTCTGCAAACCACAAGGTGCTGCGCCCTGAGCCGAATTCAAGCATTTGATCGGTGGGTTTGAGATAACCTCCCAGAAATTCCACCGCGGCCGGCGCGATCCAGGGAACCCCCGGATGTGTTCGGCGATAATCTTTTTCTGCTGACCGGTCAAGCAGGTAGCGCAGCGACCAATGGCGGAATGATCTTTTCATATCCTACCTTTCAACTGTTGCTTTCACTTGCACGTAGGGTATCAATTTCCCCTCTAATTATCGCAAACTTTTCCCGTGTGATGGGAAACTTCCAGGCAAAAAATATTGAAAGTGAAAGGAGTATTGCAGGTATACCGCCTATCATAAAACGGATCGCGTTTAACGTGCTGCTATTCTGCACTTCATTTGGAACATAACCTGTAATTGACAGTACCATGGGTATTAAAGCGAGCATCAGGGCAGTACCGGATTTTTGCAGAAAAACCATGAAACCGTAATAAGTTGCCTCACGCCTGGACCCGGTTTTCAACTCGTCCTGGTCAATGACATCGGGCAGGATGGACCAGGGGATGACATGCGCAGCAGCAATGCCCAATCCCGCCATGGCAGCGATGATATATCCCATTGTGTGCGCCTTTGAAGGAAGGAAAGCAAGGGCGAGCATGACTGCAATCCACCAAATCACACCGATGATATAAGTGCGGGTTTTACCGTGCTTGCCAGACATGGCAACAATAATGGGAATACACAGCAAAGCGGTAAATTGAACCAGACCGAGCAAAACCTCAAGCTGGTTTGCCATGCCCATCCAATAGGTGACATAGTACTGGAAAAGCGCGGCGACCAAGGCAACGGTCATCCACGAGGTTACATAGATACCTGCGGCATATCGAAAAGCCCGGTTTCTCCAGGTTAACAAGAAACTTTTCACTAGAGAAAGTTGGCTGGATGGTCTCTGTGTATAGCGTTCCTTAATACTAAAAAACAAAACAAAATATGGAATCATCGCCAGGACTCCAAAGACCACAGCCATAACCAGGTAACCAGTGCGCGGAGTTTTAAATAAGTCGGCAAGAATCGGAACTGAAATGGCGGCAATCAGTCCGCCGGCCATGCTTACTGCCATACGATAACCTGTTAAGCGGGTGCGTTCATCATAATTCGAGGTCAATTCAGGCGTCAGTGCGCCATAGGGGACAACCACAAAAGTAAATGCAGTATCAAAAAGAATATACGCAATGGTGTAGTAACCCATTAATATCAATGGATTGGCAAAAGGTGGAACCCACCATAACATCATGAATGCCAGTCCGAATGGAATGGCACCGATGAGGAAAAACGGACGACGACGGCCCCAACGGGTGTGAACTTTGTCTGCGAATACGCCAATTAACGGATCGTTAATCGCATCCCAAATTGTCCCGATTAGAAGAACCGGAACAGTGTACCTGGCTGGAAGAAGAGCAATATCTGTGAGGAAAAACAAGAAGAAAAAACCCACGATGGTGGTAGTGGTGGTATTTCCCCAATCTGCGAGACCATAGATGAGTTTTGTACGGAAAGGCAATCGATCATTGTCCTGCCCACGTGTCGATGAAGATATGGCCACTGACTACTCCTAAATGTTTTTTTCGTAAACTCGGTATCGCAGATAAACCTTAAAACCAAGATTGTCTGTAAAACGGTTACTTTTGATATTTTCTTCTCCTGCAAGAGACATATCCACTTCACGATATTTTCTTTGCCAAATTCTCCGGGCAACCGCGTGAACCAAGAGTGCTTCAATCCCCCTGCCGTGGAATTCCGGAAGAACCATGAGGATTTTGAAAGATACCCTTTTTATTGATCGTAATTTAATGAAGAAACGTAAAGTACCGAGGAAATCCAATTTACCATTGGCTTTTTGAAGAGCTTCATTGACATCGGGATATGCAACGGCATAGCCAACCGGGCGTCCGCCGATCTCTGCGATGATCGCCATCTGTGGATCCAAAAAAGGTTTGAGGTTCTGTGAATGCTGCAAAAACTCCTCGTAAGAGATCGGGACATTCCCCGGGAGTGCCGCAAGAGATGCATTGAAGATATCTGTGGCGATGCGAATTTCGTCATTCCATTTGCTCAATTTGAGATTCCGCAAAGAAACATCGAGCCGTTTTTGGGCAATTTCAACCACCCGCATCAGCTTCTCCGGAAAGGCATCTTCAAACGTAATCCCATCCGGACGAATATAATGCCTGGCAACAGTGTCTTTGTACTTAATAAACCCGCAGGTTTTCAAAAAGTGCCTGGTAATAGGGAGGGTTATGAGCGGCAAGAGCAACCGGGAGCGTGTCGAAACCTTCGATCATGATACCGATCTCATCACTCAGGCTTGGATTGTAAGGTCCGACCATGGTTGAAAACCCTTTGGCTCTTAACCAATCAGCTGCAGTCTCAAACAATAATGATGCAATTTCACGGTTATTGATGCATTCAAAGAATCCAAACCTACCCATGACAGGGGCTGAAGGATCTGTTGAGGGATGGTAAGCAATCGCACAAATTCGACCGACTGTTTCTGCGCCATCCATGGCAAGCCAGCACTGCCGATCCGCTGTTTTCCAGAACGGATTCCTATCAGAATCGAGTCGATTCAGCATTTCCTTTACCAGCGGAGGAACCCAAAAAGGGTCATCCTTATAGATCAACCAGGGAAATCGGACAAATCGAAGGAATTCTTCCTGGGTTGAAACCGGGATGATGCGCATCTAGATTTTAGGAGCTACTGTTGAACGAAAAGCCTGTTGAATGGTTTCTTTTTCAAAAAACGAACCGGTGTCACCAGTGGATGCGTACTGGTAAATTGCTGCAGTGTAGATGCCGTTCAGGGTGGTGCTCGCAAGGCTGATCATCATCACAATCAGGGCAGCAATCAATCCAATGACCACAACAGGCCATAAAAGAGTGGTCATTTGCAACAGGAACATAATGGCAAAAACAGTTAACAGGATAACTACAAAGATGGCAAGGTTGAAGACAGCGCTGATGCTGAAACTACCCACCAACTGCTCTCCCCAGGTCTTCTTGAGGTACATCACACTGCGTTTGATGGCTTCGATTGGACCAACGTCTTCCATCGCCAGGATGGGAACGACCAGGAAGGTGGCAACCGTCCACACGAAACCGATGAGTGAAACGACGATATTGGTGAGAACTTTTCCCTCTCTTTTGGCTGCGCTTAACAACATTCCAACCGTGGCGGCAATCAGAGCATAAAGAAAAATGGGCACGATCTTATCGAACGCGACCTTTAATCCATCGGCAACGGTTGGATCTCCACCGCGCAAGCGGATCATGGCAGCTGCCACCAGGGCAGTATTACTCATGAATATGATCAGGTACTGCAAAAGGTAGAAAAGGAAAAGTACCAGGTAGTCAGCAAATTGCATCCCGCGGGCGCTGACAACTTCGAGGAAACCACCCATAAACATGGGGACAGCGAACAAGGCAGTAAGAACGAGCATGGCGACAGCTGAAAAAATCGGAAAAATAATCAATTCTTTGTCGGATTGGAGCACTTTGAAACTGGCTTTGATCATATTCCAACTGGTACCGAAGGCGGTCAACATTGTTCCTCCAAAAATTAGTTTTGTGCCCATCGGGCAAAAATAGCTGTGGATAAAAATCGTCCTGCTGATTGTTCGCGTAAACCGATCTCGCCGGCTGTGGTGATTCCATCAAACCCATTCATCATCTCTTCGACTGCTTGAAGCAGGGTGATGGAGGATGCTTTTACCGCGTAAGCTGTGAGTTGAACGAAAAGTGGTTTCGGTTTCAAGACTTCGCGGCAGGCTTGCAGCAGCGTAGGTAACAATTTGTAGAACTCCCAGACTTCACCCTTGGGACCGCGACCAAACTTGGGAGGATCAAGGATGATACCGTCATACAGTGATCCGCGCCGGGCTTCACGCTGGACAAATTTAACCGCGTCATCCACGATCCAGCGGATGGTTGACTGGTCAATGCTGGAAAGCAACTGGTTTTCCTTTGCCCACAGCACAACTTTTTTTGAGGCATCCACATGGGTGACTAATGCTCCTGCATTCACTGCTGCCAGGGATGCAAGACCGGTGTAACCGAACAGGTTAAGGACTTTCGGTTTGGTTTTGGCAGATCGAATGATATTGTCAGCCCAATCCCACTGGCAGGCTTGCTCGGGGAATACACCCACATGCCTGGACCCGGAGAGCTGGGCGTGGAAGCGCAGGTCCCCATATTTCATTTGCCACCTGTCGGGGAAATCCCTGCGAAACACCCAGTGTCCGCCGTTTTCTTCAGGTGACGGTTTATAAGCAGCGTCTGCCTTCTGCCATTCTGATTCAGCCAGGGTAGGTTTCCACACAGCTTCTGGTTCCGGACGCAATAATCGATATGGACCATATTGTTCCAGTTTTGAACCGTCACCGCTATCCAAAAGGATATAGTCTTTCCAAGTGGTCGGATATTCCAGGTTTAACGATGGGAAAGGGATTGTCTGAGTGGTCATAGTGTTGGATTTACTGAGTATATCAGGATAGGAATAATCCACCAAATAAAAAATTAACTTTTATGCGAATTTGGGCAGCCCTCTTATAATTAGAAAGATGCATATCTGATTGGAGATTTTATGCCCGACGCCTTATTCAAACAACCGGACCGCAGGAATTCAGATTCAGTGAAATGGCGACTATACGGTGATGACGTAATCCCACTATGGGTGGCGGATATGGATTTTACGTCGCCGACGGAAGTGATGCAAGCGCTGCATGAAAGGGTTTCTCACGGGGTTTTCGGTTACGCTGCAGAGTCCCGAACCCTGGCTGAACTGGTTGTTGAGCGGATGCAAAGGTTATACGGATGGAAAATCAACCTTGAGGATATCCTGCTGCTGCCGGGAGTAATTTCAGGGTTTAACCTGGTTTGCCAGACAGTGACCCAGAAAGGCGAATCAATATTGATCCAGCCACCGATCTATCCCCCATTTTTCGAGGCGGCAAAAAATGCAGGTGTGCTCGAGATCCAATGCGGGTTGGTACAACTGGATGACGGGACTTACCAGGTGGATTATTCGGCTTTTGAAAAAGCACTTCAAGCGGATACGAGATATTTTCTCTTCTGCAACCCGCATAATCCTGTGGGAAAGGTGTATTCCAGGCAAGAATTAACAAAACTTGCGGAAATCTGCCTGGCACACCATGTGGTTATCTGTTCTGATGAAATCCATTCAGACCTGGTTTATCCAGGTCACCGACATATACCGATAGCATCATTGGACAAGGAAATCGGGCAACATACAGTAACACTGATCGCCCCGAGCAAAACATTCAATATCGCCGGATTGGATTGTTCCATTCTGATTTGTGAGAACAGAGAGTTAATGAAGCAAATTAAGGAAGCGAAACGCGGAATATTGGGAGGGGTAAACGTTCTGGGAGTAACGGCTGCGGTGGCGGCATACCGGCATGGCCAACCGTGGCTGGATGCTATATTGAACACGCTCGAGGAGAATAGAGATTTTTTGTGCACGGTCATTCAGGAGACGATGCCAAAAATCAAGATGAATCCTCCCCAGGCTACTTACCTGGCATGGCTGGATTGCCGGCAAGCGGGTCTGCCAGATGAACCCTATGAATTCTTTTTAAAAAAGGCAAAAGTTGCGTTGAGCTGCGGCGGAATCTTTGGAAAAGAAGGGCAGGGATACGTCCGATTGAATTTTGGCTGCAGCCGACCTGTATTGGAAGACAGCATTGGAACGAATGCGACAGTCAATGGAATAAGAAAACAGAGCCCAGCGGGCTCTGTTTTATAAGGGTAACTAAATTATGCAATTGGTTTGACTTCTGCAGCCTGAAGTCCTTTAGGACCTTTCTCGACAGCAAATTCCACCTGCTGACCTTCTTTCAGAACACGGTAACCTTCCATTTCAATCGCAGAAAAATGAACAAAAACATCTTCTGCACCATCACGGCCGATGAAGCCGTACCCCTTGGCGGGATTGAACCATTTTACTGTCCCTACAAACCGTTCTGACATTCTTTATCTCCATCTTGCATAGAAATTTGCAGCCAGGATTCCCTTGCTGTCAATGATAGTAAAAATTTACCATCAAGAGATTTGAATGTCAAGCGCTCCTGAGACGAAGCGTTGGATATAATTAGCAAATGAAAAAGCTGGATCTACTCCTGGCAGGTACGTTAATATTTTCACCCATCCTGCTGCTGACCATTTTTCCAACCTCCCCAGTCGCGGAAAAAGTCCTGGATGCGAATCAGGTGTTCCACTCTTCCCCAATCGAAAGAAATAACGAGGAATCTCAGTCCTTACAATTGTTGCTAGACTACGAACCCTGGAGAAATGATTTGTGGGAAAGGTTCGGGCGCGTAAAGCTTGACAACGGAGAGTACACCGAGGCAATTGATGCGTTTACCAAGAGCCGGCAATTAGGCGGTTTAACCGACGAGGGCGAGATTTGGCTGGCTGATGCATTAATCTCAAATGATAACTTTAGCGAAGCAAAAGATTTACTCCGGCAAGTTTCGGCGGAACAAAAAGAATTGTTCAAATTACGGCAAATAATCACCCTGCAAAGACGGATTGGCGATGTCTATGGCGCTGAAGCCACCCTGCTTTCAGCCCATTTTCTTTACCCCGAAAATGAGGAGATCAGTTTCCTTTTAGGATTAATGGTGAGTACTACCCAACCAGAAAGTGCAGTGCGATTTTTGTCGACACCGGTGAACCTGTCAGAAAACGAAACAGTTGTTGCGCGATGCACTGGTTGCGACTATCGAAGGGGCTGATGAAACACAATCTTCTGCAGATCGATTCAGGCAGGTTGGCCAGGTGCTGTCTACTTTTTATGAATGGGATGTGGCAGCTCAAGCTTTCCATTCGGCTGTGACGACAGATCCTGAAAATGCGCTTAATTGGATACTCCTGGCTGAGGCACAACAGCAATTGGAGATAAGTGCTTCTGATTCGGTAGCTAAAGCGTTAGAGCTGGATGCGGAGAACGAAATTGTTAATGGGTTAACTGGCTTGTATTACCGCCGGCAGGGAAAATATGAATTAAGCCTCATTTATCTTAAAAGAGCGTCAGCAACAGAACCCGCAAAAAGCGTATGGCTCATCGAAATTGGCAATACTTACCAGGAAATGGGAAATCTTGAATTAGCCTACGAATACTTCATTAAAGCAGTCAATCTTGCGCCTGAGGATTGGGCAACCTGGAAAGCTTTGGCAGTATTCTGCTTTACATTTAATTATGAGGTAAAAGAAACCGGTTTACAGGCGGCGCGCAAAGCCCTGACGCTGAATCCCGGGTCACCAGTGTTAACTGACCTGTTGGGCGCGGGATTGATGCTGGCTGGCGACTATGACAGCGCTGAACGGTTCCTTTTGGAGGCGGCCAGCCTGGATCCGAACCAATCCGCGATATTGATACACCTGGGGCAGCTTAAAGTCTTGCAGAAGGAGTATGTTTCAGCCCGCGAGTACCTGCAAGCCGCCATGGATTTTGCGCCGAGCAACCGGTTGCGGGAACTGGCCAGCCAGCTCTTGCGGGAAATCAACAGCAAGTGAATTGCGTTGGTATAATTCGCCTATTGAATCATTCTGGAGTCCAATGAAAAAAATTACTCTGAAATCCCTTCTCCTGCCGTTTCTCCTTTTAATTGTTACTACTGGATGTTCAGTAATTCCTCCGCTGAATCCTGTCGAAGAACCCGCGCACCCCGGTTACACCTTCTTTTCGGATGATTTTTCGACACCACCAAACGGTTGGGGAACAATGGGAAGAGAAGGAGGAGAAGTCCTCTTTGAATACGAGGGATTGGTATTAAATGTAATCACCCCAAATTCACTGGTTTGGAGCATCAATCATCCCCGCTACAGCGATTCCAGGATCGATGTGGATGCGGTGTTACTGGACGGACCTGTGAACGATAATTTCGGCGTTATCTGTCGTTTCGTGGATAACCAGAATTTTTATGGATTCCTGGTGACACATGATGGATACTATGGCATCTTTAAAATGCTCAACGGTCAGATGATGATGACCAATGATAAAACCAGCCTGGATTATACCGAGGTGATCCGCCAGGGGGGAGTGGTGAATCACATTACCGCGGAATGCACGGGTGAAATTCTCAAACTCACTGTAAATGACACCTTGCTGGCAGAAATACTTGACAATTCTTTTGGTGAGGGACAAGTGGGGTTGATTGCAGGGGCATACGAGAATGCCGGTGTAAAAGTGTTATTTGATAATTTTATTGTTACGCAACCCTGAGCAAGATGAAAGTTTTTTTTGATACAGTTGGCTGCCGATTGAACCAGGCAGAGATCGAACAAATGGCAGGTCAGTTGAGGCAGGACGGCCACCAAATATTGGGGTCTCCGGATGGTGCTGACCTGGTCGTTGTTAACAGCTGCGCGGTAACGGCTGCCGCAGCTTCAGATTCCAGGCAAAAAGTTCACCAGGCGCATGCCAAGGGGGTATCCACCATCATCCTGACGGGATGCTGGGCAACGCTGTACCCTGAGCAGGGAGCGGACCTTGAAGGCGTCAGCCAGGTGGTGAGCAATCTCGATAAGTTGGAAATCCCACTGCGCTTTATCAACGTTGACAGCAGGCTGATGGAAGTAGAACCAATCGCCAGGCAACCATTGCCAGGAGCCCACAAACGCACACGGGCGTTCATTAAAGTGCAGGATGGCTGCAACAACGCCTGCACTTATTGTGTGACCAGGCTGGCTCGTGGAAGAGGGAAGAGCCTTGAAAGAGGTGAAATCCTGCTGGCGGTCAATCAGGCTGTACTCGGTGGAACCAAAGAGGTGGTCCTCACAGGCGTAAACCTGGGTTCATGGGGACGGGACTTGGACGGGAAAGAGCAACTTTAATGACCTGATCCAGTTTTTATTGGATCACTCCGAGTTCGAACGCATGCGGTTGTCTTCGATTGAGCCGTGGGATCTGGGCAAACCTTTTTTTGGGCTATGGAAAGATGCGCGATTATGCCCCCACTTTCATCTACCCCTGCAATCTGGTTCGGCTGGAGTGCTGCACAGAATGGCACGCAACACAACACCTGAAAAGTATCGCAACCTGGTAGTGACCGCCCGCAGCATGATCCCGGACGTGGCAATCACGACAGATGTCATCGTGGGTTTTCCCGGAGAAACGCAAAAGGAATTCGAAGAAAGCCTGGAGTACATCCGGGGAATGTCGTTTTCAGGCGGGCATGTGTTAAGTATTCAGTCCGCGAAGGAACCCCGGCTGCAAAAATGACGGAAAAGGTCCCCGGTGCGGTTGCAGGTGATCGCGCCAGGCAGGTTCGTGCGGTGCTCGAGCAGTCTGAAAAAAAATTTATGGATGAGCAAATTGGTGAAACCCGACACGTTCTATGGGAAACAGCCCGGCAAACCCAGAATGGGGAATGGATGTTGAAAGGATTAAGCGAAAATTACGCCAGGATCCAGGCACCCGCATCTTCAAAGAAATGGAACGAAATTGATGCTGTAAAGGTGAACAGCCTCTCTGGGGATGTTTTAACCGGACAAATCATGGATGCAGACAATCAAATTGGGAGCGTTCCTCGTGAATAATCAACCAAAATGGTGGCAATCCGCCGTGTTTTATCAGATTTACCCTCGCAGTTTTGCAGATGGTAACGGAGATGGTATTGGTGATTTCAAAGGGATGATCGAGAAACTGGATTATCTGAAAGGATCTCGGTATCGATGCGATTTGGTTATCGCCGCATTTTCCATCGCCGTACATCGATTGCGGATACGACGTTTCTGATTACCGTGGAGTGGCGGCGGAGTATGGAACATTGGCGCAGTTCAAGGAATTTCTGAACGGGGCACATGACCGCGGGATAAGACTGGTTTTAGACCTGGTTCTCAACCATACCTCAGATAAGCATGCCTGGTTCGAAGAATCCCGGCAGGATAAGACCAACCCGAAACGGGACTGGTACATTTGGAAGCCGGCACACAAGGGAGGACCTCCGACCAACTGGTATTCCACGTTCGGGGGGAGTGCCTGGGAATTGGATGCGTTGACGAATGAGTATTATTACCATTATTTTTTCAAGGAGCAACCTGATCTGAACTGGAAGAATCCTGCAGTTCAGGAGGCGATGTTTAATGAAGCGCGCTTTTGGCTGGACATGGGAGTTGATGGATTCCGCCTGGATGCGGTGGGAACCATTTTTGAGGATGAACGCTATTTGCCCATCACCGGTGAAATGACCCAGGAAAAACTCTTCAAGTTGTCCCATCTTGCCAGGACACCGGAGGAAAACGCAAAGGTGCTTGAGCATTGGATGGAGATGTTCCATTACCAGGTGGACCAACCCGGGGTACATCAGATAACGCGCGACCTGAGGAAGATGATCAATGAGTATGAAGACCGCGTTTTAATCGGTGAAACTGATGACATCACCTTTTATGGCAAAAACAATGATGAACTGCATTTGAATTTCAACTTTCCTTTGATGCGCACTCCGGTAATCACTGCGGAACATGTGCGATCAAACCAGGAAGAGAGATTGGCAGCACTCCCTGCAAGCGCTTGGCCGTGCAATACCTTCGGGAATCATGACAGCTCACGGGTTTTCTCCAATTACGGCGATGGAAATAATAATGATATTCAAGCCCGGCTCTACCTGATGCTGTTATTGTGTTTAAAAGGAACACCATTCCTTTACAACGGTGAAGAAATAGGCATGTCTGACAGCCTGTTGGAAGATGCAGGGCAGTACAAGGATCCTCTCGGACTATTGTTTTATGAGATGGCAAAAGGAGAACTTGGATTAAGTGAAAAAGAGGCAATAAAAATCGGATCCAACCGCGGAAGGGATAAATGCCGCACGCCGATGCAGTGGTCGAATGCTGCCAACGCCGGATTTTCACCTGAGGGTGTCAGTCCATGGCTGCCAGTGAACCCGGATTACCTCAAGGGAGTCAATGTAAAAGAGCAGCAAGCAATCAACGATTCGCTATGGAAGTTTTATCAGCGGATGCTGCACCTGCGGAAGGGAAGCCTGGCGTTATCCATTGGGGAATACCGCGAAGTAAAATCGGTGGCTGAAGACATACTGATATTTGAGCGGTTTTATAGGAACGAGAAAATGACCGTTGTCCTCAACCTGAGCCCAAAGAAAAGAGAAATCTCAAATGAGGGACAGCAGGCTTCATTCGGGAAAGTGATCCTCTCAAACATTGATCACGACATATTGGCGGAAAAAACTGTCCTAAGGCTCCTTCCTTACCAGGGAATTATTTTTGGGCAGATGTGAAGGCAGGCAGTGGTTAGTGGCAGAAATTTGACACTATAATGGTGATATTACCGGGTGATGAAGCAATCAGAATTTGAGGTATAATCACTCGCTTTATAGATATGCAGGATATGAGAGAGTAAATGAATTTCGAAGAACATAACGGATCTACAGTTTTAAACGACCATCTGAATACAACCCGGGACGCAACTGGCGAAATTTTCTCATTGGCCGTCCGCTATCAACCGCAGATGCCCCTCATCAAACCATAGGAAAAACCCTTGGTCTGGCTGTCTTCTCGTCGGATGCGATGTCATCCGTGGCATACGCGCCCCAGGAAATGTTGATGATCCTGGCTGCGGCAGGTGTAGGTGCGTTTGGAATTATCCATTCCGCTGGCGCTGGGGATTTGTGGATTACTAATCATTTTGACGCTGTCTTATGAACAGACAATTCACGCCTATCCGAACGGTGGCGGGTCATTATATTGTCGCGCGAGATAACCTGGGAAAATTTCCTGCATTAACCGCTGCAGCAGCGTTGTTAACGTGATTACATCCTTACCGTAGCAGTTTCCATTTCATCAGGTGTAGCTCAATTGATTTCTGCTTATCCGGCACTTTACCCCCATCGCGTAATTATCGCTGTTATCCTGGTTTTGTTCGTAATGCTAATCAATTTACGAGGCGTCAAAGAGTCAGGAATTACGTTTGCAATCCCCACGTATTTTTTCCTGCTGATGATGTATTTAACAATCATTATTGGATGCGGTGCGGTTTTTCGCGGGTACTTTAGGGTTGGTGGATCTTCCTCCGCAAGACATTATGGAAGTACATAAAACCATCGCACCGATCACCATCTTTTTAGTCCTAAAAGCGTTTTCGAGCGGAACAACGGCGTTAACCGGGGTTGAAGCTATTTCTGACGGCATTACTGCCTTTAGAGAACCGCGGAGCAAAAATGCTGGCACTACATTGATCATGATGGCTTTCATCCTCGGTGCAATGATGTTTGGCATTACATTTTTAGCGAATCAGATTGGTGCTTTACCATCTGATGAAGAAACGCTAATCTCACAACTGGCGCGGACGATATATAATAATCGTGGAATTTTATACCTCGGAACGATATCTGCTACGACCATAATCCTAGTTATGGCTGCCAATACCGCCTTCGCTGATTTCCCGAGGCTCAGTGCGATCGCGGCTGCTGACGGATACCTCCCCCGGCAGTTAACATATCGCGGAAGCCGCTTGGTTTACTCGAAGGGAATTGTCCTGCTCGCCCTGGTGGCCTGCGGCCTGATCATTTTTACCCAGGCAAGTGTGACGCGATTAATTCCACTATATGCCATTGGGGTATTCCTTTCCTTTACAATCTCACAATCGGGTATGGCAAGAAGGTGGTGGAAATCCGGGAAGTTGCCTGTTGGTCAGGAAGTAAAAGAACGCGGTTCGGTATTGAAACATGACAAGGCATGGAAATTTAAGATGATCGTGAACAGCCTGGGTGCGGTTGTAACCGCCATCGTGATGCTGGTCTTTTGCTGTGACAAAGTTCAAGGATGGCGCATGGTTTGTTATTATTGCTTACTCCAGCACTCGTGTATCATTTTTAATGCCATTCATAACCATTACACGAAGTTAGCTGAGAATCTGTCTCTTGAGCATTATTCACCGCCAAACCGGATTAGTTACCAAAAGGTGGTCATGCCCATTGGCGGAGTCCACCAGGGTACACTTGCGGCGTTAAGGTTTGCCAAAACCCTTTCAGATGACATTACCGTGGTTCACGTTTCCACGGATCCAGCCGAAACAAAAAGGTTACAGGAGAAGTGGGAAATTTGGGGAGACGGGTACCGCCTGGTGGTGCTTGATTCTCCTTACCGCTTATTCATTGAACCATTGCTTTCTTATATTGAAGAATTGGATACGAACAAGCTGCCCAATGAGATCATCACTGTAGTGGTTCCACAATTTGTTCCAAAGCATTTTTGGAGCAATTGGCTGCACACACGCACTGCGGATACTCTGCGAAGAGTACTCCTTTTCCATAAGGACATTGTCATTATGGAAGTCCCTTACCAGGTAGACTAGGAAGATCGAGGAAATATGAAAGCAATTGTGGTTGGTTGTGGTCGAATCGGTTCGCAGCTTGCTTATAACCTGTATAAGCGCGGACATGAAGTTTCTGTTGTTGATGAGTTGGATACAACATTTGACAATCTCCCATCTGATTTCCAGGGAAGATTGCATGAAGGTGATGCCATGAACCAGGATGTACTGGCGCGCGCTGGCATTGCCCATTGCGATGCTTTTGCAGCTGTAACCGATAGTGACGCGCTTAACCTGGTGGTCTCGCATGTGGCAAAAGTCGAATACCATGTGCCGAATGTCATCGCGCGAAACTATAATCCGACTGTACGACCTTTTTTTGAATCGTTTGGAATCCAGGTCGTCAGTTCCACAAGCTGGGGCGCGCAACGGATAGAAGAATTATTAACCGATCCCAATGGACGCACAGTATTTTCTGCGGGCAATGGTGAGGTTGAGGTATATGAATTACCAATTACACCTGGTTTGGATAAAAAAACCCTGGTAGAACTCATGGTTTGCAACACCTGCAAACCAATAGCCATCACCCGGGCAGGAAAAGCATCGATACCCGAAGATGACTCAGTCCTTGAGGTTGGGGATATCTTAACAGTGGCTGCTACATTTGAGGGCATTCAGAAAACACGCGAACATCTCCTCGCACTTCAGAAGGAGCTTTAATATGTTTGTAATTATTGCAGGCGGTGGAAGAACAGGCGCACAATTAGCCAGGTCCCTGATCAATGGTGACCACACAGTCCATGTGATTGATTATCGCAAGGAAGTTTTGGCGCGCATCCACAAGGAATTGCCGACGGAAGTAATCTTTCCGGGGAATCCACTGGATATCCAGATCCTTGAACAAGCGGGCATCAAGAATGCCAATGTATTCGCAGCAACGACAACATCGGATGCTGAGAATTTGACACTATGCTATATCGCGCGCCAACGATACGGGATAAAGCGCACTATTGCCAGGGTCAATAACCCGCGAAATGCCTGGCTTTTTGACAGTAAATTTCACGTGGATGTCGCGGTCAACCACGCGGATATCCTCTCACGACTGATCGAGGAAGAGATGTCGATGGGGGATATGATGACCCTTTTAAAACTCAAGCGCGGCAAGTATGCGCTTGTTGAGGAAAAGATACCGCCAAAAGCCAAGGCAATTGGTATGGCCATCAAGGATTTGAAACTACCGGGGAATTGCACGATCGCCGCCATTATCCGGGCAGGAGAAGTTATTGTACCGCGGGGGGTTACCACGCTCGAGATCGGTGATGAGGTACTGGCGATTACCGATACTGAAGGGGCAAAAATGCTCGCTGACTTATTCGCTTTCCAGGGCTAAAACCTTTGACCTTATCGGTACCCTGAGGTATAATCCAAGTTTGCTGTGTTAACAATACGCTTTTTTGAGAGGAAGTAGCATGCCCAAACGTACTTATCAACCCAGAATTCGCCGCCGCGTTCGCGTACATGGTTTTCGATCGCGCATGGCAACTGCCGATGGGCGAGAAGTTTTAAAGCGCCGCCGTGCTAAAGGCCGCTATAAACTTGCAGTAACCAGTAACAACCATGTAAAGAAGCTCAACTGGTAGATCGAATCTGTGACGCTCAGGTGTTTGGGACAATGAGAGTCACAGTGATTGCGAGCAAGGTAGATGGGTGAAACGACAGTATCGAATTACCCGATCAATTGACTTCAAGCGAGTGCGTCAATCAGGAAAGAAATTCACGCACCCGCTTGTAGTCATTGTTATAGCAAAAGGTGTCGAGGGTCAGAAGAGGGTGGGGATTGTCACGAATAAGACAATCGGTAATGCGGTGACCCGCAACCTTATTAAAAGAAGACTACGTGCAATTACAGGCGAGCTCATTCAAAATATGAATCAAGATGTTGACATCCTGCTGTATGCTCGTGAACCAATCCGCGAAGCACCATACCAGGCGATTTGGCAGGCGATCAGGGATGTTTTTTTGAAAGCAGAAATAATACTGGAATAATGTGATACAAGAAGATCAACAAGTACCGATAATTGAACCCAGATTGCGGGATTTACCTTTCACGGTTTGGAATTTACCAAGGTTTTTTTTACTGGCATTGATCCGTGGATACCAGTTCGTGATTTCTCCGGCTCTGCCTAAAGATACCTGCCGGTTTTATCCTACTTGTTCTCATTATGGCTACCAGGCGATTTACAAGCATGGCGCAATCAAAGGAACCGGGTTGGCGATTTGGCGAGTAATTCGGTGCAATCCATATAATCACGGCGGATTTGACCCTGTACCCTGAATAAGTTAACGAACTACTTTAAAGGAAAACTTAAAGCATGAAAATAAAAACACTACTAGTAATTGTTACAGTTCTAACGTTAGGGTTGCTACTCACATCGTGTACATCTGCGGGAACTGCGGTGAATACCTGGACAGGCGCAGCTATTGCTGATTCTGTGGTGTATTATGCTAGTGGAGCCCAGGTTTATGCTTTGCGTGACTCCGGAACCAACTACACGCTAGCCTGGACCTACCCCGAAAAAGCATCCGGCACACGCTTGTTTATGGCTGAACCCTTAATCGCGGGTGAACAACTCATTCTTGGAGATTACGGTTCTTTGCTGACAAGCGTCAGCACCCGGGACGGGTCTGAGAATTGGCAGTTTGACGGTGCCAGCGGCAGGTATATCGATACACCTCTCCTGGAAGGCGATTTGGTGATTGCACCAAACTCGGATAACAATGTTTACGCGCTTGACCTGGAAGGCAAACTTGCCTGGACATTCACAAAAGACGGGGCTTTTTGGGCACAACCTGCAACTGATGGAAAAATTGTGTTCGTACCCTCTTTGAATCACATGTTTTATGGCATTAACCTGACCAGCGGTAACCAAATTTGGGAAACAGATCTGCTGGCTCCAGTATCAGCCCGGCCTCTTTATAATGACGGGATCGTCTATGTGGGCAACCTGGTTGGTGAATTCTTCGCCATCAATGCCACTAATGGCAAAATTGTTTGGAGCCAAAAAGTTTCCGGCGGAATATGGGCAAAACCAGTTCTGGCTGATGGAAAACTCTACTTTGGAGACCAATCCGGAAAAGTTAATATCCTTTCTGCTGAAGATGGAAAATTAATCCTGTCCGTTGACGCAGGATCTCCGGTGTTAGGATCTGGCGCTCTGCTGCCGGATGGGATCGCCTTCGGTACCGAAATTGGCAAGATCGTGCTTTACGACATGGAAGGCAAGAGCCGCCCATTGATGACACTTGAGAGTGGTTCGATTTATTCCAACCTGGTGGTGAACGGGGAGCGGTTGGTGGTTCTGGCTTTTAAAAGCGATAAACCTCTCATTGCCCTTGATCTAAACGGCAATGAAGCCTGGTACTTCTCTACCAAGAAATAAAGGATGGATTAACCTATGTGGGACACGATTATTATTCAACCGTTCATCAATATGCTTCTCGGCATTTATCACCTTGTCGGGAATTTTGGCGTCGCGATCATTCTGTTTACCATCCTTACACGCGTTGTACTCTATCCTTTGACTGCCAAACAGATCAAAGGTGCCCAGGCGATGCAGGAGCTGCAGAAGAACAAACGCTATATCGATATCCAAACCAAATACAAGGGCGATAAAGAAAAACTGGCACAAGAACAAATGAAGTTATACCAGGAGTTAAAGATCAACCCGCTTTCCTCCTGCCTGCCAACTTTACTGCAGTTCCCGATCATCATTGGACTTTACCAGGCATTGATCCAAAGTATTGCCTCGGCCCCATTGGACCTGCTCAAACTTTCCAAGCATATTTATCCGAAATTCCTGGATTTTGCTGCGTTATTTCCCCTCAATACCAAGTTCCTTTGGATGGATATGGGTCAGCCGGAAAGACTGTTTATTCCCGGATTAAATTTTGGTATACCGGTTCTGACGATTATCGTTGTCATCACAACGTATATCTCCTCGAAAATTATTTCTCCACCCCCGCAACCTGGTGCAAATGACCAGGGAGCTGCCATGACCAAGATGATGAACCTGTACATGCCCGTCCTGATGGGATGGCTGGCCTGGTCACTATCTTCAGGTTTGGCACTTTACTTCGTGGTTTCCAACCTGGTGCAGATCGCCCAATATGCGATCACTGGCAAAATTTACTGGAAGAACATAATTCCTTTCAAACAAAAAGTGGAAATTACGACTAAGAAGTAGTCGGAAAGTGGAGATTCGGATATGTCCCTGGAAAAAACATCACTTGAGGTAATTGCACCCACCACTGAAGAGGCAATCGAAAATGGATTAGCTCAGCTCGGATTAACTGAAGACCAGGTTGAGATTGAAATCCTCGACAGCGGTTCCAAAGGATTATTGGGAATCGGCGGACGGCAATCGCGCGTGAAATTGACGGTGAAAGGATCATCTTCATCTTTGGAGGACGCGGTTCCGCACTTCGAAGACAAACCAGAAAAAGAAGAAGAGCTGGATATCAGCACGATCAAGAGCGTTGAACAGGATTCACTGTCTGACGAGGAAAAACAGAACCTCAAGGTGACCAAGACCGTTGTGGAAGAACTCCTAGAGCGGATGCGCGTAAAAGCCAGTATCACACCGCGTTATGTGGAACCTGAAGATGAAAGAGACCGCCGGGTAATCCTGGTCGATATCCAGGGAAATGATTTGAGCATCTTAATTGGACGGCGATCCGAAACATTAAATGCGCTGCAGTACATCACCAGCCTTATTGTCAGCAAGGAACTGAGCAAGTGGGTACCCTTGATGATCGATGTGCAGGGCTACCGCGAGAGACGCAACCGGCAGTTACGCCAATTGGGGCGCAAGATGGCAGAACAGGCGATCCAATCGGGAAGAAAGCAGGTGCTGGAACCCATGCCAGCCAACGAGCGCAGAGTCATCCACCTTGAATTAAGGGATCACCCCCAGGTATTCACTGAAAGCACTGGTGAGGAGCCTTACAGAAAAGTGACCATCTCGCTAAAAAGTGAGTAAACCAAAGCCAGGTTCGTAAGAACCTGGTTTTTTTATGATTTGAAATGGTAAAATTTCCTTCGAAGAATCAATAAGGATGGGACCGAGATGAATGCTGTTGACGTGATAATCAAAAAACGCGACCACAAAGAATTAACTTCAGAAGAAATCACCTTCTTTATCCAGGGGATGACGAATGGTGAAATCCCCGATTACCAGGTTGCTGCCTGGGCGATGGCAGTGTTATTAAATGGAATGACTGACCAGGAAACCACCGACCTGACGCTTGCCATGGCGCATTCGGGTGAAATTCTTGATCTTTCGGATGTTGTGCCCATTGAAGTGGACAAACATTCCACTGGCGGTGTGGGGGATAAAACAACGCTAGTGGTGGAGCCACTTGTGGCAGCCTGCGGCTTACCAGTTGGAAAAATGTCGGGACGCGGATTGGGCTTCAGTGGCGGTACATTAGATAAATTGGAATCCATACCCGGTTTTCGCACCGCATTAACCCAGGAAGAATTCATTCACTTGTTGAAAACCAAGGGACTGGTGCTGGCCGGTCAGAGCGGCGATCTGGCGCCGGCAGATGGAAAATTATATTCCCTGCGGGATGTTACAGGAACGGTGCAATCAATCGCATTAATTGCATCCAGTGTGATGAGCAAGAAAATCGCTGGCGGAGCACAGGCAATTGTGCTGGATGTTAAAGTGGGTTACGGTGCTTTCATGAAGAATCTTGACGAAGCCCGGCAACTTTCTAAGTTAATGGTGGCAATTGGCAAATTGAGCGGTCGCAGAGTGGTGGCATTGCTCTCTGATATGAATCAACCGCTGGGAAAAGCCGTAGGTAATGCCCTGGAAGTAAAGGAAGCCATTGATACGTTGAAGGGACATGGTCCAGCCGATTTCCTGGAACACTGCCTGGTTGTTGGTTCTCATATGCTCGTTATTGGCGAAAAAGCAGCCGATTTGGAATCCGCCCGGAAGATGGTACAGGACTCCCTGAGCGATGGGCGCGGCTTTGCCAAACTTAAGGAATTAGTCCTGAACCAGGAGGGTGACCCTTCCTACGTGGAACATCCTGAAAAATTCCCACTCGCACCAGTGATCGTCGATATCCATGCTCCCCGGGATGGTTTTCTCAAGGAGATCAATGCGCAGGAGATTGGTGAAACTTCAGTTGAAATGGGGGCAGGTCGGGTGAAAAAAGAGGATGCCATCGATCATACGGTTGGGATCATTGTGCATCACAAAGTCGGAGACCATGTAAAAAAGGGAGATGTGTTGTTTACGCTGCATGCCCGGGATACTCAATCGATGGAGAACGCGAAGGTGCGGGTACTTCACGCATGCAAGTGGAGCGATACTGCATGTGAACCCTTACCTTTGTTCTATGAAGTGATCAGCTAAGGACAAATTTATTTGATTTTCCGCAGACATTATGAGATAATCAGGCTACAAAAGCGTTGATGGAAACGAGTAAGTCGATGCGAACCTCCAGCGAACCCGGGATTGGTGCAAGCCGGGCAGGTGAGACTGACTGAAAATCCTTCCGGAGCTGCGATCTGAACGCGGAAATCCGCCAATAAGTGAGCCGAATCTTCAACCGTTATCCTGAAGCAGGTCTATTCTTTTTTGATGCACCTGACCGAGCGCTCGATTTTTGAGAAGCAGGGTGGTACCGCGGAATTTTCCGCCCCTGGTGAGGGGCGGTTTTTTATTATTGGAGGATGAATGTTTAAACCAGTATCACCTAAACTTGATGTAAAGGAAATGGAAGAAAAAGTTTTACGCCATTGGCAGCGCCAGGATATCTTTCATAAGAGTCTTGATCAGAGGCTAAGGTGGTAAAGAATATATTTTTTATGAAGGTCCTCCAACCGCCAATGGAAAACCCGGCGTTCACCATGTCCTGGCACGTGTTTTCAAGGATATTTTCCCGCGTTATAAAACCATGCAGGGGTTTCATGTGTCCCGCCGTGGAGGCTGGGATACTCACGGCTTACCGGTGGAGATCGAAGTTGAGAAGAAATTGGGATTTACCAGCAAGCGCCAGATCGAGGCTTATGGCATTGGCAAATTCAACGAACTTTGCAGAGAATCTGCATTTACCTATATCCAGGAATGGGAGAAGTTAACCGATCGCATAGGATACTGGGTGGATATGAAATCTGCCTATATCACCTACAAGAATGAGTATATCGAATCAGTGTGGTGGATCCTCAAGAATTTTTGGGACCGCGATCTTTTATACCAGGGTTACAAGGTGGTTCCGTACTGCCCCCGCTGTGGAACGCCGCTCTCGGACCACGAAGTGGCGCAGGGGTACAAGGACGTGAGTGATCCCTCCGTTTTTGTGCGCATGCCACTGGCGGATACCCCGGGGACATCGTTATTGGTCTGGACGACCACGCCATGGACACTGCCGGCAAATGTGGCTGTGGCGGCAGGAGAAGACGTAGATTACGTTACCGTGGAACGGAATTTACCCGAAGGCGGGAGCGAACATTTGATCCTGGCAGAAAAACTTCTCCCCAAGGTATTCGGGAGTGAAGAAGTGAAGGTGGTTGAACAATTTCAAGGGAAAACAGTTAAAAGGCAAGAAATATCTCCCGCTTTTTACTTTTCTGGCCACCACCAAACCAGCGCATTTTGTTGTGATGGGAAATTTTGTGACGACAGAAGATGGCACCGGGTTGGTGCACATCGCTCCGGCGTTTGGTGCAGACGATATGCAGGTGGCGATTGACGAAGACCTGCCAATCCTCTCCACTGTAGCTGAAGATGGCACTTTTATTTCGGATGTAAAACCCTGGGCAGGTAAATTTGTAAAAGATGCCGATCCGTATATCATACGTGATCTGTTGGACCGCGGGCTGCTCTTTAAAAAAGAAGAGTACCTGCATTCCTATCCATTCTGCTGGCGCTGCGATACCCCGCTGCTGTATTATGCGCAGACCCACATGGTATATCCGCACCAGTCAATTCAAAGACCGGATGGTGGAACTGAATAACCAGATCAACTGGTATCCGCAGCATATACGAAACGGCCGTTTCGGAAACTGGCTTGCGAACAATGTGGATTGGGCGCTGGGACGAGAACGATACTGGGGTACGCCACTGCCGGTATGGGAGTGCGAGAGCTGCCACAACCAGACCTGTATCGGATCAGTGAAAGAACTCTCCGAAAAAGCTGGTTATGATCTTTCCAAATCTGATCTGCACCGCCCACATGTGGATGAGATCAAATTCAAGTGCAGCGAGTGCGGTGGACGGATGAAACGCGTGCCGGAACTGATCGACGTCTGGTTCGATTCCGGGTCAATGCCGGTTGGACAGTGGCACTATCCATTTGAGAATGAAAAACAATTTAAAGAGAGTTTCCCGGCGGATTATATCTGCGAGGCTGTAGATCAAACCCGCGGGTGGTTTTATTCGTTGCATGCCATCAGTACATTGCTTTTTGATTCAATCTGTTACAAAAACGTGATCTGCCTGGGGCATATACTGGATGCCCAGGGACAAAAAATGTCCAAATCAAGAGGGAATGACGTTCCCCCGTGGGAAGTGCTTGACAAACACGGCGCGGACGCGATGCGCTGGTATCTTATACACTTCAAGCCCTCCAGGACAGGAAAGACGATTCTCGAGTGACCTGGTGGGAGAGGTTGTGCGTAACTTCACGTTAACCTTATGGAATACCTATTCCTTCTTTGTCACTTATGCCAACCTTGATGGCTGGCAGCCGGATCCAGAAGCGGTTATTGAATACAGTTCACTGGACCAATGGCTTAGGTCTTCTTTACATGCATTGGTTAGGGACGTAACTTTTGCTCTGGAAACGTACGACGTGGTAGGGGCAACCCGCCCGATAGAGCAATTTGTTGACCAACTTTCCAACTGGTACCTGCGCCGGTCACGAAGGCGCTTCTGGAAAAGCGGTTCAGACAACGATAAGAATGCGGCTTACGCAACGTTGTATGAAGCGCTAACCACCGTAAGTTCATTGCTGGCACCAACGATGCCGTTTATCGCTGATGAACTGTATATGAACCTGGTTGGAAACCTGGATCCCAAGTCTGCCCAATCCGTGCATCTTACCAATTGGCCGCAGTATGACCCCGTGTTGATCAATGAGAAACTGAATCGGGATATGAACCTGGTGATGAAGCTAACTTCATTAGGTCACGCTGCACGCAACAAGGGCAACCGAAAAGTTCGGCAACCCCTGTCTGAAATTGCATTTGCTCTGTCGAGCCGTGATGAAGAAGGAACCCTCAAGAAATATGCGGAGTTGCTGGAAGATGAACTAAATGTCAAGCAGGTACGCGCGTTGAACTCTGCAGCAGAAGCGGTCAGCTACTCACTTAATCCACTGCCGAAGCAATTGGGGCAGAAGTATGGCAACAAATATCCGGAGATACGGAAACAAGTATTGGCGCTGGATGTCGAAAAAACCGCGACAGAACTACTTTCCGGACAAGGCTTGTCCCTAAAGGTTGAAAATGATCTGCTGGAAATACTGCCGGAGGAAGTGGAAGTACGCATCCAGGCGAAACAAGGATACTCCGTGGCTTCTGAGGGTGCATACGTGGCAGCGCTGGTAACTGAACTTACTCCGGAATTGATCGAGGAAGGTTTGGCGCGGGAATTTGTGCGCCGGCTGCAGGACCTGCGGAAAACTGCTGACCTGGATATTGCTGACCGCATAAAAGTTGTGTATTCAGCAAGTGATCAATTATCCCGGGCAGTGACGATCTTCAAGACATTCATCATGGCTGAAACCCTGGCAGTTGAATTGGTCAATGGCGAAATACCCGAATCATGGGTGCAGGTTGAAGATGAATTTGACGGCGAACAAGTATGTATCGCACTGGAAAAGAATTAATTATCGGGCTCCGTGAGGAGATCGACACGAGCAAGCATGCAATTAAGGTAAAATTGGACTGATTTCTGGAGGAATTGTTGAAAAAATTTACCCGAACTTACGGCTTGATGATCATACTGGCAGCGGTGATCATCGGTCTTGATCAAATTACCAAGGGGCTGGTCCGCTCCAACCTGGAATTCGGTCAAATTTGGATGCCCTGGGATTGGCTGCTGCCATACGCGAGGATCATTCATATATCTAATACAGGAGCAGCTTTCGGATTGTTTAAAGGCGCGAACACGATATTCATGATCCTGGCTGTCATTGTTGCGGGAGCGATCATCTATTATTTCCCATCTGTATCCAAAAAAGATTGGATTGTCCGGGTGGCATTATCCATGCAGCTGGCTGGTGCACTGGGTAACCTGATCGACCGAATTGCCATTGGACATGTTACAGATTTTGTTTCCGTGGGAAACTTCCCGGTTTTTAACGTGGCGGATGCATCCATCACGGTTGGCGTGGGGATCTTAATAATCGGAATGTGGGTGCAGGAAAAACGGGAGAAGAAACTCAAGCTCGCAGCGGATGCAGCGAGTGTAATAATTATGGAACCGAGTAAGAAAATTGAATGATAAGGTGCTCCAAATTTTAGTGCCTGGTGGGTCAACTGAGCGGCTGGATAAGGTTCTCGTATTAAATTTACCCGAACATTCACGGTCGAGAATACAGGCATTGATACGCGATGAAAAGGTTAAAGTAGATGGCAATGTAATTACAAAAAGTGGATTTGTTGTAAATGGCGGAAACCTGATCGAGATTGCCATTCCTGAACCTGTCAGTTCTGAGCTGATCCCTGAAGACATAGCTCTGGATGTAATATTTGAAAATGATGACCTGGCAGTGATCAACAAACCTGCCGGAATGGTTGTCCATCCGGCTGCAGGGCATGCCACGGGGACCTTGGTGCATGCAGCATTATCCGAATTTGACGACCTGGATGGGATCAATGGAGAAATCCGGCCCGGGATTGTGCACCGCCTGGATAAAGACACCTCCGGGTTGATCATCCTGGCGAAAAATGAAATCGCCATGCGCGATTTACAGGAGAAGTTCAAGTCACGCAAGGTGCAAAAAATTTACCTGGCGCTGGTCGACGGAAAACCACCAACCCCGACCGGGCGAGTGGAGGCTGCCATCGCCAGGGATCCTTCTCACCGGAAAAAAATGGCGATTGTGTCAACAGGTAGAGGACGTGCTTCGGTTACAGAATATAAAACACTTGAATCCTACTTACAGCACACACTAATCGAAGCGCATCCGATAACGGGAAGAACTCACCAGATTCGCCTTCACCTGGCTTTTTTGAAATGCCCGATTGTAGGGGATACAGTTTACGGCAGAGTTCGCCCAAGTGTGGAAATTGATAGACATTTTTTGCACGCCGCCAGGCTCACCATCACCCTCCCGGGCGAAACTACTCCACGAACATTTGAAGCACCATTACCGGAAGAATTGAAATTGATCCTTGATCAAGTGCGCTAAGAAGAGGTCATAATTATGAAAATTGTTGATATGCGTTCCGATACCGTGACACAACCGACTGAAGAGATGCGCAGGGCGATGGCGGCAGCTGAAGTTGGTGACGATGTTTACCTGGAAGATATCACTGTTCAAAAACTCCAGGAGCAATCTGCTGAGAGGATGGGGAAAGCCGCTGGTTTGTTCGTCCCTTCAGGCACCATGGGTAACCTCATCGCGGTTCTGGCACAGTGTGAGCGGGGTGACGAGATCATCATGGGGGACCTGGGGCATACATTTCTATTCGAGGGGGGCGGGGTTTCTGCCCTGGGTGGAGTTTTTCCCCACACGCTCAAGAACCTGCCTGACGGTACCCTGGATAAGGAGGCTTTGAAAGGTGCAATCCGACCAGATGATCTCCACCATCCGCATTCACGCATGGTCATCCTGGAAAACACGCATAACCGCTGCGGTGGTGTGGTACTGCCGCTTGAATATACCTCGTGGGTGGGTCAGTTTGCTCACGAACAAAAGTTGGCATTTCACATTGATGGTGCGAGGATTTTTAACGCAGCAGTTGCCCTCAAAACAGATGTCCGGTTATTGGTTAAGGAAGCGGATAGTGTAACTTTTTGTTTAAGCAAAGGGTTGTGCGCACCAGTTGGTTCGGTGTTGTGCGGATCACTTGATTTCATCGAGAAGGCACGGCGAATCAGAAAAATGTTGGGGGGCGGGATGCGGCAGGTGGGTGTTCTGGCAGCTGCTGGATTGGTAGCCTTAAATTCGATGGTAGACAGGCTGGAAGAAGACCACAGGCGTGCAAAAAAACTAGCTGAAGGCTTGAACGCAATAAAGGGTATCGAATTCAAGATGGGATTACCAGCGACAAATATGGTATTTCCATTTCTGGCTGATTCTGTTCGCCAAACTCCTGGTGCCTTGAGTGGTAAATTAGCCGCCGAGGGAATCAAAGTGGGTGTTGTTGGTCCACGGAGTTTCAGGCTGGTAACCCACTATTGGGTTACTGATGAGGATATCGATAAAACAGTTGGAGCATTCCAGAAAATACTCCGCGGGGCGTAAGTTGAAGATCAATTAACCCGGTCTGTTATAATCAAAAATTGGAATTCAAGTTCAATTTGAAAGGTTTGTAAATATGGATCAATTTATTACGATAAATGATATTGATATCACTACCAATTTCATTCGTAAACACATTACTAAAACACCGCTTGTTGGTTTAGTACTGGGATCCGGGTTAGGTGGACTTGCAGACGAGGTGACAAACCCGGTTATTCTGCAGTACAAGGATATTCCCAATTGGCCGCTATCGACCATCCCCGGGCATAAGGGACAACTGGTCATCGGAGACCTGTTTGGGGTTCCTTCAATGGTGATGCAAGGTCGAACCCATTATTATGAAGGTTACCGTATGGATCAGGTGACGTTGCCCATACGGGTGATGCAGCGTATTGGGGCTGGCACAATTATCCTGACGAATGCCGCAGGCGCGATTAACCCTGATTACACACCTGGTGATGTGATGGTGCTGACGGACCACATCGCTTTAATCGGCATGGCAGGACTAAATCCACTGCGCGGGCCAAATCTCTCGGAATTTGGTGAACGCTTTCCGGACATGAGCCAACCATATGACCGAGAATGGATCGCAAAAAGCAGGGAAATTGCCAAGCAAAACGGGATCAACTTACACGAGGGAGTGTATGTTTGTCTTTCCGGACCTTCGTTTGAATCGCCGGCTGACCTGCGGTTCTTGCGAATCATTGGTGCGGATGCGGTGGGGATGTCAACCGTGCCTGAGACGATCATCGCCCGGCATGGCCGCACACGAGTGCTTGCTTTCTCGGGTATCAGCAACAAGGCTAATCTGGATGGGAACACTGAAACAACACACGAGGAAGTTATCGCTGCGGGTTCCATCATTGTTCCAAAGTTAACCACCTTGATCAAGGGGTTTTTGAGGTCTCTACCTGTTAATCGTTAACGGAGTGAGAATTAAGAGTTAATGACGACGTTGCTGCGGTTCTTATCTCAATACGAGATTGTCTTTTATATTTTGTTGGGTATTGTATTAATCATTTTTTCACGCAAAGTTTATCTGGCATGGAAAGAATGGTCAATCGCCTTATTTGGCTTGGAGAAGGAACACACGCAGAGGCAAATTAACCAGGGGATCACTGTGTTGATCTTTACCTTGGCATTGGGCGTTGGATTATTTATAGTAACAACATTTGTGACACCGGCAGTTCCGGGAATCCAACAAGTATCCACGCCTACTCTTGAACTGACCTCACAACCTGCGATTGATTTGTCAACACCAACCGTAATGGCGACAACACAAGGTTTAATCCCGACGCTCACAGCTATACTTGATCGTGGGTGCGTGGCTGACCAAATTGAATGGACAGACCCAATCAACGGTGAGATTATCAGCGGGAAATATTTGCTAAAGGGTATTGTGAATGTTCCCAACCTGGGGTTTTACAAGTTTGAGTATTCAGTGGTAGATGCCAATAACTGGACAACGATTGCGGCGGGAAATAAGCCTGTTATTGACGATGCGTTGGGAGGCATTTGGGATACCAGTTCACTCACTTCCGGCGACTATCAACTGCGCCTGATCGTAACCGATATTGCAGGCAAACCATTGCCTGAATGTGTTATCAATATCACAATCAATTCACCTAATTAGGAATATTATGCCCGCAATCGATATCCGCCCCGCAATCTCTACTGACATTCCCCACCTGGTTCTTTTTGACCATACCGTAGAAACCACACACGTTCTCCAAATGGAGTCAGTGGTTGCAAACGGCAATATTGAAATCGGTTTCAAGGAAACCAGGCTCCCAAGGTCACTGGTGCTGCCTTATCCGAAACCTTTTGATTCAATGAAGGATTCATGGACAAGGCATGGTTTGTTTTTAGTGGCTAGGATGGAAGCAAAGCTGGTGGGTTATTTGATCCTTGAACTCTCTGAGGAAACAAAAACCGGTCTTATTACCGATCTTGTGGTGAATAGCCCTTCCCGCAGACTAGGTATTGCCTCCGGGTTGTTAATTTCCACCAGGACCTGGCTTAAGAAAAAGGTATCCGCCGTGAAAATCTGGTTGTGCAGGCAAAAAATCATGCTGGAATCGCCTTAGCCGGAAAGCTGAAAATGGATTATTGCGGTTACCTGGACCATTATTATGCGAACCGGGATACCGCGATCTTTTTTACTTCAGTAATCTGAGTGTTGGATGAATTGATATGGATTGGATGAACGGGGTTATTACGATAGTAGTAACGATCAGTGACATACTCACTGCGGGCATTGCCATTCTCGCTTTTTCCATTTTGTTGTACAGCCTCAATTTTAACCTGCGAGATAGAGTGGCACGGGCATTTGCCCTGATCATGATCTGCCTGGTGATCGTTTTCTCCACCGAATCATTCAGCACCACTGGCAACACTCCTGCAGGGATTGATTCGTGGTTAAGGGTTCAATGGGTGGGCATCATCATGCTGCCTGCGGCTTATCTCAACTTTTCTGATGCACTGCTGGCTACAACCGGATTGCCCTCACGCTGGCGCCGTAAATGGGCAATCCGCATAACCTATTTTGTCTCCTTTATCCTGGTAATTCTCCTTGGGACTCCCTGGTTCTTGGGGACAATAGTCCTCGACCAACCACCGGCACCTCACCACCGGGCAACAATTCAGACAGGTCTGTTCACCATTTATTATGCGGTGATCATGGTGCTCTCATGGATCAACTTTATCAGGGCATATCAACGTACGATCACACCCACCAGTAAAAGACGCATGTTCTATCTCATCCTGAGTGGGCTTGCTCCAGCCTTCGGTTCATTCCCATTTCTGTTATACGCGTCGACCTTTGCAGCCAACCAGACATTCCTGTTCTGGCTGCTGGCAATTTCTGCCAACTTAATAGTGGGTGGATTCATTTCAATCATGGCCTATTCGGTGGCATTTTTTGGTGTCCAGTGGCCAGACAGGGTAGTGAAGAGCCGTCTATTAAAATGGGGGCTGAGGGGACCAATCACTGCGAGTTTGACATTGGCGATCGTGACGATAGTGCGGCGTGGAGGGGAAGTTTTTGGTAATCCCTACAGTGCGCTGGTGCCGATCGTAATGGTGATCACTATTGTGGTGTCTGAGTTTCTGATCACACTTTTCTACCCATATATTGAGAAATGGTTGTTTTACAATAAGGATGAAGATGATTTTCAGATTCTTCGGTCATTTGAAGAAAAGACGATTACCCGCAGTGATCTGCGCCAACTTCTTGAAATGATCCTGGCAGCGGTGTGCGACCGGATGCAGGTGAAGGGGGCTTACCTGCTTGCCCAGGAAACTGAAGGATACGAGCTAATTGAATCCACAGGTGCAAAGAAATTCAGTAATGATGAACTATCTGATTTCGAAAAAACTGTTGAGCAAAAGACTGAGGGAGAATCAATTTTTATCTGGAATTCTGATGCAATCATTCCCCTGGTTGTTGACTCAGGGAGAAGTGAACAGGACAAACCATTGGGATTCCTTGGCATCATCGATCATGGCGCATCAGTTTCAATGGACCAGGAAGAAATGGCGGCATTAAAGACACTAACAGACCGGGCGGCAATTATCCTGAGGGATCGAGCAACGCAGGAACAACTATTCCAGATGATGGATAATCTGAATCCTCAAAACGAATTGATCCAACAATTGCGTGTGGCTGGGAGATACAACCGGTCGGGGATTCTTGACCTGCAATCTTCCCTGGAGAAGAATGAGCTACGACATGCAGTTAAGGACGCGCTGACACATTATTGGGGGGGGCCACGCCTGACCGACAATCCATTAATGAAACTGAGGATCATCCAGGAATCGGTTTATGAAGGTGAGCAAAATTCCACCAATGCGCTACGCAGCGTCTTGAAATCTGCCATTGATCATATACGCCCCGGTGGTGAGCGCCGCTATACTGGTGAGTGGCTATTGTATAATATTTTAGATATGAAATTTTTGGAGGGGAAGAAGGTTCGGGAGATTGCCATGAAATTAGCATTGTCAGAAGCCGACCTTTACCGCAAACAGCGTGTGGCGATTGATCTGATCACTGAGGAAATCGTCAAGATGGAATTAAAAGCCACAGGCAAAAATGGTGGATCATAGCACTTTAATCGTTATTATTGGCCGGGAGGGGTAATTAAATGAAAATCGATGACGATCCACAACAGGACGGAAATTTAGAGTTAGATGAAGGTTGGTGGGGTTCAGTTCTTTCAGATGAAGAAGCTTTCGAAATAGAACCGGATGGATTGAATTGCACTCCTTGTGCGAATTCCGAATCAGGTCAAATTGATTGGGAGTGCGCCAAGAAGGTTTTTGACCAGGACCAGGTAGTGCTGCTTAAAAGTGAGCGGCTACAATCGTGGAGGTTTATTGGTAAGCGGACAGGGTATCCAGGGATTTGTACCGATATCGCACTTGATAGACCTTCCGTTAGATATTAATGAAGAAAACAAGCAGGAATTCCTGGCAACTTACGAGAATCGTTCCCTTTACCTGAAGATCATTGAATTTGAACAAGCAAGCCAAAGATTGGTTCTTTCTGAGCGAGCTGCGCAAGCTGGTGAGGGCAAACGGCGGGAGCTGTTTGAACAGTTAAAACCGGGTGCGGTTGTGTGCGGCGTCCTGACCAACGTAACAGATTTTGGCGTGTTTGTTGATCTTGGAGGTGTTGAAGGACTGGTACACGTCTCGGAGCTCTCCTGGGGGCGTGTGGAGGATCCTGCAGCATTGTTTTCCATTGGGCACCAGGTTAAGGTGATCGTTTTAAGCATTAATGATGCCAATTCCAGGATTGCCTTGAGCATTAAACGTTTAACTCCAAACCCTTGGGATAAATTAGTCAACGATTATCATGCTGGAGATACACTTACCGCGAACATCACGACCATCACGAGGTTTGGGATGTTTGCCAGGCTGCCGGAAGGAATTGAGGGATTGATCCATATATCTTCGATCCCGGATTTTCATAATTGCCATGAATTAGCACGAATCTTTTCAAATGGACAAGAAGTGAAGGTTAAGATTTTGCACATGGATGCAGACCGCCGGAGATTAGGATTAGGACTGGTAGAAGATTCATGAAACAATCGGCAAGGAAAAAAACTTCCCCTGTTCCTGGTAGCAAGCAATACCCATTGCCCCCTGGTGTTCCGATAAAATCACGGTTAAAAATAATACTTTCATATCTCACGAAATATGGATGGGATCTTGCGGGTATCTTTTTGCTTTTAATTGCGGCATTGATTCTCCTTGGATTACTGGGATTATCACGCGGCTTGGTTACGAGTGCACTGGTTGTATTGGTCAGACGCGCTCTTGGTTGGGGAGGGTATGGATTGGTTATGCTGTTGGCAGGACTGGGAACGATGGCCATCCGCTACAAGGCAGGAAAACCTTTTCCCCTTGGATTTGGTCAGTTCATTGCCATCGAGATGGCATTTTTTATGTTACTGCCCATTCTTAATTTCTTATCGCGAGCAACACTCGTGGAATCCGAAGCAGGCAAGGGCGGAGGGACCCTCGGTTGGGGATTCATGCACCTCCTGCCAGGCTGGATTGGATTTCTGGTCTACCTGGGAATTTTTACGCTATCGTTGATAATCGCATCCGGATTATGGAAGAGAATGACCCATAAAATTTTGGGTTGGAGCCAAATCACCATACCTGCATATCCATCGGGACACATAGATCAGAAGATGAGAATATCGAAAAGGACGCATAGGGAATCATTAACACCAAAGGTCAATGAACAATTATTAGTTCACAATACAGCGTGGCGTGACGACCGGTTACCTCCAATCAACCTGCTGCACTCGGAGAGGACGGTAATACCCGATCCCAACCAGATTAAAGAAAAGGCATTGACGATTGAACATACACTGGCAGAATTCAGCCTTCCAGTTAAAGTTGTGGGTTACCGGATTGGACCTACCGTGACTCAATTTGCTCTTGAACCGGGTTTTACGATTAAAACCGCAGCAGATGGAACGGTAAACAAACAAAAAGTTCGCGTTTCTCAAATTGCTGCCCTCACCCGCGACCTGACGTTGGCATTATCAGCTTCACGCCTACGTATTGAAACTCCTGTTCCGGGGAGATCATACGTAGGCCTAGAGGTGCCCAACAGCGATGGATTCATTGTCCGCTTACGACCAATCCTGGAATCGGAAGAGTTCAAAGCAATAAAATCACCGCTGGCGATGGGGTTAGGTAAGAATGTCTCCGGAGAACCTGTAGTGGCAGATTTAGGAAAGATGCCTCATCTCCTGATCGCCGGGACGACAAATTCAGGTAAATCCGTTTGCCTGGCAGCCTTGATCACCTGCATGGTAATGAATAACACCCCCCATGATCTCAGGCTGGTAATGTTGGATCCGAAAATGGTCGAATTGGTGCGGTTTAACGGGATACCCCACTTATTAGGCAAAGTTGAAACACAGCTGGAAAGAATGCTGGCAGTCTTGCGGTGGGCTCAAGTTGAAATGGATAACCGCTACAGATTAATGGCGGAGGCAAAGGTAAGAAATCTGGAAGGCTACAATCGCAAGATGCTGCAAAAAAAACAAGAGACTCTGCCCAGGATCGTGATCCTCGTGGACGAACTGGCAGATTTGATGATGTCTGCTCCCGACCAGACTGAACACAGCCTGATCCGATTAGCTCAAATGGCACGCGCAACGGGGATCCACATGATCGTGGCAACGCAGCGGCCCAGTACTGATATTGTGACCGGTTTGATCAAAGCAAATTTCCCTGCCAGGATCGCATTTGCCGTAGCTTCTTCAGTTGATTCACGTGTGGTTCTGGATTCCAATGGGGCTGAGGATTTATTGGGGAAAGGCGACATGCTCTTCATGGACCCAGCAAGATCCGGTTTACAGCGCATCCAGGGAATAATGATCAGTGACGCTGAAGTGGAAAAAATCATCTCACATTGGCAAAAAATGACGAACGGGGCGGGGGAAGCGAGTGCTCCATGGGAAAACCTGATTTCGGAGGCAACCCTGGAGGCTTCGGACCAGTTAATTGAAAAAGCCATTGGCGTAGTTAAGGCTGCAGGTAAGGCGAGCGCATCACTGCTGCAACGCAGGCTGCGCGTAGGATACCCCCGCGCAGCACGCCTGATTGATGAATTGGAGGAAATGGGCATCATCGGTCCTTCAGTCGGAAGCGGAAAAGACCGGGAATTGCTGGTCGATGCTGAGGATAATCAGGCAGATTCCACAACAGAAGATTATTAATGGGATGAACTTGACAGTTCACTCTTCAACCATTAGGATAACAAATCTAATTAATGAAAAAAGGAAAGCATGAGCGATAATCAGGAAACTCAAGTAAAAAGCAAGTGGTCTCTGGAAATGTACCTACGCAAGGTTTTTAAAAATGTAATTGATCCAATCGCCAGAGGACTGCTAAATATTGGGATCACCCCGAATACAATCACAGCAATTGGTTTCCTGTTAAGTACAGTTGCTGCCGTATTTGTGTCCCAGGGGAAATTTACAATCGCGGGATTAATCCTGCTGGTGGCAGCCCCATTGGACGTGGTGGATGGATCAATGGCTCGCATGATCGGAACGCCTTCTGCTTATGGTTCGTTAATTGATTCTGTCACAGACCGTTATTCTGAACTGGTGGTTTTTGGCGGAATGATGTTTTACTTTTTGAGTACACAGAACATCCTGGCTGGAATGCTGGTTTACGTGGCAGCAGCAGGGTCTGTACTGGTTTCTTATGTAAAAGCCCGCGCGGAAGGGTTGAACTTAAACGCTAAAGTAGGTCTCCTAACCAGGGTGGAACGCCTGATCATTTTGATCATCTGCCTGGTTTTTAATATCCCCATGGTAGCATTATGGATCATTGCTGTATTGGCTAATTTCACCGCCATTCAGCGGTTGTTGTTTGTGCGCAAACAGGTTGTGAAGTAAATTTTATGGATTCGTAATATTTTTGAGAGAGGAAAAGAAAATGGTTAATGGTTTTACGATATTTGGACTCAAAATTTACTTTTATGCATTGATCATCATCGCCGGCGCACTGTTGGGGACGTGGTTAATTTCACGGGAAGCTAAAAGAAAAGGCATGCCTGGTGATCTGATATGGGATGCGCTGCCATGGATCCTGATGGCCGGAATTATCGGTGCTCGCATCTGGCATGTTTTAACGCCAAACGAAGCGCTTTTAATCGATGGCAAGAACCCGTACTTCATTTACCCGCTGGATATCTTCAAATTCCGCCAGGGAGGGTTGGGTATTCCCGGGGGAGTGATGGCAGGGGCATTGGCGTTCTGGTTCTATGCACGGAAGAAAAAGGTCAGTTTTAGTAAATGGCTGGATGTAAGCGCTCCAGGTTTGGCTCTGGCACAGGCAATCGGGCGTTGGGGTAATTTCTTCAACCAGGAAGTGTATGGGTTTCCGAGCAAACTTCCATGGGCAATTTATATAGACCCGGCACACAGACTCCCGGGTTTTGAAAGTGTGGAGCGTTATCATCCAACCTTCTTTTACGAATTCCTTTGGAATTTACTCAACATGGCAATCTTATTGTGGGTTGGCAGGAAATTCGCAGGCAAATTGAAAAGTGGCGATGTGTTCCTACTCTACATGATCATTTATCCTGTGGGACGATTCCTGTTAGAGTTCATCCGCCTGGAATTCTCACCCATTGCAGGGGTCAACATCAACCAGGTGGTTATGGCAGTCATCGGAATACTCTCTGCCGTGGCACTGGTCTTGCGCCACGTGATAAAGAAACCGTCAATTCCGAGTGAAATACAGGTAGAAGGGTAAAATTATATTGAGGTTATCCAGATCATCAGGATAACCTCTAATTTTAGGAGGTTAGAATGAATCGTTTTATCATCCTTGGATCAGCAAATGCTGTACCGAAGATAGGGCAGGAGAATACCCACCTGTATGCCCAGGTAGAAAACAGGCGAACTCTCATTGATTGCGGGGATAATGCCCTGGTTAGCCTCAAAAAGAACAAGATTGACCCGAACACGATCACCGACCTGATTTTGACTCACTTTCACCCTGACCACGCGGGAAGTTTACCGTTATTAATGATGACAATGTGGCTGGAGAAAAGAACGCTGCCATTAACAATCCATGGATTGGAATACACACTGGACAGGGCAAAAGCCTTGTTAGGTTTATTTGGCTGGAGCAATTGGCCAGGCATGTATCCGGTCACTTTCAACACAGCTAAAGAGGAAGGATCTACCACGCTTATCCAGGATGAAAATGTTACTATCTCCGCAAGGCCAGTGCTACACTTGATCCCAACAATTGGGCTGCGTTTTGACTTCGTGGCAGGGAAGACAGTAACGTATAGTTGTGATACAGAACCCTGTGATAACTTGATGAAACTGGCTAACGGTGCGGATATCCTCCTGCAGGAATCCGCAGGTCCTGGCAAAGGACATACTTCAGCAGCACAAGCGGGGGAAATCGCAGCAGCGGCGAATGTGAAGCATCTGATATTGATCCATTACGACCAGAGTGTTGGGGGAGATGTGTTATTAAGTGCAGCACAGAAAACCTTTTTTGGAGAAGTGAGTTTGGCTGTTGACGGGATGAAGCTATTCTAATTTACCACCCCTCCAAAAAGCCAACCCATTCCTGATTGTCATTCAAATAACGCGAGAATACGTATGACGCAGAGGACGGCGGTTCCTTTGGGATACGCTGCAAAGTCATGCCAGATTCCCGCAGGGTTCGACCGCCTTTACGATGGTTGCAGGCAGGGCAGGCGGTCACCAGGTTTGTCCAGGTGTGCTGACCGCCCAGGTGTTTAGGCAGAACGTGATCAACGGTCATATTCCTGGATTGGGCGCCACAATATTGACAATGCCAGCTATCGCGCCTGAATACTTCCAGGCGGGAGAGGGCAACCTTGGGTCTCGGGCGGACAATCAGGTGATCGAGGCGAATTACGGAAGGGATTGGAAAAGTTACAGATGGAGAATTTATAGTACCGCGGCCGTTGAGAATTAAGAATGCCTTACCTGTAACCATTAAACCCACGGCACGTTCGAATCGGCAGACGTTTATTGGTTCATAATTGGCGTTGAGGACAAGAACCGGGTTTTCCATAACACAACAAATTATAGCATCGAGAGAAAATGGCGACAAATAGTTTATTCGCATAGGCAAAATGGTCTATGAAGGAATTTCGAGTAAGATTTTTTTGAAAATAATTCCTCCACTGGTATAATCACTTATTACCAAAATCTAAAAAAGGAGGCCGCAATGAACATCCATGAACAAGTCGAGTATTTAATGCAGGGAACTGAATACGGCGACAGCACTCTCAAACAAAATATGGCGGACGAGCTTGCAGTACGCTTACTCTCCTGCCAAAAGGAAGGAAGACCCCTGCGTGTTTATTGCGGTTTTGACCCGCGTAAAGCAGATCTGCATCTCGGACACACTGTTCCGATGCGCAAGTTGCGCCAGTTCCAGGAACTGGGACACGACGTGACCTTTGTGATCGGTAATTACACTTCGCTGATTGGCGATCCATCTGATAAAGATGTCCTGCGACCCCAGCTGACCCATCTTGAAGTTGAAGCCAACGCGCGGACCTACGCAGAACAGGCTTTCCGGATCCTTGATCCCCAAAAAACTAAAATCCGTTATAACGCTGAATGGTTATCGGAATTAAGTTTTGAGGAATTAATCCGCCTGGCTTCAAATTTTACAATGCAGCAATTCCTGACCAGGGACAATTTTAAACTGCGATGGGAAAAAGGGGATGCCATATACCTGCATGAAACGTTTTACTCCATCATGCAAGGTTACGATGCCTACATGCTCAAAGCTGATGTGCAAATTGGCGGGACAGATCAATTATTTAATATCATGACCGCCGCGCGCAAGATCATGACCAGCCTCGGAGCACAACCCAACATTGCCATCATTCTGGGTATCCTGCCAGGAACCGATGGCGTGGTAAAAATGAGCAAATCACTGGGGAACCATATTCCAATCAATACTGATGCTGTGGACATGTACGGCAAGGTAATGAGTATCCCGGACATGGCAATGGGTCAATTCTTCCGATTGGTTACTCGGCTGACACCCCCTGAGATCATTGATATTGAAAATGGTGTTAAAGAAGGGAACATTCATCCCCGGGACGCCAAGATGAAATTAGCCAGGGAGATTGTCGGCTCTTTTTATGGGGATGGGAATGCTGCGCATGCAGAAAGTGTTTTCGTGAACACTTTTCAAAAAGGTGCAGTGCCTGATGAAATTCCTCAATATAAATTAATTGAAAATCAGACTATTGTGGATTTACTGGTGATTACCGAATTAGCGAAAAGCAAGACGGATGCCCGCAGATTAATCGAACAAAAAGGGGTGAAATTCGACGGGAAGGTCATTGATGATCCCTCAACAAGAATGGAAACCACAGGAGTCCTTCAAATCGGGAAGCGTCATTTCTTGAATCTAGTCAAGTAGGCAAAAATCCCCCGTGAAACCTTGCGGGGGTTTTTTATTTATATTGATTCGTTGTCTGGGAAAATATCCCGGACCCGATTTCTTGAGCGCTTATTGCCGTTGAGTTTTCAAGTGCAACCACCACCACGATTGGTAAACCTTTCCAGTCTGGGGGAGTACCCTGAATGAACCAATCCAAATGACCGGAATCAATTGGGACAGTGGAGGAGATTGCCCATCCAGCCTGGTTTTCTCGCGCCATTTGTAGAATGGTCTCTGTGTAATCCAGGTTAGTGGCAGTGCTGGATCCAAGAGTCTCATCGATGAGTGTCCAATTGTCTCCTCCATTGCGGTATGCGAGCGCAATCGAAGGTTCCACAAAAAATCCACCATTGGAAAATGGTGCGTATGCCAATGCCATGTGTAACGGGGTAACGAGTAATTCAGATTCACCACGAAAAAGTTCCGAAAAATCTGTATAAGAGTCGAGATTATTGGGAGTCGAACTCTCAATTTGGATTTCTGACTGGTCGAGAAAACCAGATTGCTCATAAAGAGTGTATATATCAACTGGTAGCAGCGCGCTACTAATCTCCTCCATTACACCTGGACAACCTGCCACGATCATGTCAACCAGATCAGGTTCATCGATTGGCTGCAATGCGCATCCTGTTGTATCCATCAGGCGGGATGAACTAATCAACGGTGGAACCGGAGGCAATACGAGGTCATGATTCAACAGTAAATTGAGTATCAAACCACCGGTGGCACTGCCCGGCGGGTAGAGCCCTTGAGTTGCCCGGTTTAACAGTGGTGCCGCAGGATCTGCTTTCCAGGTTTCCATGGAATCTGATAACCGATTTGAATCAAATGTTGGCGAAGTAGCCATCGCGAGGATTTCGCCAGTCTGAGCATTGAGAACAATCACTGAACCTGTTTGCCCGAAAAGTTCACTATCCGCGGACTGCTGTAAAGCCAGGTCAATGCTAATGCGGAGGTCATACCCTGGAGGATATTGCGAATAAAGCAAACGAGCCTGAAACTGATCAGCATAATTACCCTCAATGACCCCCCGCAAGAGGTCATCCTGGCTGGCTTCCAACCCGGCCTGCCCATAGCCTGCATCGGAGTAACCCAGGACTGCGCTGAGAGGGGGGTAGGTGACGGAACGTGAAAATTCACCCGGTTCACCAATCGTTTTGACCAATACCTGGTTATTACGGTCATAAATTGTTCCCCGGTGGACATACTGGTCTGAAATAAACCGCCGCGGATTATCATTGCGCAAGAGTAAACTTTCACTTCTGAATGTACTCCACCAGCCCGCGATAAGCAATAACGCCGCGATCGCAGCCAGGAAAACACTCCCCACGAGCAGGTACGGTCGGCTGCGCTCCAGGGCTACGGGACGATCTTCTGACTGATTGCTGATGACAAGCAGTAACGCTGCTGAGAAGAAACAGCTTACAAGAGAAGATCCTCCGTAGGAAACGAAAGGCAGGGTGACTCCCGTTAATGGCAGCAGCCGGATCGAACCACCAATAATCAAGATGGCCTGACTGATGAAAGTAGTGGTAATTCCAGCAGCGAGAAACCTTTGGAAATTATTGGGCGCATGGAGCGCGATGGAAAATCCCCTTATTGAAAAAAATGCGATAAGGAGGAGCAATGCGCCTGCGCCAAGCAAGCCTGTCTCTTCAAATATCGCGCTAAAAATGAAGTCAGAATGGGCAACAGGAACCACACCAGGCGACCCGAGACCGATGCCCCTGCCAAGAATTCCACCATTCGCGGCAGCGATAATGGATTGCACGATCTGGTACGATTTACCATTAGGATCAAGCCAGGGATTCAACCAGGCTTCAATTCTCAGTTGGATAACATCAAAAATAAGGTAACCTGCGACCAATGCTGCAAGAATGGCGATAAAACTGATCAATAAAACCCGCCTGCGACCTGTTGCAAGGTATATCACGACAGCGTAAAGAGCGACAAAGAGTGACGCCGTACCGAGGTCGCGCTGACCGACCAGGATGAGAAACGCAATTCCGGAAATGATCAAGGTGGGCATCATTAACTGAAGGAACTTGAAGCGAACGTGAAGGTTATCTGCCAGGTATGCTGCAAGGTAAATGACGAGCAATATTTTTAAGATTTCTGACGGCTGAAGATAAACTCCAAAAAAGTTTAACCAAAGATTTGGTCCTGTGCCACCAGGGTAAACGCCAAGTAGGAAGGTTAATAATGTAAGCAATAACCCGGTTGACAACCAAACATATTTATAACGTCTCAAGACAGGCAATAGTTTCGTAAAGCGGATGACGAAGAAAAAAAGTGCCAGGCAAAGTGCCAACCAGGCAGTCTGTCGGAATCCAAATGCAGGTATGAGACGATAGATCGTGACCAAGCCCCAGGCGGTGAGAAGGCTTACCAGGGGGAAGAGGTAGGGATCGCGGTCTGGCAGGCGCTCGATCGTTTGCCGGTTTAAGTAGAGGATTCCGGCAAGCCACACAATGAAACCAATCCATTGCTGCCATCGCAGATCAGCAGTCCAACTGTGATAGCGAACCGCTGGAGCAAAGGTTAAGATTACGCATGCGGTGAAATGAAAAATGACCGCAAGCCTTATTAAGCGGATTTGGATCACATCTCTTTGTGAATTGGCTGTCGAGAAAAGCAGGCTCACTTTATATACTTATCTACCAAAATGCCGAGTTTTTTAATTGAGTTTTTATTAATCGCTGATTTCGCAGTAATGATGGCATTTTCAAGGGCGTGATTACAATTGCAATCCTGGTGTTCACCCAAATTCTCGACCAATTTCATGATGGTTTGCTGAGCCAGCTCAGTGTTCTTATGAAGCGTTTTAACTACCAGGTCAACATTGACCGATTCTTCCGTCAAATGCCAGACATCATAATCGGTTACGTGAGCCATAACCGCATAACAGATTTCGGCTTCACGTGCCAAAAACGCTTCAGGGGATGTGGTCATGCCGATCAGTGAAATACTCCATGCCCGGTATGTATTGGATTCGATCTTTGTAGAGAAGCGCGGTCCCTCAATGGTGATCATTGCACCGCCCTGGTGGGTGTCTGCGCCGACTGAAGAAAGTGTTTGATAAAGGAGGGTTGAAAGTGCCGGACAGAACGGGTCAGCCGCGCTCACATGCGCCACCAGACCTTCTTCAAAAAAAGAACGCTTTCTCAGGTGGGTGAAATCAAAAAGCTGCGAAGGGACAACGATATGTCCGGGTGCAAAATCTTCACGCAAAGATCCGCAAGCGCTAATGCTGACGATTTGCTCGACCCCAAGGGATTTGAGGGCGTAAATGTTCGCGCGATAATTTACTTCGGTGGGGGTGAGGGTGTGCCCAATCCCATGGCGTGCAAGAAATGCCACTTTCCTTCCTTCCAGGCTGCCAATGATAATAGGAGCACTGGGTTTTCCGAATGGAGTATCAATATCCATTTGAGTTGCATCTTTCAGGGCTGGGAAATCATACAATCCGGAACCGCCAATTATTGCCAATACAGGTTTATTCATGAGTTCTCCATAATCCCGCTTAGTCGGGGATTTTCACTTCCATAATTTGCTTGCCTACCCTGACTTCATCCCCGGACATCAAAATTGTTGGGCTAACAATGCGTTCATCGTTTAAGAATGTGCCGTTCGTTGAGGAAAGATCCTCAATCCACCAATGCTTGTTCTTGTAAATGAAGCGAGAGTGAATGGTAGAAACCGTATCGTCCAGAAGAAAAATTGTATTGCCTTCGTCCCGACCGATGGTGACCTCTGATATCGTATACGTTGTTTCCACATTGCCTTCATCAGTTCCCGGACGTACCAAGGTGATCGCTGGTACCTTTTGAGATTGGATGAGCTGTGTGTTGAAGTGTAGATCTCTCCACAATGTGTAGATCATCCAACCGAGAAAACTGTAGAGAATAATGACCAGGGCAATGCGTAAAAGTAGAACAACAATGGCTGTGATTATTCACCACCTTTATTAATCTGATCTGTTTGTCCGCGTTCGGCATCCGGGAGGTTGTGTTCCTCCGAGAAGACAAATTGATAACCGCTTAGAGAAACCACATCTCCAGAATTTAATGTTCTTTGCACAACCCTTTCGTGGTTTACAAATGTCCCACCGGTGGAACCAGTATCGAAAAGGACATACCCTTTTTGTGTGCGCCGAATCTGGGCATGTATTCTCGATATGCGGATATCGTCGATCATGATGTCATTGGTCTTTTTACGCCCAATATTGGTTACCGGCAATGTTAGGGCGATTTCCTGCCTGTCATGAAAAATTAATACTGGCGGTCTCAAAAGTGATGATTGCATTGAGGGTTCTGTCACCTGAGCTGCATGAACAATATTCACAGTTTCCATGGTTTTTTCTTCTTCTACGGCTTCAAAACGAAATTGCCCTTTGTCGAATGAGGACTCGGCAACCAGTTCAAAAGCAGGCAGCAAATCCAACCTCAACCCATATTCATTAAGGATCGATTGATAAGCTTGTGTCAGGTTAGCCTGCCAACTCTCCGTTTTTTTCCAAACCGCAATGTCTCCCGGGTTCATTTTCACGATAAAGCGGTTTGGTGGATCTTGGACCTGCATATCCTCAAGGAACAAACTATCTCGGATGGCTTCGTATAAATTGGCCATCAACTCAGCACTCTGATCCACCCAAGGAAAGAAGGAAGCACTCCTCTCAATCAATGCTTTGATCTGGTTTTCAAAAAAATCCAATCCATTCATGATGATGAATTATAACGAAAAAAAGTATTGTATTGTGGATTAATTGTGAAGGTTTGTTATGCAGGTGAGGATATCTTCCAAACCCTGGCATTGACGATATTCTGCAGATCAATAACCTGCATACGGATATTTACCCCGCGCTCTCCGCCGGATATATGGATTTCTTCCAGTCCTTCCACACTATTATCCAGGATCATGGTAAATCCTCGATGAAGAAGCGCCAGCGGTGAGATCCCGCCAGTTAGAAGCCCTGTGAGAGCTTCAGCCTCCGCTTGCGTGGTTAAGCGGATTTTCTTTTGTCCCAGAAGGTCTGCTACTGCCTTCAGATCAACTTTGGCATTTCCGGGCAGCATACAGAGAACCGGTTTTGAATTTGGCTGCATGAGGATGATGGATTTATAAACCAGGTGAACAGGCACATTCAAAAATTCGGCTGTTTCCACTGCTCCCAGTTTTTCTGGTGGGAGTTCAAAGATCTGATAATGGACTTTTTTTGAGTCAAGGAAACGAGTTACATTATTCGTTTTCATTGGGTTCAACCACCACAAAAAATCGGGTTGCTGTAAATCCAGCCGCGTTTTTTACCGAGGAAATCAATCATGCATTGAACGCGGTAATAACCGTCTTCAGTGATCGTTTAAAGTAAGCGTATCTGTGTTTTGGACGGTGGCGAACACTTTATTGTTATGGATAAGCTAATGTCTGCCCGCCGGGGAGTTCTTACATGCAGAGTGCCGCCCTTGATCAATTTTATGGAGTCGCCCATTTGCCCTAGTTGGTCATCAGTTTCGATGGTAGAAAGTAAAACCTTTTGTGGAAGCAGGAAGATCATACCCGATAAAAGAATGACCGTTTTGAAGTGCAAGGTAGACCTGGCGGCTGTCAGTCAGCAGATCAAGAGTAAGATCATCCGCTACAAAAGGTGATTGTTGATTGCAGAAAAATGAAAATCATAGGGAAGAACGGTTTTTTTGAAAAAACTTTTCTAAAATCCAGGGCGTGTGAATCGGATCCTGCCAACTGCAAACACAATTTCTCCAGCAGTAAGCAGTTCGTCCCATTTTTGTAATGTGTCAGGGTGAGGAGAATGTGCCATGAACTCAGGGAAAAAAGCATAGAACAAGGCTCTTGGAAAGGTTCTGGCATAGGTTTTAAATTCACTAAACCATTCCATAATTCAAACCCGGTGTAACCTTCCACATCCCAAGATACCCAGGAAATATCAGGTTCGTGAAACATTGGGAGATCATATTCATGCGGATGGGCGAGGAATGCAAGCCCATCCCGTTTTTGCGACTTCATCCATTAACAATTGCGGATCGTGAGCAAAAGCTGCCATTTCTTCACCTGCACCGATAACCAGGGTATGGTTCTTTTGCGGTCGCCTGTTTTGGTCATGGACTTCCTCCGCCGTTAGCAGCAATACTGTTTTGTCATTTTCGTGATGGTATCCTTCGACACCATTTGACGAGAATGTTATGATCGGTAATGATCACCACATCCAGACCCTGACGCAGGGCAGCTTTGGCGATGGATGCATAATTTCCGGTGCCATCGGAGTAGATGGAGTGGATATGGAGATTACAAACAAGTTCTTTCATCAGGTTGACTTTTTAGTGGATATGGACGGTATAATTTCGGATGTTTGAAAATTCAGGAGGTTCATGTGAAAATTTACGTAGACATTGCCCTAATTATAACTTCTTTGGCTCTTATCATTAGCGTCATCCTTCAAAATAAGGGAGTTGGATTGGGCGGCTTAACCGGTGATAACAGTGGTGGTGTATTTTCTGCCCGCCGGGGTATTGAAAAAACCCTTTTCTGGATCACGATTGTTTTAAGTGTTTTATTTTTCATTTTGACTGTAACTGCAGTTTTAATTACAGGCTAATCGAGTTAATCAACTATTTACGCTATTGACCCAATTCATTCGAGGGCGGCTATCCTTGATACAGGGGTAGTCGCTTTTTGGATAAAAAATTATGAAAAAATTTCGATGGCAATTACTCATACTATTTCTGGCAGGTTTGCTTGTTGGCACCCTGCTAATCCTTGAAAAACGAGGTGGGTTGGGGCAAGGCGGCACCCCTCAACCAGTTGAAGGTGGGGTCTACACCGAAGCAATCGTTGGACAACTTTCACGATTGAATCCACTTTTGGATTCTGCCAATCCGGCGGATCGTGACATTGACCGATTGATCTTTTCAGGTCTGGTTCGGTTCGACTCTTCCGGAATCGCTGAACCGGATCTGGCTGAAACAATTGACACTTCCGAAGATGGGCTTCTTTACAATATTAAATTAAGAGAAAACCTAACATGGCATGATGGCGAACCCCTAACCGTTGCGGACATTGTATTTACAATATACTTTAATGAAAAGTGGCGAAGGCTACCTTCCGGATGACCTGGTGAAGTTATGGAATTCCGTCGAGGTTATTCCGCTTGACGACTCAAATTTTCAACTGAAGTTATCAGAAGCCTATGCCCCGTTCCAGGATTACCTTGCATTTGGTGTTTTACCCCAACACTTACTCCAAAGTCTGACACTTGGAGGAAATGGCAAATTCAGATTTTAACCTTCAACCAGTTGGCAGCGGTCCGTTTATGTTTTCGGAGTTGATCGTTGAAAACTCAACAATAACCGGAATCAAATTGAAAGCTTTTAAGGATTTTCACCCAGAGGCGCCGTTCATTCAGGAGATTAATTTCCGCTATTTCGCCGATGCAGAAACCGCACTCCAGGCTTACAGTGATGGTTATGTGCAGGGAATCAGTCAGATCCCCAGTCATCTCATCAACCAGGCTTTGATGGCGCAAGACCTGGCGCTATACACTGGCCGTTTCCGCAGATCAGTCTTGTGATGTTTAACCTCAATGATCCAGAGGTGCCTTTCCTGCAGGAAGCCGACATCCGTAAAGCCCTTCTCCTGGGGCTTAACCGGCAAAAAATTGTCAATGATTTCTTTAATTCCCAGGCGATTATTGCCAATGGGGTTATCATGCCGGGTATCCTGGGCATACCTGGAGAGTACGCCTGTTTACGATTATGATCCCGATCAAGCCTCGCTGCTATTAAAAACCGCCGGTTACGTGGTAACCGGGGAGGAAAATCCTGTACGGATGAAAGACGAAATGGCTTTACGATTTTTCCTCTCCTATCCGGATGATGACCTTCACCAGAAGATTGCTGAACAGATAAAAAGTGACTGGCAGACACTATCGGTGGAGGTAGTGCTTGAGCCAGTTCCACCTGATACTTTCCTGTCGGCGAAACTTGAACCGAGAGCTTACCAGGCAGCTTTGGTTGACCTAAACTTCAGTGCAACTCCAGACCCGGATCCTTATCCGTTTTGGGACCTTGGGCAGGCGGTAACTGGACAGAATTATTCCCAATGGAATAACGAATTGCCAGTGATACGATCGAGCAGGCAAGAGTTACAGTGGACCTTGCAGAAAGAAAACGCCTCTACCATAATTTCCAATCCATTTTTGCCAATGAGTTGCCGGCGTTGCCGCTTTATTACCCGGTTTACAATTATGCGGTTACAAAACAAATTCTTGGGGTCTCCATGGGTCCGTTTGTTGATACGGGCAGCCGTTTTGCCACAATCACCAAATGGTACATGACCGCCAAGACTGTTCTGGACGCCACACAAACCGTGGGAAATTAGACAAGAAACATGGGTTGGCAACAAGAAGATCAACAGGTCCTTCTTGCAGCGGCTGAGGAATTCACCAATTATCTACATTCGTCTGCCCTTCAATGGAAGGTCAACTTCTCCCGCGTGTTCACGGCTGGACGAATCCTCCTTGCACAAAAAAGAGGTCCCTTTCTCAAAGACGATTCTCCGGGCAATTTGGAGTTGATCGAAAGAATTAACCATGTAAAGCTTGAGAATAGAGCCATCTGGCAAAGAAAAATTGAATCTGAAATTCCTTACCGGATTAATATCTGGAAAAATTCACTGCGAGATTACCTGGATGATGGTCTAGATTCCTCTTATTCTGCACAAGTAAGCAACCGGGTAATGCTTACCTTGTTAATAGCCGAAGTTGACACGCTTCATCCTACGATCGAAATCACATTAAACGAATTGGATGAAAAGCTCAAAACCCTGGTCGGAGAGGGTGATTTTATTTGGGATGAGGTGCTTGAGCCTGGATTCCCCAAAATGGATTATTGGTACTTGTATTCAAAACTCAAGGAGGGATAAGATGACCAGGTTTTTTACCGCAACAGGGGATGACGGTACAACGGGTCTGCTGGGGGAGGGGCGTGTAAAGAAATACGACATAAGGATGGAAGCCCTCGGGACCCTGGATGAACTTTCTGCTGCGTTGGGAATGGCAAGGAGCATCAGCTTGAAAGCTTCCGGTGTTGTGCTAAAGGAGATCCAGGTTGAGCTTTACAGAATTATGGCGGAAGTAGCGGCAACTGACGACCAGCAAGCCCGATTCAGACAAATTACGCACAAAAAAGTTGAGGTCTTGGAGCAGCGAATCCAGGAGTTTTCAGTTGGTTTAGCGGATCCCAAGGGATTTATCCTGCCTGGCGATACGCACGCTTCAGCAGCCATTTCTGTGGCGAGAGCGATTGCTCGAAGGGCAGAACGGCGGGTTGCTGAACTGCTCGATAGCAAAGTGATCGAAAATGACCAACTGGTGAGGTTCTTAAACCGGTTGTCTTCGCTTTTATTTGTGATGGAACTGAAGGAAATAAACGAATCCGATCCAGGAAAATTATCCTTTGCGAAGGATAACGATAAATGACCGGAACACTTATAAATTTTGGCGCAATCATCCTCGGGGGTTTGTTGGGCTTACTTCTGGGCTCGAGGCTTTCTGACAGGATTAAAACAACTGTAATATCCGGATTGGGCGTTTTCACTTTGTTGTATGCCATTTCACTTTTCCTAAAAACCCAAAACTCTCTGATTGTTCTCGGAAGTATTCTGGTTGGGGTTCTCTTGGGAGAATGGGCTCATATACAGGAAGGCGTGGAAAAACTGGGCGGCTGGATGGAGTCGAAGTTTTCAAGGAATAACGAGGCAGAGGATAGGAATCGCTTCATACATGGTTTCTTAACATCCACGCTAATATTTTGCATCGGACCAATGGCAATTTTGGGGGCACTTGAAGACGGGATAACCGGAAATATCAACACGCTGGTGATCAAATCGGTATTGGATGGATTTGCTGCTATGGCGTTTGCCTCCACGCTAGGTGTGGGAGTTTTATTCTCATCAGTAATGGTCTTAATTTACCAGGGAGCTATCTCTCTTCTCGCGCGCCAAATTCAGAGCATCATGACAGATAACATGATATTGGAGTTGACAGCGACAGGAGGCGTAATACTTGCCGGGATAGCACTCTCCAATTTATTGGAAATCAAGAAAATCCGCACAGCCAGCTTCCTGCCTGCATTGTTCATTGCACCACTGATCGTATTCCTGATCACATTAATAAAATAAAACAACCTGATGACCATGTCAGGTTGTTTTGGTGTAGATGGAGCAAATCACTCTTTAAGGCTGCATCCAGTGTGGCGATCAGTTCGTTATAGCCAACAATTTGACCGTTAATCAGGAATGAAGGCGTGTAGCTGGCACCTAGTGTACTGGCACTTTCTGTATCAGCCAGGACCTGGGCATTATGAGTTCCGTCCTTCAAACAACTTGTGAAAGTTGGCATATCAAGCTCTAATGTTTCGGCAAATGCTATCAGGTTGTTTTGGCTAAAGGCTCCCTGGTTTTCACCGTTTTGATTTGCGTAAACCATTGAACGGTATTCCCAAAACTTGCCCTGGTCATTGGCGCAATAGGCAGCTTCTGCAGATTTCACGGATTCGTCCCACGCATTACCCTGGCCGAGGAATGAAAACGGGTGATAGGTGAAATGGACTTTACCGGTATCAACATATTGGGAAATAATGGTTGGCTCCAGTTGTGACCAATAAGTACCACAAAACGGACATTGAAAGTCAGCAAATTCCACAACCTTCACCTTGGCATTGGGATCTCCCATGGTTAAGCCATCTGTTTGGGCAGCCTTGGTGAATTCCGGAACAGCAAATTCAACTTTTGGTTTGATTTGCGAAATAATCACGAGGGCAAGGACAACAATAACCAGTCCCCCAATTATCAAAAATGGAACCAATTGCTGTTGTTTTTTCTTCTTTTTCAGTTTCTCTTTTATCTCTTTGCGCGTGGCCATTTAATCTCCTCCAATAGACCTGAATTTTCTCATAAAGGATAAAAATTGTCCAGTATAAAATGAAGATTATGGATTAAAAAGTCAATCGATAGATCGGATATCGTTCACCTGTAAGGTGAAATCCCATCTTCCGATACACCGCCTGGGATGATTTATTTTCTTGTTGGGTGTTTACAGTGATGGAAAAAATATTATTGCGATGAAAGTAACTGATCATATTATGCACAAGGTTTGAAGCAACGTTTTCGTTTTGATGATCCGGAAGAACAGCAACGCGTGCCAGGTGTGCGGATGCGCCATTCGCCGTAGAAAGCTCGTAACCAATTAATTTTCCATCTACTTCGACCACTGATGCATGTGCTGATTGGAGGTATGCCAACTTCAACGCTTGTGGAGAGATCACCCACATGGATTCGAATGATTCTCGATCCACCACTGCAATTTCCTCCACGTCACCCAACTCCATCGGTCGAACCAGGGCTGTAATCGGGGGTGGTAAAGGAGTCGTTATTCCTTCGTGCATCAGGACGATTACTTTTTGAAATTCTACAAAATGATGGATTTCCAGTATTTTGATGAACCAATCCTGCAACCCGAGAGCATAGAGACTGCCATTGGGGATTAAATTATCAACTATTATCTTGTCAAGTAAGGATGTAAAAACCACCAATGGTTCGGAATATTGGGTAGCTGCGAAACACTTAATCCAGGTAATGTCCTTAGGGTCCTGGGGGCATGCAAGCAAACCGGTTAAAGCATCATCCTTTTCCAACAATAAAAAAGGCGAAAAATTAATCCAATCGAGGAGAGGTGTCCAATCCAGATGACGGTGAACAAAGACAGCATCTGCGACAAGGTTTGCTATCGCTCCGGCGTCCCGGTCATTTGCCTGACGGATAGGTTGCAAGATACGGGTTCCGCCGGTCTCTCATCCGAAGTATTTACGGATGATTTCCCCCAACGTGCCTCCAAGGAGCTTATCCTTCAGGGATTTTTTTTCCTTTTGATCATATGCTGCCTGCATAGAGGCGATAGCCTGGTATGGTTTTCCTGTGGTGAGCTGTAAATCGGAAATCTTTTTCAAGACTGTTGCGCGCATCAGTTTCTCGCCAACCTCTTTGAACAAATCAGATGATGATTCAAAAAAAGTCAGTGCTTCTTCTTTATGGTTCAGTTCCGCCAAAGCCGTGCCGATATTGGCGAATGCCATCGCCTGACTTTTCTTATCTCCTAATTTTTCAAAAACAAGTTCGGTTCCAATAGCGGTGTCATAAGCTTCCTGGGGTTTGTGAAGGTCAATCAGGACAACGCTCAAATTGTTACGCATTTCCGCGATATCTTTTTCTGAGCCGGATTCTCCTAACAATTCCAGGCATTTTTGAAACCCTTCGTATGCCGTCGTATAATCTTTTTTTCCGTATGCCTTGAACGCTTTTGAGGATAATTGTTCGTAAGTGTCTTCCATCTAAAGTGTTATCTCCAATATACTTTCAGCTATTTGTCGAAGTTTCTTTGCGTCCATCTCACTCATTTTTTGTGCCAATTCAACAAATGGGAGATTCACAGGTTTATTGACAAACTCCAGGAGCCCTTCAGGTAAATCCAGCGCTGGTTTTTGTGAGAGGGTTTGTTGTTGAGGTTCTTCCGCTTGTTTTGTTTCACTTTGAATTGCGGGTCTTGCGGAGGTGAACGTCGTTATGGGAATTCCCAACTCGTGACATAATGCCACTAAAACCAGGAACGGAATGGAAGATAATCCGGATTCATATGCTTCCATCTCAGAATTGGTTATGCCACACGATTGCGCCAATGTGTCAACAGATACATGCTGGTCCAGGCGTTGTTTTCTTATCTGTAATCCAATCATGCGGTCGTGTAATTTCTGTCGTCTCATTAAAACCATTGGGTCAATTGTTTTTGTCTTCATCTCCAAAGGTTTCTCGGAAATAAATTCATCAATGGATCGTCCATACGTTGTTGCGAGACTCTCCAATTGAGGCAGCGAGGGACTAGATTCTCCCCGTTCGAAGGCTGCCAGCGCATCAGTGTCAATACCCGTCTCCCGCGTCAAATCTATCAATGAATATCCGCAATTCTGCCGAGTCATTGCCAGTTTCATACCCATCTTTTTCATTTTTATTGACGAGAGTTGGGAATCCATGAGCGTCCTTCCTTCTTTTGAACTCTGATTATTGAAAATTATAGCATCAATAACGGCGTATTCTCCGGACGATAATATTAACTATCCAATAGCGGCATCTGGTAACCCAGACCAGTACGAGTGACAATATGCACGGGTGTATGCGGATCATCCTCCAGTTTCTGGCGCAAGCGGGCAATACTGACCCACAGTATCTCTTTCTCTTCTTTATATGAAGAACCCCAGGTGGCTGAAAGGAGGTCTTCAGCTGTGAGTACCTTCCCTAATTGGTGAGCAAAGTGGATCAATAATTTGTATTCTGTTGCGGAAAGATAAATCTGGTGGTCATCCTTCCACACTTCAGCTTTTGCAATATCAATCCTGAGGTTGCCATGAGTAAATATTGTGGACTCATTCGAGTCCTTTTGACCCTGTGTGCGGCGTAAAACTGCTTTAACCCTTGCTACCAGTTCTGTCGCAGAAAATGGCTTCACAACATAATCATCAGCACCAATATTTAATCCATTCACCCGGTCCTGTTCTTCACCAAGGGCTGTCAAAAGGATTATGGGCACATTGGAAAATTGGCGAATACGATTACAAGCAGAGATCCCGTCCATTTTTGGCATCATAACATCCATGATGATCAGGTTGGGAATGGATTGAGAAACAATTTCAAGTGCTTCTTCGCCATTTCGCGCTGTAATTATTTCGTAGCCTTCGGATTCCAGGTTCACTTTTAATAAACGTAAATAGAGGGGTTCGTCGTCTACAAGTAGTATTTGGATGGTCATACATTTACCTCACTATTTAATTGGTGGTCAAGCCCAAACGGTAATTTAATGATGAAGGTTGTCCCTGCTTCACTTGATTCAGCGTTTATTTCACCATTGTGCATTTCTATAATCTGTTTACAAATAGATAATCCCAACCCAGATCCGTGCACATCCATAGACCTTTCAGGAATTCTAAAGAAACGCGTAAAGATTTTGGAGATGTAAGCGGTAGGAATACCAGGTCCATTATCGATAAATTTAATATTTACGGAATTGGTGTCGTGAGTAACTATTATTTTAACTGTTGCATTGGGGGCATATTTTCGGCTGTTGGAAAGCAGGTTGTCGAATACCTGTGCCAATCGCCGTGTATCTGCCTGAATTGTTGGAATATCAGGTTCGCACACAAGTTCAATATTCCGTCCCGGGTCAAGAATAAGGGCGCGATTGATCTCGTCTTTGAGGAGTGAATTAATGCGGACAACTTGATAATTAAATTTCATCTGCCCGCTCTGAAGTCTTGAGGAATCCAGCAGGTTATCAATCAATTCACTTAGATTATTTGTTTCCCGCTCAATGATCTGCAGAAAATCAATTTGAACGTTCCGATCCCATTGAGTATCATCACGTAATAAGGTAGTTGTGTATCCTTTGATGAAACCCAATGGATTGCGAAGCTCGTGAGAAATTGTATTTACAAAATCAAACTGGAGTTTGGAGGTGCTTTTTTCAGATTCGAGGTTTTCAGCAAAATCTGTCAGGTATTTTTGGCGCAGGATGGAGGAAACGATGGTTGAGAGGAATTGAGCGAACTCGATTTGATCGTCAAGATAATCAGGACCACCGTAACGAATAAAAACCAATACTCCTACAATTGAAGGGGCAATGGGAACAGGCAACCCCAATATATAAGGCAATTTTAGGCGGTCTACCTCATTTATCTCTAGAGGGGTTTCTACGATTTCCTTATTTTCCAATACTACCCGGTTTACAATTGAAGAACCCCAGGCAACATCTGCTTCAGCCGATTTCCCTCTGCCAATTGCTCTTGCATATAAAATATCAGTCGGATTTGTTTCTTCTCCCGGACCATAGATCACAAGATTGTCGAAGATAAAGTGTCTACGGGCAGTGATAAACAGCTGTTCGAGCAATACTTTCCACGGTTCGGGGCTCGACGCGATATTGCTTAATGCATAGAAATCTGAACTTACCATCCCCTGAGGTTCCTTAATTGGTCCCATAAATTAAATTATACAGTAATTTAGTTCTATTGTTGAAGTCGAAACTTGAAAACACTCCCCTTACCAAGTGATGAGGATACGATCAAATGAGAACCCAGGGCTTCCACTATCTTTTTTGCGAGTGAAAGACCCAACCCTGTGCCACCCTGTTGGCGTGTAGAGGAGGTATCCAACTGATGGAAAGGTTCGAATATTTCCCCAATTTTATCTGAGGGTATCCCAAGTCCGGTATCGATAACAGAAATCTCAGCTTTCTGATGCTCGGAACGGATACTTATGGCTACAGATCCACCTGGCGATGTATATTTCAGGGCATTATCCACTAACTGGTTGATCACCCAGGCAACTTTCAAGCTATCGGACGATACTTCAATAACGTTTAATTGAGAATCCAGACTTAATGCTATTTTTTTAAACTCTGCGTTTTCTTTGTTTTGTTCAATAATCTGATCAGCCAAACTGACAAGGTCGAACTTCTCCTGATTGACCTTAATCGTGCTTGTTTCGGAAGTAGAAAACAAAATAAGATCTTCAATCAATCTGCTTAATTTTTCGGAAGCTTTTTCGATAACTCGCATTGCATATTGCTGATCCGACTTGAGGGACTCAAAATCCCCTTCGATCAACAGGTTTATGTAGCCTTTGATATGCGTAAGTGGTGTGCGAAGCTCGTGGGAAATGTTAGAAACGAAATTTGCTTTTAGCGTCGCCAGCTCACTCAGTTTCTGATATGCAATTTCTAATTCCTGGGTACGATCTTTAACCCGTTGTTCGAGGGTTACATTGGCTTGTTGAAGAGCGCCCTGTAATTGGAGAATCTGTTGCGTGATCGCCTGGTTGAGATGTTCCTGGGAGATGAATCCATTTTCAACCAATACCTGTCCGATAAGCATCGCGTTGCCCCTGGCACGTTCCCGGGTTTGAATTTGCAGGGCATTGGCTAATTGTTCCGGAGTAAGGAGGTGTTGCTCAACCAACGCATCTCCAATGCGTGGAACGAGGATTTCTGGGGTTAGCGACATATCCCTCCTTATATCCATCTATTCTAAATCGAAAACCCAAGTCCCGTTCGCCATCACCTTTTCGGGTGACAGGGATGCCAATTCATCAGCATCTATTTCTTCAGGGTTTTTTGCAAGAATGATCAAGTCAGCGAGCATCCCTGGTTTTAACTGGCCAAATTGGTGACCACGACCTGTAATTCGTGCAGGGACCTCAGAGTAGGCGTGTTTGGCTTGTTGTATGGTGATCTTTTCTGCCGGATACCATCCGTTTTGGTCAGGGCCGCCATTAATCCGCCGCCGGGTTACAGCGGCGCGAATACCGAGGAATGGATTTGGAGATTCCACAGGTGCATCTGAGCCAAAAACCAGGTCGGTTTCCTGCTTCAAAAGTGAAGCGAAAGCGTAAGCCAGTTGTGCTCTTCTTCCCCAATGCTTGTCTGCAGTGAACATATCTGAAATGATATGGATTGGCTGCATTGAGGCTACGATATTCAGATCCCTGGCTTTTTGTAAATCATCGGGGTGTAACAATTGCAGGTGTTCAATTCGATGCATCTGCTGGGTGAGGTTATGGGTGATTTCGTACTGCCTTACCATTGAAAGACCGTTGAGAACCTGGTTCGTTGCCTTGTCGCCAATGGCATGAATTGCCAGGCTCAACCCGTGTTTGGTGGCTTTCATGCCTATTTCAAAAATCTCATCGTCTGTAAGTAGTAAGGTCCCCAGATTGGCGGACGTATTTTCGTATGGAGCCAGCATGGCTGCAGTTTGTGGTCCGAGAGCACCATCAGCAAATAGTTTTACTGATCCAATTTGCAGTCGTTCATTTCCAAAACCAGTTTTCAAACCAAGTGCGATGGCGTCATCAATGCTTTCAACCGGTATGCTTTTAGTGACGTGCAGTGATAACTCACCCTGCTGTTGCATGGTTTGCAGCGCTCTAAAACATGAAACCCGATCAAAATCGTGAATAGCGGTTAATCCCAGGCGGTGAAGTTCCATTTGGCCGGCACGCATCCAGGCGAGGTTTTGTGATTCTGTTGGAGCGGGTATAAGTGATTCCACAAGGCTAACGGCATTTTCAAACAGAATTCCTGTCGGCTCGCCGGCTGGATCACGCTGGATTGCTCCTCCAACAGGGTCTGGAGTTAGCTTGGAAATACCAGCCAATAATAACGCTTGGGTGTTTACCCAGGCTGCATGGACAGACTTGTCGGCAAGAAATGTGGGATGACCCCTGGTGACCGAATCCAATTGAGAGGTGGTGGGGAAGGTACCCCATGTATTTTGATTCCATCCCTGACCGACGATCCACTCGCCATTGGGCGTGGATTGGGCTTTTTGTTTCACCAGGTTCAAGCATTGGTCGATTGTATCCGTCTCACATTTTACCTGCGAGAGGCTCTGTGAGAACATTTCCAGGTGCAGATGTGAATCGATCAAGCCGGGCCAGACCGTTTTTCCATGTAAATTTACTTTATTACAACCCTGTTTGGCGAGATTAAGGATTTCGGCATCGCTGCCGACTGCAATGATGTATGACCCGTCAACTGCAAGGGCGGTTGCCTTCCTCTGAGATGAGTCAATAATCCCGTTGTAAAAAAGGATCATCTTATTCTTTCATAATCACTTTAAGGATCTGGGTTAATTCCTCGTTAGAGTAATAATGAATGGTAAGGGTCCCGCCCTTTTCACCGTGTTTTAAAGTCACCCGCGTCCCTAATTTTCCACGAAGTTGTTCTTCGATTTCCTTTGCCATAGGATCGGCATTTTTAACAGCTGGTTTGTTCGGTTTCTCGCCAGTTAATCTGCGCACAAGATCCTCAGTTTGCCTGACGTTTAAATTATGATTCACAACCGTTTGCAATGCTGAGAGCTGAGATTGTTCCGTGGGCAATCCCAACAGTGTTCGTGCGTGCCCTTCGGAGATCTCACTTGAGGCGAGGGACATTTTTACCTTTGCAGGTAAAGTGAGCAACCGAAGTGTATTGGTTACAGCAGCGCGGCTTTTACCCACCTGGTTTGATATTTGTTCGTGAGAGAGGTTAAATTCACTCGAGAGCCTATGATAAGCAGCAGCAGTTTCAAGGGGAGAAAGGTCAGAACGCTGCACATTTTCGATCAAGGCGAGTTCAAGCCGCTCCTGGTCACTGGCGGTGCGAACAATTACGGGTACTTTTTCAAGTCCGACGATTTGGGCAGCGCGCAGACGGCGTTCACCTGCAATGAGGGTATAGATGCCTGTATGGGACTCAAGAGTGACTACAAGCGGTTGGATAATCCCATGTTCTCGAATTGAACTGGCCAGATCTTGTAAATCTTCTGCGTTCATGGATCCGCGGGGTTGGCTGGGATTTGGAGCGATCATTGAGATCGGAACAAATTTCTCAGCTGCTGTTGAAGGCGGTAAGAAATCCCCGGGTATCAGCGCTTCTAAACCTTTGCCTAAACCGCTTCTTTTTGCCATTTTTAACCTGCCTGCTCATTTATTTGAGTCGATTGAAACACCATCCTGGCTTAAGAATCTCCCGCGCAAGAGCGGCGTACGCTTTTGCCGCTGAGGATTCCGGTGCGTAATTTGCAATAGGTAATCCATAGGATGGAGCTTCTGCCAGGCGGATGGAACGAGGGATAAGGGAAGACATCACCTGGTTAGGGAAGAATTTTCTCACTTCTGTCACAACATCGTTGGATAAGTTGGTCCTGCCGTCAAACATAGTGAGGATGACACCTCTGATCTTCATTTCTGGGTAAAGAGAGGTGCGCACTTTGTTAAGTGTTTGGGTCAATTGCCCAATCCCTTCCAATGCCAGATACTCGCACTGAACCGGGATAAGAACGCCATCACGGGCAGCCAGGAGTCCATTGACTGTCAAAAGGCTAAGCGATGGAGGACAATCAATCGAGGATGTAATCAAACCGGTCAGTAATGGGTTTGATCGCCTGGCGTAATTTGTATTCGCGTTCCTCCATATCGATCAATTCCACTTCTGCTCCGGCAAGTGCAGGCGACGAGGGAAGTAGCGAGATTTTCAATTTTGGATTATGCAAAATTGCAGGACTGATCGGGAGTGAGCCAATCAACACATCGTAAGTGCCATTTTTGACCGTGTATTTGTTGATACCGAGTGAGGAAGTTGCGTTTGCCTGCGGATCAAGGTCGACCAGTAAGACTCGTTGACCAAACTGGGCAAGATACGCGCCCAGGTTTATGGCAGTGGTCGTTTTGCCCACGCCACCTTTTTGATTTACCAGGGTATAAATTTTAGTCATCATAGATTTTTGATCAATTACTACAGCTGCAAATTGCCTGACTTCTTCCGGCGTGGGGACGCCCTGGATGGTCTTTCGAGTAACTGAATTTGCTGCCAGCAGCGTAGCAAACCTGGCAGACTCCCACGGGTCTTTTGTGGCGTGAAAACGGATAAAGAAAGAAGTGGCAAAAATATCACCAGCTCCTACCGGATCGATCTCCTTTTCTTCCGGCGGTCTAAAGGTACGCACGTCTCCATTCCAGTACACGCGTGAACCATCGGCTCCTTCGGTGACAACCAGGATTGGTAAAATTTCCGCAAATTCTGCTACCAATTCTTCGTCACCGCTGACATCCTCAATGGACATTACGGCGACATGTGCATGTTTCAACACTTCCACAGCATCTGGCCAGCAGCAGTAAGAGACAATGCCTTCCTCATCCCATTCGCGCAGCCAGCCTTGCGGCGTGACTCCAATGAAGGAGTTCGGGAAGGAAAGAGCGATCTCAGGTGAAATTTCCCTGGCGATCGGACCCAGATGCACAATGGGGGTATTGCGCCATGCTGCCGGGATATCTTCGATAGTAATGGTTTCTGCGACGTGGTGGACATGTTGGATGCGACCAGAAGGAGTATAGATGTTTTCAAAAGTGGAAGTTACTTCGGAGGGTTTTCGAATGATCGTGATCCCATCCAGTCAGCTGGAGGTCAAGGTCAAGGCGGCAGGAAGTGACAATGCCAACTCTTATCCCAAATGACCTTGCGGTCAAACCGGCGTAGGAAGCAGTCCCGCCAAGGACAAGACCATTTGGGGTGATATCCTGTGTAATATGACCAATAATTAAATAATCAACTGGTGCGATGGCTTGAATTTCATTCATTTTACGCGGGTTCCAGCCTACGAGGGGGATAGGAAATCTTCGTCCAGGGGAGGTTGCGAAATATCTACTTCAACAGCCGGTTCCTTTTGCATACCTTCCACCGGGGTAGCGCAGTATGGGCATAGATTCCAGGGAGGTTAATCACTTTACCGCAGGTTTTGCATTGTTTTTTTAATAGTGTATGACAGTTGGGGCAGGCCAGCCAGGAGGATTCGATGCGGCGGTTGCAGCCCGGGCAAATGGAAGCATCTTCTATGGTTTGCAGCAGGGCTTCTTCTTCAAGCGACTGTTGGTATTCTTCTTCCAGTGTGTGCGGCGGACGGAGAATCAGATAAATCAGAATGCCAGGGAGGAAGAGAACAGCCACAATGATCACTGCCAGGATGCGCATGAATGGATCCCGTGTGCGTTTGCGGATATCGCGAAAAGCCCAGAAGATGAGGCTAAGCCATAAAGCAGCAAGGAACGCCACCGAAAAGCCGGTGGCAAAAAGTGACAATTGTTTTAGGACTGACGGATCCAGGTTCATGGTTTCTCTCCCAACACGAATTATAGCATGGAAGAATTTTTGATTATTATCGAACTCAATGCCAATTCCTGAAAACTGCCGGAATGAATATAATTATTGAAGCAATAATTATTCGGGTGCAAGTGATAAGCGTATTTTGACTTTTGCTAATGGGAACCTGCTGGACTCCATAATTAGAGTCCGGTATTGGAGGAATATGGTCAAGGAAACGCCTTCGACGTATCGCATTACCGACCTCTCGGCGGATGAACGACCGCGAGAGAGGATGGAGAAAAAAGGCGCCAGTGCACTGGGCACCGCAGAATTACTGGCAATACTCCTGCGCGTGGGGGTTGAAGGGGAAAACGCCGTCCAATTAGGGCAGCGCTTGCTGGATAAATTCGGCGGATTAACTGGTTTGCAGAGTGCTGATTTCCAGGAAGTGTGCGCCATCCATGGTTTGGGTCCAGCCAAGACTGCCCAGATTAAAGCAGCCATAGAACTGGGGCACAGATTACTATTGGAGAATCCGGAAATCAAGGACAGCATCAGCTCACCCTCCGATGCAGCGGACATCATCCGCTATAAAATGCAAGCGCTCAAGCAGGAAGAACTTTGGGTGATCATTTTGGACACGCGCAACCGCATGACCCACATTGAGGAGGTCTACAAAGGATCGCTGAATTCCTCCCAGGTGCGCGTGGGGGAGTTGTTCCGGGCTGCCATTCAACACAATGGAGCGTCAGTGATCATTGCCCACAATCATCCCAGCGGCGACCCTTCACCGAGCCCGGAGGATGTGGCACTCACCAGGGCGGTGGTGGAAGCCGGCAGGCTGATGGATATTGAGGTGCTGGACCACCTGGTGATCGGGCGGGGGGAATATGTATCGATGAAGGAACGCGGATTAGGCTTCGCGTAGCCATTAGAATTGTGAATTTTGTTGACAAATCCAATTGGCTATAGTAAAATTTCTTGGTTGTTGGCGAGGTAGCTCAACGGTGGAGCAGTGGACTCATAAGCCATTGGTTGTGGGTTCAAATCCCACCCTCGCCACTTTCCTTTTAAAGATCATTGTGGGTTCAGATACCATCGAGGTACTCGTCCCACCCTCGCCACTTTCCTTTTAAAGATCATTGTGGGTTCAGATACCATCGAGGTACTCGTCCCACCCTCGCCACTTTCCTTTTAAAGATCATTGTGGGTTCAGATACCATCGCCCCTTCACTTTGTTCCGGGGTGCTTCGCGAAGGGTACTCGTCCCACCCTCGCCACTTTCCTTTTAAACATCATTGTGCGTTAAAATACCATCGCCCCTTCATTTTGTTCCGGGGTGCTTCGCAAAGAGTACACGTCCCACCCTCGCCAATTTCCTTTTAGAAATCATTATGGGTTCACATAGCATCGCACTTCACTTTGCTCAGAGGTGCTGTGCAAAGGATACATGTCTCTCTCAGCAGCCATTGCAGGTAGTTTTTCCACTCGGGGGTCAGTGGTTCGTGTGTTAGACTTTTGTCATTCTATTTACCTTTGGAAGGTTGCAGGTGATAACCAAATGATATAATTGCCCCATGGAGAAAAAACGAAAAAATAAATGGTTGATCATTGCCGCGGTTATTGCCTTGCTGGCAGTGGTGATAAGCCTGCCTCCGGTCTGGTCAAGAGTTGTTTACCATACCCGTGCAGCGTATACCTCGATCAAGTATTGGATAAAACCTCCGAGTGAGGCGGTCTTTGTTCCTTCCACTGAGAAAGAGGGTATTGCAGGCACACTTGTAACTCAACCTGCATCAAACCAAACTCAATCTGCTCTTGAGCCCACCTCTGGTCCAACGCCCACATCAATCCCGTTGCCTCCGTCTGTATTGTTAACCGGGATAACCTGTGAAGAACAATTATGGAATAACTGCGGACCGGCAACCCTATCAATGTACCTTTCCTATTACGACTGGGGTAAAAGTCAGGTTGCGGTAGCCATTGAGCTAAAGCCAAATGAACGTGATTTGAATGTAATGCCTTACGAATTATCAGACTATGTCAATGAAAACACAGAAGAGCGGGCTCTCTGGCGTTATGGCGGAGACCCGCAGACCATTAAAGCCCTCGTCGCTGCGGGATATCCAGTAATGATCGAGAAGAGCTTTCAGCCTTTTAACATAAGAAACGAGGGTTGGCTGGGTCATTACAACCTGGTGGTCGGTTATGACGATAAGCAAGAGGTTTTTACTGTTCATGATCCCTATCTTCTAATTTACACTCCGTGGGGGGGAAGAGTTTTACCTGAAGAATACGATACTTTCACTGGTTTTGATTACTTTTATAACAAGTTGGATCAAGACTGGCGATCCTTCAATTTTGTCTTTATCGTAGTTTATCCACCGGAAAAAGAAAATGAGGTCCTCAGCATTCTTGGTCCTTTGGCGACTGAGAAAGATGCGTGCCGTAAGGCTTATGACTACGCCATTCAAGAAACTACCGCCTTAGCCGATACAAGAGATAAGTTTTTTGCCTGGTTCAACGCAGGCACCAGTCTTGTATGTTTAGAGGATTACACCGCAGCAGCCGCGGCTTATGATACTGCGTTCGGTATTTACCCGGAAATCATTCAAGCAGATCGCCCCTTCCGCATCTTATGGTATGAAGTCGGTCCTTATGAGGCATATTTCAACGCCGGCCGCTACCAGGATGTTATTGATCTGGCTGATCAAACCCTTAGTAATATGGGGGAGCCTTTGCTGGAGGAGAGCTATTATTGGAAAGCATTATCCTATAATGCCCTGGGGGATACTGACAAGGCGATATGCTAATCTGAGAACCAGCCTGAAGTGTCATCCGGGATATGCTCCCAGCGTAAAAATGCTTGAGCAGCTCGGTGTGGCACCGTGACATCAGTTTGTGACCAAAAAACCATATAATTCATCATCCGGATATTTATCTGGACCTGCGGAGAAAAAAATTGTCGAACCATTATTATACTTTTAGAGGTAAATTGAATGACCACAATTCCTGAACTTCAGCCCTCAGTGGGCAATAAAAAATTTACAAAACGTTGGATCCTTTATTCCAGTGTGTTGGTTGTATTATTAATTGTTTTTTTTGGGCTAAGGGCTATCTCCTCCAATCGAATATCGGAAGTGAACGGTTCGAATGCACCAATCCCCGGGATATTGCAGAGTACGCCAAGTCCTACAATTGATGGCAATACCACAAAAACTATACCTGCGACTACAATTGCTGCTGCAACAGTAACTCCTACATTGTCCCCAACTCAAAAATCAACATTGACTCCTACCTCAACCCCTGAAATATACGCTAATGTTATTTATGATGATATCAAGCTTTACGCTGAGCCAAACGACACTACCGATGTAATACGCAAGGTGGACAGGAGTGATAAGCTCATATTGACTGGTCAGGTGAGGAATAAGGTCTGGTTTAAAGTAAAAACCTCAGACGGTCAGGAGGGATGGCTTTACACTTCATTTGTCAATCTTGATGGGATCAACCTGGATAAACTGCCCTATGTTACACCTGTTCCGGCTAAAATTCCACCACCAGTTGCTTTACCGGGTATCGAAGGACATTGGATTGACATTGACCTGAGCGATCAGATGGTCTATGCATGGGACGGAAGTGAACTAAAAGGCTCTTTCCTGGTATCCACAGGGACTCATCTCTATCCCACGGTGATTGGGCAATATCATGTTTATGCCAAATTCCCTTCTATTGATATGGATGGAGCTGATTTCTTCTTGCCAGATGTACCCTCGGCAATGTTCTATGACGGCAATTATTCAATTCACGGGACATACTGGCACCATAATTTTGGCACTCCAATGAGTCATGGTTGTGTCAATATGAGTATGGAAGATGCGGAATGGCTTTACGAATTTTCTGATCTTGGAACACTCGTGAATATTCATTGGTAAATATTGGTAAAAACATTTTCGACCCATTTTACCGGCAGTAATTCTACGATTAGATAATTTGCTACTTGTACGTTGAAAAAATATTTTTGGTTTTTAAAGGAATCCACCCAAGAAAATCGCGGCTGGCACGAAAACAAGTTGATGCCTTAAAGTTGTTTACAAAAGTTTTACAGGTTGTTTTTTTGGAGGAGTTGATGTTTGTAAAAAGAGTTCCTAAAATATGGAAATACCTTGTTTGCATATCCATTTTCATATTATTGGCTTCTGGTTGTAGTGGTGCTATTGTGTCCACACCGACAACTACTCTGCCTAATCAGGTACAAGGGAATGCTTCTTCAACGCCTGAGATTGGAACAACCCTAACACCTGGCAATTCTCCATTGCCCACCAACACACCGGTACCACCAAGTACCATAATGCCAACTTTCTCATCGAGTGCCACAGGAGAGATGGCTGGTGAAAAAACAGTTACCGAAGAAAAGAAAACCTATCCTCAAGTTGCGCCTGCGGATCTTTACGCTAATCCAGATGATTATTTCGGGAAACGTTTTATGATAGACGGGGTAGTACTTGGGTTTGGATACCGTAATTTCGAAGGAAAAGAAGTTTATATTATTCAGGTCGGTGTGCTCGAGTATCCAAACCCGATTATTGTTTTAGGTTTCTTGCCGAATCTCAAACTAGGAATGCATGATGGTTTTATCGTTGGCGGAACCGGAGGGGGTGCGTACTATGGTGTTGATCCGGCGGATCCCAAAAGTTATACCCCAGTGATTCTTGGTGAATGGTATGAGTGCAACCTGCCCTGGGACCAGTGGAAGTATCCTTATGAATTTTGGACCCCAATACAATTTGATGAGTGATTATTGAATGCAATGATGCAACTGATCTAACGATTGAAGGTGGGTCAAGTTGCAATAAAACAAATGACCTTTCCATTTTTTTGACTTAAAAATCGAACGGATATTACAAAAAGAACATCAAACGCCTGTTTGATGTTCTTTTTCGTAATAATTCTTTTTTTCTTGCCGAACCAAAAGCAAAGTATTACTTGATTTAATTCCAGGTTAACTTGTACTGATCCAACTATTAGATTGAGGCTCGTCTACTATCCCGGATTCGCTGCGCAGCGGACGCCAAGCACGTACCATGAATAGTAATCCAGGGCGCGGTAGCGGATGGATGAGCGCATCCACCAGAACCCATTACTGAATGGGCTTGAGCGCCAGACACGTTCACCTACAATATTGGGGTCCTCGCGGCCATCTGTGGCATCATACGGATATGGAGCAGGGATTGTGCTGGTCCATTCCCACACATTGCCGGACATGTCCAGCGCGCCGTAAGGGCTGATACCGGCAGGGTAACTGCCCACAGGGGCGGTGTCAGCGTAACCATCATCCCAGAGTGGATTGGCTATGGTACGGGTGCAGTTGACATCACAGAAGTTGGCCCGATCCCCGGTTAATTCCTCGTTGCCCCAGGGATACTTGCGCCCATCAGTTCCGCGGGCTGCTTTTTCCCATTCGGCTTCGGTTGGCAGCCGTCTTCCAGCCCAGGTGCAGTAATCCCGCGCCTGGAACCAGCTCAACCACACAACCGGGTAATTGGCGTAGGTTGGGCTGGTGAAGTAGTCAGGGTAGGAAAAACTGAATGTACGGTGGGGTTCCGTGCAAACTCCCGCGGCTAAACATAGTGCATACTGACTGTTCGTCACTTCGTATTTATCGATCCAATAAGAGTCCAGATAGACGGTATGTTGAGGTACCTCAGGGTAGGCTCGACCTCCCTCTTCGCTCCTTTTTGCTTCGACGTCATTAGTACCCATCAGGAAGTCACCTGCCGGCACATATACCTGTTCCATGCCGTCAATTTCAGATACCCGTGTGGATCCAATGGTCAGCTCAGGAACCGCGGTATTCGTTGGCGTGGGCGGTATGGTGGTCGCCGTTGGGACGGCAACGGTTGGAGCAGCGGTGTTCAATGTGACAAATGTTGAAGTAGCCTGAACGATTGTATTGTCTGTTGTGCCAGGCTGATTGCCGGTACAGGCTGATAATAACAAAATGAAAGCTAAAGTAATAAAAACAAACGGAGAACCTTTCTTTAGTAATGTCCTTTGAGTGCCATTGTTGAAAGTCATATAGATTTTTTCCTTCTTTCCAAATTATTAACGAATCCATCCACCAAGACGCGGAACTTATTTTTTGTATGCCAACAAAGACAAATTTTACACCTTAAACTGTTTATGACATTGATGAAACGCATTAATTATTACAAGGAAATAATGTATCCAATTATTCTTAAGAATCGCACCAGTGATAATCTGGTAGAAAAAAACTGACTATCCCATTTTTTTGGAATAGCCAGCTTTTGGTTGTGAATACAAATGGTGTAGTTACATTAATTCCTACGACTTATTTTTTGTTTGCATCTTAGTCCGATACTATCTCCACCCATTTCAACCAGAATTTTGGGATGAGAAAGAGGATGAGCAAAGCAAACGAGGCAATAGGGGCGAGCGCGAACAATGAGAACCTACCCAGATCCTGCATGGTGACGACGGTCAGAGGGATACCTACGATCAACTCAATCACCGCAGCGGTGAATACCACAGGGCGGATCCAGGGTTTTGGTTTTAATCAGGATAACCCCAGTCACCACAGCCCATCCGATCATCGCTACCCAATGCAAGCGCTGAACCAGGACGAAAATATCTGCACCGGAAGTGATGATGCGGCTGGTCGAGGACACTCCATTCATCCAACAGAAAATGTAAGCAATACCCGTTGCCAGAGCCACGAGTGTACGTTTCCAGGAGATCTTTTCGACAAAAACACATAACCCGAAATAGATAAGCAAATATGGGAGGAAAAGAGCCATATATACAGGAGGCAGGTCCGCTGCCATAAATGGAATATTAACAAAGAAACTGCCAAGTAACGCCAAGATAATGCCGATTATGGCAAGCAGACTTGCCCATTTCTGTTTCGAAAAGTATCCAAAGGCACTCACGCCAAAGAGGGCTGCAGCCAATAAACCCAGGTCTGTTAAGAATGGGTGGATGTATTTTAAGTAGAATTTCACATCCGGGTTCAGCCGATTCAGCGTGCATGCCAATTTGATACCACTGGAAAAACAATATGAAATGTCCAAATATACCGATTAGTGCTGCCACAAGACTCAAAATCCCGCCCAGTTTGTAATTCTTCATTATTCGATCTCCTTTTCGATAGTGGATTATTCTGACGGAAAGATGTGATTAATCGCTTTACGTCTACCCCATTATCCTTAATCGATGAGAGAATTTCATTGCGTTAAGTTAATGATGCATGTTTCCACTATAATTTAATTACCCAACGGATGGAGTCGGACATGAAAACTCTGCAAAATCAATTCCAGGAATCAACATGTATTCTCAACTTTCTCGCTAAAAACACTAGCGATACTCGAGAAACTCGCTATCCAGAGAAAATATCAAAAACAGGAACAGATAGTTGGTCAGGGGGAAAAATGGCCTTTTCTTCTACTTGTCCACTCTGGCAGCATTGATGCGATCAAGGACTCTCCAGAAGGAAGGTCACTAGTGGCGACCACTTTCTACCCGGGGGATGTTTTTTGGGGGTTGAGTTTCTTTGATGAACGACATTTGATGCCCGCAACACTTGTAACCCAGGAAAACCTTGTTCTTTATCTCTGGCACAGAGATACACTTTTGCCTTTTATTCTGGAGGAAGGTAAGGCAAGTTGGGCTTTAACTCGACTGGTGGTAGACAGGTTACTCATGGCGAGTGAAAAACTGGGAGATATGACGTTTCAACCGGTAGGAGTAAGGCTGGCAAAATTCCTGATAGAAATTTCGAAAGATGAGGTTGGTACACCAATCGAACGGAACCTGACCTTGGATGAAATGGCAGCAAGAATCGGCACCACACGAGAAATGGTTTGCAGGTTCCTGCATAAATTTTCTGATGATGGGTTAATTGATATCAAACGAACGGAATTTACCGTCAAAGACCCTGCTGCGTTAAAAAGATGATCGCAAGTTAATCTTAATTTTTATAATTTGCTGTGCCTGTCGATTGACGAGGTAAGGTGCGCGCCCCAGAGGACAATATAGGCACTGAAGTAGATCCAGGAAAGAAGAACCACAATTTTCCCCAGTGACCCGTAGATTACCTCATACGTTGCCAAACCGCTGCCCAGGTAAGAGCTAAATAAGCTGGAAACCAGCTGCCAGATGAGCACCGTAACCACAGCACCGATCAACGCAGCCATTTTCTTTACCTTTATTTGTGGTGTCCAATAATATAATCCGAAAAAAATCACCATGCGGATGATATTTGGAAAGACTGTAACGAATAAAGCGGATGAAAAGAAAGTCCCCAGGTACTCAATGGTTTGTCCTAAGCCAATGTTAACCAGTAAATTTTTAAAAGTGATCGTGAATGACGAAATGATCAGTAAGATTGCCAGGGCAGCTACAATTGCCATTGACCACAAGCGCATGCGGAGATAACTGCGGGGGGCTGCTTCCGGCCAGGCTGAATTAATATTGCGGATGATCACAGTAAACACTGACGTTCCTGACCAGATCAATCCAAGGAATGCCAGTATTGTGACCGCGCCGCGGTTGGTGAATACCTGCTGCACATTCGTGATGATGAAATCCTGGGAAACCGGGATCATTGTTGGTAACAGGTCGATTAGTGTCTGTTGAACCACGCTTTGTTCCACAAAGAATGACCCCACAGCAAAAACTGTTAGGAGGAGCGGGAAAAGAGAAAATAAGGTATAAAATGCCAGGGCTGCGGCTGATTCTGTACCTTTGGTGAGGACAAAAGTTAAAAAAGAACCCCTTACAATTCGGATAAATCTATCGAAATAAATGTTGACCGAATTGCGTTGTCGTCTCTGGTTCCTTTGCCGATTTCTTCGTTCGTTTGTTGAGTTCATCCTGCTGGAGAATCATCCCTGGGTGATTGAAAGCGAATTTGTATATTAATCATTATACTGACGCAGCGCCCTCTGGTTCATTAGAAGGTTTTTGATCAAATATATTTAGCTGGGCTTCCATCTGACTGCGGAATTGGCGGGTATACAATTGGTAATACTTCCCTTTAAAGCGTAACAACTCTGCGTGAGTCCCGACTTCCGCAATTTTGCCGTCCTCAATGACCAGGATACGGTCAGCTTTACGGATGGTTGATAAGCGGTGAGCGATGACAAAACTTGTGCAATTATCCAGAAGTAATGCCATCCCTTTTTGGATGAGCACTTCTGTCAATGTGTCAACGGAACTCGTGGCTTCATCCATGACGAAAATTTCAGGCTTGGCTAAAACTGCGCGCGCCAGGCTGATCAATTGTTTTTGTCCGACAGATAGAAGGATACCACCTTCACCAACCTCGGTTTCAAACCCCTTTTCAAAACGCATGATGAAATCATAAGCACCCACAACCCTGGCTGCTTCCTCGATTTCGTCATTCGTGGCATTCAACCTTCCGTAGCGCAGGTTTTCGCGTATGCTGCCTGAGAAGAGGTGAGGTGTTTGCAGCACTACTCCTACGCGGGATTGGATGGCGTGCAGGGAAAGACTGGTGTAATCCCGACCGCCAATATAGATCTTCCCTTCGCGGGGTTCGTAAAATCGGCAGAGCAAATTCACGATGGTTGATTTTCCGCCGCCAGTTGGACCGACAAGAGCGATGGTTTCACCTCGCTTAACATGCAGATTGAAGTTGGAAAGTACCGATTTCTCGTCATCTTCGTATTTAAAGTTGACATGATCGAAGATGATATCTCCTTTTATCGAGCCCGGGTCAATGGCTTCAGGACGGTTTTCAATCTGCGGCTTGGAATCGATCAACGAAAACATGCGTTCTGCAGAGGCGATCGCCTGCTGCATTTCAGCAAATACACGGGCAATATCCTGCACCGGCCACATCATGAAGGTGATATAGGAGACAAACGCCTGAATACTACCGATGCTCATTCCTCCAGTGCTGGCTTGTAAACCGCCATACCATACTACTGCTCCTACTGCGAATGCGGAGATAATTTGCACGGATGGCAGGAACAAGGCACTTAACCAGGCAGCGCGAAAGGCTGACTGATACATGCTGCCTGTGAGACCTTTAAATTCCTCCAGGTTCTCTTTTTCCCGACCGAGGGCTTTAATGACACGGACACCGGTAATATTTTCGTTATAGGCACCAACGATTTTCGAGTTGAACTTACGAACGTTGCGATATTCTCCAATAATGCGCTTGCGGAATTGATATGCCACGTAGAGGAGGATAGGGAGTAACCCTAGAACGATCAACGCCAGCTGCCACTTGATGAAGAACATGAATCCGAGCGAAATGACAATGCTCATCAATCCCCAGGTGACATCAACGAGTCCCCAGGTCACAAGGTCGGCCACTCTTTCAGAATCAGAGGTCACCCTGGCCATGATCCATCCAACAGGCGTCTTGCTGTAGTAATTTAATGAAAGCGCTTGAAGGTGATTGAACATCATCTTGCGTAAATCATAGCGGATGCGTTCTCCCAGGATGCCAGCCAGGTAGATGAATAGAAAAACGCTGCCAGCCTGGACCAGGATTAGAGAGCCATACACTATCAGTGAATTGATCAAAACACTTTTGTTTTTGGCGACGATGCCGTCATCTACAATGTGCCGGCTGATATTGGTAAAAACCGCATCCAGTGCAGCCACCAGGGCAATTGTGAGCAAAAATCCGACCACTGCCTTGAGATGTGGTTTGGTTAATCCGAGAATCCGTTTGAGGGTTTTTCCGTCGAACTTGCTTTGGAACTCCTCTTCCTCAAAATAATTATCCGGCATCGGTAATCTCCTTCTCCAACTCGACCTCGATCTGGGTCTGAATGTTGAAGATTTCCTGGTAAATGCCTTTTTCAGATGCAAGACTTCTGTGCGTTCCTTTTTGGATGATCTTGCCTTTATCCATGACCAGGATCAGATCAGCATCGGTGATGCTCTGAATGCGGTGGGCAATAATAAATGTCGTCCGATCAACCATCAGATTCTGAAGCGCATCGCGAATTTCCGCCTCGGTTTCTGTATCTACAGACGAGGTTGAATCATCCAGGATGAGGATGCGGGGATTCTTGAGGATCGTGCGGGCGATCGTGACGCGTTGTTTTTGTCCGCCGGACAGCGTTACACCGCGTTCACCGACAAGAGTCTTGTAGCCGTCCTGGAAGGTAAGGATCACATCATGGATGGCGGCAGCGCGGGCGGCAGCTTCAACTTCCTCGTCGCTGACCTCCCGTCCGACTCCGTAAGTAATGTTTTCCCTGATCGAGCGGGAGAAAAGGAAAGGTTCCTGTTCGACGATGCCAATTTGCTGCCTGAGATATTTACGCGGGTAGCGATTTAATTCGACACCGTCCAACAGGATCTTTCCGCTTGTATATTCATAAAAACGGGGAAGAAGATTTACCAGTGTTGATTTACCGGAACCGGTCGAGCCTAAGAGGGCTATCGCCTGACCAGGTTTTACATTGAAAGATATATCTTGTAAGGTGTGATCACCAGTTTCATATTCAAACCCTACATTTTCAAAGGTTATTTCACCATGCACATTCCCGGAGGGTAAATAGTCTCCCTGGTCCAGCGGTTCCCTGGATTCTTTGATGATGTCCATCACGCGACCATAGGAAACCAATCCGGTGGAAGTTTGAACGATCACCCTGCCCAGGTTGCGCAACGGATAGATGATATAAACGACCATGCCCGCATAAGCCAGGTAGGTTCCCACTGAGATATCCCCATTTATAGCCATGAGTGCTCCTACCAGGTATCCTGCCAGCATTTGAGCACCGCAAAGGATATCTGAAAGAGGCCAAAAGAGAGAATGCATGATAATCAGCTTTTTACCGCGGACGTACTTCTTCCAGATTGTCTTTCTCGAATTTTTCCATTTCAAAAGATTGCCGGGAGAAGGCTTTAACCACGCGAACACCGCAAGGTTCTCCTGCAAACGGGTGGATAAGGTGGCTTCCTGTTCCTGGTAGGCTTCGTAACTCTTGCTCACCTTTTTGAACAGAACGATGGAAACAACCAGAACAAATGGGATAACGATGATCGAGATCAACGCCAATTTTACATTGAGATTTAATAAGGCTACAAAGTTGATAATGAAAAGGAGCAGGATCCTGCCCACACTGATGGCTTGATCGGAGAAGAAGCGGCGCAAGGCATCTACATCAGATGTGGAACTTCAATCAGGTCCCCCGTCGGCGTTTTTGAGTGATATGTGAAGGAAAGATGCTGAATGTGGTTATAGAGGTAATTTCTGAGCCTCCTGGTGACACCTTCAGCGGTCTGGGAGGAAAGTACACCACTGAGGAAGGTAAATCCGCCTTCCACGGCTGCCAGACCCAAGAAATGCCAAGGGCGAGCACTGGCAGGGATACCGTTTGGGTGTCCTGAACAAAGTAGGAATCCACAAAGAACCGCAGGAGCATGATAGGTTAGCGTTTTGGCTGTGGCAGAAATGCCAAGGCTGACCACTGCGCCCGTGTATCTCAAGCGGAATCCAGTGAGCATACGCCATAAACCCACCAGGCGATTCTTTGTAATGGTCTTTTGCAGGTCAAATTCTAAGATTTGAGATGGTGTATTCAATGACTAACCTCATAATGATGGCAAAACCTATTAATTATAAACGGACTTAGGTAAAAATATGCGCTAAAACCTATCCCAATGGCAAATTGCTGGAGATGCAGTCAGGGAAACCTCATTGACAAGTTCAAGACTCCGGTTGACAGGATGGACAAATAAAGGAACTGGTGGAACCAGTTTTAATCTTTTGAATTGGTGTTTGGCATACCGGGCAAGGAGTTCCTTCACGATAGCCGATGAGGATATCCTCCATCGTGAATCCACCTTTTTCTCCGTGGAGGTCTTTCTCATAAAAAGCGCCGCCTTTCTCAAGGCTGGGGACCAATCCCTCCGGACAACCTGGTAAAGCCGGATATTTCGTTTTCATCCAGTGTTTGAATGATCCGATTCGGGTGAATTTTGCAAGGAAAAGGATATCGTGGATGTAAGCATTGCCAATGCCAGCCATGTTTGATTTGATCCAATAGAAATCGCTTTTACTCGTTCCCTTTTTACCATTAGAGCAAGTCTGTAAATTCTGCTTCTGAAAGGTCCAGGACATTTGGATCCAAGCTTTGCAGGTCATCGTGATGCTGCAGAATTCCTTCAGGCGTGCAGAAATGAACGTACCCGAACCACCAAAAGTTGATGGTCAGGCAGGAATCATCTGAAAAATCAAAAATCAAGACGGTATTTCTCAGGAAGGTGAGCGCGATCTGTAAGCAAGCAGATCTCCACCCATACCCAGGTTGATCAATAACCAACCGGAAGTGAGTCTTAACCTGTATCCATTTGCCGCGATGAGTGGAATCGAGAATGGTTGAATTGATCAGATTTGACTGAATTCCTCTGGGGGGATATTCAAGCATTTTGGTTGCAAGAATTTCAACACCCTGGATTTTCTTCCCAACCAGCAACTGCTTGATTTCTTTGGCTCGGGATGCAATTTCCGGCAATTCAGGCATATCTTCCTCCAGATTGATGCGTCAAATTATCGTAAACACTTGCAATTATTAATCCATTATGTTCTATAATTATGTCACTATATTCGTTCCGGGAGGAGGAAAAAATGGCAAGTGTAACATTTGAACATGTAGTCAAGAAATTTGGTGATTTCACAGCAATCGCGGATTTGAACATTGAGATCCAGGATAAAGAATTTCTGGTGCTGGTTGGTCCATCTGGTTGTGGAAAAACCACCGCTTTACGCTGCCTGGCAGGTCTTGAAGAAGTGACCTCAGGCAGGATCATGATTGGTGACAAGGTGGTAAATGATGTTGCACCAAAAGACCGCGATATCGCCATGGTGTTCCAATCTTATGCTCTTTACCCGCACATGACCGTTTTTGATAATATGGCGTTCGGCTTGAAATTGCGCCACTTACCCAAAGCGACGATTCAAAAACGCGTGGAAGAATCAGCAAAGATATCTGGGCATTGAAGCACTCATGAAGACGGAAACCGCGTGAACTTTCTGGTGGACAGACGGCAGCGTGTTGCACTTGGCCGCGCAATCGTTCGCGAACCAAAAGTTTTCCTCCTGGATGAACCATTATCCAACCTGGATGCCAAATTGCGGGTACAAACCCGTGCTGAGATCAGCAAACTGCATCACAATTTGGGCACTACATTTGTTTATGTTACCCATGACCAGACAGAAGCCATGACGATGGCTTCCCGGATCGCTGTAATGAACAAGGGTATCCTGCAGCAACTGGATACCCCGCAAAACCTGTATGATAAACCCAACAACCTGTTTGTTGCCGGTTTCATCGGCACCCCTGCCATGAACTTCTTCAAAGTGAAACTTGAAAAAGACGGTGATGCCCTTTATGCAGTCAACACGGAATTAAAAGTAAAACTCCCGCCAGCCAAAGTTGAAAAATTGCAGAAACTGGTTGGCAAGGAAGTCATCCTGGGTATCCGCCCGGATGACATTCACAACCCGGACTTTTCACCATCCAATATCCATGGTGAAAAGGTTGAAGCAAAGGTGGAAGTGACCGAGTTGATGGGCAATGAAATCCTCATCTACCTGACTACTGGCTCACAGAACACGATTGTTGCCCGTGTTGATCCCCGATCTCGCTACGCTTTTGGTGACAAAGTCCAGGTCTTATTCAATATGGATAACAGCCATATCTTTGATCCAACTGAGGATGCTGAAAATCCTGTTGCAGTGCGGTAAGGATTATCAAGTTAATAATTTGTAGCGCAAGAGCGATCTTGCGCTACATTTATGAAAACAAGTAAAGCGAGGAGTGGATATGTATAAAGTTGTGCTATTGAGACATGGTGAAAGTGATTGGAATAAACAGAACCGGTTTACCGGATGGACAGATGTAGATCTTACTGAAAAGGGAATTGCAGAAGCACAATCGCTGGCAAATTGATGAAAGAAGCCGGTTTTGTTTTTGATGTTGCTTTTACTTCTGTTTTGAAACGTGCCATCCGGACTCTTATGGCTGGCATTGGATGAAATGGATCTGATGTGGATCCCGGTAATCAAAACCTGGCGTTTAAATGAGCGCCATTATGGTGCATTACAGGGATTGAATAAAGCCGAAACTGCAGCGAAATTTGGAGATGAGCAGGTGCAAATCTGGCGGCGCAGTTATGATATCCAACCGCCCGCCCTCACCGCGGATGATGAACGATATCCTGGAAACGAACCACGCTATGCAGATCTTATCATCGGCAGAATTGCCTCTTACCGAATGCCTGAAGGACACAGTTGCCCGGTTCCTGCCATTCTGGCATAATGATGGCAGTTCCGGCGATAAAATCAGGAAAACAGGTGATCATTGCAGCGCACGGCAACAGTATTCGCGCACTGGTGAAATACCTGGATAATGTTCCTGAGAGTGAAATCGTTGAGTTGAATATCCCGACCGGTGTTCCCCTGGTTTATGAATTGGATAAGGATTTGAAACCGATCAAGCATTACTACCTGGGAGACCCGGAAGAAGCCAAGAAAAAAGCGGAGGCAGTTGCGAACCAGGCAAAAGTGAAATAAGAAAAACGGCGGAGATTCTCCGCCGTTACTTTTTATTACTATTTTCGCTAGTCGGGCACCACCAATGATCGGCAACAAGCGATCCCAACGAGAGTGAAAACCCCCATAAAAATAAAGGCATCAGACCAGAGTTTGATGGGATACAAACGGATCAATGTGTCATCTGCATAAAAAAGCCAGGTATCCCCGGTAAAGAAGAAATGATGGAACTGAGTGAATAGTTCATCAAAATTGATGAGCGTACCCGCCAAGAATAAGGCCGATCAACCCAAGTGTGAGCCATCCGCCTGTGGCAATGGCTTTCCAATATTGTGCATCAATTTTGTCCGCCAAGCAAATAAAGATCAATAACAACAAATAAGAGTAATGCCACCCATGCCAGATTTTAATCATTAATTGAACCAGGTGCTTTGACATCCTCCATATGACTTAATTCACGTTCGTTGTAAATCGGTGTTACCATCATCAAATTTCAATTCTCAAGAAAATCGATGCCTTCTGAATTGACAGGTAAACCAGGGATTGTTTTCCCCAGTTCAATGCGTTCATCGGTGGTAAAGCCATATTCATCAGGAGGAAAATTCTTTAAGTCCATATTCGTGGTCAAGGAATACAGGGTGGATGAGAAGTCCAGATGGAGGAAAGGACCAGAATTAATGGGATTACCAGGGTCGATAACGAGTGCAGGGCAGCCAAAACCATTTTTTCATTGTAAGTTCTCCACCTGGTCAGATAAGAGAAAATGCAGCACCATTGAATTGGTGATTCCTTCGATTGGCGCAAGGTCATCTGTAAAAACTATTGTTGGCGGGGGGTTTCCTGCAAACCGGCATACGTGGCAGCCATCACTTCCAGGAGCAAAGGATGGCTGGATTGTGATTGGTAGAGGTGAAGATAATTATCAGTAAAATTCGTGATGGTGGTGGGTTGATTGGTGGCGAATAACAGGGAGTTAAAGGATTCAGAGAGGTCGGTAATGTATACGGTCGGAAAAACCTGTTTCATGGTGGTGTAGAGCGCGTCCACCAGTCGCCGGTCTTCTGGAGCTCTGCCCAACATTAATCACCACGACGCCATCTTCAGCCAGATGTTCCTGCAGGGTGGTAAAAAATTCCACGGTGGTCATATGCCAGGGGATATACGGTGGTCGATAGGCATCAACGCTGATGATATCGTAATGTTTTGTGCTGTTCTTCATTGCCCAGCGGCCATCCTGAATGATGATGTTCACCTCATCAGTATCGAGGGCAAAATACTTTTCACCCACCTCAACAATTTTTGGGTCGATCTCAATGCCATCAATTTCTGCATTTGGGAAACACCACGCGGGCTTCACGTGCAGTGGTTCCTGCTGCCAGCCCGACAATGGCGATGCTGTTTAATATCGTCAGGATTGACTGGCGAAGGGTTGAAAAATGGGGCAGAGAGTACCTGTTCCCATGGTCCATTGAAATTTAATTGATCCGGCTTTGTAAATGGAATGTACTCCCTGACCTTCGTTCAGCCTGCAATAGAGTGTATCCATTTTCCTCGATCACCTGGATATAGTTGTAACTTGATTCAGTTTCATAGACCAGACCCTGGGTGAGTTTATCTCCGCCCCGTACTCCAACAATGAACAAACCAATGATGACGAGAAGCATCCAGGCATACCGCAGGAAACCTTTCCAACCGCCGCTAAGGAACAACCCGACAAGGGCGAAAACCAAAAGGAGTGAGGAGAGAACCAGGAAAGTCCGATAAGTTCCGATCGCGGGGACCAATACCAGGACAGGCAAGAAAGTGCCGATAAAGGACCCGAGGGTGGAAATGGCGTAGATCCTGCCGGAAACCTTGCCGGCTTGTTCTTTATCCGTGATGGATAGCCGAATCGCGAATGGAGATGCCGTGCCGATCAGGGTGACCGGGATGATAAACAGGATCATCACAACAGTAAATGAACCAAAGAGAACTCCCAAGGGCGAGATTATCAAATGCCTGGCTGGCGATGCGTAAAATTGGACGGGAAGCAATCGGAATCAACCCAATTGCCAGCGCTGCCCATGAAAGGATTTTGAATAAGGTTTCGTATTTTGGCGAACGATCTGCCCAACTGCCGCCAATGAAATATCCCAGGGTGAGATAGATGAGGATCAGACCGACGATACTTGCCCAAACAAGATTGCTGGTACCGAAATAATTACCCAACAATCGGGATGCGGCAAATTCAACAGCCAGCGAAACGAGCCCGGAGATAAACACGACCACAAGCAGGTATTTTTTCATTCAGAAAATTATACCTTAGTGGAGAAATCAGGCGCAGGAATCCTGCGGGTTGTATAATCATTTTGTGTGGAGGGTCTATGTTACTGCTGAGTGTTGAAAAGATGAAGGAACTGGAAAAACAAGCAGATGCGCAAGGGTACTCTTATGTTGAAATGATGAAATCTGCCGGCGGCGGTTTGGCAGACGATCATAGACAAGCGCTGGCAATCCCTGGATAAAAAGATCATCACCGCTCTCGTGGGCGGGGGAAAGAATGGCGCGGACACATTGATCGCTCTGGCGAAACTGCAGCATTCCGGGTGGCAAACAAGGGCTGTGTTACTTGATGCACGGTGAGCAACCAGACTGGGTGATGCGTGATGTCAACAGTGCAGGCTGTGAAGTTTTGTCATTTGACGAGGATCACAAGAGAGTGAGTGAAGCCTTAAAAGAATCCACTCTCGTGTTGGATGGTATCCTGGGTATCTGGATTTAAACCTCCGATGCACGAGAAACTGGCAGAGAAAATGAAATTCCTTAACGCGCATTGCAGCGAGAAAACAATCATCGCCGTGGATTGTCCCTCAGGGGTGGATTGTTCCACTGGAGCGGTTGCGCCAAACACAATGAAAGCGACTCTGACCGTTTGCATGGAAGCAGTGAAGGTTGGGCTGGTGAAGTTCCCGGCGTTTGAATACGTAGGGGAACTTGTGTGCGTTGATGTTGGCATAGTGAAAAAACTGCGTTTGAAATCGGGTAAAGATGATTTTGTCCTTGACGATTCAATTACACGAAGTATTTTACCAGACAGAGAAAGGGATTCTCATAAAGGATCCTTCGGTACGGTGCTCGTGTGCGGAGGAAGTGTAAATTATCCGGGTGCGCCAGTAATCTCCGCCAGAAGTGCGTATCAAATAGGGGCAGGGTTGGTAAAGACAGCTGTGCCGGAAAGAATCTATGATGCAGTGGTAGGCAGCTGCCTTGAATCCACCTGGGTATTATTGGATGATGAGAATGGGGTTATCGCAGAATCCGCAATAAGAATAATCACTAAAGAAATCTCGCAGGTTGATTGTTTGGCGTTAGGTCCAGGGATTGGCCGTGAAGAGACAACCCTGCGCTTTATCCATGGATTATTGGATACCTCCAGAGATCAAAACAAGACCAAGAAAATTGGGCTGATCCCTTCAGATATCGCCATCTCACCTGGATCAATTACCAGGTTGCCACCAGTTGTTATTGATGCAGATGGATTAAGACTGTTGGCGAAAATTAACGGTTGGAAGAAGATATTGGAAGGCAAGGCAGTGGTTCTCACACCTCATCCGGGTGAAATGAGCGTTTTAACCGGGTTATCCATAGAGGAAATTCAAAACGACCGCATTGAGATTTGCAGGAAATTTGCCCATGAATGGCAGCAATGTGTTGTGTTAAAAGGTGCCTTGACCGTTGTGGCTTCTCCTGATGACCAGGTTGCCGTCTGTCCGGTGGCGACTTCAGCCCTGGCAAAAGCCGGCAGCGGGGACGTGTTAACCGGGTTGATCGCGGGCTTAGTTGCCCAAGGAACAGGATTGTACGAGGCTGCAACAGCCGGAGTCTGGATTCATGCGAATGCCGGTCTACTTGCAGCGACAAAAGTTGGCAGCGAGCGCTGCGTGGTGCTGAACGATCTGCTGGAGGCAATTCCAGAGGTTATGAATCGATTAAAATAGAACAACCCTCTCTTTTACAAAAGGGTTGTCAATTAAGATTTTAGATCTTGAAGAACTAGCTCTTGGTTGTCGGGGTTTCGGATTCACCTTCCAAAATCACTGAGCCTTTTTTAAGTGTCTGAGCTGCTTTACCCTGGGCAGTTTTGATCAAGTCCTGGGCTTTTGAGACAGCTTCTTTTCCAGCTGCTTCTGCTTTTTGGTAAGCTTCTTTACCGGCGGCTTCGGCTTTGTGGTAGGTTTCTTCAAGTGCGATGACTGATTTATCTTTTAGCTCGATGGTTTTGTCCTTGATGACGCCACGAGTCTCTTCACCGGACTGGGGAGCATACAAAAGGGCAACAACAGCGCCAACTAACCCACCAACCAGGAAACCAACCAGGAACGAACCATATGAATCTCTATCGGACATTTTTATCTCCTTTCAATAATCGTAAACGCTCATTATTTTTTCAGAATCTTAAATAGATCGAAAAGTCGCTTTATCCCTGCTGAATAACTGTTTGCTTTTATAACAGGTCCAACAAGGTTTTGGCTTAAAAATTGGGTGGTACCTTTTAGTGTGTTCACGGTATCAACTGTGGATTTAAGGATGGGTTTAATCTCATTTTGAACGAGATTGATCAGTGTGGAAACCTGGAGGACCAGGACCACCAGTACTACCCCGATCACAACCGACTCCAACGCCAGGAAGATGATGAAAATATCTCTTACCTGGGCAGTTGTTGAGGCGTCTGCGCGGGCGAGGAAGAAGATGCCGGTTATGATCAATCCAACAATCAACACAATGATCAGGATCAACAGCCATAATTTACTTTTCCGTTCTGGCACCGGCAAAGTTGGTTCTGAAGAGTTCTTCCGTAAATTCCTGATATTGATCTTCCATAGTGAAATGATTATAGCATAAACAAACCCGCTCTTTGTCAAGACCCATGATTGTCTAGAGGAGCAGCCAGGAGAATCAATTAAACCTCATTTGCATTGCCCGGTGGCGTGTGTTAAACTTAACGATTGCAATGATAACGAAATTGGTATCAAGTCTTGTAATATTCTTAATAATCAGTCTGAATCCCAAGGCTCAGGGAGATTCGGTCAGAATAACTTACCCTGGTGTTGGTGATTCCGTCCAGGGAATTGTTGAAATTACTGGGACAGTATCCACCAGTTCGTTTAATTATGCTGAGGTATTCTTTGCTTATACTGCAGTCGATAATCTGAACTGGTTTTTGATCGGACGAATTGACCAACCAGTTACTTCTGGTGTGATCGCCAGATGGGATACAACCACGATCACGGATGGAGTCTATCAGTTAAAATTGCGCGTCCATTACCGGGATGAAAGTGTCGAGGAAATCAATATCAATCCGGTGATCGTGCGTAACTATTCGATCCTTCCGACGAATACTCCGATTGTGGAAGATGATTCTTCGATTAACGTGGCAACAATCGCAAGCCCGACTTCAGCAATCGTATTTGCAACAGCATTACCTGACAATCCGGCTTCCACTTCGAGCGCATCGCTCCAGCGCAGCGCAACAGTTGGATTAGTTGTTGCTGGAGTTTCGTTGATGTCCTTATTCGGAATAGGACTGATCCGAAGACGAAAACATTTAAAGTAAAAAAGGAAAAAATCAGTGCTTTCACAATTATTCCACTCATTAAAATCTCCAGAAGCTTCCGGATCGCTTCCGTACCTGATCGTTGGTCTTGGAAATCCGGGTCGAATCTACCGACTCACCAGGCACAACATTGGTTTCATGGTTGTAGACCAAATTGCCAGTAATCTTAAGTGCTCATTATCAAAAGTGCAGGGAAAGGCAATCGTTGGAATGTGCAGGATGGACACGAATAGGATAATCCTGGCCAAACCCCATACGTTTATGAATCTCTCCGGGGTAGCTGTTTCCAGTTTGGTTCGATTTTATAAAATTGACCTCGAGCATTTGATCGTCATTCATGATGACGTGGATGTTCCCTTTGGGCAGATACGCCTTCGACCTGGTGGGGGATCAGCGGGACAAAAAGGAGTTGAGTCGATTATTGAAAAGCTGGGTACCAAGTCATTCCCGAGGCTGCGCATGGGTATTGGTCAACCACCCGGGCGGATGGATTCGGCTGATTATGTTCTTCTGCCATTTGGTAAAGAAGACGAAGAAGGTTTGAGCGGGTACCTTGAGCGCGCGGCTGAGGCTGTCAAATGTTTTGTCACTGAAGGGTTGGAAGTGGCAATGAACCGGTATAACCCAAAAATCTAATATGCTCGACCTTATTCGCAAACATCCAAAATATCAACAAGTGCTGGATGATATTAAGGTTGGTCAGTGTAATTATGGATTAGGCTTAACCCGCCCGGCGCGGTTGGCAATTATTTCTGCTTTGAGTCTCGATCTGAATATCCCCATCCTTGTGATCACCGATCGGGCTGACCGATCAGCGATGATGCTGGACGAACTGGGTTATTGGCTGCCAGAAAATCCCCGGCTGCTGTTTCCTGAACCAAACCCGATGTTTTACGAAAAGGCAAGCTGGGGTGCGATCACCCGCCGTGAACGCCTGACTGCATTGAGTACTCTGGCAAGTTACCACATTCCCGGCATCGGTAAGCCCGAAAAACCACCGATACTGATCACATCGCTGCGTGCGGTAATGACCAGGACCATCCCCAGGCGGGATTTCATCATCGCCAGCAAGAAAATTCACGTCAATCAAACAGTTCCGCCAGGTGAATTACGGAGAGCCTGGGTTGAGCAAGGTTACGAAGCGGTTGAGGTCGTCCTGGAGCAGGGGCAATTCTCGCAGCGAGGAGGGATCCTGGATATATGGGGAGCCTCTGAACACTTTCCTGTTCGGCTTGATTTCTTCGGGGACGTGATCGAATCGATCAGGCAATTTGATCCCACAACCCAACGCACGGTGAGCAGCTGTTGAAGAGGTGATGATCACCCCAGCGAGAGAATTTCTGACCGGGAATCATCCAAGCACTGATGAACAAGAAAAACCAGATGAAACTCTAATCCCGGTGTTCCACCCCATGCCGGCAACCATCCTGGATTATTTGCCCAAACAAGCCCTGGTTATCATCGATAACCTGGCAAATTTACAGACCTTTGGTGAAGAAATTGAAGAACAAGCCCTAAAACTTCGGAGAGAATCCATCGAAGAGGGCATCATGTCCCCCGATTTTCCTCTGCCTTACGTCACCTGGTCTGAAGTTCTGGATACAGTAGAAACACGACGCTGGATAGAATTAGGGCGGACAAACGACCCCGATGGAGACTCTTTGGGGGTGATATTTCAACCCGAAAACCGTTTCGGTGGGCAGTTACAGAACTTTATTGACTTCCTTGACGAAATCTGCAAAAAAAATCAACGCGTAACAATCGTGTCGAGGCAGATTTCCCGTTTGAAGGAGATTTGGGAAGGGCAAAAAGGGACCTGCGAGGGCAGGGACTTCACCTTTTTTGAAGGGTCACTAACTGAAGGCTGGTGCTTAAACCTGGATGATGACACCCAGGCGCACCTGTTCTCAGACAGCGAGATTTTTGGCTGGGAACGTCCACACTTGCGAGCACGAGCCCACATCACCTATCAACCCCCCGAATCCTCCTTTGCCGACCTAAATCCTGGGGATTGGGTTGTGCACGTGGATCATGGGATCGGCCGATTTGTGAGCCTGGTCAAACGCTCACTGGAAGGGATCGAACGCGAATTCTTACTGGTGGAATACGAAAACAGGGACCAATTGTATGTGCCCATCCACCAGGCTGACCGGATAAGCCGGTATATCGGACCTTATGGTGAACCGCCTCGACCGACACGCCTGGGCGGAACTGAATGGAACCAGACCAAGCAAAATGTGCGCCAGGAAGTGGTGAAGGTTGCGCAGGATTTGCTCGAATTGTATGCCAGGCGTCAAACCGCGGTTGGTTTTGCTTTCTCCAAGGATCAACCGTGGCAAAAGGAACTTGAAACAAGTTTCCCGTATGTGGAAACCGAAGACCAGATGAAAGCCATTAACGAAGTCAAAAGCGACATGGAAACTGCCCGCCCAATGGACCGCTTGCTCTGCGGGGATGTAGGATACGGGAAAACGGAAGTTGCCTTAGAGCTGCGTTTAAGTCCGTCATGGACAGCAAGCAAGTGGCCATCCTCGTTCCGACCACGGTTCTTGCCCAGCAACACTTTGAAACGTTCAAGCAGCGATTGTCAATGTACCCGGTCTGTATCGAAATGCTATCCCGCTTTCGGACACCCAAAGAACAGGATGAGATCATTTTAAAACTGGCTCTTGGAGAAGTGGACATTGTCATCGGCACACATCGATTGCTGACCGCCGATGTGATATTCAAGGATCTTGGTCTGGTGATAATTGACGAAGAGCAACGTTTTGGGGTGACTCACAAAGAGCATTTTAAAAAATTACGCACCGAAGTTGATGTACTGACCCTTACAGCCACACCAATTCCAAGGACCTTGTACATGGCGTTAACTGGCGCCAGGGACATCTCAGTTATTAATACACCTCCTGCCGAAAGATTGCCCATCATTACCCATATCGGACCCTATTCCCCCAAGATCGTGGGACAGGCGATCACGCGTGAAATGGAAAGAGGTGGGCAGGTGTTTTTTGTGCATAACCGTGTGCAAACAATCGAAGCCATGCGCAAGCATATCGAGACGCTTGTACCCGAGGCAAGGGTATCCATCGCCCACGGTCAAATGCATGAGAGCGAACTGTCGTCTGTGATGACGAAATTTACCAAGGCTGAGATCGACGTGCTGTTGTGTACCTCGATCATCGAGTCTGGGTTGGATATCCCGAATGCGAATACTCTGATCGTTGACCGCGGCGATACCTTTGGACTTGCCCAACTCTATCAATTACGCGGCAGGGTAGGGCGTGGCAATCACCGTGCGTATGCCTACTTTTTCAGGCACAGGAAGCGACTTCCCACATTTGAAGGGCAGGAACGGCTAGAGACTATCGCTGAAAACACACAATTAGGTGCGGGATACTCCATTGCAATGCGCGACCTGGAAATGCGGGGCGCAGGAGAAATGCTCGGTACCCGCCAATCCGGGTATATTGCCAGCGTTGGGTTTCACCTGTATACCCGCATGCTCTCAAATGCAGTCGTTGAACTGCGAAAAGATAAGCCTGACCTGGAATCCATGCAAAAGATCTTTGAATTTGCAAGAGAACACAACCCGGTGAGCGTGGACCTGCCGCTCCCGGTGAGCATACCCCTGGATTATGTTCCCGACCAAACCCTGCGATTGCAGATTTACCGGCGTATAGCTGCAATTGCCAGTGAACACGATTTGGAGCAATTAACCGAAGAATTCAAGGACAGGTTCGGGAAGATCGTTGAACCGGTCGAGAACCTGCTTTTTCAATTACGCATCAGGTTGTTGGGGGAACAGGCTGGCCTGGCGTCAATCACTAATGAGGGCGAGCAGATCGTTCTGCGTTTCCCAATTCCTCCAGAGGGAATCCCGCCTCGAGATTTACCTCCTCTCGGCTACCAGACGCGCACTGGCAAGAATTCATATTGGATGCGCTTCAACTCAGAGTCTGGCGAGTGGAAGGAAAGGTTAATCCAGGTATTGACCGATATAATCAGATTATGAAAAAGGTACTCGTAATAGAAGATGAACCCACACTACTCAGAATCCTGCAATCGTATCTTGAGAAAGAAGGCTACGCTGTAATTTCTGCCATGCGAGGTGACACGGGTTTTGACCTGAGCCTCACCGAGAACCCTGATTTGATCCTGCTTGATCTCAATTTGCCCGGAATGGATGGGATAGATGTCGCCAGGGGAATTCTGAAGCAAAAATCCATTCCGATCATCATGATCACCGCCCGGGTGGAGGAAAGTGATAAACTGCTTGGATTGGAACTGGGAGCAGACGACTACATCAGTAAACCGTTTTCTCCGCGGGAAGTAGTTGCGCGGGTTAAACTGTCTTACGCCGCAGTGAAAAAAATGTTCCACCCCAGACAATTGTGGAATTTAAGGAATTATCGATTAACCTGGACACCAGGCTGGTACAACGAGGTGATGAAGTAATTGAACTTACACCTTCAGAATATAACATTTGCCTCCTGATGGTTCAAAACCCGGGGAGAGTTTATTCCAGACTGCAACTGTTGGAAGTCATCCAGGGTGAGGCATACGAAGGATATGAACGCACAATTGACGCGCATATCAAAAACCTGCGAGCAAAAATCGAGATTGATCCAAAGAATCCGAAATTTATAAAGACAGTTTTTGGAGTGGGCTATCGTACTTCACGGATTGATGAGGAATAAATGAGATTCTCATTAACAACCAAGATGGCACTCGCTTTTACAGCTGTAGTTCTAATTGCCATTATCGGAATTGTTGTTTTTACCACCTCAGATAGTAACCGCCAACTTACAAATTATATGAACCGGGGTGCACTATTTGGCATCGAAAACTTGATTTCCAACCTGGAAGAACATTACCAAAAAGCAGGAAGTTGGAATGGGGTGGAATCAACTTTTACAACTAGTCCTCGGGGAAATAATAACTCCAGGATGTCCATGTACCAGTTCACTCTAACGGATTCAAAAGGCGTTGTCCAATGGAGCAACAGCGGCGTACAACCAGGTACATTCTATTCGGGAAAATACAAGAAAGAGGGGCTCAAGCTTGTAAACTCCGCGGGAGAAACCGTCGGGTATTTAGTTGTGAAGGAAAACGGTGGACCAGTTGCGAACCAGGTCACTCCATTTATTGAGCGGATGAACCGGGCTCTGGTTTGGGCTGGTATTATTGCTGGAATTGCAGCACTTGTATTGGCAATTTTCATCTCCCGGCAGTTACTCAAACCCGTTGCTGCCTTGATGCACGCAGCAACCAGTATTTCTTCTGGAGATTTATCAGCACGGGTGAACATTTCCAGCAAGGATGAATTTCACACTCTCGGCGCCACCTTTAACCAAATGGCTGAAAATATCCAAAGCAGTGATGAGCGCAAGAAAGCTTTAACAGCAGATGTAGCGCATGAACTCCGAACACCTTTATCGGTCCAAAAAGCACAACTCGAAGCCATGATTGATGGGGTTATACCAACCAATGCGGATAATCTGCAGGCAATTTCCAATCAAACTGATGTTCTTACGCGCCTGGTGGATGATCTGCGAACATTGGCATTGACCGATTCGAAAGAACTTCAGTTGGATTTGCAGTTAATTAAATTGGATGAAGTTTTGGTAAGTTTAGTGGAATCTCTTCGACCGCAGATCTCACTTGGTAATACGAAAATTGTTTATGAATTTGATCAAACCAGTAGGGGGCAGGCGGTATGGATCGATACAGGCCGACTGTCGCAGGTGATGCAAAACCTCCTGACTAACGCTCTGCGTTATGGAAAAAGCGGTGGGACAATTCAGGTTAGCTTGATCAAGGATCATTTATCCCTGGTGATTAGAATACACGATGACGGCAAGGGGATCCCTGAAGATGCGCTGCCGCATCTGTTTGAGCGTTTTTACAGGCACGATAAAGCCCGAGGTAGAGATTCCGGAGGTACCGGTTTGGGTCTATCGATCGCAAAAAACCTTGTGTCTCTGATGGACGGTGAGATCAGTGCAATGAATGCTCCATCCGGAGGAGCTGTCTTTGAAGTCCGCTTCCCAGTTGTGCAGGAAAACGAAATTAATCATAAAAAATAAAGAACATATGTGCTATAATCGTCTCAACGCGATTAAAAAGGAGTTTTGATGTCCTTTAAACTTCATGCACCCTATCAACCTACGGGCGATCAGCCTGATGCCATCCGCGAATTGATCAAAGGAGTTCGATCCGGTTACCGCAACCAGGTACTCCTCGGGGCAACCGGTACTGGCAAGACATTTACTGTTGCCAATATTATCCAGGAATTGCAGATGCCTGCACTGGTGATGGCACACAATAAAACCCTGGCTGCACAGCTTTACAGCGAATTCAAGGAGTTCTTTCCGGAAAACGCGGTGGAGTATTTTGTATCCTACTATGATTATTACCAGCCTGAAGCTTATGTTCCACGGCATGACTTATATATCGAAAAAGAAACAGATATCAACGAAGAAATAGACCGCATGCGCCTGGCAGCGACCACAGCGCTTATGTCCCGCAAGGATGTCATCATCGTGGCCTCAGTGTCTTGTATTTATGGGTTGGGAAACCCTGAAGCGTATGGAAACGTTGTTGTCAAACTGGATACAGGCGGCATCTATCGGCGTAATGCATTACTGCGGCAGTTAATCGAAAGCCAGTATCAACGCAATGATCTTGAACTTCGCCCAGGCGTTTTCCGCGTGCGGGGGGATACGATCGAGATATTCCCGGCTTATGAGGAAAAGAAAGCATTCCGCTTAAGTTTCTTTGGTGATGAAGTTGAGAAAATTCTTGAATTCAGTCCGCTTACCGGAGAGATTTACCAGGAGCCCACTCACGTTGAAATTTACCCGGCGAAACATTACATCGCCAGTGAGAACAGGTTGGATCAAGCCATTAAAGATATTGAAAACGAGTTGGATGCGCAGATGAAATACTTCAACGCGAACAACCGGTTGCTTGAAGCCCAGCGCATTGAACAGCGATGCCGTTATGACTTGGAGATGCTCAAGGAAGTTGGATATTGTTCAGGAATTGAGAACTATTCCAGGCACCTGGACCAACGCCCGGCAGGATCACCTCCATGGACATTGATGGATTATCTCCCCAGCGAGTATTTGTTGATCCTGGATGAATCGCACATGACTGTCCCGCAAATTCGCGGCATGTATAACGGTGACCAATCACGCAAGGGAACCCTGGTGGAATATGGTTTTCGCCTGCCCAGCGCCATGGATAACCGCCCCTTAACCTTCGAGGAATTCAAGAAGCGAATGGGATATACCATTTACACTTCAGCAACCCCGGCTGAGTATGAATTGAAACTGGCCGACCAGGTGGTTGAACAGATCATCCGACCTACCGGTCTGGTTGATCCTCAGGTTGAGGTGCGTCCTACCAAAGGGCAGGTGGATGACCTTTACAGTGAAATTAAAAAGCGCACAGAGAATGGTGAACGTGTGCTGGTCACCACACTAACCAAACGCATGGCAGAGGACCTCTCTGATTACCTGCTGGAGTTGGGAGTGAAGGTTAATTATCTTCATTCGGAGGTTGAAACATTGGAACGAGTGGGCATCCTGCGCGATTTGCGTATGGGTATCTTTGATGTACTCGTAGGGATAAACTTGCTGCGGGAGGGGCTTGATCTGCCGGAAGTTTCGATGGTGGCAATCCTGGATGCGGATAAACAGGGCTTCCTGCGCTCAGGCACAGCCTTGATCCAAACAATCGGCAGAGCAGCGCGGAATGTAAATGGAAAAGTCATCATGTATGCGGATGTGATGACCGATGCGATGAAGTTTGCGATTGAAGAAACGAACCGCAGGCGCGCTAAACAGGTGGCTTATAACACCAAGAACGGAATAGAACCTTTTACGATTGTAAAAGCGGTGCACGACATCACGGAGCGGCTTGCCAACCCGCAGGGAATTGCTGAGAAGCGGGGAAGCTACAAAGCTGGAGAGAAGAATTCAATGATGCCGCTCAATGAGATCAAACGCTTGATCGCTGAATTGGATCTCCAGATGAAACAAGCCGCCAAAGAACTGGCTTTTGAACAGGCAGCGGTATTACGCGACCAGATATTGGACTTACGCAAGTTACTGGCGGAAGAATCCAACCTTCCACCCTGGCAGAAAGCCCGCTTGATGGCAGGAGAAATTGATTAGGTTGGTTCAAGCGGTTGGGCGAATTGAAAACAGTGTAAAGGTGTTTTCTGCTGGAAGCCATTCACTGACCACATTAGTCACCAGTGAACCCGGATTTCCACTTTGTAGGGCTGAGTAGAGCTTATCCAGGTTAGCACGATTACCTTCAGCCACCAGTTCAACATTTCCGTTTACAAGATTGCGCACCCACCCGGTTAACCCAAGTTGTTGGGCGATCTCCAAAACAAAGTAGCGGAAGCCAACTCCCTGCACACGTCCTTCGACAATTGCATGCAATTGATGACCTGGCATCCTGGATTATTCTTCCTGTGAGATATTCACTTGACGTTTTCGATAATTCAAGATCAATATCCCCGTGGTGATCAATATTAAGGGAATTCCGATCCACATTACCAATTGGTAAGGTGTGGATGTTGTTGGATTACCTGAAGAATTGATACTGGATTTCCAGTCCAACTCAGCCTGCTGCAGCGTTATGCCTAGTGCGGATTTAACATTCTGTTCACAATCCAGGCCATTTGCCGCGTTCTGAAGAAATACGGGAAAAACCTGGTTGCCGTAAGTACGTTGTATGTATGCAACCAATGAAGACGATTGCGCATACGCTAATGTAGCCAGATTTGCGTCATTCGGAAAGCCGTGGCAAAGATCACCAAAGGATAAAAGGGTGCCAGCGTTTAGGGCTGTTGAGATTTCGCGCTCGAGATCCGGGTTTGCATAAAGTTCAGATTGAGTTGCCAACCCTTCCAATAACCATGTGGGCGCGTTTGAATAGCTGGTGCTCATGACTTGGTATTGCAGGAGGTGCATCGTTTCATGCGGAATAGTACGCTCCAGATCAGTCGTATCTGCCAGGGATGGAGAATCAGCGATGAGGATTTTATTGGAATTGACAAAAGTATGTCCGTTAACCCAGGATTGGGAATCCAATGACAGCCCAGATTGCATGCTGCCAATGTTTGGGTAGACATAGATTTCGACAGGAAGCACCGGAACCACTGGAAGCAGTTGCGTTGATCTCTCCAATCCCGATCGGGCAATTGATTGGAGCTTTTGACCATAGGAGGTGTCACCTTCAGCCCAGAAGATGGTAAAGAGTTTGGTTGAAGTAGATTTCCACTCAAACCGATTATCCAAATAATCAAACCAGTATGAGGAGCTTGAACTCATTGAACCATCACTCATTTCAGCTTCAAACCAGTAATAAATGCGGGCAAATGGATCAAAACCGTTGGTCGTCAAATCGTATTGAGTCAGAATTACACCCTCTGTTGAAGGGTTGACCTCAACCTGCCTGGATTGCTGAGAATCAGGTTGGATTACCAGTGTTATATTTCGGATCAATTCAGGGTGGGGAAGGGTTGCGCTAATGGTTAGTTGGCTTCCAAATTCATAGGTATGAGTAACAGCGGTTATCTCCAGGGAGTTTTCACCGGATGCACTTCCTTTTGGCACCAGGAAGGCTAAGATTACCAGGAGACTTACTATCAAACGGGATAACAGCCTCATCAGATCAGAGGTCTTCCTCAAGTTCGTCGTCTTCATCTTCGAGGAATTCTTCATCGGAAAATTCTTCGCTCTTTAATTCCTCGTCTTCTTCTTCGTCGGGGTCAAAATCTATCAATTTCAGGTTTTGCCGGTCACCACCTGTATCCATATTATCCAGGGCGGATTCAATCAGTTCGATTTCCTCATCATCTTCACTGGATTCAAGGAGAGCAGTAAGTGTATCGCGAGCGGTATCCCCTCCAATTTGGGAAAGGGACCAGATGGCTGCCAGGCGGATATCTGGGTCAACCGTATCTTCATCAAGCATAGCAACCAGAAAGTCAATGGTGGAGGTTAATTCCAGCTCTCCTGCAGCGCGGATGGCTTCATATTGGATTTCATAGTCTGTAGATCCAAGATATTCAAGCACGGTCGATTCCCAAGCGTCATCTGCAGTGTGGCCAATTGCGCATAAAGCAGCGCTGACAAATAATGTATCTCCTGAATCCAATGCTGTCTTGATCAAACCGGGAATTTTTGGATGACTTGCATACCCCAATGATTCCAATGCCCGTTGTTTCACCTGGGGTAGGTCCTCACCGGCTATTACGTCCAACAAATTACGAACGATGGAAATCTTGTGTGTATCCGGGATCAGATCCAATTCACCCAGGTAAACAAAACGACCCAGTAGATTAGCTGTACCGGCGCGCACGGCTTCATCTGGATCTTCAAACAACATCTCGATCAGGGTCGGGACTAATGATGTATCTTCACATTCCCACAAGAGGCGGATAGCCAGGACACGCACAGCAGGGTCAACATCCGAGAGGACAGCTTTAGCCAATTCATCGAAATTGACGATGGTATCTTTTTCAAGGATTACTTCAAGATCTTCCAATAGATTTACTTTTCGGGTGGGTGGTAAATTTACCCAAACAGGTAAAAGTTTTTTTAACTTAATTGGTGAGAGGTCAGAAAACCCTCTCAATAATTTTCCTGGAAAAGGACGGGACGAATCCTGGAGGGCTTCAAGGATTTCATTAATATCCAATGCTATTGGTGTCTCATCCATTATTTCAGTTACCTCAACACGATCGGATTCAAAATATCATTAATGATCAAAACGACCATGAGGACCATCAATAAGATGTATCCCGCCATATGGATCTTGCCTTCAAGTTCAGGTTTGATCTTCTTTTTAAATAATAATTCGGGCAGCAAAAATAGAATTCTGCCGCCATCGAGTGCGGGGATCGGCAGTAAGTTTGTAAAGCCAAGAGCAATGGAAATGATCGCCAGGAAGGATAGGGTAGTTAACCCCGCCATTGAAGGATCAAGTGCGGCTTCTTCTTTATCCACTGTCTGCACTTCGGTGAAAATATCATAAATCCCTTTAACGCTCACCATGCGGGCATCCGATGGAGCAATCTGCCCGCTGATCAGCCGAACGGGAAGCATAATCAGTTGCACCCCCTGGTCAATAGTGGACCCAAAGGCTGTTGGGATTGCCTGGAAGAAATTTACCTTTTCAACCGGATTGGATATCGTAATCCCCAATGGTCCCTGGTTGGATGGATAATCACTTCGCGGAGTGAGAGTAATAGTAAATGGGGTTTCGTCGCGGACAATCGTCATCTCGATGGGTTGATCTAGGTTGGCAGAAATTAGTTGCGATAATTTGGCAAATCCATCGATCTCGATTCCGTTGATCTTTTCGATTACATCCCCAACCTGGAGGTTGGCGGAAGCAGCAGGAGTACCCGGGTTGATTGCCATTACGCTTACTACATTTTGGTTGGGGGCGCCTGTGCGGGTAAAGATAAAAGCGATAATGAGCATGCCGATCAATAAATTGGTGATCGGTCCTCCGAGCAGGGTTAACAACCTTCGCCAGGGTTTTGCCGCCTGGAAACTACCCGGCTCTGCGGTTTCTCCGTTTTCGCCTTTCATCTGGCAGAACCCGCCGATTGGGATCCAGTTCAATGTAAATAAGGTGCCGCCCAGCACGAATAATTTCAACATACGTGGGCGCATTCCCAGTCCGAACTCTTCCACTTCGATCTTGTTAAGCCTGGCAAAAATAAAGTGCCCAAATTCATGGAAGAAAACCAGGGCGCCAAAGACGAGGATAAACTCTAGAATCGTGATTAATGTTGTACCAATATTTGTCATCTTTTCTCCGTTATTTCTCCTGCCAATTATATCCGGTAATTTACTGAAGGAAAATCGGACAATTCCATCCATGAAAACCGGGTATGGGATAAGTTCCCATACCCGATAGATGACTATAGTAAAGAATTTTGATCAATGGATAAATATTGCCAATTGCTGTGGACTCGATGACCAAAAACAATTTCTGCTAATTTACACCAGCTGAGCGCTTTTTCCTGGATGAGCGATGAGAATTTCCTCAATCGATGCTATCTTCTCCAGTTTTGCTTTGACCGAATCAAGTGCCTGATCCTCGCAGATGACGTGAACATTTGGTCCAGCATCGATGGTGAAGGTAACAGGGATTCCTGATTTGCGCCAGGATTTCACGGCATGCATCAATTCCAACGTGGCAGGTTCCCAATAGACGAGGGCAGGCAATGAAGTCATCATCACTGCGTGCATTAAGAGGCAATCCTGCTCAATGGTATCTGCAAAGAGGTTGAAATCGCGGGTTTGGATGGCGTCCCGGCAGCGATCAAGGCGGCGGGGGGCATCCAATACACGGGCGGATTGCAGCGGGCTGGTTTTGGCCAGGGCATGTCCTTCAGTTGACCCGGTAGATTTTTGTTTGCGGTTGAGAACGGCGATGCAATCGACGAGATTCCAATAGTCTTCTTTGGCAATGGAGACTGCATAGGAATCAACATCAGTACTCCCGGGGAACCACTCGACAAATCCAGCAGGGATGGAACGGCAGGCAGACCCGGATCCCCTTCGCGCCAGGCGGGAGAGATCGCGTTCAGGCAGAACAATCCCGAGTGCACGGACCGCGGCAATAGTGAGGGCTGCAAACGCTGAGGCTGATGAGGCAATCCCGGTTCCTTCAGGAAAATTATTTTCTGTTTTGATGTAAGCCCTGGTGGCAATTCCCCGCAGCCCGCGCAGTAAATTCATGTGACTCACCACACGATTGAAACACTGGTCCTGATTGCCGGTGACCATTAAGATCCAGGATATCAGTGGGTAAGCTGGGGTCAAAAGTAACCTGGGTGCGGGTGGTCAGTTCCTCCAGGTTCATGGAAATGGAACCATTTTCGGGCAGCCGGAGCGGCTGATCCCGGTTTCCCCAATATTTGATGAATGCGATGTTCGGGTGGGCAACGGCAGTGGCTGATTGAATTGTCATAATTGTTTTTCCATAAAGCCTAAGAGGTAAAAACCCTGGTTACTCTTGAATTGATCTGGCAGGTAATTTCATAGGTGATGGTGTGCAGTTTCTCTGCCCACTCATCGCATGTGATTTCATTATCACCGCTTTTCCCGATGAGGACAACTGCATCGCCAATCTTCACCCGGGTTTCTGCTCCAAGATCGACCATGCTCTGATCCATGCAAACACGTCCAACAATTGGGAAAGACTTTCCGTTGATGAGCACCCGGCCGGAATTGGAGAACAAGCGATTGAATCCATCCGCATACCCCACTGGGATGGTGGCGATCCAGGTGTCTGCAGGAGCGAACCAGGTGCGGCCATAACCGATGCTTTCTCCTTTAGCTACTTTCTTGATGAAGGATACACGGGTTAGAAAACTCAATCCAGGTTTGAGTTCGATCGTGCGAGGGGTCGTTTTATCAGGATAATAACCGTAGATCATGATCCCGGGGCGTACCATATCCATCCAGGCGTCCGGATGACCCAGCACGGCGCCGGAATTGGCGCAATGCACCAGGTCAAGTTTTCGCCCGATAGCCCGCTCAATTTCATCCACACACTTCCTGAATCGTTTAACCTGCTCAATCGTGAATGCTTGATCTGCAGAATCGCTCACAGGAAGATGGGTAAAGACACCTTCCAGGTACAAATTCGGGCAATCGCGTTCAATAAGCAGGGCGAGGGCTGCTGCCTGCTTCGATAGAAACACCAACACGCCCCATGCCGGTATCAATTTTGATATGAACCGGGGATTTCTTATTCAGCTTCGCAGAAACCTGTTGAGTCTCCAGGGCACTCTCAATACTGCATATTGGCAGGGTTACATCATTCAGAATTGCTGTCTCACTCTCTTCATAAAAAGTTGGACCGAATTTTAGAATGGGAAGGCTGATTCCGGCCTGCCTGAGCTGTATCGCTTCCGGCACAGTGGCAATCCCCAGAAAATCAACACCGATTTTTGCTGCCATGCGTGAAACTTCAACCGCGCCATGCCCATAGGCATTGGCTTTCACCGCGATAAGTATCTTGCATCCGGGTCCGATCCTGCGGCGGATACTTTCGATGTTGGCGCGAATATTATCGAGATGAACCTGTACGTGAGTCTGATAAAGCAAAGGGGTGTGTTCCAACTATGAACCTTTAATGACTACTTTTTGCACATAAGCTGAAGTTGCTGCCGCGAGAAGCGCACCATAGCCCGGGAAGAAAGCCACTTCGCTGCCGACGTGCAGTTCATCTGTAGCTTCTTCCACATCCAGGATGAGGTGATCGCTGCTGCCGCCTAATACAATAATGCCTGAATCTTCAGGGTTGAGGTTGTCGATGACAATATCCTGCCTGCCGATGTTGCAGATGGCACGCCTGCGCAATCCCCGGTCAACAAAATCTGGTGTTCCGCCAAAAGCGTCCTGCCCGCGTACACCAATCGGCATGGAGGGTTTTCTTTCCAATTCGATCACCTGGGTGACAACGCGGTAAGTGTCCTGGCGGGTTCCCGGCCAGGGAGAGCGGTCAAGCACATTGCGGCCGAGTTGAATGGCTTCACCAATGCGCAGATTGTTAATTCCAGAAGGCATTGCGCCTTCGATAATCAGCGGTAAATTGGCGCTGTTTCCGCCGCTTAAAACTGGCAATTCCAGACCGGTTCTGGTCCTGGTGTTCGTCGCCAAATCGATGAGTTGCTGCATTTTTTCTGAGGTTGGGATTACGCCGCCGTAACAGGCCAGGTTGCAGCCTAATCCGACCAACTGGATTCCGGGGAGCTGGATTACCTGATCGATCACGAATGGCAAGCCGTCCGGCCAAATTCCTTCACGCAAATCGCCAAGATCCACCATCAAGATGACCTGATGAGTTTTCCCGAGGGATTGCGCTGCCTGTGATAACATCCTGATCGTTTCAACTGAGGAGTTTAGGGAAATATCTGAATAAGTCGACGACCTCCTTGATGCGATCCTGGGCAGGAATGCGCAGCAACATCAATGGGAGGGAAACATTCAATTCTCGTATAGCCTGCAGGTTTTCCAGGCGGGAATCTGCCAGCATATCCACGCCGGCATTCACAGCGCATGCACAACTGCTGGATGAGCACACACCACTTTTGTGACCCCGGCTACGGAGATGCCTTGCATCGCGGCAAAGCGACACGATGGTACGCGCATTGTGCTCGATGCGATCAGGGTAGATTTCAAGTCGGGGAGTAAAGCTCATTTCACGGTCTCCATTTTTACCCAGTGTGCGAAGGTTGCTTTCACCTGTTCCGGGTAGGTGCCCGCAAGGGTACCCAGGGCAGAAAAAAGATAATCGTGGTCGAGGAGGATAGTGGTTTCCGGCGGCGGCAGCAAGTATTTTCCTGCCCCCAGGCAGACAGACCGCAAAATTTCCACTCCGCCATCAATCCTGGTTAAGGCTCCGCCAGTACCGATCACCCATTTTACCGCAGTGAGGTCTTTGCCCCGCACGGTCTGTTTTTTACCGGTGGGAGTATAAGATTCCATGACAATCCCGGCATGCCGCCGGATGCCAGCTTCCACAGCTACCTTGCACAGATAGCGGGTCAGTGCCTGTTCGTCAGTGGAATGCGGAATGGCTTTCAATCCAGGCAACATATTTTCCCACTGTTTATCTTCCTGCAGTTCAATAATATTGTGGGCATTAATGTATACCCCAAGATCGCCTTCCACAGTGCGTTTGGCATAGGGTTCCGGTTCGAGCTGGCGTGAGCGTCCATTCCAGGCTGCCATCGGTCACGCTGTGAACATCAGTGGTGGCGCCGCCAACATCAAAAACAAGGCAGTCCCCGCAACTTTCAGCAAACAACTCTGCACCGAGTAACACTGCACCCGGGGTTGGGATGATCTCCCCTTGGGTCATCTCTTCGAGATGCTGCATGCCGGGAGCATGGATGATATGCTGATTGAATACTTCGTGAACTACTTTGCGCAGTGGGCGGGTATTGAGCACATCCACTTCAGGGAACACATTTTCAGCGATCAATAGATTCGACACCATGTTCCTGGAAAATTTTCTGGATGTGCTGGCGGATGGCGGAGTTTCCCGCATAGACCACCGGAGCGTGAATTCCAAGGGCTGCGATCGCGCGGGCATTTTTTAGGACGATTTCCTTTTCACCAAAATCCACACCGCCTGCCAGAAGGATGATATTGGGATTAATTGATTTTAATCTCTTCAAGGTCGTCATCCTCCAACAAACCGGCAGTCACCAATTTGACGATTGCCCCGGCACCCAGAGCAGCTTCCCGGGCAGCCCGGGCGGTCATGCTGTAGGTGAGCCATGGACGGTCATTCTCAATCCACCGGCGGCTGAACTGTTCACAAAAGTCTTCACGTTCGCGGGCATCTGGCCAGCGTTGCCCTTCAAGTTCAGATAATGCCTCGTTGAACCCCAGGCGGACATCCCCTGTTCAATGGAGGTTGGTGCAAACCCCTGCGCACGTATGTTCGAAACGCCCTTCCGGCACCAGGGCGAACCCATTCACCTTGGTAATGGTGGACCCAATTTCAACCGTCAGAAATTCGATTTTGTTTGGCAAAAAGACTCCAGGCGATTAGAACAATCCGCGGGATTTCAGGATTTTCACAATGGCATTGACAACATGGATGCCTTTGGTACCGCGGCCAAAGGTGGCATCCAGACCGGTTTCATCTGCCATTTCGCGGTTCACCTGGGTTCCACCGGCGATGAGGACAAGTTGTCACGAACGCCGCGTTCAATACACAGATCAGCCAGTTTTTTCATCTGGGTGCGGTGCGTATCATTGTGACTGATAATGGTGGAGATCAGAATTGCCTGGGCGCCGGTTTCGATGGCTGCATCGACAATTTGCTGACAGGAACAGAAGTCCCGAGGTAATGGTATTTGACGCCATATTTCTCGATACCGCCATGTTTGATATCCAGGATCTCGCGCAGACCGACACTGTGTTCATCTTCGCCAACAGTGGCCGCGACAACTTTCAAACCGATCTGCTTCACTGCTTCGCGTAATTCTTCTTCCGGCAGGATGACCTCTTTTTCAGGGATCTTTAAGTGTGGTTACTTCGATATCAAAATTGACCTTGCCTTTTACTTCAACAAAGCAGCCTTCAGCCGGCTGCATCACCTGGATATTGATCACCTGCGGGATCCACAAGCCCAGCTTCTTTGCCATTTCAATGCCGTAGGCCGCTGCGAAATCTTCAGTTAGGGGCACAAAGAACTGGGTGAGAATGGTGCCGTCGCCAGCCCATTCGGCTTCCGGTTTGATCTTGCCGCCTTTGCGGTAGGGATAGGTTCTTCAAGGCGTTTATTACAACTATCTTCAGGGTCGAGTTCATCAATGTAGACGATTTTTTCCGGTTTGCACAGCGTGCAGCCATCGATCGGATCACAGGCACATGCTAGTCCCGGCTGGAAGATGGTTTTCGCCGAAATGATCGCAAACCGGAGCGAAAATAATCGGGATCGCGTTGCGATAATCGAATCAGCAGCCGACGCCGCCTTTGCCATCGCGGGCAATACCGTCACCGTTGCGTTCAGGGATACTTGGCGGAATCGACAAAGAAACCTTTTTCCACAGCGGCAAAATAACCGCCGGTGTCGATAACTTCCTCCAGGAAGGCGACGGCGCGTATCTTTGAGATCGCGCACCATCTCCCCCAGAGGACCTTCGTGATTGAGTGTGAAGCAATTCCTTGATGCCATCCAGAGCTGCCCAGGTTTGCTTGACGGTCTGAATGCCGCGGATATTGTTGTAATGCCAGGGGACGTTGCGTCCTTCATCCGGGGTGATGGTGCTCTGGATATCAGCACTGGTCAGCATGGAAATGAGGGTATCAATGGTGTGGGTGCGAATTGCTTCTTCAATATCCGCTTCAATATAGCGTGTATTTTGCTGGGCGCGCATTTTGAAATCAGAGAAGAAATCACGCAGCGCAACCGCATAGGGCAGGTCGTACCAGAGCTTGGGCGCAGGAGGGGCATCAGGGGGGACAGTGGAAAGACCGATCAGGTCTTTTTCCATCCCCACGGCGACAGAAAAGGCGCAATTGATGCCGTGCTGAACCATCAATTCCGGCATCACCAGCCAGCCGGCTTTGGCAGTGGCATTGGCATTGTGCGCGCCGTCGATCTGGAAAATATTGGCGCCGGCCATCACTTTTTTGGCTTCAGCAGCGTCCACAAAGGAGCGGTACATGTTGACGTTGCGGTAGAGCACGTTGTACTGAGGATCCTGGTGAGCGCCGTTGATGCCTTCTTCAGCAAAGAGCACAGCCACTTCAGGACCTGCCACACCGGAGACATAACTGTGGAAATTGATCGGGCGGCCGACTTCATCTTCGATCAGGTCACAGGCTTTGCGGCTGGCGCGGATCTGCTTGCGGGTGATGGGCACGCCGCCGGTGCCTTCGGGAGTGCCTTCCAGCAGCCCATCAATATGGCTTTGCCCGGTGGTGCGGATGACCATGATGTGGTCAGCACCGTGCCAGGCTGCCATGCGCATGCGGCGGATATCATCCTCAAACCGCCCGGAGGCGATCTCGGTGGTGACCACGCAACTGGGTTGAGGGTCGATATGGTCAAAATACTTGGATGCCGGCAGACCGATGCTGTTCTTTAAGCGGATGCGACATATCGCGGAAATGGAACGGACCCATATCGACGCCTTCTGGCGGGACGTCCCGCCAGGTCCAGCCTTTGCGCGTGGGATGGTAATGTTCGAGATCTTCGAGAATATATTCGATATCCAGTTTCTTATTGGGATCGAGAGGTTGTGTGTTGGTCATCAGATTGTCTCTCAATTCCTGAGTTAAAAAGACCGTTGAGGATCATCTTTATTTTCAAGGATTGCGGCTGCGGCAGCGCGGAGATCCACATTGTTCTGTTTTTGCAACTTCAGAACCACATGACCTGCGCCTTTGCCCAACAAGCCAGCTTCAAGGATGCGGTCGACAACCCCGTGAGCGGTGATGCTGTCAATTCCCATGCGCAGCAAGCACGGAGCGTTCGATGGAAGGGGAGGTATGGGTTCTGGCAAGGTCGACGATCGGCTCGACCACCTGGTCACACAATTCCCAAAACGCGTTTTTAATTCCTCATCGCTCAATTTCTCAAGTTCTTTTCGTCGTTTTTCAAACTTTCAATTCGTATCTTCAGGTCATTAGGTGTCCTCTTGGTGATAATTCATAAAATCTGGATAGGGAGGTTCTGCTTTACCCAGTCAGGGTTTTTCTTGATATCTGCTGCCAGGAAAGCATAATCATTTTCACGTCCATTTGCCGACCGGGAGACTGATTGGCGGCATTTGCCAGGTAAGTGACGGCGCAGGCTGGTCAATATCCTGACTTTGCCCTGTACCTGCTCCAGGTGTTCCGGGATGATGATGGTCTTTCCCGGGACATCATCCGCTGGGGTCTCCGCGGCGCACTTCGATACCATTTTCGCGGGCAAAGGAGAGCTGGCTGTTGTGATGCTTGCCGGCGCCGGTGTATTCGGTTTCCTGGACAACGATGATCTGGTCCTGGTCCATCTCGCTGTGCCAGGGATAACGGCAGCGGTCAGGCTGATGTTGCCGGCCGGACCGCGTTCCAGTCCTTCAATTTTGGTGAGCAATTCGGTGATGTAGAAAACTTCGCCCTGGGTGACCAGCTGGTATTCATCCATGTAGCGCAGGCTGCGGGCGGCATTGCGGGGCACATCCACCCGGTCAGGCCAGGTGGCAAAGGGAATGCCAAACCCGGTATGCCCGGTGGTGAAGGATTTGCGGTTGAAATCGTGGTCAGATGCCATGTGCAGGCCGGTCAGATCGACTGAGCAGGCGACGACTGCGGGTTGGTCAGCACCCGGCTGCATGCAATCCGCGCGCGGTTCCGGTGAGGTTTCCGCCGCCGGCATGGGTGATCACTACCGCATCGGGTGCTTTGCCATAGCGCGCTGCATCACCTGGTTGCGCAATCTCGAACCCAGGCTTTCGACGCCGCGGATACCAAAGGGGGTGTAAAGGCTGGCATTAAAGAAACCGGTTTCTTCGAGGGTGCGCAAGAGCATATAAAAGAGTTCCGGTCCGACTGTCAGTTTGAGGACTTCCGCGCCATAGGCTTCACAGGCGCGGCCTTTTTCAATGATCTCGGGCTGACCCACACCCGCGGCTGTCGTAAATTTCCTGGACGATGATGCATTTCAAACCGCGCTGCGCAGCCTGTGAAGCCACTGCAGCGCCATAATTGCCGCTGGTGGCGGCGATCATGCCTTTATACCCCTTTTTGTGGGCATCAAAGGCACTGATAGAGGCTCGCCGGGCTTTGAAGCTGCCGGAAGCATTGGCTGCTTCATCTTTAACCAAAATTCGGGCGCCTTTGCCGGGTGGAGAGATTTGCCGAACTGCTTCAGTGAGATTTTTCAGTTCGAAAAGGGGCGTATTGCCAACCTTGGTTTCACTGTTGGATGCGAATGATATCGTCCATGGTGTAACCCGTGGCTCGCATCATGCGTTCGTAATCAAAGGCGATCGGGCTCTGGATGAAATCATCGTAATCCAACTGCATGGAGGATTTCATGATCTCGTTCTTGCGTGCCATCACCGCATCGTAGGACATATCCCTGGAGCTCATTTTTCCTCCGATCCGTGCCGATGCGTCAAGAATTCTGGAACCGTCTCACCGAAACTGTGGCGGTAACTGGGATTTACAATCTTCAAAGTTCCGGTGAGTGTCCGGCCAATAATCGTTCTTACCTGGACATCCTGCCCAAGTTCTGCATCCTTCATGCAGAAAACCGGAAACCGCAGATACATAAGGAACATTGCGGGTTTCTTCAGGCAGCGATTGAGCACGCTGGTCTGGCGTTAGAACAACCTGTTCGATTTCAACCCAGGTACCTTTTGATTTTTGCCATTTATCCACCATCAATCTTATGACTGAAATCTGACGAAAATTCGAGATATCAGATTTTTCTGCTGAATAAGCAGATATCACCCATCAGGGCTGCCGGGATGGGCAGGTCGATCATGCGCTTGAGCCCGGGCGTTGCCGCAACGACATGCGGAATCAGGTTGACTGCAATCCCTTCAGTGGCAATGCCGCCGGCGATTTCAGGTTTGATGGACATGTGAATTTCGGGTTTGCCATAAATGTTGATGTAATCGCCGGTATCCTGGTTTTCCAGTCCGGGATGGATCTGCTGCGGGTGGATCAGCTTGATGACTTCCTTGTCTCCGCGATAGCCAATGCCGATGTGCGAGCAACCGGCCACCATACCTGGAGCGACCTTGACGTGCGGTGTTTCGCGTTGTACCTTGCTGATGATCGGTTCGCGGGTCTGTTCAATGCGGTCGACGCCAAGACCCAGCGCGTCGCTGATCATGTGGATGGATTCGGGAAAACCGACATGCCCGACGATCGAGCCATCTGCGACTCCAGCTTTGAATTGGGCAGGTGAGGTCCCACACCCTGGCTGTTCATCACCGTTGGTCCATACGGGCTCAGATCGTTCACGCGGGAGGCTTCGATACGCTCAACACTGTGGTTGCCGGCAGTGAGCGCCACCACCAGCAGATCAAGCACAAACCCGGGGTTGACCCCTGTGCCAACAATCGTGACGCCATTTTCTTTCGCCAGCTTATCGAGTTCCTTCGCCAGCTTGGGATTTTGGGCATAAGCATCAGACATTTCTTCTGCGATCGAAATGCAATTAATCCGGCGTTAAGGATCTTGCGCAGGTCGGGAATTTGATCTTTTAACCAGGAAGTCGTGGCGATAACCACAATATCCACCTTATCCTTTTTTAGGACAGCATCAGGATCATTGGTAATCTTTACACCCAACTTTTTTGCCGAGGTTTAAGACATCCCCCAGGTCCTTGCCCAACATAATCGGGTCGGGCATCGACAACTGCCACAATCTTCAAACCTGTTTTCTCGAGCATCAACCTTGCCATACCACTTCCCATTGCTCCCAAACCCCACTGAAGGACACGAATTTGCTTCATTAACTACTCCTGAAAAGTTGATTTATAAATCTGGAGGTACCCGTGTGTATTCTAACATTAAAAAAATGGGGGAGAATATTAGGGAAGAATTGATCAAATCCTGATCAAAAGTTTAAGGTAATCCTGGTTCTTCGTTTGTAATACAAGAAATCCAGGGGCATTAAGGATGTAAAAAAAATTAGATTTGGTACTTAAACATTTTTACAGGAATTCCTCCGTTTAGAAATTGCAAAGAATCCACAGGTTGATCCAGACCGAGATTGCCCGTGAGAACATCGTCAGGCGAAAGCATTACAACCGTCCAACCCTTGAATTTCTCCATCAGGATGGATCCAAAACGGGCATACAGATCGCGCAGATCGTTGCCTTCCTTTGTGCGTACGCCATAAGGCGGATTGGTCACTATTGTGCCGATCGTAGGGGGGGATTCCAGGTAGGAAACGGCTTGTTGTTTGAACACGATTTTGTTCTTTTGCCCTGCGCGCGCGGCGTTTGCCTGCGAGAATTCGATCGCACCTGCATCACGGTCATAGCCGTAAATGGGGGTTGTAAAGTCGGTAATCCCTTTTTTAGCACCATCTAGAACGCCATTCCACTTTTCTTTATCAAACACAGGCCAGTCTGAAAATTTGAATGACCGTGAGATTCCAGGTGGAACCCTGCCTGCCATTTGCGCAGCTTCAATGGGAATGGTGCCGGAACCGCAAAATGGATCGACTAACGGACTGGCTGCATCCCAACCGGAAAACCGGATCATGGCGGCAGCGATATTTTCACGAATGGGGGCTTTGGCGACAGCCTGTTTGTACCCGCGTTTATACAGCAATTCACCCGAAGAATCGATGCTGATAGTGCAGATGTCATTTACCAGTCTGACAATGATCAACTGACCCTCGCTTGAGGTGGTGATGGGACGGGGGTTTCTGCCGGCAACGGTAAAGTGGTCATTGATGGCACCCAGGACGCGTTCAGCGACTGCGTCTGAATGGTAGAGTTTGGATTTGTGACAGGTCACGCGAAAATTCACCCGTTGACCAGGGCGGATGAACGTTTCCCATTGCAGGCGGGAGGCTTCTTTGCGCAATTCGGAAAATGAGGCTGCGTAGTATTCACCCAAACGCACAACAACCCGGCTTGCTGTGCGCAGCATCAGGTTTGCCTTGTAGAGGTGCTCCAGCGTGCCTGAAAGCTCAAATCCGCCGTGGTCCTCACCAGGTTCACCTTTGTCTGAAGAAACCGCAACCTGAGTCCTTTGTGGAACAACGAACTTCAACTCACGGCATTCAGCTGTGAGAAGGCTTTCAAGCCCCGGAGGGCAGGATACGTAAAAAGAATACCTGGTTTGAGTTGTCATGTGCGTTTCCTTGGTTTGTCCTTGATTTTCGCATAGCCATTGTCATGCTTTGCGAAGAGTTTTTTCGGTATGCCTGGCCTGGATCGATCAGATGGGGTGATGATTTCCTTTTGAACCACTTTGCGTTTGAGGTCCTTCTCCACAAAGATCGGTTTTCCTGTGAATGGATCCTTTTCGGTATAGTACATCACACTGGCATAAGTTGAAGGGGTGGGGGTAAATACCTGTACCTGCTCTGGAGAAATATGCAGTTGACTGGTCGCATATTCCTTCAATTTTTTCATTTCACGATCAGAGCATCCGGGGTAGGCAGCAATCAGGTAATAGGTGAGGAATTGATTTTTGCCAGCTTCCTTTGAATATTCCTCGAACTTTCTCTTAAATTGGTTAAGAGATAGGGGGGAAGGTTTTCCCATCATTTGCAAAATAAAAGGATCAGTGTGTTCCGGAGCAACTTTCAATTGCCCGGACACATGGTGGTTGACGAGTTCTTTCATGTAAATAAGTCCGCAAGCCTGGTCTGCCATAACCATATCGTAGCGGATACCGGAACCCACGAATACCTTGCGCACTCCCGGAATGGTACGGACTTTTCGCAGGAGGGTGACCTGTGGAGTATGGTTTATCTTTAATACCGGGCAGATTTCAGGGAAAATGCAGCGTTTATCGGGGCAGGCACCGCTGTGTACTTTCCTGGCGCATTCGATCTGGTACATATTGGCTGTCGGACCACCGATATCCCGGATAATTCCTTTGAACGCGGGATGGTGCGTCATATGTTCTGCTTCGGTAAGGATCGAGGTTTCACTGCGGCTGGAGACGGTTCTGCCTTCGTGGACGGCGATCGCGCAAAAATTACATTCTCCGTAACAGCCGCGGTGTGTTGGAATGGAAAATTGGATGGTCTCGAGCGCTTTCACCTCACCCTGTTGAGCATAATACGGGTGCTGTGCGCGTTCCCAGTCAGTTGCGTACACTTCATCCAACTTAGACTCAGGAAGCGTGAGAGCGGGTGGATTTTGGACGTAGTAACGGTCGGACTTTTTTTGCACGATCCCTCGAGCGGTTATCGGATCATTATTTTGATAAAACAATTCAAACATCTTCGTAAATTGATTCGGATTCGCAATCGTATCCTCGAATGAAGGCAGCACCAGGTATTCTCTCGGAGCATCCTTAGCCAGGTACGCCAGACCCCGGATTTCACGGGGAGAACGGTTATCCCGCAATGTATTTGCCAGTTCAACCACACTGGATTCCGCCATTCCATACAACAGGTAATCGGCTTTGGCATCGAAGAGAATCGGAGCGCGCAGTTTGTCTGTCCAGTAATCGTAATGGGTGATGCGCCGCAGGCTTGCCTCAATGCCGCCGAGAACAATGGGGACGGTGCCTTTGAATGCGCGCCTGATGAGGTTAGCGTAAACGATTACAGCCCTATCTGGCCGGCGGTCATTTAGGCCTCCAGGTGTGAAATCATCAGAGCGCCTTTTACGCAGGGTGGCGGTGTAATTGGCGACCATTGAATCAACTGTCCCCCCGGTCACCCCCCAAAAAAGGGTTGGTTCACCAAGCCGGGAAATATCCACGGTGTCAGTCACTACGGGTTGCGCAATGACACCTACGTGGTATCCGGCTTTGAGAAGCGTTTTCCCGATAATTGCCACCCCTGAATAAGGGCTGTCAATATAGGTATCACCGGTCACTAGGAGGACATCAAGAGACTCCCAGCCTAATGCTTTAACTTCTTCAGGTGTTGTGGGGAGAAACAAGTCAGGGATTCCCTGGGTTCGACAAAGCGGTCATTTGAGTGGACTCGCGACCACTGCAGCGAATCCAACGGCTCCCGGTCCAAGGTGGGTGGCGATGGCGGGGGTTACATCAATGGTCACTTCATCGGCTAATTTTGGAAAATACTTGAGAGCTGCCTGTTTTAATTCATCAGCCTTGTCCGGCGCATCAATGTGCAGCACACGTAAGCGTTCAAGTGAACCCAAAGATCGTATAGACTCAACGAGATTATTAAATGCGGCGTGATTCGTTCGCACCATTTTTATTGAGGGAATTCCCTGATGAAAACGGAGAATCGGTTTAACATGGAGAATACTGCCCAAATAATTCTTGAATTGAGAAATCCGGCCGCTCCTTCTTAAATAATTCAGATTATCCAGAATGGCAAAGCAGTAGGTACGGTTGGCGACATCACGGATTTTTTCGACAATTTCATTTACTGATTTTCCCGCCTGTGCCAGAATTGCTGCGGATTCGACTATGAATCCTGTTCCGACGCTCAATTGTCCTGCGTCAAACGGGTTCACCAGGATTTGTTTTATAGATTTCCCTGCCATAGAGGCGATGTTGAATAAACCGCTCAGGTTTGAGGATACATGGATTGAAAGGATACTGTTGGCACCGTTTGAAGAGAGCTGTTCATAGGTTTGAACAAACGTTTCCATAGAAGGAGAAGAAGTGGTTGGAACTTCGCGGCCATTTTCAAGCTGTTGATAAAACTGCCGCCGATCCAGGTCAACCCCATCCTGGTAACTGTGGTTTCCGAGGTTGATGTACACAGGTACGACAGTGATGTCATACTTTTTTATTACATCCTCGGGGAGATCACAGGTGCTGTCGGTTACGATCTTTATACACATAAAACTTTATTATTATCCTCACTTCATTATAAATTGAATACCAGATTCAGACGAATATTTGATCCTGATGTAGAGTAAGGATTTTTTCAACTGAAGTGCTGAAAATAGTGATCAAAGTTGGTTTTGCATCTAATCGTTAAGGCAGGCGGTTTTATTGCCAAAGGTAACACGGTTTGGAAAATACAGGTTCTCTATTTAAATCTTTGGCGTAACTGACTTTTTGGAAAAATAAAGGCTGCCTTCCGGCAGCCTTTTGAAACGCTACTTCTCTCCGCAGCAGCATTCGCCGCCATTTTCTCCACAACACTCTTCACCTTCACCACATTCACATTCATGGTCATCATAATGAATATGCCCGTGTTCAAGTTCTTCAGCAGTTGCTTCACGAATATCGGTGATCTTCACCTTGAACTTCAGATCTTTGCCAGCCAGGGGATGATTGAAATTTAAGGTAATCTTTTCGAGGTCCACTTCTTCGATGTAGGCGGTTAATTCATCACCATTCTCATCGTTGACGCCAATTTCAGTACCCACTTCCAGGGGAATTTCTTCCGGGAACTCGCTCTTGGGAACTTCGATGAAATTTTCAGGGTCAAATTCGCCGTAAGCTTCAGCAGCCTTAACTTCAACTTCCTTTGACTCGCCAACTTTCATACCCTGGATGGCTTTTTCCAAACCGGGGACAATATTGCCGACTCCCTGCAGAAATACGATCGGATCACCTTCTTCAGAAACATCGATGACGGCATTATCCACAGTCAGTTCATAATCCATACTGACGACAAGATTCTTATCAACACGTGTAATATCCATTTTCCTCTACCCTTATAAAATAATTTGTTTAAGCGCAACATTATATCATGTGACGCGAAGTTAAGCAGTCAAGGAGGACAATCACCTTGTTACTGAGAAGAGAGGACTTCGCAGGTGGTGAGTGCAGCAGCGTTATTGACCCTGTCGATCATTAATGTCAATTCTTCAAAGGACAGGTCCGTTGAAAAATGATTGGGAAGCAATTGGGACCATTCGATTTGAGAGAAAAACGCATTGCTGGCACCGCTTTTACAAAGCTGGCAAAAAGCGGTGAAAAATGTGCTGATATTGTTTTGCACTGATATATTGGATTCAGATGTGGCAGCCGGTTCGTTAAAAATCTCGAGTTTCTCGAGATTGGCGTAAGCTGCGAAACGCAATAATGCTGTATTATCCGTTATAAAATAGCCATCAAATACCAGATCCACTATCTTTTCCATTTTTCCAATAGATCTCGAAGAGATCTGCTTCGTATTTGACAGGACAAATGCTGAGGATATTTCATGATTAAGTTCAGCATTTGTAGTCGGGTAAAGCGGGAGGAATACGACTTGTGGTGGGTTTGAGGGATAATTTAAAACTCCCCAAAGGGAGATCAACTGTGGTTTGTCTGCAGACAGATCATTTACCAGGACTAGAAGGAATTTGGATTGTTCTAGGCTGGTTAGTGGCGTCTCAATAATGTTGGTTTGGTTTCCCGCACGATCCGCGAACAGTTTTGATGCGGCTTTATAGCCGAAAAACACACAACCAAGGAAAACAACAGCGGCAATGAATAAAAAGAGTTTTCTCATGAAGGTTTATCAGAAAGATTTTTTCCTTACCTGATTTTACCATTACGGCAAATAAAAAAATCAGCGCCTGGCGCTGATTTTTTGAAGTCAACTGATGAGGATGGATAGTGAAAAAAGAAGCATCCCTGTGGCAGCTCCGGCACACGCCATCACCGTAATCGTCGCGATCCGTTTCATTGCAGCTTCATTTTGGGTTAACGAATGGATTTGGTGAAAGATAGGACGAAGCCATTCAGCTTTGGAAAGGAGAGGGATACAGATATCCCAGAATTTCAATTCAATTTTTTCTGTCATTTGAGCTAACATATTGCCTCTACCTGGAAGTGGTAAGTTTTAAGATTTTCCCGGTATCCGAAGCTGCAACTCTGACTGTGCGGGAAATATGCTTGCCGTCTGGTGTTTCTGCTTTTCCATGAAAGATTAACTGGAATTTATCACCTGGCAATGAAGATACTGATGGCCGGGACCCTTTCATTTCAGGAAACTGGCGGTAGACACTGCTACAAACTTGTTGAATATATTTATCTTCCATCACAACAACTCCTAATTTTTCCTGCGGCGAAGAAATGCCGGAATATCCAATTTGGCTGGCGTGGATGCCATTTCCAGTTGAGGAGCAGGGGATGGATTAAAGTTATGGAGCAATATTGGTTCTGCATTTTGCAGCTCAAGAGGTAACGAAATTGATTCTACAGATTTATCCTTGTTATCCACGGAAGTAGCCCCGATTCCGGTCAGCACAAGGATGACCTGTACTCGGTCTTCCATACGATCATCGGTCACGATTCCAGGAATGATGGTTGCATCGGGGTTGGACATTTCCTGCAGATGATTCAGGGACTCCATAACCTCTATGAATGAGAGATCGCTGCCGCCTGTGAAGTTGGCAATAATGCCGCTGGCATCAGCTAAATTGATCGTTTCAAGCATCGGGTGATGCAAAGCGCGTTCCAATGCCAGGGCAGTCTTGTTTTCACCTTCACCGGTACCAATTGCCAGCAAAGATCCGCCGCCGTTCTTCATCAGGTTGCGGATATGTGAGAAATCAACGTTGATCAAACCGGGCTGGGTGATCATTTCTGAAATACCCTGCACGCCCTGGCGCAGCACATCATCGGCCAGTCGAAATGCCATTTCAAGCGGAAGATCTCGGGGGGCAAATTGCAGCAGGCGGTCGTTGGGAACGCTTATGAGGGTATCGGTCTGAGCCTGGAGTTTCGCAATTCCTTCCCTGGCGTTCTTTTGCCGGCGGCCAACTTCAAATGCGAAAGGCAGACTGACAATGGCAACCACCAGCGCGCCGAGGCTCTTTGCCACCCGGGCAGCCACAGAAATCGCACCGGTGCCAGTTCCGCCGCCCATACCAGCGGTTAGGAACACCATATCTGCACCGGTGAGGGCATCCTTCAATACCTGAAGGCTTTCCTCAGCCGCTGCTTCTCCAATGCTGGGATCACCGCCAGCACCCAATCCGCGCGTGAGAACAGGTCCCAATTGAATTTTGGTGGGAGCCTGGCATGTCTGCAGCACCTGGGCGTCTGTATTCGCAGCAATAAAATCGATGCCGGATAAACCAAGCTCGATCATGCGATCAACTGTATTTTGACCACCGCCACCGAGCCCGATCACCTTTAGGACAGGGAGTTTGGCACTGATGGGGGTATGCATAATGGGAGAATCGGGAAGGTTGGAATTCATGGGTTACCTCTCTGCCAGTAAAGTTGCAATACTTGTACCATCACCTGAAATCTGTTCAACTTCACAACCGATTGAGCGTAGATGGGCAACCGCCTCCGGGTTGAAGAATTTATCTCCACCGACTATGGTAACTTTTTTTGCCAGCTCAGCTTCTTCAATTGAAAAACCGACAACCGGTTTATTTTTCACAATGAACGGCCTGGCGACTTCAAGATACCACTCAGCCACACCCCATTCGAAGGCGGGCAAAAGCAGGTAATGTGCAACAGGGTGGGCAGGTTCATTTTCCGGTTTCTTATTCAACCGGGTATGATCTGAAGGTGATTTCTGATAATCCCTGGTGAGTTCTTCCTCATTGGTACCCAGGATGCGAACGATTGGTGAAACCTTGCCATCCGTTTTATACCAGGCTTGCGAGTACTCCTCAGTGCCTGGATCTGCGGCTAATAACCAGAAGTTACTTGCGATGACGGAGGAGAAGTGGGAAGTATCGAATTGATCCAGAATTGATTGCACAATTTCGGCGTGCATCATGGGTGAATATGTATCGACCCGTGATTTCATACCGCAGCCAAATTGGAATATTGTGACTTCTTTCATTCCGAAGGATTTTGCAGTGGATTCAATCCATTGGTAATTATTGAATCCGCATTGATCCTCGGAATTTACAGGTGTAAAGTAGGGCTTCGCTTCCTGCCATTTTTCCGGTCCACCATCGCCCCAGGTGAGATCATGGTTGAAGGTGTAACTGGTGGCCGCTATCGGCATCTTATTGAGCAGTGACTGGTATCCCCTGCGCTTGATGGAAGATAAAGCTGAGCGCAGGAAGGAGGTATCCCAATAATCACCGCCCGGTTCCAGCGGCGGGAATACAGGAGTCAAGCCCACTTTGGATGCTTCAATCGCCAGGGGAAGAAAGCGGTCGATGAACCTTTCCACCAGGTCCTGCTGCGACCAGCTGGCTTGCGACCAGGAGGAGATGAGGTTGGGTGTATTAAACAGGACGACATATTTTACCCCCCAGTGAGCATACGCCTCAAGAATGGCATGCAGGTCCGCAGGAGTGGGGGCATCCGGCAGGCGCAGGTTGAAATGGATAATTGGGGTGATAGCTTGCTGGATCAAACCGTGAATGAATTGTTCCGGAATGGCTCTGGAGGCATCAGATTGAATTATTAACCAGGATGCCTTAAGTTTTTTTAGTTCCGGCAGCCATTGGTTGAGATCCTTGTTGGTATAGTGAGCAGTATCCTGGAAGTAATGGAACCCGATCTTGTTTTCAGATGGAAGAGTTTTTCTTTGATCCTGGTCCATTTGGTCCCTGCCCTTGTTATGATCCATACATGAACGTTGCAAGAAGTGTGCCTTTACGTTTCCGATTGAGATGAAAAGGTCAGGTATAATTTTTGAAATGATCCTTGTGACCGGCGGCACCGGTTTTATCGGAAGGAATTTGGTCAAATCCCTGGTAGATTCAGGTGAGCAGGTTCGCATATTATTAAAACCTTCCAATGAGTCGCCGAAATTCCCAAAAGGGATTGCAGTTGAAGTGGCCATCAGCAGCCTGACGGACACACAGGGAATCCGGGCAGCGCTCAAGGGTATTACGCAGGTCTACCACCTTGCTGGCGCTGAGCGCAGAGGCACCGCTGGCGATCTGAACAACGTTGATGTGGAAGGAACCAAAACGCTGGTGGACGCCGCCAGGCAATCCAAGCTGGAACGCATCTACTTTCTCAGCCATCATGGAGCAACCAGGGCATCGGCGTACCCGGTGATGAAAGCCAAGGCGATCGCCGAAAACTGGATCATCAACAGCGGCATACCTTATACAATCATTCGTACCGGCGCAGTATTTGGTCCCGGAGACCAATTTACAGAACCACTCTACCGCTTGATCAGGCTGTTTCCCGGCTTCATTTTTATCCCGGGGCAGGGGGAAAATCTGTTGCAGCCGATCTGGATTGATGATCTGATCCAGAGCCTGCGCCTGCTGCAGCAGGATCCGAAAACCATCAATCGCATCTTTTCCTTGGGTGGTATGGAAGCGTTGACTTACCGGCGCATTTTGGAATTGATAATGGAAAAGACGGGTAAAAAACGCTGGATCGTACCGGTGACTCCCGCATACTTGCGTACATTCTCCTTGTGGGTCACCCAACTCTACCCCAAATTCCCGGTATCCATTTTTTGGCTGGATCATCTGGCAGAGGACCGCACGACAAACCTGGACATCCTGCCGCGACAGTTCGGCATCATGCCTAACCGCTTCCACTTGAATTTGGATTATTTGAAGGACCTGTAGCGCGAATCTGGGTTTTCAACCAAAAATGCAGGTACCTTGTAAAACAAAGTAGCAAGTAGGGTAGGTTGATAAACCCACCAATTAATAGATATGGAACAATTACTTCAGACCAAATAATCGCAAAATATTTGTCGGTGAGGACATATAACCTCCACGATAGTACCTTATGGTCGTTTACCGCCCCTGACCCAGGGAACTCAAATATTGCATCCATTATTGGTACAAACTGCTATCATTAGAAATCTTAAATTTTCTATAAACACTTGACAAAATAGAAAATAAGTTCTATAATATCTTAATCAATGACTTATTCTTCTTTCACCGATCCATTTTTACAAATTTCGTCCAGGAGGTTTCGAATTGAATCTTTTTGTTATTAGGTAACAATTCGAAGCTGCGTTTTAATTCGTGTCAATTCGTTCCCATTACTCGGATTGTGCGCCCCCGAGCCGGTTTTGCAAGTCCTGTGGACGAGCAGGTTTTGCGAGAGGGGTAGAAATAATTCAAATCAGCGTGTCGATTCGTTTTTCATTCGTACCCATTCTTTAAAAAATATGAAAAACGAATCAGGAGAATAACCTCACCTTAAACCATCAGCTTAGCCGATCAATTTCAGTACCTGGTAGGCGGATTTCTTATCCAATGCCTTGATTTTCCTCATTAACTCGCTCGATCCCAGGAGTGTCTCAGCTACCGTTGAACCAGCTGGATATTCTTTTTGCGTTTCGACCAGCGCGATCACCTGCATCCAGGTCAAAAACTCGCTAAAAGACTCGCGGTTGTACCAGAGGATGCCGTTGTAGCGGTTTACCTCGAGGAAATTCTGAATGTCACTATCTGAAAGCCATTTTCTCAGCAACTGTTTTTCGCTGTGTGAACCTGCAACAGTGTACCAACCTTGATGGCGGATGCCTATTCTGATTGCCTGGATTGCGTTTTGAATTTCCACGGGTGAACAGCCGGACTCGTTCATGGTGTCTTCAATCGCCCTGGTGAGCCGCCACTCGTCCATCCAACTCAGCGCGGTTTCTGCCGCGTCAGCGCCGGGGATTATTTTGCCAATTTCGCTTAGGTATACCCAGCCGATTAAGGCGTATGGCAGCCAGTTGATGGATGTGATGGATGCGTTCAGCTTTTGGGAGACAATCTTCAATTGTTTTGATCCCGGAATAGAGAGGGAAGATAAGGTACTCGTCAGCGAGAGAAAGGCAGAGAATTTGTTAGCCATCACATCTTGAACTGCATTAATCTCACCGCTCGCTCCAGTCAGGTGCTGAATCCCGCGAAGCAGACCAGCCGATTTTTGATCGAATTCCTTATGGACTTGTTCAGTCATTTTCTCAGGTTCATTCATCAGGCTGAGGAGATGGTTAAGATAACCAGTATTCATCATTTGCAGCCAGGGAGAGATCACCGGCTGCAGGATCAATTCTTCGAGGGCAGCGAGGAGGTCAGGGACTCCTTTTTGACCGAGGATCGACCATAACCTGCCGTAATCATGGGTGGCATCCGAAGTGACCACCTGGAAATCCAGGAAGACGTGATGTTCGTACCCTTGCAGGTGAAATGAAAAGCCATCGTTGAACACCTGGTCAAGCGGCCGGATAAACGCCAATCCTGTGCTCTGGTCGCGGAAGGTCAGGTACGCATTATGCTTCCTTGACAGCCTTAATGCCTTTGCGATTTCAGTATTCTTTACGGTTTTTGATTTGCCGGATTTCACTGCCTGCTGGACGGACCATTTGATACTGCCGCTGGTCTCCAGGAAGTTATTGTTGTAGATGACCAGGGCGCTTTTACCGTTGAAATAATTAGTTAAGGCGTACACATTCTCATCAATACCATCGCCGCGGAGGAAGTCATACATCCAGAAGTTGTCAACCCCGGCGAACAGCTCGCGATTATGCAGAAGGGGAAAGATCTCAAAATTGTGACGCGATACCAGGTTTTCATCGACCGTTTCGTCCCAATGCGGCTTGCGGAATTCCATGCCGTATTTTTCCGCATAGCCTTCGATCTGACCGTGCCCAAGCATCGGCATGCCCGGCAGGGTAACCATGAGCGTGCAGATGCCGAAGTACTTATCACCCTTGCCAAACTGCTCTACCGCGGTGCGCTCATCCGGATTGTTCATGAAATTCACGTAGCGCTTGAGAATCTCCGGATCAAACTCGAGTGTGTTTTTCAAGATTGTGCGGTAACCTGCGTTATCCTCGTTGCGCAGCATGTGCATGAAAGCGCTGTTGTAAACGCGGTGCATGCCCAGTGTCCTCACGAAGTAACTTTCCATCAGCCAGAAAGCTTCCGCCAGGAGAAGTGTGTTGGGGCATTCCACGGCAACCCGGTCGACCACTTCTCGCCAGAACTCTGCAGGGATAGCCTGATCGAATTGCTCATCCGTCATCCCATATTCCGAGCGCGATGGAATGGCGCCGCCTGATCCGGGCTGCGGGAACCACAGCCGCTGGATGTGCTTCTTGGCAAGCGTCATGGCAGCATCGAAACGGATGATCGGGAACATGCGCGCCACGTGTAGTATGGTCTGAATGACGATCTCACGCACCTGGGGATCGAGGTAATTCAACTGGGCAGTATCATTCCAGGGCATGGAGGTGCCATCGTTGCCGTGATAAATGTATTTATGCTCCCCGCTGTCTTTCTGGATGCGCCGAAATACGACTGCGGCATCCGTACGGTCGAAATAATGATCCTCAATCTGGATGACGACGTTCGGATCAGTGGACAAGTCCTGCCCGTTGAATTGATACGAGGGGTATGGACAATGATCCAGGCCAAGGAACCGTTCAGGATGGCGGATGACCCATTCAGAATCGATTCCCATATGATTGGGAACCATATCACTGGCAAGCTTGATGCCAACGCGATCCGTTTGTGCTTTCAACTTCTCATAAGCCGCGTAGCCGCCCAGGTCATTGGCAATAGCGTAGTTATACAGCGAATAAGCCGAAGAAATGGCTTCAGGGTTGCCGCACAACTGCTTGATGCGAGCGGACGCCGGGCTGCGTTCCCAGACACCGATCAACCACAGACCGGTGATGCCGCGGCTGGCAAGTTTCTGCAATTCCTCGTCCGGTATCTGGTCGAGGCGTTCGATTTTTCTTGCGTATTCGCGGCTCAATTGATCAAGCCAGACATAGGTATTCTTGGCAATGAGCACCAGGCGGGGCATCCAATCACTATCCTGGCTGTAGGCTTCAAGTTCAGCATCCTTGCCGGCAGCTTTGAGTAATTCAGATCGTGAATAGACTGGAATGGGGACTGGACCTGACCCGAGAAACCCCAGTTTGTTTTCCTCTTTGATCAGGTCGAGGCTGGAAAGCAGGCGCAGCAGATAATCACCCAACAACGCTGACCAGTGAGATTGAATAAATTCAAGCTGCCCGGTGATGGAATGCGGTACCTGGATGGCTGGCGTGCGCAGCAGGTCAATCAGTGACTGGTTCTCCGGTCCAAATGCCGGTTGCGTTTTGAAGAATTCATTGATCTGGAAAAGCGTTTGGTCAAAACGGAAATCGTTATTCAACAAGGGATCGATAAATAACTCACTAAACGTATCCAATGCTGGATTGCGGGTGGTGACCCACAACAGGGTGAGTTCTTCAAGAAGCATTTCGCGGTTCGGTTTTTCGCCGGTTTTCCCCTCGAGATATTTTTTGGGGGATTGCTCCCCTTTATAAACCGCGAGCGGCGGGAACTGGCTGATAAAAACACTCAATAACGAGTCAAGTTTTTCCTTGCCGACCGTACTCTGGAGGTGTTTTGCCAATGATGACATCGTATTCTCACCATTTTCTTTGCGGTACAGGGAGAAAATATGGTGGAAGATCTCGTCGATCAATCCCATGGCATTGATCTGCCCGGCTTTTACCGCCGATTCAGGGAAAGCTTAACAGATCGCGCTGGTCGTTTATTCTTTTGGTGAAAAGCCGAACTGAATGGAAGTCTGCAAAGATGACGTTGCCGTCATAAGAAAACAGAGACTGGTCAAATTGATATTTATCGCGCGCCCGCCTGGAAATATGAAACTCCATCCCAGCCTCCGTTAATGTGGGGAATCTATGAGTCAATTATAACCTGCAGGGGAAATCAGAAATACTACGTATTCAGGTTCTTAAGAAACTTTTTGGAAATTGCCACCGACTCAGTACCCTTGTTTGTGACCAGGTCTCCAACCTGCCAGGTGGAACCAGCGTGAATTGAAATAGTTTTCTGTGTTAATTCCACTGGCCATGAGAATACTGATGCCACTTCCCTGGTACTGGCTGCTCCCAAGGAATCGAGGTAGGTTGTGATCAATTTGGTCCTGGCTGTGGTTTCGCTAATGGTATGTGCGTTTTCTATCAGGTCAGGGAAATATCGATGCGTGAGGTCATAGCGGAAGGCATAGCGCCAGGCACCGGCTTCAGCGATACCAGTCGGGAGCACTTTTAGATCACGCTGAAGTATGTTTAATGCCCGGGTAAATGGCTGCGTGGAGGAGGCAGAGGATAAATGAGATTCCTTGCGCAGGGAAATAGTGTCCAGGGGACCCTTATCAAGCAGCGCGTCGAAGATCAATTTGGCTTCAAGGGGGATTTCTCCCTGCATGTACTGGTCATGAATGTCCTCTTCTGGCGAGCCAAAATTGGGAGAAAGGGCATAAAAGTAGGGAATCAAGTCCAGGGAGATCATTGTATTACGGTGGCGGATGAGGCGGGCGTAATACCAAACCTTTTTGTCAAGCAGGCTGTCTTTCCAGTTCCAGGTGATGTGCCCCGGATCATCGTGGTTATCCGGCACAGGGCGTTTGCCGGCGACGGCCTGCCAAAGATTCGGTAGATCCATTTTCGGATCCGGCCAGAAAAGGATAAAACCGCGCTGGTTGACAAAATCAACCGCCTGGTCGGGGGTCAGTAAATGGTTACCAGGCGATTGATGAAATGTTTTTAGCCGGTAATTCGAAATATCAGTCGAAGAGATGGAGGTCAAGGACGCCTTATCCGATGTTTATGGATTTTTACTCACAGACCTTGGAGAATGTGAGTAATAATATTTGAACCGCTGCCGCCAATATTTTGGGACATACCTATTCGGGCGTTTTCCACCTGTGATCCGACGGCTTCACCTCTTAATTGCTGCACCACCTCAACAATTTGGTACATCCCGGTGGCACCCACTGGATGACCACGCGCTTTCAACCCTCCGCGTGTCGCGATGGGAATCTTGCCATTTGGCAGGATTTCTCCATCCAATGCCAGTCGGGGACCTTTGCCGCGTTCAGAGAAACCGTTTGCCTCGAGTGAAAGCACTGCCATAATTGAAAATGCATCGTGTAATTCGAAGAAATCGATTTCTTTTGCGGAGATTCCAGCTTGTGAGTACGCTTGCGCGCTTGAGAGATTAGCGGCTTTCAACCATAAGGGATCCTTGCGGTGGTCGATGGCTATTGTATCGGTGGCTGCAGCTGAGGCGAGCACTTTGATGATTCGATGCGTCGGTTGACCTTTAAATATCTCGAGTGGGACAACCACGCAGGCAGCCGCGCCATCACCGATGGCTGAAGCATCCATCAAATTTATCGGGTCTGCCACCATGGGGGCTTTCATGTAGGCTTCGATCGTCGTAGGCTCGTGAAAACGGGCAAACGGATTATGCATGGCGTTCGCATGGGCATTGACCGCAAATGGTGCAAAATCTTCTTTTTTCCAACCGTATTCATACATATACCGCTGCATGATCAATGCATTGAGAGCAACAAATGAGAGTCCCTGTCCGGCTTCCCAATCTGCATCAGCAGCAGTGGCTAATTCGGCGGTGATTTCGTTGACGGGTGAGTCGGTCATTTTTTCCACACCCACTGCCAAGGCGGTTTCAATTTGACCCGAGGCAACTGCAATCACTGCCGTGCGGAAAGCAGCGGCACCGGAACTGCAGGCAGCTTCCAGGCGCAGCGCTTCTGCACCACGCATTCCGATCCAATCCGCGATGTAAGCTCCCAGGTGCTGTTGGTGGTTGGCAGAGCCAGACATCATATTGCCCACATAAATGGCATCTGTTTTTGCCAGCCCGGAATCCAGGAGCGCAGCCAGGGCGGCATCCCCTGCCAATTCACGGAGAGATTTTTCCCAGTTTTCATCTACTTTGGTCTGACCGATCCCAATGACTGCTACTTCTCGCATGATCTTCCTTTCTCGAGTATCCAAAGTGGATTATAACTGTGAACGCTATCAGGAACTATCAATATTCACAAGGCGATGCTGGAAGGTCGCTTATAATTTGATTATGGCATCTTTGTGGAGAAGTAAATGGTACTAAAGCAAAATATTCATAAAATTATCGGCATTATAGTTGCCATGTTGATTATGGTTGGATGTGGAAGTAAAGGAACCCAAATTATCCCAGCCTTAACACCAATGGTAAATCAACAACCTTCGCCGACGCCTTTTCAACCAATTCAAAATGACCTGTATTTGGCTGCAAGTGTTCCTCAAGCCTGGCGAGAATCCCTCACAAAACTAACAGATGGAAGAATTTCTACAACTGTTACGGAAAATGTTTTAAGTTTAACGCTTGATAAACCCAGTGAAAATGAAAAAGAATACGGGGCTTTCACCAGGGTCTACGCGGCTGTCGTTCCCTTTCCAACGGTTGAGGATGATATATCCAATGATGCATTGCGCGCACTCTGGCAGGGGAACGCTCATGGCGATGGTATTTTTAACCAGTTAATCATAAGCGAGGCAACAGCAATCACTTTTTCCGAGTTATGGGGAGGCAATCCTTCCAATCAGGTTATTGTTTTGAACCAGCAAGAAATTTTGGATAAAGCCTGGCAGTCGACTTCTGCTGTGGCTGTAATTCCCTTCGAGGAACTAGAACCTAAATGGAAAGTGTTGCGTGTAGATGATGTGAGTCCACTGGATAAACCCATGGTTGCAAACAGATATCCATTATTCTTGCAATATCACCTTAACGGTCCGCTTATCCTCGAATCTCAACATTCCGACCTGGCTGCGAGGATTACCACGGATATTCCTGCCACAAATCGTGATGAAGTAATTATGACAGTCGTAGTGATGAGTGGCACTACCGCGTTGACCAGAACCGTGGCTTATAAGGTGGACTTGAAAGGTACTGATTACCCGACACAAGATATTAAAGAATGGTTCCTATCAGCTGATTTACGGCATGTGAGCAATGAAGTATCCGTGTATCCGGATTGTCCGGATCCTGATCCCAAAACCACCAGTCTCAGGTTTTGCAGCGAGGAAAAATACCTGCCGATTCTAGACCCGCTTGATATCAATGTGGTGGAATTAACAGGTAATCACTTGAATGATTATGGACGGGAAGCGTTTGCCGAAACCCTGCAACTTTACCGCGGGTTAGGCTGGGATTACTTCGGCGGAGGATTCAACCTGGCGGACGCTCAAAAACCTTTGGAAATTTCCTCAAATGGAAACAAGATTGCTTTCATCGGGTGTAATGTAGCGGGTCCGAAAAGTGATTTTGCCACAGATGATGCGGCGGGATCAGCTCCATGCGACCTGGAGAATTATTATGCGACAATCACCCGTTTAAAAAATGAAGGATACACAGTTATTGCTACATTCCAACATCACGAAGTCTATGTGCATATGTACGAAGGAACACTCCGCAAAGAATTCCTGGGTGCAGCAGCAGCAGGGGCAGATATTGTTCAGGGATCACAAGCCCACTTCCCGATGGGATTTGAATTTTCAGAAGATGCCTTAATCCATTATGGACTGGGCAATTTTCTCTTTGATCAAATGGACACCCCCGTTGAGGGAACAAAAAGGGAGTTCATTGACCGCCATATAATCTATGATGGAAAGTACATTAATACCGAAATTCTTACAGCCATATTAACCGATTGGTCAAAACCTGTGCCCATGAATTTGGAATTGCGTATTCAATTTCTCAAAGACATATTTGAAGCCAGTAAAATGAGGTGAAAGATGATCATTAAAGATGTAACGTTTACAGTCGAACCAGGTATGACGGTCTGGCCCGGAGATGATCCGGTTCAGCTTTACAGGCAGCATAAAATCGAAGATGGGGCTAATGCCAATGTTTCTTACCTGGGATTGTCCGTACACACCGGTACACATATTGACGCGCCGTTCCACTTTCTCAAGGCTGGATACGGGGTTGAGCAAATACCTTTGGATCTACTGGTCGGTCCAGCTCAGGTGATCCAGATCCCTGAGGAAGCAAAGGTTATTGACTCGAAAACCCTTGAAAAAGCCGTCATTAAACCGGGAATCAAAAAAGTACTCTTCAGGACCGCTGTTTCCTTGCAGCGAACTGAATTAACTCAGGGGTTTAAATCAGATTTTGTGGCAGTGGCTGCGGATGCCGCACAGATGCTGGTGGATAAGGGCATCAACGTGATTGGGATCGATTATCTGTCAATTGCCCCATACAAAAACAGCCGACCGACTCACGAAATCTTATTGAATGCAAACACTCTGATCATCGAAGGTTTGAATTTGGCAGACGTGGATGAAGGAATCTATACGTTGTATTGCCTGCCGCTAAAACTTAAAGGTTCTGATGGCGCACCTGCCAGGGTTATTCTGATTCAGGATTAATCTCCTGATTTTGGTTTCCTTTAAGTCTAATATGGGTTGAAACAAGCAACTCCGCGTTATTACCTGGTGATTTCATCATTCTTGTGATATTTTCCTCCAGGATGTCGATTTGGTGCAGTACGTCTGCCACATCGATCAACGATTCTGCTTGCATGAATGGAACGAGGTTCCCTCGCGCCCTCTGTAGGACACGGCTTGCTCCGACCCAATTCTGGCGTTCTGCATGAAAACAACCAACGCTCAATTGGATCAACCCCTTGTAAAGTGTGCGGATGGGTTGTTTCTCTTTATGCCAGGCGGTCTCGAGAGTTTCATGAGCGTTAAAGAACTCCCCCCTGTTCAATAACGAAATTCCTTCGATTATAAGTCCTTTGATGTGGTCAGAATTCTTATTAATCTTTAACAATCTCTCAAACCTATTCTGTGATAGGATTTATCAAGCAACATAATCATAATGCATGACCGAGGGTAGAATGATCGAACTTCCAGATAACGAAATACTGCCATTATCGCTTGAGCACAATTTTTGGACTTGGTCTGCTCAATCCAAAGTGTCCCCATTACCCATTAAACGGGCGCAAGGGGTCTTTTTTTGGGATGTAGATGAAAAACGTTACCTTGATTTCAATTCGATGGTCATGTGCGTCAATATCGGCCATGGGGATGAACGGGTCATCAAAGCGATAAGCGATCAGGCTAGAGAACTAACTTTCGCCGGACCAGGAATGGCGACCAAACCCCGCGCTTTACTGGGGAAATTATTAGCCGAAGTGGTACCGCAGGGTTTGACTAAATTCCTGTATACCCTTGGTGGCGCGGATGCAAATGAAAACGCGATCAAATTAGCGCGTGCCTACACTGGAAAACACAAAATCCTCACACGTTACCGCTCATACCATGGAGCATCATATGGAGCCATTGCTTTAACGGGGGATCCCCGCCGTTATGCTTGGGAACCAGGTGTGATGCCTGGTGTAGTGCATTTTCTCGACCCGTATAAATATCGCTCGACTTTCCATCGGATGAACCCTAATATTTCTGACGAGGATTTCTGCAAGGATTATCTCAATCACCTGGAGGAAGTAATCTTGAGCGAAGGACCTCAGACCATCGCCGCGGTGATGATCGAGCCTGTTACTGGCACCAATGGCATCCTCATCCCTCCACCGGGTTATATCCAGGGTGTAAAAGCACTATGCGACAAGTACAGCATCCTTTTGATAGCTGATGAGGTTATGACGGGATTTGGAAGAACGGGAAAATGGTTTGCATTGAACCATTGGAATGTCATTCCGGATATTATGACTATGGCAAAGGGAATAACATCAGGTTATGCCCCGCTTGGTGCTGTGGCGATGAAACCCGAGATTGCTGCCACATTTAACGAACGGGTTTTTGAAGGTGGATTAACCTTTAACGGACACCCCATCTCGCTTGCTGCTGCCATTGCCAACATTAATGTGATGCAGTCAGACCACCTGATTGAGAAGGCAGAAAAATCCGGACAGGTGATGGCTGAGATGATGGCAGAACTTGTTGACAGACATCCTTCAGTTGGTGAGGTACGGTCAATTGGTTTGTTTGGAGCAATTGAATTGGTAAAAAATAGGGAAACGCGCGAACCGGTTTGCCCATTTGCCGGGACGAGTGCAGAAATGACAGCACTGAAGAAATACCTGGTGGAAAAAGGATTGTTCCTGTACACTCATTGGAACCTTTTATTGGTAATCCCCCCATTAATCATTACAGATGAACAACTGGCAGAAGGTTTTTCAATCATTGATAAAGGTCTTGAAATTACTGATAGAATCGCTAAGTAGAAGGTGAGATTATGAGTGGTGAACGAAAAACTGAAAAAGTGATAATCATTGGTGCTGGCCCGGCAGGATCATCGGCAGCATTATATGCCGCGCGCGCTGAATTATCACCTCTTGTCCTCACTGGCATTCAACCCGGAGGACAGGCTGCGTTAACCCACACAATTGAGAATTACCCGGGTTTCCCCAACGGAGTTGGTGGCGCTGAAATGGGTGACCTTTTCCAAAAACAAGCAGAGAGATTTGGTGCCAGATATGAGTTTGACACTGTCATCGCTGTTGATTTTCAACAACACCCCTTTCTTGTGAAGACCTACAGTACAAATTATTATGCTGAGAGTGTGATCATCGCTTCAGGAGCCAGCCCGGTGTTACTGAACGTTCCCGGAGAAGCTGATATGGTAGGTTCAGGGGTTTCTTATTGTGCTACATGTGATGGTTGGTTTTTTAAGGAAAAAAAGGTTGTGGTTGTGGGTGGTGGAGATAGTGCACTTGAGGAGGCAATTTTCCTCACAAGATATGTTAGTGAAGTCTTGCTGGTTCACCGCCGAACGGAATTCAGAGCTGGGGCGATACTTCAAAAGCGCATTGGAGAGAACCCAAAAATCAAGCTCGTGCTCGATTCCATCGTTACATCCATCAATGGAGATGGTAAAGTAGAATCGGTAACCATTGAGAATGTTAAGACTGGTGAGCAAAAAAAATTGAGCGTTGATGGTGTCTTCATCTTTATTGGGCATAAACCCAATAATGAGATTTACAAGGGTCAGATTGATATTGATGACCGGGGATTTGTTGTGGTCAGCCAAAAAATGGAAACAAACATTCCCGGAGTATATGCGGCGGGTGAAGCAGCAGATAAAGAGTTCAAACAGGTGGTCACCTCAGCGGGTATGGGTGCCGCGGCCGCCATAGAAGCCAGCCGTTACCTGAGCAATAAATAAATAATAAACCCCGGAGAATAAAATCCGGGGTTTTGTTGATTATTCGCTTGTGTTATGGCGTGGGAGTGGGGGCAGTTCCAGTGCCGGACCAACCGAATACACGGAATTCACTGCTGGTACCATAAGTTTCATAAATAGCTTGCCCATCACTGGTTGTGTCTGTTTGACGCACAACTACCACCCACCAGCGGAATATATGATTGCTGTTGTCCGTTGGCCTCATACTGGCAGGAACTGTAAACCTTGTCTCAGTTACATATTGGGTGATTTTCTTGGCTTCCCCGGAAGTGACGTCAATGACTGTAACTGCGTACCTTTCACCTTCACGAAGGGTGCTGACGGCAGACCATTGTAAAACGATAGTGTCTGTGAGGTTGTTATATACAATTCCATCTACCGGCAGAAGCAAGCTGGGTGCAATATAGGGCGGAGGTAAGGTGGCTGTGGGGGTTGGTCCTGCAGTCGGTAGACGCTCGCATAAAGGCAAACTGAGGTTCATCCCCACCATGACATTATCTGAGACTAATTTGTTGAACGACTTAATTGATTCAATGCTGATGTTGTAGTTTATAGAAATTGAGCTTAAGGTATCTCCCTCCTTGATCTGATAGGGGACAGTACCGCAAGACAACTGGGTTGCTTCAGCAGGACTTAAAGTCGATGTGGGTAAGGCTGTTGGCTTCGGGGTGGGTACCGGGATGAGCAATTTTTGACCGACTGAAAGAGTTCCGCATTCAGGTGGAAGATTGTTCAGGTCAACAATACTTTGAACACTGATACCGTAACGGGCTGCAATTGAACTGCAGAATTCGCCGGCAGCGACGGTATGCTCCTTGGGAGGTTCTGGTGTGTTAGTTGGAGCTTGCGTTGGTTCTACTGTTGGCGAAGGAGTGCTGGTATTAGTTGGCGTGAGCGTGATCGTTGGTGTTGCGGTTGGAGCTGTTACTCTACCTGTTGTTTGCAGTATGAAGAAGATCAAAGCCGCGCCAAGTCCAAGGATCAGGATGATCAAACCAATGGCAGCCGGAAGGCTCAATTTTAGCTCCGGCAATTTTGGGCTCTGGATAGGACTTGCAGTCACACTTGTTTTTTGACTGACTGCAAATGAACGGCCGCACACTAAACAACGGGTGGCGTTTTCGCTAAGACGCGTTCCGCATGTTGGACACACTTTACTATTTGAGGTTGTAGATTCTGGACTCATACTCTCTTCGATTCTCTAGAATTTGTGAAGTCAAAATTATAACATCACCACAAACCTGGTTACTTTGCAATATCCATCCTGTATGATATTCTCAATTGTATGGCACAAATCAGTATTTACATCCATATTCCGTTCTGCACCAGAAGGTGTAGTTATTGTGATTTTAACACATATGCCGGATTCAACCACCTCATCCCCAGATACGTGGAAGCTCTCAATGAGGAAGTTAAAATCGTTGCCTACCAGGTGGCGAAAAATGATCAGGTTCATACAATATTTTTTGGGGGCGGTACGCCTTCATTAATTCCCATGGAATACTTCGAAAAAACACTGACCACCATCAAAGCCAGCTTTACGGTACAACCTCACGTTGAGCTCACACTTGAAGCCAACCCAGGTACGGTTACAAAAGATTACCTGCACGGTTTGAACCACCTAGGGTTTACGAGGATAAGCCTTGGTATGCAATCCGCGAATGCGGATGACCTGCGAGTGCTGGAAAGGCAGCATGATTTTGACCAGGTTAAACAAAGCGTAAAATGGGCAAAAGAGTCTGGTTTTGCCCACATAAATTTGGACCTCATATTTGGAATTCCAGGTCAAACCTTGAAAAGCTGGAAGGACTCTCTTGCAGCAGCGCTGGACCTCGGGGTCGACCATCTCTCACTCTACTCTTTAACAATCGAAACAGGAACTCCGCTTGAGCATGCCATTGGAAGCGGTGAGATACAATCCCCTGATTCCGATCTGGCGGCAACCATGTTTGAATACGCCATTAAACACTTATCGCAGCACGGATTCTATCAATATGAAATCTCCAACTGGTCGACGCAGAAAAGTAACCGCAGCGTGCATAACCTGCAGTATTGGATCCTTCAACCGTATCTTGGATTTGGTGCAGGGGCTCATGGCTATTACAACCATCTCAGGATGGAAAATATACCCGGGATACTGGATTACATCCAAAGTATTGAGAATGCAACAAGCAAACCTTATGATTTTTCCCCGGCTGTATTAAAGCAGACCCGATTGACTTTGTGGGATGAGATGCAAGAGTTTTTAATGCTGGGATTCAGGTTGACTGAGGACGGTGTTTCAAAAACAGCATTCGAAGCAAGGTTTCATCACAATCTATTTGATCTCTTTTCAAAGCAGTTGAATTTTCTCGGCAAATTAAAACTAGTAGAGGTCCATGCACAGGATGACGACAGGATAAGGTTGACGAAACGGGGTGTTTTATTTGGGAATCGAGTATTTGGTGAATTTGTGGGCAATAATGAACCTGCAGAGTTGAAAATCTCTGTTTAATAAACCAGTACCTGAGTGCCATAACCGGTTGTTGTCATTTTTGACATATCCACCGCGGGTGTAACCCAGCGGAATAACCATTTGGCTTCCTCTGTTTTCATATTAACGCAGCCATGGCTCATGCGCCCACCAAAATTCTGGTGCCAATAGGTTCCATGGAATGCTACACCGGTTTCAGGTTCGAAAAACGAAGCCCACGAAACACCAGGCAGGATGTAAGCTTCGGGATCAAATACCAATTGTCCGCCCCCCATATGTTTTGACGGCATTTTGGTTTGCACATGGAAATATCCTTTTGGTGTTCTCCAGGATATTCCGACTGGTGGTTGATAATCAAGTCCAGACGAAATCTTTGTATGGAGGACGACACTGTCATACTCATATGCAGTCAATTCCTGCTTATCCAGCGATACTTCAATACGTTTTTTCTCTGGGGGCACATCCGGGGATAGAGGAGTAGTCTCGGAGAGATCGATCAAGCGCATGTGTGTTGCAGGAACGTAGTAATCCAGGTTGGCAAAAGATTGGAACATCTCATCGCGGATGCGATACCAGGGTTCTCCATCCGGACCTTCAACCAAACCAATAACCCAATGTACTGAGCTGTGATAAAGACGGTATAACTGTGTCCAGGTATTTTTTGAGGTTAATAAAAAACTTTGTGAATAAGGCACGGTGATTTCAGCAGCGTGCAATCCTTCACTGATCGAAGGAGGCACGTTGTTGATCTTTACCGTGACCCTTTGAACATGCGAAGAGTGAATGTAACCACCCCAAACGCGGTACCAGAGGGGACTATACGTGGGCTTTTTATCTGAAATAACTTCGTAATAAATATTAACAATTTCATCTCGAATTCTTTGGAAAAGGATCTTACTAGTTTCATCTGGTTGACTGTAAACGCTAACAGATGTATCTGCCACACGCAAAAGCTGGTCACCATCCTGCAGTTCGCTAAAATCGAAAGATGGGCGGAAAGCCAGACCAGCCAAGGCTAACCCAGAAAGTTTCAAGAAAATTCCTGCGAGATAATTTAGGACTCATAGTGTCTGAATTATACCAAACGTAATCGGTCGTATAGTCTCAGGATCGCAGTCTTTCGTGGAAATGCAATGGAAGGAAATTGAGGATTATTCGGAAAACGAATTTGAAATAGAAAAATCGCTTATTTCATCTGAATATTCACCTGCTTTTTCTCCGCGGTTACAAAAAGACCTGTACTGACAGAATTTGCAGTGCTGTAGTTTCTCCGTCAATGAGAAATCTTCAGCTTCGTTTTGCATTATCTCAATCAGGAGGGTCTCCAATTCTGATTTTTGCAGTAGATAGGTGGTTTGTTCATATCCAAACTTAATTGGATGGTCAGGAAAAGACGGATACCAGTAAATCATTTCGATGTTTTCCGATTGCGCATTTTTCAGATCATTTGTCTCGCAAAAAATCTGTAATACCAGCGGGTAGATCAGGGTTTGCATGCGTTTTGCCAAGTTGGTACGTTGAGGTAGATTAAGGTTCGTTTTCCAGTCATAAATGAGGTAGTGCCCGCTTGGGTTGGTAATCAGAAGGTCAAAATGGACTGTAAGACGATAATTTAAAAACGGTATCGTGATGGCCTTCTCTGGTTGAAGGTGTGGTGCAGGCTGCAATCCCAGACCTATGAACGCATCCCACCATTGAAGTATCTCAGGGGAGCTGATGGACTCACGTATCGCCGTCTCTGGAATGCCACAAAAGTACTGGTTACAGAGGAGGTGAAACTCAGCTCCAAGCGCAGTTCGTTCCTCCTGCAATCTTGTCGGCTCGCTTTCCAGTGCAGGCCATTGAAGCTGCTGGACTTCCTTAAGGTAAAATCTGCGTTTACAGTCGACATAATTCTGTAAACTATTCTGGCTAAAAATGAAATTATCCGCGAGGAGCATTAGAATTCTCCAGGTAATTTAGCAATGCCTGTAATGGCAGCGCCATAGTGCAATTCTCCCTTTTTCCGGTGTTCCAGGTAATTATCAATGATTCCCTGGCGCGTGTAATACCAACATATAAAAGACGGATTCTCTCTGCAGCATATTCTCTACGAGATAACCGTGTTGCTTCTCCAACCACAAACTGATCTCTATCAAAACTGCCCTCAGCTAAAGCTTTTAATATACTAATCAATTCTGCTTCCAGGTTTAACATGATCCTTGATAAACCATTTTTCACCTTTATACACATCCTCTTCCTGCAAAGAAGGAAAGTCATAGTTGTTTACTGACATCAAGTAAACACGATCCCATTCCAACCCTTTGGATTTATGGAAAGTTGTAACGAGCACTTTCCCTTTGTGAGATTCAGGGTTAAATCCATTATCGTCATCGCTGAAACCAATAAATTTCCTTTCATTGCGGCTAATTGCAGATATTTCTTCAATGAACTGCAACAATTGATATTCAGGGTGATTGCGTGATGCAAATTCCAATATAAGCGAAAGTTTATGGACAAGGGCAATGTCCTGAGGTGAATCAAAGAGATCGCTTCCCATAAGAAGTAGAAGCTGATCCACGGGCAAAGCAGCAGCAAACTGCCACCGTCGCTGCAGCGCAACAAAAGATGCCAAGGGTCGTTTTTCAGTCCCGACACTCATCTCCAATAGTCTTGAAACCTCAATTTCTGGTTTCTCGTGAGGGTATAGCAAATCCTCAAGAAGACGCATCTTGCGGAGTTGAAAAATCAGGTTGGAAAGATCGGCGGTTTCAGAATCTTCCAATCCTTTAAATTGCAAGTACAGGTCAAAGGAATTGGCAAATTTGGCTGAATTGGAAGGATCTGACAATGCCATGAGGCATTTTTCGATCAACCGGGTCACCTTCCTGGTGTGATCGGTGCTCTGTAACAATTCGACCAAATCCACCCCTGCTAATTGAAGGGCTTCTACCACTTGTTCAGCGTAGAAACCGATCGGACAAAGAATTGCAGTTGTTTTGCCCGGATTTTCAAGGATCCATTTCTTTACCGATTTAACGACCACATTGATTTCCTGGTCCGGTTTTAAGGGTTGTTTATTGATATAGATGGAATCGTGATGATCTGGTGGGTTCGGCTGCGGGTCATTCGCTGGTGCCGGAAGGATGTAAGGCTGGTTTAGTGATCCCCGTAATTCTTCAACCGGATGTTGGTTGTTGGTCCAATCAATTAAATAATTAGCCAGATTGATGATACTGAGATTTGATCTGCCGGAATTAGCCAGGTCTCTGGTGAGTACATTTTTTTCACCGAGAAAGTCCCTGAGGAATTTTGGACTGGCGGTGGTAAAGGTGTCGTAAATCGCCTGATTTGTGTCGCCCACGCGCACCCAATTGCCATTATCTCCCACCAGGTTACGCAAGATCCTCTCCTGGATCGCTGAGGAATCCTGGGCTTCGTCTTCTAGGATGTAAGGCCAGCGATTCTGTAAACGGATTCTAAAACATTCGTCAGATTCCAGAACACGCAAGGCCAGTTTAGTAAGGTCCGCAAAATCAACTGTATTCCTGAAGCGCAAACCCCTCTGATATTCAGAAAAAACCTCAAGCCCAAAGTCGAATAATGGGTGGTCTATTTGAACCTTGTCTCTTAATTTTGTCAACAAAGGTGGATCAAGTGACATATCCTTGGCTTGCTGAATGAAACTGGAAGCAATATCAGTCATCGAGGAATACCATTGCTTTTGCACATAGGATTGTTGTGAGTGGTCTATGGACGTTTCAAGGTATTCATCTTCGATCTCCGGATGGTCCCGCAGATAGGCAGTCGTTATTTGCTCCAGGATCATGCTGGCTTCATTTTCGTCAATGATAGAGAATTGCTCTGATACACCCGCCAGACCCGGGCGTTCCTTAATAATATCGTGCGCAAGGCCATGTAAAGTGCGCACCCGATAACCAATTTTTTGCATCAACCCTGATTTTTGCATGAATTGAGAGACACGTGTGGAAAAATTATTGACTGCAGAATTCACTAGCGTGACAATGAGGATTTCCTGTTCATCTGCGACCAGACCTTTAGTGATCAACAATGCCGCCAAGTAAGATAGTGTATGTGTCTTCCCACTTCCGGGGACAGCGGGAACGCCCATACGTCCTGACTCGAACTTAAGGATTTCCTGCTGCATAGGCCGTGGGTTAAACATTTTTCAGCATCCCGTTTTTAAATAAGTATTTCAGGAGGTTTTGGACTGCGATCATCAGCGACCCGCGTTCTTCATTTCCCTGTTGGTTAACATCAATTGAAACCATTGTGATGTGCTCAGAACAGCGCAGCATTAATCCGTTGACGATGCGCGCCAGGTTTTGTTGGTTGGTGAAATATTCTTCAACATCTGTCCAGGGTGTGCCGGTTTGCCAATTGCGGTTTAAAACGTAAGGCTGTGTCAGAGGTTGATCCAGTCTCGTCCACCAGCCCTGCGAACCAATATCCAGCCAATATTGGTACTTGACGGGGTAATTTTTCATCAAAAAGGAATGAGCCGGTGCAATCAGAACTGCATTGCGTTTCTGAAAATCATCACTGTTCGGGAGATATTGTGAAGAAAAAACCCCGCTCTCTATCAGCTGGATAAAAGTTTTACCTGATTCAAGACTGGATGCTGATCGCTCCGCCTGAAGGGTGAAGCGGAATTTTCGGGACGATTCAATCAACCTGTTAACCAGGGCGGCGCCATCGCCATCGGCGTGAAACCGAAAACCTTTTTGCGAGAGTAATTCCCCGAACAAACGACTCAAGAAAGTATCCAGGTCCTGGTCAGCCGGGATGCTGTTTTCAATTATCCAGTTCCGTAAGCGATTAAATTGCGTGCCAATTTCTATAGTTACGCGTGTGCGCATCTCTTCGTTGACTGGTTCAAACACACGCAATTGAGGTGTGGCAGCTGAAGTGGTGTACATCATTTGAGCTAGCAAATCTGCCCGAATCAGATCGCAATCTTCAATAGTGGTGAGAAAGGCATTACGGACGCCTTCCTTTGTTGGAATCAATCCATAAGCAGGAAAGGCTAATTTTGCGAAGGTTAAGAAAGCTTTCACAGCTGGTTCGTCTTTAAGACCACGCGAAGGTCTAAAAGCAGTTAATGGGATATTTAAGGCCTGGAACCTATTCATTGTCGAAAAAAGCAATGAATCACTTAAATAGGGTGTCAGGATGGCAAACTCACCGGCTTGTACCCCTCGTTCCTCGATATGTGATTTGATCTGAACGGCTATGGCTTCCAAAGCCTCGGGTACAAAGCGAAAAGATTGTACCGAAAAAGCATCTACCAGATTTTCAACAGGTTGTTCATGAACATGATGCTCCAATAATATACTTGAAAGTGATTGTGCCAGGGAATGAATCCTAGCTGGCATATTGAATTGGTGACTAAGGGTGACCTGCTTTGAGGTTTGTTGTAGGAATCTTCTGGCTGAAATGGGATCAGCTCCCAGGAAGGTTCGAAATCCTCCGTTATCATCGGTAATGACAACTGCGGATTTTAATTCCGGAAGCCAATCCTCAATGACATCATGTGCAACAGGATAATCCTCTTCGGCATTGTCGTAGATGAGATGCTGAAATCGGGAGTTTAAATATTGACGGTAAATGAAGGATTTCCAAAGTTGATGCTTAAAAACCGATATCTGAAGTGAAAAATCGAGAAGGTTATTTTGCAGGCAGTGTTTTCTAAAGAGAAGAGCACATTCCTGCGCCTGTTCAAATATGCTTATTTGACCGGGGTCCCCCGTGAAAGCACCGGATAATTGCGTAGCAATCAAATCCGGGGGGAAATCTACTACTGCGCTTTTATTGAGGTTGTCAATAATCTGGCTGTAAAGGTGGAGACGGTCAACAGATATTCCCTCGAAGTATCCTTTATCAATCAGAGGATCAACGATACAAGATAAATAGTATTGGGCTGTTTCAAGCGTCAGGAAAATAGGCGGCTTTTTGTAATGCTTAAACCCTGCCTCCTGAGCGATAATAGGCCAGAACAATGAAATCCCGCGTTGAGCCAAACCTCCGAGGGTTAGTATCGCGTGAGGGGAAGGAGATTGAAATGTTTGCAATCGGGTGGCATGCAAATAGGGACTCGCCAGGCTTCTTTGAGGCACCAGGATGAGGATGGAATCGGGATCTTCAACCTTGCCAGAAAGCCGTACCAGTCTTTCTACTGATGCTGTTGTCTTCCCGCTGCCGGCTGGACCAGAGATAAACAAAGAACCCTGATCTGGAAACTCTGCAATTGTTAATTGCTCTTCTGTCAGGTGTATTTCCTTGTTTCCGGGTGGAGGTTGATTAATCGGGCACTCCTGCAAGACAATGGAGAACAGCACGGGTTAGCAAGGCATCTGCAGATGCGCGATGAGAATTGGGCAACGAAATATCAAAATGTTTCCCTGCGTCCGTGAGGTTAAAGTATTTCATCGATCTACGATTAGGATCCCAAATCCCACGAAAATTGGAAAAGAGGATCATCACATCAACCCACTCGAACGTCTCGCGCCATGGAATTCTATAGCGGGAGTGAGATTGCTGCATCATCCTCAAGTCGAATGGTGCATTGTAAGCTGCAACTTGCCGGCTGAATAATACACCACGGATTTGAGGCCAGAGAGCAGGCCATGTCGGTGCATTGGCAACCATTGCGTTGGTAATACCATGGATTCTAGTGGCTGCAGATGTGAGAGGGTTCACTGGTCTGACATAAGATTGGAGTAGAGTTGCTCCGTCAAAATCAAGGATCGAAATTTCGACAATTTCGTCCTGTTTCTCCAAACCGGTAGTTTCAGTATCCACATAGACAGGTTTTGAAGCGATGATTTTTGCAGCAAGTATCCTCGTCTCCTCTTTGCCTGACTCATTTGTTGGAAATGACACAGAGGTTATCAAGGCAGATCCCAATGTGAAATCTCTTCGACTCTGAATGTGAAATTGGAACTGTCCAGTGCAGATCCATAAATGCCATAATGTCCGCCAGCTGTTAAACCGGAGTCTGAAAATTCTTTGATCAAAACGCCATTAGCATAAATTTTAAAATTGCTGCCGTCAACCCACACACCCAAGCGGTTTGTTTGACCCGCACCTGTAAGGATGTGAGAATCTGGAGTCCAGTTGATTACGTTGCTTGTTCCGCCACTATCCCATTTCTGGACATTATATTGACCATTACATGAAAACGCGATGTAGTAACCGAATCCATCATAATAATTTGGTGCACGTGAAACCAATCCATAGTGGTCGTATCCTAAACAGTTAACTGTGCGAAAAGTTGCTTCAAGGTAAAAGTCAGTTGGAGTTGGATAGGTCAAACGCCAGCGTTTACCATGGTCAACAGCCAGGCTGGAAAATTCCATTACACCATCATGGATGGAGAGATTGACCGCATCGTCGATGTATGGTGAAGCCAGGTCAAAGCCACTACTGGAAGTGAAGGAATTGAGATGGGTGGCTGATCCTAAAGTCAATTTTGGATCAGCAGGTGAGGTCGTGGCAGTTGGTGTTACCGTAGCGGTTTCGGTGGGTGAAACTGTAGGCAATTCAGCAGTGGGCAAACCAGCCGTTGGGAGAACGTTTGCCGTGGGGTTTTCAGTTGCACCCGGTGCTGCTGCCAGTGTTAGTGCGACCCTTGTACCAATCAGGGCAGCAGGATCTTGTGTGGCTTGACCTATCGGAAAATTACATGAAGTTAAAAACAGGAGTAAAACAATTAGAGAACCGAATTTTTTTATCATTTTTACCTCACTCCTTCCATTACCTATTATAGTCCGGTGAAAGATTTAACCCGTTATTTTACCCACGCTGATGGAGTAATGCACAATGTATAATTACTAGAATAACATGAAAACCATCCTGATACAGATCGATCCACATGACGATCTAACCTCGATTAAAGACAAAATGACCTGGGCGAAAAGTGCGAGGATGCTGCTTTTCTTTCCCAGTGGTTATCCTTTGTTCCAAACCGATCTAGCATTGAGGTTGATTCAAAGATATTCAGTTACACTTGGTTCTCAACTGGCAATAGTAACCCGTGACCGAATTCTAAGAACTGTGGCAGATGATATAGGAATCCCTTGCTTTACATCAGCGCCGCAGGCTGAGAAAAGCGTGTGGAAGGTTAGTGATGTCCAGGAGCTTGTTCGAATCCCAAAAAGCACTGATGAGATCCAGGAACAAAAAAATTTTCTATCAGCTACAAAACCAATTGGTATTTCTTCTAATTTTCAGAAGATTATTACTTCGGCATTATTGTTGTTATTATTGGTTACCCTGGCGTTATTCTTCATTCCCTCTGCACTAATTATCTTGTTCCCTGTAAGTGAAACACAAAAAATCACTTATGAAGTAACTGCTGGAACTGAATTTTTATCAGCGGATTTTTCAGGAAAATTACCGGCAATTAAATTGAATGAGGAAATTACTGCTTCGCTTACTAAAAATAGTACCGGAACCATCAATATACCGATCTCTAAAGCTTCCGGATCTGTCGATATAATCAATGCTTCCTCTCAAGAGATCTTCTTGCCCACTGGAAGTAGAGTGACAAGTGCCACCGAACCGCCGAGACTCTTTACTTTGATTGAGGAAGTCAATTTGAAGGCAAATTCCAATGAAGCAGTCAGTATAAGAATTGAAGCAAATGAACCTGGAGTTGATTGGAATATGCCAAGTGATGTGACCTTCATTATCGAAGGCTATGAGGATCTGATCCAGGTTCAAAATCCAGTCGCGATCAATGGTGGTAAGGACCAATTGCTGCCTTCACCAGGAGAAGCGGATTACCTGAACCTCCAGAAAAAGTTGACCGGCCAACTGCTGGAGCGTTGTGAAGGAGCAATGGAGATTCAAGTGAAGAGTGGACAGACTATCATTCCGGAGAGCATCCGCATTGGCGGTGAAACAGAAATTGTTGAATCACCTCCCGTTGGTCAGCCCTCAGATAGCGCAACGCTTTCTGTATCAATTGAATGTAGCGCGTTGGTAATAAGCGAGGAGGATGAGATTGAAATTGCCAGACGCATCCTTGACCAGAATCTTTTGAACGGAAAAATTCCACTTAATAATGATATTTCGATCGCACATGTCGGTGAAGTCAAGGATGAGGGAGAAAATCGATTTTCGTGGATAGTGTCTGCGGGCCGGAAAATTACGCAGATGTGGGATATCGAAGAGCTAAGTAGATCCCTCCTTGGGAAGAGTAAGGTTGATGCAGGAGAGATTATTTCTGAAAGCCTCCCTCAAACCAGGCCCGCAATCATCTCAATAATCCCTTCCTGGTGGAAGTTTTTGCCCCTGCTGCCTACCAGATTACACTTTGAGGTAGGCGGAGAATGACCCCTGGTCGAGTTCTAGCGCTTGATCTGGGAGAAAAACGAATTGGCATTGCCATAAGCGATCCCGATGGGGTTATTGCATCGCCTTATGGTGTCATCAGGCACGTTTCAAGGAGAGTTGACGCTGCCTGGATACTGCAAATAGCAAGTGAAAATGAAGTGAATACTATCGTCATCGGCGAAGCATTGGATGAAAATGGAGAAGAAACGCGTCAGAGCCGCCACGCTCAGTTGTTTAGGAAAGCACTGGCTGAGGAATCACAATTTACGATATTCTTATGGGATGAAAGTTACAGCACAAGAACTGCACAGTTAACCAGAGCGGCAATGGGGGTTACCCGGAAAAACCGGCGAGGTCATTTGGATGACCTCGCAGCAACGATCATTCTGCAAACCTACCTGGATGCGCAACGGGAGCAGGAGAATTGATGTCACGAAAACGAAATAGTACCTGTTTAGTATTTGGGTTGATATTTATTCTTGTTGCATTGGGGGCGGGAATTCTGTGGGTGGGAATCCCTGTAATGGTTGAGAATGAATTTGGAGCACCTGATCCTGCTTTGAATTCGATTCAGATTCGACAATACGGCTTGCGAATTCTATTGGCAAAAAATGACCTGTTATCGTCTTTTGATCCGACGGCATTTACTCCCTATCCACACACCATAGAAGAAGGAAGTACAGTATCGCAAATATCCGCGAATCTTGAAGCTGCCAGACTGATTCGGAATGGCGATGCATTTAGGAACTACTTGATTTATAAAGGCCTGGATTCAAAGGTCCGCGCTGGAAATTACCTCATTTCGGCATCATTGACCCCCATTGAAATTGTTGAAATCATCAGGGCAGATAATCCAATCGTGTCGCTGTACATATATCCGGGATGGAGAGCAGAGGAAATAGGAGAAAGCCTTTCCGTTGCAGGGATCCAAATATCCATGGCGGAGTTTATGCGCGTAGTCAATAGCCCGAAAGAAACACAACTTCCGGAGATGTTTCAAAAGCTTGATACCTTGGAAGGTTTCCTCTTCCCGGGGCAATATGAAGTGAACAGGGGGATCACACCCGAAGAACTGGTGAGATTAATGGTTGAAAAATTCGATCAAGAGGCGATGCCATTAATTGTTCAGAATCAAGCACAAACTGGACTGACAACCAAAGAAATTGTCACGCTGGCATCGGTCATTCAGCGTGAAACCCTGGTATCTTCGGAGAGACCAACAATTGCCTCAGTCTTCTACAATAGATTGAAGATTGGAATGAAATTGGAAACCGATCCGACTGTTCAATATGCGGTGGGCTATACTGTTGATTCCGGATCGTGGTGGAAAAAAGCACTATCAGTCTCTGACTTATCGATACAATCCCCGTACAACACCTATGTGGTTTATGGATTACCCCCGCACGCCATTTCCAACCCGGATCTGGATTCGATTGCTTCTGTTTTATTTCCCGTTGAATCACCCTATTATTACTTTCGGGCAAATTGTGATGGTTCTGGAGCACATGTTTTTTCTGTAACTTTTGAAGAACACCTTTCCAAGGCATGCCAATAAAAAAGAGGAGAGTATTAACTCTCCTCTAATGCAGGTATAGGCTTAGGCAGCTATTTTGCGTTATAACCAGGGCCATTCTTGAAGAAGTCATCATTGGCAGCAATTGATGGGGTCAAGTCAAGTACCTCACCCGCAGTTAACGTGCGGGTAGCAGTGAGGTGGACTGGATTACCATCGTGATCCTTGTTATCATAAACTTCTGTAAATCCGGCGGTTCCGGCGGGCATGGATTGATGTTCGCCACCTTTGGCTTTAAACGCAAGTGGGAACTTCATCGGATGGGAATATCGCGCTGTACGGGCATTCTGATTCACAGGCTCCGCAATCAATACAGGTGTCGGCATCAATGTAATATCCGGGATATTTGTCTTCTGGTTTACCTGGAACGATGCAGTCAACAGGGCAAACTGTCGCGCAAGACCCATCGCGTAAACAAAGACTTGTAATTACTCTAGCCATTTATTCCTCCATTTTTATTGAACGGATAAGATATCATCAATTATACAGCAATACCTGAATTGTTTCTGCATTTTTTTCAAAATCCTCATGTTTTTAATACCATGAATCAATTCAAGTCATTCGAGTATTCGCAGGCTGTTAAACATTCAGATTTTGTAACATCATCAATTCAGAGCATAACCTTCCCTGAATTTTTGGGTATAAGAAATTCTCAAGTACAATAAATTTGGTCATCATTCTTACCCTACCAATTATGGTAAAACTCAGTTTCGTATTCTGATTCACAGGAATTATCACTTTATTCATGGCAGAATTTCTATGAGACATAATCATTTCCCACCCGTTATCGTACTCATCCTAGGCATTTTGGCTGTGTCAACGGCCTCTTTGCTGATCCGTTTAGCTCAAAGGGAAGCTCCTTCATTTGTAATTGCGGCTGGACGGTTAACCTTATCTGCACTCATCCTTTTACCCTTCGCATCGCGAAACCTCAAGAGTGACCTCAGGAAGATCTCCAGCAAAAATATAATGCTATTGGGTTTGGCAGGTTTGTTCTTAGGGTTTCACTTTGCAACCTGGATAACATCACTTGAATACACCAGTGTGGCTAGTTCAGTGGTCATTGTCACCACAGCGCCTCTATGGGTCGCGCTTTTTTCTCCGATATTTCTCAAAGAAAGACTTACCCAATGGGTATTCATCGGGCTTGGAGTTTCTCTCATTGGCAGTGTAATTGTTGGTCTAAATAGCGCATGTACTTTATCGGCAGGAAATATAAACTGCCAACCATTTGTTGGAAATATGTCTAGTAGAATGGTAATTGGTAATGTTCTTGCCCTTGCCGGGGCATTTCTTTCAGCCGGTTATTTGATCATCGGCAGGCGGGTACGCAACTCATTAAGCCTGGTTTCTTACACCTTTGTGGTTTATGCAACGGCAGCGATTGTATTGGTCATTTTAGTCCTCATCTCCGGTCAATCGCCGTTTGGATTTTCCAAGATCACGTATCTGCTTATTCTCGGATTGGCAATTGTGCCCCAATTGATCGGTCATTCCTCATTCAACTGGGCATTGAGGTACATCTCTGCAGCCCTCGTGTCAATCGCATTACTTGGGGAACCTATAGGGACAGTAATATTGTCATTCACATTCTTAAAAGAGACGCCATCAATTTTTGAAATTGCTGGCGGTGTTTTGATCCTGCTGGGTATTTTCATTGCATCCAGGAAGAAATCTGCCAAACCTGAATGGATCAGTCCGGCTTATTAGTCCGACTGTAGAAGAAATTCATATCCTTTAATCTGGAAGTAAGGCTCCAATTAATTTTTTCACTTGTAAAACGCCAACCCCAATTACCGGCTGCCTTACCGGGGAAATTCATCCTGCCTTCATTCCCCAGGCTCAACAGATCCTGAAGTGGCGCCAATGCAAATATTGAGGATGAAGACCAAATAGCCCTAATCATGTCCCATGAGATATCATCCCCTGAGCGAGCCAGGTATTTTCTGCAGAAATCCTTCTCTTTTTCTGAAGCTGATTCATACCAACCCCTGGCAGTGTCGTTGTCATGGGTGCCAGTATAAGAAACACAATGAACAGGAAAGTTATGCGGCAGAAATGGATCATCCGGTGTGGAAGAGAAACCAAATTGAAGGATCTTCATTCCGGGTAAGCCTAATGAATCACGTAGTTCAATGACATCTGGTGTTATTTCACCTAAATCTTCAGCTAAGATCGGAAGGGACGCAAAGGTGTGTTTAATTGCTTTGAATAGATCCTTTCCAGGACCCTTTACCCACCTTCCGACCTCTGCTGTAGGCATACCGGCAGGGACTTCCCAATATCCTGCAAAACCCCTGAAATGGTCCAGGCGTATGAAATCGACCACAGAAAGTACTGCCTTAACCCTATCAAGCCACCAGGCATACCCGGTCTTTTTATGAACGTTCCAACGGTAAAGCGGATTTCCCCATAATTGACCTGTGGGAGAGAAATAATCTGGTGGAACCCCGGCAACGCAGGTGGGTTTGCCCTTGCGATCCAGGTAAAACAACTCAGGGTGTGACCAGGCATCTGCGCTGTCATAGGCAACAAAGATGGGTATATCCCCAATTATCTGGATATTTTTGCTGTGGGCATAATCGCGTAGTCGCTGCCATTGATTAAAGAACAGGAATTGGCGGAATTTTTGTTTTTGAATTACATCAGATTTAATTGTTGAGAACTCATCTAATGACTTAATCTCCCTTGACCTCAATTCGACTGGCCAATTATCCCATGATCTGCCGCCTTGATCTTCCTTAATTGCCATAAAGAGCGCATAGTCATCCAACCAGGAACTTTGGAGTTTACAAAAGCTGTTGTAATCCTCAATGATTTGTTGATTCTTATTCTTCACAAAATGTTGATACGCCCGGTCTAAAAGTTTAATTTTCCACTCGATCACCGGGCCAAAATCAACGTGATCTGCCGGGAAAAGTGGACGATCCAGCAAGTCTTTTTGTGAAAGTAGTTTTTGGTCTAGCAATAAAGTCGGACTGACCAGGTAAGGGTTACCGGCAAAGGCTGAAAAACACTGGTAAGGCGAATCACCATAACCTGTGGGACCTAAAGGTAGTATCTGCCACAGCCCGCAACCAGCCTGAGAAAGAAAATCAACCCAACGGTAGGCTTCCGGTCCCAGATCGCCTATGCCGTCAGGTCCCGGGAGGCTTGTTGGCTGGAGAATGATCCCTGAACTGCGTTTAAATTTCATTGAAAGCTCCTAAACAACTATGGCGAAACAAGTTCATGATAAAGAGTGCAATACTTCTTTGCTGATTCTGCCCAGGAAAAATCGCTTCCCATAGCATTGTGTATCAACGCCTTCCAACGTTTTTTCGATTGGAAGGTTTCTATGGCAAAAGTTAATGCTTTCACTGCCTGTGTAGAATCTGCTTCCTCAAATAGGAATCCATTACCTGTTGGATCAATTGTCGCATCTTTAATTGTATCTTTCAAACCACCAGTGGCTCTGGCTACCGGTATGGTTCCATAGCGCATTGCGATCAGCTGAGAAAGACCGCAAGGTTCGTATCTTGACGGCATTAAAAGTAAATCAGCTCCAGCATACATGCGGTGGGAAAGAGCGGAATCAAAAGTAATTTTTGTACGAATACGCTGTAGGAACTCCAACTCAAGGGACTGGGCTGCCTGTTCCAATAATCTATCTCCGGAACCAAGGATAATGCATTGCCAGTCGAGTTTGAGAGACTTCCGCAGCGCGTCAAAGGCAATGTCAACGCCTTTCTGAGGGTCCATCCTGCTTATCACAACGATCAGCGGAATCAGGGGATCAACTGCCAACCCCATTTCTTTTTGAATTGCTTTTTTGTTGGCTGGCTTTTTATGAACGTTCTCAAGGCTAAAATTCTGAGGAATCAATTTGTCTGTTTTAGGATCCCAAATTGATTGGTCAATCCCATTTAAGATCCCTGATAACCGTGTTTCATTATGGAATAAAAAAGATTCCAAACCACAACCATACGCTGGAGTCAATATTTCTTTAGCATAAGTAGGGCTAACAGCAACGATACGGTCTGCACTCGCCAGACCCATCGGCAACGGAATAGTCCTTGCCCACACCGGCAGGGAAACGTCCTGCGCTGGTTCAATGCCATACCTTGTAAGTGCATCTTCGGAACCTGAACCCATGAAGGGCAAGTTGTGCAAGGTTAAAACCGTTTTGATTTTGGAATATCCGGGGCGGGATGTGCGCATCTTTTCCAATTGGTGGATCGCAATAGCGGTATGCCAATCATTACAATGGAGGATGTCTATCTTCCACTTCAACACTCTGGGTAATTCAAGGCAAGCCAGAGAAAAGAAGATGAATTTTTCTGCATCTGCATTGAAATTTGTTCCATAAACCGGCTCATTTTCGTAAATTGGATCGCCGCTGATAAAGTAGACTGTCATGCCGTGATGAACAATCGAATAAACGGTTGCATCTATTGATAGGCTTCCAGTATTTACCTTAAAATCAGCAAGTTTCTTGAGATCAGGATATTTTTTTTTTATAAATCCATAGAGCGGAATGGCGAGCCGGATATCATAGCTAGAATGGGCGTCACTAGACTCATGGATTGCCAGCGGGAGCGAGCCGGCAACATCACCAAGTCCGCCAATTTTCACGAATGGGTCAGCTTCTGAAGCGACGAAAAGAATGTTCAACCTGTTACTTATTTTTGCCATATATCCAGGGTCATCTTACCAGATCGATATAATCCTCTGAAATTGTTTCCGAAAGATCAGCTCCGAGAGTTTCGATTAACTCTGTGATCAGTATAGATTTCTTCTCTGCGTCCTGGCGGCTCCAAGTGCGGCTCTTGATCTCCAGGAAAGACCCCAAATCTGGTTTTGTGATTTTGTCGATGTTAATGAAAAAATCTTCATCCTTATAATGGACAAGGAATCGAACACGGTCTTTTTCAATTTCTTTTTCAAGGTGCGGCTTAAAATACTCGCGGTAAAACCTCGGGCTTTGTGTGGCTGGTGCCAGGTAGCGACTTCGGGACAATAATACTTCCTGAGGGAATTCGTCCTCGCGGGTTGGTCCGATCAGGGTAAGGCGTGAACGAACTTGGTCAATATTGCCTTCAGGGTCGAGGAACTCATCCTCGCGGTAACGGATCAAGCCCTGTTCAACGTCAATGAAAAAGAAATAAAGATCAAATTCACGGTAATGCCGTTCCCGAATTATCTCAATATTTTGATCAAGCAGCGCTTTTCTGATATTCTCTGGATGTTTGATCTTGACTTTTAACCTGGATCTCAAAACTTTCTTCTTCTGACGCTCCGCCAATGGCGATTAGTTTTGATAAAATGGAAGATTCACGTTTGACGAGGAATCTATCGATTTTTTCTGAATAAGCGCGGCTTTGGACTAATAATTGCTTTTCATCAAGATTTTCCAAAACATGCTCACGCATTAACCATTTTCCATTTACCATAACATCGGTCACATCTGAAGCTTTACTGGCGTAGACAATTTGAGCGTAGATACCCAACGGATTATGTTTAAAGCGGGGACTGTTATGCAATGCCATGATATCCACCAGGATCAAGTCAGCCCTTTTTCCAGTTTCTAATGAACCTGTCAGGTTGCCAATATGCAGGGCTTGCGCACCCAACCTGGTGGCCATTAATAAAGTGGAACGAGCCGGGAGCACAGTGGGATCTCCGCTGGTACCTTTTTGGAGGAAGGAGGTTAAGCGCAGTTCCTCAAACATATCCAGATCGTTATTCGAGGCAGGTCCATCGGTACCGATACCTACATTCATCCCCAAATCGAGCATCCTTTTTACAGGTGCAACACCGGAGGCTAATTTCAAATTTGATGATGGATTATGAGCCACACCTGCGCCCAGATGCTGCATGGTTCGGATTTCACCATCGTCCACATGTACACAATGGGCTGCGAGCACTTTTGCCTCAAACAAACCTTGTTTCTTTACATAAGGGATGACTGGCATTCCCTGTTCCTTGCGCATGGTTTCAACTTCGAAGTAGGTTTCTGCCAGATGTGTATGCAGTGGCACATCGAATTCGACTGCCAGTAAAGCGGTAGCTTTCAGAATTTCAGGTGTGCATGTATAAGGTGCATGGGGAGCAACTGAAGGGACGATGAGATCGTGTCCTTTCCAGCGTTGGATGAAGTCTCGTGACATTTCCAGGGATTCTTCAAAGAACTTGGCATCCGGGGTAGGGAATTTGAGAACCGTTTGGGAACATACCGCGCGCATTCCAATTTCAGCTGTTGCTTTTGCAACGTCCTCTTCAAAATAATACATATCTGCAAAGCTGGTGATACCGGATCTGATCATTTCGGCGCATGCCAATTGAGTTCCCAGTCGGACAAAATCAGGGGACACAAATTCGCGCTCTACCGGCATCATATAACCCATCAACCAAACATCGAGCCTGAGATCATCGGCTAATCCGCGCAGGAGAGTCATAGGTACATGCGTGTGGGCATTGACCAAACCAGGCATCAAGACCTTACCCCCGCAGTCTACTACCTGATCAGCGTCATATTTCTTAATATTTCACTTTCATCCCCGACAGCCTGAATTGTGTTTCCGATGATGGCGATAGCTCCAGGTTCATACTGATGAAATTCTAAATCCATCGTAATAATTATTGCGTTTTTCAAAATCATATCAACTTTATTCATTCTTATCCTCTACCGGGTAATGTGATTTGATTTCAGACCAGATGAAATAGAGCATTGAGTTACGGAACCATGTAAATGTATTTTCAGGTGGACCAAGATATTTTTTTGTAATTGTACAGCGTCCTGGTGATTTATTGACCAGTTGATAATAATTTTCGTCGTTTTCTTTTTGCAGAATGAATGCAAAGGGAATTTCAGCATTGACTACTTGTGATGCGGGAGTAATAGCGAAAACATCTCCATCATCTAAGTTATTTACAACTGTAAGAGTGACGTGTTCCGAAGGAGATATTCCCAGATTAAAACCCGAAGGAAAACCAACCAGCGATATATTTATATTTAGACCAGAGGCAAGAACTGTCTTACTAATGACGTCGGGTAGAGTAATATTATCAGTTCCAAACACATGGTTTGGAATAAGTTGTTGTATGGAAGATTGGCAATCATTAACCATCTGGGTCGCCGCGGAAATTGAGTCTGCTGAAGCTACGATGCGTATATCCACTAATCCGGGATAGGCAGTCAATCCTACAGTTGGATTAGGTTGTTTTTCATACTCACTGATCAATGAATCCAATGTGGATTCACCAATTCCGACTGTGTGAATGACCCGTTCAACGAGAATACGCGAAGTAAGAATATTAACCTTAAGGAAAGGGAGGACTTTCTCTTCCAACAATAATTCCATTTCCTTTGGTACTCCGGGCAGGCAAATGATGAATTTTTGATTGACTGGTAATATGAAGGCTGGAGCAGTTCCATATCGATTTTCCAACACTATCGCCCCATCAGGAATCAAGGCTTGTTTCCTGTTGTTCTCAGAAGGCATGGCCCCGCGATTTTGAAAACGGGCTTGAATCTGCTGCCATAAATCCTCATGGAACACGAGTTTTTTGTCCATTGCTATCGATACAGCCTCGCGGGTTGGGTCATCAATGGTGGGACCCAGTCCGCCAGTGGTGATTATGATATCAGCCCGTTGTAGACTCTCTTTGATAAGTTCAGCAATACGGTTCTGGTTATCCCCAATGATCGTGGTGCGAAATAGATCGAATCCATTATGTTTCAAACGGGAAGCGATATAGTGGGTATTCGTATCCTGGGTGTCTCCCAGGAGCAATTCTGTTCCAATTGTAATAATTTCAGCAATTGCCATTTGCTCTCCAAGTGTGGGACTAATTCTATCAGGATTTTACAAAGGCTATTCGATAATTGATCACCTCATGATAATTGAGGTAGAATTTTAAAAGTTGAGTGACCTATGAAGAAACAGGTAAATAATCATTATCGAATAGACATCGGAAAATGGGGGGAGGATTGTGCTTGCCAATTTTTAACAGCGCGCGGACTTAATTTGACTGCCAGCAATGTCCGAACACCTTATGGAGAAATTGACCTTGTTATGGATTCGGAAGGGCTGACTGTATTTGTTGAGGTTAAAACCAGGTCTAATTTGGTAAGTGGTTACCCTGAAGAATCTGTAACCGAAGATAAATTGGATCGCATGAGTGAATGTGCCCTATGGTTTATGGATTTCCACAACAAAAACAATGATCCCTGGCGGGTAGATGTAGTTGCAGTAATTGGTCATCCGAAAAATGCCACCCCACAAATCGAATGGTTCCAAAATGAATTCTAAGACAAAACAACATGTGTTGATCATTGTTGGTCCTACAGCTGTTGGAAAAACTGACCTTTCGGTTCGTTTAGCTGGATTAATCAATGGCGAGATCATTTCTGCAGATTCCCGATTGCTTTATAAAGGAATGGATATCGGGACAGCAAAACCATCGAAAGCCCAATTAGAAAAAGTGAAGCATCACCTGGTTGATATTACGGAACCTCAAGATACCTGGTCGTTAGCCAAATACAATGGACAAGTCAAAAGAGCCATCGAAGATGTTCATTCCAGGGGAAGACTTCCAATTTTGGTCGGAGGAACCGGGCAGTATGTGAGGTCTCTGCTTGAGGGTTGGGATATCCCTGAAGTTGCGCCTGACTTGGCAATTCGAAATGTTCTGGAAACTTGGGGAATAGAAATTGGGGCGCGCGAATTACACAAAAAATTGAAGATTGTCGATCCAAAAGCTGCTGGAATGAATGACCCTGATAATCTGCGGCGAACAGTGCGTGCGCTTGAGGTTATTTTTCTCACAGGTCATCGGTTTTCAGACCAACGTTTAAAAGACATTCCCCTGCATAACTACAAGGTGATTGGGCTCAAAGACCAAGAAAAGTACTATATCAACGCGTTGATGATCGCATCGAATCCATGTTTGTCGAAGGATTTGTTCAAGAAGTTGAAGATTTATTATCCAAGGGTATTCCATTGGACACACATTCACTATCAGCTATAGGCTATTCAGAGGTAATTCGCTATTTTCAAGGTGAAATTAGCCTTGAAGAAGCTAAAATGTTGATGAGAAAGAAAACCAGGAACTTCATCCGAAAACAAACGAATTGGTTTAAACCTGATGATCCTGTCATTGAATGGTTTGAGATGGAGCCAGATCCAATTGATAGAATCCGTTCCTCTGTGGCAAATTGGCTTAGAAAAGGATAATTAATTGGCTAATCAATCCCCATGGTTAAAAATGTACGATCCTGGAGTTCCAGAGCATTTAGATTATCCAGATATACCCGTTTTTGGTTTTTTGGATTTGAGTGCCCGTCAATTTCCGCAAAAAGATGCATTAATTGAGGGTGAGAGACACATTTCCTACGCGGAATTACTGAAGGAGTCACAACAATTAGCAATACGGTTAATCAAATGGGGACTCAAACCGGGAGACCGGGTTGGTTTATGCCTCCCTAACAGCATTGATTTTGTTATTTCGTATTATGCCATTCTCATGTCTGGAGGAGTGGTGGCTGCCATAAACCCTTCATATCCATTGAGAGAAATGGATTTCCAGGTTGGTATTTCCAAGCCCACATTCTTCATCGGTTCTTACAAGAAAATCGAGATTTTTCTTCAGCTTCAGGCGAAATTTCAATTCAAAAAATTGATTCTTACAGAAATGCCCGGGGATTTTGCACAAAGGGGCGATCATACAGATCTGGTGGATATTAACCATCAAATTGAATGCGCTCCAGGTAATTTGCCAAGGGTTAACCCGAAAAATCCGGCAGTGCTTCAATTCAGCGGCGGAACAACGGGTTTGCCAAAGGCGGCAGTGGGTCTGCACAAAAATATTGTTGCCAATGTGATTCAGTTTTCAAAATGGCTCACTCCATTAAGGCAGGGTAAAGAAAAATTCCTGACAGTTATTCCTTTGTTTCATGTCTACGGTATGGTAATTGGTTTGAATGTGGGTATCGCAATGGGTGCAACCATAATTCTTATAGCCGATCCCAGGAATATTGAGCTTATTTTACAAACCGCCAGTCGGGAACGTGTCACTTTTTTTCCGGGAGTTCCGTCAATTTATCATGCGATCAACCTGGCGTTCCCTGCGATGGATCCTCCAGCTGATCTCACCTCGATCAAAGCTTGTATTTCTGGTTCCGCACCACTTCCATTGAAGACGAAAAATGAATTTGAAAGAATTACAGGGAGCAGGTTAGTGGAAGGTTATGGGCTTTCAGAAGCACCCACTGCAACGCATTGCAATCCGATCCAAAACAAGGATCGACCAGGCTCTATTGGGTTACCTTTGCCAGACGTCGAATGCAGGATTGTATCAATTGAGGATTCCTATAGCATTATGGATACAGGTGAACAAGGTGAATTGTTAATCAGGGGACCTCAAATTATGAGAGAGTATTTTGAGCAAGAAGAGGAAACCCAATTGACACTCAAAGATGGCTGGCTCCATACCGGTGACATTGCGCGTGATGGATGAAGATGGTTTTTTCTATATTGTTGGGCGTAAGAAAGAAATGATCAAGGTTGGCGGTTTACAGGTGTGGCCTGTGGAAGTGGAAAATGTAATAATCCAAATGCCGGGAATAATTGAATGCGCAGTCACGGGTGAGCCTGATGACGAGTTAGGAGAGAGAGTAAAACTCTGGGTTGTTCTTGATGAAAACACTCATACGGATCTACGGCAAATCAAGGAATTTTGCAAAGACAAACTTGCAGGGTACAAAATCCCGAGGGACTTACAAATTCTAGACTCACTACCCAGGTCAACAGTTGGGAAAGTATTAAAGTACAAAATAGGTAAAGAATAATAAACAACCGGGAGGTGTAAGCCTCCCGGTTGCATTAACTTTGAAAAAGTGGTGTACCGCTTTTGTGTTCGACTGGCGGTGGGAAAATTGCCTCGAACTCGTCCCTGGAAAGGGTTTCATTTTCCAGAAGTTTTTGTGCGACCGCATCCAATTGCTTGCGGTATTTTGTGAGGATCTCACGGGCTCGATTATACGCTTCACTGACCATGGCACGGACTTCTTTATCAATTTTCTCAGCGACCTGTTCAGAATAATCGCGCTGTTCTGAGATTTCCCGTCCGAGGAAGATGAGCTCTTCTTTTTGCCCATAGACCATGGGGCCTAATTCGGTACTCATTCCCAATCGGGTTACCATGGTTCGCGCTAACTGAGTAACACGCTCAATATCATTTGACGCGCCTGAGGTGATGTCATCGAAAACGAGTTCTTCCGCAGCACGCCCGCCTAATAAACCTACCATTTCAGCCATCATCTTCTTACGCGCCATTAAGGTGCGTTCATCGATTGGAAGACTGATGGTATAGCCTGCAGCCATTCCACGGGCAATGATGGAAACCTTTTGCACCGGGTCGGATTCAGCAATCGAATTCATGACCACTGCATGACCCGCTTCGTGATAGGCAACGATGCGTTTTTCCTCTTCGCTGATCAAACGGCTCTTACGCTCCGGACCGGCGATAACCCGTTCAATGGATTCTTCAAACTCGCTCTGAGAAATACTCTTCTTATTACGGCGAGCAGCAAGGATGGCAGCTTCGTTCACCAGGTTTTCAATATCCGCACCAACAAAACCCGGGGTGGATTTTGCGATTATGGATAATTGAACTTCAGGATCAACGGGTTTCCCTTTGATATGTACTTTTAGTATGGCTTCACGACCTTTTACATCAGGACGATCCAAGACTACGCGACGGTCAAAACGACCTGGACGCAAGAGAGCTGGATCCAGGATGTCCGGGCGGTTGGTGGCTGCAATGATGATGATATTCGTGTCCGTATCAAAACCGTCCATTTCCACGAGCATTTGATTAAGGTCTGCTCTCGTTCGTCATGACTTCCCCCAAGACCCGCGCCGCGCTGACGCCCAACTGCATCGATCTCGTCAACAAAAACGATACATGGTGAATTCCGTTTAGCCTGTTCGAACAGGTCTCTTACGCGGCTGGCACCCACGCCAACGAACATCTCCACAAATTCAGAACCGGATATGGAGAAGAATGGAACGCCAGCTTCACCTGATACTGCTTTTGCCATCAGAGTCTTTCCTGTTCCAGGAGGACCAACCAATAGGACGCCTTTGGGTATGCGAGCACCGAGAGCGATGAACTTTTGAGGTTCACGGAGGAACTCAACGACTTCCTGCAACTCTCCTTTGGATTCGTCAATACCAGCGACATCTGCAAAAGTTACAGTCGGGTGATCCCCGGTGAACATTCGTGCGCGAGATTTGCCAAAGGACATTGCCGAATTATTACTTCCCTGGGCTTGGCGGAAGATAAAGAAAAACGCTCCAGCTAAAAGCAGGAATGGGAGTATATAAAACAATGCATTAAGAATTCCTGCCAGGGCACTTGGGGCTTTGATCTCAATTTTGATACCATTGTCTGATGATAAAGCCTTTGGATCAACTCCCAACGCGATAAGTTGAGACACAAGCGTGGTTTCTGATTCTTTTATTGCTTGCTTCTCTGATGCATCGCCTTTGAATATTACGGTTAATTTGTTTTCTTCTTCGATTATTCGGGCAACATTGCCTTTTGTCACTTCATCTGCAAGTTGATTGATTGTCAACACATTGTCGACTGCATTAGCTTTGTTAAAACTAAAGACAACCAGCACGATGATTGCCACAAATAAGAGAAAATATACAACGTATGATTGACTGCGTGGTTTCACTAATCCTCCAAGAACGAACCTATCAGTACAAGGTTCTGCAGACGATTATACCAATCATCAAGGGAACTTACTTCAGGTTTTGGATAAAAAGGAAAAGATTAATATAACTCTTATAGAACACAAAATTGTGTTGAACAGCAGCATGAACCACCCAAAGCAAAAATTCGTGAAGATGAATTAGCCTTATAATATTTCTTCCAACGGGTGGCATAATCCGCAACCCACGTGAGGGGTTTTCACGATAGTTTTGGATTTCGAGCAGTATGAAACGACATTAACCTGGCGTTTTCCCAGGAACCATTTCTTACTGATCACTGGCGTGAACACCATGTATTTGCAGGCATTAGCCCTCAGAATTCCAGGGATCGGGCAGGTAAGGCAGAGATCTGGAGTCCAATTGTTAGGAGCTTTTTGCCTGCCAATTAGGCGGCATTCTTCATCGGACTTACCGCGAAAGTAATTCCCATAAAAATATGCACATTCAATTCCAGAAGGTGTCCGCATTAACTTCCCTGGTTTCAGTCCGCTTCCCTTGGGGGACATTGTAAGTCTATCAAAATATCAAACACGAGTTACATATTCCCCGGTTCTCGTATCCACACGGATGTGATCACCAGTTTGAACAAAATAGGGAGTAGAAACTTCCAGACCAGTCTCAGTGGTTACTTTCTTTGGTCACACCTGTGGCGGTGTCTCCCCGCACGGCAGGTTCTGCATAAGTGACCTCAAGGTCACTGTTGTTGGGAGTTCAATATCGATCGCCTCGTTATTGTAGAAGGTGAGTTTTACTTCCATTTCTGGCTTTAAGGAATCCTGAATAATCACCAACGATTGCAGAAGAAATGGCAGGTTGTTCATAGGTTTCCAAATCCATGAAATAGAATAATTCTCCATTTGTATATAGGTATTGGACATTATGAAAATCTAAGCGTACATTCTGGATGCGCTCACCAGATGTAAATGTTTTTTCCAAAGTCGTTCCTCGGCGGAGGTCTCTGGCTTTAATGCGAATTGTCGCGTTCCCACGACCAGGTTTACTGAAAGAGTATTCAAGCACCCTGTATAAGAAACCATCCATCTCAAAAATTACGCCTTTACGCAAATCATTGACATCAATCATTGGAAAACCTCTCTGTTTTGAAATTAACAGATGAATTATAGTCCAGCGATGGATGTCTGACAAGGAGTAAGAGTGATTTTTCTTAGCGTTTTTTCTGATTCTTAAGCAGGAGTGGTCCAACGAGGTCTACAGCCCATTCAAATAAGTATTCCAAGAGAGGCGAGAAGATCATCCAAGTCGGAACATAGACTACCTTTCTGGGATGTCTCAATAAGCGCCATATCGCATTACTAACAGAGATTGTAGATGTGGCTAATCTTTCGGCTGGAATGTTACCGCCGTTCTCCAGCTTTCGTGCAGCATCAAAGAATTCAGTTTTAATGGGTCCAGCCCTAACCACAGAAACATGGACTTTTGTTCCGGAAAGTTCCCGAAAAAGTGCAGTAGTAAATGAATCCAGAAATGATTTTGAGGATGCGTATATCGCAACGCCTTGTTCAGGGAGTTTGCCTGCCACAGAACCAATGTTGATGATATGCCCATAATCCAGTTGACAACATATGGGGTAAGAACAAGCATGGTGAGGTGGGTTGTTGCCTCAATATTCAAAGCCAGTAAATCCCTTGCCACTTCCCAGGGCATGTGATGGAAGTAACCATACCATCCAATTCCGGCATTGTTCACAAGGATATCAGGTTGAAAACCATCATGGTTTAAAGATTCAACCAACGAAATCCTTTCTGTTCAATCTGATAGGTCGCAAACGCGAACATCACTTTTCCACCGGCAGCGGTTATTTCGGTTGCGATTTCACGCAACTTTTCTTCTCGCCGTGCAACCAGAATTACATGCAACCCTTGAGCGGCCAGAACCTTGCCAGTGAGAGCCCCAATACCACTGGATGCACCAGTGACTAATGCAATCTTGCTTTGAAGGAATTCGGAGGAAGGCATCTGTTATAACTTTGAAATTTGAAAATTTCTTTATTTGGTTTTTAGGATCCTCTGCCGCCACCAGATAATCGTATCCTTGATAGAGTCTTTCATGGACCGGGGATTGTAACCTAAGATTGTACGCGCTTTATTATTACTATATTGGCATTTGAATGAAGTGTTGCAATGCTATAGGTTGTAAACCGAGGTTTCGTATTTGTAACTTTGTAAAACACTTGGGCGATTTTTGCAAGGAAATGGGCGAATTGCGTAGGAATATTAATGGAAGCATGATTTAAATGGGAGTAAAGCTTTGACAATCTTCCAGACATCACTAACTTTAAGTAATTCACCTGAGAGGATATAGATCTGTCCTGGAACTCCTTTGTCTCGCGCGAGGATCATGCCGTTCACAACATCCCGAACATCAACAAAATCATATTCTCCATCGATTAAGAAGTTCACTTTGTTTTTCATCCAACCCTGGAATAAAACCCCTAATTCGGAACCTTTGAAATCGTAAGGTCCAATGACCCCGGTAGGACAAACAATCACAGCCGGGAATCCTTTCCTGGCTTCTTCGAGTACAGCGAGCGTGGCTTCCGCTTTTGATTTATCATATGCTGCAATAGCATTGTCAGGATCAATAGGGGTATTTTCGTCGATGACGATGCCGTGCCCAATTCGTTTAAAGCATGGATCGAACTAGTGTGTACGAATTTCTTAACACCAACTTCCCTGGCGCAAGCCAACACATTTTAGGTGCCATTTACATTTACATCATGAACGAGTTGATCTTTTCCTGGCATAATGGAAATTATTCCAGCAAGATGAAAGACATATTCAATCCCCTGCATTGCTTTCATGATTGATTGCATGTCGAGAACATCCCCCCGATAGATTTCTATATCGAGATCCTCAAAAGGCGAGAGGTCTTCGCCTGGTAAAACGAAAACTCGTACTGCTTCGCCTTTCTTCACCAATTCTTTCACTAAAACATTGCCGATATGGCCGGTCCCCCCGGTAACAAGATTCATGGATTTCTCCTAAACAAAATGATCAGCGCAGAATTACTTTGAGATAATAGGAAGATTCTCACACTTGATTCTAAATTCCTTCTCTACAAGCACAATATGTCTTAAGTGAGATTGGAGGGCATATTAAAAAGAAGAGCTGAGTATCATCTCAGCTCTTCCGCGGGAAATATAAGATATCTATTCAATATTTGGTGCGATCAGACCAAAATCTCCATCGTTTCGTTTGTAAATAACATTAATTACAGTTCGTTTCCACATTGTAGAAAATAAAGAAATCCTCATGCTCAAGTAATGCCATTTGTTCGATGGCTTCATTTTCATCCATTGGGAGGAGAGTAAATGATTTCCGCCGAACAATTTTGGCTGATGGAGATGTTTCTTCAACATCTTGAGGAGCATACACTTCGGAAGCAGGAGTCCCGTCGCCACGTCCACGAGCACCGTTTACCTTTAAATCGCTCAATTTGTCGCTGCATTTTGTCAACTGCATTATCGATTGCAGTTAACATATCAGCATCGCTTTCTTCCGTTCGGAGGATAAATCCCTTACCAGTGATTGTAATCTCGACAACTTCGCGATCGAGCGGTTGCGCATCGATTTTGAATAAGAAAGGTCAAATTTCATATTATCGATGCCCGGCAGCAACCTTTCCAGTCTTGGTACCTTTTTTTCAACATATTCTTGTATTCGGTTTGTTAGAACCATGTTCTTTACGTTTATTTCAAATTTCTGTACCATAGTTTCCTCCTCGAAAATAATTTTGTGCGAATTGGAAGCCATTCAACAACCAGTTGCTTGTTATAACAATAACTCTTGCCACAGAAATACAATAAACATTTGATGCTCCTGATGTTAATAATGCTTTTGTACAATTAATCATAGTTGCTCCAGTCGTTATGACATCATCAACAAGTAAAACATTCTTACCATTAAGTTTAGCAGGATTTCCGGAAAACGCACCTTCGACATTTAAAAAGCGTTGTTCAGCACTTAATTTCGTCTGGGTTGATGTTTCTCTGACTCTCTGTAAGTCCCCTCGTTTCATGGGGGATATGTAAAGCGCGCGATAAAGGTCTGGAAATGAAAGTTGCCTGGTTATATCCGCGACTTTTATAGATGTGATTTGCTTAACGGGACTGGGATGACTAAATCTATTGGCCATTGCGCTGTAATTAATTCCGGCAGAAGTTTCATGGCAAAGAAATAACCTAGTGCGATGTTGTTCTTATATTTCAAGCTGTGTATGCTGTCGCGAACAGTATTTTCGTAATTAGCCCAGGAAAGCATACCAGAAAACACAGGTGGATTTTCAAGACAGCTTTCGCAAATATTGATCCTGAGTTTTTTGTGGGTTCCCACAGGATAAACACACGCTGGAACCGATCAGGTTCACTTTTTCGATGCATGCAGAACACAAAATTGTACCGGGGCTGTTACAACTGGCACAGGCAGGCGGGAACACACTATCCATCAAGGACCAGAACAGATGATAGAGCGGTAGTGTTGAATTTGAATTCAGGGGCGACCCCCGTTGTTTGGTGCTGTTTATGAGATTAGATCATCCACCGAAAATGCCGGATTCCATGACCTGGAAGAGTGCCGGCGCTAACAAAACAATTAGAAGGGATGGAAAAATGATAAACGCCATTGGCAACAACATCTTGATTGGTGCTTTGTGAGCTTCTTCTTCAGCGATCTGGCGGCGCCGTGACACGCATCTGGTCAGCCTGGATGCGGAGAACCCTGGCCATGCTGACACCGAGTTGCTCACTTTGAATGACTGCGGCAACAAAACTTGTCATTTCGGAAATCCCAATATTATCTGCCATCGCTCGCAATGCTTCGCGGCGGAGTTTGCCCAGTTGGATTTCTTGAAGAACTCGGTTGAAGGCGTTGGATAATTGGTTGTTCCATTTTTCCACGACTTTTGCCATGGCTGCATCAAAACCAAGACCAGCTTCAACGCAGATGGTTAATAAATCGAGGGCATCTGGTAATGCGCGCCGAATGCTTTTTTGCCTTTTTGTCACTGCCCGGGAAAGTGAAAACTGAGGAACAAAGAACCCTGCAAGGGTTGCCAAAACAGTAAACAAGAATTTTTGACCTTGCGGGGTTGAACTCCCAAGCATAGTCATCAATAAAAAGGCACCAGCCCCTAAACCAATGGCTGCCACAAATTGAAGAACCAGGAATACAGATGGATCAATCTTGCCAGGGTTTCCACCCATTTCCAATTTCCGGGAAATGGTATTTAGCCAGTTTTGTGGAGTAAATTTTACAGTAATTTCACCTAATTTTCGTGCAATTGGATAAACCACACGTTCAACAAATGGCTGAGCCATCTCTAGTTTTTCGAGGTCTACATCTTCGCCAGCCTGGCTGAACTCTTCCAACCGTTCAAGGATGAAGTTGTCGTTCTTTCCCTGGGGGTTTCGCAATCCGATCAAAACGAGTACTACGGCACCTACCAATAGCAGAACGATAAAAATGACTAACGCAGTCATATGAATTCTCCTGAGTTAAACATCGATCTTAGCGATTTGCTGCATAATCAGGTAACCACTAACGATTAATAAAAGTGCAGTGCCGAGAGCAGCGTATCCACAAGGGATTGGACCATCATTGTTTTCTGGTGCAAATAAGGTCATTATATATTCACGGTTAATCACGTAGAGTGCAAGCATAAGTCCAATCGGCAGCAAGGAAAGGAAAATGCCAGAAATTCTCATCTGCGCTGTTAAAACACGAATTTCACCTTTTAGTTTAACTCTTTCACGAATCGTATGAGAAATCGTATCAAGAATTTCAGCCAGGTTGCCACCAACTTCACGTTGAACATTCATAGCAGTAATTACCAGGTCCAGATCATCACTCGGGATACGGCGTAAGAGGTTATCCAGCGCTTTTTCTGTGGTTACACCAAGTTGGATTTCCTGCACTACCCGGTGGAATTCATCGCTGATGGGCGAAGGTAATTCCTTGCTGACAGATTCCATCGCTTGGAGATTTGAATAACCTGCGCGTAAACCATTAACCATCAAACCGATCATGTCACCCAATTGGTCATTAAACTTGATCAGACGGCGACTCTTTTGGGCATTTACATAAATTTGAGGTATGAATAATCCAACCACACCACCGACAACAGCCAGTAAAATGGATTTGGTGCCTAAAAAGTATCCTAAGATCGCCATTCCGAGCGATGCGCCAACTATTGTCAACACATATTCACCAGGTTTTAGTTTTAAGTCTGCCTGGGCAAGGCTTTTAGCAATCCGGTCGCCATAACTTGTTTTTTCAACACGTTTGGTTAACCAATCCGTTATGGGGGTCGATTTTTCTTTTACTGTGGTTTGTACTGGTAATTCCTGACCTACGTAATCACCAATTCGCTCTTCTTCGGAAGATTTGCGGTTGGCAACATTTGCGAATATGCCAACTACAATCAAAATCAATATTAAAGCCCCGCCAATCCAGAGAATAATAGTTGGGTTCATAATGTCCGCCTGTTGAAGATCATCGCCTTACCCCTATGCCGAATACACTTGGCGGGAGGTGGATACCAGAAGCTTCGATTTTTTCCATGAATTTTGGACGAAGCCCGGTCGGTCGCATTCTACCAATGACCTTGTTATTTTCATATCCAAGTTGTTCATATACAAAAATATCGGTCATGGTGATTACTTCCCCCTCCATCCCGATCACTTCAGTAATATTTGTAACTTTTCGCGAACCATCCCTCAAACGTTCCTGGTGAACTACCAGGTCAATTGCAGAACTTACTTGTTCCCTGATTGCACGTACCGGGAGTTCCATTCCAGCCATCATCGTCATTGTTTCGAGACGGGACAAAGTATCTCGGGGGCTATTGGAGTGAAGAGTGGTCATCGAACCATCATGACCAGTATTCATTGCCTGGAGCATATCCAGGGCGGCTTCATCACGGATTTCTCCAACGATGATGCGATCAGGGCGCATACGGAGGGCATTGATCACAAGATTGCGGATAGTGATCTCGCCTTTTCCTTCAATATTGGCAGGTCTTGATTCCAGCGTTACCACATGCTCCTGTCGTAATTGAAGTTCAGCTGCATTTTCGATTGTAATAATGCGTTCGTCAGCAGGGATGAATCCGGACAAAACGTTAAGAAGGGTGGTTTTTCCGGAACCCGTACCACCGGAGATTACGATATTAATTCTGGATTTAACCGCAGCATCCAGGAATTGGATTGCTTCTGGAGTAATGGAACCAAATTGGACAAGTTGATCCAACGTAAATGGAGTCCTGGAAAATTTACGGATTGTAAGAACAGGTCCAACCAGAGAAACAGGGGGAATGATCGCGTTAACACGGGAACCATCAGGAAGACGAGCATCAACATATGGACTGGATTCGTCAATACGACGGCCTAGCGGGGCAACAATACGTTCGATGATTCGCATAACATGTTCATTGTTTTCAAAAGCCAACGGAGCGCGTTGGATTTTTCCACGCCGTTCAACATAAATATTCTTTGCGCCATTCACCATGATCTCAGTAATCGTGTCATCTTCGAGCATGGGTTGTAAAGGACCAAGGCCGAGAATTTCAGCAGTAATTTGTTCAAATAATCGCGTTTTTTCAGTCCTGGAAAGGACAAAATTCTCTTCTATGAGGATTTGTTCAAAAAGATCCTGAATGGTTTTCTTAACTTCTGCAACCTTGGTGACATCGACACTCGGATCAAGCTCAGATAAAAGTTTTTTCTGAACCCTGCCCTTTAGATCCTGGTAAGTGTCCTGGGTGGCTTGCCCGGAAAGAGATGCGGTTCGTTTTACCTGCAGAGGAGATGTTGAAGTATTTTCCGGTTCGTTTTCGTTGAAAGGACCTGGTTGCGGGTCATTATTCTGGATTCTTCGTAAAATGGACATGTAAAGCGACTCCTAATTCTTTAAGCGTTCTCTTCATCCTTCAGAATTCTCTTCCGCAATTCTTCCTGAAGCATTAAGATCGCTTTGCCAGCAGGTGCGGCTTTATTATCGACCATGAACGGTACACCCCGGTTGATCGAATTGCTAATTATCCGGTCCTCGAATGGGATGGCTACTGATACGGGTTGTTTTAGGCTGTCACCAACTCGTTCGGGAGAGATTGCAATTCTTTTATCGTATCGATTCATGACAAAAATAATCTTGTCTCGACTAATTTCGGAGGCATCAGCAATGGATAGAAATTGGTGTGCGTTCTTGATTGCTGGAATATCTTGGGTTGTCAACAAGATAATATAGTCTGCAACATCCAGACAGGTCTGGACAATTTCTGTGAGGTGAGAAGTAGTGTCTATGATGATGTAATTATATATTTGCTTCATGAAGGTAAGAATTTGGTGGACCGGTTCACCTTTGCGAGCATCAGATAATTCAGGTTCTTTTGGAGCAACCATAAGTTCCAAATTTGTAGTTTTGTTGACGACCATTACATCTTCAATGATTTCTGAATCCAGTTCAGTGGAGCGACCTACCAAGTCCAATATCGAATTTTTCCCATGTTCATTGAAGAATACTGCCACATCACCATACACCAAATTGGTGTCTACGATTGCAACCTTATTGTCTGTTGTTTTTAAAGCAACACCAAGGTTAGTGGCAACAGTCGTACAACCAGCACCACCCTTAGGGCTGTAGACACAAATTATTTTCCCGAGTTGGACAGGCATCCTGAAGGCTTGCCCTAGAGCACCGGTCATACCAGTAGGGGTATACACTATTGCGGCTTTGGCTTTCTCTTCATGAGCCAGATCACCAGCCCGTCGGATTGCTATCGTCAATTCATCGATCATAGGCGGTTTTGTGAGGAAGTCCCTGGCACCAGCCAGCATAGCTTTGCGCATATAGTTGGCGTCATTTTGGACCGACAAAATTACAATTTGGATGAATGGATTTTTCCTCCGTATTTGCTCAGTTGCTGTAATGCCATCCATATCCGGCATGTTGATGTCCATGACAATGACATCGGGTTTTAATTTTTGAGCAACTTCAATAGCCTCAAGGCCAGTTCTTGCCTTGCCGACTACTTCGATGCTTGCATCAAATTGAAGCATTCGCAGAATCATCTCTCGAGATTCGTCGGTGTCGTCAACAACAATTACAGAGATCTTATCCGGCGATGGCATCACAGCTCCGTAAAAATGGCAGGTACGAAGATCTTATGGTTGAACAAGAATATAGTCGTTGAAAGTCGGATATGTTATGGTGTCAACCCTGGGTGCGATTGAATAAGGAAGCTTTACTGGAGAAGGTAAATTCTTCTGATCCATTATGTATTGAAGTGTTACAGGATCTGTCGCTATTGGATTTGTGTCGCCAGAACCTTTTAAAGCCATGGATAATTTTGCACCAGATAGCAAGAGGTAATTCAAGACAATCGTGTCTTGTGGAGAAAGAACTAAGGTTACAGATCCGGGATAGGATGGGCCAACAGGAGCAGCGTTTTCAGTAGCCACCACAACAGGTGTAGCCGTTGGCAGTGCTCCAGCAACTACCTGTGTTAGTGGGAACATACCCACATTCAACACCATGGCATCCTGGATAATCGTTTGGCAGACGAGTCTTGGTCGTTGAGATTCGGAGGGAACCACATAGATTAGTTCGTTTGTCGTGGTATCAAGCTCATACCGGCCGCGTGTAGCGGACGCGCCTTCAGCCAAAGGTTGAATTACTGTGGAAGTGGTGACCCCTACTCCCTCAACAACAGCACCCGGAGCATACGTCGTACTTGAATTATTCGGTAGTATTGTTTGGAAATTTGTGTCAACCTCTGTCAGTAAAAGGCAGCCAACTACCATTACATGGTCACCTTTTTGAGGTGCATATGCCACAGCTGTCTCAGGAGAGGCAGGGATTGAATAGGCTGTCATTCCGGACGGAATATCAAATGAGGCTAAAGAACCAGCGCCTTCATGGATAACCATGCTGGTTGTTAAAGGAACACCAGGGTCAATGTTGTATTTTGCCTTGGTACCCACGGCTTCTTCAATAGTTTGGAAGAAAGTCCCCTGGGGTAACTCAGTTTTTGGGTAGCGAATGGTTGTAAGAACATCGCCTGTGATCACAGCGCCCCTGGGAATTGATTGAGATGCGATAACGATTTCAACCAATTCGTAATTTGGGGTTGGCGTTGCTGCCGGCGCATTCACCTTATTAAATGCCGGATTATTTGAAAGTAAAAGATATGCGAGTGCTGCGAGTATTGCTACGATCAAAATCACATAAAGCAAAACCTTATTACTTCGTTTTTTTCCCGATGCCATTGGTCCCTCCTACTGAGTTGTGCGCGAGTTGTTAATCAAAATAATTATACGGCAAATTTACGGAAGAACGGCTTTACATATTGGCAAACAAGGCTGACTTTCCCTTACAAATAAGAAAGGCTCTGTAAAGAGCCTTTCTTATTGTAAATCATATTGAAATGGTGAAGACTAGGGAACAAGTCCGGCGTCGATTTTGCCGAAGATACCTTGAACCTTGATACCGAGTGCACGCAGGACCACGATCACGACAACTGCAATCAAAACAAGAATCAATGCGTATTCAACTAAACCTTGGCCTTTTTCTTTCGGGGCGAATAACATGTGATTATCTCCTTTCATAAGATTGAATGATAGATAGATTATATCTTTCCATTTGCAGTTTTCAAGGGGGTACCCCTTACAGCAACCTTACAACTATAGACTTATACTGAATCTAACACACTATTAACATCAGTGAAGATGTCTGATACCTTTATTCCAAAAAGTTCTAATAAAACAATCACTACTAACACAATTAAAACAAGTATAAGTGCGTATTCAACAAGTCCTTGTCCTTTCTCACTTGCTCGATTCATAATAACCTCCATCCCTAATTGTATAAAGGTTAAATAAAATTCACATAAAAATTGTGTAAAATTTTTGGTGGGTGTGTTATTTCAAGTATGCTAGAATGAAATTTATGAAGTTTACGTTAAGTAAATTATTTCTTCTCCTTGTTTTATTAGGAATTTTCCTCTTTGTATTGCGACCATTAGAAGACCCTGATTTTTGGTGGCATATCAAAACCGGCGAATTGATCCTCCAGAACCAGCAAATACCGCATTTTGATACTTATTCTTTTACAGCAAGTGGCAGACCCTGGATAGCCCATGAATGGCTCTCGGAGTTGGTCTTATTTCTTCTCTATAATGCCGGGGGGATCATTCTTACTACTCTGGTTTTTTCCGCTCTGATCCTGGCTGCTTTTTTGTTAACATTTTTTAGAATCGAAGACAAGCGCAATCTTTATGCGGCAGGCGGTGCTCTCCTGCTTGGAGCGATCCTCTCAACTCCTGTATTATGGCCAAGGCCGCAAATATTTTCAATACTGTATATGAGCATATTCCTGGTACTTCTAGATCGGTACATGAAAACCGATAAGATTGGAAACCTGATTCCTTTACCAGTGATCATGCTTTTTTGGGTTAATCAGCATGGAGCATTCATCATCGGTTTGGGAGTAATTGGGATTTTTATTGTTGGCAGGTTGGTCGATGGTCTCATTAGAATATTACAGCAGAAGAAAGGATTTAAGGGGTTTATTGATAAGCCATTGTTTACTCTGGTCCTAGCTTTAATAACCTGTATATTAGTTACTCTAGTTAATCCGAATGGCATTCGCATTCTGGTCTATCCTTTTCAAACAATCAACGATGCCTCACTGCAGCAGTTTAACCAGGAATGGGCTTCTCCGGATTTTCATGAGAGAACCTGGATTCCACTGGCAGTTATGTACCTGAGCCTGATCGCCTTTGGATTGAAATCCAAGCGATCTATTTCCACGACCAATGTACTACTCGTTTTAGTATTTGGATTTATGGCATTATCAGCACTGAAGCATGTAGCCCTGTTCGCCTTGGTTGCAATTCCGGTTTTAGCTGACCAGATGTCTTCAGTAATCCCGTTTACTGAGAATCAACCACAAAAGGATCGCTTCGTGAAGCCATTTAGTATTGTGGTTTTGTTAGGCGTAATTATTTTATTCGTAAATACATTGGTTCACTTGGCACAAAAACAGGAAATCACCAACAGAGATAGATTTCCTGTAGATGCAGTGAACTATATGACTGAAAATCAGATTAATGGTCGAATATTCAACTCTTACAACTGGGGCGGGTATATGATCTGGAATTTATACCCACAATACAAGGTATACGTCGATGGTCGCTGTGATATGTATGGGGCGGAATTTGTTAAACATTACGTGGACATCTATTTTGCCAAACCAGGTTGGGAAGAATCATTGGACAAAGAAAAGATAGATTATGTTTTGGTGGAACAAGGGACCTACATTGCTTCTGCTCTGCAGCAAACTAATGGATGGCAATTAATGTATGAAGACGAGGTAAGTGTTCTCTATACCCGAAATTGATTGTAGCTACGATCCAGGATGAATCATCGATGAGAATATTACGTATGTAGTGATGTGAAATTGAAATCTTGTTAAAAATGGCTATAATAAATTAAGGTTAGTTAATGACAAATGGAGGAATTAAATGAGCGATTTGTTTGATAGAGTGACTTCTCAACAGGACCCGTTGAAAAAACTGATGGCAAAGATCCCGGGATTTAAGGGTTATATTGCCCGCGCGGATCGCAGATCCGCTGACAAAATCCTTCGTGAAACCATATCAGATCAGTTCCAGGCTCTCTGGCAGAGGCTTTCTTCAATTCAGCGTGATCTAGTCAATGCGGGTCGCATTGATGTAATGGATGAAGTGGAAATTGCCGCTGTGCGTTTACGCCAGTTTATCGACAGGATCAAGACTGCGGCATATGGTTATTCAGGCTTTTTTGATGCCACAAAGATAAACGAAGCCGAATTGGAGAAGGTCTACCAATACGACCTGACACTGGTTTCGATGGGCGGTGAAGTATCGAGTGCCATCGACAATCTTGAAGCTTCGATTGACACTGATGGATTTCCTGCTTCAATTCGCAATTTGAATCAAAAGACCCAGGATTGCCTCGATGCTTTCAAAAAACGATCCGAAGTGATGAAACTCGGTCAGTAATTTTATAGATTTCTAATTCATAATCAGGGAGAACGATAATGGCTAGAATATTTGATGTAGTTGAATACCCAAGCGAAATGACTGATGAACTCGTTCATCGCTTTCCGGAAACTGGTGTAGCAGATTTACGTATCGGTTCTCAAGTGATCGTTCGTGAATCACAACGGGTCGTGTTCATGCGAGATGGTAAAGCCCTGGATACATTTGGTCCAGGACGGCACACGATCGTGACCGCCAACATACCTTACTTAATCGATTTTGTTGGCAAGGCATTTAATGACAGGACTCCCTTTACTGCGGAAGTATATTTTGTATCCATGAAAGAGTTTGCAGATCGCAAATGGGGAACCGCACAGCCGATCATTGTTAAGAACGCCGGCGTCGGACTTGGAATTGCTTTACTCCAGGGATATGGATCCTATAGCTTCCAGGTCGCAGATGCGCAGCAGTTTGTTACCCAAATTGTGGGAGCTCAAGGCATCTACCGTATTAGCGACATCGAAAATCGATTACGCATGATGCTCCTTTCCAAAATCCAGGATCTGTTGGGCGAGACTGGCGGAAAGAAAAACGTCCTGGAAATGATCGGGCTGACAGAGGAACTTGGAGCAGGTGTGCGGGTAAAAGCCCAGGAAGACTTTGCGGCTCTTGGTCTTCTGTTGAAGACTTTCTATATTGGCAGCCTGAAGCCATCCGATAAATCTGCTGAAGAGTTGAGAGCGATGGGTATGCTCGACATGGCCACTTACGCACAACTGCAAGCCTCGGATGCCATGCGTGAAGCTGCGAATAATCCAAGTGGCGGTGCTGGTTTAACTGCAGGAATTGGAGCTGGTTTGGGTATCGGAAACGTACTATCACAATCACTCCAGGGAATTGGAACTAGCCAAACTGCTGCAGGCGGCACTCAAGCCGCTGCCAGTATTCCTGCCATCATGACAACAGCTGAAGCAGCAAATGTATTGCGTGTAGCAGAGGCTGATGTGGTTGCTGCAATTACAGCAGGTGACTTCAAGGCAAAAAAGATTGGCGAATCTTATCGCATCAGCAAAGAAGCCTTAGAGGCTTTTCTGAAAGGGTAATATCAAAACTGAGAAAAAGAGTCCAGGTTAATCCCTGGACTTTTTTTATCCACGCTCGGAGTATAATCTCTGTTGAAAATATTCCTCTTCTATACAAGGTGGTTTGATGAGACTTCACGAATACCAGTCGAAGAGTCTTTTTGCGAAGTACGGGATACCCATACCTAACGGTAGAATTGCCAGTTCTGCACAAGAAGTAAAAAAAATCAGTGAAGAGTTAGGTGGAAAAGTAGTAATTAAATCGCAGGTTCTGGTAGGTGGGCGGGGTAAAGCCGGAGGAATCCGATTAGCAAAGAACCCAATAGAAGCCGAATCATTTGCCAAACAAATATTGGAAATGGAAATCAAGGGTATTCCAGTGCGAAAGGTGCTGGTTGATGAGGCTGTTTCGATTGATAAAGAAATATATTTAAGTATTGCCAATGATCGCAATAGTCAAAAACCAATTTTGATGGCTTCAAGTGCAGGCGGTGTCGATATTGAAGAAACCGCGATAAAAACCCCGGAAAAAATTATCAAGAGAACTGTTGATCCTTTAATCGGATTGAGGGAATACCAATTAAGAGATATTGCCATCAGTATCGACCTGGACAGAAAATACTGGAAAATATTTGGAGAAATCATCAGTGCTTTGTGGCGATTATACGTCGAGTGTGATGCGACCATTGTCGAAATTAATCCTCTGGTTATCACTGCAGATGACAGAATCATCGCTTTGGACGCAAAAGTGGTTCTTGATGATAATTCTTTGTTCCGTCACCAAGATCTGGCCGAGATGCGGGATCTTGAGGCAGAAGAACCGGCGGAAAATGAAGGCAGAAAATCCGGTGTCGTGTTCATCAAGTTGGATGGAAACATTGGTTGCCTGGTTAATGGGGCCGGTCTGGCGATGGCTACGATGGATATCATCAAATTACTGGGTGGGGAACCGGCGAATTTCCTCGATATTGGTGGTGGGGCTTCGTCTGAGAAAGTTGCAGCCGCATTCAGAATCATCCTTGCAGATACTAAAGTAAAGGCTATATTGGTCAATGTTTTTGGCGGGATCACACGATGTGATGAAGTAGCCATAGGAATTTTAGGAGCAATAAAGCAGGTAAAACCGCAGATCCCGGTGATAGTGCGGCTCGTTGGTACAAATAAAGAAGAAGGCATGAAATTGCTTGAGGGATCCAAACTTATAACTGCAGACTCTTTATTTACTGCGGCAAAACTGGCTATTGAAAACGCTCAGGGGGTTGCAATATGAGTATCCTGGCAAACCATGAAACAAGATTGATTGTTCAGGGAATCACGGGTAATGAAGGTTTGTTCCATGCAGAACAAATGATGTTATATAAGACCAATATTGTTGCTGGAGTGACACCGGGAAAAGGCGGAGGGTGGGTATTAAATGGCAAGATACCTGTTTTTGACACTATACAAACAGCTGTTGATGCAACGGGAGCAAATGCCAGTGTAATTTTTGTTCCAGCAAAATACACTGCTGATGCCATTTATGAAGCTGCAGATGCGGATATTCCATTAGTGGTTTGTATTACGGAAGGAGCCCCTATCCAGGATATGATGCGCGTTAAACAGTATCTTCGGTCCCGCAAGACCCGGTTGATTGGCCCTAACTGTCCGGGATTGTTGACACCGGGTGTTGCCAAGATTGGTATTATCCCGGGGAATATCTCTACTCCGGGAAACATCGGGATCATTTCACGCTCGGGTACATTAACTTATGAAGTTTTATACGCTTTGCGACAAAACAACATGGGTGTATCCACATGCGTAGGAATTGGCGGAGATCCTGTAAAAGGATTGGGTTTTATAGAACTGCTGGAATTATTCGAAGCCGATGCGAATACAGATGTAATTGTAATGATCGGTGAAATTGGCGGGAATGAAGAAGAAGTGGCTGCGGATTACATCGCGCGCAGACTAACAAAACCAGTAGTAGCATTTATTGCGGGTATATCAGCTCCGCCGGGTAGACGCATGGGTCACGCGGGTGCGATTATTGAAGGGTTATCGGGTTCTGCAGAAAGTAAAATTAAAAAACTGGAATCCGTCGGGGTAAAAATTGCACAATTCCCAGAACAGATCCCAGAACTGATAAAACTCTAGTAATTTTCGAGTTTATTTCTTGTGTGAATCGATATAGGCGACGGCATCGCCAACTGTTTTAATTGTTCGGGCATCTTCGTCGTTAATATTAATATCAAATTTTTCACAAAAACCATCGATCAGGAAGAACTGGTCCATGGAGTCAGCTTTCAGATCCTCAACGAATCTGATTTCTTCTCGAACTTCCTTTTCATCAATCTTTAAAACTTCAACAATCACTTCTTTTACTTTTTGAAAAGTTTCACTCATTCAAAAACCTCCATGGTCAGTTTGAAATCTCAGTAATAGGTAAATTGTAACTACCATGCTCAATCTGTCAAGAGACGGAGCAATTGTTGCCAGTCAAATATCAAATTCTACAACCTTAACACTTCAACCAATCACAAGGTACGAGACTCAGCTGAACCAGACCAATCATGTTGTTTTGTTATTTGGTATACTCACATAAAGGTAACAAAAAATGGATTCCAACGATGAAACCAAACAGCGCAAGAATGATCATATCCGGATCAACCTTGAACAAAACATTGATTCAAGTTTAAGCGTTGGATTTGACCAATATAGATTTACTCACAACGCGTTACCAGAACTTGATCTCAAGAAGATAAACTTAGGGAGCAAATTTCTTGGCAGTGTTCTAAATGCTCCCCTTTTGATATCCTCAATGACTGGTGGAACTGCCACTGGAGAGGAAATCAACATTCACTTGGCCGAAGCCGCTCAGCACTCAAGAATCGCAATGGGTGTTGGCTCCCAACGCAGTGAGGTTCAAAATTCAACCAATCTAAATAAATTCAACATCCGTCAGTATGCCCCTGACATCCCGCTTTATGCCAACCTAGGGGCTGTGCAATTGAACTATGGTTTCGGATTGGAAGAGTGTAAAAAAGCCATTAACAGCATCCAGGGAGACGCTTTAATTCTGCATTTAAATCCACTCCAGGAAGCCTTGCAGCCTGAGGGTCAAACTAATTTTGCAGGGTTGTTGAAAAAAATTGAAACCATCTGTACAAAAATTGAAGTTCCAGTCATCGTGAAAGAAGTTGGATGGGGTATCTCGATTGCAGTAGCAAAAAGGCTGATCGATGCAGGGGTCTCGTGTATTGATGTAGCCGGGGCAGGAGGTACATCCTGGGCATTGGTTGAAAAATTCCGCAACAGCGATTTGAATCGGATCTTAATCAGTGAGCATTTTCATGATTGGGGAATACCGACTTCAAACTGTGTGAGAGATTTGCACCTAAACTTCCCTGGAATTCCCCTGATAGCGTCTGGTGGTATTAAAAGAGGGATCGATATAGGAAAGTCTATCGCGCTCGGAGCAAGCATAGCTGGTGTTGCCGGTGTTTTATTTAGAGAAGCGGCTATTTCTACCGAAGCGGTGATTAGAAAAGTTCTAGAGTTTACAACCGAATTGCGTATTGCCATGTTTGTTGTTGGTGCCGGGGATACCACAGCGCTGGCGAAAACTCCAATCTATAAAATATGAGAACCGAAATTTCTACCTTCAATGCCGAGTTGCAAAGAAATCTCAATATTGAATTAGTCTCTATTATCGAGCAATATCTTCCCGATTATCCACAATTGTATAGATCCATGATCGAGTACCAACTGGGGATGGATAGCCAGGGCAACAACGATAAATCCCAGGGAAAAAGGCTGCGATCACTTTTTGTTCTCCAGGTTTGCAATGCGATGGGAGACAATTGGCAGGATGCATTACCCGCCGCAGCATCAGTGGAACTTTTGCATAATTTTTCCTTAATCCACGATGATATTCAGGATGGCAGCGAAACCAGGCGAGGGAAAGATACTGTTTGGAGAAAATGGGGGATTGCACAGGCAATTAATATTGGCGATGCCATGCTCACGCTGTCTTTTCTTTCCCTGGGGCGCCTTGAATCAAAGTTGGATCACAAGGCAATATAACGCAATGAAAATGCTTCTCGAACAGACATGCCTGACACTTACAAAAGGTCAATTCCTGGATCTGGCTTACGAAAAAGAGGATGAAATTCCAATGGATTTGTATTGGGATATGGTTAATGGAAAAACGGCAGTATTATTGAGCGCCAGTTGTAAATTAGGTGCCATGGTCAGTGGGGCTGATCAAAGTCTTGTTGAAAAGATTGGACGATTTGGAATCACTTTTGGATTGGCTTTCCAGGTACAGGATGATTACCTTGGTATTTGGGGGGATCCGAAGATCACTGGCAAATCCCAATTTACCGACCTGTTAAGTCATAAAAAGACATTTCCGATTCTGCAAGGATTAAAAATTAATAAGGGGTTTACAAATTTGTGGAATCAACCAGGTGGAATTGATGAGAAAAAAGCAATGGAATTGGCCAGGCATCTGGAAAATGAAGGAATAGAAAATCAAACAAAACGAACCTATTCCGACCTGTATGACACCGCCGGGCAGGAATTGGATAATCTTAATCTGAATCGAGAATCGGCTGCGCCTTTGTATGATCTCATAAAGGCAATACGGCAGCGCGTGATGTAGTGATTAATCCGGAAGAATCATTCCGATATTTTTTGCCTGACCGGTAAGACCAAGATTACTAGCGATTTCCTTAAGGGTTTTCCCCGAGGTTTGATCAATAAATAAAGGAAGCAAATCTGCAAGAGGTAAAGCCAGATGTTCCATGTTGAAGATATTTGTATCCATAACATCATTATTAAAAATCACGATGTCAATGTCGATCGTGCGGGGAGCGTTCTTATCCGGCAATCGTACGCGCCCCATGACCTCTTCAATATGGCAGAGGCACTGTTCTTTGAGTGAATAGGCATCCAGTTCAGTTTCGATTTCCGCTGCAGTATTGAAAAAATCTGGTGCATCTGCGCCAATCGACGTGGTTCTCCAGGTGGAAGAAATCTGTTTTAAGGTAAATGAATCCCGTAGATAGTTTAGTGCTTTGGGGATATTCTCATCCGGATTAATGTTGGATCCAAGGATTAGGAACGCATGGTTCATGAATTCGCCTTACTTGTGCCTTTCGATCTCCACACCTGCAGACCGGGCGAACCGTACAGCTCCTGGTTTTTCTACCCGAACTACGACACCCTTTACATGGGGTTCATCCAGACAAATTGATGCAATATCAGCAGCCAATGCCTCAACGGTATATCGCTTGATCGATTCCACGTGGGCAAGTATTTTCTTCGCAACAGTCCGGTAATTGACACTGGCTTCAACTTCATCAGATTTGGCAGCGTTTTTTGTATCCGCGCTGATGGTAACGTTTACCAGGATGTCCTGGGGTTGTTCGCGTTCTTTTTCAGAAATACCGATAACCCCGCGTATTAATAGATCAGTTATGAAGATTTTATCCATGGTTTCTTCTTTCTACTTAACCAACTGACGTCCACCATCGAGGTGAATGACCTGACCGGTTAGCGATAACGGTCTTTTCAATAAGTATATCAGCAGGGAGTGTAGTTCACTCAATTCAGCCCATCTCTTCAAAGGCACTTTTTCAAGGAGTTTGGGGTTGACCTTTTCATTTTCAGGGGGAAGGATTGCCCCCAAAGCAATGGCGTTTACTGAGATATTTGGGGCAAGTGATAGCGCTAAAGATTGTGTCATCGCGACCAGGGCTGCCTTGCTTATGGTGTATGCAAAGTGATCATTGCCGGGCCGGAGCGCTCTCCAATCCACCAGGTTAATGATCATACCTTTGGATAATTCTCCAATCTCCCTGGCAAAAGCCTGGGAAAGTTGGAATGGTGCGGTTAGGTTTATTTGAATATGGTCCTGCCAAGAGGTTCGTGACGTTTCGAGAAATGACCCGTGATGAAAAATAGAGGCATTATTGATTAATGCAGTCACCGAAGTTAATGCAAATGTTTCGTGGCATAACCTTGTTAGATCCTTTTCTTTAGAAATATCTGCCTGCAGCAGCCACACTTGCCGGCCAGCCTCCTGTATTTGAATGGCAAGCTTCTCCGCATCCTTTGATGAATTATTGAAGTGGATAATTACATTTGCACCTGATCGAGCTACTGCTAAAGCCATGGATCGGCCTAACCGCCTGGCTGCTCCGGATATGAAGATTGTCTGACCCTCTAAGGGGAGGTTTGTGCTCAATTTGGTCATAGTTCCATAGTATGAGGGATGAGGAAGAATGTCAATAGGGGGATTGACAAACACACTGGTTATTGATAATATATTTACATCCCCCCCCGGTGGGGGGAGGGAGATAGTATGCAAAACAACAAAGTAATGCAGCGTATGCAGACAATTGAAGGTCATCTAAAGGGAATCTCAAGGATGGTTGAGAACGAAGAGTATTGTGTTGACATCATCCGGCAAATCCAGGCTGTTCAAAGCGCTCTCAATAAAGTTAGTGCTTTGATCCTCGATGACCACTTGAACTCTTGTGTGATCACAGCAATCCAGGGGGAAGATGTGGGAGAGCGCGAAAGAGTACTCAAGGAAATCGGTGAAATTTTTTCTCACACTACAAAAGGATAAGGAGAACCGAAATGAAAAAAGTAACTTACGAAGTACCTGCAATTAATTGCATGCATTGTATTCACACCATAAAAATGGAACTTGGCGATTTGCCCGGGGTGACATCTGTCGAAGCAGATGCCTCAACCAAGATTGTGGTTGTAGAGTATGAAGAACCGGCTGATGAAACAAAAATTGAAGGCTTATTGAAAGAAATTAATTATCCAGTAAAGAAATAACCATTCAGAATTACAGGTAGATTCATCATGGAAAAAAGTAAGCATGTCGTATTGCCAGTTTTGGGCATGACTTGCGCGAATTGTGTTGCAACAATAGAGCGCAATGTTAATAAAATGCCAGGTGTATCCAATATCGCTGTAAATCTTTCAACAGAACGTGCCATGGTTGATTATGACCCGGCCAAGTTGGAAGTAACTGACCTGATCAATAAAATTGAGAGAGTTGGCTATGGTATTGCTTCGGGAGAATTTGTTCTTGGAATAAAAAGACTGTCGGATGTAAGTGATGCTGCACGATTGGAACACCTGTTTACTGGTGTTGATGGCATCCTTGAAGCTCACACAAATGTGGCAACTGAAAAACTTAAAATTCGCTACATCCCTACCATGATCAACACCGAAGAAATTAATCGAATCGTAAAAAAAGCGGGTTTTGAGACAATAGATCAGAATATGGATGAGGGGAATGTTGAAGAAAAATTACGCTATGCAGAAATCGACAACCAACGACGGTTATTGATCTTCGGCATTCTCTTCAGTTTACCTTTACTTTTACTTTCCATGTCAGCTGATCTTAATTTGCTTCCTGCGGCAATTGGTCATAGTCAATGGTTTAAATTCGGCATGATGGCACTCGCAACGCCAGTGCAATTCTATGTTGGATGGCAATATTACGTTGGTGCTTATAAGGCATTGCGGAATGGTTCCGCCAATATGGATGTTCTTGTAGCTTTAGGCTCCTCGGTTGCCTATTTTTATTCAGTGCTCGTTGTTTTTGGTTTATTGCATGGACATGTCTATTTTGAAACCGCTGCTGTGATCATCACTTTAATCAAGCTGGGGAAATTTTTGGAAGCCAGGGCAAAAGGAAAGACCAGTGATTCAATCAAAAAACTCATGAGCCTGCGACCAAAAACGGCAAGAATCTTACGCGATGGTATTGAAACTGAGATCCCGATTAATCAAGTTGAAATTGGCGACTCGATCATCGTGAAACCCGGCGAAAGTATCCCTGTTGATGGCTCAATACTCGAGGGAGAGTCATTTGTCGATGAATCCATGCTAACGGGAGAATCATTTCCTGTTCAAAAAAATGTTGGGACAAGCGTAATCGGTGGAACGATTAATAAGAACGGCTGGTTTAAATTTATCGCCCAAAAAATCGGTAAAGACACCATGCTTGCACAGATCATTCAACTCGTGGAAGATGCGCAAAGCAGCAAAGCCCCGATTCAAAAAATGGTTGATAAAGTGGCGGCAGTGTTTGTTCCAGTAGTTATCGGAATTGCTTTATTAACTTTTGTAGGGTGGTTTTTCCTCGGTGGTGAGATGATGACAGGTGATGAAATGACCCCATTAACCCGTGCATTGGTTAATATGGTCGCTGTTCTTGTCATTGCATGTCCTTGCGCCATGGGGCTGGCGACACCTACTGCCATCATGGTTGGAACTGGTAAAGGTGCGGAAATTGGTGTATTGGTAAAGTCTTCTGAAGCCCTGGAAAAGGCTGCCAAAATCAATACAATAGTGCTTGATAAAACGGGAACTATTACAGAGGGGCAGCCTTCAGTGACCGATGTCCTCACACGCGGGAATATGACAGAAAACGAGTTGCTGCTTCTTAGCGCATCGCTAGAGAAATCCAGTGAACATCCATTAGGAGAAGCCATTGTTGCCGAGGCGGGAAACCGGGATCTGATCCTGGTAAAACCCGATATGTTCACGTCAAAAACTGGTATGGGAATAATTGGCGAGATCCAGGGAAAACGAATCCTACTGGGGAATCCTAAATTAATGGATGAAGAGAATATCAACACCAATGAGTGGGACGCTGAGATTAAGCGCCTTCAGGGAGAAGGAAAGACCGTGATGATCGTAGCCATTGAGAATACGATCTCCGGTTTGATAGCGGTAGCCGACAAGATAAAAACAAGCTCTTATGAAGCAATCAAATCATTGAGAAAAAGCGGAATGAAAGTTGTAATGATCACTGGTGATAACACCTTGACTGCACAAGCCGTAGGTTCCCAGATCGGAATTGAGGATGTGATTGCTGAAGTGTTGCCAGGCGACAAAGCCGCGAAGATCAAGGAACTCCAGTTATCGGGTAATGTGGTGGCTATGGTTGGGGACGGCATTAATGACGCTCCAGCATTAGCCCAGGCTGATGTTGGCATTGCGATTGGTACAGGCACTGATATTGCCATGGCGTCTGCGCCGATCATCCTCGTCAGGGGCGATTTGAATGGTGTTGTTCAATCGATACACCTGGCCGTCAACACAGTGAAAACGATCAAGCAAAACCTCTTTTGGGCGTTCTTTTATAATATAGTACTCATACCAGTCGCAGCATTAGGTTTATTGATTCCTATTTTCGCAGCTGGGGCTATGGCCATGAGCAGTGTTTTCGTAGTAACCAATAGCCTGCGGCTTTCAAAAAAGCCGCTCGAATAACCTGGGAATACGAACGACTTTTTGTTAACAAATTAACTCATCCTGATTTTCCTGAGTGGTAAAATTAGACGATTACCGGGAGGATCAGGATGAGTGATTTAAACACCGAAAAAGCCATTAATACATTGCGTTTTTTGTCTGCCGACGGGGTGCAAAAAGCAAATTCGGGGCATCCGGGTTTACCGATGGGCACCGCAGCCATCGCGTATACCCTATGGACCAGGCACATGAAGTTTAATCCAAAAGATCCCCAATGGCCGGATAGAGACCGTTTTGTCCTCTCTGGTGGACATGGCTCGATGCTCCTTTACAGCATGCTTCATTTGACTGGCTATGACGTGTCACTCGAAGAATTGAAGAATTTTAGACAGTGGGGATCAATCACCCCCGGCCACCCGGAATACGGCTTGACCCCTGGCGTGGATGCTACCACAGGTCCTCTTGGACAGGGATTTGCCAATGGCGTTGGCATGGCTATTGCGGAAGCTCACCTGTCGGCCGAATTCAACCAGGAAGGCATGAACATTGTCGATCACCATGTCTACGGTATTGTCACCGATGGTGACCTGATGGAAGGAATCTCGTCTGAAGCTGCGTCTTTGGCAGGACATTTAAAGCTTGGGAAGATCATTTACTGTTATGACGATAATCGCATCACCATTGATGGTTCCACTGATCTGAGTTTTACAGAAGATAGAGGAAAACGATTCGAAGCCTATAACTGGCAGGTACTTTATGTGGCAGATGGCAATAACGTCGAGGAGATCGATAAAGCCATCAATCTAGCCAAGACTGATCCGCGCCCGTCGTTGATCATCTGCCGGACGCATATTGGGTACGGTTTACCAACCAGGCAGGATACCAATAAAGCGCACGGTGAACCTCCAGGTGAAGATGAACTCAATGGAGCAAAAGTTAACCTCGGATGGCCACTCCAACCGCAATTTTTTATACCAGAGGACGTATTGAACTTCTTCCACAATGTCGGCAAACTTGGCGAGGAAAAAGCCAAAAAATGGCAAAAGAACCTTGACATTTATAGGCGTCAGTTCCCAGAAAAGGGAGCAGATTTTCGCCGACGCTTTGAGGCTAAGCTTCCAGAAGGCTGGAACACCAGCCTACCAGTTTTTGAAGCCGATGAAAAAGGGATTGCGACCAGGGTGGCTTCGGGACAGGCAATTAATTCCCTTGTATCTGTAATTCCAGAATTAGTTGGAGGATCGGCTGATCTCACACCATCGAATAACACCACAATAAAATCATCAAGTGCATTTACACCTGATAACCATTTAGGTAAATACCTCCATTTTGGAGTGCGGGAGCACGCCATGGGTGGAATTGTTAATGGCATTGCATACCATAAGGGGTTGATACCGTTTGGTGCGACCTTTATGGTATTTACTGATTATATGCGTCCTTCGATCCGGCTGTCAGCACTATCACACCTCCATTGCATATGGATCATGACACACGACAGCGTTGGACTGGGTGAAGATGGTCCAACGCACCAGCCTATCGAACACCTGGCTTCGCTACGAGCGATTCCCAATTTGACAGTAATCCGACCGGGAGACTCCAACGAAACGGCTGCAGCCTGGCAATACGCTGCAGGACACACACAAGGTCCAACTTTGCTGGCACTTTCCAGGCAACCCATGCCAACGTTGGATAGAAAGATATATGCACCCGCCAAATTATTGGAAAAAGGTGCCTATGTATTGGCAGATCTGGGTAAAGACGATCCTGACTTGATCCTGATGGCGTCGGGTAGCGAGGTTCATTTGATCCTGGAGGCAGGAAAGAAGATCGCTGCAGAAGGGTTTGGGGTTCGGATTGTTTCATTCCCCAGCTGGGAGTTATTTAAAAAGACGAGCAAGGAATACCAGGACGCTGTACTACAACCTGGAGTGAAAAAGCGTCTTGCAGTGGAAATGGGAGTTGCCCAGGGTTGGGAGAAGTGGGTCGGAGATCATGGGGAAATTCTATCTATAGAAACGTATGGTGCATCATCGCCTTATAAGAAAATCTTACAAGAATTCGGTTTTACGGCTGAAAATATTTATTTAAAAGCGATGCAAATGCTCAAGAAAGGCAAATGACAATGCGTATAGCGATTGCTAATGACCATGCAGGGTACCCGATAAAAGACGAGATCATCAATTCATTGCAGGAGATGGGGCACGAGATCATCGATCTTGGGTCATTCGACCAGGAGCCGGTGGATTATCCGGACTTTGCGGAGAAAGCGGCGAAAACCATCCTCAAGGGTCAGGCAGACCGTGGAATCATCATCTGCGGTTCCGGGGTTGGTGCCTGCATTGCAGCGAATAAGATCAAGGGGATTTACTCAGGGGTTTGCCATGATACTTATTCAGCCCACCAGGGTGTTGAACACGACAATATGAATGTTTTATGCCTTGGAGCCAGGATCATTGGGGTTGAATTGGCAAGGGAAATTGTAAAAGCATTTGTAAATGCTAATTTCTCGAAAGAAGAGCGGCATCAGAGGCGTGTCGGGAAAATAATTGAATTGGAAAATACTGGAAAAATTAACAATCACTGAGTTTGGAAGGCGGATTTAATGGGTGTTTTAATAGACTCTTGAAAAGATAGGCCAATCACTTTGGTATGACAATATTCAGCGTGCGATGCTGCAGAATGGTGAAATCGAAGGCATGATTTTACGCGGCGAGATCAAGGGGATGACTTCCAATCCAAGCATATTTCAAAACGCCATCACCAAATCCACCGATTACACCACACAATTAAAAACACTTGCCTGGGGTGGATTTACTGCTGAAGAGATATTTTGGAGCCTGGCGATTGACGATGTCCAGCGTGCGGCTGACTTATTCGCAAAAACTTACCAGAAGAGTAACAAGAAGGATGGATACGTTAGTCTGGAGGTCAACCCGAACCTGGCCCACGATACCACCGGGACTGTGAAAGAAGCAGTTGAATTATGGCGCAAGGTGAACCGACCTAACTTGATGATAAAAGTACCTGCCACCATAGAGGGGATTCCAGCGATCAGGCAGTTGATTGGCAAGGGAATAAATGTAAATGTGACTTTGATTTTCTCGTACGACCGTTATGCCCAGGTGATCGAGGCTTACTTATCCGGTCTCGAAGACAGGGTGGATAAGGGTGAACCTGTTGATTCCATCGCTTCTGTGGCTTCATTCTTTGTTTCCAGGGTAGACACCAAGGTTGATGGATACCTGGGTGAAATCTCGCGAAACCGAAAATCAGAAATAGGAAAAATTGATAAATTGATGGGTATGGCTGCAATTTACAACGCCAAGAAAGCCTATCAGCTATTCCTCCGAGAATTTAATGGATAGCGTTTTAAAAAATTAAAAAGCATGGTGCTAAACCGCAGCGCCCGTTATGGGCGTCCACCAGCACTAAAAATCCTGAGTATCGGGATGTGATGTATATTGAGGAGTTAATTGGTGCTGACACCGTCAATACGGTTCCGCCTGCGACATTGACCGCCTTCCTTGATCACGGCAAGGTTACCAATATGATCACCAAAAAACTTGATCCGATAGACACTTATTTTTCGGATTTGGAAGATTACTCCGTCTCCATTGACAAAGTTACTGAAGAACTTGAAGTGGAGGGGGTTCAGGCGTTCAGCGATGCCTATAACAAATTAATCGATGTAATCGAGGAACGAAGAATTAGGATAACCCAAGGATTGGGATCACTCGAGCCCAAAGTAAAAAAATGTTTGAAGGACTTGGCGGACTCGAATTTTTCAATCCGTTTGGCTGACCATGATCCCTCTCTCTGGACGAAATCAGAAGAAGGACAAAAAGAAATTGTCCAACGTTTAGATTGGCTGGATGCCCCCTGGAAAACCGAAGAAGTAGTAAACCAGATTGAAGGATTACTGAGTGAATTAAAAAAGGAAAGTTTTACACATGCCTTAATCCTTGGTATGGGGGGATCCTCGCTTGCACCGGAAGTATTTGCTGCCATCAATGGCAAGAATGATTCAGGGCTGATTACTTCAATACTGGACTCAACCCATCCTGAAGAAGTGTTGGCTGTTGAAAAACGCATCCCTATGGAAAAGACACTCTTTATTGTATCCAGCAAATCCGGCACAACGGGTGAGATCAACGCTTTTTTCCATTACTTCTATGAAAAAATGCAAAAAAAGCTTGGATTGAAGGTCGGATCTCATTTTCTTGCCATCACCGATCCTGGGACTGTGCTGGCAAAAGTTGCCGCTGAGAAGAAATTCCGTAGAATCATCACGGCCAATTCGAAAGTTGGCGGACGCAACTCAGCCCTGACCGCTTTTGGACTTGTACCCGCTGCATTGATGGGGATAGACACAGCGGAATTGGTAAAAAGGACGATATATAACGCAAAATGGTTCCGTCCTGAATTTCCGGTCACAGAAAACCCGGGAATTGTCCTTGGTGCCATTCTTGGATCTGCTGCATTGAATGGCAAGGATAAACTAACAATCCTGGCGGATGCGGATTGGGTACCCTTCAGCTCCTGGATGGAACAACTCATTGCAGAAAGCAGTGGTAAAGAAGGAAAAGGAATACTGCCAATCGCAGATGAACCGCTTACATCCGCGGTCCATTACCAAAATGACCGGTTTTTTGTATACCTGCGTAAACATGGTGATCACGATTCACTCATAATGGATCTTCAGAACCACGGGCATCCGATTATTAGTCTCGATGTGAACTCAGTATATGATCTCGGATATCAATTCTACTTATGGGAAGTAGCGGTAGCTACTGCTTGCGCGATCATTGGCGTAAATTCGTTTGACCAACCTGATGTTCAGGATGCCAAAACACGCACCCAAGCGGGGATTGAGGCGTTTCGAAAAACAGGACAATTCATTATCGACGCACCTGTGATCAAGACTCCTGATTTTTTAGTCTATTCCAAGCAAAAAATAATCAATCTGAAAATAGAAACACCTCTTGTTGTTATAAATGAATTCCTTGAATCCTATGGTGACAAAAATAGTTATGTGGCACTCAACGCTTTTGTGTGCAGGAACGATAAAAACAAAAAGGAATTAGACAATTTGCGCCAATGGATTCTCGAAGAATTTGGACTGGCAACAACCCTTGGTTTTGGTCCGCGTTTCCTGCATTCCACGGGTCAACTGCACAAAGGCGGTTCGGAAAATGGATTATTCATCATGATCACAAACACACCTTCAGAGGATGTGGCGATTCCTGGTGAAGGCATCACATTTGGCAAGTTTTGTTTCGCCCAGGCGTTGGGAGACGAAAGCGCCTTAATTAACAGGGGGCGAAAAGTCCTCCGGATTCATTTCCACCAGCAGGCAATTGAACTTCTGTGATGGAGCGGTGATGAACAGAATTGGTCAATTTACCGAATACAAGAAGAAGATGAACGCCAGGATAATGGACACAAATCACCTGGGGATAAAGCGCTTTTTCAACCTGGATACCGCGGCTTACGAAGATGGAGCTCTGGACAAGAAAACCAAGGAAATGATGGGGCTGGTAGCGTCGATGGTGCTGCGCTGCAATGATTGTATTGATTATCACATCCTGGAATGTGTGAAATGCGGCTTAAGTGACCAGGAATTATATGAAGCATTTAATGTGGCTCTGGTCGTTGGGGGAAGTATTATTATCCCTCACCTGCGCCATGCAGTAGAAACATTGGACCTGGTTAGAGCTGGTGATTTGTAGTTACATGCGTCTTTAAAGCAGTCCGTTATAATGAGAGGCTCATTTTGCAGCCTCTCATTTTTATTATTCAAATTCCACAAAGTAGATTGATGCGGGTTCCATTGTGAGTACGGAAAAATTTTGTTGCTGCACAGGAACCTTACCACTCGTTATCCTGACGCGATGCGGATTCTTGAACGAATTCGCAGCCAGCGGATGACTGGCTTTGATGCACAGGATTGATTTTGGATGATATGTTCTGTTGGGGTTAGATTTGATCGTAACCTGCATGCGCCGAATTGGATCTCGATTGATAAAGATGGCGGTAAGTTTTTCACCTTTCTCACCCATGGAGACGACCGCATCCAGGTAAGGCACATCAGCGTGAGCGTTAATGTTCGGACCCATCGGTAAATTGGTAAATGTCTTGGACCTTACCTGCGATGAAACAACATTGCCGAACATCTGCGCAAAGAAGATGAATGGATAATAAATGGAAGTAGCTATTGAGGTCTCAGCGTTCGTTTGGATCAATGGGAGAACATTCACGAGTTGCGCAAGGTTGGCAATACCCACTGCATTGCTGTTGCGATACAAGGTGGCTAGCGTGGAAGCCACGTAGAGGGCATCGCGCATGGTATAGGTTACGTGATGCATACTTGTTTCGCCATGTTTCGGGGGAGCCACACATTCCATTCATCAAGAGCCTGGGTGACCCTGTTCTGCAGGCCGGCTAAGACAATTTGTTTATGGATCCGTTCTATGTAAGTTTGAATATCAAGGGGTGCTGCGCAGATGGATTTGATAAACCTCGAGATCATCGCATCTTCCTGCCAGCCTTCCTTTTCTGGTTGATAAATATGCCAGGAGATGTAATCAATCTGGTCACCTGCGGATTTCAAAATTTCCGGTTCCATTGGGCTGCAGGGTCTTCTGGGGAGTCTGTGAGGGGATGATTTCCGACTGCAATTATCTTAATCGTGGGATCGACAGCTTTCATGGCTGAGATAAACCGTTTCATACGTTTCACATATTCAGATGCTGAGGTCGTGCCGATCTGCCAGGCACCCCAGACCTCATTACCGACTCCCCAGTACTTAACATTATATGGTTCCTGGATGTCCATTGGTGCTGCGTTTCGTCCCCATTCGGTGTCTGCGGGTGAATTGCAATAAGCTACCCATTTGCAGCCTCCTCCGGAGTGCCAGAGCCATCATTGACCACCATGCAGGGCACAGTGCCAATTTCTTCACAAAAGCCAGGAATTCGTCTGTGCCAACCTGGTTGGATTCTTCAGCCTGCCAGGCAGCATCATGCCGGCGGGGACGATGTTTTTAGGGTCCGATCCCATCCTCCCAGTGATATCCACTGGCAAAATTACCTCCCGGATAGCGGATCATCGGAGGATTCAATTGCTTGATGAGATCCACCGTATCTTCACGGATTTTCTTGCCATCGGTTGTCCAAATGCCATCATACACACACCTTTCCAGATGTTCAACGAATTGACCCAACAGGAAAGGTGAGATATCGACTGATAACTTTTGAGGTATCTAATCGTTACTTCGGAGCTTTCGGATTTTGCTCTGAAATATGAAGCCAGGTAGAGGGCAGTGACTCTACTTTTCTTCTTTTTCTTACTTGCTTCGATCATAAACTCGATAGTCCCAACTTCTTTGGTGACTGCTTTTACTCACAACCTTACCGAGAGGTGTCATCGAATTAGCTGAAATCGAATATCGATATTTATCGGAATAAGAAGAGGATTCTCAGGGGTGCACTCCGAAGCATTAATGGTGTCCTTGCCAGTTTCTTGCATGGTGATTTGTGAAGGATCAATTGCTTGCTCCACCATGGTTAATATAAAATTTCGTAATGGTGGCAGGTGCAAAAGTATTATGAAGAATGAACTTAAAACCAGATGGTGTGCGTTTCAAGCTTCCAGGAAGAACTAATTTACGTAGAATAAACTCAGGAATACTCATAATCTCTCTCCCAACGGGGTTGTCTCATATCTGAGATTTTTCTTTTCATCAGGAAAATGGGAATGGCTGCCAGCAGGGTCGCCATTCCGCCAACCTGGAAGATTAGAGGCAGAGGGAATGAATCCTTGTTGCCCATTGACAATTGCTTGCATTCCAAACGAGGTGGTTAGCCAGCTCCCCAATGCAGGACCGATGGTCATGGTAAAAGCGACTGAAAATAAGATCAGATATCCAGCAAATTGTCCGCGCTTATCTTCAGGATAAAGATCTTTACTCCAGGCTCCTGTAGCGATCATCCAGGCACTTAACGGTGCGACCCAGAGGATCCCGGTTAGGATTAAGGTAAAAAGGTGGTTGCCATCGAGAAGGCGATCAACCCCGCCATTTCGAAGCTATCGCCAGCAAGGCCATTTTACTCCGGCCCCACTTATCCACCAATATACCCAGAGGATAAGCAAGTGCGATACCACCGATAAGGATGGCAGCAAATATCACCAGCGATGATTCAAGAGTGGGGATTTTCAAATAATGGTTGATATAAATGATCAAATAAGGGAAAAAAACCTGTTGTGCGATACCCCACAAAGTGATCGAGATGAACAAGAGTAGTAAATTTTTATTCTGGCTGAGAACTGACCAGCGGAAGGTGCTGGCAATCTGAGACCAATAACTGCCAGCGGGCGGTTGAGCAGGCCTTTCGGGTTCCTTGAGGCTTACTGAAGCCACCAATCCAAGAACGAAAACAAAACCACCGATGATGTAGAAGAAAGCATAATACCCCAGGTAGTCAATGGCAAATCCAGCGCCGCCATAAACGATTAACATGGCTACCCATGTAAGAATTTCGAGGATTCCCATTACTTTTCCCCGATTCTCAACTGTGGTAATATCCGCTACATAAGCATGGAAGACGGAGTCATTTGCGCTGGAACCAAAAAAGGTCATCACACAATCAAAACCAATCGCTAATACAATGGCAGCACCTATTGTTCCCATGAGAGCTGAAGTGGGAAAGAGTGCGGTTGTAATTCCCCACAAGACATAACCTGCGAAAAGAAAAGGCTTACGACCCCATTTATAACGGACACGGTCGCTAAGTGCGCCAATGAAAATGGATGCAAGGGTGGCAGTTATGGCGCTGGCAGCCACCATCCAGGAGATGGGGCGCGGATCAGGAGTGATTTCGTTATAAATAAAAGTATTAAAATATTGGTTTTCAACACCCCAGGCAAGAGAGCCTAAAAACCCAAGAATATATACTGCCCACCAGGTCGGTTTGGATTTCATCCATCCTCCAGATTAGATTAATGAACGTGCAAGAGCGATTGCTCCAAATATTCCAGCGCGATGTCCGAGCATTGGTGGAACAATATAATTTTCAATTTGCCTCGGAGTAAGAGGTTGAAATTAGATATTTATTTCAATAACAATTGAAATTTTGATCGGATAATCGGTTAACAGACCTTCATGCTGGGGGACGCCTCCACCGATAATGATGCGTTGTGGAGAAACCATCAATGTCAGGTTTAAGCACATCTGTGCGAGATATTCCGCTTCCAAAACCCATCCGGGGTGGTTGTTCGAGAGGTGTTCAGGGGCTATTTGCCACCTGGCAGCCATCGATGCGCCAGACGCCAAACCCTCGAGACAGTCCTTATGAAATGGGCAAATTCCTTCAAATGGATCAGCCTGAAAATCGTGGCGAATGAGCATATGCCCCAGTTCAGGATGAATTAACCCATGGACGAGCTTGCCATTACTGAGTACTCCTCCGCCAACACCTGTGCCGACTGTCACATAGACCAGGTCATTAAAACCAATTCCCGCCCCCCAACGGGTTTCACCCAGGAGCGCCGCATTGACATCTGTATCAATCGTTAATGGGAAATGAAAAAGCATTTTGCATATGTAGACAGTAATGGATAGTTTTGCCATGGCAAGCTTTGGTGTTGAGGTTATCGAGCCATAGGTGGCACTGGACGGGTCTAGGTCAAGCGGCCCAAACCCTCCAATTCCCATGGAGGTGATTGGAATACCGTAGCGATTTTCTCCAACTTTGAAAAACTGGATTACCTTCTGGATGGTTGAATCCGGGTCAAGAGTGGGGAGAACCATTTCAGAAATCACATGCTCAGGGTCACTGGCGATGATGCATTTAATATTGGTGCCGCCGGTTTCAACGCCTGCGTAGTAGTTTAATGTAACTTTATCCATGATTGAGAGTTAATATTAGCATAGCATTTGAAGTCAATCCTGACTTTCTCCTGTTCTATTGTATAATCACGGCAAAGTTTAATAATCTTCTCGTAATAGAATAATTCAATCTAGTCTCGTGAGGTAATTATGGATTTATTTGATAAATGCAGGTCTTTCACCACGGCAAAAGATGCAATTGCTAATGGGATATATCCTTATTTTATCCCTTTGAATGAAAATGAGGGAACGGAAGTTGTTTTTCAGGGCAAACGCCTGATCATGTGCGGGTCAAATAATTACCTTGGATTGACCACTCATCCAAAGGTGCGGGAAGCTGCCATTGAGGCTATCAAACGGTATGGTACCAGTTGCACTGGTTCAAGATTTTTAAACGGCACCCTGGCGCTTCACGAACAATTGGAGCATGAACTCGCAGAATGGGTAGGGAAAGACGCCTCACTGGTTTTTTCAACAGGAATGCAGACGAACCTGGGCACAATCAGCTCCCTTATCGGAAGAGACGACATCGTAATTTTGGATAAGGATGACCATGCCAGCATCGTCGATGGTGCACGATTGGGTTACGGGAAGATCGAAAGATATCGCCATAATGATATGGACCATCTCGTCGCGGGTCTTAAAGTCGCTGCCTGAAGAGCCGGGAAAATTGATCGTTGTTGATGGTATGTTCAGCATGGAAGGTGATCTTGCTCCTTTAAAGGAAATCGCGCCTCTCGCAAAACAATATGGCGCAAGGTTGATGGTGGATGATGCTCACGGCATGGGTGTTTTGGGCGATGGAAGGGGAACCTCAGCCCACCTGGGCGTTACTGACCAGGTTGACCTGATCATGTCCACTTTTAGCAAGTCTTTTGCCTCGTTGGGTGGTTTTATTGCCGGCAGCGAAGATACGATTCATTACATACAAGCATTTTGCACGAGCTTTAATATTCAGCGCCAGCATTCCACCTGCAAATGCAGCTGCTGCGCTTGCCGCACTGCATGTAATGCGGGACGAACCTCAACACGCTGCCCGGGTTATCCAGGTGGCTGAAAATATGAGGGATGGATATCGTTCATTAGGCTTTGACATAGGCAATTCTGTGACGCCAGTCGTGCCAATCATCATTGGCGAAGATGCAAGAACTTTCCTGACCTGGAAAAAGCTCTTCGATAACGGTGTTTTCGTAAACCCGGTGATTTCGCCGGCAGTAAACCAGGGACACCAGTTGTTACGTACTAGTTATATGGCTACCCACACTGATGAGCAGATGGAAAAAGTGCTTGAGGTGTTCAAGAAGGTAGGCAAGGAAGTAGGGTTGATATAGTAATAAATAAAAACCGGGTTGACCGGTTTTTATTTTGTCAGGTAAAGAATTCCAATGGTTTTTGGACCACAGTGACTGGCGATGGTTGTGCCGGCTTCCGTGATCAAGATTTCTTTGAAATAGTTCATATTCCTAATTTCTGTTTCTAAAAATTGCGCATCTTCGGGGCAGACGCAGTGGGTAATAAAAATCCGCTGAGGATCAAGCGCTTGACCATTGGCCTGCATTTCAGCAACCAGTGACAGTAATGCTTTTTTACGGCTGCCGCCGATTTTCTCACGCACGCCGAGAGTCCCGTCCCTCCGAACCTCGATAACTGGTCGAATTTTTAACAAACTGGCGGCAAGATGTTCTATTGCAGAACACCTTCCTCCTTTGTAAATGTAATCAAGCGTATCAATGACAAATGACGAGCGTACCTTTGGGGTGAGGCTGGAAATCTCTTGAACAATCTCGGTAACAGATTTCCCATCGCGGTTCATCTCAGCAGCCCTTAATATTAGAAGACCGATCCCTGTGGAAAGGTTCATTGAATCAATCGCAACTTTATGGATCGGATTTTCTGTCTCAAGTGCAATCAGACTGCTTTGCATGCTGGCGGATAACTGGGAGCTGATCCCTATATATACCATTTCGCTGTATTTGGAGAACACAGACCGGTATGTCTCGATGGAAGGGGCTGATGTTTTTGGAAACTCGTTTGTTTGCCCAACTAGCTCGAATAGTTTTGTTGACGTGATCTCAAGTCCATCGAGATAATCCTTTCCGTTTATAAAAACAGAAAGAGGGATTATTTCGAGGTCAAATTGCTGGATCAATTGAGGAGTGAGATCGGATGTGCTGTCGGCGATGATTTTTACCATGTTTTACTCAAGACTTCAGATTTTTAGAACCACTTGCGCCACTTGAAATACCAGAGCATTCCAGCCCCGACAATTACCATCCCAAAAACGGTCATATAAAAACCTAAGGTATGTGTGGCGGTCGGAATATATTTAAAATTCATACCGAATACACCAGCGATGAAAGAAAGGGGAAGGAAGATTGTGGATATTATGGTGAGGACTTTCATCACTTCGTTCAGTCTGAGACTGGTGGAGTTTAGATAAATATCCATTGCGCCAGAAACAATATCCCGTATCGTGTCTGCTAAATCCTGGATCCTGACCAGGTGGTCGTAAATATCCCGGAAATAATACCGACTCTGCGGGTCAATTTGAGCAAATTCATCACGGGTTAATCGGTTGACCATCTCGCGCTGTGGGGCAATCACCCGGCGCAACGACATAATGGAATGCTTAAGGTCCAGAAGTCTTTCCAGAGTCGCAGGGGAGGGTTTCTCGAGAACACTATCCTCCAGCCATTCGATTTCATTCTCCATCTGGTCAATCAGGGGCATATACTCGTCTACAAGGTTATCCAGCACTGCATGACACAAAAAATCCGGTCCAAAGTTTGAAAGGCGGAAATCTTTGTTGACGCGTTCCCACGTTTTTTCAACCGGCGGCATATTTGGATCTGTAGAACAGGTGACGAGGAAATTTTCACCAACATAGAGATTCAACTCCAGGGTGTCCAATTGATGGAAATCCTGGGCGGGTTTGATGGCATGTGCAATGATAAAAATATAGGAGATAAAGTCATCCACCTTGGCGACCTGGTAACCGGCGCTCTGACAATCTTCAATGGTTAGTGGATGAAATTTAAATGTGTCCCGAAGGATTAGTAGAATTTCCTCATCGGTCGCCGATTCAAGGCTGACCCAGAGGAAACCTGTATTAGAGTCAATATATTTTGAGATCTCTTTAGTTGTTGTAAGGAAGGTGATCGGTTTATTCGGCTCAAAAAATGCAGATCTAATCATGCACTCAATTTTATCTTAACTTGGTGTAATTGGTGAATGACGTAAAAGCTTAAAACAAGCCCCATTCTCCGCCCAAACCCTCTTCCATCATAGAAAAGTCCCAGGCATCCATACCGAAATCAATGCCCACTGGCAATTCCAGTACCTGCTCTGCTTTTTGACGTGTTGATTCGATCATTGCGGGTCCATAGGGACAAAATGGGGTGGTGAGGATCATTTTCACGATTGCCCCTTCGTCATCGATCTTCACATTGCGGATCAAACCTAATTGGATAATGTTATACCCAATTTCAGGGTCAGTAATCTCACTAAACCCTTTTTTTAATAAATCCGATAATTCAGGATGGGTTTTTTCAGCTTCCCATACTGGTCGATTGGTTCCGGGTTTACCTTCTTCAAGAGTCATCATTTCTCCAGGTTATTTTCGTATCAAATAGGCACAATGTTGATCTCCGTTCAAAACGCATAATACTTTTTCGGTTGGAATGGAGAGAATTGAGGAAATCAAGGTTTGATCAAGAGTACAAACTTCAGGATGGATCTGACCGACATGGTAAAAAGGACAGGATATTTCGTGGATCAGGTAACCATTCTCGGTTTTTTCCCATTCAACCATGAAGCCTTCGCCAGCAAGCGTGTTTTTAAGGAAGGTTAGTTTTTCTTCAAAAGTAAGTTTCTTTGTTTTCTCAATCTGATCGCTGGCAATAGTTTGAGCAATTTTTGTAAAAACATCATTTATCTCATCCTGCGAGAGGGTCTTTTTTAACTGCCCCAGGAGCAAATTGGATAAATTCATATAGCGTGTAGGGAAATTTTCCTGTCCGGATTCAGAGAGGGAATAGACAAGCCGGGGACGCCCGACGCCATGCCTGATCTCACTTGCAATAATTAGCCTGTCAGCCAGGAGGTTGGTCAGGTGGTGGCGAACCGATATCGTATTAATATCCACGGCATCTGCCAAATCGCTGATGGTGGCATTGGGGTGTGTTAGAAGGGTCTTTAATATCCGGTCACGAGTACTCTTCATCATCAATTCCATTCATTTTTTCGTTATCTCAATAGAATATACCATAACCATTGAATAATTGTCAATAATGTGATAAAAATAGTAAATATTGACCTAAGAATGTAAAAGTGATATAATCCCGGAGCTTTGGAACAAGCAATTAACACGTTTTAGAACATAGATTTGGAATTTGGAGATATTAATGTCGGAATTAGTGATTAACAACCTGAGAGTAAGTATTGAGGATAAAGAGATCCTTAAAGGGGTGAACTTAACCGTTAAACAAGGTGAAGTTCATGCTATTATGGGGCCAAATGGAACCGGCAAGTCAACCCTGGCTTACACCCTTATGGGGCATCCTGCCTACATGGTAACCGACGGCGCTGTCACTTTCAAAAACAAAGATTTACTCGCAATGCCGACAGATGAACGATCTCGTTCAGGGTTATTCCTGGCATTTCAATACCCCGTGTCCATTCCGGGAGTGACCATGGCAAATTTTCTGCGAACCGCGGTGAATGCTCGCAGGAAGGCTGAGAATCCCGAGGATAAAGGAATCTCGATCCCAGAATTCCGGAAACTTCTACTCGAAAAGATGAAGATTCTAAAGGTTGATCCTGCTTTTGCCGGAAGGTATCTCAATGAAGGTTTTTCTGGCGGTGAAAAAAAACGCGCAGAAGTTCTGCAGATGGCAGTTTTGCAACCTGAGATCGCAATTTTAGACGAGACGGACTCCGGGTTGGATATCGATGCATTAAAAATTGTATCTGAGGGAGTGAACATCCTCAAAGAACAAAATGTTGGCGTATTATTGATCACCCACTACCAGAGAATGCTAAATTACATCAAACCAGATTTTGTGCATATCATGCTGGGTGGTGCAATTGTAGAGTCTGGCGGGGCTGAGCTGGCCCTTCACCTCGAAGAACATGGTTATGAATGGGTACGTGAAAAATATGAAATCGGAGCTATTTAACCATTTAAGGACATATTATGGGTAGCGAGAAGAAGCAAGAATTTTTACAAAACATGGACGATTATCAGTACGGATTTAGTGATCCTGATACTTCTGTTTATAAATCTGAACGCGGACTTAATGAACAGGTTGTCCGAAACATCTCCAAATTAAAGAATGAACCCGAATGGATGACTGGATTACAGGTTAAAAGCCCTAGAGCATTTTATGAAAGACCAATGCCAACCTGGGGTGCGGACATTTCAGCATTGGACCTGGACAACATTTTTTATTATGTTCGTCCTTCTGATATAGCAGGAAAAACATGGGATGAGGTGCCTGATACGATCAAAAATACTTTTGACCGTCTTGGAATCCCGGAGGCAGAGAGGAAATTCCTGGCTGGAGTTGGCGCTCAATACGAATCTGAAATGGTTTATCACAGCATCCAGGAACACCTTGAAAAGCAGGGTGTCATCTTCCTGAGCATTGAAGATGGATTACAGAAACATCCGGAAATCTTCAAGCAGTATTTTGGGACTGTAATTCCTATCGAAGATAATAAATTCGCGGCATTGAATTCCGCGGTTTGGTCGGGTGGATCGTTTGTGTATGTGCCAAAAGGTGTAAAGGTGGATTTACCGTTGCAGGCGTATTTCAGATTGAACCTGGCGAATATTGGTCAATTTGAACGAACGCTGATCATTGCAGATGAAGGTGCGCAGGTCCATTATGTTGAAGGCTGTACAGCCCCTCAATACACCACGGATTCACTCCATAGCGGAGTTATCGAGATCATCGTAAAAAAGAACGCCCGGGTACGCTATACTACCATCCAAAACTGGTCAACTAATGTGTTCAATCTTGTCACACAACGGTCAATCGTTGAAGAAAATGGGACCATGGAGTGGGTAGATTGCAACCTGGGATCAAAAGTCACCATGAAATACCCCTCTACATACCTTGTTGGGGCTGGGGCGCATGGCGAGATTCTCTCATTGGCATTTGCCAGTACATGGACAGCAGCAGGATACCGGTTCCAAAGTAATCCACTTTGCTCCAAATACAAGTTCCAAGGTTACATCAAAGTCAATCAGTAAAAACGGTGGAAGAGCTTCTTACCGCGGATTATTGAAAGTTCATAAAGGCGCATTCAATTCAAAATCAAATGTATCTTGTGATGCGCTGTTGTTGGATCCGCAATCCAGATCAGATACGTACCCGACGATCGAAATTGATGAAGAGGATGTCACAATTGGTCACGAGGCATCGGTTTCAAAAGTTGGCGAGGAACAACTGTTTTACCTGATGAGCCGCGGATTGAACCAGGAAGAAGCGACCACCATGGTTGTATCCGGGTTTATAGAACCCCTGGTGAAAGAATTACCGATGGAATATGCGGTTGAAATGAACCGATTGATCCAGCTTCAAATGGAGGGGTCAGTTGGATAATAATGAGGTTTTGAGTGTATGAGTGACTCTGTCGTAAAAATTACACGCGGTCGAAATATCCCTGCAGGTGAGAATGTAGTTGATATTGGATTCGTACCTTTAATTGCAGATGATATCGAGACTTCCAATTATCGCAAAAAAGCCTGGCAGGAATGGCAAAAAATTCCCTTTCCAACCAATAAAGACGAGGAATGGCGAAGGACTTCTCTCAAAGACTTGGGATTGTCTCAATTCAGGCAGGTCAGTAGAGAATATAGGTGGATTAGCAAACGCGCCTGAACATTTACGTTCTTCACTTATGGAGAAAAAGCATGGTGGACAGGTCCTGATAAGCGGGGATTCAGTCGAAACTTATTTAGCACAAGATTTGAAGAAACGCGGAATAATCTTCACAGATTTTAAAACCGCGATGAATGATAATCCCGGATTAGTGGAACGATTATTAGGAAAGATAATCAAACCCTCGACCTACAAATTTGGTGCACTTGCAGCGGCTATTGCAGATAATGGGGTGATCCTTTATATTCCAAAAAACGTGAAAGTCGAAGAACCCTTCCAAAGTATCACCTGGGCGCCAGGGGCCGGCTCTCTGCATACCTCTCATGTCATTATTTACCTTGAAGAAGGCGCTGAAGCCACTATTGTGCATGAAACATCCTCTCCGGCGCAAATTGCCCTGCAAAGCCTTCACACAGGGTTGTTTGAGGTTTATGTAGGGCCTTCGGCAAAATTGAACTTTGTGGAATTACAGTCACTTGGTGAACAAATGTGGAATATCACCCATGAGACAGTAAAAGTTGACCGGGATGGCGAGGTGGACTGGATCTTCGGTTCCCTGGGTAGCAAAGTCACCAAGAATTTCTCGAATTTGGACCTAGTTGGTCAGGGTGCAACCGGGAAAATGTCTGGATTCTATTTCGCGAATCATCAGCAGCATCTCGATCACGACACTCAGCAGAACCATATGGCACCTAACACAACCAGCGATTTGCTCTTCAAGGGTGCCTTACTAGGAGAAAGCCGGTCTGTGTGGCAGGGAATGATCTATGTTGATCCGGTTGCTTCAAAAACCGATGGATACCAGGCTAACCGGAATTTGGTATTGAGTGAGAAAGCCCGAGCAGATTCGATCCCCGGACTTGAGATCCTTGACGGATGATGTTCGTTGTACACATGGCGCTACCGTCGGTAAGATCGATAAGGATCTTACTTTTTACCTGCAGAGCAGGGGGATCCCCGCAAGAGAAGCAGAAAAGTTGATAGTTGAAGGATTCTTTGATCCGATTATGCAGCGCATCCCTTTTGAAGGTGTACGCAGGCGTTTCCAGAAAGCAATTGAAGAAAAAATGTTGGATTATTAGGTTTTTCTAACAATAATCGTATATGATAAATACGAGAAAAGAATTTTGGAGAGAAAATTATGGCGTCAGTTCCTTACGTGCGACCCCCGGATTATGAATATCAATATGAAGTGGGCGATACAGTTGAAGTTTTTTGCGACCATGATAAGAATGGTGAGCGCATCCGGGGTTGGCTTAAGGGGATCGTCGTTCAGGTTGATCCAAAAATGGTGGCCGTTCAGTTCAGGACAAATGTATTCCTGACCGATGGGTGGATGGTACCTGACCATATTTTATGGTACCCACAAAAATCTCCTCATCTGCGTGTTCCTATAAAAAAAACGGTCAAACCCGATATCAGTAAAGTACTTTAGATTTTTACTATGACTTACTCAATTGATGTCGAAACGATTCGAAAAGATTTTCCAATCCTAAAAAGAGAAGTCCATCCTGGAATTCCCTTGGTGTATCTGGATTCCACAGCCACCACTCAAAAACCTGAGTATGTACTTGCAGCGATGGATGATTATTACCGACTTACACAATGCCAATATTCATCGCGGGGTACACACTCTTGCTGAAGAAGCTACCGCGTTGTACGAAGATGCAAGAGCGAAAATCGCTCAATTCATCCATGCAAAAAAATCGCGTGAGGTGATCTACACTCGCAGCGCAACTGAATCGATAAATCTGGTAGCTCAATCCTGGGGTCGCAACAATCTTAAAACAGGCGATACGATCATTCTCACAGAAATGGAACATCATTCCAACCTTGTTCCCTGGCAGATGTTAGCAACGGAATTAAACCTTAAACTTGAATTTATCCCTATTGATGACAATGGTATTTTGGATTTGGATGTTTATACAAAATTATTGGAAAAGAATCCCAAGTTGGTGGCATTCACGCATATGTCCAACGTTTTAGGGACAATTAACCCGGCAAAAGAGATGATTGCCGAGGCCAAAGCTGCAGGTGCGGTTACGTTGGTAGATGGAGCTCAATCTGTTCCTCATTTTCCGGTATCCGTTGTTGATTTGGATGCTGATTTCATCGCATTTTCAGCCCACAAGATGCTCGGTCCAACAGGGATTGGGGTGTTATGGGGGCGCGAAGAATTGTTAGAAAATATGCCTCCTTACCAAGGCGGCGGGGATATGATCAAGAAGGTTTTCCTGCGCTCTTTCGTGGCAAATGAAATTCCGTATAAATTTGAGGCTGGCACACCAGCCATCGCCGAGGTGGTTGGGTTTGGTGCTGCCATTGATTACCTGGAAGCGATCGGAATGGACAAGATCGCATTACACGAAAAAGAAATCGTCAATTATGCGCTGAAATCCCTGGCAGCAATCGATGGCTTGGAGATACTCGGAGAAAAGCAAGGTAACCGGGGTGGTGTGGTCTCTTTCACACTCAAGGGAATCCACCCGCATGATATTGCGCAAATTCTGGATCAGGACGGCGTGGCTATTAGAGCCGGACACCATTGCGCCATGCCGCTGCATGACCGTTATAATATTCCTGCTTCCTCGAGAGCTAGTTTTTACGTTTATAGTACCTTTGAAGAAGTAGACATTTTGGTTCAGGCAATCCATAAAACGATACGGATGTTCAATTAATGGACGATCTTATACCGGGAAGTCATTATCGAGCATTATAAAAATCCAGGATATCGCGGATCTTTGGATCCGCACGATATTTCATTTGAAGATGAAAATCCACTCTGCGGAGATCAAATAAAAATAGATTTGCGCGTAGATGAAAGCGGGAAGATCACAGAAGCAGCCTTTGACGGACATGGCTGCGCAATCTCTCAAGCATCAGCTGATCTTTTACTTGAATCGGTTATCGGGAAATCAATCGAAGAAATTAAAAAGTTAAATAAATCTGATATGCTGGAAATGCTAGGGATTGAACTGGGTCCTGTGCGACTTAAATGCGCTCTGCTTCCTTTGAAAATCCTGAAGGCAGGGGTTTACGGATTGGGAGAAGCAACTGACGACCTGGTGGGAGAGGAGGAATAGATTATTATGGACGGGGAACAGTACAAATTCTACCGAATTGCAAATGTTAATGATATGCCTGAGGGGGAACGATTGATTTTTGAGATCAACGGACTGGCAATTGTCTTGTTTAATGTTAATGGGGAGTTTTTGGCAACTGGTGACTTGTGCTCCCATGAGAAGGTCCCATAGGCGACGGCGAACTCGATGGAGATGACATCATTTGTCCGCGGCATGGCGCCAGGTTTGATGTGCATACCGGAAAAGCGCTTTCCTTACCGGCGGTAACCGGAATTCCGGTTTACCCGGTTCAAGTGATTGATGATTATATTGAAGTTGGGGTTCCGCAATAAAAAAAGCGCCTTAAGGCGCTTTTTTTATTGAATTTAATCGATTATCCAAAAGAACCAATAACCCTTAATATATCAAACCCTTCAGCATATTTGCGTTCAGCAGTGCTCCGTGACGTAAAAGGGTGGCCCGGGTCACTTCGGAATCAAAATAATATTTGGAATCATATGTGTGATAGGCTGCGAGGGCAGAAATTTTCTTTTTAACATCATCTTCGTCAACTTCCACCAGAAAATTGGGAAAGAAACCATAACTACTGCGGATAACATCAAATCCAAGTACACGTCGTCCCTCTAAAAGCACGAAAGCTTCTTCAGTGACAGTGGCATGGTCCTGGTGAATATCGGCCTTTGTGTGAACAAAAACAATGTCCGGATGGTACTCGTTATTGAGTGAGATCAAGATATTCCAGTATCTCCTGGCGAAAGTGTGGAAATCTGCGGGTTTCAAAATCCTTTACTACAACGTTTTCGCGGCTGACCCCCAGAATCTCCATACTCTTGTAGTGTTCGTTCACAACATTCTTTAGGGATGGATTCTTTTGATTATCCGATAACGTGACGCATCTTACGGAGGTTTTGCCTGCAATGTGCGCAATCAGAGCTCCACAGCCAATTTCAATATCATCAGGATGAGCCCCGAGGAAGCAAATTCTCTTTCCGGAAAATGTCATATCATGATTCATAAGCACCTATTTTGTCGCGAGGATTCCACCAACAACTTTTGTCATAACTAATTCACCATTGATCTTTATTCTTTTTTCCGCTACCGCAGTGATTTGCTCCATAATCTTCTCAAAATCATCCTTACTCTTGAAAAAAGCTCCCCAAAGTTTTCGGTCTTCAGACATGGATGCTCGCGTATAAGCAAGAAATGGTTCAACTGAATCAAAGTGGAGCGGATTTTCAAAAATATGCAATTCCACATGAGAATAAAGGGATTTTATTGTCGATAGTAATTCCGTGGAATACCGCGAACTACCAGGCATGGGGGGAATCTCTTTTTGCGTTGCTTCGCGGATGATATCGTAAAACAACTGTTTGTTATGCGGCATTGGACCAGTGGTGAATAAACGACCGCCAGTTTTGGTTACACGGTGAATTTCACCAATAGTAAATGGAAAATTTTCTGCGTAATAAATTGCGAAACAGCAGGAGACAAAATCAAAAGAATCATTGGAGAAAGAAAATGGTTTGTTGAAATCAAGGAAACCAAATTTTAGGTTGGCTTCGCGTTTTTTGTTTTCAGCGATTGCCTGGTCAAGCAGATCCTGTGAAACATCCCCACCGGTGATACTGGCATTACCGTGTAAATAGTCAAAATATGAAAAGCATTGTTTACCGGAACCACAGCCCACATCCAGAATCACATTTCCAGGCTGAAGTTTTATCAGATCCAGCATCCAGGAGTCGATATCACGGGCGCCAAATTTAGTGTGAATATCAATTCTTACAGCCAGGTCTTTTGTGGTCTCTTGAAAATCAATCTTCATTAGTTCCCTCTATATTGAAAGTTTAATTAAGTATAAATGGTGCAGGTGATAAGTCAAGTTGGCTAGCAAATTCGCGGAAGCATTTCCCCAGCCATAACATCCAATACACGATTGGAACCAATTCTCGTCTTGAGTAACACCAGGTTATTAGGTTCCGCATTTACTGTCCCGATCCGAGCTGCGTTTATGCCATATTGGTGAGCCCTCATGATGGATAATGCCTGTTCGGCATATTGTGCAGGCAGGATGACGATGACTTTTCCCTCGTTGGCCACATAAAGTGGGTCGAATCCCAAAATTTCGCAGGCTGCGCCAACAGATTTGCCAATGGGGATTTCCGTTTCTTCAATTGTGATATTTACTCTACTTTGACTGGCAATCTCATTTAATGTTGTTGCCAGCCCGCCTCGGGTTGGATCCCGTAGAACGTGAATGACCGGAATCCCGTGTGTGAGCGCTTTGATTAACGAGTTCAAGGGGGCAACATCGGATAGTATCTTCGTCTCAAAACCGAGTTCACCTCTGGCAGATATGACGGCTATTCCATGATCCCCTAACGTCCCGGAGATCAAAACAGCATCTCCAGGCTGCGCGTTTGCTCCATGGATCGATAATTGATCTGAAATAAAGCCAATCCCGGTTGTGGAGATAAACAGCCCGTCTGCTTTACCTTTCTCAACAACCTTTGTATCTCCAGCGGCAACGTAAATGCCAGCCTCTTTTGCGGCTATGGACATGGACTTGAGAATTTTTACAAGTTCAGAGACTGCAAAGCCTTCTTCAATAATAAAACTGGCAGTGATGCAAATAGGTTCAGCACCAGACATTGCCACGTCATTCACTGTTCCACAAACTGCGAGTCGTCCGATGTCACCCCCGGGAAAAAAGAGGGGTGAGACAATATGAGCATCGGTGCTTATTGCGAGTTTTTTTCCATCCTTGGTTAAGATTTCTGCAAAATCATTATTGGCATTTAAGGCGGGATTCGAAAAATAAGGTTGAAATACTTTCTTGATCAACTCCTGTGTCATTCTTCCTCCAGAACCATGCCCCATCACGATCTGGTCCTGGTGAGCAAGAGGTAGAGCGCAAACTGGTCCCTCATATGAGGGGATTTCGGTAACCATGATTAATTCCTCTTCACATGCTGTGAATAACGATAATAAGCGGAACACGCACCTTCAGAAGAGACCATTGTAGCTCCCAAGGGATTTTCTGGTGTACATAAGGTTCCAAATGCCGGACATTCATTGGGCTTGACTCTTCCCTGGAGAACCTGCCCTGAAACACAGATTTTAGATTCTTTTGTGTTAATATGCCCGATGGAAAACCTGTTCTCTGCATCAAAATAAGAGAATTCCGGACGCAATCCCCAGCCGCTCAACGGGATCATACCAATCCCGCGCCAATTTCTATCTACATCTTGAAAAACAGATCGAAGAATTTCCTGAGCCGGAAGGTTACCCTTTTCACTTACTACCCTGGTATATGCATTAGTAACCTTATGGTCGCCGCGTTCCAACTGCTCAACCGTTTGCAATATACCGTTCACCAAATCTAGCGGTTCGAATCCCGTTACCACGATCGGTATTCTATATTTCTCAGCAATTGGATGATATTGGTGGTAGCCCATAATGGCGCAAACATGACCGGCGGCCAAAAATCCCTGCACCCGGTTGTTTGGAGATCCAAGTATTGCATGCATCGCTGGCGGGACTGTTACCTGGGAGACCAATATGGAATAATTCTTCAATCCAAGTGAACGCGCCTGCAGAACACTCATGGCATTGACAGGGGCAGTGGTTTCGAACCCGATAGCGAAGAACACGACTTCCTTTTCGGGATTTTGCTGAGCAATCTTAACTGCATCCAGTGGAGAATAAACGATCTGTATCTGGCTGCCAGAAGCACGCAGAGAAAAGAGGTCTTTTGAAGAGCCGGGAACCCGCAACATATCCCCAAAGGAACAAAAAATTACATTCGGCAGAGAAGCAATCGCATGTGCTTTGTCAATAAGCTCCAGTGATGTAACACACACAGGGCATCCCGGGCCATGCACCAGTTCAATCGATGGAGGCAGCAGTTGATCCAATCCATGCTGCATGATCGAATGTGTTTGCCCGCCGCAAATCTCCATAATGACCCAATGGCGTTTTGTAATTTTGTGCAGTTGCTCGAGAGCTTGTTTTACAACGCCAGCGTCGCGAAATTCATCCAGATATTTCATGGCGTTCTAATCACTCACTGGCGAATCGGGATAGAATTCCGCCTCGATCATGTCGAGTTCTTTAAATGCATCCAATGTGGCATTCGCCTCTTCTTCACTGAGCACACTTAATGCAAAACCGGCATGAACGATCACGTAATTACCGATTTCAGCTTCGGGGACTGCTTCAAGACACACTTCGCGGATCACGCCGCCAAAGTCAACCTTTCCCATTTTGGCTGCCTGGGCAGTATATTGCTCGATTATTTTTCCTGGAACAGCAAGACACATAATTTACCTCTATTTGGATTGTATTGTTGAGGACACCATTAATTGACCTAAAGAAATTCCACCGTCATTTGAAGGAACCTGGTTATGGATGAGCACTGAAAATCCGTTTTCTTCCAATAATGGTTTCGTCTTTTGCAGAAGCGTGATATTCTGCCAAACTCCGCCTGATAGTGCTACGGTATTAACTCCGGTGTTTTTCTGGATATCCAGGCTGGCATCAAGGCAAATCTGAGCAATCGTGTTATGGAATTTCGCAGAAATGATACTCTTATTTTCTTTTCTTCGCCAGTCCTCAACGATTTCTCTTATGATGAACTGGGTATCGATCACACCGTCTTCAAATGCATAGATATAGACACCTTTTTCTGCCGTATCACAGCAGTTTTCAAGGTCTATGGCCGCCTGGGCTTCGTAAGTAACAGAGTGCCTGATATCGATGATAGATGAAACCGCGTCAAAAAGCCGTCCCATACTGGATGTGAGAGGGCAATTTATACCATGTGAGATTTGTGATTGGATGAGATTAAGGTTATCTTGACTGAATTGAGCCACAGGTGGGAGGTCATCATCAAGGGCAATGCCAGCAAATGACAGATAAGATAGTCCAATTTTTGCAGGCTGGCGAATGGAAGAGTCCCCGCCCGGCAGGGGGACAGACGCAAGATGATACGGACGGGAGAAACCACTATAATTGCCCAGCAAGAATTCTCCACCCCAAATGGAACAATCCGACCCATAACCCGTGCCATCGAGGATGATGCCAATAACAGGTTCTGTTGAATCCCAGTGGTTATCAACCAGGCATGATGACAAGTGTGCATGGTGATGTTGTACCTTGATCAAAGGCAGACCTTCATGTTCGGCCCGCCGGCTGGCATATGTGGAGGACAAATAATCCGGGTGTAGATCAGACACTATAAGTTCGGGTTTAATACGGAAGAGACGCTGGAAATGCTCAATTCCAGATTCGAACGCACTCAAAGTTTCATAATTTTCTAGATCACCAATGTGATGGCTGACGAATGCATAATTCTCTCTTGAGAGGGCAAAAGTGTTCTTTAATTCCGCACCGACAGGCGAGTGTTTCAGGTATTTTGCCGGGTAATAGGATTGGATTTGGCGCATACCCCCGTGATCTGCGAATTGGATAGGGTCTTTCTTCAAAAATACGGACCACTGAATCATCGACGCGGGTGTGAATTCGTCGGTCATGGGTGAGAAAGCCATCAACCAGGGTTGATAGACGGTTAAAAGCATCTTCATCTTCATGTGCAATGGGCTCTTCGGAAATATTCCCACTCGTCATCACAAGGACTTCAGGAAAATCAGGATCAGGTTCAAGAAGCAGCAAGTGCAGTGGAGTATAAGGCAGCATAAAACCGAGATGATTCTGATTTGGAGCGAGGATTTTCGGCAGACTGCAGTCTTGATTCTTTTTTAGCAACACAATCGGATGTTGATGAGAATCCAGCAGTTGAGATTCCGCAGGCGATATTTTACAGAATTTCGAGATTATGGATTCATTGAATGACATTAAAGCGAGCGGTTTTTCTGATCGGTGCTTTCTACTGATCATACTCTCGACAGCATTTTGATTTTTCGCGTCACACGCGATATGGTACCCCCCCAATCCTTTGATCGCAATTATTTTGCCGCTTTTAAGGCTTTCGCGGGCTTGAGTAAGAGCGTTTTCCTGGTAATAGGCAGAACCGTTAGTAAGTTGAAAAGTGAGATTTGGCCCACAGCGAGGACAGGCAATGGGTTGTGCGTGAAACCGGCGGTCTGTAGGATTGCCATATTCATCCCGACATTCCGGGCAGAGATCGAAACTCTGCCATGGTTGTGTTGGGGCGATCATAAGGAATATCGGTGATGATGGTTAACCGTGGTCCGCAATTGGTGCAATTGATAAATGGGTAACGAAATCGGCGATCCTGCGGGTCGAATAATTCCCTCTGGCAATCCTTGCAGATGGAGATATCTGGCGAAATTAACAGAAAATCGTCAGGATTGGATTGACTTTTCAGAATTTCAAATCCCGAAGGGAGTTTTATATCAATTGGAAATGACTCGAAATATTCAATGCGGGCTAGTGCCGGTGGGTGGTAACGAAGTTGATCGAGGAATTTTTCAAGCGCGCCAGGTTGACCGGATACTTGAATTTCAACACCGCTCGATGTATTCCAAACTTTGCCATCGATTTTGTATTTTTTTGCAAGCGAATAGACAAAAGGCCGAAACCCGACCCCTTGTACTATTCCTTTGATGCTAATTTGAAGGCTTGTCAATGGAAAACCTGATATTACTGTGATTTCAACTTTAAGGTGAGCCAATCAATCCAGGCGTCGAATCCCTCTCCTGTCCGGCATGATACAGGAAACGTGACCAGTCCTGGATTGAGCAATTCAACACCTTTTCGAAAATAATCCATATTGAACTGTACATAAGGTTGTAAATCCAACTTGTTGATTACCAACACCTGTAATCCCCGGTATATATTCGGGTACTTGTAGGGTTTATCATCACCTTCAGGCACACTGGCAATTAAGAGGTTAATATGAGTGCCGAGATCCCAGGCAGCGGGACAGATAAGGTTGCCGACATTCTCAACGATAACCAAGTCGAGAGCGTCCAGAGGTAATTGCTTTAAACCGTCCGCCATCATTGAGGCGTCAAGGTGACAATCTCCTCCGGTATTGATTTGTACCGCTGGCATGCCAACTGCATTGATCTTGTCGGCATCAATTGTCACCGGCGCAGTATCGCCTTCGATAACGCCAATTTTCCAGTCCACACGCAGCCTTTTTATGGTTTCCAGAATAAATGAAGTTTTTCCAGCCCCTGGTGACGCCATCAGGTTGATGCCCAGAACGCCGTGATCTTTAAGATTTTGGCGATTCATCTCGGCAAGGCGGTCGTTGGTACTCAGAATCTTTTCAATAACTGGAATTGTTACCGGGGTCATTCGTTGTCCTCTGCTTGATGTTCGATTTCGATGCTATCAACATAAAATTCTTCCCCGCTCACGATTGTGGTTTGGTACCCACCGCAAACAGGACAGGGCGTGAGTTCCTCCTCAATCTGGTAGTCCTTATTGCAGCTTGTGCAATGGAGTATTGCAGGCAATCGTTTGAAACTCAGTTTTGAGCCGGAACAAATTGTTCCTTCTGCAATCGGATCCCAGTAAAACTGGACGGAATCATCGACGATGGAGGATAACCTGCCGATGACAAGATTGACCTGGGTAACCCGAGATGCTTTGGATTTTTCAGCATGCGAACAAGCAATCTCGAGGATGCTTTCTGTTACAGATAGTTCATGCATTTGGGGAATTATAATCGAAATCGGACACAAATGGTTGGATTATAAATGTTATTCAAGAACCGTTTATCTTTTCAACCAAAAGATTCATAAACTGAAGTCGTGTAGCCAAAAAGGCTCGGGCGGCAACGTTTGCAATGCGGCGATAGATAAAGAAACCAATATTGTGGTCTTCTTCACACAGTGAATACAGCTGTTTTCCCATAATGCGAATCAACCGGCAGTGGGTTACGGCAATAGTTGTACCTGTGCGCTGGCGCACAACAGGTGTCATTGCAGACCAGCCGAAGATATCCAGTGGTCCCAGGCGGGATGTTTCCATGTCACCATACGATGGAACATAAACTTCAATCTGCATCTCACCATCGATAACAATGTAAAGATAATCAAGTGGTTGACCTTCAACGACAGGGGTATCTCCGGGATCAAGCTCAATCACTTCAGTGATTTCACTTAAACGGTTTAGTTGGTCAGCATTGAAATCAAGGAATAAAGGGATGATTTTCAATGTTTCAATGATGTTTTGAGTCTCTGTCATAAGTAGGTCCATTTTTCTATTACTTCAATTGTAAGATAACATGTTAGGCGCAACGTTCAAAGTGTTTTACGTCACACAGGCCTCTGCAGGCTGTCATAAAAATCAGGATGTTTGACTAAATTACTCGATATACATGCCAAATAATATTCCCCCGCACAAAGAATTATATTCCTATAATACAGCGGTATTGCGAATCCAATTTTGGATAGCACCAACGGCAATTTTGACTAATTCTTTTGTTTGCAAGGATAGTTCCTGCGAAAAGGCAAACTCAAATCCCCTAATCGAAACAAGTATGGAATCTGGGTGAGTATTATGGATTTTCTGCGCGATAGCAAGGAGCGAGTTGGCAGTAAGGTGGTGGGTTAAAGGTGATTTTTGAAATTCCGGGTTTACTTCCGTTACATTTACATTCAAAGGGACAACACCAGTGTGAGCATCAATGAATACTGCGTGCTCGTATTTATTTAGATCATCAGCAATTTCAGGAAGTAATTGCAGTTGGAACTGAAAGTGGACACTATTATCCGGGAGAAAATCATCAATGTCCAGTGTTTCCGGTTTTGGCAAACCATAAGAAACCATGAGTTCTCGCAAGACATGCCAAGCAACACCGTCGTCTTGCCTGTCTGGATTCCCAAAGCCAAGTATCAGAATTGTCAAGATTCACCTTTGAAAAAAACGCGATGCCGTTTTCTTTTGGCATCGCGTTTTTTAGTATTCCTAAAATCAGTTTCGCGTTACCGTTTTAATCAATTTGTTGTCGTGATCCTTGATCTCAACGACCATGGGCATTTGACCGACCGCATGTGTGGAGCAGGAGAGGCAGGGGTCATGTGCACGGATTGCAGCTTCAACACGGTTTAACATACCTTCAGTCACATCTGGACCCTGTGATATACGTTTTTGCAACACTATCAACAGCTTCGCTCATCGCCCAATTATTGTGACCGGTTGAAACGATTAGGTTCACTTTTGTGATTTGCTGATTCTCATTCATCCAGTAATGATGGATCAAGTGTTCCTCGTGGAGCTTCGATAACACCAACACCAAAGGGTTTAGGGTCGCGGCAGGTATTGAGAATGTCCTTGCTTAAAATATCGGGATCCTCAAGCAGGACCTTTACATGTTCGGCAGCATAAAGGGTTTCCACCAGCCGGGCAGTGTGGTAATGGAGGGTATTTTCGACGGGTTTACCACCATTAATTGCTTTAAATCGTTTCAGTTCTTCATTGGCAAGAGGTGTGGTAATGCTTTTTGAGTTATTGCAGCGTCCAAGTGGTCCAACACGGTAAACTCCCTGGGGATAACCCATTTTCTTGTAATAGGGGAACTTCAGGTAAGACCAGTTTTCTACGTGTTCAGCAATGTAATCAAGGTAATTGCGCGGATCGAATTTTTCAAGCTGCTTGCCAGTGGAGTCAATCAGGCGGATCTTGCCATCGTAAAGTTCAAGAGCGTCATCCTCATTGACCAGACCAAAGTAACCAGTCGGAAAAACTGCGAATTTATTGATATCCTCAGCATTTTTCTCTGCCCAATCGTACATGATCTTGAGACCAACTTTAATCGTTTCGATAGATTCGTCATAACCAGAAAGGATCAATTCGCGTTCATCCTTGGTAAGAGCTTTGTTCACGCCGCCAGGAATGGCAAAATTCGGGTGAATGCGCCTGCCAGCTAAGATGCGAATGATTTCCTGCCCCCATTTGCGCAGATTGTACGGCTTTTACGGTGAGACCAGGATCGGCAGCGAGCAAACCAACCACATTGCGGATCGCAGGATCGGCATCAAACCCGAGCAAGAGATCTGGTCCGCCAAGTTCAAAGAAATGCATGCCATGGGATTGCACAACCTGCCCCATGTGCATCAGTTCGCGTAAAAGAGAAGCTGGCCTGGGCGGAGGAGCACCCAGACATCATCACCAGCTTTGGCAGATGCCAGGTGATGGCTTACAGGGCAAATCCCGCAGATCCTGGGAGTGATGAGCGGCATTTCAAAAACCATGCGGCCTTCACAGAATTTCTCAAAGCCGCGGAATTCGTTGACGTGCAGATAGGCGTGGTCAACTTTTCCGGCTTCATTCATGCGGATGGTTACTTTGGCATGTCCCTCAATGCGGGTCACTGGTTCAATTGTAATTTTTTGAGCTACCATTCAATACCTCCTAAATTAATGCCAGTGTAAGGTTGTCGCCTTTAAGTTCAGGCATGCGACCCTGAGCCAAGTTCGCTGAGAACATAAAAGATAGTATCAGCGTCCGGCGGGCAGCCCGGCACAAAAACATCCACTGGAACCACATCCTGAACAGCCCGAACCTTGGTGGGAACTGCTAATTCAGGATCATTGGGAATCTTACCAGATTCATCAGTGCTTTCGGTTTCAATATAGGCTCGGCGCAAGTGATTCTTCAATGGTGAAGAAATTGCGCATGGCAGGAACACCGCCAAAAACAGCGCAATCACCAAGTGCTACCAATATTTTGCAGCGAGAGCGCATTCGGAGGGCAACTTCTTCGTTTGAAGTATTATTAATTCCACCTTCCAGAATACCGACATCCACACCGGATTTATCAGGATGTTTGAGGTCAGTGATCGGTGATAGAGCGCAGGTCAACCAATTCAAGTACTTTTGCGATTCTTTCATCCATATCCAATAATGACATATGGCATCCAGCACAACCAGCCATCCAATCTGAAGATACTTTGGGTTTTGCCATATTGTCTCCTATTCGCCCAATGTTGATAATTAATCTATCTACCTAACTCAACCGGTGAAATACGCTTATGAATTTCCTGCTCCCAGGCATCTTGCATTTTCAAACCCAATTGGTCAGCAATTAAGCCAAGCGTTTCAAATGGCGTATGAATATCTTCGGCTGGAGTGATGGATTTCTGGGCTTGCTGCATCAATCCCTCTGAATTGAGATAATGACCTTCCTGCTCCAACCAGGAGGTTGAAGGCAGAACGACATCAGCCAGTCCGGTCAAAGAGGAACTATATGTGCCCTGGACTACCTTGAAAGGCACTTTCTCAATTTCTTTGATCATCTTTTGAGAAAGTTCTTCATCGCCAGCGGCAACAAAGACAACTCTGCTTTCCGGATAGTTGAAGAGGTTTTTCGAGTTGCAATTGAGAAGCAGCAAGGCTGTTTGCATTACCTTTGAGGCAGACCAATTTCGCATTGATCAAATCTGCCAATGCTTTGAGTTGTGCAAGGTCATTGCCATCTTTATAAACGATGACAGGTCTTTCAGATGAAGCAATAACAAAAGCCGCATCCAGATAATCATCAGTTGAAAGACCAGTCTTTGTCTGCAAGGGCCTGTAATTCAGCTGGCTGTAACTGCAGTTTTGTTCTTTGCCAACCCAAGTTTCACTATAGCGGCAGTTAATGCTTTGAGGGTATCTGCCTGTGAACCTTTTGGATGCTTTCAAAGTTTTATTGGCATGTTGATCAAGACAATTCTCTTGCTTATCCAGAACAAGCAATTTGGTTTCTGCAGATAAGATTCGCTTGATAAAGAAACCTGCCACCTGGTGATCTTTCGAGAAATCTTCATCAACTACCATGACTGCATCGGCTGCGCAAAGATCGGAGAATTTACCTTCAAAGGGCTGCTTGAATGAATCTGCCAGGGTAGATGATTCGGCAGTGAATTGACCTTCTTCTGTCGTAGCTAACAGATATCAGAACCCAATTTTTCAGCAAAAAGTTGTTTGAAGCGGTACATGGTTTCGATGGGTTGGCGGGTGGAAACCACCGCAGCAATTCCTTTGGGGGTGGATTTCAGCTTGGCGGAAATGGCTGAAATGGCTTCATCCCAGGTTGCGGCTTTTAATGCGCCATTCTTTCGGATCAACGGAGTGGCAAGCCGTTCGCATTTTTCAGTCATTGGTGCAAATCGACCAACTTCGCAAATAACTCCTTCATTCACTTTAGCATCCCAATCACCTTCAATGCGGACAAGGCTATTATCCCGGGTGAGGACGTCAATTCCGCAGCCCATCGAACATCCGACACAAATGGTCTTGGTGTTATCCACCTGGGTTTCGTGACCGCGATATGCACTCCAACGATCAATTAAGGCGCCTGTTGGGCAAACCTGAACACAAGAACCGCAGGAAATACAGGTACTTTCACCCAGAGGAACACCGGTATCAGCCACCAGAATGCTTTTGGCACCACGTTCTTCAAATCCAAGGGTGTAATTCCCAACCAGTTCACCGCAGGCTCGCACACAGCGGCGGCAAAGGATACAGCGGTTGTTTTCGAGAATAATATAAGGATGAGAGGCATCCATGGGATAGGGTTGCTAATTTGGTTGAAGTGGCCAGTGGGTCATTCCTTCATGGTAGGCAGCGTTCTGGAGTTCGCAATCGCCACCAGTGACCTGGCAATAATGGGCAGAAATGATTGCGTTCACTGAAAATCAGGGTGAGAACAAATTTCCGGGCATCCAATACTTTTTTGGTATCGGTCTTGACAACCATATTGTTGTTAACTGGTAAAGTGCAGGATGGTTGAAGGTTCGCGCACCTTCAACTTCCACCAGGCAAAGGCGGCAACCACCATAAGGAGTCAGGTGGGGGTGATCGCAGAGGGTTGGAATATCGATCCCTGCGCCTTGGGCAGCGCGTAAAACAGTTGTACCTTCTGCGAACTTCAAGGGTCTTGCCGTTAATCGTAATTGTGACCATTATTTATTCTCTCCTGTCATGGGAAAATAACTAAATTTTCTTACCACTCATCGGGCAGACACCCGTGGGGCAGACTTTTAATCGAATGTGGGCTTCAACTTCTGCCCGGTAATGATTCAAAATATCGCGAATCGGTGCACCAGCTGTTTGACCAAGACCACAATTTGAAAGCTGGTAGAGGTTATCACTCAAATTCATCAAATCGGTCAGATCTTTCAGCGACCTGTTCCTTCAGAGATATTGGTGAGAATTTCAAAGGCGCGTTGATTGCCGATGCGGCAGGGATTGCATTTTCCGCAGGATTCTTTGCGGAAGAAGTTCAACAAGTACCTTGGCAAGATCAACAACACAAGTATCTTCATCACAAATCAGGAGTGCTCCAGAACCTAGCGCGACACCAGCTTTGCTGAATGAATCAAAATCCATGGGGGTATCCTGCAGGCGTGGCAGGAACGATCGAGCCGGAGGAACCACCAGTTTGGGCAAGTTTGAAAGTTTTGCCGTTCTTCATCCCTTTGCCGTAAATGGCGATGACTTCACGCAGGGTAATTCCCATGGGAACTTCGATCAATCCGGTAACATTGACATTTCCAAGATGGTATAGACCTTTGTTCCAGGGCTGGTGGCTGGTCCAAAACTGCGGTACCAGTCAGCGCCGTTGCGAAGAATTGGAGCAACATTGGCAAGGGTTTCCACGTTATTGACCAAGAGTGGGTTTACCCCATAAACCATTGGTGGTTGGGTAGGGAGGGCGGGCGCGAGGTTCACCGCGTTTTCCTTCAATGGATTCGATCAATGCGGTTTCTTCACCGCAAATATAGGCACCTGCGCCAGCATGAACATGTAATTTGAGGTTGAAATCCGGTTCCAAAGATGTTTTCACCAAGGAAACCCATTGCTTCTGCCTGCTGAATGGCTTTCTTCACGCGTTCCTGGGCAAGATTATATTCACCGCGGATGTAAATGATAACCTTCATCTGCTCCAACGCAAAAAGCAGCAATGGCGAGAGCTTCAATGATCGAATGGGGATCACCTTCAAGGATCAAGCGATCTTTGAAGGTTCCAGGTTCACTCTCATCGGCATTGCAAATGACATATTTCTTTGTCACTTTTAGTTTTGTACACAAAGCGCCATTTGGTTCCGGTTGGGAAACCTGCGCCGCCACGTCCACGAAGACCTGATTTTTCCAGACGTCTCGAAAACATGTTCAGGTTTGTATTTCAGTTAATGACTTTGCCAAGGCCTGGTATCCATCGTGAATGATGTAATCATCGATCGAATCCGGGTCAATCAAACCCGCTCGTTCCAGGACAATGCGCTGTTCTGCGGGTAAAGTTCCTTTGCGGGCAGCCAACCAGGCAATGCTGCCAGACAGTTCCCGGACAGGAGCCTGAAGTTCGACCTGCAATCCTGCCTTTATAAAGATGTTCTTCAACAAGACGATGAACATTTTCCTTTTTCACCGGACCATAAATAACAGCTTCAGGATAGACGATCACAATTGGAGCAGCATCATGCCGTCCGACATCACCAACCATGGTCAAGGAAATTTCATCCTGCAAGCCAAAGGAGTGAATTTCTTGCTGTAATTCCTGGTAAATCTCATTTGCGCCAAGTTCCAATACTGGCAGGATCACTTGAGACCAAGACCATTGAACGGATATGCTTTCATTGTAGGCTCCTTTTATTGATACTTCGCAAGAATGGATGGAACCTGCTTGGGATCAACATTGCCATAAACATCGTCATCGATCATCATCACGGGTCCGACACCGCAAACGCCCAGGCAGCTGGTGGTGATCAATGTCCATTTTCCATCAGGAGTTGTTTCATCTTCATCGATCTTGAGGGTTTCTTTTACAGCTTCCCAGACTTCACGACCACCAGCCACATGGCAAGGAGCACTTTCGCAGAATTGGATGACATGCTTGCCCCTGGGTTTGGTGGAGAGCATGCGATAAAAACTGGCGACTGAAAAAAGCTGGCTTTTGGGCACTCGCAGCAGCCGGCTGATTTCATCCAGTGCTTCGCCGGGTAGATAACCAACTGCCCGATTCACATCATTCAAGAATCGGGATCAATTCGTCCTGGGTGGCGCCATGCCTGCTCAACGGCATCCTGAACAGCTTCAACAACTTTTTTGGTGTCCATCACTTCAATTGCCATACCAGTTCTCCTCCGGTAGTTGGATTCATCGATGTTGAATAACTTTATTCCCTATGTGATTCAATTAATCACAATCGCATTAAAGTTGCACACTTGCATACAAATACCACAGCGTACACACACATCCGGATCAATGACATGTGTTTGGCGTCGTTCACCGGTGATGGCATTAACAGGGCAATTACGGGCGCAAACGGTACAACCCGTGCATAATCCATCAATAATTTCATAGCGGATCAATGATTTACACACTTTGGCAGGACATCTTTTCTCAAAAATATGGGCTTCAAATTCAGAGCGGAAATGTTTGAGAATGCTCACAACAGGATTGGGGGCTCCCTGTCCCAGTCCGCAAAGACTGGTTTCCTTAATCTCCTGGCAGAGCATTTCAAGAGTTTCAATATCGTCTGGCTTTGCCTTTTCCTTCGCAGATTCGTTTCAAGAATTTCAAGGATGCGGCGGGTACCAACACGGCATGGAGTGCATTTTCCGCAGGATTCATCCTGGGTGAATTCCATGAAGAAACGGGCGATATCCACCATACAGGTGTCTTCATCCATGACGACCAGTCCACCAGATCCCATGATCGATCCAGCTTTGGCTAATTCTTCATAATCAACCGGGAGGTCAAGGAAAGCTGAGGGAAGACAACCACCCATTGGACCACCGGTTTGGATGGCTTTGAAACCTTTATCATCTTTAATCCCACCGCCAACGTCAAAGATGATCTCGCGTAAGGTAATGCCAAAAGGAACTTCGATCAGACCGGTATGTTTAACATCGCCGGCAAGAGCGAAAGTTTTGGTGCCTTTGGATTTTTCAGTTCCCATGCTGGAATACCAATCGGCACCTTTGAGAATAATCTGAGGAACATTCGCATAGGTTTCAACATTATTAATATTAGAGGGTTTACCGAATAAACCTTTTACAGCGGGGAACGGTGGACGGGGGCGGGGTTCTCCACGATTTCCTTCAATGGATGCCATCAAGGCAGTTTCTTCACCGCAAACAAATGCGCCAGCTCCCATGCGGACTTCAAGATCGAAGTCAAATCCGGATCCAAGGATGTCTTTCCCCAGCAAACCCAAATCTCGTGCCTGGTCAATGGCAATATTGAGGGTCTTAACTGCGATCGGATATTCCGCACGGCAGTAGATATAACCCTGGTTGGAGCCGATGGCATAAGCAGCGATGATCATTCCTTCGATTACTGAATGAGGATCACCTTCAAGCACGCGGCGGTTCATAAATGCGCCGGGATCACCTTCATCTGCATTGCAGATCACAAATTTGGGGGTGTCTTTGGATGCACGGCAGAACTGCCATTTTTTCCCGGCAGGGAAACCTGCTCCACCACGACCGCGTAGACCGGATTTTAGAACAATATCAATCACTTCTTCGGGTGTTTTTGAAGATAGCACTTCGCCTAGAGCCTGGTATCCATCTTCGGCAATATAATCTTCAATATTTTCAGGATCAATTTTGCCGCAATTTTGTAGAACAATACGAATTTCTTTTGATGTTGGGGCACTTAATTCTTCATCAGTCACAGTTCTTTTCTTCTTCAACAAACTTGGTTGCGATACGCCCTTTAAGAAAATGTTCCTCAACGATAAATGGAATATCATCAGGAGTCAGACCTACATAATGCACACCTTCAGGATAGACCATCATTTCAGGGCCGTTTGAACAACTGCCGATGCGGGAAGTCTCGAGCACCTGGACTTCGTCAATCAAGCCTTGTGCTACAAGTTCATCCTGTAATGAATCCACTACTTCATGAGCACCTTTTTTCAGACACTCAGGATCAACACAAACTAATACATGTGAACGAAAATACTTCATTGAATCACCTTTTAGAGTAATTGCAAGATATTTGACCTAAAGTTGGATCACGTGATTTTCAACAGCTTTACCTGCGACCACATGTTCTTTAATAATCTTCCGCGCAATTTCAGGTGTAACTTTCCCATAGGTTACTTTAGGATTTTCTCCCAGGATAACTTGTACAATCGGTTCTTTTTCACACAGACCAATGCATCCTGTTTGAGTAACCAATGATCCCGTTAATCGAATCTTTTTCGATGGTTTCGAGAATGGCTTTCATCGTATCACGCGCACCTGCAGCGATACCGCAAGTTCCCATTCCAACGATGACCTGGACTGCACCTGAGGATGCTTTTAATTCACGTTTCTTTAAAGCTTCTTCTCTTGCGCGTTTTAGATCTTCAAGACTTTTGATTGTTGACATTTGATCTCCTTGATTCACTAGAGGATTAATGACTTATTTATTTATTCGCTTGCTTTTGCAGCATTGATGCCTGATTCAAATATTTCACGGATAACCCGGATAATTTCTGGTTCTGTTAAGGACACTCCCTGAATTCAGCTTTAATTGCTGCATCATCAAAAACAAATTCTTTTTCATCAAACCTGTACTCAAAAATCCAGTGAATGAGCGGGTTTGTGAACGAACAGATTTTGAAAGGTGGTGTTAACATCTCCAAGGGGCATGCGGTCAATGTGACTGCGTTGAAATTGCACCTGTAGATCCTGTTCCTTTGCCCAGGGTTGAGGTCAGTTCAAAAGAGCCGTTGCAGGCTTCAGCTGCTTCTTTGAGAAGCGGAATTCCAAGCCCAACTTTGCGGGTTGTCCTGCTGGTTACGAACGGATCGATCACCTTTTTAACCGTTTCCTCGTCCATTCCTCGTCCATCATCTGATACAACCAATTTTAAAAGATCTGTCTTGCTGTTTTCTTCTACCTGAATCTTGATGTTCTTTGCTCCTGCTGCAATACTATTTTCAGCGATATCGAGCAGATGAAGCGTAATTCTCTCACTCAGTACACTACCTGGATCGGTTTAAGAATTTGAGGCATCTTATTCGGTTTTACCCGACCGATGACATCTTCGTCGATCACGATGACAGGAGCCTGTGAACAAGCACCAACACAACGGCAAACTTCAACCGTAATATTTCCATCAGGTGTTGTTTGACCTGGGCTCGACACCTAACAATTGTTTGGTTTTTTCGATTAGTGCATCGGTCCCGCCTACATAACAAGCTGTACCCATGCAAAACTTTACAGTGTGTTTTCCACGCGGGGTGGTAGTAAAGAATGAATAGAATGAAACAACGCCATGCACCCGGGAAATTGGTACTTGCAGTTCCTGGGCGACATAAGCTTGTATCTCTTCAGAAACAAATCCGATGGCTGATTGGATTTCGTTCAGAACCACCATCGTGGCTCCAGGACGGTCACGATTTTCGAGAATAATTTGATCAATGGTAGATTTTTTTTCCGGGTCGTTGAGTGGATTTTTAGTTTGAGGCGCAGTAGTAGGTTGTGGCATAGTCATAAATCAAGCTCCGGTAAATTGAGTAGATGATTCTACAGAATTTTGCTTTGTAAGTTTATCAATCAATTGGTTTTATGACCAATAACGAATGTCATTCAATAGGTTGATTGTTGTCAATTTTTTTGTTTAGATGAAGAGCTAGCGGCTAATTATAACCCAATGTTGTTTCAGAAATTGTAAATGAGCGACCTTGAGATCCAGCTAGAGCCAGGTTGATTTCGGAAATTGAAGGTTCAGCCATTGTAAAGATTAATGAGCCAAGAAATTCATTTAAACGATGAACGTCTCCATTTTGAATCAGAGGGTATCCTTTGAGTTGGGGAAATTTTATTAGTGCATCTTCGGGGGAAAGATGGCGGGAGATTTCAACCGCATTGACTTCAATATCTGTGGGCATAAAACCCAGGTTTTCGATCAAACCGAATGCTTTTCGGTTTACATGAGCTGGAATAAAGATCCCGCCAATTTCAATTACGAATTGCCATGCTTCCTTCAATGTGAGGTCTGTAGAAGATAACAACAAACGTTCCTCACGTCTGATAAAATCGCCTGTTTCATCAACAATGAATTGCTCGCCAAAATGCTCAGGTTGATTCTGGATATTTGGTAGTGAACGATCTATAATTTTTTGGAATTGTAAAACTTGTGAATAATGATCAAACAGACATAAAGTATGGACTTCTTCGCTGTGTCTGCAGTTCAACTCCCGGAAGGACAACAAGCGAAGTATCCTCAGCAGCCTTTTGAACAGCAAGAAAATTTGACGATGAATTGTGGTCGGTAATAGCAATCAGGTCGAATATTATTGTCAAGGGCACTCTCGACAATGAGAGGAGGAATCATTTCAACTTCTGCACACGGGGAAAGACAGTGTGCACATGAAGATCCGACCGAAATTGCTGTTAATGGTCGATTCAACAGACCCTGAGCATTAAGATTTGGGACGGAGTCCCATTTCCCATAACTTACCTGAAACGTAAAAAGAAGGTTGACTGGTAGAAAGCATAACGATGCCTTCTTCATTGGCTTTATCAATCGTATTCTGATCTGGTAGGGCACCTTCAGTGATAATAATCGCTGACAATTCCAGGAGAGAACCAACTGCCACGATGTTGGAATGTGATTGCAGAGTAATCCATACCGATCTGTGCTCAGCGCCAGCCATGACACAACTCAGTAAGTCAGCTGCATAAACACTTGAAGGGTCTACTAGATTGAAATTCCTTCGGAGTTGTTAACACATCAAGATTTAATTCGGTAATAATGTCTTGTAAATTCATTGTCCGTCTACCTCTCTTTTGCGGGTGTTGTACCTTCACCAAATGATTCGGTTTCGTGTAAAAAGATTTTTAACCGTAAATTAGTGCCTTTTCCGAATACAGATTCAAGGCGCATAGAATCCACACACCTTTGAATATTAACCAAACCCATACCTGCACCAAAGCCAAGTTCACGAACAGTTTCGGTTGCAGTAGAAAATCCAGGTCGCATGGCTTGTTCCACATCTTCAATTCCTGGGCCTTCATCGGTGATGGTAATGGAAATCTGTTGTGGTTCAATTTCAACTCGAATAATTCCGCCATTGGTGGTGTGAATCACCAGATTCATCTCTGCTTCGTAGATGGCGATACTTGTACGCCGGGCGATCTGTGGTGATGCACCTAGCCTGAGGAGCGCACGTTTTATGGCAGAGGAGGCGGCTCCTCCGTGGATAAAATCACCCTGCTTGATGTTATAACGCAGGATCAGACTTGACCGATCGGAGACAATATCTTCAAATAGATGGCTGGCGCGATACCTTCTTATTTCTTCTTCATGATAATCATGTTGGAGAGCTTTGAGAATACCGCTGGTAATGTCGCCTTTGGTGATAATACCTGCAAGTTTTCCATGCTCGTCTAGATACAGGCAAACGACCATAATGAGAACTGACGAATAATTTTAAAGCTTCGATGACTGGATCTGTATTTCTCGTTGTAAGCAAGTTTGGTGCTCATGTACTTGGATACAGGAGAGGCAAGATCGTTGCCTGTAGGCAGCGAATTAAATCTTCGATACTAACCACTCCGACTAAATTGCCATCGGTTGACAACACGGGGACCCGGAAATCCGTTTTTGGCGGAAAAAACAAGGAGATCATTGCATTGTTGTTTCGAGGTTGACGACAAATGGGTCTTTAGTCATCACCTCTTCAACTTTTAATTCGTAAGTTAATTCTTCAACCCGGGTAATATTTTCTGCTTCTTGATCGGAAAAAGTCCGGATTTGTCCATCCATAGTCCCCTCAATCACTCATCACAGCTGCAAGTGCCATCACCAACTGGGCTTTCAAGGCTGGGAAGTCCTGCTTTATACAGGCGTCCTGCAAGTTCAAACATACCAAATGGAGATGAAATCAGTGCAATTTCTTCTTTATTTGCCAGGTCAATGGTTTCTTTAGGAATATTTTTCCACGCACAATGATGATCGCAGCAACATCTGCCATCACTGAAGTGCGGACGACCTGGGGATTGCATAAGCCGGTCAAAAGTACAGCTTCTGGTTGGATGGAAGCCAAAACATCGCTCATCAAATCAGCGCCGCATCCGCCTTTAATTTCTCGTGAAGATCGGCTGATGGATTAAATAAATGACCATCGATTAATTGAATTAAATCTTTTACATTCATAGATAACCTACTATAGAGAATAAATTCAAGGTGCATATCATACCGTATTAAATCTCATATTGGCAAGTGAGATTACTCATAATTTTGTAACATTATTATGAATTAAACGGATATGTTAAAATTGGATAATTAGAATACTATGAGGAAAATATGAAGAATCTAGTCCAAGCGGTAAAAGGAACCCGGGCGTTTTATCCTGACCAAATGAGAGTACGAAATTGGTTATATGAGAAGATGAAACATATTTCCAGTCAGTTCGGTTACGAAGAATATGACGGTCCATTTCTGGAGAAAATTGACCTGTATGCCGCAAAATCCGGCGAAGAATTGGTAAAAGAACAGGCATTTGTCTTTCCTGACAGAGGCGGCGATTTGATTACACTTCGCCCCGAATTGACACCATCTCTTGCCAGGATGGTGGCGGAAAAACAAAATGAATTCATTTTCCCCTTAAGATGGTGGTCATTTGGTCCTTTCTGGCGATATGAGAAACCTCAAAAAGGACGAACACGGGAATTTTTTCAATGGAATATCGACCTAATTGGAATCGATTCTGCCATACAGCTGATGCAGAATTGATTGGTATTTGCGCTTTGTTCTTAAAAATATGTGGGATTAACACCAGATCAAGTGACCGTATTTGTCAACCACCGGCAATTGATGGACCAGGAAATCTTAGAATCTAGGGATTTCAGATGAATTAAAGAAAAAAGTCTTCAAATTGATCGACCGGATTGACAAAATGGCAAGTCAGGTTTGGGATGGTTTACTGTTGGAAGAAGGATTAACCAACAAACAACTTGAGGGATTGAAGCAAGTTCTAGGAGATAAGGAACTCTGGAAAAAATCTGCAAGAGTTGACCCAGATTTTTGGATTTTTGAAGGATATGGGTGCAAGTGAATTTGTGCAGTTCAACCCGCGAATAATCCGCGGTCTTGATTATTACACCGGAAGTCGTTTTTGAAGCATGGGATGTTGGCGGAGATGGTCGGGCAGTTCTCGGGGGAGGCCATTATGATAATCTCGTGAGTGATGTTGGCGGTGAATCCACTCCCTGGTGTTGGTTTTGCGATGGGAGATGTAATGATCAGTCTGATCCTTGAAAAATATGGCTGTCTACCAATGTCCAACTAATCGCGAGAAATACTGTTCTGGTGACCACATTTGAAGAAACCAGTCAAAATTTGATCACTAAAAATTGCAAGCGAACTCAGAGATAACGGTATTAGTACGATCACTTATCCGCAGACTTGCAAAATTGCAGAAACAGATCAAATTTGCTGACAGGATAGGAATTAGAATTGTTATAATGATCGGACCATCAGAAATTGAATCTGAATTCAGTCACGATAAAGAATCTAGCAACAACAGCACAGGTTACTGTTCCCAGAAACAGAATTATTGCAGGTGGTAAAAGAAATTCTTGCACAGCGGTTAAGGGATGTGATAGAATCCTCAGGTTCATGGTGGCTGTAGCTCAATGGCAGAGTGCTTGACTGTGGATCAAGATGTTGTGGGTTCAACCCCCATCAGCCACCCAAAAAAGAAACCGAATTCGGTTTCTTTTTTTTTAATCGACGAAATGGAAAATCAGTAGGTGAAATTTGTGGCGGAGTTAACCAATTCAGGAAGCCTTTTCCGAGACGCTTTACAACAGTTGGTTTATCATAAGCCACCAGTATAAGATTCAATCCAATCAACAATGCGCCAATCCATTGGTTAATTGCAGAGTTTCATGTAGGAAAATTTGCGCAAGCATGAGGGTTATCAATAATTCGCCAAGACCCAGCAAAGAGGTTTGCATACCCGCCAAGGTGTTTTACACCAAAGAATAAGGTAAACCTGGCAAGAAAGGTGATCAGTGCTAAGACCAACAATGGCCACCAGGGTGTTGTGCTGGGCGGTAAAGAGGGTTGAAAAGCCAGAAAAGCAACGCTGACGGTAATTGCCATTCCCAACAAAGTATAAAAAGTGACTGTTGGAGCAGGAACCTCATATAGAACACGTTGATTAATCAGAAGATGAAGAGCATAGAGAAGTGCAGCTCCAAACATCATAGCCTGCACCAAGCAAATCAATTTTTTCATTCGAGTTGCTGAGTAATAAAAATACACCCGGTAAAGACAATAACAATCTGAGAATCGTGATCTTGCTGATTGATTGCCTGATCGAGAATAAGCCAAAAAGCGACAAATAAGTGGATAAAAAGAATAGAGTAATTGACCAATGCCGGCATCAATCCGTGACAAGTCCAGTGTAATAGAGGATTGAACCCAAGACCATTCACAAAACCAGCCAGCAGACAGCCGACCAATCCCAAGTGGATAAATATAAAAAAGAGCGTTTTTAAAGACGACAGGAAAAGAAAGAAAAACAAAGCATGCGATGGTTGTGCGAATGGCTACAACAGCCAGAGGTGTAAAACCCAAAAATGATGGATTGTTTTCCAAAAATCGGGGTCAACCCAAGGAAAAACGCAGAACTAAGAGCTGCAATGCGATTCCTTTGTCGCTGATTCATTTCTAATTTACTTGATTAAAGCTTCGGACTTCATCCAATAAGATCATCGCTCATAAAATCCCCTTTTTGCATAAGCGTTTGAATATGCCCTTTCAAGCGTTTCTTTTCATGCAGAGGTTAGTTCTTTAGCAGTTACAACGATGATCGGAATATCCTTGGTCTCTGTCCTGAGATTGCAAAGCATCCATCACAGAAAATCCATCAATATCGGGCATCATCAGGTCCAAAATGACTAGGTTTGGTCGTTCTTTCTGTATCAAGTCGATTGCGGATTTTCCATCATTCTGCCTCAAACAGGGTGTAATTACCCTGGGATTGTAAGAATACGACGAATCAAGCGGCGAACATCAGGTTCATCATCCACAATCGCAATACGAGGGAACTTATCGACTGAAACATTATTCAATGCCGACAGCAAACCTTCTTCCTGGTTTTCCTGCATGACCTTTGCCTTCATATCGACCGTGTGTTCCCAGCCCTCACCAAGGATATTCCGATCGACTGACATGGTGTGACCGGAGCAATTAATAACCACAATTTCATCGAATGTTTTACAATTCCAGCCCGGACTAATTTGACAAGACCAGCAAATGCAACAGCAGCTGCTGGTTCAACTGATAACCCTTCCATATTCGCAAGAAGATGCATGGCACGAAAAGCTTCTTCATCAGTAACACTCTCAAAAGTTCCGCCACTTTCAGATTTTATCATTTTGCCGTAGTAAGGTATATGTTCTGCCGGGATCACCGGTGGCAAGGGTTGCAATTCAATGTACGCGGAGATTGAACAGGGATTGCTTGCATCCCGGTTTTGATGCCAGGCATGCACCATTGGGGCACAACCTTCCACCTGGATCATCCCCATTTTCGGGACTGATTCGTCAAAGACATCTGAGTTAATTCTTGAAATCCTTTTATGACACCCAATGGTCCAAGTGCGCCGCTAACAGATTGAAAATACCAATCAGGAGCCCGCCATTGTGGTGTTAGATCCTGGTTGTTTGCTGATTCAGGACCAAGAAGATCAGTAAGTTGTTCCGAAATTTCAAAGGCAATTGTCTTCATTGACTTCAACACAAGGAATACTTCGGGATCCGAGATCAAGTACCAAACCGCGCTGTTTTGCAAATTGATCTGCCAATGCCTTGGCCTGATCATAAGATCCTGTAACTTTTACAACTTGGGTGCCATAGATCGCCGACTTCACGCATTTTTGCCGCCGGAACAAGGCTGGTTAAGAATGCCCAGAACTTAATGCTGGCGCGGGCTGCAAACGCTGAATAGGAAATTGCTACATTTCCCGTGGAAGCACAGACAAATTCATCGATTCCGGCTTCTTTTAGCGCATTTACAGTTACTGCTGCCTGACGGTCTTTAAAAGATGCGGTCGGTCCTTGCCTTTCGTCTTTTATAAAAAGATTAGGCATATCCAAGCATTAAGACCGAGGTTATTTGCGTCGAATTAATGGGGTTCCACCTTCACCTAGGAAAAGATCTGGATTCGGGGAGCGAACAGGTAGGAGTTCCTGATAACGCCAAAGATTGAAAGGTCTATCGGACAGAAATGCGGGGAGTATGCGCGCCAAATTTTCATAATCATATCTGGCTTCACGCCAGAGACTGCCGCAATTCGGGCAAGCTGGCGAACCGGGAAAATAAGTAGACAGGTTTCCGCAATCCAGACACTCAGCTATGAAATGGGATGCCATGACTGAATTAACTCCCTGATTGCTGGTTTTTTATCTTTGAAGCGCTTGTTCAATGATCTTTAATAAGATCAGTTTCATTGAATGTGCTCTTCGAAATCATATGTTGACTAAACTCACTGATCTGTTTTAGTTGATCTGAATCAAGGTCAGCACCAGTAAGAATAATCACCGGGATTCGACCCAAGCGAGCTTCGGCATGAATTTTTCGAGCAATTCGAAACCGTTCATCCTTGGCATGAATAAATCCAGGATAATCACGTCTGGTGTTACCGTTAGTAGAGTCTCATAGAGCCTCAGCTCCACCAGTCGCTGTGGTTAGATGCAAAGTGGTATCAGATTCAAGCATTTTTTGGATTAACGCAAGTCATCATCGTCATCATCAACGACCATGATCTCATGAACGGATCCATCTTTATTCAACCGGTGAATTGCATTGATGAGATCATCCTGAAGAACGGTTTTACCAGGTACTCTGATGCACCAAGGTTATAACCCTTTTCTTCCTCCTGCAAGAATGGAACAAATGATAATAGGGATATTTCGTGTTTCTGTATCCTGTTTGAGTTCCGTCAACACCTGCCAGCCATCTTTTTGGGGCATCATGACATCGAGCGTAATCGCAAACGGCTTTAATTCTTTCGCTCTTTGAACAGCCATGGCAGGATCTGTAAGAGGAATCACTTCAAATCCTTGGGTTTTCAGGAAGCGATCATAAAGAGAGATTACTTGAGGGTCATCATCTATAGCCAGAATTACGTTCTCGCCATGAGTCAGTTGAGCAATGTCGTAACCTGGAGCAAAATCAGGCATTGGAAGGGTGAAGAAGAATATGCTTCCTTTTCCCACTTCGCTGCTTTGAAATCCAATCCGTCCACCATGTAATTCAATCAAGGATCGGCAGATGGAAAGCCCTAGACCTGTTCCGCCGGTTTTTCGTGTTGGTGAATCATCCACTTGAGAAAACCTTTGGAATAGTTTAGCTTGATCTTCAATGGCAATACCCATGCCGGTATCCGCCACAGTCACTAAAATTTCAGATTTTTTATCGGCGGTAGTTTCAATTGAAGCTTCGACTGTGATTGTGCCTTTTTCGGTAAATTTAACGGCATTGGAGATTAAATTGATAACGACCTGGCTAATACGGATTTCATCTGCTTTGACCATGGGAAGATCGGCGGGAACTTTTTGAACCAATTCAATGGGCTTATCTTTCACGAGGCCAGAAGAATTGGTAATAGCAGCGTTAATTATGTCGGAAATACTTAACTCTTCGATTTGTAAGTTCCATCTTCCCTGCTTCAATCTTGGAAAGATCAAGAATTTCATTGATCATATTCAGTAAGTGCATACCGGAGTTGTAAATTGCAGTTATATCCTGTTGTTGAACATCATTAATCGGACCATCAATCCCTTTGAGGATAACACGTGAAAAACCGATGACTGAATTCAGAGGAGTACGTAATTCATGGCTCATATTTGCGAGGAATTGGCTTTTTACACGGTCAAGTTCACGCATTTCTTCAACGGCTTCTTGAGAAATGGCATAAGCACTGGCGTTATCAATAGCACAGAAATTTGATCAGAAAGAATTTGGAGGATAGCGGTTTCATCTTCCGGGAATGCGTTTGATTCAGTCGATTGAAGGTCAATGGCACCAATTACCTTGCCGCTGATTTTCAATGGGAGTCCAAGTTCAGATTGGGTGTCTGGTAATAGAGGATTGGGATAGAAAATGGAACTGTGGGTTATATCATTTACTACGACAGTCTCACCAGATACCAGTACACGTACCAATAACTGACTTGGAACCAACAGCCAAACGGTAATTGCGCCGCTTTAATTCCTGACCAGCGTTCCAGTGGATTCCTGAATTAGCGCATAAGTATTTGTATCATCCAACAAGAAAATGGAGACATGATAGAGTTCAAATCGATCTTTAAGCAGGTTCACGATTCGATTAAGCAGAATATCAAGTGAAAGAGTACTGGTTGTATCCCTCGCGATTTCTGCAGCGGTTTGGAGTTCGATAGCCCGCCTTTGTGCTTCGAAGAGAAGTTTTGTCTTTCAATTGCAACTGCAATACTATTGGCAACAATTTGCATGGTATGGATATCGTTCGGATCAAATTCTTGAATTCGCTTTGAACTGGCGATAAGCAATCCTACCGGATTACCGCTTGTTTGAAGTGGGAAAATTGCCCCTGAGTTTATGGAGAGATTTCTAAAAATCCCTTGTGTATTGGCTGGCAGGTCGGAATTGGAAATGTCAGAAAAGACTTCAGGTTCGGCTTTTGAGAAGTCAATAAAGGACAATACGCCTGGATCCAATTTGATTCCAGAGACTATATACTGCCCTGAGGATGAATAAGATCCGATGACTTCAATGTCATTTGATTTTGTCTGGTTGTTGAAGTTGCTTGTGCATAACCACAACGTATCAGCATTTTGGGGTAAAACGTTTTCACCCACAAGACGAACCAACTCCTCCATACTGTGTGATTTCGCAATACCACTTGATATTTTATAAAGTAATTCGGTCTCCGACAGGGCTTCCTGTGTTTCCTCGAATAAGCGGAGGTTTTGAATAGATGTTGATAATTGGTCTGAGAGAGGAGGATAGGTTCTCATCTCCTGCGGTGAAAAAGTATGTTTTTGCGGGGTTTGTAAAAGCATAACACCCAAGTTGTTTGTTGGCAGACCAGAGAGGTAAAACTGCCATTGAACGGATATTTTGCCGGGTTAAGATGTCTTGCAGAGATTTTTCCAGTTGGATTTCCAACAGATCATCATAAAATACCGGATTTTGAGTGATAAATATCGATTTATAGAGTGAAACCAGGTATTCTGTTCCCCGTACTGGAGGAGGTGTTCCAACGCCAGAATAATAGTTGGCTTCAACCGCCATCCGGCTGATTTGATTGTTTAGGTCATAGTCAAACAATACCAAAACACCACGATTAATCGCCTGTACATTTGTACCTTCAATAACAGCTTCAAGCATATTTTGCATGTCATCTGCTAATGCCAATTGGTGAGAGGCCGAATACAAACTCTCAGTTTCAGCCAGAGATCCCTGAACCCTGTTCAAAAGGCTTTCCCTGATCAAGGTGTTGTTGAAGGAATCGGTTGCGATTGTGAGAATGTCGATTTGTTCAGATTTCCATTCCATCGGAGAAGTGATATTTAACAAACCGATGCATCCGACTGGTTGGTCTTCCAGGCGGATTGAAAACATAAGTACTGATTGGATGGCGTTATCAATTAAGAATTGTTTCTCTGGTTCAGGGCAATTACTTTGCGTATAGCTGAACCACGGTTTGTTTTCAAGCAACTCGACCCAATTGGGAAAATTCACAAATGGCATAGGATCCATGCTTTTTTCAAAACCTGGTTGACAGTATATTGACCTGGGGAACCAGCTTTTGCCCAATTTTAACATCGTCCTCTGCCTGGGCATAAAAAACACGTTCACTCAAAGAAGCTTTTGATAGTGACTCAAGCAGAAAATCAGTCTCTGATGAACCTTTTTCACTCAAACGAGCGACAGCATTGGTAACATTTGACTGGTATAGCTCTCTTACTTCAATAATTGCTAATGCATCGCGGATTTCCGTAAAGAGATTGGTATTTTCAAGTGCGGTTGCTGCCTGCGAAGCGATGGTTGAAAGCAATTCTCCCTGGACCTGAGTAAACGCGTTTTCTTTTTCAAAATCGTAAACGGAGATAACGCCAATAGCTTTGTCTGCAGTCAATAGTGGTACAGCGAGTAGGGAGAGAGGTTTGTTCCTGGGATGATCGAAAATTGTTTCAGTGATTATCTGCTCAAGCTCAGAGTTTATCAACAACGGGGTTTTATTATGCAGAATCTTTTCCTGATACCCATTGGTTATTTTCCGTGAATTAAGTGTATTTTTCTCACCATCAACAAGGCACACAGGAAACGAAAGTAGTCTCTTTTCTGGATTAAATAATGTAACGAGGATATTGTTCTGGTTCAGAATATCCTGAGACATGCTTGTGATAATTTCAAAAATCTCTTCTTGCCCAACAAGACGGCTTAACCGTTGACCAATTTGATTCAAGGTAGCAAGGTCTTTGTTACGCCTTAATGTTTCTTCTTCAGCTTTTACTCTTTCACGTAACTCTTTTTGAATAGTGGAGTAAAGTTGAGCGTTTTCCAAAGCAAGGCCTAATTGCGTTGAGATTTCCTGAACCAGAAGGTCGATCGGCTTGTGTCCATTTTCTCTCTGGAGCGCTATCTAATACTTCAATTACTGCTGTTTGACGATCACGCAATTTTAAGGGGGTAACAATCACAGCCGGGTTATTAATATCTCCGTTTTGAGAGATTGTCTCATTGTGGACAAGACTTGTTTCAGCTTGTTTTGACCAGGTTGATTCTGCGGAGGTAAAGTCGTTTTCCTGGAGGGTTATACCGGTGAACGTATCAGAGAGTGAGGGTATTTCAACGATGGGAGTAGGCGGAATCGCAGAAAAGATGGGTGGGAGAGGCGCAGTTTGTATTACCCTGGCTTGGGAAGAGGATTGTAGTGGACGTTTGATTTCCTTGGGTTTAACTTCACGGCGTTTTTTAGCCGGTTTAACAGATGGCGAAATTGGTTCTGGAGAATATACAACATTATCATCGATTTCAGGTAATTTTCCTGTTTGAATGCCTGCATGTAATTGAGACAACTCTGATTCTGATGTTTCTGCATCAATAGATATCTACTTCCTTAGTAGATATTTCTGGTGAAACGAAACCTTCAACTGGAGGATCAAGTAAAAGAACAATCCCCTGGTAACCGACAAGTTGTCCTTCAGAATTACTTTTTTGGAAAAGATTGCACCGGGTTGTTACAGAGTTGTCCATTTTTGGTTTGGAATACAAGCTCAACATCACAGGGAAATACTTCAGACTGCAGCGCGTTGCGTAATTTACTTTGTTCCGAAAAAATTAATCCAATGGAAAGTAATGGATTACCAATAATTTCTTCCGGTGAATACCCGAGGACTTGTGTAACCTCCTGACTGCACTGAGTATACAGTCCATTGGCGTCACTTTCCCATGTAAATTGGTTAGTTTTTTGAACACTAAAGACGGAATTCAGCGAATCATCTCCGTCTTGAATGCCAGAAAACAATTGATTTATCCGGTTATTGATTTCATTTTTTGACATAATTCAGGATCTCCTGTGCCAGGAATCGATATTGAAGAGCAGATCGGACTTGGTTGCGTGGAAGACTATTGGAAGGCCAACAAGTGGGCTTTCCCTCAAGCGCGTATCAATTTCGATCACAGTATCAAGACACCAGTTGAAAACGAATTTCGAAGATGTTCTGCAAGACTGCGATGAATTCCGTTACGTTTATCAAACATAGTCAGCAGCAGCCGGTAACGCAGATTTGGATTGCCAAGGCTTCGTACTTGACGAATCAGAGCCATCATATTGCGTAATGCAAATACGGAATAATACTCGGCTTGCGTTGGAAGGATGAGTATATTTGCTGCAATTAATGCATTTAATGTGATTGCGCCTAAAAACGGAGGACAATCCATAAGGATAAAATCATACTGATCACTTATTGGTGACAAAAGGTTTCGTAAAAGCAAGTGATAATCAGACTTCGTTGGCAATAAACGTTCAGCCATCCGAATATCAGCAATTAGACGGAAGTAAGGTCAAGATTATCAACCTTGGTTGTTTTAATGCAATCAATGATGTTTCTATTTTCAAGAATTAGATTGATAAAGGAGAATACTTTTTGTTCAGGTTCAAATCCCAACGACAATGACAGATTCGATTGTGGATCAAGGTCCACTAATAATACACGTTTACCCATTTCAACAAATGCTCCACCAAGGGAGAGTGTGGTTGTGGTTTTTGCCACACCGCCTTTTTCATTAGCAATAGAGATTATATAGGTCATTACGCCTCAGTTATTCCGAATTCATTCGTAATCTGTGGTTCATCTGGAGCTTTGTGCTGGTCTTGAAGAGATTGATTTTCCTGGATTTCACCAACATTAAACACAATTTGCGCTTTACTTGCGCCAAGATTCTTTTTAAGTTCTTCCAGAGTGATTTGAAGCATTTGCTGAGGATCATTTGTTGACCTGATCTTACTGGTAATTTCAAGCACTTTTCTTTCACGATCCGCACGACGTATCGTATCTTCAAACAATCGGGCATTTTCAAGAGATTGCGAAACCTGGTTGGCTACTTCCTGGACTGTTAGAAGATCGTTCTGACTCCATGTAAATGGTTTGTCATCAGTTTCTTGCAGATGAATAACACCAATAGACTCACCCGTAACAGGATAGGTACTGTCAATGTAGAACTATATTGACTTTCATCTCATTATCTTTTTGAGATTTGAACACAGGTCTTGCAGATTCCAACACCATTCTTACTTCTGGAAGATCTTCAGTAAATGGAACTCAAGCCATCAGGTGTGTATTTATAACTATTTACATTGGCTTCAGTTGATTGTCTGGTCCATTCCTGATTGAGGTATTGCCTGTGGACTCGCTCTGATTCTGCAAGTGCTTTGGCGGTATCTTCAAACAACTGGTTGTTGTTGATCGCGATCGCCACCTGGTCGCTAGAGTTGAGAAAAGTTCAATATCCTCATTTGAAAAAGCGTTCGATTCAACGGATTGAACGTCCAAGGCACCGATTGTTCTACCACCAACTTTTAATGGCAAGGCCATTTCAGATTTTGTTTCAGGCAAATCCGGATTATTGAAGAAGACAGCATCCTGACCAACATCAGTGGCAATACGAGGTGTCGCCAGTTCCAGTAACATAACCCACAATACCGGTTTGGCCAACTTGAAGTTTATGTTGCCGGGCTAACATTTTTCTACCACCAACTGAGTTAGCTGCACGTAAAATTGCATTTTCATTTTTATCATCAATCAGGAAAATACCCACATGGTAGAAATTGAAACGCTCACTGATCAATGTCGTCACTGAATTCAAAAGTGATTCAATTTCACGGGAAGAAACAACACCGCGGGCAACATCAGAAACAGTTTGAAGCTGTCTCGAACGGAATTGAAGTGTTTCATACTGTTGAGCTAATTGCTGGGTACGTTCGCGAACACGATTTTCCAGTGTATCAATAAACTCCTTTAACTGCCGCGTCATCGAATTGAATGAGGTACTCAACAAACCAATCTCATCTTTTGATGTGACAGGAGCTTGAACATTTAAATCTCCCTTAGAAATTTTTTCTGCAGCATTAGTCAATTGAATAATTGGTCGTGAAAATGAATTGGCAACAATGGTAATAAACACAGCGACCAGGGCTGCAATCAGTGTCGAGATAATGGCAGACAGGCGGTTCTGATTGTTAATAGCCAGTAACAGCGAAGATTGGTCTTGTAAATAGACAACATTCCAGGGTTGATACTGGAGAGTCTTGATAATGCCTAACTGCGAGAGAGTTGTGCCACCAGCTGAAGTTGAAGTAGTAAAGTAATCAGTAGTCCTATCAGTAAGTGCCATTCGGGCGATATCTTCCTGAACGTTGTGGAGAAGTGATTGGGGTAGGTAGGAAGGAATTCGGTTTGCCCTGGTCAAGATATTGAAAGTTTCTGTTGGCAATTGGCTGATCGTTCTAAAAACCAGGTTTGGCGAAGAACCATCTGCAAGTCGCATTCCGTTTTCATCCAATAAAACTGGATAAGACCTTGTTCCAATCAAACCAATATTATCTTCAATTAGGGATTGCAGTATTCGCGCATCATAACGAATGCGCAGATATCCGATCACTTGTTTTGAAGGATTCACAATTGGCGAAATAAAATTGATGTATGCTTCACGCGTACCGGGAATAAACTCAACAGGGGAAATAAATGCGGTACCGGTTGTGGCTGATTGTCTGAAGTATGAAGTCGATCTTTCGGAGGTACCAATATTGATTTCTGAAGTATCAATTACATTGGCACCAACAAAATTGAGAATTGCATAAGAGGGAAGAAAAACTTTTTGTTTTGTCTGCAAGGAACGAATCGTGACCAAAACTTCTTTTTCCTCAGGTGATCCTTGCCTAACTTGAGGATCAAGAGCCAGATAATCGACTAATGCCGGTAGACTGGCTTCACTTGCAACCGATTCGAGGTTTTCAAGTAAGAATCCATCAATTTCGGATGAAGTTTGTGCTGCAGCAACGTTTAGTGAGTCGTTGGCTTGTTGCTGAATGGAAGTCATTAGATATTGATTATTGATCAATGCAAGTGCAGTAATTGGGATTAGTGATAATGCGAGCGCGCCTAGAATCAATTTGACACGCAAATTTATACGAAGGTTTCCGAAGAATAGCAAGAAAACCAAAACCACCAGGAAGAAACCTGCCAAGATGACTACACCAAGTTGAATGGTCGCGTTAACAATCTGGGGTAACGGTGCCAAAATACTAAACAAGATCGATCCGATGGCCCCCAGGAGACCAGTCCAAATAACCCAGTCTGTATTTGCTGATGTTGCAAAGGACGTTGTAATGAGAAATGCAACAGTTAGTGCGATTATAGAGTAAGGAAATCCTGAATATGACGGCAGCACAGTTGACGTTAAAATGATAGAAAGTTCAAATAACAGTGCGAAAATTAACAGTTTTATAGAATCTGGTGCCAGCCAGAACTTAGTAATTGCTAATAAACCAAGAAGAGTGGTTAATGTAAATCCTGCAGCAAGAAGGAAAAAGGATGAGATACCTGTATAAATTGAAAGGAAAATGAAAGCAGATGAGAGAATTCCCGAGAGAATGACAAGGCTTAGAATAAACACCCTTGGATTGATGGCTATCGGTTTTCCGATCCTGTCGGGAATTGTTCAATACTTCTTTTTGTGAATTTATCATCATTCCTCCACTGATTATTCTTGATCAGTGTTGTCAGTTGTTTTTAATTGGATACTTACTTCATTGACGCCAAGTGTCTTTCCGAGTTCGGATACTGCTGTTTGCATAATTGCTTCAATTGTTTGAGAAGAACGAACCTTAGAAGAAATTTCACCTACTGTATGTTCTCGTTCTGCGCGTTCCTGAATGTTTTCAAGTAATCGAGCGTTTTCCAAGGCAATAGCCAGACGGCTGGTTGCTGTATTCACCAGGTTGACCATTCGCACAGGCATTTTTTTGCCACTATAACGAACCTTGATCAATCCGAGAACCTGATCTCTGAGTTTGATCGGAATCGAATAAACTGTTTCCGGTGAGGCGTTATCACTTGAAAAGTGTCATCATTGGCTTCCATGATTGCTTCGGAAACATCGCTCAATAATGGGGTGGATGCTTCGCTGGTGAGTTGATCGTCCCGGTAAATATAGGAAAGATTACGCTTTGAACCATAAAGATGCGACCGCCAAACTCCGCGTGTAGATTCTCCAGAACCGATGACAAGTTCCTTTACCTGAGATTCAAGGTCACTAATATAAATCGATTTATCAATAGCCGAAGCTAATTGATCAGCAATTGCCTGAAGGATATCGATATCCTCTTCAGAAAATGCAGTCTCTTTGTCTGATTGGACATCCAATGCACCAATAACTTTAGTGCCAATTTTTAACGGAATACCAATTTCAGAACGAGTTTCAGGCAGAAGAGGATTTTTAAAATGGACTGAATCTTCACCGACATCCAGAGCAAACCTGGTTTCACCCCGGGCAACAACGTATCCAACGATACCTTCTTCACGAATTCTCAATTTATGACCTTGTGAGAGGAGTTGTTTCCCTGCTTCCCCACTGGCAGCTCTTAAGACCGCAAACTCATTCCTTTCATCCGACAGGAATATTGCTGCGTAATAAAATTCAAATTGCGTACAAACCAGGTCAACAGACTCATTTAGCATTTCCTGCAGAGCATTCTGCTGAGTGATTTCACGAGAGATCTGCCTCGCTGCAAGCATTTTCGATCTTCTTTTATCCACTTCAGTTTCCAAAGCAGCTATTCTTTCGTTAAGACGTACATCGTTAATGTCATGGATTTCTTTTTCTGCCTCAAGGTTTGTCTTTTGGGTTCTCAAAGCCGAAATGTATTGGGCAAGGGGAGAAACCACTAAAAATGCCATGAAAAGAGTCATCGTAATCGTCGTAAACCAGTTAACGATAGAATTAGAGGTGCGAAAATATGTATCCAATTGGATCCAATTTAATTGAATCAATAATCCCATAACTGTTATGAGAACCCCTTCAAATACCAACCCTGCTACCCACCATAATCCCCTAAGCATGATACCCAACAATAAAATTGAAGTGAAAAAGTAAAGAATTGCATTGCCATTTATCCCGGAAGAGAGAATACTCAGAACGCCGGTGGCAATATACAAAAAAGCCAATGTAATTGAACGGATATTTGTATCGATACTGCGAACAAAGGTAATAATGAACAAAATAAGGAATACTATTGAGACCAGAATCGCGGTTAAATAATCCTGTTTTTGAATTGAAACGAATAAACTAATAAAAAATACAACAGTTCCAAGGATAATCGAGCCGCTGAGATAGTTTTGCAGAAGTATGGTCTTTAATTCATCAATTGAGTGGCGGGACGCTACTGATCGGGAAAATGGGATTTCATTTGAAGGCGTAGAGCGAATCATTTCACCTCCTTACTGGTGAAAGGTTTAAGTTCGCGGTTTTCATTTTCTTCCGGTGGGATAAGAGCAATTGACGCCTCACTAACAGAAGGAAGCTTGCCAAATTCCATTACCGCAGTCTTTAGGATTTCCTCAATAGTAACGGCTCTCGAAAACTGAGCTGTAAGCGCGTTTAATTGTTGTTCTTGTAAAGCTGCCAATTGGGTTTCCTCAATCAAACGAGCGTTCTCGAGTGCTACTGTTGTTTGTGCAGATATCGTATCCAAAAATTCCTGCATTTCTTTTGAAATGTCAGAACCATCAAATTCAAGGTTTATTTTTCCGATCACTTCATCACGTAAAACCAGTGGAACCTGAATAATGTTTGGATTCTCAGGCTTTTCAATAGATTCTGGATTCTCGAAATCAAATTTCATCTCACGGTTTAAGTCGAGTGTATCCCACCAGGCTTGTTTAATATATGCGCGATTCAAGACACGGATGTCTTCCAGGGCTTTCTGTGATTTTTGGAATGAAGAAGCATTTTCGAGGGCGACAGCAAGGCTATCAGCTACACTTTGAAGAATCAATACATCATTTTCATCAAATGCGTTAACCAATTTTGATTGAACAGTCATGGCACCGTGTACAACATTTGCACCGATAATGGGAAGAGCTAGCTCAGAACGTGTTTCTGGAAGCAGCGGATTATCAAAATGCACTGCCTCTTCTCCAACGTCCAGCGCGATTCTTGATTTTCTGGTTTGAGTAGCCCATCCAATCATGGAATAGCCACCTACCGCGAGTTTGTGTTTTGCTGCCATCATTCTTCGACCAGCGTCGCCTGTACCGTAACGCAATACGGCGTACTCTTTTGCGTCGTCAAGAAGGAAAATTCCGATGTAATACAGATCAAATCGTTCCCTGACCAGGTCTGCCACTTTCTGTAATAAGACCTGAGATTCGAAGATCGTTGAAGCTGTTTGAGTGATCTCTGATGCCGTGCGTAATTGAAAAACTCGCTTTTCAAGGTCTGCTTTCTGAACTTCAAGTTTCTGATTGAGTTCTTCTTTGGTTAATTCAGAAATTGTTAACTTATTATGCTCATCAAGAAATTTATTTTTCAGTGTTGAAATTGCGAAATTACCCACGACTCCAATAAATAGAACCAAAACTACGTCTATGATCAAGTTGAGAATATTGGAAGATTCAATAATCCCTGGAACGAGTGAAGTGCTGCGGAGAACTGCCCAAAAAAATAAGGTACCAATGCTTAATCCCAGTCCTATCCTTGAAGGTTTTATGTATAGAAAAATTGTTGCGAGGAAGGAAAATGAGATAAGCATGAGCAGTGCGACTCCACCCCAACCGCTGCGTATAAAAACTACTGTGGAAACTATGTAAAAAACGACAAGGACGGAAATTGACCTAATCCAATAGGATATATTCCTCATTAGGAAAAGTAACAGGGACGCTAGAGCAAGAAAAGCAAAACTGAAGAATAAGGTCCAATCACCAGTGATGCTCGAAGATTGAATCATTAACAAGGCGACAACCACACCGATTATGACGAAACCAATGAGCAGATAATGCAATGAGCGTTCCTGCCAGACACGAAGTTCATCCTTTTGGTCGATATTCGGAGGAGTGTTTGAGGGGAGTAATGAACGGAAATAGTTCATATTAATTACCCTTCTGTGAACTTATTGCTTCGCTCACAGGATCAATCTCAGATTGATCCTGAAGCAGCTCAATTGAAGCTTTACGGATATTGAGGGCTGTACAAATTTCAGCCAGCGAGGTTTTCATAATTGTCTCAACGTCAGTGGAACGGCGAATCTTACTGGTGATGTCGTACAACTGGCGTTGCCGATCTACTTGGAGCCTGATTTGTTCAACAAGTTCAATGTTTGCTATCAAAGAAGCCATATTGCTGGAGAGTGTTGCAACAATTTCCTGATCGTTTTCATCAAATGTTCCGGGTTCTATACTTTCAAGCACAAAAACACCCATCAACCGGTTGGCATAGGCTACGGGGACCGCAAGAACCGATCGTGTTCCTTTACAAAGGGCATTGCCCTCGTCTGCAGAAGGAATATCAATTGATAGCTGGGCTTTGCTTTCGGATCCAGCCTTGCCAATTATGCCTTGACCTTTTGTAATTTCATCAAATACCAGAGTATCTGGTGAATATCCCGCATAGGAATTCACTTTAAGAATCTCAGGCGATCTTGAAATCATATAAGTAACTTTTTCAAGTGGAAAAATGCGTTGAAGTGCTTGAACTGCATTTCTGGTAGCGTCTTCAATTGTAATATTCTGACCTGCCGAAGAGGTTAATTGCTGCAATAATCGGTGTCTTTCGAGAGTCTGTTGTGTTTTGGTGTAGAGGTTCGCATTTTGAATTGTGACGGTCAACTGGTCAGCCAGAACGCGCAAAATATTTATGTCCTCAGGTGTAAACGCATCCACCTCTTCAGATTGGACATCAAGTGCACCGTACACTTTGTCGCCAATTTTCAGGGGAATGCCCATTTCAGAGCGAGTATTTGGCAGCAAAGGATTTGGATAATAATTTAACTCTTTGGTCACATCTCCAACAACAACCGGTTCGCCCTTTGCAGTGGTTTGACCGATAATTGATGATGAGCCAACCGCAAGTTTGTGCCCTTTTTCCTTTAACTGTGCACCTGCCTCTCCTGTAGATTCACGTAGAACGGCAAATTGTCCAAGCACATCTAACAAGAAGATTGAAGAGTGGTAAAAACCAAAACGATTTTTTACCAGGTCCACAAGTCGTTTGAGCGTTTCATCAATGTCCAGGTTGCCTGTTGTGGCTTCACGAGCGATTTCACTGGTGGTTAACAATTGATCTGCACGACGGCGTGCAATATTTTGAGTATTCACCAATTCGGTCACATCACGGGATATTTTTAAAAGAGCAGATACACTGCCAGATTCATCCAATAGTGGAATCTTGCTTGTAAGCGCCCAACCTTTATTGCCTCCAATGTTTTCAACTTGCTCGATTTTTCCTAGGAGCGGAGTAGCTCGAGAAATTACTGAAAGATCAGAATCTACTTCCAATTCAAAACCTGTTTCTGTATCTGTAATTTCATCAACTGCATCCAGTTTTCCCACCAGAGAATCCGGGTGTTCAGCCCCAAGGGAATGTGATGCTGAATCCGACAAACGGATAAATTCACCTTTAGTGTTTTTAAAGATAATCTCGTCAGGGATATTTTTGAGAAGTGAGTTCAATAGAAATCTTTCTTCTTCAAAAGCATTGAGCGCTCTTTCTTGTGAAGCGATTAGCTCAGTATTTTGTATTGAGGCTGCAATTTGGGGGGCCAATGTACTTAGGAGTTCGCTGTCGGAGCTGGAAAAACGATTTGAGGTTTTTGAATCAAACAGAACTAGGCCGCCCAAGATGCGATCACCCAGGATCAAAGGGATGCCTAACCAGGATTTTGCAGTAAGAGTGAATTCATCGAAGTCAACGCTCCTCAACCCCAGGACGGAAGCATCCCTGTGAAGTATAGGTTCGCCTTTTGTAACAAGTGAAGATACAAGATCATCGGTATAGGGGTAGGTAGGAATGATTAATTTTTCATCTTCTTTGTAATAGGCGATGGTAAGCGTTTTTTGATCAAAATTATTGAGAATAACAGAAAAACCGAGATCAAAACCCATGGTTTGTATTAACTCTTGATGAACGCTCGAAAAAAGTTCTTCAATATTAGTGGCGGTTGTTGCAGATTGACTTATTGAAGACAATGTGTCCAGTTCTTTTACGCGTTGATTTAATGTTGAAAGGAGAGTAACACGTTCGAGTGTTGCCCCAACTACCTCTGTTAAATTGATGTAAGGTTGAATTTGCAGAATTGATAACGGCTCAGGTTCCCGTGAACCCATCACCAGGAGATAGCCAAGTTCATTGGTAATGCTAATGGGTAGAAGCGCAATAGAAGTGCATCCTCTGCGTTCAAAATAAACACTCAGGTTGCTGAAATCAGATTCTGTCTTCAGGTCATCCAAAATCAGCATCGGGTTATTTGCTAACCTTGAAAGTCCTTTCCCCAGGGGAATATTAAATCCTTTAACGATTGATCCAACCTCGTTCCTTTGGGATCAGTTACGTTAATGAGGTGAATTTGATCATCAATAACACTGAAGAAGAAACTTACATATTGTGTCTGGTTGAATAGAACGGCCAGATGTTCTGTCACTTCCTCAATAGAATGAGCGACAGTCACCTGACGACTGGTGGTATAGAGAGCATTTGTTTCTCGAAGACCTACGGTTGCAGTCTCAACCACCTGAATATTGCGGAGACCTGTGGCCAGCTGATCTGAAAGAGTGGAGTAAACTGTCAGCGATTCATTATCAAAAATATTTGGTAGATCGCTCTGGAAATCCAATACCGCCACTACCTCATCATCAACAATGACTGGCAGAGCAATTTGGCTGACTGTAGAACTTAAAATCCCCTGAGTATTGGTTAAATCTTTTTCTAACCGGATATTACCGGAAGTTCGCGGTTGTTTGTTGGCAGCAGTCCAACCGACCATGGATTCGGAATTAATTGTGATTATTGAGTTTTTCTCGGGTAAGGGATCCGTGAGGGTTGAGTTTTGTTCGAAAAGGGAAGCAGTTTTTGAAACACTATCTACCAAATAAATTGAATGGTAAGGAATACCCAGTTTTTCAGAAATCGCCGCGGAAGCCTGATGGAGTACATCACCTTGTGTGAGCCCTTTACTGGCTTCTTGAGCTATTTCTGCTGCAAGGCGGAGCTGCTGAGTTCGGGACTCAACTTTTTCTTCCAATGAATAATAATATCCAGTCAATTGATCGACCATATTATTGAATGAGTAAGCCAGCAAGCCAATTTCATCATCTCTTCCAACTTTAGCTCGATATGACCAGTCACCTGCTGAAAATGTTTGGGCATCGTTCGCCAGGTCAACTAACGGTTTTACAATTCTTCTCGATGAAACGTACACAATCAATGCAGATATCAACATCAACGCAGTCAACAAGATGAGGGTAAATGGCAGGAGATCCTGAAGCTGACCAAGCACAACAGTTTGAGGAACTTCAATAATCAAATTTGAAGATACTGCTGGTAGATTCTTATAGTAACCAAAAACTTGAGTACCGTTCTTGTTGCTATATTGGTACTGGTTTCCCAACCCACCCGTGGTTAAACGGGACTGGATGGTGCTTAATTCCTCGCTGGTTTGTGTAACGATAATTGGTGAGATTGTTTCCTGGTCGGTCGTGAGTAAAGTATTATCTGTAGCAAGAATATAACCTGCACTAGATTCAAAGAAGGATTGAGACGAATTTAATTGAGAAAGCGGGACCGGAGACGCTGAAAAGCCAACCAAAGTAAGTCCAGGCGCACCTTGTGGGTTGATGTAGATCTTGCTTGTAACTAATACAAGCTGCCCAGGGAATAAACCACCCGGATCATAGGCTAGCACTGATTTATTAACTTGATACATTGACCTGATGATGTAACTGTCTGAGAGAATGGTTCCTGTGAGGTCAGGGTTTGACGAAACGAGAACTGTGCCGTCAATATCAACGATGGAAAACTGGTCGAATATTTTTTCCGTTGGTGTTTCAATATATTGATTAATATAATTTGTAAGTGATGCAAGAGCAAAAAAGTAAGTTGAAGCGGATTCTCCCTGGAATAGTACTGCAACGTTATTGTCAAATCCTGCAGATTGGTTGATTTGATCAAGAGCCAGACGGCGGGTGGCTACATATTGCTCAATTTGTGTTGAATAGGAATCAGCCAGAGAGGCTAACTGACCCAGGGCTTGTGATTGAACTGTGTTACGAGTTCTAATAAATGTTACTGCGCTGATGATAAGAATTGGCACGAGAGCGATCAAAAGCAAACCAATCAAAACGCGTTGAACAAGGTTCCTGCGAAAGACTGGTTGCTTCTCCTGAATGGGTGTACTGGCCAATTGTTCAGACATAAAAACTCCTTAGTTGCATTCCCAAACAGGTTTTCCTGTGAGGATCCTGTTGATCTGATCCGGAAAACGATCTGGATTTAACGGCTTTCCAATGAAACCGTCAAAACCCGCCATCTGAGCACTACGCATTTGCTCCAATCCAGTATTTGCAGTTACCGCAACAATTGGAATGTCTTCAAATTGGCCAGATTTCCTGATCTTGCGCATTGCACCATAACCATCTTCATATGGTAAACGAATATCCATCAATACAAGATCCAAGCTTGAAAGAGTGGCGGCAAATTCTACCACTTCAAACCCGGATGTTTTCCACTCACAATGGACTCCATAATTAGTTAACATCCTCGCGATAAGCATGAAATTACCAATATTATCCTCAACCACGAGGACAGTTTTGTTTTGTAAATTTGCATAAATTTCTTCGTAAGACGAAACAGGGAAGTTTTCGTTTGTCATTAGAATCCCTGGTTATTGTGATTTCCAAGAAATTGGTTTATTTGAGACAGGAAATTGTCGATATCGATTGGTTTTTCGACATAACCATCACACCCTGCTCGAAGTGTTTTTTCGCGATCTCCCCGCATGGCATTTGCAGTGATGGCAATTATTGGTATGTTGCGAACACCGGGAACCGTTTTTAATTTAGAAGTCAAAGTATAGCCGTCGACATCTGGAATATTGATATCCATTAGGATCAGATCAGGCTTATACCTGCGCAGGCAATTGACCGCCTCAAATGCATTAACTGCTTCAACCACGTGGAATGAAGAAGACTCTAATAATCTTTTGACTAACACGCGGTTATCAATATTATCTTCGACATGAAGAATGACTTTTTTATTATTCATAAATACCTCGAGGTACAAAAATTTTAGCATTAATTCATCCGGAAACTACTTACCGTTATGCAAAGTCCCAGGTTATTATGCTTAGTACTTAAGATCTAATTATGAGGTTAATTGGAAAAAAATAAGGAGAGCGGGTGATGGGATTCGAACCCACGGAATGGTACCTTGGGAAGGTACTGCCTTACCACTTGGCGACACCCGCTTAATGGTAGAAGTATTTTATAGACTTAAAAGTGTTTTGTCAATCCTGTTTCGATTTAGTCTGATGGAAAGGAATTCAAAACGTACAGAGGAGTCCCGTGAAATATTGACAAAACCCTTATGGTATAATTTTTTTTGGTTTCTGAATTCAATCATAGGAGCAACTGTTGGCAGCCAATCTATTAAGTTGGTTGATGGGTTTTTTTTCATTAGATATTGGAATTGACCTTGGGACCGCAAATACACTTGTTAACGTCAAGGGCAAAGGGATTGTAATAAATGAACCGTCCTGGGTGGTCGTTAACAAGAGAACAAGAGAGACAATTGCAGTTGGTGCTGCTGCCAAGGAGATGGTAGGGCGGACTCCGGCAAATTATGTGGCTATCCGACCCTTACGCGATGGTGTAATCTCTGAGTTTGAAATTACCAAATCAATGCTCGAATATTTCATTGGTAAAGTTCACCAACAGACGATTGTCCCGATGCCGCGCCCACGCGTGGCAATTGGAATTCCATCAGGAGCCACTGAAGTTGAGAAACGAGCAGTTTATGATGCCTCGATGGCTGCAGGAGCCAGAGAAACCTATCTGATTGAAGAGCCAAGGGCAGCAGCACTTGGCGCAGGTCTACCGGTAAATGAAGTTAAAGGAACGATGATCGTCGATATCGGTGGAGGAACAACAGAGGTAGCAGTTATTTCGATGGGTGGTGTTGTAATATCACGCTCGCTGCGTGTAGCCGGAGACGAATTAGACGAGGACATCCTGCAGTATATCCGGAAGAAATACAACTTATTAATTGGTGAGAGACTGGCTGAACAGGTAAAGATTAATATTGGTTCTGCCTATCCTTTACAAACTGAATTGACCTACACTGTTAGAGGAAGAAACCTGATCACTGGTCTGCCGGGTTCAATGGAGGTTTCTTCTGTAGAAATCAGGGAAGCACTATCTACATCGATCCAAGTGATCATTGATACGATAAAAGACGCACTTGACGAAGTTCCACCTGAATTAATATCTGATTTGTTGGATTCCGGCATTTGCCTGGCTGGTGGTGGAGCACAAATATTGGGTCTGGTGCCAAGACTTAAAGATGAATTAAACCTGCGTGTTTGGATCGCAGATGATCCAATGACTTGCGTGGCTCGAGGAGCTGGATTGGTGCTCGAAAACCTAGCTGAGCATGAAAAATTCCTGGTCAGCCTGGAGCGGAATCGCGCAAGTGGATAAATTGAAATCAGGATGAATGAAAAAAGTCAGGATTAAAAACTGGCAGCCACTTGTTATTGGGTTAACGGTCATCGGGATTTTATTCCTTGCGCTTAGCGGATTACTAGGCAAGATTATCGGGAAAACGATTTCTCCGCTGGTTGATACCCAATCCTGGATGGCAATTCGCATCCAGGCAATAGAAGAATTTCTTACACTTCCCCGTGATGTTACAAGTTTGCAGCAGGAAAATGCAGATTTGAAGAACGAGATATCTGAACTTCAGTCAGAAATATTAATATTAAAACAGCAGGTATCTGAGACCGACATTCTATATGCATTGTTGGATTTCGCAAGGACAAGGCCGGAAAATAAATACATCGCTGCATCTGTCATCGGCAGAGACCCGAGCCCGTTTCTCAACTATATAATCATCGATCACGGTTCAGATGATGGAATCCTTAAAGGGATGCCTGTTGTAACTCAGCAAGGCCTGGTAGGGCACGTTGATGCTGTCACTGCTACGGCAGCAAGAGTACAGTTGGTCACGGACCCCGAATCTGTAGTAAACATCCGGCTTGAAAACGCTGATACTGAAGCCCAAATTTCAGGATCAGTCTCAGGTGACTTGACTCTGGAAATGGTAAACCTTGATGTCAAGCTTGAGCAAGGAGACCTTGTCCTTACTTCAGGACTTGGTGGATCCTATCCTGCTGATATTTTGGTCGGTCAGGTTTTAACTCCATCGCTTGGGCAGGACTCATTGTTTCAAAGTGCGTCAGTGCAGCCAGTTGTGGATTTTACTAAATTACGTGCAGTGTTAATAATTACGAATTTTAAACCTGTTGATTACAGCCCACTCACGCAAGAAAATGAATAATAATGATTCACTTAATAGCAGTACCAATACTCTTAATCTTATTAAGCATTCAAATTTCAATCAGCAGTAAGTTTTTGCTCCTGGATGGCTTTGCTGACATTGTCCTTGTTTGGCTTACAGCCTGGGTAATTCAATCCCGTGTTAAGAAAAGCTGGATATGGTTTGCGCTGGCAATTGCAATGACAGCGTTCATTTCTGCTGTACCCTGGTACGCGATTTTATTTGGTTATTCAGCAATCTTTCTCTTTGGATTTTTCATGAAAAAACGGTTGTGGCAATCACCTTTGCTTTCTTTTTTTGTTGTATTGATACTGGGAAGCGCTTTGAATTACCTTATCCACTTTGCCGTTTTAAAAGTAAATGGTATGAATACATCGTGGATTGACGCAGTGCAGCGTATCATTATTCCATCTACGATCCTAAACCTGGTTATTGCATTTCCAATTTTTTTAATTGCCAGGGATTAAGCTCAATGATTTTTTCGGAAGTTGAAAATGATTAAAAACCAGAATGTAACGAACGGATTTGAAAGATGGAGATTTTCGGTAATCTACGCAATCGTAGGCGCTGTGTTTATTTTTTACATCGTTCGTCTGTTTACATTACAAATTGTTAACAGCAATATTTACACATCGCAAGCGGAAGAAAACCGTATAAAAAATATTAGTGTTCAAACAACGCGTGGGAAAATCCTTGATCGTAATGGATTTATCCTTGCCCAAAATGCCCCTTCATTCAATGTTTCCATCACTCCAGCTAATTTACCCATCGATGTAGGAACGACAGAAACGATCTACCGTGAACTTTCAGAGTTGATTGATTTGCCAGTGACCAATGGGGTTTTAAATGACGAATCCGCCACGACTTTTACACCATGTGCAACCGATTTTGGTATTAAGGAAATCGTGATTATAGGTGATACAAATGCTCCATTCCAACCAGTAAAAATAAAATGTAACATTGATGCTCAATTGGCTAAAGTTATAAAAGAAAAGCAGAACGACTGGCCTGGGGTGTCAATTGAAGTAGAATCTGTGCGACAATACCCAACTGGCTCTTTGACTTCTGAGATTATTGGGTTTCTTGGACCTATTACCGTTGAAAACCAGAGTTATTACGTCGATAAAGGTTTTATACCTGGAAGGGACAAGGTTGGATTTGCAGGTATTGAATACTCATTGGATGACCTGCTAATCGGAGCGAATGGCTCGAGGGTTGTCGAAGTTGATAACGCAGGAAAGGAAATCAAGGATGTTGAAGCTCCGATTGATTCAACTCCTGGATATACGATAAAACTTACTATCGACACACGTTTACAAAAGGCTGCAAAAACCATTCTTCAGGATGAAATTAAATATTGGAATAACTGGCTAGGGACCATTAAATCTCAAAATGGGGTAGTCATCGTCATGAACCCAAAAACTGGCGAGATCCTGGCCATGGTATCCGAACCGACGTATGAAAATAACAGGCTGGAAAGGTTTATCCCTGCATATTATTACTACCAGCTTTCAGAGGATCCCCTCCATCCATTGTTAAATCATGCAGTTTCCGCTATGCATCCTCCTGGATCTGTCTATAAGATGGTTGCTGCAATTGGTGCGTTGAACGAAGGCGTTGTCACTCCACAACAAACTATCCAATGCCCCGGAACCATTTCAATCATCCAAAAATACAGTGCCAATGAGCCGGGTATTCCACGAGAATATGTCGGATATGATCGTAATGGCCATGGGGTTTGTAATTTTGTAAAAGGAGTCGGCTTATCTGACGACATTTATTTTTATAAAATTGGCGGCGGTTTTGAAAATGAAGTTCCTGATGGTGGATTAGGACCATGGAGATCCAAAGAATATGCAGAAGCATTGGGCTATGGGCGCAAATCAGGTATTGAACTCCCTTATGAGGAAGAGGGGTTGATTCCCGATCCCACCTGGAAAAGAATTTATCGGGCAGAAAACTGGGCAACTGGTGACACCTACATTACAACAATTGGGCAAGGATATGTTTTGGCTACACCTCTGCAAGTTTTGCAGTCCTTTGCAATTTTGGCTAACGATGGAATTTACATGCAGCCAACACTGGTCAAAGAGGTTTTAGATTCAAATGGAACGATAGTGACAGAAGTATTGGATGCTCAGGGAAATGTAATTTATCAGCAAGGTCCAAAGGTGGTCTGGGATATTACAAAAGATCCACTGATTGATATCCTTGATGAAAACAATAAACCAACAGGGGAGAAAAAAGTTGTTGAACCTTGGGTAATCGAATGGGCTCAACGGGGGATGCGCGAAGTCGTAGTCAATGGGACAGCGACTGAGAATCTGGGCTTTTTTGACGTTCCATCTGCCGGAAAAACGGGAAGTGCAGAGTATTGTGATAATGTCGCCCAGGAAAAAAACTTGTGCCAACCTGAAGCCTGGCCTTCGCATGCATGGTATGTAGGTTATGCACCTTACGATGATCCCGAAATTGTTGTGCTTGCTTTTGTCTACAATGGAACCGAGGGGTCTGCGGTGGCAGCTCCAATTGTGGGTAAAGTGATGCAAGCTTACTTTGAACTCAACTCGATAGATACATCCGGGGATGTTCCTGAATGAAAGTTGAAGAAGAGGAATTTAACAGCTTTAATATTGGTTAGATAAATATGTTTAATCGTGAATTATGGAGACATTTCGATTTCTGGTTATTTGGCGCTGTCGGTATTCCTCAGCTTTTTTGGCGTTCTTATGATTCGCTCAGCCATTGCCGGCAATACTGAACTGGCGGGATTTGTAAATAGGCAAGCTATTTATGTTGCGGTAGGTCTTGGGGTTTTGATTATTGCTGCACTTGTTGATTACCACTACTGGAAGAACTTCTCAAAACTATTTTATTCAGTCACGGTCCTATTTCTCGCTATCATATTGATTGCTGGAACAGTAAGTTTTGGAGCTCAAAGATGGCTGGAAGTCGGAATTGTAAATATACAGCCCGCTGAAATCTCTAAAATCGTTCTAATTTTAGTACTTGCGGATTATTTTTCAAAAAATGTCAATCGAGAAAAGAATGTTCGATGGGTGGTAATTAGTTTTCTCCTGGTTGCTGGAATAGTTGTCCAAATTTTGTTACAGCCTAATCTAAGTTCTTCCATCCTCTTATTTGTTATCTGGTTTTCAATGCTTTGGATTAGCGGATTACCAAATAAATACTTGGTTATTTTAATTATCGCCACACTTGTACTTTCTATCAGTGCGTTTCCTTTCTTGGAGGAGTATCAACAAGATCGTGTCCTTACGTTTCTAAATCCAGATCCTGAGGATCGACACGGGAATACCTATAATGTAGAACAAGCCTTGATTACCATTGGAAATGGCGGTTGGCTTGGTCAGGGGTACGGACACGGCACTCAGGTCCAGTTGCGTTTTTTGCAAGTGAGACATACCGATTATATTTTTTCCGCGATGGCCGAAGAATTTGGATTTGTTGGGACAACAGTCGTCGTTGCATTACTGGTATTCGTAATATTTCGATGTATCAGAGCTGCTCGGTTGGCGGGTGATAATTATGGCGCTATGATTGCGTATGGTTTTGCGACACTAATCTTTTTCCAAACAGCAGTTAATATTGGTGTTAACCTTCGGGTGATCCCGGTAACAGGACAAACCTTGCCGTTTATCAGTTACGGTGGAAGTTCTTTGTTATCATTAATGTTGGGAATTGGATTAATGCAAAGTGTTTTAATGCACCAGAAAAAATGAAATTGGAGAGATATGGATAACCTCACAAAACCTGCTCGAGTACGCTTTGCTCCATCGCCTACAGGACATATGCACCTGGGAAGTGCCCGAACTGCCCTATATGATTATCTTGTTGCCAAACAATCTGGTGGGCAATTTGTATTACGCATTGAAGATACTGATACGAAAAGGTATGTGCCGGAAGCTGAGCAGGAATTGATAGATGGACTTCGTTGGTTAGGGATTCATTACGACGAAGGTCCGGATGTCGGTGGACCTTACGGACCTTATAGACAATCTGAGCGGAAAGAGATTTACCAGGAATATGCAAAGAAAATGGTGGAATCAGGCAATGCTTTTTATTGCTTCTGTTCAGCTGAGCGGTTGTCCGAAGTCAGAAACAAGCAAATGAAAAACAAACTTCCCATACATTATGATGGAACGTGTAGAGACATTCCGCTGGATGAGGCGAGGGGGCGTGTTGAGAATGGAGAAAAACACGTAATCAGGATAAAATCTCCAAAAGAAGGGGTAACAACGGTTCGAGATCTGATCAGAGGTGAAATCACTGTTCAAAACAGCACTATCGATGATTCCATATTAGTGAAATCAGACGGCTGGGCGTTGTATCATTTTGCTGCCATGGTGGATGATTTTCTCATGAAAATCACACACGTCATCCGGGGTTCAGAATGGATACCCTCAATTCCGCTGCATGCCCTGATTTGTCGATCTTTTGGGTGGCCGGAGCCGGAATGGATTCACCTTTCCATTTTCCTAAAGCCAAGCGGGAAAGGAAAGATGAGCAAACGTGAGGACGCCGAAGCAATCAATGAGGGGCATTCGATTTTTGTTAAGGATTTCAAAGATTTAGGTTATACCCCTGAAGGTGTGATCAATTGGATCGCATTAATGGGTTGGAGTTATGATGATAAAACTGAATTCTTTTCGATGGATGATTTAATAGAGAAATTTAGCCTGGAGAAGTTGAATCCATCGCCAGCAGCGATTAATTTCAGCAAACTGGATTATTTTAATGGATTACATATCCGCAATCTGACAGATAGTGATCTGGCAGCTAGATTACTCCCATTTTTCGAAAAAGCAGGAATTACTGCAAATGTTACGATGCTGGAAAAAATAGCTCCGATATTGCGAGAAAGGTTGCCGACACTTGATGAAGCCATCCCAATGGCTGGATTCTTTTTTAGAGACAAGTATCGAGTATTCAAAAGAAGATCTTATCCAAAAAGGCATGAATATGGATGATTGCCGAAAAGTGCTAGAAAAAGCCAGGGAAATCATCCTAAATCAAACCTCGATATCAAAAGACACTATTGAACCTGCTCTTAGAAAATTTGCAGAAGAAAATGGTTTTTCAGCGGGACAGGTTTTTGGCAACATTGCGTGTAGCTGTAACGGGTCAACGGGTAAGCCCGCCATTGTTTGAATCCATGGAAATTATTGGATATGAAAAAGTGCTCGACAGGATAGATCAAGGAATTGGATTACTGGTTTAACGAATTTTATTTTTAACAAAAAAAGACGATGAATATAAATCATCGTCTTTTTGTTTGTCGGGGCGAGAGGATTTGAACCTCCGACCTCTTGCACCCCATGCAAGCGCGCTAGCCGGGCTGCGCCACGCCCCGAACAACGAGCAGAATTATAGTCTGAAATAATTCAATTCTGACAATAGCAATGTCCTACTTATCCTGCTTGTTCTGTCAAGTAACTCAATCTCGGCGTTCTGCCAACTTCTGACCGAACTCGGGCTGCATCCTTGGGTAGGTAAAGTAGAACAGGGTGAAACCTATTCCGCAAAGAATCCATGGAAAGGGAACTGTCCATAGAAGTGCATTGGTCAAACCAATTTTATCTGCCAAAGCACCGGCGATCAACCCGGAAAATGCAGATAACCCGCCTTCGATGAAACTGACCACTGAATAAGCACTCGAACGCATTTCAGGAGTCACGATCGCCTGCATCATGGGTTCTTTAGCGCCGCGACCAGGCCAGCTGATCAACAAGGGCGGTACAAAATGCAAGGCCGAAGAATTTGCCAGAAAGTCATATTCTTTCCCTGCTTGAAGAGAATATAAGTTAATGGGATACCCACCAGAACCGAAAATTGACCAATAATGGTTCTGCCCGTACTTCGGGCTTTTCTTTTCAGCAAAATCACCAATCACACCGCCCATATAATTACTGATGGCTGCTCCAATGACAATGAGGGCAAAAACCAGAGGCGCGCTGCCGCTTGCGTCTGAAAATGTAATAGTATTCGAAAAACCAAGGTCTTTTACCATCCAATTGATCAGATAAATACTCATAACTACCCAGGGCATGGAACCGGTTACACCCTGGAGGATGGCAGCCCAGATTGTCGGGATTCGGAGGGTACTGAAGACATCCTTCCAGTTGATCATGTATCGTTTTTCGGTTTCACGGTTGACGAGACCAGCAAGTTCAGGTTCAGCTGAACCTCGAGGAGGTTCTTCAACAAGCAGCCAGATGACCACACCAGTGAGAACACTGGCGATGCCTAAGCCGATGAACCCCCAACGCCAAAGCTCAGGGGTAGCAACAAAGCCCAAAGCCAGAACGCCAAGCACAATTCCCATAGCACCGACAGCCCCAATTACACCAAGTGCGCGCCCGCGTTTTTCCTGTGGATAATGGTCACCAAGTAATGAAAAGGTGGCCGGCATGAGGCAACCCAGACCCAAGCCCAGAAATAGCGCGGATAATTGTCATACTTCCAATATTTGGCATAAGTCCAACAGCGATGGTCCATAACCCCCAAACGCCCGTACCAAAAATAAGTACTTTCTTTCGAGACCAGCGATCCGCAACGTAACCCCACAAAGGAGCGCTGATGGTTTGGGCAATATTTCTGAGGGTTTCCATCAATCCGATCGCACCGTAACTGATCCCCCAAACTGCCTGAAGGATTGGTGATAAAACGCCCATCGCCTGACCTTCTCCCTGGTCAACCAGGTATCCAAAACCAAGAGCAAACAGGGTCCTGCCTGATTTCTTATGTGCACCTTTCATTTGACCCTCCGGAAATGGAAATAAAAAAGATCAGGCTTATGGCGGTGAAGAAACGGTGATGAAAGCCTGATCACGATTAATATTACAGTGACATTAATTAAGAAAAAAAGTTATTTTTGTCTTAATTCTTCTTACCAATTGTATAAAAAGTAGGGATCCAGGATACCCTTGATCCATCTAGACGCGCTTTTTTATCTTCGTCTTTAAAATGAATCAGATCTTCAGTTGACAATCTTCCTGATAAATCATGCCGGAGCATTTTCCATTCTGACTCCCAATCCTTGCTCAGCTCTTGAACAGGAATTTGAAAACCCGAGAGTCCATATTGGATTTCAGTAAAATCACTGGCAGAAAAGAATGACGGAAGCGATCGGCCAGTTTTTGGATTTATCCCCTGGTGGACGAGAGAGCTGGTCTGCGCATCTGCCAATAGTTGAAACTCTTCCGGGTACTCAACTCTTGCTTTGTAGTCTGGTTCTGCAAATGCAATGGCAATCCCACCTGGTTTTAATACCCTTTTTACTTCTTTGAGTGCTTGAATAGGATCTTTCAACCATAGAAAAAAGTAGTGGGAGATGACAAAATCAAAAGTGTTTACTTGAAATGGAAGATGATACACATCCGCGCAAGAAATAATCTGCTCAGGTCTTATTGCCTTATTTTCAGACAATCGTTCCAGATCAAAATCGATTCCAACAGGATGAGTACCAACAATGTCATCGGTATCTCGAAGGATCACTCCAGTTCCACTGCCAACCTCGAGGACGCTGGAGAACCTGCTCATGCCTGTCTGTTCAACAAGAAATTTCCGAAGTGGCTTTGTCCATTCTGCCTGAACAGTAAACCTCTGATTCCATATAGGATTCGAGAGTTCAGGAGTCATGCTGCCATATCTTGGCGGCGGACCAAATAGTTTCCCAGGGATCTGTTAAAATGTTGCCCAGGACTGTTGTGATCCCTTGGCCAGGCAGGACATCGCCATCCGGTTCCACATAAAGCCAGGAACGGGCAGCCCCCTTGAGGGAATTCTCTGCTTGAACCAACTCAAGGGCGATTGGATTGATTTCAGAATAGGGCACCGGCAGGTCCCATACCAGCGAAAAACCATAATCCAGGGCTTTGCGCGATACTTCTGGCAATAATTTACTGGATTCAAGTGAATCCGCACTGAGTGAGATCTTTTTTACCTGTAATCCCTGCAGTTTTTCGAAAAGTTCCGGGTAATTGACCGTGTGGGTATTGGATAAAGCCGTAATGTGGACAGTGAGTGAAATGTCCTCGTTAATCACATCTTTAATCGCTTCCCAGGAAACGGGATTGCTCGGATTTAGCACAATCATTATATGGTCAAGACCTGAGGATAAGAGATTGTGTAAGTAATCAGTATCGGTAAGACGTGTTCCATCCGTGAGCAAACCCGTTACCAACCCTATTTCTTCCGCAAACTTTATCAAATCAACCAGATCTGGGCGCAAAGTTGGCTCACCACCAGTGAAAACAACATGCGGGATACCTTTATCCCATGCTTTTTGAAGGATAGTCTGCCATTCCTGAGTGTCCAGAGTCTTTTTTACCCGTCCAACCGGGGTGACAACCGGTGAGGAATTGTCACTAATCTGATAAGTTAAGGCGCAATCCAAACGCAATGGAGATGAAAAGCGTTCTTTATGGAGATCAATGCGTTCAATATCCAGAAAATTTTCAGGATCAAGGTCTGGTGACAATAGTAATGATTCCAACCTGCCGATAAAAATCTCATAATCTGATTTTACGGCTGCAGCGGATATCTGATAGCGCTTTACCAGCTCTTTTACGAGTGTATCTTCATCAGTGCGGTGGATGAGGTGATAGGCAAATTCCGTCGCGCTTGGATTCAAATGAAGAATTGTGCTTGCGTTTAATATTAATATCCCTTCACCTTCGTTATTTATCCTAAGATGCAACCTGCTATTTGTTCCATCCGGGAGAGGAAAAAACCCCTGGTAACTGTTTTCAGACAGTGGTTTCGGGGTGAAGAGTATGTTGTCAATAAAAGTCCGAATTCTTGCTTTCATAGTCCCTCCAGGTATTGATCTTTATTAATTCTCAACAGTCAAGGGGCATCCGCCGCCGCATTCTGATACCAGCAGGCACCCCTTGCATTTTTCGGTTAAATAACGGCGTTCACGCAGCGAGGTACAAAGCGGGTGATTCCAAATCATTTGCCAATCTGATGAAATAAAATTACCAACTGAGGAGTAATAGGATTGACAAGGAATGACGTCCCCATTAGGCTCTATGCACATGTTGTAAAGTGCTGCGGTGCAACCCTTAACTCCCAAATCATTGATCACAGGATCAAAATTGCAGTATTGTGTTGGGGTGTACCAGATCAATCTTTGATTGTAAGAATCTGTAATTTCCCTCGCTGAAAATAGAAGCTCTTGTAATTCGCATTCAGACAATCCAGTTCCCACAGTTTTACCTTTACCGGAATAGATCAACGCATTTAAACCTACAGTTCGAACTCCCAGGTCACCAAGCAAGCGTAATGTATCGGGAATCGTATGTTTGTTGGTCGAAAGCATCGTGGTATTTGTCATCACATATTTATGGTTTTTTATCGCATTTTTCAACCCAGACAGCGGTTTGAGACCATGCGCCTGTGTGGCAAACCATATCGTCATGGATGTCGGGGACACTGGATTCAAAAGTGATTTGAATATGATCCAGTCCTGATTCAACCAATGTCTGTAAATAAGATTCGTCCTTGAATTTTCGTCCATTGGTGTTTAGTCCTGTTATTTGACCCTTTTCTTCAGCATACTTTATCAATTGCGGTAGATCATCCCGCAATGTGGGTTCTCCTCCAGTGAATACCAAATGAGGAATGCCTATCTCCCATAATTTGTCTATGATGCCAAACCATGTGGAGGTTGAGAGTTCAGGATAGGTCCGAGGACGTCCGTTATAACAATGGGCGCAGGCATTGTTGCAGCGATAAGTAATCGCCAGGTCCATACGGTAAGGAGCTGATGGTGTCGACGAAAATGGGGCATTAATTTCGAGATCCAGATCGCAAATTGGGCAGGCATCAGAATCGATTAATTGATCGATCATTTTGCCGGCAGTCTGGAAATCTGCTAAAGCATCCGTGTCACTCACGTCGAAAGCCTTTTTTAATGCCTTAATCGAGGTTTCCAATGGCATATGGTTCAAGTGGAAATAAGACATGGAGGCAGCTGTAGGATTTAAATGATAGATCTGGTTGGCATTTATGATCATCACACCAGATCCGTCACCGTCAATCCGCAGGTGAATGCGTGATTTATCCTCGCCGGACTCATGAACAAAATGGTACACACCCGCAGAGGGCAAACTCACTGCAGGGGAGGTTTAAGAAACGTGAGCAACCTCGAGTGAAGGCTCATTTTGGATGAAGTTATCGTCCGCCACCTGCACATGCACATGCACAACCAGCACAGGCACATGCACAGGCGCATGAATGTCCACCGCTGGAACCACCACCGGAACTTCGATAGGTTGAAGGTGGTGGAGGGGGATTGGTGACATTAGTAACTCCACTGGTAAACCCGGTCAACCCACCCAGGACACTTGATGAGAAAGTGGAAACACTATTGACCACTGAGGCTGCAAAGGTTGAGCCGGGCATTGTAGGCATAGAGGGTATGGAAATACTTTTTCCACCTGCAGTTGAAACGGCAGGCGGCATGGCTGTGGTTACCGTGGATGAAGATGGACGAGCGCTCGTCGGATCATAGCGCCACCACCAGGAGGGCGTTGGAATAAAGACAGGACCACTAAATGTATCCTGTGTGCGTTCCTGATATTTCTTATCCAGCATCGTCCAGTCCATGACTTCTTCATAAGCCTGGGCTTTGACTTCAGGTGTACCGGCCTGTCTCGACCTGAGTCCAGGCATTCTTCATGATGGTTCGTAGTAGGCAAGGGTTTCTTTTTTGCTGAATCCCTTCATTTTTTCACCAACTACGCGGATGAGATTCACCATGATTACTTGAAGCAACTTACGCCTGGCAGCTGTATTTTTTTCAGCGAATCCTGAAGGAAATCAGTTTCATAACCGTTCAAACCTTCAGGAAGCGGGCTGCTGGGATTGATATCCAATGGGTCTTTCTTCACTACTTCAGCAGCTCCCTTTTTAAGAACACCAAAAAGGATCATGGTAAAAATCTTATCCATGGGTTGTTCCATCAGAACAGCCACTTCTACCGCCGTGAGACCGCGTTTTATCCCATGACCTTCAATGGAAATCTTGGGCGGAAGGTACTGGAGTTTTCGTTTCTTTGCGCCAACTGTGGCAGAATAAATGATCAGGACGAAAAACCCAGCAAATCCAAGGCAAAAAACAAACGGGCACAAAGAGCTCAAGATCAAAGGAAGGCGTTGGTTTGGTTGGGGGTACGTACGGTTCAGTAACAATTACTCCTGCAGCGAGGTAGCGGGATGGGAAACTGGCGCCAAATGTATACTGCGTATAGCTATTAGCCTGATCGGAAACCCAGGTATAGAAAATACGGCCGTCCGACATGATTTTGCTTTCAGGTTCATGTCCACCTGGCCAACCCTCAGGAATAAAATAGCGTGACTTCAGTATCTGTAATACCTGCAGGGAGTAAAAAGGTAACCTGGTAGGTTGTGTTGCCGTGGGTATATTGGCTGTCATACCAATTGGGAGAAAAAACAAGGCTGGCATATTCTTCAGATTCATTCTGCGTGGCAGGATAGATTACATTTTTAACTGACGGGATATTGGCGTGAACAATTCCCGATCCACCTGCTGGGATTTCGTTTTTCTGCAAGTAAAGTGAGATTCCAGGAGAAACAATATCTGAATCTGTGATCCTGGATAATAGGTATCCCATTAATATCAGCAGTAATTGTCTTTAGGTCGTAATCATAATTCGGCAAACCAATATCGACTATATCAATGGCATGTGCTCCAGAGTCATTCAGAAATTTCATCGTGTAATCAATAGAAATGGAGCCATCTGTGTTAATTGTGACCACAACTGCCTGTTCTGGTACCTGAAAGCGATAATCCTGGGCGGAAACGGGAGTCGTGCTCCCTGCCAGCAAGACAAATATCAGAAACAGGCAAATATATCGGTAGACTCTCATTGTTACCCTCCCAGAATAATGCTTATATCACCACTTTGGTTCTTCAGTAAATTGGTAAACGGTATGACAAAATGGGCAGGTGACCATCGGCGCGCCGTTAACCATTGTAATATCCTTAGCGCTTAGCGTTCCACCGCAGGATTTACACTTGATCGAATCAAATTTGACATTTCCTGGTAGGTCAACATTGTAGGTCACATTGGTTACATCAGCCACGGGTTTTTTCCTGGCTGCGATAAAGATAATTGCCAATCCGATGCCAATCAGAACAAGACCAATTGGTAGCCAGATAATATTGCCGGTGCGGTCAACTGATCCTAAAACCATCAACGCGCCAAAAAGCACAAGTATCCCGGATCCGATGAATGCGATAATTTTCATTATTTCACCTCATAGAGTTTATGCACAAATATTGAATTCTAGACTTTATAATTATATGATGAATTAATTTATTTGGCTCAGTTATTTAAAAGGCAGAACAATGGATGAAATATTGGAAATCAAAAGCCTGCAAAAAGAGTTGGGTGAGCACAATTATCGCTACCATGTGTTGGATGAACCAACCATCAGCGATTATGAATACGATATGAAACTGAAAAAGTTGCGGGAATTGGAAGCAACTCACCCGGAGGCAATAATTTCCAGATTCCCCAACACAGCGCGGATTTGGCAAACCGTTGGATAAGTTCCGTAAAGGTTGATCATCCAGCTCCAATATTTGTCTTTGGCCAATGCTTTTGATACTAAGGATTTGGAAGATTGGTTTCAACGAATTGGAAAGTTGGATAGCCGAGTCAATTCAACCGGATTCGTTTTAGAACCCAAAATCGATGGTCTGACAGTGATATTGCAGATACGAAAATGGTGTCCTGATTCAAGGGGCTACCAGCGGTGATGGACTCCAGGGAGAAGATGTCACAGCCAATATCCGAACGATAAAATCTGTGCCTTTACAAATTCCGGTTCTCGATACAAGCCGATTAAACCCCCGGCAACCCTCGTCGTTCGCGGAGAAGTATTTATTAAAGAAAGATGATTTTGTCCGGTTGAATCAAGAAATTGCAGGAAAACGGAGAAAAAACTTACCAAAATCCCACGGAACACGGCTGCAGGCTCCTTGCGCCAATTGGATCCAAATATTACCAGAAACGACCCCTTACGCTTGTTGACATATGCAATCATTGAGTGTTCAGAGGAACCACCGAAAACACAATGGGAATTATTCGAATTATCTTGCAGACCTTGGGATTCCCGGTACCTCAGAGCTTGCCGTATTGAAAAATGACTTTACCGATGTAATTGATTCAGATTGATTGATGGAATGATAAAAGAGATACCATCCCATTTGAAGTGGATGGTGTGGTTATAAAAATTAATGATCTGCAGATTAGCCGATGACCTGGGATTTGTGGGAAAGGATCCCCGCGGCGCGATTGCATTCAAATTCCCGGCGCGCGAAGTATCGACGATCCTGCAATGAGATCAGAGTAAATGTAGGACGAACAGGTGTATTAACACCTTATGCCGTACTTGAGCCGGTGGAAATCGGAGGTGTGATTGTAAAACAGGCGACATTGCATAATTTTGACTATCATTGCTGAAAAAGATATTCGCGTCGGGGATCGGATTTGATAAAACGAGCCGGAGATGTGATCCCTTATGTCATTGGTCCGTATTGGATGTACGGACAGGTAACGGAGAAACCCTATCTTCCACCTGACAATTGTCCTTCCTGTGGGCAGAACCAGTGGAACATCTTGAGGATGAAGTAGCCTGGTATTGTGTCAATGCCGCCTGTCCGGCGCAACTTGTGCGAAATATTGAACACTTTGTTTCGCGTGGAGCAATGGATATTGTCGGGATTGGGGAGAAAATAGTTGAACAATTGGTTAAATGAAGCCAATGATCAAGGATGCGGCAGATTTTTATCAATCTAAAAACTGACATTTATTAGGTCTGGAAGGATTTGCCGATAAGAAAGCTGAAAATCTTATTGAATGCGATCAAGACGTCAAAAGCACAACCGTTAGCCGGTTAATAACTGGCATTGGGATTCATGGAGTAGGTGAAGTATTGGCAGGTGATCTTGCGCAAGAAGTTTATCAGATCTTGATCGACTTGAAGAAGCACAGTATGGAGAACTTGTTCAGGATTGAAGGGGTTGGACCAAATATTGCCCAGGCGATTGTCGATTGGTTTTCCAGACGCCAAATATTCAACTGGTTGAAAAATTGAAATCAAATGGGGTCTGGCCGACGTACAATCTGAAATAACGGAGCTCAAAAACACATCATTTGAATGGAGTAATTTTTGTGATCACTGGAACATTGCCAACATTATCGGGATGAAGCCAAAGAGAATTGATCGAGAAAGAGGCGGAAAAGTAACCGATAGTGTCAGCAAGAAGACCAGTTATCTGTATTTGGAGAAAAGCCGGGATCAAAATTTGAAAAAGCCAGATCATTGGGAGTTCCAATCCTTGATGAAGAATGAATCTACTGGAAAACTGAGGATAGGGTGACTAAGGATTAGACAATTGTATCCTGCACCTGGCCGAGAAAAATCGGTGCGTTCAAAGCATCCCTGGATTTTTCGTCTGCGATCGATGAGGTCAAAGGCAACCAGCTCTGGCGATACGGTGGATGTAATTTCATCCACAGGCGAATAGTTGGGCATCAGCTGCCTACAGTCCGAAGTTCGCAAATCCGGGCACGAATGTGGTCCTGGGATCAAAGCGAAAAAATTGATAAGAATTTTTGCATGAAAAATTCATCGCGTATTGAAAAACGAAAAAAATTCATTGTCTACTCAAACAATCGGATGCATCCGACTGGTCCATGGCGAATCGGATGGATTTCCGGGTTTGATGGTTGATCAGTATACAGACACGCTGGTCGTGCCAAATTCTTATCAGCCGGAATTGAACAACGGAAAGACATGATATGCGAAATTCTAATCAAGAATCCGGTGCCTAGAAATGCATTTATCGAGCGTTCTGATGTGGAAGTGCGAAGCTGGAAGGACTTACACGAATCGAAGGGTCTAATGTTAGGCGATAGCATTGACCAGAAGCCGATTGAAATCCAGGAATATGGACTGCAATTTTTTGTGGATATCGAAAATGGGCAAAAGACAGGATTTTATCTGGATCAACGCGAAAACAGCCAGAACTTGCGTCACATTTTGCACGGAAAAAAGTGTATTGAATTGTTTCTGTTATACCGGAGGATTTTCGCTTCATGCCTTACAAGGTGGTGCGAAGAAGTGATTTCCATTGATACTTCCCGAAGCGCATTGATCAGCTGAACGGCAATATGCAATTGAATGAATTTACCTGTGACAAAAGATACCTCGAATTTGAATGCGGATGTATTTCAAGGAATTACGGACTTATGCGGGATCAAGGCGAAAATTTGATGTGATTATTCTGGACCCACCAAAATTTGCACCAACCATCTCCCAGGCTGAAAAAGCAGCGCGTGGCTACAAGGATATCAATTTGCTGGCTTTCAAACTGTTGAAACCGGGTGGATCTTGTTCACTTTTTCTTGTTCCGGGGGATATCCGGGATTTATTCCAGAAAATCGTTGCCGGGGCGCGCATTGGATGCCGGATGTGATGCTAAGATTATTGATCAGTTATCACCAGGCTGCCGATCACCCGATTGCATTGAATTTTCCGGAAGGATGTATTTGAAAGGGCTTGATCTGCTAATAAAATAAAAACACACCAAAATGTGTGTTTTTTTAAGGTGGAGATGGCGGGAATTGAACCCGCGTCCGAACGAATTAGACCCTCGAACATCTACAAGCGTAGTTTATTTTTTATTTCACCGCCATTCGTAAGAATCAACAAAAGCAAAAGGCAGCCATCCGCTCAGACCCGAAAGTCCTCTTTCATACACCCCGCGGCAGTGGTGCACGGCACTCCAACTTTGTGACGCCCGCTCTGCTACCGGTTGGAGAGCGGAGCAGGCAGACGTGACGCTTCTTAGGGCGTCAGTTGAGCTTATCACTCGACGCTAAGCGGCGAGGGGAAGAGCAGCATAAGAAGTGCGATTGGCACTTGTTTTTTGTACTGGATTTTACGAGTTCGGTACCTCTCGGCTTGCAGTCCGGGACCAGCCTCGCCCGTCGAAGCCTGTCATCCCCAGTGATTGAATTATAACATCAATTGGTTAACATTATTATGTTACTTGATCAGTAAAATAATGATTCTCAATTAGTCTGGAGGTGTTAATGATATCATTTACAAAGGTAATGAAAAACTGGGATCAGCCGAGATTGAAAACTGATGGAAGGATGTTGGATCAATGTAATTGATCCAACTACGGATGAAATTCGATTCGATCAAAACCTTGGGAATTCCACTCGGATTTTCATCACATATCCTTTGGACCTGGATGAACGACCCCGAACCGAAAAAGAAGACGATGGCACCACATTGATCCTGATCAGGATCCCATTTTTCCAGGGAGAAAAGCTTGATGTTCCTTATACTTCAATTCCACTTGGGATCATCCTCACCGATAAATTGATCGTCACCGTATGCAAGACGCAATAACATCATTCTGGATGAATTACTGCGGACGAAATAAAGGGTTTTCCACCAGCAAAAGGATCAGGTTTGTTTTGAGAATTCTGCTGTTATCTGCAACAAAATTTCTTTCTTACTTGCGGGAGATCAACCACATGTCGAACATCGTTGAAGACAAACTGACGGCTTCCATGAGGAATAAGGAAGTCTTGGAGCTGCTGAAGTACCAGAAAAGCCTGGTTTATTTCGCCACAGCCTGAAATCCAACGAGTTGATGATGGAAAGATTGCAGAAAACACCATATTTCACAGGTATCCGGAAGATGAAGATCTGCTGGAAGATGTTCTTAACAGAAAACCAGCAGGCAATTGAAATGGTGGCGATCGCTGAAAACATCTTAAGTTCGATGATGGATGCGTTTGCGTCGATTATTTCAAATAATTTGAACGTGGTCATGAAATTTCTGGCATCGGTGACGATTGTGATGAGCATCCCAACCATCATCACCAGCTATTTTGGCATGAATGTAACGATCTTCCTGATGCAGAATCAACCCTGGTCTTATTTGGGTATTATTGTGATTATTCGTGGCATTTTGTTTGCATTAATCTTTATTTTTATTCGAAAAGATTGGTTTTAAAGTAACAACTACTTCAGAAGAAGTGTTTTGGTCGGAATTGTGTGGGCGGAACAGGACTCGAACCTGCGACCTCTTCTGTGTAAGAGAAGCGCTCTAACCAACTGAGCTATCTGCCCGATCAGACGAATATTATACCTTAAAAATTTTTACACTGGAGAGTAAAAGATGAGAATTATTCGGTTTATCGATAAAGAAAAGAAAATTCATTACGGCTGGATGGATGAAGATCGAGATCGGTTTAATCGAAGGTGATATTTTTGCAGAATTCGACGATTGGAACCGACCATTAACATTACGAAAGTCCGTCTATTATGCTCCGGTTAATCCAGAAAAATAATTTGCATTGCCCGGAATTATGTCGAACATGCCAGGGAACAAGAAGTTGAGATTACCGGAATCCCCGATGATTTTTCTAAAACCTCCTTCATCTGTGATTGCAAATGAGGAAATATTATACTTCCCCCGCAAAGCCAACAAGTGGAGCACGAGGCGGAATTGGCGGTTGTTGTTGGCAAACAGGGCAGATGGATTCCAGTTGAAGAGTGCTCAAAATATATTTTTGGATTTACGATCGGCAATGACGTTACCGCAAGAGATTTGCAACACAAGGATTTGCAATGGACACGCGGCAAAGGATTTGACACTTTTTGTCCCATTGGACCATGGATTGAAACCGAGCTCGATCCGGCAGATTCTTTGATCACTTGCCGGGTCAACGGTGAACTCAGGCAAATGGGATCCACACGCGAAATGGTTTTCCCTGTAAATCATCTTATGGCTTATATTTCTACAATTATGACACTCGAACCCGGTGACCTTATTTTCACTGGCACTCCTGCGGGAATTGGACCGCTAACCCAGGGTGATATTGTGGAAGTAAGTATAGAGGGAATCGGAATCCTAAGAAATTCAGTCGTTTAAGAAAACCTTTGAAAGGTTTTTTTGAACTACTAGCATAAATATTTATTGAAAACTACATTTTGTCTTATACTCATTTTATGTTGAAGAAAAACAAAATTGCACCAGTCACACTGATATTGCTCGGTTTGTCATTAATAACAGCAGGCATTGTTGGTGGGATAATGGTCAACACACCGATCCATAAAGAAAGTGAAAATTCGAGATATCGTTTTTTTGAGAAAAACCAGCCCATTGAAGTAACAATTCAGGAACCTACGCCAGGTTTTATTGAGATTCCTCAAGAAATTCCAACTAAGACTCCACATGGTTTGCCAGGTCTCGGATTAACATATATTCATGATCTTCTGCACCCTGAGTTTGAGCAGCCTAAAATTCCCGATAGGATCCAAATCCCCGCAATCGGACTTATAGCCCCGGTCGTTATTTCAGATTACAACAAGACAAAAGTTGAAGGGGAGACTTTTGGTCAATGGGTGGCTCCGTCAAAATTTGCTGCAGGATGGCACCCAGACTCAGCACTGCTTGGCCAGACCGGGAATGTTGTGATTAATGGTCACCATAACGAATTTGGAGAAGTATTCGGCGATCTCGTTGATCTTGAACTTGGAGACATAATCCTTGTTTATTACGAAGGAGAAGCATTTACATACGTAGTTTCAAATAGAATGATCCTTCCAGAACGATTTCAAGAAACTGCGGTGAGGCTTCAGAATGCCAGATGGTTGGGCAAGACTGACGACACAAGGTTGACACTGGTTACGTGTTGGCCGGCTGACAATAATACACACCGATTGATAATTGTTGCCCGACCCTATTAACCCGAATAATAAGATAAAAAAATCCTTAATGGTATAATTTTTTTGTTAAATTACCCTAAAGGAGTACATATGTCCGGTCATTCTAAATGGGCAACGATCAAGAGGAAAAAAGGCGCCGCCGATGCTAAACGGGGGCAAGTTTTTACCAGGCTTACACGAGAAATTGTTATGGCAGCAAGAGAAGGCGGGGGAGACCCTGATTCCAATTTCAGGTTACGTCTGGCGATTGACAAAGCCAAAGCCCAGAGTATGCCCAAAGATAATATCGACCGCGCAGTAAAAAGAGCTTCCGGTGAAGGTAAAGAAGGTGAAGTTTATGAAGAGGTTTTGTATGAGGGTTATGCCCCTCATGGCGTTGCTTTAATCATTGAATGTGTTACGGAAAATCGCAATCGTACGGTTGCTGAGGTACGGCATTTGCTTGCAAGATCCGGCGGAAGTATGGCTGAAATTGGTGCTGTTTCTTGGCAATTTAAACGTGCAGCCTCATTCTCCTTTCCTGCAGAAAAATTCAATTTTGACAAAGTATTTGAATTAGCAGTCGAGGGGGGTGCAGACGACGTTGTCCAGGATGATGACGAAATCAGTGTCGTAGCTCCAGTAGAATCTTTCAAAACATTGAGTGACAGATTCCGTGCAGCAAATATGATGCCTGAAGAAGCGGGACTCAGTATGATCCCAAACCAGGAATTGGAATTAAACGTGGAGCACACTCTGCAGGTATTACGCACAATTGATGGCTTGGAAGAACTAGATGATGTGCAATATGTTTATTCAAACCTGAAAATCTCTGAAGAAGCCATGGCAGCGATGGAATCTGAGTAGGTCTTATGCTTGTCATTGGCATAGACCCGGGGACAGAAACAACTGGATATGGGATTGTAAGTGAAAATGATGCCGGTGATTTAACCCCTGTTTGCTTTGGCGTTATAAAAACCAGTAAAGAGAAGTCACCTGCAATAAGGCTGCAAAAGATTTACAATGAATTAAATAAAATACTACTTCTCAACAGCCCAGTGAGTGGAGCTGTTGAGAAGTTGTTTTTTCAAAGAAACGTCTCCACTGCTATAGCTGTTGGCCAGGCAAGAGGGGTGATTCTACTCGCATTAGGCAATGCGAACCTGGATATTGAAGAATATACTCCGAATGAAGTAAAACAAAGTGTAACGGGGTATGGAAATGCAGACAAGAAACAGGTTCAGGAAATGGTAAAGATACTCTTGGGTTTGGATGTTATCCCCAAACCAGATGATGCTGCCGACGCATTAGCGGTCGCTATTTGTCACCTTCGACACCAAAAACTAAAATCTTTGTCCGAAGGAAACGGGAATTGATCACTAGCAGTTCCAACCAACAAATTAAAGACATTAAGCGCCTAAAAGATCGTAAATACCGGGACGAAACTCATTTGTTTTTTATTGAAGGCATCCGATTAGTCCACGATGCCATGAGGAAACCTAAGAATATCAAAACACTAGTTTTTTCCCGAGAATTATCCCGCTCACAAAAAACAGAGGATATCGTAAGAACCGCGCTGAAGGCAGGAATCCCTGTCCTGGAGGTTGGGACGGAGGTGTTTAAGACCCTTTCCCAAAAGGATGGTCCGCAGGGATTGGCTGCAGTGATTAAACAAGAATGGGAAATATTGAATTCCGCCAGTGAATTACCCGGAACCTGGACAGCGTTGATTGAAGTGGCAGATCCAGGCAACCTTGGAACGATTTTAAGGACATCAGATGCAACAGGTGGAACCGGGGTCATTCTTGTCGGTCACTGTACCGATCCATTCGATCCAATTGCTTCAAGAGCGAGCATGGGCTCAATTTTTTCACAGAGAATTATGAAAGCAGATAAATCAGTATTTATCGAATGGGCAAGCAAATATAAACAACGTATTATTGGTACTTCCGATAGAGCTGAAATGGATTATAAAGACGCAAAATACTCACCAGAGTTGATTTTATTAATGGGAAGTGAAAGGCAGGGGATACCTGAAGATATCGAGGCAATATGTAACCTGATGGTTTCCATTCCAATGACTGGGATCAGTGACTCATTGAATCTTGCAGTCGCCACATCAGTTATGATGTATGAAAGGTTCAACCAACAACGGAAAGGGAATTCAAAATGATTGCATCAATTGAAGGAAACCTCACCTATATTGGCGACGATTTCCTGGTCGTGAATGTTGGAGGTGTCGGTTTCAAAGTGATGTGTTCCGCTGGGTTTATTCGTTCAGCGGAATTATTCAAACCCGTCAGTTTGCATACATACCTCGTTGTACGGGAAGACGCCCTCAATTTGTTTGGTTTTGAGCATGTCGAGGAGAGAGACATGTTCGTGCACTTAATTGGAGTACCCGGGATTGGCCCAAAAACAGCACTCAATATTGTCTCCACCTTATCGCTGGAAATGATCAACAAGGCAGTTATCCAAGAGCAACCGGAATTATTCAATAATGTGGTTGGCGTCGGAAAAAAATCTGCGCAGAGTATTATCTTGCACCTGCAAGGGAAATTAATGAAGGGGGTTGGTCCAATTTACGGATTAACTAAAGAAGTGGACACTGATATTGTTGCTGCGTTAACCAATTTGGGATACAGCCTGATAGAAGCACAAACGGCAATACAGTTGATCCCCAAAGACGCCCCCTCAGATTTAGAAAGCCGGCTCCGGATTGCGCTTCAACAACTAGCTTGAGAGCAGCTCCAGCGCGTATAACGGTAATCCAAAAAGAATTATATTGAAGTAAAATTGAGTATTGGAATACTTCTTCACACTGGAATATTAATTGGAGATTAAATGACGGAACTTTTTGACAAATATTCAGAGGAACTTGCCTCCAAGATTTCTCTATTTGAGAAGAGTCTGGAAGTAAGAAATATTGGTGAGGTAATTGAGGCTGGCGACGGAATTGCTCAAGTAAAGGGTTTAACTGGAGTCAAATCTCAAGAGCTTGTCCAATTTTCAAATGATGTTAAGGGAATTGCTTTTAACCTGAAAGAAGAAAAGGTCGGAGTAATTATCCTAGGAGACTACTCAAAAATTCGAGAAGGTATGCTCGTTGAAACAACAGGACGAATTGCTTCGGTTCCTGCTGGCGAGCAGCTGATCGGTAGAGTGGTAAATGCACTCGGAGAACCGATTGATGGCAAAGGTGATATTAAAACCAACAAGTTTCAACCTCTGGAAAAAGTAGCTCCTGGTGTTATTGAAAGACGCGATGTAGACACACCAGTACAAACTGGCATCAAGTCTATTGATGCTATGATCCCGGTTGGACGCGGTCAGCGTGAATTGATCATTGGAGACCGGCAAACCGGTAAAACTGCTATCGCCATCGACACAATCATCAACCAAAAAGGCAAGAATTTGATCTGCATCTATGTGGCGATCGGGCAAAAGAAAGCTGCTGTGGCCAGGACAGTAGCCTTATTGGATCAATATGGTGCCATGGAACATACCATCGTTGTTTCCGCGTCTGCTGATGAATCGGCTGCTATGCTTTACATTGCACCGTATGCCGGGTGTGCCATCGCAGAAGATTTTATGGAAAATGGGTACGATGCACTGGTCGTCTATGATGATCTGTCCAAGCATGCCTGGGCATATCGCCAAATTTCTTTGCTTTTGCGCCGACCGCCTGGTCGAGAAGCCTATCCTGGAGATGTTTTTTATCTTCATTCAAGATTATTGGAACGGGCTGCTTGTATGGCATATGCGTACACTATTGTCCCCAAGTCATTTAAAGGTGACGAAATTGAACTTGAAAAAGCAGATCAAGCCAAAATTTATACTGGACCGATGGCATTTCACGATGCCGGTAAGTCTCTTGAAGGTGATGTAGCTAAAAGTAATAAAAAGATTGTTAAAGTAGCAAAAAGCGGTGGTTCTATTACCGCATTGCCTATTATCGAAACCTTGTTAGGGGATGTTTCAGCTTACATCCCGACTAACGTTATTTCCATCACTGATGGTCAGATCTACCTGGAGGGCAACCTATTCAATGCCGGCATACGACCTGCAGTAAATGTTGGTATTTCTGTTTCGCGCGTTGGCGGAGCAGCTCAAACCAAAGCCATGAAGCAGGTGGCAGGTCGCTTACGTTTGGATATGGCCAACTTTAGAGAATTGGCAGCATTTGCCCAATTTGGCTCCGATCTGGATAAAGCGACGCTTGGCCAATTAACCGTGGGCTAAGGCTACAGGAAATTCTTAAACAACCACAATATGAACCAATTCAACTTGCCGAACAGGTTATCGTTCTATATGCTGGTACAAATGGTTATGCTGATACAGTACCTCTGGACAGGATGAAAAATTGGCAGGTTGACCTTTTACGCTGGGTAGAATCATCATATCCACAAATTAGCAAATCTATAGCAGCGGACAAACGCATCACACTGAAACAGAACAAGAATTGAAAGAACGCATTGTCCTTATTCCTTTCGTCGTGGAAATAATTACTGGTTTAAACAAGATGGCTTCGATCAGAGAAATGCGATTGAGAATCAAGAGTGTAAAGTCTCTTGCCCAGGTAACCAGGGCATTGGAGACTGTTAGTGCCAGCAAGGTAAGGAAGGCTGTCCAGGCGAATTCTGCTTCCAAGCCATACTCCAAAAAATCCTGGAAGGTATTACTCCATCTTGCCAGACAGCCTGGAAGAAACTCCTTACACCCATTATTAAACGAGCGACCAAAAGTTCATAAAATCCTGGTAATCATGGTTACCGGTGACAGGGGATTGGCAGGATCTTACAACGTAAATGTGTTACGTAATACGTTACTGCATTTTGATACGATGGATATCCCTGTTAATTACATTTGTGTGGGAAGGAAAGGGAGAGACTTGCTGCTCAGGCGAAAAGAAAAGGTGATCGCAGACTTTTCTGACCTACAGAATCCGGTCACTTTCCTGGAGATATCTCCCATCAGCCGAATGGTGGTAACCGGATTTCTAAATGAAGAATACGATAAAGTATTTTTATCATTCACACAATTTGAAACCATGAGCAGGCAAACAAATGTGATCCGGCAAATTCTACCCTTGGAAATTGATCCTGGTGGGAAGGGTATCAACGCTACACATGTTAATAGTCACTCGGTTTTTACCTATGAACCTGAAGCGAGCTCCATATTAGATGAAATTATTCCGCGATTTACTGCCATGCAGATTTTCCAGGCTGTACTGTCCTCTCAAGCCTCAGAACATGCTGCCCGCATGATCGCCATGTCCAATGCTACTGAAAATGCCCACGAATTAGTGGATGTACTGACTCTGCAATATAACAAAGCGAGGCAACAAACGATAACTAACGAAATGCTGGATATTGTTGGTGGTGCTGCAGCTCAGACCCAGATGATTAACCCTGTTAGTTATTGGAGGAAGTCCTAATGAGTGAATTGATTGGGAGAATTCGGCAGATACAAGGGAGTGTTGTTGATGTTTCATTTGGTGAAGACAACACACCATTTATTTACGAAGCGCTTTATGTCCAACTGGATGGAAAAAGAATTGTTCTGGAAGTACAAAAGCTTTTGGAAGACGGTATTGTTCAATGTGTGTCCATGGATTCAACCGATGGACTTCAAAGAGGGGCAGAGGTTGAACGGGCAAACGCTCCGATCAAGGTTCCTGTCGGTCCAAATACACTTGGACGCGTACTGAATGTCCTTGGGGAACCTGTCGATAACGGTGGTCCTGTTGAAACCGAAACGTATTATCCAATCCATCGAGAAGCTCCGTCTTTTGCCGAACAATCCACGCGTGTTGAAGTATTTGAAACTGGATTGAAAGTCATCGATCTGATCGCTCCATTTACAAAAGGTGGAAAAACAGGAATTTTTGGCGGAGCTGGAGTTGGAAAAACAGTTATTATCCAGGAATTGATCCGTTCAATTGCAACAGTGCACAAGGGAAAATCAGTTTTTGCAGGCGTTGGCGAGCGAACCCGCGAAGGAACCCAGCTTTACCGGGAAATGCTTGAATCCGGGGTCATGAAAGATACGGTTATGGTTTTTGGTCAGATGAATGAAACCTCCGGAGTACGATTGCGTGTAGCATTAACAGCTCTGGCAATGGCAGAGTATTTTCGCGATCAGGGAATGGATGTATTACTTTTCATTGATAATATCTTCCGTTTCACCATGTCTGGATCTGAAGTTTCAGCGTTCTTAGGGCGTATGCCTTCAGCAGTTGGCTATCAACCGACACTGGCCTCCGAAATGGGCGAATTGCAGGAGCGAATCACATCGACGCGCAACGGATCAATTACCTCGATGCAGGCAGTGTATGTGCCAGCAGATGATTATTCTGATCCTGCTCCAGTCGCTACTTTTACCCATCTGGATGCCACAATCGCCTTGGAACGGGCAATTTCAGAAAAAGGGATTTATCCCGCAGTTGATCCATTGGTATCAACTTCACGAATTTTGGATCCAAAGATTGTTGGAGAAGACCATTACAATACAGCCCGCGAGGTTCAGAGACTGTTGCAGCGATATAAAGACTTACAGGATATTATTGCCATTTTAGGTATTGATGAATTAAGTGAGGATGATAAAGTGACTGTTTCGCGTGCGAGAAAGATCGAAAGATTTTTCTCACAACCAATGTATGTGGCTGAACAATTTACGAGCATCCCGGGCACATATGTTCCCCTTAGAGAAACAGTGCGAAGTTTTCAGAGAAATTTTGGCATGGCAAATGCGATAATCTCCCAGAACAGGCGTTTAATATGGTTGGTTCGATTGAAGATGCTATATGAAAAAGCAAAAACTATTAATCGTAGGTGATATGATGACCATTCGATGTGAGATCGTTTCTCAGGATCGAATTGTCTACCAGAATGATGTAGACATGGTTGTATTGCCTGGTGCTGCCGGACAAATGGGTATTATTGCCCCATCACTCACCGCTATTAACGGTCTTGAACTTTGGAATAATAACGGTCAAAGTAAAAGGGAATGAGGAGAATTTCACAGTTGCTGGTGGAATTGCCGAAGTTCAACCTGACCAGGTGACCGTTTTAGCAGATGCCGCTGAAAATGTTAAAGAAATTGATGAAGAGCGAGCCTTGAAAGCTCAACAACGGGCAGAAGAACTGCTAAAAGATACCATAGCTGAAGATACAGATCGATACTTAAAGACTATGACAGCTTTGAAGAAATCGAATTTGCGCTTGCAAGCTGTGAAGAAGTATCGCATCGACTCATAAAACAGATATTATAGATAAGGACAAGCCCTAAATGGCAAGTTTAACCAGAGATCTTGGAATTGATCTAGGTACCACCAACACAGTAATTGCAGAAGGAAATCAAATTCTTCTTGCAAGAACCTACAGTTGTGGCAATCATTACCGATGAAAATAAAATGGTTGAATGGGGTCAGGCTGCTAAAGAGATGGAAGGGAAAGTTCCTGATACCGTTGAAGTAGTTCGACCTTTGCGGCATGGTGTTATTGCAGAATATGAGGTGACTGAAACACTTTTAGGCTATCTGACAAGAAAAGTTTGTGGCCCGATGCGGGTCTTTCGCCCGCGGATGATGATCACTGTTCCATTATGGTGTGACAAGCGTTGAAGGACGGGCTGTTCACGAAGCGGGAATCGGCGCCGGAAGCCGGGAAGTTTATCTGGTTCCGCAACCGCTGGCTGCAGCATTAGGGGTTGATCTTGCCAGTCGCTACACCGTCAGGGAATATGGTCATTTCTCTAGGTGGAGGAGTAAACCAGATCGCCGTAATCAGCCTGAACGGGATTGTTACTGGGGAAGCAGCACGAACAGGCGGAATTGAATTTGATGAAGCGATTGTTAGTTATGTAAGGAAGCGTTTTGGAGTGATCATCGGTCTGCCGACTGCAGAACAACTCAAAATCAGGATTGGGGCTGCCACTCCGCAGGAGCAGCAATTATCCATGGAGGTTCAAGGGCAGGATCAGGTAACAAGCCTTCCTCGACCGGTTGTGCTGACGACAGATGACATTGTTGAAGCAATCCAGGAACCATTGATAGACCTGGTGAAATTGATCAAGAAAAGTAATGGAAAAAACACCTCCGGAATTGGTTTCCGATATTATCGACCGTGGAGCTGCCATTTGCGGCGGGGGTTCACTTCTTCAGAGGAATTGATAAATTCCTGACACAGTCAATTGGAATCCCGGTTTATATGGTGGATAATCCGTTCACATGCACTGCAGAAGGGGCGGTTAAAGCCTTGGAAATGAAAGATGCATTACGGCGAAGTCTGGCTTACGGATAAAAAAATCCCCTGCGAAATGCGCAGGGGATTTTTACAATTTTATTAGTCTCGCCGAGAGCTGCCGGATAAAAGCAATACATAGTACAGAATAGTGGAGATGGATTGGAGTGCACCGGCAACATAGGTCAGCGCTGCAGCATCCAGAACCTTGTGTACTCCAACCAATTCCCCGGAATAAATCACACCTGAATTTGCCAGCCACTCTTTTGCCCGATTAGTGGCATTGAATTCAACCGGCAGCGTAACCAACGCAAAAAGTGCTGTGGCGGAGAATAGAATAATTCCAACCCAGGCAAGATTTGGTGAAGAAAACAACAAATCCTACCCATGAAAATGATTGGACCCAACCAGCTGCCAATTTTCACTGATGGAACCATTAATTGAGCGTAATTTGAGTGGTCCATAATTGGTTGCATCCTGAATGGCATGACCACTTTCGTGAGCAGCTACACCTGCTGCAGCAACGCTTGGACTGCCATAAACCCCCTGACTCAGTCGCAAGATCTTTGACTGCGGATCATAATGGTCTGATAAAGTTCCGGCAGTTTGCTCAATCTGTACGTTTCTCAATCCATTTTGATCAAGCATCCGCCTGGCAACTTCTGCACCGGTCAGACCAGTAGTGGTTCGAACTTGTGAATACTTACTAAATGAGGTCTTAATTTTCATTTGTGCCCACAAACCCAACAAAAGGGCTGGCAGACTGATCAACAAATAGAGACCATAATCCACCTAAATCCATAGCGACTCCTTTTTATAACTCAAGAAAAATAATAACACAATGATAGGAGATTATTAAGTGTAACGATGCATATTTATTGAAATGCAATTGAGTGTCCCTGGAGAGATTCGAACTCTCACCTACGGCTTCGGAGGCCGGCACGCTATCCATTGCGCTACAGGGACGATACGACGGTTATTTTATCATGGTATGGTTTCAATAATAGATAACGATATTCATTACTGTTCCACTTCGATCCAATCTGTCGGAAAAGAATAACCTGACAAATTTGGAACAAAGTAGGAATAGCGGGAAATTACCGATAACGGAATTTCACCATAGACGTGCGGAAACAAGTCATGACCACCCTCAAGATTTTCGTAATTAACTTCTGCCTTCAACAAATGTTCGTCAATTTCAAGGAGGACAAGGTCGGTCGAATTCAAAAACCAATAATTGGCAACTGCCACAACCTGGTTTTTGGTAGAGCAATGGATAAACCCATCTTGTAGAAATTGGGCAGGAAAATAGATTCCTTGACCCTTCGACAGCTCAAATTCTTTGAGTTTGGCAATATGGTAGATCATCTAGTCTCTATTAAAATGGGGAATTTCATCAGGTAATTCGATTGACAGTTCAACCAATCCACCTATCTCATTTTCTCTGTACCAGGGAAGTTGAACAATCATTTTCTTTTTACCCTTTTTCTCGATGGTATAAATATTGCTCTCTCGAGTATCAATAAGGTGGAATAGCTTGGTGGTAGATTCAGGTGAGTGACATTCTCTCAAATTCTTCCCGAGTAATTCATCCGTTGTATCACTGCTGAAAGTTTTCCTTGATTTATCATTCAAATAAGTTATTTTGCCTTCTTTATCACAAACAGTAATTGAAACCGGAAGTTCAGCAGCCCAGTCGATTGTTGTCATATAGTCTCCTTGGTAATTTTCATGAGTTTTTTGATGCTTGAAATTAATTGAGATTTGTCAGTTATGGTAAAAACTTCCCGGCGAATTTCTGAGGTGAGAAGATAGCCAGCGAGATACCTGACAAGATGCTTCCTAAAGATGGGAACACCAAGGTTTGAGCCATACAGGGAAATCATTTTTTCAAGATGGTTTTCTATCATCTCAAACCTTATTTCCGCAGAAATTTCACTTGAATCAACGTTATTGAACACCCATGGATTACCAATCGCAGCCCGGCCTATCATAACAGCATCACAGCCCGTCTGATCCATTAACCTATCTGCGTCAGCGATATTTACAACATCCCCGTTACCAATAACTGGTATTTTCACGAGGTTCTTGATCTCTCCGATTGAATTCCAATCCGCAATTCCTGAATATTCCTGTTTGCGGGTGCGGGCATGAACAGAAATCGCACTTGCACCGTTATCCTCAAGAATTTTTGACACCTCAAGATAATTCCTGCTGCCCTCATCCCATCCTAGGCGTATTTTTGCAGTAATTGGAAGGTCAACCGCTGAAACGAGCGAGCTCATGATCTTAGCAATCTTCTGGGGATCCTTGAGCAAGCCTGCACCTGCTCCTCGATTTACTACGTTGCGGGCAGAACAACCCATATTGATGTCAATAAAATCTGGATTACTCCGGGCGAGGTACTTCGCTGCATTAACCAGGCGCTCTGGGTCATCGTCAAAAATCTGGTAGGAAAAGGGTCTTTCTTCAGTAGAAAACATCAGTTTTGAAGGAAGGTGCGGGTGACCATTGGCGATGTCAATACCGTTAATGAATTCGGAAATTGAAATGGCTGAACCCAGTTGACGACAGAGAAGCCGAAATGGGTGGTCTGTATATCCGTCCATGGGTGCAAGGATATAACGTCCGTATACCGGCACAATTCCAATGTAAAATAAAGGAGAGGGTCTGAGTTCAGTTTTCATTGCGTAAGGATGGTAATTATAATGTGCAATTTCCTAAAGAAATTCTTATTAATCTTCCTGGTTATAGGGGTGTTTATTCTGTCTACCTCGTGCAAAAAGCAGCAAAATATCCAGGAGATCAAAGATACTCAAACAATCAATCCATTATTAAATCCGTCACCAACCGTCACCGAGCTGGCAATTCCCAGCGTATTTCCAACTAATGAAACTGAAATTCCACCTAACAATGAATTGCCGCGCACAAAATATGATCTCAATGCGTGGTATGACTATAGTCAGGGGGTATTAACCGTCGATGAAGAGGTGACGTTTTTAAATTCTACTTCCAGGGATTTGGAAATAATTCCCTTTATTTTACCGTTCAAAGCAGTTAATGAATTTAAAATACAAGAAATTATTGATCGACAATGAGGTTCATTCACTTTTTGAATTTGATAGCAATACCCTTTTCGTGACCTTACTTCAACCTTTGAAGATGAGGGAGTCTGTTGTGATTTCCATAGAATATATGATTACAATTCCTGACACTGGTGGCTTCCTCGGAAGAACGAATCAGCAGGTCAACCTGGCAGACTTTTATCCGATTATTCCACCATATACCGTAGGCGATGACTGGGTAATAAATCAGCCAGGAGCTGTAGGGGAATACATTACATATGAGCTATCTGACTATAAACTTGAATTTTCCACGAACGCCCCAGAAGATATTATTGTTTTCTCAAATTCACATATAGAGAAGATCAACGATGTCTACACTATTAATGCAGAAAAATACAGGAATGTATTGATATCCATGTGCACACGCTGTACAAGAATAGAAAATGATTATAGCGGCTTTAAAGTAATCGGCAGCTTTGATAGTCAGGATGAAAGCAAGGGGCAAATTACTATCTATATAATCAGCAACGCATTGCTCTTCTTTTCAGATACGTTTGGTGTGGATTATCCACACACAGAGATGACAATAATTGAGACTGATTTTCCTGATGGTATGGAATTCGATGGATTGTTTTTTCTCAGTAAGGACTGGTTTGATCAATACTATGGGACATTTAAGAATTATTTGTCCTTGTTAACAGTTCACGAGACCTCACATCAATGGTGGTATGGATTGGTCGCCAACAACCAGGCAACTGAACCGTGGTTGGATGAAGCGCTGGCAACCTATAGTGAGTACCTGTTCCTGGAAGAGTTTTACCCGGAATTAGCCGCCTGGTGGTGGGATTACCGCATTTATGGTTTCAACCCGACAGGAAACGTTGGTTCTGACATTTACGAGTTTGATCGCGCAAGACCCTATATTAATGCAGTTTATTTACGCGGGGCAGTATTTCTCCACGGATTGCGAACCTTATTAACTGATGATGTTTTCTTCATTCGTTTACGCCAATACGTACAGAACTATCAAGGCTCGATTTCTAATGCCGAGGGATTCAAGAATATTTTTATTCCCGAAATGACCGCTGATGAAACAGATCTCCTGAAAAATTTCTTCGAGCAATAGATTGCGATAGGGGCTTGACAACGAACATATGTTCTATATAATAGAGATATGGAAACAGAACACGTGTTTGCAATGTCAAGAAACCTGGCGCTGCCTTTACCCAACGAGTTGATGGTAGTGTACGGCGTACACGCCGGTGCCGGCAGACTGCTTGATCTGGCGGCGCGCCTGGCTTTACATGGGCAGGTTTACCTGTTGGATTGCGGCAACCGCAGCAATATGTATCATGTGGCGCGTGCGTTAAGACCCCTCACCAGGGATCCCGCGGCTGCGCTGCAGAACATTCGCCTGTCCAGGGCATTCACTTGCTACCAGGTGCTCGCGCTGCTGGGGAAAGTGCAACTGTACACCGGGGTTCCTGTGTTGATCTTGGACTTTCTTTCCACCTTTTTGGACGAGAGTGTTCAGGCAGAAGAATGTGCTTTTCTCTTTGAGAAGACGCTAATGCGCGTTTTGACAGTCTCACAATTTGCGCCGGTCGTTGTAAGTGTTAAGCCATTGCTTTCGATCTCCGCTGAGCGCGCGGGATTGCTAACTCAACTCAAAGAGCGGGCGGCACATTTCTGGGAAGAAGTACCCGAATTATCAACCGGCATTGTTCAAACCCAGGGTTCGTTATTTGAGGGATTTTAGAGGAAAAATGGGACGCACTATTCTTTCGGCTACCCAGACCTGGGTTGAAGAGGATAAGGCGCTGATGCGTTTTGTACGCGCGCTGCGCAAGAATGACCAGATCCTGGTCGAGGAGTTGATCGCGCTTTCCCGACAGCACATTGCCGAAGCTTCCTATGCCAGCAACCTTTACCCCATGGATGTTTACCTGGTTTCAATGCTTCTGGAGCTCTACAAAAAAGTAAGACAGTTGGAAATCAAAGTTGAACAGATGGATGCACAATCCGGCGGCGATGGGAAGATCGTTCAAGAGGTGCGCGGAATTTCGTCCCTGCTGGAATTGGTAGGGCACTCGGCAGACTGCTCGGACGACGCTGACAAGGAACCTGATGCGGCTGATGATACTACCGGTGCAATGTACATTGATCTTCAGGAAGGCGCTTGAGTGACGCACTCCCTGCGTGGCTGGCTGCTGGATTTGTACGAAGATGCCAGTGACGGGCTGCGGATGTGGTTTGTCACTGAAAGCGGGGAGCGAACCTGCCTGCGCCAGTCCATGCCGGTCACATTTTATGCTGCCGGCGGAAATGAACAGCTGCGTGAACTGTGGCGGATGCTCCGTTCTCGCTCCGAAACTGTTTCTTTGAGCCGGGAAACCCGAAAAGATGCCTTTATCACTGAGCCGTTGGTAACCTTGCAGGCTGTAATTGACAGCCCGGCTCACCAAACCCGTCTTTTTCGAGACGTGCAGCGGTTATTCCCGAATCTCACGTATTACGATGCGGATATTCCGGTCAATACCCGACATGCTGCCTGCTTTGGCACCTTTCCGTTGGCATTTTGCGATCTTACTTACGATGATGACCGCTGGATCCAGTCGATTAAAAGTACTCAACTCGCGCTGGGACCTGGCGCCTGTTCACCCGGTTTTACGAATCCTCGAGTTGGAACCGGATTGCGATCCTGGGCGCAGTACACCCAGGGTGGTTCGGGTTCGCTGGCAAAAACACCAAAAATCATTGTCTTTAAGCCAGCCGGCTGAGTTGATCTCCAGTTTGAACACATTTTTGAAGCAGTATGACCCTGATCTGGTGCTCACTCAATGGGGTGACAACTGGTTGATCCCTGAATTGCTTAAGCTGTCGGAACGGGTGGGTGAAAAACTGTCTTTGAACCGAGATGAACAGCGTGATGTGCACTGGCAAAAGGAACTGACTTATTTTTCCTATGGGCAGATCATTTTCCGTGCCGAAGAGGCACATTTATTCGGACGGTGCCATATCGACCAGCGCAACGCAATGATGTGGCGTGATTATGGACTGGATGGAGTGCTTGAGTCAGCTTGTGTTACAGCTCAATCGATTGAACGCGCGGCGCGTGTTTCCCCGGGATCGGGAATTTCAGCAATGCAGATGCTAACCGCGCTTGAGAAAGGCATCCTGGTTCCCTGGCATAAGCAGCAGGTGGAGGAGTTCAAAAGCGGGGTTGATCTGATCCAACGCGACCGGGGCGGATTGATCTACCAGCCGATTGTTGGGGTGCATGCGCATGTTGCCCAGGTTGACTTTATTTCCATGTATCCTGCGATCATTATCAAAGGGAACATTTCTCCTGAAGTGCCCCTGCCAAAAGGGATCATTCCTGCCAGTGAAGAGCTTGGTGTTGTTCCGCTAACACTGAAACCCCTGTATGAGAAGCGGGTTGCCTTAAAAATGCATCAGGCGCGAGTGCAGTAAGAATAATCCGCTGGCCAGGCGTGATAAAGCCCGCTCTTCAGCGCTGAAATGGTTGCTGGTGGTGTGTTTTGGTTTTTTGGGATACAAAAATGCGCGTTTTGGACGTATTGAGGCGCATGAAGCCGTGACCAATGGCGGGCGTGAAGTGCTCCTGCGCGCAAAAGAGGTGGCTGAATCACTGGGGTTTGAAGTGCTTCACCTGTATGTGGATGCGCTCTGGCTAAAGAAAGAAGGTTGCTGTGGATAAGCGGGATTTTCAGGAAGTAATTGATGAGATCTCACGTCAGACTACCCTGGGAGTTTCACTGGATGGTGTTTACCGTTGGGTTGCTTTTTTACCTTCTCGCATGGATCCACGTGTGCCGGTGGCGAACCGTTATTATGGTGTTTTCCAGGACGGCTCACTGAAGATACGCGGAATTGAAGCACGACGGCGGGATACCCCTCCATGGGTGGCTAACAACACAAAACCAGATGCTTGAATGCCTTTCACACGCTTCCACCTTTGAGCAACTTCCGGCTCAGATCAGACAGGCTTTTGAGATATTCACAAAGCGCTCTTGTCTGCATATACGATCGGGCAGGGTAAAACTTGAAGACCTGGTGGTAACAGCGCGGATCAGCCATGAATTGGAATCATACAAGTCGCCGACACCTGCTGCGCGGGCTGCGATGCTCCTGTTGAAAAATACCGGTAAGCGTGTTCGACCCGGTCAAAAAATGCGTTACATTTATGTTCTTGGAGATCCAGAGTATGTCCGTGGGAAGGTTCCGCGGGATTAACCGATATGCAAGTGGATAAGGTGAAGTATATTGAATTGATGGCGCGTGCTGCTACCAGTGTTTTTCATCCGTTTGGAGTTGACAGCACGGAGTTGAAACACTGGGCGCACTCCGCTACAATTGAGTTGAAGTTGAATTTTGGAAAGGAGGTAACTAATGTGCGGACGGTTTACGATCATGCTCGACCCCGAAGCTCTCCAGCTGGAATTGGAACTGGGGGAAATCTCCGCCGGACTTCAGACCCAGCTCTAACGTAGCCCCAGGGCAGCCAATGCCGCGGTGAGGGATCAACTTACTAAAAAGGTCGACTTGTTCAGATGGGGATTGGTGCCAGTATGGGCAAAAGACCCGATGATCGGACATAAAATGATCAATGCGCAGGGCAGAAACCATTGCTGAGAAACCATCATTTAAACAAGCCTTTCTTCGCCGACGATGCTTAATCCCGGCTGATGGATTTTACGAGTGGAAAACTGAAGGTACACGAAAACAGCCATATTTGTTCAAAATGAGTGACGGCAAACCATTCACATTTGCAGGGATTTGGGAAACCTGGCGTGACCGCGAAGGTGGTGAGATTACCACTTGCGCAATTATCACCACAACGTCCAAATGGATTGATTGAAAAGTATCATGATCGCATGCCGGTTATCCTGGAGGAAAATGTACGCTGGCGCTGGTTGGATGATACTGCCTGTTCCTGAATTACAGGCAATGTTAAAGCCATACCCGATGGCGAAATGGCAGCTGCCTGAACCAGTAGACCCGAAATCACTTTATATAATCAGGTAATGTTCCTGAATGTATAATAGTATAAATTTCCATAATATAAATATTTCATTGTCACGAGGAGCTCACTATGCAGCGCGAAAAAATCATTGAATCAATCAAGCAAAATCCCGAAGTTGACGTGCTGGTAGTGGGTGCAGGGATCAACGGAGCGGGAACTTTTCGTGATCTGGCGTTAAACGGGGTAAATGTTTTATTGATTGACCGGGGAGATTTTTGTTCAGGAGCGTCTGCAACATCTTCGCACATGGCTCATGGAGGAATTCGTTACCTGGAAAATGGGGAATTTCGACTGGTCAGAGAAGCGGTCGCCGAAAGAAATCGAATGATCGAAAATGCTCCACATTTAGTGCAGCCATTACCAACGGTAATTCCGATATTTAAGATATTTTCTGGATTGTTAAATGCACCACTAAAATTTCTAAATCTGGCTTGACAAACCCTCTGAGCGCGGGGCATTGGTAATCAAAATTGGATTCATTTTTTATGATTCATTCACGCGCAAACAGAAGACTGTACCACGCATAAATTCTATTCAAGGGCTAAAGCTTTAACGGATTATCCCCACCTGAATCCTAAAATTAAATATGCTGCATTGTATTTTGATGGTCAACTGCTTTCTCCTGAACGCATGACTGTTGAAATTATCCTGGATGGTGAGGATGAAGGCGACCATGCAAAAGCGCTAAACTATACTGCTTTGACAGGTTTTCAAGGAAAAGATGCAGTCCTCCGGGATAGCGTTACAGCTGAAGAATTGAAATTGTTAGTCCAAAACTCATCATCAATGCAGCGGGTCCCTGGGTTGATGATGTAAATGATAAATTGGGCTTTAAAGACAAGATGATTGGCGGAACAAAGGGATCTCACCTGGTAATAAAGAATGATCTTTTGCGAGAAGCGGTCGGTGTTAGTGAGTTTTTCTTCGAAAATAAAGACGGAAGAATCGTCTTGTTGCTTCCATTTTTTGATCGTGTAATCGTCGGAACTTCGGATCTACCGATTGAACACCCGGATGATGCCAGATGCACTAAAGAAGAAGAAGAATATTTCCTGGATTTGGTCAAACGTGTTTTTCCAACTGTACCTGTAACCCGTGATCAGATCGTATTCAGGTTTTCTGGAGTTCGTCCACTGGAATACATGAAAGCGAAGACAACGGGGCAAATCACACGCGATCATAGCATGAAGTTTAACGATAGTCGGTGGAATACCTGTTATCAGCCTAGTTGGTGGAAAATGGACGAGTTTCCGTGCATTTTCAGAACAAGTAACCGACGAAGCACTAAAGAGGCTCAACAACCAACGAAAATCGTCTACCGCGTCCCTCGCACTTCGAGGTGGAAAAGATTTCCCTGTTACACCAAAAGAAAAAACAATTTATGTTCAATCGTTAGTGGCAAAGACAGGGTTACCAACGGAATATATTTCTGCATTACTTGAGCGTTATGGAACAAATGCATCAAAAGTGTGTGATTACATCCTGAAGGCAAAAGGACATTTCCTTTCTTCGATCGAAAATTGGAACTCATGCTGAAGTTGAATACCTGGTTGAAACCGAAAAACCCATCCATCTCGACGACTTCTTTTTGAGAAGATCTATTCTGGGGTGGTTAGGTAAAGTGAAACCATTGTGATTGAGGAGTTTTCGAAAATAATAGGGGAAACACTTCGATTGGACAGAAACAAAAAGATATGAAGAGATCGAATATTTGAAGAAAAGTATTTCAAGGAATATTATGGCGTGAGCTTATAAACAGAAAAGACCCTCTTAATAGAGGGTCTTTTTTTATGTTGGCGGGAGCGACGGGGTTCGAACCCGCGATCTCGGCCTTGACAGGGCCGCATGTTAGCCGCTACACCACGCCCCCAACGAACAAAAGTTTACCATAGCACCAAATCAGCGTCAAGGAATGATATTCAGTGTAGGTTAGAAGAAAATCTTGGCTAATTTTAAAGCTTTTTGTTTCCAGGGAAGACGATGGGAGACACCTGAACCGCCTGAAAAATTATCTTTATTGTGAAGATACCACTCATAATTTCGCAGTAACGCCTGTTTGTTGGAATACTTTGGTTTATAACCTAATTTGTCTATAGCTTTGTCAATTGAAACAAAAGAATCTTTCGAGGCAGTTTCGTATATCCATGGATACAAGGGACTAAGTTTAAGAATTCAAGGACTTTAAGCACAGCGACAACTGGGCTTGCAGGAAAAGGAATAATTTTCTTTGTTAAAACCAGCGGCATCCAACACAGCCTGATAATCTTCTTTCATCGTGGTGTATTCAGCTGCGCCAATGTTGAAAGTGTCATTAACGTTGTTCAGTTGGAAGGGTGCAACAGGAGAGAATTGCCTGGCATAAATCCTCGACATCCAGTAAGTTGATAACGGTTATTACCAGATCCAATCATGGGGAAATTCTTACCCTGGCTTGCCCATTCATAAAAAATGGCAAAAACACCCAGCCTTTCAGGTCCAACAAAGGATTTTGGCCGTAAAATCGGAACACACAAACCATTCTCGCGAAACTCTTTGCAAATCTCTTCAGCTTTTACCTTGGCATCACCATAAGGACCAACACCATAGACGCGATCTGTCTCAAAGAGAGGATGATGGTCTGGAACGCCATAGACTGCTGTTGAAGAAATATGAATGAAACGTTTTACGCCATACGCTTTTGCTTGTTCCAGTACATTTCTTGTACCGACAATATCGGTTGTGTAGATATCTTCTGGTGAATAGAGGGGTAGCGCGGCAGCTGTATGAATGACAACATCCACATCCTGCATCGATTTTTGAAGATCTGCTTTATTCCGAATATCCCCTTGAAGAAAATCGATCTTATCTCGTTCAGGATATTCAAAATCAACAAGATCAATACCTGCAATATCCGTAAATCCATTCTCCAGTAGGTGCCTGACAAGATTGATACTTAAAAACCCACTTATCCCGGTTATATAAATCTTCATATTTGCTCCATAAACTCTATTTTTGAGATTAGTATGATAACAGAAAAAACCTTTCAGGTTTTGAAAGGTTTTTTTCAAATTAGTTAGATTTAATTTTTACCGGTAAACCAATTTTCGTGATTTCGTTCCCATGAGTATAGTTCTGATTTAGCAAACCACAATTCAATTTCAATTTCGGCGTTTTCAATAGAATCAGATGCATGCGTAAGATTGCGGCTTGTGACCAGGGCGAAATCATGCCTGATCGTTCCCGGAGAAGCCTCCATAGGATTTGTTGCTCCCATTGTTTGGCGAATAGCAGAAATTGCAGAAGGACCTTCCCAAACCATTGCCATCACCGGTGCACTGGTAATGTATTTAATTAACCCATCATAAAACACTTTTCCTTTGTGAATTTTATAATGTTCACTTGCAAGCTCTTCGCTTACAAGCAGGAACTTACTGGCAACAATCTTTAAGCCGCGTGACTCCAGGCGTTTAATGATTTCTCCGCAAAGATTCCTCTGAATAGCATCAGGTTTGATTAATACAAGCGATCTTTCCACAAATTACTCCTGGGTTTGAGTTAACAACTCTTCAGCGCACGTATAGGCCTCTAATGCTTCATCAAAACGATTCGATTTAGCGTAAACATCTCCGAGAAATTGCATGAAGTCAAAGTCGGATTCACGCTCAGGTTTGAGTTTTTGAATAATGTCAAGAATGTCCCCGTTGTCATTTTCAAGGGATGTTAGCGATAATTGGCGAATAGCATCGTCATACTGATTGTTTTTTATCAACTCAACCAATAGATTAGATCCGTCTGGAACATTTTCGTTTAATTCTGGCACGATTTCGTCCGTGGCTGGAATGGAAGTGGACGCCATTTCAGTTGCAAAATCTGAAGGTGCTGTAATCGATGAACCTGGACTGGTTACGGATTCAGCAATCGGTTCTTGATCAGCTGAAGGGGTGGGCTCAGGCAATATCTCTTCATCGTCTTGAACAAACGAAATAGGCTCTGAGATTATTTCCTCTGATGGAATCTCAGAAGGAGTATCCACTGATAAATCTTCTGCTACAGGTTCAGTGGAATTATTGGTTAATCGGTTTAGAGCATCGTCAACTGGTTCATATACAGTGGACTCGAATTCATTCTGCGATATATCACCAATTTCGTTAGATTCATCTGAAATTCCTTGCTCAGGACTGATCTCTCTCAACCAACCGAGTAATTCTTCACTCGTGGCAGCTGAAATCGCGCCTTCATTACCTTCAAAGTCTTCTCCGACAATTTCATTTTCCACGGGCGTAATGGGAGATTCGTGAACTAAATTCTCATTATTCACAACCGTCGATTCTGCATCTACATAGGGTGTATCAGACACTTCAGGCCCTGTTAGGACTGTCTTCACCCAATCTGGAATCTGGCTGTCGTCTTCTTCCAACTCTGCAGCAGGAGAATAAAAATTTTCCGCCTCTTCAACTTTGGCAAATTGTTGATCAAATGCACTTTCAGGAGTTTTAACTTCAGGAGTTTCATAAGTGGGGAGAGGAGATGTTGGTTGGGTTAGTCCTTCGAGGCGTAATGAAATATCTTCAGCATCTAAAGCTGGGACGTCAGACTGGTCTTCCTCTGTTGACTCAAATGGTATTGAGACGTTGTCTTCCGGTTGATTGGCTAAATCGGAAAGAATGGCGTCGAGGTCTATAGACGGTTCTTTGGTTTCGTCTTTTTGTTCCACAATGTCAGCATCAAGTGTATTTAACCAATCGGGTAGAGGTTCATCAGGCTTGGTATCCGAAATCTCGTCCTGTCCAAGGTTGTTTAACCAATCGGGTAAATCCTTTTCCGAATTTAGTTCATTTGGATTATTTTTTGATTCATCAAAGAATTGAGCCATCCAATCAGAGTTTTCGTCTTTCGGATCAATTTCTGGGGAATTATCGTCAGACATGGTCACCTCACTATTGACTGATTGTTTATCATTAGATTGAGTAGAGTCTTCATTCTTCTCAAATCCTGAACCATTTACACCCAATGGTGCTTCTGAATCAGACAACATTCCATTGAGTGCGTCACTCACACTTGAGTTTACTATAAATTCTTCGGATGCTTTAACCTTTAACCAATCTGGTATTTCGGATTTTTTCGCGTCAACAGATTCATCTTCGTAGATGTCTGCAGGAGGACCAACTTCTGGAGTCGTAGAAGGTTGCCAGCCGGCAGCTTTCAAAAAATCAGGGATGGTTTCTTCAGTAGAATTCGCAATTGATGAATTATTTTCATTGGAAAGATTTGAATCCGAACCAGTGGTCTCAGAGGAAAGAGGTACCTCCGGGTAAATACATTATTTAATGATTCAGAAACAGAATTTGGAGTATTTTCATTGGAAAAAATTGTTTGACTGCTCACTTTGAAGCGGTCGATCCCAGGAATCGAAATTTGCTGTAGAGAAGGCAGATGTATATTCAATTCTTTCAATTTCAATTTTTTCGTCTGGAACATCCTCCACAGCAGTCGAGAGGGGAACGATCCAGGTATAGTAAGGGTCGATTGAAGCCAGTCGTTCTAATACTGACTTAGAATTCTCTGGCAATCCGTTTTCGAGATATATCTGGTAAAGGATCTGATTAGCTACAAGGCAAAAAGGAAGAGTTTCTACAATCTGATTACAAATTTCGGCTGCTTGAACTGGTGCATTTGATTTTACAAGCATTTCTGCCAGCAGGATTTTTAGATCCACCCGTTCTGGATTTGTTGATAATGCAGCATTTATTTCGTTAATCGCCTGTTGGAATAATTCCCCTTTTGCATACATTCTTACCAATGCACCCCGGGATAGACTAATTTTTTCCGGTGCAGATCCGTCGCGTTTACCGATTAACCTTTTTAGTTCTTCTTGAACAATGATGTTTGATGGTTGAGAGTCAAAAGCAAGTTCCATATGATAAATTGCTGAATCAAGATCCCGTTCTTCTTCTTTAATTGAACTAAATGCAACATGAGAAACAAAATCATCAGGCACTATTGCGATTACTTTTTCGAAACAATCAATGGATTCTGGAATCTTTCTTACTTTCGAGATAAGCCTGGCCGAGTAAACGTAATGTGTCTACCGAATTTGGGTACTTTTTTAGTATATTGAGGCAATGAGCAATTGCCTGGTCGTTTTGATTTTGCTCAATGTATGTTTCAATCTCTTGTAGATAACTGCGTAAGTTCACCACTTTATAATTTCCTTGTAGCTGTAGTATGCATCAAACAGTTGGATTTTGCAAGCAGTGTGTCATAGAAAAAGCAACGCGATTAGCGTTGCTTTGACGTTTTATTCACCTAAATAATCTCTTAATTTTCTTCTAATTGTCGGGTGGCGCAGACGACTCAGGGCTTGTGCTTCAATTTGACGTACTCTTTCGCGCGTGACACCCATTTTTCGACCAACTTCTTCAAGCGTGTAAGCCTGACCATCCAGTAGACCATATCGCAATTGAAGAATACGAACTTCTCGTGGGGGTAAACCATTTAAAACTTCTTCCAGATGTTCGCGCAGCAGATTATAAGTGGCAGATTCATCGGGTGGTAAGGCTTCTTCATCTTCAATAAAATCACCCAAAACTGAATCTTCTTCATCATCAGTTGGTGTTTCCAGTGAAAGTGGACGCCGTGCAACCTGGATCATATTTTCAACTTTTTTTGGAGGTACATCCAAAGAAATGGCCAGTTCTTCAACAGTTGGTTCGCGGCCCAAGCGTTGAGTTAATTGGTGTTGAATCCGAAGTAATTTATTGATTTGGTCGCCCATGTGAACAGGAACGCGAATTGTTCGTCCCTGGTCTGCAATTGCACGGGTGACAGCCTGGCGGATCCACCAGGTGGCATACGTGCTGAATTTATGTCCGCGGCGATAATCAAATTTCTTGGTGGCGCGGATCAAGCCAATATTTCCTTCCTGAATGAGATCAAGGAAGGGAACACCGCGTCCCATGTATTTTTTTGCGACACTAATCACCAGGCGTGAGTTAGCAGTAATAAGATGTTCCCTGGCTGCCCAACCATCTTCAATTAGTTTACGCAGTTGCAAGCCGTCGGCGATTGTTTACATTGCCCCGCGCCAGTTCTTCGCGAGCCATGCGTCCGCGTTCAATGCGTTGTGCAAGTTCCACTTCTTCTTCAGCATTGAGAAGTGGAACCCGGCTGACTTCTTTTAGATATAGACCGATGGTGTCATCAGTATCAATATTTTCAAGATCATCAGCGATTAAAATCCGTGGTTCTTCAGCTTCTTCTGTGACGATAAGTTCTTCATCAGTAGGTTCTTCGTGAATGGTTTCATCTTCAACATAAGGAATGCCAGCACTCATTAACGCTGCAAAGGTTTCTTCAAATTGTTCAACATCCTGTTCTGCTTCAGGGAAGAAATGCAGAATGTCATCAATTGTTACATACGTTTTTTGCCGGCCAAGTTCAATCAACCTGGCTATCGCAGGATATTCTTCGTCATCATCTTCAATCAAATTAATAATTGGTTTATCCATTAAATTCCTATCTGTAAATCGCAAATATTTGCAAGGGATATACACATCAGTCAAGCATTTACACAATTCAGAATACACAAAAAGTATAAAAATTACAATAGAATTATTGCACTTGTATTACTGGCACAAAAAAGCGGAAGGAATCTTCCGCTGTCGATATTAGTATCCCAAAACTCGCCAGATAATAATATACAACAAATTTGATATAAAAGTCAACTAAGTGCAAAAATTCTAATATAATATTAATTTACAAAGCCAAGCCATTTGATACCTGATTTCGAGGTATTCGTATTAATGGTTAAGTCATAGAGAATAAAACAAAAATTAGGAGGAGAAATGGATATATTTGGTATGTTTTCAAGGCATGGTCTGAATCCATTTGAACAGATTGCCATCTTGGGTGTGCTGGTAGTTGCATTCATCAGCCTGATATACGCCTGGCTACTCAGGAACACTGTCCTTAAAAAAGACAAGGGCACTGAGAAAATGCAGGAAGTTTGGGATGCGATCAGGGTAGGTGCAGATAGCTATTTGAAAACCAGTTGAAGACCATTCTTCCTGCAGTAGGAATTTTATTTATTGCATTATTTCTATCTGTTTATGTTGTTCCACCGAGCGCTGAAGCATTACAGGAGTTCCCAAATAATACTAAGCATTATCATTTCATCGGACGTGGCAATTGCATTTGTTCTAGGTGCGTCATTTTCATTGATAGTTGGTCAATTAGGATGCGCATGGCAATCCAGGCCAGCGTCCGTTCTGCATCTGCAGCAAGACGGATTTTAATGAATCTCTTTCGATCGCCTATTATGCTGGAACAATCACCGGTATGCTAACCGATGGCTTGGACTTATTAGGTGGAACAGTCATCTTCATGATCTTTGGTAAAGCTTCACCAGATGCCTTATTAGGATTTGGCTTTGGTGGAACACTTTTAGCTTTCTTCATGCGTGTGGGTGGTGGTATTTACACCAAAGCAGCAGATGTTGGCGCTGATCTGGTTGGAAAAGTTGAAAAAGATATCCCTGAAGATGATCCACGTAATGCAGCAGTTATTGCAGATCTTGTTGGTGACAATGTTGGTGACTGCGCAGGAATGGCTGCGGATATTTTTGAGAGTTATGAAGTAACAATTGTTTCTGCTTTGATCCTTGGTCTTGCATTAATGAGCCAGGATCCGACATCCGGATTAAAATGGATCGTTTATCCATTGATCATTCGTGGTATTGGTGTTATCAGTTCGATACTTGGAACATTTACAGTTCCCATTTGGGAAAAATTCCCGATAAAGTTCTTGCGATCACATGATGCTGAAGAGTCAATGTTCCGCTCCTATGAAGTTTCCAGTGTTAACACGGTAATTTGGTCCTTTGTTGTGGCAATTTTGTACGCGCACGATTGGAAACTGGCCATGCTAACATCGATTGGCGTTGGTTTGGCAGTAGTATTCAATCCTTTAACATCTCACTTCACATCCACAAAATCGAAGCCTGTAAAAGAAATCCTGGAATCCACAAAAACTGGTCCGGCAACAACAATTCTTTCAGGCTTGTCTCTTGGGATGGAATCGAGTGTTTGGGCTTTGGTGGTCATTGCAGTGAGTTTCATCTGTGCTTTACTTTTGTACCAGGGTGAATCTTCTCTACTTGTTCTCTATGGTGTGGCAATGGTTGGTATTGGAATGCTGAGCCATACTGGTAATAATGTTGCCATGGATTCATTTGGTCCAATTTCTGACAATGCGAATGGCATTGGTGAGATGGCCTGGCATGATCAAACTGACGAAGAAACCAAAAAAGCGCGCCAGATCATGGCAGACCTTGATGCTGTTGGTAATACCACTAAGGCGATTACCAAGGGCGTTGCCATTGCCTCGGCAGTAATCGCGGCAGTGAGTTTGTTCTCTTCGTACATTACAGATGTAAGTCGTGTTCAAACAGATCTGATCAACAACTATGGCTACAACATTGAAGTCCTCAAGTCTATCCGAGTATCCGACACCAGAGTGTTTGTTGGGTTCCTCTTGGGCGGTGCTCTTCCCTGGTTGTTCAGCTCATTATCCATCAGGGCGGTGAGCAGAGCAGCTGAGAAAATTGTTGAGGAAGTTCGGCGTCAATTTAAAATTCCAGGAATCATGGAAGGTACCAGGAAGCCAGATTATGCTCAGGTTGTTGGCATTTCTACAGCTTCGGCACAAAAAGAATTGATACCACTTGCGACAATCGCAATTCTAATGCCGCTTGCAGTAGGCCTGGTATTGCAGGTTGAAGCCTTAGGCGGATTCCTGGCGGGAGTTATCTTGAGTGGTCAGTTGCTTGCAGTATTCATGGCAAATGCTGGTGGTGCATGGGACAATGCCAAGAAAATGGTTGAAGATCAACCGCGTGACCTTGAGGCTAATACCGGCAAGGGATCTGAACGACATAAAGCTGCAGTTGTTGGCGATACTGTTGGTGATCCGTTAAAGGACACCGCAGGTCCTGCTTTGAACCCGATGATCAAAGTAGTAAACCTGGTCAGTCTGCTTGCTGCTCCTGTTATCGTAAAATATCAAGAATTAGGAGTAGTCGGTTGGATCGTGGTTGCAGCACTCGGCGCTGCCATGGTTTGGGCTTTATCAGTCAGTAAAAAACCGATGAAAGCATAATTCTCGGATAAATAAAGAATCTGGGCATCTCGCCCAGATTCTTTATTTTAAAGACTTCAGCAATATTGAAAAATCATCAGGATAGGGGGCTGAAATTAAAGACTCCTGATGTGTAAACGGGTGTAAAAACGCGATTGATATTGCATGCAAAGCAACCCGATCAATTAATCGATTGTTCTCAATTATTGCCTTAGCACCAGTTGGACTGTAAAGTATGTCTCCTAATAACGGATAACCCACAAAGGCCAAGTGCGCACGAATTTGATGCGTATAGCCAGTTTTCGGTTGGATTCTTAATAAAGAAATGTCTCTATTTGACGAGACGACCTTAACCAAGGTGAGCGCGGGTTTTCCCCTTTCAACATCGATTATTGTCCGATGTCTTCGGTCTCCATTAATTAGGAGAGGTAGATTGATCTCAAATTCATCAGATTTAGGCTTTCCTGCCACTACTGCACTGTAATTCTTATTAATTTTACGTTCTTCAAAAAGTATAGATAAGGAGCGATGAGCTTCTTTGGTTCTGGCTAATAACAAAACACCACTGGTATCTTTATCAAGCCGATGCACGATCCAGCAACGCCCGATTTCCGGTTCAATCATTGTACGTACATGGGGAGCTTCGTTATCGTATCCATCTTGAATTGATAGCAAACCCGCGGGTTTATTAATTACTAAGAGCCACTGGTCTATATATAAAACTTCCATTTACGATTAATTAGTAAAAAACGATACAGCAACCACCCCTGGTCCCGCATGGACAACAATCGCTGGAGGTAGATTGGAGATGAGAATTTCTGAAACACCTACAAGTTTGATGAGCTCGTCTCTAAGGAAAAGTGCATCTTGCATGGCATCGGCTTGAAAAATGGAAAGGTTCGATTCTGGGGTTGGCGGACATTCTTGTTTAACCAATTCAATAATTCTGGCGAAGGCTTTCTTTTTTGATCGTTGTGATTCAAATGGATTTACCTGACCGTCTTTGAATAATAAAATTGGCTTTATCTGGAGAACACTTCCAACCAATGCTTTAGCGCCCCCGATACGTCCGCCTTTGTACAGATACTCGAGAGTGTCGACATAGAAGTAAATTTTCAGAGACTCGCTCTTTTTGAGTATTTGAGCGATCATTTCATCTGTTGTGATATTTGTCTTCGCAAGGGCTAACGCAAAACGCACGATCCAGCCTAATGCGGGTCCAACAATACCAGTGTCGACTACTTTGACATCTGATTCAGGAAAATCCTGAGCTGCGACTGAAGCACTTCTGAATGTTCCACTTACCTTGGCCGAAGGGCAAAGAACTAGGACGGCGTCACCCGCAGATAGGATATCCTGGAAGATGGGTGTATACAGTGCAGGAGAAGGAGCTGCTGTTTTTGGCAATACAGGTGAAGATTTTAGTTTGGATAGAAACTCTTCTGAGGTGATCTCGTTATCATCCCGGTATTCTCTCTCGCCAAATATGATCATTTGAGGAAGCAGGTAAATACCAAGGTTTTTTGCGTCGTTAACTGTCAAAGTAGAGGTGGTATCAGCAACTATTCGTATCATGTTAATCTCCTGATTGTCCTACAAAGGATTGCCGCAATTAGTACATGTTGATTCTGATTTAAAAACAATATACCCACAACGTTTACAAGTTCTGGGCTGGATATCTCCCAATGGAGCACCGCAGGCAATACAGCGAGATTCACCAGGAGGATTAGGCGTCGTGCAAAAATCGCAAATGTAACGGTTGAGCCTGTCTGATAATTCAAAACCTGACCCAAGAGACCTGGCAGTTGTGTCTAGAATATTCCACACGTTTTCAGATAATTGGACGTATTCAATATCCTGGGCAATATCATCCAGGCGATTAAGAAGGCTCCAGGGATTCCGTAAAGCGGAAACAGTGGAGACTCCAAGGCTGGCGGCAATTCCAAACCAATTCTGTTTACCGACTTCAACCGCAACGCCATCACAGACATTCTGCAAGTGTACAGATAAAGCAGTTGTACCGCCCGATGTCGCATATGGGGAGGTAACAATTTGGACGATAAGGTTATCGCCAGATCCATATTTCTGGACACTCAGGTTTCCCCGGCTAAAATAAGCTGTCAAGGAGTTGGCAAGATCAATATTTTGAAAATTCCCGTGATAAATTCGTTGAGGCATATATGAATTATAATCAGGTTTGGAAAATTGGAGAAGAAATCAATATGAATTTGAAGAAACCAATTGTGGTCACCATCATTGCAGTGCTGCTGGTTCTGCTTTTTAATGGAATATCCAGCAGTCGATATTACTCTGTATATGCTCAGCAGCCAACCGGATCAGTCCCAACTGTGACTGGAACTCCAAAGGGACCGATGGCACGATCAGATACGGCTTTACTGAACCGTTTGTTAATGTTCGCTCAGGTCCAAGTACCTTGTACGATGCGATTGGGATCATCTATATGGGAGACCAGGTTGCAGTCAAGGGGAAATCAATCGGTGGAGATTGGTTATTAATCGAATATTTTGGCGTCGAAGGGAGTTCAGGTTGGGTTTGGGCATTATACATGGATGTTACGCCCGGTGAAATACCGTTAGTCGAAATGCCCCCCTCTCCTCAACCAAAAGTAACTTTTACCATCGATCCAACAATGGCTTCTCAATTCCTGACAACCCCTCTTGCCACCAGAATGCCAACTTATACACCGCCAGCCCCATTAGTAATCCCAACATTTGAGGCTCTTGATACCCAAAAATTCGCAGGAATCCCAGTTGGTTTCATCATTATGATTCTCATGGGATTGGGAATCCTGATAGCGTTGTTCTCATATTTTCAATCCAGATAATCATGAAAAATGAAAATAAAAGCCTGGCGAAGAATAGAAAAGCAGAGTTTGAGTATTTCTTGCTTGAACGTTTTGAAGCGGGAATATCTCTACAAGGAAGCGAAATTAAATCCATTAGAGCTGGTCAGGTGAGCCTTCAGGAAGCATATGTTCAGGTTACCGAAAAAGAAGCCTGGTTAAAGGATGCCCATATTGCAACGTATAATCCTGCAAGTTATACAAATCATGATCCAAAACGACAGAGACAGCTTCTATTAAATAAACGGGAGATTAGAGAACTGTGGGTTTCTGTAAAACAAAAAGGCGTCAGCGTCGTTCCAATTAGAATGTACCTGAAAGATGGCCGGGCAAAACTTGAAATTGCATTAGCCAAGGGAAAGAAACTTTACGATAAGCGAGACGAGCTCGAAAAGAAAGATATCGAACGAGACATATCCAGAACGCTAAAAGGCCGGGATTAATTTAATGATTATATTCGGACAACATCCACTTTCAATTGATGAGATTATCCAGGTGGCAAGAAAAAAAGAACCCGTCAAGTTGGGAACTAAAGCATCAAAACTAATCCATGACTCAAACACAAGATTGATGACGATAATTGGATCAAATAAACCTGCTTATGGAATTAACACTGGATTCGGTATTTTTGCTGACAAACAAATACCAGGATTGGATATCAAGAAACTTAATCGCAACCTCATATTAAGCCACGCAGTTGGTGTTGGCGAACCATTAAGTGACGAAATTGTTAGGGCTGCCATGATTGTGCGTGTGAATACTCTGGCAAAGGGATTTTCTGGAGTACGAAAGGAACTGATTGATACGATCATTGAAGCTCTCAATAAGCAGGTAACGCCGAACGTTCCAAGCCAGGGATCATTAGGATCTTCCGGGGACTTGTGTCCACTCTCTCATTTAGCCTTAGTGCTCACTACCGATGAAAAAGATAACGAATTAGAGTCTGGATTTGCAACCTATAAAAACGTTGAATACTCAGGAAAGAAAGCCATGGAATTGGCAGGCATCCCCCGATTAATCCTTGGTCCAAAAGAAGGATTGGCATTAAACAATGGCGCCACTTTTTCCGCGGCGATCGCTGCAATCACAATACATGAGGCAAACTACCTTACTGAAATTGCAGACAAGGCAGTCAGCCTTTCGCTTGAAGCCTTACGAGGTTCACCAGATGCATTTGATCCCAGGATCCACTCTGCACGAGGTTTGACAGGCCAAATGACGTCTGCCAGGAACATACAATCGTTCTCCTCCGGTAGTACTCTAATTGGTTCAGCGAAACGGGTACAAGATGCTTACTCGCTACGGTGCGCACCACAGGTACATGGTGCCATTCGGGATACTGTTGAATTTGCACAATCGATTATTGAACGCGAAATTAATGCCGCTACAGACAATCCCTTGATGTTTGATCCCGCTATTGTACTCTCAGGGGGGAATTTTCATGGTGAACCAGTTGCATTAATCGCCGATTACCTTGGAATAGCACTAAGTGAATTAGGGGCAATTTCGGAGCGAAGGACATTCAGACTAACGGATGGGAAGTTGAACGATGGTCTACCGGCAATGCTTGTTGATTCAGCCAAAGATGAAGGACTAAAATCTGGCGTCATGATCTTGCAATATACTGCCGCGTCGCTGGTCTTAGAAAACCAAACGCTAGCTTCACCAGATTCAGTACTTTCGTTACCGACATCCGGTGGTCAGGAAGACCATAATGCAAATGCCATGAATGCTGCGAAGCATGCATTGCAAATAATCGATAACCTTCGGATCATTCTGTGCATTGAGTTATTCGTGGCGACGAGGGCCATTGAATTGAGATTGAGAACAAGCGGTAAACTGGGGAAAATAAATCAACATATTTACGATAAAATTCGGTCTCAAATTCCTTTTTCAACAGAGGATAAGATCTGGAGTGAGGATATTAAGAAGCTTGACCAGATGTTAAGGGAACACAAAATTTAGAAGATATCGGTAGCGACATGACAAAAATTTCAAGAAGAGAATTTATTAAAATTTCTGCAGCAGGAGTTGGAGCGGCACTCGTTTCAGGAAGGCCTTCCAATGCAAATGGGTATCTGCCAGATGTTCAGCCTTCTTATCGTTTGGGCAGGTGCTTACATACGGTTGAAATTAAGAGCAAGCCTGATCCAGACAGTGAAACTTTGGATGTGAAATATGAGGATGACATATTAATCTGTGATCGAGAGGTGATTGGAAAAGCGTATCCAATTTATCCCACCTTACGGTTATGGTACGAGACACCTGCTGGATATGTTCGAGGTTGGGGAGTTCAACCCGTAAAAATGGATGTAAATGACCCGATCGAAGAATTACCAACATACGGACAACAACCAGGAATGTGGGCAGAAGTCACTGTCCCGTATGTAGATATTTTTCTGGATAATCCACCCGCAAGATCACAATTATTACAGGAAATGAAATTTCCCCGGTTACACTACAGCCAGATCGTCTGGATTGATGGAATAAAAACCGGCTCCCAGGGAGATATTTTATACCATGTCACTGAAAAGTATGGCTCATATGGTGATACTTTTTGGGCAGAAGCGAAAGCTTTTAGAGTAATCACACCTGAAGACACAGCAACGATTCATCCTGAAATTGAAGATAAACGCATTATTGTAGATGTAACCCATCAAACAATTACCTGTTATGAAAACAATTCGGAAATATTATTTGACCGTGTTTCGACAGGTGCTAAGTTCAACAATGAAGGTAAGGATGTTGATATTTGGGCAACTCCCGTTGGAGATTATCATGCAGTTAACAGAAAATACATATCCTTGCATATGGCTGGTGGTTCCGCTGCAGCCGGGTATGAATTGTTTGCTGTTTCTTGGACTTCCATCTTCGCCTCTGGTGGTGTAGCTTTTCACTCAACGTTTTGGCATAATAATTATGGTATTCCAATGTCACACGGGTGTGTTAACCTTCGGCCGGATGTTGCAAAGTTCATCTTTAGGTGGACACAACCGTTTTGTGCTTATGATCCGGGGGTGATTGAAATTTTGGGTTATTCGGGTACAAAAGTCAGCGTGGTCGAGTATTAAGAGTGGATATAATGAATCCAGATAGGTAACCATTGTGCATGATCAGCCTGCAATTCTATATTATCGAAAAAGCGATTTTGAAATTGAATCACTTCAAACGAATATTGCTGGTATCTGCAACAGACTAAAGTTGGAATTGGCTGCAATTGATGTTGAGAAAATAGAAAATCTGGATGAAAACCATTCTACGATAACACCTTCTTTAAAAGTGGGACCTTATTATTTAAAATATCCATTTACTTTGACTGATGTTGAAATCGCAGTTAATGCTTTCGTGTCGAAGAATGAGATTGAAACCAAAAAAAATATAAGGGGAATCAAGCAAAAGAATACCATAGGACTCTTTTTGGCTAACTATTATCCAATGTTAATCGCAGTGTTAATTCTCTTGTTTGTTGGTGGATCGATTTTCGCGCCAGTTCTGGCGTCCTCAGGAAAATCCAAAGCTGCCAATGGTTTATATTCTTTTTACAGTGTTTTTTGCCATCAATTGGCATTTAGGTCTTTTTTTATTTTTGGTGAACAAGCAGTTTATCCTAGGGAACTGGCGGATATCAAGAATCTATTGACTTACGAGGAACAATTTAGAGACCCACTCCTTGATATTGAAAAAGCGAGGGGAACAATCGGAAATATCGAGAGCGGATATAAAATTGCGATTTGTGAACGAGACTTAGCCATTTACTCGTCCCTTGGATTTGCGGCACTTGCCTTTCAAATATTTAAAGAAAAATAAAACAAATCCCATGGTATTGGTGGTTCATCATTGCGCTTCTCCCAATTGCGGTTGATGGCTTTAGCCAGATTCCGGGATTATCCACCGGATGGCCGGCATGGTTACCCAAGAGAGAAAGTACTCCCTTCTTGAGAGTTTTAACTGGCATGCTATTCGGCGGGGTGACTGGATTGTATATGTTTCCATTAATGGAAGATTCTCTCAAGGAAACCAGGTACATGCTGTTGCGCCAAAGAGAGATCATTAAAGCCACCTTCAGGCAACATGAAAAATAGTCAAGTAAACGGAATTGAAATATTCTCATTTGAGATGTTTGGTTTCTCCAATATTCCGCATGGTTTTTTTACCAGAAATGGTGGGATTAGTCCTGCGCCTTGGAATTCATTAAATTTAAGTACTTCTGGTGGTGATTCGAGAGAGAATGTAATTGAAAACCGAAAAAGGGTTTTTGAGGCTATCAGGCGGCCTGTGGATTCTCTTTACGATGCCTGGCAGGTCCATGGAACAAAGATAATCCGGGTAAACGAACCCCGCGGGTTGAATAATTCTCCACAAAAAGCAGACGGTTTAGTGACAAACAACGAAAATGTTACTCTCTTCATGAGGTTTGCGGATTGTGTGCCAATTGTATTATTTGACCAAATAAATGGTGTTACAGGGATATTTCACGCAGGCTGGAAAGGGACTCTTGATAAGATTGTAGAAAGGGGCGTTAATGAGTTCTGTGATACCTATCACTCAAAAACAAAAAATATTATTGCCGGGATCGGACCTTCAATATGCGAGGAACATTACGTCATTAGAGAAGATGTCGCCTCATTAGTAGAAAGAGTCTTCAAGGTAAGGGCTGGAGAAGTCTTAACTCAGGTAGGAGAATAAGCTCCACTTAAATTTAGCCAAAGCAAACCAAATAATTCTTCAGGAAGCAGGTTTATCCAAGATAGAGAATTCCAATATATGTACTGCCTGTGATACAGGAAAGTGGTTTAGCCACCGCGCAGAAAATGGTGCCACCGGGAGATTCGGAGCTTTCGTTGCTTTACACTAATTCAGGAAGTATTACAACCAGATACCTCAAGACTGACGAAACAGTACGTAGATTATCAAAAATTCAATTTGGTGATCAAGGACGAGTCAAACTTGTCGTAGTTACCAAAGGTCAACCCCTGGAAGCCTGTATTGAAGTAATTGCAGCTGGTGCTGCCAACCTGGGAGAAAATTATCCTGAGGAAACTGTTGAGAAGTTTACTGGTGTTGATAAGAATAATTTCAATCTCCATATGATCGGACATATTCAAAGTCGAAAAATCAAGTTTCTCCATCCATTGTTTAATTACATTCACTCTATCGATAGCAAGGAACTAGCCGTAAAGGTAAGTAATTATTTTGCTCAACAAGAAAGCAAAGTAAATGCACTTATCGAAGTTGACTTTACTTCAGAAACCTCTAAGAGTGGATTTCACGTAAATAATCCAGAGAACCAGGTGAAATTCATTGAAATGTTTGAGGAACTGTTAGCACTTGAAGGACTCAATATTATTGGATTGATGACCATGGGTTATTATCCTGAAAACGAGGAAACCAACCGGAATATTTTTTGGTTATGCAATTCATTGGCTAAAACGCTTTGCGATAGATATAAAACAAAATCAATCGTCGAATTGTCAATGGGAACAAGTGGTGACTATAAAACTGCTATTGCTGAGGGGGCAACTATGGTTAGGATTGGCGAGTTAATAATGGGTCCCAGGATAAATAAGGAAGTCATTTAATATGCCTGTCGTGGTAATCATCATTCAAAATCTGTTCGGATTGTTGAATTTAATCATTTTAGTCGATATTATCTTGTCGTTTTTCTTATCGCCTTATCAGCCCATTCGAGCTTTTCTGGATAAGATAGTTAATCCGCTTCTTGCTCCAATTCGTAGGTTCATGCCGCAAACAGGCATGTTTGATTTCAGTCCTATCGTTTTAATCCTTCTCCTTCAGGTGATTGAATATCTGATACTTATTCCTTTTCGATAAATTGAGATCACATGGAAAATAAATCTAGTTTTAAAAATGGAAAAGCTGGATCTGCCATTTCTGTGCGCGTTACCACCAGATCCCCCAGGACGGCAATAGCCGGAATCTTGGATGATGGAACGATAAAAATTAAATTAACCTCTCCGCCAATAGACGGTAAGGCTAATGAAGAATTGATCCGATATTTATCAGGGGTAATGCAAATTCCAAAAACAAATATTGAAATTATTTCGGGACAATCAAACAAGAATAAACTTATTGTTCTTTTTGGAATAGATTCTGATCGTGTAAACCAATTGATTTCCCTGGAGATAAAGAAGTAATTACTGTGGAATTTCTTTCCGGAGTAATTCCGATAGGTAGAAGTAAGCACGGTCCCCAATATAATCCTGGGACTCTGATAATGAGGTGAGATGCTCGATTACCTGGGGAGAAGGATTATTCTTGAGGATGTTAAGTGCAGCAAATTTCTCAGAATCATTCCCACTTTTGACGACATCAAAAAGTAATTCATGAGGAATTGTATTTGCAGAAATCCCAGTTCCAAGCTTACTAGCAAATGCCACCAGCCATTCAACTTTATCCGGAAATGGTGGAGCACCATGGTTCAGGTTGAGTTTATTGGTGTTAATTTCTTCAAGAGCCCTTACTGCAGCGTCGCGAACGATCCATTCCTTTTCAACGGCAATTAACTTGGTAATGTGTTCTACAATCTCATTGTCCTTGATTAACTTAAGTCCAAATATTGACGCTTTTCGCATAGCAATACTCCCATTAGTAGAAATGTCCATTAATAGGGTCTTTCCTTCTGGTAATCGACTTGCGTACATTTCACAGATGATTCGCTTTAGGAAATCGCCGCCCGTTGTTAATGAATCCATGATTGCTTTCCGTGAAGAACTATCCCATATTTTGAAAAGAGATAGCGCCGCAAAGGTTTTTTCTAAAACTGGTAGATCGGATAACATCGATCTCAACAAAGTTGTGCTTTCTGTCGATTTTTGAAATCCCAAACCGATTGCCGCCATCTGTGTCATATTGGGGGATTTCTTAGCCAGAAGAATCTCAAAGATTTTCAATGCGTATTGAGGGTCAATATGATGTAGTAACGACAAATACTTCATACGACTCGAAAAAGGTATTGTATTATTTCCAAGACATGAAAGTATCACTGGGGCGATCTGGTTTAATTCATTGCGATTGGACTCACTTTTATATAGATGATTTATTAATAATGAAACATTGCGATGTAGCGGCGTATCTGATTGTTGAATCCATTGAGAGAGATAGTCGCTTTGTTCGCTAAAGCGGAGGGCGGTTTCTTCTAGCGGATTGTTATAATAATAAATCCAACTGCTATCAGTTTTTCGTGTGTAAGAATCGCCTAGTAAAAATCCAAAGATGAGTAAAGAATTGAAACCATAATAATTTGGTTTTCTTTCTACAAGTATTCGGGCTCGGAGCAACTTTTGAAAAAGTGTTTCTTCAGATTGGATTTTTTCGGTATCTGATACGAGAGGATTTGCTTGTCCTTCGGAAATTGAACTGCGTTTTAAGAGTTAAAGAAAACATCGCGTTCAATTAAATGTTCATTATTAATATAAAGTTCTTCTGCCAATTTTTTTAAGCGTTCGTAATCATCAGTGTCATCACAAAATCGAAAAATATAGCTATAGATCAAAGATCTTTGTGACCCCGAATTCCCGGAAAAAGAAATATCATTTATCAAAGCTAAAGTGGTAAAGAAAAAATTTGAGTGTTGATTTACTTGATTTGACCAGATCGTTTCTATCTCAGATATTACCGATTTTCCAAGAAAGGTATCACGCATACTGCTATTGAAAATTGCATCAATCCAATGTGTTTTCATCGATTGACGTATTGAATTAGTTAATGGACTAACAAAATAGGTTACAGAACCCGAGTTTTTCCAGGTTATCAGAATAAGAAAGATTATTAGTTAAAACAATGCGTAATTGGGGGTGGTTTTCAAGGAGGATATGAATCCAGTCGATATAAATAATTGGTTGATCGGGGATCCAATTCATCAAGTCCATCAATGAAAAGGATTAATTTATTGGAAACAGTGTAATTTGTCAACAAATTCTTTAATGCAGTTTCGGGGAGGTGGAGTTCAATAAATTGAGAAGATTGAATAATAAGTTGAAACGGATCAATGTTTTCAGATTTTTGAGTTTCAATTTCTGAACAATGCAGATAAATCGGGAGGTAATCAGGAAAAAATAAACCTTCGCCAACTTTTTCAATTATGTCCGAAATTGCTGCATTTATTAGTGTTGTTTTGCCGGATCCAATTTCTCCCTGAACGGTTATCCGGTTCTGTTTTGTCAATGCAGAAAGAAGAGAGATTGAAGGAAGAGGTATGTTTTCGTAGTATTCTGGGAGCTCAGGAATGAATGGCAGTGCTTGACTTGATTCGTATGCATCTGGCAAATCCAGAGATGGATCCTGATATGGATATGGATAAATCAATTCGGTAGGAACGTAGACTTTAGATAATGGTATAAAAAATCCTGCCAGATGGCTGGACTGACAGATCTTTAATGTATTCGTGTTGATTATCTCGATAATTTGAGCAGTAGATTTGTTGATAGATTTTTCCTTCTTTACAACCAATATTTTTTTACTGCTGCGGGATACTTTTATTGCCTTAAGAATAATTGACCACAACAGTCCACCGAGGATTAAACCAAACAAGAAGGAGATCAAGTCAATTTCGGGGAACTGGTCAAGGAAATTAGCCGGCATATAGTATTCTTCCGCAATTAGAGCATAACTGGATTATCGAGTGGTTTTTTGCTTGCTGGCAATCAGAAGGAGTGAGGGTAGTACCGCAACTTCCGCAACAATCATCCACAATTTCAGAAACAGCGATACCTTTTTTACTTGTTACCAATTTTTCATAAGTGATAAGGAATGAGGGAGAGATTTGTGAGGTAACACCTTTTTTTTCGAGCAATAGCCGCTGCTGCTCATTCAATAATTGTTAAATTTCAGTTTCCATTTTCTGAATAGACAAAGAATCTTCCAATTTTGTTTTTTCAAATATATTAGATTTTTCATTTCTTTTTGTGGTCAGGATTTCAATTTTTTCCCAACATTCAATCTGCGAATCTTCGAGAATGGAGATCGCTTTTTTTAGCGAGGTAATCTCAACCTGTAAATCCTGGAGTTCTTTGGGATTTTGGATCTTTCCTGAGTAAAGTGAAGATTCAGACTGGGCTAGTTTGATCCTTTTTGTGGAAAGTTTTGCCTCAATGGCATCTGATTCCAACTGTTCCTCAATTAAATTATTGGTCGCTTGGTTCAATTCCATTTCCACAGATTGTAAGAAAGAACGATCATTAATTTTCGATTTAATCACCGATATTTGGTGTATTAAATTGGTAATGCCAATATCTAATTTTTGTAGTTGGTACAAGTGAAAAGTAGAATCCGCCACAATGACCTCGTTCAATAATTATATCTTTTTATTGAAATCCTATTTGTCTAATAGACAATTAATCTTGAAATAATACAGTATTATTACTTTGATTCTGGAAATGGGAGATCACCGTGGAACAAATTCTTAAAATTCAAGATTTTTCGAAGAAGATTATAGAAAACCTTGGAAAAGTGATAGTTGGAAAAAAGGATGTTTTAGAATTTGTGACATTAAGTTTGTTAGCCCAAGGGCATGTACTTATTGACGATGTGCCTGGTGTAGGGAAGACTATGTTGGCGAAGGCATTAGCCAGGACATTGGGGTGTGATTTTAAACGCATCCAGTTTACTCCAGACATGCTTCCAAGTGACGTAACTGGCGTCTCAATTTTTAATCAACTAACAAAGCAATTTGAATTCCGCCCGGGTCCTGTGTTGACGAACATATTGTTGGCTGATGAAATCAACCGCGCTACGCCAAAAACTCAGTCAGCATTACTTGAAGCGATGGAAGAACGTCAAATTACTGTTGATGGAATTACACACATCATCGATGAACCATTTATAGTTTTAGCCACCCAGAACCCAATAGAGTACGAAGGGACGTTTCCTTTACCTGAAGCACAGCTGGATAGATTTTTCTTGAAAATTCAAATTGGATACCCTTCATTGATGGACGAGGTAAAAATTATTGAAGAGCAGCAAATGCAGCATCCTTTGGAAACACTTACTGCAATAACCAACGTAAATGAAATTTTGTCAATGAATAAGATCGTTAAGAAAGTCTATGTCTCCACCGCTTTGAAAAAATATATTGTTCAGATTATCCGTTCAACCAGGGAAAATAAAGAAATATATCTGGGGTGTAGCCCACGCGGCAGCCTGGCACTGTCAAGGGCGGGGCAAATATTTGCAGCGATGTCTGGTAGGGATTATGTAATTCCTGACGATATTAAATATTTGGCTGATTCAATATTGGGACATCGATTAATCATTCAACCAACTTCACGATTAAAGAACGTTACACCTGCGGCGGTAATTGCTGATATTTTGTATGATACTCAGGTCCCCGGTGGTAAGTTCTCAATAGACTAATATCATTAATGAAACCAAAACTTAATTTCTGGATAGTATTAGCGATCATTCTTGCTTTGCTTATATTGCAAGGATATCTGCATGATAAATCGATTGAGCGAACAATTTACTTCCTGATAATTTTAATAATCACCAGTTTTATTTTCACAAAATATTCAACGAGCAAGTTAATGGTTAATCGTTCAACACGAGAGAACCGACAGCAGGTTGGACAGTATTTTACAGAGAAATACGAGATAAGTAATCAAAAAATATTACCGATCTTGTGGATAACGATTGAGGACAAGAGTGGTTTGAGTAGTGAAAATGAAAAACGCTTGATCGCATGGATTCCTGGAAATTCAAGGAAAAATTTTATTAATCAATCAATTTTGGATAAGCGCGGGGTTTTTACGCTTGGACCGACGCAAGTAGTATCTGGGGATCCCTTTGGGATATTTGTGCAAACGATTACATACCAATCAAATGACAAACTGGTTGTTATCCCTACTTATGAGAAGATACAATCCTTCCCTGAACCTTTAAGTTCCCTAACAGGAGGGGCAGCGAGGAGATCGAGGGATACTGAGGTCAGTCCTTATGCTGTCAGTATTCGAGAGTTCTATCCGGGTGACCCGTTACGTCGAATCGACTGGAAATCGACCGCACGGTTGGATAAAATAATGGTCAAGGAATTCGAAGAAGATCCTCAGGCTCTCGTTTGGATTTTCCTGGATGGCAATGAAGAAGTACATTTTAAATCAGTTGAAAAAGAAGAAATTGAAAAAGAATTAAAACCTCAGATTTTTTTCGAAAAAATCGAGCGACGTGAACTTAATCTGCCAGAAGATACATTTGAATATGAAGTAAGTTTTGCAGCATCAATCTGCGATTATTATATCGACAACGGTCGTTCAATTGGTTTTGGCGCTAATTGCCAAAACTTGATCGGGATTGCTCCCGAACGAGGTACCAGGCAACTAGATAAGATATTGGAAATCTTATCTTCATTATCGGTTTCATCTCTTGTGAAATTTCCGGAATTTTTGGTGAGCCAAAGCAATTTACTTCAAAAAGGGAGTTCCGTTATTCTACTCACATCTAACACGACGACTGAATTAATCCAGGCTATTGAAATACTTAAAAGGCGTAATATAGCGGTTAGCTTGATTTCTGTAAATTCAGAAGGATTCGGGAACACGGAAAATTCAACTATCTTTTATGACATGGTTAGAGGCATAGACATTAAAATTTATGGAAATTCGTAAGGGGGAAAGACTTTCAAATAAATTGTTTGAATTGCTTTAGACCCCAAGAGGAATTCAATTTCAACGAATAGTTGAAATAAATTGAACCAACTGTCGGTCGATCAATCCTCATCGTTAGAAAGAAACGTCTTCCATTCGCCATTAATTCCATCTGTTGTAACGCCAAAGAAATATCGATAACCATTTCCAGTAATTAAGACGAAATCATAATGTTGATTCTGTCCTTGCAAGTATTGTCTGACTAGCCCGTAATTGCCTTTCCAGATAATATCGGCAGATTCAATATTCTTGGAAATATCACTGTACCTTGAAATTGCGTAATGCCAGAGCCTTCTGGCGGAAGCCTGCGTTACGTTTTTGACAATATTGCCGTTCCTCAAATCGCGCATTGAATAATAAGTTTTTCCACCACGTTCAACCGAAGAGGTAATTTCAACTCCCGTTCGAGGGTCAGTGGTCATATTAATTGAGTCAGGCGAAGCTGGTTCCTTTGCCACAACAGGTTCCGCTGGCGATTTAACGTGAAGTATTTCATTTACAGGAGCAGCTTGCATATGTCTAACAATGAGTGTCACAATTTCATCACGAACTGCCAGGTTTGTCTCAGACTCGTCCCTGATGAATATTTGGTTTTCGTCAAGGGCGTAAGGTGGTTCATCTCCTCTTGGTATTAGTATCCGGACGATTTCCTTATTCTTATATTTTTGGACATCGATTGTAACTTTTATCGGTGGACTGATCCTGTTTTCAATTTCTTTATTTAAGGAATTAATTGTTTGAGATGGATTACTGATTCCTTGAGGCATTGAAAGCGGATTAGCGGGTAAGCCAATAAAAACTGTGCCGCCATTAGTATTCAGGAACGCGCAAATATCAGCAAGAATAGGGTTCAATCGTGTTGATTTTAAAGAAATCGACTCATGAAAACTCTGAACAATATTGGCGCCTTCATCAAGCGCTGTCTGAATATAATCAATGGCGGATTCTTCCTTGAACATGTGCGGTCTTGTGCGGGAGAAATCATTTGAGAGAAAAAGCTCCAAAAGTGCTTCAAATGACAAATCTGTCAACAATACATCTGTGGCGCGGTCACCAACACCATAATTCTTTTTTCGCACTGGATCGGTAGATAACCGATGGGCATCGGAACCCTGGATGCAATGCATCCTGCGAGGATACTCGGGTTTTGTGCCATTAAAAAAGGAGGCTGCTGCGCGCGGTCCGCGTACATCAAGATCAGTAACTTCAAGGGCATGGAGATTGCGATCTTGCGTATAGGCAATTCGTGTTTGTCCGCCAAAATTCATTCCCCTCATCGCTACTCCATTAGTGGAATTTGCATGGGCAGCAATTACGATACCTCCAGCCTGGTTAATCAATTGGTAAGCCCGAATTACATCGACTGATGCGCCAATCGTCGTACTCCCGAGGTCAAGCTGATCGGGTGGAACCCCGAGATCAATAAGTAAATGTTCAATTTCGCGCAAACTTTTTTTGGGAGAGAACAGGGCTTCTATGTGAAAACCCATCATAGCTGTAAACTCAAAGCCGGGAAGAATCAGGATTTTGGCAAATAACCGACGGTATTCCTGAAGTCTTAATTTTTCTTCTGGCAGAAGGCGATTCGTTTTTTCAAATGTAGACAACTGATCAATCTCACGAAGGAGATTCGAGTATCCTGCGATGGTATTGTGATCTGTAAAAGAAATAATATCAAGACCACGGGATTCTGATTTCTGCAGAATATCGAGATAACTTACTCCAGGCGTCTGATAATCTGCAGACGCTGGTGAATGAAGATGGAGATCCATCGTATAAAACTGGGGTTTATTCTTGGATTTCAATTGAGTTGGGGGCATAAAAACCTGGTTTTTCTTTTAAAAAGGTGGGAAAACTAAATCAGCGCCCTCGGTGGGATTCGAACCCACAACCATCGGATTAGAAGTCCGGTGCTCTGTCCATTGAGCTACGAGGGCTGAAATCAACGGCAAGGACGAATGCCCTTGAAAACAACAGCACCTGACAGAGTTCGAAGTATTAGTTCGGCAGGCTTTCCAATTCTATCAGATAAACCTTGAGGGCTGAGTGGTTGATTTCCGTTACTCAAGAATACGCGAAAGATAGAATCGACGAGCGCTGTGTTTTTGCTGATGAAACCTGGGTCGGATATGCAATGACTCATGAGAATGGATTGAATTCCATCGACTTGCCTGATTTCTGCAGTTTCCGGGTCGACCCAATCAATTAATGCCATGTCTGGAGAATCTTGAAAAGTTTTTTGATGTTCGGGGCAAAGACAGCTTATTAAAAAGACGCGCCAATTACCGTCATGATTTTTCCACCAATCAAAATCAATATGATAGGAGGTATCAATTGTAGGACGAATCAAGCTGAAAGGTTTTTGATCAATCATTCCTATGAATCCATTAATCGGTAAGTTTAAAATATAAATCGCCCAGGTGCTTCAACCAGGGTTGAGTGAAAATAACACTTAGAAGTAAACTCGGCGGACATCTTCTGACAACGTTTACAGCCGAATATAATTCCTGAGCATGAATTTGACCTTGTGGATTGAGTTTCACGAGCTCAAGAAATATTTGCTGGATCGTTTTTTCGACAGGTTGACGTGATTTCTTATCCCAGATTTCATCCAATGACTTTACGTCCGGGGTAACCAAAGCCATACGCTCATCGAAAGAACAGCTGACAACTTGTTTTAGTAATGCAAATACAACTCCACCATCGGTACCAACAAGAACGGTTCGAATCCACTCTTTCGAATTCTTGGATTTTTCTACTTTTATCGAAACCTGACCCGGAGTTTTACTTCTCGAAATTTGCAGTAAACTGCCGGGTATGATGCCTTCACGAAGATACCATTCCCGCAAGCCAAAAATGTATCGTGATGGGCGAACAACCCATCCTGAAAAGGTGGAATTGTTTTTTGAATCGAAAAAGTCAAATTTTATCCTTGGGGTCTCATGTGCAGTCGGAAACAATTTTTTTAATTTTGGTGTCAATGGAAGCGTACCAGCTCTCCAATGGGGATAGCTCAGACTTAGCGTCACCATATCGACGGGAACTGAATTATCTTCCGTTTCCAATTCATCACACAACTCTGTTCCAAAAGACTGATACTGCTTCAATTCTTCTGGAAGTGTAACCATGTCTCCTGAATATCGAAGGGTCATTGGGACTTCGCGAACTTCAACAGGTTCAAGGCGATTCAGGAACCACAAAGTTTTCCCGGCTGGACCAACTTCATCAAAACGTGCGTCTTCTTGTAAGGCAAGGTCCAAAGAAAATTCCACTAATTTTTCGTTTACACCAGACGGTAAATCAATTTGTGATAACAGATCCAGGGTGGTTAACGGACCGCCGTTTTCCATCTCGAGGACTGCTTCGCAAAGATTGAGGTGCCCAATACCGATGTCTATTAATAAAGCTCGCGGAAAATAATTACCTGCGATGCACACCAGGTCTTCAGCGGCGTCTAATTTTGCTTTCAATTTCTGAGATAGTTCATCACCAAAAGTAGTTTGAACAAAATCAAGATCCAACCATTGTTCCTTAATTACAGGTAATGGAGAATTTAATTTATGGTCTGGCAGGTTTGCAGCAAAAGAGAAAACATTTCCAGGGGCAAATTCAACATCAATCACTTGAAGTTCGGCAATATCAGGGTTAACGCCTTCACGCACATTAACGACTTTGCCTTTTTCCCAAGAACGATGCGGAAAAGTCACGTATTGATTGATCGAATAATTGTCTTTTGGGTAATAAACTAAGGCGTCCGATTTTTTTTCGGTTTCTATAATAGTGTTTTGATTTTCAATTTGGGAAGAGGTTAATATTTTTATCAGGTCAATATGAGAGGCGGGAACTTCAGTTTCCAATAAGTGAGTATAGATAAAATTTAGATCTTGTTCCGAAATCTGATAAGTTGACCAAAATGAGTCTTTACTATTCATTCATTATTTCCTAAGAGTTTAAATTGAGACTGCATCTATTATACCTTATTGACTTAGTATGGATATTTTTGCTCCAACCAATCTAGCGGGTTGACCTGGATGCCATTCACCCAAACTTCCCAATGCAAATGCGCACCGGCTCCGGGGTAGTCAGTGCTATTGCTGACTCTTCCAGTGTTTCCAACCTCTCCAATTTTTTGACCGGCTATAACAAACTCCCCTTCTGTAACTTCCAGGAGACTTTGGTGGAAATACCCTGTATATACACCTAGTCCATGGTCAATGAATACGGCATTTCCCCGTATAGGAAGAAACCCTGAAAAGACCACTTTTCCGTCTGCAGGGGCAACAATCGGCAAAGTCATACCGCCTCCAAAATCCAATCCGGAGTGAAATGAAATTTTGGGATCGTCGTTGTATGTCCTGCGGTTACCGAATAGTGATGTATATTCCTGATAAAATGCCGGACTACTAAAGATCCCGGACCAATACTTTTCTTCAGTGACCTTGGAGACCAATTCATTAACCAGTGCTTCTTCATCGGCTGTGTTTTGAGGTTTTATTGTTTCCGGGTCTACAGTAAGTGGTGGATCAGTAGTGAAATTTCCCGGCTGAATTAAGGTTGATTGCTGGTAATTTAATAAAGTACCATCTTCAGTTTGCATGGATAATTCGAGGACAGAAACACCTGGCTCCGATAAGGCATGGATTCCTTGTAAGGCAAAAAATTCTTTTTTGTCTTCAGTATAGAAAACCAATTTGGTTCCATTGATCGAACCAGAAATAGAAATTGGCATGGGGGAATTTATCCGAAGGGACATTGTTGTACCCTGGATCAGTGGTAGAGGGGAAATAGAAACCTGAATATTTTCAATAACTGGTTTTACCGATTGAGAGTCGGGATCTGTATTGTCGATGGAAATTCTTTGGTTGCCGAGTAGAAACAGGTTGGAAACAATATGATTAGTGGATTCTATTCTTTCAATAGTGGTGTCGAGCTTTACCACTGACTCGAAAAGTGTAAATGGCAGGAAATAGGTATTTGTTGTTTGTGAGATTATTAAAGTGTTTTCCTTGATAGGCACCAGTAATTTAGCACCGGGAACAATACCTGCCGTTGAAGTGATCTTATTAAGCGAAATAAGAGTTTGATCTTCAACACCGTAGTAACGGGCAATTGAATCGAGTGATTCCCCAACATTAAGGACAACGGGTGTAATTAACCCAACTATACCGACTAAATTTGGAATAAGCAGTTTATCGCCTGGCGAAATGAAGTTAGGATCGAGGATGTTATTAGCGAAAATCAGCTCTTCTTCGGAAATATCAAATATATTAGAAATCGAACCTAGCGTATCTCCTGGTTGGATTATGTAATAAACTGATTGTTCTTCAGTTTGCGCATAACCGATATTTGTTGAACACAATACCGAAACAATGGCGAGCAATGAAAAGAGTACTCGAATTTTCTTCATCGATCAAAAATAATCTTGTCGCCTAGCGAGAAATTTTTAATTGACCAGGATGGAGTTCAACCACATATTGCGCAGGTAACCGGGAGATGTATGCAAGGTGCCATTTTTTTGCAATTTTTTTATCAACAATTATGAGATCTTTGGATAACCAAAGAACTCCTATATCGAAACGCATAAACAGCATATGAATGGAAGTATTAACGACCGATTCGTATCTTTCGGATAGAATTAGGCATGAATCAAGAGGAATACTTTTTCGAAACATGAGACCTGCCAGTTTCGGAAAGAAGGTATCCGCAATAATTGCATGAAGTGTGGTATTTGTTGTTGGATTGAATATTGATTTTGATATCATATTATTTATTATTGACTAAAAGTTTACCATGAGAAAGGGTGATGCAAATGAAAATTATGAGTTGGAATGTTAACGGATTTAGAGCAGTAATTAAAAAAGAATTCAAGGAAAATATTTATCGAGAAAATCCGGACATTTTATGCTTACAGGAAATAAAGGCAAAAGAGGAACAACTTAAATCTGATGATATTCACATCGAAGGATATCAACATATTTGGAACCCAGCTGAAAGGCTGGGTTATAGCGGAACCGCGACTTATGTTAAAATCAATTTCCTACTTTGGAAATGGGAAAAGGATTGGGGAAACCGGAATTTGATGTAGAGGGAAGGGTGATAAGGACATCGCTGGAAGAATTTGACCTTTATAACATATACTTCCCTAATGGCCAGAGGGGACAGGATCGAGTTGACTTCAAGCTAAGATTCTATGAAGAATTATTAAATATATGCAATCGCACTCACGAGACAGGAAAGTCAATTATCCTGACAGGGGATTTTAATACTGCTCACCAACCCATTGATCTTGCAAATCCAAAGGAAAACGAGAATACATCGGGTTTCTTGAAAATCGAAAGAGATTGGGTGACTAAATTTCTGGACAACGGCTTCGTAGATGTATTTAGAAGTGTTTATCCAGATCGGGTTCAATATACATGGTGGACGTACAGGTTCAATGCACGTACCAGGGGAATTGGCTGGAGAATCGATTATTTTCTTGTTTCGAATGCTTTGGTCTCAAAAATAAAAAAAATTGAAATCCTTGACCAAATACAAGGTTCAGATCATGCTCCAATTACCCTTGAACTATAAATCGAATTACGGGCAATAAGGTATAATTTATACATAATTGTCTTGGAGAGGATTTGATGCCTAAACAAAGAATTGTGTTAGTTGATGATCATGAGGTTGTTCGCCTGGGCATAAAATCTTTGCTGGAGAGACACCCGCATTTCGAGGTTGTTGGAGAAGCCGGCACAGCAAAAGAAGCCATTGAACAAGTGGAAACGATTGCTGCCAGATGTCGTGTTAATGGATATCCGTTTACCCGGGACTTCGGGTATAGAAGCTACTGAAGAAATTACAAATACATATCCCGAAATCAAAGTCATCATGTTGACTTCTTATGCAGAAGATGACATGCTGTTTTCGGCTATTCGAGCTGGCGCATCCGGTTATGTATTAAAGCAAATAGGTGCCGAGGATTTAATCAAAGCCATTGAAGCTGTAGGCCGCGGAGAAGCCCTGCTCGATCCAGCAGTTACACAAAGAGTGTTTCAAGAGGTAAGGAGGGCTGTAAAAGAAGAAGAAGCTTCAGCATTTGTCTCTCTATCGCAACAAGAAAAGCATGTTCTTGTGCTCGTTTCTGAAGGACGGACAAATAGGGAAATAGCAAAAACCTTGTTTCTTGGCGAAGGTACTGTAAGGAACTACGTCAGTAGTATCTTCTCAAAACTTTCTGTTAGTAATAGGGCTGAAGCTGCAGCATATGCTGTAGAACATAGTTTGCGAGAGTATTTGTAGATTTTTAGATCTACGATAATGTAGTGAAGTTATTTCGATGTAAGTAAATATCATTTCAATACATGAGGGATAAAAATCAATATTCCAATGATGATGCTGACAATTGCGCTGATCAATACCGCAGCGGCAGATACATCTTTTCCGATTTTGACTATAGGGTTAATAGTTGGATCAACAAGGTCAAATAGCCTTTCATAAACTGTATTGAAGGATTCAGTGATCCATACAAATGCCATCGTTAAGATAATCAGACCCCATTCAATAAGGGAGATTCGCAAAATCATACTAAGAAAATAATTGCTAATGTAATAATAAAATGAATTCGCACATTGTTTTGAGAACGGTATAAATATCGGAATCCTTCAATCGCATGGCTTAAGAGAATAATCGAATTGTTTTCGTCTAATCATTTTCACCTGGAAGCTGATCTAATTGATATATTCAAAAGGCTGTGAATTTCATATTGTTTCTTCCACATTTGTTTTTTTTAATCAATAGTTGAATGATCAAATCCAATAGATGTAAAATACCATGGATCAATAAAACTAATATTTCCACACTAACATCCTGTGAATAACGAATGGAATGTTCAGTGGCAGAATCGTAAGAAATTATAATATCGCCTAGGTGGGGATGTTTCAGTTTCTGGACTTACTTCATCAGACTCAAACGAAAGCACATCAGTTGCCAGATGAATATTTCTGTATCTACTATTGATTTTCAAAATTTCCTCATCAGAACAAATCAGTATTGAGAGATCGACCATTTTGCCGTGTAAAAGATGAGACAGTACTGACTCTACAGTTGACTTTATTTGCTGCTTATTAACCAACTTTAGATATGGTTTTCTAACAGTGATCGAGATCATATATTATTGATTTCTAACTTAGAAACTGGATTTTCGGGGTATAGAATTTGGGATGATGGAATTTGACAACGTGGTAATGAATGATTCCTTAATCGTTGAAATATCCCGAAGTGTTAATGTGGAGTTATCCAGCTGCCCTTCTTTCATAACATGTCTCAAAAACTTTGTTCAACCAATATAGTCATTTCCTCCGTATTGGCGGGGAGTTCAGCTCTTGCGCGAGCTTCGCATCCATCCGCGAGCATTAGCAATGCGGTTTCTTTCGATTGCGGTTTCGGCCCAGGGTAAGTAAGAGCGATAAGTCAATTTCCGTTTCATTATTATTTTTTGATAAGTGCCCGGTTATATTGATACCGTGTAATTTGAGTGCCATGGTGTTCAAGTATGAAGTCTTTAATCCTGGGTGGTAAGATGATATTTTTCTGCCAGTTTTACTCCGTCTTTAACATGCTGGATAATTGTTTGGGCGGCGAGTATCTCATCCATATCATCATGAGGATTAATATTTCCGGGATTTGATTTTCGATGAAGAACGAAGCGTTTGAGCTTTTGCCAACATCATGATAAATTGTGCCGACACGCGTGAGTAATGGATTTGCACCAATTGCTTCGGCAGCCCTCTCGGCAAGATTTGATACCTGCAATGAATGCTGATATGTTCCAGGAGCATGCTGAAGGAGATATTTTTGGAGTGGATGGTCTGGTCGCGAAATATCCAAAAGGTGGAGCGGTGTGGGTAATCCCATAAGTTGGGATAAGAGATATTGGATCATTAAGGCAATGCTTGCTGAAGCAATACCATTAAGAAAGACACACCAATTAGTGTAGCCAAACCTAGGATGTCCGAGAGCGGGTCAGTAAGTTTGTAGGCGAGTAACACTAAACTTCCTGAAATAGCAATTCCGAAGGCAGAATAAAGAAAACTGGTAAATCGTTTTCCTTTGCCCAACGAAATCGCTGCAAAGAAGCTCGTAACCATATAAAACAGAGAAAGGTCGAGCGAATTTGGCAGACCAAACGCTGCTAATAAAAGCCAAGGACAAGGAAAAGAACACAGCAATTTCGAGATTGAATAAGGTAGCCAGAAATTATCGCAAAAGCTGGTAGAGGATAAAAGTAAGGAATAATTGCGCGATTAGGAATCAGGAATCGGGCTCCAAAGAGGAAAACCAGGAATCCAATTGCAATTACAGTGATACTTCTCAAGTCTTGAAGGAGTGAAAGACGTCTATGCCTAAAGTAAAAAATGATAAAAAATACCAGGATTACAACAATCGATGCTGATGACACAAAATCCTGAGTTTTTGACTAAGGGTTTAACCAAACCAAATAGTTGTAAAACCTCGTATTGCTCTTCTGTGACGATTTGCCCCCTGGACACGATAGTTTGATTCGTCACCATGGTTCTTGTTATCGGTTCAATTGAATCTATGGCTTTTTGCCTGGCTAAGTCCGTTTCTTCTGCTGAATAAAGACTATTCGCAGTAATGAAAGGAATAACCATATCAATAACTAGGTTTGCCTGATCCTCTGGCAATCCAAAACTGATTAGTGATGGAAGCCGTGTGCGATTATCTGTAATTTGATCGTCACGGATTGTATTTCGCATTACTTGTTCCAAAACAGCAATTGATTCCTGTGAAATTAATTGCCATCGGCTATCAGATAGAGAAAGAATAAAGCTGCCGATTTATCAGATAAATTCAGGTTCTTGATTTTTAGTAAATCTTCGAGTTTTTGCGTATTGGAGGAATATACATCTGATCGAACGGAATTGATGAAGTTCAAAGCTATTTGGAGATTATCAATTTGCGTTCTGGTAATAGCCGGGTCCGCAGGCAAATAACGATTACCAACCATTTTTGCTGCTTCATTTTTTGCCCGATTGGTTAACACCTCACTCGAAAATGTTAGTGTGTTAGGGGCAACAATCGTATTTGGAGAAACTTGCCCAACCTGTATAGGGAACGCATCTGGACGAAGGGCAATGGGTAAGATTAATGAACTAAATGCGAGGATTGAGGTTAATAAAATCAAAACCCAACGATAGGCTGAACGCGACAACAAATTTCTTGTAGGTTTGGACAATTAGTTTCCTTGTTTCTTACTCAATAACTCACGAACAATATTACTGACTCTATCTGACGAAGCTTGACCGGAAATCCGGGGAAGCACAACTTTCATCACGTTCCCCATTTCTGATGGTTGTATTGCACCAACTTCTTGGATGGCAACGCGAACAATTATTTCAATTTCCGGATCAGATAATTGCTTTGGTAAATACTGTTCAAGAAAAGCAATCTCGCTCATAGTGCTAGCAACCAAATCCTGCCGGTTGCCTTTTTGAAAATCGTTAACAGAGTCCCGACGCGTCTTGATTTCTTTTTGAATGAGTGAAAGAACTCCAATATCGTCTATTGTGGTAGATTTGTCAATCTCATATAACTTTATCGCAGAAAGCAACATTCGAAGAGTATTTTTACCAACTTCATTTTTCGACCGCATATTGTCCAGTAGATCAGATTCTATTTTCTGTTTTAAAGTTAACATCAGTTATTGTCCTTTGAATTAACGACTATAAGATTACAAATTTTCTGAAATAAACTTTCCCCAATCCCAGGAACATAGAGCAACTCGTCGATAGAAATAAAGTTACCATATTTTTCCCGGAAATCAATAATATTTTTAGCTTTTACATCTCCAATACCCGGAAGCGACGTAAATTCCTCAAGGGAAGACAAATTGATATCCAATTTGAGAGTAGTTGGGTCAATCTCTTTAGATGGATTCACACAAAGCTTGGGATTATTTGATGAGGAACTATTTAAGACAATTGGATTGGGTGCCTTGCCTGTTTGCTGGTGGTTTGATCTCGTTCCAATTAATACAACCATCAAACCGGATAAAAACACACCAATCAGAGTTCCAAACAAAAGATACTTATACTTGGCTTCCATCAGCGACTTCGTTATTTTCGAGCGAATACATGGTAGTAAAGGCACAAATAGCTACCTCTAAAACATCATCTGGAGGTTCTACTGTTGTTAGCTTTTGCATCGCCATCCCGGGGAGAGAAAGAACCTTAAGAAATTTATTATCCAGATGGTTTGCCGAAAAACGCATATATTCATACGCCAACATCACCAGAGGAGGCAGTAACAATATTCTCGATGAAAGCCGTAACAATAGATTTGGTAAAGGTCCTATCGCAGTAAACAGAAGGATTGAAAAAAGAACGAGAATTAAAATGAAACCAGTTCCACAACGAGGGTGATGCAGCGAAAACTTTTAACCTCGGAGGGAATTAAGGTTGCCCCAGCTTCAAAGGCATTAATTGTCTTATGCTCAGCGCCATGGTATGTAAATACTCGACGGATATCCGGAGCTTTGCCCACAACCCAAATATAGAGAATGACCAGAATAAGACGGATTAAACCCTCAATTAAATTCGCCATAAACGGAGAAAAATTCAACCATTTTTGAAACAAGGCAGCAATGCCAGTCGGGAGTAAGAAAAAAAGGCCGATTGCCAACGCAAATGAGAAGATGATTGTAGCAACCATAGCCGGACCTTCAATTTTTTCGTTCTCACCAGTTTGAATGTTAGCTGATTTTGTGATGTACCTGGTACCAAGCCCAATCGCGTCCCAAAGGATCACCAAACCGCGTAAAAAGGGTATCTTTACCAATCGAGAGGTGTAAATGCCACTTAATATCTCAGTCTCAACATTAATTTCACCAGATGGCGCTCTGAACGCTGCGGCGAGGTTTTTTGACCCTCTCATCAGGACGCCTTCGATTAATGCCTGGCCGCCATAAGCCGGTAGTTTTAATTTAGATGTGCTCAATATTATGCCTTTTCTCCGATATTCATGAGGAAGTTGATCAATGCGTCAATCCCCTTTTCCCAGGTTGGAAGATGGAGTCTTTCATTTGGTGAGTGGATATTATCATCTGGTAATCCAAAACCTGTTAGAACTGAATCAATACCGAGAATTTGCTGCATATCTGCAACGA